>NZ_JAXAFK010000001.1 GCF_033898505.1 Pectobacterium carotovorum | reverse complement strand
ATACTACCCATGCCTACGGTGTAGACACCGTTGCGCCTGTGGCGTCGATTACTATCGATGATGTGACGTCGGATAACGTCATCAACGCGGCTGAATCCGGTCAGACCATTGCGGTGACGGGTAAAGTTGATAACGACGTGAAAGCGGGTGATGCGGTGACCGTTAAGGTCGGTACCGAGACCTACCAGACGACGGTGAATGCGGATGGCAAAACCTGGAGTGTGAATGTTCCCGGTTCAGTCTTAGCCGCCAACGGTGATATCTCCGCGACGGTGACGACGCGCGATGCAGCAGGCAATGTCACCACTGCCGATACTACCCATGCCTACGGTGTAGACACCGTTGCGCCTGTGGCGTCGATTACTATCGATGATGTGACGTCGGATAACGTCATCAACGCGGCTGAATCCGGTCAGACCATTGCGGTGACGGGTAAAGTCGATAACGACGTCAAAGCGGGCGATGCGGTTACGGTGAAAGTCGGTACCGAGACCTACCAGACGACAGTGAATGCCGATGGCAAAACCTGGAGCGTCAACGTTCCCGGTTCAGTGCTGGCAGCGAATGGGGATGTGAGCGCGACGGTCACCACGCGTGATACCGCAGGTAATGTCACCACCGCTAACACGACTCATGCTTATGGCGTGGATACGGTTGCGCCAACGGCATCGATATCTATCGATAACGTCACGTCCGATAACGTCATCAATGCGGCTGAATCCGGCCAGACCATAGCCGTCACCGGTAAAGTCGATAACGATGTGAAAGCCGGTGATGCGGTTACGGTGAAAGTCGGTACCGAGACCTACCAGACGACGGTGAATGCCGATGGCAAAACCTGGAGCGTCAATGTGCCGGGGTCGGTACTGGTCGCCAATGGCGATGTGAGTGCGACGGTCACCACGCGCGATGCGGCAGGCAATGTCACGACCGCCGATACGACTCATGCCTACGGTGTAAACACCGTTGCGCCAACGGCATCGATTTCTATCGACAATGTCACCAGCGATAACGTCATCAATGCCAGTGAATCCGGCCAGACCATTGCGGTCACCGGTAAAGTCGATAACGATGTGAAAGCCGGCGATGCGGTTACCGTTAAAATCGGGACCGAGACCTACCAGACCACCGTGAATGCCGACGGCAAAACCTGGAGTGTCAACGTACCGGGGTCGGTACTGGCCGCCAATGGCGATGTGAGTGCGACGGTCACCACGCGCGATGCGGCAGGCAACGTCACTACAGCCGATACTACTCATGCCTACGGTGTAGACACCGTTGCGCCTGTGGCATCGATATCTATCGACAATGTCACCAGCGATAACGTGATTAACGCGACCGAGTCCGGGCAGACCATAGCCGTCACCGGTAAAGTCGATAACGACGTGAAAGCCGGGGATGCAGTTACCGTTAAAGTGGGCACCGAGACCTACCAGACCATCGTCAATGCGGACGGCAAGACCTGGAGCGTCAACGTTCCCGGTTCAGTCTTAGCCACCAATAGTGACATCTCTGCGACGGTGACCACGCGCGATGCGGCAGGCAACGTCACGACTGTGAATGCCAGCCACGCTTACGGTGTCGATACGGTTGCGCCAACGGCATCGATTACTATCGATAACGTCACGTCCGATAACGTCATCAATGCCGCCGAATCCGGGCAGACCATTGCTGTCACCGGTAAGGTCGATAACGACGTGAAAGCGGGTGATGCGGTTACGGTGAAAGTCGGGACCGAGACCTACCAGACCACCGTCAATGCCGACGGTAAAACCTGGAGCGTGAATGTTCCCGGTTCGGTGTTAGCCACCAACAGTGATGTGAGCGCGACGGTCACCACGCGTGATAACGCAGGCAATGTCACTACCGCCAATACTACTCATGCCTACGGTGTAGACACCGTCGCACCAACCGCATCGATTACTATCGATAACGTCACGTCCGATAACGTCATCAATGCGGCTGAATCCGGCCAGACGATAGCCGTGACGGGTAAAGTCGATAACGACGTGAAAGCGGGCGATGCGGTTACGGTAAAAGTCGGCACCGAGACTTATCAGACCACGGTGAATGCGGACGGCAAAACCTGGAGCGTGAACGTTCCCGGTTCCGTACTGGCCGCCAACGGTGATATCAATGCCACGGTCACTACACGTGATGCCGCGGGCAACGTTACGACGGCCAACACCAGCCACGCTTACGGTGTAGACACCGTTGCGCCTGTGGCGTCGATCGCTATCGACGATGTCACATCCGATAACGTCATCAATGCGGCCGAGTCCGGCCAGACCATTGCGGTGACCGGTAAAGTCGATAATGACGTGAAAGCGGGCGATGCGGTTACGGTGAAAGTCGGTACCGAGACCTACCAGACCACGGTGAATGCCGATGGTAAAACCTGGAGCGTCAATGTTCCCGGTTCGGTATTAGCTGCCAATGGTGATATCTCCGCCACGGTGACGACGCGCGATCCAGCAGGTAACGTCACTATCGCCGATACGACTCATGCCTATGGTGTAGACACGGTTGCACCAACTGCATCGATTACTATCGACAGTGTCACCAGCGATAACGTGATTAACGCGGCTGAATCCGGGCAGACGATAGCCGTGACGGGTAAAGTCGATAACGACGTGAAAGCCGGTGATGCGGTTACGGTAAAAGTCGGCACCGAGACCTACCAGACGACCGTCAATGCGGATGGCAAAACCTGGAGCGTGAATGTTCCGGGGTCGGTACTGGCGGCCAATAGTGATGTGAGTGCTACCGTCACCACGCGCGATGCGGCAGGCAATGTCACCACAGCCAACACCAGCCACGCTTACGGTGTAGACACCGTTGCACCAATCGCGTCGATTACTATCGATAACGTCACCAGCGATAACGTGATTAACGCCAGTGAGTCCGGCCAGACCATAGCCGTCACCGGTAAAGTCGATAACGACGTCAAAGCGGGCGATGCGGTTACGGTAAAAGTCGGCACCGAGACTTATCAGACGACGGTGAATGCGGATGGTAAAACCTGGAGCGTGAATGTGCCGGGCGCCGTACTGGCAGCCAATGGCGATATCTCCGCGACGGTCACCACACGCGATCCAGCAGGCAACGTCACTACCGCCGATACTACTCATGCCTACGGTGTAGACACCGTTGCGCCAACCGCCTCGATTACTATCGACGATGTGACGTCGGATAACGTCATCAATGCGGCCGAATCCGGGCAGACCATTGCAGTGACGGGTAAAGTCGATAACGACGTGAAAGCCGGCGATGCGGTTACGGTGAAAGTCGGGACCGAGACCTACCAGACGACGGTGAATGCGGATGGCAAAACCTGGAGTGTCAACGTTCCCGGTTCAGTGCTGGCTGCCAACAGTGATGTGAGCGCTACCGTCACCACGCGCGATGCGGCAGGCAACGTCACCACGGCGAATACCCATCATGCCTACGGTGTCGACACGATCGCACCAGAAATTGATATTACGAATTTCGCCGGTAACGATGGGTATGTCAGCCAGAGTGAGTCGAAAAATACGGTAATCAGCGGTACCAGCAACGAGAAGACGGTCAATCTGGTCTTTACCGATGTGAATGGTAAGTCGGTTACGCTGCATGACGTGCCTGTGACGAATGGTAAATGGCAGGCGAATGTCGATCTGAGTACGTTAGCGGAAGGCAAGATTACCGCTGGCGCGACGGCGACCGATGCGGCAGGCAATCAGGCACATGATAACAGCCAGGCGATCATGGATATTACGCCGCCAGCTGCACACGACAATACGGTTTCTGGCATGGAAGACACGCCGCTCCATATTGGCTGGAGCGATCTGGGCGTATCGAGCGATACCACAAGCATCGTGATTTCGTCTTTACCGCCAGCCAGCGCGGGTACACTCTATTTTAACGATAGCGGGAGTTGGAAAGCGGTCACGGTTGGGCAAACCTTTACTGCTGGCAACACCGATCTGCGCTTTACGCCAGTGGGCAATCTCTCTGGCGCATCGCTGGGTGATATTGGTTATCGGCCCGTTGATGTCGCGGGTAACACCGGCGATAAAGCCGCGCTGCACATTGGCATAACGCCAGTAGCCGATGCGCCAGTAGTGAGCCTGAGCATCACCAGTGGCGCGACAACGCCGACCTCTTCGGAAATTATTAAGGTCAATGGCGGTAGTGCCAACGGCGGCTTCGACGTACAAAATGGGAAAATTGTTGCCGTAGGCAACGGTGTCCGCGTTTGGCTGACCGAGGGGGATCCGGTACCTACGGTGGTCGGCAATGGCAAGGTAGCGTACTACAGTCAGGGTAATACCAGCGGCGATGGCAGCTACAGCGATATCTTCGTTGTGCATTCCAACAGTGGGTATTTCTATCGACAGAGTGACTGGCCGGCCGATCGTAAGGATCATCGCGATCTGGATTCGTTTAACGGTAACCGGACGAATAACGGCAGCAGCGCGCATTCTGACTACGTGTTCGTTATGAAAGAGACGGGTTACACCTATAACGCAACCTATAGTACGAACAACAATCAGGATACGTCGGTTAACACGCTGGACGGACTGAAAGTTAACTATACCGATGGCAGCGGCAAGTCAGGCTCGTTTACCTCGCAGGTTAGCAACAATATTGAAGGCGTGATCTATAGCGACGGTACGACATACACCCCGGGCACCAATAGTGCGACGGTGGAAAAAGTGCCCGGCCAGGCAGGCACACAGACGCATACGCTTGATGTCTCGGCAGCCTTGACCGATCGCGACGGCAGTGAAACCCTGTCAGGGATTACGCTCACGGGGATCCCAAAAGGAACGGTGCTGACCGACCACATTAACAACGTGAAGTATACCGTTGGTGACGATGGATCGTATCTCATCAAGAACGCCAGCAATGCCCAGACGCTGGCTGGCAAGATTACGCTCGAAGTGCCAGTCGATGCGGGCAAATTCAACGTAGTGGCGCAGGCGACATCGACAGAAATTGCCAACCATGATACGGCGACAGGCTACTCTGCCGGAGGCGTTGAGCAGTATGGGATGAGCGTCGGTACGATAGGCGATGACAACATGTCCGGCACGCATAGCCACGATGTGATGGTCGCGGATGTTTCCGGTTTGCAGATCATAGAAGGCAAGAATTACAACATTGCCTTTATGGTCGATTCATCCGGCAGTATGTCGTCAACGGATATCGAGAATACGCGTACATCGTTGAGCAACGTGTTCAAAAGCCTGATCAATAGTGCTAGCGGCGTGAATTCCGGTACGGTAAACGTTTTTCTGGCTGACTTTGATACGCAGGTGGGGAAAACCATTTCTGTGAATCTGAACGACGCCAGCGCCCTGAATAAGCTGACTGCCGTATTGAATTCAATGGTTGGCGGATCGGAGAAAGGCGGTGGAACCAACTATGAAGACGTGTTCAAGACGACGGCTAACTGGTTTCAAAGCGATGTGGTGAAAAAGAATGTGGGTAATAACCTGACGTATTTCATTACCGACGGTGAGCCAACGTTCTATCAGAAGAATGAAGCCGATGTCGTGAAAGTGAGTGACTGGAACCAAACGCTGAATATCGATAGCTTCGCCTACAAGCCAGGGCAGTCCTACTCTATGGATGTTCGCGGTGCGGTACGTGAAGTGATTGATAGCAAAGGGAACGTCTATCAATATGCGTGGAGTGATAAGAGCAATCAAGTCACGGGTACAGTGATTGGACAAGTACACGCGCAGGGGGACGGAACGTATGAAATCTCCTCTTTGGGCGGCGTGGGTAATAACAGCAGCTACTGGGCGCAGGACTACCGCGGCAACTGGTACTGGGTTGATAATTCAGGCAACCGCGATGTCAGCAACACCAATGCGGCTCAGGCTTTCAGTTTGCTGAAGAAGCAGTCGACCATTGAAGCGATCGGTATTGGGGCTGATTTAAATGGCGATACGCTGAAGCGCTATGACACCGACGGCGTGGTTCAGGATCATATTGACCCTGCTAACCTTAATAAAGCGATTCTGGGCAGCAGTGAGTCAATACATGCAGGCAATGACCAACTGAATGGTGGGTTGGGGAATGACATTCTGTTCGGCGATGTGGTGTCGTTTCCTAATATCGACGGCAACGGTATCACCGCTTTGCAGAACTACATCGGCAAGCAGTTAGGTATGCAAACCGGCGTCCCGACGGCGAAAGAGATGCATAGCTATATTGCCACGCACAGCGCGGAGTTTGATCTGTCGTCGGCGAAAGATGGCAACGACACACTCAACGGTGGAGCGGGGAATGACATTCTTTTCGGTCAGGGTGGAAATGACACGCTGATCGGCGGAGAAGGTAATGACCTGCTCTACGGCGGTGCGGGAGATGACATTCTGATCGGTGGGCCAGGGGGCGATACGCTTATCGGCGGCGCGGGTGCTGATATCTTTAAGTGGCAGGCTGGTGATATCGGTAACGATGTGATCAAAGACTTTAACGCCAAAGAGGGCGACCGGATTGATCTCAGCGATCTGGTGGGCGAACTGGAGGAAGGAACCGATATTAGTCGCTATATTCGTATCACCGACAATCATGGTTCACCGACGATTGAGGTTAGCACGGCGGGGAACTTTACGGCGGATAAAGGCGGAACGGTTGCAGTGTCGATTACGTTGGAACACTATAACGGTGCATTGCCGTCGCTTGAAAGTCTGGTCAGCAAGCCAGAACAGTCTAGCTGACGAAAAGGGGGAGCCTGCCCGGCTCCTTTCTTTATCAAAAACTTAAAAGGTCTCCGAGAATGTTTTATATCCAGCGCGACAGTGATGGCCACTTGATGAAGGTAGAAAAGAGTCCTTTTCCTGAAATGAATGGCGAGTTGCCGGATGATTCACGCGAGGCGCAGGCCTGGTTTCGCAGCCATCAGGCGGCGATGTCCAGTTTGCAGCAGCTACGGCAAAGCGATCTGGAAATGGTGCGCGTGCTGGAGGATTTAATTCAGGTGTTGATTCAGAAAGGTGTGGTCAGCATTACCGATTTCCCTCAGGCGGCACAGCTGAAGTTAATCAACCGTGCGCAGGCGCGTGAAGCGCTGAATGGCGGATTGAACAAGCTGATTGGTGACGACGAAGAGACCATGTTTTGAAGAAATAATGTTTTTTAAGAAATAATGTCTTAGCGTTCTGTTCAGGTATTTCCGGCTTCTCCATATCGTAGCGAGAAGCCGGGGTCGTTAATACACCGTTAACCCAAACGAGGTGGCATCAGACTCTGACCGCTGGCACCGGTTCACCCAGCAACCGTCCCATCGCGCCCTGTAATCCCATCTCCTGAAGCACTTTCAGCTCACCTGCGGTTTCAACACGTTCGGCGATAAGCGGCAGGGCAATACTGTTGGTGGCGCGATACAACGCTTCGATAAACATTTGCTTATCGTCTTCCTGATCGATATTACGGATGTAGCTGCCATCGACTTTCAGATAAGCCAGCCCCCATTGGGACAAGTTGCCGATCATATTAAAGCGCCCGCCAAAATGCTGTAGCCCCAGCGCACAGCCATGTTCATTCAATAGCTTGATTAAGGCTTCCAGTTTGGCGCTGTCTGGCAGTTGGTTTTCATCCAGCTCCAGAATCAGTCGGCTGGCGACATCCGGCTGATGTTTTAGCGGAGCAAGCAGATCGGCGAGCAGATGAAGATTCAGGACGGTAGTGCCGGACAGGCTCAGCGCCAGATTGCCGTCGTGCTGGCGAAGGTAGTCCAGCACTTCGCGCAGCATCGTCTGGTCCAGACGCGTATCCCAGCCGAAGCGCTGGATCCACGGCAGGAAACGGCCCGCGGCGATACTGTTTCCTTGTTCATCCTGAATACGAGCCAGCACCTTGTGATGCAGCACCTGACTGGGGTCGTCACACGCTACGACGGGTTGCAGGAAAAGCTGCAAACGTTCCTGTTCAAGGATAGGGTCGAGCAGGTTAAACCATCTATGGCGATCGGTTTCGACCTGTTCGGCACTGACGGACGGAATCTCGTGAGGGGCGCTGGTATCGGTATTGCTTTCGGCTCTCGTGAGCGCCTGATCGCCCTGGATAAACAGCGATTGTGCGGTGTCGCCGGGGCGGAAAGGCACCATGCCGAATTGGGCGACAGGGGAAACGTCGGTTTCGCCTGTCAGATGCAACGTTTCGATATTACGCGTTAGTTCGCCAATCAGCGCATAGGCTTCTTTATCGACCAGCCCCGGGCAGAACAGCGCAAATTCCCCCCCACGGATACGTGCCAGAAGACTTTCCGCATTGGTATGCTGCTTTTGCGTGTTACGCAGAATATGCCCGACAGAGGCTAGCAGCGCATCGGTACGCTGGCCGCCCAGCCTCTGGTTCATCCCCGCCAGATCCTGAACGCGAATCATAATAAGGAAGCCGGGTGCCGTTTCCTCATCAGCCAGCTTATCGTTGAACTGCATGTCAAACGCGCGCCGATTATTTAATCCGGTTTGTGGATCCTGATAGGCTTCCTGACGTAAGCGCTCGCTTCGTTCTGCCTCTTCTTCAAACAGCGTCTTGAGCTTGCTGACCATCAGATTCATCGCCTGTGCGACGCGACGGAATTCCGGCGTATTGGGTAAATCCGGCTGGCTAAGGAATTCACGGCGGGTAATCGCCAGCGACTGATCGACGATATAATCGAGCGGACGTAGCTGGCGGCGCAGGAACAGCGCGCCGATAAACACGCCCAGCGTGCCACAGCCGAGCAGCCACAGGAAAGATGCTGTACTACTGCGCCACAGGCGGGTCACCGCGAACATCGGGTGGCTGATGACTTCAACTTTTGCCGCCTGTTCCCAGCCGCGCATCACGATGGCTTCGCCTGCACCGGGTTGCAGGTTCACTAACCGGACAAACCAGGCCGGTACGTCAGGGATATCCGGCGAAGCGGTACGCTCCAGCGTGACGTTGCCGGTTTTTAAATCTCGCACGCGAATACTGGAAAAATAGCCGCTGTCGAAAATCGAGCTGACCATCAGTTCCACCATTGCAGGGTCATCGATATTCGGCGTAAGGGAAAGCCCAAGCGCGGTGGCGGCATCCTGCGCGTGAGAGTGAAGCTGGTTATTGTACTGTTCACGCGAATTTTCCAGGCTGACGAAAAAGCTCCCGCTGAAAATAATTAGCACAAACAGGCAGATGGCTATCAGTAATTGTTTGTATAGAGACATAGCCTACCCTTACTCCTCAATTGAAAACCCTTCGGCACGCATTTTGGTTAATACATCCTGCCAGCGTGAAAGTCGTTTACTGTCACCTACGCGTTTGTTGCTGCCGCTGGCTCCGGGCAGCCAGAGCCCACCGCCATTAAAGGCGTACACCGGAACTAAATCATTGCGCTCTGTCGCCGGTTGGATCTTGTCAGTCAGATTATCCAACACCAGTGGAATTGAGGTGGGCGTGGGATAATAGGTAACCACCATATGCGCCTTATTCAGACGCAGGGCTTTAACATAGGTAATACGCAATTTATCCGCCGGGACGCCTAAATGGCGCAGCGTAAAATACTTGGCGAGCGCATAATCTTCACAGTCCCCAGCACCTTTACGCAGTGCCTCAATCGGGGTTGCCCAATAATCTTCCTGATTCCAGACGACGATATCATCGCGAAACAGCATACGGTCATTGAAGAATTGGTTCACGCTGCTCAGCAGCGCCTTTTCCTCTTTATTACGGGAATTGACCAGTAGCGTCTGCCATTCATCTATTCGGCGGCGAGCATCGGGCGTTGCCGGGCCATAAAGCTGCTCGGTTCGCTGATTAATGGTAATAAAATCCCAGTCTGCACGTAGGGAACCCGCCAGCAGAAACAGCAGACAGCTAATAAAGAAGAGCTTGTAACTGGAGAGTCTGAACCCGGGGAGCCGCACTGAGGTTTCTCTGTTTACCTTGCGAGATAAATATGGAGAGTGAATTCGATGCAGAATAGCGTACTTTCAAAGCTCCCAAAAGCATATATACCCTAAATAATTCGAGTTTCAGGACAACACGTTAACGTTTTGAACAACGCGAAGCGTTAGCCCTTTAGGGCGATGCCACGACGGGCCGAGTATTTGAATGCAGCCAACGCACATGCAACTTGAAGTATGACGGGTATAGTGGTGACAATGGTTGTTTGTCATGAGCGTGTAAAACGCTGACACAAAGCATGGGGTAGCGGAATGCGTTCAGATGTGATGGATGGCGAGAATCTTAATTTAGGGAAGCTGGTTTCCGAAACAAGAAATCCGGCAACGATGGCCTTGGATCAGCTCTCTACGCTGGAGATGATGCATGCGTTTAATCAGGAAGACCGGAAAGTGCCTGAAGCGATTGCGCAGGTTTTGCCCGCCATTGCCGAGGCTGTCGATCTGGCGACGGCATCACTGAAAGAAGGTGGGCGGCTAATCTATCTGGGTGCGGGGACCAGCGGCCGTTTGGGCGTGCTGGATGCCTCGGAATGTCCGCCGACGTTTGGCGTACCGCACGGGCTGGTTATTGGCCTGATCGCGGGTGGACCGGGCGCGCTGCTGAAAGCGGTTGAAGGTGCGGAAGACGATCCCGCACTCGGTGAAGCGGATTTGAAAGCGCTGGATTTAACCGCTGCGGATATGGTGATTGGCCTTGCGGCATCAGGGCGGACGCCGTATGTGATTGGCGCGCTGCGCTATGCGCGTGGCGTAGGTTGCCGGACGGCGGCGATTTCCTGCAATCCACATTCGCCTATCGCACAGGAGGCACAGGTGGCGATTTCTCCGGTGGTTGGCCCGGAAGCGTTAACGGGCTCGACGCGGCTGAAATCAGGAACCGCGCAAAAACTCATCCTGAATATGATTTCTACCGGCGTAATGGTTAAGCTGGGGAAGGTGTACCAGAATTTGATGGTTGATGTGAAGGCAACCAACGTGAAACTGTTGGACCGGGCTTGCCGCATTGTTGTTGAAGCGACGGGGGCCGAGCGGGAAAGGGCGCGGCAGGCGCTGGTGCAGGCGGATAATGAAGTGAAGCCTGCGATTCTGATGCTTCTGGCGAATATTGATGTGGAAGCGGCGCGTGAGCGCCTGAAACAGCACAACGGTTATCTGCGTGAGGCGCTGATTGACGGATAAGATTATTTTGGTGTCGGTTCTATCTTGAGGTAAATCGGGAGAAACGTTTTGAGTGATAAGCGAGAGCAACGCATTGTTTTTTTTGATCTGGATGGCACGTTGCATCAGCAGGACATGTTTGGCAGCTTTTTGCGCTTTTTACTTCGCCGGTTGCCGTTAAATCTGGTTCTGGTTATCCCGCTATTACCTATTATTGGTCTGGGATTATTGATTCGCGGTCGCGCGGCGCGGCGGCCGATGAGCTGGCTGCTGTGGGCGATTACGTTTGGGCGTGATGAAGATGAGCTGGTTCAGTTGGAAAAGCAGTTTGTCTGCGAGTTTCGCGATGATGTCATCCCGTTTCCGCAGGTTCAGCAGCGGCTGAAAACCTATCTTGAAGACAGCGATGCGCAGGTCTGGCTAGTGACCGGATCGCCGCAGCGGCTGGTGGAACAGGTCTATTACGATTCACCTTTCCTACCCGGCGTGCGCCTGATGGGGAGCCAGATTACGCGTCGCTACGGCGGTTGGGTATTGACGTTGCGCTGTCTGGGGCATGAAAAAGTCGTTCAGATGGAACAGCGGCTGGGCGCGCCGCTTAAACTTTACAGCGGCTACAGCGATAGCAAACAAGACAATCCGCTGCTCTATTTCTGCGAACACCGCTGGCGCGTCACCCCCGAAGGTAGCCTGCAACAGCTCGAATGATTTTTTCATCCTTTCATCTGATTTTTCATCTCTTCATATAGATATAATGCGCCGCCAAAATGTGAATTGTTGAATGAGGAAATGTGAGTAACGTGAGTAACGATGAATACTGGATGCGCCATGCATTAACGCTGGCTCAGCGCGCTCAGGATGAAGGCGAAGTGCCGGTTGGCGCGGTGCTGGTGCTGGATAACGAAGCGATCGGCGAAGGGTGGAATCGGCCGATAGGGCATCACGATCCTACCGCGCACGCTGAGATTATGGCGCTGCGGCAGGGGGGGAAAGTGTTGCAGAACTATCGCCTGCTGGACACAACGCTGTATGTCACGCTGGAACCCTGCATTATGTGCGCAGGTGCGATGATACACAGCCGGATTGGCCGTCTGGTTTACGGTGCGTCAGATGAGAAAACGGGGGCGGCGGGGTCGCTGGTGGATATTCTGCGCCACCCCGGCATGAATCATCAGATTATGATTGAATCCGGTATTCTGGCTGATGAATGTTCTGCCACGCTCAGCGCCTTCTTTCGCCTGCGCCGTGAACAGCATAAAGCCCGTCGGGCGGCAGAAAAAAACGAGAAAAACGCCGCGCAGGAATAGCGTAACGCCGATCTTTTAGAACCGAGATACACGGAGCTACCACGGGGCGAGGTGTCCCTGCGGGAACCTCATCCCGTGTCTCTCCTAAAATGAGGCTGACGTGACCAGCACGAGTCCAGGAATCGCAGCGTTTTTGCTTTCTCTATGTAGTCTTATTCCGGTACCTTGCTGACAGGCACGGCCGGATAGCCTTGTGCGATCTGGGTCTGCTGCTGCGCTTTCGCTTCTTTTTCTATCAGGTAACCTTCCAGACTCACCATATAACGCCGAATGTTTTCCACGTAGTTATAGGCTTCATGTCCGCGCGCGTAGCCGTAGGTGGTTTGAGTGTAGTAGCGCTTTTGGCTCAGCATCGGCAGGCGCATTTTCACATCGACCCAGCTGTCGGGGTTACCTTTCTGTTTTTCAGTCAATTTACGCGCGTCAAGCAGATGGGCGTACCCCATGTTGTAGGACGCCAGCGCAAACCAGATTTTTTCATCTTCCGGGATGGTGTCCGGCATTTTCTGCATCATATGCGACATATATTGCGCGCCGCCGCGAATACTTTGCTCGGGGTCGACCCGATCGGTGACGTTCAGGCTTTCTGCGGTATTGCGCGTGAGCATCATCAGCCCGCGCACGCCAGTAGGAGAGGTCGCCAGCGGGTTCCAGTGTGACTCCTGATAGGAGATGGCGGCCAGGAGCTTCCAGTCGATATCGGTGGCGTATTTTTCAAACAGCGGGCGCAGATCCGGCAGCGTGTCATCAATTGCACTCAGGAACGTGGTGGTATCGACATAGTCAAACTCGCCAACGTGACCAAGATATTTCTCTTCCAGACGCGCAAGCGTGCCGTCTTCGACAATTTGGCTGAAGAAATCCAGCAGCGCGGCAGACAGGCTGTCATCGTGCGAACGACGCATATACCAGGTGACGGGTTCTTCGTCGCTGAGATCGAAGGCGACGGCGAGCTGCGGATGAATACGCTGCATCAAGCCAATGGTAACCGAATCACCCAGCGTGTAGTCCAGCTTGCCGTCGGCAACCTGCTTCAGTAACTCCTGCGTGCTCTGGTCAGAGGCGGATTCCCAACTGAGCTGCGGGTATTTCTCTGCTTTTAGATCGCGCAGGGTCGCCGCGTGCGCGGAACCGGATGTAACGACGAGCCTGCCTTGCAGCTTGTCCAGCGTTTTCGGACGAGGCGATCCAAGGCGGTAGACCATCTGTTGTGAAATGGAATAGTAGGTTGGGCCGGCACGGAAGCGTTCCAGACGTTCATGATTATAAATCAGTCCGGCAGCCAGCAGGTCTGCATCGTCACCGTCCAGATCGTCAAACAGTTCGTCAAGGTTCTTACGTGACGAGACCACCAGCTTGACGCCGAGGTAATCGGCGAAACGTTTTGCCAGTTCATAATCCAGACCTGTCGGGGATCCGTTGCTCATTGCATAAGTCAGCGGTGAATTGACGGTGCTAATACGCAACTCACCGCGTGAGAGGATCTGCCTGAGCTGAACATCCTGGCTGCTGCGCCAGGGAATGCTAGGCCATAGCGCTAACGCCAGCAGTAACGTGATAATCCCGATGAAAAAATAATTTAATTTTAAAGGCTTCAAATAGTTATCTCTCGGCGGCCGTGTGGCCTGTCTGTCTGTAACGGCAGTTTTTTTATACGTCATTTCCCAGAGTGGGGGCATTTTGCTTAACAAACCGCCAGTGTGCAACTTTTATTGATTTGGTCACCGATTAATCATTCTCCCGATGCGATATGAAATTATCGCCACGCAAACGGTTTCGTCCAGGGGAAGGATTCTCTATAATGTGCGCGTTTCCCCCCTGTTGTGCCCAATGGCTGCATCGCAGCCAGTGCATCGAAGACGAGAGAACTTTAGATTATGGAAATACTGCGTGGTTCACCTGCTTTATCGGCTTTTCGTATTAATAAATTGCTGGTCCGCTGCAAAGAGCACGTTTTGCCGGTTAGCGATATCTATGCTGAATACGTACATTTCGCCGATGTCAGCGCCCCGCTGAACACCGATGAACAGGCCAAACTGACACGTTTGCTGAAGTATGGTCCTTCTCTCGCGGAGCACGAGCCGCAAGGCCATCTGTTACTGGTCACGCCGCGTCCTGGCACGATTTCACCGTGGTCTTCCAAAGCAACGGATATCGCCCATAACTGTGGATTAAGCAAAGTACTGCGTCTGGAACGCGGTCTGGCTTTCTATATTCATGCACCTACGCTGAGTGATGAGCAGTGGCAGCAACTGGGGGCATTGCTGCATGACCGGATGATGGAAAGCGTATTTAGCGACCTGAAACAGGCCGAAGCGCTGTTCTCCCATCATCAGCCTGCACCTTTCAAACGCATCGAAATTCTGCTGCAAGGGCGTCAGGCGCTGGAAGAAGCGAACGTCCGTCTGGGACTGGCATTGGCGGAAGATGAAATTGATTATCTGCTGGAAGCCTTCACCAAATTGGGCCGCAATCCTAACGATATCGAACTGTATATGTTCGCGCAGGCGAACTCTGAACACTGTCGCCACAAGATTTTTAACGCTGATTGGGTGATCGACGGCGTCGCTCAGCCGAAGTCACTGTTCAAAATGATTAAAAACACCTTTGAACACACGCCCGATCACGTTCTCTCTGCCTATAAAGATAACGCCGCCGTCATGGAAGGCTCTGCTGTCGGCCGTTTCTACACCGATGCCAACGGGCAATATGCTTACCACCAGGAAGATGCGCATATCCTGATGAAGGTTGAAACGCATAACCACCCAACCGCGATTTCGCCATGGCCGGGCGCAGCAACAGGATCCGGCGGTGAAATTCGTGATGAAGGCGCAACAGGCCGTGGCTCCAAGCCGAAAGCGGGGCTGGTGGGCTTCTCCGTATCGAACCTGCGTATTCCTGGCTTTATTCAGCCGTGGGAAGAGGAAGAGTTCGGCAAGCCAGAGCGTATTGTCAGCGCGCTGGATATCATGACCGAAGGCCCATTGGGCGGCGCGGCATTTAACAACGAATTTGGACGTCCTGCACTGACGGGTTATTTCCGTACTTATGAAGAACGCGTCGATAGCCACAATGGCACAGAACTGCGCGGCTACCACAAACCAATCATGCTGGCGGGCGGTATTGGCAACATCCGCGCCGATCACGTCAAGAAAGGTGAAATTAGCGTCGGTGCCAAGCTGATTGTACTGGGCGGACCGTCCATGAATATCGGTCTTGGCGGCGGTGCAGCTTCTTCTATGGCATCGGGTCAGTCTGATGCGGATCTGGATTTTGCTTCTGTACAGCGCGATAACCCGGAAATGGAGCGCCGCTGTCAGGAAGTGATCGATCGCTGCTGGCAATTGGGTGAAGCCAACCCGATCCTGTTCATTCACGATGTCGGTGCGGGTGGCTTGTCCAACGCGATGCCGGAGCTGGTGAGCGACGGTGGCCGCGGTGGTCGCTTTGAGCTGCGCGATATTCTGAACGACGAGCCGGGCATGAGCCCGCTGGAAGTCTGGTGTAATGAATCGCAGGAGCGCTATGTTCTGGCCGTTGCGCCAGAACAGCTGGCACAGTTTGATGAAATTTGCCGTCGTGAACGCGCACCTTATGCGGTGATTGGCGAGGCGACGGAAGAACTGCATCTGACGATGAACGATCGTCACTTTAACAACAAACCTATCGATTTGCCGCTGGATGTGTTGCTGGGTAAAACGCCGAAAATGCTGCGTGACGTTGAGCGCAAGCAGGTTGAAGGCACACCGCTACAGCGCGATGAAATCTATCTGGCCGAAGCGGTTGAGCGCGTGCTGCACTTGCCTGTGGTGGCAGAAAAAACCTTCCTGATCACGATCGGCGACCGCTCTGTTACCGGCATGGTAGCGCGCGATCAGATGGTTGGCCCGTGGCAGGTACCGGTGGCTGACTGTGCGGTGACTACCGCCAGCCTTGACAGCTATTACGGCGAGGCAATGTCTATCGGTGAACGTGGCCCAGTGGCGCTGCGTAACTTCGCGGCCTCCGCGCGTTTGGCCGTAGGTGAAGCGCTGACGAACATTGCGGCTACGCACATTGGTCCGCTTACTCGTGTGAAGCTGTCTGCGAACTGGATGGCGGCAGCGGGACACCCAGGTGAAGATGCCGGACTGTATGAAGCGGTGAAAGCCGTGGGGGAAGAGCTTTGTCCAGCGCTGGGCCTGACGATCCCGGTGGGTAAAGATTCCATGTCGATGAAAACCCGCTGGCAGGAAGAGGGCGAAGATCGTGCAGTAACCTCGCCGATGTCGCTGGTGATCTCTGCGTTTGCCCGTGTGGAAGACGTGCGTAATACGGTAACGCCACAGCTGCGTATCGGACAGGATAATGCCCTGTTGTTGATCGATCTGGGTGCAGGCAATAAAGCGCTGGGCGCAACGGCGCTGGCGCAGGTTTATCGTCAGTTGGGCCGTAAGACGGCAGATGTGCATAGTCCAGAACAACTGGCTGGCTTCTTTAATGCCATGCAGCAATTGGTTGCGGATAAAGCGCTTCTGGCCTACCACGACCGTTCAGACGGCGGCCTGCTGGTTACGCTGGCAGAGATGGCGTTTGCTGGCCACTGCGGTGTGACTGTCGATATCGCCTCTCAGGGCGAAGATACGCTGGCGACGCTGTTTAACGAAGAGCTTGGTGCTGTTATTCAGATTCCTGCTGCACGCCGTGCCGAAGTGGAAGCCGTTCTGGCGCTGCATGGTTTGGCGGACTGCGTGCATTACCTCGGTCACGCTGAAGAAGGAACGCGTTTCACCATCAATAAGGGTGCAGAAGCGGTCTATCAGGAAAGCCGTTCAACGCTGCGTCGCTGGTGGGCAGAAACCAGCTGGCAGATGCAGCGCCTGCGTGATAACCCGCAGTGTGCCGATCAGGAACATATCGCCAGACAGGATGATAACGATCCCGGTTTGAACGTGTCGCTGACCTTCAATCCACAGGAAGATATTGCTGCACCTTATATCGCTAAGAATGTCCGCCCTAAAGTGGCTGTCCTGCGTGAGCAGGGTGTGAACTCTCATGTAGAAATGGCGGCGGCATTCCACCGCGCTGGCTTTGATGCCATTGACATCCACATGAGCGACCTGCTGGCGAATCGCCGTAATTTGCAGGATTTCCAGGCGCTGGTTGCCTGCGGTGGCTTCTCTTACGGTGACGTGCTGGGGGCGGGAGAAGGCTGGGCTAAATCCATTCTGTTCAACTCTCGCGTGCGTGATGAATTCGCGGAATTCTTCCTGCGTCCGCATACGCTGGCACTAGGCGTATGTAACGGGTGCCAGATGATGTCTAACCTGCGTGAACTGATTCCAGGTGCTGACCTCTGGCCGCGTTTTGTTCGCAATAAATCCGATCGCTTTGAAGCACGCTTCAGTCTGGTCGAAGTGGAGAAAAGCCCGTCGCTGTTCATGAATGACATGGCTGGTTCGCGCATGCCAATTGCCGTTTCACACGGTGAAGGTCAGGTTGAAGTCCGTGACGGCGCGCATTTGGCGGCGATTGAAGAACACGGTCTGGTAGCGCTGCGTTATATCAACCACTACGGTCAGGTAACCGAGAACTATCCGGCTAACCCGAATGGTTCACCAAACGGTATTACGGCGGTCACCAGCACCAGCGGTCGGGCAACCGTCATGATGCCGCACCCTGAGCGTGTGTTCCGTACCGTCAGTAACTCCTGGCATCCGGAAGAGTGGGGCGAGGATGGTCCGTGGATGCGTATGTTCCGCAATGCTCGCAGACAGCTGGGCTAAGTTAACATCCGTCAGAGAAAGGGGCTTCGGCCCCTTTTTTACGACCATTTTCTTCGTTTGTCGTTTTTTTGCGACGAACAGGTTTTTTATTGTCTCTAATTGGTGACATTTAACTAATTGATTTATATGAGTGGCATGGCGTTGTTATAAAGCTGTCTGCTTTTAGCGACATAAATCGCTTCTTTCGCGCGTATTTTCGTTATTGGCATTCCGGGTAATGAATTTCTCGATGAAAAATAAAATAAAAGTTATTTATAATCAGTATATTAGATTTATTTTTTTGGTGTTGGCATGGTAAGTGCAAGGTAACTCGTGTTGCTCATTCAACTGGTTATGATTGCGTTGCTGACTGGCAAATATTTTCGCTCATAACATCTGGAATGATGCCAAAAGAAAGGGTGCCTATCGTCCACCAGACCGATAATCGGGCGTGAAAACGAACGTTATCAAGCATCGGGCGACACGTTGAGTGAGGCACCGCCTATTCAGTTACGCGGCCAGAGGGAGCGATTCTTCTGGCCGCGTGACGTTTTACTCCCCGTCACCTCTCCTCCAGAGAATCCAATCCCCCTTGATTGCTTTTTACGACGTTACATTGGCATTCATGCCGTATTGCGAAGCGTTGCGCATGTCACAAGGGAAAACGTTGAACTTTTATAAGACTCGGTTAGCATCAATGCGGATTCGATAGGTAACGAGATGATTTCTTTGAAACGATGGCGTTTATTCCCGCGTTCCCTGCGGCAATTAGTAATTATGGCGTTCTTGTTGGTGCTGCTGCCGCTGTTGGTGCTGGCCTATCAGGCATACCAAAGCCTGAACATGCTGAGCGAACAGGCTGCCGATATCAACCGGACAACGTTGGCGGATGCCCGCCGCAGTGAGTCGATGACCAGCGTGGCGCTGGCAATGGAGCGTAGCTACCGGCAGTACTGCGTACTGGACGATCAAACGCTGGCAACGCTCTACCAGAACCAGCGTAAACAGTATTCGCAAATGCTGGACTCCCACGCGCAGGTGCTGCCCGATCCCCGCTATTACCAGACGCTGCGTCAGCTTCTTACTCAGCTCAGTGAAATTCGCTGCCATAACAGCGGCCCGGAACAAACCGCATCGAGTCTGTTGGAAGGGTTCTCTCGCGCCAACGGACAGATGGTGCAGGTGACGCGTGACGTTGTTTTCTCTCGCGGGCAACAGCTCCAGCAGGCTATTTCCGAACGCGGCCAGTTCTTTGGCTGGCAGGCGCTGCTCTTGTTTCTGGTCAGCGTGCTGCTGGTGGTTCTCTTTACACGGATGATTATCGGTCCGGTTAATGGCGTAGAGCGGATGATCAACCGCCTTGGTGAAGGTCGATCGCTGGGGAACACCAGCACCTTCAAAGGCCCGCGGGAGATCCGGACGCTGGCGCAGCGTATTATCTGGCTAAGCGAGCGTCTGTCGTGGCTGGAGTCGCAGCGACATGAATTCTTACGCCATATTTCTCATGAACTCAAGACGCCGCTGGCGAGCCTGCGGGAAGGTACTGAACTGCTGGCCGATGAGGTGGTTGGCCCACTGACTGCCGACCAGAAAGAGGTCGTCGCTATTCTCGATAGCAGCAGCCGCCACCTGCTACAGCTGATCGATCAACTGCTGGACTACAATCGCAAACTGGCGGATACGCCGACCGAGTTGGAGCGTGTTGAAATCGAAGAGATCGTCGATATTGTCGTGTCGTCCCACAGCCTACCCGCCCGCGCCAAAATGATTCATACCGATGTGACGCTGGCCGTTGGGCATTGCTGGGCGGAGACGACGTTGTTGATGCGAGTGATTGATAATCTCTATTCCAATGCGGTGCACTACGGTAAGGAATCCGGTAACATTTGGATTTATAGCCGTCAGATTGGCAATCGCGTTCAGATCGATGTCGCCAACAATGGTACGCCTATTCCCGATGCAGAACGGAGCATGATTTTTGAGCCTTTTTATCAGGGAAGCCACCAGCGCCGCGGTGCGGTTAAAGGAAGCGGGTTGGGGCTGAGCATTGCGCGTGATTGCATTCGTCGTATGCGTGGTGAGCTTAGCCTGATTACCGTGGACTATGCTGATGTGTGTTTCCGCATTGAACTGCCCTTATTGCCCGATAACGAATAGTCCGATAATGAATAAAGCCCGAGAATGAATAGATAATGAATGCATGGTTTATGAAGGGATGGCTTACGAATAGCGTATTTTCCCGTCTTTTGAAGGCGACGCTCATGTCGTCGCCACTCGTTTTAGCGGCGTGTAATAGCCATGTGAACAATGGCATTGCGCTGCTGGAAACAGAAGCGACCCCGCCAAAAGAGCAGGTTGCGGATTTCCGTATCGCGCAATGTGAGCACCTGTGGCAGATAGACGATCGTGAATCCATGAATAACGCCCTTTACTGGTTGCGGGCGATGGACTGTGCCGGGCGTTTGACGCAATTCCAGGCCCGTGAGGAAGCCGGACAGGTTGCAGGGGATAGTTGGGATAGCGCGTTTAAGCAGGGCATTCTGCTGGATAACGCCGGTATTACTCAGGTCGAACGGCGTCAGGTGCTGGAACAAATCAATTTATACCGTCTGGCTTTCCCTGCGGCGCTGCGTCCGCTGATGCAAACCTGGCGTGACAGGCAAACGCTGTTTTTGGCGCTATCGGACGAACGCCTGCGCTATAAGCGTTTACAGGAATCCAGCGACAAACAGCTAGACGCCCTGCGCGTTCAGCAAAATCACCTGCAATACCAGTTAGAAACGACCACGCAAAAACTGGAAAACCTGACGGATATTGAACGTCAGCTGTCGTCGCGTAAGCAACTGTCGGGAGAAATGCCGGATAACGATACCGATCGCCGTGGCGGTGCGGGGATAAATAGAGACGGTTCGCGTAATTCGGCAACGAAATCCAGAAGTGAACCAGTGGATGCGGATGACACCTATACGCCGCCGATGGAATCGCATACGGACAAACCGACGACGAAGAAGGAGTCAACAAGACAATGACAGCCCGAAAAACGGCGAATTTATTGCTCGTGGATGATGACCCCAGTCTGCTGAAGCTATTGGGCATGCGCCTGACCAGCGAAGGATTTAGCGTGATGACGGCGGAGAGCGGCCAGGAGGCGCTGCGGCTGTTAACGCGTGAGACGTTCGATTTGGTGATCAGCGATCTTCGTATGGACGAGATGGATGGCATGGCGCTGTTTTCCGAAATTCAGCGCTATCAGCCGGGGATGCCGGTGATCATTTTAACCGCTCACGGTTCGATTCCCGATGCCGTCGCTGCCACGCAGCAGGGGGTATTTAGCTTCCTGACGAAGCCTGTTGACCGTGATGCGCTCTACAAAGCGATAGATGAAGCACTGGCGCTGTCTGCGCCGGCGGGCGATGAAAGCTGGCGTGAAACCATCGTGACGCGCAGCCCGATTATGTTACGACTGCTGGAACAGGCCAGAATGGTCGCACAGTCGGACGTCAGCGTGTTGATTAATGGTCAGAGCGGAACCGGGAAAGAGGTGCTGGCTCAGGCCATTCATGCGGCCAGCCCGCGTGCGAAGAAGGCGTTTATTGCCATTAACTGCGGCGCGCTGCCGGAACCGTTGCTGGAATCTGAGTTGTTCGGTCATGCAAAAGGCGCTTTTACCGGCGCGGTGAGCAGTCGTGAGGGGCTTTTTCAGGCGGCGGAAGGTGGTACGCTGTTTTTAGACGAAATCGGCGATATGCCGCTGTCTTTACAGGTTAAACTGCTACGCGTTCTGCAGGAGCGAAAAGTCCGCCCGCTGGGTAGCAACCGCGATCTGGACATCGACGTGCGGATTATTTCCGCCACGCACCGGGACTTGCCTAAGGCGATGGCGAAAAACGAATTCCGCGAAGATCTGTATTATCGACTCAACGTGGTGAATATGAAGCTGCCCGCGCTGCATGAACGTGCCGAGGATATCCCACTGCTGGCAAATCACCTGCTGCGTGAATCCGCCAATCGCCACAAGCCTTTTGTGCGCACCTTCTCAACCGATGCGATGAAGCGCTTGATGACGGCAAGCTGGCCGGGTAACGTGCGTCAACTGGTGAATGTCATTGAACAGTGTGTGGCGCTCACCAGCGCACCGGTCATCAGCGATGCGTTGGTTGAACAGGCGCTGGAAGGGGAGAACACGGCGCTGCCAACGTTTGTTGAAGCACGCCATCAGTTTGAACTTAACTATCTGCGAAAGTTATTACAGATCGCAAAAGGCAACGTGACGCAGGCTGCGCGAATGGCCGGGCGTAACCGAACGGAATTTTATAAACTGTTGGGCCGCCATGAGCTGGATGCCAACGATTTTAAAGATTAGCGTTAGAGAGCGGGCAGCACGCCTATATACCCTAAATAATTCGAGTTGCGTGACAAAACATTATCGTTTTGAACAACGCAAAGCGTTGGCCCGCTAGGGCGAGGCCCATTTATGGCCTTGTAACGCGGCAACCGAGCGAATCCCCAGGAGCTTACTCAGGTAAGTGACTGGGGTGAGTAAGGGCGGCCAACGCACAAGCAGCTTGAAGTATGACTGGTATAGATTGTACGCCTGAGTTCTGACATGCTGTTCACTCGCTGATGCTCGGCTTTGGCCGCAACATAGATAACACAAAGGTTCCTCCATGAAGAAAATTGATGCGATTATTAAGCCGTTCAAACTGGACGATGTGCGTGAAGCGTTAGCTGAAGTGGGCATCACAGGGATGACGGTAACGGAAGTTAAAGGTTTTGGTCGTCAGAAAGGCCACACCGAGCTGTATCGCGGCGCAGAATACATGGTCGATTTTCTGCCAAAAGTAAAAATCGAAATTGTCGTGTCCGATGATATCGTCGATACCTGTGTAGAAACTATCACGCAGACTGCACAGACGGGTAAAATCGGCGACGGCAAAATCTTTGTCTTTGATGTGGCGCGCGTTGTCCGTATTCGTACCGGCGAAGAGGACGAGGAAGCGATTTAATCGTCTCGCCTCGCGTTGTTCCGTTTTAGAAGCCAGCCTGATGAGGGCTGGCTTCGTCACATTTACGTCTACTTCTACTTCTACTTCCCTTTAGGCGCGGTAGGAACCCAGCCAGCCAACACCTTGTCTGCGGTGTATTCTGCTGCTTCCGCATCGCTTAACTGACGGCGCTGATCGTTTTTCTCTGCTCCTTTACCGCTGGATTTGTACTCGAAAAAGCGTGAGTCCTGCGGGTGGAACCAGATTTTCTCACCTTGTTTATCTTTGCCGGACATTTTGTCCCAGCCATAGATGTGGTCGTCCATGCTGGTGTTCAGGAAGACGGTCTGGCCGATCGCGTTAGGATCGGCATAGCGGCCATCCTCAAAGGTGGTTGTTGGGTGCCACGGGCGACCCAATCCATAGCTTTTCGCCGGAACGTCTTTCTCTTTGGTCACTCGACTATTGATAATGACCAAACCATATTTTTGCTTAATGTCGGTGCTGGGGGCGGTGAGGTAGCCAATCGGCTGATCTTTCACGTCGGTACGGTTACGCGCGACGATGTCGCAATCGTCAAACAGTGCAGTGCCGTTGCCAAAGATGAAATCAACGGTGCCGCTGATACGGCATTGCGAGAAGAAGCTGCGCCCACCTTTTACATATAACGTGTCCTGATAGCCCGTCAGACTGACATCATGGAACCACGCCCGATCGCTATTTTCAGCAACCAGCAGCGCAACGGCCTGCGAGTCTTTTAACTTGGTGGGGTCATCGTTGGCTTTAGCCTGATTGGCCGGGTAATCGAAATCATTGCTGATGGTCAGAGAACGGGCGCTGAAATCGGGCGCATCGACTTTCACCGTGTTACTGCCATAGGTTCCCCATTTGCTGCCATCGGGTTTGAGCATCCCGGCGGCGGTGTTCGCGGTGATTACGGTACCGTCACGGCTTTCGCCCTGTAGATGAATGTTAGGGCGCGTAATGGTCAGGCGCTCGTGGTACACGCCATTTTTCACATAGATAACAAATGGTGAGCTGTCTGCCGGGGCGCTGGCGATGGCTTCCGTGATGGTCTTGTAGGCTTTAGCGTCCCCTGCGTTGCTGGAAACCAGTGCATTATAGTCGGCTGCCTGTGCTAACGACCAGGGTGAGGAAATCAACATGGCTAAGGTCAGCGTTTTGCAGAGGTTTGAGGTTTTTATCATGTCCAGAGTCCTGTAATCGGTAAGGGAAAGGTTTGTAACGCGCGGCGATGTAACGCCGCGCGCGGTTCTGTCTTATCGTTTTGCCTGACTGATGACTACTTATGTTTGCTGACCGTTTTTTCCGCCAGCGACGCTAGCGCAGGTTCTTGCCGAATGGCGTCGGCGACAATTCCTGCCACGGCGATAGCGCCTTTTTTCTGAAAATGGGTGGTATCCGGTTTGCTCAGGCTACCCGCCTGATCGCGATAAAAAGGGTATTGCTTGGGATCGATCACCAGCCAGTACTGTTTCCAGTGATCGCTGTTGCCCTGATTCGCCAGCGCGATAGTGGCCGGCTCAACGTCCAGTAAAATCACCTTGTTATCGGCTGCCGTATTCTTGATGGTCTGGCTGTAATCGCCGATGAAAGCGTAGCCGTTCTGCGAGTTTTGCTTGGTGAAGTGGCTGTGCACAGCAGGTGTGCCCTCTTTACCTTCAGCCGTTTTCACGCGGGTGGTTGGGGTAAGCAGAACTGGCGTGAGTTTATGCTGGCGGGCAAAAGTGATGTAGCGTTCCAGCGACGTCTGGAATGACATATCGGCTTTGCCCTGCGGGGCCTGTTTTTTCCCTGCGGCATCGTTCGGGTAAGTACAGAGGTTAGCGACATCAGCCGGACCGCGCACCGCTTTCTCACCGTTGCAGTTTTGATCGTTGTGTCCCATTTGGATAAACAGGAAATCGCCTTCCTTCATCAGTGGCTGCATCTGGCGGAACCAGCCTTCGTAGAAATAGTCGCGTGAGCTACGGCCCGAACGTGCGCCATTGACGACTTTTACGCCGCTGTTTTTGCTGAACTGTTGTTCAAAAACCTGCCCCCATCCCATGCGCGGGAAACGCCCCTTTTCATAGGTCGCCGCGGTTGAGTCGCCGACGATGAAAACACGGGTTTGCGCTTTCTGGATCGCATCCAGATTTTGGCGGGCAGAGCGATAATCCAGCGGTTCATAGTCGCCTTTATCGTTCAGGCCGACAATGGGGTGGAATGCGCTATCGGTCAGCACCGTATGGCCGGAGTAGCCCGTATTGTTGTGATAGTTGCGGTTATGGTTAATGACATTGACGATTTTGGTGACCGCCTCCTGCTGAGCGGCGGGGTAGGTCAGGGGATCGAAACGTGTAGGCGCGCTGATGCCCACCTGTTTTAACGCGTCATTAAAGCCCGCATGAAAATCGGCGTAGGCTTTTTTCCATGCAGCGGCATCCAGTTTTGGTGATGCCGTGTCGTCCGTGAGCTGCTGTGGACCAATGTAACCTGCCGCTACCGCGATATCGGAGGTAATGCGGTCAGTCAGCGGGTTGATATTGGCGATATTTTCTTTACCGTCATGCAATGACGGGGCGACAGCAGACAGGCAAATGGCACGGGAAATATTATTCAGCAGGCAGTTATTGCCGCCGGATTCGATGGCTAAAAGGCGTAATGGCGGTGTGAGGCCAGAGACATCGAGGTGGTATTTTCCTTGATCGTCAGTCTGTGTCTGCCGCTTCTGGCCTTGCTGGTCTCTGATAATAATGCTGGCAGGCAGGTGGATATCCCGTACGGTGACATTGCCGGATAAACCGGTTTTCTCACCCAGCGTCGAACCCGACAGTAATTTAACGCTGTCCGGGGCGGTTGTCGGGTGTTCCGCGGCGGGAGTTTTAGCATGTACCAGTGTGAAAGGGGCGGAAAGTATCAGAGCTAAAGCTACACTTTCTGAAAAACGTTTTGCCATGGTCAGACATATCCCTTGTTGGTTAATCGAAAACGGTTAATGAACCCAAGCGTTATCAAAGGAAGGTCGCTGTTTTTTATCGTTCTTGTAACGGCCTTTAGAGAAAACGTCGGGGCTTTATTGTGCACCCAAGCCGACTCAAGGGCGATGCCTATATCCGTCATTCTTCACGTTGCACGTGCGTTAGCTGCGTGCGCTCACCCGAATCACTTACCTGAGTAAGCTCATCGGGACTCCCTCGCTTGCCGCCTTCTTGCAACTCGAATTATTTAGGCTATAAACACAGGTCCTTTTGGTGAAATAACTATTCATTAAAAATGAAATGTTATTTTAATAATGTCTTGTTTTTTGTGACCCACCTCTTTTTTAGCGGAGCGCTCGTGTATCAGCGCATAAAAGTGTGATCGATAAAGTGTTTCTGGGAAGGGGATTTTCTTAAAGATGAAAAAAGGCCGCAAAAGCAGCCTTTGGGGTTGATCCGTTATCAATGAGGGTTAGACAACTTTATGCGGACCAAAACATTCGTAATGTAGCTGTTCAGCCGGGATACCCATGGCCAGCAGTTGCTGTGCGATAAACTGCATGAAAACCACAGGGCCGCACAGGTAATAGTGCATATCTGGCGTGGTTAATTCATCTTTTAGCGAGGCCAACTGCATCAGTCCGCTGTGGTGATAATCTTCGCCCGGACGATCGGCCTGCTGCGGTTCTCGATACCAGATGTGGTGCTGGAACTGCGGCAGTGACTGTCCCGCTTGTTTGATTTCATCCGCAAACGCATGCGCCGTGCCGTTTTCTGCCGCATGCAGCCATAACACCTTTGCCTGATGATCTTGCTGTTTGAGCGTATGCAGCATGCCCAGCATAGGGGTTTGCCCCACGCCGCCGGAAATCAGGGCCACCGGTGTGGAGGCGGGGATATCAAGGAAGAAATCACCGTGCGGAGCTGCCAGATGAATGATGTCGCCTTCGCGTGCGGTATCATGCAGATAGCCGGAAACGGTGCCCTGTGCTTCACGTTTCACCGCAATCCGGTAGGATTTTCCATTTGGTGCGTGAGTCAGAGAGTATTGGCGAATCTCCTGATTGGCAAAACTGTCATGCTTGATGTAAACCGCCAGATATTGGCCCGGTTGAAAATCAGCAATCGGCTGGCCGTCGGTGGGTTCCAACGTGAAGCTGGTAATCACGGCACTTTGTGGCTGCTTGTTCACAATACGGAAAGGTCGTACACCGCTCCAGCCGCCGTTTTTCGCTTCGGTGTTGCGGTAGATATCGCCTTCGCGCTGAATGAAGACATTCGCCAGCACGCCATAGGCTTTACCCCAGGCGTCCAGCACGTCCTGCCCTGGGCTAAACATTTCATCCAGCGTTGCCAATAAGTGATTACCCACGATCTGATACTGATCGGCCTGAATGTTAAAGCTGGCGTGCTTCTGGGCGATACGCTCAACCGCAGGCAGCAGCGCGGCCAGATTTTCAATATTCGTCGCATAAGCACAGATGGCATTGAACAACGCTTCTCGCTGATCGCCATTGCGCTGGTTACTCATGTTAAAAATATCTTTGAGCTCAGGGTTATGCGTAAACATGCGATCGTAGAAGTGTGCGGTCAGTTTCGGGCCGGTTTCCGCCAGCAGAGGAATGGTTGATTTAACAATGGCGATAGTGTGGTTATCCAGCATGGTGACTCCTTATTTATTGGCATGACTTATAAGTTGTATTTTATATGCATCTTATTGGGTTTGACCATTGCTGTAAATTACCTTTTTGGTGGTAGGGGTTCTTAGGGCGAACCAAAGGGAATAACATGAAGAAATAGCAGGTTGAGAATGAAGAAAAATCCGTTGACCACCATGCGGCTCATATTTGCTGAAGCCTTGTGCTGCCTGTAGCTAATCGTTTGCGTAAAAACCTCTGTCAAGACCTATCTTCATTAGGGAAAAACGGTTTACACTATACGTCATTCCCCAAAAGGGTAGCCCAATTCCCAAATGGGCCATTAATTCCCAGTATATTTATGTTAGCTGAGTCAGGAGATCCGGATGTTAAAGCGTGAAATGAACATTGCCGATTATGATGCCGACCTGTGGCAAGCAATGGAGCAAGAAGTGGTGCGTCAGGAAGAGCACATTGAACTGATTGCATCAGAAAACTACACCAGCCCACGCGTTATGCAGGCTCAAGGGTCTCAGCTGACGAACAAGTATGCTGAAGGTTATCCGGGCAAACGTTACTACGGCGGCTGTGAGTATGTTGACGTCGTTGAGCAGTTGGCGATCGATCGTGCGAAAGCGCTGTTCGGTGCAGATTATGCCAACGTGCAGCCGCACTCCGGTTCTCAGGCTAACTTTGCCGTTTACACCGCGCTGCTGCAGCCGGGCGACACCATTCTGGGTATGAACCTGGCGCACGGTGGTCACCTGACGCACGGTTCTCCGGTTAACCTGTCGGGCAAACTGTATAACGTTATTCCTTACGGTATCGATGAAAGCGGCAAAATTGACTACGACGAAATGGCGGAACTGGCGCGTACGCACAAGCCAAAAATGATCGTCGGCGGTTTCTCTGCCTACTCTGGCGTGGTTGATTGGGCGAAGATGCGTGAAATTGCTGACAGCATCGGCGCTTACCTGTTTGTCGATATGGCGCACGTTGCAGGTCTGATTGCCGCTGATGTTTACCCTAACCCGGTTCCTCATGCTCATATCGTGACCACGACGACGCACAAAACGCTGGCTGGCCCACGCGGTGGTCTGATTCTAGCGAAAGGCGGCGACGAAGAGCTGTACAAAAAGCTGAACTCTGCTGTTTTCCCTGGTGGCCAGGGTGGTCCGTTGATGCACGTTATCGCGGGTAAAGCGGTTGCGCTGAAAGAAGCCATGGAGCCTGAATTTAAGGTTTATCAGCAGCAGGTTGCGAAAAACGCCAAAGCGATGGTTGAAGTCTTCCTGTCACGTGGTTTCAACGTCGTTTCTGGTGGAACCAGCAACCACTTGTTCCTGCTGGATCTGGTTAGCAAAAACCTGACCGGTAAAGACGCTGATGCTGCACTGGGTCGCGCGAATATCACCGTAAACAAAAACAGCGTGCCTAACGATCCGAAGAGCCCGTTTGTGACTTCCGGTATCCGTATCGGTACGCCAGCGGCAACCCGTCGCGGCTTTAAAGAAGCGGAAGTGCGTGAACTGGCTGGCTGGATCTGTGATGTGTTGGATAACATCAACGACGAAGCGACCATTGAGCGCGTGAAACAGAAAGTTCTGGATATCTGCGCCCGCTTCCCGGTTTACGCATAATTCGGCATTTTCTCTGACATCACTGTCGGAACACTTCCTAAACGCCAGCCTGTGTGCTGGCGTTTTTTATGGCGGCCATCCCTGGCCACCACCCTGCGGGCCGTCGCAAGCGACGTTGAAAATTTCTCCCGGAAATTTTTTATGCCTGTCGATCGGGCCGACATCGTTGTTCGCATTTCATTGCGAATAACGCGTTGCGCCGCCGCATGCACTCTGACAGAGTAGCCAGCAAAAAAGAGCCGAAGCTAGGAGAGTTCGTCATCGAAAGGGAGACATCATGGTTTTGCAATCGACGCGCTGGCTGGCGCTAAGCTATTTCACCTACTTTTTTTGCTATGGCGTTTTCCTGCCATTTTGGGGGGGATGGCTGAAAGGCGAGGGGCTGTCCGCCGAGTCAATCGGGATGCTGCTGGGGGCGGGTCTGGTGGCGCGTTTCGTCGGCAGTCTGGTCATCACGCCCAGCGTGAAAGATCCGTCCAAACTGATTACGGTATTACGTGGGCTGGCGTTGCTGTCACTGGCGCTGGCCGTTGGTTTCTGGCTGGGGAATGCCTGGCTGTGGCTGATGATCGTGATGATTGGGTTTAACCTGTTTTTCGCGCCACTGGTGCCGCTGACCGATGCATTAGCCGCGACCTGGCAGCGGCAGGTCGTGATGGATTACGGCAAGGTCCGGGTTTGGGGCTCGATCGCGTTTGTCATTGCTTCTGCGGCGACAGGCGAACTGGTCGCTATCTGGGGACACCCCGCGATTTTGGCAATTCTCAGCGCGGGGCTGGCCGTCATGCTGTTAGGCATGCTGCTTCGCCCTAGCGTAATGCCGCAAGCGGCAACGTCGACAACGCAGTCGGTTAGCGTGACGCCGTGGAAAGCCTTGCTGACCGAACCCGCAGTATGGCGTTTCCTGCTTTGCGTGTCGCTGCTGCAAGGTGCACACGCGGCGTACTATGGTTTCAGCGTCATTTATTGGCAGGATTCGGGCTATTCCGCCTCGATTATCGGCTATCTCTGGTCATTAGGCGTGGTCGCGGAAATTGTCATCTTTACCTTCAGCCAACGTCTGTTTCGGCGCTGGAGCGCCAGACAGCTTCTGTTGCTCTCAGCCGTGTGTGGCGTGGTGCGCTGGGGGCTAATGGGCGCGACGGTGGCTCTGCCGTGGCTGATTGTGATACAGATATTGCACTGTGGCACGTTCACCGTGTGCCATCTGGCCGCCATGCGCTTTATCGCAGCGCGTTCCGGTGGTGACATCCTGCGGCTACAGGCAGTGTATTCCGCGTTGGCAATGGGGGGAAGCATCGCGGTGATGACGATGGTATCCGGTTTCCTGTTTGAACATTTACAGGGCGGTACGTTCTGGGTGATGGCGCTGCTGGCGGTGCCAGCACTGTTTATTCGGCCTTCCGTCAGCCACCGTGCTGTGGTCGAAAAGGTCTAAAAAGTAGTATCTACTGTCAAGATAACGTAGTGTGGTAAAAATAATGTTACATTATAACGCTTTGAAACGCAGGTGCGGACGGATAACGTTGCTGATGACAGGCTTGGCATTCGGCCAACCCGTTTTCGCTCACCCACACAGTTTTATTGATATGCAGACGACAGTTGAGAGCCAGAACGACAACATCACCGGTTTACGTATGCAATGGACGATGGATCCCATCACGTCGGCCGATTTGCTGTATGACGCAGGAAAGGCGAAAACGGATTCTGAAATCTGGAAAAAACTGGCGGCGGAAGTCATGGCTAATGTCTGGGGGCAGCACTATTTCACCGATATCTATCGTGATGGTCAGCCCGTGAAATATACGCTGCTGCCAACCGAGTATCACCTTTCCCGCAAAGGCAATCAGGCGGTACTGGAGTTTGTATTACCGCTGGCGCATCCACAGCCGCTAGCCGGAAAGCCTTTACTGATTTCTACCTACGATCCTACTTATTTTGTTGATATGTCGTATAAAAATGATAAGGCTGTGAAACTTGCACCTGAGCTAGCCTCGCGCTGTAAAACCACGCTCGTCACGCCGGAACCTAACGCTGGACTGCAATCCTATGCGCTGTCGCTGGATAAGAATGATGCGCCGGATGAAGATATGGAGCTGGGTAAACAGTTTGCACAGCGGGTGACGTTGCAATGTCAGTGAACCTCGGTTCGCTGCCGCGCCGGCGTCCGCTGTTGAGTCGGCTGCGCGATCTGTGGCCGCTGTGGCTGTTTTTGGTGCTGCTGGCCTCGGCGCTGCATTACATCGTGGGGTACTGGCCGCAAATCGTGCTGCAAAGCGCGATCTGGCAGAAATCGCTGCATCAGCAAATGTCGCACCTGTTGCAAATGGTGGAACAGCAGCCGCATCAGGCAGGGCTGAGTCTGATGATGTTCAGTCTGGTCTATGGCGTGCTTCATGCCGTCGGGCCGGGGCACGGTAAAGTGGTCATCATGACCTATCTGGCGACACATCCATCGAAGCTGAAAAGCAGCCTGAAGTTGACGCTTGCGGCGTCGCTGGTTCAAGGACTGATGGCGGTAGCGCTGGTGACGGTGGTATTAGGGATCTTGCAGCTATCCAGCCGAACGTTGCACAACAGCAGTTTCTGGATGGAAAAAGGGAGCTTCGTGCTGGTGGCGGGGCTGGGGCTTTTGCTCTGTTTCCGCGCATTGAAACAGCTGTATACCGTCCTCGTACAGCAGCCTAAACCCGCGACTATTTTGCGTGTCACCCAGCTTAACGTACCAACTAATAGACGTATGATGCTTCGCCCGGTGTCTGCACCGCTCCCTTCTTTGCACCAGCACGATACCGACTGTGGTTGCGGGCACCGCCATCTCCCGAGCAATGAGGAACTTGAGCGCGATAGCAGCTGGCGTACGCGTCTGATGATTGTGCTGGCGATGGGAATGCGCCCCTGTTCAGGCGCTATCCTGGTGCTGCTTTTCTCTAAAGTGATCGGCGTCTATCTGTGGGGCGTCGCTTCTGCGCTGGTGATGGCTGCCGGAACGGCGATCACGATCTCGGCGCTGGCCGTGTTGGTTTTTTACTGCCGTCGCGTCGTGGAGCGTTTAGGGGCAAATCGGGCATCGCCCGTATGGCAGCGTGCGACGTTTTCTCTTCTGGCATTTGCCGGCGGGCTGATTTTGGTTGGCTCCGGCGTCCTGCTTTACCTCAGCGCACAGCCCGCGATGATGGGCGGTATTCGGCCATTCTCCGGCTAATTTTACCTTTTATTAACGTCGCGCTAAAAACCCATTGCTTCCGATAATCACGGCAGGATATCATTTCAGTAATGATAACTATTATCATTTATAACCATAATCGCAGAAGGGAATAATAATGAAGAAATGGCTGTTCTCAGTCGTTGTTTTGTTGGGGCTGAGTGCGAGCGCTGTCGCCAGCGCTAACCCGATTGTTATTGAAGACGTTAGTGGCAGGAAGGTAGAAATTAAATCCGAAGTGAAGCGGATTATTTTAGGGGAAGGTCGACAGATTTATCTGCTGGCTGCCTTTGATACCGAGGCTCCGTTCCAGCGCGTGGTTGGCTGGCGTGACGATCTGCCAAAAGCGGATTACGACGGCTATATGGCTTATGAAAAACAATACCCGGAAATCAAAAAGCTGCCAACCTTCGGCGGAGCGAAAGACGGCACCTTCAACGTCGAGCAGGCGCTGACGCTGAAACCGGATTTGGTGTTGATGAATCTGGAGTCAAAAGCGGCGACGGATGAAGGCAAGTTAATTGAGAAACTCAATTCGCTGGGTATTCCGGTCGTGTTTATCGATTTCCGCGAGAAGCCGTTTGAGAACGCTGAGAAAAGCATTCACATCATGGGCCAATTGGTTGGTAAACCACAGCGTGCGGAAGAGATTATTAAATTCCGCCGTGAGCAGATTGAGCTGGTCACCGATCGGTTGAAGAACTATCAGGGTCCACGCCCGAAAGTGATGATCGACCGCGCGGGCGGCTATGATGAAGAGTGCTGCATGTCATTCGGTGATGAGAACTTTGGCCGTATGGTTGAGGCCGCTGGCGGTGACAACATTGCCAAGAACATCATCCCCGGCACGTTTGGCACGCTGAACCCTGAGCAGATTATCAGCTCTCGCCCGGATGTCGTGGTGGTGACCGGAGCGAACTGGAAAAACTACAACACGGCGAATGGCTGGGTTGGCGTTGGGCCAGGAGCCGATCAGAAAGAAGCGCTGCAACGTCTGCAAAAACTGATGGAGCGTTCAGCATTTAAAACGCTGCCAGTAGCAACTGATGGTAATGCCCATGCAATCTGGCATCAGTTCTATGACAGCCCGTATCAGTTTGTGGCGATTCAGGTATTAGCAAAATGGATGCACCCGGAGCTGTTTAAGGATATCGATCCTGACGCGACGTTCCGTACCTTCCATGAGAAGTTCCTGCCGCTGCCGTATCAGCCAGGCTACTGGGTCACGCTGCCAGCGAAGAAATAACGCGATATCCGTCATACTTCAAGTTGCGTGTGCGTTAGCACCTGAAACGCGAATTATTTAGGGCCTATCAGATAACTGGTCAGATAATAAAAAAGCACTGAATCTCATCGTTCAGTGCTTTTTTTATGCCTTTTTCGCTGGTTCAGCCCCTCATCGATTCCCCGCATTCTTTGTTCTATGAGAGCGTAAAGCAAACGTTTCCCTTCTCATTTATTTGGTTACAGGATCGTCAGATGTTTTTGACGATCGATTATCTTGTTTTGATAGTTGTTGATTATTGATTTGAGATTATTAAATGGTTTTGGCGATCAATGCTATCAAGCTGTTCGCTTCTGTGGCGATAATTGAAAGTGGTAAAGGTATGTCTGATTTTTATTCAATATGCCACGTAGGGAGGACGACGTTGTTTATTCGGCATGCCGGAATCAGGAAAAAAGTGCGGTATAAAAATTCAAAAATGGAGCGGTTATGAATATCACGCAACGCTTGCTGCTGACGTTTTCACTAATGTCGCTAGCACTTATCTCATTAGTTATAGTCACTTTATCATTGTTATCAGGGTTCCAGTCTCGTTTTGAATATGTTCAAGACAATGCGATTCCGAGCATCAAAGATTTAAATAGTCTGGTGGATAAAAGCAATTCGCTGGTGCTTTTCTTGTATCGTCACCAGACCACGGATGACGATCGTAAGCTGCCCGCGATCGAGCAGGACATCAATAGAACCATTGAGGAAATAAAGCAACTCAATGAGTACTACCTGATAAATGATGCTTCCAGCGAGGAGGATCGACAACTGACCAACACGGCGATTGATCTGACCAAAAAGTTACAGGCGTCGCTACCCGTTTTTATTAACGCGTCAAAGGCGAACCAAAACGAGATCGCGCTTGGTTTGCTACAGGGAGCGGGCGGGCCTGGAGAAGCGGTGCGTAACTTGCTCGCCAATTACCGTAAACAGTTCGATCTGAATGTTGAAATGGGCGACGCGCTGCGTCAGGTGAATCAACGGATCTATGAACAAACGTGGTTTGGTCTGCTATCCGGTACGTTATTGGTGTTGCTGTTGATCGGCTTTTTTGCAGTGAGAACCATTCTGGGCATCAGAAAGAGCTTGAACAATATGAGTCAAACGATGGAAAGCGTTAGCACCCATCTCGACCTGACGATTCAAGCTGACGATCGGCGCAAGGATGAAGTGGGAAATACCGCCCGCGCCTTTAATAGCCTGATGAATCGGGTCTCTTCGGCGCTGGCTTCGGTGAGTGCTTCATCGCAGTCGGTGAGCAGCGCGGCAACGCAGATTGCAGCAGGCAATGAAGATTTGTCATCCCGCACCGAAGAACAGGCCGCTTCGCTGGAACAAACCGCTGCCAGTATGACGGAAATCAGCGAGACGGTGCGCCAGAACGCGGAGAACACGCAACAGGCGAGCCTGCTGGCGGGGAACGCTAGCCGGATTTCCATCAATAGTGCGGATTCGGTCAACACGATGCTGAATACGATGGAACATATTCGCACCAGCTCAGGCAAGATCACCGACATCATTGCTCTTATCGAAGGCATTGCCTTTCAGACCAATATTCTTGCCCTAAATGCGGCGGTAGAAGCGGCGCGCGCCGGTGAGCAGGGGCGCGGTTTTGCGGTGGTTGCGGGTGAAGTTCGCACGCTGGCACAGCGTTCGTCCACGGCGGCGCGTGAAATCAAGGATTTGATTGATTCCTCAAACTCGCTGGTATCGACAGGCGTTGAACAAGCCAGCGATGTAGGGAAAAACATGTCGGCGATGAAAGACGCGATCCAGCAGGTGACGGATTTGGTGAATGAAATCGCGGCGGCAACCGAGGAACAAAGCCGGGGTATCAGTCAGGTGCATCAGGCCGTCAACCAGATGGATGATGTGACTCAGCAAAACGCCTCATTGGTGGAGGAAGCTTCTGCGGCATCGCAGTCGCTACAAGAGCAGGCAAGCACGCTGAGCCAACTGGTGGGGCAGTTCATTGTGGGACAGATGACCCCTATGGCGCTGGCTTCCGCTTCTGCATCCGTGCTACCGGGAATATCCGCGCCGCGCCTTTCGCCCGTGAGGAAAAAAAGTGCTGTTGCTCAGGATGAAGCGGACTGGCAGCGTTTCTGATCCCTCAAGCCGTGTGCTGTGCAGTGAGGCGGCATGCGGCCAGAAGCTCAATTGGCCAGTGGTGAAAAACCAGGGGAGATGACGATATGGAATCGACTGAGCACAGTGCGGAAAATTTGGGGGATTATGCGTCGTTATTGACGGAATTCGAACATATGACCGCGTTGCTTACTCAGCTAATGAAAAGCGATTACCGCACGCTTGATCTCTATCTCAATAATTGCCGTCACCTTATTTTGCGATTTACGGCGATTTATAAACTGATCGATAAACCAGAGTTCGAACATTATCTGAAGCATTATGACGCGCCGTTATACTACAACGTAAACAGCATTGGTTTGGCATTGCGTTTGTTTGAGAACATGCTGACGAATATGCGTGATGGGCTTGCTTCTAACACCGGTGTTGAAAACGGCGCAATGTGTACGGAGTGAAATATGTACGGAGTGAATAATTCTGACGCGGTGAATCAGCGTCGTAGCCCAAGGTAAGGAAGACGGTGAGGGGACTCACCGTCTACTCGTTCAGCAGCAGGCTTAGATGGTCGGTTCGCTGACCAGCCCGTCGATAATCACCTGCGGCACGCCCTGTGAACAGCGCTCGATGCGTCCACGCACGCCATAGACCGCAGACAGGCTTTCCGGGCTGATGACCTCAGCCGGCGCGCCGTTGGCAATCAGATTGCCGTTTTGCAGCATCAGTACGTGGTCGCCGTGACGCAGTGCGATATTGATGTCATGCACCACCACGACGGTGATGATGTTGCGCTTACGTGTTTCCTTACGCACCAAATCCATGACGTGGAACTGATAGTTCAGATCCAGCGCACTGAGCGGTTCGTCCAGCAGGAGCAGCGAGGGTTGACGGATCAGCGATTGTGCTAACCCAACCAGCTGTTTCTGTCCGCCGGAGAGCTGGTCGAGATAGCTTAACGCCAGATGTTCAATGCCCAACTGACGCAGCAGGCTCATGACTTCATCCTGCTTTTCGGCATTGTGCATGCCGCCGGACGCACGCTGTGCGACGATAATCGATTCCAGAACGTGCAGGTGAACGCCTGCGGGCAGGGACTGCGGCAGATAAACGACTTTTTCCGCCCGCTGGGCGAACGGCAATGTCATCAGGTTGGTGTCATCCAGCCACAGTTCGCCTTCAGAAGCGTTCAGACCTGCCATTGCACGCAGCAGCGTGGATTTACCGCTGCCGTTGGGGCCGAGCAGCACGGTAATCTTCCCGCGCGGCAGCTCTGGGACGGACAGATCGCGAATCACCTGACGCTTGGGGTAACCGGCGCGAAAGTGGGAAAGGCGTAATCCAGAAGAGGTGTGCTGGCTCATACGTTTCCTCTGTGGCGCAGGATAATACTCAGGAAGAATGGCACGCCAACCAGTGATGTGACGATACCAACCGGGATAATGACGCCGGGGATGAGGTTTTTCGAGGCGACGGACGCCATCGACAGCACCAGCGCGCCAGTTAATGCACTGGCAGGCAGATAGAAGCGGTGATCTTCACCGAAAACCATACGTGCGATATGCGGAGCCACCAGACCGATAAAGCCGATGGGGCCGACAAACGCGACTGAAATGGCGGACAAAATACTGATGCGCAGCAGCGTCGCCAGACGCAGGCGGCGGACGTTAATGCCAAAACTCACGGCGCGATCTTCACCCAACCGCAGTGCGGTCAGTTTCCATGAGCTCATCAGTGAAATTGGCATCACGATAGCGAGCACCAGCAGCAGGATACCCAGTTTTTCCCACGAGGCGCGGGCCAGACTGCCCATCGTCCAGAACACCAGACCTTGCAGCGTGTCTTCGTTGGCGATGAACTGGAGCATGGAAACCAGCGCGTTGAAGGTGAACACCAGCGCGATACCGAATAGCACGACGCCAGAGGTGGCGACCTGCGTCCAGCGCGTAATCCCATCAAGCAGCAAGGCTGCCAGCAGCGCAAAGATAAAGGCGTTTGCAGAAATAAACCACTGAGCCGGAATACCGGGGATACCGATGCCGAGAACGATAGCCAGCGCGGCGCCGAATGCGGCGGCGGAAGATACGCCGAGCGTAAACGGACTGGCCAACGGGTTGTTCAGGATGGTTTGCATTTCTGCACCAGCCAGGCCGAGCGCCAGCCCGACAACAATCGCCATCAGCGCGTAAGGCAGACGAATATCCCAGACGATCACGCGTGTACCCGCATCGGCGCTGGCCGGATCGGTCAGCGTCTGCCAAAGCACATCAAGCGTCAGGCCTGAAGGCCCCATCGTGAAATCCAGTAACAACGAGCCGATGATGATCAACAGCAGTATCGCCATAACACCCACGCGGCGTCGAATGATGCCGCGGTAGTTGTCCATAACGGTGTTGGCATCCGCAACAGGAGTGCGGATGCCCGGTTCAGTGGTTGTACTCATGAAAAATTACTCACCTTGTTTCCAGGCAAAGATAAAGTCACTGTCAGGCAGCGAGGTAAAATTTTGAATGATATGGTGATACGTGTCATCAGGATTCAGGCTGGTAAACGCCTGAGGATAAATGTCCTTTGCCAGATATTCCATACCGACAATGTTGTAGGGGTGGTTGTAGAAATGGTGGTAAACGCCATAAACGTGCTTCGCCTCAACTGCCGGAATCTGGCTAATGCCAGTACGGCTTAACAGCGTATTGGCTTGAGCGCGGACATCGTCGACGCTGGCGCCATAGCCTAACGGCAGGACCTGACTGTTGCCACGTTTAGAACCCGTCATGATGTAGGCATCAGGTTTCATGCTGATGATTTTTTCCAGCGAGACAAAACCCGTTGCGCCCGGCAGCAAATCTGAACCAATATTTTTCGCCCCGACCGCTTCAACTAATCCGCCCCAGCCGCTGTTGCTGTGTGTGAAGCAGCAGGAGTCCGAGTTTCCGGCAATCGGTTCAATAAAGATGCTCGGTTTTGGTGTGATCGCAGCGGTTTTCTGCTGAATGTCGTTGAGGTGTTTACGGTAGAAATCGGTATACGCTTTAGCATTGGCTTCACGGTTCAGAACCTGACCCAACAGGTCGATGCTGGGGGCGGTATCTTTGGCCGGATTCACTTCATAGTCGACAAACAGTACCGGAATATTGAGCGCGTTGAGCTTGTCGATCACGCCGCTTTCTTTCAGCGCCGCTTTGGCACGCAGTTGGGCAATCATCAAGTCAGGTTGTTTTGACAGCACGCTTTCCAGATCGACGTTGCCTTTGTCACTGAACCCCATATCCAAAATGCCGACGGACTGAGGCCATTTTCCTTTCAGCATGTCCCAGGTGGCGGTGTCCTGCTTTTTCGCCAGATTGTTCCAGGCGACCAGACGCTGGAAAGGATTATCGCGGTCGAGCAATGCCATCGCCATAATATCGCGGCCATCTTGCAGAATGATGCGCTGTGGCTCTTGTTTAATCGTGACACTTTTTCCGTCGAGATCGGTGACGGTAAGAGGATATTGGGTGGCGTAGCTGAAAAACGGAGTGGTGCAGAGTGCGGTCAGAAAGAGCGATCTTACTGATTTTCTTAACATGGTGGCGATCCTAATTCACAGTTTATCAATGTGATGAAGTTATCAGTGTAATGCGGTTGATAATTATTATCGTATAAGGATAAACAATGCGTATACAGGATTCATATGTAAAGAAAAATAACAACTCCAGCCCCTTGCGTTTTTATGTAGGGGCTGAAGTCGATCGAGATTAGCGTTTCAGTGCGTCGCTCAGTTCTTCACGGATAGTGCTCAGCATGGCTTTCACTACACGCGGGTTGCCTGCAACCAGGTTGCCGGACGCCATATAGTTATGTCCACCAACAAAGTCCGTTACGATCCCGCCTGCTTCACGAACCAGCAGCTCGCCGCCAGCGAAATCCCACGGCTTCAGGCCGATTTCAAAGAAGCCGTCAACGCGACCCGCGGCAACATACGCCAGATCCAGTGCGGCAGAGCCCGTACGGCGGAAATCCGCACAGTGGGTGAACAGTGCGCCGATGGCATTGATATAGCTTTTGCTGTGCTGCTTTAATTTGAAGGGGAAGCCTGTTGCCAGTACGGTGCCTTCCAGATCGCGAGCAGTGCTGCTGCGCAGACGATAGCCATTCAGCTGTGCGCCTTGACCACGGGTCGCGGTAAACAGTTCATTACGCATAGGATCGTAAACGACGGCAACTTCGGTACGGCCTTTAATGCGGACCGCGATAGATACAGCGAAGTGAGGTAAACGTTTGATGAAGTTGGTGGTGCCATCCAGAGGATCGATAACCCATTGTACTGCCGGATCTTCACCAGCCAGCTCGCCACACTCTTCACCAATGATGGTGTGCTGTGGGTAAGATTTGCGGATGACTTCAATGATCAGACGTTCTGCATCCCGATCGACGTTGGTCACAAAATCGTTGCTGCCTTTCTGGCTGGCTTCGACGGCGTCTGGCGTTTCATAGTTCTTGGCAATTAAATTACCGGCTTTACGCGCAGCGCGTATAGCGATGTTGAGCATCGGATGCATGGTATCGGTCCACTGGAATGTTAAAGAACGGAAAGCGGCGCAAAGTATAGCAGCAGAGCAGCAGAAAAGTAAAACAGCTAAGTTTGTGTTAAAGTACGGCGGTTTCCTTTTCGCACCACTTCCTTCTATCTATCGCATAACAGAGTTCATATGTTAGACAATATTCGCATTGTTCTGGTTGAAACGTCGCACACTGGCAATATGGGGTCAGTGGCCAGAGCGATGAAAACCATGGGGTTAAGCAAACTTTATCTGGTCAACCCGTTGGTTAAGCCTGATTCACAGGCAATTGCGTTGGCGGCAGGCGCCAGCGATGTTATCGGTAATGCCACCATTGTTGATTCATTCGATCAGGCGCTCGAAGGCTGTGGTCTGGTCGTTGGCACCAGCGCACGTTCCCGCACCTTACCCTGGCCGATGCTGGAACCACGCGAGTGCGGCGTTCGCAGCGCGCAGGAAGCGGAACACGCGCCGGTAGCGCTGGTGTTTGGGCGAGAACGTGTGGGGCTGACGAATGATGAGCTTCAGAAATGCCATTACCACGTGGCGATTCCCGCGAACCCGGAATACAGCTCGCTCAATCTGGCGATGGCGGTGCAGATTATTGCTTATGAAGTACGCATCGCACATTTGGATCGCTTACAGGCTGGGCAGCCGAAACACGAAGAGTCGCCGTACCCGCTGGTCGACGATCTGGAGCGGTTTTATCAGCATCTTGAACAAACGCTGCTGCAAACCGGGTTTATCCGACCGGCGCATCAAGGTCAGGTGATGAATAAACTGCGCCGCCTGTTTACCCGCGCTAGACCTGAAAGTCAGGAACTTAACATCCTGCGTGGAATACTGAGTTCGGTACAAAAAACACACGACGAATAATACTTGAGTATTTTACTTGGTTAAATAGTTGACTAAAACACTCAGGAATGTCAGACTCGCGATATGTTCTGCCAATACATGTTTTCATAATACATGTTTTATCTACAGGTACCACTATCATGAGACTGACATCCAAAGGCCGTTACGCCGTTACCGCCATGCTCGATGTGGCTCTGCACTCCCAGGAAGGACCCGTTCCATTGGCGGATATTTCTGAACGCCAGGGTATTTCATTGTCTTATCTGGAGCAGCTATTTTCGCGCCTGCGTAAGAATGGACTGGTTGCCAGCGTGCGTGGCCCAGGCGGTGGTTACCTGCTGGGTAAAAGCGCGAATGAAATTGCTGTCGGCATGGTCATTTCGGCCGTCGATGAATCCGTTGATGCAACGCGTTGTCAGGGCCGTGAAGGCTGTCAGGGTGGCGATCGCTGCCTGACGCACACGCTGTGGCGCGATCTGAGCGACCGTATCACCGACTTCCTGAATAACATCACGCTGGATGAGCTGGTGAACAACAAGGAAGTGCTGGATGTGGCGGATCGTCAGGATGCGGACATTCGCCGCACTGCCAATGGACGAATCCAGGAAACGATTAACGTTAACCTGCGCGCCTGATCCACCTTCAACGTGATGAGTACCTTTACTCATCACGTTTTGCCTTTCTGATAGCCGCATAATCCTGACCACATTGCCCAATGTGGCGTTGGTGTTAGCCCGACTATCACGATGTTGTACCAACGATGACATCGTCAGATTTTTTGCATTGGCCCGAGAGGTTGCGGGTATAAACAGCCTGTCAATAAAACAAAACGCATTGTACGTTTTGAAGTGATGTACGGAGTTTATGAGCAATGAAGTTACCTATCTATCTCGACTACTCAGCCACCACGCCGGTTGACCCGCGCGTCGCTGAGAAAATGATGCAGTTTTTGACTTTGGACGGTACGTTCGGTAACCCGGCTTCCCGTTCCCACCGTTTTGGCTGGCAGGCGGAAGAGGCGGTAGATATCGCCCGTAACCAAATTGCTGAGCTGGTCGGTGCCGACCCACGTGAGATCGTCTTCACGTCAGGCGCGACCGAAGCCGATAACCTCGCGATTAAAGGTGTTGCCAACTTCTACCAGAAGAAGGGCAAGCACATCATCACCAGCAAAACCGAACACAAAGCCGTGCTGGATACCTGCCGTCAGCTTGAACGCGAAGGCTTCGAGGTCACCTATCTGGCCCCGCAGCGTAACGGCATTATCGATCTGGCTGAACTCGAAGCGGCAATGCGTGAGGACACCATTTTGGTTTCCATCATGCACGTCAATAATGAAATCGGTGTTGTGCAGGATATCGAAACGATCGGCGACATGTGCCGCAGTCGCGGTATTGTGTTCCACGTCGATGCCACGCAGAGCGTAGGCAAACTGCCTATCGATCTCAACCAGTTAAAAGTGGATCTGATGTCTTTCTCTGGCCATAAAATCTATGGACCGAAAGGGATCGGAGCACTGTATGTTCGTCGTAAACCCCGTATTCGTCTTGAAGCGCAGATGCACGGCGGCGGCCATGAGCGCGGCATGCGTTCTGGCACCTTGCCTGTGCACCAGATTGTCGGGATGGGCGAAGCCTACCGCATCGCGAAAGAAGAGATGACCGCAGAAATGGATCGCCTGCGCACGCTGCGCGATCGTCTGTGGAACGGTATTAATGATATTGAAGAAGTCTACCTGAATGGTGACATCGAACAGGGCGCGCCTAACATCCTGAACGTCAGCTTCAACTACGTTGAAGGTGAATCACTGATTATGGCGCTCAAGGATCTGGCGGTATCGTCCGGTTCTGCCTGTACGTCGGCCAGTCTGGAGCCCTCCTACGTGTTACGTGCGCTGGGCATGAATGATGAGCTGGCGCATAGCTCGATCCGTTTCTCGCTGGGACGTTTTACCACCGAAGAAGAGATCGACTACACGATCGAGCTGGTGTGTAAATCCATCGGTCGTCTGCGCGATCTTTCTCCGCTGTGGGAAATGTTCAAGCAGGGCGTGGATATCAGCAGCATCGAGTGGGCGCATCATTAATTCACCAGATCGGGGACGACTATCATGGCTTACAGCGAAAAAGTAATTGATCACTATGAAAATCCACGCAACGTGGGTTCATTTGACAACGCCGATCCTTCTATCGGCAGCGGCATGGTCGGCGCGCCAGCGTGCGGCGATGTGATGAAGTTGCAGATAAAAGTCAACAATGAGGGTATCATCGAAGATGCCCGCTTCAAGACGTACGGTTGTGGTTCTGCCATTGCCTCCAGCTCGCTGGTCACAGAGTGGGTAAAAGGCAAATCGCTGAATGAAGCAGAAGCGATTAAGAACACGCAGATTGCCGAAGAACTTGAGCTACCGCCGGTGAAGATTCACTGCTCCATTCTGGCGGAAGACGCTATCAAGGCAGCGATTGCGGATTACAAAAGTAAACGCGACGCGCAGTAATCTCTGCGGCTGAACTCGGCGGGGCACCGTTTCTTGCGGTGCCTGATTCCGTCGAGGTGGCGAACGATCGAGGTAACAGTATGTCGATTTCTCTGAGCGAAAGTGCGGCACAACGCGTGAACGCTTTCATCGCAAACCGGGGCAAAGGCCTTGGGCTGCGTCTTGGCGTACGGACATCCGGCTGTTCTGGTATGGCGTATGTGCTGGAATTTGTTGATGATTTGAACGACGGCGATACGGTCTTTGAAGACAAAGGCGTCAAAGTCATCGTGGACGGCAAAAGCCTGGTCTATCTTGATGGAACCGAGTTGGATTTCGTCAAAGAAGGGCTGAACGAAGGCTTTAAGTTCAATAATCCTAACATTTCCGGCGAATGCGGTTGCGGCGAAAGTTTCAACGTCTGACCCCTCTCGGGTAGTCGCGTGCTGTCAGTGAATGATCGGCGCTGCTACCCAGCACTCCCTGAGTACCACTATGGATTACTTTACGTTATTCGGGCTGCCGATTCGCTATGATGTAGATGGCGGCCTGCTTGCATCCCGTTTTCAGGCGTTGCAACGTCAGTTCCATCCTGACCGTTATGCTGCCAGCCCCGAGCGCGAGCGCATGCTGGCGGTGCAGCAGGCGGCGACGATCAACAATGCCTATCAGGCGCTCAAGCATCCGCTGAAACGCGCGGAGTATATGCTGTCGTTGCACGGGTTTGATGTGAACAACGAACAGCATACGATGAAGGACACGGCGTTCCTGATGGAACAGCTGGAACTGCGCGAAGAATTGGATGCGATCTCGCAGCGATCGGATGCGGATGAGGCTCTGACGGCCTTCGCTGAGCGATTGCAGGAAACGATCGTTAAGCGCCGTTCGCATATGCGTGATGAACTCGATAATGAGACGTGGACAGACGCCGCAGATACCGTGCGCAAGCTACGCTTTTTAGACAAGCTCCAGCAACAGGTTGAAGAACTCGAAGAACAATTGCTGGACAGATAACTGGTTAATCCGGCGGGTAACCCGATGGTGATTGCCATTCCGGGTTTTTCGCCAGCCAATTGATGGAAGCTCAATATGGCCTTATTACAAATTAGTGAGCCTGGCCTTAGCGCCGCACCGCATCAGCGTCGTCTGGCTGTCGGTATTGATTTAGGCACCACCCATTCTCTTGTTGCCACCGTACGCAGCGGTGAAGCTCAGACACTAGCAGATAGCGACGGGCGCGACCTGCTGCCCTCGGTTGTCCACTATTGTCACGATGGTCACAGCGTCGGCTGGGATGCACGCGACAATGCTGCCCACGATCTGGAAAATACCGTCAGCTCAGTCAAACGCCTGATGGGGCGCTCTCTGGATGATATTCAGCAACGCTACCCGCATTTACCGTATCACTTTCATGCCAGCGGTAACGGCCTGCCGTTGATTCATACCTCGGCTGGCAACCTCAATCCTGTACAGGTGTCGGCGGATATTTTGTCCGCGCTGGCTGCGCGTGCGGAAGCGGCGTTAGGCGGCGTGCCGGATGGCGTGGTGATTACCGTTCCCGCTTATTTCGATGACGCACAGCGTCAGGGCACCAAAGACGCAGCGCGTCTTGCCGGGCTGCACGTCTTGCGCCTGCTGAATGAACCGACCGCCGCCGCGATTGCCTACGGGCTGGATTCCGGTAAAGAGGGCGTGATCGCTATTTACGATCTGGGCGGCGGCACCTTTGATATTTCCATTCTGCGCCTGAGCCGCGGCGTCTTTGAGGTGCTGGCAACGGGCGGCGATTCTGCACTGGGCGGTGATGATTTCGATCATCTGCTGGCGGAGTGGTTGCGTGAGCAGGCAGGCATTCACAATCATGACGATCGCCAGTTGGATCATGCCTTTCGCGATGCGGCGGTGAAAGCCAAGATTGCACTTAGCAGCGCCGAGTCAGCCCGTGTAGATGTGGCAGGCTGGCAAGGTGATATCACCCGCGAGCAGTTTGATTCGCTGATCGCTCAACTGGTGAAACGCACGCTGCTGTCCTGTCGTCGTACGCTGAAAGACGCGGGGCTGACGCCGGAAGAGGTGCTGGAAATCGTGATGGTGGGCGGATCGACACGCGTTCCGCTGGTGCGTGAGCAGGTAGGGACGTTTTTTGGCCGTACACCGCTGACGTCGATCGATCCAGATAAAGTCGTGGCCATCGGCGCGGCGATCCAGGCGGATATTCTGGTGGGTAACAAGCCAGATAGTGACATGCTGCTGCTGGACGTGATTCCTCTGTCGCTGGGGCTGGAGACGATGGGCGGACTGGTGGAAAAAATCATTCCGCGCAATACCACGATCCCGGTTGCCCGCGCACAGGAATTTACCACCTTCAAAGACGGCCAAAGCGGCATGATGATCCACGTTTTGCAGGGCGAGCGCGAAATGGTGGCGGATTGCCGTTCGCTGGCTCGCTTCTCGCTGCGTGGCTTACCGCCGTTGCCTGCTGGTGGAGCTCACATTCGTGTGACCTTTCAGGTTGACGCGGATGGCCTGCTGAGCGTGACGGCGATGGAGAAATCGACGGGCGTTGAGGCATCCATTCAGGTGAAGCCGTCATACGGCCTGAGCGATACAGAAATTGCCACCATGATCACCGACTCGATGCTGAATGCGAAGGAAGATGTCGGCGCGCGTCGTCTGGCAGAGCAAAAAGTGGAAGCGGCACGTGTGCTGGAAAGCTTGCAAAGCGCGCTGGTGGCTGATGCAGAGTTATTGAGTAATGACGAAAAAGGTATCATTGTCGCGGCATCCGAACACCTGCATACGATGATGCAGGGAAGCGATCCCGTGGCGATTGAAGCCGCGATTAAAACAGTCGATCAACAAACCCAGGAATTCGCTGCCCGTCGTATGGATGCCTCTATCCGTCGCGCGCTGGCAGGCCATTCTGTGGATGAGGTGTAACATGCCTAAGATAGTTTTTTTACCGCATCAGGATCTGTGTCCTGAAGGTGCGGTTTTGGAAGCGGAACGCGGTGAAAGCATTCTGGAAGTCGCCCTGCGTAACGGTATTGACGTTGAGCATGCCTGCGAAAAATCCTGCGCCTGCACCACCTGCCACTGCATCGTGCGTGAGGGGTTTGACTCGCTGGCGGAAAGCACGGAAGAAGAAGACGATATGCTGGATAAGGCCTGGGGACTGGAACCGGAAAGTCGTCTGGGCTGTCAGGCGCGTATCGCCGGGGACGATCTGGTCGTCGAGATCCCGCGCTATACGATCAACCACGCGCGCGAGCATTGATCTGAATAAGGAGAAACCGCGATGGGATTAAAATGGACAGACAGCCGGGCTATCGGCGAAGCGCTTTACGATCAGTTTCCCGATCTCGATCCGAAAACCGTCCGTTTCACGGATATGCATCAGTGGATCTGCGAACTGGATGAATTTGACGATCGGCCGGACGCTTCCAACGAAAAAATTCTGGAAGCGATCCTGTTGGTCTGGTTAGATGAAGCAGAGTAGAAACATGGCGGGGCTGCCTTGGGTGGCCCGTTTTATTTCATGCCAAAATTCGTAACATTTGCATGTCATGATGCACCGTTTATTTATCTGCAAACCGAGTATTTATAAGCGAGAGCGTTTATAAAAACGTATTGATAAGCAGAACGTCTGCAACTATGAACATCACCTGCAAACATGAAAAGTGGCAGGAATATCCATTATCGGAGAAGCACTATGACGAACAATACCATGCTGATTTCACTCTCCACTCAACCTGCTGACGCGCGCTGGGGAGAAAAAGCGACGCTGAGTGTGAATGAGCAGGGTTTTATCATTCATGTTGGAACGACATCACTGAATGGCAAAGCTGCACTGGCAACAATCCAGCGTGCCGCCCGCAAAATCGATGGGCAGGGGATCAAACACGTTAAGCTGGCGGGTGAAGGCTGGGATCTGGCAAACAGCTGGGCATTCTGGCAGGGATATCGCGGGCCGAAAGGGCAAAGAACGGTTGAGTGGGCGGAACTGAACGACGCCGACAAGAAAGAGCTGAACGATCGCCTGAAGATTGTCGACTGGGTGCGTGACACCATTAACCTGCCTGCTGAAGATTTGGGGCCAGAGCAACTGGCAACCCGCGCAGTCGATTTGCTGTGTGACGTCGCCTGTGACGCCGTCAGCTACCGTATCACCAAAGGTGAAGATCTGCGTGAGCAAAATTATGCCGGTCTGCACACGGTCGGCCGCGGTTCTGAACGTCAGCCGGTGCTACTGGCGCTGGACTATAACCCAACGGGTAACGCGGATGCGCCAGTGTTCGCCTGTCTGGTAGGTAAAGGTATTACGTTTGATACCGGCGGCTACAGTCTGAAACCGAGCAGCTCTATGGATTCCATGAAATCGGACATGGGCGGTGCGGCTACCCTGACGGGCGCACTGGCGCTGGCGGCGGCGCGTGGTTTGCAACAACGCGTGAAACTGTACCTGTGCTGTGCGGACAACATGGTGAGCGGCAATGCATTCCGACTGGGCGATATTATTCGCTACCGTAACGGCAAGACGGTTGAGGTCATGAACACCGATGCAGAAGGGCGTCTGGTGCTGGCGGATGGCCTGATCGATGCCTCCGAGCAGAACCCGCAGTGGATTATCGACTGTGCAACGCTGACGGGCGCGGCGAAAACGGCGCTGGGCAACGACTATCATGCGCTGTTCAGCTTTGATGACGAGCTGGTGGCGACACTGCAGGAAAGTGCGAAAGAAGAAAACGAGCCGTTCTGGCGTCTGCCGCTGGAAGAATTCCACCGCAGCCACCTGCCGTCCAGCTTTGCCGATCTGAACAATATCGCCAGCGGCGCGCACACTGCCGGTGCCAGCACGGCGGCGGCTTTCCTGTCGCACTTTGTGAAAAATTACCAGCAGGGCTGGCTGCACATCGACTGTTCCGCGACGTACCGTAAAGGCGCGGTGGAGCAGTGGGCGACAGGCGCAACGGGGCTCGGCGTACGCACACTGGCTAACCTGTTGCTGAGCAACGCCAAATAGTCGGTTCAGGCTTATCTGCCATTTACAGAATGTGTTGAGACATAACGCCGCGCCTCATGCGTAATGCTAGTCACTTAAGCATGAGTTTAGGGGGAAACACGGTGATGAGGCTCCCGCAGGGATGCCTCGCATCGTGGTAGCCCCCGGTATCTCGATCCTTAACCGATCGGCATTAGAGCCTCACGCGTCGGTTTTTAACGTAATCATGTTGAGGAAAGTATGGAGTTTTCGCCACGTAATAAACTGGAAGAAGTGCTGATTCTGGCTGCAACGGAACCCGCGCATCGTCCTGAATTTTTCAGTGAACTGATGGAAGCCACGGTGTTTGTGCTGGGCACGACCGATGACGGAGATGAATCCGGTGAGGTGGTGCTGCACGCGGGCAGTAATGTGAACATCCAACACTGGGAAAAAGACGATGGCTCGTCTGCTATTCCTTTCTTCTCTTCTCTGGAAGCATTGCAGAGCGTGATTACGGAAGAAGCGTCTTTTCTGGCTCTACCGACGCGTTCGCTGTTTGAAATGACACAGGGCGTCACGCTGTTCCTCAATCCTAAACTGCCGTATGGCAAAGAGTTTTTGCCGCAGGAAATTGAACATATTCTGTCTGGCGAAGGTAACGGTTTTGTTCAGCAGCGTATCGTTGAAGAAGAGATGCAGGTCATGCTGAGCCAGCCTGCCGAGATGCCGGCACAGATGATTGATTCCCTGACGCAGCTGTTTACCAAACATCGTCATGTAAAACGGGCGTTTCTGGCGCAGATTCAGGAGCCGGGCGAAGAGCAGCCGCATCTGCTGATTGGGATTGATGTCGATCAGGACGAGGAAGCCATCATCCGTGAAGCGGGCAGCGTCGCCAGTGATACCTTGCCGGACGAGCGCCCTGTCGATCTGTGTCTGGTGAAGGAAGGCGAACCGGGGATCAGCCACTACATGATTAAACACACCACGCCGTTCTACGAACGCAAGTGGGGGAGTTTCCTGAGGGAGTTTAAGGCCACAGGCAACGCCTGATACCCGTCATACTTCAAGCTGCTTGTGCGTTGGCAATACTCGGCTCATCCTTAGCCTCGCCCTGAAGGGCCGCCGCAAGCGGCGTTCAAATCGGCTAGGCCGATTTGTCCTTACTCACCCCAGTCACTTACCTGTGTAAGCTCCTGGGGATTAATGAGCCTCATAGAGGCTCACCCTTCGGGTCAGCGCTAGCGCTGTTCAAATCGATTAAAACCGATTTGTCATGCGGTTGCCGCGTTACAAGGCCATAAATGGGCCTTGCCCTAAAGGGTCAACGCAGAGCGTTGTTCAAAACGATAACGTTTTGTCACGCAACTCGAATTATTTAGGGTATATAGGGTATATAAATTTGATAGAGGCGACAGTGGATTACGATTTTTCCGCTGTTGCCTGCAACAACAGTAAATCGATCAGCATCACCAGATTCGATTCAAATGAGCTAATCTCCCCGGCCTCCGCCGCATAGTGAACCGCATCATCGTAGAGCCGGAAGTGTAAATCGGCCAACTCGCCTAATGAATTCAACGACGCTCGGGTAAACGCGATCACTTTCATGCCAATGTTTTTGGCGATACGCGCCTTATCTAACACTTGTTCGGTCTCTCCACTGCGGGAGATGGCGATAAACACCTGATATTTCGGTGCGTTATTAAGAAAAATGCCTCGGCTGTCTCCCAGCCCGGAAGAGAACGCATCTTTCCCTAACACCTGCAGTTTCTTCGCCAAATACTCGGCAAACAGGTGAGAAAACCCTGCGCCATAGAGGAAAAAGTGGCTTTCCTGTCGCAGGATAGCGCTGAAAGTCGCTCTATCCTGATGGCTAATGTAGGCAAATGTGCGTTGGTAATTGTCGACAAAATGCTGGAAGGCATCGGGAAGTGAAGCGTCATCGGGCGTGACGGCAGGCGAGGGAGCCAGACGCGGATGATCCGTGAGCAGCGTTTTACAGTGATAAATGAATTCACTGTAGCCGCTAAAGCCGATTTTCTGGCACAGCCGCATGATGGTTGCGGTGGAGACATAGGTTTTCTGCGCCAGTTCACGTACCGTGATTTTGCCTATCAGCGACGAATGTTCGGCGATAAAAGCCAGCACGCGGTATTCCGCGCGCGTCAGCACTTGGCCGTGCTGCATTAAGGATGCCAGCCGATTATCCACCTGCTACCCCTGATTGACGGCAATAAAATACCGAACGGGATTAATCGCGCGCAATCGGAACATCATCGCGGCTACCCCAATCGCTCCACGAACCGTCGTACAGCGTCACATTCGGGACATTTAACTGCGTCAGCGCCAGCACCACGACGGATGCTGTTACGCCTGAACCACAGCTGGCGACGATGGGGCGGGTGAAATCCACACCGTGCTTATGCAGAATGGTGGCGAGTTCAGCATTGGATTTCAGCGCACCGTTATGCACCAGATCGGTCCACGGCACGTTCAGGCTGCCGGGAATATGGCCGCGATGCAGGCCGGGACGCGGTTCGTCCACTTCGGCATGAAAGCGCGGAGCGGGGCGGGCATCGACAATCTGCTCTGACTTATCCCGGCTGATGGAGAGCACGTCGTCGCGTGAGCGAATCGCGTTTTGATCCAGCGTGGCATGAAACGTGGTTGGCTTTGGCGTCACATCGCCCTGTTCCAATGGCAGATTCTGCGCTGTCCAGCCCGCCAGACCACCGCTCAGAATTGAAAGGGATGTCGCGCCGAAGGTGTGCAACATCCACCATGCGCGTGGCGCGGAGAAGAGATTTCCTTCATCGTAAATCACCAGATGCTGCTGGTTATCAATTCCCAGTGCGCCCATTGCCCGCGCGAAGTCTTCGCGAGTTGGCATCATGTGCGGCAGATCGGTGCTGTGATCGGACAGCGTTTCAATATCAAAAAAAACCGCGCCAGGCAGGTGGCCGGCGCGGTATTCGGCATGAATATCACGGGTGGTATTGCCCGGTGGCAGCATTCGGGCATCAATGAGTGTGATACTGTTGTCATTCAGGTGGCTGGCAAGCCAGTCTGCGGAAACAAACCGCTCATGAGAAACGGGCAAATCAGAAGACGATGCTGACATAGATCCTCCACGTTGGGGCCGACGAATTCAGCCCCGAATCTACCATTGATGTGCAATGGTAGATTCATTGTCAGCGATTTTCCCTCATCCGACAAGTAGCGGATTATTGGGCGATACCGTCTCTATATGCTTGTTTTAATTGCGGCCAGTAATCCTGATTGGCTTCAATCATCTCATCCAGAATGGCTTTGGCGTGCTGCATCGTCGGCACGGTACGGTTCAAGGTAAACGCCTGCAAGGCCTTCTCGTAGCTGCCTTCCAGCGTGGCTTCCACTAACAGCTGTTCGGACGCCAACTGCTGTTCCAGCAAGGCACGGTGGAACTGTGGGACATTCCCCATCCGCACCGGCTCTGGCCCTTGCGCGGTGATATAAGCGGGCACCTCCACCATCGCGTCGTACGGCAGATTGGCGATAGCGCCTTTATTTTCGACGATCACCAGATGACGCTGACGCAGATCGAACGCCAGCGAGCAGGCGACATCAACGATGAACGAGCCGTGCACGCCAACGTGGAACGCATCTGACAGAACGCCGGTTTCCTTGTAGCTGGCGGCGGCTGCAAACAGCTTCTTCTCACGCCCGTCCATGACTTCATTGGCACGCGTGTAGTCAGGATCCTGATGCTCCACGATCTGATTCGGCATCAGGTAGTACTGCAAATACGGATTTGGCACGAACTCCGGGAAATGATCCATGACGGGTTTGATGTTGCGCCAGGTTTTCACCCACGACGGATCGGCGTGCTGCGGATCGGTATCGGCGGCATCGGCGGTCAACAGGCCATAGCGGGCGATGTGTTCGCGCAGCTCCGGCATGCGATCGACGCCATCGACCAGCACGCGGGTAAACCAGCCGAAGTGGTTCAGCCCGAAATAGTCCACCGTGATGTCGTGACGATCGACACCCAACACGGCTGCAATGTTACGCATTGCAGCAACCGGCATGTCGCAAATATTCAGCACGCGGGCGTTAGGACGTAAGCGGCGCACGCCTTCGGCAACAATGGCGGCGGGGTTGGAGTAATTGACGATCCACGCCTCTTGATGCGCATAGCGCTCAACCAGATCGATCAGTTCAGCCATCGGCAGAATGGTACGCAGGCCGTAGGCCAGTCCGCCGGGGCCGCAGGTTTCCTGCCCGACGACGCCGTGACGTAGCGGGATTTTCTCGTCCTGTTCACGCATCTTGTACTGCCCGACACGCATCTGGGCAAAGACAAAGTGAGCGCCGCTAAATGCGATCTCCGGGTCGGTCGTGACGGTAAAAACGATGCTGTCACTGTGGTCGCGAATGACCTTTTCCACCACCGGCGCGATGATGTCCTGCCGCGGGCCGTCGATGTCATATAAACGAATCTCTGCCAGCGGGAAATCCGCGAGACGTACCATCAGACTCTTTACGATGCCTGGGGTATAGGTGCTGCCGCCGCCGGCAATGGTCAGAATGAATGGGGGGTTCGTCATGGTCAGTCTCCTGTTAAAGCGCATTTTCAACTGCTTCGCGTATCGTTTTGACGTGAAGTCCGTAAACCACCTGTACGTTGTTACCCTGCCGGATAACGGCTTTCGCACCGGTGTTCTTAAGCTGTTGTTCGTCTACCAGATTCGGGTCGATCAGCGTGACCCGCAGGCGGGTGTAACAGTTATCCACCACCTCGATATTCGGTTTACCGCCCAGCCCGGCGATGATAGTGGCGCCGATAGGCGGAGCATCGCTTTTCACTGCATCCTGCGTCTGTACCTGACTCTCAGTTTTGGCCTGATACTCGGTTTTCGAATACAGTCGCGTCTCTTCCTCATCGGTTTCACGCCCGGGTGTTGGCATGTCGAAATACAGAATCAGGAAGCGGAAGACGAAGAAGTAAATCACCGACATCGTCAGCCCAATCGCGATGTACATCGGCCAGTTGGATTTTTCAATGCCCAGCGGCAGGTTATAAAGCAGGAAGTCGATGACGCCGTTGGCGCCAATCGCATGCACGCCCATGATGGAGAACAGCATCATCCCTATGCCGGTCAGTACGGCATGGACGGCAAACAGCATCGGCGCGACGAACAGGAAGGAGAACTCCAGCGGTTCGGTAACGCCCAGTAAGAAAGAGGTAAACGCGGCTGGAATCAGAATGGCTTTGGCGGCCAGCCGTTTTTCTGGTTTTGCTGTCACGTACATCGCCAGCGCGGCGGCCGTCAGACCAAACATTTTACTGATACCGCGCGCATCCCAGACCACGGTGGAACTCAGCTGTTTGACGTCCTGACAGGCCATTTCAGCAAAATAGATGTTGCGTGCACCCTGATACAGCTTGCCGCATACCTCTGCGGTTCCGCCCAGTTCGGTGTACAGGAATGGGGTATAGACCAGATGATGCAGCCCGGTGGGGATCAGCACGCGCTCCAGAAAGCCATAAATTGCGATGCCAACAGGGCCTGCACCTTTAATAGCGAAGGCCAGCCAGGTAATACCATGTTGAGCAAACGGCCACAGCGCGCTCATTGCAAAGCCCAGCGCAATCGCTAGCGGAATAACCAGAATGGCGACGAAGCAGTGGCCGGAATAGATCGCCATGACGCCGTTAAACTGTTTACTGGAATAGCGGTTATACAGATAGCCTGCGAATCCGCCGATCAGGATACCGGCGAAAACGCCCATTTCCAGCACCTGAACGCCCAGCACCATGCCTTGCCCGGCGGCGCGCATCTCTGCGGCTGGCACGAGTTTTCCCTGTAATTGCAGCGTGATATTCATGGCGTTAATGAAGATGATGAACATCACCAGACCGATCAGCGCAGCATAGCCCTTATCGCGTTTTGCCAATCCAATCGGGATCCCAACGGCGAAGACCAGTGCCAAATTAGCCAGAATCGCCACGGCAGATTTGGAAACCAGTTGACCAAAATCCTGAATCAAAGGGTGATTAAGTAAAGGGACATAGCCCGCTAAGTTGCCGTTACCAAACACGTTCCCAAATGCGATGAATAGCCCGACAATCGGAAGTATCAGCACCGGCCCATACAGGGACTTGCCGAAATTTTGCAATGCATTGACCGCTCTTTTCATTATCAGCCCTCTTACTGGCCATTATGGTGGGTACAGCAGCAAGGCTAGCAGTGAATGATAAAGAAATTCCAGTTATCTTATTGTTTTAAAAACAAATAACCTATAACGTTACAAGTAACCTTCAGAACTGTGATCGCCGATGATTTGTTACATTCAGCACTGGGGCGGTGGGAAACGAAAAAGCGCGATGCGTAATCGTTAATGAAGAGAAAATGAGAGGTAATATTTTTTTAATAAAATGTTATTTCCTTGGTAGGCAACAAAGGTCTCTGCACCTATAATTTGCGCCACTTTCACTAGCCGGGTATACAATTCTTATAATCCGGCTGCAATCTGACAGTTTAGTTAATGAGGTCAATATGACGATAGAACGTACCTTCTCCATCGTAAAACCTAATGCGGTTGCCAAGAATGCCATTGGTTCGATTTACGCACGCTTTGAAAGCGCAGGTTTTACCATCGTTGCGGCTAAAATGCTGCGTCTGAGCCGTGAGCAAGCGGAAGGTTTCTACGCTGAGCATAAAGGCAAGCCGTTCTTTGATGGCCTGGTCGAATTCATGATGTCTGGCCCAATCATGGTGCAGGTGCTGGAAGGTGAAAACGCCGTTCAACGTAACCGTGACATCATGGGTGCTACGAACCCGGCAAACGCACTGGCGGGCACGCTGCGCGCCGATTACGCAGACAGCTTCACGGCGAACGCGGTACACGGTTCTGACTCTATCGAATCCGCTCAGCGTGAAATCGCTTATTTCTTCAGCGAAGACGAAGTCTGCCCGCGCGCGTAATCTTGCGTGTGATAAACAGGTTAGCGCGTGTGATGTTGCTTCTTTTTCGTTGCTTCAGTGTGCAATGTCGAAGTAATGACACAGAAAAAAAGCGGTGATGGTAGCTTACCTGTTTTAAACTTTGTACAATGCTGCGCCCCGGATGAGCCTGCACTTATCCGGGGCGTTTCTTTGGTCATAACCATCGAATTCAACCTTCTTTTTAGCGCCATAACGTGTAATAACGAGGCCAGGATTGACAATGTCTAAGCAAATCGCGTCTGAAACCGTCGTGCCTGAAACGACGGCATCTAACACTACCGCACCTAACACTACCGTATCCGAGCAAACTGTGTCCGAATTCTCTCCGGCGTCTGTTGATGCCTCTCAATCCGTCAAAGCCAGTGCGGAAAAAATCAACCTGTTGGATCTTAACCGCCAGCAAATGCGTGACCTCTTCATGTCGATGGGAGAGAAACCGTTCCGCGCCGATCAGGTCATGAAATGGATTTATCACTACTGCTGTGATGACTTCAACCAGATGACGGATATTAATAAAGTCTTCCGCAGCAAATTACAGGAGATCGCTGAAATTCGCGCCCCTGAAGTGGTGGACGAACAGCGCTCTTCCGACGGCACGATTAAGTGGGCGATTCTGGTAGGCGGTCAGCGTGTCGAAACCGTTTATATTCCCGAAGAAGATCGCGCCACGCTGTGCGTATCGTCTCAGGTAGGCTGCGCGCTGGAGTGCAAATTCTGCTCAACGGCGCAGCAGGGCTTTAACCGTAACCTGCGCGTATCGGAAATTATCGGCCAGGTGTGGCGTGCGGCGAAGATCATCGGTGCCTTTAAAGTCACCGGCCAGCGACCGATCACCAACGTCGTGATGATGGGCATGGGCGAACCGCTGCTGAACCTGACTAACGTAGTGCCAGCGATGGAAATCATGCTGGATGACTTCGGTTTTGGTTTGTCTAAGCGTCGCGTGACGCTGTCTACGTCTGGCGTGGTGCCTGCGTTGGATAAACTGGGCGATATGATTGATGTCGCGCTGGCGATTTCTTTGCATGCGCCGACCGACGACATCCGCAACGAAATCATGCCGATCAACAAAAAGTACAATATCGAGATGTTCCTGAGTGCGGTTCGTCGCTATCTGGAAAAATCCAATGCGAATCAGGGTCGTGTTACCGTTGAGTATGTGATGTTGGATCATATCAATGACGGCACCGAGCACGCACATCAACTGGCTGAATGCCTGAAAGATACGCCGTGCAAGATCAACCTGATTCCGTGGAACCCGTTCCCAGGCGCGCCGTATGGCCGCAGCTCAAACAGCCGCGTTGACCGTTTCTCCAAAGTACTGATGGAATATGGCTTCACGACGATCGTGCGTAAAACCCGTGGGGATGACATTGATGCTGCCTGCGGCCAGTTGGCTGGTGAAGTCGTGGACAGAACCAAACGTACTCTGAAGAAGAAAATGGCGGGCGAACCTATCGCGGTGAAAGCGGTCTAAGATCGAATGGCGCGCGGGTTAGCGTGGAAGCGCTAACCCGCTGTCTGCTGCAGAGGTAATTTGCAGGACAAACGCGAGCAAATTGCGAAGCGCGCCGCGTTGTTACCCGATCTGACTGCCACTCTGCTCATATTCAGGTAACCTCTCTGACAAAAGGATGTCTGGCAAGGATGACAACGAGAGGGAACAGGGATGACAAAGGTTCTATCACAGGGATTGTCTCTATCGCAGAGAATAGCGTTATTACGCGGAACGTACTGGCTGAGTGGCCTGTTCGCGGTGCTCTTGCTGACGGGGTGTGTGCATTCGCCTCAGGAAGCGACAAATCCAGCGGTTGCTCAAACCCGCTTGCAACTGGGGTTGGCGTATCTGGCGCACAACAATTTGGATTCGGCTCGGCAGAATCTTGAAAAGGCGGTGGCGATTGCGCCGCAGGATTATCGAACACAATTGGGGATGGCGCTTTACGAGCAGCGGATAGGTGAAAACCGTCTTGCTGAACAGCGTTATCAGCATGTGTTGAACATGGCGCCGGAAAATGGCAGCGTCATGAATAATTACGGTGCGTTTCTGTGTAGTTTAGGGCAGTATGTAGCGGCGCAGCGACAGTTTAGTGCGGCTGCACAACTTCCTGATTACAGTCAGGTTGCTGATGCGTTGGAAAATGCGGGATACTGCTTTTTCCATGCCGGACAGACTGAAAACGCGCGCAATTTATTAAGTCGGGCGCTGAAATATGACCCGACGAAAGGCAGTGCCTTGCTGGCGGAAGCAAACAAACAGTTTGATGCCGGAAAAAATGAGCAAGCGCGGCTGCTGCTTGATGTTTATCAGCATATTCTTCCGGCCAGTGCCGAAAGCTTATGGTTACAGATTCGTTTCGCCGCGTTGGCGGGCCATGATGGCGATAAAGAACGTTATGGCAACGTGCTGGCGCGAAGTTTTCCACAATCTAAACAGTACCAGCACTTCTTAGCTAATGAATACTGAAGCCACCCAAGATACAACAGAAGCAAAACTACCCGGCGAACGTCTGCGTGAGGCGCGTGAACGTCTTGGATTTACCCAGCAAACTATTGCCGAGCGTTTGTGCCTTAAAATCTCCACCGTTCGTGATATTGAAGACGGTACGACGCCTGCCGATTTAGCGCCGACCTTTCTGCGCGGCTATATCCGTTCTTATGCCAAGCTGGTTCATTTACCCGAAGATGAGCTGCTTCCCATCGTGGATAAACAGGCCATACCTAAAACGATCTCTGTTTCGCCGATGCAGAGTTTTTCGCTGAAAAAAAGCCGCAAAAAGCGTGATGGCTGGTTGATGACAATCACCTGGCTGGTCGTGCTGGTTGTTCTGGGGCTAACGGGCGCATGGTGGTGGCAAAACCATCAGGCTCAGCAGGCGGAAATCAACAGCATGGTCGATCATGCCAGTTCGATGCAGGCGCAAACGGAAGGGCAGCCCGTCCCGTTGATGGACAACAGCGCTCCGCAGGAGACTGCGACACAGAATTCTGCTGTGGCTCCGGCTTCTACGCCAGTCGACCTGTCTGCGACTGTCGCGGCGACACCTTCAGCGCCTTCTTCTTCTGCTTCCGCAACGACTCCGTCAACGCTACCTTCTAGCCAATCGCCTTCGCAGGCGAACGCCGCACAGTCTCAGGCTGTGGGTAATGCGCTGTTAGGCGCTGGGGCAGTCGCACCCGCTACGGGTACGGTAGCGGAGAGCAATCCCGTCTCTGCTGCCCATGCATTGGTAATGACTTTCACGGCCGATTGCTGGTTGGAAGTTACGGATGCCAGCGGCAAAAAACTGTTCAGCGGCATGCAGCGTAATGGCGGCACGCTGAATCTGGATGGTCAGTCACCCTATAAACTTAAAATTGGCGCACCGGCTGCGGTACAGATTCAATTTCAAGGCAAGCCGGTTGATTTAAGCCGCTTTGTGCGCAGCAATCAGGTTGCACGCCTGACGCTGACCGCAGAATAACGTGTTGTTCAGGTAAGACTGCAATGTTGGAGATGAAGTAATGCATAACGCTGCACCCATAACCCGTCGAAAATCAAAACGGATTTACGTCGGCAAGGTGCCTGTAGGTGATGGTGCGCCAATTGCGGTGCAATCCATGACCAACACCCGAACCACCGACGTTGAAGCAACCGTCAATCAAATCAGAGCGCTGGAGCGCGTGGGGGTGGATATTGTCCGCGTCTCCGTGCCAACGATGGACGCGGCGGAAGCCTTTAAGCTTATTAAACAGCAGGTGAATGTCCCGCTCGTTGCCGACATCCATTTTGACTACCGTATCGCGCTGAAAGTCGCGGAGTACGGCGTTGACTGTCTGCGTATCAACCCCGGCAATATTGGTAACGAAGAGCGTATCCGCTCGGTTGTCGATTGCGCTCGAGACAAAAATATCCCGATCCGTATTGGCGTGAACGGCGGTTCGCTGGAAAAAGATTTGCAGGAAAAATACGGCGAGCCAACGCCGGAAGCGCTGCTGGAATCGGCGATGCGCCATGTCGATATTCTCGATCGCCTGAACTTCGATCAGTTTAAAGTCAGCGTCAAAGCCTCAGATGTTTTCCTTGCCGTGCAATCCTATCGCCTGCTGGCGGCGCGTATCGATCAGCCGCTGCACCTCGGTATCACCGAAGCGGGTGGCGCGCGTAGCGGTGCGGTGAAATCGGCTATCGGGCTTGGACTGCTGCTGTCTGAAGGCATTGGCGACACGCTGCGTATCTCGCTGGCGGCCGATCCGGTTGAGGAAGTGAAAGTCGGCTTCGATATCCTGAAATCGCTGCGCATTCGTTCACGCGGAATTAACTTCATTGCTTGCCCGACCTGTTCCCGTCAAGAGTTTGACGTGATCGGGACGGTGAATGCGCTGGAACAACGGTTGGAAGACATTATCACGCCGATGGACGTCTCGATTATCGGTTGCGTGGTGAATGGCCCCGGTGAAGCGCTGGTGTCGACCATTGGTGTCACGGGCGGACACAACAAGAGCGGCTTCTATGAAGACGGCGTGCGGCAGAGAGAGCGCTTCGATAACGAACAGATGATCGATCAGTTAGAAGCCAAGATCCGCGCGAAAGCTTCCATGATGGACGAAAATCAGCGTATTACCGTCAATCTGGTGGATAAATAACCCTGACGGCGTGGCGGCATGCCGTCACCCGCCTAATTCACGATTCCTGAACCCGATGGGGATGCCCCGCATTGAAGATGCGACGACAATCCCTCTATAATCGGGTTTATTTTTTGAAAAACGCATAGAGAACTGACGTGGCAAAAAATATTCAAGCCATTCGCGGCATGAACGATTACCTGCCAGCCGAAACGGCATTGTGGCAGCGTATTGAAAACAGCTTGAAACAGGTGCTCAGCAGCTACGGCTACAATGAAATTCGTTTGCCGATTGTCGAGCAAACGCCGCTGTTTAAGCGCGCTATCGGCGAAGTGACCGATGTCGTCGAAAAAGAGATGTATACCTTTGACGATCGCAATGGCGACAGTCTGACCCTGCGCCCGGAAGGGACGGCAGGCTGCGTCCGTGCCGGTATTGAGCACGGTATTCTCTATAATCAGGAACAGCGTCTGTGGTATGTCGGCCCAATGTTCCGCTACGAGCGTCCGCAGAAAGGGCGCTATCGCCAGTTCCATCAACTGGGCTGTGAAGTGTTTGGTCTGCAAGGGCCGGATATTGATGCCGAACTCATCCTGATGACGGCTCGCTGGTGGCGGGTACTGGGCATTGCCGATCATGTGAAGCTGGAATTGAACTCGATCGGTTCATTAGACGCGCGTGCGCGCTATCGCGAAGCGCTGGTCGCGTTCCTGGAACAGCATAAAGATCAGCTGGATGAAGACTGTCTGCGCCGGATGTACACCAACCCGTTGCGCGTTCTGGATACGAAAAATCCGCAGATTCAGGTGCTGCTGAACGACGCGCCAGTGCTGACGGACTATCTGGATGACGAATCACGTGAACACTTTGAGGCGTTAGGTGAACTTTTAACGCAGTCCGGTATCCCATATACCGTTAATCCGCGTCTGGTTCGTGGTTTGGATTACTATAACCGCACCGTATTTGAATGGGTCACCACCAGTCTGGGCGCGCAGGGCACGGTCTGTGCCGGTGGGCGTTATGATGGTATGGTGGAACAACTGGGCGGGCATGCGACGCCAGCGGTTGGTTTTGCGATGGGTCTGGAGCGTCTTGTGCTGCTGGTGCAGTCTGTGAATCCGGATTTCAACGCGCAGCCTGGCGTAGATGCTTATCTGATTTCTTCCGGTGCGGGAACGCAGGTTGCCGCAATGCAGCTAGCGGAGAAATTACGTGACGCGCTGCCGCAGTTGAAACTGATGACCAACTACGGCGGTGGCAACTTTAAGAAACAGTTCGCTCGCGCTGATAAATGGGGCGCCCGCGTCGCATTGGTATTAGGCGAAAATGAAGTGGCGGCCGGTCAGGTTGTGGTTAAAAACCTGAGCAATGGCGAGCAGGATACATTGGCACAGGCCGACGTCGCATCGCGGCTGGCAACGTTACTGGATTGAGGAGAGAGACACCGTGGAAGTCTATACCACAGAGAATGAACAGGTTGATGCACTACGTCGTTTTCTCGCGGAGAACGGAAAGGCGTTAGTTGTCGGTGTTGTGCTGGGTGTTGGCGCACTGGTTGGCTGGCGTTTCTGGCAAAACCACCAAAATGATAGCGTGATGGCGGCGTCCGCATCCTATCAGCAGGTGACGGAGCAACTGGCCGAAGGCAAAACCGACGCGATTGCGGCAACCGAGAAGTTTACGGCTGAGAATAAAAACGCCTATGGCGCGCTGGCTTCTCTGGAATTGGCTCGTCATTACGTCGATCTGAAAGATTTTGCGAAAGCAGAACAGCAATTGGTACAGGCGCAGTCGCAGACGAAAGACGCCGACCTGCTGGCGGTAGTGAACCTGCGTCTGGCGCGGGTTCAGCTACAGGAAAATAAAGCGGATGACGCGCTGAAAACACTGGATGCCATCAAGCTGGAAGGCTGGGCATCACAGGCTGCGGAAGTGCGTGGCGATATCCTGGTGAGCAAAGGGGATAATCAGGCCGCGCGTGATGCTTACAACAAAGGGTTGTCTTCCAATCCATCGCAGGCACAGCAAGCGTTACTGCGCATGAAACTGAATAACCTGTCCAGCTAAGAGGAATTCCATGCAATTGCGTAAAACACTGTTGGTAGGACTGGTTTCTGTTGCCCTGCTGAGCGGATGCTCGCTGTTTAACAGCGAAGAAGATGTCGTCACTATGTCTCCACTGCCGCAGGTGGAAAACCAGTTCACGCCAACCAAGGTGTGGAACAGCTCGGTTGGGAGTGGTATTGGCGAGTTTTACTCCAATCTTCATCCCGCATGGCAGGATAACCGCGTTTTTGCCGCCGATCGTCGTGGCACCGTGAAAGCGATGGATCTGAGTGACGGTAAAGAGATTTGGCGCGCCGATCTGTCTGAGAAGACCAATTTCTTCTCCCGCAATAATCCGGCGCTGCTGTCTGGTGGCGTAACGGTTTCTGGCAACCACGTCTATGTTGGTAGTGAAAAGGCGCAGGTCTATGCGCTGAATGCAGAAGATGGTACGCCGGTATGGCAGACGAAAGTGGCAGGCGAAGCGCTGTCTCGCCCTGTCGTCAGCGACGGTGTGGTGCTGATTCACACCGGCAACGGTATGTTGCAGGCATTGAATGAAGCGGATGGCGCTATTAAATGGAGCGTCAACCTGGATATGCCAACGCTGTCTCTGCGTGGTGAATCTGCCCCGACAACCGCATTTGGTGCGGCGATTGTGGGTGGTGACAACGGTCGTGTAAACGCCGTGATGATCAATCAGGGTCAGCTTATCTGGCAACAGCGTATTTCACAGCCGAGTGGCGCGACCGAAATCGATCGTCTGAACGATGTCGATACGACGCCAGTTGTCGCGGGCGAAGTGGTTTACGCGTTGGGTTACAATGGCAACATGACCGCGCTTGATCTGCGTTCCGGTCAGATTTTGTGGAAACGTGAACTAGGCTCAGTGCATGATTTCATCATCGACGGCGACCGCATCTATCTGGTCGATCAGGATGATCGCGTTGTTGCATTGAACACTAACGGTGGCGTGAGCCTGTGGCGTCAAAGCGATCTGCTGCACCGTAACTTAACGGCACCGGCGCTGTATAACGGCTATCTGGTGGTGGGCGATGCCGAAGGGTATCTGCACTGGCTGAATACGGCGGATGGCCGCTTCGTGGCGCAGCAAAAAGTGGATAGCTCCGGCTTCCTGAGTAAGCCTGTGATTGCCAGCGACAAGCTGCTGATTCAGGCGAAAAACGGTGATGTCTACGCGTTCACCCGCTAGGTAACTCCGTATTGATTTGGAGCGCAGCGCTTTTAGATGCGTTCCCACTTTTGAATGTGTTACCACAACGGCTCCTGACACTATCAGGGGCCGTTTCGTCTTTTTATCGTCAGCGAGCATTTCGCTGTAACGTATTGAAATATAAGTAATGAGGTTGTAACAATGATACCTGTCGTCGCGCTGGTCGGGCGCCCGAATGTGGGGAAATCCACGCTATTTAACCGCTTAACGCGCACTCGTGATGCATTGGTGGCGGATTTCCCTGGGCTGACTCGTGACCGCAAGTATGGTCGTGCAGAAGTGGAAGGGCATGAATTTATTATCGTCGATACCGGTGGAATCGACGGTACCGAAGATGGCGTGGAAACACGTATGGCGGGCCAATCGCTGGTGGCGATTGAAGAAGCGGATATCGTGCTGTTCATGGTGGATGCCCGCGCGGGGCTGATGCCTGCGGATGAAGGCATTGCCAAGCATTTGCGTAGCCGCGAAAAAACGACGGTGCTGGTTGCTAACAAAACCGATGGCCTTGACCCAGATATGGTCACGGCAGATTTCTACTCGCTAGGAATGGGTGAAGTGTACCCTATCGCTGCGTCTCACGGTCGTGGTGTGACTTCATTGCTGGAAACGGTTCTGCTGCCGTTTGTACAGGATGGCATCGAAGAGCCGGTCGAGTTGACCGAAGAAGAAGAGAATGCGGCTTACTGGGCTGAGTTAGAAGCGGAAGGGCAGGCCAGCGAAGAAGAAGCCGAAGACGATTTCAATCCTGAAGATCTGCCGATCAAACTGGCGATTGTCGGACGTCCGAATGTGGGTAAGTCCACGCTGACTAACCGTATTCTGGGTGAAGAGCGCGTGGTGGTGTTCGACATGCCAGGCACGACGCGTGACAGCATATACATCCCGATGGTGCGCGACGAGCGTGAGTACATTCTGATTGATACCGCCGGGGTGCGTAAGCGCGGCAAAGTGACGGAAACGGTAGAAAAATTCTCCGTCATCAAGACGTTGCAGGCGATTGAAGATGCCAACGTGGTACTGCTGGTGATCGACGCGCGTGAAGGTATTTCCGATCAGGATCTCTCGCTGCTGGGCTTTATCCTCAATAGTGGGCGCTCACTGGTGATCGTGGTGAACAAATGGGATGGCCTGTCGCAGGAAGTACGTGAGCAGGTGAAAGAGACGCTGGATTTACGCCTCGGCTTTATCGACTTTGCCCGTATTCACTTCATTTCCGCGCTACACGGCAGCGGCGTGGGCAACCTGTTTGAGTCCGTAACCGAAGCCTATGCATGCGCCACTCGTCGCGTGAGCACGGCGATGTTGACCCGTATCATGCAAATGGCATCAGACGATCACCAGCCGCCGCTGGTGCGCGGTCGTCGCGTGAAGCTGAAATATGCGCACGCCGGTGGTTATAACCCGCCGATTGTGGTGATCCACGGAAATCAGGTGAAAGACCTGCCGGATTCTTACAAGCGCTACCTGATGAACTACTATCGTCGTTCGCTGGACGTCATGGGCACGCCGATTCGTATTCAGTTTAAAGAAGGGGAAAACCCTTTTGCAGACAAGCGCAACACGCTGACGCCAAACCAGCTACGCAAGCGTAAGCGTTTGATGTCACACATTAAAAAAGGTAAGTAATTTATTAACGGGGCGAATAGTGATATTCGCCCCGTTTTGTCAGAGACGAACCGAAGCGTCGTTAACAAAACAAATAACCATCAAGGAAAGTCATGTCCTGGGAAACCTGGAGTTTTGCATTCAACGTCACGATGCCCAATGTGCTGATGTTGTTGATAGGTATTGTGTTACGCAAACTCAATCTGCTGAATGATGCGTTTTGTGATACGGCAATGCGGGTTGTATTCAATCTTTCTCTTCCCTGTCTGCTGTTTTTTAGTGTTGCAGGTAATCACCAATCGTTTTCGGAACAGTGGCCGCTGGTGGTATATGGCACGGTAGGTACGCTGGCGACATTCCTGCTGCTGGAAATCGCGGCGGTGAAGGTCGTTAAGGACCCGAAGGAACGCGGCATTTTTGTGCAAGGCGGATTCCGTTCGAATACTGGCGTAATGGGGTTGGCATTTGCGATGAGTGCTTACGGTGATGAAGGTATTGCTGTTGGATCACTGTATCTGATGGTGACGGTGATTATGTTCAACGCACTGTCTGTCATTACGCTGACGCGCAGCTTGCAGCGGCAATCACCTGAGCAGAAGATCCCGGTAAGCCAACTGCTGCGCGGTATTGTGACCAATCCGCTGATTATTGGCCTGCTTCTTGGCGCGGCCTATGGACAAAGCCAACTGCCAATGCCTGGCGTAATTAAACAAACGGGTGGCTTTATTTCCTCTATGGCGCTGCCGCTGGCGCTACTCTGTGCCGGAGCCAGTCTGGAGTGGCGCAGTATGTTCCGTTCGTCGAATGTTGCCGTGCTGTCTTCTGTTGCGAAGATATTCGTTGTGCCGGGGCTACTCACGCTGGGGGGATGGCTTGTTGGTTTCCGCGGTGTTGAGCTGGGGATTATTTTTCTGTTTTCCTCAACGCCAACCGCAGCTGGTAGCTATGCAATGACGCGGGCGATGGGCGGAAACGCCACGCTGGCGGCCAATATTATCGGGCTGACGACGGTTGGGGCATTCTTTGTGATTGCGTTCGGGCTGTATGTGCTGCGTTCACTCGGTGTGATTTAACGTCTGGCACCGCTTGTTATTGATAGCACAATGGAGGAGAAAAGATGGATGCACATTGTCCTGATTGTCACCACGTGATGCTGTGGCAGCCTGATGGTTCATTCCGATGTGAAGAGTGCCAACAGCGTTATCTGCGTGAGGCTGCGTGCCCTGAATGTAAGCACTTGCTTCAGGAGCTGAAAGCCTGTGGTGCGGTAGATTACTTCTGCCAGCAGCACGGGATGATTTCCAAACGGCGCGTTGTGTTCAGCTATTTACCTGCTGATTAAGCCTGTTGGTTACTCCTGTACGCCGTTGCGCCACAGCTCGGTCAGCTCTGGTGGTGCATGGTCTTCGGGGATCAGCAAAATGACATCGGCATACTGGTTCTGTTGCGGGTGACGGTAGCTGATGTGGATGCGGTAATAGAACTGGTCGCCACGCCCCGGGCCATCTGGTTCGCCGGGTTTGCGAGCCTGAGGAAAGGCATTACGGATAGCGTTACAAATCCGCTCCCGTTCGGATGGCGGTACGCTGGCGAGCGTGAAGCGTCGCGGCCCCGCCAGCTTAGGGATAAAGGCGAATCCCCCCTCACGCGCCAGCTCAATGATGGCATCGTCGTTGAGCGCTGGCAGCGTCTTCATAGGAACTCCTGACGAACCTCCACGCCCACGGTTTCCCACGACTGCATGACGATGTCGGCAACGGTGTGGTTAAAACGCTTAGCGGCATGTTGAATGGTATGGCGCGCGAAAATCTCGAAGTCTGCATTTTGCGGCAGCGTTTTATCGCAGAGTGTGTCGTACCAGATGCGACCGGCTTTTTCCCAGGAATGCCCGCCCAGCGCGATGGCCGTCAGATAGAATGCCCGGTTGGGAATGCCTGAGTTCAGGTGCACGCCGCCGTTGTCTTCACGCGTGTTCACATATTCACTCATATGAGAGGGCTGGGGATCGATTCCTAGCAGTTCATCATCATATGCGGTGCCTGGGTGAGACATCGACCGCAGCCCCATCCCGTGAATACCGTCTGCCAGCAGATCGGCACCGATAAACCAGTCCGCCTGCTCAGCGGTTTGCCCCAAATGGTACTGCTTGACCATGGAACCAAAGACATCGGAAAGTGATTCGTTCAGCGCGCCGGACTGACGAAAATAAATCAGTCCTGCTTCGTGTTCGGTAATGCCGTGAGCAAGTTCATGCGCGACCACATCCAGCGCAATCGTGAAGCGATTAAAGATTTTGCCGTCGCCATCCCCGAATACCATCTGTTGCCCGTTCCAGAAGGCGTTCTGGTAATCCTGACCGTAATGCACCGTGCCGGTCAGCGACAGTCCCTCGGCGTCCAGCGAGTTGCGTTGGAAAATCTTCCAGAAGAAATCATAGGTCACGCCCAGGTAGCTGTAGGCTTCATCGACGGCGATGTCACCGTTGCTGGGCTGGCCTTCCGCACGCACCAGCTTGCCGGGTAACTGTTGCTGCTGTTCGGCATCGTGGATGCTGCGATTGGCCTGTCCGGCGGGTAATTTCTCATGGGGTTCCGGGCGTGGATTATGGCTGACCATTAATGACTGAACGTGCATCAGCGTTTGTTGCGCGCAGTGGCGCTGTTCGTCTGTGCCGTTTGCAATAATGCGATGCAAAATATAAGGGGGAATCACGCTACAAATCGGTCTGGACTTCATACCTCATCTCCTTGAAAACGCTCATCAGGGGTAACACAGACGATCAACAAAGCTCACTGTCTTTTATCCCATCCGCGTCACCGCGCAGAGGCCGGAACCCGTGTGGTGAAAACGGTTAATATGAATTAGTGAACTGGGAATGAGTATAGTTCAGATGCCGGGGGCAAGAATGGGGGATCGCCGTCGTTTTAGGACAAATCCCCATTCACGCATTTTATGCCGATCGCGTTATTTTGGCGTCCGGGATGAGGGTTTTCGCTGCTTTTTCACGGAATCTGGATTCGGCATTAGCGTCGTGACCTGACTTTCTATCCAGCCGTCCTGCAAACGGGTTTTCAGCGTTTCACCGGGGGTAATCTGCGTGACGTTTTTCAGCACTTTACCGTCCGGGGCGGTGGTGACGTTGTAGCCGCGCGCCAGCGTTGCCAGCGGGCTTACACCTTCCAGTCGCGAACAGGCGATGCCCAGTTTTTGTTTGTTCTGATTTAACTGGCGCTCCACCGCGCTTTGCATCTGATAGCTCAACTGCTGCAAACGCTGCTGTGCACGGTGAATGCGGGCCTGCGGCTGTTGTTGCATCAGACGCTGTTGTAAGCGTTCACTTCGGCGTGAGGTCTGTCGAAGTTGCTGCTGCATGGCGTCATCCAGCCGCTGGCGCAGTTTGACCAACTGTGCCTGCTGACGTGCCAGCCGCAACTGCGGGTGCTGCTGCTGCAAACGGTGGTGTAGACGGGTAAAGTCCCGGTTGCGCTGGGCAAGGTAATAATCCATCGCCATTTCCAGACGCTGACGCTGGGACTGTATTTGGCGTAACAGCTCCAGTTGGTTACGACTCACTAACTCGGCAGCGGCGGATGGCGTGGGCGCGCGCAGGTCACCGACGAAATCGGCGATGGTGACATCGGTTTCATGACCCACAGCGCTGACGATAGGAATGCGGCTGGCGAAAATCGCGCGGGCGACCCGTTCGTCATTAAAACTCCAGAGATCTTCCAGCGAACCGCCGCCGCGCCCGACGATTAACACATCACACTCATCTCTCTGGTTAGCCAACTCGATGGCGCGGACAATTTGTAACGGTGCTTCTGCGCCTTGCACTGACGTGGGATACACGATCACCGGCAGTGATGGATCGCGGCGCTGTAACACCTGCAAGATATCGTGTAGGGCGGCACCGCTGGCTGATGTAATCACACCGACCTGTTTGGCAGGAGAGGGAAGCACTTGCTTAAATTGTTGGTCGAACAGCCCTTCGGCGGCGAGACGTTGCTTGAGCTGTTCAAACTGCTGCTGCAACAGACCGTCGCCGGCGGGCTGCATGCTTTCCGCCAGTAGCTGATAGTCGCCACGGGGTTCATACAGCGTAATGCTCGCCCGAATCAGCACCTGCTGACCGTTTTGCGGGCGGAACGTCACCCTACGGTTGCTGGTACGAAACATCGCGCAGCGCACCTGTGCACGTTCATCTTTCAGCGTGAAATACCAATGGCCGGATGAGGGCTGAGAAAGGTTGGAGATTTCGCCGGAGAGCCAAATCTGGCCCATTTCCATTTCCAACAGTTGTCTAACCGTCTGATTCAGTCGGCTAACGGTAAAAATTGCAGAGGAGGGAAATTGAGACATTGTGAGCCAGATCAAATTTTAAAACAGTCACTTAATTGATCGATACTACCTACCTGAAACAGGTAATCAAGCATTTTAGTAAAATAATGCTGGAGGCAACCGATTACGCTCTGTATAATGCCACGGCAATATTTTATCTATTCTTACATCCACCTTGGTGAGATATTGCCCATGCTACGTATCGCTAAAGAAGCACTGACGTTTGATGACGTCCTCCTGGTTCCCGCTCATTCTACCGTTCTGCCTAACACTGCCGATCTGTCCACGCAGTTGACGAAAAACATTCGCCTGAATATTCCTATGCTGTCCGCAGCGATGGATACCGTTACCGAATCCGGCCTGGCTATTGCGCTGGCGCAGGAAGGCGGTCTGGGCTTTATTCACAAAAATATGTCAATTGAGCGTCAGGCTGAAGAAGTGAGCCGCGTGAAAAAACATGAAAGCGGCGTGGTGGTTGATCCACAAACAGTGACGCCAGAAACGACGCTGCGTGAAATGAAAGAGCTGACCGAGCGCAACGGCTTCGCCGGTTACCCTGTCGTGGCAAAAGACAACGAGCTGGTGGGCATCATCACCGGTCGTGACGTGCGTTTTGTGACCGATTTGGAAAAACCGGTTAGCGCGTTCATGACGCCGAAAGAGCGTCTGGTCACCGTTAAAGAAGGCGAAGCGCGTGACGTTGTGCTGCAAAAGATGCACGAAAAACGCGTCGAGAAAGCGCTGGTCGTTGACGACAAATTCCACCTGATCGGCATGATCACGGTAAAAGATTTCCAGAAAGCAGAACGTAAGCCTAACGCCTGTAAAGACGAGCACGGTCGCCTGCGCGTTGGCGCAGCGGTTGGCGCCGGTGCGGGTAACGAAGAGCGCGTTGATGCGCTGGTTGCCGCGGGCGTTGACGTTCTGCTGATCGACTCCTCACATGGCCATTCCGAAGGCGTATTGCAGCGTATTCGTGAAACGCGTGCGAAATACCCGAACCTCGAAATCATCGGCGGTAATGTCGCGACGGGCGCAGGTGCGAAAGCGCTGGTTGAAGCGGGCGTTAGCGCGGTGAAAGTAGGTATCGGCCCTGGTTCTATCTGTACAACGCGTATCGTGACTGGCGTAGGTGTACCGCAAATTACGGCGATTTCCGATGCGGTTGAAGCGCTGGAAGGCACGGGCATTCCGGTCATCGCTGATGGCGGTATCCGCTTCTCCGGCGACATCGCTAAAGCCATTGCAGCAGGCGCGGCCTGTGTCATGGTCGGTTCTATGCTGGCGGGTACGGAAGAATCTCCGGGTGAAATCGAACTGTATCAAGGTCGTTCATTCAAATCTTATCGCGGTATGGGTTCACTGGGCGCGATGTCCAAAGGCTCATCAGACCGTTACTTCCAGACCGATAACGCAGCCGACAAACTGGTGCCGGAAGGTATCGAAGGCCGCGTAGCTTATAAAGGCCGCCTGAAAGAGATCGTTCACCAGCAGATGGGCGGTTTGCGCTCCTGTATGGGGCTGACCGGTTGCGCGACTATCGACGCACTCCGCACGCAGGCTGAGTTTGTACGCATCAGCGGCGCGGGCATTCAGGAAAGCCACGTTCACGACGTTACCATTACTAAAGAGTCACCGAACTACCGTATGGGTTCATAAGGTGATTTAACGCGATAAACCCTGTACTATTTTGCGCCGCTCTGCCTTTGTGTAAGGCCGAGCGGCCAGATGGGTTTACTTTTTTTCTTTCGCTTTTGTCTTTTGCTTTTTGGAACATGCTCCTCATGACTCAAAACATTCATCAACACCGCATTCTTATTCTGGATTTCGGCTCGCAGTACACGCAGCTGGTTGCACGTCGCGTGCGTGAACTGGGCGTTTACTGTGAACTGTGGGCATGGGATGTCACGGAAGCGCAGATTCGCGGGTTTAATCCGAACGGGATCATCCTGTCCGGCGGCCCGGAAAGCACCACCGAGTTTGGCAGCCCGCGTGCGCCAGAATACGTTTTCAATGCTGGCGTACCGGTATTAGGCGTGTGCTACGGCATGCAGACGATGGCGATGCAGTTGGGTGGCCACGTTGAAGGTTCCAACGAGCGTGAGTTTGGTTATGCGCAGGTAGAAGTGAAGACCGAGAGCGCGCTGGTGCGTGATATTCAGGATGCGTTGAGCGCCGCAGGTGCACCGCTGCTGGATGTCTGGATGAGCCACGGCGACAAAGTGACGGCAATCCCTGAAGGGTTTACCACCGTTGCCAGCACGGATACCTGTCCGTTTGCCATCATGGCGAATGAAGAGAAGCGTTTTTACGGCGTGCAGTTCCACCCGGAAGTGACGCACACCCGTCAGGGGCAGCGCATGTTAGAGCGTTTTGTCCGTGACATCTGCCAGTGTGAAGCACTGTGGACGCCAGCCAAGATTATCGACGATGCGGTGACCCGTATTCGTGAGCAGGTCGGCAACGACAAAGTGATTCTGGGCCTGTCTGGCGGCGTGGATTCTTCTGTGACCGCGATGCTGCTGCACCGCGCGATTGGTGACCGCCTGACCTGCGTGTTTGTCGATAACGGCCTGCTGCGCCTGAACGAAGCCGATCAGGTGCTGGAAATGTTCGGCGATCATTTCGGCCTGAACATTGTTCACGTGGCAGCGGAAGATCGCTTCCTGGGCGAGCTGGCTGGCGAAAACGATCCAGAAGCCAAGCGTAAAATCATCGGTCGCGTGTTCGTTGAAGTCTTCGATGAAGAAGCCAGCAAGCAAACTGACGTGAAATGGCTGGCGCAAGGCACCATCTACCCGGACGTCATCGAATCTGCGGCCTCTGCGACGGGCAAAGCGCACGTCATCAAGTCCCACCACAACGTGGGTGGCCTGCCGAAAGAGATGAAGCTGGGTCTGGTTGAGCCGCTGAAAGAGCTGTTCAAAGACGAAGTGCGTAAGATCGGTCTGGAACTGGGTCTGCCGTACAACATGCTGTACCGCCATCCGTTCCCAGGCCCAGGTCTGGGCGTGCGCGTGCTGGGTGAAGTGAAGAAAGAATATTGTGACCTGCTGCGTCGTGCGGATGCGATCTTCATTGAAGAGCTGCACAAAGCCGACCTGTACAACAAGGTCAGTCAGGCATTCACCGTCTTCCTGCCGGTTCGTTCCGTGGGCGTGATGGGCGATGGCCGTAAATACGATTGGGTTGTCTCGCTGCGTGCGGTAGAAACCATCGACTTTATGACCGCGCACTGGGCACACCTGCCATACGACTTCTTAGGCCGCGTCTCCAACCGCATCATCAACGAAGTCGACGGCATCTCCCGCGTCGTTTACGACGTATCGGGCAAGCCACCTGCGACGATTGAGTGGGAATAAAACGTTAGTAGCGTTGGATTATTAAGCGATACTTAAAAACACCAGCCTCCCAATAGGCTGGTGTTTTTTTATGACCTAAATTTAAGCTTAGATTTTTGATTTAGAATGAGAAATTTTCTGTACAGGGAGCATTAATTTTAATTAGCAGTTCAATATTGGCATAATGTTTGATTCTTAAATCAGAGTTTTGTAACAATTCTTTGAATATGATCTAGTGCGAGATCAAGCTGTTCCCTGTTTACCTGAATTCGTTGAGAGAATACGTTATAGCGTCTTGCCGTCATAGTTGAAAAAGGCATCCCGCATGCAGCAGCAACTACGCCACATGTCTGAAAATCGCGTATTTCACAGAAACCGTTTGACACGTTTGTGAATGTGAAATTTGATGGGCTTTGGATTATAAGGTTACTAACGTCATTGTCTATAGAATTAAGTATCGCTGCATATCCTGAAGCTGGACCCATATACTGGGTGATTCGATTTTTTACAATTAAGTGAGTCTGAGGAATATTACTACCTGCATTTAATAACTGGTTAGAGAATGCATGTTGAGCGTAGATAGGAGATGGAAGGCGAAGTCCATATACCAATGAGAATGCATTTTGAATTGCTCTTCTAGATGAATCATCAGCCATAACGGGTAGGATGAGGCGATCAGTTGCAGCCAATGCTATTTGAGTATATAGAGCAAAGCTTGGGTTTAGATCGAAGAATATATATTCGTAATTAGTAGACAGTCTAGCGAGAAAATCAGAGAGCCATTGAATTACTGCACTCCAGTTATTGATTACAGGACTTGAAACATTAGCCATTGTGTACATTGTATTGGCTTGCAGCTCCAAAAGAGGATCTCCAGCTAGAAGGTCAATGTTATTTGGTACTAAACTGTTGAACGATGAGGGCTTGGATATAAAGTCGTCAGAGTTTATTGCTGGAGGGGTATATGGAGTAGGTAGTCTTCTTTCAAAATATCCTCCAATTGTTTTTCGTATTTGTCCGCTTTGAAGTTGAAGAAGATTGTTTCCTCCGTTTCCTTGTAAACTACCTAAGAAAAGTTCAGAGAGGTTTGCTTGCGGGCAGCAATCGATAACGAGAATAGACGACTGAGGGTTCTGTAGAGCAATCTCACAGATTGTTTGGAAAGCTAGTGTTGTTTTCCCTGTCCCACCTTTGTTATTCCAGAATGCGTATTTCATAGAGTTTACTCCGTATTGTTTGCTTGGGGGCATAACTAGGTTCTGACTTTTATGATAGGTACTGATTATCTTTTGAAAAAAACTTTATATATATATTTATGGTTATTATATCCATTTTTCCTCTGCTTTACTCTATGTGAACTGATTTTTATGTAAATTATATTTTTATGATTCATGGGTTATTATTTCAGATTGAAAATATTACCCTGTTAACTTTTTAGATGAAATTATAGGATTTTATAGTGGTATAGTGTTTCTTTATAATAAGTAAAAGTTAGAGCTAAGGGGTTAATATATAACATCGATAAGCTATTAAAGATCCTCCTTAAATAACTAAATTTATATGATTCTGTGATGTAATTCGTATGGTTTTAAATTACGAAATATACTAATCTGCCACGAGATAATGTGCCCTAAGCGTTAAATTCGCCCGTATTTCCCCTAAAATGAGACGGTGATTTATCTAGTTATAATCTAACCCATTAAAGATGTGACTCATCGTCCGTGGTCTTACGCATCACAAAAGGCGATCCTAACCACTCGGAAATCAAAATGCTTTTTGATAAGTGGAGAGCAATGGAATGAATCACACTGACTGGCACCCGGCGGATATCATCGCGGGATTGCGGAAGAAAGGGACGACGCTGGCGGCGGTTTCCAGAGCGGCGGGGTTGGCGTCATCCACGCTGGCGAATGCGCTCACCAGACACTGGCCGAAAGGCGAGCGCTTGATTGCCGAAGCTATGGGGAAAAGGCCAGAAGAGATTTGGCCGTCGCGTTATTCAGGCATGAAATGAGGGCAGGGAGTAGGGTAGAAAAAGGTGAAAGCGCTATTCCTCGATGTAATGTTGTTCACTTAAACATGGATTTAGGGGGAAACGCGGTGATGAGGTTCCCGCAGGGATACCTCGCACCGTGGTAGCCCCCGGTATCTCGATCTTTAAACGATCGGCATTACATTCCTCTATGGCGCTTTTTCATACAAATCGTAAGTCTTATCGTACAATGAAATCACGCAAACACGACTTTAACGCTGCCCGGCGTGCGGCGCGGCTTCCCTACAACGATCTGTATATCGCGTCCCAGCTTCGTAAGGCATTCCAACATTTTGGTTTCACTGATTCCCCTGAATTGGCCACGCAATAGGTTGGATAGCTTTGGTTGGGGCATGCCCAATAGCTTCGCTGCTTCTGCCTGTGTGAGACGGCGGCTTTTGATGATTGAGCTAATCAGGGTGGCAAGCTGCGCTTTGACCAACATATCTTCAGCATGCAAGTTGCCAAGGTCGGCGTATACATTACCGCTGCTGACTTCAATATCCTGGCTCATGTTATGCTCCTTTTGCATGGTTTTCTGCGGTTTTAAGACGTTCACGAATGGTGTTCATATCGGGTTTTGGTGTTGCAATTCCAGATGACGATTTTTTCTGAAAAGCATGTAGAACGTATACCGCTTCTCCAAATTTGACGGTGTAGACTGCGCGATAAGTATCGCCGATATAATCCTCAACGACTTCTAATACGCCTGCACCACCAAAACCTTTAAGCGGCTTGCTTGAGTGTGCTTACCACCAGTCTGAGCCACATGAAGTGCGTAACCGAACACATCCTGCACATCTGCAGGTAGCGACTGGAGATCCTTTTTGCTACTGCCAACCCAGTAGAGTGATTTCATTAGCGCGATCCATGCGTTTATATCTATATGGGTATAATTTAGCATGGGAAATGAACGATGCCTAGCAGCGGTAAGATTGAAATGAGCGCAGGGAGCAGGGGAGATAAACGAGAAAGCGCCATAGTTTACTGGCGCTTTGTTTATATGATTCTGCCATATGACAGAGTCATGCTGATATCATCGCGATGATGTCGCTTTGAGCATGAGAACGAACTGTAACCACGTTGGCAAATGCGCTGATACTGATAGCCCAGACCTCTGGGCTATCAGTATGGATAATCGAGCATTAATCCTGAGCGCTAACGCTTTTCCTGTTGCTTTAAAATCCCCGCCTTAAGCACGTCGACCTCCTCGCCGTTAATCGTGGCGGTCGCGGAGGTGACCTGAAATTTCAGATCGCTGAACTGGCAAAAACCGGATTGGTATATCGGTATGAGTGTAGATTTGCGGGACACGATGTATTGCTCTCCAATTGTTTCGGCATCAAGGCTATTGGCCCCAAACACAGGGAAAGCGAGCGTCTGTTCGGTGGATGCGCCCTCGCTGTTTCTGAGTTGCAGCGTGGCGCGAAAATTAGCGACTTCGCCTAATTTATTCGTATTGATAGAGAAATTAAGCTCGCATTGATACGGGGTGTCCTTTCCGCCGAGGAAGATTGATTCATGCTTTAACGTTAAGATCGGTAATTCACTGTGCGTTGCCTTTCTCTCTTTTTTATCTTTCTCACACTGACGAAAATAATTATTGTCTGGTTTTCTTGCCGTTTCTTCGTAATATTTTTTGGCTTGATGGCAATCTGCTTCAACATACTGCCCGTTGTAATACATCTGGGATAAATAGTTGCCGGCATTACGAACGTTATTTTTATAAGTCCGTTCGAACAGTGAATAGGCTTTTTGGTAATTGGTTCTGACTCGTAATCCAGTGTAATACATCCTCCCCAGATTCATCTGCGCAGTGTTATCTCCCTGGCTGGCTGCACGTTCATACCATTTAAGCGCTTCATCTCCGTCAATGTTAACGCCCCATCTTCCTTCTTCGTATGCCAGACCGAGTATATTCTGGGCATCCCGTTGACCGCCCTCTGCCGCGATACGGAACCATTTCAGGGCTTCGATATTTTCATTTTCAATATCGCCATAGCCAAAGTTATAGAGATGGCCGACAAGGAAATTCATTGCTGGATCGCCATCCTTTGCCCAGGCTATGGCTAGCCGTAGAATATCCTGCTGGCTAAAACCGATACGGCTGAAGAAAAGCTGAGTTTCATCGTCGCTGCTGCTTAAGTATCTTTTTACTGCCTGAATCAAGCGGGGGCGATCCGATATATCGCGTTCCGCAGCGGCTTTAGCGTTATAAATAGAGCGGGTGATTGTGTTTATGACCTCAGCACTCATTTTGAGATCGGTTCGGTTCATTTTTTCTGCGAACTGTTTGGCGAGTGCTTTATCCTGCGTCACGCCTTTGCCATATTGATAAAAATACCAGACGTTGTAGCAGCCAAAATTGCCGTCTATTTCACAGGCCTGCTGATAATACTGGCGCGCTTGCGTCGTATTTTGCGGGACGGTGATGCCGTATTCATAGATGAACCCCAGCGTGCTCAATGCCTGCGGATCGTTGTCTTTCGCTAATGTCGTCAACGCGGTTAATGCAGTCGCATCCTGCTGCGTGAGGCGTTCGTAGAGCGTATCTACCTTGTCATTTGCCTGGCTGATGGATACTGCCGATAGGCCGATCAGTGTGGCAATAACGGTTTTCCTTATCATCGATTTTATGTCCTTAATTCATTCCCTGAGTGAATAGCAATGTGTAGCAAAGGTGTCGAGCAAGGCCGTGGTTTACCGTAAGTCGTGTCTTTCAGAGTCATAGACTTAATCATCATCCTCATGATCCAGCGCAATCTGCTGATTATTCCTCAACAGCACCCATTTCCTGAACTGGGTCGGCGTCATCTCCATCTGCTGGGAAAAGGCGCGTCTGAACGCAGTGTCTTCACTGTAACCGCATTTGGCAGCGACCTGCTTGATATGGGTCATCGGGTTTTCAAGCAGCAGGCAGGCCATTTCGATCCTGACGCGGGTAATAAAGTTTTTCGGGCTTTCCGCTGTGAGTTCTTTGAGCTTGCGGTGCAGCGTTCGGTCGCTGAAATTCAGGGCGTTCGCTAATTCTTCTGCGGTGATTGACGGATTCTCGTAGCGGATGAGCTGTTCTGCGCGCAGCAGCAGAGGGTGTACGGTGTTAATGAACCCCTGTGGAGCGTAAATACGTTGAGAAAGCGGTTGGCTATCCGCCACGGCGATATCAGCCGCCAATTTTGCGAGCTTAGGCCCGCCACTGCGGCGGATAATATGCAGAGCAAGCTCGACCCAGGACAGCGGCCCGCCGGTGGTAATGATGCCATCCTGCTCTTCCAGCGCTTTGCCCCACACCGGTTTGGCCTTTGGGTACTTCTGCTTAAAGGTGTGGTAGAGCCACCATGTTGTGGTGCAAAACCGGCCATCCAGCAGCCCGGCCTCGGCCAGAATAAATCCCCCCGCACAGGCACCGCCTATCAGCGAGCCCTGTCGATATTGCTCCCTGAGCCACAGCGCGGATTCATTAACGGATGGCATCGACATCGGTAATTTATCGGGCCCGAGCATCATTCCGGTCGCCAGCACGACATCCGACTTACCCACTGCGTCAAACGAACTGTCTACGTGAATCAGTCTCCCCTGCGCATCACGCACTGGCTTGCCGTCTGCACTGATGATAGATGTTTCGAAAGAGAGCGGTGAGGCGGAGGAAGAGGCGTTATCAGGCTGTGTCATCAGCGCTTGATTGACCATCCAGAAGATATCGGAAAGCCCGGAAATGGCCGACTGCATACTGCCCGGCAGCGCCAGAATGGCGATGTGCATAGTGATTTTTCCTGCCAGACACGATTTGGCGAATTTTGCATGAACTATGTCAAGTTTGCCATCTTACCGCAAGCATCAACCACGATTAACATTCAACCATTCGCTACCCCTGATGAAACGCATCGTGGGAAACCGGCAGCCGTATCACCTTTTCAGAGGAAAGCGTATGACGCATTACCGTATTAACTGGCTAGGCCATCTGGCTATCGCGTTAGGTCTGGTGCTGTCTGCCAGCGTTCACAATGTTGCGGAAGCGGCAAAAATTAACAATATCGTTTTGGTCCACGGTGCCTTTGCCGATGGCTCCAGCTGGTCTGCCGTCACGGCTCGACTACAGGAAATGGGATACCACGTGACGGCGGTGCAAAACCCGCTCACTTCCTTAGCGGATGACGTTGAAGCGACGGAGCGCGTGCTGCAAAGGCAGCAGGGCGATGTGCTGCTGGTGGGGCATTCGTGGGGCGGGGCCGTCGTGACGCAGGCCGGCAATGATCCCAAGGTTCGCGGCATCGTCTATTTGTCGGCGCTGGTGCCAGACAGCGGGGAGTCCGTCTCTGACTTATTGCAGCGTTTGAAAGCGCCGATGGAAGGCATGGCACCGGATGCTAATGGCCTGATTTGGCTGGATAACCCTGAGCAGTATCGTGAGGTGATGGCGGGCGATGTGCCACTGCAGAAAGCGCAGGCGTTGGCTGCGGTGCAGCAGCCGATTGCGGCAAAAGCGTTTGGCGATCGCGTTCAGAAAGCGGCGTGGAAAGCTAAACCGACCTGGTATTTGCTGACGGAGAATGACAAGGCATTAAATCCATCTATTCAGAAAGATATCGCGAGCCATATCGGTGCAAAGATACGCACTATTGCCTCCAGCCATATGTCTCTGGTGTCACACCCGGAAGCTGTCGCGGATTTTATTGATAGCGCGGCTAAAGCAGTTAAATGAGTGAGCTTTAAAACTCAGTGTAGGAGAAGTTATTGTGAACATTTTACATATAGACTCCAGTATTCTTGAGAACGGTTCCGTTTCCCGACAGATTGCTGCTGACGTGGTGAATGAGTTAGTCAAACAGCATCCGAATGCCGTCGTCTCTTATCGGGACGTGGTTAAAGATGAAATTCGCCACCTGACTGGGCCGATTGCCGCAGGGTTTCGCCAAATCGCATCCTCTTTGGTAGATGACGCCACGCTGCGTGAACACCAATTATCTGAGGCGTTGGTCGCGGAGTTTCTGGCGAATGACGTGATTGTTATTGGTGCGCCAATGTATAATTTTTCTGTCTCGAGCCAATTGAAATCGTGGCTGGATCGGCTCGCGCAGGCTGGCAAGACCTTTAAATATACGGAAAAAGGCCCGGTAGGTTTATCTGGGGGAAGAACGGTTATTGTGGTTTCTTCTCGCGGTGGTTTTTATACCGCTCCACCTTTTTTAGATATGGATTTTCAGGAACGTTATCTTCAGGGCTTTTTCCGCTTTCTTGGTATTACCGATATTCATTTCGTCCGCGCGGAAGGGGCTTCAAAAGGGGATGAAATAAAGAATCGTGAAATCCAACATGCGAAATCTTCTATTCATTCCGTTATTACATCCATAGCCGTTCAATAATTATTAAGGTGGACATGATGCTCTATGCTATTACGCTGTATTACACCAGCCCGAAAGATGAACTTGAAAAGAGTATTGACACACACAAAAAATGGCTGGCGGATAATATTAAAAAAGGCAATGTCATTTTTGCCGGTCCGCTGGACGATGGCACAGGCGGGTTTATTTTAGCCTACGGGTTAGATAGTGCTGACATGGAAGACATTCTGGCGGACGACCCATTCATCAATCTGGGATTAGTTAAGACAGAGATAAAGGCAATCGAACCTGGAATCTGTTCGAGCCATTTCTATGCCGAATGGGTAGGGAATGCGAAGGTGCTGTAAATAGCCTATCGATATCCTTATTTATTATGCCTGTATTAAAGCGCCATATGAATATGGCGCTTTAACATCATCGTGGAATAAAAATAATATCGTAAATAATCTTATTATTTATAGTCCAGCAAATTTAAATGGCGTAGCGGGCTTAAAGTGCTCTGAAGCTTGGCCAGAATAGATGGTGCTCTGGTTTGGCCCTAAATCTAATTTGCTGGCGTTATCTCCACGCGGAGCAAAGTCGATTTTTTTCAAATCAACCCAAAAAATATTGGGGGAGACGGCAGATTCAAAAAAGTACTGTAGCGATTTATGATCGATGACCGTGCGCCAGCGTGTTGAGGCAATGTTTGGCATACCCGGTAAGGAATAACCATAAGGAACCGATGCATTACGTATAATACTGAATGCGGTGGCTAAGTCCGCTTTATCTTTTTCTATTTTACTTTTTTCTGCTACCCCTGGAATGAGTTTATTAGGAGCAACACTTTTCACATAGAATGAGGCACGAACAAAGCGGTCGGCCGCGCGATTCGTTCCCGGTAGCATCACATTCCCCCCAATCTGATCCCAGTAGGCAGTCAGCGCCAACTGTTGATCGAAGGTTGGAGAATTGGTCATTACCTGATAATCCTTATTGTGGTGAATAACCTGTTTGCCGTCGATGTATTCAATAATGGCACTATCGCCAGACGAATCTGACAAGGACAGATGGAGCGTTGCCATGCGATCCTGTCCTGGTACGTCTTTGGTTACCAGTATAAATTTTTCCTGTTGTAGCGATTTCACGGCTTCATCGACCGTAGCAAAATTATCCAGCACATACTGTGCCCATGCGGCGACGCTTAAGCCCGGTTTTTTCGCGGTCGGCTTGGTTTTAGGGTATTCAGACTCCGCCAGCCAGAGCACGTTAGCCGCCAACCCTTTCTCATTCAGGCCATCGGTTGTGGAAGCCATTTTTTCGTTGCCATCAAAAGCAGAGGCAATAACACTGCCGTATTTTGATGTCCATTCCAGAGAATACTGACCAGCGGCACCAGAACGTTTTAGTTCTCGTGGGAAAATCCAGAGATTAGTATGCGTATCTTCGGCCCAGTCCATTGATCGGGCGGTAATAGGGTAATCAGGATTATTGATATCTTTATAAACGAGCCGTGTACAGGCAAGCGAAACCGCTGAGCCTAGCGTTAATGCGACTAATGATAGTGCACATACCGTAGACTTAATATGCTTATTATTTTTTTTCATTTAATTACTCCGTTCTCTATTTCCAGAGGTGTGTCGTTAATAGAACTCGCCCATTGATTATAGTCAGCGATTATTTAATGACGTTAAAAATCGTAAAATAGATACAGGAATGTTGATTGATTATTTAATGAATATGTTTTTTGAGTATATTATTTTCATAGTAAGTTCTTTTACACGCCATGATATTGCTTGCTGAGATGAAATTTTTCAGCGTTCGATAAAAATCATGCTGATCCCCGAGCGCAATTGGTTTCATGCGGAACATCCGGGATAGAATGTGGTATGCGGTCTGAATAAGGAAGGCTCTCGCCTATAGTCCCCACATAACGTAAAAATAGGTCAACATTTCACCTAATGCTTTAACCTTACCGCCAACTGGCGGTAAACTGGCGGAATGATTTTTTGACCGATTTTCACTGTAGGCGCTCGCCCGCAGGCGTATCGATTCTGTTCCCTCTTTTTCAGTGAGCTAACTGGCCTATGACGTACCTCAAATTCTTGGGGATTGGGTTTATTTGTGTGCTGTTGCTGTCTTTTTGGCAAAGCTGGGCGCAGTCAACGCGCAACGGTGAAACGTTTAGTGGGCAAAGCTGGTGGTCTGCCAAGCGTGATTCTTCTGGCTTAGCGCCGAATCCTGTGCAATTTCGCCAGACGGCTATCGTGCAGGTTTATGCTGCACCGACCTACGGCTGGCGCGGGCTAGTGGCCGTACATCCGTGGATCATTTTCAAGAAGGCGGGGGAAACCCAATATCGCCGTTATGAGGTAGTGAGCTGGGGGAGCGATAACGTTGTCCGTCTGAACCGTTCGGCGGCGGATGCGTATTGGTACGGGGCGATGCCGAAGCTGTTGGTGGAGCACCGTGGCGACAAGGCGGAAGCCATGATCCCGCAGATTGAGGCCGCGATTAAAAGCTATCCGTGGCCGAATACTTACCACGCCTGGCCGGGGCCGAATAGCAATACGTTTCTCGCGCATATTGGCCGCGAAGTGCCGGCGCTCAAGCTGGATATGCCAGCTAATGCCATTGGTAAGGATTACCGCCCGATCACGCGTCCGGTTGGACTGTCGCCGTCGGGAAGCGGCGTGCAGATATCGCTGCTGGGCGTGCTGGGTATCACGATGGGCATTGAAGAGGGGATTGAGGCCAACATTCTGGGGCTGAACATGGGCGTGGATATGAACCCGCCAGCGCTGCGTTTGCCCTTTGTTGGCCGTCTCGGCTATGAAAAAACGGGTAGTGAAGAAGGTTAAGCGTAGAATCTCCTTCTTACGTTCCGCACTGTCGCAGGTGTGTCAGCAGATTAGCGACTTCGGGTTGCAGAATCGCGCCGGATTTCACGCCCAGCCAGAGCTGGCGTGAAGCCCACTCGTCGGAGAGGTTGATGGCACGCAATCCGGTACCGAGCACTTCTGGGCGAATTGCTCCCTCCGGCAAGACGCTGATCCCCAGTCCCGCTTCTATCATGCGACAAATGCCGTCAAAGCTGCTGACCTGCACCCGCAGGCGCAGCACTCTCCCCAGCTCATCCGAGGCATCTTTCAGCTGTTTCAGCAAGGAACTGCCGTTATTGAGGCCGACATAGTCGTAGCCCAATGTGTCGTTAAAACTCACCTCTGACCGTGCGGAAAGCGGGTGCTGGGGCGGAACGAGCACGACAAGCTTATCCTGACGATAAGGGATCTTGTCGACCCCCTGTGACCCGACATTGTCCGCGAAGATGCCGATATCGGCTTCTCCCATCGCCAGCGCCGTCACCACGGTTTTACTGAGCTTTTCCTCCAGGTTAATACGAATGAGCGGTCGGGCCAGCAGGAATGACGCCAGATCCTGCGGAAGAAACTGAATAATCGCCGAGGTATTTGCCCACATGTGTACGTGGCCGCGCACGCCAACGGCATAGTCATTCATTTCGCTCGCCATGCGCTCCACGTTGCTCAACACATTGCCTGCGAGATTCACCAGTTCCTTACCTGCTGGCGTTAACGTCAGGCCGCGCGGCATACGTATAAACAGCGCACAGTCCACGGTACGCTCCAGTTCGGCGATACGCTTACTCAGGGCAGAAAGCGTGATGTGGAACTTCTCTGCGGCTTTGGTCAGGCTGCCGGTCTGGGCAACCTGTAAAAAAATGCGCAGCGACTGGAGGTCAAAGTGCGTCGGGTTAATCATGGTGTATCGAGCGTCCTCAGCAGGGCAGAAAAGTAAGTCAATTACCGGCGTATTGATACCGCGCAGCATGCGGACACATTTCTTATGTCACGCTGTAATTTAGCACAGCAGAAGGTTTTCCTGACAGGAAAGGGTCATTGACTATTCAGTGATTATCAAAAGACCCTGTTACTCCTAGGATGTGAAATGTTTGATGTAAGAGGGAGCTTGGAAATGCCATTTATCGATCATATCGATCACCTCGTATTGACCTGCGTTGATCTCGCGGCGACCCGACATTTTTATGTCGAGGTGCTGCAAATGCGGGAAGAAACGTTTGCAAACGGGCGCGTCGCTTTTCATTTTGGCGATCAGAAAATCAATGTGCACCTGCGTGGAGCCGAGCATGAACCAAAGGCGCATCTGCCTGTGCCGGGGTCGCTCGATCTGTGCTTGATTGCGTCGGTGCCGCTTGAGCAGGTTATCGCGCATCTGGCGCGTTGCCTCTGGCCAATCACCGAAGGGCCAGTGATGCGTACCGGCGCCACACAGCCAATCCGTTCTATTTACCTGCGCGATCCCGATCTTAATCTTATTGAAATTGCGGAATATTTATCCTAAAGCCATCGTCTGTCTACCAGCCTGAAACGCGGTTCTCCAGATTGTCTTGTTATTTATAGGTCATGCACTTTTATGTTTAGCTTAATGATGTTCAGCGATATTGTGTTGTGTTTGCTTTTGGGCGTTGGGCTGGGATTTTGTGGGGGAATGTTGGGGATTGGCGGAGGGATTATCGCCATTCCGATTCTGGGCGTACTTTTCGGGATGGATCAGCATCTAGCGCAGGGAACGGCGCTGGTGATGATTACGCCTAACGTCCTGATTGGTTTTCTGCGCTATCGCCAGCGTAACCGTATTGATACGCGCATGGCATTGACGATGTGCGCATTCGCGACGGGGTCTGCCTACTTTGCCGCTCACCTTGCTTCATCGATTGATGTGCACAACCTACAGCGTGCGTTCGCCACTTTCTTGCTGGTGCTGGCCGCGTACTACATGTGGCAGTGGTATAACAAAAAACGCAGCCAAACGCCGGAGAAGGTACTGTCGACCAAATATCTGCCGCTGCTTGGTGTCGCGAGCGGGTTTATGTCGGGCATTTTTACCGTTGGCGGCGGTTTGGTGGTGGTTCCCGCGCTGGTCACGCTGTTTGCCTTTGCGCAAACGCAGGCGCAGGGTATGGCGCTGATTCTGGTGGTGCCGGGCGCGCTGGCGGCGCTGCTTTCCTACTCGCAGGCAGGGAACGTTGACTGGAGTATCGGCTTACCATTGGCGTTGGGAGGCATTGTCAGCGTGTCCTGGGGCGTCGCGGTTGCCCATAAACTGCCCGTCGTTTATTTGCGAGGTGCCTTTTGTCTGGTGCTGGTCGGCGTGGGTATCACCATGCTGGTGCTGAAATAATGGCGTGAAACATCATCGATATCGCCCTTAATTCCGATTTATTCCTTTAAATAGAGAGGCATTCGGCCTAAAGTTTTCAGCGCTTTCTCCGTTGATAGGTAGGAAGTGATGCGGTTAGCGTGAATAATTTCTCCGCTTCCTACCGCTGCTGGAACGGCCCGAGCGAAGCAGGGTCGGCGTCCCCTCTTAAGCCCAATCTGAATAAGGCGTGATGTATGAGTCTCGTGAGCTATCTAGGAAAGCAAACTCTCGGTGTACTGGCGGGTTATAAGCAGGATGGCGTGGTCATCCATATTTGCGGCGTCTATCCCAATGCGGATAACAGCCTGCGCGTTTTTTTCCCACACGGGCATGAGTTTGCCGTTGGCGATCTGGCAACTATCCACCTTGATAACCGCTCCGGGGTTGATGAATTTGATGCCAATATTCAGGTTTATCGTGCCTCTTATAAAGGGCGCGTCGTCGTCAGCGACGGAGATTGGGTGGTGCTGGAGCCGAGAGAGTGTCAGCTTCTGCACGGTTTCACGCCTGTGCTGGATATCCGCGAGCCGGGTTACCAGTTTCCACAAGATAATCGCCCGTCAAAGCCGGTACCGCTGACGCCGATGGTCGATTTTCCACCAACGGAAAAGCAGGATTTCACTAATAAGGTCGGCGTACTCATTACGATGGCGGAAGAGCAGCCGCATACCACGGTGCTGGCGTTCCTGTCATCGGTGGATAACGATATCTTCCTGATTACGTTCCCAGAAACCTTTAAATCTCAGCTGCTCAAACGCAATCCGCACTGCTTTTTTGCGATGGATGAGCGCAGCCATTATACCTTCGAGCGGGCAATTGAATGGAACTACACCCTTATTGAAGGGGAAGCGTTTATTATCGCGCGCGACAATCCGCTCTATGAAAAAGTGCGCCATGAATTTGTCACCAAGAACCCGTGGGAAATCGCCTTTTTCACGCGTCCTGATGTCGAGGTGTACCATATTAAAAGTAAGCAGCTCGTGTGCCCCGGTAATACCCAAGCGCTTAGCTAAAATATAAAAAACGGGATAGCACTGCGCTATCCCGTTTTATATCGGTAAAACGCTGCTTACATTGACAGGTCGATCACCATACGGCCGGTAATTTTCCCGCCTTTCATTTCAGCGAAAATGGCGTTGATATCTTTCAGCGGGCGACGCGTCACTTTTGGTTTCACTTTCCCTTCGGCCGCAAATTGGAAGGCTTCTTTCAGATCTTCACGCGTGCCGACCAGCGATCCCAATACCTGAATGCCATCCAGCACCAGACGCGGAATATTCAGATCCATTGATTCCGGTGGCAGACCGACGGCGACAATACGCCCGCCTGCGCGCACGGCATCGACTGCGGAGTTAAATGCGGCACGCGCCACGGCAGTAACTACAGCAGCGTGCGCGCCGCCCACGTTTTCCTGAATGATCTTGGCGGCATCGTCTTTGGCTGGATTGATGACCAGATCTGCGCCCATCTCTTTAGCAAAGGCCAGCTGTGCGTCGTTGACATCAATCGCGATGACTTTCGCGTTAAAGACGTTTTTGGCGTATTGCAGCGCCAGATTGCCCAATCCGCCCAGACCATAAATGGCGATCCACTGTCCCGGTTTGATTTGCGAGACTTTCACTGCTTTGTAGGTTGTCACGCCCGCGCAGGTAATACTGCTGGCTGCGGCAGAATCCAGACCCTCCGGCACTTTTACCGCGTAATCGGCAACGACGATGCACTCTTCAGCCATTCCGCCATCAACGGAGTAGCCCGCGTTTTTTACCTCGCGGCACAGCGTTTCGTTACCGCTATTGCAATATTCACAGTGACCACAGCCCTGATAGAACCAGGCTACGCTGGCGCGGTCGCCGGGTTTCAGTGAGGTTACGCCAGGGCCCACTTCTTTGACGATACCGATACCCTCATGACCGAGCGTGATGCCGGTAACATCGCCAAAATCTCCGTCTTTGACGTGCAGGTCGGTGTGGCATACGCCACAGCATTCCATTTTTAGCAGGGCTTCTCCGTGCTGGAGTGGGCGCAGTGTTTTGTCCTGAATCTCAACGGTATGATCCTTCGTTACGATGGCTGCTTTCATTCGTCTTCCTTTTACTGAATGTGTTGTGGGGTTAATGTATTTTGTTCTACCTATAAAAGAGTACACGCTGGCCGAAAAGTTGATTAATCAGGAAGTGTTTAATTTTGTTACAAAATGATAGGTGGTTGGTGAGCGAGTAATGGCGAGGGAATGCCGTTTTCAGTAGTTTTTATGATGATTAACAGAGCGGCGCGTCCGTGCGGCCGTGTTATTGAGAGCGGTTATGCGGGGTCCTGAGGTTTTTCTTTGGGCTCCAAAGCCCATTCCACTTTGCCTTTACCGGTGTTTTTGGCCTGGTAAAGTGCGACATCCACGCGTTTCATAAAGTGTTCGGTAGGTTCCTGCGGCTGTTTTTTACCGGCCCCAATGCTGACTGAAAGATGGTGCATATTCTTGATAATGATTTTGTTCGCATTTTTGAGTACTTCTCTTGCCAGCTTCTCTGCCCGATCCTGCGTTCCTGCATACAGAATAATCGCGAACTCTTCGCCACCTATTCGGGTTGCGACGATCTCACTGTTATCGAAACGGGAAAGAATATGGCCGAACTTGCTTAATACTTCGTCGCCTTTCGTATGCCCATATTTATCGTTAATGACTTTGAAATTGTCGATGTCGATAATAAATAAATAGGGTGTTTTCGCTTCGAGTTTTTTTAATTCGTTAATAAAAAACCGACGATTAGGAAGCTGTGTGAGTTCATCGCTGAATGACTGTATTCTGGCTTCGACATACTTATTATTGATTTGCTGTATCAGGGTATAGACACCAAACCCGACGCCAAACATACCAATAATTCTCAGCAAATCCTCAACATAATACCCAACCAGTCTGGGCTGATAGATAAACTCATCCATAAAGTCAAACGTGGCTGAGCATATCCAGACGTGCAGCCCGAGGCGAATGGATAACGCGGAGGTATGGTTCAGTGATATTTTACTGGTACAGGACAGGATAAAAAAAAGAAAAACCAGCGCAATCGAGTCGGTATAAGAGCCAGGGTTATTATGCAACTGCTCCTGAAAGTCACGGTGCTTGAAGAATAAAAGATTGAATATAATGATCGACGCAGACAATAACAGGGCGAGCCTTACAGACGAGGAGGCTTTCTTATTTCTATCAATAAAATCGTGGTCATATTCTTTAAAAGGCATTGCGGATCTCCTCTTGCATCACCTTTCAATCCTATCATGAAACCCATTGAATACATTTAGCATCGTAGTGCCGAGCGGTATACCCCAGAGAATGACGTTGGCTGAGCTGATGTGCAAAAAGCAGACGCCCGATTGCTCAGGCGTCTTTACCGATTAAAAATCCGTTTTCAGTACGACGCGGTAGCGGGCTTTGCCGTCGCGTACGTGCTGGATGGCATCATTGATTTTTGACATCGGGAACAGTTCCGTCTGCGGCTTCACGTTGGCACGCGAAGCGAGCTTCATCAGAGAACGCAGTTCATGCGGTGAGCCGGTAGAAGAACCGGAAACGCTGCGGTCGCCCGCGATGAGCGTGAAGGCCGGTACGCTGAATGGCTTCATCACCGCGCCGACGGTATGGAACTTCCCGTTATAGGCGAGCGCGTTGAAGTAGGGCTGCCATTCCAGATCGACGCTCACGGTGTTGATGATGAGATCGAACTGGCCTGCCAGTGCGGTCAGCGCCTGCGGATCGCGGCTGTTGACGACCTTATCGGCACCCATCGCCAGCACTTCTTGCTCTTTGGCTGGGTTCGAGCTGAACGCCGTGACTTCACAGCCCATCGCGTGCAGGAGCTTAATCGCGATATGTCCCAGGCCGCCGATGCCGATCACGCCGACGCGGCTGGTCGCGGTGACATGATGCATTAACAGCGGTTTGAACACGGTGATGCCGCCGCACAGCAACGGACCCGCAGATTCGATATCAATGGAATCAGGAAGTGGGATAGCCCACTGCCAGTTCGCTCGGATCTTATCGGCAAAACCGCCTTTATTCAGGATCGTCGGCACGCTGCCTTGCTGACAGTTGGTTTGGCTGCCGCTGATACAGGCATCGCAGTGCCCACAGCTGCGTGCCGTCCAGCCAATGCCGACACGTTGACCAATCTTTAATCCTTTGTTCTTCGCCGCGTCGCCCAGCGCGTGCACACGGCCAATCACTTCATGCCCAGCAACCAGCGGATAGCTCGATATGCCCCATTCGTTATCGATCATCGAGAGATCGGAATGGCACACGCCGCAGTAATCAACCACAACTTCAACGTCTTCCGCCTGCAGCTCACCTGCATCAAACTCATACAACTCCAGCGCTGCGCCCGCTTCCGGTGCGGCATAACTCTTTATCATCGTCATCACAATCTCCTCAGTATGGGTTTGATTAACCAGTCTAAAGGGTTATGGCATTTTTCTCTATGTCACAACGTGCCTGTGGTTTTTCATTTTGTGTCGGAGGGCGATGGCTTGCTTTACCGAGTGCTTGATCCAGCCGAGTGGGAGCCTCAACTGCCGCATTCACAATGGCACCAGTCAGCTTGCGTTATTGCTACTGTAAGGTCTATCTCGATCCGAGTGACATCGGACAACAGTGTGTAGTAAACCAGGTCTGGCGGTTGATGAAGGGTGAATAAGTAAAGGCTTTCTACTGCTAAAGTGTAAGTGGATAACGAAACAGATCTACGGAACGCGTGAAGAAGTTCACAGCGATATTTTTGATTACACCGAAATTTTTATAAGAGTATGTGCCAGTATGGCTCGAGTGAACATTATGTCACTGGCGGAATATGAACATCAATATTATCAATGACTCAGAAGTGCATGGGCTATCCGTGGCGACTAACTAAGAGTACTGACTGAGCCAGATATAACTATTATGACTCTATATGATTGATTTACCTTACAGTAAAGATAGAATGTTATGACTTACCTGTCGGGGGGATGACATGAATATTCGGGAGTTTATAGGTCAGTATCGTAACCATCCTGTTCTTTTTATAGGGGCAGGCGTCAGTTTGAGGTATCTTAACAATTCACATACTTGGGATGGATTGTTAAAGCATATAGCTTTTGAACTGAAAGGGAATAATGAGTTTTACTTAGATATTAAAGCTGAATGCCAAGTTGATGGTAAATATAATTATGCTCTAATTGCTACAAAATTAGAAAAGGCTTTCAATCAAGCTCTTGGCGAAGATCGTAATGGTAAATTCAAAGAAATAAATGATTTTTTTTATGCTGAGATGGAACATGAAAATAATCTTAGTCGATTTAAAATTTATATCTCAAGGTTGGTTGGGGAGTTGAATTATAGAGATGAAAAACGGGAGGAATTAGCAGAGTTAAAGAAAATTAGAAAAAATATAGGTTCCGTTATAACTACTAATTATGATTGTCTTGTAGAGGATGTATTCAGTTTTGAACCGTTAGTAGGGAATGATATATTATTAAGTAATCCCTATGGCTCAGTATATAAAATACATGGTTGTAATAAAGATCCTTCTAAGGTCATTATTACTGAAGACGATTATTCTCACTTTGATAATAAATATGAGTTAATTCGTGCTCAGTTGCTCTCAATATTCATCCATAATCCGATTATATTTATGGGTTACGGGATTGGTGATGATAATATTAAGAGTTTACTTAAAACCATTTTCACCTATGTAGAGCCTAACTCTTTAGCCGCTCAAAAAATTAGAAATAATTTTCTTTTGGTTGAGTTTGAAAAAGATTCTGATTCTCATGATATAAGTGAACATGATATTGACTTGGAAGGTTTTTCGACAATCAGAATAAATAAGATAAAAACGGATGATTTTATTGAGATTTATCGTTCTTTATCAAATCTGAATTTACCTGTGTCTGCGATGGATATACGAAAGGTTCAAAGTATTGTTAAGGATATATACTCTGGTGTGCATGATGATGGTACAAGTATCAAAGTAAATATTACTGAAGACATAGATTCTCTCAATAATAGTGATAAAATATTAGTTATTGGTTCAAGTAACTCTATAAAATATGAACACAAAAATTCATCGAATTTTATGACGGATTACTTTGATATTATTGATGAATCCAACCATCAATTGTTGAGGCTCATTGATAAAATTAATATAGCGTCCACACAATGGTTTCCGATCTATGGCTTTTGCCTCATTTTTGCTGAACTTGATAAATGTGAAATTCTTAAATCCCAGCAAATAAGAAAAATTGACGAGTACCTTGTTGGCCTATCGGTTTCTGTTCAGACTGAGCATGATAGCTTAAGTAAGATATATTTCGATGAATCGATTACACGTACAAATAAAATCAATGCCATTATATGGTCTGCGTGGAATGATATGATTGAACTTGATGAAGTAGAGATGGTTTTACGCTCAATGCCAGATAAAAAAGGGACTGATTATAGACGTTTACTCTGTGTGTACGATTATAAAAAATATGCATGATGATTTTGTTTTTATGTTCCATGTGGAGGTTTTTAAAATTATTTATTCATTTTGATTTTTGGGGTGGAGTGTGAAATAAATATCAGTGAGCATTTTTATATGATATTAATGTCGATGTTGATTTTTAAAGTGATATCTGGATGCTTTTGTTAATCGATGTGAAGTAATGCAAGACTTTCGATTTTGACCGCTTTTTTATTTTGAAATCCCAATAAAATAATATCATTCATTTTGTTTTTAATGGTTGTAAATATTAATGTGTTATTTTAGATATACAATACTCGATGTTAGCTACCATTTGGATATGACTATATTATAACAAGTGTTGTAGTTTTGTGGCTGTTGGGCAGACCACATTTATAAATCGGAAAGTCTGATTTAGTGGCACAGTAAACTTGGCTGAGAGAGGATACTCGTCGACTGGTGGATGTGGATAATACAAAGGAAGCTAAATGGCTTCTTTTTTCGTTTCTTTGGTGTGCTAATGGATACAGTGCGAAGAACTGATAGCCTGAGATAGAGGCGAGCTTGCATCATCAAGCCACTTCCCCTAATCTGGCAAAAATTAAAGAGAAACAATCTACATGACTCGGGGTGCCCTTCTTTGTGAAGGCTGAGAAATACCCGTACCACCTGATCTGGATAATGCCAGCGTAGGGAAGTCACGGTATGCCCACCGGTTGCCGCCTTCTTCCACGCCGGTTGGGAGACTTATGAACACGCGACCCGCCGACTTTTTTGCCGCTCAGGCAGCAACCTCACTGACCCAATTCCGTTCCGCCTCGCCGCTGGTGCACTGTTTGACCAACGATGTGGTGCAATCTTTTACTGCTAACGTGCTGCTGGCGCTGAATGCGTCGCCTGCGATGGTGGTCGATCCCGAAGAAGCTGCGCAGTTCAGCGCGGTAGCCGATGCGCTGCTGATTAATGTCGGGACGCTGGAGCGCTCGCGCGCCGAGGCGATGCGAGCGGCGGTAAACCGCGCACATCAGGTGGGGACGCCGTGGGTGCTCGATCCGGTTGCGGTCGGTGGTTTGCGCTTTCGGAGTGAATTCTGTCGTGAACTGCTGGCGTGGAAGCCGGCGGCGATTCGCGGCAATGCGTCTGAAATTATGGCGTTGGCGGGCTTAGCCGCACAGGGGAGAGGCGTGGATAGCGCCGATGACTCGCTGGCAGCGCTTCCTGCTGCACGCGAACTGGCGCGGCAGGTTGGGACGATTGTTGCGGTGACGGGCGTGGTGGATTATGTCACGGACGGCGTACGTGATATTGCAGTGACTGGTGGCGATAGCATGATGACGCGCGTGGTCGGTACGGGCTGTGCGCTGTCGGCGGTGGTCGCGGGTTTCTGTTCTTTAGAGGGGGATCGTTTATCGCACGTGGCGGCAGCGTGCTATGTCATGTCGCTGTCAGGGCAGCAGGCGGCTTCGGTGTCGCAAGGCACAGGCAGTTTTATACCCAACTTTCTCGATCGACTCTATACCCTGCGCGCGGAGGATCTGGCATGAAGCGTATCAATGCGTTGACGATTGCGGGCACCGATCCGAGCGGCGGTGCGGGTATTCAGGCGGATTTAAAAGCCTTTTCTGCGCTGGGCGCTTACGGCACCTCGGTCATTACCGCGCTGGTGGCGCAAAATACGCGCGGCGTGCAGTCCGTTTACCGGATTGAACCGGATTTTGTCGCGGCGCAACTGGATTCCGTATTGAGCGATGTGCGTATCGACAGCGCCAAGATTGGGATGCTGGCGCAGACCGATATTGTTGACGCGGTTGCCGAGCGCCTGCGCCACTACGCGGTGCCTTTTGTGGTGCTGGACACCGTGATGCTGGCGAAAAGTGGCGATCCGCTACTTGCTCCGGAGGCGGTGGAATCGATCCGTCGTGAACTGCTGCCGCTGGTGTCCCTGATTACGCCCAACTTGCCCGAGGCTGCGGCGCTGCTGAATACGTCACCGGCCACCAACGAACGGGAAATGCGTGAGCAGGGGGAAGCGCTGCTGGCGATGGGCTGTCAGGCGGTATTGATGAAAGGTGGTCACCTCAGCGAAGCGGAAAGTCCGGATTGGCTGTTCAGTCGACAGGCTGAACCGCAGCGCTTTAGCTCCCCGCGCGTGAATACCCGTCATACGCACGGCACCGGCTGCACGTTATCTGCTGCACTGGCGGCGCTGCGACCGCGCCACGATAGCTGGAGTGAGACGGTCTACGCCGCGAAGGACTACTTACAGCAGGCATTACAACAGGCCGACACGCTGGAGGTCGGGCACGGCATCGGCCCCGTTCACCATTTCCATCGCTGGTGGTAAAGCCATAAGTAAATTGACTTGTACTTTGCGTGACATCTTTGCCAGTAATTTCAAACTGTGCCCTAAATAATTCGAGTTGCAGGAAGGCGGCGACACAGCGAATCCCCAGGAGCTTACATAAGTAAGTGACTGGGGTGAGCGAGGAAAGCCAACACACATGCAACTTGAAGTATGACGGGATAAATTAAGCGCATTTCGGCGTGACAGTGTGGGGGCATCCGGTTACTTTGCTGTGAATTCTTGGTGTTAATGTGAAATAGGGTGTGGGGATAACATATGGCAGGTTCTGCTCGCAGCGCGATGGCTGCCAAGGCGCTTCAGACGATACTCAATATCGGCCTGCTGGTGCTGGCGACTATTCTGGTGATTTTTTTAGTCAAGGAAACGTTCCATCTGGCGAAGGTGCTGTTGATCTCCAACGAGAAAGATTCCTCCTATCAGCTGATAGAAGGCATTGTGATTTATTTCCTGTATTTTGAGTTCATTGCGCTGATCGTGAAGTATTTCCAGTCCGGCTATCACTTCCCGCTGCGCTATTTTATCTACATCGGCATTACGGCCATCATTCGCCTGATTATTGTTGATCACAAAAGCCCATCGGATACGCTGATTTATTCCGCGGCGATTCTGCTGCTGGTCGTGACGCTGTACCTGGCAAACAGTAATCGCCTGAAACGGGAATAGGAGAAACAGGCATAGTCGAAACGCACTGCTATTCCAAAAGCGAGCACTGGGGCGGTAGCCGGCAGTGAATCGCTGCGGGAAGCACCTCGATGCGGAAGCGTTTAGCGGTGAGCGGCTCGCCATCCAGATTAAACGTCATATCGTCTGGCGCGGTAATCTCCAGCCAGGGTAGGGTAGCGGAAATCATGTTCTGGTTTTCGCTGCCGGTAAACCAGGCCTGAAGCATATTGGGAAGCAGCTCTTTTGCCGACAGCACGCTCAGTTCCAGTAGCCCATCGTTAATCAGCGCTTCTGGGCAAAGTTCCTGTCCGCCGCCAGCCTGACGACCGTTCCCCACCGCGATGACCAGCGTATCGCCTTCCCAGTGAAAATCTGGCCCGTGAATCTCACAGCGCTCGGCTTGCAGCATGTCCATGCGAAAGAGCGCGTGCAGCACGTAAGAAGCACTTCCCAGCGCGGCTTTCATCTTGGCCGGCGTCTCGGTGGTGATACGTGTGGCAAATCCGCCCGTCGCCATGTTGATGAAATAGTGGCTGTCGTTCACTTTGGCGACATCAATGGCGGTGGCGCGGCCTTTGATCGCCAGCGTCAGCGCGTTGTGCATCTCCATCGGAATCTGACAGCTGGTGGCGAAATCGTTGGCCGTACCCAGCGGTACAATTCCCAGACACGGACGTACCGCTTCCGGCTGCACCGCTAACGCGGCGGCGACTTCATTGACGGTGCCGTCGCCGCCGGCGGCGATTACGTTATCCGCGTTGAGCTGGATCGCCTCTTCCACATAGCGTTTAGCATCGCCGTATTCCCACGTAACGCGGACATGCAGCGTATAGCCGTCCTTTCGCAACTCATCAATGGCCTCGCGGAGTTCTTCATTGCCCGCGCTCTTCCCGTTCAGAATCAGCAGTGTGATTGGATTTTTTTCCATGTCTTATTTCTCTGGCTACGATGTTGTCGTTAATTCAGTGGCCGTTAATTCAGAAATAGCGCAGTGAATACAAAAGCGTTGCAGTTAATCATAGTCACTAAATCGGTAGGCAGATATCAGAAGAGTCGGTGAATGTGTGCGGTGGGAAAATGCGTGGGCGAGAGAAAAAGAAAAGCCAGCTCAAGGGAGATTGAGCTGGCCAAGGAGGTGGTTCCTAGTAGTATCACTACGCTTATTTTTCGTTCTATGTTTTCTCAGCGACGCAATACTAACCACAAGACCAGCGAATTGATGTGATCTGTTTCTAATATTCGTTAAAAAACCCTGAGCTTTGTAACGATACCTTCGGGCGGTTGATGTACCGAGTCGCGGTTGAGAAAGGTCGATAATAGGGGGGCATGCTATAAGGAAGGGATCGCCTTGTGGGAGGCATTGCCGGATGTACGGGACATCCGGCGGTATGACCGGCTTATTCCGCGTTAGGGTTACGCGTGGTGGTGCCCGGCAGATTGCGCAGCAGTAGCGCATAATCCAGCGAGACATCGTCCGGTACGGGAAGATAGACGATATGGCCGTTACCCGGTGCCACATCGGTCGGCTGCCCTTTGGCATTCTGCATGGTGTCGATGGTGAATTGAATATTGCCGTTTGGCGTCATCATCTCCACGCTGTCGCCGCAGGAAAATTTGTTCTTCACTTCGACTTCCGCCAGCCCATCGCGGCGCACACCGGTGAATTCACCGACAAACTGCTGACGATCGGAAACGGAATAGCCGTAATCGTAGTTCTGGTAATCTTCATGCACGTGGCGACGCAGGAAGCCTTCGGTATAGCCACGGTGCGCCAGACCTTCCAGCGTTTCCAGCAGCGTTGTGTCGAACGGTTTACCCGCGACAGCATCGTCGATGGCACGGCGATAAACCTGTGCGGTACGGGCGCAATAATAGAATGACTTGGTGCGACCTTCGATTTTCAGCGAATGCACCTGCATTTGCGTCAGGCGTTCAACGTGCTGGATGGCACGCAGATCGCGGGAGTTCATGATGTAGGTGCCGTGCTCGTCTTCAAAGGCGCTCATGTACTCGCCAGGGCGCATGCTTTCTTCCAGCATAAAGACTTTGTCGGTCGGTTCGCCGATGCCCAGCGCGGGCTCAACGTTTTTCACCGCGATAGGTTCGTGCTGATGGACGATATTTCCGACTTCGTCTTCTTTGCCTTCCTGAACCTTATATTCCCAGCGGCAGGCGTTGGTGCAGGTGCCCTGATTCGGATCGCGTTTGTTGATGTAACCGGACAGCAGGCAGCGGCCAGAGTAAGCCATGCACAGCGCGCCGTGAACGAAGATTTCCAGTTCCATGTCCGGGACGTTCTGACGGATTTCTGCAATCTCTTCCAACGACAGTTCGCGAGACAGAATGACACGCGTCAGCCCCATCTGCTGCCAGAATTTCACCGTCGCCCAGTTGACCGCGTTGGCCTGAACGGAAAGGTGAATATCTATCTGTGGGAAGTTTTCCCGCACCAGCATAATCAGACCGGGATCGGACATGATCAGCGCATCCGGCCCCATTTCGATCACGGGTTGCAGGTCACGCAGGAAGGTTTTCAGTTTGGCATTGTGCGGCGCGATGTTAACGACCACGTAGAATTTCTTGCCCAGTTCATGCGCTTCGTTAATGGCTTGCGCCAGCGTCTGATGGTTGAATTCGTTATTGCGCACGCGCAGGCTGTAGCGGGGTTGACCGGCATAAATCGCGTCCGCGCCATAGGCAAAGGCGTAGCGCATATTTTTCAGCGTACCGGCCGGAGAAAGCAGTTCCGGTTTAAACATGGTATCTCTCGATTCTGATCACAAGTCAGGCTGCTCCACGGCGGGAGCAGTAAAGGCGGAGGATTCTAGCGCTAATAGGGGGAAATTGCAGTAGACGACACACGAAACGTGGGCCTATTGTTTGACGTAAATCAATCGTTTGACGTAAATCAATTTTTTGACCTAAATAAAGAATGGCCTGCCATTAATGGAACAGGCCAGATCTCGTGGTATTAACGCGTGGCGATACGGGATTTTCCAATCGTTTCACGGTTATGGGACTGAGACAAATCGACCAATGGACCAACCGGCACAATCTGCGTCGGGTTCAGCCAGGCAATACCGTAATAGCCCGCTTTGATGTGGTTGATATTGACCGTCTCCGCGACGCCCGGCCACTGATACAGTTCGCGCAGGTAATTCGACAGATTCGGGTAGTCGGCAATGCGTTTGAGATTACACTTGAACGCACCGTGATAGGCCACGTCAAAACGCACCAGCGTCACGAACAGACGCCAGTCGGCCTCGGTCAGCGTGTCGCCGAGCATATAACGATGATTGCCCAGATGATCGTCCAGCTCGTCCAGCGTGGTGAATAGCGTGGTGACGGCGTCGTTATAGTGTTCCTGCGTTTTGGCGAACCCGGTTTTATACACGCCGTTGTTGACGTTGTGGTACACGGTTTCGTTCCAGCTGTCGATCTCAGCGCGCAGATCTGACGGATAGAAATCGAGGTGATTACCAGTCAGGTCGTTAAATTCGCTATTCAGCATGCGGATGATGTCCGCCGATTCGTTGTTCACAATGCGGCCTTCCACCCGATCCCACAGCACAGGCACCGACACCTTTCCGGTATAGTCGGGCACGCTGGCGGTGTACAACTGGTGCAGGTAGTGAATCTCGCCCACGTGCTCGCCAGCATCCTGCGGGGTGGCAAACTCCCAGCCGTTATCGGCGATGCGTGGGTTAGCAACGGAAAGCGAGATGATGTTCTCCAGCCCTTTCAGCTTGCGGAAAATCAGCGTGCGCGACGCCCACGGGCAGAGATAGGAGACAAAAAGCTGGTAACGCCCCGCTTCTGGCACCAGCTCGGTTTGCCGAAATTTGGTTTCTTCGCGGTGGAACGCGCCGTTTTTGATCTCTTCCGCCGCGACATCGCCGTTAACCCATTTGCCATTCACTAAGCCTGACATCTATTTTCCCCTTATCCGTACTGTTGCAGGTGACCAATGTCCCGCACGGTGTGCGGGGTGATACCCGTTATTATTGTAGGCTTAAAAGAGTAGCAGCCTTGGGAAAAGAGAAAATGACAAAATTTTCATTAAGTCAGACAGTATTTTTGACCAGTATGGGAAGGGGGGCTAACGCTTAGCCGCCAGCAGGCCGTATAGCGCAGAGTCGGACACCTCGCCGTCGACGATCCAACGCTGCTTTAACAGCCCTTCCTGTGTGAATCCCAGTCGTTCCAGCGAGCGGGCTGACGCCACGTTGCGGGGATCGATTTCGGCTTCCAATCGACTTAGTCCTGCCGTTTCAAAGGCAAAATCCCGCAGCGCAGAGAGCGCTTCCGCCATATAGCCTTTGCCTTGCGCACTCGCCGCCAGACAGTAGCCGATTTCGGCGCGCTTAGAGTCAATCTCAAGGTTGAACAGTACGCAGGTGCCGATTAGCTCGCCGCTCTCCTTCACCTCCAGACCCAGCTTCATATAGTGCCCAGCGCATAGCGCGCTCCAGTATTCGTCAATCGCGTCGTGCGCCTGTTCGATTTGCTGCCAGGGCGGATGGTTCCAGAAGCGCATCACGACGGGATCGGACATAAAGACGAACAGCGCTGGCGCATCATCACGGTAGAGCGGGCGCAGCAGCAGGCGAGGTGTTTCGATTTTGGTGGTTTCGGAAAATAGCGCAGTCATTATCGTGAAAGCCTCTTTTTCGTGTGGAATGAATTCGTGTGGAATAGAAGATGGTTATTCGGAAAGATGGCAGGCTTGCAGTGCCGCAATATCGCCCGCAGCGATGATATCCAGATGACGCGTGATTTTTTCTATCGGCCAGTCCCACCAGCTCAGCGTTTCCAGTGTATTGATGACGTCTGGCGCAAAACGGGCTTTGAGGATTTTTGCCGGATTGCCGCCGACGATCGTATAAGCCGGCACATCGGCGGTGACCACGGCGCGCGACGCGATGATAGCGCCATTCCCGATGCGGATACCGGGCATGATCAGCGCGTCATAGCCAATCCAGACATCATTGCCGATGATCGTGTCGCCTTTGTAAGGCAGATCGCCAGGCTTGGGCGTCACTTTTTCCCAGCCGTTGCCAAAAATCTGAAACGGGTAAGTCGACAGGCCGGAGAGCCGATGATTAGCGCCGTTCATGATAAATTTTGCGCCACGCGCGATGGCGCAAAACCTACCGATAATTAATTTATCGCCGAGAAACGGATAGTGGTAGAGCACATTTTGCTCGAAGTTTTCCGCGCCGCCGGGATCGTCATAATAGGTGTAGTCGCCAATTTCAATATTCGGGTTGGTGACAATATTCTTGATGAAACACACTTGCGGGAAACCGGCCATGGGGTAGCGGTTATCAGGATCGGGTCCGTTCAAAATGGTCTCCATAACATCATAAGCTCCAATAACAGCACAGAGAGATTGGCGTTATACCTCATTGCAGGGCGCGGCTTCCCAGCGATAGCCGATGCCGTATACCGTGCGGATAAATGAGGTCTCTTCGTCCAGCTGTTCCAGCTTGCGACGCAGGTTTTTGATGTGGCTATCGATGGTGCGGTCGGTCACGACGCGGTAATCGTCGTAGAGCTTATCCAGCAGCGCCTCGCGGGAAAACACCTTGCCCGGTTCGGTGGAAAGCGTCTTGAGCAGACGAAACTCTGCCGGCGTCAGGTCAAGGTTCTGCCCCAGATAGCTGGCCTGAAAGCCACTTTTATCAATTAATAGGGCCGTTTCCGTTTTCTCGACGGCTTTCACGCCGTCGTTCTGCCAGCCGCAGCGGCGCAGCAGCGTTCTGACGCGCACCACCACTTCGCGCGGGCTGAAGGGCTTACAAATGTAGTCATCGGCGCCAATTTCCAGCCCCAGCAGGCGATCGATCTCCTCGCTACGGGCGGTGACCATAATAATCGGTACGTTAGAAAACTGGCGGATCGTGCGGCAGAGCGTCAGGCCGTCACAGCCCGGCAGCATGAGATCCAACAAAATGAGTGAAGGGGAATGCTGCCGCACCCAGTCGACGACGTCGTTGCCGTTGGGCAACCAGTGCGTGGCGTAGTCCGCGGCCTGAAGATAATCCACCAGCAGTTGCCCCAGCTTGGGCTCATCTTCGACGATCAGAATAGGTGACGCCATAGCGAAATCGGGTGCGGTTGTCATAGCTCTGCTTATTCGGAGTGGATCTTAATCAGGTACGTGCAAGGGGAGCTCGATGGTAATCATCACTCCCCCTAACGGCGAATGCTCAGCATACAGCCGTCCGCTATGCGCCTCAACGATATTATTGCAGATAGCCAGCCCCAGCCCGGAGCCGCCGCTGGCGCGGTTGCGCGAGCTTTCCGCACGGTAAAAACGCTCAAAAATCAGCGTAAGCTGCTCATCGGTCACGCCGGGGGCGCTGTCCTGCCAGATAATCGCCCAGTGTTTATGCTGATGAATTAGCGCAATGGCCAGTTGGCCCTGTTCATCGGTGTAACGCAGGCTATTTTCCAGCAGATTGTTAAATAGCTGACTTAATCGGTCCGGGTCACCAAAGACGCCAGCCTGAGTCGGTAAATCGGTGGTGAGCGTAATCTGCTTTTTCTGGAAACGTTCATGAAACGCGGCGATAGCAATATGCAGAATTTGCACCACGTCTACAGACGTCTTGCGGTAGGCCAGCGCCCCGCGATCGGACAGGGTGAGCTGGTGCAGATCGTCCACCAGTTTAGTGAGCGTCGTCACCTCAGACTGGAGCGAATGCAGAGAATGCGAGTCGGGCTTGCGTACGCCATCCTGCAAGGCTTCCAGCTCGCCGCGCAGCACCGCCAGCGGCGTGCGTAACTCATGGGAGACGTCGGCCATAAACGCGCGGCGAGACTGTTCATTTTTCTCCAGCGTGATGGCCAACTGATTGAAATCCTGCGCTAACCTGCCCAATTCATCGTGCGAGCTGGCCGTCACTCGGGTGCTGAAATCACCTGACGCCAAACTGTGCATGCCGCTGACCAGCCGTTTGACAGGCGCGAGCAGGCCACGCGCGGTCAGCCAGGTGGCGATGATAGCAAGCAGCGTCGAGAGCGCGACAATCAGCCAACTGGTGCGCTGCTGTTGTTGATCGAAGCTGATGTCGGCATTGCGGGTCAGGCGCTCAACGGGTGAGGCCACAATCCAGCCGACCGTCTGGTTTTGTACCTGAATGGGCTGCGAGGTACCTTCTTTCGGTATCGGTGCCGGGGAACCGAACAGCTTGCGTTTGTTTGCATCCAGCACCCAAAGACGCACTCGCCATCCCTGCATGCTGTTGTCGGTGTCGCTGTTTTGATCCATCGAGTGCAGCATTTTGAACACCAGACGTTCATTGTTGCGTAGGAATGACCAATCGCCGTGCAGCTGATATTGCTCTGCGAGTGCGTCGCGTAGCTGCGTGACCCGCTGTTCGTTGCCGCGCTTAATGTAATCGATAAAGCCGCGCTCGAAGCTGACGCGCACGCCCCAGTGCATGGTAATCAGCACCAGCATACAGGTGGCGAAAATCGCGAGGAACAGCTTGGCGGTGATTCCGAATTTCATAACGACCTCACGGTTTACGCGGCAGCGTTGACTGCTTGATGGTGTCTGCCGGGACACGGTTAAAAATCAATGCGGGCAGGGCGATGATGACGATCATGCTGAGGTAGGTGTAAATAAACACCATGTGGGTTTCTCCACTTCCTGCCGCCATGTGCGGTTGAGAAAACATGCCCAGCAGAATACCTGCGATGCTGACGCCGAGGCTGGTGGACAACTGCATGGTCATCGACATCAGGCTATTACCGCCGCTGGCGAGCGTATCCGGTAGATCCTTCAGCGTTAGCGTGTTCATGGTGGAGAAACGAATGGCGTTCACCATGCCGAGGAAGAACAGCACGATCGGGATCATCCAGATCCATTGCATAAGTGCGACCAGCGCAAACAGCGCGGTGACCAGCGCCAGCAGCAGCGTGGAGACAATCAGCACGCGGCGGTAGCCTAAGCGATTGACGATCTGCACGACGATTCGCTTCATTCCCATGTTGCCTAGCACCATTGGCACCATCATCAGCCCGGCATGGAACGGCGAAAAGCCCATTCCCAACTGTAAAAACAGCGGCGTCATAAACGGTAACATACCGCTGCCGATGCGCGCCAATAGCCCGCCTGTCAGGCCGATAGAGAAGGTATGGGTGTCGAACAGACGCAGATTAAACAGGGCTCGTTCGTTACGGCGCGCGTGTAGCCAATAGCTCAGCAGTGCGATCAGCCCAACGGTGATTAACGCAAAAATGGCAATCGGCGGAATGCCGAGGCTGCGGTTACCGTCCAGCGCCAGCGTCAGCGTGGCCATACCGACGGCAAGCCAGAGGAAGCCGCTGATGTCAAAGCGTTGCGTCCGCATGGTGTAATTGGGCATCAGGAACCAGGTGGCTAGCGCGCCGATAATGCCAACGGGCAGGTTGATGAGGAAGATCCAGTGCCAACTGGCGTATTCCACCAGAAAGCCGCCGAGTGCGGGCCCCATCAGCGGACCGATTTGGCCGGGCAGCGTCACGAAGGTCATCGCCGCCATATACTGATCGCGCGGGACGATTTTCATCACCGTCAGCCGCCCTACCGGCACCATCATCGCTCCGCCGATCCCCTGAATAACGCGCGAGGCCAGCAGCTCATTCAGCGTTTCCGAACGGGCGCACAGCAGCGACCCGAGCGTAAACAGCAGAATCGCGGCAAAGAAGATGTTCTTCACGCCGATACGATCCGCCAGCCAGCCACTGGCGGGCAGCATCACCGCGACCGTCAGCACATAGGAAACAATCACCGAATGCATATGCAGCGGGCTTTCATTCAGACTCGCGGCCATCGAAGGCAGCGCGGTATTCACGATGGTGGTGTCCAGCGTCTGCATAAAGAAGCCAAAGGCAACAATCCAGAGCTGCCAGCGGACGGAGGCGGAATTCATCATGTTTCAGATTCCCCCTGATTAAGTGATAAATGGATAGCTGGTGAATACATATGCCGACACCCGATTGTGTAACTTGTTATTTTGGCGAGGTTTCGTGCGCTTAACCTTTGTTTTTCTCTGCATGCTTTCTGTATGCGCACGACACAGGGGCGCTCAGTCGCCGCCGCCCTGTGAACCCAGGCTGTTTGGCGGGAAATGATGCCGCTTCGCGGTTCCTTCGTCGTCAATGTTCTCCTGTTCGGACCGCCGCTGACGCGTTCCCGACGCGGCAGCGACTTTCGCGGCGTCCTGCCGCTCATCCGAGAGATCATCTCCTCCTCAGCATCATTTACGCCAAGGCGGGAGTTCGTTGCGAGCTATATATTCCTTTTCTGTCACTTCGTGTGCTTAACATTTTTTTCTGGCGTAAAAAATTGTACTGAGACGGAAGCTGGCTCGCGGGTGAGTGGCATGGACGCCACGAAAGACAGTGCCGCGCCGGACAAAAACGTCTCGACGTTTTTGAACAGCACTTGTGCTGGCCCGAAGGGCGAGCCCCATTTATGGGGCGAGTAAACGCGTCACTGGCGGCCCGTAAAGAGACGGCTTTCGGCGAAGGCACCGCGTAGCGGTACAATTTAGCGCCAAAAGCCAGGGTTCCAAGGGCGACGGCAATTGAGCCGCCCTTGGTCGGGCGCGTTCGGGGCGCTACCAGAAAAACAGCGAGCATTACGCGCACGAAATATCCCCATAAATAGCATATTAATTAGATAGCTAACGCTAATCCTATTCCGTCACGACAGTGACAAATCCTTCTCCGGGGCTTTGCGCCGAATATTCCTCAGCTTGTCGAAAAACAGATACACCACCGGGGTGGTGTACAGCGTGAGGATTTGGCTCATCACCAGCCCGCCGACGATCGTGATGCCGAGGGGCTGTCGCAGTTCCGCGCCGTCGCCGCTGGTCAGCACCAGCGGCAGTGCGCCAAACAGCGCGGCCAGCGTGGTCATCATAATCGGGCGGAAACGCAGCAGGCAGGCCTGGAAAATAGCGTCCTGTGCGCTCAGTTTGCCGCTGCGCTGTGCCACCAGCGCGAAATCCACCATCATGATTGCGTTCTTCTTCACGATCCCAATCAGCAACATGATACCAATCAGTGCCACCAGACTAAACGGCGCGCCAAACCACTCCAGCGCCAGCAGCGCCCCCACGCCCGCCGAGGGCAGGGTCGACAGAATCGTCAGCGGATGCACATAGCTCTCATACAGCATACCCAGCACGATATACACGGTGATAATCGCCGCCAGAATCAGCAACAGCTGGGAAGACTGTGACTGCTGGAACGCCTGTGCCGTACCGGAGAACTGGCCGCGTACCGCTGACGGCACGCCCAGAGACGTCATGGTTCTTTCTATCGCTGCCGTGGCGCTGGACAGATCGGTGCCTTCCGGCAGGTTGAAAGAGATGGTTGAGGCGGCAGACAACCCCTGATGGTTCACTGATAGCGGCGCGTTGATCGGTTTCCAACTGGCGAAGTAAGAAAGCGGGATGGGTTTACCTTCGCTGTTGATCACGAACATCTTGTTCAGTGAACTGACGTCCTGCGTGTAGGCGTCATCCACTTCCATCACCACCTTATACTGGTTCAGCGGCTGGTAAATGGTTGAAATCTGACGCTGTCCGAAGGCGTTGTTGAGCAGCGCGTTAACGGCAGAGACGCTGATGCCGAGCTGCGCCATCGCATCGCGATCGTAGGTTAGCGCCATTTCCGCGCCTTTGTCCTGCTGATCGGAGTTCACATCGGCCAGCTCAGGCAGTTTGCTGAAAGCCGCACGAATCTTGGGTTCCCAGATGCGTAGTTCGCTCAAATCGTCAGACAGCAGCGTGTACTGATATCCGGCGTTCGCTTCCCGCCCGCCGATGCGAATATCCTGCACCGGCATTAAAAACAGGTTAGCGCCGGGTTCTTTTGCCAGCTTGATGCGCAGGCGGCTGATCACCTGTTGTGCCGACACATCTCGCTCGGACAGCGGCTTGAGCGAAATAAACATCGAACCGCTGTTGGTGCGCGATCCGCCAGTAAAACCGTTAACGTTATCCACCGCCGGGTCGCTGCTGACAATGGTCATGAAGTTCTGGAGTTTCACCGTCATGGCCTGAAAAGAAATGCTCTGGTCAGCCTGAATAAAGCCCATCAGTCGGCCCGTATCCTGCTCCGGGAAGAAGGTCTTCGGAATGCTGATATACAGCCAGACGTTGAGTGCAATGGTGCCCAACAGGAGCAGCAGAACCCAGCGTGCATGGTTGAGCACCCATTTCAGCGATCGCCCATAGCCTTGTTGCATCGCCAACAGCACGCGATTAAAACCGCGCTTGCGCGGCTGGCTACGTTTAGGCACGGCACGCAGCAGTCGTGCGCATAGCATCGGCGTGAGCGTGAGTGAGATCAGCAGCGAAATCATGATCGCCACTGACAGCGTGACGGCGAATTCGCGGAATAGCCGCCCCGGTAGGCCGTCCATCAGCAGTAGTGGGATGAACACGGCAACCAGCGACAGACTCATGGATAAGACGGTGAACCCCACTTCGCGCACGCCCTGAAGCGACGCCTGTAGCGGCTTCATACCTGCTTCAATGTGGCGGGAAATATTCTCCAATACCACGATGGCGTCATCCACCACGAAACCGGTGGCAATGGTCAGCGCCATCAGCGACAGGTTGTTCAGGCTAAAGCCGCACAGGTACATTGCCGCGAAGGTGCCGATGAGCGATACCGGTACGGCCAGTGCCGGAATGGCGGTGGCACGGCCGGAACGCAGGAACAGGAAGACGACCAGAATAACCAGCGCGACGGCGATCACCAGCGATTGTTCCACTTCCGCCAGCGACGCGCGAATGGTGGGGGAACGATCCTGCGCGACATCCAGCTGTATTTCGGCAGGCAGGCTGGCGCGCAGCTCCGGCATGGCGGCGCGGATATTGTCTACCGTGGTAATAATGTTGGCATCCGGCGCGCGGCGAATCATCACCAGAATCGCAGGCTTAGAATTTGCCATCCCCGCGTTACGGGAATTCTGCACCGAATCTTCCACGGTGGCGACGTCGCTCAGGCGGACGGCGGCGCCGTTGTTGTAGTGGATAATCAGCGGCGCGTAGGCATCGGCGGTTTTTAGCTCATCGTTGGTTTGTATTTGCCAGCTTTTTTGGCTGTTTTCCACATTGCCCAGCGGCTGGCGGACGTTCGCCTGCGCGATGGCCTGCCGTACCTCATCGAGAGAAATGCCCTGATTAAACAGCGCCACCGGATTCAGCGCGACGCGTACGGCGGGCAGGGAGCTCCCGCCGATGGAGACATCGCCGACGCCTTCCATCTGCGAAATTTTCTGTGACAGCTGAGTTGAGGCAAAGTCGTACAGCTGCCCCTGACTGTAGGTGTCCGAGGTCAGCGTCAGGATCATGACAGGCGCATCGGACGGATTGACTTTGCGGTAGGTCGGGCGGCTGGACATACCGGACGGCAGCAGATTTTGCGCGGCGTTGATGGCCGCCTGCACATCACGCGCTGCGCCGTTGATATCCCTGTCGAGGTTAAACACCAGAATGACGCGCGTGCTGCCGAGCGAACTGGTAGAAGTCATTTCGCTGACGCCTGCGATCCTGCCGAGTGCCCGTTCCAACGGCGTCGCGACGGCGGAGGCCATCGTTTCTGGCGAGGCGCCGGGCAGGGAGGCGCTGACCGAAATCACCGGGAAATCCACCTGCGGCAGCGGAGACACTGGCAACAGGCGGAAACCCAGTATGCCACAGAGTGCGATAGCCAGCGTCAGCAGCAGGGTGGCGACGGGGCGGTGGATGAACAGGGCGAAGAACTTCACTCGGTTTCTTCCTCCTGACGCGGCGTACGGCGGAAACGCGTCGCCAGACGGTCAAACAGCAGGTAAATCACCGGTGTCGTAAACAGCGTCAGAATTTGGCTCATGATCAGGCCACCGACCATACAGATCCCCAGCGGCTGGCGCAGTTCCGCACCGACGCCAGTGCTCAGCATCAGCGGCAGCGCACTCAGCAGCGCCGCCATGGTGGTCATCAGAATCGGCCGGAAACGCAACAAACAGGCCTGATAAATCGCGTCGTACGGTTTCATGCCCTGTTCTCGCTCCGCCGCCAGTGCGAAGTCGATCATCATGATGGCGTTCTTCTTCACGATCCCGATGAGCAATATGATCCCGATAATGGCGATCACATCCAGCTCATTCCCCGCCATCATCAGCGCCAGCAGCGCGCCGACGCCCGCCGTTGGCAGCGTAGACAAGATGGTGATGGGGTGAATAAAGCTTTCGTACAGCACGCCGAGCACAATATACATCGCGACAATCGCCGCTACGATCAGCCACACGGTGCTGCTCAGTGCCGACTGGAAGGCCAGCGTACTGCCCTGGAAACGGGTAGTGATATCCGCAGGCAGGTTCATCTGCTGTTCGGCCTGCGTAATGGCATCCACCGCCTCACCCAGCGCATAGCCTTTAGCGACGTTGAAGGAGATCGTCGTCGACGGGAATTGGTCAATATGGTTGATCGCCAACGGTCCCTGACGCTCTTCAATGGTGGCAATACTGCTGAGCGGAATGGTACCGCCGTCGCTGCTGATGAGGCGCACGTCGTTCAGCGCGTCCAGACCGGTGTTGTTGGTTGTATCGTGTTCCAGTACCACGCGGTACTGGCTGGCCTGCGTATAGATAGTGGAAACCAGACGCTGACCAAAGGCGTTGTACAATGCGCTGTCGACCTGCGACATCGTGATACCCAGACGGCTGGCGCTGTCGCGGTTCACGTTGACGTAGGCGACTGCTGCACCGTCTTGCCAGTCGCTGCTGACATCTTCTAGCTGCGGCAGTTTTTTCAATTCGGCCATGAGCTTCGGCACCCACTGGCTCAGTTCGTCCAGCGACATCGCCTGCAACGTGAACTGGTACTGCGTACGGCTAATCTGGGTGTCGATGGTGAGATCCTGCACCGGTTGCAGATAGAGCTGGATGCCGGGAATTTGTGCCGTCTGCTGTTGCAGGCGGCTGATGATCTCTGGAATACGTTCGCTGCGTTCGCTGAGCGGTTTCAGGTTGATTTGCAGTCGGCCGCTGTTTAGCGCGGCATTTGTGCCGTCAACGCCGATGAACGAAGACACGCTCTCCACCGCCGGATCTTTCATAATGATAGACGCGACGCGCTGCTGGCGGTCGGCCATATTGCTGAACGAGACGGTTTGCGGCGCCTGTACGGTGCCCTGAATGATGCCGTTATCCTGGATCGGGAAGAAGCCTTTCGGGATCCAGATATAGAGCAAAACCGTCAGCAGCAGCGTACCGAGCGCGACGCTGAGCGTCAGCCACGGATGGTTCAACACCTTGCGCAGCCAGACGCCGTAGGCATCAATCAGGCGAGTGAAGAAGCGTTCGCTGGCGCGGGTAAAACGGTTCTGTTTACGCAGTGACTGATGGCTCAGCATCCGGGCGCACATCATGGGGGTTAGCGTAAGCGATACGACGGCGGAAATCAGGATAGACACCGCCAGCGTGACGGCAAACTCGCGGAACAGTCGTCCGACGATATCGCCCATAAACAGCAGCGGGATCAGCACGGCGATGAGCGAGAAGGTCAGGGAGATAATGGTAAAGCCGATTTCTCCCGCGCCCTTCAGCGCGGCATTAAGCGGTTTTTCCCCTTTTTCGATATAGCGGGCGATGTTTTCGATCACCACGATGGCATCATCCACCACGAAACCAGTGGCGATGGTCAGCGCCATGAGCGTCAGGTTATTGATGGAAAAACCGAGGAAGTACATGGCGGCAAAGGTGCCAATCAGCGACAGCGGCACGGCAATGCTGGGGATCAGCGTGGCGACGGCGTTACGCAAAAACAGGTAAATCACCATCACGACCAGCGCGATAGCCAACAGCAGCTCGAACTGGACGTCTTTCACCGAGGCGCGAATGCTGGTGGTGCGGTCAGTCAGCGTGGTGACCTCGACGGCGTTCGGCAGGCTGGCTTTTAGCGCAGGCAGCATCTTGCTAATGCTGTCCGTGGTCGTGATGACGTTGGCACCCGGCTGGCGCTGAACGTTGATAATGATCGCCTGCTGCCGATTTGCCCAGGCACCGAGATGAATGTTCTCGGCGGCCTGCTCGATGGTAGCGACATCCTGAAGCCGCACCGGCGCGCCATTCTTCCACGCGACAATCAACCTGCGGTAATCATCAACGGTTTTCATCTGATCGTTGGCGGAGAGCGTGACCGAGCGCGTCGGGCCGTCCAGACTCCCCTTGGCGGAATTCACGTTGGCGGCAGTAATGGCGGTGCGGATCGTCTCGCTGGTCAAGCCGTATGCCGCCAGCGCTGGCGCGTTAAGCCTTACCCGCACGGCAGGACGCTGCCCACCGGCTAACGACACCAGACCGACGCCCGCCACCTGCGAGATTTTCTGCGCGATGCGGTTGTCCACCATGTCCTGCACCTGCGTCATCGACATGGCGCTGGAGGTGACGGCCAGCGTCATAATCGGCGGATCGGCCGGATTCACTTTGCTGTAGGTCGGCGGATAGGGCAGATCGTTAGGCAGCAGGTTGCTGGCCGCATTGATGGCGGCCTGCACATCCTGTTCGGCGACGTCCAGCGACAGTTCAAGCTGGAACTGAAGCGTGATGACGGATGCGCCACCGGCGCTCTGCGTCGACATCTGTTTTAGCCCGGACATCTGGCCGAACTGCCGCTCCAGCGGCGCGGTAATCGCAGACGTCACCACATCGGGGCTGGCACCGGGATACAGGGTAATGACCTGAATCGTTGGGTAATCCACTTCGGGCAGTGCGGAAACCGGCAGCGCCCGATAGCCGATTATACCGGCCAGCAGAATGGCGATCATCAGCAGCGTTGTTGCGACCGGGCGCAGAATGAACAGGCGTGACGGCCCGCCGCCGCTGGCTGGAACGGTATCCTGCATCAGGATTTCTCCCCAGCGATCGCGGGCGTTTTCTCCGTCAGCGCTGAGGGCACGACTTCCACTTTCGCCCCTTCGGTCAGGCGGTCGATACCGTCAGTGACGACCTTCACATCGGCGTCCAGTCCGGCAGTTACCACAACCAACTGGCCGTACTGAATACTGGTGGTCACCTGACGCTTACTGACTTCGTTTTTATCATTCAGAATCCAGACGAAACGGCCTTCATTCCCCATTTGCACGGCGGCGGAAGGGGCGACGACGGCGTTTTTCAGCGTATCGACCTTCATGCGGATATTCACGAACTGGTTCGGGAACAGGGCATCGTCCAGATTGTCAAAACGCGCCTTGAGCTTGATCGTGCCCGTGGTGGCGTCGATCTGGTTGTCCATGCTCAGCAGGATGCCCTGTGAGAGTTTCTTTTGATTGGCGCGATCCCAGGCTTCCACCACGGGGGGCTGGCCTGATTTCTGCGCGCTCAGAATGGTGGAGATTTCCGCTTCCGGTACGGTAAAGACGACATCAATCGGGTAGGTCTGCGTAATCACGACAATGCCATTGGTGTCGCCGCTGGTGATGTAATTCCCGACATCGACCTGCTTTAAGCCGATCCGGCCGCTGATTGGCGCGGTGATCTTGCTGTAATCCAACTGGAGCTGTGCGCTGGCTACGGCACCTTCATCGGCTTTTAGCGTGCCTTCCGCCTGACGAACGGCGGCGGTCTGGGCATCCAGCTCCTGACGAGAAATCAGGTTGGTTTTCACCAACTGCTGGTAGCGCGCTAAATCCTGTTGAGCATTAGCCAGCACGGCCCGATCTTTTGCCAACTGCCCCTGTGCCTGCGTGAGTTCTACCTGAAAAGGCCGCGGGTCGATTTCCGCCAGCAGATCACCAGCTTTAACCTGTTGCCCTTCCTGAAAGTGTAGTGCCATCAGTTCGCCGTTCACCCGGCTGCGCAGCGTGACGGTATTGGCTGCGGTGACGGTACCTAAACCGGACAGATAGTAGGGGACGGAAGCGGATTGCGTCAGCGCAGCCTGCACGGGGGCCAGCGTGCGCATGGCCGCTCGGCGTCCACCGCCACTGCTGCTGTTTCCCGAATGTGACGTACGGGCGGCGTGCTGTTCACTCGTGCCGGGGGCGGCAGGGGGCGTCTGGGTAAAGTGGCGCCAGATTAGCACGGCAATAGCGATGACGGCGGCAAGTATCAGCAGGCCTCGGATACGTTTGGCATTCATAGTGATGGATTACTCTCTCCAGGTTGCGCGGGAAGCACGGTGTACCCGTCATACTTCAAGCTGCACGTGCGTGCGTTGTCACTTTAGCAAGCAGGTTATGGGACCATGGCCTTATTTTACTAGTTTAAACAGGAGATGCCGGACAAAAATGAAGGAAATATGGAAGATATGTCAGGGTTTGTAGGGAAAAAAAATCCGGCAGCGCGAGGCTGCCGGATAGGGATAGAAATTCTATAACACGATGAAGGGTTACAGCACCAGACCGGCGATAGCGGCGGAAAGGATGCTCACCAGCGTGGAACCGTAAACCAGTTTCAGACCGAAACGGGAAACCACGTTGCCCTGTTGCTCGTTCAGGCCTTTAATCGCGCCAGCAATAATCCCGATGGACGAGAAGTTGGCGAAGGACACCAGGAACACAGACAGAATGCCCACGCTGCGTGGAGACAGTTCGCCTGCCACTTTTTGCAGTTCCAGCATTGCGACAAATTCGTTAGAAACCAGTTTGGTTGCCATGATGCTACCAACCTGCAGGGCTTCGTTAGAGGGGATGCCCATGATCCAAGCGAACGGGTAGAACGCGTAGCCGAGGACTTCCTGGAAGCTGATGCCAAAAATGGCGCTGAAAATGGCGTTGACTGCGGCAATCAGTGCAATGAAACCGATCAGCATAGCTGCAACGATAACGGCAACTTTAAAGCCCGCCAGAATGTATTCGCCCAGCATTTCAAAGAAGCTCTGATTTTCATGCAGATTACCCAACTGCAATTCCGGCTCTTCACCGACTTTGTAGGGGTTAATCAGCGACAGCACGATGAAGGTACTGAACATGTTCAGAATCAGCGCAGCAACGACGAATTTGGCATCCAGCATAGACATGTACGCACCGACGATAGACATCGACACGGTCGACATGGCGGTAGCGGACATGGTGTACATGCGCTTTTCAGACATCTTGCCCAGAATATCTTTATAGGCAATGAAGTTTTCGGACTGGCCGAGAATCAGTGAACTGACTGCGTTAAAGGATTCCAGTTTGCCCATGCCGTTTACTTTGGACAGGAGCGTACCAATGGCGCGGATGATGATCGGCAGCACTCTAATGTGTTGCAGGATACCGATCAGCGCGGAAATGAAGACGATAGGGCAGAGCACTTTGAAGAAGAAGGAAATCAGGTTCTTCTCACTATTCACCATATCACCGAATACGAAGTCCGTCCCTTGGCCTGCAAATCCGAGTAATTTGTCGAATACCGCTGCGAACCCTTTGACGACACCTAACCCAACGTTTGAGTACAGGAAGAAGTAAGCGAGCAGAATTTCGATGACGAGTAGCTGAATAATAAAACGAATACGAATGCTTTTACGATCGCGGCAGACAAGCAGCGCCAGCGCCGTAACAACAACCAGCGCCAGAATAAATTGCGCGATATGGGACAGGGACATGTGTGCTCCAAATATGAGGCAGGCCAAATTTTCCACGTCATTTTATGTAACGCGTGCATTAAAAATGAGAGGAAGACCGCAAAAAAACAATTATACCTTGGGATTTTATCTAAACTAAATGCTACGTCTCGTTATTCGCACTTTTCTGGTCATTCATTATTCTTATCCCAAACGAAAAGTGGCATTGCCCTGCTTTAGGTTGCAGGTTGGCGAGTATTTTTATGATGTTTTTGCATGATTCAAAAGGAGAGTGATTATGTCAGTATCAAATACCACACGTGAGCTTGGACGTTCTGGGATCGTGGTTCCACCTTTCTCGTTCGGCGGTAATGTCTTTGGCTGGACGGTTGACCAGCCGACATCATTCAGCCTGCTGGATGCGCTGCTGGCACATCGGCTGAATTTCATTGATACCGCTGATGTTTATTCGCGCTGGGCACCCGGTAATCAGGGCGGTGAATCTGAAACGATCATCGGCAACTGGTTGAAGAAAAGCGGCCAGCGTGACAAGGTTATTATCGCCACCAAAGTGGGGATGGACTTGGGGGACGGCAAGAAAGGGCTGTCTCCTCGCTATATTCGTCAGGCGGTCGAGGCTTCATTACAGCGTTTGCAAACGGACTATATCGATCTCTATCAGGCACACACGGACGACAAAGATACGCCACTGGAAGAAACGCTGGCCACGTTTGATGCGCTGATTAAAGAGGGCAAAGTGCGCGCGATTGGCGCGTCTAACTACAGCGCGACACGTCTGGCTGAGGCGCTGAAAATCAGTAAAGCCAACCATCTGGCACGTTATGAAACGCTGCAACCGGAATACAACTTGTACGATCGGCAGGGCTATGAAGCCGCGCTGGAACCGCTGGTGCGCGAACAAGGGATCGGGGTCATTAGCTATTATTCTCTGGCGAGCGGGTTCTTGTCAGGCAAGTATCGTCAGCCGAAGGATGCATCGAAAAGTGCGCGCGGACAGGGCGTAGTGGAGAAATACCTCAACGAGCGTGGCCGCACCATTTTGGAAGCGCTGGATAGCGTGGCGAATGCACATCAGACAACGCCGTCGCAGGTTGCGCTGGCCTGGTTGATCGCCCGTCCGAGTATTACCGCCCCGATCGCCAGTGCGACATCGCTGGAGCAGGTCGCTGAACTGGCGAGCGCAACGCGGCTGGTGCTGCCGGCAGAAGATATTGAGTTGCTGAACCGTGCGAGTCGTTATTAGGAAATTGATACTTTCGAAATGGTGATTTTTATGCGGACGTGAAGATGGTTTCGTGCGCGATAATGCCGCCATTTTTATGCTACGTCGTAGCGCGCGCCCGACATAGGGGGCTACGCCAGCCCCCTATGAACCCCGGATTTTTGGCGGGAATTATGCCGCTAAAGCGGTGCCTTCGTCGATATCTGGCTTAACGGACCGCTTGCGACACGTTTACTCGCCCCATAAACGGGGCTCGCCCTTCGGGCCAGCACGAGTGCTGTTCAAAAACGTCTCTGACGTTTTTGTCGGACGTGGCGCAAGCTTTCGCCGCGTCCATGCGGCTCATCCTAAGCCCGCTATCACCTCAGCATAATTTTTTACGCCGGATAACGGCAAAAACCGTTGAGCGTCGTAACACTCTTAGTGTGCTTCTGCGCCATCATCCTCAAACCAGGCGGCCAGTTCGCGGCGCAGGTTATCCGACTGGGTGCCGAAAATAGCCTGTACCTGATGACCGACGATGATCACACCGATAGCCCCCAGTTTTTGCAGGCTGTCGCTGTTGACCAGTCGCAGGCTGTGAACCTCAACCCGCAGGCGGGTGATGCAGGCATCCAGACTGACGATATTTTCTTTGCCGCCAAAGGCGTTCACTAACTGCTGCAAATTCTCTTTATCTAGCGGTGAAGCGATTTCAATTTCGGTAATTTGCTTACCCAACATTGACGCGAACAATTTCCGAAAATTGTGAATCTTGCCCATCGTAGTCACCTCTTCGTTTGTTTATCAGCGTGCGTATGATAATGCGGTTCACGTAGGATTACTGTTAGGCGAAACACGGTGATGAGGTTTCGTAGGAACACCTATCACCGTGACCGTCTCAGTCCCGTGATGCTTAACCGGCAAGCAGGCGTAGTTACTGCAACGCGCGGCGCAGGATCCGACAGCCGTAGCCTGACAGATCGATAGACCCTGAAAGCGTGCTGCCGGTGGTCATTTCTTCGTAGGCGGCAGGCAGCGTGACCTGCTGCGCCGTTGCCGTGTAGTTCTGTACGAAGATAAACTCACTTTCCCCGTCATCGCGACGATGAGCGACAATCCCGTAAGGCAGGTCGGTCGGTAGCGCACGCGGTAAATCCAGCGCCTGTATCAGCGTGGTGAAGAAATCACGCTGGAAGGCGAGGTCGTTGCGTGAGGCGATGTAATAAGCCTGGCCTTTGCCGTAATCATTGACCGTAACGGCGGGGCGTCCGGCATAGAAATCGCTGTCATAGGTCGCCAGCGCTCGCGCACCCTCAAGGTGAATCAGCTCGCACAGGTGCGTGACCTGATACGGACCGACCAGACGTTGCTCGTTACCGCTCAGGCCGCTGATGCTGTTGCTTTCATGATCGTACAGGCCGTCGATTTCTTCCGCCCAAATGCCCATGATAGGACGAAGCGGCCCAGGGAAACCGTTCAGATGGCACAGATCGGTTTCGTTAACGACGCCAGACCAGTAGGTGGTGACGAAGCGGCCGCCCTGTTTGACGAATGCATCGACGCGTTCGGCAAAGCCATCGCGTACCATGTAGAGCATCGGTGCAATCACAAGCTGATAGCCGCTGAGATCGACATCGGCGTTGATAATGTCCACCGCCACGCCCTGTTCCCAGAACGTACGATAATGTTCGGTGACGGTTTTTTCATAGAACAGCCCCGCGTTGCGCGGCCCTTGGGCGTTATCCATCGCCCAGCGGCTTTCCCAGTCGAAAATGATGGCGACCTTGGCGTCAATCCGGCTGCCTGCCACGGGAGCGAGTTTGTTGAGTATGTCACCCAGCTCCTGTACTTCACGCCCGACGCGGGTATCAATATGCCCGACATGATCGACCACGGCACCGTGGAATTTCTCGACGGAACCGCGGCTCTTACGCCACTGGAAATACTGCACGGAGTCTGAACCGTGCGCGACAGCCTGAAGTGAAGACAGAATATGCATTCCCGGCTTTTTCAGCTTGCTGATCGGCTGCCAGTTGGTCAGGCTCGGCGTGGACTCCATCAGGTAGAAGGGTTTTCCGCCTTTCAGCGTACGCATCAGGTCGTGATACATCGCGGTATAGGCACCCAGCGTGCAGTCATCTTCCGCGTTATGCCACAGCGGGTAGCTGTCCCAGGAAATGAAGTCGATCACCTTCGCCAACTGCCAGTAGTCGTAATCATAGAAATATTCCATGAAGTTCGTCGTCGTTGGCAGAGACGGATTTTCGGCTTTGAGCGGGGCAATTTCTGCGGCACAGAAATCGCTGACCTGTGAGGTGTTAAAGCGTTTCCAGTCCAGATTCAGGCCGTGAATAGAGACTTCACCGATAGGCGAAGGCGGTTCTAACTGTGACCAGTCGGTGTAGGTGTGGCTCCAGAAGGTGCTCCACCACGCTTTATTCAGCTCGCCTATCGTGCCGTAGCGGGCTTTCAGCCAGTTCTGGAAGGTGCTGCGACAGGTATCGCAGTGGCACTCGCCGCCGTATTCGTTGGAAATATGCCAGCCGATCACCGCAGGATGATGCGAATAACGTTTTGCCAGCTGGGTGTTGATTTGTTTCACTTTTTCGCGATAGTTCGGCGAACTCAGGCAGTGATTGTGGCGACCGCCGTGCAGCGCGCGTACGCGGTTGCTACCCACGCGCAGCACGTCAGGGTATTTTTGCGACAGCCAGGCTGGGCGCGCACCGCTGGGCGTTGCCAGAAAAACGAAGATACCGTTGGCATACAGCGTGTCGAGGATGTTATCCAGCCAGCTAAATTCGTAGCGGTCTTCTTCCGGTTCAAGCCCGGACCAGCTGAAAATACCCACGGACATGACGTTGCACTGGGTCTGCTTCATCATTTCAATGTCTTTTTCCAGAACCTCTGGGTTGTCCAGCCATTGGTCAGGATTATAGTCAGCACCGTGTAGCAGAACAGGGACTTTGCTGCTTAATGGGGGGAATTTGAACATCGTTCTCTCCTAAACGGGTTGTCAACGCGTTGAATACGGTTTGCGTGTTCGAGATAGCTGACAATGTGCTTACACGGCGATGATGGGTAGATCGTAAAGACGCTGTGAATACATCCCTGTACGCTCGAGTTGCGCGGATATGAATCTCATCCCTGAGATTCACCCTTTCAGGGCCGTCGCAAGCGACGTTCAAAAACGTTCCTGACGTTTTTGTCCATGGCGCAAACGCTTTACTCTTCTATCCCATTATCGCCGCTCTTGTTCAGTAAACGGATTGTCACGCTTTGAATACGGTTTACGGCTTACTTAAACGCTTTGATGGAAGGCAGGACGTTGCCTTTGCAGTCGAACAGCGCCTGATTTTCCCGCGCGTTGCCTTCTTTCCATTCGTCGTTGTTGTATTTCATGCCAGCTTTCGTAGCCCAGGTTGCGCCGGGGGTAGGCAGCCAGATGGGCTCCCAATAGAAGATGCCTTTGCCGCGCTGATTAGGGACATTGATGATGCTTTGCATCAGATCGTGCAGGTAGTTGGCCTGACCCTGAACGGAAGCCGGATAACCACCTGCATCCAGCTCTTTTTGCTGGAAGCTGTTTTCCGCGTTATCGCAGTTTTCCAGCGTATAAGCATAGGCGGCCTCAACCACGATGATGTCTTTATTGTAGCGTTTGGTCACATCGTTCATGTTGTACTGCAACGCGCTGATGGGGCCGTTCCAGTAGGTGTAGAACGAGGCACCGATGACATCGAACGGGACATTGCGCTTGACGATTTCATCGAACCACCAGATGAAGGTATCGTTTTTGGTGCCTTCTGCCAGATGCAGCATGATCTTGACGTTATTCGCGCCCTGTACGTCCTTAACGCCCTGAATACCTGCGTTCAGCAGCGCCGCGAGGCGATCGAATTCACCACCGCCCTGACCCCAGCTTTTTCCTTCCGGCCACAGCATTCCGCCGTTCAGTTCGTTACCGATCTGCACCATATCCGGCATGACGCCCGCTTTCTGGAATTCGCTAATTGTGGCTTTGGTGTAGTCATGTATGGCCGTTGTGAGCTGTGCCATGTTTAGGCCAGACCAGGCTTTGGGTTTGTTTTGGTGGGCCGGATCGGTCCAGAAATCGCTGTAGTGGAAATCCAGCAGCACTTTCATGCCGTTCGCTTTGGCGCGTTTCGCCAGTGCCAGCGTCGTGGCCAGATCGTTGTTACCGCCACCGTAGGCGTTGCCCGCTGCATCTTTCGGATCGTTCCAGATACGCAGGCGAATATAGTTAATCCCGTTCTCTTTCAGAATCAGCATGGCGTCTTTCTGTTTGCCGTGCTCGTCATAAAATTTTCCGCCGTGCTTTTCCACCTCGTTCAGCATGGAAATATCCGCGCCTTTAATGAAGTCGGCAGGGACGTTCGTCAACTTATTGATTGTCACATTCTCAGCTGCATACAGGGCTTGCGGCAGGGAGACGGTCAGCAGGCCAGTTGCGAGCATGGCAGCCATCAGTACGCGTTTTTTCATTTTCATTTTACGTTCCTGGAGTATGTACAGATGTTGAGTAATTACCCTTTGGTTCCGCCTGACGTCAGGCCGGAGACAAAGTACTTTTGTAATGAAAGATAAAGAATGGCGACCGGTACCGCGATCAGCACGGCTCCAGCGGCGTAGGTGGTGTAGCTGGCTCCCATTTTCTGCGCGACCAGGTTGTAAAGCCCGATGGGTAGCGTGTACTGATCCGGCGTACGCAGGATGGTGCTGGAGAGAATGAAGTCGCCCAGCGGGCCGGTAAATGAGAACAGGGCAATCACCGCGATGATCGGCTTGGACAGCGGCATAATGATCTCGATAAAGATGCGGAAGTTGCCTGCGCCGTCCATACGCGCGGACTCATCCAGATCTTTGGGAATGGCATCCAAATAGCCTTTCATCAGATAGGTGTTCATCGGGATCATGCCGCCGACGTAAACCAGCACCAGAGCAATATGGCTGTTCACCAGCCCCAGCATCTGCGCCAGCACGAAGATGGCAATCAGCGCGGAGAACTGCGGGATCATCTGCAACAGCAGAAACAGCATCAGCCCGTTCTGGCGGCCGCGAAAGCGGAAGCGAGAGAATGAATACGCGGTGAAACTGACGCTGACGAGCGTCAGAATCATGGTCAGGAAGCTGATTTTCATCGAGTTCCAGTACCAGGCGGCGTAGTCAATCTGGCCGTTAAAAAGCTCTTCATAGTGAATGAAGGAGAAGTTATCTGGGATGATTGACGTGTTGAGCAGGCTGCTGCCGGGATTCAACGACGCGCCTACCGTCCAGATCAGTGGATAAATAATGATGACGGCGACTATCGTCAGCAGCAGGTAGGTCAGGCCAAGTTTGATAAAATTCTGGCGTTTAACGCTGTGTTTTTTCATCTGCGCGCTTTCCTATGCCATGTTGTCTTGTTTAAAGGAATTGGTGGCGCGGAACTGCCACAGCGCGATTCCCACGACAAAGATCGACAGCAGAATGGTGATGCTGGCTGCGATCGCATATTGGGAAGAAGACATGGTCAGCTTATAAATCCAGGACACCAGAATATCCGTCCCGCCTGCGTTAGAACCGATTACCGCCGGTCCCCCGTTGTTGAACAGATAGATGATGTTGAAGTTATTAAAGTTGAACGTGTATTGCGTGATGATGATCGGCGCAATGGAGTAGAGCACCAGCGGCAGCGTGATGGTGGTCAACTTGTACCAACTGCTGGCTCCGTCAATCGTCGCGGCTTCGTACAAGTCGTCAGGAATCGCCTGCAAGACGCCGGTCGTCATAGCGAATACAAACGGGAAACCTAACCACGTTTGCATCAAAATCAGCGCGGTCTTGGTCCAGAATGGATCGGTCATCCACGCCTTGGGTTCAATCCCCAGCGCGGCCAGAATGCCGTTATTAATCACGCCAAACGTTTCGTTAAACATCCCCGCGAAGACCAGAATGGTAACGAAACCCGGTACTGCCCACGGCAGAATCAGAATGGTGCGGATGAGCGGTTTGAAACGCAGGCCTTTCTGGTTCACCAAAATCGCCAGCAGGATGCCCACGGCGCACTGAAGCGTGGTCGCAATCAGCGTCCAAATGACCGTCCATTGCAGCACGTCAAAGAACGTCGAGCGCCAGAGATCGAGCCGGAAGATGTTGATAAAGTTCTTCATCCCGACCCAGTCGACCAGTTTGGCCGGCGGCGTGTGGTAGAGGTCGTAATTGGTAAAGGCGATGGAAAAACCGAAAATAATCGGGAAAACCACGACAAATACCAGCAGGATAAAACCGGGCGTGATCATCAGATAAGGGAAGCCTTCGCTCAGCAGCATCTGATATTGCTTCTTCACGCTGTTCAGCGGCAGGCCTTTATCGCGTCTGGTGCCGCACACATAGGCATCGCGCAGGCTGCAATAGTAAACGCCGATGCCAAAGGCAGCGACGATCAGGCTGATAATGCCTTTTGCCAGCAGAAAAATGGAGTGATCGCGCGGCAGTTCGGTGCCCAGCGTAATCAGCCCCCACGCGCCGTCTCGCAGGAAATCATGGAATACGCTGATAAAGCAGACCATGACGATAAAGAAAAACGCGCCTTTGACGATCTGGCGGTTATAAATCTGCCCAAGGCCGGGGACGAGCGCCAACAATACCGCTGTTCTGGCATGGCGACGCCCTCTCTCTTGTGGCGCAAGGCCGCTGGCGTTGACGGTCACATCTACCTCCATTTTCTTAAAAACATGAGTATCCCCACTCCCCGAAATGTATTTGGGGATAAACGAGGAAACCCATGTTGACCCACGGTGGAGCAGGGGATTACTGGTTACTGTGGTTAGCTTCGATCTGCATTTTTATGACTTTCACGGCGGATTCCAGCGCCGCTTTGGTGTCCTGCTTGCCGGTCACGCTCAGTTGCAGCGCGCTGTTAGCTGGCGTCCAGACTTCCTGCATTTCTGGTACGCTTGGCATAGGGACGGCATAGCCGGATTGGATCGCGACAGCGCGGGATTTTTCGTCGTCCTTAATCAGCGGATCGTCAATCAGCGCGGCGATCGGTGGGATTTCACCGGTCAGTTGGAAGCGAACTTTGGCGTATTCAGGTTGATTGATGAACTCAATAAATTTCTGCGCCAGTTCTTTGTTTTTGGAGTAGGTGGAAATGCTGTAGCCTTTCACGCCCAGCAGGGAACGTGGATGCTCACCGTTTGGCAGCAGCGGCAGTGGCGCCACGCCATAGTTTACGCCGGCGTTCTTGTACGGTTGGAACGCCCACGGACCGGTAATGACGGCAGCGGCCTTTTTCTCGGTAAACAGGGAGTCAATGGCGTTAGCGCCGGTTTCACCGACGATGCCCGGTGGGAACAGGCCATCGGCATAGAATTTCTTGATGTAGTTCACCGCATCGATGGTGGCTTGTTTATCCAGACCGATGTCTTTTACGTTCGGTGAACCGTTGCTGTTCTGTCCGAAAATGTAGCCGCCCATTCCGGCGATGACGCCATAGGCGTAATAAATTTCGTCAAATTTCGCCAGCAGACCGTAACGGCCTTCTGCACGCTGCTGTTTGGAGAAGGTGAACAGGTCGTCGAATTTTTCCGGCGGCTGTGGCATCAGATCTTTGTTGTAGACCAGTACGGTGGTTTCAACGGCTTTCGGCACGCCGTACAGCTTCCCGTTATAGGTCTGGGCTTCCAGAGCTGGCTTGGTGAAACTCGACAGGAACGTCTGATCCAGTTTCAGTTCGCTAATCAACCCCTGAACGACGGCGGTGCCGACCTGATCGTGCGGCATGACAATCACATCCGGGCCGATCCCCGCCGGGCCGTCCAAACGGAGTTTCTCAATCTGCTGAGCGTAAGGCGTTTCCAGCACTTTGATTTTGACATTATTCTGTTTTTCAAAGGCTTTGATCGCATCGGCGATACCGTCGGATTTCTTGATATCTTCCCATACCAGAAGCTCTTTATCGGCTGCCAGCGCTGATTTACTGAGTACGCCAGTGATACCCAGTGAAATCATAATGACGGTGGTCAGTGTTTTCATTTTCATCATTAGTCCTCAAAGCCCTGGTGGGCCCATCATGGTCGGAAATCGTCGCGTACTGTTCTCTTTTTTGCCATTTTTGCCGCCTCTGTGCGGTGTTGGTGTAACGTTACACCGCACGGCAGCACAAAGCAGGAAATGAGGCATCTGACTGTACGCGCTTTCTGGTCATCGTCTCTGTATGGCGGTTGGCGCTTTATTGCGCGTTTTCCACAATGTAGGGTAACGGTTACACCAGTTGCGATTACATTAAGCAGAGTGCGCCACGTCTGCCAGCGAAACATGTAAAGGCTGTGATCTCATGCACAAAAGTAACCCCCTGTTTGTGCAAGCGGTTACACCATGCTGTTATATTGAGATTATGACCAGCGTACAGGTCAGCCTGACCGGATGTTGACGCGTCTGGAAGGGCTGTCGAGCCATTTTGAGTGGGTGAGCACCAGGCTATCTCGACTCAGCGCTTATATACTGAAAAGTAAAATTATCAAGAGGTTACCGTTATGGCGTCTATCCAGTTGGATAAAGTTAGTAAGCATTTTGGCAAAACGATTACGCTTCACGATGTGAATCTGACGATTGCAGATGGTGAGTTCGCTGTTTTTGTCGGGCCGTCTGGCTGTGGTAAGTCGACATTGCTGAGAATGATTGCCGGGCTGGAAGATGTCACGGGCGGTGAAATCATGATTGATGATGTGGTGGTAAATGATGTCGCCCCCGCTCACCGCGGTGTGGCGATGGTGTTTCAATCTTATGCGCTGTATCCGCACATGACTGTCGCTGAGAATATGGGCTATGGCCTGCGCGTGAATGGCGTACCGAAAGACCAGATTAAGCACCAGATCGAGATGGTGGCGAAGACGCTGCAACTGTCCCATCTGCTTGAGCGCAAGCCGAAAGAGCTGTCCGGCGGCCAGCGTCAGCGCGTGGCGATCGGACGCGCTATCGTGCGTAATCCGAAAGTGTTCCTGTTTGATGAACCGCTGTCGAACCTGGATGCCGAGTTGCGTGTAGATATGCGGTTACACATTGCCAAGCTGCATCAGGAATTGAAAACGACGATGATCTACGTGACGCACGATCAGGTCGAGGCCATGACGCTGGCCGATAAGATCGTGGTCATGAATTACGGCAAAGTCGAGCAGGTTGGAACGCCGATGGAGCTTTACTATCATCCGGTTAACCAGTTTGTTGCGGGCTTTATCGGTTCGCCGAAAATGAACTTCCTGCCAGCGCAGGTTATCGACTGGACGCCGGATAGCCTGACGGTGAATATTGCCGAACAGCTACAGCTTGAACTGCCGATTCGTACTGGTGAGCTGAGTGTTGGCAGCACGATAACGCTGGGGCTGAGGCCGGAACACGTGTCGCCGGAAGGCGAAGGCATTCGCCTGTCATTCGGCTGCGAGGTTGTTGAGCGTTTAGGCAACAGCACCTATCTGTTCGGCCAATGCTGTGGGATTGATAACTTCAAACTGCTGCTGGCGGGCGACAGCGCCTTCAAGCCGTATGAACATATTGAGGTGTTCTTCTCGCCTGATAACTGTCTGGTGTTTAACGCCGATGGTTTGCGCATCAGCGCGTAATAAGCGACTGCATCGTCGAATCTAAATAGTCAAAATCCTTTCTAAACATAAACAGCGCCCTTAGCGGGCGCTGGCTTTGCTTCCGCTGTCTACGGCCTCTTGTAGAAACTGTTTTTCTTTATGCTGATGCGGTGTAAGTGTTTCGTGCGTGTTAGGCATCTTATTTCTCTGTAACATCGTTACACGCCCGACAAGGCGCGCTCAATCGCCGCAGCGCCTTGACCACTGGCTTTTCGGCGTGATTCGCGCCGCTTCGCGGTGCCTTCGATGTTCATGCTCGCTATTCGGACCGCCTGCGACGCGCTCCCGACGCGGCGCAGACTTTCGCGGCGTCCATGCCGCTCATCCGGCGATCATGTACACCTCAGCGCGATTTTTTACGCCGATATAAGAAAAACAGTGAGTGCGTAGATATCAGAAACGGAAAAAGGCCTTCGGTAGAAGGCCTTTTGGGAAATGCCGGGCGGGAATGATGAGCCCGCCCGGCTGAGGGTTAGAGCCGTATTACCACCAGGCTTCTGCCTGAATACCGAAATTTACCGCATTGCTGCGTTCGTCGTTGAAGCGGTTTTTGTTTTCGTTCCCACCGTTCAGGTAAGACACGAAGAAGCGCAGTTCCGGACGTGTCAGCATCGGAATATCGGCGCTGAAGGCGTGTGCCAGCGTGTATTTTTCACCGCTGTATTTGGTTTCTGTACCGGCTTTCCAGCTATCTTTTTTCTGATACGCGCCCGCTTCCAGATAGGTTTTCTGGTTCTTGGTCCAGGCATATTGGCCACGACCTACCGCAGACAATAATTCTGTGCTGTCGCGCCAGCGGCTGATTTCATCTGCTTTACCGTAGGTCAGAACATGGCTCAGAGAAATATTATCGGTGATCGGCAGGTCACCGGCCTGAATGACGCGGTAGCCTTTGGCGCTGTCGTTGATGCTCCAGACGTCATACCAGCCGCCGCCCTGATCGACCATGTTGTGCGCCAGCCCTTTGTCGGCATATTGCAGCACCAGTTTCTGGCTGGACTTGAGGCCAGAGAAGTAGTGGCTGAGTTCACCTGTGATCATCATCGAGTTTTTAGGATCGAATTTTTGGCCTTCCGCGAGGAAGATATTTTTCTGTGTGTCCGCTTCATTCGGCATTGCGTAGGAGATACCGAACTCTGTCCACGCGCCGTCCCACGGCTTCCAGCCTGCATAGCGTGCGTCCAGATAGTTGATGTTCAGATCGTCGTAGGTGTCTCGTCTGGACGTACATTCCTGACTGTTTTGGCTGTTGCTACAGTCGACGTTCATGTTTTCTGCATCGGCGCGGATCCAGGCAAATGAGAACGCGCCTTCACCGGCTTTGACGTTTTCGATCCCGGCACCCGCACCGGAGATATTCCAGTATTTGGTATCGATGATGTGCAAGTCATGGCGCTGGTAGTAACGTTTCCCCGCCCAGACCGTGGCATCCGGCAGCCCTGGTACAAAGCCTTTCGCCTGAAGATTTAACTGGCGTAAACCAAACTCGGCATCGTCATTCTTTGTCGTTTCATTATCGTTCGAGCCGTTGGAGAACATAGAAATCATACTGTCGAAGTAAAACGTTTTCCCATTTTCGTTATACAGCTGCTGTCCTAATTGGATTTCGCCGTAGGTGTCATCTTCGTTACCTAATCTTCCCACATAGCTCTTATCGGCGCTCTGTTGTTTTCCGTGGTTTGATACACCCACGCCAGAACGGAAGTATCCTGAAAAATCAACGGAATAAGAAGGGGTTGCCAGCATTGCCAAACTCAGCGCAATGGATGTTGTCAGCAGTTTTCTTTTCATAATATACCTTTCGCTTATTCGGGTAAGAATGTGGATGTTCCAAATAACATGACGTGAACGGAGGTAAAACGCTTCCACTCATGGCGAAGGATTATGGGGGAATAAAACGGTGCGTGACATGATTGTTCTCACAAAATACAAAAGAGTTACACCAAAATTTACACTGAATTAACGATGTTACAGGCTGTTCTTTGCGTATTTATTAGTCTTATTGTGATGTTATTCGCTATGTAATGGTGTGTAACTGGTTACACGTTTTGTCTGTATGCCGCAAATACAGCATAAAATTTTTTTATAGCAGAATTGGAAACGTTGCATAAAAGGTGTGGCGCGATGCCGAGTAGGAAACATTTCTGGAAAATAGAGAAAGGATGTCTGATGAAGGAAAAAAGAAAACAAGGGGATTCAGAAGCGCGACTTGCCTGATGCGAACCAGCATCAGGCAAGCCTTGTAGATAAAAGGTGGCTACTTCTTACGGGTTGGGGGGCTGACAGAATGGCGGCGTACCAGCGTCGGGCTAAACATATTCGTAGTTTCGCTAAGCTCTTTACCGTGAGATAACGCGATGGCTAATTCTGCCGCCTGAATCGCCATGGCGGAAACCGGATAGTGCACGGTTGTCAGGCGAGGGCGAAGGTAGCGGGCGATCAATACGTCATCAAACCCGACCACCGACATATCCTGCGGTACGCTGATGCTGTTGTCGCTCAGGACGGAGAGGGCGCCAGCGGCCATGGAATCGTTGTAGCACACTACCGCCGTCATATTGCCGCCGCGGCTCAGGAGCTCCATCATGGCGGACTCGCCGCCCACTTCGTCCGGCGAGGCGCGCGCAATGAGGCGTTCATCCCGTGGGATGCCGTGCTCTTGCAGCGCATCCATATAACCTTGCAGGCGATCAGCGGAGTCGGAAATTTGGTGATTAGAGCAGAGGAAACCGATCTTTTGGTGTCCTTCCTGAATTAAATGACGCGTTGCCAGCCAGGAACCATAGCGGTCATCAAGCGCAACACAGCGGCTTTCATAGCCGGGCAAGGTACGGTTGATGAGCACCATATCAGGAATGTGGCTCATCAACGCGGCCAGTTCTTCATCCGAGAGCATTTTGGCATGCACGATCAGCCCCGCACAGCGGTGGCGAATCAACTGCTCAATGGCTTTCTTTTCCTGCTCGGCATTGTGATAGCCGTTGCCGATCAGTAGGAAGTTACCGGTTGCCTGAGCAATTTGTTCGACAGACTTAACCATCGTCCCGAAAAAGGGATCGGAGACATCCGCAACAACCAGCCCCATGGTTTCTGCACTCTGGTGCGCGAGTGCTCTGGCATTGGCGTTCGGATGATATTGCAGTTCCGCCATGGCCTTGTGTACGGCTTCCCTTGAGGCGGTACTGGCTTTGGGCGAATTATTAATTACGCGCGAAACCGTAGCGACTGATACACCTGATAGACGAGCGACATCCTTTATTGTGGCCATTGGCATTCCTGAACGGTCAAATGTGTTATCCCCGCCATACTTCAAGCTGCATATCTTTAGGCCTTCCAGCAAGCCGAATTATTTAGGGTATTAAGGCGAGTCGTCGCCTAATGCACAAGTTAAAAGAAAAATCGATTACTTAATATTTATAAATGTACAGGTTTTTGGGTGATGTTACCTATCCGACCTCCTTGCCTTTTTGATCCAGACCGTACTTATGTGATCGCTATCAACAATCATCGGTCATTTCTCTCTTCCAAAATACCATTCTGAGGTTTAAATTTAGGGTAACCGATTACACTTATATGATGGCTAAACGATAGCGAACTATCGGTATTCGGCTTTTTTACAGCTATTTTATCCATAATATATAGTGAAACTGATTACATTTAGGGGTTTTTCTGGCTGTGTTTACCGGCTGGCCGGATGCCTCTTCCAGGCCGCTGACGGGCTGTTAGCGCCATACAATTGGCCGCGGATGGCGACGCCGTTGTACCGAATTTGTGTTTTGTATTGAGGAATAGCTTATGCAGTTTGAGCCAACTGAACATCCGCATCGTCGTTTTAATCCGCTGAAGGGCGAGTGGATTCTGGTTTCTCCGCATCGTGCGAAGCGCCCCTGGCAGGGCCAGCAGGATGAACCGGATCGTTCCACGCCGCCGTCTTACGATCCGACCTGTTACCTGTGTGCGGGCAACAAACGTATTACTGGCGATATCAACCCGCACTATCAGGGCACCTTTGTTTTTACGAATGACTTTTCGGCACTGATGGAAGATACGCCGGATGCACCGTCGGGCGACGACGAGCTTTTCCGCGTTCAGCAAGCCCGTGGCGTCAGCCGCGTCATCTGTTTTTCTCCCGATCACAGTAAAAGCCTGCCGCAGCTTTCACTGCCAGCGCTGAAAGCGGTGATTGATACGTGGAGCGATCAAACCGAGGAGCTGGGCAAACGGTATCCGTGGGTTCAGGTTTTTGAGAATAAAGGAACGATGATGGGGTGCTCGAATCCCCATCCGCACGGGCAGGTTTGGGCTAATGACTTCCTGCCGAATGAGGTACAGCGTGAGGACGATCAGCAGCGAGCCTATTTCTTACGTCACGGTTCGCCGTTACTGCTGGACTACGTTCGCCGCGAACAGGCTGACGGTTCACGCATCGTGGTAGAAACGGATCATTGGCTAGCGGTTGTCCCTTATTGGGCGTCGTGGCCGTTTGAAACGCTGGTCCTGCCCAAGTTCGCCGTACAGCGGTTGCCACAGTTGAATGATGTTCAGCGTGAAGATCTGGCGCTGCTCCTGAAAAAGCTGACCAGCCGTTACGACAACCTGTTCCAGTGCTCATTCCCTTATTCGATGGGGTGGCATGGCGCGCCATTTAAAGGTGACGACATCGCTCACTGGCAACTGCATGCCCATTTTTATCCTCCGCTATTACGTTCCGCCAGCGTGCGCAAATTTATGGTCGGCTATGAAATGCTGGCTGAGGCACAGCGTGATCTGACGGCAGAGCAGGCCGCTGAACGTTTACGCAGCGTAAGTGATATCCATTTTCGTGAGCAAATTTGAGGTCATTTTATGAGCCGTATTGATTCTCTACGTCAGTTAACCGAGTCTGTTTTTGTCCGATTATTTGGCTATGCGCCGCATGCCGCTATCCAGGCGCCCGGTCGGGTCAACCTGATTGGTGAACACACCGACTATAATGATGGCTTTGTTTTGCCGTGTGCTATCGATTACCAGACGGTGGTCAGCGCGGCGGTGCGTCAGGATGGCATCGTGCGGGTCGTGTCGGTGGATTTTGACAACCAGCAGGATGAGTTCGACCTCGCCAAAGCGATCGTGCCTCACCCGGAATATACCTGGGCTAACTATATCCGCGGCACGGTGAAGTTTTTGCTGGCACGCGGCCTGCCGCTCAGCGGTATGGATATGGTGGTTTCCGGCAATGTGCCGTCTGGCGCAGGGCTGAGCTCATCGGCCTCGCTGGAAGTGGCGATCGGGCAGACGTTCAAAGAGCTGAATAATCTGGACATCAGCCAGCTGGATATCGCGTTAAACGGGCAGCAGGCAGAAAACGATTTTGTCGGCTGTAGCTGCGGCATTATGGATCAGTTTATTTCCGCTCAGGGGCGTGCGGGCCAGGCGATGTTGATCGACTGTCGCTCTCTGGAAGGACGCGCGGTGCGTATGCTCGATGGCGTTGACGTCCTGATCGTGAACTCCAACGTGCGTCGTGGGCTGGTGGACAGCGAATACAACACGCGCCGCCAGCAGTGTGAAGCGGCAGCGCGTCACTTTAACGTTAAGGCGCTGCGCGATGTTTCCCTGTCGCAGTTTGAAGCAGGAATCGAGGGACTGGATGCAGTCGCGGTTCGCCGTGCGCGGCACGTTATTACCGAGAACCGCCGTACGCTGGAAGCGGCCGATGCACTGGCGCGTCAGGATGCACACCGTTTGTTTACGCTGATGGCGGAATCGCATGTCTCCATGCGGGATGATTTTGAAATTACCGTGCCGCCGATCGATACGTTGGTTGCGCTGATTCAGGATTATGTTGGCGAGCGGGGCGGCGTGCGTATGACCGGCGGTGGTTTCGGCGGCTGCATTGTCGCCCTTATCCCTTCGGCGCTGACTGACGAAGTCAAACAGGTGATTGAACGTGAATATCCGGCGCGCACCGGGCTTCAGCCATCCATCTATTTGTGTCAGGCATCCGGCGGAGCGGGTCGCCTGAGCTAAGTTCTGGCTGGAAATAGCGAGCAAAAAGGGCTTTGATTAAAGCCCTTTTTATATGGCATGTGTTCTGCATTACCGAGGTTCACGGGAGCAGGAACAGCGTTGCCAGCCCAAGGAAGATAAAGAAACCGCCGGTATCGGTGATGGCGGTGATCATGACGCTGGAGCCGACGGCCGGATCGCGGCCGAGTTTCATCATGATTAGCGGGATAGCGACGCCCATTAGCGCAGCGAGCAGTAAATTCAGCAGAATAGCCAGCATCATTACGCCGCCCATAGCGGCGCTGCCGTAGAGCAGGAAAGTCACCACGCCCATAATTGTGCCCCATATCACCCCGTTAACCAGCGCGACGCCGAGCTCTTTGAGTAGCAGGTACGATTTTTTACCGTGTTCAAGTTGATGCAGCGCCAGCGCACGCACAATCATGGTGATCGTCTGGTTGCCGGTATTCCCGCCGATTCCGGCGACAATCGGCATGAGCGTTGCCAGCGCCACCAAATGAGATAATGTGTGCTCAAACAGGCCGATGACCCGCGAGGCGATGAGCGCCGTACAAAGATTAATAGCCAGCCATGCCCAGCGATTGCGGAACGATTTGTACACGGGGGCATAAACATCTTCAGAGGGCGTCAACCCCCCTGAACGCCGTAGATTACTGTCGCTTTCCCGGTTCACGACGTCGAGGATATCCTCAATCGTCAGGCGTCCCATGAGTTTCCCTTTGCTATCCACCACGGCGCTGGAGATTAAATCGTAACGTTCAAACGCCCCTGCGGCTTCTTCGACTTTATCTTCAGGTTGGAACCTTAGCGGCTGATCGTCCATGACGTCACTAACCTGTGTCTGAGGCGCGTGGAGCAGAATACTGGCCAGCGACAGTTCGCCGATCAGCGTATTTTTGCGATCGGTAACAAACAGTTTGTCGGTCGATTCGGGGATGGTTTTGCGATAGCGCAGATAGCGCTGTACGGCTGCGAGTGTGACATCGGCGCGCACGGTAATGAGCTTGAAATCCATCATATGGCCGAGGCAATCTTCATCATAATTGATGGCGGCGCGTAGCTGCGCACGCTGCTTCGGCTCAAGCGAGGTCAGTATTCTGCCCAACAGGTGACGAGGAACAAGACGAGAGAGCTGGGCCTGCTCATCAACATCCAATATCCGAACGGCTCTCAGGATTTCTTTATCCTGCATATCGCCGATCAGGTCGTCGGAAATGCTGTCGGAGGCCTCAATCAACACGCGACCGCGCTTCTCTATGGGAATCAGTCGCCAGAGTGCCAGACGTTCATCCTGCGGTAAAGACTCCAGTAAATCGGCAAGGTCAGCGGCATGTAGCCCGATGATAAGCTCGCTGATTTCTGCGGTTTGGTCGAGCAGAATGCTTTTTTCACGCAGCCCGATGTTGTTACTTAATACGGTGTTGTCGCTTAACGGTGCGCCATCGCGTTCCGCAGCGCGCGGCTGTCGGTTGATGATGTCTTCAACCAGTTCCTTGTTTTCCAACAGCAGAAGGGAGATGCGGCGCCGGAGGTCGGTAAGTTTTTTTACACTCGACATAATGTTTTATGCTCGATCTGTTTTTTATCCGTATTTTATTAAACGTAGCGCAAAATCAGTAGATTAAGAATAGGATTACTGGGAATCGCAGTCTGAAAAGTAGGGCGATGGTGTCCTGATCTGTTTTTTTATTGCGGATTTCATCTAATGAATTATTAAATCGTTTGCTATTTAGTTTTTAGCGATATATAGTCAGCCTCAGAAACGTAACCAACACCGATGGCAGAGACGATGAACGACAACGCTTACAAACTGGATGGACAGCTGTGCTTCGCACTGTATTCAGCCAATCTGGCGATGAATAAATTGTATCGTCGTTTGCTGTCTGAGCTGAACCTGACCTATCCCCAATATCTGGTGATGCTGGTGCTGTGGGAGCGTGATGGTTTGACGGTGTCTGAACTGGGTGAGCGCCTGTATCTGGATTCTGCCACGCTGACGCCGCTGCTCAAGCGGTTACAAAGTGCAGGTTTAGTGGTGCGTAATCGGGGAACAGAAGATGAGCGTCAGGTGCTGATCGGGTTAACCGAGGCAGGACGGGCGCTTCAGCAGCAGGCAAGAGCAATTCCTGAAAGCGTGTTTTGCGCGACGGAATGCCATCTCGAACAGTTGCAGACGATCAAAAAAGATTTGGAAACGCTGCGTAAAAGCCTGATCGAGCATCTTTAAAAGGGTTAGCGGTTGCCCGATGCGTCGCCAAATCAGTGAGATAGCGTCATGTCTTTAAGTATTAATTTTTAAGTGATTTATCTTGAATTAAATAAGTAGTGTGCGATTTAGTTTTTTGCTATGTAATTGAAGCCTGAACAGTATCTCACTGCCTTAGGCTATCCCTTAACGATCTGGAGTCACATTATGTCTATTGAAAAAGTATTATACGTTGCTCATGCTCAGGCCACCGGTGGTCGCGATGGTCGTGCGGTATCTTCCGATAACGCGGTTGATATTAAATTGACTACCCCGCGTGAGCTGGGTGGCGCTGGTGGTGAAGGTACGAACCCAGAGCAGCTGTTCGCCGCGGGCTATTCAGCCTGCTTCCTGGGCGCGATGAAGTTTGTTGGTGCGCGTGAGAAAATCGCCGTACCTGCTGATACCACGGTAAACGGCAGCGTCGGCATCGGCGCCATCCCAACCGGGTTTGGTATTGAAGTCGAACTGAAAATTTCCCTGCCGGGTCTGGATCGCGCGGTGGCTGAAGATCTGGTGCAGAAAGCCCATATCGTTTGCCCATACTCCAATGCAACGCGCGGCAACATCGACGTGACCCTGACTATTGTCTAAGTCCGGCTTGAAGTAAGTACATTATTGCAAGTACATTATTGATTGATGAGCACGATTAATTGATGAAAACGGTGGCTGCGAAGATTCGCACTGCCGTTTTTTTTATGACGGACATCCTCGTCCGTCACCCTTCGGGCCGTTGCTACGCAACGTTGAAAAACGTTCCCGACGTTTTTTTATGACGGATATTCTCGTCTGACGGATACGGGCGTAAATAGCGGGCACGAGAATACGAAGGCAGTATGCCTGATGAAGAAAAAGAGAATATAAGGAAAAGGAACCGGTTGGTTAGGCGCTATTCTTTCTGATTGACGAGTACGTTGGCAGGAAGCAGTAATTGTTCCGCACGCTGCTGCTGTTTGTCTTGATGATGACCAAACGCGGTGATGGTGGAGTAGGCAAAGCGGCCTAAAAGAATAATGAAACTGATGAGTAAAACGGCACGGGCGATCCGAGAGCCACTTCGTCGCGGGCGTATCGATAATCGTCGTTTGTGGGTAAGTGTGGACATTACCAGTGAATCCTCTGTGAAAGCGAACATTCGCTGTTGTTTATTTAGGCACAGGCTGTAGGAGAGGTCAATCTGCCGAAGTGAAAAAGATGATGGCTGATTCGGTTTTCGCACGTTCGGTACAAGGAAAGAGGGCAGGAGTAAACGCGAAGGGGTGGAAACACAAAGGGACTTAGAAGGCCACCAAAAACCCGCTCAAACAGAAACGGATAAGCGGGTTGTGTGGTGCAAGGGATTACGCCGTAGTATTGACGTTACGCCCAATCGCCGGATTTGCTGGCAGAGGTGGTAATGCCTGCAAAATGCCGGAAACGACGGCCTCTTGGCTGTCGAGCGCTTTTTTCATCACAAGCGCGCTGGCCTCACTGCTGGTACGCATGCTGCTGAGGTCGGTTGCGAGTGATGCAATCTGTGATACATCCATTTTACTCTCCTTAATACTGAGTTGGATTGATATCTGGAAAGGAAGCGCGCCTTTCCGCCGAGGTTGCATGATGTTGGCGAAAATTATCGCCAGACATCATTTTGGTATCGGCCCCATCTCTGTAAACTTTACGTTAACCAGACTTCATCAGCCAGCCCGGTTGTACGATTTTGCGTCATGGCACGGTTTGGCGTATGTGAGGATTACCCGACAACATTTCCAGCAATCAGGCTTTTTCTTCCTCAATCATCAGCTTCCAGCCGGTGACGTCCTGCCAATATTCCTGTTCCCGTTCCAAATCCAGCTGTACCAGCGTGTTGTTGGTAAAGAAGTCGTGTGGGAATGTCAGCGTCCAGTAATTGTCATCGGTATGCAGCCGTAACGATTCCGGCGTTGTCGTTGCCTGACGCTGGTTGTTCAACAGCGTAGCAAGGCGCAGAAGTTGTACCAGCGGTAAATACTGTTTCTTTTTGAACAGGTTTAGCCGCGGTAACTCTTCCAGCTTGATCGCCTTACGGTGCAGCCGCACGATCATCGACAGCACAAGCTGCTGTTCCTGATTGAAGCCGGGCAGGTTGGTATTTTGCAGGATGTAGGCGGAATGGCGGTGCATGCCGCTATGGTTAATGCCCAACCCGACCTCATGCAGCATGGAAGCCCAGTTTAAGATGGCCTCAAGCTGTGGGTGCACCAGATTAGGATTTTGCTCTGCCCATTGCGCATAAAGCTGCTGCGTGGTTTCCCGCACGCGTCGCGCCTGCTCGCGGTCAATATTGTAATGGGTCGCCAGACTTTGCGCGGTACGGATGCGAATATCCTGATGGCGGAAACGTCCTTCCATTTCGTACAGTACGCCTTCGCGCAGCGCGCCATCGGACAGACGTAACTCTTTGATCGCCAGCGCATCGAAAATACCACACAAAATAGCCAGACCGGGCACCAGCACCGATTGACGATCTTCGGACAGGCCCGGCAGACTCAGCGCTTTAAAGTGCTTAAACTGCAAGATCTGCGTGCGTAGCATTTCCAGCCGCTCGGGCGTAATCAGGCCGTCTTTCTCCCCCATCTCCACGAGAATTTCGTGTGTGGCTTTGATCGTTCCAGACGCGCCGAGGGCGAATTTCCACCCGTATATGCGGTATTCCCAGGACAGCGTCTCCAGCTTTTGCGCCGCAGCCAGCCGGGCGCGCTTGAAGTTGGCTTCGCTGATTTCACCGTTCGGGAAAAACTGCTGTGCGAAGCTGACGCACCCCATACGACGGCTTTCCACCAGCATCGGCTCGAAATCTTCACCGATAACCAGTTCTGTAGAACCGCCACCGATATCGATGACCAGCTTACGGCCTTTTTCCGGCTGCGTATGCTCCACGCCCATAAAGATCAGACGAGCTTCTTCGTGACCGGAAATGATCTCTATCGGATAGGGGATAATATCCGCTGCGCGGCGTAAAAATTCCTGCGCGTTGACCGCTTGACGTAGCGCGTGCGTTCCGACGATAGATACGTTCACGGCGGGGAAGCCTTGCAGGCGTTCAGCAAACAGCGCCAGACAGCTCAGGCCGCGTTGAATGGCCTCTTCGCTGAGCACATTTTTGTTGTCCAGCCCGTCGGCCAGATGTACCCGCTGTTTTAAACGCCCCAATACCTGAAGCGCACCGTTTACCACGCGTGCGATCACCATGTGAAAACTATTGGAACCCAGGTCGATGGCCGCGAATTCTTGCGGCTTCATCTCGGTTTTTTCATTGTTCGTTAACGGCATTATTCAGGCTTATCTCCAGGTTGCTCCAACGCCTTGATGTAGTCGTAAATGGCATTTTGCGCGCGTACTTTACGCTTGTTGCCGCGTGATACATAGCGGTTGCTCGATTCTTTATCAACGACACGGGCTTTCACCGTATCGCTGAACAGGATATCCAGCGTTTCCAGCACGCGGTTTTTCAACGTTGGGTCTAGAATTTCCACTGCGACTTCAATGCGATAATCAATGTTGCGTGTCATCCAGTCTGCGGAAGAAAGGTAGACTTTCTTGTCCCCGCCGTTGTTGAAGACATACACCCGATCGTGTTCCAGATAGCGGTCAAGAATACTGATGACCTGAATATTTTCACTGATCCCCGGCAAATTGGGGATCAGTGAGCACATGCCGCGCACCAGCAGATTAATTTTCACGCCCGCAGAGGAAGCCTGATACAGCTTTTCCGCCAGCCCTTTATCCACCAGATTATTTACCTTAAGCGTAATGCCTGCATCACGATTCGCCAGCGCATTCTCGATCTCGGTATCGATCAGTTGGTAGAGCTTATCGCGGGAGTTTTGCGGTGACACCAGCAAATGCTCGAAGCTGACCGGACGGTAAGGGTTTTCAATGAAGTTGAAGACGCGGCGCACTTCGTTGGTAATACGTTCGTCGGCGGTTAGCAGCGAGTAGTCCGTATATAGGCGGGCGGTTTTCTCGTTGAAGTTACCGGTACCGATGTGCGCGTAACGCACGATGTTTTCCCCTTCGCGGCGGGAAATCAGGAACAGCTTGGCGTGAATCTTCAATCCAGGCACCGAGAAAATCACGTGCACGCCGGCTTCCGTCAGGCGCTTGGCCCAATGGATGTTGGCTTCTTCGTCAAAGCGCGCCTGTAGCTCGACCACAACCGTCACTTTCTTACCGTTGTGCGCCGCATGGATCATTGAATTAATGATGCGCGAGTCTTTGGCGACGCGGTAAATATTGATTTTGATGGACAGTACATTGGGGTCGAAAGAGGCTTGTCGCAGCAGTTCCAATACGTGCTCGAAGGTGTGGTACGGGTAATAGAGCAGCACGTCGCGCTCACGGATCGCATCAAACCCATTGCGAAAATGGTTGAATCCGGTGTGCCGCAGACGTGGCAACGGTTTGTTGACCAGATTGGCGCGTCCGACGTTCGGGAAAGAGATAAAGTCTTTGAAATTATGGTAACGCCCGCCGGGGATGACGGAATCGTAGGAAGAGATCCCCAGTTTATCAAGCAGCATGGCGACCATCGCGTCCGGCATGTCGCGCTGATAAACGAATCTCACCGGCTCGGCGGTTAGGCGCTGCTTCAGGCTGGAAGACATCAGTTCCAGCAGGCTGGATTCCATTTCCGTAACCAGATCGTATTCCGCATCGCGCGTCATCTTCATGGAGTACGCGTTCAGCGCATCATAATCAAAGAAGCCCTTGAAGATATCATCCAGACAGTAGCGCAGAATGTTATCGATGAGGATCATAGTCTTACGACGGCGCGGCGCTTCTGCTGGCAGGTTGACGAAGCGCGGTATTTTATCCGAAGGAATTTCCAGCAGGGCGTAGTTAATCTCATCGCCACGAATAATCTCGACGGCAAGATAGGTATAACTATCCTTCAGGAACTCCACCAGGTCGGTTTCGTCAAAGATCAGTATTGGCGTGATGTGCGGGCGCAGATATTGCCGGAAGTAATCTCTCAGCCACTCCTGCTGATTAGGGGAAACCTGACGTTCATTGACCAGAAAAATCTGGTTACGCGCCATCTCCAGCAGCAGTTCGTTGTACAGGCTGTCAAAGATTTGATCGGTTTTGAGAACACGAGCCTGAATTTTTCCTAAAAGATGTCGTAGATTGCCGTCCAGACCTTGTTCTTCATTAATCAGAATGCGTCTTTTCAAATCGGCAAAACGGACTTTATAAAATTCATCAAGGTTGCTGGAGTAGATGCCCAGAAAGCGCATGCGTTCGATTAACGGATTGCTTTTATCTGCTGCTTCCTGAAGTACTCGCTCATTAAAGGATAACCAACTTAATTCTTTCTCTATGTAGAGTTTGTCCTGACCCATTGTCACTCCGCTCAACTCATGTACTGAAGGTTCATCCAATATTCATACCCTTCCTTTGTAAGGATAGGGTACAACAACATTATGGCGTGTTGATGACGATACCCGTCATATTTCGAGCCGTCTGTACGTTGGCTACCCTTAAATACTCGACCCGTCGTGGGTCTCGCCCTAAAGGGCCGCTGCAAGCAGCGTTCAAATCTGCTCCCAGCAGATTTGTCACCCCAGTCACTTACTAAAGTAAGCTCCTGAGGACTCCCTCGGTTGCCGCCTTCATACGACTGGAACTATTTAGGGTATAAAATCTAATTCATAGACAGACTTACCATTGTCATATTATGGGCGTAAAGGCAACATATGCTACCCGCAATACGTTAGCAACACGACTCTGGCGGCTTCACTCTAACGGCGAGAATAATGGTAAAAACAGGCAACACATCACAGTATCGGGATCGTCGACGAGCGTGGGTAGATCGTTTGGTTCACCGCATTGTTGCGGGCAGCGGGCTGCTGGTGCTGGCTATGCTGTTGTTAATCTTCTTTTATCTACTGTATGTGGTGACGCCACTGTTCCTTTCTCCCACGGTTAACGGCCAAAAAACGGTGCAGCGCCACGGTGCGGAGCCGTCGCTGGCGTTGGGGCTTAGCGACAACGGGCAGATTGGGTTTCGCATCGACAGTCAGGGCTATGGGGAGTTTATCCCGTTTGCGGAAAATCAGCCCATGTCGCGTATTCAACTGATTCCTGCGCTGAGTTTACTGGCGCAGAGTCAGGGCGAGCGACAGGTTTATGCCCTGAGCCAGCCTGACGGCCGCTTAGTTTTCGTGCAGCCCGTGTTATCGCGCACGGAAAACCGTTCTCCCTTCTGGGATTATCCGCTGGGTGAGCAGGCCTATTCGCTTGGGTTACCTGCGCAGCCGCTGCGTTATCTGGCAGTGGCGGCAGTGGATGAAACGCACGCTGTTGTTGCGGCTATCGGGCAAGAAAACGCGTTGATTATTGCCGATGTTGATGAAAACGGCGTGCGGCAACGGGCACAGATTACGCTTCCGGCTGGCGCGGTTAGCCAACTGCTGCTGACGCCAGACGGACAGCAGGTATATTTGCTCAGCGGCAACACATTAACGCTGTGGCAGGTGGAGGCGAACGCGCTGACGCTGCGGGAAGAGCGGCAATTGCAGTTGGCGGAACCGTTGCATCTGGCGCTGTTGTCCGGCGGGCGGTCGTTGCTGGTACAAACCGCCGACGGGCAGATTAGCCAATGGTTTGAGGTTCCGAGCGAAAAGGGCGCTACTCTGACGGAGATCCGCCAGTTTCCGCACGTTGCGGGAAAATCGGTGCTGTTGGCAACGGAGGCGCAGCGGCGAGTTTTTGCCACATTGAATGCACAGGGCGAACTGTCGCTGTTTGCCAGCAAGCAGTCACATGCGCTGCTGACGCAGACATTACCGGCTCATGCGCAGAGACTGGCGTTTTCGCCGCACGGATCTGCCATGCTGGTTGAAACGGCGCAGGGGTGGCACCGCTATCAGGTTGATAACCCATATCCCGATATCGGCTGGCGCGGGCTGTGGCAAAAATTGTGGTATGAGAATTACCCGGAGCCTGCCTATATCTGGCAATCCACGTCTGCGGATGACAGTTATCAGGCCAAATTCAGTATGATGCCGCTGATGCTGGGCACGATGAAAGCGGCGATTTACGCCATGCTGTTTGCCACGCCGCTGGCGCTGTCTGCGGCGATTTATACCGCCTGCTTTATGTCGCCGACGCTGCGACGCTGGATTAAACCCACGCTGGAAATCATGGGCGCGCTGCCGACGGTCGTCGTTGGCTTGATTGCGGCCATCTGGCTGGCTCCGCATTTTGCGACGTATCTGTCCGCTATTCTGGTTATGCCGATTTTATGGATACTGGCCGTGCTCGGCTGCGGCTGGCTGATTGAATGCCTGCCGACGCGCTGGCGTCTCCGTTTCCCTATCGGCTGGGACGTACTATTTCTCATCCCCACGATCCTGCTGACATTTGTCGTCGGCTGTTGGATTGCGCCACGCATGGAAATCTGGGTGTTAGGACAGCCGCTGTACCAGTGGCTGGGCGATGATTTTGTGCAACGTAATACGCTGGTGGCGGGCGTTGCTCTCGGCTTCGCACTGATTCCGCTGATTTTTTCGCTGGCGGAAGATGCCCTGTTCAGCGTGCCAGCTCGTTTAAGTCAGGGTTCGCTGGCGCTGGGCGCGACGGCGTGGCAAACCCTGTGGCGCGTCGTGCTGCCGTCCGCCAGCGCCGGGATTTTCGCCGCGCTGATGCTGAGCTTTGGCCGTGCCGTGGGGGAAACCATGATTGTGCTTATGGCGACGGGCAACACGCCGATTATGGATGAAGGCCTGCTTCAGGGATTACGTTCGCTGGCGGCGAATATTGCCATCGAAATGCCGGAAGCCGTGACGAATAGCGGTCACTATCGGGTGTTGTTTTTAACGGCATTAACGCTGTTTGTTTTCACATTCATCGTGAATACGCTCGCTGAAACTATCCGGCAGCGTTTGCGTCAACGCTACCGTGATGAAGGAGAAAACGCGTGAAGCGCTGGTTCCGTTCGGGAAGGCCCTGGGTGTGGCTGACCGCATCGTCCATTTCCATTAGCCTGCTGGCGATGCTGGCAATCATCGTACTGCTGGCGGGGCAGGGTATGCGCTATTTGTGGCCTCAGCCTGTCTGGCTGCTGACGCTACAGCCGGAGCAGGGTGTGCAGCGCGCGCTAATGGGGGAAATTTATGCCGAGCAGACGCTTTCACCTCAGCAGTTGGAACAGGCCGGTTTAACCTCTACGTCTGGTGACGCTGAAACACGTTATTTGATCAAAATTGGCCAGCGTGAAATTCATGGTCAGAGCTTTCGTTCGTTGCTGTCACGCGACATAGTGCGTTTTGATAAACCCGCCGACATTCTGGTGTTAAAGCGAACCAACAACGGCACTGCCTATGGCTACCTTGCTGGGATGCTGGAAGGGGAACAGCCGCTGGTGGCGACGGATCTCCCCGCGACCTTACAGCATCGCGTCGAGCAGGTGCAGGGGTTGCTCGCGAAGGCGCAAACAATCCGCATGGGGGAGATGGCGAAGATCAACCAGCAGTTTGAAGCGCTACGGCTGGAGGAGAAAAAGCGGCAGCAGGCCAGAACGCTGGATAATCAGGCGCTGGCCCGTCTTCAGGCTGAACGTATTGAACTGCAACGTCGCTTCGATGAGCTGTCGCGTCAGTTAACCGCACTCAATCTGGATATTAATCGTGATACCGTGCAGCTACGGGATGCGAACGGCAGCGTTCACCTTATCCCACTCAGGGACATTGAGCAGGCCTGGTACCCGAATGCGATGAACCTGTGGAAAAAAGTCAGCCACTGGGGCGCTCAGGCGAAATATATGCTGGCGCACTACTCACCGGACAGCAACAGCGCAGGCCACCTTTTCCCCGCCATTTTCGGCACCGTTTTGATGGTGGTGCTGATGTCTATTGTGGTGATGCCGCTGGGCGTGATCGCTGCGGTTTATCTGCATGAATATGCGGGGAAAAACAGCCTAACGCGCTGGGTGCGGATTGCCGTGGTCAATCTGGCTGGAGTGCCTTCCATTGTTTACGGCGTGTTTGGGTTAGGTTTTTTTGTTTATCTCATCGGTGGCACGCTGGATCAGCTGTTCTACGCTGAAGCGTTGCCGAATCCGACATTTGGTACGCCGGGGCTGCTGTGGGCATCACTGACGCTGGCATTGCTGACGCTGCCGGTGGTGATTGTGGCGACGGAGGAAGGGCTGTCACGTATCCCGATGTCGGTACGCCACGGCTCACTGGCGTTGGGGGCCACCAAGGCCGAAACGCTGTGGCACGTTGTGCTGCCGATGGCGGTTCCCGCGATGATGACCGGTTTAATCCTCGCGGTGGCGCGTGCCGCAGGGGAAACTGCGCCGCTGATGTTGGTCGGCGTAGTGAAGTCGGTGCCGGTCTTACCGGTTGATGACATTTTCCCTTATCTGCATCTTGAACGAAAATTTATGCATCTGGGATTCCAGATTTACGATTTGGCGTTCCAAAGCCCGGACGTGGAAGCCGCCAGACCGCTGGTATACATTACTGCACTGCTGCTGGTGTTGATTGTCGTCGGGTTGAACCTTGCGGCGATTGGAATCCGCCACGTTCTGCGTGAGAAATATCGTTCGTTATCACTTTGAAAGTAGGATGAAGTTATGGGATTTATGACACAAAAGGAGATGGCACCGCTACCTGATGTTCATCAACTGAGTGATGAACAGACGATGTTAACCGTGGAACATCTGAATCTGTACTATGGCGACAAGCAGGCGTTGAACGATATTTCGATTCGTATTCCGAAGAAGCAGGTCACGGCGCTGATTGGGCCGTCGGGCTGTGGTAAATCCACGCTGTTACGCTGTTTTAATCGCATGAACGATCTGGTGGACAACTGCCGTACCGAAGGCGATATCTGGCTGAACGGTATGCCCATCAACGATCCGCAGTTGGATGTTGCCGTGTTACGCCGTCGGGTCGGCATGGTTTTTCAACGCCCGAACCCGTTTCCCAAATCGATCTATGAAAACGTGATTTACGGCCTGAGGCTGCAGGGGCTGCGCGATCGCCGCTTTCTGGATGATGCCGTTGAACGGGCGCTGCGGGCCGCGGCGCTGTGGCATGAAGTAAAAGATCGGCTGAGCGACAACGCGCTGACGCTATCCAGCGGACAGCAGCAGCGCTTGGTGATCGCCCGGGCGATCGCCATTGAGCCGGAAGTGCTGCTGTTAGATGAGCCGACCTCCGCGCTCGATCCGATTTCGACGCTGATTGTTGAAGAGCTGATGGGAACGCTAAAGCAGCATTTCACGTTGGTGCTGGTAACGCACAACATGCAGCAGGCGGCCCGCGTGTCGGATTACACCGCGTTTATCAATCAGGGTAAGTTAATTGAGTACAACCGTACGGACGATCTGTTTACCTCGCCGACGCAGCGCCGCACAGAGGATTATATTACTGGGCGTTTTGGGTGAAATTTCATCAAACCACTGCATTTAAAGAGCTTAAAAAAATTATGGATACCGTTCATCAATTGTCCGTGCCATTTGAAAAATTGATGATAAAATGCGCGCAAATTTTTTGACTCTGGCAAGTGGCGGGTAAGATGAAATTTAGCACCATGAACGAAGGCGAAATTATTACCGAGCTGTGCCGGAGAATAAAAGACGCCAGAATCCAGCAGCGCTTATCGCAGGTCGATCTTGCCGAAAGAGCTGGGCTGGGGATTGCGACGATCAAACGTGCTGAAATGGGCGAATCCATTACGCTCAGCAGCCTGCTTTCCATCCTGCGTGGGTTGAATCGTCTGCACCAGATTGAAGGCGTGCTCTTCGACGCTGAAGTGGAATCTTTCCATGCACAGATCAGCGGTGAGAAAAAACAGACGCCGCTGCGTATCAGAAAGAAAGCCGCGGCCTTTCCCGCCAAGGCACTCGCGAAGCATGAAAATATCAAGAAGCCAGCGAACAGCACCGTGGACTGGTACATCGCGGCGGCCGAAAACAATATTGTCTGGTCATTGCCTGAAAGCGATAAAAAATAAAGGGCTAATGCAACTGCATTAACCCTTATGTATGAACCCCTACGTATGAACCCTGATTGCCGCGTTAAGCCGCTTGGTATTTAACGCGACAAGGCTGCTTTAGTATTCACTATTCGCATAAGACCACTTTAATCGCCAACCCCCCGCGAGAGGTTTCACGGTACTTGGCGTTCATGTCCTTGCCTGTTTCATACATGGTTTCAATCACCTTATCGAGCGATACGCGTGGTTCGCTGGCGCGGCGCATTGCCATTCTTGCGGCGTTGATGGCTTTCACGGAGGCAATGGCGTTACGTTCGATGCACGGCACCTGAACCTGGCCCGCAACCGGATCGCACGTCAGCCCCAGATTGTGCTCCATGCCGATTTCTGCCGCGATGCACACCTGCTCCGGGTTGGCGCCGAGGAGTTCTGCCAGACCGGCCGCGGCCATCGAACAGGCCACGCCAACTTCGCCCTGACAGCCCACTTCCGCTCCGGAAATAGAGGCGTTCATTTTGTAGAGCATCCCGATAGCACCGGATGCCAGGAAATAGCGCAGGTAAGATTCCGGGGTTACCGGTTGCACGTAGCGATCGTAATAGGCCAGCACGGCGGGAATAATGCCGCACGCGCCGTTCGTTGGTGCAGTGACCACACGTCCGCCTGCCGCATTCTCTTCCGACACGGCCATTGCGAACATGTTAACCCAGTCCATCGCATCCATCGGGTCGTTAGAAAAACGGTCATTGATGAACAGCAGGCGGTGCAGCGCCGATGCCCGACGGGGAACGCGTAACGGGCCGGGCAACACGCCTTCCGTATTCATGCCGCGATGCATACAGTCTTGCATCGTTTTCCACACGTCGGCAAAGTAGTGCTCAAGCGCTTCCCGACCATGCATCGCAATCTCGTTTTTCAGGACGATAGCGGATAACGACAGGCAGTGATCGTTGCAATGTTGCAGTAGCTTCTGGGCAGAAAAGAACGGGTAAGGCGCGTTTTCCTCTGCCAGATTGGGTTTGCCGAAGTTTTCCTGATCGACAACGAATCCGCCCCCGATGGAGTAATACGTTTTGCTATAAACCTGCTCTTGTCCGCTGTAGGCGCGAATGGTCATGCCGTTTTCATGCAGCGGCAGGTTCTCCGGTTGGAAACGCAGAGACGTTTCCAGCGGGAAGCTGACCTCATATTGACCGTTGAGTATCGGTAACCGCTGAGTGTCTTTTACCTGTTGAATAAACGCCGGAATACTATCGATGTTTACGCTATCTGGCAGGTTACCCGCTAGCCCCATAATGATGGCGATATCGGTATGGTGCCCCTTCCCCGTTAGTGAGAGTGAGCCGTAAATATCAACGACAATGGATGTCACCGATGAGATAAGCGTGCGGTTCACCAGATCGTCGGTAAACATTTTGCCCGCTTTCATTGGGCCGACGGTATGAGAACTGGACGGACCGATGCCGATTTTGAAGATATCAAATACGCTGACCATAGCGATTTCCTTGAAAAAAAACGCCGCATACCCGTCATACTTCAAGCCGCATGTGCGTTGGCTTCCCTCACTCACCCCAGTCACTTACTTATGTAAGCTCCTGGGGATTCGTGTGGTTGCCGCCTTCCTACAACTCGAATTATTTAGGGTATGGCTAGAAAATAACGTGCCGGCGTTAAATTAGAGTGGGGGGCTTACAGCAGATCGCGCAGGCTGTAAACGATGGCGGAAATAGCGATCAGTCCCATCAGGGTGACGAAGACGTTACTGATGTGGCCGCTGTATTTCTTCATTGCCGGGACTTTCTGAATAGCGTACATCGGCATCAGGAACAGCAGACATGCGATAATCGGGCCGCCCAGCGTTTCGATCATGCCCAGAATGCTTGGGTTCAGCGTCGCGACAATCCAGGTCGTGATCAGCATGAACAGTGCAGTGAAGCGGTTCAATTTGGTGTGGGAAATGGTTTTTCCTCTGCTGCGCAGGGATTTCACGATCATGCCGTTAAAACCTTCGCCCGCACCCAGATAGTGGCCCAGGAACGATTTAGAGATCGCGATGGTGGCAATAACCGGAGCCATATAGCCAATGACCGGGTTGTTAAAGTGGTTCGCCAGATAGGACAGAATAGAAATGTTCTGTGTTTTCGCCTCCATCAACTCAACTGGAGAAAGGCTCAGTACGCAGCTGAAGACGAAGAACATAACGGTCAGGACCATCATGATGTGGCTGTAAGACAGAATGCGTGAGCATTTTTTCTCTGCGTCATCGCCATACTCTTTACGTTTGGCAACGGCAAAGGAGGAGATGATCGGCGAGTGGTTAAAGGAGAAAACCATCACCGGAATAGCCAGCCATAATGTCGCCAACAGACCATTGCCCGTGACGCTGGAACTCAGAGAAATGTTTTCAAAAACAGAGGTATTCCAGTTCGGAATTAAATAAAGCGCCAGCAACATCAGCACGGCAACAAAAGGATAAACCAGAATGCTCATTGCCTTAACGATCATTGCTTCACCGAAGCGAACAATAAACATTAGCCCGAGAATCAATATTAATGACAGTAGGGCGCGCGGAGGAGAAGGTAAATGCAATTGGTGAGTAATAAAGCTATCTACCGTATTGGTGATGGCGACGCTATAAACTAACAGGATCGGATAAATAGCGAAAAAATAAAGCAAAGTGATTAATTTACCCGCACCAACGCCGAAATGTTCTTCAACAACTTCGGTAATATCTTCGCCACCTTTTTTGCCGGATAATACAAAACGGCATAAAGCACGGTGAGAATAATATGTCATCGGGAAAGCAATCAGCGCCATGATAATTAAAGGAATTAAACCACCAATACCCGCGTTGATAGGTAAGAATAACACGCCAGCGCCGATGGCTGTGCCGTAGAGGCCCAGCATCCAGACGGTATCGCTTTTACGCCATCCTGAAGTCTGTTCTAACACCTGGCTGCTATCTTGAATTGTGCTCATATACTGATTTCTCCTCGGTGAACACATTAATACCCCGTTGTAAGGGGATTACCACATGATGTGGGGTATAAAAATTACAGTATCGGCAAGTTGCCGTTACAGAGTTTAAAAAACGAACGAGACATGTTGCTAATTATGTCAGTAGGTCAATACTGTTTTGTGGCGGCATTCTATATCGTGGTGGTCAGCGAATAATATTGAGGCGATCACAGAAATGAATTGACGGGAAATATTTTAATAAATTTTCGCGCAAATTAAAATATCAATCTTGATACTTTATTTTAAATATTTTTAACGGCTCGTTATTGATACTTTATTTAATTGCCGAGTGATAAAAAATGAACAGTAAATAAAATAAAGGGCAGTTGAAATAATAAACGCAATTTTACTGATGTCACGCGGAATGATGGTTTTTCTCTTTTTGACGCTGTGGTATCGCGAGCGTGCTTCCTGCGAACCTATCGAATCGCGTTGTTATTAATAGACGGTTATTAATAGACGGTTATCCGACAGGCGGTAACCTGCCGGATAATGAGCGCTGACCTGTCAGGCGGTGAGTTTCTCTTCTGCCCACGCCAGACCGCTGTGGTACTCCTCGGGTAAGAAAGGTGCCAGCGATTGCAGCGTGTGTTGCAGCTGTGCAGCATCCGATGACGATAAATTGAGGTGTCCAACTTTGCGACCGGGGCGAACCTCTTTCTCGTACCAGTGCAGATGTACCAGCGGCAGCGTCAGCCAGTCGATATTCACGTCGGTGCCAATCAGGTTGACCATCACCGAAGGCGTTTCGACGACCGGTACCGGCAGCGGCAGGTCGAGAATAGCGCGCAGGTGCAGTTCAAACTGGCTGATCGATGCGCCATTTTGCGTCCAGTGTCCGCTGTTGTGTACGCGTGGAGCCAGTTCGTTAATGAGCAGGTGGTCGCCGACGATAAAGCATTCCATCGCCATCACGCCCACATAGCCCAGCGCATTCATAATCGCGGACAACATCTGCTCTGCCTGCTGTTGCAGTTGCGGGTCAGGCTGAGGGAAGGCTACGCTCGTGCGCAGAATGCCATCCTGATGCAGGTTGTGGGTGAGCGGGTAGAACACGCATTTGCCGTGTGTGTTGCGAGCGCCAACCAGCGAGACTTCGCCGGAAAAATTAATGCCTTGTTCAACGATGCATTCACCGTAGCAGTCAGCGGGCAGCGTCTGCTGTTCGCCGTCGCGCAAGCGCCACTGTCCGCGACCGTCGTAACCGCCGACGCGGCGTTTAACGATAGCCAATTCACCTAATGAGGCGAAGACGTGTGGCCATTCATCGGCGCTGGCCAGCAATTGCCAGGGCGCAGTCGCCAGATTCAGCGAGTCCAACAGCTGCTTTTGCGTCAGGCGATCGGCCAGACGGGGGAAAATATCGCGGTTCGCAAACGCCGTGTGCTCGGCCAATTCACGAGTGAGGGCGGTTTCCGGCCAGCGTTCGATCTCGGCGGTAATCACGCTGTTATGAAACGGCACCGATTCCGGTTCAGCATCCAGCCCCACAGGATAAACGGCGATCCCTAATGGTTCGCCAGCCTGACGCAGCATTCTGCCCAACTGACCATTGCCTAGTACGCAGACCGGTTTCATGCCTCCTCCCGCGGATCGGGATGAGAGAGCACATCATCGGTTTGCGCCTGACGCCAGTCGGCCAGTCGAGTGGCGATGCCACGATCGTGCAGCGCGAGAATCTGTGCGGCCAGCAGGGCCGCATTTGCTGCACCCGCTTTGCCAATGGCCAACGTGCCGACCGGAATACCACGAGGCATTTGGACGATAGAATACAGGCTGTCTACACCGCTCAACGTTGAGCTTTGTACCGGCACGCCAAGCACGGGAACCAGCGTTTTCGCTGCCAGCATACCCGGCAGGTGTGCTGCGCCGCCTGCGCCCGCGATAATCACATCAAAACCGTTCTGTGCCGCTTGCTCAGCAAAGCTGAACAGCTTATCCGGCGTCCGGTGTGCGGAAACGACTTCGGTATGAAAAGGAATGTTCAGCGTGGTGAGGATTTCCGCAGCAAACTGCATGGTGGCCCAGTCACTCTTTGAACCCATGACGATGGCAATTTTAGCCGGGGCAACGTTGGATGACATGCCTGTAACGCTCCTGTGATTGTACGTGTTCGTGACGCGTTCGCGTCGGCCAGACAGGGAGGGTCTGGCGTTGAGGGCGTAGAGCATATCACGCCATTATGGCGAGGAAAACGGTTGCGTATGCGGAAATGCTGGGGGAATGAGGTGAGAGGCCGTTAAGTCAATGGCTGGAAACGCATTAAAATGGGAAGGAAATCAGTTCGATATTTTGTGGCGTGACCTTAATCATCGACCCTTCTTCATGCCAGGCACCCAGAACAGCGCGACGGCCATAAGATTCGCCGAGATCGACCTGATGAATGGCGGGGCGGTGTGTGTGGCCATGGATCATCGTCTTCACCTGATAATGCCGTAGGCGTTCAAGCACGGCATCGTGATTGACATCCATAATCTGCTGCGACTTTTTCTGGTTTTCCTGTTGGCTGGTCGCACGCATCTTCGCCGCGATTTTCATGCGTGATGACAAGGGCAATAGCAGGAAGAGTCGCTGAATGAAGGGGTTGTGTACCCGGCGACGGAATTGTTGGTAGTGATGATCGTCGGTACACAGCGTATCGCCATGCAGAATAAGGATCTTCTGGCCGTAGAGATCGAGCACCGTTTCCGTTGGCAGCAGCGTCATCCCACTTTGTTTTGCGAAACGCTTACCGATCAGGAAATCACGGTTACCGTGTACGAAATAGCAGGGGATACCGCGCTGATGTAAAGCATAGAGTTCAGCGGCAATGGTCGCATGCAGCGGTTGGGGATCGTCGTCACCAATCCAGGCATCGAACAGATCGCCAAGAATGTACAGCGCATCGACATGAATCGCATCATGGCGTAAAAAACGCAGAAAACCGGCGGTAATCGCCGGTTCATGAAGACTTAAATGCAGATCGGCAATGAACAGCGTTGCCATGCAGGTCGGATTATTCGCTGACCGTTACGTGGGTAATTACCACGTCTTCTTTCGGTACGTCCTGGTGCATGCCGCTGCGGCCGGTAGCCACGCCTTTGATTTTATCAACGACGTCCATACCTTCGGTGACTTCAGCGAAAACGCAGTAGCCCCAGCCATCAGCGCGCTCTGAACGGAAGTTCAGGAAATCGTTATCAACAACGTTGATAAAGAACTGGGCAGTGGCAGAGTGCGGATCGTTAGTACGAGCCATTGCCAACGTGCCACGCGCGTTTTTCAGGCCGTTATTGGCTTCATTTTTGATTGTCGCGTTGGTTTCTTTTTGATCCATACCGGGAGCGAAGCCGCCGCCCTGAATCATGAAACCATTAATCACACGGTGGAAAATCGTGTTGTCATAAAAACCGCTGCGGCAGTAGTTCAGGAAGTTTTCTACGGTAACCGGCGCCTTGTCTGCAAACGTATTAATAACGATATCGCCGTGGTTGGTATGAAGCGTAATCATAATAATGAACCCTAGATAGCCTTAGTGATTAAGAGTGCTGCTCACAAAAGGCGGTGAACAGCAAGAGCGCTGTTATAGCATAACTGGTCGATTGAGTCAGTACTTCGCGCTTACCGCACCGTTGTTGGTCGTTGGATGGATGAGAAAATCGTATAAAAAGGTTTACTACTCTGATTTTGGTAGGCGTCAAATAGTATGTGCGCTGAAGAATATTGCGCAATAAGGCGTTAATCAGGCAATAGGGACTTTTAAAAACAAATAAATTGATCAAAATTTCAAATAACAGTTAATTAATTTGAATGAGATTTTTGTTGCCCCAGATCAATGTTTTGCGTAATCAACGTGTTCTTTTTTTACGGCTCAGATTAATCTGAGAGTAATTCTTATTCTTCCTAAATAACTCTAAAGAGATAGGTGAACTATGCTGGGTATTCTGGATAGTGTTAATCGTTTATTAGACAAACCGGATTTTGGCAAACTGTTTTTGCGCGTATCTTTCAGCGTGTTGATGTTGTTTCATGGCTGGCATAAGGTACACGGTGGAATCGGTGCCATTGAAGGCATGCTGACCTCGGCAGGGCTCCCTGCTTTTGTTGGTTACGGTGTCTATGTCGGTGAAGTCATCACCCCGATTCTGATGATTCTCGGGATTCTTACACGTCCTTCTGCGCTCATCTTCTCTTTCACGATGGTGGTGGCGACGTTGCTGGTTCACCCTGGTGGCTTCGTCACGCTGGCTAAAACCGGTGCCTGGGGTGTTGAAGGCACGGCGGTGTTCTTCTTTGCGGGCATCGCCATTGCCCTGCTCGGCAGCGGAAAATATTCTGTGATGTCGAATCCGCGCTGGCGTTAATGGTTTTCTGTCAGCAGCCGCTAATGGTGTGAAATGGCCCGGAAAATCCGGGCCATTTCATTTTTACCCTTTCTCGCCGATTCCCTCTTCTTATTCACCTTGCAATACAGTAGGGTTCAGGTTTCAATACGCCGTTGGGTATCAACCCTGAATGCATTGATGTTACTGACGCTAACTGCGGCTGTGATTGACCTGTCGTGTGTATGCTACGTTTTTTGAGCGCTATGTTTTTAACACGAATGTTTTTTAACATTACGCCTCCTGGAACGTTGTACGGTTGTGAAAACCATTTCTTTGAAAACCATTTTTTTGTGAAAACCATTTTTTATAAAAACACTGGAACGCCCTGATGCTAAAGATTTTTAATACGCTGAGTCGCCAAAAAGAGGAATTTAAACCCATCCACGCCGGTCAGGTGGGCATGTATGTGTGTGGCATCACCGTTTATGACCTGTGTCATATCGGTCACGGGCGTACTTTCGTGGCGTTTGATGTGGTGGCGCGATATTTGCGGTATCTGGGATATTCACTGAAATATGTGCGTAATGTCACCGATATTGACGACAAAATTATCAAACGTGCGACCGAAAATGGGGAAACCAGCGACCAGCTGACGACCCGCATGATTGCAGAGATGCACGCCGATTTTGATGCGTTGAATATTCTGCGTCCGGATGCCGAGCCGCGTGCGACGCACCATATTGCCGATATTATCGAAATGGTAGAAACGCTGATTGCCCGTCGCCACGCTTATGTTGCGAGTAATGGCGATGTGATGTTCTCCGTTGATACCGCGCCGGGCTATGGTGTGTTGTCTCGTCAGGATCTGGAGCAATTGCAGGCTGGCGCGCGCGTTGAAATTACCGAAGTGAAGCGTAACCCAATGGACTTCGTGCTGTGGAAAATGTCCAAGCCGGGTGAACCGCACTGGTCTTCTCCGTGGGGAGAAGGGCGCCCTGGCTGGCACATCGAATGTTCTGCCATGAACTGCAAACAGCTGGGCACGCATTTTGACATCCACGGCGGCGGTTCCGATTTGATGTTCCCGCACCACGAAAACGAGATCGCACAGTCTAGCTGTGCACACGATGGCTCGTATGTGAATTACTGGATGCACTCCGGCATGGTGATGGTTGACCGCGAGAAGATGTCAAAGTCGCTCAACAATTTCTTCACCGTACGCGATGTGCTGGCGTATTACGACCCGGAAACGGTGCGTTACTTCCTGATGTCAGGCCATTATCGTAGCCAGTTGAACTACAGCGAAGACAACCTGAAACAGGCGCGTGCGGCGTTAGAACGCCTGTATACGGCGCTGCGTGGGACGGATGCTAGCGTTGCGGCACACGGTGGTGATGAGTTTGAAGCCCGTTTCCGCGAAGCGATGGACGATGATTTCAACACGCCGGAAGCTTACTCGGTGCTGTTTGATATGGCGCGTGAAGTTAACCGCCTGAAAGCGGAAGATGTGCAGGCTGCGAATCAGCTGGCGTCGGCACTGCGTAAACTGTCTGGGGTGCTCGGCCTGCTGGAACAGGATCCTGAACAGTTCTTGCAAAACGGCGCACAGGTGGATAACGACGAAGTGAAAGAAATCGAAGCGTTAATCCAGCAGCGTAAAGATGCGCGCGTGGCGAAAGACTGGGCGCTGGCCGATCAGGCTCGCGATCGACTGAATGAAATGGGGATCGTGTTGGAAGACGGCCCACAAGGAACGATCTGGCGCCGTAAGTAACGCCGATCTTTCTGTTAATAAAAAGCCCGCAACGTCTACATTGCGGGCTTTTTTTTCACCATCGTCGATGTCTTAAGCGTCAGTCGGCGATTTTTACCGTTTGACCATCGAACTGAACGGTTTGACCGGTGACGATTTTGCAACGCTTACGCGTTTCCGTCTGGCCGTCAACGGTCACGTCGCCAGCGGCGATAGACAGTTTGGCCGCTGCGCCGCTTTCACTCCAGCCCAGCAATTTCAAGAGATCGCACAGTTCAACGTGCGGATGTTTTTCAAGATTAAAGGTTGCCATAAGTTCCTGCTTATTCGTGTTTGACTCGCTAGTTATTCGGCGCGGTCATGGTACTCTTCGCATGCCTGTAGCGTGTTTTGAATCAGTGTGGCAACGGTCATGGGGCCGACGCCACCCGGCACAGGGCTGATATAAGACGCTCTTTCCTGCGCGGTTTCAAATTCCACATCGCCGACCACTTTGCCGCTTTCCAGACGGTTGATACCCACGTCCAGCACAATCGCGCCCGGTTTAATCCATTCGCCAGGGATGAAGCCCGGTTTACCCACGGCGACAACCAGCAGATCGGCGTTTTCAATATGGTGACGCAGGTTTTTAGTGAAACGGTGCGTGACGGTCGTGGTGCAGCCTGCCAGCAACAGTTCCAGGCTCATCGGACGGCCCACAATATTAGACGCGCCGACGACAACGGCATTCAGCCCGAAGGTGTCGATATTATAACGTTCCAGCAGCGTGATGATGCCGCGTGGCGTACAGGCCCGCAGCATTGGCGCGCGCTGGCACAGACGACCCACGTTGTAAGGATGGAAACCATCGACATCTTTACTTGGCGCGATGCGTTCGATCACTTTGGTATTATCAATGCCTTCCGGCAGCGGAAGCTGAACCAGAATACCGTCAATTGTCTGATCGGCGTTGAGCTGGTCGATAAGTGCCAGCAGTTCTGGTTCCGTGGTGGTGATGGGCAAATCATAAGAACGGGAGATAAAGCCGACTTCTTCACACACCTTGCGTTTGCTGGCGACATAAATCTGTGACGCCGGATTCTCGCCGACCAGCACAACAGCCAGACCCGGTGCGCGTTTTCCTGCTGCCAAACGCTGCGTGACTCGTGCGGCAACTTCGTCTTTGACCTGCTGCGCAATCGTTTTACCATCAATAATCTTTGCTGCCATCTGAGATGAGACCCATCAATTTGAAATAGGGGGGAGATGGCCGCTATTCTGTCAGAAGCTGTGCGTGCTGTCAGGTATTGCATCAACATTAATTGTTTCTATACCCGTCATACTTCAAGTTGCATGTGCGTTGGCTACGCTTAGTCACCCGAATCACTTACTTGAGTAAGCTCATCGGGATGAAATGAGAGACATCCTGTCTCTCACCGGAGGCCAGCCGCTGGCTGGTCAAATTCGTTCCCGACGAATTTGTCCCTCGCTTGCCGCCTACCTGAAACTCGAATTATTTAGGGTATATGTCCCAATTATTCTCGCTATTCACTCGCCTCGATACGGTTTTTTCCGCCATTTTTGGCGCGATACAGCGCGGCATCGGCAATATCGATAATGGACGACGCTGTTGGCGGTGGGTTATCCGCGCAGAACACGTAGACACCGGCGCTAATGGTGACGATTTTTTCCGGGAATAGCGTCATTTCATGAGGGATTTTTTCCGCGCGTACCAAATCCAGCGCACGCTGAGCGAGCGTGGTGGCACCTTGCTTATCCGTCTCGGTGATGATGATCGCGAACTCCTCACCACCATAGCGGGCGACCAAATCCTCCTTGCGCCTCGGCATGCTGCTCAGGATGTTACCGATCTTGCGTAAGCACTCATCGCCAGCCACATGCCCGTAGTGGTCGTTATATTTCTTGAAGGCGTCGACGTCGATCATGATCAGCGCCATACACTGCTGCGTCTCCGCAACCCGCAATAGGGTTTGTTGCAGGAAAATGTCGAACTGACGACGGTTGGCTAAGCCCGTCAGGCCATCGAACAGCGCCAGCGTTTGCAGGGTATGGTTAACCGACGTAAGTTCATCGCGCACGATGGTTAAATCGATCTGATTTTTCAGATTGATGCGAATTTGCCTCAGCACGATCAGGCCGAGCAGGGTAATGGTGAACAGCAGGATGAGCGTAATCGCGCCATAAACCAGGCTATCTGTTCGCCATTTTTCGAGGACTAAGTTGAGATCGTAGCCTGCGGCGATAACGATGGGATAGCGCTTTAATTTTGTATAGCCATAAATCCGTTCGATGTGATCGAGCGTGGAGACGAATGTCGCCGTTCCGCTTTCGGACTGTTTCAGATGTTCGGAGAAGAGCGGGCCGTTAGACACATTACGATTGACGTATGAATCGTCATAAGGGCGGCCGTACAGAATCCGGCCATCGGAAAGCAAAATGGCGAGCACATCCATGTTCCCCATGGAGTAGTAGCCGTAATACTGCTTGAAATAGTTCAGCGAGAGGGTGGCAAGTAGCACGCCGTTAAAGCTGCCGTCTGGTTTGTTGATACGCATCGAGACCGGAATGATCAAATCCCCCGTAGAGCGGCTTTGAATCACGCTGCCGATGTGCATGTCTTTGCTAACGTTACTCTGATGATACTTAAAATACTCTCTGTCGGCGTTATTGGCATTGGCGGGTTTTGCTATGCCGGAGTTCACCAGCCATTCACCTTTGTCATCATAAATAAAGATGCCATGCAGCTGCGGCAGCGCCGCTTTACGGCTTTTTAGAATATCGCCCAGACGGTTTAGTTGCTCGGGCGATTGACCATCCTGCTCGATACGCTCTTGTAAGTCTTGTAACAAGATATCAACTTGTAAAAACGTGTCTTCGGCATGGCGTGCCAGCGACAACGACAGGTTTTTGGCGTTTCGTTCAGTGGAATCGATAAGCTGCTGGTGAGAATTGAATACTGCCCATCCGTTCAGTGCCACTACAGTGGTGATGATGAATAGCATAAAAACAATCATTAATTTTTGGAGCGGCATTTGATAGTGGCTGGCCTTGTCGCGCGTGCTGACCTTCATTGTCCTTCCCATCCTTAGCCAGAGAGATGACTGATGATAAGTGTAGACGTTTCTGCCATTTGCGCCGTTATACTCGTCATACTTCAAGTTGCATGTGCGTTGGCTGCGTTCGGTCACCCGAATCACTTACCAGTGTAAGCTCATCGGGATTCCTTCTCTTGCCGCCTTCCTGAAACTCGAATTATTTAGAGTATATTGATGAGCATTGCTTATGCTTTTTTGTCGATTTTTATCGAATAATAAGCCGCTTTAATAATAAAGTAACGTCTCTACACACTATCTCCATGTAGCGTTGATAAAAACTCGAAAATAAACCGGTATCATCGTGTTTATTCACTAAAATCATCTAAGATAAATGACGTTGTGTAACACAACGTCATGAAAATTCGTTTTCATGCTAGCGATTAGCGATCGTCACAAGATGTAAGGAAATTTTTATTTAGCATTAAACACGCTATGTTTAATTGGCGTTTAACTGGAATTGCTAATGATAAGGCTATTGTGCTTTTTACGTTTCGGCTGATGAGAGTGACGTTCCTGCATGAAGGTGGTGTGCTCATCGCGAGAAAGGGACAAGAAATAAATTGAAATGTAACACCTCTATTCAGATTGAAAAATAAGAAAGATACTGCGGCGGAATATGGTTTTCAGCCAGTGATGAAATAAAGAGCCCTTCATGAAAATAGCGATTAGCGGAACGGGATATGTCGGTTTATCGAATGGATTATTATTGGCACAACAGCATCAGGTTGTGGCGTTAGATATTGTGGCTGAAAAAGTGGCGATGCTAAATCAACGAAAATCGCCAATTAATGACGCCGAGATTGAGCGTTTTTTACAACACGAAACGCTGAATTTTTCCGCTACGCTGGATAAATATGAAGCGTATGTCGATGCGCAGTTCGTGATTATCGCTACGCCGACAGATTACGATCCACAGACGAACTATTTCAACACGTCGTCGGTAGAGGTGGTCATTCGCGATGTACTAGCGATTAATCCGCAGGCCATTATGGTGATTAAATCGACGGTGCCGGTAGGTTTCACCGAGAAAGTCAGCCAGCAGTTGGATACGGATAACATCATTTTTTCACCCGAATTTCTGCGTGAGGGAAAGGCGCTGCACGACAACCTTTACCCGTCGCGGATTGTGGTGGGTGAACGGTCGGAAAGGGCCCGATTTTTCGCTAACCTATTGATGGAATGTGCATTAAAAAAAGATATTCGCGTACTGTTTACCGACCCGACAGAGGCTGAAGCGATAAAACTGTTTGCGAATACCTTCCTGGCGATGCGCGTCGCCTACTTTAACGAGTTGGACAGCTATGCCGAATCGCTGGGGCTGAATACCCGGCAGATTATTGAAGGCGTGTGCCTCGATCCGCGTATTGGCAACTACTACAACAATCCTTCTTTCGGCTACGGTGGTTACTGTTTGCCGAAGGATACCCGGCAGCTTTTGGCGAACTATCGTACTGTTCCGAATAACCTTATCAAGGCGATCGTGGACGCGAACCATACGCGGAAAGATTTCATCGCCGACACGATTATCCGCCGTCATCCGAAAACCGTTGGCGTTCATCGTCTTATCATGAAGGCGGGGTCGGATAATTTTCGCTTTTCTTCCATTCAGGGCATTATGAAAAGGATAAAAGCGAAAGGAATCAATGTCGTGGTTTATGAACCTGGGATTGATGATGATGACTTCCTGGATTTCCCTGTCATTCACCAACTCGACAGTTTTAAACAACAGTGTGACATTATTATTACCAATCGTTATGCCGACGAATTAAACGATGTGATAGGGAAAGTTTATACAAGAGACTTATTTGGTGAGGATTGATTTCTTGTCGTAAATCAATAAATCGACATTTCGCGATTCGCGAAAAGTTCATTTTTGCAGTGTAATTAATTACGTCTTCTTGCCGCTTCGTCACGTTGTGCCGTTTATCTGTGATTTTATGATTATCGCAATAAATTAAGGTTGGCTTAAGGCTTCATTATTTAGACTGCTCAGTGATGATTTGTCGCCATTATTTATTTTGGGAATACGTTATGACGGATTTTTTGCCTTTTTCCCGCCCAAACATGGGCGAAGAGGAAATTGCTGCCGTGGCGGAAGTATTACGCTCCGGTTGGATAACCACAGGGCCGAAATGTCAGCAATTGGAACAGGCGTTTTGCCAGCAGGTCGGGTGTCGACAGGCAATTGCGGTGAGTTCTGCGACGGGCGGGATGCACGTGACGCTGATGGCGCTTGGTATTGGCCCCGGCGACGAGGTGATTACGCCGTCCCAGACTTGGGTTTCAACCGTCAATATCATCACGCTCCTGGGAGCGGAACCGGTGATGGTTGACGTGGATCGGCATACGCTGATGGTGCGACCGCAGGATGTCGAGGCGGCCATCACACCGAAAACCAAAGCCATTATTCCCGTGCACTATGCTGGCGCTCCGGCCGATTTGACGGCGCTGCGTGCTCTCAGCGAGCGCTACGGCATCCCGCTGATAGAAGATGCGGCGCATGCCGTCGGTACGCAATATCGCGATGAGTGGATCGGCGCGCGTGGAACCGCCATTTTCTCGTTTCACGCGATTAAAAACATCACCTGTGCGGAAGGCGGCATGGTGGTGACGGACGACGAAGCACTTGCTGAACGCATACGCAGCCTGAAGTTTCACGGGCTGGGTGTTGATGCATTCGACAGACAGCGACAGGGGCGCAAGCCGCAGGCTGAAGTAGTGACGCCAGGGTTTAAATACAATCTGGCGGATATCAATGCGGCGATTGCGCTGGTGCAACTGGATAAACTCCCGGCGATCAACGCCCGCCGTCAGCAGCTTGCTGCGCGTTATCTCACACAGCTGCGCTCGCTGCCGCTCCAGCCGCTGGCTGTTCCTGATTATCCCCATCTGCATGCCTGGCATCTGTTTATGGTGCGGGTGGATGAAACGCAGTGCGGCATATCGCGCGATAGCCTGATGGCGGAACTGCAAACGCGCGGCATTGGCACCGGGTTGCATTTCAGAGCGGTGCATACACAAAAATATTACCGTGAGCGCTATCCTCATTTGCACCTGCCGGAAACGGAGTGGAATTCGGCATCGCTGATGACGCTGCCGCTGTTCCCCGATATGCAGGACAGCGATGTCGATCGCGTCGTTGCGGCGCTAACCTCGATTCTGGAGTCTGTTCGTGATTGATGACATCAAAAATGTGTCTGTTGTGATTCCCGTTTATAACGAAGAAGAGAGCCTGCCGGTGCTGATTGAACGCACGCTGGCGGCCTGTCGGCAGATCGGTAAACCCTGGGAAATTATTCTGGTTGATGACGGCAGCAGCGATCGCTCGGCGGAATTGCTGACTGAGGCGGCGAGCGACCCGGAAAAGCACATTATCGCTGTGCTGCTGAACCGTAACTATGGTCAGCACTCGGCCATTATGGCTGGGTTTCAGCAGGCGGTGGGCGATGTGGTCATCACGCTGGATGCCGATTTGCAAAATCCGCCGGAGGAAATCCCACGGCTGGTAGAGTATGCCGCGCAAGGGTATGACGTGGTCGGCACCGTGCGGGCAAACCGACAGGATTCGCTGTTCCGCAAACTGGCCTCGAAAACCATCAACATGATGATCCGGCGTTCGACCGGGAAATCCATGGCGGATTACGGCTGCATGCTGCGTGCTTATCGTCGTCACATTGTCAGCGCGATGCTGCGCTGTCATGAACGCAGCACCTTTATTCCTATTCTGGCCAACACGTTTGCGCGGAAAACCATTGAGATCGACGTGATGCACGCCGAACGTGAATTTGGCACGTCCAAATACAGTTTTCTGAAGCTGATTAACCTGATGTACGACCTGTTGACCTGCCTGACGACGACGCCGCTGCGTATTCTCAGCCTGATCGGCAGCGTCGTTGCGCTGTCGGGTTTCCTGTTGGCGCTGTTGTTGATCGGCCTGCGTTTGTTCTTAGGGGCGGAATGGGCGGCAGAGGGCGTGTTCACGCTGTTTGCCGTGCTGTTTATGTTTATCGGCGCGCAGTTCGTCGGGATGGGGCTATTGGGGGAATACATCGGTCGTATCTATACCGATGTGCGGGCCCGGCCACGCTATTTTGTGCAAAAAACAGTGAGTGCGGCAACGCCACTGACCACCAGTTTACGGGATGAAGAAGAATGAAAGCGATCGTATTTGCCTACCACGATATCGGCTGCGTCGGCCTTGAGGCGTTAAAGCTCGCGGGCTATGAGATTCAGGCCGTGTTCACGCACAGCGATGCGCCGGGCGAGAATCACTTCTATGCGTCGGTAGCGAAAGCGGCAGCCGAGATGGATGTGCCGGTGTTTGCGCCGGAAGACGTTAACCACCCGCTTTGGGTGAACCGCATTCGGGAACTGGCGCCGGATGTTATTTTTTCCTTCTATTATCGCACGCTATTAAGCGACGACATTCTCCAGTTGCCGTCGTTTGGCGCTTTCAATCTGCACGGGTCGCTGCTGCCACGCTACCGTGGACGGGCACCGGTGAATTGGGTGTTGGTGAACGGTGAAACGCAGACGGGCGTGACGCTGCACAAGATGGTGTCTCGCGCTGATGCTGGCGATATCGTTGCCCAGTCGGTGGTGGCGATTGACGCTGAAGATACCGCGCTGACGCTGCATGGAAAATGCCGTACCGCCGCTGCGGCTTTACTGGCGCAGCAGCTACCGCAGATCCGCTCGCGTGAGATTATGCTGACGCCGCAGGATGAAAGTCAGGCCAGCTACTTCGGACGCCGCACGGCGGCAGACGGGCTGATCGATTGGCAAAAAAGCGCCCGTGAGATCAACAACCTGATCCGCGCGGTGACGGAACCGTACCCAGGGGCGTTTACGTTCCTCGGTGAGCGTAAAGTGATCGTCTGGCGTGCCCGCGTGGTTAAAAGCAACGATGTGAGGGCCAATGGGGTGAAGCATGAACCGGGCTCGATCATCTCGACATCGCCGCTGGTGGTGTCCTGCGGTGAAGACGCGCTTGAGATCGTCAGCGGACAGAGTGAGACCGGGCTGTATATGTCGGGTAGCCGACTGGCGGCGGAAATGGGCATGGTGCCACAGGCGAAACTGGGTAACCTCGCCAGCCGTGTGCAACGACGCCGCACGCGCGTCCTGATCCTCGGCGTGAATGGTTTTATCGGTAACCACCTGACTGAACGCCTGCTGCGTGACGATCGCTATGAAATCTACGGGCTGGATATCAGTTCGGATGCCATCGCCCGTTTTCTTGGCGATCCGCGTTTCCATTTTGTGGAAGGCGATATCAGCATTCATAACGAATGGATCGAATATCACATCAAGAAATGCGATGTCATTCTGCCGCTGGTGGCGATTGCAACGCCTATCGAATACACCCGTAACCCGCTGCGCGTGTTTGAGCTGGATTTTGAAGAGAACCTGAAAATTGTGCGCGACTGCGTGCGCTACAACAAACGCATTGTCTTCCCGTCCACCTCAGAAGTGTACGGCATGTGTGATGACAAAGAGTTTGATGAAGATAACTCACGCCTGATTGTCGGGCCAATCAACAAGCAGCGCTGGATTTACTCTGTGTCCAAGCAACTGCTGGACCGGGTGATCTGGGCGTACGGCGCGAAAAGCGGCCTGCGTTTTACGCTGTTCCGTCCGTTTAACTGGATGGGGCCGCGTTTGGATACGCTGGATGCCGCGCGTATCGGCAGCTCCCGGGCGATTACCCAGTTGATCCTCAATCTGGTGGAAGGATCGCCGATCAAGCTGGTGGACGGCGGGGCACAGAAGCGCTGCTTTACCGATATTCACGACGGCATTGAGGCCCTGTTCCGTATTATTGAAAACCGCAACGGCCAGTGTGACGGGCAAATTATCAACATCGGCAACCCGCACAATGAAGCCAGTATCCGCGAACTGGGCGAAATGCTGTTGACCAGCTTTAATGCCCACCCGCTGCGTGACCGCTTCCCGCCGTTCGCCGGGTTTATTGAAGTGGAAAGCAGCAGCTATTACGGCAAAGGTTATCAGGATGTGGCGCACCGCACGCCGAGCATTCGCAACGCCAAACGGCTGCTGGAATGGGAGCCGACGGTGAAGATGGAGCAAACCGTCGCGGAAACGCTGGACTATTTCCTGCGTACCGTTGATCCCCAGCACGCTGATGACGTCACGGATACGCAGGGATGACGCGCGTTGGCCTGCGAATTGATGTCGATACCTGGCGTGGTACGCGGGACGGTGTGCCCGCGCTGCTGGATGTGTTAGCGGAGTTCGATATCCAGGCGAGTTTCTTTTTTAGCGTCGGGCCGGACAACATGGGGCGTCATCTGTGGCGCCTGCTGCGTCCGCGCTTTTTATGGAAGATGCTGCGTTCCAACGCGGCCTCGCTCTACGGCTGGGATATCTTGCTGGCCGGCACGGCGTGGCCGGGGCGCCATATCGGCGCACGGTTTGGTTCGTTAATCCGCCAGACGCACGACGCCGGGCATGAGGTGGGGCTACACGCCTGGGATCATCACGGCTGGCAGGCGAATGTCGCCCGCTGGTCGGATGCGCAATTAGCCACGCAGTTCCGTGAAGGAATGGATGCGCTGACGCCGATACTGCCATCACCGGTGCGCTGTTCCGCGGTGGCGGGCTGGCGAGCCGATTCGCGCGTCGTTGAGATGAAGCAGCACTGGAATCTGGACTATAACAGCGACTGTCGCGGTACCCGACCTTTTCGACCGCGCCTGAAAAGCGGTGAATTGGGTACCGTGCAGATCCCGGTTACGCTGCCGACCTATGATGAAGTCATCGGCGAGCGCGTGAGTGACGGTGAATTCAACGACTTTATTCTTGAGGCGATCCAGCAGGATCGCGGCGTGCCGGTCTACACCATCCATGCGGAGGTTGAAGGGGGAGCGAAGCTGGCGCTGTTCCGTCAGTTGCTGCTTCGTGCCCGTCAGCAGCACATCGAATTTTGTCCGCTTTCCTCATTGCTGCCTGATGACCGAGCCACGCTGCCCGTCGGGCGGATTGTACGCGCGCCGTTTCCCGGACGGGAAGGGTGGCTTGGCGTACAAGCGGAAGAATAAATAAAGCAGGAGATAGCATGGAAAAAGGCATGATAAAGCTAAAAAGTACCGTAATACTGGTGTTATTTGCTTTGCTCTACCTGTTACCGCTTAACGGCCGCTGGCTGTGGTCACCGGATGAAACGCGCTATGCGGAAATCAGCCGCGAGATGCTTCAGCGTGGCGATTGGATCGTGCCGCATTTGCTGGACGTTCGCTACTTTGAGAAACCCGTTGCGGGCTACTGGCTGAATAACATCAGCCAGTGGTTATTTGGTCATACCAATTTTGCCGTGCGCTTTGGTTCGGTATTTTCTACTGCGCTGAGCGCGCTGCTGGTGTTTTGGCTGGCGATGCTGCTGTGGAAAAACCGGCGTACTGCGCTGCTGGCGGCGACGATCTATCTGACGTCGCTGCTCGTGTATGGTATTGGCACCTACAGCGTGCTCGATCCGATGGTGACGCTCTGGATGACGGCGGCGCTGTTCAGCCACGTGCTGATTCAGCGTGCCACGCTGACGCGCGAACGACTCATGGCCTGGGGACTGATGGGGCTGGCCTGTGGCATGGGATTTATGACCAAAGGCTTTCTGGCGCTGGCCTTGCCGGTCATCAGCGTGCTGCCGGTAGCGCTGGCGCAAAAGCGGATTAAGGAATTGCTGCTGTTCGGGCCGCTGGCGATTATCGTCGCGGTTTTGCTGAGTGCGCCGTGGGCGCTGGCGGTGCATGCGCGAGAAGCTGATTACTGGCACTACTTCTTTTGGATTGAGCATATCCAGCGTTTTGCAGAAGACGATGCGCAGCATAAAGCGCCGTTCTGGTATTACCTGCCGGTTCTGATTGTCGGCGCATTCCCCTGGCTGGCGCTGCTGCCGGGCGCGTTACGCAGCGGTTGGACGGAACGAAAAGCGAACCCGGAACGGTTCCTTCTGCTGTGCTGGATGGTGATGCCGCTGCTGTTTTTCAGCATCGCTAAAGGCAAGTTGCTGACTTATATTCTGCCGTGCTTTGCACCGCTGGCGTTGCTGATGGCGGCGTGGATTTCCGGACTGGCCCCTGCGGTACGCGAGCGTTTATTGCGTATCAATAGCTGGCTCAATATTGCGTTTGGCAGCCTGCTGGCGCTCGCCGTTGCGGCGCTGGGCCTCGGCATTATCATGCCGCATCTCTATCAACCGGGAGAAGGGCTGACCATCGTATCCGGTGTCGTCTGTTTTATTGGCTGGGTGGCCTTTGCTGCTGTCAGCCTTAAAAAGCAGCGATCGTGGGGATATCTGGTCGCGGGTTGTCCGCTATTTCTGGCGCTGCTCGTCGGCGGGAGTATTCCGGCGAGCGTGGTTGATTCAAAGAATCCTCAAACCTTTATTCGTAGTCACCAGCCACTGCTGGAGGAGAGCCGCTATGTGCTTAGCGATGAAGTTGGGCTGGCCGCCGGACTGGCATGGGAGCTCAAACGTAGCGATATCACCTTATTCAAGGCGCGGGGCGAATTGAACTACGGGCTGGACTACGCTGATTCCACTGACCGTTTTGTGGATGAGGGCGCTTTCCCGGCCTGGCTGGCTGAGAAACGGCGTAGCGGAAATGTCGCGCTGGTGCTGAAGGTCGATAGGGATACCGATGAAGAATACAGCAGTCTGCCTGCCCCCGATCAGTTGAAAAAATCGCACCGCTACGTGCTGTTGTTTTATAAGCAGATAGCGCCATGAGTTATCTACTGGTGGCTATCGTCTGCCTGCTGACCAGCCTGGGACAACTGTGCCAGAAACAGGCGGCGGAGTGCTGGCGGCGTTTGCCGACGGATCGACGCCAGCGCGTGACGCTGGGATGGCTGGTGCTGGCGGCTTTGCTGTTGGGTATCGGGCTGCTGCTGTGGCTTGTGGTGTTGCAGCATATTCCGCTTGGCGTGGCATACCCGCTACTGAGCATTAATTTTGTTCTGGTCACGCTGCTGGCGCACTACTGGTTTGGCGAGCGAGTGGACCGGCACCACTGGTGGGGCATTGCGCTGATTGTCACCGGTATCTATCTGATGCAGGGGGGATGATGGCGAAAAAAGGCTATGTCTGGGCGCTTGGCAGTATTGTGTTAGCCAGCGCCGCGCAGGTGTTAATGAAAAGTGGGATGCTGGCGCTACCGAGTATTTCCCTGACGCACTGGCCGCCGCTTAGCACCTTAATGGGCGGTTGGCCTGTGGTTGCGGTGATCTGCGGGATTGTTTGCTACGGTCTGTCGATGGTGTGCTGGTTCATGGTGCTGCGCTATCTGTCGCTAAGTCGCGCCTATCCGCTCATTAGTCTGAGCTATGCGGTGGTCTACCTTGCGGCGGTTTTCCTGCCGTGGCTGAATGAACCGATGAGCCTGCGTAAAAACCTCGGCGTTTTGATTATCATGCTGGGCGTCTGGCTGGTGAGTCGTCACGCGCAGACGGCGCGATAAGCCGCCTGCGCGCCGCTAGCGGTTGATGTTATTGACTGAAGACGTGTGCGGTACCCGTGACGCTCAGGCTGACCTGTTGGCCAACGGCGAAAGCGGCGTGGCTGACGGTTTTCAGTTCAATAATGTCAGCGGCTGTGTGGTGGACATGCAGCGTTAGCGTAGAGACGAAGCCGGAAAAATCAACCTTACGGATGGTTGCTCGAATCGTCGCTGTGCTATTCCCCTCAGCGCTATCAACCTCAGCGCTCTGAATCACGATCTGTTCCGGCCTGAGCATGATGCGGGCTTTACCGCTTGCGGTTGGGCGATCCACCGCGATGCGCCCAAGCAGGCAGTCAGCCTGACCGCCAGTCACCTGCGCATCGAGAATCAGCGTTTCGCCGAGGAAGGTCGCGATGTCTTCGCTGGCGGGCTGATGGTAAAGCGTCCACGGCGAGCCGGATTGTGACAGTTGGCCGTCACGCATGACGACGACCCGATCGGCAAAAGACAGCGCTTCTCCCTGATCGTGGGTTACCAGAATCGACGCTACATTCGCCTGCTGTAATACGTCCATCACCGCTTTACGGGTGGCGGCACGCAGGCCGGTATCCAGCGCGGAAAAGGGTTCATCCAGCAGCATCAATGCAGGGCGCTGCGCCAGCGCGCGAGCCAGTGCGACACGCTGCTGCTGACCGCCGGAAATCTCATGCGGCGAGTGCTTCTGTAAATGTGCGGGGAGGGAAACCAGCGCCATCAACTCATCCACGCGCTTTTGCTTTTCCGCCTTCGAGCCTTTGAGCCCAAAGGCGATGTTATCCGCGATACAAAGGTGCGGGAACAGTGCGCCGTCCTGCGGTACATAGCCGATTCCACGCTGATGGGCGGGGACGGAAAGTCCGTTATCGCAGAGCGTTTTCCCGTTCAGCGTGATGACACCGGTATCCGGTTTTTCAAACCCGGCAATCAGGCGCAGCAGCGTGGTTTTTCCTGAACCGGATGGGCCGACAATCGCCGTGCGGCGGCTGTTCTCCAACGTCAGATGAATGTCAGACAGCACGGTGCGCCCATTAAAGCCTTTACTGACGCGATGAAGTTCCAACATGATTACAGCCCCGCCATTTTTTGTGATTGCGTGTAGAGAAACCAGGTCCACGGCAGCGACAGTAAGACCAGAATAAGCGCGTAGGGTGCCGCCGCCGGATAATCGATCTCGCTGGTGAGCGCCCAAAATCCGGTCGCCAGCGTGCGGGTGCCGTTGGGGGCCAGCAGCAGCGTGGCGGTCAGTTCATTGACGATGGCCAGAAAGACGAGCGTTGCCCCGGTGGCGACGCCGGGCGCGGCCAGCCGAATGGTCACGGTCATCAGCGTCTGCAACGGCGAACGCCCCAGACTGGCCGCGACCTGCTCCAGCTCCACGGGCGCCTGGGCGATACCCGCACGTAGATTCACCAGCGCCCGTGGCATAAACATCAACAGGTAAGCCAGCAGCACGGTGAATTCAGTCTGGTAGAGCGGCCTGATGAGGTGAATCGTGGTGGTCACCAGCGCCAGCGCGACGACGATACCCGGCAGAGAACTGGTGATGTAATTGCACCCTTCCAGAAACCGATACAGGCGACTAGGGTGGCGGATCGTCAGCCAGGCCATCGGAATCGCCGCCAGCGTCGTCAGTGCGGCACCGCTCAGCGCCAGCGTCATGGTCTGGCGAAAGGCATCGAGCAGCTCGCGGCGCTGCCAGACTTCCCAGCCGCCAAACCACAGCCAGCGAAACAGCGTAATAAAAGGCACGCCGAGCGTTAGCAGTATCAGTGTTGCCAGTAACAGCAGAGCCAGCAACAGCGGAAACGGCGACAGACGTATCGGTGTGACAGCCTGCGGCGCGCCGGAACCGACATGCGCATAGCGGGTGACGCCGCGTACGCGGGCATCCGCACACAGCAGAAACAGACACAGCAGCGCCAGTACGCCAGCCAGCATGTTGGCCGCCGGGCCATTAAACGTTGACTGAAACTGATCGAAAATCGCGGTGGTAAAGGTATCGAAGCGGATCATGGCGAACAGGCCGTACTCCGCCAGCAGGTGCAACGCAATCAGCAGCAGTCCGCCGCCGATAGCCAGCTTTAGCTGTGGCAGCACCACGCGAAAAAAGACGGTAATGGGAGGGACGCCCAGCGTGGCGGCGACATCTTCCAGCGCGGGGTTAAGCCGACGCAGCGTCGCGGCACAGGGTAAATAGAGAAACGGTAAATAGGCTACGACGGATAAAAACACGCCAGCCGGTAGACCATGCAGGCCGGGGGCAGTGCTGATCCAGGCATAGCTTTGTACAAATGCAGGGATCGCCAGCGGTGCGGTGAGCAGCAGTGACCACAGGCGCCGGGCGGGCAGAGTGGTACGTTCCGTTAACCAGGCCAGCAGCACGCCCAAAACCGTACAAATTGGCAGCGTCAGGACGACCAGCAGCACCGTGTTGGTCAGCAGTTCGCCGACGCGTGGGCGAAAGAGCAGGGCGCGCGCCGTTTCCCAACCGGTATCAATACTCACGCCAATCACAAAGCCGAGCGGAACAAACCCCAGTAGGGATAGCGTCAGAGCTATGAGGGTAAGCAGCGCGGCTGGCTTGCGTAATGGCGGAGAGGGTGCGGTGAACGGGGTCGTTTCGCTGTAGCTAACGTTTGTCATACTGCCTGTAGCTGCCTCGTCAGGACGATAGGTTAAGACGGTGAAGCCGCTATATGCGGACATTCAGGTGATGATTCGTCAGGACGCGAACGCCCTGACGAAAGGTGGGTCATGACATCTATGTGCTATAACCCATGCGCGACAATCTGTGCGTTAAAAACTACGTGTTAAAACCTATGCGTTAAAACCTATGCGTTACAGCAAGCCAGCTTGCGTCATCAGGTCCACGACTTTTTTGCTGTTGAGTTTGGCGGCATCGACTTTCGGTGCATCCAGATCTTTCAGCGGAACCAGTTTGTTATTTGAGGCCGCGTTGACGCCAACGGCATATTCAAAGGCATCGTTGGTGCGCAAGATTTCCTGACCAGATTTGCCCGTAATCCACTTAATAAAGGCCTGTGCATCTTTCGCATGTTTGCTGGATGCCAGCACGCCGGCACCGGAAATGCTGACGAATGCGCCCGGATCTTTATGTTTGAAGTAGTACAGCTTCGTGTTGTTACTGTTTTCGCCGGTTTTAGCCTGATCGACAAAACGGTAATAGTGATAGATCACGCCGCTATCAATCTGACCCGCGTTCACGGCTTTCATCACCGTGCTGTTACCTTTATAGGCGGTGAAGTTTTCTTTCATGCCTTTCAGCCAGTCTTGCGTGGCTTTCTCACCTTTCAGCTCCAGGTAGGCGCTGACGATGGCCTGAAAATCTGCGCCGGACGGGGAGGCGGCCCAGCGGCCTTTCCATTCTGGCTGCGCCAGATCGGCTAAGGATTTCGGCAACTGTGCGTCGGTAAATTTGGCCGGGTTGTAGACAAAGACGGTGGAGCGCGCGGCAATCCCGATCCAGCGGCCGTGGGACGGACGATAGTCAGACGGTACCTGCGCGAGGGTGGCTTTATCCAGCGGAGCAAAGAGATCGGCGTTATCGACCAGCACCATCGACGGTGAGTTTTCGGTCAGGAACACATCGGCAGGCGACGATTTCCCTTCCTGCACCAGCTGGTTGCCCAATTCGGTGTCGCTGCCATTGCGCAACGTTACCTTGATGCCGGTTTCTTTGGTAAAACCGTCAACCCAGGATTTCACGAGGTTTTCATGTTGGGCATTGTAAATCACAATCCCTTCATCGTTTTCTGCTGCATTTGCTGATGCGCTGAGAGCCAAACCGGAAGCGAATAAAACGGCAGAACTCAGTAATCCAAAACCAAGCTTCATATTATTTACCCTTATCAATACCTGTCGTGTTTGCGTATTGCTGGCCTACATGGAAGCCCGTGTGTCGCTCACGATAGCCACGCTATTTTAGCGACACAGGCCGATATGTAGCGGCAGTCGAGGATGGATTTTACATATCGATAATAATAATGATAGTTATTATTATTTCGCTTTCTTAAGGTTAAATTAAGGTTCCGGTGGGTGTGACATAGCGGTCATCACTTTATTTCAGCACATGTCACGGTGTGAAATTGTATAAATCCATCGCTTAAAAAACAGCCGAGTGCGTATGTGAAATTTATTTCACCAGAAATGAGATATAACATCATGATTTACAGAAACAAATCCTGATTCATCATCTATATTTAATGTGCAGGCTGTGAGTAGCGATACAATAAATGCACCGTATTTCTTCGGTGTCACGTGCGCTTGTCTGCAATTTGGGGTTAATTGACCGACAAAAAGGTGACACAGCAACTGATATTCGGGGGATGGAAAAATGGATGTAGAAACGCGGATGATTGAGCTTATCGTTAAATCTGGCGAAACACGTTCCTGCGCAATGGAAGCCCTGAGATCTGCTCGCCGAGGGGAGTGGGATCATGTCGATGAATTATTAAAAATGGCTGCGGTGGCGCTGAACCGGGCGCAATTGATTCAGACCGGATTCATTGGCAACCAAAGTAAGGAAAAAACGAATCTCGAACTTATCGTCGTGCACGCACAGGATCACCTGATGAATGCGATGCTATGCCGTGAACTGGCTGAAGAGATTATTGAACTCAGGAAAGAGGTCTCTGGCGTTAATCTCCACCTACGCTAACCGCATCGCAGAGCAAGTAGAAAAGCCATTCAGTCTTCACGCTGAGTGGCTTTGCTGTTTTTATCTGTCACGCCTTTTTCTTGTGCTACTTCACTTTTTCGTACTGTTCGTCGCTGACTTTTTCCAGCCATTCAACCGGGCTGCCGTTAAGCGATTCGGCAATCGCAATGTGCGTCATCGCCGTTTGTGCCGTCGCGCCGTGCCAGTGTTTTATGCCTTCAGGTATCCAAACGATATCGCCCTGATTGATCTCCTGAATGTCGCCACCCCATTCCTGAAGCCAGCCCCGACCTTGCGTGACGATCAGCGTCTGGCCGAGTGGATGGGTGTGCCATGCCGTGCGGGCACCGGGTTCAAAGGTGACGGTCGCGCCGCCAACCCGAGCGGGTGCGGTGCCTTGGAAAGGTGCATCGATGCGTACGTTGCCGGAAAAATAGCTTTCCGGGCCTGGCTGGGACGGGAGTGAACCGCTGCGGGTAATTTTCAATTTTTCCTCCGTTTCGGCAATCGCTGCCGGGGCTAACATGGATAACAGGCAGAGGCGGCAAGTCATTTCATTTTTTATGGCGGACATCCTTGTACGTCACCCTGAGGGCCGGGTCGTCGCAAGCGACGTTGAAAAACGTTCCCTACGTTTTTTATTCCTTGCTGGAAAGCGTAGCTGTTATTGAAAAGTTTGTGATTATTGAAAGCGTCGTGGTGAAAAACGTTACTGCGATTTATGGGGAAGCACCAGAGGGCAAAACCCGCAAGAGGTTATGAATTATATTCATTAATCACGCCGCGTAATGCAGGGGAGTTATTCCCGTTGCCGACTTTCAGCGCGGCTTAATGAGCGATGGATGGTTTCACATGGACATCATTCATGACACCACTATTTGGACACGCTGATGTTAAAAGAAAATTTTAATGACCTCATTTCGTTCCTTGTGGTGGCAAGAGAACGCAGTTTTACCAAAGCGGCGGCGAAGCTCGGGCTTTCCCAGTCGGCGCTAAGCCATTCGATTCGTGGCCTGGAAGAACGGCTGGGCGTGCGCTTACTGACCCGAACTACGCGCAGCGTCGCGCCAACGGAAGCAGGGGAGAAGCTGGCGGATAGCCTTGGCCCACGCTTTGCAGATATTGAAAGCGAACTGGTGGCGCTGGGCGATATGCGCGAGCGTCCGGCGGGCAATATTCGCATCACGGCGGGGGAGCATGCCGTTGATTCCATCTTATGGCCGGTGTTAAAGCCATTTTTGGCGAATTACCCCGATATTAACGTTGAAATTACGGTAGATAATGCGTTAACCGATATTGTTCTTGGCCGATTCGATGCGGGGATTCGCCTGGGTGAACAGGTGGCGAAAGACATGATCGCCGTGCGTGTCGCGCCGGATATGAGTATGGCGGTGGTCGGCTCCCCGAACTATCTCGCGCGTAATCCCGCCCCCGCGACGCCACAGGATTTGCAGCATCACCGCTGTATCAACATGCGCCTGCCGACGATGGGGGGGATCTACGCGTGGGAGTTTGAGAAAAACGGTCGGGAAATCAAGGTGCGTGTTGAAGGACAGCTGACGATGAATAGCCTGCGCCAGCGAATCGACGCGGCACTCATCGGCCTTGGTCTGGCCTATGTGCCGGAAGATGCAGTGCGAGATGACATTGCCAGCGGACGCCTGACTCGGGTGCTGGCGGAATGGTGTCCGCCGTTCCCTGGCTACTATCTGTACTATCCCAGCCGCAAACAGCACACCACTGCTTTCTCGCTGTTTGTGGAAGCGCTGCGCTACCCGCGTTAGCGGTTGGGGGAACGCGTTTTATCGCGTATTTTCTGGCTTGTTTTTCTAATTAGGCATCGTTCATCGTTGGAGGACGATGCTATGATCGGTACGGCTCGGTCTGGTTGGTCGTAAGTCTGGCGTTCAGATCACACCATTTAGGCAGAGTACCTTCCGAGTGATCTATTAGGTTTATCAGGAGAATTAGATGCTTCAGGCCATTATGCAAGGAAAAGCAGGCAGAGTGGAAATAGAAGGGAAAGCGCCAGAGAGTTGGCGTAATGTCTTTAAAAAACGAGAGGATTTATTGACGGCAGCATTTTGGACACGAATTGGTTATTTGAGTGCAGAAAGTCGTTTCTTGTTCATTAGTGAGTTTCTAGGTTTATCGAAATCAGAATTAGGTGAGTATCGTCAGGTGAATTTTTGGCCTCGTTATTCTCTGAAAATGAAAGATGTTTACCAGAACAGTGTCGAACCTGATGTTGTTCTGGAGTTTGAAAAAGCCGATATTTTGATTGAAGTTAAACCACCTGAGGGGGGTTGGCAATACCATCAACAATGGCAACGAGAGATTACTGCCTATCATCAGGATGAGAGAAGAAAAGAACAACTCTATTTTATTGCATTAGGGAATATTCCCAAATCGTTAGGGGAGTTTAATAATAAATTAATAGGAAACTACAAAGATAATACAAAGGTAATACAGAGAGAGTGGCACAATGCTAAGAACGCATTACTGTCTTTACAGAATGTGGACATCCATGAGCAGCATATTGTTAGGGATTGTCTGTCTGCACTTTCCTTATATGGTATTCGAGTGGCTTTGCCAGAGTATAAAAAATTATCTCAGCTTATTACTGCGTTTCCTCTGCATGAGGGAACTAAAAATATTTTCTCTTCTTTTTCTGACAACAAATAAGAATGTTAAAAATGGATATTGATAACTCGCTTCAGCAAGTCAGACAGGCACATCGTATCTGCGCAGGATTTTATCAGCAGGTATTACCCCGTATAGAACGAGTAGGGGAATTGATGAGTGTACAGTTTTTGCAGTGGAACCCGATTAGTTTTGATACGCCACCATCAAGAAGCGTGAACCCATTCAAGTACTGGGGATGGAATTTTTTACCGTTGATAGATACTTCTTTTACATTCATCAAAAAATCATCTTCACGCTATTTCTGCCCAAATGATTATATTTTGGATGTCAGGCTTATCACCGATAGTGAACTGGAATGGGAACATCGTAAAGAGGTCTATGCGGAGCAAGAGCCAGATGCCTGTGAACTAAATAAAACGATAAAACAGACAGAGACTTATCTGGCAATCTATCTATTTAGCCCAATTAAGCAGATACATAATAACAATGAGATATTCGATCGAGTTTGGCGTCATGCTGCTTATCCTGAGCTTGAGTCTGAGGTTGAATTGGGTAATAAGGGGTTGGTTAAGACAATAGGTTTCAAGTTTCTTCTCACCGATTTTGTACAAGAAGATGGGCCAGAAAAGCTGGTTGAAAAGATAAAACAGCACTTTTCCTTGATGGATATTGAAGAATAACACAGGTATCTCAGGTAGTCGTGTTAGGGTTCTCGCATAACATGCCTGTTGTTCTGGCAATACACGAAGGCGCGATTTATTGGCTTGTCATCATTAGTGTTATAGCGTGCTATAGAAATTCTGGGGATCTGTGCTGACGATCCCCACTATATTAATGCCTTGATTGCTCGCACTGATTTTTTAGCCTCATCATTTCCGCTGGTGGCAGGGGTGCCGTCATCATAGAACGATACTTCATACATGCTGGCGTTTCATCCGTAGGGGATCTTTTCGTGCTGGATGAGCAGGCGATAACAAACAGGGTGATTGAGACGATTAATAGCCGAGGGATCGTGGCCTGATCATTTTTCATCAATTCTCCTTTTAATCTTTTTGCAATGACGCATAGCTTTGTAAAACAGAGAGAGGTATACCGAACGAGTGCGTAATATTGCGAATATATTAAGTTAACATTAAGAGAGCAGCTTGTCAGATGAAATAAAAAAGTAAGGTGAGGATCACGCTATTCGTACTTATTCATCGCACCAAAGATTCTTGAACGCCATCATCACTGAAATCACTAACAAATCTGAGCACTCGGGGGCTGTCGACAGCCCTTTACTACTTCATATTCAGGCGGCGTAGATGATAATGACGGCCTGAAAACCCTTCTCCTATCTGGTGTTCAGACTGATTATTGTGACAGACATAAACACTGTACATACCGTTACACAGCAATGCTCATCATCGGCGATAAGCCTGGTATATAATCCAAAAACACAGGGATTGATTTACTGTGAAGATAAAAATTCACAAATTTCAAACAATAAATATCATGTAGCCTTACTTTATAATGAAAATCAAAAATACTCTCTGCCTACATATCCTGATGGCTACCCTTGCCATCCTGTTTCTTAGCGTTCCTCCGCTGGTGAAGAACGTCGATCCGGCGCTGACATTCCAGCCGCTGATTAAAACAATGGAAGGGACGGCAAAAGAACAAAAGGAAAAGATTGCCACCCTTTCCCATGCGTTGCAGGGCAATGCGATTTTCTTTCTCGGGGCTTCCGAGGTCTCTACATCGGAAGATGAACATTACGCTGTCTATAATTACTTTAATAACCAGTTACATCGTCCTGTCGTGGCCTATGGCGATAGCTATGTCGATAACGTCACACATTTTTTACTGCTTTCGCGTTTTAAAAACGATCTTAACGCGAACAGTAAAGTTGTTTTGCTGCTTGCGCCCGATAGTTTTTATTCAGACGGTATTCCCCCGGCAATTTTTGCCAACAATTTCCCGGCATCTATTTTTAATCCTCTGATGAAGGATGACCAGACGCGATCCTTTTTGGTCAATTACTTACAGCATATCGATAAAGAAGAGATAAGCCATTTAACGTTCGGCCAAATGAAAGTCTATGGTTGGGATCCGCAAATTATCTGGCAGGAAGTGAGTTATCAATTTGCTAATTTCTGCGAGCTAATAAAAAACGACTGGCTGTCGATGCTAGGTATTATTCCCCAGCCAACACAACCGTGGCCACATCGGTCAACCGTCAATACGATTCCTGACTGGAATCGCGAGTTGGCGCAGGCTCAGGTGTTGAATCAGTCCCGCGAGCAAAGTGCAGACACATTGTGGATGGATAAGTCTGTTTTTGCCGACGATAAAACACCGGAAGAGTGGGACGATGCACCGATTGTTCCGGCGCAGATGGAAGCGTTATCGGCGACGATCAAACTGTTGAAAGCGCGCAACGTCCAGTTTATCGTGATTGTCGATCCGATTAATCCGTGGGCGATTAAAAATTCCGAGAAATTTCAGCCAGTCGATAGCCAGATCAGATCGATGCTGGAGGCAAATCAGGTGCGCTATTTTGATATGTATGCGCAGCCTTATCAAAACGGCTGGAATTGGGACCGCTTGCACCCAACCGATCCGGCATGGGTCGCGATGGATCAATTTATTGCAGAGAGTTTTAAATGATGAAAACCGCTATTCGCCTTTTTTTCCTTTATCTCTTTCTGGCAGTCACCATCGTCGCATGGACCTCTGTTGATGAAAGCATGAGTTTAAAAGTGAATTTTGAATATCAAAAATTCTGAAGGATGAATGATGTACAGCTCCGGAATGTTTTTTTTCCTTCTGTTTTCATCAGCGTTACTGTTTGCGCTGGTTAATCGCGTATTCAGTTATCGACTGACGTATTTATCCGCCTTCTCCGTATTGGCGGTGCTAGGCTGGGGATATATTTTCCAGGGGGATCATATTGTTCCCGTGGCGGTATTCCTGAGCTTTTATATTCTTGTTACCTTAAAAGAGAAAGGGTGGTTAAAAACCTGGCAGGCAGTCAGCCTGACGCTGCTGCCGTTGTTTTTGGTGAAATTACACCTCAACAACCACTGGGGCATGATCGGCCTGTCCTTTATGACCTTCCGCGCCATTGATGTGCTGCTTTATCGCAGCAAAAAAGATGGTCAGCATTTCCTGCATTACTTTTGCTACCTCTTTATGCCTTTCATTATTCTGGCTGGCCCGATGTATCGCTGGCGGACATGGGTTAATGACATTACTAAACCGGTCTTCACGATCACTCGTGAGCAGTTTTTAGTGGCGATGGAGCAGATTTTTACCGGCATTATTCAGAAATTCTTATTTGCCATGCTGATCAATAACCTAGTGATTGAATCGTGGAGCCAGCGCCCGTTTACGTTAAGCGTTGGCGTCGTGATGTCGCTGGCCTACAGCGCCTATCTCTATTTTGATTTTGCCGGCTACAGCAATATGGCTATCGGGGCAGGGCGCTTATTTGGCCTGAATATCCCGGCGAACTTTAATCTGCCTATTCTGGCTAAAAACCCGCAGGATTTCTGGCGGCGCTTCCACATCAGCCTGTCTGAATGGCTGAGAGACGTGGTCTTTATGCCGATTTATATGAATCTGATGAAGCTCGACTTTTTCCGACAGAACAAAACGCTGGCGCAGAATATTGGCATCTTCTGCACCCTGTTTTGTATGGGGGCATGGAACGGGCTTGAACGACACTATGTCATCAGCGGCGCGCTGTTTGGCGCCATTTCCGTTGCTCATAACATGTTGCTGTGGTCAGCCAAACGCAGCCCAGCGCTGAGCAATTGTCTACATCATCCGGTTATTGCGTTCATCGGTCGTATTCTGACGCTGGCAAGCGCTGCGGCCTCCCTCTACATCTTTAGCGGAATGTCTCCTCTATGAACCAACACTGCGAGCTTCAGGAACTGCAAGATTTCCTCCGTGCGGCATTGCTTAACCCCGCTAACCCAGATCGGTTGGCGATTAGCGGCAGCGATGAAGCGATGACCTGGCAACAGTTATCTGTTGCAGTGACAGACTGGGCACAGCGCTACCAGCAATGTCGGCAACCTGCGGGGCCGCCGATCGTGTTATATGGGCATCAGCAGGCGGAGTTTGCCGTGGCGATCTATAGCTGTCTGCTGCATAACATTCCGTATATCCCGGTGGACTGCATCTATCCGCAGGAGCGGCTTAACGAGATTTGTCATCTGGCGAGCGCGCCTTACTATTACGATGTCGCGACCCGACAGTTCATTGCGACCGGAGAAGCCGGACAGGCGCTGGTGGAGCAGGATCTCGCCTATATTATGTTCACCTCCGGCAGTACCGGAAAACCTAAAGGGGTGCAGATCGGACGTGAAAGTCTGTGGCACTTCATGAAATGGGTGCGTCAGGACTTTTCGCTGCCGGACGTGCCGGTGCTGATGAACCATGCGGTGTTCAGTTTCGATCTCTCTCTGATCCCGCTGCTGGCGAATCTGGCAACCGGAGGGCATATCGTTCTGAATGCGAAAGAGGATATCGCGGCAGAAAACTGGCTCGATCGCCTGAAAGACAACGGCGTTTCCGCCTGGGTTTCAACGCCATCCTTCGCCTACCAGAGGCTGCTTTCCCCCCAGTTCAACAGTGAGTATTTACCTGAACTCAATGTCTTTGTGTTCATTGGCGAAGTGCTGAACAAAGCGCTGGTAAAACAGTTACGCCGCCGCTTCCCGCACGCCAAAATTCTCAACTCCTATGGCCCAACGGAAGCGACTATCGCGACCACCGTTATTGAAATCACCGATGAAATTCTGCACAGCGACAATGACTTGCTGCCGGTCGGCGCGATGATGCCGGACTCCAGAATGGAAATTACCGCTGAAGGTGAGCTGATCATTTGGGGCAAAAACGTGATGCGCGGCTACCTTGGGCTGGCGAAAGAGAATGCCGAGAAGTTGCTGCATCGGGAGAGCGAAGCATTCCGGGGCTACAGAACCGGCGATCTGGGCTACGAGGATGGGCTGCTATACTGTCAGGGACGCAATGACAGCCAGATTAAACTGAATGGCTACCGCATTGAAATCAACGAGATTGAAAACCGCCTGCTGGCGATGTCCGACATCAGCGAAGCGGTTGTTCTGCCGCTGATGAAATCAGGCGGTGGCGTTCTGCGTATTGCGGCGTTCTGTGTGACGAATTTAGCGCCTGAAGCGATTAAAATGTCGCTCTCGAAGGTGATTCCGCCCTACATGGTGCCTTCCCAAATTATTATCAAAGATGCGTTGCCGCTTAACCCTAACGGCAAAATCGACCGTAAGCTGCTGGATACCCATGCCCGCACGATCTAATACTCAGGAAAAATGATGGAACAAGAAATACTCGCGCTGTTTGAAAAGATCTTATCCCGTAAAGTGGGCTTTAATGATGAGCTGATTGAGTCTGATATTCTCGACTCTATTCTGGCGGTTGATTTGGTGCTGGAAGTGCAGGACGTTTATGGCTGTGTGATCCCACCGACCGAAGTTGCTACCGTTCTGAAGACGCCGGCAGACTTGGCTCGCTACATCGAAGAGAACCGCGGCTAAGCCTGAAGCAGCGACGGTTGTGCTCGATTCAAAGACCCTGGGTGCGTTTATCCGGGGTTTTTTAATTGTGGGGGAGTATCAAGGTCCATTACATCATTAGATAGTAGTGAAAAGAGGAGGGCAGTGATTCTCTATTCAAACCCTCCTAATTATTAAAATTGTATCCGTGGTGTTGAATATTTGTTGCCGATATTATCTGAAAGATCTTTCAACAATGGATAATACACGGAGAAGTAAAATGGACTCATTCACTTTAGAAGATCGCTTTGATTATCAGCCTTTAACTCATTCCCAAGGTGAAACCTGTCATTTTGGTGTACGTATTGAGCCAAAAAAATCAGGTGTGCATATTGGCGAATTATCGCCTAACTGGCTGCGTACATTAGTAGAAAACGAACAACTAGTGGTACTGCGGGGCTTTGATAGTTTTACGAGTGCAGAAAATTTAACAACATATTGCGCAGCCATCGGTGACATTATGCAATGGCCGTTTGGTGCCGTGTTGGAACTGGTTGAACAACCCGATGCTACCGACCATATTTTTGCTAACAACTATGTTCCCTTACACTGGGACGGCATGTACCTGAAAACCGTGCCTGAACTACAAGTCTTTCAATGCGTATCAGCCGTTGGCGAAGGGCAGGGTGGGCGAACCACGTTTTCGAGTACCACCACGGCGTTACGTCTGGCATCACCCGAAACCAAAGCGCTATGGCAGCGTGCAACTGGTCAGTATCAACGCGCAGTCGAGCTATACAGCAGTACCGCACTGGCCCCTATTATAGAGCAGCACCCTTACCGCACTCATCCCGTGATTCGTTTTTGTGAGCCGCCGATTGCTGGTGATAAAGAATTCTTGAATCCGTCCACTTATCACTTCTCCGGTATTGAACCCGAAGAACAAGAGCAATTACTCAGCAGCTTGCAGCATGCCTTATATGATCCACGGGTTCAGTATGCTCACCAATGGCAAAGCGGCGATATAGTCATTGCAGATAACTACTCGTTATTACACGGTCGTGAATCGTATGCCAGCCAGAGCGGCCGTCATCTACGTCGGGTACATATCCATGCTAAACAGCCACTGAATAACCCACATTTGGTGCAACCGTCATGAAACCACAGCATGTTGATCTCATGATTATCGGCGCGGGGCCTGTCGGCCTGGCCTGTGCCTATCTTGCTCAGCTGTCAGGTTTAAGCACCGTCATTATCGATAAATCACAGGGGCCGCTAACGGTAGGCCGTGCTGATGCGCTAAATGCCCGTAGTTTGCAGCTGTTTGAAATTATTGATTTATTCGATGAGCTTTATCCCTTGGGCAAAACCTGTAATACCAGCTCAGTCTGGTCAAAAGGTAAATTTATTTCACGCCAGTCTACCTGGTGGGATGCTTTACAAGGCTGTTTTCACAAGCATTTTTTAATGATTGGTCAGGCTTATGTGGAACAAGCACTCGATAATAAGCTCACCGAACTAAATAGTGCCGTGCGCCGCAATACCTCTGTGGAAGAGATTGTGTTGGAGGAAGACGGCTGCCTCACCACGCTCACCAGTGGTGAGACTGTTCGTTCCCGGTATTTGATTGGCGCAGATGGTTCACGATCGTTTGTGCGCCAACACTTTGCTATCCCGTTTGAGATCACGCGACCACAGATTACCTGGGCAGTGATTGATGGTGAAATAGAAACTGATTTTCCCAAAGTACCGGAAATTATTGTTTTCCAGGCAGAAACCGCCGATGTTGCCTGGATACCACGTGAAGGTAATCTTGATCGTTTCTATATCCAGATGGACAGTGAGGACTTCACGCAACAGCAGGCGATAGATAAAATTAATCATGCTCTGCAACCGCATCACTTGCGTTTTAAATCGATTGAGTGGTACTCGCAATTCTCGGTTAAAGAGTCTGTGGCAGAACACTATATCCTTGAAAATAAATTATTTATCGCTGGTGATGCGAGCCACATTCACTCGGTAAATGGTGGCCAGGGGTTAAATACGGGGTTGGCCGATGCCTTTAACCTCATCTGGAAAATAGCGATGGTTACCCGTCATCATGCGCCCCAAACGCTATTACAGACTTACGAAACGGAGCGAAAAGCGGTCGCGCTGGAAGTGGTAAAAACGTCAGCGGAGCTTGTACGTTCAACCAAAACCTCAGAGACAGGCAACCATGCCGATGATTACGTCAAGATTGTCGAAAAACGTGCGGGTTACATCACGGGTATGGGCGTTCGCTATGGAACAGACGGGAGTGTTGGCGAAAGGCTGCATGATTTTATGTGGCGAGATTCTCAATCTGGTCAGTCAGGCAGAATTTACTCACAGCTAAATTATCGCAATTACAGTTTGCTCATCATTGGCACGGCAGATGTACCTGCATCACTGCCTGATATCGTCAATGTTCTGCACGTTGAAACGGGAAGTAGCCCCTATTCTGATCAATACCTGTTAGTTCGGCCAGATGGCTATATAGCCGCCACCGCTCCTCTCGACCACCCTTCCGCGATCGGTCATTACTTTAGTGATTGGCGAGTTCAATAGCATAAACGTTGCCGGCTCCGTGGGATTGCACTGAGCTGGTTTCCATAGGTTTGAAAACGTGGTGGTCCAAACACATATTTCGTTGAAAATTGACGTGATGTCGAGTGCCAGAATGTTAATGGTGAAAACCCTCTTGCCGACTATTTCCGTTCAAGAAGTGTGCGCACCTATCGTCGCCAATAATCTCCCAATCCGTTACTATGCGACATTATCCCCGAGTGATGAAAACTGAGAGCATGACAAAAAAAGCAGATAACTAAGCCGCAACAGCTCCCATTTACGTTGTTGCGGCGTTCCCAAAGCTCCCTTTGCTCTTAGAGCGCCGTTAGATCCTTTATTCAGGAGATAAACTTGTGCGCTCAAATCACACTATCTGGCCTTACTCGCTTACAGTAACGTTATTACTGTTATCCCTCTTTGATTTGCTGTCTTCACTGGGCATGGATATGTATCTACCTGTTGTATCCTATATGCCAGATGCTATAGGTACGACTCCAGAAGTCATTCAGCTGACATTATCAATTTATCTCGTCATGATCGGGGCCGGACAGCTGTTATTCGGTCCGCTGTCTGACCGCTTTGGCCGTCGTCCAATATTGCTATGGGGCAGTTTTGTTTACCTGCTTGCATCATTTGGACTTGCCGTTTCGTCTTCAATAAATCTATTTTTGGTCTGTCGTTTCGCGCAGACGTGTGGGGCTTCAGCTTGCTTGGTGGCGATGTTTGCAATTGTGCGCGACATCTACGCAGGCCGTGAGGAAAGTCATGTTATCTATGGAATTTTAGGTTCAATGCTCGCCATCGTACCGGCGGTTGGGCCTATTATTGGGGCGTTAATCGATATGTGGATGGGATGGCGGCTAATTTTTGCCGTCCTCGGTATTTTGATGACAATCGCTTATGTATCTGCATGGCGATTCTGGCCTGAAACCCGCCATCAAAGAACCGCTGATTTACGCTGGTCACAGCTTTTACTCCCGCTGAAAAAAATGAATTTCTGGCTTTATACCTTTTGTTACAGCGCAGGGATGGGGAGTTTTTTTGTTTTTTTCTCAACCGCACCACAAATAATGATGGGCAGACAAAGCCTGTCACCGCTTTTATTCAGCATGGTTTTTTCTACCGTCGCTATCGCAATGATGATTACGGCTCGATTGATGGGGAAATTAATTCCTGTCTGGGGAAGCTTTAAAGTCATGCGAATAGCGATGGGATGCTTTATTTCAGGCGGAATGATGCTGGTAATAAGTGAAATATTTCTTCCGTCTTGGGTTCCTGGCTTTATTGCGCCAATGTGGGTAATAGGAATAGGTATTACTATGTCAGTTTCCATTGCGCCTAATGGAGCTTTACAGGGATTTGATGAGATTGCAGGAACGGTTACTGCGGTTTATTTCTGCTTAGGTGGAATAATATTAGGGAGTATTGGGACGGTCATCATCTCTATTTTCCCAGTTGGCACAAGTTGGCCGATCGTTGCTTTTTGCTTCATACTCGCGGCGATTGCTATCGTTTTGTCCAGCATACTTGTGTCGGCTAATCGTATTGGCAATTAGGCCCTGTTAGCTATTTAGTTTTGTCATTCTTGTACGCATAAAAATATCTTTGCGTACAAGGTGTCATCGATAACTACCTTGAATGTTAATATTCTCGGATAGCCTTTTTCTATTTCCAATACACAATACTTCAAACGCCAATGTTTTTCGCCGTTAGGCTTAATCAAAAGATATAGTCCTCTGTTATCCGCCAGTTTGTATTCTCTTTCTCTTTCTCTTTCTTTTTCTCTTGGTTTGGCAATTTCAATCTACCGTGCATCAAGTGGCAGGATAATCCTCAATTTCTATTGAGTGAAAAGCAGTCTGCAAGTCCCCTAGAGTCCATTTATTTGGGTAAAACGGTTGAGCTTTCGACAAAAAATCAGCAATATTAGGGGGGGGGGGCAGAGAAAACCGAAATGACTTGATCTCTTAGCTCTGAAACCTTGCTAAAGTTGGTACTGAATAAAGGGAAGATCTCACTTTCTTCTCCGTAAAAAGAGCATCAGTTCGCCACTATAGGTTATATGGGCTATTTATAGAGTGAACCTGATAAGCTATTAATTCTTAGAACGCTGGTCTAAGTCTATGTTTTATCTGCAGAATAAGGTTGTTTTTGGATTGAACTAATCCTTTTATATCAGTGCGTTATGATGTTTTCTATAGAGTTTTTTTAAAAAAAAAGCTATAGTGAGCATAATTCACTATATAGATTAAGATTAAGATTATGAATCAGTTAGCCCCTTACAATAATAAATTAAAGCAGAGTATAGATTCATTTAAGGAAAATAAATCATTTTCAAACATTGATTTAGACTCTATGGATAGTGTATTGCGAGATTTATTGTCTATCGAAGTAATGAGACAGGCAGGTGCATTCTTTACAGGGCGAAAGTTGGCAACGGAAGCAATTAGTTCGTTTCCGTCGGAAATCACATCAAAATCGGTGATTTTGGATCCTACTTGTGGTGCCGGTAATTTATTGGTTGAGTGTTCGAGAAAATTAAAAGTAGAAGAAAAACTCTCTGACACACTTAGACTATGGGGGAACATATTAAGGGGATATGATTTATATGATGAGTTTGTAGAGGCGTCGAAGCTTAGAATAATAACCGAAGCATTATCTCGAGGCGCGATAAAAGATTGTCCTCTTGATGAAGCTCTAGGGTATTTAAGGCATTTTAAAGTAAAAGATGCTATGGACGTAACAATTGATGAATTATGTGATGTTACGCACGCAATCATGAATCCTCCATTTATAGGTTGGGATTCCCCCCAAGAAAATTATTGGAAAAAGGGGAGAGTAAACTCGGCAGGAGTTATCTTTGACCATTTTATTCGTTTACTGCCAGTTAATTGTAATATAAGTATAATTCTTCCAGATGTGTTAAGGTCAGGAAGCCGATATCATGATTTTAGAACATTTATTTCTTCAGAAATGAATGCTAAATGTCGGGTGTGGGGAAGGTTTAACGATCAAACTGATGTTGATGTATTTATCCTTTCAGGAGCAAAAGGAAATTGTTATAAAAAATCAATAGGTTGGTATACTGATCTGGGTAAATATACTAAACTATCGGAATATTTTCATGTTCGAGTCGGCCCATTGGTTGCATATAGAGATCCTGATTCTGGGCCCAAGTATCCTTATTTTCATCCAAAAAACAGTCCTGTTTGGTGCACAATAACTGTTGCGACAGAATATCGCTGCTTTGAGGGAGTAGTACTTACACCACCTTTTATTTTAATTAAAAGGACTTCTAGTCCTTCTGACAGATATCGTGCATCAGGAACTATTATAGATATAAATGAACCTGTGGCTGTTGAGAATCATATGATTATCTTAATGCCTAAGAGTGAGAAATTATCTGACTGTAAGAAATTGTTGAAAGTATTAAAGTTAGAACGGACTAATGATTTTTTAAATGATCGCGCTAGAATGAGGCATCTTACAGTTGGAGTGGTAAAAGATATTCCTTTATTTTGGTAGGAAATACTAACTATAGCTTCCTTAGCTATAGTTAGTATATTGTTTTTAATTCGACTTCAAAAATCCACTATTTGATGCTGTAGCTTTAATCATATTGTGAACTGTTTGAATCATAGATAATAAATTATTTGAAATATCATCATACGCTTCTTCTAGTTCCCGTTCACTTACTTTTTCTCCGTGAGCAATTGCATTTCTATTTTTTATTAGTTTTTGGTCAATAAAGTTTTTCCTTAATTCAAATGGTGTGGTATCTAAACCCAGTTGATACATCAGATTTAAGAAAACTTGAGATTTTAAATTTGACTCTGTATCGACAACTTTATCGCAATTAACTTTAAAATTGCAATTTAGCCCAGAGGATATATATTCAAATATTTCTTTTTGTGATGTATATCTTTTAATTGAAAAACCCTCTTCGAATTTTTCATATAAACTAATGTGACAAAAATTATCCTTCATTTCTGAGTATTTTGGTGCTTTATGATTTAAAAACGTAAGGTAAATCTGTGCAGATTTTTTTACATGTCCCTCCCAGTGAGCATACATTAAAGTTATAGCGGCTCTAATTAAGGTTGATCTGATCTTATTTTTAGACTTAGATACTTGGCCTGTAATTAGCGATATCTCATGCTTTCTCCATGCAAGATCGTTATCTAGAGCCTCTTCTAGTTCGAGTAGGCTTCTAATCTTCACTTAATGAGCTCCTTCCCAATGGATATCATCGCTATCATTCTGTCTAGAGGGCGAACAGACTTATCTATCACATCCAAAAACTCTTGTGTTTGAGTCAATAATTTGCTGGCAGTATTAATCTTCTGGATGGTTTGAGTTTCATCGTGTTCGGGGTTGGCTTCAATATATAGTGACAATGCGGTGGCCAAAGCCTCGTAGACAGGAATTGAAATAGCACCTTCTAAGCGATGTTTCTCGTGGTTGAATTTTTTAAATGAATTATCCTCTAAAGCTAAATTAAATAGTTCAAATGTTTTTTCAAAAACAGCTCTTTCGCTTCCGTAATCAATAATAGGTTTTTCCTGAGAGAAAATACGACCTAATTCAGCATTAAGATAAGGGCCAACATCTGAATGAGCTTTGCGCAGTTCTTCATCATAATGACGCTGTACAATCAGGCGAAAAGCGAGTTCTTGCGCATAGCATTCTTGTATTTGTTTACTTGATAATGGAGTTGTAATACGGAAATTATCATCTTGTGCAATAGTTTGTAGCCATTCAAATGCTTCTGCATTAAGCATCAAAAGCATACAGTTACGTACTTCTTGATCTGAAAGTTTTGAACCTCCAGTGTTCAATCGTTGAAAAAGTTCAAACTTAGTATCTCCCTCGCTTTCTCGTTTTATTATTTTTATATCAAGTTTTTCGCGTTTAAAAACGCGTTTTATTTCCATATCAACTTCACGTGCAGGGTTTTGTGGATCATCCCATACCTTCCCCTCCAATGATGGTAGGTATTTAGTAGCTCTTAACTCTAAGGGTTTTGCTAAAGAGCCATCTGTCTTTTTTAACTCTCCAAGAAAAGAAAAAATTGTTGACAATCTTTGCAAACCGTCAACAACATCCCATACTCCATCTGGGCGCTGTGAAACAAATATTGAAGGTAATGGGATACCTAACAAAATGGATTCTATAAGTTTACTTTTTTGCTCTTCACTCCACCTATAAACTCGCTGAAATTCTGGATGTATATCTAAATCTCCATCTCTGTATAAGTTGACCATTTCGCCTATCGACATAGGGTATGAATCGGTATGTACTTGCAGTCTAGCTTTGTTTATTTCATCGATCAGAGACATTTTATATCCTTGAAAAGTAGATGATACTAATATGCTATAGGTTTTTATGATTTATAAAATACGACGTATTTTTACGAGTGGTCATGCAGATAAGTGTTGTCTGACTAAACCAATTGCATCTACATCTTTTTATTATCAGCTTAAAACTACCTCTTGAAGAAGTGGTTTTAAGATTAACTAAAATTTACGATAATGAAGTGTGGATTTCAATTATCCATATTTTTTATAGAGTTGAAACGGAATCCTAAGCTAGCATTGACATTTGTCGATATCATGATCTTATGCTTTTTTTCATCGTTATGACACTCTCATTACTGTCCAATCTATCCACATGAGCAAGCTGCAATTCGTATAACCTTGTTCGTGTAGTATGGTGTTCATTGTGTGGCGAAAGTTGTGTCCTGTCGCTTTGTCGTGATAACCAATCCTTTTCAGTACCTGATTAATGCTGGCTTCACTCATCGATTTAGTGATGTCGTTGCGTCTAGGGAAAACCAGATTGTATCGCCCGGTAACGGCGTAGAGCTGTTGCAGCGCATCGATCACTTGATTGGATAGGAGAACGAGGTGAGGGCGGCGCATTTTCATGCGTTCTTTCGGTACTTCCCAAAGCCTTTTTTCAAAATCGAACTCCTTCCATTCGGTTTGTCGTAGTTCGATAGTTCGAACGCCAGTAAGCATCAGGATACGTGTTGCCAATTGTGTGACCTTACTACCCGAATAAGTTGATAACGTACGTAGAAAATCCGGCAGTTCATCAGGCAACAGGTGAGGGTAGTGTGTAGCTTTTGGTGGGGGAAGAGCGCTTGCCAGTTCTGATGCCGGGTTGTTTTCTGCTTGGCTAGTGACGATCGCGTAACGGAATACCTGATTACAGGCTTGGCGGTTTCTATCTGTCGAGCATTAAGTGGCATCGTGGGAGCCCCTAATAGTCATTGAACAAGAAGAGCCCCCATAGAGGCCCCCAACATCGACTTGATTTCCGGTATGCTGGGTTGACCTCGGTGGAGCTCAGCGACAGAAAATCCTAGTGGTATCAATGAATATAACGGGGTTTTGTTGAATTCGGTAGAGTCTGGGAGAACGTAAAATGGTACGCCCTACAGGATTCGAACCTGTGACCTACGGCTTAGAAGTCCGTTAACTAGCTGTTTCTATTGATTTTATATGATTTCAATGGATTTCAACTATATGATATATAATGATTTTAAGATGTTGTTTGATTTCATTTCATATCATAGTATTTCATCATTACGACACCCGTAAAGGCACCTGTAATGGCTGGAATACTGCTCACAGACAGTAAGATAAAAGGCATCAAACCAAAGGACTCGGCATACTATGTTTGGCAAGCTGCGGCAACTCGTGGCACTGGTAGATTAGGGATAAAGATTTACCCGTCTGGCCGTAAAGTCTTTGTGTACAAATACCACAAAGATGGAGCGAGGAAATTTTTATCATTGGGGGATTATCCCCATCTTTCACTCGCAGATGCAACAGCTAAAGCGCTGGAGGCTGCGGCTAATGTGTCAGTGCCTGAATTGGTGGTTTTTGAGCACGCTACACTGAAGCAGCTATTTGATGATTACATTGCAGATCAAAAGAGGCTGGAGCGTCGCTCATACGATAAGACTGAGAACAGACTTAACCAGGTGTTGGCTACTGGGCATATATCTCCCTCCATGCCAGCAAAGGACGTAACACCGGATCAGATAAAACGGGTGCTGGCAGAATTTATAAAACGCGGCGCACTTGCTGGCGCGAATAAAGTCAGAACCAATCTTCACGCCGTTTTTAATTTTGGTTTGTTTGCAGACAACGATCCCGCAAATATCAACGGGAACTTAAAATACGGGTTAGATAGGAACCCGGTGTCAGTCGTCCCTGCGCAAAAGGGTGCAGATAAGGCTCTTGACCGTTTTTTATCATGGGATGAGTTATCACGATTATTATTACTATTAAACGCCCCTGAAGGAATTTGCCCGATAAACTCTGACTATTCCAGACTGGCGCTGTTGTGTTTGTATACATGCGGACAAAGACCGTGGGAGTTGTTAACTAACACGCGCGAAAATTGGGATAAAAAAGGCAAAATGTTAACAGTGCCGCCGCATATATCAAAAAATAAAGATTATCACGTCATCCCTCTAAGCGATCCGGCTATAAAAATTCTGGAAGAGCAAGAACGACTATATCCAGACTCCTCCTTTCTCTTCCCTGCTGACACTAAAGAAGGGCGGTTGTTGTCAGCTGAATTCAGTAAACAGCTTCGTAAATTTTGTGCAAAAACTGAGTTTTCGGCATTTACGCCAAGAGATATTAGACGAACGTTTAAAACGCTGGCTGGGGATATGGGAATTAGTTCAGAGCTGCGCGATATCGTCCAGAATCACAAAAGACCGGGCGTATCACGCAAGCACTATGACAGGTATGACTATTTGAAGGAAAAGCGCGAAGTAATCGCGTTGTGGGAGGAGAAGCTAAAGTCTTTGTTATGAATAGCCGCCGCGAGTACGGCGGTTTATTAGTTTTGAGATTGTTGCTGAACCCAATCTTCATATACGTGCTCAGGCCAGCCAAGAAATGTACCGCTGGCGCTTTTTTGTGGGGCGGGGAACTCCTTCTTTTTGGCATACATACGCCAAAGCGTTGGATGACTTTTCCCCGTCAACTTACACATTTCTTTCAGCCCAATGTATCGAGTGGCCATATCTGATACCTCTTATTGCTGGTGGGGCGCAAGTAAGCGCTGCCAGATAGCTGAAACATACCGTGCCTGATGTACTGCATCAGCAAGAGCGTGGTGACGTTCCCCAGTAAATGGCGCGTCCTTTTTTGGATCAAAGCCAATTTCCCGCCCCAGTTCGACAATGGTTCTGACGTCACGGTCATTGAACCACTGCCAGATATCCCCGAAGCATTCTCTCTTGCATGACTCACGAAGAATGACATTGTCGAATCCCACACCATTCCCCCATACGCGTAGATATTTGGGGTCGCTGTTTGTGTCGACAAATTTCTTAAGTTCATGCAGAACAACAATCAACGCAAACCCTTTGTTAATTGCTGCTCTTGCTTCTTCGCTTTGCTCTGTCCACCAAATTATTGTTTTAGCATCGGGAATACCGCCACCATGCATAGCGCTTTCAAGGCTCACCGGACTATAAAACTCTCTCCCCAGTTCACCTGTTGCTGGTTCAAAAAAAACAGCGCCAATAGCTACAATTGGAGCCTGCGGGTTACTTCCCATCGTTTCTAAGTCAATCATTAAGTTGTTCATCGGTTCTCCAGAGGCCAAAAAAAAGCCCCGCATTAGCGAGGCTGGTTAGTCGTCATTGACGGGGAGACACAATAGCGTGGCTCCTGGTCGTTTTTCGTGTATCAGGGTTACCCAGTTCTGACACTCGTTAAACGTCATAACGCGCTCAGAAACGGGCAGGGCATCGCAGTAATCATTACCGCAGGCACTGACGAGAAGAATGAAGCCGATAATCATGATGAAGCCTTATCTGTCTTCGAACATGCATCAACAGCAGATTGGTAAATCAGCTTAATAATGTCCCAGCCGATTAATATTTCTTCCTCCCAACTTCCCCGATCGTTACAATCCTCACAACCTTCACCGCCGCACTCATGACAGGTAACTGTGCGGGAAATGTGGAACTCGCCAGACAGCGCACCTTTAGCGCCATTATCCGCCGTCAATTTAAGCGGCATGATGCAGTAACCGTCAGGAATTACCTGAGAGTTGCCCGCCAGAAGCCGTTCAACGATTTCAATCAGGTCATCAGGAAGGGCACTACAACGCATCGCGCCAATTTCTTTTTGCTGCTTTGCGTATGCGAGGATGTGCTCAAGTTTGTCGCGGCTAATCATTTCTAGCCCCCTGGAGTATTGCTGCGGCGAGACTACGAATTTTAGGTATAGAAACCATAATGTGATTTATTTCCTCCTTACGGGTCATGGGGTTGATATATCTATCGCGGATCGGCCCCCTGTTCCGTTCGGCCTCTTCAAATTCTCTTACTATCTTTTTAGCTGCTGATAAAACATCATCTATCACTACAGGCATGGGTGCGTTTTTAAATAGCGGCGTGCATGTGATTTCATGCGCGTTAATATCTGTGTCAGAAATATACTTTGATGCAGGAGAATAACTTAGGTATCCAGCCTTGCCGCTTTCTCGCTCGTACTTGTCTTGCACGATGTATGCCACAGGCTCTTTCGCCGCCTTATCATAAGCCGCCAGTAGTGCACGGAGTGATAGCAATTCTTCAAGCGCTTTGGCATCAACGAGATAGGTTGATGTGATAGCATTCTTGTTTTGCGCATGGCTGTTTCGAAGCGCCTCAATACGACTTTTAATCGCTTCATTCGTCAAAGTATTCATGTTATTCACCATTCTCAGCCATGTGCTTTAAGCAATTCGGACATACCCAACCGACACCGCGAATACGTTTCCAACCAGAACCGACAGCATCACTCAATAAATCCGACATAACGTCATTGACCGATTTTTTACTGTCATCAGCCATGACAAACGGGCCATTGTTGTCGTCTGACAAACAGCGGTTCCCACCATACGGCGAACGACCCTCTCCGCGTTTTTCACAGCGCATTTCAATGAAGAAACTCACACCCCACCTCCGCGCAGTTTTTTTGATTTAATTGCACTAACTAAACGCTCCGCTGCCGCCTTCTGTGCAGCCACATTCACAATGACAGTAGGTTTTTCCTTGTCGGTATTGGCGCAAATCCCACCCCAACTGGATATCAGGAAAAAATCTTCGAGCTCAGAGACCCCCGTATCGAGAGCGAGAGACTCAACCATCGCTGTTACTTCACGCACGGAGTGATCGGCAAGTAGGCGTTGGATGGCATAACCAAACGCATTGATCATCACAGCGTGGAATTGAATGTAGTCGCGTTTATATTCCCCCTGATTAGTACCGTGGCGAATATCATCAATGGCGGTCATTAACAGCCACGCTTCCCAGATGGCTTCAATGTCTCCGGCTTCCAGCCTTTTACCTGCCACGGTAGAGAACTTATCTGTAGCATCGCTAAGTGCCTTAAAACTGACCCACATATTGCTTTTCGCTGGTACAGCGTTGTGCTCAAAATCAGTGATTTCAGCAAACACAGTGTGCTGCGTGAGAAATTTCACTATCTCCTGGGCTGCGCTATTTCGCCCGTCGTACGCCATATTGATAGCCGCAGCGGGCTTAGAAACGTTGTTGTTGATATCAGAGAAAAACTGTTGCCGAGTATTCAGTGGTAACTTATGTGTCAGCATAAGCGGCACGTGGAGCGGCTCATCTATGGTGCGACAGTATTCTGTAATACCTGCCGCGCGATGTTGACCGTCGAACAGCTTAATCTCGGCGTCCATAGGGAATCTGACCACTCCGACATTTGTATTGCCGAACTCGTCAAACTCAATTTCCGAGTTACAGTTCCCGACAAGCGGTGGGATGATGAATGGCTCCTTTTTTTCGTACGCGTTCACCAGGTACTGATAAAATTTCTTTGCCCGTGCGGGGTTGAGCTCACGCTGTGACCGCTCAAGAGTGCCTCCCACGTTATCTGATGCTAAAACGCGCGAAAGAGTACGAGCCGGAACGGTCATCATCAGAACAAGGGTATCGCCCTGCAACCCCCGCGATGCTGGGAACTCAAAGAAATAATCACCTATTTTGCTGCTCTCTTTTTTCATGCTGGCACCCCGCACATCTTTTGCAGAGAACGATGACCATTCATTACGGTTGCAACGTAAGATGCGCTTCTATTGACGATTTCGACGGGAACAATACGACCATCTATTTTGACGCGATATGTTGAGCTGGTTTTTGGTTTGGCGTAGTTTCCGTATCGCTGCTGGTGGCTGTTCAGGGCTTCTATAGCCGCTTCACGTTCTGCTGGGGTTAACTTTCCCCTTATGATGTGACGCATAAAACCTCCAATAAAAAAGCCTCGCTGGTGGCGAGGCTCGTTATTTGTCGATCAGGTTGTTGTAATCATTGTGAGTGAGTAGCTCCCAGCTCGTGCCATCCCGACACAACAGACGCCAGCGTTTATTTACGCGTAACGTCTGATATTTTTTACCGTATGTTTTACGGGGAATAACTCGACCAGCACTTACCTGTTTTAAAAGGGCGCACGCCTTTTCTGAAATCCACAACGGGGCTTTATTCTGGCTGAGATTCAGTTGCATTCTCTGCCTCACAGTATTTTTTGAACTCATCCAGAATGCGCACGACTTCGTCTTTAACGCCGACAGGCAAGAGCAAATAATCCCGACTGCTCCCTTCGCTAACGATTGGAGCCGACTTATAAATCAGTTCGATCAGCCGTTTGGTTTTTGCTGCTGGGAATTGGGGTTTGGCGATAGATTTTGTTATTTTCTTTTTACCAGCCGCCTCTGCTTTCTCCATAAGGCCCGATGCAACTTTATCGGCATAAACACCGTGCTCGCGATTGATATCGATAGCTAGCGCGTAATTCAGAGAGCCAGAGCGGACGAGGCTTTTTAAATACGGTGAGCAGTCTTGATGTAACTGAAGGTGCTGAATAATGTCGGATTCAGACCGCTTCACTTTCGCTGCAATCTGAGCGTTTGACCAGCCCTGATTATATAAGCGGTGATATGCTGCCCCACGCTCCAGTGGTGTTAGCGCCAACCCTTGAGAGCTCGTGACCATGAACGCGATTTTATCGGCCTCTGTTCCGACAAAATCTTTACACTCAAGTCGCAAAATCTCATGACCCGCTTCATTTGCTGCTTTAGCGCCAGCAAAACGGTGGTGACCGTCAATCACCTTTACGCCGTGCTCTGTTACTTCTACAGCTAACGGCGGAATATATTCCCCAGCAATAAACGCATCTTTGAACTCAGCTACGTGTGCTGGGTCCAGTTCGCGGACGTTATACCCGTCCTCGGCATAAATTTCTGAGATTGGGACGAGGTGGGTTTTTCTAACCGTGATACCAGTTTCTTTGCTGGCATAGCGTTGGTTTAATGTCGCCATAGTATTTTCCTGTGTCGGGTAAATGCTTCACTATGCGCAGCACAGGCCGCGCATAAGGCTTCACTTACTTAGGGTGGGTTAGATAGAACCTTCGTAAATCGGGACGTTTTCGAATGCGGTTTGCAGTTCAGTAACGATTTCACTGAATGCATGCTCTACGATTTTTTCAGGGTCGATCAGCTCGTACCAAAGAATCAACTGACCCTCTTTGATGCGGTAACGGAATCGGGCATCAACTTGATATGTGTTGCCGTTATGAAAGGGCGCGATAGCGAGGCTGATTTTTTCCGGCAACTGAGTATTGCCGCCGCCTGATTTTTCATCTGAATACGCAAACTGCGTTGTACCGTCATGCAGACGTTTAACAGACTTGAATTCAGACTTACGCGTTTCTTGGAATGCCAGAACCATTTCCAGCAGTTCCACACCAGACGGCCCAGCGTAGGTTTCGCCGACCGCAGCAATATCGCTGATATGGTTTTCGATAAATTCACCGAAATCGATCTGGCTTTGCATGCGTCCATTGCGCCCAGCCCACTCTTGCCACTCTTTCGAGAATGGGCAATCGTAAACGGCCTTATGTTTTCCCCATTCAGGCGATGAATGGGAGGCGTGATAGTCAAGAACGGCAACCACTTTCGTTTTTGTGTTGTCAGCAAAAATCGCGGTGCGCTCGTCTTTGTATTTTTGGACATACGCGATGAGCGATGTGATTGAAATCAGGTCAACGTTATGACGAATCAGATACGGGTTTAATTGAAACTGTTCCAGAGATTCGACACGATGACTGGTAGGTACAACAGATGTCGGAATATTGGTATCCAGCTTATGCGCTTCAATAGCCAGATTACGAATTTCAGACACGGCAGAGCCGTCAACAACTTGTGACATAGGTATTTCCTTCTTTAAGAGGGATAGCTAATTGAAGAAATTAGCTGTTAGATTGCAGCCGGATTGGTGCAGCGCCGCTTTTTGTTTCGATAACCTTTAAATCCATCTGAACTTGGTCAGGGTCATCGCGGAGCAGGTCGCCGTCAGCAGTTGAAAACATGATCGTGTCGGCCAGTTCCAGTTTCGGTTTGTTGAATTTGACGTCTGGCGTTACTTTCATCTGATCATCTGTACGAGTGTTCAGCATTTCGACGCTCAGTGTTAGTGTCACCGAGCCTTTTTTGCGGGTTTCCCGAACAGCTTGAATAATCATTGCAAGCGTTTCGGTCAATTCAGCATCCAGAGTGCCTTTATTGATGTAGGCGATCTGTTGGCTGAAATTGGTGCATTTGCTTTCAGCATTTTCAGACATGGCTATTTCTCTCTGTAAAAAGGGCGGTCAACCGCAGAACTCTATCGTCACCTCCGTAGATGGTTAGAAGGTCGGTTGACCGCCAAGAGATACAAGGGTGTTGCGGCAGTATTACCACAACGGTAAGGGCATTGATTCACACTCTACGTTAAGCACCTCACGGATTTTGTGCGTAACCAATGCCCTTACCTGTTGTGCGCCGGTTACGAATCCGGCGACGCGAAGCCGCGCCCGGTTATGCCCTGGTGAAGGCGAAATTACTGTAATTCTGCGAGAATCCTCTTTCCCGATAACATCGCGAGCCGGAATGTTGCTGCTGGTGGAATGCCTGCATTTTCCAGACAGTTTCCATACGACCGCATACGCTGAACCAGCCATAAATGTTGTGCGGGGGATAGGCGTTTTTTGTTGGTGTCAGGTTTCATAATGACCTCAACTGCTGGTGGTAGAGATTTCATTCATGCGCCCGTGCAGCTGGTGGGCGCAGGGTGAAGTCACTAAAAACCCTCAAATGCTGTTTTGACTGGCGGCTTCCCTTTTGCTTTTCGCTGCTTGTTACGTTGAATCAGGTACAATTGTTCACAGTGCTGACAGCGCTCTTCGCTAGTAGTGTCGCGGAATTCTTTTGCGGACTTCACAAAACTGGCGGGAAGATGTTTGTACCGTCTGGCGTTATTGAACCCACAGAGTGGGATATCATCACAGCCGTTCCCCGTTCCTCTTCTAACGTGAATCTTCATCCTCTTACCCTCATTCAGCTGGAGTCATTCGTGCTAGCCAACGCTCAGCGCCAGCTTTTGTTTTGAATGTCTTGCTCTTTGTGAAACTCAACGCGGTAAACGTGCCATCAGCGTTTTTTGCTATGCCGCGAGAAATGGTTTCGTTATTTCCTAAGTCGAGAGTTTTCATGTTTCTGCCCTCATTCAGTGGTTTTATGCCTACCTCCCCGAACTGGCAGAGGCAGGGTAAATCCGCTCATTTTTAGGCTGCTTACGCGTTAAATCGGACGCCACCCGTAACTAAGTGATGCTTTACGCCTCCTTTCCCTCACTACGTCGCCGTGGGAACCCGACCTGTAACACCGTCGTCGCGTTAGGTTATTACTTCATTGGCTTATCTCCTGTAGTTGTTTACTTATCCTTTGCTCTGGTCACGACGTAGCTCTCACTACCCCTGCACCCCTCGCACTCGCCCCAGTTTTGCAGTGCTGGGGGTCTAAGCGGTCACTTGTTGAAATGAATAATGTACCAATGGTTCATTTCAATCAAGTACAAAAAGTACATTTATAAAAAAGAGTAATTAACCTTATGAACTTTAAATGGATTTATTTTTACGATAGGGAAGGCGTAAGTACCGAGAAGGGCGGAGCTAGGAGGAATCACCAAACTACAGACGAAAAAAATCCCGCCATAGTTTTAGCGGGATTATAGATAAAGTATTTATTTTTTCTTTTTTTGTTCTTCTTTGGGTGGTTTGTTATCGGTTCGGCCAAAGACGAAAACGCCAGCCAAAGCCACAAGTTCAACGCCTAATAAGATAGTTGCGTATCCATACGCCTCCTTATTGATCATCTCTATAGCTATATAGGAAAAAACAAAAACACACACTAATGCGAATATCTGTCCAATCCTGTCTTTCCATATGGCACCTGACAGAGATTTTTTACCTTGATCTTGTCTAAATTCCTGAGCGCTTTTAGCCATATCCATTATTTCTCTCGCAAAACCGGGAGAAACCTTGTCGTATCTGGCGAGTTCTTCAGCTTCGGGCAGAGGTCCAGAACGATGCGTTGTTGAAATTTGCATCATAAAACCCGCCACTTCAGGTCTATGCAATAGACGTTCTAAGACTTGGGGGTTTTTTACAACCTCATTAACTAAAAGCTCTGCCTTGCCATCTTGAGCCCTGGTTGATGTCGCTGCGGGCTGATTAACAAGTTGGCCTGACTGTTGCTTTGGGATAGATTTTCGATGTGTTTTCTTGCGGTTCATGGTTGGCAATAGCTTCCCTGATTTGATTACCTACAGACATCCAATCTTCTCGTATTAGCTCTGCATCTGAAGAAACATTCCGGTATTCGCTGTAGTTTCCAGACGGGCTTATATCAAGGATAGAACCCATCGCACCTAAAAAGCGCTTAGTCGTACCTTTCATGTGGGGTGTCCTCTCATGTTATACATCACACCAAACGGTATAGCATAATTGCTGTACGGATCCGTGTGACAGAAGTTTGTACCAAAATCACAATGTTCGCAATAGGAACAAAGGGTGAAGTAAGTAACATTGCAACTATCTAATCGATAGATAGGTTGACCGTAATCATTGTGACAAGTGTTTAAAGATTAAGTTTAGTTCCGTTTTATCGAGACTCTAAGCTTAAACAAGCTACATTTTCTATCCTATTAATGCGTTTTACTAACGTTATGTAGTCACAGTCTTGCAAGAGTTCCTTAGAAGCTCTTACAAGATTGATTTTAGATGAACTTAACGAGTGATCAACGTGTCGCTTGTCTTACAGTAAGCGTTTAATGGCATAGGTAGAAAAGCTGAGTTACATCCTGGAAGGACTCTCAGGCAAAACGTTTGTACTCAATGGACTGCCGAAGCATAACCTTAGCCATGATGCGAAACTGATCTTCGTCACCTTCTTCGATGTACCAAGGTTCGTAAAGTTTGTTGTCTGACAGAACGGCAATGCGGTTCTTTTGCATTTGCAGACGTTTAACATGCAGAGTCTTACCGAACACGAATACATAGATGCCGTCGGTATCAAATTCAGTGACATTCATATCAAGGAAAATTTGGTCTCCGGGCTCGATAGTGCCTTCCATGCTATCGCCGCTAACAGTAATCACTTTTACTGATTCCGCAGGGCGATTACCAAAGAGAGCAATGGCCTGATCGTTTGTGTACTCAATGGCTCGAATGGTTTCGATAAAATCAGTAGACACCAAATACCCGTTACCGGCACTGGCTTTAACATCCAGAACATCAACACGATAAAAGCTATTTCTTGTGTTGTACTTTGCGTCTACAGATGTTGCTTGATCTTCCTCTCCTTCACCAAGCAACCAGTTAGTCTGTGCCCCGATATAGTCGGCTAGTTCAGCAATTTTTCCCCTTCTGGGAATTGACTCTGCATTGAACCATTTACTGACGGCTTTAGGCGTGACGCCAAGCGCCGCAGCTATATCTGCTTGGCGTCCATGATTTTCCATTCCCGCTCTGTTACAGGCTAGTGCCAGCCTGCGAGAAAAGATTTGCCGCACTTTTTCTTCTTGAACCATAGGTTCAATCATATATCTGCTTGCGTGTACTATCAGTTCCGTCATAATATGTACTTAAAGTTCACTAATGATGAGGAGGAGACATGCAGTCTCTTGTGCTCGGCGATGTCATCAGAGACATCAAAGTTTCGGTAGTTGCCAAGGCTTGCGGGTTAACTCCAAAAGCCATTTACAAGTGGATTGATCGTGGTTCCTTACCCCGAACTGAATTCACTGATGAAACCAACTACGCAGAAAAGATAGCTGCGGCGTCCAACGGAAAATATACCGAGTTGGAAATAAAGACGCTGAAAAAAGCTAATGCTGACGAACCAAATATTAACGAATCAGCGGTTTAACAGTAACTACCAAAGGTAAAGCGTGATGGTAGACATCAAAGAAACGATAAAGGCGATGTGCAAAGCGTACCCAGGCGGACGATCCGCAATGGCTGGTGCGCTGGGCATGTCTACCGAAGCATTCAACAACAATCTTTACGAGAAAAACGGCTGTCGTTTCTTTGAGCTTCATGAATTAGAAGCGATGGAAGACATTTCCGGTACATCACTGCTGGCCGAATATTTCGCGCAACGTCGCGGCGCATTGCTGGTGGACGTTCCGAAGTTTGAAGACCTCGATCACGTCGAGTTATACAGCCGCTCTGTGCGTACAGCAGCTAAACGTGGGCAAGTCGATCTGATGATTCAGAAAGCGATTGAAGATGGCGTGATTGATGACGATGAAGCCCAGCAAATTTTAACGTTGCATAACAAACATATTGCCGCTCGTGAGGCTGAAATCCGTTCAATCCTCTCACTGTTTGGTCGTCATCGCGTCAAACGAGAATAACTCAGATGGCCATCTGCCGTAATCACACAACTATTTGATTTATAGAGGTGCCAGATGGACACATTCAACTATGTGAAACCTGTTATGCCATCCGTGTATTGCCGCGAGGATGCCGCTTGGATTCAGGAAATGTTGGGAAAGTTACCCCGCGTGCAGCGGGAAAAAATCGCGTATGCCTACGCGGACGCATACCGCGAAGCCCACGACGGCGAACCGGTTTCGTATCGGCAGGAAAACGCAGGGCGACACGCAGCAAACACGCGCCTGCGGTTGTACGTCGAGCGGTATTCAAGAGCCAGTCAGGGATTTGCATCACCGCCGCCGATGGCACCAAACGGGAGGATTGCAGCATGAAATTTTTAGACGGTGTTTTTTTATGCGGGGGAGAGGGAAGGGGTAAGAGGGGGGAAAGGGGGGGAGATCGGGGCAGGGTGTGGGGGAAGGGAAGGCTCTACCAAAGAGAGATGATCTAAAGGGATCGATCAGTGAATTGCCGGACATGTTTATTTATACAGTAGCGGGGTGAAAAACAGAAAATGCTGAACATTACGCCAAATTTAGCGCAGTCGCGGGGATTGAATGCCCTGCGTGCGAACTGGAAGACGACAGCCAGTTTCATGATTTACAGCCCCGTTGGTAGCGGTAAGACCGGGCTGGCTGCATTCATCACTGACGGCCTAATTTCTCGCAACATGCGCGTAATGTTTGTGGCCCCCTACACAGTGCTGTTAGACCAGACCGCAACGCGTTTCGTTGAATACGGACTTCCAGCGGAAGAGATCGGCTATGTGTGGCGCGATCATCCGGCGTATGACCCGACGCGTCTTATTCAGATAGCGTCGGCTGATACGCTGATTCGCCGTGAAATGCCGGACAATATCGACCTGCTGTTTATCGATGAAGCCCATCTGAAGCGCAAAAAGATTCTGGAAACCATCGATCATCTGACAAAGAACACCGCGACGAAAGTGATCGGTCTGTCCGGTACGCCATTCGCTAAATTCCTCGGTAATTACTATCAGAAGTTGATCAAGCCGACGACGATGAAGGAGTTGATTGAAATCGGCGCACTGAGCAAATACGAATTCTACGCCCCATCTACGCCAGACCTGAGCAATGTGAAGACCGTAGGCAATAGCGATTACGGTTCTGACTACAACGAAACCCAGTTATCTCAAGTCATGAGTGACACCAAGCTGACTGCCGACATCGTTCAGAACTGGCTGGAGAACGGACAAAACCGCCAAAGCGTCTGTTTCTGCGTTGACGTAGCGCACGCAAATTTCGTAGCGATTGAATTTAACCGTCTGGGCGTATCGGCTGAAATCATGACGGCAAAAACACCGCATGACGAGCGCCAGTTGACCATCCGCCGCTTTGAACAGGGCATCACAAAAATCATCGTCAATGTGGGCGTACTGGTTGCAGGGTTTGACAGTGACGTGCGCTGCATCATCTACGCCCGGCCCACAAAATCAGAGATTCGCTGGATTCAGTGCCTAGGTCGCGGCCTCCGTTCAGCTCCAGACAAAGATTTTTGCCTGATATTCGATCACTCCGGCACCGTCCACAAGTTGGGTTATCCAGATGACATTGAGTATGACGGCCTGCTGTCCAGCTCTGACGGCATGGAAGATGCGCCAGTTAACACGTCAAAAACAGACCAGCCAGAGCGCTTGCCGAAGGAGTGCCCGTCATGTCATTTCATTAAGCCAGCCGGAATTTACATCTGCCCTAAGTGCGGCTTCAAACCGTTGGCAGGTGAAGACGTGGAAACCGACCGCAGCCGTGGCCTGGCAAAAGTAAGCAAAACGAAAGAAAAGCACACCGCTGAAATGAAACAAGCCTGGTGGTCACAGATTCTGTTCTATCAGCGCATCCGCAGCACGCAGGGAAAACCAGTTTCAGACGGCTGGTGCTCTCACACATACCGCAAGAAATTCGGCGTCTGGCCTAAAGGTCTACACCGCACCCCGCAGGAAACCTCACCAGAGGTAATGAATTACATCAAATCAATACGCATTGCGTACGCCAAACAGCAGGAAAAATCACAGGGGAACGCAGCATGAAACTGGAAGCCAGTGATGCCAACACTATCGCTGCATATTTCAGATTGAGCGGATACGACGGCCCTATCTTTTTGTGTCTGCAACGTCTCAAAGAATTACACATGCCGTTATGTGAATTAATCACTCGCATGGCGATTGAAAAGGCAAAGTCCGAAGGGGAAAAACAATGAACACAGCACAAGCCGCGATCGGGCGTTGGCCTGAAATTTTTGACTATTACGGATTGCCCCCAGTCACAGGAAAAAAACATTTTAAGGGCGAGTGCCCGCTATGCGGAAGCCGTGGGAGACTCCGCATTGATGATAAAAACGGAACTGGTTCATACATCTGTACATGCGGAGCGGGTGACGGCTGGGCAATGCTAACAAAAGCGACTGGGAAGGATTTCAAGACGCTGGCCCCTGAAGTTGATGAGTTGATCGGTAATGTTTACGTCCGTGACGAACAACAAGCCCCAGCGCCGAAAAGCGCCCCACAAGCACATCGTGAAAAGGTTATCCGCAAATTTCCCACACTGGCACAACTACGCGGAACGCCAGCTGCTCAATATCTATTTAATCGCGGCATAACAAGTCTACCGACAGATGCTATCCGCTATTGTGACAGCCAGCGTGCGATGGGGAAAATATTCCAGGCTATCTACTCACTGGCTACCGACGACAAAGGCAATCTCTGCTATCTGCACCGCACGCTGTTGGATGGTGACAAGAAAGCAGACATAGGCCAATCACAGAAACGCCTCATGAAACTGCAATCGGAAAGCTATCTTGAACACGCCAGATCAGTCGCAATTCGCATGTTTCCTGTCGCTACAACGCTGGGTATCTCGGAAGGGATCGAAAACGCGCTGTCATGCCATCAGATCACCGGCTGCAACACATGGTCAGTGATTAACTCAGGATTCATGAAGAAGTTCCTTGCCCCTAAAGGCGTGACGCATCTGATCATTTTCGCTGACATGGATGACAATGCTACAGGTCATGCTGCGGCATTCGCGTGTGCTCATGCAAACCTGATGGCAAAAAATAATGATATTCAGCGTGTTTCTGTCCGCTGGCCTAAGAGCGGGGATTTCAACGACCTGCTGACAGAGGGCCGTGATGTCTATGAACAAACATTTTATCGCGGCGGTGTTCAATGAGAATGCTGCTGAATCCTGTTGTTGTCCCTGAACTAGGGCAAGTCATCCTGCGGCCTGGTCGCGACAAGTTGTCTCTGTTCCGTCAGCGCATTGTTGTGGGCTCTGCTACGCACGACATGAAAGACAAACCGTCTGGCGTACTGCAAACAGAACAGCCATTGATTAACGAAAAGTGGATGGGTTTTCTGACGCATGAGAGGGTTTTTAACGCTGCTGGTGGAAAAAATGCGCTGGTGGCATGGCTGAAACAGGGAATTGGTTGTCAGTGGCACGGTGACTATCACCACGAAGAGATAACAATTCTTGAAAATGGCATTGGTGCGATCCGCTTGTGCTGGCATCACGATAATGAGCTACGTGAAAATCCTGATATGGTTCGAGTCCACGTAGCACAAAATATTTCTAACTATGTCGTCTATTCGGCTCGTCATTGGTTTTTATTTCCCGAAGGTCACCAACTGACAGAGCCAGAGATTAGCTGGTGGTCTGTTCTGCACAATGTTTCAGATTTACTCCCGCGTGACGCAATCCGCGCCGCACTTCGTATGCCGATTATCACAGAACAGCCAGGCCCACAGAATGAACGTGACCTCATTTGTGAGCATGTAGTCCCGGCGAAAGAAATTATCGAAAACCGCGTTGGGAAAATCCAACCCATCCTGAAGCTGGCTATTGATTCAGAGCCTGCGGCGGGCTTCATGCTACGTCCAAAACTGAAACGCTGGGAACACGAAAAATACACTCGATGGGTAAAAACGCAAGCGTGCTGCGCGTGTGGCGAACGTTCAGACGACCCGCATCACATCATTGGTCACGGACAGGGTGGTATGGGAACAAAGGCACACGACCTGTTTGTTATCCCGTTATGCCGCATCTGTCACGACGCATTACACAGAGACATGAACTCGTGGGAATCGGCACACGGCAGTCAAATAGAGCTGCTGTTCCGTTTTCTTGATTATGCGCTGGGCATCGGCGCGATAGTTATCGATAGAAAGAGGGCTGCATGATGAACCATCAATATTTAGAGCGTATACGTGATTGTGTCAGTACAGCCCTATCTGAAATACACAGAACGGGAAAGGGGCAGTTAGGAGCATTTGAAGACGCGGGAATTACCAGAACGACTAAATTTCCTCGCAAACGGCGGAGAATCATTTCTTTAGGCAAGGGGCGTAATGTTTGTGCTGAAACAGATGCTATGCACTGTTCTGAAACACGCAGCAGGAGAAGACCAGCCCCGCCGATTGACCCAATAACATACGGCTCTGCATCATGGCGTCGCGCTGTCAGTGAATTAGAAACGCCGCACGCTGCATGGGTTCGCTACTGTTATGGCAACGATCTGAACTATGAGTATCAGATAGCAATCTGCCTGCATGTTTGGAACGAATACAGACCAACACTAACTGGGAAGAGAACAACAGAGAAGGTTCGCAAAAGAATCCAATCATTGGTTTGGCTGGCAGTACAAGACTATGCATTTGGTTTCGAGTGCAAACTGGTATCTCATGATTACACAGACAGTGAGTTAGCCGATTTGACTGGTGTTAGCAAATCAACATGGTCAGAGAATTACAAACATCACTGGGAAGGATTGGCTGATTGTATTTCTCGTCTGGATACTGATTCGTTGAATGCAATTATTAAAAAGAGAAATAAATCACGTTTAAAACAAATCGACGCACAATCATTGCAAAACCGAACAAGTTAAGCTATATTTTCATCATATTTGATACATTGCCAAAAATGCGAAATCCGTTCCATTGAACGGATTTTTATTCTGATACCAAATTGTTTTGTGATGCAGATCAATGCGGAAAACACACGGATGCGTGAGGATAACTCTCCCTGAAATACTAGAGGATGAGTAAGGAGGTTTCCTTTGGCAAACTTTTTGAAATTCCCCTTGTGTAATCCGTTAAAGCCATAAAGCGGAATCTAGGTTAGGGGAAATGGATAGCGCATTTATGTGGTTCATCACACCGATGCTTGTGGCTAGCTAGGAATGTGCGCGAAAAGCAGGATTACTTAGATACAGGTATGTGTTAGATGTAACGGGAGGCCCCCGGCGCATACTCAATATACAACTGAATGCCTTCCAGCAATTGAGGCCCTTGCAGAAATGCAAGGGTTTTTTATTTGGCGAGTTTATGGGGTTCACGTTCGTAGGTTTAATCCATTTTCCATCAATTTAGCGCCTGATGATCGCTCCATCGCCCTCCTTGTCGGATTGGAAATCAGTAAACCAGTTTAGTAAGGCGCGGTAATCCCTCAATGTACATTGAACACATCCTATCGACGGATAAACTGTACATACATCAAAGAGGGATACATCGCATGAAAATGAATTTCATCAAGTTACTACCCGTGCTGTTGTTGGGCGCGTGCTCAACATATCAACCACAAGAAAGCACTGAACAATCTCAGCAACAAACCGTAGCGCCGGAACCAGCTCGCCAAGCAGCCGTTGCAGCTGTCGCGGCAGTGTCGAAAGATAACTGCGGTGTGGGCTGCCCAGTCGGCGGCAGTTCGCAGACGCTGGTTCGCGATGCATATACGCTGAACAATAACAGTGCGACAAAATTCGCGAATTGGGTAGCGTATAAAATGACGTCTACCAGCCAAGCAAGTGGTCGTTCGCGCACATGGCGTCAAGACCCTGATTTGCCCGCTGCTGATACGTTGGCACCAGCCGCATACACTGGCGCGAATGCGGCCCTTGCTGTTGACCGAGGTCACCAGGCTCCATTGGCTGGGCTCGGGGGCTCGTCAGACTGGCAATCTTTGAATTATTTATCGAACATCACGCCGCAGAAGGCAGACTTAAATCAGGGCGCCTGGGTGCGCTTAGAGGACAAGGAACGGGCTCTGTCGAATAGTAAAACTGTCTACACAGTGACTGGCCCACTGTTCGAGCGCAATATTGCTACATTACCGAATGCGGCCGGAGTCCAGATTCCGAGTGGTTACTGGAAAATACTGTTTACCGGCTCAAGCCCTGCGAACGGGAAATACGCTGCGTTTATCATGGATCAGAACACTCCACGGAACGCAAACTACTGTAATTTCCAAGTGACAGTCAGTGAAATCGAACAGAAGACAGGCCTGACAATCTGGTCAGCGTTGCCAGCTAACGTCGCAAGCACAATCAAAGCGCAGAAAGGTTCGCTCGGTAGTGACCTCGGCTGCTAATACCGCTCAGTAGTAACTAATCAATAAATCACATAGCCCGCTGCAAGCCAGTGGCGGGCTTTCTTTACCCTTAAATCACACAGCCCCGCGAGACGGAGGTGGAGACTATGAAAATGCCAGACAAAAACCCCGACATGTGGGCGCAAATTATTGCGTGGTTTACACAGAAAGAAGTCGGTTACTCAGTTGCTGCCGCAATCATGGCACTTTTGCGAGCGGCGTATGTTGGTCGCGACAGTTGGTCACGACGATTGCTCGATGCTGCAATGTGTTCACTGGTGGCTTACTACATCAATGATGGCTTATCTGCTTTGGGATGGGATTCAAGCTTTGCCTCGATGGGTAGTGTGTTCATCGGATTCCTTGGCATTGATTACATCAGCTCTATTCTTCGCCGTGTTGTTGGCAGCAAGACTGGTGACACTAACTCGCAGGTATAAGTATGAATCAATCACAATTTCAAATGGCGGCTAATATCAGCGCCGAGTTGGCTGCACGTTGGTATCCGGTTATTAAGGACACATTCGATGTATACGGCATCACTCAGCCAGTGGCACAAGCGATGTTTATTGCTCAAGTGGGTCATGAGTCAGCCGGATTTTCTCACATCGTTGAGTCGTTCAACTACAGCCAGAATGGCTTGAAAGCGACATTCGGTCATCGTCTGAGCGCTGAGCAGATTTCAATGCTGGGGCGTCAGCCTGGTGAAAAATCCGTTCCTCTGAACCGACAGGCGGCAATAGCGAATCTGGTTTATGGCGGGAGAATGGGGAACAAGGCTGCGGGTGACGGCTGGAACTTCCGCGGGCGCGGGTTGATTCAAGTCACAGGTGCGACGAACTACATGCATTGTGGTGCGGTATTGGGCTTGGATTTGACTGCTAAACCTGAACTATTAGAACAGGACATTTATGCGATGCGTTCTGCCGCATGGTTCTGGAATTCACGTAAATGCGGTGCTGTGGCTGATGACGTTGTTGCTGTAACCCGATTGATAAACGGCGGGAGTAATGGGTTGACCGATCGGCGTGAGCGCTTCGAACGTGCTCGACAGGTTCTGGTATGAGCATCATCCCTAACTGGAAATTAGCCACTGGTGTGCTGGTGGCTGGAATAATCGCCGGTGGCGCATTCTGCTGGTGGATCACATCAACGAGTTATGACGCTGATATAGCGACACTGAAAAGTGAGCACGCGCTGGTGCTGAAATCCGTATCAGACAGAGCGGCAGCAGATAGCGAAGCAGCTCGTAGCCGTGAGCACAGTTTTCAGCAGCAAATAGCAGCGTTAGACGCCGAACATGCGAAGGAGCGGGAAAATGCGAAACGTGAAAATGAGCGCCTGCGCGCTGATATTGTCAGCGGTAAGCGTCGCGTGCAGTTCGCCAGTGCCGCCCTTGCAACCTGTGAGCTCAGCTCGGGAACAGTACGCAGCGCCAGCAGCATGGGCAATGCAGCCGCCGTCCAACTCTCTACAACTGCTGGACGAAACATTCTCGATATCAGAGCTGGAATAAAGGACGACAAGGAGAAGTTGATTTACCTGCATAGATACATCAGGGAGCTAGAGATGCAGGGTGTGATAGCAAAATGAGGTTCGAATGAATTCCTCTATATTATTTTATGGTGTTAATTTAAATTAACGCATAAAAATATAATTTAATGCGTTATTGTTGATTTTCATGCGTGAGTGATCAATGCTGCGTGGAGTAAAACCACTGGAGACTAACTCATGGCATTTCGCGCAGATGAAGAGGCACAAAAAGGATTAGATTACGCATTGAGTAAGCTAATTCCTAAGAGCGGAAACGCTGAAGAGAGAAAGGCTGCTAGAGATGTAGTGCTCGAACTTATAGAGGAATTAGGCCCAGTAGTAGATTCCTATCCTTCTTGGCATCCTTTGGTATCCAGCAATAATGAGACAAGATACCCAATTACAACTCCGAGTAAAGATTGCGGGTATTATGGTCTAGACCACACTGTTTATTTTGCAAAAGGGTTTGTTACTTGCCCTTATGATGGGGGTAAAGAAATCCTTTCTTCAATAGAGCACCTGCGCGGTCAGATAAATTACTCTATTTGTGCTCGGAAGCTTGAAACCAATCTTTACCATGAGCAAGCGACTGCGATTGTAGTGTCTTGCGACTTGGATGGTTATCTTGCCAATGATGGGACTATTAAAAAATCTAAAGCTATAGGTCTCCTTCTTGAGAAAGAAATTCCAGAATGGCGAGATGCTCAGGTCGCTGAGACATGGGAGACTATGCGACCATATTTTTTGGGCCGCCCGCATGGCGCTAGGTCATCACTCTTCGTTAATCAGGAAACTGGACAGGCTATGAAAACAGTATGGAATGCGATTATCCATACCGGGATGTATGGGCCAATCAAGGTTTAAGTTCCATTGCAGCAGGCATTCACTGAGTTCCTGTGATAATGCTGCTGTATACTCTCTGAAAACTGGAGGGGGTATGTCACATAATTTAGGTGATTTACCGCGTGACGAGCGGGACAAAATTAACGTCGATTTAGCAGCATCGGGCGTAGCGTACAAAGAGCGCATGAATCTGCCCGTTGTTCCTGCTCAGGTTGAATCCGAACAGCCGGAACATCTGCGCGAATATTTCCGTGAGCGTGTGGCGCACTACAGAAACGTGAGCAGGACGTTACCGCGTGGCACTGACGCTGTGTATCAGCAGATGGCCGAGGCCAACGGTAAGAAGTAACACATAACATATTTAATCGGGTGCGCGAGACTCCGGCCTCCGGTATGGTCAAAGCGTGACGCTGCTATAGCGACTGGTGGTGCAGACGGCCAATACCAGGATCGTTCATGGGTTCGACTCCCATCCCGATTACCACCTTTAGCCCTGGCATTTGCCGGGGCTTTTTGTTTCCACAATCGTTACGGCGAGGTATGAGCAATGAGCTATCAACGCTGCACATATTGCGGCTCACGCCTTCACACAGCGGCTAACTGCCCTAAAACGTGGGCAGGGCCATACATCAAGCGCATGCCCGCACAATGCAACCAGCGCCCGTCGTAGAATGTTGAACGATGAATTCTACCTCGATTGATGAATGGATCATGCGTCAGAGAGCCCTGTGCACGCGGTCTATGTCGGCAATGGATGTGAAATGGACGTTTAGACGGCTAAGTGACGTATCAAAGTCTGATTTTTAGTTGAATGATAACCATTATCATTTATGGGTCCTCCCTGAAGGGGCCTTACCACGGGGCGGCGGACTCGCGGAAAACGGCTAGTTTTTCGTATTTGATCGACTTCATCATCATCTGCATAGGTTACTGATTTTTAAAATGGTGGGGTTAGCTAACATGTCGAATCGTTTATTTTTTGTTCATCATCATTATGGATAAAGAGATCGAGTCAATCCGGTTCAATATCAACCAGCTTGCAGGCATCACTGGTCTGCACAGGCAGACGATTTCAGGCAGGTTGAAGAATGTCGAACCTGCTCCGGGTAGTAATTCCCGCCTCAAACTTTACGCCTTGCCTGCGCTCCTGTGTGAGTTGATGAAAACCGGCGAAACCCTCGATGTTGATCAGATGACACCGCCCGATCGTAAAGCGTGGTTTCAGTCAGAGCGCGAGCGGCTCAAATTTCAGCAAGAGGTGGATGAGCTAATTCCTGCCGACGATGTGGTGCGCGAGTTTTCCTCAATGGCGAAAGCCGTGATTCAGGTGCTGGAGACGCTGCCGGACATTCTTGAGCGAGATTGTGCACTGCAACCCGCAGCAGTAATGCGTGTTCAGAACATCATTGATGATCTGCGCGACAGCATTGCGTTGAAAATCATAGAGGCCGATACGCCGGACAATACAGAGGAGGATGCCACCGAGGAGGATTGATGGTCGCTCAGGCAACAGCATCAGCGGTACGGAAGAACGTTGCAGACATGGTAAGAGCGCCCCGGCGCATGCCTGTGTCTGAGGCCGTCACAAAATTTATGCGTGTGCCAATGGGGGCGGGTAACTCTATCCCCTGGGACCCCACGGTAGCACCTTATCTTATTGAGCCAATGAACTGCCTGGCATCGCGTGAATATGATGCAGTGGTGTTTGTTGGTCCAGCCCGAACCGGCAAAACTATTGCACTGATTGACGGTTGGTCGGCATACAACCTTATGTGCGATCCGTCTGACATGCTCATTGTGCAGATGACGGAAGAGAAAGCGCGGGAACACTCGAAAAAGCGTCTGGCGCGGATGTACAAACTTAGCCCTGAGCTGGCAAAGCGTCTTAGCCCACGGCGTAACGACAATAACGTTTACGACCGCATATTTCTGGCGGGGAACTACCTGAAAATCGGGTGGCCGTCGGTCAATATCATGTCGTCGTCCGATTTCAAATGTGTTGCGCTGACGGATTACGATCGCTACCCCGAAGATATCGACGGCGAAGGGGATGCGTTTACGCTGGCGTCAAAACGTACCCAGACTTTTATGTCATCTGGCATGACGCTGGTGGAAAGTTCGCCTGGTCGGGATATTCGCGACAAAAAGTACCGTCGCAAATCCACACATGAAGCGCCCCCAGCAACGGGGATCATGTCTCTGTACAACCGTGGCGATCGTCGTCGTTTGTACTGGCCGTGTCCGCATTGTGGTGAACACTTCCAACCAGTAAAAGATGTTGTCACCGGATTTCAGAACATCAGTGACCCTGTTAAAGCCAGTGAAGCGGCCTATATCGAATGCCCTCACTGTACCGGGAAAATCACGGCAGACAAAAAACGTGAACTCAATTTGCGCGGTATATGGCTACGCGAGGGAGAGCAGGTAGACCGTGACGGAAACGTTACAGGGGAGGGACGGCGTTCCCGTATTGCCTCTTTCTGGATGGAAGGGCCAGCCGCAGCCTACCAAACATTATCCCAACTCGTTTATAAACTGCTGACCGCCCAGCAGGAATACGAGGTAACGCAGAGTGAAGAAACCCTAAAAACGGTTATCAATACCGACTGGGGAATTCCCTACATGCCGCAGTCAGGGCAGGAGCAGCGCAAATCTGAAACATTGAAAGATCGTGCCGAGAAGGTAGCCAAACGCACGGTGCCTGATGGCGTTCGTTTTCTGGTTGCCACAGTGGATGTTCAGGGCGGGAAAAAGCGCCGTTTCGTTGTACAGGTCATAGGCTATGGCGCACATGGCGAACGCTGGGTTGTGGATCGCTACAACATTCGCCAATCGCTTCGCCCCGGTAACGATGGCGAGAGTTTGCCTATCGACCCGGCAGGATATCTCGAAGATTGGGATTTGTTGCGCACTGACGTTCTGGATAAAGCCTATCCCCTGGCAAATAACCCGGACATCAGTATGCCGATACTGGCAATGGCGGTGGACTCAGGCGGGGAAGACGGCGTAACCGGCAATGCGTATGAATTCTGGCGGCAATGTCGCCGGGATGGCCTGCATAAACGTGTCTACCTGTTCAAAGGTGACAGTACCAAACGCAGCAAACTTATCAGTAAAACATTCCCGAACAATATTGACCGACAAGACCGGCGTGCGGAAGCGCGTGGGGATGTGCCGTTGTACCTGCTCCAGACTGACCCACTAAAGGACCGGATCGACAACGCACTACAGCGTGAGACGCCGGGAGCCAATTACATTCATTTTCCTGACTGGCTCGGTGAGTGGTTCTACGACGAACTGACCTACGAAGAGCGCGAACCAGACGGCAAATGGCGTAAACCGGGACGCGGGGCAAACGAGGCATTTGACCTGATGGTCTATGCCCATGCGCTGGTTATCCTGCGCGGGTACGACAAAATCAACTGGGATAACCCTCCACAGTGGGTAATGCCTACAGATGATGACTCGCCACCACAGCACAGACCCGCATTACAACCGACAATACCAGACACAACAACATCATCATCAGCCCACGAGGTAGTGGTCTCGGCTTGGGCTCCGATTAATTCATCAGGAGGCTGGGTGTGAACCAAGCAGAAATTCAAAACATGATCCAACTCTACATGGATGCTGAAAAAGCGGTGCTGGAGGGGAAAAGCATTACGTTTAACGGCCAGCAGATGACTATGGAAAACCTGAACCTGATTATCGCAGGTCGGGAGAAATGGGAGCGTCGGTTAGCGGCTTTTCAACGGGGTCAGACGGGTAGTCCCGCATATAAAGTGGCGAGGTTTCAATGAAGCTGCTGGATAACTTTATTGGAGCCATATCTCCGGCGTGGAAGGCATCTCGTCTGCGTAGTCGCTACATGATCAGCGCCTATGAAGCGGCGATGCCAACACGTACCCACAAGGCAAAGCGTGAGAATCGCAACGCAAATCAGTTAACACAATTCGGTGGTCGGTCCCTGCGTGAGCAAGCCCGGTGGCTTGATAACAATCATGATTTGGTGATCGGCATTCTGGACAAATTGGAGGAGCGTATTGTCGGGGCTAAGGGGTTTATCGTTGAACCCCAGCCATTAATGAAGGATGGAAAAATTGCAGAAGACTTTGCCTCGCAAATTCGTGCCCTATGGGGGGAATGGTCGATATCTCCTGATGTAACAGGGCAGTACACGCGCCCGGTTCTTGAGCGGTTGATGGTACGCACCTGGTTACGTGATGGCGAGGTGTTTGCGCAGTTGGTACAGGGCTCAGCCACAGGATTAACACCTGTGGCTGGCGTTCCGTTCTGGCTGGAGGCGCTGGAGCCTGATTTTGTTCCTCTGGATCGCACTGAACAGTCACAAAGATTACTGCAAGGGGTATACCTCAATGACTGGGGGCGACCAACCAAGTACATGGTGTATAAACAATTACCAGTGAGAGGCCTTCTTCAAGGCGATCTCAAAGAAGTATCCGCCGACGCAATGCTACATCTGAAATTTACCCGTCGTTTGCATCAGGTGCGTGGCAACTCGTTATTTTCCGGCATCCTTATTCGTTTGAGTGGGCTCAAAGATTACGAAGATGCTGAGCTGACTGCTGCACGTATCGCCGCGTCGTTAGGGATGTACATCAAAAAAGGTGACGGGGCGTCATTTGCAGATGCTGACGCTAAAAAGCGTGGTCCAGAGGAACTGAATATTGTTCCTGGCATGCTGTTTGATGGGCTCCAACCGGGTGAAGAGGTCGGGATGATCAAATCTGACCGACCTAACGCCAATATGGAGTCTTTCAGAAACGGGCAACTGCGAGCGGTGGCTGCAGGTTCACGCGGTAGTTTCTCAAGTATCGCCCGCAATTATGACGGCACCTACAGCGCCCAACGCCAAGAGCTGGTCGAGTCAACAGAAGGATACTTGATTTTACAAGACACGGTGATCGCCGCGTTTACCCGGCCTATGTACCGTGCATTTCTTCGTATGGCTATTGCTGCTGGCCGACTCAAAATCCCTCGCGACCTCAATCAGGAAACCCTGTTTAACGCCGTCTACTCCGGCCCTGTAATGCCATGGATTGATCCGGTTAAAGAAGCTAATGCATGGAAAATCCTGATCCGTGGTGGTGCTGCAACAGAAAGCGAATGGGTAAGGGCGCGGGGCTCTAACCCTGATGATGTCAAACGCCGCCGCAAGGCGGAAATCGATGAGAACAGTAAGCAGGGGCTGGTATTTGACACTGACCCGGCGAACGATAAAGGAGACAGTAATGTCACGGCAAAAAGCATGGCAAAAGGTGCGTAACAGCGCACAGCGAACGCCGATTAATCAAGCCACCTCATGGTTTCGTATGCAGGCGCAGAGTGATGGTGTAGCTGATATTTATATCTATGACGAAATCGGGTACTGGGGCGTAACAGCAAAGTCGTTTATTTCCGATCTGGAGGCGCTGGGCGAATTATCCCTCATTAATCTGCACATCAACTCACCAGGCGGTGATGTGTTTGATGGTATCGCCATTTTTAACGCGCTCAAACATTGTGGTGCGGCAATTACTGTCCATGTTGATGGAATTGCAGCGTCTATGGCCTCTTACATCGCGATGGTGGGAAATCCGGTCATCATGCCGGAAAACACGATGATGATGATCCACAAGCCCTGGGGCGTTGCCGGGGGCAATGCCGATGAAATGCGTGATTATGCCGATCTGCTGGATAAGGTGGAAAACAACCTTATTCCAGCCTACGCGGAGAAAACGGGGAAAACGCCGGAAGAAATTGCGGCGCTGCTGGCAGATGAAACCTGGCTCTCTGGCAGTGAGTGTGTCGAACTTGGCTTTGCCGATCAGGTAGTAGCTCCATTGCAGGCGATGGCCTGTATTAATTCAAAATGCATTGAGGAATTTGAAAAAATGCCACAGAACATCCGTAATATGGTTAAACCGCCGCGAGCTACTGCTACTCCACAGCCGCAGGCAACCCCGCAAGCCCCTACGACAACTGAACCCGATCAAACAGCGATTCGTGCGCAGATTATTGCCGAACAAAAAGCGCGCGTTAATGGCATTCAGGATTTGTTTGCCATGTTCGGTGGTCGTCATTCAGAGTTGGCCGCAGAATGTATCGCTGATGTTGAGTGCTCGGTGGATGCTGCAAAAGATAAACTGCTGGCGAAACTGGGAACTAATGCGACACCGAGCAACGCAGCTACCGCACCACACATCTACGCCGGGAACGGTAACTTTGTTGGTGATGGTATTCGTCAGGCGCTGATGGCGCGTGCCGGATATGAGAATCGCGATAATAGTAATGTCTACAACGGGATGACGTTGCGTGAATATGCCCGTATGTCGCTGACAGAACGCGGTGTGGGCGTCGCCGCATACAACCCTATGCAAATGGTCGGATTGGCATTTACGCATACCAGCTCAGATTTTGGCAATATCTTGCTTGATGTGTCAGCTAAAGCGCTGCTGCAAGGTTGGGAGGAATCGGAGGAAACGTTTACCCAGTGGACGAAGCGCGGCCAATTGGCCGACTTCAAAACAGCCCACCGTGTTGGACTGGGCGGATTCCCTTCATTGCGACAGGTTCGTGAAGGGGCGGAATACAAGTACGTAACGACCAGCGATCGCGGTGAACCTATTGCACTCGCCACGTATGGTGAAATTTTCACAATCAGCCGTCAGGCCATCATCAATGATGACCTGAACCTCCTGACCGATGTCCCAATGAAGCTGGGTCGCGCAGCCAAAGCGACGGTAGGTGATCTCGTATATGAGGTACTGGTCGGGAATCACAAACTTTCAGACGGGAAGGCGCTATTCCATAATGATCATAAAAATCTTTCATCTGGTGCTATCAGCATTACCAGTCTGGATGCCGCACGCCAGCTGATGCGTAAACAAAAAGCACACGGAACCGGGAAAGATGGTGATGATGGTCGTAGCCTCAATATTCGACCTGCGTTTATGCTGGTTCCAGTATCACTGGAAACGCAGGCAAATCAGACCATTAAGTCAGCCAGCGTTAAAGGGGCAGATGCTAACAGCGGAATCATCAACCCAATCCAGAATTTTGCAGAAGTCATCGCTGAAGCTCGATTGGATGACCATAGCGCCAAAGCCTGGTATCTGACCTCAGCGCAAGGGACGGATACGATCGAAGTCGCCTATCTTGATGGTGTTGACGTTCCTTACATCGAACAACAGGAAGGTTTTACGGTGGATGGTGTTGCAACCAAAGTTCGTATCGAAGCAGGGGTGTCCCCGTTGGATTATCGCGGCATGGTCAAATCTACCGGCGAATAATCAGCACCATAAAACAGAATGCCCGAAAGGGCTTTTTTTATACCTAAAATCCGGCCCGTTAGGGCCGAGATGGAGATCGATATGTCTACAAACTTTGTGCAGGATGGGAAGACCATCGCAATTACGGCGGGAACGGCTGCTATCGCCAGCGGTGAATTGGTCGCTGTTGGCGATATCGTAGCCGTTGCGCTAGTGGATATTGCTGTGGGTACAACTGGCGACGGACTGGCCGAAGGCGTGTTTTTCTGTCCAAAGCTATCCGCTGACGTTGTCGCCATCGGCAAGAAACTGTATCTGAACGAAGATGGTACCTTGCAGTTAACCGCGACGGATGCCACGTATGCAGGGATCGCCTGGTCTGCGGCTGGCGCGGGTGCCTCATTTGTTGATGTGAAACTCAATGGCTAACCCCTTTGAACGCTTGGCGGAACGCATGGATGCGGCCACCGTCAACAAAATGGGTAAAACAGTGCAGATCAATGGGGCTGATCATATTGCGGTTGAGAGCCACTTTCTGCCGGAAATGGGGCCAGTGTCTGGGGATGGCATCTCGTTGGTGGTATTCACTGAGTACCAACCTAGGCGTAATGATTCTGTGATTTTTTCCGGTCAGGAGTACATCGTTACTCGGCACCAGATGTTTAACGGGAAACCGCAGATATTTATTGAATAATAGGAGGCGAAATGTCTCTTTCCGGCCTCGAACAGGTCATCAACAACCTAAACACTATCAGCAAGAACGCTGTTCCAAAAGCGACCGCCCAGGCTGTCAACCGTGTTGCGGGGCGTGCTATCAGTCGTAGTTCGCGCAAGGTCGCGCAGCAAACCAAAGTCCCTACAAGACTGGTAAGAGGACGATCGCGGCTAAAGAAAGCATCCAGCAAGCGCCCGATCGCCACCATTAATGTTAACCGGGGGAATTTGCCTGCTATCAAACTGGGTGCTGCTCGCGTCCAGTTGCGGCGAAAGAAAAGCGCTTTGCTGGCCGCGGGTAGTGTGCTGCGTGTCGGTAAATTCTCTTTTCCTGGTGCGTTTATCCAGCAACTGAAAAACGGCCGCTGGCACGTCATGCGCCGTACCGCGAAATCGCGTTATCCGATCGAAGTGGTGAAAATTCCTCTTGAGAAGCCATTAACCACGGCGTTTCGTGAGGAAACCACATCGTTAATGCAGTCTGATATGACAAAGGAATTGTCGTCTGCACTTAAAAACCAGCTTCGATTGGTGTTGAGCAAATGAGTAAACATTCTGCTATACGCAACGTGGTGCTGTCGGCGTTGAGAGCCAGCATTACCGATGTTGATGTCTCGTTCTCTGATGGGCGTCCTGTGTTTATAGGCGCCGATTCACTCCCCTGCATCTCTGTATACATAACCGATGCAGAAAGCGTTGATGATGGGTATCTGGATGAGGAAACCTGGCAGGCAATTTTGCATGTTGAAGTGTTTCTGAAGTCATCTGAACCAGATACTGCCTTGGATGGGTGGATAGAGCAACGCATAAAGCCCGTAACTAACAACATTCCCACTTTGCTGGCGCTTGTAGAAAGCATCAGTACTCAAGGGTATGACTACCAGCGCGACGATGAGGCTATCACCTGGGGCTCCGCTGATCTTAAGCATTTACTTACCTATCAAATGTAATGTGAGGATTCTCATGGCTAGTAAAACAGAACCAGTCAAAGGGGCTGGTACATCGTTATGGATTTATGGTGGTACAGGTAATCCTTACACCAACCCGCAAAGTGATACGGGGTGGACCAGGCTAGCAAAAATCAAAGATTTGGTTCCTGGCGAAATGACAGCAGAATCATTCGATGATACTTACCTGGATGATGAAAATGCTGATTGGGCCAGCACAGCTCAGGGGCAGAAAACTGCTGGTGATGCCACTTTTACTCTTGCATGGAAACCTGGTGAAATTGGGCAACAAGACCTTGTTGATTGGTTCAACGAGGGGGATGTTCGGGCTTATAAAATCAAATATCCCAACGGTGCTGTAGATGTTTTCAATGGCTGGGTATCGTCTCTTGGGAAAAACATTCCGGTAAAAGAAACGATCACTCGCACTGTAAAAATCACTAATAGCGGTAAACCGTCGCTTGCTGAGGAATCCAGTGATTCTACGGTGCCAGTTACCGGGATTTCGGTACTACCTACATCACTTGAACTGGCAGTAGGCCAATCTGCTGATATTGCAATAACCATTGCTCCAGTTAATGCATCAGACACAACGTTTACTGTTGGTGTTACTGATACCAGTAAAGCAACGGCGTCCGTATCTAACTCGGTGGTTACTGTTACTGGGATGGCAGAAGGCAATACGAATATTGTGATTATGACTAATGACGGTAAAAAGACGGCCATTGTGCCTGTCATTGTCACTGCTGAATGATAACTTACGCAGCCCCACAATGTGGGGCTTTAAGGTGTGAATAATGTTTTTGAAAAAAGAAAATACTGACATTGGCGGTAATCAGGTTAATTTAAGCGAGCTTTCAGGATTGCAGCGCATTGAATATCTTGAGTATTTAACAGAAATTCAAAAGGCGAGTAAATCCTTTGAAGTATTACCCGATGCGGAAAAGGGGGCAAAATACTTGCGCCTTAATCTTGATGTGAATGCCTGGCTTATTTCTCGCTCACTTTGGCATGACGATAAAACCAAACCGGCTGAACAATTGAAAGACGAAGTATTGTCGTCATGGTCACCGAATAATATCTATATTGCTGCGGCTAAGGTCATGTCGCTAAGTGGACTGAATAAAACCCAAGATGAAGAGTCTCCCCCTGGCCTCAATGAATCCACTGAGGGAGAAAATTCGAAAGAGATTGTACCAGCGGAAAAGTATTAAACGCCGAACGTCAGTTTTCCATGCGGTTGGCCCGTGAGTTCCGTCGTCCTGACTGGCGTGGAATGTTAGCAGAAATATCGGCTACCGAGTTTATGGAATGGATTGATTTTTTCGGCGAAAAACCATTTATGGACTCGCTGATTGATGCCGAGTTTTCAAACCTTACCGCAACTATTGTGACATTAATTTCAGGAAAAACAGACCTGAATATTGATGATTTTAGCTTGTTTTCTGATCGGCGAGAGATGGTTGAGCGCACAGATGATGAACTGATGTTACTTAGCGAAGGATTGATAGGGGGGATGCGTTATGAGCCAACCAGTGGGTGATTTAGTTGTAACGCTGGATGCCGATGCAGCTTCCTTCGATGAGAAGGTTGAACGCTCTAAAACCCAGCTGGGTTCGTTCGGTAATTCCGCAAACACTGCGGCGAAAGTTACTGCTGATATGGCTGCAAAACAAGAGGCTGCGCTCCAGTCATTGTTGGAGAAAATTGATCCAAATATCAAGGCCATTAATCGTCTGGATGAACAGTACACCCAGCTTATCTCGCATTTTGTTGAACGTCGGATTGATGGTGATCAATTCGTGAAGTTCAGTAACACCATCAACAATACCAGAGAGGAATTATTAAAATCTGCTGCGGTTGCGGCAAATGACATGCCAGCCGCATTATCTAAGCAAGCTATTGCGGCTCAGAAAGCCGGTATTTCTGTCGGCCAGTATCGTGCAGCCATGCAAATGTTACCGGCGCAGATGACGGATATTGTCACTCAGTTGGCGGGTGGTCAGAATCCTTTTTTGATAATGATCCAACAGGGTGGTCAGATTAAGGATTCATTCGGTGGGCTGCGGGGGACGTTCTACGCTTTATCCAGCATAATCAATCCAGCCTATCTTGGTGTGGCGGCATTCGCTGGGGCTGTAGGCTATCTCGGTTATGAGGTTTACCAGTCGCATCAGCAGACTGAAACCTTCAATCAGTCGATCGCTAAAACTGGTAATATCAGCGGCCAAACCGCGAACGGGCTTAAGGGACTTACCGACCAAATCGCCAAAAATATCGATGTTAGCAAGTCTGCCGCCGCTGCCGCTGTTGCCCAGTCCAATGGTTTAGGGCTATCCGTTGAGCAAATAAAACTTGTTAGTGAAACTGCACTGTCTATGTCAAAGACTACCGGGCAGAGCGTTGAAGAGTTGGTTAAGCAACTAGGGAAAATTCCTCAAGACCCGCTCAAGTCATTTATTGATATCAACCAGCAATATAATTTCGCAAATCTGGCTCTTTATGAGCAAGTAAAGCAAATGATTGAACTGGGTGATAAAACTGGTGCTACAAAACTAATTCTTGATTCATTAAAGGATAGCCAGCAGCAATTCAGCGATAAAACCAAAGGAACAATGGAGGAAATATCAGGATTCTGGGATGGCCTGATTGAAAAGCTGAAAACTACCCAGTTTTGGTATGACAAGGTTGCACAGAATGCAACCACGGTAAAGCTTCCAGAGGTCCAGTTTGGCACCGGTTCTGCTGTATTTGACCGCATCAACCAGCAAATGAATGGCGGGAAGGTAGACGTTAACCCTTCGCGTACGATGGCGGAAAATTGGCAAAATATAGAGTCCAATGCATCTGGTTTGCTGGGATTTGTCAATGAAGTTAATGCCAAAACTCGCCAGTTTAATAAAGACCAAGTAGATGCAAACCAAAAAGCCGATGAGTTTTTGAAATCGGCCCGAACGCATGCGGAAATTCGTAACGATCTTGAGAAAAATTACAAGCGTCAGCTAGACGCAGGCTATATCTCTCAAGAGAAATACAATAAATTAATTTCGGCAGTTAATGAGAAATACAAAGATCCTAAACAGCGTGATGCTAAAACCCCTGCAGGGGATCGGGTGGAAGAAAACGCCCAAGCCGAGTTGCTTGCATTACAAACCCAACTGCGCGTATTGCAGCAGCATACTGGCATCAATGACACCATAAGCCAGCAGCGAAAGGAACTCTGGCAAGCCGAATCGAAGTTTTCCGTACTTGAAGAGGCCTCGCAAAGCCGCAAGTTGACAAAGCAGGAGCAATCCTTGTTAGCGAACAAGGGTCAAATCATTGCGTTGGCAGAGCAGAAAGCCATTCTTGGTGACCAGATCACAGCACAGGAGCGTTTAAACAAACTACAGGATACCGCTACCAAATATGCTACGCAGATGGCGGAAAAAACCAGTGCAATGAAAGCAGGAGCTGGCCTTAGCGACAGACAGGCACAGCGTCAAATGGAAGAGGCGCAACTTCGTCAGGGCTGGTTAAATAAGGGCGGAAATCTAAACGATCAGGGATTTAAAACAGAACTTGAAGCGCAGCGTAATTATTATGCTGAGCAGGATGCCATGCGCGAAGATTGGATATCCGGTGCCAAGAAATCACTGGCAAATTATGCGGAAGAGGCAACCAACTATAGCCGCATGGCGTCTGAGGCAACCACATCAATTCTTGATGGATCGGTTGATGCGATTTCTGGCGGTGTCATGGATATTCTCGATAATACAAAAACTGTTAGCGAGGGTGTAAAAAGCATATTCTCGGGTATTGGAGAAGCCATCATTCAGACGCTGATCAGGATGGGGGCGCAATGGCTGGTTTATCAGGCAGTACAGTTGGCGGTAGGTAAAGCGGGACAGGCTGCGGCTAGCAGCGGTTTAACTGCTAACGCTCAGGCTATGGCATTACAGGCACAGTTAGCTGCGTATGCTTCAACCGCGGCGATCCCTATTGTTGGCCCTGGTCTAGCTCCTATTGCGATGGCTACTGCGGCTGGTGTAACAGAACCTCTGGTGGCTGCGATTGCAGCGGTATCCTTGGCTGGTATGGCCCACTCTGGTATCGACAGCGTTCCGTCAACTGGAACATGGTTGTTGCAGAAAGGAGAACGTGTCGTTACCTCTCAAACGTCGGCAAAACTAGATCAGACATTGGATCAGGTAAAAAAATCCAGCGAGGATACCAGAGCATCAATTATTGCGGGTGGTTTAACCCAAAACATTAATGTGAATGGTAATCCTGATGATAGAACTATGGCTCTATTAGAGAATGCCGTAGCGCGTGGTGCAGAGAGAGGCTATCAAAAAGTGGCAAATCACTTGGCATCAGGACAAGGGCAGGTATCTAAAGCGCTTGGAGGTGGCTGGGCTACAGGAAGACGAAAGAGGTGACCAAGAATATAGATCCACAAACTAACTAGTGTTAATTTGCTATCTCTTGCTACTTACTGGGATGTTAATATGAAAAAACTTCTTTCTGCCGTATTAATTGTCGTTTCGATGTTAATTATTACCGCCTGCGCACCCACTGTTCAGACTGTTGATTACAACCAAAAATCAATGCTTCTTTCATTGGGTATGAGTAAAAATGATGTAATGCAAATTTTAGGAACACCTCGCAGAACCGATGTTAATCAGGAACGGGAACGTTGGATTTATTGGAATAAATCCCGTTACGGATACACAATAATCGATAATGAAAATGTCGCTACAGATAGACTGGTAGTTACATTTATTGGTGGAAAAGTAACAAAGTGGGGGCAACAAACTTTAGCTGATGATATAACTGAAAATACGCAAAAGATATACCAACAAGTCCGTGAGAACCCTCAAACAGTTATCATAAAAAATCAATGACACGATATTAATAAAAAGCCTCACTTCGGTGAGGTTTTTTATTATCTGGAGGACATATGGCTGACATTTATTACCCACATGACTATTTGCCCGTTCCTATGCAAAGTGGTTTTGGTATGAAGCCAGTCAGCCCGTTACTACGCACCCAAATGACCAGTGGAAGAGCTCGGCAGAGACGGCAATACACATCGACGCCGACGCAAGCGGGTGTAACGTGGGCATTTAAAAAAGATGCACAGGCACAGTTGTTTGAGGCTTGGTTTAGGGAAACCATCAATGATGGTGCGGCGTGGTTTTATATGCGTCTTAGAACGCCACGCGGAGTTGAAGTATATAAGTGCCGTTTCGTTGAAATTTATGAGGGGCCAACGCTGCTCAGTGGGAAATTTTGGCAATACTCTGCCACCTTGGAATTGTGGGATCGTCCGCTCTTGCCTGCGGGGTGGGCTGAATTCCCCGATTATATATTTAACAGCAACATTATCGATTTAGCATTGAACCGGGAGTGGCCACAATGACGATTCTAAATCGCCTGTACGCTTCCAGTGGCAGCGAGGTGATTATCGATACCTTGCAAATAAACGTTGGGGGCTATATTTATTACCTTACAAAAGGGTGGGATGACATAACAGTAACATTAGAAGATGGAGAAACAGCCACGTTTCTTGCAAGTGCGATCGATATAGCGCTCCCTGCTCGTAATGCAGACGGAACGCAGGATTTGAAATTCGCTATCAGCAACATTGATGGAATAGTTTCCAACTCAATTCTATCGGCACTTGAAAACCTTAATGGCGCTACTGTGACATATAGGCGTTATATATCGACAGACCTTTCTGCACCTGCAGTGAATCCATTCACTATGGCCATCAAAAGCGGCTACTGGACTGCTGTTGAGGTACAAATCACCGCTGGCTACATGAATGTTTTGGATACCGCATGGCCGCGTTATCGTTACACGCTGCCAAATTTTCCCGGCTTACGCTACTTATCTTAATTGAGTTTCTTATGCTGAATTATGCCCTGTATGGGCTTTTTGTGTTGCTGCAAATCGGCGATCTGGCTTCAATAGTTATCGCGCTGAAAAATGTCGACAGTGAAGCCAATAATATTAACGTGGTAAAAACTACTCTCAGTAGGGCCCTTCATGATCAACATTGATAAATACCGTTCTGTCGAATGGCAGAAGGGAGGACGCGTTTTCCCAAAACTTGACTGCTTTGGCATCGTGAATGAGGTACGTCGCGATCTCGGTTTAGCTCCTTGGCCGGAGTTTCATGGTGTGACTAAAGACGATAATGGCCTCGATCGAGAAGCTAAAGCGTTAATGCATCAACTTACGGTTTGTGCGCCGGTTAATGGTGCAGGTATCGCATGCTATAGCGGCAGTATGGTTACTCATGTTGCTGTCGTGATTGAACTCTATGGCATTCTCCACGCCATAGAGTGCAATCCCAAAAACAACGTAACGATTACGCCGTTAAGTCGTTTTGCTCGTCGTTTTGTCAAAGTGGAGTATTACCAGTGATCCGCATTTATCCATCAAGATTACCAGGAGAACCACTGGAGACGCATAATCATGGCACACTGACACTGCATGATTGGTTCATGAAAAACGTAACAGGGTGGCAGTTTGAGATGACGCATCCGATTGCGGTTGAGGTGGATGGCATACCTGTCCCCCCAGATCACTGGCCGTTATGTGTTATCAAGCAAGATAACGATGTGCGCATGTACCCAGTGCCTTATGGTATTGAACTCGGTATTGTCGGGTGGATCGCGGTTGCCGTTGCTGCAGTGTCTGTTGCCTATGCGCTGTTCATGATGAATAGCATGAATACGAGCGGCTATGCGCAAAGTGGAAATGGTGATCAGCTTGAATTAAACCCGGCAAAAGCCAACTCAGCAAAGTTGGGCGATCCGATCCGCGAAATTTTCGGTCGCTACAAAGTCTGGCCAGATTACGTGGTTCAGCCGGTAAGCCGCTTTGTTGAAAAGAAAAAATACGTTACGCACATGCTCCTGTGTATCGGAGCTGGAGAGCATTCAATTCTACGCTCTGGGATAAGAATCGGCGCTACACCGGTATCGTCATTCGGCGATGATGTTCAGTACACCATCTATCCACCCGGTGCTGATGTATCCGCTGATGAGCGTTCAGAGAACTGGTACAACGCGCCAGAAGTCGGGGGGACTAACGCTGGCACTGCTGGCCTCGATCTTGGCTCAAGTGGGCCAGAAACCACATCAGTTAATGCAGACGCGGTCACTGTATCTGGTTCGTCAATCTCATTAACTGGCGAAACGACTGAATCCAATCCTGTAATTCCAGAATCGTGGGAAGAGGGGACGATTATTTATGTCCGTGCCCCTGACGATTTTAATGTCAGCACCGTAAGTGGATATAACGTAATCAGTGGCCCTCTGGATGAATTGGCCCCTTATGTCGGTATGCCTGTCATTCTCGACTATAACGACAAGGATTTTTCCCTATTTATTGCCAGCTTTTCCCCTGCGGAAGAGGTCGATCCTGATGATAATTTAAGTGTCGCGTCACCTGCAAAAATCACTCTGGCTTACGGTAGTGAAACGGGTGTCGCGTTTAATGGCATACCAACAGGCGTTCAACGGCTGACAGTAGGCACATCTGATTTCCGTTATCGCATCACAGAAATCGATGGTGTGACGATCAGTGTTGTCCGTGTCATCGATGTAACGACGACAGTAACCGATCCAGATACTGGAGAGGAGACTACAACAAAAGCAACAGAGGTTGACCCGTCGTGGTCTGGTTTTATCGAGCGAACAATGTTGGATGCGTCAGTGACAGGACTGAATGACGAATACAACTGGTTGGGGCCATACATGGCATGTCCAGATAGTGAAACGACTAATCGATTTGAGATTAATTTTGCGTTTACGAGTGGGCTGTGTTCTTACGATAACAAGGGTAACAAAGGTGGAGCCGGCGTTACAGTTGCTATTCAGTATCGTGTAGTCGGCGATGATGAGTGGACTGAAAAATCGATATATTATGCAGATGCATCAGAAGATGCAGTAGGTTTTACCGAAGTTTTCGATTTTCCCGTAGCGGGACAGATTGAAGTTCGTTGCCGAAGAGCAACGGCAACGGCAGGCGGCTCTACTCGTGACTTGGTTTACTGGCAAGCGTTGCGCTCTCGCCTTAGTAAAAGACCGAGCGGCTATGCGGATGTCACAACCATTGCACTGACAGTACGCACCGGAAACCGTATTGCAGCGCAGTCCGATCGACGCGTAAACGTTGTGGCTACGCGCGAATACGATGGGTACGTTAATCGTAGTATCAGTGGTGCTCTGTATCACGTCATGGATAGCCTCGGTATTTCTGCAGATACCGAGGCTATTGATGCACTTGAGAGTAATTACTGGACGCCGCGTGGCGAGACGTTTGATTTTGAAGCCAATGAGAGCAATAAATCAGCGCTAGATATTCTCCAAGCCATCACAAACGCTGGGATGGGCTATTTTCTCCTGTCTAATGGTTTGGCTTCTGCCGGGCGTGAGGGAATTAAGCCATGGACTGGGGTGATCACCCCCCAGGAAATGACAGAGCCAATGCAAACCGCTTTTTCTGCGCCGTCAGTTGACGACTATGACGGCGTTGATGTGACGTATATCGACGGCACAACTTGGGCAGAGGAAACCGTTCAGTGCCGTACGGAGAATAACCCCACACCTCGCAAGGTTGAGGATTACAAACTGGATGGTGTTCTGGATAAAGACCGCGCGTACCGCATCGGTATGCGCCGTTTGATGGCATACCTGCACCAACGGCTAACCCATACAACGACGACAGAACTGGATGCACTGTGCTACGAGTACAAGGACCGAGTCATCATGACTGATGACATTCCTGGCAGTAACACTATCAGTTGTCTCATCACCGAAATGCACTATGACGATAACGTGATCACGTTGGCTGTAAGTGAATCACTGGATTGGGATTTTGAAAATCCGCGTGTGTTAATCAGGCATCAAGACGGCTCTGCATCTGCATTGCTGACACCAACCCGCATTGATGATTACACACTAACTGTGTCTAACAGTGACGCGTTAGCACCGTCAGAATGGATCATGGACGACCCGTGTATTGAACCTCCGCGCCTGATTTTTTGTTCATCATCACGCGTTGGATACGATGCGATTATTGATTCTATTGAGCCAGATTCAGACGGGACGTGCGGAGTAACAGCCAAGCTGTATAGCTCGTTAATTTATCAGCATGACGACGCCCAGTATCCAGGTGACACGGATAATACGTCAGAAAATTAAATCCGACCAATAAACCTCTTTCAAACCCGCTTCCGCGGGTTTTTTTATGCTTGGAGTATTTAGATGACCACCTATAACACAGGCAATCCACTTGGTTCAGCCGCAGCAAAAGATCTATACGATAACGCCGAGAATCTTGATGTGTTTTTTAACGACACTCAACATGAGTTGTTACCTGATCGCCTCGGAGTTCAACGTAAAACGTGGTTCGGCATGCAGCAGATGTTTATTCGTGCTATGTCTAAAATGGGCTGGGTGCCAATGCCGGATGTTTCATTTGAAACCGGAGCGACACTGAGTGATTCAACGCAGGCTCTCCAGCATAGTGATAATAATTATTACGCGTGGCATGGAGTATTTCCTAAAATTGTTCCAGCGGGGTCATCGCCAGATAGTACCGGTGGGATCGGAAGTGGCGCATGGGCAAACGTAACTGATTTAACATTACGCTCGGCTCTCTCTCAACCAGATGGATTTCAATTTGTGGGCGGTACACAGATTGCGCGAATAACGTTATCTGCTGCTAAACAATTTAATGGTTTTTTAGATGGACAGCAGGTATTTATCACTGATATCGGCTATCTATTCAAATTTAACGCTACACGTAACATCATCCCTGGCCAGCCAGCGTCTGCGATCGCAACTGACGACGAACTGCATAAACTAGTCGCCAGCGGTGGCATGCTTGAGTTTGACGATTACGATAAGTTACGCGGGCTTGAGTCGCGGAATTACTCTAAATATCTGTCCCGATTACGGACCAACAAATCGATTGAACTGGTGGCATACGGCGACAGTATCACATGGGGGCAGCGTCCAGACGGCGGGCAGTACCCGTTGAACTATCCAGTGCAGATCGCGCAGACTATGTCTACTCGCACGCAGTCGGCATGGTCAGCTCAAAACATGGCGGCACAAGGCGATCGTGCGCTGACAAACTACGTGCGGAATATCAATGACGGCACGACGGGGCATATTTCTACAATCATGCTCGGCGTTAATGACATCAAATCCGCCACGAACAACGGAAATAACCCCGCAGATATCGACGGTGATTCGCTATACGGCGTCAAAAATTATGCAGTAGTGATGCGAAAATTCGTGGCGCGCGAGCTGCTGCGCGGCCGCTGCGTTGTGGTGTTAGGCATGACGCAATGGGTTAGCGGTGCGAACCTGTCCCCGATGGGGAATATGACAGAATGTTATCTATCTGAGACATACAATGCCGCAGCTAATGCTGTCGCTAGTGAGTTCGGGTGCATGTTCGTAGACACGATGAAGGATGTGATTCAACAATTTGGCATCAGCGAGTCGTGTCACGATGGAATTCATCTTCGTGCCGATTTTCTTGAAATAATCGGCAAGCGTTTTGCGTGCGTATTCATGCACATAGACTATAAAAATCCTCGTAAGATACGCCACGGTGATGTGTTTATACCCGGATTTTTTCAGAATCCAATATCATCAAATCGCACGATAATACGCAGCGAGTTCACGAACGGCTCATCGCCCCCACTAGGCGGCGGCACAGACAATCCTGAGGCGATCGGTGTAATGTTGCCTAATGACGATCTTGGCGGCAGTGTGACGTTCGCAATTTATGTTGATGAAGATAATGTGGTGGCATTTCCATCGATAAATCCCGATGGTAAGCCTTTTTCATTGGATCTGATAATCGACGATGGCGCTACACAGCCGGATTATCCTTCTGACGTTGAAATCATTCCTGTTCTTCGTGACCGTCAATACATAGTCTCCGGTCGATCAATCAGTGGGTCGGGGCTGCGTAATCGCACAACTGAAAAATATACAGTTCAGCGTGTAAATGGCTGCTACATGCACGTTACTACGCGCGGCTGGCACATGCTTACGTTCGCCGCAGGCCAGAACGCAGGTGTTGCGGCAATCGAAGGTGTCATTTTTGATAGCTGGGCAAACGTCCGCAATAATGATGTGTTTGGTGGTGTTTCAGGGATGTTGTTCAGGCGGGGTGTCGCCAGCACAATGACCGGATTTGTGAACGCGTGTACGTCAGAAGCGACAGGTGTGTTTGATGTGACAATCAGTAATCTTGTACCTGAAAATTATCGCGTCGAAGTCGAGTACACCGAAGACGCAACGCTCATTCATCATCGAGTGATATTTAAAGCCGAGGGGTCGTTCCGCATCCAGTTCTATAACGCCGCTGGTGCGCTAGTTAACCCGACTTCATTTAGAGCTACCGTGATCGGCGGAAGATAGCCGATCACGCACACATCACGCAAAAAACGACAAGCGCCCGGCGATAATATCCAAAGCATCTTCTAGAGTCGGCACTGGGTCTATATGAATCGCTGGCGCGTCAGTTTCGCCGACGTGTACAGCGACATAAAACCCAGAATCCTCGATCACTGCATATGAACCGAGCGGGCAATCAGTCAGCATGTCGTTATCGTCGAGTACGCAGATTGTCGTTCCGTGATAATTAATAATTTCCATGATTTCACTATACCGATTGAGATAGAACAATCAGCCTATCATGTGAATTTTTCCGTGTAATTAGTCGATCAACCAATCATTGGACTCATCGAACATTTCTTCTACAACGCGAGCGATGATCGATTTATCAGATTTGCTCGCGTCGGTATTGATGCCGTTCGCCTGCATCGCCTTTGCTTTCACTGCGGCATCTGGAAAGACTCTGTGAACTCGCTTTGTTAGCTCGCCTTCAATTAGTGAGTGAGCATTGCGGATGCTGGATACGTTGCGTTTATCGTAGATCAGTTCAACAAACATTACGGGATACCTCGGTTAAGTTGGTGAGGTATTTATACTGTATGAATAAACAGTGGTCAATGATTGCTATTTTCAACGCATCGGCAGTATTGTGACGCACAACACCCGTTAAGACACCTGTTAATGGTGATTGGGTTTGTATTTTTTAGGTAAGTTACTAATTTTAATGGTACGCCCTACAGGATTCGAACCTGTGACCTACGGCTTAGAAGGCCGTTGCTCTATCCAACTGAGCTAAGGGCGCATTGCGCAAAGAAATGGCTGCTGCTTGTCACAACAGTGGGCTGGATTATACCCACACGTCCCAGTGAGTCAACGGGTTGGCGCTGGATTTACGCTATACGGTGAATCCCTGTACAACTTTGGCGAATGTCGCTTTTCCTGGTGTGACTTTTTTGCACAATTGCGAGCCTCGTCCACATGAACTACATATAGCAGTGAGAATTTCAGTTTTATCTGCTGGATACGTTCAGTAATTCTTTTCAAGTTATGATCGGACGTATTCTGCATCCTACGCTGTTGGTACACTATGCCCGCATTCGTTGGGTTTTGGATGAGTGTGGGCTGCTTTCACGTACCGGGTTTATCGCTCGGTCATTTGTGGATCCGCTATTTTGTCGAACTTTGGAACCTTTTGATTTATGAACATTCTTTCATCCGCATTCTTGCGCGTTTGTCTGCTGGCGATGTTGATGCTGCCTGTTGGATATGCAGCGGCGGCGAATGCGGATTCTGATCCTGACCCACAGCCTGCGCAGACCGATGCGCCAGTAAAAATTAATGTTGATGCCGAGTTGGTCAAGCTGCAAAAACAGTTAGATAACATCAAGCAGCAGGTTTCAGGCACCAATAACGACAGCAAGTTTGGCGCGTTGAATGACACCACGCAGGAACTGGTGAATAGCGCCAACGAACTTGCTAATGCGGTAGTACCGCAGCGCGCTCAAATTCAGGCTCAACTGGATGTTTTAGGGCCAGCGCCAGAGTCCGGCTCCAGTATTAATGAAACCAGTGAAGTGACGCGTAAGCGAAACAGTTTGAATGCGCAAAAAGCAAAAATGGATGCGCAGATCGAGCAGATTCAGGCGTTACGCACTGGCGCGTCCAACCTGTCAGCGCAAATTGTTACTCTGCGCCGTAATGCGCTGAAAACGCAGTTGGCATTGAATTCCGGCAGCATTCTGGGCGGGCGCTTCTGGGCACCGGTTGTGACTCCGCAGGCCGAAGATGTCCGTCGCCTGAGTGCCTTTCAGGATCAGATAAGCGATGCCTTTACGGTAGCCTGGGAGCCAGACTGGCGTTATGGTTCCGCACTCCTGATTTTGATCGCTATGGTCATGAGTTCGGCAGGGCGCCGATATATGGAGAAATGCCTAGCCTGGGCGGGAATTAACTGGCTGCCAGAAGGGCGTCTGCGGCGGAGTTTTTTAGCTACGGCGTCGGTTATCTCAACTGTGGTTACGATCGGTATTGCAGTGAATTTGATCGATTTTACGTTTACGCGCCACGGTGAGGCTTCTGAACGCGTCGTGTCGTTCCTGGATGCGCTGGTGAGACAGGCCATTTTCTGCTCGATGGTGGCTGGGTTAGGGCGAGCGTTCCTTTCGAATCAGCGTCCTTCCTGGCGTTTGCCTGCGATTGCTAACCCCGTCGCAAAAGCCATGAAGCCGTTTCCTGTGGTTGCCGCAGGCATTATTCTGATCTTTGGTTTTATTGAACAGGTGACCGCGACGGTGGGCACATCGGTCGCAGCAACCATTATGGTGAACGGCTTATCTGCGCTGTTCCTCGCATTCACCGCAGGGACGATCGCGCTGAAAAGCGATCAGATTCGTCGGCAGATGGTGCATTCAGGGGAGCAGCCGGAAGCCCGTTCGACGTTATCCGGCGTTATTCATCTTGCGGTATTGGCGACGGCATTCTCGATTTTGGTGTCGCTGGTCATCGGTTATATCTCACTGGCCCGTTTTCTGGCGTTCGAGCTGGTGTGGATTGGCATGGTGTTCTCGTGCCTGTATTTGTTCTCAACGTTTATTACCGATATCTGCGAAAGCCTCTTTTCCCCTAACAATGCTAGCGGCAAGCGGATGAAAAATTCGCTCAATCTGGACGACCGCCACCTGGCTCAGGCCACCTTGATTCTGTCGGCCAGCGGCAAAGTGCTTTTAATCTTAATGGCGGCGGTTGCCTTACTTAACGGCACGTTTGGCACCACTACGCCGCTGGAACTGGTGCAAAAAGCCGTTGAAATCTGGGGCGGAAAAGGGCTGGAAACGCTGAGCATTGTGCCTGCGCATCTGGTCAATGCGGTGCTCTTTCTGGTCGTGGGGGTTTATGTTTTACGCTCCTCAAAACGCTGGCTGGAAGATGAATTTCTTCCTAAAACGACGTTAGAGCGTGGAATCCGTGCGTCGCTGGTGACGCTGTTCAGCAACATCGGCTACATCCTGATTATCCTGCTGACGTTGGCGACATTGGGGATTGAATGGAACAAGCTGGCATGGATTGTCAGCGCGCTGTCGGTGGGTATCGGTTTTGGTTTACAGGAGATAGTGAAGAACTTTATCTCCGGCCTGATTTTGTTGACGGAGCGCCCGGTGAAAGTAGGGGATTCGGTCAGCATCAGCGGGGTTGAAGGGGATATCCGGCGGATTAACGTGCGTGCGACGGAAATTCAGCTGGGTGACCGTTCGACGGTGATCGTGCCGAACTCTCAATTTATCTCACAGAATGTGCGTAATATTACGATGGGGAATCCGTTTGGGGTTGCCACGCTGGCGCTGACGTTCCCGCTGGATATCGATCCTGAAGAAGTCCGGGCACTGCTACTGGATGCCTATATCAACCACGATGCGATTCTGGAATCACCAGCACCGTCAGTGAAGTTCAGCCAGTTGAACCCAACGGGCATGGTGCTGAGCGTAACGGGCTATGTCAGCAGCCCGAGAATGGTATCGGAAGCGAAAAGCGATCTGTTGTTTGCGATCATCAAGCGACTGCGGGAATCTAATATTCCGCTGGCCGTACCGCAGAAGATGGTGCTGGAGAACTCGGGGTTTGCGCTGTCTGACAGCATTTCGGGTGACGACAAGTAGTTCGCTCAGTCATCCGTTATCCGGCATTGAACGGGTAACGGATGAATATCGAAGCCGTGCTTACAGGATGTGACGCGCGGCTATTTTCCCTGCTGTTTAATCATATCAAGATAGATTTCACGCAACCGCTGAGTAATTTTTCCGGGTTTGCCATCACCGATCGTTTTTCCATCCAGCATCACGACGGGGAGGACCAGCATGGTGGCTGAGCTGACAAAAATCTCTTTGGCGTGATAGGCCTCTTCCGGCGTAAAACACCGTTCTTCCAGCGCAATGCCATCCTTTTCTGCCAGCTTGAGCAGCGACTGACGGGTAATACCGTGCAGAATATCGTTGCTGAGTGGGCGGGTCACAACCGTGTTGTCATGCAGGACGATGTAACAGTTGCAGGAGCTGCCTTCGGTAATGAAACCCTCTTCGACAAAGAAAGCGTCATCAGCCTGATTGGCATGGGCGTACTCTTTTGCCAGGCTGGCGGCGAGCAGGCTGACGGTTTTGATATCTCGGCGATGCCAGCGAATATCCTCGGTGGTGACAACGTGCAGGCCGGTTGTGGCTTTCGGGTTACCGACCAGCGAACGTGCCTGAGTGAATAACACCAGCGTGGATTTGACGTCAGCAGAAGGGAAATAGAAATCACGATCGCCGGCGTTGCCGCGGCTAAGCTGTAAATAGATCGCGCCTTCTTTCAGATCGTTTTTATTGATCAGCTCATCGTGAATGATTTTTAGCGCCTCAGGGGTGACGGGCAACGTGAGCGAGAGCTCGCGGCAGGAGCGTTGCAGGCGAGTGATATGATCGGGGAAATCAACCAGCTTGCCATCGATGACCGCCGTCACTTCATAGACGGCATCGGCAAACAGGAAACCACGATCAAATACAGAAATTTTTGCTTCATTTTCTTCCAGATACTGTCCATCAACATAAACAAGACGTTGCATCACAACACTCCTTAATAGTTGCTCAATGCAGGTTAACGCGCGTTATCCCCACAATAATGCGTTGGGCGGTAATATTTCGCTACCGTTATAGTGCAGCCCGTTAGTGCGATCGCGCTGTAAAAGCAGCGGACCGTCCAAATCGACCACGGCGGCACCTTGCGCGACGACAAACGCGGGTGCCATCGAGAGTGAGGTACTCACCATGCAGCCGACCATGATTTGTAATCCTTGCGCCTGTGCGTCGTTGCGCAGGCGTAGGGCTTCCGTTAGCCCGCCGGTTTTATCCAGCTTGATGTTGATCATGTCATAGCGCCCGGCCAGGGGGGCCAGCGACTGGCTGTCATGACAGGATTCATCGGCACAGACGGGAATCGGGCGGGGCAGGTCTGCTAGCACATCATCTTTGCCCGCTGGGAAAGGTTGCTCGATCATCGTTACACCCAGTGCGGCGAGTTCAGGAACCAGCTTCAGATAGCGCTCGGTGTTCCATCCCTCATTGGCGTCCACAATCAGACGGGCTAATGGCGCGCCTTTGCGAACGGCGGCAACTCTGGCCAGATCGTTTGCGTCTGCCAGTTTTAATTTGAGAAGAGGGCGATTGGCATGATGTATCGCGGCGTGCCGCATACGATCTGGCGTATCCAGCGATAGGGTATAGGCCGTCTCCAACGCCAGCGGCGAGGGGAGATTCAAACGTTGCCAAATGCGTTGCTGATGCTGTTTGCACTCCAGATCCCAGAACGCACAATCCAGCGCGTTGCGTGCCGCACCTGCGGGCAGAATGGTTTGTAGCGTCTCCCGATCTAAACCGTTACGAACGTCGCTGTGCAGTGAGCCAATTTGCGCCATTACGCTGTCGAGGGACTCGCCGTAGCGTGAATAAGGGACACATTCTCCGTAGCCCACCACGTTGCCGGACTGGAGAGCTACCACAACAACATCCGCCTGACGCTTGCTGCCGCGTGAGATAGTAAATGCGCCCTCTATTGGCCAACTCTCGGTGAAATATCGCATCTCGGTCATAAGCTTACTCTCGGGTTAACCATCCTGTGCTTCAGGGGGATAAATGCCTTGTTTGCAAGGCCTGAGCGGGTCATCAAGTGTAATGCTTCTTCCCGCGGATATTCTTCACTTTTCGCGATCGTAGTTAGAAATTGATGGAGCTTCATTACGGGAAGGAAAAATTTATGAGCGCGGTATCGACAGGGAGAATTATCTGAGATAGCTTGAATGGGCTCATCACACTTCAGGCCGCATGTACCGCCATAATCAACAAAACGGGCTTGCTGCGACTTGAATGATGTTGAGTAGAGTGCCTTTTTACAGGCACTGCGTCGCTCGGACGGTCCGGGCGCTCACGTTACTTTGAGGATGTTATGGCTGACTCTACTTCTCCGCGCCGTTTTACGCGCATCGATCGTCTTCCCCCGTATGTATTTAATATTACTGCTGAATTAAAAATGGCTGCGCGTCGTCGCGGCGAAGACATTATTGATTTCAGCATGGGTAACCCTGACGGCCCGACACCTCCTCATATCGTGGAAAAACTCTGTACGGTTGCACAACGCGAAGATACTCACGGATATTCGACCTCCCGAGGTATTCCACGCTTACGTCGTGCGATCTCCCGCTGGTACGCCGATCGCTATGAGGTTGATATCGATCCTGAAAGCGAAGCGATCGTCACGATTGGTTCCAAAGAGGGGCTGGCGCACCTGATGCTGGCCACGTTGGATCATGGTGATACGGTGCTGGTGCCAAACCCTAGCTACCCGATTCATATTTATGGTGCGGTGATTGCCGGGGCGCAGGTTCGCTCTGTGCCGCTGGTGGAAGGCGTCGATTTCTTCAACGAATTAGAACGCGCTATCCGCGAGAGTATCCCGAAGCCGAAAATGATGATTCTCGGTTTCCCGTCGAACCCGACGGCGCAGTGCGTCGAGCTGGATTTCTTTGAACGCGTGGTGGAGTTGGCGAAACAGTACGGCGTGCTGGTGATCCATGATTTGGCCTATGCCGATATCGTGTATGACGGCTGGAAGGCGCCATCAATCATGCAGGTTCCCGGTGCGAAGGACATTGCAGTCGAGTTCTTCACGCTGTCAAAAAGCTACAATATGGCGGGTTGGCGTATTGGCTTTATGGTCGGAAACCCAGAACTGGTCAGCGCACTGGCGCGGATTAAGAGCTACCACGATTACGGCACGTTTACGCCGTTGCAGGTTGCCGCTATCGCTGCGTTGGAAGGCGATCAGCAATGCGTGCTGGATATTGCCGAGCAGTATCGCCAGCGCCGTAACGTGTTGGTTCGCGGTCTGCATGAAGCGGGCTGGATGGTTGATGAACCGAAAGCATCCATGTATGTCTGGGCGAAAATTCCTGACGCCTATGCGCACCTGGGGTCGCTGGAGTTCGCCAAGCGGCTGCTGTCGGAAGCGAAGGTTTGTGTCTCCCCCGGCATTGGTTTTGGCGATTATGGCGATACCCATGTTCGGTTTGCCTTGATTGAAAATCAGGATCGTATTCGGCAGGCGGTGCGCGGTATTAAGACCATGTTCCGCGCTGACGGTATTTTACCGACCACCAAACCGGTATCAGGCAAGGGCTCCGCTGCCTGATAGCGATTGCCTGATAACTGCGGCTCCCGGTCAGCAGACTGGGAGCAACATAAACATGCCGTGACAGCGGCCTATCATTTGCTAGAATGCACCGTTAATCTCAATCAGGATGAGTTTGTCATGTCGTTATCTCTGTCTAAAATTTCTGCGTTAACGCTGCTTTGCGTCACGCTGGCCGGGTGCCAACAAACAGGAACGTCTGCCCAAAAAGGAACGGTGGCAGGCCAGTCTTCTGCGGTAACGGTCTCTCCTAACGATCAACTGAATCAGCTGTCGTCGCTGGTTGCAGCCACTCGCTATCTCAAATCAAAATGTAACCGCAGCGATCTCCCCGATGATGCGACGGTTATGAATGTTGCGTTGACAGTGGCGAAACAAAGAGGCTGGAATGTCGCGAGCTATCAGGCTTTACCGCAGCGCAGTGAAAGCCTGTATCAAGGATTATTAAAAGACAGCACGCCCAAAGAGACGCAGTGTTCGGAATTTAATCGTACGTTGACGCCATTTATTGATGCCATCCGCAGTCACGGTTAAGGCGCGGCGCTTCCACTTTCATCGTCGGCGGAACGTTCATTCTCGTTGAATTTTCCGCCCGGCCAATCCTCCAACGCCTCCAGAATAAACACCTCTCCCTCAACGCTGAAAATGGTCATGTCCTGCTGGATTTGTTCTATGGTCAATCCTTCTATTGGCGAATCGCCCTCACGGAATTGCATACCGTTGAGCGTGACACTGCGCTTGGCTTCATCCGACGTATAAACGTGTGCACTGTAGGTCAGCGGGGGAATTTCACCATTGCTGATGGCAGGCAACGGCAGCGTAGTCCTTTTCTCTGGTGGCGCAGGCGTATCGACATGGGCTTCCTCTTGATGAGGTGTCGCCGCAAGCGTTGCTGGCGTTTGTTCCTCTGCCGCAGGCAAGGTCGCGGCTTGAGCAGCTAAAGCGGTCGTAGGAGACGTAGGGGTTCCCCAGCGCTGATGGCTGAACCAGCCAAGCGCGATAAAAAGCAGAGCGTAAATAATCATCAAATACCCAGGCATTGGGTATTTGGCAAGCAGCGCTGGCTGTGAGTGTGTCGGTGCGTCCGGTGCGTTATCCACGCGCTCATCCTTAATTTTTAGGGCATATTTTGGGTCGTGTAGCATCACATCATAAACGAAAGTGAGGTGAGTAGGATGGTGCCGTCTGCCTTATTTTGCAAAAAATAGAAAGAGCCAGAAAACTGAATCTCTCGGTTATGTGACAGTTCCTCCATTTTGATTAAAAACTATTGCAATCATAATAATCACAGATGGAATCTTGATGCCGGTCGCAAAAAAAACGTGCGAATTTGCTTTAATGAAACCATGTTTTACCCTTGTAGGTATAACGTTTCTTTTTGATGTTTGATAGTCAATAAATGTGGAGGCGCCATAATCAGTTAATTAACCATCCTGAGTGTTAAATCGGCAGTCTTATTATGTGGTTTTTACTACAGGTATTGCGCTGCTTTTTTATCAATAAGGGATGTATCGAACTACCGCTAAATGACGAATAAAAGCAATTTTAAAGTATGCGATTAATATCGCAGGGTTTTGTGCGGATTTATTTTTCTATTTTGATAATTAAAAAATACTGAGGGATAAAATGTTTAGAGCGGTTATTGGGACTGGTCGTTTACGCACCTGTGCGGTAGCTATTGCCTTTTTTGGGCTCGTACTTTCCGGTTGTGATAATAGTCAGCAGCCCGTGGCAGAAAAGGCACCGCCAGATTTGCAGGTGAAAACGGCACCGTTTGGCTGGGCTGCGCAATATCAGAATACGGATGGTAAGTTTTATGCAACGACGGGGGGCGAGGGAGCACATGAAAATAGCATTTATGTCGTGACCAGCCGCCAGGAATTAAAAGATGCGTTGAATAATATCCGCAGCCCTCTTTATATCGCAGGCGATGCCGATGCGGAGTTGAAGGCAAAATTAGAACCTAAAATTATCTACTGGCAAGGCACTATCCGCGGCGATGATTTAGGTAATGGACGCTATGCGGATGCTGAGTATTATAAAACCAAGCCGAATAAAACAACGTTTGATTTTGATTTATATGTCAAAGCGTTCGATCAGGATTATATGGCGCAGTTGAAGGCGACGGCAGATGCGGGGGGCAGCGATGCGGCGGCGGCTAGCGCTGAACTTAGCCTGCTTAAGAAGCAAAATGGTCAACGCTCGCAGTATGCCAACAACCAGAAGGCGCAGATTCAATTTCAGGTACCGCCGAATACCACAATTTTAGGCGTGGGTAGCGAAGCGAAGCTGGTGGAAGGCTATTTATCCCTCAACACCTTAAGCCATACGTTTGGCAAGACCGATAACAGCAACATCATTATCCGTAATATTACGTTCCAGGCTCCGCGTGACTTTGCTCCGGCCTGGGATGCCAGCGACGGTGATAAAGGAAACTGGAATGCCCGTTATGATGCCGTATCGATTAATGCCAGCAAAAATGTCTGGCTTGATCACTGCACCTTTACGGATGGTGAACATCCTGACTATCAGGAACCGGTGTTATTTGGCAAGCATATCCAACGCCACGATGGTTTGCTGGATATTGAAGATGGGGCCGACTACCTGACGATTTCCTACAACATTTTCGCCCAGCATGACAAAACGGTATTAATTGGCTCTGGTGATGGTGATAAAGGGGAATACCGGATCACCTTTGAAGGGAATTTATGGGACAACAGCGTGCAGCGCTCGCCGCGAGTGCGTTTTGGTCAGGTGCATTTGCTCAATAACTACCATCGCGGGGCAACGGATACTAATTACCCCATTCTGTATGCCATTGGGATGGGGTTCGATTCATCCATTCTTTCCGAAAGTAACGTGTTTAATTTCCAGGGCGGCGGTGCGGATGAAAAGCTGATTATTGGTGCCTACAAGGGAAGCAAATTTAAAGATAACGGTTCCTGGTTCAATGGCAATCCGGCAAGCAATTTGAATCAAATCGCATTAGACAAATGCAGCGCCTTGCAAGATGCCGAGAAGACCGCCGCCACAAATGCTGGGAAAGCGATACCTGCATGGGCGCTGGAAACCTGCACCAATGAACTGGAATGGAGTCCGCCTTATGCGTACAGCGCAGGGAAATCCATCGCCGCCGTTGAGAAATATGTGCTGGAAAATGCCGGGGCGGGAAAACTGGAGATTGCGCTGCCGTAGTCATCTGATCTCATTGATTATTTTTTATTTAACTTTTCATCTGTAAACCCTCTGCCCGATGTCTATCGCCCTGTGGCAACGATTCTGCCGCAGGGAGAGAGACGTCGGGCGAAATAATAGTAAAAATACAGGAAATACTATGACTGACTTTTTACCTCGTACTCGCCTTACGCTCTGCGCGACACTTGTCCTGAGCGGCCTGATTGCCGGATGCAGCGATAGCGACTCAACGCCGAATGTGAGTGTTGATCGTTCTGCTGCGCCACAAAATCTTAAAGTGCCGACGCTGGCCTATGATGACAGTAGCGTGGTACTTGCCTGGGAAAAACCGACCAAACCTGCTGCGGGTATTAAGGATTACCGTGTCTATATGAATGGAACCTTGCTGGGCGGCGCGATTGATAACCAAAACACCCATTCGCCCGCCAAGCCTTATATCGATAATTTCTACAACGCGATTGATACTGATAACTGGCATGTCCGCGTCAGCTTCCATAATTTTAAGGTGACGAATCTGTCGCCGGAAACGGAATATCGCTTCACGGTGCGTGCGCTTTATGACGATGGCAAAGAATCCGTAGATAGTGAAACCGTCGTGCAGAAAACGACGGCGACGCCAGCTTCACTGAATGTGACCAACTACGGTGCGAAAGGGGATGGCGTAGCCAACGACACGCTGGCGATTCAGAAGGCAATTGATGACTGTACGCCAGCCGCGTATCCGAAAGGGTGTAAAGTCGTGGTTGAAGGGGGAACGTTTAAAACCGGCGCGCTGTTCCTGCATAGCGACATGACGTTTGAAGTCGCGAAAGGGGCTACGCTGCTGGGGTCGGCAAATGGCGACGACTATCCGCTCGCTCGCGGCTATTATCTCTACCCTTACACGTCACCTCAATTACCTAAGCGCCCACCGTCACTGATTAACGTGCTGGAAGCCGACGATCGGGGCAATAGCCATGCAGGTACGTTTAAAAATATCCGTATCGTCGGGCAGGGCACGATTGATGGCAACGGTTGGGTGCGTGGCATCAAATCTGGCGATACAAACATTACTGAAATTGATGAATTAAAGAATGAATTACCGCTCTACCGTGCGAGCAAAGCGACCAATGTTGGCAGTGACGGTATTCTGGCAAAAGACCAAACGGCAAAAGCCGTTAATGAAGGCATGTCACTGGATGAAGCGTACAAAAACCGACGCTCCAGTCTGATGACGCTGCGCGGCGTGAGCAACATGTATCTGGAAGGGCTGACGATCCTGAACCCGGCTTACCACGGTGTGATGGTGCTGGAATCCGAAAATGTGGCGATGAATGCGCTGGTACACATGACGTATGATGCGAATAATGCGGACGGTATTGAATTCGGTAACAGCCAAAACGTCATGGTATTCAATAACTTTTTCGATACGGGTGATGACAGCGTAAACTTTGCGGCAGGATACGGTGCCGAGGTGGCGACGCTGGGGCAAAAAGCGCAGAGCGGTGCCTGGATCTTCAATAACTACTTCCGTCGCGGGCACGGTGCGGTGGTCACGGGTAGCCATACTGGTGCCTGGATTGAAAAAATTGTTGCTGAAGATAACGTCATGAATAAGACGGATGTTGGCCTGCGCATGAAGAGTCGACCTTATTATGGTGGCGGCTCGCGTGACGTGGTATTCCGTAATAACGCGATGCGTGATATTGTCAACGAGCCGTTCGTGTTCACGATTAAATATAAAGCGGACGTGAACGATACCCAGCCTGCGGCCGAACCTGCACAGTTCCGTGATGTGACCGTTTCCAACGTCACGGTGGATGGTTCAGCGAAGAAAAACAGTATTCTGGTCGATGGGATGACCGTCGCTGAGATGGCTGATGCATATAAGTTCTCTTTCGAACGTGATGCTTATCATCAAGGCTTGCATTTTGAGAATGTAAAATTCAGAAGTGTAAAAGCCACGGACATTACGTTCCTGAAGAACAGTGACTTTAAAAATGTCATTTTTGAGAATGTACCGGGAGCCTGGAATTTCGGTCATATTGAAAATATCAGGCTCGAAGACCGTGTAAATAATGATGCCGCGCTGACGACCAGCGGTGATGAAACCATCACCCGGGAAGCCGCAACGGAATAAGGCATTTTCCCCACGCCCATCGGCGTGGGGAGTATTATGGATGATTACCTATGGCACGATTGCAAGCTTTCAAAGAACCGTCTTTTAATTCGTTGGTTGCCACTTTTCGGTCACTGCCAGCTCCGCTGATTCGACGTATCGTGTTGGGGCTGATTTTGCTGCTGATTTGCCAGCAGTTGGCCGTATTGACCTGGCGTTTTCTCCTGCCTGAAGATTCGCGCCTTGTCGGCGTGGCGGTCACGCCTGCCCAGGCAAAAGAAAAGCCCGCTACGCCGGGCGACTTTACCCTATTTGGCCATGCTCCCGATGCGGATGCCTCTGCGGTTAATGATGCCGCGCTGTCCGGTGATATTCCGCTGACATCGTTAAATATCAGCCTGACTGGGGTTCTGGCGAGTGAAGACGCCAAGCGTTCGATTGCCATCATCGCTAAAGATAGTCAGCAATACAGTCGCAACGTCGGCGATGCCATTCCGGGCTATGAAGCCAAAATTGTGACTATCTCTGCCGATCGTGTCGTGCTTCAGTATCAGGGGCGCTATGAGGCGCTGCACTTGTATCAGGAAGAAAAGGCGGCTGACGCGCCGCCGTCTGCTGGCGCATTTAGCCAGGTGAAAGAGGAAATACAAAAAGATCCCTTCTCGGCGCAGGACTACCTCACCATTTCTCCCGTCACGGAAGAAGAAGTACTGAAAGGATATCAGTTAAACCCCGGCAAAAATCCCGATCTTTTCTACCGCGCAGGCTTGCAGGATAACGATCTCGCTGTGTCATTAAACGGCATGGATTTACGCGATGCAGATCAGGCACAGCAGGCGATGGCGCAACTGGCAGGGATGAGCAAATTTAATTTGACCGTCGAGCGTGATGGTCAACAGCAGGATATATATCTGGCACTGGATGGAGACCACTAATTTGTTTAGCAAGGGACAGGGATTTTTTAAGCGTCAGGTTTTTTCAAAACATAAAAACCAATGGCTTGGTCAAGTACGCCGTAAGAGCATGTTATTGCTCAGCGGGAGCGTTCTGCTGATGGCGTCATCATTGGCGTGGAGCGCTGAATTCTCCGCCAGTTTTAAGGGCACGGATATTCAGGAGTTTATCAATACCGTCAGTAAGAATTTAAATAAGACGGTCATTATCGATCCGTCGGTCAGCGGAACGATTACCGTACGCAGCTATGACATGATGAATGAAGAACAGTATTACCAGTTCTTCCTGAGCGTGCTGGATGTCTATGGATTTACCGTTATTCCGATGGATAACAACGTCCTGAAAATCATTCGCTCGAAGGATGCGAAATCAACATCTATGCCGCTGGCTACTGACGATCAGCCGGGCATTGGCGATGAAGTAGTGACGCGCGTCGTACCGGTGAACAACGTCGCCGCTCGCGATCTGGCGCCGCTGCTGCGCCAGTTGAACGACAACGCCGGTGCCGGGAGCGTGGTGCATTACGAACCGTCGAACGTGCTGCTGATGACTGGCCGCGCGGGTGTGATCAAGCGGCTGATGACGATAGTCGAACGGGTTGATCAGACGGGCGATCGGAATGTGACCAGCATACCGCTGTCTTACGCTTCCTCAACGGAAGTGGTGAAGATGGTGAATGAACTGAACAAGATGGATGAGAAATCCGCCTTGCCGGGGATGCTGACCGCCAATGTAGTGGCTGACGAACGAACCAACTCGGTGCTGGTGCGTGGAGAACCGAACTCACGCCAGCGTGTAATTGATATGATCAAACAGCTCGATCGCCAGCAGGCTGTGCAGGGCAACACCAAAGTTATCTACCTTAAATACGCGAAAGCGGCCGATCTGGTCGAAGTGCTGACTGGCGTCGGCGACAGCATCCAAACCGACCAGCAAAATGCGCTGCCCGCGCTGCGTAAAGACATTTCGATTAAGGCTCACGAACAAACCAACTCCCTGATTGTGAATGCTGCGCCTGACATTATGCGCGATCTGGAACAGGTGATTGCACAGCTGGATATCCGCCGTCCACAGGTATTAGTCGAAGCGATTATCGCGGAAGTTCAGGATGCCGATGGCATGAATCTGGGCGTGCAATGGGCGAATAAAAATGCCGGGACAACGCAGTTCACGAACACCGGGCTACCGATCACGACAATGATAGCGGGAGCCGATCAGTATCGGCGTGATGGGACGCTGAATACTGCGGCATCGAGTGCCCTGAGCAGCTTCAACGGCATTGCCGCGGGCTTCTATCAGGGGAACTGGAGCATGCTGATGACGGCGCTGTCCAGCAACAGCAAGAACGACATTCTGGCGACGCCCAGTATCGTGACGTTGGACAATATGGAAGCGACGTTTAACGTCGGTCAGGAAGTGCCAGTATTGGCGGGTTCGCAGACGACATCCGGTGACAACGTTTTCCAAACGGTGGAACGTAAAACGGTCGGTATCAAACTGAAGGTGAAACCCCAAATCAACGAAGGTGACTCCGTTCTGCTGGAAATCGAACAGGAAGTCTCCAGCGTGGCTGATGCCGCCTCCAGCAGCAGCACCAACCTTGGCGCAACATTCAATACGCGTACCGTTAATAACGCGGTGCTGGTCAGCAGTGGCGAAACCGTGGTGGTGGGCGGCTTGCTGGATAAAAGTACCAATGAGTCGGCAAGTAAAGTCCCCCTGTTGGGCGATATTCCCGTGCTGGGATACCTGTTCCGCTCCAACAGTCAGGAAACGAAAAAGCGTAACCTGATGCTGTTTATCCGTCCTTCTATTATTCGCGATCGCAGCCAATATCAGAGTGCCTCTGCCAGTAAGTATCATTCGTTCAATGCTGAAGAAGAGAAGCAGCGAGAGGCGAATGGCGGGAAGGCTAATCTGCTGGATAACGATTTACTGCGCTTGCCGGAAGGCGGGAACGCCTATACGTTCCGTCAGGTTCAGTCCTCCATTGTGGCGTTTTATCCGGCGGGCGGGAAATGAGTGACGTTGCCTCCCAGATTATAGAATTACGCCCGATATTGCCGTTTGCTTATGCACGATCGCAGCAAATTCTGCTGTTGCAGCGGGAAAACGATGCGAGTCTACAGACAATTTGCGTCGCGCAAACGCCGCCAGCCGCCTTGCTGGAAGCACGTCGGATTGCGGGCCGTTCGCTTAAGATTGAGCGCGTGACGGAAGACGAGTTTGAACGGCAATTAGTCATTAGCTATCAGCGTGATTCAGAAGAAGCGCGTCGTCTGATGGAAGACATCGGCAATGAGATGGATTTCTATACGCTGGTGGAAGAGTTGCCAGACAGCGACGATTTGCTCGATGCCGACGATGATGCGCCGATTATCCGCCTGATCAATGCGATGCTAACCGAAGCGATTAAGGATAAAGCGTCGGATATTCATATCGAGACGTATGAGCGCTATTTGCTGATCCGTTTCCGTGTCGACGGTGTACTGCGTGAGATCCTGCGTCCACAGCGTAAGCTGGCGTCGCTGCTGGTATCGCGTATTAAGGTCATGGCGAAGCTGGACATTGCTGAAAAGCGTATCCCGCAGGATGGACGCATGGCGCTACGAGTGGGGGGGCGGGCGATTGACGTTCGTGTCTCCACGTTGCCGTCGAACTACGGTGAGCGCGTCGTGCTGCGTTTGCTGGATAAAAACAGCGTTAAGCTCGATCTTGAACTGCTGGGCATGTCGGAACGCAATCGGCAGCGGCTGGACAGCCTGATCCATCGTCCACACGGCATTATTCTGGTTACTGGCCCGACAGGATCGGGGAAAAGTACCACGCTGTATGCCGCGCTCAGTCGCCTGAATGCCTCGGAACGTAACATCATGACGGTGGAAGATCCCATCGAGTATGAGCTGGAAGGCATTGGGCAAACGCAGGTTAATACCAAGGTGGATATGACGTTTGCCCGCGGGCTGCGTGCCATTTTGCGTCAGGACCCGGACGTCGTGCTGGTAGGGGAAATTCGTGATGGTGAAACGGCGCAAATTGCCGTGCAGGCCTCGCTGACCGGTCACCTTGTGTTATCCACGCTACATACCAATAGTGCGCTGGGCGCGCTGTCTCGTTTGCAGGATATGGGCGTCGAGCCTTTCCTGCTCTCAACCTCTCTGCTGGGCGTGCTCGCACAGCGTCTGGTCAGAACGCTGTGTTCTGACTGTAGCCAGCCGCATCCGGTCGATCCGGTTCAGGCCGCACAGATGGGGATTGCGCCGGGTACGCTGCTGCATAACCCCGTGGGCTGCCCGCAGTGTAGCTATACCGGCTATCGGGGGCGCATCGGCATTCATGAACTGGTGTTGATCAATGACGACGTTCGCGCGGCGATCCACCGCAGTGACGGTGAAATGGCAATTGCGCAGATTCTGGGGGAGAGTCGAACCACTATCCGTCAGGACGGGTTGGAAAAGGTACTGGCGGGGCTCACGACCTGGGAAGAAGTGATCCGCGTAACCAAAGAGGAATGATATGGCACAGTACCACTATCAGGCGCTGGATGCGCAGGGGAAAAAATGCCGTGGCACTCAGGAGGCCGACTCTGCCAGACAGGCACGTCAGCTATTGCGGGAGCGCGGACTGGTGCCGCTGTCGGTTGATGAAGGCCGCGGTGACCAGCAGAAATCTGGATCTACGGGGTTCTCCCTCCGCCGTAAAATTCGTATCAGTACCTCAGATTTAGCACTGTTAACTCGCCAGTTGGCGACGCTGGTGGCGGCGTCGTTGCCGCTGGAAGAAGCGCTGGATGCCGTGGCGAAACAGAGCGAAAAGCCGCATCTGAGCCAGTTGATGGCGGCGGTGCGCAGTAAGGTCATGGAAGGGCATTCGTTGGCCGATGCCATGAAGTGTTTTCCCGGCAGCTTTGAGCGACTGTATTGCGCGATGGTCGCCGCAGGCGAGACGTCCGGTCACCTTGATGAAGTGCTGAATAGGCTGGCGGACTACACCGAGCAGCGCCAACAGATGCGCAGCCGCATCCAGCAGGCGATGATCTATCCCTGCGTGCTAACCGTCGTCGCGATTGCCGTGGTCAGCATTCTGCTGTCCGTCGTGGTGCCGAAAGTTGTCGAGCAATTTATTCATATGAAGCAGGCGCTGCCGCTTTCAACGCGTGTTTTGATGGGGATGAGCGATGCCGTGCGCACGTTCGGGCCGTGGGTGTTGCTGGCGCTGCTGGCCGCGTTTATGGCGTTTCGCGTGATGCTGCGGCAAGAAAAGCGGCGCATCAACTTTCATCGGCGCTTGCTGCATTTACCGCTGCTCGGCCGTATCGCTCGCGGCTTGAATACGGCACGTTACGCGCGGACGCTCAGTATTCTCAACGCCAGTGCGGTGCCGCTGTTGCAGGCGATGCGTATTAGCGGCGATGTGATGAGCAATGACTATGCCCGCCATCGGCTCTCTCTGGCGACGGATGCGGTACGAGAAGGCGTGAGTCTACACAAAGCGCTGGAACAGACGGCGCTCTTTCCCCCGATGATGCGCCATATGATCGCCAGCGGTGAACGCAGCGGCGAGTTGGACAGCATGCTGGAACGGGCGGCGGATAATCAGGATCGGGAATTCAGTTCACAGATGACGCTGGCGCTGGGGTTATTTGAACCTCTGCTGGTGGTCAGCATGGCAGCGGTGGTGTTGTTTATCGTACTGGCGATTTTACAACCGATTCTGCAACTGAATACGTTAATGAGTTCGTAAGAGAACCAACAATTGAACGAGGAAAAGTAAGGATGCAACAGTCTCAGCGTCGTGATGGTAAGCATAGTTATGGTAAGCACAGCCATGGTCAACGTGGTTTTACCCTGTTGGAAATTATGGTGGTGATCGTCATTCTTGGCGTGCTGGCGAGTCTGGTCGTGCCCAATTTGATGGGGAATAAGGAAAAAGCGGACAGGCAAAAAGCCGTCAGCGATATTGTGTCTCTCGAAAGCGCACTCGATATGTACAAGCTGGATAACAACCGCTATCCGTCCACCGAGCAGGGGCTGAAGGCGCTGGTGACGAAGCCGACTGTACAGCCAGAACCGCGTAACTACCCAGCCGATGGCTATATTCGCCGTCTGCCGCAGGATCCGTGGGGCACGGAGTATCAACTGCTGAATCCCGGCCAGCACGGCAAACTGGATATCTTCTCTCTGGGGCCAGATGGCATGCCGGGAACGGAAGATGACATCGGCAACTGGAATCTTGATAAAAAATAAAGACGTCGGTCTTTGTTGCAGATTGCTGACAAACCTATTTATTGAACGAGAACGGTAGTAACGGAATAGAAGAGTAAAGCGTTTGCGCCATGGACAAAAACGTCAGGAACGTTTTTGAACGTCGCTTGCGATGGCCCTGAAAGGGTGAATCTCAGGGATGAGATTCATATTCGCGCAATCCGAGCGTACAGGGATGTATTTATAGCGTCTTTACGATCTATCCGTTACTACCGCCATATGGACTTTGTCGGCAACCTCAAATAACTATGCCAGTCTTTATAAGTGACTGTTGCAGATGGGTTGTGGGTAGTTGCTATCGATGGCGGCGGGAAAAGGACGGCAAAGCGCAATGAAGCGGGAAACGAGGAAGCAGCAGGGGTTCACCCTGCTGGAAATGATGCTGGTCGTGCTGCTGGCTGGCATCGCGGCTGGCATGGTAGTCATGGCGTTTCCTCCCGAGCGCCAGAATGACAGCGCGTGGCAGTTGGCTCGTTTTCAGGCGCAGTTAGAGTTTGCCGCGGAAAGCAGTCAGATTAACGAATACATGCTGGGTGTTCGCATCTATCCCGATCGCTGGCAGTTTTATCAACTCCAGCGACCCGCGGCATCGGAAGGAGTGTCGATCCCGAGCGGCGATCGCTGGCAGGGCTACAAGTGGCAGCCGTGGCAACCGCATCGGGTGAGCACAACGGCAACGCTGCCTGATACATTCCGGCTTGAACTATTGCAGGCCGATGGGCAAAAAGTGGATAAAACGCAGAGTGGCGACGACCCCGATATCCTGATTTTGCCCGGCGGCGAAATCACGCCTTTCCGTCTGCTCGTTAAGTCTAAAGACAAAGCGCTCTCGAATTGGCTCCAGGTGGATGGTACCGGACGATTTTTGACGTCGATGAGTCAGGGTAAGAAACGATGAAACGACAGAAAGGGATGACGTTGGTGGAGGTGCTGGTTGCGCTAAGCGTTTTCGCGCTGGCAGGCATTGCGGTATTGCAAACGACAGCCAGACAGGCAAGCAGCCTGAGTCGGCTGGAAGAGAAGACGTTTGCTGGCTGGGTAGCGGAAAACCAGCAGGTGCAACTGCGGTTGGAACAGCGCTGGCCGGAAGCAGCGTGGGTGAGAGGCGAAACGCAGTTTGCGGGCATGCGCTGGCATTGGCGTTGGCAAGGCGTAGAGACGGCCGACCCTCAGACCAAAGCGCTGGATGTGGAAGTGCGGCGTAATAAAGATGCCTTTGCCGCTGATGCTTCGCTGCGTACCTATGTGGTGAAGCAATAATGCTTAATAAAACAGGGAAATGTAGTCAAATAAGGCGGAGTCGAGAGACAGCGCGGCAGAAACGCCAGCAGGGGTTTACGCTGCTGGAGATGATTCTGGCGATCGCGATCTTTGCCGCGCTAAGCGTTAGCGCGTTTCAGGTCCTGAACGGCGTGATGCGCAACGATGAAATTTCGCAGCGTAAGGCCGAACGTCTGGCCGAAATACAGCGCGCCTTTTCACAAATGGACAGCGATTTCTCCCAGATGATCGCACGCGGCAGCAGGGGAAGTACCTCGATATTTTATGCTGGTCGCGATCAGTTAAAAAGCGATGACTGGGGCGTCAGCTTTATGCGTAATGGCTGGCAGAACCCGTTTGGCATACTGCCGCGCTCTGAACTTCAGCCTGTGGCCTATCGACTGCGGGAACACACTCTGGAACGGTTAACCCACGCGGTGCCTGACCCGATTGAGGGGCTCGATCCCGGTGTAAAACCGCTTCTCACGCAGGTAGACGGCTTCCGCCTGCGCTTTTTCAGTAATAAAACCTGGCGCGATCGCTGGGATAACAGTACGCAATTGCCACAAGGGATCGAAGTGGTGCTGACCTTAAGGGATTACGGAGAAATGTCGCGTATGTTCTTGATTACTACCGGACCGGTTAAATGAGGTCGCGTCAGCGTGGCGCTGCGCTGCTGGTGGTGCTCCTGATTCTGGCATTAATGGTGACGATTGCCGCGGTGATTACGGAACGCACTGGGAAAGCATTCTTGCGTACCGAAAGTCATTTGAGCCGTCAGCAGGCGAAATGGTATGCCTTGGGGGCGGAAACGCTAAGCGGGCAGATATTACTGCGCGACGCGCGGAATATGCCAGGGCGCACGTTTGTCGGGCAGAACTGGTCGCAGCCGGGGCACCGTTTCCCGGTGGACGGTGGGGAAATCATCGGCCAGATTAGTGATGCGCGCACCTGCTTTAATGTAAATGCGATCAATCAAGGCGTGGATAACGAAAGCACGCTGGTGAAGACACCTTATCCAGCACAGGTTTTCCGTTTGCTATTGAAAAATCTAGGCGAAGATGCGGATCGTGCAGAAAAAATCACTGCGGCGGTGCGCGACTGGATTGATGCGGATAACTATCCGTCGGCTAACGGTGCAGAAGATGATGTCTACGCTACGCTGCCAGTGCCTTATCGTACGGCCAACCAGAGAATGAGTGAAATCAGCGAATTGCGCGCGGTTTATGGCATGGACAGCGATCTCTATCGCCGTTTGCTGCCCTATGTCTGCGCGCTGCCGGTGGATGCGATGTCGATCAATATCAACACATTAACTGAGTTTGATGCCCCGTTATTATCCGCCTTGTTCCTGAATGAAATGACGATGTCGCAGGCGAAAGCGCTGGTGCAGCAGCGGCCTCGTACGGGATGGGCAGGCCTTGAGGTTCTGCAACAAACCGGGCTATTGCCCCCGAATAGTAAAAATACCGCGCAGCGAGTGCTGGCAGTGAAAAGTGAATGGTTCTTTGTAAAACTCCAGGTGCGTGTTGGTGACAGTGATTTTCATCAGCGCAGTTTGCTTCATCTGAGTGGACAAAAGGTACAGGTCGTGCAGCGGCAATATGGAGGATATAGGACGGTGAATCCATGAAAATAGCGGGAAAATGGAAGCGAAAAGCCGCGAAAGCCCCATTAAATCGAGGTCCGGTTGTTCGACATCCGTGCCTCATTGTGCGTCTTCCGGTAGAAGAACTGGGAGACATTGAATGGCAAGTGCGTTCATCCAATGGGGAAAGTGTACTGAGTCAGGGGCGCGGTAGCGTAGAACAGGTTCGGCAGGCGCTTGCGGCGTATCCGTCCGTGACTTTCACCCGCGTTCTGGTTCCGGCAACTGACGTGACGTTTTATGCCCTGACGCTACCCCGACAGGCTCGGCGTCAGTTAACGCAAGTCGTGCCGTTTATGCTGGAAGACCAGTTGGCAACGGAAATTGAAAAGCTGCATTTTGCCGTGCTGGAAATTCATGGCGATGACGGCACGGTCGCCGTGGTGGAAAAAAACCGGATGCAGCGTTGGCTGGCGCAGTGTGATGCACTGGGGCTCAGCGTCGATACCTTATTGCCCGATGCCCGCGTATTGCCGAAACATCAGGATGGCTGGAGCGCGTTGCAGCATGATGGCATGTGGCTATTTCGCCAGCCGACGGGCCATGCCATGGCAGCGGAATCCTCCTGGTGCGGTGACTTGCTGAAAGCGTCTATGCCGCTGCCTGCGATATACAGCTACAGCGCTGCATCGGTCGGCGGTGAGCTATCGCAGTACGACTGGCAGGAGGAAGGCGAGTGGAAAGCGCAGCCCGCAACGGATCTCTTCACGCTGGCGGCCACGGCGCAGCTACCTGCTTCGGTCGATCTGCGGCAAGGCGATTATGCGCCGGAGAAGGCCTGGCAAAACACGCTGCTGCCGTGGCGCGGCGTCGGGATTGCTTTTGCCTGTTACCTTCTGTTGGTCGTGGCGGATGCTGGCTGGGCGCACTATCAGCTTTATCAGCAGGCCGAGCATTGGCGGCAGGAAAGCGTCCGCGTCTATCGGCAGATTTTCCCTTCCGAGACGAATGTTGTTAACCCACGCGCGCAGATGCAGCAGCACCTGCAACGTACGGCAGCCGGAGGAGCGGGGAAAGGGCTACTGGAGCAATTGAATCCCTTACAGCAACTGATGACGCAGAATAGCGCCATCAAAATTCAGTCGCTGTCTTACGACGGTTCCGCTGGTGAATTCCGGCTGGCGTTGCAGGCCACGTCGTATCAGGAATTAGAGCAGTTTCAGCAGCAGGCTGCCGCTTATTATCAGGTTCAGGCGGGGGAGATGCGGCAGGAAAACGATCGGGTTGAAGGCCGCTTAACGTTAAGGAGCCAGCAATGAATGAATTACGGCAACGCTGGCAGGCGATGAGCCAGCGCGAGCGCCAACTCATGGTCTTGTGTGCGGCGGTGCTCCTGCTCTGTCTGGTGTATTACGCTATTTTTCAGCCGTGGCAGCTGCGGGAAGAACAGTGGGAGCGCACGATTTCTCGCGAGCAGCAGACCGTCAACTGGATGCAGAAACAGGCTTCATCGATTCCGCAGGGCAATCGGGCGCAGGGGGAAAACAGTCAGCGTGATGTTAGTCTGCCAATTTTGATTTCGCAAAGTACCAAACGTTACGGGCTGACCGTCGTACGCTTGCAGCCGCAGGGCAATCAGGCGTCGGTGACGCTGGCCCAGAGCGATTTTAATAGCCTGCTGCGCTGGCTGAGCGAACTGGAACAGAAAAATGGTGTGAAAGTGCTGTCGCTGGATGTGAATGCCGTCGAGCAAAGCCCAGGAGTGGTGGATGTGACCAGACTGATGCTGGAACGGGCGGATGAAGCTTAAATCCGGCATCGGCGCAGGTGTCGCTTTGGTTCTGGCCTATGGGCTGTTTCTGGCGTGCTATGCGCCTGCCCGTTTGCTCACCGCGGTTCCGCTGCCGGCCGGAATGGTGGTCGCAGAAGCCGCCGGAACGCTATGGCAGGGGAACCTGCAACGGTTTAGCTGGCGCACATTAACGTTGGACGATGTGCACTGGAACATCACTTTCTCGGGTTTTATGCCCGCGCTGGAAATTGCGTTTCAAAACCCGGAGGGCATCGAAGGCCACGGGATCATTCGTGGCTGGCAGCAGCCACAGTTTTATCAATGGCGGCTGTCTGTGCCAGCGGGCTATTTATTCCGCCATCTGCGTTTTGTCGTGCCAATCGGCGCAGAAGGCAACGTGCAGCTGAATCTGCAAGAAGCGACGGTCGACCGTTCTGGCTGCCAGTCGCTGGATGCCAATATAGTCTGGCCGGGCGCGCGGGTGAAAACCCCGCTGGGTGGGCTCGTGCTCGCAACCCCTCAGGCTACGTTACGCTGCCAGCAAGGGGCGCTTGAGGCGAACCTGCGGCAGACCTCCTCGCATCTGCAATTGTCCGGCAAGGGCAGCGTCACCCCGAAAGGTGAGTACCGTTTTACAGGACAACTGAGTAGCGGAAACGACTTACCCGCGACCATGAAAAAATTACTGGCTACCACCGGAAAAGCGGATGAACAAGGTGCCAGAACGCTGAGTTTTCAGGGGCGCCTGTTGTAACAGGGACGAGCGTTATAAGAGAAACGATCGTTGCCATCGCGGTGTAGCCGACTGCAAAAAATGAACCGCTAACTTATCTCTTTTCTTTATCAACAATCAGGGACTAACGTGGACGATTTAAGGGAATTCGCGCAGGTGTTTCCGGCATGGTGGTATGGTGCGCTGGGCGTATTGGGATTGATTGTTGGCAGCTTTCTGAACGTCGTGATTTATCGCTTGCCGATCATGTTGGAACGGCGCTGGCGGCAGGACATCGATCTGCAAACGGGCATGACCGATTCCGGGCAGGCTACGCGCTACAACCTGTGGTGCCCACCTTCGTCTTGTCCGCACTGCCAGCAGACTATTGCGGTGAAGGATAACATCCCGTTATTCAGTTGGCTGTGGCTGCGCGGCCGTTCCCGCTGTTGTCATCAGCCTGTGTCTGTGCAGTATCCGCTGGTGGAAGTCATCACCATGCTGGTTTTTCTGGCTGCGGGGTTGCTGTGGCTGCCCGGTATGGCGCTGTGTGCGGCGTTAATCCTGCTGTCCTTTCTGGTGGTGCTGACCGTTATTGATATAAAAACGCTGCTGCTGCCGGATGTGCTTACGCTGTCGCTGCTGTGGATGGGATTGCTGTTTAATCTGTCGGAAACGTTTGTCCCATTACGTGATGCCGTGGTAGGCGCGATGGCTGGCTATTTGTCCCTGTGGCTACTTTATTGGGTATTTAAATACGCCACTGGTAAAGAGGCGCTGGGGTACGGTGATTTTAAGTTACTGGCCGCGCTGGGAGCCTGGCTAGGCTGGCAGGCATTGCCGAATCTGGTTTTGGTGGCGGCGCTGAGCGGGCTGATCGTGACGCTTATTTGGCGCGGGTTGCGTAAAGAGGATACGGCTAAACCGCTGGCCTTTGGCCCCTGGCTGGCAATAGGCGGCGTGTTCGGCATAGTAATGAACGGATTGAATCTGTAGAGAATAACAAAGGCAATGCCGAATCATCGGCTGAACAATCGTCGGTTGGACATAGATCGGCAGGCATAAAAATAGGCTGAGGGTATAAATACCATCAGCCTTTTTTATCTTTATCTGTGTGTGCCCTTCAATGAATAAATCTTTGCCGGGCAAATGACAGGTTATTCTACCATCAGCATAAAGGTACTCACCCAAACGACTAAACAGAATGAGATACCCATAAAAAAATACTTCACCGATTTATTCTCCAGCAGAAACCACGCCAGCAACGATCCCGATTGTGCGTTTTATTATGGAAGGAAATAATTACGCTGCCGGTGATGTCACCGAAGGGTAATCTTTCCCGTTGTCATCACCAGAGTCACACCAGTTATGACGGGATCGGCGCTAAATCTACGCCGAGTGAGGGGGGGAATTCAAGAGGTCCAGAAACTATATTTTCAAAATAGCATTAAAAAGCGTTGAGCCGTTTCAGAGGCTGAAAAAAACGGGGGAATAGGCGTGAAAATAACCCCTCAATTCCCCCGATTTTTAATGATGTTATCTTTAATTTGGAGCCTGTTGGGCAGGCTTTAATGCGTTAGATTACAGGCTTACGCTCTCCACCCCATCGCCGGTGCGATATGTTTCAGGATCGCTTCAATAACATGCGCATTGTAATCCACGCCCAGTTGATTCGGCACCGTGAGCAAGAGCGTATCCGCTTCGGCAATCGCTTCATCCTGTTTTAACTGCTGGATGAGTGCTTCCGGCTCGGCGGCATAGCTACGTCCGAAAATCGCGCGCGTTTTTTCATCCAGAAAACCCACTTTGTCGCTATCGTTACTGCTCCCGCCAAAATAGGCGCGATCGCGATGATCCATCAGGGCAAAAATACTGCGGCTGACGGAGACGCGTGGCGTACGTGTATGCCCCGCTTCAGCCCAGGCGGCCCGATAGGCGCGAATTTGCTGTGCCTGTTGGATATGAAAAGGTTCGCCCGTTTCATCGTCTTTTAGCGTGGAGCTTTGCAGGTTCATGCCCAGTTTCGCTGCCCATACTGCCGTGGCATTCGAGCCCGCTCCCCACCAGATGCGTTCACGTAACCCATCAGAATAGGGCTCCAGACGCAAAAGGCCTGGTGGATTCGGGAACATTGGCTGCGGGTTCGGTTTTGCAACCCCTTCGCCACGCAGTACATCCAGCAAGACTTCGGTGTGACGCCGTGCCATGTCCGCTTCCGATTCCCCTTCTGTAGGCTGGTAGCCAAAGTAACGCCAGCCATCGATCACCTGTTCAGGCGAGCCACGGCTGATGCCGAGCTGCAAACGCCCGCCAGAGATCAAATCGGCGGCGCTGGCGTTTTCAGCCATGTACAGCGGGTTTTCGTAGCGCATGTCGATGACGCCGGTGCCAATCTCTATGCTTTTGGTTTTCGCCCCAATCGCAGACAGCAGCGGGAAAGGCGAACCCAACTGGCGGGCAAAGTGGTGCACTCTGAAATAAGCGCCGTCAGCACCTAACTCTTCAGCGGCGACGGCGAGGTCGATAGATTGCAGTAGTGCATCAGCCGCGGAACGTGTACCAGACTGCGGCGACGGTGCCCAGTGGCCGAATGATAAAAAGCCAATCTTCTTCATAGGGTATTTATCCTTATATTCAGGCAAATATTTAGCATATTCGTCCTGCACAGCAAGGTTCTATAGATCAGTAATAGAAGCACTCTACGCGATTAATAGTGAGAATAAATATCATTTTTTTAACGTAATAATTCAGTTTATCTGACTAATATTTTGAAGAATAAATCGCCGCTGATTATTTAGCAGAAAACGCAAGCAGAAAACCCAGGCCGGGTTGATCTACCCCCAAATTGGTATCCAAATATTATTATGAGCGAGATCAGTATTTTCTTTGCCCCTATCGCTGTATCATTTTATATATAGCGAAAATCAGGATACCAACATGATAAAGAAATTTGGCTACACGCTGTGGTTTACCGGGCTGTTTTTGGTGTTTTCCAACGCCTGGGCGGCGCGTCAGGTGACCGATCAGCTCGGGCGTAATGTGACGATTCCCGACCATGTTAATCGCGTGGTGGTGTTGCAGCATCAAACCTTAAACCTGCTGGTGCAACTGGATGCGCAAGAGAGCGTGGTCGGTGTGCTTTCCAGTTGGAAGAAACAGCTGGGTGAGCATTACTTGCGGCTGGCTCCACGTCTGGCGGATTTGCCAATGCCTGGCGATCTCACTCAGGTCAATATTGAAAGCCTGCTGAAACTGTCACCGCAGGTGGTTTTTGTCGCTAACTATGCACCGCCGGAAATGATTGCGCAGATTGAGCGGACGGGAATTCCAGTCGTGGCGATTTCGCTGCGTCAGGATCAGCCGGGAGAAGCCGACAAAATCAATCCTACGATGAGCGACGAAAACACGGCGTATAACGAAGGGCTCAAAGCAGGGATTCGGCTGATTGGTGACGTGGTTGAGCGCCAGAAACAGGCAGAGGCGCTGATCGACTATACGTTTACACAGCGGCAAAACGTGAGCGCGCGTTTAGCGTCTATTCCAGAAGAGAAGCGAATCCGCGTGTATATGGCTAACCCAGACCTGACAACCTACGGCTCCGGGAAATATACCGGCCTGATGATGTCGCATGCGGGAGCGCTGAATGTCGCGGCCGCATCGATAAAAGGCTTCAAACAGGTGTCGATTGAAAATGTACTGAGCTGGAATCCGCAGGTGATTTTCGTACAAGACCGCTACCCGGATGTCGTGAAGCAGATCGTCAACGATCCGGCCTGGCAGGCAATTGATGCAGTGAAACAGCATCGTGTGTATCTGATGCCGGAATATGCCAAAGCCTGGGGTTATCCGATGCCAGAAGCATTGGCGATTGGCGAACTGTGGATGGCGAAAAAGCTGTACCCTGAACGCTTTGCCAATATCGATATGCAAAAAGCCGCCGATGAGTATTACCAACGCTTTTATCGTATGGACTACCGTGAGGAAGACTCCGCAGCGCAATGAGTTATCGCACCTACCGGATCACGCTGCTGACGGTGGTGGTGTCCACGCTGTTGATTGCCGTGTGCTCACTGGGGATAGGGCGTTTTAGCTTATCCCCGTGGCGCATCGTCCAGATTCTTGTCGAACCGCTGTCTGGCAACGATCTGTTGTTCGGAAAAAAACCGCTGCTTGGGGATATCGAACGGCAAGTGGTGTGGAGCGTACGCCTACCTCGCGTGCTATTAGCCTGGTGTGCGGGCGCGGCGCTGGCGCTGAGCGGGGCCACGCTGCAAGGCGTTTTCCGTAACCCGCTGGTCGATCCGCATATTATCGGTGTGTCCGCCGGCGCGGCCTTCGGGGGCACGCTGGCGATTCTATTAAGCTGGACGCCGCTGCTTTTGCTGCTGTCTGCATTCACGTTTGGCATGCTGGCGCTCTTGCTGATTTTCATGATGGCCGCTGCATTCGGCAAGCAGAACGTACTGATCCTGATTCTGGCCGGCGTCATCCTCAGCGGCTTTTTCGGCGCGCTGGTCAGCCTGATGCAATATCTGGCGGATACCGAAGAGAAGCTGCCAAGCATCGTTTTCTGGCTGCTGGGCAGTTTTGCCACCGCACACTGGAATTCGCTGGTCGCAACGGCGGTGCCGCTAGGTCTCGCGGGCGGCCTATTGCTGCGACTGCGTTGGCACATCAACGTATTGTCGATGGGCGAACAGGATGCGCGGGCGTTGGGCATCGCCGTGCAGCCCTTGCGCTGGCTGATTTTGAGCTTGTGTGCCGCGATAGTCGCCGCTCAGGTGGCGGTCAGCGGCAGTATTGGCTGGATTGGCCTAGTGATTCCCCATGTCGCACGTAGGTTGGTGGGGGCCGATCATCGTCGCCTGCTACCCGTGTCGCTGTGGCTGGGTGGCGGCTTTATGGTGCTGGTGGACGATCTGGCGCGCACGCTCAGTGAAGCCGAGATTCCGCTGGGCATTCTGACGGCGCTACTTGGTGCGCCACTTTTTGCCGTGCTGTTATATAAAACGCAGCGGCAGGAGAGAGGACGCTAACATGCCTGCTATCAGGTTATCGACAGAAAGGTTGGTGTATGGCTACCGCCAGGGGCAGGGCTTTTTTGCACCGCTGAATTTGTGCTGTCGGGAAGGGGAGATTACGGCGATTCTGGGCGCGAACGGCAGAGGAAAAACGACGCTGCTGAATACGCTGATGGGACACTTATCGCCGCTTTCCGGGACGATCCAGCGCAAGGGGCACATTGGCTTTGTGCCGCAGATATTTACGCCGCCGTTTTCTTATAGCGTTCTGGATATGGTGCTGATGGGGCGAGCAGCGCATATACGGCTGTTTGCCATGCCTTCCGCGCATGACATCACCGTTGCCCGGAACGCGCTAACTATGCTGGGAATCGCGTCTCTTGCTGAATGTGAATTTAGCGCGTTGTCCGGCGGGCAGCGGCAGCTTGTACTCATTGCGCGTGCATTAGCCTCGGAATGTCAGATGCTGATTCTGGACGAACCGACGGCAGCGCTTGATGTGCAAAATCAGGCGCAGGTGCTGCGACTATTGAAGCATCTGGCTAAAACGCAGCACCTGAGCATCTTGCTGACCACGCACGATCCCTCCCACGCGTTGGCTATTGCGGAGCAGGCGCTGCTTCTGATGGATCATCAGCATTACCTTTATGGCCGATGTGATGAGGTCGTGACGGAAGATAACCTGTCGCGCCTGTACGGCATTCCGATGCGGCAGGTCTGCGTGGAGATATCGCCGCAGCCTTATCGTGCGCTGATACCGATATTGACTATGACGGAGCCACCATGACCGATCCCCTTCGTTTATATGCGGCTGGCAGCCTGCGCCTTGCATTGACTCCTCTGTTAGCGACGTTTAGCGAACGCTATGCGGTGGACGTTGTGCCGACGTTTGGCCCGGCGGGACTGCTGAGTGAAAAAATAATACACGGCGACGCGGTAGATATTTTCGCATCGGCAAACTGCGCACACCCTTTACGCTTGAAAGCGCTGGGGCTGGTCGAGGAAACCACCGTGTTTACGCGCAACCATCTTTGCATTGTGATGCGTAACGTGCCTGAACTCATCTCGCAATCCTGGCTGATGGCGCTCCTTGATCCGCGTTTTGTGCTTTCAACCTCAACGCCCGGCAGCGATCCCGGTGGGGATTATGCGTTTGAACTCTTTGATCGCATCGAGCGTTTGCATTGTGGCTGGGGGAGTCAACTGCGCGACAAAGCGAAACCGCTGGTGGGCGGGGGGCTCGATCATGCGATTCCGGCTGGCATGACGGCGGGAAGCTACCTGATTCGGAGCGGGCAGAGCGATATGCACATTAGCTATGCCAGCTATCTACCGTTACTGCTCAATCAACCTGACCTACACGTGGTTCATCTGCCGGATCCGTATCGTATTGATGCCGAATACATGCTGGGCATTATGAAGCCAGCCCGGCGTGAGGCGCGGCTGCTGGCGAACTATCTTTTATCTCCGGAAGGGCAGAGTTTCTTGGTAAACAAAGGATTCGCTTCGCTGTTTTAGCCGTGGAACGAGAGGTAAATCGGTCAACGATGACGAACTCTGCTATGATTGCGGCATATCTGCGTCGCTCTTTGGCTCGGCGCCACCTTTCGTTATCTCGTCCTTGGTAGAGTAATCACTGTGAGTACAACCTCTTTTTCTTCCCTCGCGCTGCCAGCAGAGCAGTTATCCAATCTTAATGAACTGGGCTATACCGAAATGACGCCCGTTCAGGCGGCAACGCTGCCAGCTGTTCTGAGCGGTGCAGACGTGCGTGCCAAGGCGAAAACCGGTAGCGGCAAAACGGCGGCATTTGGCATCGGGCTGTTGGATCGCATTGTCGTGAGCGACTTTACCACGCAGGCGCTGGTGCTTTGCCCGACGCGTGAACTGGCCGATCAGGTCAGCAAAGAGCTGCGTCGTCTGGCTCGTTTTGCGCAAAACATTAAGATTCTTACGCTATGTGGCGGTCAGCCGATGGGGCAGCAGCTCGATTCGCTGGTTCACGCGCCACATATTGTCGTTGGGACACCAGGACGTATTCAGGATCATTTACGCAAGCAGTCCCTGTCTCTGGATAGCCTGAAAGTGCTGGTGCTGGATGAAGCAGATCGCATGCTGGACATGGGCTTTACTGACGCGATTGATGATGTGATTTCCTATACGCCGTCCGATCGTCAAACCCTGCTATTCTCCGCCACGTACCCGGAAGAGATCGAACAGATCAGTGCGCGCGTTCAGCGTCAGCCGCAGCGTTTCGAGATTGCAGACGATGTGGAAGAGTCGGCTATCGAGCAACGTTTTTATGAGACGACGAAAGAGCAGCGTCTGCCGCTGTTGATTGCTATTCTGGCTCATCATCAGCCTTCGTCTTGTGTGGTGTTCTGTAACACGAAGCGTGACTGCCAGAGCGTGTTTGACGCGCTGGATATGCGGGGAATTAGCGTATTGGCGCTGCATGGCGATCTGGAACAGCGCGATCGCGATCAGGTTCTGGTGCGCTTTGCTAACCGCAGCTGTCGTGTGCTGGTGGCAACCGATGTTGCGGCCCGCGGTCTCGATATCAAAGAGCTGGAGCTGGTCGTGAATTTTGAGCTGGCTTTCGATCCTGAAGTCCACGTTCATCGTATTGGCAGAACGGGCCGTGCGGGTATGCAGGGTCTGGCCGTCAGCCTGTGTACGCCACAGGAAATGAACCGCGCTAATCTGATTGAAGACTATCTCGGTATGCGAATTAAATGGGCATCGGCGGATAGCCTTGATCGCAGTGGTGAGGTTACGCTGGAACCTGAGATGATGACGCTGTGTATTGATGGGGGCAGAAAAGCGAAAATCCGTCCCGGCGATATCCTCGGCGCATTAACCGGCGATGCGGGATTAACGGCAGCAGAAGTCGGGAAGATTGATATGTTTCCGCTGCATGCGTATGTCGCTATCCGTAAAGCCAGCGCTAAACGCGCGTTGCAGCAGCTCCAGAAAGGTAAAATCAAAGGAAAAAGCTGTAAGGCCAGATTGTTAAAGTAACCGGTGGCTGATATACCAGACAGAGTAGGATGATGTCGCTGGGTCACAGACAGGAGTATTAAGGGCGTGCAGACAACAGAAATCGATCGGCGGCTGACGGAAGTGAGCCAGCAGCTAACGATGGTGCTGGTGCCGGGGTTGCGAGACAGCGATGACGAGCACTGGCAAAGCCATTGGGAACGGCGTTTTCCTCACTGGCACCGTATACGCCAGCGGGAATGGTATCAGGCCGATCTGGATCGCTGGGTGTTGGCGATCCGCCGTGAGCTTAGCGTCTGTACACAGCCCGTGATTCTTATCGGCCATAGCTTTGGCGCACTGGCTTCCTGTCATGTGGTGCAACAAGATCAGGAAGGGATTGCTGGTGTGATGTTGGTGGCGCCTGCTGAGCCCATGCGCTTTGAGATTGACGAGCGTATTCAGGCTACGCCGCTTCGGGTTCCTGCGCTGACAGTGGCCAGCCATAACGATCCATTGATGAGTTTTACTCGCGCCCAATACTGGGCGCATGCATGGGACAGCGAACTGGTTGATGTCGGTGAGGCTGGGCATATTAATGCAGAAGCGGGGTTTGGCTCATGGGAATACGGCCTGACAAGATTAGCCGAGTTCTCAGAAGAACTCATTGCTAGTCGTTAATAGGCCGCTTTTCTATTGAGTAGCCGTGTTCCATTATTAAAATAACGTTATATTTTCCTTTAATGCCAGGGCAGTGAATTTATTTGTCTTGGCATGCATACCTTCATTAAGACAGCTCTTCCTCACTGCCTGAGCCATGCAACATTTCCTGAATCTGCTGATAAACTTCGGCCGCAGATAAATTGCTATAGGATGTTTTGCTCTCGAAATGTAATACCTGCTCGCCCTCTGAACCATGAAGCGCACTGATGAGAGCCAGATCTTCTTGTGTGATGCGTTGTCCCGTAAAGGCATCAAACATTTCAGAATTTCCATCCGGGTACTTAATCACGGAAATAAGCTTGCCGTTGTACAGCGGAATGCCCGTTGTTGCCAGAGAGTATTCAGCGGCGGCTTTCTGCTGTGCCTTGACCTGTTCAGCCGGGGGAGTATTGTCCTCTGCGGCCGCACGTTTCTTTTGGGAAGACAGCGTGACTTTGGTGCTCTCGTTCGAGCCCTGCATATTTTGAGAGTCGGAGTTTGTTGATGTGTCTGTTTTATTCCCCGCGCTGATAGCTGCAACGACCGTTGGGTTGGCAGCAGCACCAATAGGAGGCATGGTCGCCGGGGTTGTTGTATTCACGATTTGAATATCTGGAATCACCACAGTATAACTCCTTCTTATATCTATTTAATGCTGGTAATGGTTTTTACCAGTGAGTTACTTCAGTGTGTTAAAACCACGTACGAAATACCGCAATCGTTGACATTCAGGCTATCAACACAGGCAGGGGGATTGTCTTCCTTGGAAGAGGCATCAATCTGCTGAGTATAATTTCCTGTTATTCAACAATATGACGTTAACGAAGTGGTTCATTCAGAACACGGTTAATGTAAAACAGTATTTATGCCAAACACTATTTATGCAAAATGCAATTGCATTAAAAAACACCCTATCGCAAAGGGTATCGGCTGTTTTTTTTGCTTCATTAATATCCAAAAGGTATAAGATTTAACTTTTTGATTACCAATCGTGCGATCTTATGTGACCAAATATCTCCATTTTAAAAAAATAGAAAACTATCATGGTATTAGCGTAATGCAGTGATATCGTTTGAAACGTATGTGCTCTACAAGCGTGGGGGAACGCGATACACTGTTTTCCTCGTCTTTTCCCTGTCTTAAGAAGCGCTATGCCCAGCATTAAACTGACGGTTAACTATTTGTATCGGCAATCTGGTGAAACCCGTGAAGCGTCGCAGGCGACAGCCCGCGTTTTTGTCGGTGATGAACTCATCGCCACGGAGGTGGTTACCGGTATGACGGAAAGTCCGGTCAATAAATATTTGCACCATTCAGGGCCAGAATCGCTACCCGTGCGTGTTGAATGGGATTGCGAGGGAACAACGGCTATGACGGTGTCTGAGGTGGAAATCTGCCCCTGCTGCCACCATGATTAGCCTGATTGGCCAGGTCGTTTTGAACGGTTTGGCTTCATGATTTACAGATAACCAATACAACGCGAGTTGCAGATAAACCCACGCACGAGCAGCTTGAAGTATGACGGGTAGACAAGGTGAATGTATGAGATTAGCGGTATCAACCTTAATAGCCTGTGGACTGTGGACGGCAACAGCGCATGCTGGCTGGTATGTCGTGAGTAATTATGAAGGCCAAATCGGGCCTTATCCGGTACATTTTTCATTGCAGAAATACAGTACTGACCAGGATAAGAACCTTCTGGGAAGCTACTTTTACGATAAATACAGAGCGCCGATCCCTCTGTATGGGAGACTCTCGGGAACGTCGCTTGAGATCTGCGAAATTCATACCCCGCAGGATTATGATAAGTACATCGTTCAGGGCGTTAAGTCTGACATCGATATGACACATTGCCCGTTTACATTGACGGAAACGGGAGAGGAGCTCCGCGGTGAGTGGTCGAACGGGAAAGCTCGTTATGATGTTAGCTTACGGCGTGTGGCATCCTTTGATGACAGTGCGCAGCCTGCAAAGGTCGAAGGGCAAGTCGATATTCCTTTTTGGGGGCAAACAGCGACTCACAGCTTCGTTGGGGTGTATCAAAACAGCGATGCGGGAATGGTCGTTGAGGGGATTAAGGCGATTAACAAGAAGAATGGCAATGTCGATCAGCTTCTTGAGCCTGATTTTCAGCAATGTCAGTTTGGCTTCTTCATGACCCCGGTTTATATGAATATTGAAAATGGCGGAGATAATCGTAGCATCACGCTGAACTGCTATTCCCATGGCGGAGGCGATATTCTGCTAGAATACCGTTTTGATGCGGCAACGCAGCGTTATGATGTGGTCGGAGAATAAAAGCCCTGGCGGGTAGGGCTTTGCTGATGTTATCTATAAACGCCCTGCATTATTTTGCAGGCTAAATATATTTGTGTTCATTGTTGGAAATAAATGATTTTTATTTCCTTTTCTTTCTTGTTAAAAGTGTTATTTCCTACACTTTCATTATGGCCAATTTTTATGGCTAGTGATGGTATTGGTTTTCAAAGGACTATTTTTGCTAAAGGAGTTAATATGCTTTCAGGAAAGAAAACAATTCTGGCATGCTCAATATTGTTCGCGACCTTTTCTTCGCATGCAGATAATTTCCCTAAACTGAATCAGACTTTGCCATCAGGCATTGATGCACGGGCGATTGCACCGGTATTTGATTTTGATACTGATGGCTGCCTTCCCAGCGCTGGCGTAAGCCGTAATGGCGTGCAGAACGGCGGGCTGAAACCATCAGGAAATATAACGGGCGGGTGCAGATGGAGTAACTTTCTTGACTCGTCAAATACATTGCACCGCTATGCCTGTGTTAATTCCGGTGGTTCTCGCTATTGTGGCAGCTTCTATGCGCTCTATTTTTTAAAAGATCAGGTCTTAAGTGGTGTCAATTCAGGCCACCGCCATGATTGGGAGCATGTCGCCATCTGGACTAAGAATGGCGTCGTGACACATGGTAGCTACAGCGCACATGGTAAATTAACGACCAAAGATGCGTCGGGTATTGATAAACAGGATGGTCATCTGAAATTTGTTTATCACAAAGATGGCGTATTAACCCATGCCTTCCGTTTTTCTAAAGCAAATGAGCAAGCGGAAAACCCGTATAAGAAATTTGTCACGCCGGATATTATCAGCTGGTACTCCATGTATGGTGATGGCATTAATAATCAAGAGTTGCGTAACCGATTAAACGCGTTTGACTACGGTTCAGCCTCTATTCCTCTGAAAGACAATAATTTCCTGAATAACCTGAATAATGGCCGACCAGCCGGTTACCCGGAATTTACAGATGCCAGTATAACGGCGTCGAAATAATCATGATAAGAGAGGTATGGCTAAGCCTACCTCTCTAACCTGAATGGCTGAGAGTATAAAATCCCCCGAGAAATCACCTCTTCACCGGTGAGAAATGGGAATGTACTAATGCTGTTCAGCGCTTGCAGACGTTTGCAGTTGTAATGTGAACAGGATAGACATCACCACAAAACCCACCGCTGCGTAGAGTACCGTTGCATATCCCCAATGCAGATAGAGGGCGCCAAAAAGCGTATTCCCCACAAAGACGGCCAAATAGGTCACGGCACTGTTCAGCCCCATGATTGCGCCGCGTTTCGATACATCGGTTGTGTTTAACCCGGTAATCAGCAAATTGACGCACAGGTGATTCGCGGTGCCCAGAAAAAGCATTAGTACGCACACAACAGGCAAGCTAGTTCCTGACAGGGCAAAAATGAGGTACACCGTCGCTACCGTAAGGAACGAGGCTGGCATAGCCACTCTGGGATTCACTTTACTTATCATGGCATCCAGAAAAGCCGCAGAACCAAAACCGATACCGTAGCAAAGCGCGATCAGCCCGTTAGCACTGAGCGGCTGGTGCAGTTCGTGGTACAGATAGTCACCCAGATAGCCATAAACCCCATAAAAGGCGGTCATGAATCCGCCACAGGCAGCCAGTAACGGTTTCACACCGGGCACGCTTAGTGCCGCCAGAGGCGATGACGAAACCCGCGTGGTGTTTTCATCCCGATTACTCAAACGGGAAAGGATGACGATAGCCAAAACGGCAAGTGCACCGATTCCGAGATAAACGACGCGCCAGTGAAATTGCTCTGCCAGAATCGACGCGAGTGAAACACCGGCGACAAGGCTCAGAGTCCAGCCGGTAAGAACGACGCCAGTTGTTTTACTTTCCAAGCCTTTGGGAGCGATAGCTGCTGCGGTGGTGTAAATCGCGGGAATCGCCACGCCGGATGCGATACCCGCAATGAGCTGGCTGGCTATCAGCCATTCAACGGAAGAGGCACAAGCGCTGGAAAGCAAGGCGACGACCAGCAGGATCATCGCGTTCTTCAACATCTTAAAGGCACCGAATCGATCGATGTATCGTGCCAGAAACAGGGCGCTTAGCGCCGTTCCCAGGCCAAATGCGGCTGAGGCCAGCATGACTGACTGCGCGATACTCTTAAATGATGTGGCGATCTCGGGAGCGATGGGGCCCATAAGTAACGAATTTGATCCAATCACGCCGATACAGAACGTCAGGACATAGGCCGCGCCAGGAACACGAAGCGTGCGCGAATTGGCATGACATTCGGCATGTTGATGTTGTGACATTGAAATTTCACTTTTTGCTTAATATGATTCGGAGAAAGTACTATTAACCAAACGGTATTAGTTTGAAATAAGGAATGAGAGAATGAAAATAAATAAAGATGACATTAAGCCAAAAGTCATTCCTACACGGGATATTGATGCCACTGACCGAAGATTATTAAGGGAACTGGTTGAAGATGCCACGCTGAGCTATGCCGAATTGGGGGAAAAAGTTGCGCTTTCGGCTCCTGCCGCGCATGAACGGGTGAAACGGCTGCGGCGCGACGGCGTGATACGGAAAACGGCTGTGCTGCTCGATCCTGTCGCGATAAAAAAGAACCTTCTGGCATTTGTGCACGTTGACACCAGTGGCTGGGGCGTTTCATCCGAGCTGATGGAGATCACGCAGAATTCTGATGTTGAAGAAGTGCATTCGGTGGCTGGCGATACTGCTATGATCCTCAAGATCCGCACCGAAGATGCGCAGTCGCTGGAAAAACTTCTGTTTCAGCTTTATGCGGTGCCCGGCGTCAGTTCAACACGCTCTTATATTGTGTTGTCTACCTATCTTGAGCGCCCTGTACAGCCGAGCGATAGCTGATTCGCCGGAGGTTTGTCTCGTCCAGATTGAGTAAACTGGACGAGAGGTTTAGATTCAGGCCATTGCTAAGATCGTAGGCAATAGCCTGAAGCTACATCGGCGTGACTATCACCCTTCGTCTGGATCTAAACTTGATACCTGTTCACTCATCGTTGCATTATGGCAGCGATAAGCATAAATCTGCTCTTTAATGGAAAGATGACTCGTTTCTAAGGATTCGGCATTGCCGCATTTTTTATTTCTTTCTTTAACCCATGTTGCTTGAGAGGCGTGGAATTTTCTCTTTATGTCTTCAGGTGCGTCTTCCAATATTCCATAGACGTCGGTGAAAAAGAAAAGATATTGTTCCTTTTCACTTTCAAGCGCTTTCTCTTGTGCGGTTTTTGTGATTTTTTCGGCGTTTTCACTGAACCAGGCTACGGCATAAATCGCTCTGGATAGGGCATCATAGGATTTTTTTTCTACTTTGATTTCCTTCCCATTATCAATAACGCGGAGGTCGTAGGCAAAGGACGGAATGACGATCTTATTATCGCTGAGCCTATTATCTTTGCTTTCACCTGTTTTAGTAAAAATGTTATTGCTAATCTTATCCATTTCGTCTTTTGTGTACAAAAGATCGTCTTTATTAAGAATGATATCGACGATCTCCTGACTTATGGGAATTTCAGCCCGCAAACTACACGAGAATGCTTCCCCCCAGCGTGGCTGAGTGGATAATTTAGAATAAAGTACGCTCACGGTATCAACAGATTGAGAAGGGGACTTATAGAACAGTGCTTTTGCACGGTCGGCAAACGTTTTTTTAACAGCTTCAACCGCGTTGGGATCGTTGCATTGAAAGTCGTCCTTTGCATACGCCGACGTACAAGTAAGGATAATTCCAATCATGACATACAGGAGCTGTTTCATTTCTTGTCCTTGTTTTCAGTCAATCCAAGCTGCACCAGCCTTTCCCTCGTCATCTGCTCTTGGCAGGTATAAATTTTTGCCCGATCTTCCATTGAGCGGTTGTTATTCGCGATAGTTTCTATTGCACCGCATTTTTTATTTTTGTTTTTTATCCACTGCCGTGCATCCTCTTTCAGTTGTCCTTTAATATAATCGGGCAGGTTACTCCAGTAAATATTTAATGCATTATCAGCGTCAGTGAACTCTATGATTGCTTTTTTATATTTAAAGCGTGGTGATTGTTCTTCCAGTCTTGCCGCATTTTCTTGTAACCAGGCCAGGCCATAAAGTGTACGTGAGACTGACTCATCGTGTGGATACATAATATTGGTTTCTTGCTGATTATCAGCAATATGAACATTATAATAAACACGGTCTAATGTGATGTATTCAGATTCTTTTTTGTGTGGGGGAATATTGAGAAGGTAAATGCTTTTTGCTTTAGGATCTCCGCTCTCCATAATAGGATAGTATTTTAAAAAATTTGACACATCGGATGGGATTTTTATCTTGGCTTTGCCAAAGCAGCTCAGGTTATTTTTTGTTTTAAGTTTTGTGATAATGATGTCATATTCAAATTCAATTTTTTTAATTGTTTCTAAAGAGACCCGGTCTCTGATGGGTTGTGCTTTCTCTTGATCTTCTTTGATTAATGACTGAATGACGAGAGGACTACGACACACAAGATTATTTGCATTAACATAGTGTGATGAAAGCATTATCAATAATAGAGATTTTATTATGATTTTTATCATTTTCAATTCCATTGAAATCCTGTTAGCAGGACATGCAGATTCGTTTATCTGAAGATGAATAGGTGTTGGCACTGACCATCTTATAGGTCTCATTTATTTTTTTGAATTGGTAAATATAAGCGCCTTCGCCTGCTTCTTGTTTAAGCTCTGATTCCCTTTCATTAAGTATATTGATGATCATCCCCTTGAGACCCGGAGGAGAAACGATGTCCATTTGGATATTAATAATACCTGATGACAGCGTATAGTAATTCATGACGAAGACCGATCCTGCATCCGTGTAGGATTTTTCAAAATATTTTTCTGACGGAGGTAGGTTTTTTATTTCTTGCAGAAATGAAATAAAGGCCGCTTTTCCATTTGAACCATTGAAGATAAAGCTGGTGTCAGATTCTAGTTTTGGCATTACTTCGTTGTTTTTATAACTTATTTTATCTTTTTTCGCTATGTTTACACCATAGCTAGCTGGAATAAAATAGGAATCAGTGAGTTCAATAAATTGGTTATAGTCTTTTTGTGATAATTTACTTTTTTGCAACACATTGGTGAAGTCTGTTACAAACGTGGGGAAGTCTTGCGCATACGCCCCGTTGGAGAGAGGCAGGAAAAGAAAAGGCCAAACGACGCTTTTTATATAACTCCGTTTCATAATAAACACGCATTCCTTACAAATAGTGAATAAATCCTTTTGATATTATAAGGTTATTCATGGTTGTAAGTATATATTCTTTGCTATGCAAGCGGTTGTTGCCGCTTAGGGATACGTTTCATTATCGGCGTCGTTATAATGATATCGAATTCGATGCCAGTGCGCCGAATCATCAGCAATAACACCAGCGCTTTGAAGATGCTCGACCATCGTTGTCTGGCGAAGTTCAAACAGCAATCGTTCATCCTATTTATGTGATAGCGACTACATCGAGTGAGCAATCAGCCTGATTACCGTGACAAGCAGTAGTATCGTTATCCGCGGGATGAAAAAAGGATGTCCTTTTCTGGGAAAAGACTATGAATATTCGGCTGGCTGCATTAGAAGATATTTCAGTTATTCATTTTTTGAATAAATACGCACTGCACTATGATTATCCGCTTGAAGAGGCAGAACAACATCTGCGTTATTTACTTTCGTCACCGACTAACCAGCTATTTGTCGCTGAAATAGAAGAAGAGGTCGTCGGCTACGTTCATGTTGCTGAGTACATTAGTTCGTATGGGCCGAGGCTGGTGAATATTTTGGCGCTGGCCGTCAGGAACGATGTTCAAAGAAAAGGCATTGGAAAAGCGCTGATGGAACAGGCTGCACATTGGGCTAATGCTACTGGTGCCGCAGGCATACGGTTGAACTCAGGCGAAAGCAGGATAGAAGCTCACCGTTTTTATGAGCACATGGGTTTCAAAAAAATAAAGAATCAGGCGTCGTTTAGAAAAATGCTTGGTGATGAAGAGTAGAGGCCGTCTTGCGCTGATAGAAGTAAAGAGAGAGGGCGCAATAGCAGTTAATCAGGGGGCGGGGGAGTGATATTTCGCGTGAATGGTGTCCCCGACTGGAATCGAACCAGTAACTAGCCCTTAGGAGGGGCTTGTTATATCCGTTTAACTACGGGGACATGAAGCCGAGCTATTATACGCATTTTCGCTCTGAGAATAAGCACTTAACGGCGCGTTTGCTCAAAGTGTCGGCAATCGGCGTGCTTACTGGCGTTCTTTTTCCTCGTTTTGCGTCGCTTTTGGCGTTTTATGTGGGATGAATGCCTCTTGCTGTTGCCGAATTTGTGCATGGAAGATGAGTGCGAAAATGATGATAAACGTAGTCAGTTTTTACACGATGGGATGGTGCGGCGTAGCTCACTGGTTTAGGCTGACAGTGCTATGCTGTGAGTGGAGCAATGAAGTATCGGACAGTCGTCCACGCTGGATCGCGTGTCGCAACGACGCCGTGAGCTGCCCCATAAGAAAAATGGCAAACCTCTGAAAATGCAGTAATACGTAAGCCAACGTAGCGATGGAGCCATAAAATGTTACACTGTTGGCCGATATCCCGTCCTTGTCGCTCAGCCTGCCAGGCTGGGGCTGATACGGGGAATACCCATTTTCGGTCGCGGGTATAGCACACTATAAATCAGGGAGAACAGATATGAATTACCGCCTGAGTGGGGTGGTGTTTGCCAGCGTGTTACTGATCGGCTGCGCCAGTTCCGGGGATCGCGATCAAGAAGGTCGTTCCGATCCGCTTGAAGGCTTTAACCGTACCATGTTCAGCTTTAATTATGACGTTCTGGATCCTTATCTGGTGCGTCCTGCGGCTGTTGCCTGGCGCGATTATGTACCGAAGCCTGCGCGTAACGGACTAGGGAATTTCTTCAGCAACCTGGAAGAGCCCGCAACGATGGTGAACTACTTCGTTGAAGGCAAACCGTATAAAGCGATGATTCACTTTAACCGTTTCTTCCTGAATACCTTGCTCGGGATGGGTGGTCTGATTGACGTCGCGTCAATGGCGAATCCGAAACTGGCGAAAGAAGAGTCTCGCCGTTTTGGTAGCACATTGGGTAATTATGGCGTGGGTTACGGGCCTTATGTCGTGGTACCCGGCTACGGTAGCGTGACGCCTCGTGAAGACGGCGGTGGCGTAGTGGATACGCTGTATCCGATGCTGAGCTATCTGACGTTTTGGATGTCCGCAGGCAAGTGGGCTATCGAAGGGATAGAAACGCGAGCGCAGCTGTTGGATTCCGACGGTTTACTGCGTAACTCTTCCGATCCTTACCTGATGATGCGTGAAGCCTACTTCCAACGGCATGATTTCCTTGCCAGCGATGGGCAAATCACCCCGCAGAAGAACCCGAATGCGGCAGCGATCGAAGACTCACTCGACGAGATCGATTCAGCGCAATAGTTTTGCATAGCATCGCTCATTTCAAAGGCACCCTCAGGGTGCCTTTTGCTTTTATAAAACACTGCTAAACTTATTTTTACCCTACTGATTCTGTGGCTTGTTTCTTAAAAGTTATTACTTTGTTGTCCATTTATTTACTTACTAAAATTTATTTCCTGTCGTCAGATAACAATAATGCAACGTCGTTAACCGCTACTGATGCCCGTCACGGCTGAAATGTGTCAGCACGCTGATTTTTTTGTTAGCAAGGTGATTAACAAAAAGGTCATAAAAATGATGCCTTTGACTGATGGTGGTGCGGTCGTGTGTTAATGAATGCCTGGAATTCTATTTACCTGCACTTATAAAAATAGAGATATAAGCATGAAAAAACTACTTGCTATGTTCTTCTGCCTGAGCGTGGTGGTTAGCGCCCCACTGGCGATGGCTGAAGATGCTAAAACGACAGAGAAGACAACGGATGTGGTACTGATCGGCGGGGGCATTATGAGCTCTACGCTGGGCGTGTATTTACAGGAGCTGCAACCAGATTGGTCTATCGATATGGTTGAGCGCATGGATAACGTGGCGGAAGAGAGCTCTAACGGCTGGAATAATGCCGGTACGGGTCACTCGGCCTTCATGGAACTCAACTACACGCCGGATAATCCTGACGGCCCAATCAATATCAGCAAAGCGCTGGAAATTACCGAAGCCTTTGAAGTCTCACGCCAGTTCTGGTCCTATCAGGTGAAAAACGGCGTGCTGAATAATCCGCACTCCTTCATTAACAGTGTGCCGCACATCAGCTTTGTCTGGGGCGATGAGAACACTGCCTTCCTGAAGCACCGCTATGATGCAATGCAGCACAGCACGCTGTACCGTGGCATGGAGTTCTCTGACGATCCCAATACGATCAAAGAGTGGGCTCCGCTGGTGATGGAAGGTCGCGATCCGGCTCAGAAGATTGCGGCGACTCGCATGCCTATCGGTACTGACGTGAACTACGGTGAAATCACACGTCAGCTGGTTGGTGCGATGAAAACCAAGTCCAACTTTGCGCTGCACCTGAATTCAGAAGTGCGTGATATCAAGCGTAACGCGGACAACACCTGGAGCGTGACTTACGCCGATCTGAAGAACGGCGAGAAAGAGAGCGTGATTAAGGCGAAGTTCGTCTTTATCGGTGCGGGTGGGGCGGCGCTGCCGCTGCTGCAGAAATCCGGTATTCCTGAGGCCGACCTGTACGGTGGCTTCCCGGTTGGTGGTGAATTCCTGGTGACAGAAAACCCGGAAATCGTGAAGCGCCACATGGCAAAAGTTTACGGTAAAGCCTCCGTGGGCGCGCCGCCGATGTCCGTTCCTCATCTTGATACGCGTATTTTTGATGGTAAACCGGTACTGCTGTTCGGGCCGTTTGCTACCTTCTCCAGCAAGTTCCTGAAAAACGGTTCGCTGTGGGATCTGGTTGGTTCCGTGACCTTCTCCAACATTATGCCGATGACGCACGTAGGTCTGGATAACTTCGATCTGGTGAAGTATCTGGTCGGTCAGGTCATGATGGATGACGACGATCGTTTCGCCTCGTTGCAGGAATACTTCCCTAACGCGAAGAAAGAAGACTGGAGACTGGCGATTGCTGGCCAGCGCGTTCAGGTTATCAAGAAGGATGATGAGAAGGGCGGCGTACTGAAGCTGGGTACGGAAATCGTCAGCTCTCAGGATGGTTCGATTGCGGCACTGCTGGGCGCTTCTCCGGGCGCGTCTACCGCTGCGCCGATTATGCTGAGCCTGCTGGAAAAAGTGTTTAAAGATAAAGTTGCAACGCCAGAGTGGCAGAGCAAACTGAAAGAGATCGTTCCATCTTATGGCCAGAAGCTGGACGGTAATATTGAAATGACCAATAAAATCCGCAGCTATACCAGCAGCACGCTGGGTCTGGATTATATTGAGGTTAAACCTGAATAATCGGTATTAGCCAGAAAGCACGATATAAGGCCGCGAAAGCGGCCTTTTTTGTATCTGTGTCGCGTAAATACAGGCAATAAAAAAGCAGGTAAGTTGCCTTACCTGCTTGATCACGTTCTACACGGTAGAAATAAGAACGTCTGTTCTTATTTAGAACGCATAGTTGAAGTTTACGCCGTACAACCAGGCTTTACCTTTGGAGGTAAAGTTATAGCGTGGTGAACCAGCGACATCAGAGATAGGTTCACTGATATCAACTTGTTTGCCGTGCATGTAGGACACGCCGACATCCACAGAGGCATCTTTATTAAATGCGTAGGTGGTGCCTGCACTTAGCCAGAAACGGTCCTGATCCGGGATAGAGATAGAACGTTTGTCAGCCGGTACCGGGCTATCATCAAACGCGATACCGCCGCGGAACGTCCAGTTATCGTCATGATAGTAGGTGGTGCCGAGTGCGATACGGTAAGCATCACGGAAGCTTTCATCTTTATGGAACAGAGTCTGCCCGTTGTTGCCCGTCGCTTTCAGCTCCTGGAACTGGCTCCAACTGGTATAGGCCAGACTGTAGTGAACCGCCCACTTCGGTGCTACGCGATGGTAGGCTGATGCTTCCCACATTTCTGGCAGATTCAGCGTCAGCTTGCCAGGGATCGTTGCACCACTTGTCCCAACAGGCAGGCCTGGAGCGATAGCTGGTTTGGCACTATGGTAATCGCCATCAAAATCGATCTTAACTTTTGAGCGATAGGTAAAGCCGAAGCGGTTATTTTCGTCGACTTCATACAGGATACCGGCGTTCCAGCCGTAGCCCCACTCTTTGCCTTCCATGTGTACTAACTCGGAAGACGGCTGCAAGCCACCTGCAGCCAGCTCGCCAGCACGACGCTCGATTTTCGCATCGGCATAGACGGCGTTAACACCTAAACCAAAGCTGAAATGCTGATTCAGACGATAAGCGGCGCTCAGGTTCAGGTTTGATGTCAACAGATCGGTTTTTCCACCGATAGAACCTGCGGCATAGGTATCGTTAAATTCCGTTGCCAGCCCATAGTTGGTGGTGGCGGAAGCGCCAATCGCCCACTGATCATCAAGTGGCATGATGAAATGCAGGTTCGGTACCCAGGCGTGCGGCGCGATATTCTTGGCGCTGGTATTCTGCCCTGCCAGGGAGTTTTTCCCCTGAACATCGATATCCGGGTTGATATAGGTGACGCCACCGGAGAAGGATGGACGGTCAAACATGGTCATGGTCGCGGGGTTACGGCTGCCGGAGGCCGCATTATCGGCTACGGCACCTTCACCAGAAAATGCACGCCCCAGACCCGATGAGGAATATTCATTTAGCTGGAAACCAGCTGCTGACACATTTGCTGAAAACAGTGCCACCGCAACAGCAATTGTGGATTGTTTGAACAGGTTTTTCTGGTTCATGACCAAAACCTCTTTATATGCTTGTTATTTAACGTTGTTACACGGGGTAACAAGGGACGCGCATTGTAGGGGGCGCACTCAGCCTGACAAATCAGACCAGTTGCCAAAGTATAAGTTGGGAATACGATAATGTTGCATTCGTGTATTAAGAATATTTCCAAAATGATGCAAAATTTAGATCTGCTTAACGTTTTGGTTAATTTGTGTGAAGAGATATTACTCGGTTTTTACTGCCGTATAACACCTTAATGTGATTGATATCACTAAAATTACTGGCTGGCATGAAGTGCTGGCACTGATTTGGGATGAGGGAGTAAAATATAAGGAGGATAGAAAATATTTGAACTGGATCATAATCTCCCGCGTTTTAAGAGGAAAGCAGCATGACGAACGTAATCAACAAATGCAGTGCTGAAGAAACCGCAGCCTGCTGCTGTGTCGATGTCGGCACAATCATGGATAACACAGATTGCACAGCGTCTTACAGCAAGGTTTTCGGCGATCGTTCTGACGCGGAAGCGGCGCTGGCCGCCCTGACGGCAAAAGCGCGTGCGGTAGAGTCTGACCCCTGCGACATTGTCAGCACGTTGGAAGACATAGACGGTGGCGTTAAGCTGGACATCGGTTTTACATTCAGTTGCCAGGCTGAAACGATGATTTTCCAGCTCGGCCTGCGTTAATATTTTCCCCGGCAGGATCCTTCTTGTGGCTCCTGCCCGTCACTGCTTCCACTAATGCATTACCTCGCCTCTATTCCTTCTGTTATTGCTATTTCTTCACTTTTGTTCGCTGCTACTCGCTGCTCTTCACACTTTTGCGTTGCGTGACTTTGCGTAATGTAACCATCTGGTTAACAATGAAATCAGGTCTGACCTGTTGTGCGCGCAATTTATTTTTGGCTAACGGAAGTATTTTTGGTTAACGGGAGTATTTTCGGTTAACAGGAGCGTTTATGAGTGAGGTATTACCTCTGATAACCCGCCGTGGCGATCGCATTGCGTTCGTGAGCGGATTACGCACCCCATTTGCCCGGCAGGCAACGGCCTATCATGGCGTACCTGCCCTCGAATTAGGGAAGCTCGTCACCAGCGAATTATTGGTTCGCACGGGTATCGATCCTGAGCTGATCGAGCTATTGGTGTTTGGACAGGTGGTCCAAATGCCCGAAGCGCCGAATATCGCCAGAGAGATCGTGCTCGGCACGGGAATGAGCGTACATACCGATGCCTATAGCGTGTCGCGTGCCTGCGCGACCAGTTTTCAGGCGGTTGCCAACGTGGCAGAAAGTATTATGGCGGGTACGGTCGAAGTCGGTATTGCCGGTGGCGCGGATTCCTCTTCCGTGCTGCCTATTGGTGTCAGCAAAGCGTTGGCCAGAACGCTGGTGGATATGAACAAAGCCAGAACGCTGGGCCAGAAGTTGAAACTGTTAAGCGGCCTACGCCCGAAAGACCTGCTGCCGGTTGCACCCGCCGTGGCGGAGTATTCCACCGGATTGCGCATGGGCGATACCGCGGAACAGATGGCAAAAACCTACGGTATCACGCGTGAAGAGCAGGATGAGTTGGCGCACCGTTCGCACAGGCTGGCGGCACAGGCCTGGGAATCTGGCGTGCTGCGCGATGAAGTGATGACGGCTTACGTCCCGCCTTATGAGAAGGCGCTGAGTGAAGATAACAATGTGCGCCATGATTCCGCACTGGAGCAGTATTCCCGTTTACGCCCGGCGTTTGACCGTCGGCACGGTTCGGTCACGGCGGCCAACAGTACGCCGTTGACGGATGGCGCAGCGGCCGTGTTGATGATGAGTGAATCCAAGGCCAAAAGTCTGGGGCTTACGCCGCTAGGCTACCTGCGCAGCTATGCGTTCAGCGCCATTGGCGTGCAGCGTGATATGTTGCTGGGGCCGGCCTATGCCTCTCCGCTCGCGCTGGCAAGGGCTGGCGTGGCGCTGGCTGATTTGACGCTCATTGATATGCACGAAGCCTTTGCTGCCCAGACGCTGGCTAACCTCAAACTGTTTGCCAGCGATGAGTTTGCCCGCAATCAACTGGGGAGAAATGCCGCGCTGGGTGAAGTTGATCGGGCCAAGTTCAATGTGTTGGGGGGCTCAATCGCCTATGGGCACCCCTTTGCGGCCACCGGGGCGAGGATGATTACCCAAACGCTGAATGAACTGCGCCGTCGCGGCGGCGGGTTGGGATTAACCACCGCCTGCGCGGCTGGCGGGCTGGGTGCGGCAATGGTACTGGAGGTGACGCCATGAACGATCAACAGCCTTTCCCTACAGTAACGGAAAGCCCCTCTGCCTTTTCCCTCACTATTCGGCCGGACAATATCGGTGTGATCGGCATTGATGTGCCCGGCGAGAAGGTGAACACGCTAAAAAGCGAATTTGCGGAACAAATTCTTTCGGTTTTCGAGCAGGCACGACAGCATGCAACGCTTAGAGGGCTGATTCTGATTTCTGCTAAACCTGACTCGTTTATCGCCGGTGCCGATATCACCATGTTGAACCAGTGCAGCAGCGCTGAACAGGCAGAAAATTTGGCGAGGCAAGGGCAGGAAACATTCGATCAGATTGCTGCGCTGCCGTTCCCCGTGGTAGCTGCGATCCACGGTGCCTGTCTGGGCGGTGGGCTGGAGCTGGCATTAGCCTGCGACTATCGTGTTTGCTCGCTGGATGAAAAGACGGTGCTGGGGCTACCGGAAGTGCAGCTTGGGCTCCTTCCCGGTTCGGGCGGAACGCAGCGCTTGCCACGGCTGATTGGCCTGGATAGCGCGCTGGATCTCATTCTGACCGGTCGCCATCTCCGCGCGAGTCAGGCGCTACGTCAGGGGCTGGTGGATGAAGCCGTCCCGCACGATATCCTGCTGGAGACGGCGGTAGAGATCCTCAAAAAAGGAAAACGTAAAGCCGAGCCGCTGGGCTGGCGTTCGCGCCTGCTGAGCAGCCCGGGCATTCGCCATGTGCTTTTCAAGATGGTGAAGCGCAAGACCCGCGCGAAAACACACGGCAACTATCCGGCCACGGAAAAGATTATTCAGGTCGTGCGCCGGGGAGTGGAAAAGGGCCGTGAAGAAGGATACCGCCAGGAGGCGCGAGCGTTTGGCAAGTTGGTAATGACACCGGAATCTGCCGCGCTGCGCCACCTGTTCTTTGCTTCCAACGCGTTAAAGAAAACCACCGGTGCGGCCTCTGACGCTAGGCCAATTCACCACGTCGGCATTCTTGGCGGCGGGTTGATGGGGGGAGGGATCGCCAGTGTGACGGCGACGCGCGGGCAGTTGCCGGTGCGTATTAAAGATATCAATGAGCAGGGCATCAACCATGCTCTGAAATACAACTGGCAACTGCTGACCAAGCGCGTCCAGCGTAAACGGATGAAGCCGACGGAGCGTCAGCGGTTGATGACGTTGATTTCCGGCAGTACGGACTATCGCGGGTTTGAACATGCGGATATCGTCATTGAGGCCGTCTTTGAAGATCTGGCGCTGAAGCGGCAAATGGTGGCGGAGATTGAAGATCACGCCGCGCCGCATACGATATTCGCGTCAAACACCTCATCGCTGCCAATCCACCAGATTGCGGAGGGCGCGCGTCGTCCGCAGCAGGTTATTGGCCTGCACTATTTTAGTCCGGTGGACAAAATGCCGCTGGTTGAGGTGATTCCTCACGCTCACACGAGCGCAGAGACGGTTGCAACGACGGTTGCTTTGGCGAGAAAGCAGGGGAAAACCGCGATCGTCGTGGGCGACAGCGCCGGTTTTTATGTGAACCGCATATTGGCGCCTTATATCAACGAAGCGGCTTATTGTCTGCTGGAAGGGGAGCCGATTGAATCGATTGACTATGCGCTGGTGCGTTTTGGTTTCCCCGTCGGCCCGCTTGCGCTGCTTGATGAAGTGGGCATCGATGTTGCGACCAAAATTGTGCCGGTGTTAAGCGAAGAACTGGGTAAACGTTTCACGTCCCCGCCCGCGTTTGATGCGATACTGAAAGACGGACGCAAAGGGCGCAAGAATGGGAAAGGGTTCTATCGATACAACAAAACGCGCCGTTTCTGGCACTCGGGGAGAGAGGTGGATAGCTCGATTTATCCGCTGTTGGATGTGACATCGAAGGCCCATATCGACCCCGCGCTCATCAGCCAGCGCGCCGTAATGATGATGCTGAACGAAGCGGCGCGTTGTCTGGATGAAGGTGTGATCCAATGTGCGCGCGATGGTGATATCGGTGCCGTATTCGGTATCGGTTTCCCCCCTTTCCTCGGCGGGCCATTTCACTACATGGATCGTCTGGGCGTCGAGACGGTTGTAAAAACGCTGCTGGTGCTGCAACAGCAGTATGGCGATCGGTTCGCACCCTGTGAACGCTTGCTCGCGATGCGGGAAGGTCGGCGGACATTTTACCCACCAACCAATGAAGACCTTCGCACTAGTTGATCGTGACGTTAATCGTGACGGTATCTTTATACGAGCCTTCTGGCTTGCTGGCCTGACTGGCGTTAATGCGAGCGGTGTACGGGATACTCTGCGTAATCCCCGTGCCCGTCCCGCTGTAATCGCTGTTTTCGGTCCAGGCGATATTCCCGGTGCGATAGAGCTGATATTGCAGGTAGTAAGGGGTGCCGCCGACGGTGGCCGTCATTCTGCGCCAGTTGGCATCGTCGGGATGCGTACTGACGAGCTTGACGGTATATGCGCCCAGCAGCGTACAGCGCACCCCGAGGCTATTGCTGACTGCCGCGAAATCGGCGGGAAACGCCGCAATACCAAAACTGACATTCGGCGCACTGGTGATCTGGCAATCATTGGTGATATTCATGGTGATATTGAGGGTTGAAGTGGTTGAGCCTCTTTCGTAAACACAAAGACCGAGTGCCCCCAGCGAACAAAGTTCATAATCCCATTTGATGGTTACCGTATCGGTATAGGTTCCGGCAGAAACGTTATTGCCGATACTGGTACGGATATAGACCGGCATCGTGCCGTCAGTGGAATTGAACAGGCCTAATATGTCCAGAAAGGTCGTCCGGCTCCAGGTATAGGTTGAACCGATGTTATAGAGTGTACCGCAGCCAGAATCCATACACAGGCTGTAGGGCACGTAATCTGAGCTTGTTCCTCTGCGCATCCGCATAGTGGTGCCGCTGGGGTTGCTGTCACTCTGTATCGTCGCAATGATGGTATTGGTGCTGGCTAAGCTCAATAGACTCCCCGTGCAGCGAAATCCACTCCCCGATGCCACGACCTGTGGCGTACCGTTAACGCCGACAACGGAAGAACCATAAGGCCCCAGCGTCGTGTTGCTGGGGGGCGTGGTACAGGCGGCGTCGCTAAAGGGGGCGTAATACAGCGCCACCAGCAGGAAAGCCAGACGCAACCAGCGGGCGGATCGCCGATTGGTGGGGAAGACGTGCTGGATTGTCGGTATCGTGGTCAGCATCATTTTATCCTTTTGGGTCAGTCGTCTGGCAGGTGAGTGGGCCGATGGTCGCCATCATGGTCTGTGATTCCGCCAGTGAGAATTCCACCCGGCAAAGCCGTCCGTCTTCTTGTTTAAAACGTAAGCGATTAGCGGTTCCCAGATTGGCGAAATAGACCAGGCCATCGTAGCCGCTGATGGTGGTGTCACCGCTGATTTCGTCGGTTATCCAGGTGCCGATGGTGAGCGGATTACCATCCGTATTGCGCAGCTTAATGTTGGCGGATCGCACGACATGAACGGGGAATTTCACGATGGTGCCGCTGCCTTCTTTGACCGACACGCGTGATTCCACCTGTGGTGTGGTGACGTTGGCCGGCAGTTGTAACGTATCGATTTCTACTTTCGCGGGGTAGTTGGATACCACCCACGGTACGAGTAAGTGGCCGCGTTTATTCGTTTTCCCCACCAGTTGGTTTTCATATTTTACTGGAACATCGGAGTATCCTTCGGTATCGACCACAATAAAGGCGTCGTTGATGCGGTTGCTGGGGAAAAGCCCCCCGTTCATGTAGATCAGCGAGCCGCTGAGTTCCCCCCACTGCGTGGTATCGCCTTCGTTGCCATAGGTTCCGCCAGCCATTGTGGCATAAGGGCCACGCCAGTTCAGCGATCCCTGGTGATAGGGGTTTCTTCCTGCGCCATAGGCGGCGTTCCAGCCAAATCCACCTTCTGTCGGCGCGGTGCGGTTCACCCCCACGCGCGGTGAATAATCGCCATTGCTGTCGCGCTGAACCCCGGCATTGATGCTGCCATTTTTACCAAAAGGCATGACGAACTGGAGCTGGGCGCTGTAGCCGTTTTCTCCCAGTGCTTTGTTAAAGGCAAGATAAATGGAGCTGTCTTGCCAGACCTGACGGCTGAAAGAGAGATTCAGCAGACGGGTACGGGTTGAATCGTACGCACGGATGTCGAAGTAACCCACGCCGAAGGTGCCATTGCCTTCACCAAACAGCTGGCTGCTGAGCGTCGCCTGATAGCTTTCCCGACTGAGGCGACCTTCTGTGAGCACGGCGGTTAAATCGCGGTACTTCTCACTGCGTTTAGCGTGTTGAACGCTCAGGCCAAAGGCAGAACTGTAGTAAGAATAACCCGTGGTGTATTGGTGTCCGGTGGCTTCCTTTTCGCTTTGGCTGTAGGAAGAACTCAGCGTGCCCCAGCGGCCGACGGTAAAATCTACCCCAGCGCCGAGCAGATACAGATCCTGTACGGCCTCGCCATGTGCCGATACCGTCAGTGTATTGGTCAACCCGTAGCGATAGATGCCGCTGACGGCAGGATCGTCAGTGTAGGAATTATTCTGTACGCCGTAATCCTGACGCAACACACCAACGGACAGATCGAAATCGCTTAGTCCCTCTCTCAGCAAGGCGTTGGAGACGTAAAAGGGGAGCGTGGTGGAAATCTGTCGCCCTTGCGCGTCCGTGGTGATGACGGTCGCTTCCCCTGCACCGTTTAGGTAAGGCGTATTGGTGAGGGTGAATGGACCTGCGTTCAGGCTGGTGCTATTGGCTTTATAACCGTTGATAAATAGGTCAAGCGTGCTGGGTACGGCGGCGGTGCCGGTGTATTGCAGCATCGGATAGGTCACGATATCCGGGCGAAGGCCGAAGTTGCGGGCGACACGCAGGCCGCCCATGCGTACCGAATTGCTCCACGTCAGAGAGTTGCTAATCAGGTCGCCAACCTGATAGGTGATCATGCGTTCGTTATCGTTATAGCGCCAATAGGTATCAAAGCGCTGGTAGCCATCTTGCTGCGAAGTGCTGTTGCCCGATGTGAAATAGTAGATCCCCGTATTGGATAAGGTCCCGTAGGGGCTGAAAAAGCGCTGTTCCATCCAACTGCTGAGCGAATCCGAACTGCCGCGGGGCGAGGTGTAATAAAGGTTATAGTTGAATAGCATGCCGGGGCTACTGCGGGCGGGGAAACGTGCCATATCCTGCCCCCCACCGTCAACGGATTGATCGGGTAGCCAGTGCATGGGCACGGTCAGCTTTAGCTGCTGTATGGCCTGATCGTAATCGACGGTGACCTCTGGCAGGGCGCTGATATTAACTTGCCCCACGCTTTGCTCCGACAGGCGAATGTGATTCTGACGCAGTATTGCCGCATCCACATAATAGTTCCCGGCACGATACGTGACAGGGATAACCGTGTTATCGCTCCGTCCGTTAACGGAAACCGTCAAATAATAAACGGATTCGCTGAGCGAGGGCATGGCGCTGGGGGGCGCAGGAAGATCGGTATATTCTTCCGCGAGAATCGTAGCAGAATAAAACAGCGCAAGCGGAGCGTAGATAAGCAGGGGAAAGGCACCTGGTTTACGCTTCATGCCAGACCTCACCATGGCCGAACGGCCACTCGACACGCCTCTTTCATCAACCGAACCATCATTCGCGTTTAATCAGTATGGGATCGGTGATATCGATCAAGTTGGTGAAGAGCTGCATCGCCGCGCTCGGTGTGGATACGCCCGCAGGCAACGGCCAGCGCATCTCTTGCCCCGGTAGCACATAGCCTAAAAAGCCGTCGGTTACTTTTATCCGGCTTCCTTTCCCGCTCGGGTCGGCTGACCAATAGACGTTACTCAGCCGGGCATGTACCACGCCACGGTTGCGGACATACAGATGGTTTTTCCCCCCCACTGCGCCGATTCGCCAACTGAGCACGGGCAGCGTAGGTTCGGCGTTGGCGCGTCGTTTTTCCGGGCGACTATGCGTCCAGACGCCTTCACCATCAAGAAACAGAGGCAGCAGATAGCGCATCTGGAATTGTAGCCCCATCTGCGGGGCATCTTGTTGATAGGGCGCTGAAATCTCATCAACGATGATGCGGTAAGCCTGTTCGGTATTGGCGGGGGCCGAGTTGACGCGAATCAGGCGTACCATATTGCGCTTACCCGGTTCCAGCGTCATGAACGGCGGTGTAGCAATCACATTACTTTGTTCGGCATAACGATCCTGAAAGTCTATTTGCTTCCAGGACATGATGCGGATTTGCAAACCGACGGGCGCATTGCCTTTGTTTTCCAGCCACAGCGCTGAGCTGTTCTCATCGGCTTCAATTACCTGATAAATCGGCCAAACGAGGATAGAGCTGGCGGCAAAGCAAAACGCGCTGAAACCGCTTAATAAAAAGGCCACTGCCCGAATAAAAAACGTCATTTTCCTCTTCATCCTGTGTTCACCCTGTTTTGTTTTTAATAAGTCAGGCTGACGGTCACGTTATCGGTATAAACCCCTGCGGGAGGCAGAGGCGTGCCGCCAAAATAGCGGGCATAAACGGTGTAGGTCTGGGTTGTGGCGGGAAAGGAGACAATACTGAGCGCCAGACTTCCCGTTCCCCACACCTGCGTGCGCGCAGCATCGCGGTAAAGCTGATAGGCCAACAAACGCGTTCCCGCTGTATTTTTCAGATAACGCTGTGCGCTGCTGCCGCCATTGGCGCCGTAGCCCAGTTCAATGATGGCGCTCGTGCCGGGTGTGCAGGTGGCAACAATCGAACCGCCGCCGCTGGTGCTGGCGACATCCACGTTGGTTGCCGTGGCGCTGCGCGTTCCGAAGTCAAGCGTGCCCATATTGGGCTGGCTAGTTGCCGTGCTGGTGCCAAAAACACAGCCTCTTTGTATCGTTGCCGTGACATCGAATGTGCTGCTAACGGTGAGCGCCATCGCCACCGTAGGGATGATGGAGCCGGACAGCAGAAGTGACAAAACCAATGCCAATGGAAAACGCATCGCAATACCAACGGTTATCTGACCAGGATGGCGACGCGGAACACACCCAACTCAGGGGTGAACGGCAGAGTGCAGGCAGTCAACGCGATATCGCATATAAGGCGTGGTGACATAACGGCTCCTTTTCTTACGGATCAATGACCCTAAAAAGGCCGACAGGTAAACATGCCGGCCTGTAAAAAATTACCATTCGATAGTTGCAGTGACGGTGTCGGTATAAGCCCCTGCGGTGGGTGCCAGAACGGTCTGGTCTGACGGCAGGATACGTGCATACACCGGAACCAGCTGCGGGTTGCCCGTTGCCACAATGGCAATGCCGGTGGTACTACTCAGCGGGATTTCAGTGGTGCGGGTTGAGTCGCTATATAAACGGTAAGGGACGTTATAGGTTCCTGTACCTGGTGCCAGCCTGCGTAGCGAGGCGGTGGCGTTTGCACCTGCACCTATCTTTAATGATGCGGGGGTGCCTACAGAGCAACTGACCGTAATTCCGTTGCCCCCGATGCTGGTGACCTGGCTATCAATCGCGGCAGTGAGATCGGAGTGGGAGCCGAAGTCTATTGTTCCCCATGTGGTTCCTGCGCCACCCCCGTTGTTGACCGTGCAGGCGGCGGTAATGGTAAGTGATACTGGAATCTGACCATTAATCGTCACGCTGCTGGCGGTGGGGGATAGGCCGAATGTGGTAAATAGTGTCGCCAGGATAGATAATGTTATACGTTTAGAATTCATAACGATTCCTTTATATGTCTCTCACTTATTTTCATCGAAAGTGTCTTCACGAAAGTACAGTGCTCTCCGTGAAAACTGCTCGTCATGAGTGACTATTACGAAAAAAATCATAACGAGTCGTTTTAATCAGTACGGGTATTTATATGGCATGGTTTCGGCTACTCGGGAAAATGCAGAAGAGATATTCTTTTTCCTGATTGCCCAACCGACTGACACAAAAATGTCGCACTGCTGAAATATATATCGCTACTATTTTCAGTGCTTTCCGTATGGTGAAAATAAATCTATAAAGAAACGTATTGCTAATATTCTCTTCCATGGCGTGAATAATGGCGGGCATATAAAATAACAGAGAAGTTCTTCGGGCTTTATCCTGAATTGCGCATTCGTCCATAAATAGAAGAGCAATCTATTTTTATTATATGACGTTATATTCTGTGTAATGACCTTGTTTATATAAAACGAATAGTAAAAAAAACGCTATTTAAGATAAAGATAGAAGTAGAGTGGTTGTTTAACAATGTCGCAAAATTGATATGTGTTAAAAAAGTGTAAAAAATCGATATTTATGATTTTATCAGGTTTTTGTGCTGATTTTTTGTTCTTTGTCGGATTCTATATCCTATTTTTTGATTTTATTGTAATTGATTATAATGGCCATTATAAACGTATGGTCATCTATTGCGGATGTGAGAGACTCTATCAGATGTCTTTAAATGCTTTATTTATCATGTAATTACTTTGAAGAGTCAAGAGCGGGGCGCACCTTCTGACGTTGTCGATTCATAACAATTATTGACTCTTTGGTGACGGATCGGCTAAAAACGCGTCATTGGAAATGGTTAATTTTACAACAGTATTCGGTCGTATTTTCGGCTGACTCCGGTCGGTTGTCTGTAGGAGGAAGCGGTGAGGATGAAGTTTTCTACCAAAACCTGATCTCAGGCGAGTTTACATAGCGAGAAACTCAGGTAACCTACAGCAAACCTTATATGGCTTACGTTGCAGGCATGCCCGAATTGCAGGAAAGCCAATCCTCATGCCGGCAGGTTATGAGGATATACCATATATTTCATTAACATAGCGGTGTAATATGCAAGTGTTGATAATGCGTCATGGTGATGCGGTACTTGATGCAGCGAGTGATGCCGTTCGGCCATTGAGCGACGGTGGTCGTGATGAGTCTCGCCAGATGGCGTGTTGGCTGAACGAGCAAAATATCGATATTGAGCGCGTTTTGGTAAGCCCTTATTTACGCGCCCAGCAAACGCTCGACGTGGTGAAGAACGTGCTGCCGCTGCCGGAAGAAGCGGATTGCTTAAATGAACTGACGCCCGGCGGGGATGCCCAGCTTGTCGGTTATTATCTGCAAACGCTGGCGAGAGAAGGCGTAGGGGCGGTTTTGGTTGTTTCGCATCTGCCGCTGGTGGGCTATCTGGTCGCCGAATTATGTCGGAATGAAACGGCTCCGATGTTCGCCACGTCCGCTGTTGCCTGTGTGCAGGTGGAAGCGGAATCTGGCAATGGCGTTCTGCACTGGCAAGTCAGCCCGGCACAGCTGACCGCGAAACCCTAATACGACTACCCCCGAAACGCCTGAATTCATAGGGTATGAGGCGTGTAACGAGTTTACACGCCTTGTCATTCGTTGACGAAGGACGAGATTACTCAAGCGAAGGTGCCTCCAGCGCGACCAACACCAGCAGCGCGGCATTCCCCCCAAACTCTTTCGGTGCCTGATGAAAAGCCAGCACGTCAGGGTGCTGCGCCAGCCAGAGCGGCGTTTGCTGTTTCAGTATATGTTTGCCGTGCCCGTGCATCACGCAGGCGCAGTAAACGTGCTCTCGCCGGCAGGCTGCCAGCAGCGCGCCCAGCTCCTGTTTCGCCTGAAGCTGCGTCAGGCCGTGCAGGTCCAGAAACAGCTCCGGCGAATAATCTCCCCGGCGCAGTTTTTTCAATTCATAGTGGCTGGCACCGGGGCGGACGTAGCGCGTCGGGCCCTCTGCGTCCAACTGGGGCTGAAATTCATCCGAAAAATAAAAGCTGGCATCAACCTGCTCCTGCAATACCCGTTTGGCGGGCAATTCGCCTGATTTTCTGCGCAGCGGTTTGTGGGTATAGGTATCCTGACGCAACTTTTTTGTGCCAGTGATTGACGTGCGAAAAAGCTGCAATTCGTCGTCATTCAGCGAATATTTATTACTCATATTTCATTCATCTTGCGTCAACATTCGATCAGTTTACCTTGTCTCCTCGCTGTCGCTAAATAAAAGTCTGTATCGGGGCGCGTTCAGTCGGTTATATCTGCTGATTTGTCGCGGGCTTCATGGCAAACTAAGAGCCAATTTCCCGTTCAGAACTGTCTGCGGAGGACACCCTTGGACAAAATTTTCGTCGATGAGGCCGTCAGTGAACTTCATACCATTCAGGATATGTTGCGCTGGGCTGTCAGCCGGTTTAACGCAGCCAACGTCTATTACGGTCACGGGACGGATAATCCCTGGGATGAAGCCATACAGTTGGTATTGCCCAGCCTGTATTTGCCGCTCGATATTCCTGAAGATATGTACACGTCTCGTTTGATCACCAGCGAGCGGCAGCGCATTGTTGAACGCGTGATTCGCCGCGTCAATGAGCGTATCCCGGTTGCCTATCTGACCAACAAGGCCTGGTTCTGCGGCCTGGAATTCTACGTTGACGAACGCGTGCTGGTGCCGCGTTCTCCGATTGGTGAGCTGATCAATAACTATTTTGATGAGCAGTTGCCAGCAGCGCCAAACCATATTTTGGATCTGTGTACGGGCAGCGGCTGTATTGCGATTGCCTGCGCGCAGGCATTCCCCGAAGCGGAAGTTGACGCCGTGGATATCTCCGCCGATGCGCTGGCGGTAACCGAACAGAATATTCAGCAGCACGGTCTGGAATACCGCGTGACGCCAATCCGGTCCGATCTGTTCCGCGATTTACCGGCGATTCGCTATGATCTGATCGTGACCAATCCACCGTATGTGGATGAAGAAGATATGTCCGATCTGCCGCAGGAGTTCCGTTTCGAGCCTGAACTGGGGCTGGCGGCGGGCAACGACGGTCTGGATCTGGTGCGGCGTATTCTGGCCTGTGCGCCAGACTATCTTAGCGACGACGGCGTGCTGATTTGCGAAGTGGGCAACAGCATGGTGCACCTGATCGATCAATACCCAGAAATCCCGTTCACCTGGCTGGAGTTTGATAACGGCGGTGACGGCGTGTTTATGCTAACGCGATCACAGCTGGTTGATTGCAAAGATCATTTTAGCGCTTACCGTGATTCGGATAGTTGATAAACCTATTTGCGAAGTGAGGGCGGGAGTAACGGAATAGAAGAGTAAAGCGTTTGCGCCATGGATGGCGCAATCCGAGCTTACAGGGATGTACTTGCAGCGTCTTTACGATCTATCCGTTACTACCGCTCAACGACCTCTGTCAGCAGCCGTGATTAAACGGTCATAACGATATTTATTCGCCTTACTGTTTAGACGGTAGGGCAGAAACAGAACACATGCGAAGGAGTTGTGATGGCAGGCAACAGTATTGGGCAATTTTTCCGCGTCACTACATTTGGTGAATCCCACGGTATTGCTCTGGGGTGTATTGTTGATGGCGTACCGCCGGGGATCCCGCTGACGGAAGCGGATCTGCAACACGATTTGGATCGCCGCCGTCCGGGAACATCCCGCTATACGACGCAGCGCCGCGAGCCCGATCAGGTCAAGATCCTGTCCGGCGTTTTTGAAGGCGTGACGACAGGGACCAGCATTGGTCTGCTGATTGAAAACACCGATCAGCGTTCTCAGGACTACAGTGCGATTAAAGATGTTTTTCGCCCCGGTCATGCGGACTACACCTATGAGCAAAAGTATGGCCTGCGTGATTACCGCGGTGGTGGCCGTTCTTCCGCGCGCGAAACCGCGATGCGCGTTGCCGCAGGGGCTATTGCGAAGAAATATCTGCAACAGCAATACGGTGTGAAGGTACGTGGCTATCTGTCGCAGATTGGCGATGTCACCTGCGAACTGAAAGATTGGGAACAGGTTGAGCAAAACCCGTTCTTCTGCCCGGATGTCGACAAGCTGGAAGCCTTGGATGAACTGATGCGTGCGCTCAAAAAAGAGGGCGATTCTATTGGCGCGAAGGTGAGTGTCGTGGCGGAATTCGTACCCGCCGGATTAGGCGAGCCGGTCTTCGATCGTTTGGATGCCGATCTGGCCCATGCGCTGATGAGCATCAACGCCGTGAAGGGCGTCGAAATTGGCGATGGTTTTGCGGTTGTGACCAAACGCGGCAGCGAAAACCGTGATGAAATCACGCCGGATGGTTTCCAAAGCAATCACGCTGGCGGCATTTTGGGCGGGATCAGCAGCGGTCAGCACATCGTTGCGCATCTGGCGTTGAAGCCGACCTCCAGCATTATGGTGCCGGGAAAGACGATCAACCGTCAGGGTGAAGCGACTGAAATGGTCACGCGCGGTCGCCACGATCCCTGTGTCGGTATTCGCGCAGTGCCGATTGCCGAAGCCATGATGGCGATTGTGTTAATGGATCACCTGCTGCGCCAACGCGCACAGTGTGGGGATGTGAACAGTCAGGTTCCTCGCTGGTAAAAAAATAATGAAACAAGGGTTAATCGGGGTTCTCGCGCTGGTGCTGAGTGCGCCGCTGTGGTCGAACGCCGCGTGGGCGAAAACGCCCTGGCAGGAGATAACGCATCCGGTTGCGGGCACGCCGCAGTCAATTGGGAGTTTTTCCAATGGCTGTATCATCGGTGCCCAGCCGCTGCCGTTGCAGTCGCTGGACTATCAGGTGATGCGTGTCGATCAGCGCCGCTATTTCGGTCACCCCGATCTGCTGGCGTTTATTCACCGCCTGAGCAACGAGGTGAAGCGCACGACTTCGGGTAATGTGCTGGTGGGGGATATGGGAATGCCTGTCGGTGGACGTTTCAGCAGCGGCCACGCCAGTCACCAATCCGGGCTGGATGTCGACATCTGGCTGCAACTGCCCAGACAGCGCTGGAGCGAGCAGCAACTGCTGAAGCCACAGCCTATCGATTTGGTGAACGCCAGCGGGCTTAACGTTAATCCGCGCGTCTGGCGACCGGAAATCACGACCCTGATCAAAACCGCCGCGCTGGATAGCGATGTGACGCGCATCTTCGTCAATCCGGCGATTAAAAAACAGCTGTGCGTAGAAGCGGGTCACGATCGTGACTGGCTGCGCAAAGTTCGCCCCTGGTTTGCGCATCGTGCGCACATGCACGTGCGCCTGCGCTGCCCGGCAGACAGTCTGGAATGTCAGGAGCAAAGCGATCCGCCACTCGGTGACGGATGCGGTGCCGAGTTGACCAGCTGGTTCCAGCCAAAGCAGCCGAGTAGTGAAGCACCAGAGAAAACTACACCGCCGCCGTTGCCTCCTTCTTGTCAGGCACTGCTCGACAGACATTTTGCTGCGAGATAACGGATAACTATGTCGCGAGATAAAAAATAATTATGGACTGGTTAGTTCTTGGGCCAGAAACGCTGGCCGTGCTGTTTTTTGTCGGGGCGTTGGCGGGATTTATTGATTCGATTGCGGGCGGCGGCGGTTTATTGACGATCCCGGCCCTGCTGGCGGCGGGGCTATCCCCCGCGCAGGCGCTGGCAACGAATAAACTGCAGGCCGTCGGTGGATCCTTTTCCGCCAGCCTCTATTTCATCCGCCGTCGTGCGGTGAATCTGGGCGAGCAGAAACTGGCGATTGCGCTGACGTTTGCCGGTTCGACCTTTGGTGCCTGGCTGATCCAACAAATTCACGCCGATTTTCTGCGCCAACTGCTGCCGGTGCTGATCATTGGCATCGGCCTCTACTTTTTATTAACGCCCAAAATCGGTGATGAAGATCGGCAGCGTCGCCTGTCGCCCCTTCCGTTTGCGATTCTGGCTGGCGGCTGCGTCGGCTTTTATGACGGTTTCTTTGGCCCCGGCGCGGGGTCGTTTTATGCGTTAGCGTTTGTCACCCTGTATGGCTTCAATCTGGCAAAAGCGACGGCGAATGCCAAAATCCTGAACTTTACCTCTAATTTCGGTGGACTGCTGTTCTTCATCCTCGGCGGTCAGGTGGTCTGGGTGGTCGGTGGTGTCATGCTGATCGGGCAGATCCTCGGCGCGCGGCTGGGGGCTAGAATGGTGATGACGAAAGGGCAAAAGCTGATTCGTCCTATGCTGGTGCTGGTTTCCGCCACCATGAGCGGCAAGCTGATTTATGACAGCCATGGGCACGACATTGCTGTCTGGCTGGGACAGTTTTTATGATAACAATTTTATGATAACAACAGATAACATGACAACGACGCACCATTATCAGCAACTGATTGATATTTTTAATGATTGCTTTGGCGATGAATACAATACCCGTCTGGTAAAAGGCGACGATGAGCCGATTTATTTGCCAGCGGATGATGACATCCCGTATCACCGGATTGTGTTTGCGCACGGTTTTTATGCCAGCGCGCTGCACGAGATTTCTCACTGGTGTATTGCCGGCGCCCAGCGGCGCTTGCAGGTTGATTTCGGCTACTGGTACTGCCCGGATGGCCGCGATGCGGCGACGCAAAGCCAGTTTGAGGGAGTAGAAATCAAACCGCAGGCTTTCGACTGGCTGTTCTGTGTCGCTGCGGGCTTTCCGTTTAACGTCAGCTGCGACAACCTGAACGGCGACTGCGAGCCGGACCGCATTGATTTTCAGCGGCGTGTGCATGCGCAGGTGATGCAGTATCTGGAAGAGGGCATTCCCGCTCGTCCGGCATGCTTTATTCGCGCGTTACAATCGTTTTACAATACGCCCCCGCTGACGGCGGCGAGCTTCCCGTATCCAGCCGATCTGTGATGCGCGGGAAATGCAAAAATTTGAGGATAAGAAATGATCGCAGAATTTGAAACGCGCATTCTGGCGCTGATTGATGACATGGTAGAACATGCCAGCGACGACGAGCTTTTTGCTGGTGGCTACTTGCGTGGTCATCTGACGGTGTCGGTGGCAGAAGCGGAAGAAAACGGGGAACACACGCTTGAAGCCCTGCATGTGCGCGTTAGCGACAGTATTAATAATGCCATCAAAAACGGTGAACTGTCACCGCCGGATCAGGTACTGGTCAACGGAATGTGGGAACGACTGTTCCAGCAGGCGCAGAACAGTACACACTGATTTCATCAGTGCTCATCGTTAAGCAATCAGTGCTGGCTTAGTCAAGCCAGCACATCTTCTTCCTCATTAATCCTGAGTGACGGGTTTGCCTTTCAGCAGTTTCCTTATCCAGAAGCGATTCGGGTTTAGCGCAGCAAGCGTGTCGCGATCCAGCGGCAGCGGTTCTCCATACATTTGTGAAGCCAAAATTTCTGCCGCGAGTGGGGCAGAGCAGAGCCCACGTGAGCCTAACGCACCGATGATAAACAGATCCTGCCAGTAGGGTGCGCTGGGTAACGTGTCGGCGCGGTGTTGGGGATGCAATCGTTCTTTATACTCTGCCAGGGTTTGTTCATAGTCTGGTACGGCCCCTAATAGCGGCAGATGATCGCGCAGCGCACAGCGGACACCCTGACGCGCTTGTGCATCGCTGACATCGATCGTCTTGACCCACTCTGCGTCAGGCAAGCAATTCAGCAGCCGTTGGCGGTTCTCTTGCTGCTCTTCTTCCCGGTAATCACAGCGTGTCTCTCCCCGTACATAGCTTGCTCCGATACAGTGCGTTTGATGGTGCGGGCTGACCGGTGTCAGATAGCCGTCGTAGCACAGAACCTGCTTGAGCTGCCCCAGCACAGGGTTGGTGGGAATATGGCTGACCTGCCCGCGCACGGCGTAGGCCGGCAAATCACGGGTTTGTGGCCAGTCGGTAATGTGATAACCGTTCGCCAGTACCACGACTGCATGATGTACCCGCTGGCCGGTACTCAGCGTGAGCGCCCAGCCGTCGTCCGTTTTCTCCAGTGCGGAAACGGTAGTATTCATCTGTACCGACAGGCCGTTTTGCTCCGCCAGCTTCAGCGCAGAAGCCGTCAGCTCCGCCGGGCACAGCCAGCCGCCGTCGGGGTAGGTGATGCCGTCTACGCCGGGATTTAGGCCGCTTTGCGTTTCCAACTGCTGCGCATCCACGCTAACGACCAGCTCTTCCGGCCACTCTCCTTGCAGAATCTGCTCGATCTTACGCGCACTTTTTTCATCCCAGGCAAGCTGGCTGACACCACACCACTGGTGCTCAAATACCAGACCCTGCTGTGCCAGTGCCGTATAGCTGCGGTGGGCAAAATCAAACGCGAGGGAGAAAAAACGGGATACCGCATCGTGCCGGTTATTCAGCAGAGGGTACAGCGCCCCCTGACGATTGCCGGAAGCTCCCGTAGCAGGCTGTGCCTCCGCGCAGTAGAGCGTGACGTTTGCGCCGCGTCGTTGCAGAGCAAGGGCCATCAGCACGCTGGCGATACCGCCGCCGATAATCGCAATATCGTCAGTCGTACTGGCCGCAGGGCGCGCATACCACGGCGTGGGCGAAGTAACGGGAAGCGTGTCGGGAAGGATGCCGCTCAGCATCTCGCGTTTCTGCCCGAATCCTTTGATTTTTCTGACCTGAAATCCTGCCTGTTGCAGACCGCGACGCACAAAGCCCGCGGCGGTAAAGGTGGCAAACGTGCCTTCTTTACGGCACAAACGAGCCATTGCCTGAAACAGGTTATCTGTCCACATATCCGGGTTCTTGGAAGGTGCGAAGCCGTCCAGAAACCAGGCATCGACCTGATGATTCTGGGTGTCATCCAGCTCAGGCAATAAAGTGTTGACGTCACCAAACCACAAATCGAGCGTGATAGTCCCCTGTGCCAGTATCAGACGGTGGCAGCCCGGCAGCGGGAGCGGCCATTGATCACGCAGTTCATCTGCGAATGTGGCCAGCTCCGGCCACTGGGCGTGGGCGGCAGCCAAATCGTGCTGGCGCAGAGGGAATTTTTCGAAGCTGATGAAATGCAGATGGCGCAATGTCGTCTGCGGCTGCTGTTGACGGAAGTCGGCAAAGGCTTGCCACAGCGTGAGAAAATTCAGGCCAGTGCCAAAGCCGGTTTCTGCTACCACGCAGGCCGCGCGCGGATGCGTGGCAAAACGCTCAGGAAACTGATTGCCCTTTAAAAACACATAACGGGTTTCAGCCAACCCATCCTGATTCGAAAAATAGACGTCATCAAACTGTTGCGATACAGGTGTACCCTGAGCGTTCCAACTTAACGACGCATGTTGGATGGGAAGGTTCGTCACGACAAAAGCTCATTATTCAAGTGATGGCGAGATTTTAACGAGCTGAATATCGTGGCGCAAATTTAGCAATAATTTCGCGATAGTTCGGCTGATCGGACTTGTTCAGCTTACAACTGTACGCTAAAGTGCGAAGCGAAATCCCAAACTCTATAAGTGGAAGAAGAGGTATTAAATGAAACGTGCAGTGATTACTGGCCTGGGGATCGTATCAAGCATCGGTAATAACCAGCAGGAAGTTCTGGCATCATTGCGGGAAGGCCGCTCGGGTATTACTTTCTCTCAAGAGCTGAAAGATTCCGGTATGCGTAGTCACGTCTGGGGGAATGTCAAACTGGACACCACTGGCCTCATCGATCGCAAAATTGTGCGTTTTATGAGTGATGCATCGATTTATGCCTACTTATCCATGGAGCAGGCGATTCAGGATTCCGGGCTGTCCGATGAGGTTTATCAGAATAACCCACGCGTTGGTCTGATTGCCGGTTCCGGCGGTTCTGCGCGCTATCAGGTATTCGGTGCTGACGCGATGCGTAGCCCGCGTGGCCTGAAAGCCGTTGGCCCTTATGTCGTGACCAAGTCCATGGGTTCAGCGGTCTCTGCCTGTCTGGCAACGCCGTTCAAAATCCACGGTGTGAACTACTCCATCAGCTCTGCCTGTGCGACTTCTGCGCACTGTATCGGTAACGCGGTTGAGCAAATCCAGATGGGCAAACAGGACATCGTATTCGCCGGTGGCGGTGAAGAGCTGTGCTGGGAACTGGCCTGTGAGTTTGATGCCATGGGCGCACTGTCGACCAAATACAATGAAACACCAGAAAAAGCTTCCCGCACCTATGATGCCGATCGCGATGGTTTCGTGATTGCAGGCGGCGGCGGTATGGTTGTTGTCGAAGAGTTGGAACACGCGTTGGCGCGTGGCGCGCACATCTACGCGGAAGTCGTCGGCTACGGTGCGACGTCTGACGGTGCGGATATGGTTGCGCCATCAGGCGAAGGCGCGGTGCGTTGCATGAAGATGGCAATGCAGGATATTGACACGCCTATCGATTACATCAACACACATGGTACTTCAACGCCAGTAGGTGATGTGAAAGAACTGTGGGCGATTCGCGAAGTCTTCGGCGATAAGATTCCGCCGATCTCTGCTACCAAAGCGATGACCGGTCACTCTCTGGGGGCCGCTGGTGTTCAGGAAGCGATTTACTCGTTGCTGATGCTGGAACACGGCTTTATTGCACCGAGCATCAACGTGGATACGCTGGATGAACGTGCGGAAGGCATGAACATCATTACTGAACCCACTGAGCGTAAACTGAAAACCGTTATGTCTAACGGCTTCGGGTTCGGTGGAACCAATGCTGCGCTGGTGATGAGAAAGCTCGATAAATAATCGAATTATTCTTCGGCATTATCTCAAATAAATAAAACCCCGCTGGCGCAAGCCGCGGGGTTTTTTGTTGGCGATGGCTTTGTTGATGATAGTTTTGTTGACGATGATATGAGCGATAAGCCTGCCTTTAACGGGCCTGGCGGTTAGATCAGAACCCAGAGCAGAAATGCCGCCACGCAGGTGCTGACAATCACCAGAAACATCGGCTTATGGAACAGGGATTGCCAACTGAGCGGCAGTGACGCAATCAGCGGGTTAAACAGCGGATGCAGCAGCTGTGACGTCGTAGTCCAATCCGTTTCCTGCGCACGCTGAATACGCTGTGTGAACAGGAAGGTTAGCAGATCGCTGACCTGCATCGGCGTCAGCGGAGTTTGTAAGCCGATATTGAAGCGATTCTGCGTGTAATCCATCAGCAAGTGCTGTTCCTGCGCGGTCATGGGCTGCTGTAGCAAAGCTTGCAGCGGGGCGAGGTTCGGGGAAAGCAGTGCGTTCTGTGCCGGTAGAGGCTGTGATGATAGATTCACGGCGGACGACGAATTCGCGTTAGTCGTGTTAGCTGTCAGCGATTCTGGCGCTGCGCCTGCGGTTCCCGCATTTGTGGGGGTTCCCTGTGCTGCCGGTGAGGTGGCGCGCAGCAGCGTTTGTGTCTGTTGCAGCTCAACCTGTGCTTGCAGGAACTGCGTGATCAGCGGCAGATGTTTTAACGGGATGGCGTCGCCCGCGTTAAGATTCTGCATCATCATCAGATTGCTTAAGACTCTTGCAGGCTGTTCCCCGGTCATGGTTGCTAAGCGGGTGACTAACTGATTCAGGCCGCGCTGTTCAGCAGGATTGAGGGGACGATCGGGCGAGTTGGCGGCCTGAGCGGTTTGCGCCGTGCTGGCCGGTGCCGTTGACTGCGGGATTTGCCCATTTTGCAGCAGCGTCACAACCTGCTGTAGCTGCGTTTTATTCAATGCGCTTAGCGTCGTGCTGCCGAACCGTTGCTGGATGAAATCACTGACTGCCTGACGATTATTTCCCTGAGACAGCATATCCGTCAGGCGTTGAAGCAACTGCTGACGCCCGCCGTTATCTTGTGCCTGCGTTAAACGCGTCTGGAGTATTTGCTCGGCAGGCTGGTAGTGGCGGGATTGCAGTTCGCTATTTTCTGCCAGACCTAATCCCTGTTTTACCGTTGTCCAGACTTCCGCGGCCTTTGATGTTGTCAGTGCGGCAACTTTAAGCACCAGATTTTCCAGCGTGGTGCGCTGCGCCAGCGTGAGCGGCCGATCGCCGTTGGCTGAACCCGTGGTATTCGAGGCGGATGAGGCCGAGGATGTGGTGGTCGGCGTAACCGGACGTTCGCCGGGCAGCGGGGCACCTGGGCCACTTACAGGTTGCATATCGGTTATCCTCACTGCCGTCATGATTGAGATGAATCATAGCAATCTCCCGTGACGGCCGATAGTCATGCGTCGCGTAAAACGGCACGAATATCAGGCGGGTCTCATGAGGTGCGACCCAGCGGGGTACGCAGACGCTGGGCGAGGATAACGCCGAGTAGCGTGATGCCGCCGCCAATCAGATGATAATGATGCAAAGGCTCGTGCAAAAAACCAATCGCTATCATTGCCGTAAAGATAGGCGTCAGGTTCATAAAGATGGCGGCTTTACTGGCTCCCAGACGCATAACCCCCTGAATCCATAGAAAAGGTGCGATGATTGAGGCCATGATGCCAGCGAAAATCACCAGCGGCAGGTTTTGGGCAGTAAGCTGCACATTGTCCGTCAGCAGGAAATTTGGAATCAGTATCACCACGCCAAAGGCAATTTGCACATAGAGCGATACCCAGTTGGGCAAGGGGATGCTCCAGCGTTTGGTTAACACGCCATAGAGTGCATAGGACAACGACGCGCAAAACATCATAAATTCGCCGGGGCCGATGCCCTGCGCCAGAATCTGTTCTGGATGCCCTTCACCGATCAGCCAGACAATTCCCGCCAGCGACAGCAGGCTGCCGAGTACGACACCCAGCGTAGGTGCAACGCGCAGCAGAGGAATGCTGAGCAGGACGGTGAGTAGCGGCACGAGCGAACCCATGATTCCCATCATCACGGCGCTGATCGAGTGCGCTGCGTAGTAGGCCAGGCTTTGATATAGCACCATGCCGAGCAACCCCAGCACCAGCAGCTTCCAGGCGTGTTGGCGAATGGCTACCGCATGATGGCGTAGGGTTGGCAGCATGAACGGCGTCATGACGAGGAATGCCAGTAGCCAGCGATAAAATGAGATAGCGGCCGGGTCAATGACGCTCGCGGAGAGCTTGTTAACGATGACATTAATTGACCAGATCAGGACGGCAATGGTGGGAAATAGGGCGTTCAACGTTGGATTTCTCATAACAGACCAGACGGAAAACGCATCGGTTGCCAATCTGGGAGATAAAAATAGGGCAAGTGCCGCAACGGCAAACACCATAGCAGAGCCATGTGACGGCTATCAACCTTGTATGGCGATTGGCTTCCTATGACCCCCCATCTTGTAAGGTCCTCATTGATGCTAACTGATGACGGAACGACATCGCGTTGTAATTGCCTTGGGTTTCTGCATCATTCGGTGGCAAAATATCTCCCCGCTTTTTTTGGCTGGCTACCGATGTCGGAGAAGACAATGAAGATTCTGGTTGATGAGAATATGCCGTATGCCCGCGAGCTATTTAGTCGTTTGGGCGAAGTGCACGCCGTGCCGGGACGTCCTTTACCACGCGATCTGCTGGCAGACGCCGATGCGCTGATGGTGCGTTCGGTCACGAAGGTGAACGCGGATTTGCTGTCTGGTACGGCAGTAAAATTTGTCGGCAGTGCGACGGCAGGCACCGACCATGTTGATGATGTCTGGCTTAACGCCAACGGCATTGCGTTTTCTGCTGCTCCCGGCTGCAATGCCATCGCGGTGGTGGAGTACGTGTTTTCTTCTTTGCTGATGCTGGCCGAGCGTGATGGCTTCCAACTGCGTGATAAAACCGTAGGGATTGTCGGCGTGGGGAACGTTGGTAGACGCCTGGATGCGCGTTTGAAAGCCTGGGGCGTGAAAACGCTGCTGTGCGACCCGCCGCGTGCCGATCGCGGTGATGCAGGCGATTTTCTGCCGCTAGAAACGCTGGTGCGCGATGCCGACATTCTGACGCTGCACACGCCGCTGTATCTCGATGGCCCATACCGTACCCATCATTTAGTTGATGCCAACGTGTTGGACGCGTTTGCGGACGGACGTATTTTGATTAACGCCTGTCGCGGCCCGGTGGTGGACAATGCTGCACTGCTTGAGGCGTTGCAGCGGGGTAAAAAACTCAGCGTCATTCTTGACGTATGGGAGCCTGAGCCCGAATTATCAACCGATCTGCTGGCGCGAGTCGATATTGGTACGGCGCATATCGCCGGTTATACCCTGGAGGGGAAGGCGCGCGGCACTACGCAGGTTTTTGAAGCCTGGAGCGAGTTTATCGGAACCCCTCAGCAGGTGGCGCTTTCGTCGCTTTTGCCTGAGCCAGAGTTTGCCGAAGTGACTCTGACCGTACCGCTGGATGAGGCGTTGCTAAAACGTCTGGTGCATCTGGTGTATGATGTGCGCCGGGACGATGCACTGTTGCGCCACGTTGCGCATCAGGAAGGCGAGTTCGATCGCCTACGCAAACATTATCAGGAACGACGCGAATGGTCGTCACTCCATGTTATCTGCGCCGATGCTGACAGCGCAGATTGCCTGAACGCGCTGGGGTTCACAGCGTCAGTGCGGGATGTACGTTAACGGAGGCCGCTGAAGTTCTCCGCTGGCGGATACGTCGCACAAGCATCACGCTTTATTCATTAACGGACAGTTATTTATTCATGAACTGACAGGCGGCGTCGCTATCGTCTGTTGGTTCCATTCATGATTTGTGTTTCATTCAAAATTTGGGAGAGAACCAAATGTCTGACGGCTGGAATATTGCTCTGCTGGGCGCAACGGGCGCAGTAGGCACGGCGTTACTGGAATTATTGCAGGAACGTGAATTCCCGGTGGGTGAACTGTATCCGCTGGCCAGCGAACGTAGCGCGGGTGAAACCATACGCTTTAACGGCCAGTCCTGTCTGGTCACCGATGTGGCGGATTTTGACTGGTCACAGGCACAGCTGGCGTTTTTTGTCGCTGGTCAGGATGTCAGCGCCCGCTATGCGGAAGAAGCTGGAGACGCAGGTTGTCTGGTGATCGACAGCAGCGGCCTGTTTGCGCTGGAACCGGATGTCCCGCTGGTGGTGCCGGGCGTAAATACGCATACGCTGGCAGATTATCGTAACCGTAACATTGTTGCGGTGGCAGACAGCCTGACCAGTCAACTGCTGACGGCGATTAAACCGCTGACCGATGCAGCAGGGCTTTCACGCCTGCATGTCGTCAATATGCTGTCGGTTTCTGCCTTCGGCAAAGCGGCGGTAGACGATCTGGCTGGGCAAAGTGCCCGTTTGCTGAACGGTATTCCGCCAGAAGAAGGGATTTTTCCGAAACAGCTGGCGTTCAACCTGTTGCCTTTACTGCCGGATGACGCTGGCAGCGTGCGTGAAGAACGGTGTCTGGTGGAGCAGGTGCGTAAGGTCTTGCAGGACGAAGGATTGCCGATTTCAGTGACCTGCATTCAGTCTCCTGTGTTCTATGGTCACGCGCAGGTTGTCCATCTTGAATCACTGCGTCCGCTGTCTGCGGAAGAAGCGCGTGATGAATTACTCAACGCCGGGAATATTCAGGTAAGCGACGAGCAGGATTACCCGACGCAGGTTGGCGATGCTTCCGGTAATGGGCAACTGAGCGTAGGCTGTCTGCGTAACGATTATGGTATTCCTGAGCTGCTGCAATTTTGGTCGGTTGCTGATAATGCTCGCTTTGGCGGTGCGCTGATGGCGGTGGAAACAGCGGAACGTCTGGTGCAGGAGTATCTCGGGTAATGTCGGAAACCACTCAGGTGGAGGCTATTCAGGCCGACGCCGCTGCGGAAAACGAACGCGCCCCGCAGAAAATCGCGCTAGGCATTGAGTATGACGGGAGCCGCTATTATGGCTGGCAGCGTCAGATTGATGTCGCTAGCGTGCAGGCCTGTCTTGAAAAGGCGCTGAGCAAAGTCGCGGATGAACCGATAGAGGTGTTTTGCGCCGGGCGAACCGATGCAGGCGTTCACGGCACCGGGCAGGTTGTGCATTTTACTACGCACGCCGTCAGGAAAGATGCGGCCTGGACGATGGGCGTGAATGCGAATTTACCGCCGGATATCGCCGTGCGCTGGGTGAAAACGGTGGACGAGGATTTCCATGCGCGCTTCAGCGCCACGGCACGTCGCTACCGCTATGTCATCTATAATCACCGCTATCGCCCTGCGGTGCTCTCACATGGCATGACGCACTTTTATCATCCGCTGGATGTGGAGCGGATGGAGCGTGCCGGGCAGTGTCTGTTGGGGGAGAATGATTTCACCTCTTTTCGGGCGGTGCAATGCCAGTCGCGCACGCCGTGGCGCTATGTAAATCATTTAAAGGTTACACGTCACGGTGACTATATCGTGGTAGATATTAAGGCCAATGCGTTCGTTCATCATATGGTGCGCAACATTGTCGGTAGCCTGATGGAAGTCGGTTGTGGCAATCGCCCGGAATCGTGGATTGCAGACCTGCTGGCGGCCAAGGATCGTACGCTGGCGGCAGCGACGGCCAGAGCCGAAGGGTTGTATTTAGTGGCGGTGGATTACCCGGCGCGTTTTGCCTTGCCACAGCCCACGATGGGTCCACTCTTTTTGGCGGACTAGTGCTTATTGGTGTGAGTTGTTCGTTTTTTGTCGTATCGCACGGGGCCTGTTGACCTATGGCCATCTGACCGTGTGCGGTGCGTATTAAGGACGATGCTGTTTGGCGTGCTATACGCAAGGCAACGCGGGAATTCCGGCTGCCTTGCGTATATCGACCGCGTGCAATCGGTATACACTTTGGGGAGAAGAAGTTGTGATGGAATTTATACAGTTTATTATTGATTTTATTCTGCACATTGACGTTCATCTGGCGGAACTGGTGGCGCAATATGGTGTCTGGGTTTATGCCATTTTGTTCCTGATTTTGTTCTGTGAAACTGGGCTGGTGGTGACACCGTTTCTGCCGGGCGATTCGCTGCTGTTTGTCGCAGGGGCGCTGGCGGCGCTGCCGTCAAACGATCTGAATGTACACACGATGGTGTTCCTGATGATTGTTGCCGCGATTACGGGCGATGCAGTGAACTACACGATTGGACGACTGTTCGGCGAGAAGCTGTTTAGCAACCCGAACTCGAAGATTTTCCGCCGCAGCTATCTGGATAAAACGCATGCGTTTTACGCGCGTCACGGCGGTAAGACGATAATTCTGGCGCGCTTTGTCCCGATTGTGAGAACATTTGCGCCGTTTGTTGCCGGTATGGGACACATGAGCTATCGGCATTTTGCTGCCTATAATGTCATTGGTGCGCTGCTGTGGGTACTGTCATTCACCTATGCAGGCTACCTGTTTGGCGATTTACCGGTCGTGCAGGAAAATTTGAAATTACTGATTGTCGCGATTATTTTCCTCTCTATCCTGCCGGGCATTATTGAGATTGTCCGTCATCGTAGAGCGGCCGCGCGCGGCAATGTGAAATAAGTGAAGTATTTTAACATCCGGTTTGACCAGTTTTTTATCCACAGTACCGGAGCGTTATGGTTTAATGGGCAGCATTTATGGTCTGTTCTTGGGAACACCCTGGGTGCCGATGCCTTTGTACCGCGATTGTCGTGCGTCTCAGGCATTTTTTCATTGGCAATGTTGTCAGGGAATAACATGAACAGCGGACTGGCATTTGCCAGGTTCAAGCAGAAAGGTTATCAATGAGCTGGATTGAACGAATTCTTAACAAAAGCAACATCACACCGACCCGTAAAGCGAACATTCCTGAAGGGGTCTGGACAAAATGTGATAGCTGCGGTCAGGTTCTTTATCGTGCCGAGTTGGAGCGTAATCTGGGGGTCTGCCCGAAGTGCGATCACCATATGCGTCTTTCCGCACGTAACCGTCTACAGGCGTTTCTGGATAAAGAAAGCACTGTTGAGCTGGGAAGCGAACTGGAGCCGAAGGATGTCCTGAAATTCCGGGACTCCAAAAAATATAAAGATCGTCTGGTTTCTGCGCAGAAACAGTCCGATGAGAAAGATGCGCTGATCGTCATGAAAGGCACGCTGTACGGCATGCCGGTTGTGGCTGCATCGTTTGAGTTTTCTTTCATGGGCGGCTCAATGGCGTCTGTTGTGGGCGCGCGTTTTGTGCGTGCCGTTGAGCAGGCATTGGAAGACGGCTGCCCGCTGGTCTGCTTCTCTGCCAGTGGCGGTGCGCGTATGCAGGAAGCGCTGATGTCGCTGATGCAAATGGCGAAAACCAGTGCGGCGTTGGCAAAAATGCGTGAGCGCGGCTTGCCTTATATCTCCGTGCTGACTGACCCGACGATGGGCGGTGTTTCCGCGAGTCTGGCGATGCTGGGCGATCTGAACATTGCCGAGCCGAAAGCGCTGATCGGTTTTGCCGGTCCACGCGTTATCGAGCAAACCGTGCGTGAAAAGCTGCCGCCGGGCTTCCAGCGTAGCGAATTCCTGATTGAGAAAGGGGCGATCGATATGATCGTTCGTCGTCCGGAAATGCGCTACAAGCTGGCCACCATTCTTGCCAAACTGACGAATCATCCAGAACCGAGCAACGATGACGTGGAAATCCGCAGCGATGCGCCGTCTGAATCATCACAGGATGACGCATAATTGACATGATGGGCTGGGCGTGTGGTACTCGACCACGTCGTTCTCGACCGAGTAGTAACGTGCACGCTCTGCCCGCAATGAACCGTAAGCCAGTGAACGGGACTCATGGATACTCTTCAAATACCTCAAGCCACGTCACCTTTGGTCACGTGGCTTCATTATCTTGAGCACCTGCACGCTCAGGCCATTGATTTAGGTCTGGAGCGCGTTAAGCAGGTTGCTGAACATCTCCAACTGCTACAGCCTGCCGCAACGATTTTCACCGTCGCGGGGACGAACGGCAAGGGAACCACCTGTTGTACGCTGGAATCCATTCTGCTGGCCGCAGGGCTGCGGGTTGGCGTGTACAGTTCCCCCCATCTTGTTCGCTATACCGAGCGGGTGCGTATTCAGGGTAAAGAATTGCCTGAGGCGCAGCACACTCAGGCGTTTGCGGATATCGAAGCAGGAAGAGGGGCGGTATCGCTCACCTATTTTGAATTCGGTACGCTGTCGGCGCTGCAGCTCTTTAAGCAGGCGAACCTGGATGTCGTCATTCTGGAAGTGGGGCTCGGTGGGCGTCTGGACGCCACCAATATTGTGGATGCGGATGTCTCCGTCGTCACCAGCATTGCGATCGACCATACCGACTGGTTAGGGAACGATCGGGAAAGTATTGGCCGTGAGAAAGCCGGGATATTCCGACAGAGTAAACCTGCCGTTGTCGGCGAGCCGGATATGCCGGGAACGATTGCCGATGTTGCCGCTGAGAAAGGTGCACAGCTGCGGCGTCGTGGTCGCGACTGGGACTATTCCGTTCAGCGCGAAACATGGAGCTGGCAGGATAAGCAGCGTGAGTTATCACGGCTGCCATTACCCAATGTCCCGTTGGCCAATGCCGCCACGGCGCTGGCTGCACTGCACTATTCGTCACTCAATGTGAGCGAAGACGCGATCCGGCAGGGTTTACGGCACGCGACATTGCCTGGTCGTTTTCAGACGGTGCAGGAATCACCGCGATTGATTCTTGATGTTGCACACAACCCCCATGCGGCGGCGTATCTGGCAAACCGTTTGGCCGCCTTGCCGACAACCGGAAAAGTGCGGGCTGTCGTTGGCATGCTGTCGGATAAAGATATTGCCGGTACGCTGGCCCACTTAACGCCGTTGGTGGATGAGTGGTATTGTGCCCCGCTGGAAGGGCCGCGTGGCGCCACCGCGCAGCAGATTGCCGAGCACCTGACGCGCAGTCAATCGTTCCCCGATGTCGTGACCGCCTGGCAGCAGGCGATGTCCGAGGCCGCGGAGCAGGATATCGTCATTGTGTGTGGATCTTTTCATACGGTAGCGCATGTGATGGAAGCGCTGGATGAGGAGAAGGCGAATGGCGAGTAAATTTCAGAATCGCCTGGTGGGTACGGTCATTCTGGTCGCGCTGGGTGTGATCGTCTTACCCGGTCTGCTGGATGGTAAGAAAAAGCACTACGAGGACGAGTTTGCGTCGATTCCGCTGATCCCTAAACCGGGTGATAGCAATGAGATGGAATCGCTGCCTGCGCTGAACCCGTCGCTGCCGAGTCAGCCGCCAGAAGGGGCAGAAGCGGCGATGCAGAACAGCCCGGAAGCCGAAGCATCTGACGCGAGATCATCGGCAGCTAATTCATCGGCAACGACAGCACCTGAAACCCCGACGCAGACGCCGCCATCATCCCATTCTGGCAGTACGCCAACGATGACGGCGCCACCAGTGGTGGTTGAGCGTCCGCCGGTTCAGACCCCAGCGCCGGTGACGCCGAAGCCTCAGCCAAAACCTGAGGTGAAGCCGGAAGTGAAACCGAAGTCTGAGCCTAAACCGGAACCCAAACCGGAAGTGAAGCCTGAAACACAGCCGACGCAGCAAGCGCCCGTCGGACAGGCTTATATTGTTCAGCTCGGTGCGCTGAAAAACGCGGATAAGGTGAACGAGATTGTCGCCAAATTGCGTCTCTCTGGATATCGTGCGTATACCGTACCGTCAACGCCGGTTTCAGGGCAAATCACCCGTATTTACGTGGGGCCGGATGCCTCGAAGCAGAAGCTGGAGTCTTCACTGGGTGAGCTGCAACAACTCAGCGGACTCAGCGGGCAGGTGCGTGCACATTCCGTTCGTTAAGGCTGGTTAAGCGTGAAAATAACGGGGTGGATTGTCTGTTGTCTGCCGCGTAATAAGTAGAAGAGGCAGGCTGCGGGGATGGGGCTCATAGGCGTGATGCTCCGCCCCGCACTCGTTTTGAGTGGCCTGTTGTTGATTTTGTTATGCCGACAGTTAATGGAATCAGGCACGATGTGTTGCTGGTTTTTTCGCCTGATTATCTATTGATGAAATCGGCGGAAATACGCTACGCAAACGTTTTCTTTTTCTGTTAGAATGCGCCGCGAACAGGATGACGTAGCGGCTTATCGGTAGCATCGTTCATTATTAGGATCGTTCATGGTTTGGGTTGATTACGTCATTATTGGCATCATCGGTTTTTCGGCTCTGGTTAGCCTGATCCGGGGGTTTGTTCGTGAAGCGCTGTCGTTAGTAACCTGGGGATGTGCTTTTTTTGTCGCCAGCCATTACTACGCGTACCTCGCGGTCTACTTCACCCGTTTTGATGATGAGCTGGTGCGTAACGGTATCGCGATTGCCATTCTGTTTGTTGCAACGTTGATTGTGGGGGCTATCGTCAACTATGCGATTAGTTCGCTAGTTGAACGTACCGGATTATCCGGCACCGATCGCGTTCTGGGCATCTGTTTTGGTGCGCTACGCGGGGTGCTGATCGTTTCCGCACTGCTATTCTTTCTGGATACTTTCACCGGTTTTTCACAAAGTGATGACTGGAAGCAGTCCCAGTTAATCCCGCAGTTCAGTTATATTATCAGGTGGTTTTTTGACTACCTGCAAAGCACGTCAAGTTTCTTGCCGCAGCATTTACCGCTGCGGTAGCGCTGATGAGGAAAAGACACCATGTGCGGTATTGTCGGTATCGCCGGTTTTACACCGGTCAACCAGTCGATTTATGACGCGTTAACGGTGTTGCAACACCGTGGGCAGGATGCAGCGGGTATTGTGACCATCGATGCCTTTAATTGTTTTCGCCTGCGTAAGGCCAATGGCCTGGTGAAAGATGTGTTTGAAGCGCGGCACATGCAACGCCTACAGGGAAACATGGGGCTTGGCCATGTGCGTTATCCAACCGCAGGCAGCTCCAGCGCCTCGGAAGCACAGCCTTTCTATGTTAACTCTCCGTTCGGTATCACGTTGGCCCACAACGGTAACCTGACTAACGCCCATGAACTGCGTAAAAAGCTGTTCGAGCAGGAGCGTCGTCACGTTAACACCACGTCTGATTCTGAAATTCTGCTGAACATTTTTGCCAGAGAGCTGGACCGTTTCCAACATTACCCGCTGGAAGCCGATAATATTTTTGCGGCCGTTGCCGCGACGCACCAGCAAATTCGCGGTGCCTATGCCTGTGTTGGCATGATTATCGGTCACGGCATGGTGGCTTTCCGCGATCCTAACGGGATTCGCCCGCTGGTGATTGGTAAACGCGATCTGGAAGATGGCCGCAGCGAATACATGGTGGCGTCAGAAAGCGTCGCGCTGGATACGCTGGGCTTTGAATTTTTACGCGATGTTGCGCCGGGAGAAGCGATCTACATTACGGAAAAAGGGCAGCTGTTTACCCGCCAGTGTGCAGAGAATCCAAAGAGCAACCCATGCCTGTTCGAATATGTCTACTTCGCTCGCCCGGACTCTTTCATCGATAAAATCTCGGTCTACAGCGCACGTGTTCGCATGGGCCAGAAGCTTGGTGAAAAGATTGCACGTCAGTGGGAAGATCTCGATATTGATGTCGTGATCCCGATTCCTGAGACCTCTTGTGATATCGCGCTGGAAATCGCGCGCATCATCAACAAGCCGTATCGTCAGGGATTTGTGAAAAACCGCTATGTTGGTCGTACGTTTATCATGCCGGGACAGCAGGCGCGTAAGAAATCGGTTCGCCGTAAACTGAACGCCAACCGCGCTGAATTCCGTGATAAGAATGTGCTGCTGGTGGATGACTCCATCGTGCGCGGTACAACGTCGGAGCAGATTGTGGAGATGGCGCGTGAAGCTGGAGCCAAACGTGTTTATCTGGCCTCGGCGGCACCGGAAATTCGCTTCCCTAACGTGTATGGCATCGACATGCCGAGCGTTAATGAGCTGATTGCTCACGGTCGTGAAGTGGATGAGATCTGTAAGATTATTGGTGCCGATGCACTTATTTTCCAGGATCTTGACGATCTGATCGACGCTGCACGTGAAGATAACCCGGACATTGCTCAGTTTGAATGCTCGGTGTTCAACGGGATTTACGTGACGAAGGATGTCGATCAAGGCTATCTGGATTATCTGGAAATCTTGCGCAACGACGACGCCAAGGCGTTGCGTAGCCAGAATGAAGTTGAAGATCTGGAATTGCATAACGAAGGCTAACGGCTAACTGTACGTTAAGGCTTCATCGAAGGGGGAGGGCGCGAAAGTGTCCTCCCCCTTTGTTGTATGTAGAGAAAAATTGCATAGAGAAAACAGGGTTTCGGTGCTTATCCTTGCTTATCGCCAGTCAATGCGGCAAAGTTTGCGCAGATGATTTTTCCGCGTTTTTGCTTACGCGGTCAGCCAGAGGCGGTACGAATGAAGCGACTCATTGTAGGGATTTCCGGCGCCAGCGGCGTTATTTACGGCGTCCGACTGCTACAGGTTTTACAAACGCTGGAAGGTATCGAAACACATTTGATCATGAGTCAGGCCGCCCGGCAGACGCTGGCGTTAGAAACAGATTTTAGTCTGCGTGATGTGCAGGCGCTGGCTGATGTGGTGCATGACACGCGTGATATCGCTGCCAGCGTCTCTTCGGGGTCGTTTAAAACGGCGGGGATGGTGATTTTACCCTGTTCGATAAAAACCCTGTCCGGCATTGTGCACAGCTACAGCGATAACCTACTAACCCGCGCTGCCGATGTGGTGCTGAAGGAGCGTCGTCCTTTGGTGCTGGGAGTGCGTGAAACACCGCTGCATTTAGGGCATTTACGACTGATGACTACCGCCGTTGAGCTGGGGGCGATAATCATGCCGCCTGTGCCTGCGTTCTATCATCGCCCAGAAAGTGTGCAGGATATTGTCGATCAGACGGTGAATCGTATTCTGGACCAGTTTGATATCGCGCTGCCGAAAGATCTCTTTATCCGCTGGCAAGGTGCGTCGTAGCAGGATAGACGCTAACGCGTGCCGTTTTCTTCTCTCCGGGCAGTAAAGTGTTACTGCCCTTTTTTTGTGCCTTTTTATCACATTGCACCAATTTTGCGCACGAGAGCACCTAAATGGTGCGCTTGAGTTTTTGTATTCATGGCAATGTTATCTATTCTTATTATTACGCGTCGAAAAGTTCTATAGAAAATATTTCATAATCAAACAGTTATTCATTAGTTTCTGCATGAACTGCCTATGAGACTTTTACGATGTCCCTGCGTTCATTGTGGCATGAAAACTGCTTGCTAATGAAAACGGTAATCGTCGGCATTAAAAAACAAATAGCACTCACATCGTTCATTTTTAAAACAATAAATCGATATCTGTTCCGACATTGACGAACATAACATCAATCACTCATGATAAGGGTAGCAATATGAAGAAACTGATCAAAGTTTTGCCGTTGGCACTCATTCTGGCTGCGGGCAGCGCGATGGCGGAAATTCCTAAGAATATTAAAATCGGCACCGATCCGACCTATGCTCCCTTTGAGTCCAAAAACGCCAGCGGCGAACTGGTTGGGTTTGATATCGATCTGGCGAAAGAGCTGTGCAAACGCATTCAGGCTAACTGTACGTTTGTGGAAAGTGACTTTGACGCATTAATTCCTTCCCTTAAAGCTAAAAAAATTGATGCCATTATCTCTTCTCTGTCCATCACCGAAAAACGCCAGCAGGAAATTGCCTTCACCGAGAAGCTGTATGCTGCCAATGCGCGTCTGATTGCGAAGAAGGGCGCGAGTATCGAGCCAACGCTGGCGTCTCTGGGCGGCAAGCGTGTCGGTGTGTTGCAGGCATCGACACAGGAGGCATTTGCTAACGCGAACTGGCAGCCAAAAGGCGTTGAGGTTGTGGCTTACCAAAATCAGGATCTGATTTATGCAGACCTGACCGCAGGCCGTATCGATGCCGCTTTTCAGGATGAAGTGGCGGGAAGTGAAGGTTTCCTGAAGCTTGATATGGGCAAAGACTACGCGTTTGCTGGTCCGGCAGTAAAAGATGACAAGTTCTTCGGTGTGGGGACGGGGATGGGTCTGCGTAAAGCGGATACCGAACTGAAAGCCGCGCTGGATAAAGCCTTTGAAGAGATGCGTAAAGACGGTACCTACGATACCTTCGCGAAAAAATACTTCGATTTTGACGTCTACGGCGGCTAATTTCTCCTAACGATTCACACTCTGTAGCGGAATCGCAGGGCCTACGACATGGGACCGTTCCTCCCGTGTCGTATTCCTGCCGATGACGCACTGTGCCATTAACCGCTATTTCAACGGATATCATTGATGCTTTATGGCTATTCCCAGCTAATTCTGGACGGTGCCATCATGACGCTGGAGCTGGCAGCGAGTTCGCTGGTGCTGGCGCTGGCTATCGGCCTGGTTGGCGCATCGGCTAAGCTGTCTTCCAACCGGCTGCTGGCAGGGTGTTTTTCCTGCTATACCACGCTGATTCGCGGCATTCCCGATCTGGTGCTGATGCTGCTGATTTTCTATGGCTTGCAAATCGTCTTAAACGGCGTGACGGAATCGATAGGGATAGCGCAGATTGATATCGACCCTTTGACCGCCGGGATTATTACGCTGGGCTTTATTTATGGTGCATATTTCACGGAAACCTTTCGCGGTGCCTATCTTGCCGTGCCACGTGGGCAAATCGAAGCGGCTGTGGCATTCGGTTTTTCTCCTATAAAGGTGTTCCGCCGTATTCTGTTTCCTTCCATGATGCGCTTTGCGCTACCGGGTATTGGCAATAACTGGCAGGTGATCCTGAAAGCCACGGCGCTGGTGTCACTGCTTGGCCTGAATGATGTGATTAAAGCGACGCAGCTGGCTGGCAAGGGCGCACATGAACCGTTTTATTTTGCGTTGGTTGCTGGGGCGATGTACCTGATTTTTACCACCGTTTCTAACGGCGTGTTGTGGTGGCTGGAAAGGCACTATTCGCAGGGAGTCAAGAAAGTAAACTATGAGTGAGATCCTGCAACAATATTGGCAGCCGCTACTGTGGAGCGATGGTTACCGTCTGACCGGGCTGGCGATGACGCTCTGGCTGCTCATTTCTTCGGTGGTCATCGGTGGACTGATGGCGTTGCCGCTGGCGATTGCTCGCGTGTCGCCGCGACGTCGGTTCAGCTTTCCGGTGTGGTTATTTACTTACGTGTTCCGCGGTACGCCGCTCTATGTGCAGCTTCTGGTGTTCTATTCCGGCGTGTATAGTCTGGAGATCGTGCGCGGTACCGACTTGCTGAATGCCTTTTTTCGCAGCGGGCTAAACTGTGCCATTTTGGCGTTGGCGCTAAATACCTGTGCGTATACGACAGAAATTTTCGCAGGCGCCATCCGCGCGGTGCCTCATGGGGAAATTGAAGCGGCCAGAGCATACGGATTTTCTCGCTTTAAGCAGTATCGCTGCATCATTTTGCCGGGGGCGTTGCGTATTGCGCTGCCAGCTTACAGCAACGAAGTGATTCTGATGCTGCATTCTACGGCGCTGGCCTTCACCGTAACCGTACCGGATATTCTGAAGATTGCACGAGATATCAACGCCGCAACCTACCAGCCGTTTTATGCATTTGGTATTGCTGCGGTTATCTATCTGGCGATTTCATTTGTATTAATCGGGCTGTTCAGAAGGGCGGAACGGCGCTGGTTACGTCATCTTTATACCCGTTCATCTCATTAAACGCAGGAAAAAAGTATGTCGAATAACAAACTGATGGTGACGGAACTGCGTAAACGCTATGGCCAGCATGAGGTGCTAAAAGGGATCTCATTACAAGCGAAAGCGGGTGACGTTATTTCAATTATTGGCTCGTCCGGTTCGGGAAAAAGCACCTTACTGCGTTGCATTAATTTTCTGGAAAAGCCCTGCGAAGGGGCGATTTACGTTAGCGATCAGGAAATTCGCATGGTGCGAGATACTGACGGACAGCTGAAGGTGTTTGATAAAAAGCAGCTTCAGATGCTGCGGACGCGCCTGACGATGGTGTTTCAGCATTTCAACTTGTGGAGCTTCATGACCGCGTTGGAAAACGTAATGGAAGCGCCGATTCAAGTATTAGGACTTAGCAAGGCGGAAGCGCGCGAGCGGGCGGTGTTCTATCTGAACAAAGTTGGGATCACCGATTCTGCCCAGCAGAAATACCCGTCTGATCTCTCTGGTGGTCAGCAGCAGCGCGTGTCGATTGCGCGAGCGCTGGCGATGGAACCGGAAGTGTTATTATTTGATGAGCCTACGTCAGCGCTCGATCCTGAACTAGTCGGCGAGGTGTTGCGCATCATGCAGCAGCTTGCGGAGGAAGGGAAAACGATGGTGGTGGTGACGCATGAAATGGAGTTTGCCCGCCATGTTTCCAGCCACGTTATCTTTTTACATCAGGGCGTAATTGAAGAAGAAGGGCCACCGGATCAGCTTTTCGGGAGCCCGAAAAGTGCGCGTTTACAGCAGTTTCTGTCCGGCGCGTTGAAGTAGGTTTTGGGGCTGATGGTTATCAGCCCACAGGTTTCTCTCAGCACTGAGTCAGCTCGGTTTCTTGATGACGTCCTGTAGGGCTTCTTCCAGCTCAAAGAAGCGGAAACCAAAGCCTGCGGCTTCTAGCCGCTGTGGAATGGCGCGCTGGCCGCCCAGCACCAGCGTCGAGGCTTCTCCCATCAGTAATTTGATCGCAAAAGCGGGCGCTCGCAGAAAACCGGGGCGATCCAGGACGTGTGCCAGCGTGGCGGAGAATTGCTCATTATGGACCGGATAGGGCGCAACCATGTTGAAGGGGCCGCTCAATATCGGTTGGTCTAGCAGGTAAATAATACCGTTAACCATGTCATCAATATGAATCCACGGCATATATTGCTTGCCAGAACCCATCGGCCCGCCAAGCCCGAGCCGGAAAAGCGGCAGCATTTTTGCCAGTGCACCGCCCTGTGCCGCAAGAACAATGCCAGTGCGCAGCAGGCAAACGCGGGTTTTATCGCTTTCGGCAGACTGCGCCAGCGCTTCCCAGCGGGCGCACAGGTGATGCGTGAATTCATCAACCGGAGATTCATCTTCCGTAACCAGCGCTTCTCCCTGATCGCCATAATACCCGACAGCAGAACCTGAGATAAAAACGGCAGGTGGTTCACTGCTGGCTTTTATCAGCGTGGCGAGTTGCTCGGTGATGTTCCAGCGGCTCTTTGCCAGCAGCTGTTTTTGCTGTGGCGTCCAGCGCTTGTCGGCGATAGGCTCGCCGGCCAAATTGATGACGCCATCAAAGTCGTTCAGTGAGGTGATATTATTCAGCGTTGACCAATATTCCACCTGATTGCCGAGAACACCTCGGGCACGCTCAGGATCGCGTGTCAGTACCGTAATGTGATGGGAAAGCAGCTGTAATCGTTGGATAAGATGGCGGCCAATAAGGCCGGTTCCGCCTGTTATAAGTAGTTGCATCTCCCCTCTCCCTATCTTTATGCCTTGTGATAACGCAGGGTCATGGAAACCGAATCGGCGTATCGCAGGGCAAACGGTTTATCTACTTCTACTTCAGCATAGGTTATCCATTCATGCTCGCTGGCGATGTTGAGCACATCCTGCGTTAATTTTTCCAGCAAAGCGAAGCGGTTATCTTCGACGTGACGAATAATGCTTTTGGTGATGGTGCGGTAGTTCAGCGCATCGGCGATATTCTCGCTGTTGCGCGCCTGCTCTGCTGGGTAGTGAATCACAACGTTGATGATCACATCCTGCTTATTCGTGATTTCCTCATCTTTGATACCGATGAAAGTGCGCAGCCGCAGATTTTTTATACGAATAATGGCGTCAGAATAGTGATGTGGCATTGCTCGGCCCTCGGTTGCTTCTGTTACTGCGGCTAAACCGCAGCGTCAGGGGGTATCATTAACGACAATATATTGATTACCATAGCAGAAGATACCTAAAGGCCGAACGAGATGATGCCAGAATTTTATTGCTCGGCGAGCTGATAGGCCCGTTGCGTTGCCGGGCGCTCGCTAATACGCGTATACCACGCTTTTACCGCCGGATAATCATCAAGGTCGACGCGCTGGCGGGCATAAGAAACCACCCACGGGTACGTCGCGATATCGGCGATGCTGTAATGCTCTCCCGCTAGCCACGGACTGTCTTGCAGGTGTTTATCCAGCACGCGGTAAAGGCGCTGTGTCTCCTGCTGATAGCGTTCAATGGCGTAAGGCACTGGCTGAGGCGCATAGTGGTTAAAATGATGATTCTGCCCCAGCATGGGCCCAAAACCGGCGACCTGCCAGAACAGCCACTGTAGCGTGGCCGTGCGCTCACGTAGCGACGAGCTCAACAGCACGCCGTGCTTTTCCGCCAGATAAAGCAGGATCGCGCCAGATTCAAACAGGCTGATAGGCGTGCCGCCTTCCGCTGGCTGCGTATCGACAATCGCGGGAATTTTGTTGTTAGGCGAGATTGCCAGAAATTCCGGCCTGAACTGTTCGCCTTTGCTGATATTGACACGGTGGAGCTGGTAGGGGAGATTCGCTTCTTCCAGAAACAGGGTGATCTTGTGCCCGTTAGGGGTTGGTGCGTAATACAGGTCAATCATGAATCAAGTCTCCGTTTTAATTCAGAAAAACATCATGGACTGTATGGCAGTTGATCGCTTCAAAGAGCGATGCGCTGTCAGAATAGCGTATTGGGGAACGGGCTCTTACCCTACCACTTCTGCGGGTGAAAAATAAGCGATGACGCACGTCGTTGAGCGATCTTCACCGGAAGCGCCTCGCCAACTTTGGTAGACTACGTCTGATGAAGGATGCGGGTGTTGTGGGTATAGCATTGTGGATATACATGCGGTGGAGATAACGATGAAATTGATGTTTGCGTCCGATATACACGGTTCTCTTAGCGCGACGGAGCGTGTGCTGGAGATCTTTGAGCAGAGTCATGCCGACTGGCTTATTTTATTGGGCGATTTTCTCAATCATGGCCCACGTAATCCGCTGCCGGAGAACTATCAGCCCGCAGAAGTGGCTGTCCGGCTGAATGCCTATGCGTCACGTATCATCGCCGTGCGGGGGAATTGCGATAGTGAGGTTGATCAGATGTTGTTGACCTTTCCGATCACGGCACCGTGGCAACATGTGCTATTACCGCAGAATCGCCTTTTCCTGACGCACGGTCATCTTTATCATCCAGATAATCTGCCGCCGTTACGCGCGGGGGATGTGCTGGTATATGGTCATACCCATATCCCGGTTGCCGAGCGACGCGGTGAATATTATTTTTTCAATCCCGGTTCAGTGAGCTTGCCGAAAGGGGGATTCCCTGCGAGCTATGGCTTGCTTGAACAAGACGCGCTGCGGGTTCTGCCGTTACACGGCGGCGAGCCTATTGCACAGGTCGCGATTAGACACTAATTTAGCTATATCCTAAATAATTCGAGTTTCAGGAAGGCGGCAAGAGAAGGAATCCCGATGAGCTTACTCAGGTAAGTGATTCGGGTGACAAATCTGCCGGGAGCAGATTTGAACGCTGCTTGCAGCGGCCCTTCAGGGCGAGGCCCACGACGGGCCGAGTATTTGAACGTAGCCAACGTACATGTAACTTGAAGTATGACGGATATATACCCTGCTTTTGACCTTGAATAATGCCAAGGTAGCAGGGAAGATTCACAGCAAAGATCGATCATTTAAAACAGACGCGCGTAGCAACGCGCCAATACTAAAGGGTTTCAGAGGATGGCGGAACAAAGTCAGGCAGCAGGCACAGAGTGGGTTGATATCGTCAATGAAAACAACGAGGTAATTGCTCAGTCAAGTCGTCAGCAGATGCGTGCGCAGAGTCTTCGTCATCGTGCTACTTACATTGTTGTGCATGATGGAATGGGTAAAATTCTGGTGCAACGCCGGACCAAAATCAAAGACTTCTATCCAGGCTGGCTGGACGCGACCGCAGGTGGTGTGGTGCAAAGCGGTGAGCAAATGTTGGAATCCGCTCGTCGTGAAGCGGAAGAAGAACTTGGTATTGCTGGCGTGCCATTCGCAGAACACGGCTTGTTCTATTACGAAGGCGAAAATTGCCGGGTGTGGGGCGGGCTGTTCAGCTGCGTCACTCATGGGCCGTTTGCGTTACAGGAAGAAGAAGTGGATGAAGTCAGCTGGCTGACGCCGCAAGAGATCACTGCGCGCTGCGATGAGTTTACGCCTGATTCCCTCAAAGCTCTGTCGCTGTGGCTGACGCGCTATAGCGATCGGGAATACGGCAAGCCGATTTCACGCAAGCTGAATGAGGTGGTAGAGGCTGCTGAGACATCTGTCGTTAATCATGACAATGTTCATGATGAGAACGACAGCAGCGTTGCTCCATCGGAAACGGATTCGCAGAAATAATCTGTTCCCGCCTCGCCGCGGCTTTTTCTCCACTGCGGCATTTCTCCTTGCTCTCCTTCCAAATAAAAATGCCAGCCCGAAGGCTGGCATTTACATCATCATGAAGATGATTAGAGCTGTGTAGCCTGAATGGCGGTCAGAGCGACGGTGTAAACGATGTCGTCTACCAGTGCGCCACGAGACAGGTCGTTAACCGGTTTACGCATGCCTTGCAGCATTGGCCCGATGGAGATCAGGTCGGCTGAACGCTGTACCGCTTTGTACGTGGTGTTACCGGTGTTCAGGTCAGGGAAGATGAACACGGTCGCTTTACCCGCAACTGGCGAGTTCGGTGCTTTAGACTGTGCAACGTCTGCCATGATAGCGGCGTCGTACTGCAACGGACCATCGATGACCAGGTCAGGACGTTTTTCCTGCGCCAGACGGGTTGCTTCACGCACTTTCTCTACATCGCTACCTGCGCCGGAGTTACCGGTGGAGTAAGAGATCATCGCAACGCGTGGGTCGATGCCGAATGCAGTAGCGGAATCAGCAGACTGGATAGCGATTTCAGCCAACTGCTCTGCGGTTGGATCTGGGTTGATGGCGCAGTCGCCGTAAACCAGAACCTGCTCAGGCAGCAGCATGAAGAAGACAGAAGATACCAGAGAACTGCCCGGTGCCGTTTTGATCAGCTGCAACGGCGGACGGATGGTGTTAGCAGTGGTGTGAACGGCACCAGAAACCAGACCGTCAACTTCACCCTGTTCCAGCATCAGCGTACCGAGAACCACGTTGTCTTCGAGCTGTTCGCGCGCAACCACTTCGGTCATACCCTTGCTCTTACGCAGCTCAACCAGACGCGCAACATAGCGCTCACGTACAACAATTGGATCGACGATTTCAATGCCTTTGCCCAGTTCTACACCCTGAGCGGCGGCAACGCGTTGAATCTCTTCCGGGTTACCGATCAGCACACAGTGAGCGATACCGCGTTCAGCACAGATAGCGGCGGCTTTAACGGTACGCGGCTCATCACCCTCTGGCAGAACGATGCGTTTGCCTGCTTTACGCGCCAGCTCGGTGAGCTGATAGCGGAACGCCGGTGGAGACAGACGACGTGAACGCTCAGACTCTGCGCTCAGAGAATCGATCCACTGGGTATCGATATGGCGTGCAACGTATTCCTGCACTTTCTCAACGCGTTGACGGTCATCAGCCGGTACTTCAAGGTTGAAGCTTTGCAGGCTGAGTGACGTCTGCCAGGTGTTGGTGTTAACCATAAATACAGGCAGACCAGTCTGGAAGGCGCGCTCGCACAACTTGGCGATGCTCGGATCCATTTCGTAACCGCCGGTCAGCAGCAGAGCACCGATTTCCACGCCGTTCATGGCAGCCAGACAGGCGGCAACCAGCACATCAGGACGATCGGCGGAGGTCACCAGCAGTGAACCCGGGCGGAAGTGCTCCAGCATATGAGGAATGCTGCGTGCGCAGAAGGTCACAGATTTAACGCGACGCGTTTGAATGTCACCTTCGTTGACGATACGCGCATTCAGGTGCTTCGCCATATCAATGGCGCGCGTTGCGATCAGGTCAAAGCTCCATGGAATGCAGCCCAGCACCGGCAGCGGGCTGTTAGCGAACAGCTGCTTCGGATCGATGTTGGCAACGCTGGCTTTCGTGGAGTCATCAAAGATTTCAGACAGGTCAGGGCGAGTACGACCCTGCTCATCTACCGGCGCATTCAGTTTGTTGATGATCACGCCAGTGATGTTTTTGTTTTTGCTGCCGCCGAAGCTGGAACGCGCCAGTTCGATACGGTCTTTCAGCTGTGCCGGAGAGTCGTTACCCAGCGCCAGTACGAAGACGATTTCTGCGTTCAGCGTTTTGGCGATTTCATAGTTCAATGCGTTAGCAAACTGGTGCTTACGGGTAGGAACCAGACCTTCAACCAGAACGACTTCGGCGTCTTTGGTATTTTCGTGATAGCGCGCGATGATTTCTTCCATCAGCACGTCTTGCTGGTTGGAGCTCAGCAGGGCTTCAACGCGGCTCATCGCCAGCGGCTCGGCGGCATTGATAGCGGAATTCGCACGAATAATGGTGGTCGTTTGATCTGGCGTATTGTCGCCACTGCGCGGCTGGGCGATAGGTTTGAACACGCTCAGGCGAACGCCTTTCTGTTCCATGGAACGGATGACACCCAGGCTGACGCTTGTCAGACCGACGCTGGTGCCAGTTGGGATCAACATGATTATACGGGACACGGCTGAACCTCTTTACGGTTGCTCGTTAGTCAAAAACAACACCGTCAGCCTTGGCTGACGGTGTTGGGAGTTACGTGTTTTACGCAGTCAGACGGTAAGCGTCTTCAGCGATGACCAATTCTTCATTAGTCGGGATAACCAGCGCTGGACGGGTGCCATCTTTAGCGATGTTGCCACCTTTACCGAAGCGTGCTGCCAGGTTGCGTTCGTGGTCGACGTCAAAGCCCAGCAGACCCAGTTTTTTCAGCGACAGTTCACGAACCATTGCTGCGTTTTCACCGATACCACCGGTAAAGATTACGGCATCCAGACGGCCTTCCATCAGCGCGGCATAGGAACCGATGTACTTAGCCAGACGGTGGCAGTAAACGTCCATTGCACGTTTCGCGTCTGCTTTCGTCTCGTAGTTATCTTCAACGTAACGGCAGTCGCTGGTTACTTCAGTCAGACCTTGCAGGCCGGATTCTTTAGTCAGCAATTTGTTGATGCTGTCTACGTCCATGCCCAGTGCGTCGTGCAGATGGAAAATCACAGCCGGGTCGATATCGCCACAGCGCGTACCCATAACCAGACCTTCCAGCGGCGTCAGACCCATAGAGGTGTCAACGCATTCGCCGTTGCGGATTGCCGTAACGGAACCACCGTTGCCCAGGTGGCAAGTGATGACGTTCAGCTCTTCTACAGGTTTGTTCAGCACTTTAGCGGCTTCGCGAGAAACGAAGTAGTGGCTGGTGCCGTGGAAACCGTAGCGACGGATGTGGTTTTCTTTATACAGTTTGTACGGCAGTGCATAAAGGTAAGACTCTTCCGGCATAGTCTGATGGAACGCGGTGTCGAAGACAGCGACGTTTTTATCAGCCAGATGTGGGAAGGATTTCAGTGCTTCTTCGATACCGATCAAGTGCGCCGGGTTGTGCAGAGGTGCAAAAGGTACGGAATCTTTGATACCCTGAAGAACATCATCAGTGATGATCGCGGATTGGGTGAACTTCTCACCGCCGTGAACGATACGGTGACCGATAGCAACCAGTTGAGCTGACAGCTCTGGTTTCTGAGACAGAATGGTGTTGACGATGAAGTTCAGCGCTTCGCTGTGAGCCGCACCAGCACCCAGTTCGGCATCCTGTTTACCGCCGTCCATTTTCCATTTGATACGGGCTTCAGGCAGGTGGAAACACTCGGCTAAACCAGACAGGTACTCTTCTCCGTTAATCGCATCGATGATGGCGAATTTCAGGGATGAACTACCGCAGTTAAGAACCAGTACTAACTTACTCGACATGGAAGTACCTACTTGTTATACATGGTTAAAAAAATGTCATACAGGGCATAGCGTATCGCATGCCGCCGCTGGCATTTATGATTAACATCATGCCTTGGTGTGATACACCAGACACGATGATGAAATAGGGTCGATACTATGACGTATGTTATATCGGATAATCGTTACAACCATTGTTTGTTACAACAACGAATCCATACAACAAGACTTGCTACAACAACGTGACGTCGACCTGATGTAAACCGCAGCTTTTAAAGCGATGGATAACCGCGTTATGGCCGTTGGCTGCGCTTATGTCGCGAAGGGAATTATACTCCTTGCGTGTAGTCATACTACTTTAGGTATACAGCGGCCAGAAGGCCGATCTAGGATACCGATAGCGTAGGGTAAACACAAAATATATTTTAACCTTATCAACTTGAGTTGTTGATTTGTGCAAAAGTTTTATTTTTTATCTGTAAAGTTGAGGTGTGGCTATGGCGACGAAACCAGACAGTAGAATCAGTTGGCTACAGCTACTCCAACGTGGGCAGCATTACATGAAGACGTGGCCGGCGGAAAAGCAGCTGGCTCCCGTATTTCCTGAAAACCGCGTGGCGCGAGCGACGCGGTTTGGCATCCGCATCATGCCGCCGCTGGCGGTGTTTACCTTAACGTGGCAGATTGCGCTCGGCGGCCAGCTCGGCCCGGCCATTGCTACTGCACTGTTTGCCTGTAGCCTGCCGTTGCAGGGCCTATGGTGGCTTGGCCGCCGTTCCGTGACGCCTTTACCGCCGACGCTGGCGCAGTGGTTCCACGAAATTCGTCATAAGCTGCTGGAGTCAGGTCAGGCATTAGCCCCGTTGGAAGAAGCGCCGACGTACCAAGCGTTGGCGGATGTGCTGAAGCGGGCATTCAACCAGCTTGATAAAACCTTCCTTGATGATTTGTGATCGGCGTCAGGCTGTGTGAGGGTTGATGGCTATTTTGTTCTTTCCCCTGTTTCAAATCAAAGAAGCGGTGGCTACCGCTATCGTGACACGATTCAGTATGCGATTCTGCGGTTAATACCTATTTAGCGACATTGGCTTACACCAAAGAGGGTTCAGGAGAGCAACATGGAAATGACGAATGCCCAGAGATTGATCCTTTCAAACCAATACAAAATGATGACGATGCTCGATCCTGACAACGCCGAGCGCTATCGCCGGTTACAAACGATCATTGAGCGTGGTTACGGTTTGCAGATGCGCGAACTGGATCGTGAGTTTGGTGAACTAACCGAAGAAGTCTGCCGCACCATTATTAACATCATGGAAATGCACCACGCTCTGCAGGTGTCGTGGACCAATCTGAAAGATAAGCAGGATCTGGACGAACGACGTCTGACCTTCCTGGGCTTTGATGCCGCAACGGAAGCGCGCTACCTCGGTTTTGTACGCTTTATGGTACATGTCGAAGGTCGCTACCCCCACTTTGATGCGGGCACGCATGGGTTTAATGCTCAGACGAAGATGTGGGAAAAATACAACAGAATGCTGGCTGTCTGGCAATCCTGCCCGCGCCAGTATCACTTGAGTGCGGTGGAGATCGCACAGATCATCAACGCCTGATTAATGAAAAAAGGGGCTTTCTGTGGAGTGTAAAGGTTTTCTGTTCGACCTCGATGGTACGTTGGTCGATTCACTGCCAGCTGTAGAACGTGCGTGGATTAACTGGGCAAAAGATCACGGTATTGAACCACAGGAAGTGCTGGATTTTATTCATGGCAAGCAGGCAATCACATCTCTGCGCCACTTTCTTCAGGGACAGAGCGAAGAAACGATTCAACAGGAATTCGATGCGCTGGAGAAAACGGAAGCTTCTGATACGCAAGGTATTGTAGCCATACCAGGGGCGAAGGCGCTGTTGGAGCGTTTGGATGCGCTGAATATTCCTTGGGCAATTGTGACGTCTGGCACGGTGCCGATTGCCAGCGCCCGTCATCACCGTGGAGAGCTGCCTGCGCCTCGTGCCTTTATTACGGCGGAGCAGGTTGCCAAAGGTAAACCTCACCCCGATGCCTACTTACTTGGCGCACAGCAGTTAGGGCTCAAGCCGGAAGAATGTGTTGTCGTTGAGGATGCGCCAGCGGGCGTGCTGTCGGGTTTGGCCGCGGGCTGCAAGGTCATTGCGGTAAAAGCCCCCGCGGATACGCCAAAACTGGATCAGGTCGATCTCATCCTCGATTCGCTGGAGCAGATAGAAATAGAACCCTTACCGAACGGCGCTAAGGTACTTCTGCGCCAGTAGGTCGTCTGTAACATAATGACAAAACTGTGACTAAATATGATCAAACCTCGCATTCGCGAGGTTTTTTTATGGCAGACTATACCCGTCATACTTCAAGCTGCATGTGCGTTGGCTTCCCTTACTCACCCCAGTCACTTACTTGTGTAAGCTCCCGGGGATTCGTGCGATTGCCGCCTTCCTGCAACTCGAATTATTTAGGGTATACCAATGTCTGCCACCCTTTGGGCCACCGCTGTGCGGTGTTGAAAAATGCGCCTGCATTTTTTTATGGCAGACTGAACCTACACCTCTCAACATGCATTTTTCCGTCAGGGGAACCGTTTTGAATAGCGAACTTCTCTGGGTTTTATCCCTGTTGCTGATCGCCATTGTGTTGTTTACCACCAATAAATTACGCATGGACGTCGTAGCGCTGTTGGTCATCATCGCGTTTGTACTGAGCGGCACGCTGACGCTATCTGAAGCGCTAGTCGGGTTCAGCGATCCGAATGTGATATTGATTGCGGCCCTGTTTGTGATTGGTGAAGGGTTGGTTCGTACCGGTGTCGCTTATCAGGTCGGTGATTGGCTGGTTCGCGTGGCGGGCAGCGGTGAGATGAAGATGCTGATCTTACTGATGGTCACCGTTGCGTTGCTGGGAGCCTTTATGAGTTCCACTGGGGTTGTCGCGATTTTTATTCCTGTGGTGCTGAGTGTTTCCACACGGATGAAGATTTCCCCCGGAAGGCTGATGATGCCGCTGAGCTTTGCCGGGTTGATTAGCGGCATGATGACGCTGGTCGCGACGCCGCCGAATATGGTGGTGAGCAGTGAATTGATGCGTGAAGGCGTGGCAGGTTTTGGGTTCTTTAGCGTGACGCCGATAGGGATAGTGGTATTGCTGCTGGGCGTGGCGTATATGATGGTAGCGCGTTACTGGCTTGGCGGCGCGGAGACCGCAACGGCAAAAGAGATGTGGAAGAGAAGAACGTTCCGCGATCTGATTCGTGATTACCAGCTGACGGGCAGGGCGCGCCGGCTGGCGATTCGTCCGGGATCGCCTTTTATCGGCCACCGGCTAGATGATTTACGCCTGCGTCAGCGCTTTGGGGCGAACGTGGTGGGGATTGAACGCTGGCGCAAGTTCCGCCGCGTGATGATCAGCGTAGCGGGCAATACCGAACTTCGTCTGAACGATGTTCTGCTGATCGACATGTCAGCATCGGAAGTGGATTTACGTGAATTTTGTACCGCGCAGCGGCTGGAACCCATGGTGCTGCGCGGCGAATATTTTTCTGAGCAGGCTCGTGATGTGGGGATGGCGGAAGTCTCGCTGATCCCTGATTCCGAGCTGTTGGGAAAAACGCTGTACGACGTTGGCTTCCGAAGCCGCTATGGCCTGAGCGTCGTGGGGATCCGCCGGGCAGGTGAGGCGATGGAGGGTATTCTCGCTGATGAACCGCTCCAGCTCGGTGATATTCTGCTGGTGATGGGCGACTGGCGCATGATCCGGCAGTTGCATACGCAGAAAAACGACTTCCTTTTGCTTAATCTTCCTGCCGAAGTGGATGACGTTGCGCCCGCGGTGAGCCAGGCGCCCCACGCGCTGTTTTGTCTGGCGCTGATGGTGGCGATGATGCTGACGGATGAAATACCGAATGCGATTGCTGCGCTGATCGCCTGTTTGCTGATGGGGAAATTCCGGTGTATTGACATGGAAAGCGCCTACCGGGCAATCCACTGGCCGAGCATTATCCTTATTGTCGGGATGATGCCGTTTGCGCTGGCGTTGCAGCAAACCGGCGGTGTTACGCTGATCGTTAAAGGGCTGATGGATGTTGCCGGAGACGCTGGGCCGCATGTGATGCTGGTGTGTTTGTTTGTGCTGTGTGCCGTCATTGGCCTGTTCATTTCCAACACGGCGACGGCAGTATTGATGGCGCCCATTGCGATTGCTGCGGCGAAGCAGATGGGTGTGTCACCGTATCCCTTTGCGATGATCATCGCGATTGCGGCATCCGCCGCGTTTATGACGCCAGTCTCGTCACCGGTGAATACGCTGGTATTGGGGCCGGGCGGTTATAAATTCGGGGACTTTGTGCGCGTTGGCGTCCCCTTTACCGTTCTGGTGATGTTGGTCAGCGTGGTGATGGTGCCGTGGCTGTATCCGTTCTGATCATGTGCTCCCGTTATAGCGGATGGCCGCTATAACGGAGAATCCTGACTGATTTCGTCGAGCGACAGGCTAAAGCTGGGAACAAAGACTGTCATAAAATAGTCCATTTCCAGGCTGTGGCGCTGTTGCAAGGTTTTTTCCAGTCTCGCTTTGGCAAGCATGAATTCCGCGTTGCCTGCCGATAATTCTTCCAGGCACTTCAGGTAGGCGCAGAGCGCGTCTGCCTGTTTAACGATGGCACGTTCTTCTTCGCTGGTGTAGTTGTCATCCAGCAGCATCCGATAATCCTGCTGTAGCTCCTCCGGTAACATCTCAACCAGTTTCTGCTGTGCAATCTTCTCTATTTTCTTGTACTCATGTGCGATCTGCGCGTTGTAGTACTTGATGGGCGTCGGCATGTCGCCAGTCAGCACCTCGCTGGCATCATGATACATCGCCAGGAGCGCGATGCGTTCTGCGTTCAGATTACCCTCGAATTTGCGGTTTTTGATGACCGCCAGTGCATGCGCGACGAAGGCGACCTGAAGGCTGTGCTCGGAGACGTTTTCCGTGCGCACATTGCGCATGAGCGGCCAACGGCTGATGAGCTTTAGACGGGATAAGTGGGCGAAAAAGTGGCTCTGATTCATGGCGATCTCTCAGACAACAGCACGGTGAAATAGCGATATCGTGGGCGTCTATTGTGGGCACTTGCTTGGGATTATGCAAACGAAGGTCAGGTTTTCGCCGGGCTATGACTGCCCGGCGAAGAGAGGGGTTGGGCTATTGGTGATAGTGCCCGAGGAAACGCCCTAATTTGTGGATCGCCATGTCCAGTTCATCGATACGCGGTAGCGTGACGATGCGTACATGATCCGGATAAGGCCAGTTAAATGCGGTTCCCTGAACCAGCAACACTTTTTCTTGTAATAGGAGATCCAGCACCAGTTTTTGGTCGTCGTGGATATTAAAGCGTTTGGCATCAATGCGGGGGAACATGTACAGCGCACCGCGTGGTTTTACGCACGATACGCCGGGGATCTGATTGATCAGTTCCCAGGAACGGTTGCGCTGCTCATACAGGCGTCCGCCGGGTTGAATAAATTCGCTGATGCTCTGATAGCCGCCCAGAGCCGTCTGAATCGCATGCTGCATCGGCACGTTAGCGCACAAACGCATGGAAGCCAGCATTTCCAGCCCTTCAATATATCCTTTGGCGTGCTTTTTCGGGCCGTTCAGTACCATCCAGCCTTGACGGAAGCCCGCTACACGGTACGTCTTGGACAGACCGTTGAACGTGACTGTCAGGAGATCTGGCGCGAGTGCGGCAATCGAGTGGTGCTGCGCATCGTCATACAGAATTTTGTCGTAAATTTCATCGGCGAAAATGATCAGGTTGTGTTCGCGCGCAATCTCGACGATATCTAACAGCAGCTCTTTGCTGTAGACCGCCCCCGTTGGGTTGTTCGGGTTGATGATCACAATACCGCGAGTATTGGACGTGATCTTTTTGCGGATATCATCCAGATCGGGGAACCAATCGGAGGATTCATCGCAGAGGTAATGTACGGCGTTGCCGTTAGACAGGGAAACAGCCGCGGTCCAGAGCGGGTAGTCCGGCGCAGGAACCAGCATTTCATCGCCCGGGTTGAGCAGAGCCTGCATGGACTGCACGATGAGTTCGGACACACCGTTGCCGATATAGACGTCTTCAACCGTAATATCGCGCATATCCCGCGCCTGATAGTGTTGAACGATGGCTTTACGGGCAGAATAGAGGCCTTTGGAATCACAATAGCCCTGTGCGGTTGGCAGGTTACGGATGACATCGACCAGAATTTCGTCCGGTGCTTCGAAGCCGAAAGGGGCAGGGTTGCCAATATTCAGCTTAAGGACTTTATTACCTTCTTCTTCAAGCCGTTTGGCTTCCTTTAAGACTGGGCCACGGATGTCATAGCATACGTTCTCCAGTTTCTTGGATTTTTCAATCGGAGACATAAATAGTACGAACCTTCTGCAGAGAGCGCATATTCCCATACGGAATAGCATAACCTGCTTAATGTACTCCTCCTGTAGTACCTTTTGAAGAATGATTATCGCTTTTGCTGCAAATGGTTGCGCATCTGCACTATATGGTTGTGTACTCGTTGGATGGTGCGATATGGTAGGGGTGCGGACGACTATTCATGCCGCACTTTTTTAGCGCCAGAATAGGGTGACAGGGAAGGCTCGTTTATTTAAGTGTGAAGCGTATTTATTTCGCAGGATGAAATAAAGAGAAAGTGTCGTTGTTATTGAATGAAGGATTAAGACTGGTGAGCCATTTAATTAGTGATGTCTTACCAATGGAAAGGCGATAGGGGTAACGAAATATAAGTATTTTTTTGCCCTTATCGTGCGTCTGCGATAGTGTCTTTAAATGTATCGGTCATTACCTGTACATGTAATAAAACACCAGGAATATTTTGTTAAAATTAAAATAGATAAGTGAAAAATCGTATGACCAGTGCAAATCGACCAGTACTTAATCTCGATCTTGATTTACTGAGGACGTTTGTTGCCGTTGCAGATTTAAATACATTTGCAGCGGCGGCGACCGCAGTCAATCGGACTCAATCGGCTGTCAGCCAGCAGATGCAGCGGCTGGAGCAACTCATCGGAAAGGAGCTTTTTGCCCGGCACGGGCGTAATAAATTGCTGACCGAACACGGTATCCAGTTTTTGGGTTATGCCAGAAAAATATTACAATTCAATGATGAAGCCTGTATTTCATTAATGTACAGCGATATTCAGGGAACGCTGACCATCGGGGCGTCTGACGATACGGCAGACACCATCCTTCCTTATATTTTGCACCGGGTGACATCGGTATTTCCTAAGCTTTCCGTCAATGTCAGCGTAAAACGCAGCGCTGAAATGATGGATATGCTGAATCAGGGGAAAATAGATCTGGTCATTACCACAATGAACGGTGTGGTGTTTCCTCATGTGTTATTACGGAGTTCCCCGACGCTATGGTATTGCGCGGCGGATTATCAGTTCCGATCGCAGGAACCTGTACCCTTGGTTGTTTTGGATGAACCCAGTCCTTTTCGTACCTTGGCGACGCAGCAGCTGACGGCCGCAGGGATTCCCTGGAGAATCGCCTACGTGGCTTCAACGCTATCTGCTGTGCGAGCTGCGGTGAAGGCTGGTATGGGCATCACCGTGCGTTCGGTGGAAATGATGAGCCCGGAACTGCGGGTGCTGGGCGAAGAGGAAGGGTTGCCGAGATTGCCTGAAACACGTTATTTCCTCTGCCAGAACCCTAATCAGGAGAATGAACTGGCGACGGCAATTTTCAATGTGATTGAATCAGGGAAGCCCTCTCACATTACGCCAGTCAGCATGTTCGCAAACAGCACGAATGAAAAATTGTCTTCCGATCCGTCGCTGAAGGACGCGATCTAATCGTAATGGGTAGTTAACTATCATTCGGGGAGGGTAGGGATGCACCCCGAATGATGATGATTTATGACTAAGGTGTTAAACCCGCATTGGCTGCGTCTTATTGCCCTGATTTCGTCACTCCAATCCCACTTTGCGTTTTCCATTTCACATCAATAGTCTAGGCGCAGCGAAATAAATGGTTATCTCTAATTTATAAAACGCTGGTTCTATTTTTTTAAAATAATGTTATGGAAATTGGCGTCCAGTCTTGTCTAGCATCTCGTGGTTTTTTTACTAACTAAATTGGTAAAAATGTGTGCTGGATCAAAAAATACCCCTAATAACCCCATGGGGGAACAGGCATTTTCTGTGAAAATGGTATAGTGACGCAGTGAACTTGCTTCCTGTGTCGCTGCACGCTGGTTAACCGACAAAAGGACTGACTCGATTTAGCTACGGGTGAGGACACAAAATGTTAACAAAACAGCGTGCATGTAAAGTAATGTACTGTTATTTTTAGTAAGGTTGAAAAAAAGGTTACAAATTTAGGGGCTCAACCATACCAAGCAAGGCTTACCTGATACGTTTCCATGCTTTTTTGTGGTTATTAATCCTTCCTTTTAATCGATGTGGCGCATTAACTGCCGATAATAGAGCAGGGATGTTACCCGCCACTTTTGATGAGTAAGCAAAGAGAATGTCAACAACTACTGAAATCCTCGCCCATCATTGGGCATTTGGGCTATTCCTTATCATTGCCGTAGGCCTTTGCGTCTTCATGCTGACCGGTGGATTCTTGCTGGGGGGGAGAGCCAGAGCCAGAGCTAAAAACGTACCTTATGAATCCGGGATCGACTCAGTGGGTTCAGCGCGGTTACGCCTGTCTGCTAAATTTTATCTTGTCGCTATGTTCTTCGTTATCTTCGACGTTGAAGCCCTCTATCTCTACGCTTGGGCTGTGTCTATCAAAGAAAGCGGCTGGATTGGCTTCATTGAAGCAACCATTTTCATTTTGGTGCTGTTGGCTGGTTTGATTTATCTGGTACGCGTTGGGGCACTTGACTGGACCCCGGTACGTTCCAAGAGACAAGTCGTTAAATCAGACATCATCAACACTACCAACACTCATCCGCAGTAACAGCGAGGCATTTTAAGATGGACTATACGCTCACCCGCATAGAGCCGGACGGTGAGAATGACCGTTATCCCCTGCAACGTCAGGAGATCGTTTCCGACCCTCTGGAGCAACATGTTCACCGTAGTGTCTACATGGGCAAACTGGAACATGCGTTACACGATACGGTGAACTGGGGGCGTCAGAACTCCCTGTGGCCGTACAACTTCGGCCTTTCCTGTTGCTACGTAGAAATGGTGACGTCATTTACTGCCGTTCATGACGTGGCGCGTTTTGGTGCTGAGGTTCTGCGTGCGTCGCCACGTCAGGCCGACTTCATGGTCGTTGCGGGAACCTGTTTTACTAAAATGGCCCCCGTTATTCAGCGTCTGTACGAGCAAATGCTTGAGCCTAAATGGGTTATCTCCATGGGAGCCTGTGCTAACTCCGGCGGTATGTACGATATCTATTCCGTCGTTCAGGGCGTAGATAAATTCCTGCCTGTTGATGTGTATATTCCGGGCTGCCCTCCACGTCCTGAAGCCTACATGCAAGCGCTGTTGCTGCTGAAAGAATCCATCGGTAAAGAACGCCGCCCTCTGTCATGGGTGGTAGGTGAACAGGGCGTTTACCGTGCCAATATGCAATCTGAGCGTGAGCGCAAACGCGGCGAGCGAATCGCTGTGACCAACCTGCGTTCGCCTGATGAGATTTGACCTGTAGATGATAAACCCGGTGACCGTGTAATACCCCGATAATAGTGTGCGGTCATTATCAGATACAGAAATAGCACATTTAATGTGGTGACATATTTATGACAGATTTAACGACACACGATCTCGCTCAGCCAGGCTGGCAAACCCGCGATCACCTTGACGATCCGGTCGTTGGCGAGCTGTGTAACCGTTTTGGACCAGATGCATTTACTGTACAAGCTACCCGCACAGGTATCCCCGTTGTGTGGGTCAAACGTGAGCAATTACTGGACGTTGTCGCATTCCTGAAAAAACAGCCGAAGCCTTATGTCATGCTGTTTGACCTGCACGGTATGGATGAGCGTCTGCGCACTCACCGTGAAGGCTTGCCTGCCGCCGACTACTCCGTCTTTTATCACATCATTTCCATCGAACGTAACCGCGACATCATGCTGAAAGTCGCGTTGGCCGAGAGCGATCTGCACGTACCGACCGTGACCAAACTGTTCCCGAATGCCAACTGGTATGAGCGTGAAACGTGGGAAATGTTTGGTATTACGTTCAACGGCCATCCGCACCTGACGCGCATCATGATGCCGCAGACGTGGGAAGGGCACCCGTTGCGTAAAGATTACCCGGCGCGTGCGACCGAATTCGATCCTTTCGTGCTGACCAAGCAGAAAGAAGATCTGGAAATGGAATCGCTGACGTTCAAACCGGAAGAGTGGGGAATGAAGCGCGGCACTGAAAATGAGGATTTCATGTTCCTCAACCTCGGTCCAAACCACCCATCTTCACACGGTGCATTCCGTATTATCCTGCAGTTGGATGGCGAAGAAATCGTCGACTGCGTGCCTGACGTGGGTTACCACCATCGCGGCGCGGAGAAAATGGGCGAACGTCAGTCCTGGCACAGCTACATCCCTTATACCGACCGTATTGAATACCTTGGCGGCTGCGTTAACGAAATGCCGTACGTGCTTGCCGTAGAAAAACTGGCGGGTATTGAGGTGCCGGATCGCGTTAAAACGATTCGCGTGATGCTGTCCGAGCTGTTCCGCATTAATAGCCACCTGCTGTACATCAGTACCTATATTCAGGACGTCGGTGCGATGACACCGGTGTTCTTTGCGTTTACTGACCGCCAGAAAATTTACGATTTGGTTGAAGCGATTACCGGCTTCCGTATGCACCCGGCCTGGTTCCGTATTGGCGGTGTGGCGCACGATCTGCCACGCGGCTGGGAGCGTCTGCTGCGTGAATTCCTCGACTGGATGCCGAGCCGCCTGGATACCTATGTTAAGGCCGCGCTGCAGAACACCATCCTGAAAGGCCGTACTCAGGGCGTCGCTGCCTACAATGCGAAAGAAGCGTTGGATTGGGGCGTAACCGGTGCGGGTCTGCGTGCTACAGGTATCGGTTTTGACGTGCGCAAATGGCGTCCGTATTCCGGCTATGAAAACTTCGACTTTGAAGTGCCCGTCGGCGACGGCATCAGCGATTGCTATAGCCGCGTTATGCTGAAGGTTGAAGAGCTGCGTCAGAGCCTGCGTATTCTGGATCAGTGCCTCAAGAACATGCCGGAAGGGCCGTTCAAAGCGGATCACCCGCTGACGACGCCACCGCCAAAAGAGCGCACGTTGCAGCATATTGATACGCTGATTAACCACTTCCTTCAGGTTTCCTGGGGACCGGTTATGCCTGCCAATGAATCATTCCAGATGGTTGAGGCAACGAAGGGCATTAACAGCTATTACCTGACCAGTGACGGCGGCACGATGAGCTACCGTACCCGTATTCGCACGCCGAGCTATGCGCATCTGCAACAGATTCCTTCTGTCATTCGCGGATGTCTGGTATCCGACCTGATCGTTTACCTCGGCAGTATTGATTTCGTAATGTCAGATGTGGACCGCTAATTATGCATGATCATAACAATCACGATCATATTGACGCTCAGGGACAACCTGCTGCCGATTCGCTGACAAAAGACAATGCTTTTGTATTGAGCGACGCCGAACGTGACGCCATTGAGCACGAAAAACATCACTACGAAGATGCGCGCGCGGCGTCAATTGAAGCACTGAAAATTGTGCAGAAAGAACGCGGCTGGGTACCGGATGGCGCTATCAACGCGATTGCCGATGTGCTGGGCATTCCTGCCAGTGACGTGGAAGGCGTAGCGACGTTCTATAGCCAGATTTTCCGTCAGCCTGTCGGGCGTCATGTTATTCGCTATTGCGACAGCGTCGTGTGCCACATCAATGGCTATCAGGGCGTACAGGCCGCGCTTGAGCGTAAGCTCAGCATCAAACCGGGACAGACAACGTTCGATGGACGTTTCACGCTGTTGCCGACCTGCTGCCTGGGGAACTGTGACAAGGGGCCGTCAATGATGATTGACGAAGATACCCATACCCATGTGACGCCGGAAGGAATTGAATCGTTATTGGAGCAGTATCAATGAGTAAAAACATTGTTCTGACTGCTGAGCAGCATCCTCTGACCTGGCGTTTACGCGCAGACAAACAGCCGGTATGGCTGGATGAATATCGCAGCAAAAACGGCTATGCCGCCGCGCAAAAAGCGCTAACCGGCATGGCGCAGGATGAAGTGGTCTCACTGGTTAAAGATGCTGGCCTGAAAGGGCGTGGCGGCGCGGGCTTTTCGACGGGCTTGAAGTGGAGCCTGATGCCGAAAGACGAAAGCATGAACATCCGCTACCTGCTGTGTAACGCGGATGAGATGGAACCAGGGACTTATAAAGACCGCCTGCTGATGGAGCAAGAGCCCCATCTGCTGGTTGAAGGTATGCTGATTAGCGCCTTTGCGCTGAAAGCCTACCGCGGCTACATCTTCCTGCGCGGCGAATACATCGAAGCGGCTGTCCACCTGCGTCGTGCAATCGAAGAAGCGAAAGCGGCGGGTCTGCTGGGTAAAAATATTCTGGGCAGCGGGTTCGATTTCGAGCTGTTCGTGCACACGGGCGCCGGGCGTTACATCTGCGGTGAAGAAACGGCACTGATTAACTCACTGGAAGGCCGTCGTGCCAACCCACGCTCTAAGCCGCCGTTCCCGGCGTCTGCGGGGGTTTGGGGTAAACCAACCTGCGTCAACAACGTGGAAACGCTGTGTAACGTACCGGCGATTATCGAACACGGTGCGGCGTGGTATCAGGGGCTGTCTGCGGGTAAAAGTAAAGATGCAGGCACGAAACTGATGGGCTTCTCCGGTCGCGTCAACAATCCGGGCCTGTGGGAACTGCCATTCGGCACCACGGCGCGTGAGATTCTGGAAGACTACGCGGGCGGTATGCGCGATGGTCTGAAGCTGAAAGCCTGGCAGCCGGGTGGCGCGGGTACGGATTTCCTGACGGAAAGCCATCTCGATCTGCCAATGGATTTTGAGCACATTGCGAAAGCCGGTAGCCGTATGGGTACAGCGCTGGCGATGGCCGTCGATCACGAGATCAATATGGTCTCGCTAACGCGCAATCTGGAAGAGTTTTTCGCCCGTGAATCCTGTGGCTGGTGTACGCCATGCCGCGATGGTCTGCCGTGGAGCGTGAAGATTCTGCGTGCGCTGGAGAAGGGCGAAGGTCAGCCCGGCGATATCGAAACGCTGGAACAGCTTTGCCGCTTCCTCGGACCGGGTAACACCTTCTGTGCGCATGCGCCGGGTGCGGTCGAGCCGCTGCAAAGTGCCATCAAGTATTTCCGGGAAGAATTCGAAGCGGGTATCTCTAAACAGTATTTAGGCAACGTCAAAGCGATTGGCGGTATTCAGCCTAACCTGTTGAAAGAGCGCTGGTAAGCTATCGCTCAACACGTGCGAGATGCAGTGAATGTATCCGCAGGGTGGCGCAAATAAGCCACCCTCTATAAACCCAATAGATTTCAGGCGCAGGTAGCCAACGCATTTGCGATTTGAAAGATGAGGGTATACAGAATTTTTGATTAGCGCTCGTGGCAACACGGGCCATTATGGAAGCATGCTGACTATGGCTACTATTCATGTAGACGGCAAAGAGTATGAAGTAAACGGAGCAGACAACCTTCTGGAAGCTTGCCTGACTCTGGGACTTGATATTCCTTACTTTTGCTGGCACCCCGCGCTCGGGAGCGTCGGATCCTGCCGCCTCTGTGCGGTAAAACAGTATCAAAACGCGGAAGACACCCGCGGTCGTCTGGTGATGTCTTGTATGACACCAGCAACCCAGGGAACGTTCATCGCGATTGAAGATGAAGAAGCGAAGCTATTCCGTAAGACGATAGTTGAGTTTCTGATGACCAACCACCCGCACGATTGCCCAGTGTGTGAGGAAGGCGGTAACTGTCATTTGCAGGATATGACGGTCATGACGGGGCAAAACTTCCGTCGCTATCGCTTCACCAAGCGTACCCACCGCAATCAGGATCTCGGCCCATTCATTTCTCATGAAATGAACCGCTGTATCGCGTGCTATCGCTGTGTGCGTTACTACAAAGACTACGCGGATGGCAAAGATCTCGGCGTTTACGGCGCGCATGACAACGTTTATTTCGGTCGCCCGGAAGATGGCACGCTGGAAAGCGAATTCTCCGGTAACCTGGTTGAAGTGTGTCCTACCGGTGTATTTACCGACAAAACGCACTCCGAGCGCTATAACCGTAAATGGGATATGCAATTTGCACCGAGCGTCTGCCAACAGTGCAGCATCGGCTGTAATACCAGCCCCGGTGAACGCTATGGCGAACTGCGTCGTATCGAAAACCGTTTTAACGGTAGCGTAAACCACTATTTCCTGTGTGACCGCGGCCGTTTTGGCTACGGCTATGTTAATCAGAAAGACCGTCCAAACCAGCCGCTGCAACGTCGCGGTGATGATTGGATCGCGCTGAATGCCGATCAGGCTCTGCAAGGTGCGGCGGATGTGTTGCGTCAAGCGAAGAAAACGATCGGTATCGGTTCGCCGCGTGCCAGCATCGAAAGCAACTTCGCTTTGCGTGAGCTGGTAGGGGCAGAGAACTTCTACACTGGTATTGCGCAGGAAGAACAAAATCGTCTGCAACTGATCCTGAAAGTGCTGCGCGAAAGTGGTGTGAGAACGCCGGCGCTGCGTGAAATCGAAGGCTACGATGCGGTTCTGATTCTGGGTGAAGACTTGACGCAGACGGGGGCACGTATCGCACTGGCCGTTCGTCAGGCGGTGAAAGGCAAAGCCCGTGAAATGGCGGCAGCGCAGAAAGTGGCTGACTGGCAGATCGCGGCGATCATGAACATTGGTCAACATGCCAAGCACCCGCTGTTTGTCACCAACGTAGACAGCACTCGTCTGGACGACATCGCAGCATGGAACTACCGTGCGCCAGTTGCCGATCAGGCTCGCCTTGGTTTTGCCATTGCACACGGTCTGGATAGTAGCGCGCCAGCAGTTGCCGATCTGGCTGCGGGCCTTGACCAGAAAGTCGATATCATCGTACAGGCGCTGGCCGGTGCGAAAAAACCACTCATCATTTCCGGCACCAATGCTGGCAGCGAAGAAGTCATCTCTGCGGCGGCAAACGTTGCCAAGGCGCTGAAAAATCGCGGTTCTGACGTCGGAATTACCTTTGTTGCTCCTGCTGCCAACAGCATTGGGTTGTCAATCATGGGCGGCGGTTCGCTGGATGATGCGCTGGCGCAGTTGGAAAACGGTGACGCCGACAGCGTGGTTGTGCTGGAGAACGATCTCTACCGTCATGCCCCAATCGCTCGCGTTGATGCCGCGCTGGAAAAAGCGGAGAACCTGATTGTGGTCGACCACCAGCGTACTCGCATCATGGACAAAGCCAGCATGATTCTGTCTGCTGCCAGCTTTGCTGAAAGCGACGGTACATTGGTGAACCAGGAAGGCCGCGCTCAGCGTTTCTTCCAGGTTTATGACCCAACGTACTACAACGACAAAGTTGTGATGCTGGAAAGCTGGCGCTGGCTGCACTCGCTGTATATCACTTACAACAGCCGTCAGGTTGACTGGACGCAACTGGATAATGTGATTGATGCGTGTGCCGCGGCACTGCCGCAGCTGGCTGCGATTAAAGATGCCGCGCCGGATGCCTCGTTCCGTATTCGTGGTCAGAAACTGTCGCGCTCACCGATTCGCTCCAGTGGTCGTACCGCTATGCGTGCCAATATCAGCGTGCACGAACCGCGTCAGCCTGTTGATAAAGACACCATGTTCGCTTTCTCAATGGAAGGGAACAACAGTCCGACAGCTAACCGTCAGCAGATTCCGTTTGCCTGGGCACCAGGCTGGAACTCACCGCAAGCCTGGAACAAATTCCAGGATGAAGTAGGCGGACATTTGCGTCATGGCGATCCGGGTGTGCGTATGATTGAAGCCGGAGAAGGTTCGCTGGCGTATTTCGACAACATTCCTGCGGCGTTCGTCCCACAAGCGGGTCAATGGCGCGTTGCGCCGTATTATCACCTGTTTGGTAGTGATGAAATGTCACAGCGTTCTGATGTGATTCAGCAGCGTATGCCAGAACCTTATGTGATGGTGAACCCGGCCGATGCGGCAACGCTAGGTGTGAACGCCGGTACATTGCTGGAGCTGACCTGTGCAGGACAAACGCTACGTCTGCCACTGCGCTTAAGTGCGGAATTGAGTCAGGGACAGGTTGGTTTACCGCTGGGCTTGCCGGGTATTGCGCCGGTGCTGGCGGGTGCAACCGTTGAAAATCTGCGGGAGGCCGCACAATGAGTTGGTTAACACCGGAATTAACCGAGATCCTGATTACCGTTGGAAAAGCGATCGTGATTCTGCTGGTTGTGGTGACCTGTGGCGCGTTCATGAGTATGGGTGAACGCCGACTGCTCGGCCTCTTCCAGGGACGCTATGGACCAAACCGGGTAGGTTGGGGCGGTTCATTACAGCTCGTCGCTGACATGATCAAAATGTTCTTCAAAGAAGACTGGGTGCCGAACTTTACCGATAAGGTGATTTTCACGCTGGCGCCGATGATCGCGTTTACGTCAATGCTGATTGCCTTTGCGATTGTGCCGATTACGCCAACCTGGGGTGTCGCCGATCTGAACATCGGGATTCTGTTCTTCCTGATGATGGCGGGTTTGGCTGTTTACGCGGTGCTGTTTGCCGGTTGGGCGAGTAACAACAAATACTCACTGCTGGGTGCGGTACGTGCTTCCGCTCAGACCGTGAGTTATGAAGTGTTCATCGGTCTGTCGCTGATGGGGGTTGTCGCGCAGGCTGGCTCGTTCAACATGCGTGACATCGTCGATTCTCAGGAACACCTGTGGAACGTTATCCCGCAGTTCTTCGGCTTTATTACGTTTGCCATCGCAGGCGTGGCGGTGTGTCACCGTCACCCGTTTGACCAGCCTGAAGCTGAGCAGGAAATTGCCGATGGTTACCACATTGAATATTCCGGTATGAAATTCGGTTTGTTCTTTGTCGGGGAATATATCGGGATTGTTACGGTTTCTGCGCTGATGGTGACGCTGTTCTTCGGCGGTTGGCATGGTCCAATCCTGCCTCCATTTGTCTGGTTTGCGCTGAAAACTGGCTTTTTCATGATGATGTTCATCCTGATTCGTGCTTCGTTACCCCGTCCGCGTTATGACCAGGTGATGTCTTTCGGTTGGAAAGTCTGTCTGCCGATAACGCTTTTGAATCTGCTGGCGACAGCGGCCGTCATTTTGTACAACGCTTAAGAAGGGGTGAATAAACCATGACATTGAAAGACTTAGTGGTTGGTTTCGGCACCCAGATACGCAGTATCTGTATGGTGGGTTCGAATGCTTTCAAGAAGCGCGAAACCAGAATGTATCCCGAAGAGCCTGTGAATCCACCGCCGCGTTACCGTGGTCGTATCGTGCTGACGCGCGATCCTGATGGTGAAGAGCGTTGCGTTGCCTGCAACCTGTGTGCGGTGGCCTGTCCGGTCGGTTGTATCTCATTGCAGAAAGCGGAAACCAAAGATGGTCGCTGGTATCCCGAGTTCTTCCGCGTCAACTTCTCACGCTGCATTTTCTGTGGCTTCTGCGAAGAGGCGTGCCCGACAACCGCTATCCAGCTGACGCCGGATTTCGAGATGGGCGATTACAAACGTCAGGATCTGGTGTACGAGAAAGAAGATCTGCTGATATCGGGGCCGGGTAAATATCCGGAATACAATTTCTACCGGATGGCTGGTATGGCAATCGATGGGAAAGACAAAGGCGAAGCGGAAAACGAAGCCAAACCTATTGATGTCAAAGGCCTGTTGCCCTAAGGAGCTAGCATGGAATTCGCTTTTTATACCACAGGCTTGATTGCGATACTGGCGACATTGCGCGTCATTACGCATACCAATCCTGTGCATGCATTGTTGTATATGGTCACCTCGCTTATGGCGATTGCGGGCGTCTTTTTCTCGCTGGGGGCTAACTTTGCTGGCGCGCTGAGCATCATTGTTTATGCGGGTGCCATCATGGTGCTGTTCGTATTCGTCGTCATGATGCTCAACCTCGGTAACTCCGTGGAAGAACAAGAGCGGAATTGGCTGAAACCTAGCGCTTGGGTAGGGCCAGGTATTCTTTCTCTGGCGCTACTGGTGATTGTCGTCAACGCGATCCTCAGCCTGAAAGAGCAGGGAATCACCGGCACGCCTGTTGAGGCGAAAGCCGTGGGTATCAGCCTGTTCGGGCCTTATGTTCTGGCAGTTGAATTAGCGTCAATGCTGCTGCTGGCGGGATTGGTTGTCGCTTTCCACATTGGTCGTGAAGATAAACGTGGTGACGTTGTCAGTAAAGAAGGCGCGAACCAGGACGTTGAGAAGAAAATAACGGGGGAACGCGCATGATTCCGTTACAACATGGGTTGATTTTAGCCGCTATCCTGTTTGTTCTGGGGCTGACTGGTCTGTTAATTCGTCGTAACCTGCTGTTTATGTTGATTAGTCTCGAAATTATGATCAACGCTGCCGCGCTGGCATTTGTCGTCGCGGGAAGTTACTGGCAGCAGCCGGATGGTCAGGTGATGTACATTCTGGCGATTACGCTGGCAGCGGCTGAGGCCAGTATTGGTCTGGCGCTGTTGTTACAGATGTATCGTCGTCGTCAGACCCTGAATATTGATACAGTCAGTGAGATGCGCGGATGAACTTACTCTATTTAACAATACTCTTCCCGCTGCTCGGCTTTCTGTTGCTGGCATTTTCCCGCGGTCGCTGGTCGGAAAATACGTCCGCGACCGTCGGTGTTGGCTCGATTGGTCTGGCAGCGTTGGTTACCGCTTGGGTTGTGGTCGATTTCATGGGCCAACAGCACGGCGGAGTTACCTTCTTTAATCAGCATTTGTGGACATGGATGGCCGTTGGCAACTTCGACATCAGCGTAACGCTGACGCTTGATGGCCTTTCGGTGACGATGCTGTCCGTTGTAACGGGCGTTGGTTTCTTTATCCACCTATTTGCCTCCTGGTACATGCGCGGGGAAGAGGGCTACTCTCGCTTCTTCGCCTACACCAACCTGTTTATCGCGAGTATGGTTGTTCTGGTACTGGCCGATAACCTGTTGCTGATGTATCTCGGTTGGGAAGGGGTAGGGCTGTGCAGTTACCTGCTGATCGGTTTCTACTATACCAACCCGAAGAACGGTGCGGCGGCAATGAAGGCCTTCATCGTTACCCGTGTGGGTGACGTCTTCCTGGCCTTTGCGCTGTTCATCCTTTACAAAGAACTGGGTACGCTCAACTTCCGCGAGCTGATGGTATTAGCGCCGCAGAAACTGGCTGAGGGTTCGCCGGAAATCACCTGGGCTACGCTGATGTTGCTGGGTGGTGCGGTCGGTAAATCTGCACAGCTGCCGCTGCAAACCTGGCTGGCGGATGCGATGGCCGGTCCAACGCCAGTCTCTGCACTGATCCACGCCGCGACGATGGTTACTGCGGGTGTCTACCTGATTGCACGTACCAATGGCCTGTTCCTGATGGCGCCGGACGTTTTGCATCTGGTAGGTATTGTGGGTGCAGTAACGCTGGTGTTGGCAGGTTTTGCCGCTCTGGTGCAAACCGACATCAAGCGCGTGCTGGCCTATTCCACTATGAGTCAGATTGGTTACATGTTCCTGGCGCTGGGCGTTCAGGCATGGGATGCCGCAATTTTCCACCTGATGACGCATGCGTTCTTTAAAGCGCTGCTGTTCCTCTCTTCTGGTTCGGTCATTTTGGCCTGCCACCACGAGCAGAACATCTTCAAGATGGGCGGCCTGCGTAAAACGATTCCGCTGGTTTATGTCTGCTTCCTGGTCGGGGGTGCGGCGCTGGCTGCATTGCCGTTGGTTACCGCAGGCTTCTTCAGTAAAGACGAGATTCTGGCTGGCGCATGGGCAAATGGTCACATCAATCTGATGGTGGCTGGATTGGCCGGTGCCTTCATGACTTCGCTGTATACGTTCCGTATGATTTTCATCGTGTTCCACGGTGAAGAGAAAACCAAAGCGCATGCAGGAAAAGGCATTTCTCACCACTTACCGCTGGTTGTGCTGATGGTTCTGTCCACCTTTATTGGTGCGATGATTGTTCCACCGTTGCACGGTGTGTTGCCAGCGACGACTGAGCTTGAACACGGCCAGTTGATGACGCTGGAAATTACCTCTGGCGTAGTGGCGATTGCCGGTATTCTGCTTGCTGCTGTGCTGTGGCTGGGCAAACATCAGGCGGTAAGCAGCATCGCGAAGAGTGCTCCAGGTCGTTTCTTCTCGACCTGGTGGTTCCACGCGTGGGGCTTCGATTGGTTGTATGACCACGTCTTTGTTAAACCGTATCTGGCTATCGCGAAGCTGTTGCAGCGTGATCCGTTAAATGGGCTGATGACCATCCCGGCCACGATTACCCGCTGGGGTAACCGTGGGCTGGCGCTCAGTGCGAATGGTCAATTGCGCTGGTACGTTGCTTCGATGGGCTTTGGTGCCGTGCTGGTGCTGGCCTTGTTGCTGCTGGTGTAAAGCAGCATCCTGTAACGTATGAAAGGTAGGGCATTCCGCAGATAGGGATGCCCGCCACGGCAAGTTTTCAGATTTCTTTAATTTAGGGACACAAAACGCCATGCTACTACCTTGGCTAATTCTTCTCCCCTTTATCGGCGGTCTGCTGTGCTGGCAGTTAGAGCGTTTTGGTACGAAAGTACCGCGCTGGATCGCGTTGATTGCAATGGGGCTGACACTCGTACTGTCTCTGCAACTGTGGTTGCAAGGTGGTTATTCACTAACCGCGCCGACAGGCGTGCCACAATGGCAATCTGAGTTTTATGTGCCGTGGATCCCGCGTTTCGGCATCGGTATCCATCTTGCGCTGGATGGCCTGTCTCTGCTGATGGTGGTACTGACGGGGCTGCTGGGCGTGTTGGCAATCCTCTGTTCCTGGAATGAAATTCAGCGCTATCAGGGTTTCTTCCACCTGAACCTGCTGTGGATTCTGGGCGGCGTTATCGGCGTGTTCCTTGCCATCGACATGTTCCTGTTCTTCTTCTTCTGGGAAATGATGCTGGTGCCGATGTACTTCCTGATTGCACTGTGGGGGCATAAAGGCTCTGACGGTAAAACTAGAATTACGGCGGCGACCAAGTTCTTCATTTATACCCAGGCAAGCGGCCTGATCATGTTGATTGCGATTCTGGCGCTGGTCTTTGTACATCACAATGCCACCGGTGTCTGGACGTTCAACTATGAAGACCTGCTGAAGACGCCGATGTCATATGGTGTTGAATATCTGCTGATGCTGGGCTTCTTCATCGCGTTTGCTGTAAAAATGCCCGTCGTGCCGTTGCACGGTTGGCTGCCGGATGCACACAGTCAGGCACCAACGGCGGGTTCTGTTGACTTGGCGGGGATCCTGTTGAAAACGGCGGCCTATGGTCTGCTGCGCTTCAGCCTGCCGCTGTTCCCTAACGCCTCACATGCCTTTGCACCGATTGCCATGTGGCTGGGTGTGATTGGTATCTTCTACGGCGCCTGGCTGGCGTTTAAACAGACGGATATCAAACGCCTGATCGCTTACACCTCGGTGTCCCACATGGGCTTCGTGATGATTGCCATCTATTCCGGTAATCAACTGGCTTATCAGGGTGCGGTGATTCAGATGATTGCGCACGGCTTGTCTGCTGCTGGCCTGTTTATTTTGTGTGGCCAACTGTACGAACGTCTGCATACCCGTGACATGCGTGAAATGGGCGGCCTGTGGTCACGTCTGAAGTTCCTGCCTGCGCTGTCTCTGTTCTTTGCTGTTGCGACATTGGGGATGCCAGGAACGGGCAACTTCGTTGGCGAATTCATGATTCTGTTCGGCAGCTATCAGGTTGTGCCGGTGATTACGGTGATCTCAACCTTCGGTCTGGTATTTGCGTCAGTCTACTCACTAATCATGATGCAGCGTGCTTACTACGGCGCGCCTAAATCTGATGAGCCATTGAAGAGTATGTCGCTCCGCGAATTGTCTATCGTGATGCTGTTGGTGGTATTACTGGTGTTGTTAGGGGTGTACCCGCAGCCGATTCTGGATACCTCCAGTGCCGCGATGTCAAATATCCAGCAGTGGTTTATGTCGTCTGCTCCAGATTCAATTATTTCAACAACAAGGCCGTAATTCGCCATGACAATAACTCTTCAACAACTAATTGCGCTATCGCCGCTGTTGATCGTCGGATTGACGGTAGTGGTTGTGATGCTGTGCATTGCGTGGCGACGCAACCATTTTGTCAACGCAACCATGACGGTTATCGGCCTGAATATTGCGTTGCTGTCACTGTACTTTGTCGGTCAGGTTGGCCCAACGGACGTGACGCCGCTGCTGCGTGTTGATGGCTTCTCAATGTTCTATACCGGGCTGGTTCTGCTTGCCAGTCTGGCAACCAGTACGTTTGCCTATCCGTGGCTGCAAGGCTACCCAGACAACCGCGATGAGTTCTACCTGCTGGTTCTGATTGCTGCGTTGGGTGGAATCCTGCTGTCGAGTGCCAATCATCTGGCTTCACTGTTCATCGGGATTGAACTGCTTTCCCTTCCGCTGTTTGGTCTGGTTGGCTATGCCTTCCGTCAGAAACGTTCGCTGGAAGCCAGTATTAAATACATGCTGCTGTCGGCAGCGGCGTCTTCCTTCCTGCTGTTTGGCATGGCGCTGATTTATGCTGAATCGGGCGATATGAGCTTTGCCAGCCTCGGTAAGAGCCTGAGCGATCACCAAATCCATGAGCCGCTGCTGCTGGCTGGTCTTGGGATGATGATTGTCGGTCTGGGCTTTAAGCTGTCTCTGGTTCCGTTCCAGCTGTGGACACCTGATGTGTATCAGGGGGCGCCTGCTCCCGTGTCTACGTTTCTGGCCACGGCCGGTAAGATTGCCGTTTTCGGTGCGGTAATGCGTTTGTTCCTGTACGCGCCGATGGCTGACAGCGAGTCTGTCAGAATCGTTCTGGGCATCATCGCGTTTGCATCGATCCTGTTCGGTAACGTGATGGCGGTATCGCAAACCAACATTAAACGTCTACTCGGTTACTCCTCCATCGCGCATCTGGGTTATTTGCTGGTTGCTCTGATCGCGGTTCAGAGCCATCAACTGGCGCTGGAAACTGTCGGCGTTTATCTGGTGGGTTACCTGTTCAGCAGCCTGGGCGCGTTTGGTGTGGTTAGCCTGATGTCCAGCCCGTACCGTGGTCCGGATGCCGATTCGCTGTTCTCTTACCGTGGTTTGTTCTGGCATAAACCGATTCTGTCTGCAGTGATGACGGTGATGATGCTGTCGCTGGCGGGGATCCCGATGACGCTGGGCTTCTTCGGTAAATTCTACGTGCTGGCTGTCGGTGTTAATGCGGAGCTGTGGTGGCTGACTGGTGCGGTCGTGCTGGGTAGTGCCATTGGTTTGTACTATTACCTGCGCGTAATGGTGAGTCTGTACCTGACTGCTCCTCAACAGCTACAGCGTGATACGCCAAACAACTGGGCCTTAACGGCGGGCGGCGTAGTGGTACTGATCTCCTCCATCGCCGTGCTGTTCTTCGGCTTGTATCCACAGCCGCTTATCTCTCTGGTACAGTTGGCGCAGCCAATGCTGTAACCACCGCCGAGAGTTGGGTTGAGTCACGAAACGCCGTTGATGAGAATCAACGGCGTTTTTTTATGGCGAGCTTCCTGCTCGCCACCCTTCGGGCCGTCGCAAGCGACGTTGAAAAACGCTCCCTGCGTTTTTTTGTCAGCAAAATCACTACGTTCTCGGGCGGTGGTGATAGCAGGCAAGGTACGTTTTAGGAATGGTCTGGTCTGCTGAAGCCGTAGAAGTCATGAAAAATTGTCTATAGTTAAGAAGACAACGATTTGTAACTCATGGTTTTTCATAACCAATGATTTCTCATAACAGAAGGAAGCACTCTATGGCGGCAACCAAAAAACAGCCTGAAGAAATTCGTGTCGATGATGATTTAAAACTTCTGTCTGAAACGCTGGATGAGGTACTGCGCTATACGGGCGATCAGGCAGATCAGGCCTACCTTGATTTGAAGAAGGGCGCAGAAAAAGCGCTGTTGGAAGTTAAAGCCCGCATTGGCGTAACAGACAGCTATTACGCGCGTGCAAAACAGGTAGCCGACAAAGCCGATGTGTATGTGCATGACAAACCCTGGCACGGTATCGGTATCGGCGCCACTGTCGGTCTGGTGTTGGGATTACTGCTGGCTAAGCGCTAATTTCTGCCAATCATGTAGCGGGATTCCCCGCTACATCCTCTGATATTCTCTATTCCTGAATCTTATCCTCTTTCTCCGGCATGCCTTGTACCCAATACATGGCTTCAAACGGACGTAGCTCCAATATTGTGGGTTGAGGCTGTGCATCAGAGTAATTGCTGAATAGCAGTCGCCAGCGGCGATCGTGGAGATCAAGGGGAGGCTGCCAACGCAGAGTCTGTTTACTGAGGTTTGCCAGAACCAGAAGCCGTTGGCCTTCCCAGGTACGCTGATAGCACCAGATACTGGGATGGTCCGGCAGCAAATCCTGATAGTCTCCGTAGGTCAGCAGCGGTAGCGCTTTACGCATAGCGATGAGCTGCTGGTAGGTGTAGAAAACGGACGCTTTATCCGCCAATGCCTGCCCCGCGTTGATGTGGGTGAAATTCTGACACGGCGCTATCCACGGCGTGCCGGTCGTAAATCCGGCATGGTTACTGGTATCCCATTGCATCGGCGTACGGCCGTTATCGCGTGATTTGCTGGCGAGGATCGCTAAGATTTGTGCATCTGGCTGACCCCGATCGCGCTGTTCAGCAAATTGATTCAGGCTTTCAATATCCCGGTATTGTTCAATCTGCGTATAGCCGGGATTGGTCATGCCCAGTTCTTCGCCCTGATAGATATAGGGCGTGCCCTGCATGCCGTGAAGCACCATCGCCAGCATCTTGGCGGATTGCACGCGGAATTCGCCCTCATCGCCAAAACGCGACACGATGCGCGGCTGATCGTGATTACACCAGAACAGCGCATTCCAGGCATGGTTGTGCATACCCTGCTGCCAGTGAGTGAAAATCTGCTTGAGCTGGATGAAGTCAGGCTCCGCCAGCGTCCATTTTTCCCCATTCGGATAATCGACTTTCAGATGGTGAAAATTGAACGTCATAGAGAGTTCGCTACCGTCCAACGCGGCGTAGCGGCGGCAGTGCTCCAGCGAGGTCGATGACATTTCGCCGACGGTCATCAAGCCACGGGGCTGAAAAACATCCCGGCTGAATTCCTGCAAGTAATCATGAATCAGCGGTCCATCGGTGTAGAAACGGCGTCCATCGCCCTGAGCATCGGACGGGAAATCCTGCTGCTTGGAGACCAGATTGATCACATCCAGACGCAACCCGTCCACGCCTTTATCCGCCCAAAATTCACAGACCTGTTTTAATTCATCCCGTACGCGCGGGTGCTCCCAATTCAGGTCGGCCTGCTCGGTGGCGAAAAGGTGCAGATAATACTGTTTGCTTTCGGCGTGCCACTGCCAGGCAGGGCCACCAAATTTTGACCGCCAGTTATTGGGTAGCGCACCGTCATTGTCATCACGCCAGATGTAAAAATGTCGATAGGGGCTGCGGCGATCCTGCGCGTTCAGAAACCAGTGGTGCTGCGTAGAAGTGTGGTTGAACACCATATCCATGACGACACGAAGGCGGCGTCGGTGCGCTTCTGCGATCAACGTTTCCATGTCGGCCATCGTGCCGTAGGTTGGGTCGATGGCGCAGTAGTCGGCGACGTCATAGCCGTTATCAACCTGAGGCGAAAGATAAACCGGCGTCAGCCAGATCGCATCAACACCCAACTGTTGCAGGTAATCGAGTCGGGCGGTGATGCCAGCGATGTCGCCAATACCATTTCCGGTACTGTCCTGAAAGCTCTTCGGGTAGATTTGATAAATTACGCCGTTTTGCCACCAGGGAAGTGAGGTAGTCATGAACAATCCTCCTAATCTATGCGTGGCCGCTATGCAGGATCCAGCGTGCCATTGCGGCTCTTGCGTTTATAGACCAGCGACGTCAATACAATCGGGATGACGGCGGCAACCAGCATGGCGAGAGCGAAAATGCCCCAAAATTGTGGCTTGATGGAGAGAATGCCCGGCAATCCACCGACACCGATGCCATTGGCCGTCACGCCGTACAGGCCACAGATGAGCGCGGCGGCGGCGGAACCGATCATGGCGCACAACATCGGAAAGCGGTATTTCAGGTTGATACCGTACATCGCCGGCTCGGTCACGCCAAGAAAGGCGGAAATCGCGGCGGGAACAGAAATTTCACGCTCGTTGGCTTTCCGACTGACGAGAATCACCCCGACGACCGCCGCCGCTTGGGCAATGTTGGACAGCGCAATGAGTGGCCAGACCGGCGTTCCGCCCATACTCTGAATCATCTGCATATCAATCGCTAACGTTGTTTGGTGCACGCCCGTGATGACCAGCGGCGCATACAGGAACCCAAACAGTGCTGCGCCAATGGGGGCAAAGCTGCCCGTCATTACGGCTTTAACGGCCCAGGCGACGCCGTCACCAATCATACGGCCAAAGGGGCCAATTAAGGTATGTGCCAGGAACACGGCCAGAATAAGTGAGGTTACAGGCACAACCACCAGATAGAGGTAATCCGGCACGATTTTTTTCAACCGTGTTTCGATCAGTGCCAGCGCCATCCCGGCCAAGACGGAAGGGATAACCTGCGCCTGATAGCCTATCTTCTCAATCGTGAACCAGCCAAAATTCCAGACCTCGGGCGTTTGCTGCCCGATAAGGTAGGCGTTCATCAACTGCGGCGATACCAGCGTGATGCCGAGTACAATGCCGAGGATCGGCGTGCCGCCCATTTTGCGTACGGTTGACCAGCAGACCGCAACGGGGAGATAGAAGAAGATGGCTTCGCCTAGCAGCCAGAGGAAATCGTAAACGGTTTGCCAAGTGGGGTAGAGCTGTACCAACGTTTGCCCGTCACGCATCGGGATATCGCCGATAACGTTACGTGCGCCGAGGATCAAGCCTCCGCTGATCAGCGCAGGGAGCAGCGGAAAAAAGATCTCGGCAAAGTGTGAAATGCTGCGCTCAAACCAGCTCATATTTTGGCGGGCGGCGACTTTGGCCTCTTCCTTATTGATTTCGCCTTTGCCCGTCGTGGCGAGCAGCGCTTTGTAATACTCGTCGACGTCGGTGCCGATCACGACCTGAAATTGTCCGGCGTTGGTAAAGCACCCTTTGACAATACGCATTTCTTCAATGTTTTTGGGATGGGCTTTGGATGAATCGTGCAAGACGAAACGGAGGCGAGTGATGCAGTGCGTGACAGCCGCGATATTCTCACGTCCGCCAACCAGTTCGATCAGACGGTCAATATCCTGTTGTTTCACTTTACTCATAGTCATGTCCTTTTTATCTTTTAGCGCAGACGTCAGGGACGCGAAGCAAGTACAGCTAGAGAAAAGCATAGTCTGTTAACGATGATTTTGCCGTGAAAGGAAAATGCATTGGGCTGTTTTTAAAAGAGAATGTTAAGGCATGCGGTGTGCTGCACAGATCTGTGACGTACGGGTAGACAAAAAAGGAAGAAGGAGGAATAGCGCTGTAGAAGGGGGAGAAAAACAAAAGCCGCCTGTAAGGAGGCGGCTTTAGAGATTGTTTATATCACAATCAGAACGGGCTGATGATTGACCCAATACGTTCACAGTAACTGACATAAACATCTCCCATTCTTTTAAAGAATTTGCTGATTTTGCGAAAAGTTTTCATTATCAGACTCCTCTAACGGGTTAGTTAATTGTGATGTTCATCACGTTTTTAATGGTAGCGAAGATGAGATCGGATTTCAACATTTTTGTGATGTTAGTCACAAAAATATAACGAGTTGGCAAATGCTGTACGTCGTGGAGCAAAAGAACCTGATACGCGACCGGCTGGTCAGCGCATCAGGTGCTGGCATGTCATGAGACGTGATATCAGGAGGGATAGCGATAAATATTGTGATCGAACCACTGTTCACCAATCTGCTCAGCGTCTTTCTCTATGTGATGAAAGTGGAAGCCAAGCCGTTGAGCGACAGCGTTGCTGCGTGTGTTGGCGGTTGAAGCTTTGATGACGCAGCGATCAACGAGATTGGCATCAGCATAGGCTGTTATCAGCGTGCTGACGGCCTGAGAAACGATGCCTTTACCTTCAAAGGCTTCGGCGATCCAGTAACCAATGACGCCTTCTTTATCCTGAATTGTATTGAAGGAGACGATGCCAGCCAACGCATCGTCCCAGCGGATAACATACACGGCGGACGTTTTGTCGAAGAACGCCTTTCTGTTGCCGCGAATAGTTTCACGCGTGTCATCGACGCGCTTGACGGAATCCGGCCAGGGTAATGTCCGCCGCAGACGGGATTTTTCCTGCTGAATCAGGGTGAAGAGCGCATCGGCATCGCGCTCTTCCTGTATCGTCAGACGCAAATGTGGTGGATGCCGTAGTTCATACAGAGCATCGATAACTGACGTATCGACAAATGGCGTTTCCATAAAATCCCTTACCCCTGCAAAGTACCGTCAACGATCGTGACGCTGTGCCCGCCGATCCAGGGCTCATCGTTTAGGTAAGTGACGGTAATGCGGCCATCGCAGTTCAGCATCGTGCCCTGTCGTGCCAGATAGCTGAGTGGCGCGGTGACGTTATTGGTGGAGTGCTGCTGGCGAAGCAGCGCAGCCAGACAGGCGTTAGCGCTGCCGGTGACCGGATCTTCTTTGAGATGGCCGCGTTCAATATAGAACGCGCGAACTTCATAATCGGCTGGCGTCGCGTTATCGTACGGGCCGTAGATAGCGATGCCGTTAGTCTGGCTGAGATTCTGCACGGCAGAGAGCGCGTCTGCATCGGGAGCAATGTTCAGGCAGGTGTCGGCACTGTCGACGCGAATCACAAGCCAGCGAATGCCCATATGTACCGCGGTGGGTGGGTAGCGGTTGTCGATAGCGGCACGATCCAACCCCGTAATGCCAAGCGTTTTCTCCAGCAGTGGCATGTGCTCATCGCCCAGCGGAACCATAGTGGCCTGTGGCGCGTGAAAAGCCAGGCTCCCATCGTCATGAATATTGATCGGAACTAAGCCAACGCCGCACTGTTGTACTAATTGGCCTGGGGATTTAGGGCGCAATCCTTCTTCCAGCAGGGCATGTGCGGTGCCCAGCGTCGGGTGGCCAGCAAAGGGCATTTCCGATTCTGGCGTAAAAATACGTACGTGGTAATCCGCCAGAGGATCGCTGGCTGGCAGGACAAACGTGGTTTCTGACAGGTTTGTCCAACGCGCGATATCCTGCATTTGCGCATCGGTTAGCCCATTTGCTTCCAGAATGACGGCAAGCGGATTGCCCTTGAAAGGCTGTTGGGTAAAAACGTCGACCTGTTTGAAACGACGTACTATAGGCATCGCATTTCTCTCCTGTATGCGCTATCGCTTAAATATTACTCAAAACTAACCGCGATCCTGTCGCGCGCTTGTGGCATAATGCGCGCCAAATCACATTCCGACTCGAGTATAAGTGCTGTGTTAAGTACCAACAATATCACCATGCAGTTCGGCAGCAAGCCGTTGTTTGAAAACATTTCCGTTAAATTTGGCGGCGGCAACCGTTACGGTTTGATTGGCGCAAATGGCTGCGGTAAATCCACATTCATGAAGATTCTCGGTGGCGATCTGGTGCCGAGCGCCGGTAACGTCTTCCTCGATCCTAATGAACGTCTGGGTAAACTGCGTCAGGATCAGTTCGCTTTTGAAAAATACAGCGTGCTGGATACCGTCATCATGGGCCACGGGGAGCTGTGGGCGGTAAAAGAAGAGCGCGATCGTATCTACTCATTAGCTGAAATGAGCGAAGAGGACGGCTATAAAGTTGCCGATCTGGAAGTACAATACGGTGAGATGGATGGTTACAGCGCAGAATCTCGTGCCGGCGAACTGTTGCTGGGCGTAGGGATTCCGGTTGAGCAGCACTATGGTTTGATGAGTGAGATTGCTCCCGGCTGGAAACTGCGTGTCCTGTTGGCGCAGGCGCTGTTTGCCGATCCTGATATCCTGCTGCTCGACGAACCCACCAACAACCTGGATATCGATACGATCCGCTGGCTGGAGCAGGTGCTGAACGAGCGTAACAGCACCATGATCATCATTTCGCATGACCGTCACTTCCTGAATATGGTCTGTACACACATGGCGGATCTGGACTACGGCGAACTGCGTATTTATCCCGGTAACTACGATGAATACATGACGGCCGCGACGCAGGCTCGTGAACGTCTACTGGCCGATAACGCCAAGAAGAAAGCGCAAATTTCCGAGCTGCAATCGTTCGTTAGCCGCTTTAGCGCCAACGCCTCTAAATCCAAACAGGCGACATCACGCGCGCGCCAGATTGATAAAATCCAGCTGGATGAAGTAAAAGCGTCTAGCCGTCAAAACCCGTTTATCCGTTTCGATCAGGATAAGAAACTGTTCCGTAATGCGCTGGAAGTCGAAGCGCTGAGCAAAGGTTTTGATAATGGCCCGCTGTTTAGCAAGCTGGGTCTGATGGTCGAAGTGGGTGAGAAAGTCGCTATTCTGGGTGCCAATGGTATCGGTAAATCGACATTGCTGAAAACGCTGGTCGGTGATTTCGAGCCGGATAGCGGTACGGTGAAATGGTCTGAAAACTCAAAAATTGGCTACTACGCGCAGGATCACGAATACGAATTCGATGAGACGCTGACTGTTTTTGACTGGATGAGCCAGTGGAAACAGGAAAAAGACGACGAGCAAGCCGTGCGCAGCATACTTGGTCGTTTGCTGTTCAGCCAGGATGACATCAAGAAGAAAGTGAAGGTGTTATCCGGTGGTGAAAAAGGTCGCATGCTGTTCGGTAAGCTGATGATGCAGCGTCCGAATATTTTGGTGATGGATGAACCGACCAACCACCTTGATATGGAATCCATTGAATCGCTGAATATGGCGCTGGAAATGTATGAAGGGACGCTGCTGTTCGTCTCTCATGACCGTGAATTTGTCAGCTCGCTGGCGACCCGTATTCTGGAAATTACGCCAAATAAAGTCATTGATTTCACCGGTAACTATGAAGATTACCTGCGCAGTCAGGGTATTCAGTAAGCGTTGCAATACGACGAGGTTGCTGACAAAATCCGTCGCGCGAGAGTAATGGATAGATCGTAAAGACGCTGCAAGTACGTCCCTGTAAGCTCGGATTGCGCCATCCCTGGCGCAAACGCTTTACTCTTCTATTCCATTACTCCCGTTTTCGTTCGGCAAATAGGTTTGTCGTCAGTCTTACGGCCTCATTATTGAGGCCGTATTGTTTAGGGATGTGTTAGTCAGGATAAAATCCGCGGTTCAGCGCTTCCACCGCTTCGGCGACGCGCGGCCCCATTCCCAGCAAAATCGCCTGATCGAGCGCGATAATACGCTGGTTTTTCCAGGCTGCGGTTTGCGTTAGGCCGGGTACTGCCGCCAGCGCCTCCACGCCGTTTTCCACACTTTGCGTCGTCACCACAACCACCTCAGGATTCGCCGCAATCATCGCCTCACCGCCGTAAATACGATACTGGCTGTGCGTGGCAATATTCTTTCCGCCTGCCAGCGCGATCAGGCTATCCACCACGGTGTTTTTCCCCGCGACCTGTGCCGCACTGCTGCCAGCACTCATAAGAAAGACGACGCTGACGCGATCTTTCCGCGTTGTCAGCCGCTCTGATACCGTACTCAACTGCTGAGAAAGGCGAGTGACCAACTGCTCAGCAGCCTCAGTGCGATTGAGCAGCGTGCCAGCCTGACGAATATTGCTAAGCAATTGCGTTGGCGTGCTGGGCGTGCGGGTAAAACGCGCTACCGCTACGCCAGCCTGCTCAAGCTGATTAAGCACCTGCGGCGGGTTGGCATCTTGCCAGGTCATCAACAGCGTTGGGCGGAGTGACAAAATGCCTTCGCTCGTTAACTGTTGCCAGTTGCTGACTTTTGGCAGCGTTGCTGTTTGTGGCGGGTAAGTGGTGGTCTGATCCACGCCGACCACCGTATCGCCTGCACCGAGCGCATAAACGATTTCCACCAGCGAGCCACCGGCAATCACCACGCGCGGCTTGGCCGCGCAGGTGAAGGAAGACAGCCCGAAAAGCATTAACGCGATTATCGCCTTCATCATCATGACGCTTAGAATGAGAACGCCGCGCCGATCGCGGTGCTGAAGCCGGATGCAGGAATACTTTCATGCGCGGTGGTATAGCGCTTATCCAGCAGGTTATTCAGCGCCAGCGTGACCTGATACTGATTCTCGCTACCGAAGGTGCTGGTAAATTCCAGATTGGCCGTTGCCCAACCGCTGTGCTGGATGGCGGTATCAGCCGTTTCATCCTTCGCGCGTGAGGCCGCCCGGAGGTAGAGATCGGATTCCAGCTCCATGCGATCAAACAGCATGATGTTTTTGACCCCGACGCGACCAGTAAAAGTGGGTTCACCAGTGCGATAGGTGCTGCGAGTTGGGAGTTCCAGCTCACGGCGGATGATATTGCCGTTAACGTAAGGAGACAGCGTCCAGCCGAGGTATTCCGCATACATCTCCATCCCGTACGTGGTGGCACGGTTGGCGTTGGCGTAGTAACGGCTGCTGCTATCCGTGCTGCCGGAGCAGGCGGCGTTACCGGCGCAGTTCAGCGTGGTGATATAGTCTTTGGCGCGTGAGTGGTAGACAGCGCTGTCCAGCAGCCAGCTATCGTCTTTATAGCGCATGCCGACTTCATAGTTATTCGACTTTTCTGCCTTTAAATTGGCGTTGCCGTAAGTGGTGCTCCCACCCGCCGCCGTGTCGTAAAACTTATGCGTCAGGGTAGGGTAGACATAACCTTGCGCAAAGGAGGCACGGAGCTGGATGTTGTCAAAGCCGGAATAGCGCAGGCTGCTGGCGGTGACTAAGGTACTGTCGTTTTCCTTCGCAGCGGCGGACGTACTGTTGTTCGGCATCACCATCCCGTTCATTCTTACGGTGCCTGTCTTCTGGCCGCCGTAGGAGAGTGATTCAACCCAATATTGACGAGCGCCCAACGTCCACGTCCAGTCCGGCGTTATTTTCCATTCATCCTGTGCGAACAGCGCCCAGCTATTCTGCCGCCAGTGGTTATTGGATATTGAGCTTGGGTTGACTGATAGAGAAGGCATTCCCATGGGCGATAATGATCCCGTTACCCGGACATCGGAGAAGGCATTTTGCTTCACGACATCGGAGAGCCATTGTCCCCCGGCAATCAGCGTATGATCGGTGAATGGTGTGATATCCGCCTGTAAGGTCAATCCCCGACTGGTCTGCTTGTCGTCGGTTCCTGTGCTCATCGCCATTTTGCCTTGATAAAGCGCCATGCCGTTATAGCGCAGCGGATTACCGCTCTGCGACAGATCGTTACGGAATTCGCGTTTGATATTTTGCTGATAGGCATCCAGATGCAGGTTTTTCAGCACATCGCCGCCGATCTGCCAGTCATAAAACAGGCCGACCTTCTTTCTTTCCAGTTCAGGAATACGCACGCTGAAGCTGTCGTATTCATCCGAGTCGGTATAGGTTTGCGTGCTGAGCTTGAAGCTGTCGAGCGACAGGCCGAATTTATGATCGCCAAGGCGATAGCCGAGCCAGGCGGACTGCCCGCTGTTGCGGAAATGAGTGTCCGGCAGACGGCCATCCGGCGTGCTGCGGTTGCCCTGATCGCTATAGCTGCCGCTGAGGCGATAGTCAAAATTACCGATGGAGCCGTAGGCTAAACCCGATTCCTGCCAGCCTGCGGTCGCGCTGTCATAAACGGCTTTGATTTTGCCGCTCAGCGGTTTGTCTCCGCCTTTGCGGGTAATAAAGTTGATCACGCCGCCAATAGCCTGCGAGCCATATAATACCGAATGCGGGCCTTTTACGACTTCAATGCGCTCAATATAAGAGGGATCGATTAATAATCCGAGGCTGTAATTTGGTCCGGCGCGCTGATAAGTAACTTCCTGTCCGTCAATTAACACTAATACGCGTGAGGCTTCTTCGCCGCGAATACGTATTTGTTTACGACCGGCTAATGCGGTATCGGTAATATCGACACCGGGAATATCACGCAGCGCTTCGGCAATAGAATCGCCGGTATATTTACCCAGCTTTTCATTATCGATAACCTGCATCGTGACCGGACTTTCCCATAAATTTTGTTCCGTTCTCCCTGCACTAATAACGGTTATTTCATCGCTGTTTGTGGTCGAATGATTTGTAGATGAATCGTTTGGCGCTGCATTAATTGCGCCGCTATAAATAGCAGGCAGCATAAAGAGAACCCAGTGTGTGGCCTTTTTATTCATGGCTTTTTCTCTGAAAAGTTAATGATTCTCATTAACGTTATCATTTGGGGGAAGGGTGCGATAATTAAATTTGAATGAATATTAAAAAATGTGACTGCAATCTCATTTGTTATTAAATAAGGACTTGCAATATTTTATTGGTTGTTAAATTAACGAATTTTAATGTAGTGATTTTTGTTTTCATTTATTTAACATTTAAAACAGGCTCAGTGGATTAATGCTATGAAACTAATGAGAAATAACCGTATTTATTTATATCTGCCATTTTAACCAAAATAAGCAAATCGGTTAATTTAAAGAGAAAATGACGCGAAAAGAATAACCCGGCTCCTTTCTGCCTGCCGGGCAGGTTGCCAAATAAAAATAATTATCATTTAATTTATTTTATTGATTATTTGGGGGCCGTTAATGAACATCGATTTGACGCCGTATTATGCTGAGCCCGGTGAGCAGCCTTTTAGCGCCCGACGTATGGCAATGCCTTGGCGCAACCATGTGCCGCTTTCACCAGAACAGATTCCTGCCGGCTGGCAGGCGCTAAAGCAGCAAATCGTGCCTGCGCGTAAGCGGCTGCTCTACCTGCACATTCCTTTCTGCGCTACGCATTGCACGTTTTGCGGTTTTTACCAGAACAAACTGCGTGATGACAGCACGGCGACTTACACCCGTTATCTGTTGCAGGAGTTGGCGATGGAAGCGGACAGCCCGCTGCATCAGTCTGCGCCCATTCATGCGGTGTATTTTGGTGGCGGCACGCCAACGGCGCTGGCCGCCGATGAACTGTCGCAAATTATTCGTGCGATCCGCACCTCTCTGCCGCTGGCCCCAGACTGTGAGATCACGGTAGAAGGGCGGGCAATGGATTTTGACGATGAGCGGATCGATGCTTGTCTGGATGCGGGAGCGAACCGCTTCTCCATCGGGATTCAGACGTTTGATACCCGCATTCGTCAACGTATGGCGCGTACCTCAGATAAACAGCAGTCAATTCGCTTCCTTGAACGCCTGTGCGAGCGAGACAGAGCCGCCGTGGTGTGCGATCTGATGTTCGGCCTGCCGGAGCAAACGCCGGAAATCTGGCGCGAAGATCTGGCCATCGTCAGCGATTTGCCGTTAGACGGCGTCGATTTGTATGCGCTGAATCTGTTACCAACCACGCCGCTGGCGAAAGCTGCCGAAAATCAGCGTGTCGCATTGCCTGATGTGGTTGCCCGCCGTGATTTCTATCGGACTGGCGCAGCGTTTCTGGCTGACGCCGGCTGGCACCAGCTTAGCAATAGCCACTGGGCGCGCACCACGCGTGAACGCAACCTGTACAACCTGCTGATTAAGCAAGGCGCGGACTGTCTGGCAATGGGAAGCGGCGCGGGTGGCAATATAAACGGGCAAGCCTACATGATGGAACGCAGCCTGGAGCGCTATTACCAGCAGATCGATCAGGGGCAAAAACCGATCATGATGATGACGCCAGCCAGTCCGACCGGGCCGTGGCAGCATCAGCTTCAGGCGGGTATTGAAGTGGGTCGCATCAAGCTGCCTCAATTGACCCGGCATGCTCGTGAGCTTCAACCGTTGCTTAGCCAGTGGCACGAGGCCGGATTGACCTGTGACGATTCCACCTGCCTGCGCCTGACCAACGATGGCCGTTTCTGGGCGAACAACCTGATGCAGGCATTACAACAAATTATTCCTCAGCTTAATGCCGAAGAGCATGCGCACTAACCGGAGACGCAATCATGACACTGAATGAATTATTGGCAACCAACCCTGATGGCACACTGGAAGAGATTGCCGGAAAGTACAGTACCTCGCTGTTTGCCGTCGTTGAAGCTTTGCCTGCGGCACAGCGTACGCTGGCGACGGGCGATCGCTTCGATCAGGTGTGGGACACGATTGCGACCTGGGGTGAAGTGACGCTCATTAGCCATACGGCGGACGCAATTCTGGAATTCAAGAGCGAGCTGCCAACCGGTACGCATCGCCACGGTTACTTTAATTTGCGCGGCAAAAATGGCCTGAGTGGACACATCCGCGCGACGAGCTGTCAGCACATTGCGTTTATTGAGCGTAAGTTCATGGGGATGGACACGGCGTCCGTGGTGTTCTTTAATGCCAACGGTGCGGCGATGTTTAAAATCTTCCTTGGACGAGACAGCCACCGCCAGCTGCTGAGTGCTCAGGTTGAGGCGTTCCGCGCGCTGGCGAGTGAATTACAACCGGAGCAGGTATGACGTGGTTACTTTTCGGCGCGGGCAATGGGGTCGGCGCCTGCTTATTACAGCGCGCTATTGAGTGCGAGCAGGCGGTCGTACTCGTCTTGCGTAATCCTGAACAGGCCAAACACTGGCGTGAGCAGGGAATGACAGTAGTGGAAGGCGATGCCTGTGACCCGGAAACGGTAGCGGAAGCCTGTCGTGTGGTGGGGCCTTCTGCCATTGTGGTATCAACAATGGGCGGTGGCACGGTAAATTATCAGGGCCATCGCACGGTGATCGATGGCGCCGAGCAGGCAGGCATCAAGCGTATGCTGCTGGTGACGTCACTGGGCTGCGGCGATAGCTGGCCGCTGTTGTCGCCACGCGCCAGAGCCGCGTTTGGCTTTGCGGTACGTGAGAAGTCGTTGGCAGAAAGCTGGTTGCAAAGCAGTTCGTTGGATCACTGTATTGTGCGTCCTGGCGGCCTGCTGGATGTGGTTGCGACGCACAATGCGAAACTGACGCAGGGGGCTGCTACGCTGGGGCTGGTGTCACGCTGGGATGTGGCGCTGGCGGTTGATCAACTGTTGCAACAGCCCGTGTTTGGCAATCACATCTATAATCTGATCGATCCCGATCTCACCATGCCTGCTATTTCGTAATCCCCGTTCTTATGTCATCGCTGTTGCCGGGATAATCTCTCCCGGCATCAGGCAAACTGTTATAGTCAATCTGTCGAAAACTGTATCTGTTATCTCTTATGTGGCTATGTTCTAATCGATACCAGCAGTGTTGTATTCCTTAAGCATGATGGTGACGACGATGGACGAAGTAAAACGCCTTCTTACCGAAGAGATCGAACGGATTAATCGGGAAGAAAAACGTGACAATAAAATACGTTTCAGCCGTAAATTCATGCAGTCTCACCCCTATCTGTTTGCCGCGATGCTGGTGAGCTACGTGCCGGTCGCTGCCATCCTCTTCTATGCCTCTTATTTTGGTTTACCGTATCTGATCGGTTTTACCGTCTTCCTGCTGGTGATGACGCTGGCACTGTCGATGGATATTAACCCGACCTATCGCTTTGAAGACATCGACACGCTGGATTTACGCGTGTGCTATAACGGCGAGTGGTTTACGATCCGCCACGTGTCGCAGGACACGCTGGATAAACTGCTACGCAATGAGCAGGTACCGTCCGCAGTGAAAGCGGGGATAGAGAAAATTCAACGCACGAAAGGTGATGTTGATTTTTACGATGTTTTTTCATTGGCCTATCGCCAGCAGCCTTCTGCTTGAATGTGATAAAACAGCCAGCTTTTTATATAAAATAACGCTTATATAAAATAACGGCTATTTATATTCCCTCTATTTATCATCACAATAAGAAACTTTTATTCTTCCTTTTTTCTTGCGGATCGCTTATCCGATAAAGGTAAATCCTTACCAAACCATATGTTATAGAAATTTTATTTTCTTATTAAGAAAGTGCAATATGATTGTGACCCTTTAAAAAGCATCTACGCTATTAAGTGGGGTGGAAACGATATATCCAGCATATTTATGCGGTTTCTCGACCCACATTCTCGCTTTTCTAAAACATTAACGTAATGCATTCCTTTCTCCATCATCGTGTTAGATGTGGGGTAAATGATGTGAAGATAAGGTTTGCTCGTATTGATGGAATTTTCTATGGCAAAACCACTTGTGTCCAGGTTGCAGGGTATCTGGCTGCTAATCTTGGGGTTAATCGTAACGGCGATAGGCGCTTTTTTCGCCTATTATGGGGCCAAACTGATTGGTTTGGGGGGGAGCCCCTATTTTCTGGTCTCCGGTTTAGCACTGCTGATTTCCGGGGTACTTCTCTGGCGTAAAAGCGTCTTAGGCGCTTATTTATACGGTGCCGTTTTGTTGGGCACCGTTATTTGGGCATTGTGGGATGTCGGTCTGGATTTTTGGCCTTTGGTATCACGTTTGCTCACGTTGGCTGGGGTTGCCATTCTGGTTGCGCTGTCACTACCTCTCTTGCGTAGTCCGGCAGGTAAACAACCTGGCTGGCGTGCCGCAGGGCTTTCTGCTGGCGTGCTGGTGCTGGCCTTCGTTGCCACTGTCGCCGGCATGTTCGTTCCTCATGCGCCAGTGCCTTCTTCCGGTGCTCAACTGCCGTTAGTGCCTGTTAAACCCGGTGAAGAACAGCAAAACTGGAGCAATTACGGTAACACCTCTGGTGCGTCGCGCTTTGTCGCGTTGGATCAGGTCACGCGTGATAACGTGAAAGATCTCCAGATCGCGTGGACGTACCGCACGGGTGATGTGCCGCAAAGTCCGGGCGGCGGCGGTGCTGAAGATCAGCAGACTCCGCTGCAAGTGGGTAACCGTTTATTCCTGTGTACGCCGCATAACAACATCATTGCTGTGGATGCCACAAGTGGTGAACAGCTGTGGAAAACGGAAATCGGCGCGCACCAGAAAAAGTGGATGCGCTGCCGTGGTCTGGCCTATTTTGATGCCACACAGCCGCTAGTGCAGCCCGATCTTCCAGGATCTACACCGGTTGCGCAGGTTTCAGTACCTGTAGGTGCGGTTTGCCAGCGTCGTATCCTGATGAATAGCGTGACGCCAGAGCTGATCGCCGTGGATGCGGACACCGGGGCATTTTGCCCAGATTTTGGCACCAATGGCCGGGTGGATCTCAGCGATCACATGGGCAAAGGTAGCGACAAAGGGCAATATTATCCGACGTCAGCGCCCACATTGGCAGGGACGACTATCGTTATTGGCGGCAGGGTCGCGGATAACGTCAGTATCGATATGCCCGGCGGTGTCGTTCGCGGGTTTGACGTGATTACCGGGAAATTACGCTGGGCATTTGATCCTGGCAATCCGCAGGAGACGACAGAACCAGCACAAGGTCAGAACTATACGCGTTCGACGCCTAACGTATGGGCGCCGATGTCCTACGATCCGCAGTCAAATACGGTGTTCATGCCGACGGGAAGCGCCGCCATCGATTTATGGGGCGTCAAACGTAGCGATCTGGATCGTAAATTTGGTGCGTCAATGGTGGCGGTGGATGCCTCCACGGGGCAGGTCAAATGGGTCTATCAGACGGTTCACGATGACCTGTGGGACTTTGATGTGCCGATGCAGCCTTCTTTCGTTAATTTCCCCAGCGAAAATGGCAAAAACGTACCCGCGTTAGTGTTCGGTACCAAAGCCGGTCAACTGTTCGTTCTCGATCGTGCGACGGGTAAACCGTTGACGAAAGTTGAAGAGAGAAAGGTTGAGCAGGGAGAAATTCCGAGCGAGGTGTATTCGCCGACTCAGCCTGTTTCCGTTGGTATGCCGCAGATTGGCGCAGATGTCCTCAAAGAGTCTGATATGTGGGGAGCGACGCCGTTTGATCAGTTGCTCTGCCGCGTCCACTTCAAATCTAAACGTTACAATGGGCTGTTTACCCCGCCGGGGCACGATCCGTCACTCAATCTGCCTGGCTCTTTAGGTGGCATGAACTGGGGCGGATTATCTACCGATCCGGTGAATAACTACCTATTTGTCAACGATATGAGAGTGGGGCTTGAGGTTCAACTCGTACCGACGTCGGCAGAGGATAAAGGTAAGAAAAGTGATGGTAACGAAGCGGCTAGCATTGATCGTCCGGTACCGCTGGATGGCACGCCGTATTCGGTTAATGCGAAAGTTCGCTTCATGTCGCCTATTGAAATTCCTTGCCAGAAACCGCCATTTGGCACGCTGACGGCGGTGGATTTAAAAACGCAGAAAATCGCCTGGCAGGTTCCCGTTGGTACAGTGAAAGATACGGGGCCTTTCGGTATTAAAATGGGATTACCTATTCCGATCGGTATGCCGACGATTGGCGGCACGCTCGCGACTCAGGGCGGTTTGGTATTTATCGCCTCCACGCAGGATTACTATCTGCGTGCCTTTGATAGCGCGACCGGTAAAGAAGTATGGAAAGCCCGACTGCCAGTAGGAAGCCAGGCTACACCTATCAGCTACAAGTCTCCGGTGGATGGTAAGCAGTACGTCGTTATCTCGGCTGGCGGTGCACGTAACTCACCAGACCGTGGTGACTATGTGATTGCCTATCGGTTACCGTGATACCAAAGGATCGGTATCGCCGTTGAAACGGTAGGGATGAAAGGCCACCTGTCATTGAGGTGGCCTTTTACTATCCAGCATATGACTTGGATAGGAATCGTATTACGTTAGTGCTAGGTTCGTAGGAGAGCTGCGCGTCGTGTTCTTGTTGTTTTTTGACGGGTGGTTTTTCAGCCGAATGATTTTTTCAACCTTGTGATTTTCAAATAGACGGGCAGAACAGGACGATGAGCGAAAAGGTATTGCTGGTGATTCAGTTGGGCCAACCGCCGGAAGGCATTGCGTCTCAGGTTGGGCAACAAGGGAAGTGGTTTACCGATGCGGTACAGGGCAAAACGCAGCCGGTACAGGTGGTGCGTCCCGATCTCGGGGAGCGGCTGCCGCCGTTTGATACGCTGGCGGCGGTGGTTATCTCCGGCTCGTGGTCAATGGTCACGGATCGGTTGGACTGGAGTGAATATACCGCTGGCTGGCTGCGTGAAGCCTATTACGCGGATGTCCCGCTGCTGGGCGTGTGCTATGGGCACCAACTGCTCGCTGATGCGCTGGGCGGTAAAGTGGGGGATAACCCGAACGGCAAGGAAGTTGGCGTTCAGGTTGTGACAACCAATGAAGCTGCCGCGCAGGACAGTTTACTGCGTGATTATCCGCAGCAGTTTGGCGCTTATCTGACCCACCAGCAGTCCGTGCTGGAACCGCCTGAAGGTGCGCAGGTGCTGGCAAGTTCAGAGATGGATGGCTGCCAAATTATCCGCTACAGCGATAAAGTCCTGACCGTGCAGTTCCACCCGGAATTCAGCACGGACATCATGCTGACATGTCTGCGTCATAATGAAGCGGCGCTGCGACAGGGCGGCTGGGATGTCGACCGGATGATGGACATCCCGCAGGAACCCGTCTGGGCGCGCAAGATCCTGCTGGATTTTGTGCAACGCTATGCGGCGAAGTAGCCCTCGAACAACGCATTATGCGCGATAAAACGTCCTTCTCGATCGCCACTCATTGGTGCCGATCGAGCCAAGAATCATGATAGCTTCATCCACCGAAACCGTAGCGCTATGGCAAAGTTTGAACAGCTCGCTCACCAGATCCGTGAGCAGCTTCAGGAAGGGATCTGGCAGCCGGGCGATAAATTGCCTTCGCTGCGGGAGAAATCACTGCATTCGGGTATGAGCCTGATGACCGTGCTGCACGCGTATCAGCTGCTGGAAAGTCAGGGGCTGATTGTGTCGCGTCCACAGTCGGGTTATTACGCGGCATCACAGCTGTCCGCACTACCCGCGGACAGCCTGCATTCACCTGTAGGGCAGGAACGCGTTCAGTTGACCGAAGACGTGGACGTCAACGCGTTCATTTTTGACGTGCTCCAGGCCAGCAAAGATCCGGCGGTGATGCCGTTCGGATCGGCGTTTCCCGACCCGCAGCTCTTTCCCCAGCGTCAGTTAACGCGCTCGCTGGCCTCGGTGGCGCGCCATATGCAGCCACACAGCGCGCTGGATAATTTACCGCCGGGTAATGAGAGCTTAAGGAAGAATATCGCTCAGCGCTATGCGTTGCAGGGGATCGCCGTCTCGCCCGATGAGATTGTGATTACGGCGGGGGCGATGGAGTCCCTTAATCTCAGCCTTCAGGTGCTGACGGAGCCGGGCGATTACGTGGTGATCGAATCTCCCGCTTTTTATGGCGCGCTACAGGCGATCGAACGCCTGAAACTCAAGGCGATTGCGATTGCAACCGATCCGCAGCAGGGTATCGACCTTGATGCATTGCAGCAGGCGCTGAATGACTATCCGATCAAAGCCTGCTGGCTGATGACCAATTTTCATAACCCGCTTGGCTGCACGCTGTCCTGGGAGAAGAAACAGCGGCTGGTGGCGATGCTGGAAAAACACGGCGTCGGGCTGGTAGAAGATGATGTCTACAGCGAGCTATACACGGGCCTGCAACGTCCGCTGCCTGCGAAGGCGTTGGATAAAAAAGGCACGATTCTGCACTGCTCCTCGTTTTCTAAAAATCTGGTGGCGGGGTTCCGCATCGGCTGGGTGGCGGCAGGGAGCTATGCGGGCAGCATTCAGCGTTTACAACTGATGAGCACATTATCAACCAGCGCACCCATGCAACTGGCGATTGCGGACTATCTGGCGACCAGCAGCTACGACAGCCATCTGCGCCGCCTGCGGCGAGCGCTGGAGCAGCGTAAACACGCGGCGTTACAGTCGCTACGCCGGCACTTCCCGGGTGACGTCCTCATTAATCATTCCCAAGGCGGTTATTTTCTCTGGCTGGAATTGCCTGAAGGCGTCAGCAGCACGGAGCTATACCGTCGTGCGCTGGCTCGGGGCGTCAGCATTGCGCCGGGGAAAATGTTTACGACTGGCGATAAATACGATCGCTACTTCCGCTTCAACGCCTCTTACGCATGGGACGAGCGCTGCGAACAAAGCGTGATCGTATTGGCCTCGCTGATTCGAGCACAGATAGGTGAGCGTTTGGCGCGATCACCCCTTTAGAGGTGTGGAGATGTTTGCTGCTTTTCTGTTACTGTTTGCGCCATGGCGGAAGGTGGCGGCATCGATGGCGAAAAACAGCCATAACCTTGCCGGAAATCAGGAAGTCGCCAGGCACGATGCGTATAATCCGGCTAAAGGTGAGCGATACCTATTATCTTTCAGACCGCGCTGGCGGCCTTCCTGCACCCCGAAATCTATCGGATAGACAACGTAAACAACAGGAAAAACCACCCTGATGAGTATTCGTATTGTTCCTCAGGAACAGCTAGAACAGAATGAAAAATCGACGCAGGAAGGGCATATTCCTCCGCTGCTGTTTGCCAATCTAAAAAGCCTGTACAGCAGCCGCGCGGAGCGTCTGCGTCAGCTGGCTGAAGATCACCCTCTGGGGGATTACCTCACCTTCGCCGCTGGCGTGGTGGAAGCCCAGCAGAAGGTGCTGCACGATCATCCGTTGAAGCTTGACCTGAGTGACGTGCTGAAACAGTCCGGTGAACGTCCACCGCTCGATATCGCGGTGTTCCCGCGTGATGCACACTGGCACACGCTGCTGCGTGCGCTGATCGAAGAATTAAAACCGGATGCCAGCGGACAGGTGTTATCCACGCTGGAAAATCTGGAAAAAGCCTCAGAACAGGAGTTGGAAGAGCAGGCAACGGCGCTGCTGCAACACGAGTTTCGCGCTGAAAACAATGATAAAGCCCCGTTCATCTGGGCGGCGCTGTCGCTGTTCTGGGCACAGATGGCAAGTCTGCTGCCCGGTAAAGCGCGCGCGGTACCCGGCGAACATCGTCAGTTCTGCCCGGTGTGCGGCAGTATTCCGGTATCGGGCGTGGTGCAGTTAGGTACGTCCAGCGGCTTGCGTTATCTGCACTGCAATCTGTGCGAGAGCGAATGGCACATGGTGCGGGTGAAATGCAGCAACTGTGAAGAGTCGAGCGAGCTGAATTACTGGTCGCTGGATAGCGAAAATTCCGCCATCAAAGCGGAAAGCTGCGGTCACTGCGGCACGTATCTGAAGCTGCTATATCAGGAAAAAGATCACCGTGTAGAAGCCGTCGCCGACGATCTGGCTTCGCTGGTGCTGGATGTGAAAATGGAGGAAGAAGGCTTTTCTCGCAGTAGCATCAACCCCTTCCTGTTCCCGGAAAGTTCGATCGAATAGCCAGTCTAATCGGTGAAGCGCGTTTGTGCTTCACCGCCTTTCCATGTGCTACCCGAACAGGATCATGGCGGCAATCGCGATGGCAATGAGGGTGATAAACAGCGTCACGATCAGCAGCATCGGCGTATACGGCATATCGCCTTCCTGACGCATCGCTTTCTCATTGCTGACCCAGCGACGATAGGCCAGACCGCCGAGTAATGCCGCACAGACGACCAGCAGCAGAGCCAGCCCCTGACGCACCAGCGGATCGATATGGACGGTGAATTGATCGATACCCACCGCACCGGCAAGAAACGCCAGCGCGGTGCGGATCCACGCCAGAAAGGTGCGTTCATTCGCTAATGAAAAACGGTAGTCCGGGGTTTTCCCCTGACTCCACCACGGCGTTTTGTCCTGTCTGGGCGTTGTCATGTCGTCGTCTAATTTCAGGTTAAAGAGGCATCCGATTGGGCACCGCGTCTGCATTCTAGCGCCCGGCGGATTTCGTTTGCCCGATTGTATCAGTGACCAGTGTATTAGCGATAATTGCCTCACTAGATAATGATGAAGCGCCCGATGCGGCGCTTCGTTTTCTCAGGAGGCGTCTTTGCCTGCTTCATGGTTCTCTACCGCTAACGCGGTGACCAGCGCGAACGCGCAGGCCAGCAGCGTGCCGAGTATCCAGGCGAAATACCACATTCTCTTTCTCCTCAAGTCGTTAGTAAACGGAATGCTTATTGGCTTCGATGTAACGGGCATCGATCCGACCAAACATTTTGTAATAGCACCAGCTGGTATAAAGCAGGATGGTGGGGACAAAAATACAGGCCAGAATGGTCATCACCTGAAGCGTAAGCTGGCTGGACGTGGCATCCCAGATAGTCAGGCTGACGTTAGGGGCAAAGCTGGAAGGCATAATAAACGGGAACAGCGTAATCCCTGCCGTCAGAATCACGCAGACAATCGTCAATGACGAGGTCAGAAAACCCCAGCCGCAGCGGTTCAGGCGTGAGAAGAGACAGGTTAACCACGGCAGAGCCACGCCCAGTGCAGGGATCGCCCACAGCACTGGATGCGCCGTAAAGTTGGCTAACCAGGCCCGGGCCTGTTGTGCCACTTCTTTGTGCAGTGGATTCGACGGGGCCGTTTTATCTATGGCTGAGGTAATCACGTAGCCGTCGATGCCGGTCAGCACCCAGAAGCCAGCCAGTAAGAAGGCAATGCTCATTAACGTGCTGGCGATCAGGACAGTTTTTTGCGCGCGATGCTGAAGCACGTCTGTGGTGCGCATTTGCAGGTAAATCGCGCCGTGTGCGACGATCATGGCGACGCTCACAATGCCTGCCAGCAGCCCAAACGGGTTCAACAGGTCAAAGAATCCGCCGTGGTAGGTGAGGCGCAAATACATATCGACGCTCAGCGGCACGCCCTGCAACAGGTTCCCGAAGGCGATGCCGAATACCAGTGTAGGGACGAAGCTACCGATGAAAATGCCCCAGTCCCACATATTGCGCCAGCGCTGGTTTTCCAGCTTGGAGCGATAATCAAAGCCCACCGGGCGGAAAAACAGAGCGGCGAGCACCAAAATCATGGCGAAGTAGAAACCGGAAAAAGCGGCGGCATAAACCATCGGCCAGGCGGCGAACAGCGCGCCCGCGCCGGTGATCAGCCAGACCTGATTGCCGTCCCAGTGCGGGGCGATCACGTTAATCATCACCCGCCGTTCGGTATCGTTTTTACCCAGCAGGCGCAGCAGAATGCCTACGCCCATGTCAAAGCCGTCGGTGATGGCGAAGCCGATGAACAACAGGCCAATCAATCCCCACCAAATCAGGCGTAATGTTTCATAATCCAGCATTTTATGGCTCCCGTTACGGTTTTGCAGGTGTTGTGAGTGATTGCGTTGTCGGTTGCTCAAAGTGGTAGCGGCCGGTTTTCAGGCTGCTTGGTCCCAGTCGGGCAAACTTGAACATCAGATACATTTCCGCAATCAGAAACAGCGTATACAGCCCGCAAATCAGCCCCATCGACAGCAGGATGTCGTGTGCTTCCAGAGAAGAATTGGCGATGGCGGTAGGCAGGACCTCTCCGACCGCCCACGGCTGGCGGCCGTACTCGGCGACGAACCAGCCGGATTCAATCGCGATCCAGGGCAGGGGAATGCCGTACAGCGCCACGCGGTGCAGCCATTTACGCTGTCCCATACGGCCGCGTATGACGCTCCAGAACGACAGGGCAAAAATGCCGAGCATCAGCACGCCGCAGCCCACCATCAGACGAAAAGCGACATACAGCGGTGCGACGCGAGGGATTGAGTCTTTGGTTGCCTGCTGAATCTGGTTTTCACTGGCATTGGCGACGTCGTCGGTATAGCGCTTAAGCAGCAGACCGTAGCCCAGATCGTGCTTGGCAGCCTCAAAGCGCGTGCGAACGGCGGGATCGGTGTTGCCTGAACGCAGTTCCTCCAGCAGACCATAGGCCGTCATGCCGTTGCGAATGCGGATCTCATGTTGCGCCATCAGGTCTTTAATGCCGACGACGGGTTTATCGAGTGAACGCGTGGCGATGAGCCCCAGCAGGTAGGGAACGTGGATCGCATAATCGTTCTGCATCGTTTCCTGATTGGGGATGGCGAACAGCGTGAAAGAAGCGGGGGCGGGCTGCGTTTCCCATTCGGCTTCGATTGCTGCCAGTTTGGTTTTCTGCACATCGCCCATTACATAGCCGGATTCATCACCCAGTACGATCACGGACAGCACCGAAGCCAGACCGAAACTGGCGGCAATCGCGAACGAGCGTTTGGCAAAGGCGATATCGCGGCCTTTCAACAGATAGTAAGAGCTGATCCCGAGGACGAACATCGCACCGGCGGTATAGCCTGCTGCCACGGTGTGCACGAATTTCACCTGCGCAACCGGGTTCAGTACCAGTTCGGCGAAGCTCAGCATTTCCATGCGCATAGTTTCATAGTTGAATTCAGCGGCAATCGGGTTTTGCATCCAGCCGTTAGCGACCAGAATCCACAGGGCGGAAAAATTAGAGCCCAGCGCGACGAACCAGGTCACCAGCATGTGCTGGACTTTGGTCAGGCGATCCCAGCCGAAAAAGAACAGGCCGATAAGTGTGGATTCGAGGAAGAACGCCATGAGTCCTTCCATCGCCAGCGGCGCACCAAAAATATCGCCCACATAGTGAGAATAGTAAGACCAGTTGGTGCCGAACTGGAACTCCAGCGTCAGACCGGTTGCCACGCCCAGCGCAAAGTTGATGGCGAACAGCTTGCCCCAGAATTTGGTCATATCCTTGTAGATTTGCTTGCCGGTTAACACATAGGTGGTGTTCATAATGGCCAGCAGGAAAGACAACCCCAGCGTTAGCGGGACAAAAAGAAAGTGATACATGGCGGTCAGGGCAAATTGCAGCCGCGACAGCTCAACGACATCAAACATGTTAGGCTCCTAGCGTCAGGCAGGAAAATGCTGTTATTCCGATGCTTGCCGGAATAAATAGTGATAAATAAAATGCGAATAATTACCGTCGGCGGTATTTGCATCCGTCAGAAATTAACTTCACTGATTGAAGTGAGATAAGAATGAGCAGTGAATAAAACGTGCGGGGATTATAGCGTGCAAAAATGGAAGGATAAATAGTACAGTTTTGTGGGTGATGTGAGAAACGGAATCTACGTCAATTTTGAAATTTATATCTAATTTAAACTTATTTGTTATTTTTTTATTTTTTTTAAATTCATTTAAAAGAATTTAATTCTGATTTGGTGGTGTGGTATTTATCGCATGAATACCATTGTTGGTACAGATGGAATAAGGATAAATATAACAGTTACTTTTTGTATTAATTTTGTTTTTCTCTGTGAATACGCGGCAGATAAAAAAGAGCAACAGATGGCTTCTCTTGCCGCTCGTTATTGCTGTTTGACGGGCAGATCGCATGCGTATTTATTTCACCGTCGAGATACATCGAATATTAAAAAGAGGTCGGCATGCATTGCTGCTTTTTTCCTGTTGATGCGTGAGGTAACTGGCGTGCTAATTGCATATTTCCGAGCATGGTTTTTTCAGGAGAGAGTGCAATGGTGGCGGAGCCTTCAACGACAATTCGATTTTTACTTGCCTCGCGCCAGTGTGAGCTGAACAGCCTGCGCTACCTGCTGCAAAGTGGTGAACTGGTGGGGAAAATCAGCCAGCTCGTGCATCTATTGCAGCGCGAACGGGGAACGGCCAACCTGTTTCTTTGCTCCGACGGCCGATTTTTCGCCGATGAACTGGTGCTACGTGAGAAAGACGTGCAGACGGCACAGGCGCACTTGATGACGCATCTGGCCGGATTAGAAAAAATGACGGCGGAATTGCCGCAGGCAAGCCGTCTATTCAGCCGCGTCGCCAGCGTGGTCTATGCGCTGAGCCTGCTGCCTGCGCTGCGCCAGCAGATTCGCCAGCGCTTGCTGCCTCAGCCGCAAGCGATGACATTTTTCAACGACATTGTCCGTAATCTGCTGGCACTGGTTTTTGAGGTGTCGGATACGGCAGCCGATCCGGGGATTTCTCGCGCGTTGATTGCCATGTTCAGCTTTATGCAGGGGAAAGAACTGGCGGGGCAGGAGCGTGCTATCGGCGCGGCGGCCTATGCGGCGGGCAGCATTGATGAGGAAACCCGGCAAAAGCTGCTGGACTTGATTGAGCGGCAGGAGCGCTGTTTCGATACCTTTCTCAGTTTTAGCGATGAAGAAAACCAGCAGCGCTGGCGTGCTATCGCGGTAGACAGCGAGTTTGAGCGCCTGCGCCGGATCGTGTGCACCCGCAGCCCGATAGAAAAGCTGTCGGAAGCCGACAGCCTGCACTGGTTTTCGATTGCCACGCGGCGTATCGACGAAATGAAACAGATGGAAGATGAACTGGAGCAGACGCTGATGCAGCGCTGTCGTACCCGTATTGCGGCAGCGGAGAAGGCGTGCAGCGATCAGCGGGCGGACCTCGAAGAGCTGATGGCGCAGCAGGAGAAGGACGAGCCCGGTTATTCGATATTTATCGCTGGTCACGACGTGGAAGGGCAGAGCACTCCTCCCGGCTGGCTACATAGCGATGGCGTCAGCCCACAGTTGGGGCGATCGCTGCTGTCGCTGGTGCAGCAACAGTCGAGGCGCTTACAGGCGCAGGATCATGAATTGGCTGCGCTGCGAGCCACGTTGAATGAAAGAAAACAGATCGATCGCGCAAAGGGCTTACTGATGCAGCACCGTGGATTAAGCGAAGAAGAGGCCTACAAAACCCTACGGCGCATGGCGATGAGCCAGAATAAAAAGCTGATTGATATCGCAACGGCGATGCTCGCGGTAGCAGATGTATTCGGAGATACCCCTTAAGAGGTATATGCACATGAACTGTGCGTGTTCTGCTTGCTTGCGGTGCAAGACGCCGTCTTGTGAAGAGGAAATCGTGGCGTCAATAGCGGAGTAACTGACGGTGTGAAGTAGTTTCGTGCGTAGTTGGTTCTCGCTGTCGTTGTGTTGTGATGAGCGTAAATAACGCTGAAGGAAAAACAGGCTTAGGATGAGCGGCAGGGAAGCCGCGAAAGTCGTTGCCGCGCCGGGAGCGCGTCAACGACGGTCCGCTAAGAGACTGTTTTTTCTGAAGGTATCGCGTAGCGACGTTATTTCTCGCGAAAAAGCCACGGGTCACGGGGCGGCGGCGACTGAGCGCCCCGTGTCGGGCGCGTGCTACGGCGTAGCATAGAAATGGCAATATTCTCGCGCACGAAATAATCATCATAATTTACATGTGGTTACCGAAATTTAAGTTCACTTCTCTATTAAACAATCCCGCTCGGTAATACGCAAAATTGTGACATCTGGCACAAACCTTGCTTTAACTCATTAGCAACAACCAAACATTCATAATGCGTTTCGGGCCAACGGCGGTGCGGAAGGTGTTAATCGGACAACGGCGTCCATAAGCGTGCAGATTCTGCATGGGCTTGTGGACGCCGTTTTTGTTTTTACCGCCTGAAAAGGTGTTTTGCGCAAGGGTGTCGTTGATGAGTGATTCCAAAACCAAAAGCATGACCGTCTCTCGCCGCCAGTTTCTGCTGGGGAGTGCTGCACTGGGTGGCAGCCTGATGCTGCCAGGGTTGATGAATAGCGCCTGGGCCGCGGGTTCTGATGCACCGGAGAAAAAGGAAATCCGGGTCGGGTTTATCCCGTTGACGGACTGCGCCTCAGTCGTGATGGCCGCAGTGAAAGGCTTCGATAAGAAATACGGCATCACGATTGTTCCCAGCAAAGAAGCAAGCTGGGCGGCGGTACGCGACAAGCTGGTGTCGGGCGAGCTGGATGCCGCCCACATTCTGTATGGGCAGCTGTACGGTCTGCAAATGGGGCTGTCCGGCGCACAGAGCAACATGGCGGCACTGATGACGCTCAACCAGAACGGGCAAGGGATCACGCTGGCAAACCAACTGCGTGAAGCCAATGTCACGGATCTCGCGGGGCTGCAAAAATATATCGCCGCCAGCCCGGCGGGCACGTACACCTTCGCACAAACCTTCCCGACCGGTACGCACGCCATGTGGCTCTACTACTGGCTGGCTTCCGCCGGGATTCATCCACTGAACGACGTGCGCACCGTGGTGGTGCCGCCGCCGCAAATGGTGATGAACATGAAGATTGGCAACATGGTGGGCTACTGCGTCGGCGAGCCGTGGAACCAGCGTGCCATTAGCGAAAAAATCGGCTTTACCGCCGCCACTTCGCAAGACATTTGGCCGGATCATCCAGAGAAAGTGCTGGGTACCCGCGCTGACTGGGTGAACGCCAACCCGAATAGCGCCCGCGCGTTGACCGCCGCGATTCTCGATGCCTCGCGCTGGATTGACGCTTCGGACGACAACCGCCGTGAGACGGCCAGTGTCGTTGCCGGACGCGCGTACATCAATGCCAAAGAAGAAACCATCGTCGGACGCATGCTGGGCCAGTACGAAAACGGACTGGGGAAAAGCTGGAAAGACGAACACGCGATGCGTTTCTACCACGACGGTTCCGTGAACTACCCGTATCTGTCCGACGGTATGTGGTTCCTTACCCAGCACAAGCGCTGGGGCTTGCTCACCGAAGAGCCGGACTATCTGGCCGTCGCGAAGCAGGTTAACCGCATTGATATCTACAAGCAGGCGGCCGAGGCCGTGGGGAATGTGCCGTTGCCCGGTAGCGACATGCGCAGCAGCGTGCTTATCGATGGCCGCCGCTGGGATGGTAGCGATCCGGCGGGTTATGCCAACAGTTTTAGCGTGAAGAAATAAGTGAGGTTGATGATGAAAAACCAGGCCCGAATCATTCCGATTGCTGCGGATACCGCCCCGGAAACCGTGCACAGCGCTGAAATTATGCCGCTGCCAACCAAACCAGCGACGCCTGAAAAAGCACCGGCAACGCCTGCTTTCGCCTACCGACCGCTGCTGCGTAAGCTGTTTCAGCAGCTTTTCCCTGCGGTACTGGGGCTGGGTCTGCTGGTGGCGGTCTGGCAGATTGCCGCGCTCAACAGCGAAAACTTCCCGACGCCGTGGACGACCTGGCTTGCGGCACTCAGCCTCTTCGCCGATCCGTTTTATATCGCCGGGCCAAACGATCAGGGCATTGGCTGGAACGTATTGGCCTCGCTGCAACGCGTTGGCATTGGCTTCGGACTGGCGGCGCTGGTTGGTATTCCTGCGGGTTTCCTGATTGGTCGTTTTACCTTTCTGGCTAGCATGCTCAACCCGATCATTTCGCTGCTGCGTCCGGTCAGTCCACTGGCATGGTTGCCTATCGGCCTGCTGCTGTTCCAGCGCGCGGAACCGGCATCCAGTTGGACCATTTTCATCTGCTCCATTTGGCCGATGATCCTCAATACCGCCGAAGGCGTACGCCGCATCCCACAGGATTACCTGAACGTGGCGCGGGTGCTGAAGCTCTCCGAATTCACCATTATGCGCAAAATCCTGCTGCCTGCGGTGTTGCCTAACGTATTGACCGGCGTGCGTCTGTCGATTGGCGTCGCCTGGCTGGTGATTGTCGCCGCGGAGATGCTGACCGGCGGCGTCGGTATCGGTTTCTGGATTTGGAATGAGTGGAACAACCTGAATGTGGAAAACATCATCATCGCCATCGTGGTGATTGGTGTTATCGGTCTGCTGCTTGAGCAGGGACTGGTGTGGATTGCTAACCGTTTCAGCTATGACAACCGCTAAGGAGCCGACCATGCGTACAACACCGATTATTCAAGTGCAGCAGGTGAGCCAGCGTTTCAATACCGCCAGCGGCGAGTTTCTGGCGCTGGATCAGGTGAGTTTTGACATTCATACCGGTGAGACGATCAGCCTGATCGGCCATTCCGGCTGCGGCAAGTCCACGCTATTGAACCTGATCGCCGGTCTGACATTGCCGAGCAGCGGCGGCCTGCTGTGTGATAACCGTGAAATTGATGGACCGGGGCCTGAGCGCGGCGTGGTCTTTCAGAACCACTCGCTGCTGCCGTGGCTGACGACCTATGAAAACGTTGCGCTGGCGGTACGCCAGGTATTTCGCGGGCAGATGAACAAGCGCGAGATGCACGAATGGATTACCCACAATCTGGAACTGGTGCATATGGGGCACGCGCTGAACAAGCGGCCTAACGAGATCTCCGGCGGCATGAAGCAGCGTGTGGGGATTGCCCGCGCGCTGGCCATGAAGCCGAAAGTGCTGCTGATGGATGAGCCGTTCGGCGCGCTGGATGCGCTGACCCGTGCGCATCTTCAGGATGCGGTAATGGAGATTCAGCAGCGGTTGCAAACCACGATTGTGCTGATTACTCACGACGTAGACGAGGCAGTACTGCTGTCGGATCGCGTGCTAATGATGACGAACGGTCCGGCGGCGACGGTCGGTGAAATCATGACGGTCGAGCTGGAACGTCCGCGTTCACGCGTCGCGCTGGCTGACGATCCGCGCTATCACCACTACCGCCAGCAGGTGCTGCATTTCTTATATGAAAAACAGCCTAAAGCAGCCTGACAGTGAGGCCGGAACGATGATGAAACCGCATCTGATTGTGATTGGTAACGGGATGGCGAGCGCACGATTCGTCGATGCGCTACGTCAGCTGGCTGCGACGCGCTACCGCATCACCGTGATTGGTGATGAACCGCGCGCCAGCTATAACCGCATCCTGCTGTCGCCAGTATTGAGCGGTGAAAAAGCGTTTACGGATACGCTGCTGACGCCAGCGGCTATCGATGGCGATGCGGCGCTGCCGGTGAGTTACCTGCTGGGTGAGCGGGTAACCCATATCGATCGCCAGCAGCGTGAGGTGACAACGACGCAACGGCAACTGCATTACGATCATCTGGTGCTGGCGACCGGATCCACGCCGTTTATGCCACCGATGCCCGGTATCGATCTGGCGGGCGTGTGCGGCTTCCGCACGCTGGATGATGTTGAACTGATGCTGACGATGATTCGCCAGTCCGTTCCTGCGGTGGTGATTGGCGGTGGCTTGCTTGGGATTGAAGCGGCAGCGGCGCTGAAACTGCGCGGTGCCGACGTCACGCTGCTGCATCGCGTCCCGATTCTGATGGAGCGTCAACTGGACGCAACGGCGAGCGGCCTGCTGTGCGACAGCCTGCGCGCCCGCGGTATTGCCTGTGAAACGGATGTGCAGGTGGTGGCGCTGCACGGTGATGAACACGGCGTAACGGCTGTCGCCTTGGCGGATGGCCGTACGATCCCCGCCGGACTGGTGGTGGTGACGGCGGGCGTGATTCCCGCCAGCCAGCTGGCACGCGGGTGCGGCTTGCCCTGTAACCGCGGCGTGCTGGTGGATGGACAGTTACAAACTGCCGACCCGTACATCAGTGCGATCGGCGAATGTTGTGAACTCAATAGCGAAACTTTCGGGCTGGTTGCCCCGTGTTTCGCCCATGCCACGCTGGTGGCACAGCGCCTGGCCGGACACGCGCCGAAAGATTATCAACGTGAACAGGCGGCGACGCGGCTGAAAGTCACGGGAATTGGTGTGGTCAGCGGCGGCGATATTAACGTGGCACCGGATGATGAGGTGTACACCCTGTTTGATCCGCAGACGCAGCACTACCGTCGTCTGCTCCTGCGCGACGGGCGGCTGAGCGGTGTCCTGCTGTATGGCGACACCGATGACAGCCAGCGTCTGCTGGCCGCAATGGAGAGCACTACTGAAGGCAAGATGCTTCCGCCTGCCTCGCTGCTTTTCGGCCTTTCTTCCCCCGATTTTGACCCACACCCACAGCCTGAAGCTGTAAGGATTCCTGTCATGAGCAAACCTATTTTGGTGGTCGTCGGCCACGGTATGGTCGGCCACTATTTTCTTGAACAGCTGGTCGAGCGCGACCTGCATCGGCACTACCACATCGTCGTCTTTGGTGAAGAACGTCATGAAGCCTATGACCGCGTTCACCTCTCCGAGTATTTTTCTGGTCGCAGCGCTGCTTCTTTATCGCTGGTAAAAGACGGCTTTTTTGCCGAGAGCGGTATTGAGCTGCGCAGTGCCAGTGAGATCGTGGCTATCGATCGTGAACGTCAGTGTGTGTGCGATGCACAGGGCCGTGAAACCGCCTACGACAAACTGGTGCTGGCGACGGGCTCTTATGCGTTTGTTCCACCGATTCCCGGCAACACGCGCCCCGGCTGTTTGGTGTATCGCACGCTGGACGATCTGGATGCGATTGCCGCACAGGCGAAAAAGGCGAAATCCGGTGTGGTGATTGGCGGTGGCCTGCTGGGGCTGGAAGCGGCAAATGCCCTGCGCCAACTGGGGCTGGATACCCATGTGGTGGAGTTTGCGCCGCGCCTGATGGCGGTACAGCTGGACGACGGCGGTGCCACCATGCTGCGGCGCAAGATTGAGGCGCTGGGCGTACAGATTCATCTCAGTAAAGAAACGCGCGAGATCACCGACGGCGAGCAGGCGTTGCATCGCCTCTGCTTTGCCGACGGCAGCGTATTGGAAACCGATTTGGTGCTGTTTTCCGCTGGGATTCGTCCGCGTGACAAACTGGCGGATAGCTGCGATTTAGAGAAAGGGCCTCGCGGCGGCATTGTGATTGACGATCGCTGCCAGACCTCCGATGACGCAATTTTCGCTATTGGCGAGTGTGCACTGTGGAAAGGGCAGATTTTCGGGCTGGTGGCGCCGGGCTACCAGATGGCACGCAGCGTGGCGGATACGCTGGCGCAGCGCGATACGCCATTTACCGGCGCGGACATGAGCACCAAGCTGAAGCTGCTGGGCGTTGATGTGGCCTCGATTGGCGATGCGCACGGGCGCACGGCGGGGAGCCAAAGCTACCAGTGGACGGACGGTCCGAACGAGGTCTACAAGAAAATTGTCGTCTCTGCCGACGGCAAGCGTTTACTGGGCGCGGTACTGATTGGCGACAGCAGCGATTACAGCACGCTACTGCAAATGATGCTCAACGATATGCCGCTGCCTGCACAGCCGGAAGGATTGATTTTGCCAGCACGTTCTGGCGATGCGCCGAAAGGGCTAGGCGTGGCGGCGTTACCCGCCAGTGCACAGATTTGCTCCTGCCATAACGTCAGCAAAAGCGATATCTCGGCGGCGGTGGCAGGCGGCTGCGGCGAGCTGGGCGCGCTGAAAACCTGTACCAAAGCGGGAACGGGCTGCGGCGGCTGTATACCACTGCTTAAGCAGGTGATGGAGTATGAACTGACGCAGTTGGGCGTCGAAGTGAAAAAGGACATTTGCGAGCACTTCGCCTATTCCCGTCAGGAGCTGTATCACCTGATCCGCGTGCACGAGATCCGCTCGTTCGACAGCCTTCTTGAGCGTTACGGCCACGGTTTAGGCTGCGAAGTGTGTAAGCCGCTGGTGGGATCGATGCTGGCATCCTGCTGGAATGACTATCTGCTACAACCGCAGCACCTGCCGTTGCAGGATACCAACGATCGTTTCTTTGCCAACATTCAAAAAGACGGTACGTATTCCGTCGTGCCGCGCGTTCCGGCGGGGGAGATCACGCCGGAAGGACTGATCGCCATTGGTCAGGTGGCGCAGCGTTATAATTTGTACACCAAGATCACCGGCGGTCAGCGCGTAGATTTATTTGGCGCGCGCTTAGAGCAGCTTCCCGCGATCTGGCGCGAGCTGATCGATGCTGGATTTGAAACCGGCCATGCCTACGGCAAATCGCTGCGTACCGTGAAATCTTGCGTGGGATCGACCTGGTGCCGCTATGGCGTGCAGGATTCCACCGGGCTGGCGATTCAACTGGAGCATCGTTACAAGGGGCTACGCTCACCGCATAAGATCAAAATGGCGGTGTCTGGTTGCACCCGCGAATGTGCAGAAGCACAAAGCAAAGATATCGGCGTGATTGCCACCGATAAAGGCTGGAATCTTTACGTGTGCGGCAACGGCGGCATGAAACCGCGCCATGCGGATCTCTTCGCCAGCGATCTGGATACGGAAACCCTGCTGCGCACTATCGATCGGGTCTTGATGTTTTATATCCGTACCGGCGATCGTCTCCAGCGTACCAGCACCTGGATGGATAATCTGGAAGGCGGTATCGACTATCTGCGTCAGGTGATTCTGGAAGATAGCCTGAATATCGGTGAAGAGCTGGATAAAGAGATGCAGCGCGTGGTGGATGCCTACCAGTGCGAATGGCAAACCACGCTGGAAAGCCCGGAACGTCTGGCGCTATTCCGTGGCTTCCTGAACAGCGATAGCCCAGATGAAGCGGTGGTGATGGTGCCGGAGCGTGGACAGATCCGTCCGGCGCAGGATCATGAAAAAGTGGCCTCGCCAGAACCCGTTGCTCTGAAACCCGCGGCGCACGAAGCTGAGTGGGTACAGGTGGCGACGCTGGGCGATATTCCACGTCATGCAGGTATGGCGGCGCGCCTCGGGCAGCAGCAGATCGCGCTGTTCCACCTGCCGGGCAGCGAGCAGCAGGTGTACGCGCTGGAAAACCATGAACCGGGCAGCGGGGCGAATGTGCTGTCGCGTGGGCTGATCGGCGATGTAGCGGGTGAACCGGTGGTGATTTCTCCGCTGTACAAGAAACGCTTCAAGCTGCGGGATGGTGTGAGCCCGGATGACAGTGCGCTATACGTGCGCGCCTGGCCGGTGCGTGTAGAAGACGACGAGATTTGGGTATGTCGTCAACCGCTGGCCGTACCTGAAAGCGTCAGTCTGGCAGACGCCGCCATGGCGAAAGCATCATGAACGCGCGCGTCTGTCGGACAACCTGCCCGTATTGTGGCGTCGGCTGTGGCGTGCTGGCAGAACGCGACGATCAAGGCACGGTAAAGATTAGCGGCGATCCGGCGCACCCGGCAAATTTGGGTCGGTTGTGTGTTAAAGGCTCCGCGCTGGGAGAAACGCTGGACTTGAACGGCCGCCTGCTGTGGCCGCTGGTGGAAGGACGTCGTGTGAGCTGGGAGCAGGCGCTGGATACGGTGGCCGAACGGCTGCTGGCAACCATGCAGCAACACGGCCCGCAGTCGGTGGCGTTTTATGGTTCAGGTCAGCTGTTGACGGAGGATTACTACGTTGCCAACAAGCTGATGAAGGGATTTATTGGCGTCGCCAATATGGATACCAATTCGCGGCTATGCATGGCGTCTGCGGTGATCGGCTACAAACGCGGACTGGGGGCGGATGCCGTTCCCTGTAGTTACGAAGATATCGAACAGGCGGATGTGGTGGTGCTGGTGGGATCCAATACCGCCTGGGCACATCCGGTGGTGTATCAGCGGCTGGTGCAGGCGAAACAGCAGCGGCCGCAGATGCAGGTGGTGGTGGTCGATCCTCGACGTACCGCAACCTGCGATATCGCCGATCTACATTTACCGCTGCAGCCCGGCAGCGATGCCGGACTGTTTAACGGTCTGCTGCAGTGGATTGCACAGCACTCGCGTGTTGATATTACCGACGTGGCCGAGCGTTTTTCCGGTGTGGAAGTGGCGTTACAGTCAGCACAGGCGTGGCCGGTGGCGCACGTGGCGGATTTCTGTCAGTTAGATGAAACCGATATCGCGCGTTTTTATCACCTGTTTAGCACAAGCGACAAGGTCGTCACACTCTACTCGCAGGGCGTTAATCAGTCGTCATCGGGCAGCGATAAGTGCAACGCGATCGTTAATGCTCATCTGCTGAGCGGCAAAATCGGCGTGTTGGGTTCCGGTCCGTTTTCGATAACCGGACAGCCAAATGCAATGGGCGGACGGGAAGTCGGCGGGCTGGCCAATCAGCTTGCCAGCCACATGGGCTTTACGCCGCAGGATATCGAGCGCGTGGGGCGCTTCTGGCAGAGCGATAACGTGGCGACACAGCCCGGTCTGAATGCGGTGGACCTGTTTCGCGCCGTTGAACGTGGCGAGATTAAAGCCGTGTGGGTGATGGGCACCAATCCGGTGGTGTCGATGCCGGATGCCGACCGGGTGAAACAGGCGCTGGAGCGCTGCCCGCTGGTGATCGTCTCTGAGGTGATGCGTCATACCGATACCGCAGAAACCGCTGATATCTTACTCCCCGCACTAGGCTGGGGGGAAAAAGACGGCACAGTGACTAATTCCGAACGTCGGTTGTCGCGTCAGCGTGCCTTTCTGCTTGCGCCGGGGGAAGCCAAAGCCGACTGGTGGATCCTGAGCCAAGTGGCGCAGCGTATGGGGTTTGCCGAAGCGTTTGCCTATCAGCATCCGGTGGAGATCTTTCGTGAACATGCGGCGCTGTCCGGGTTTGAGAATAACGGCAGCCGCGCGTTTGATATCAGCGGGCTGGCGACGCTTAGCAATCAGCAGTGGCAGCAGTTGGAACCGATACAGTGGCCGGTGAATGCGGCATTTCCACGCGGACGTGCCCGGCTGGGTGATGATGGTCAATTCTGGCATGCCGATGGTAAAGCGCGTCTGGTGGCGGTAACCCCGTCGCTGCCGCAAAGCCTGTGGAGTGAGGCATATCCGCTGGTACTGAACACCGGGCGGATTCGCGATCAGTGGCATACCATGACGCGTACCGGTAAAGCCGCCCGGCTGATGCGTCATATCAGTGAACCTTACTGTGAACTGCACCCGCAGGATGCACAAACGCATGACATTCAGGCGGGCGATTTGGTGCGCCTGTCGTCGGTGCACGGCTGGATGCTGGCACGGGCGCGGATTGACGCCGGACAGGCGCGCGGCAGCGTGTTTGTACCGATGCACTGGAATCAGCAGTTCAGCGCACAGGCGCGGGCCGACAGCTTAGTCGCGCCGATTACCGATCCCCATTCCGGCCAGCCGGAAAGTAAGCACAGCCGGGTTCGTATCCAACCTTGGCATACCGCCTGGCAGGCAACGCTATTTTTTGCCGATGAACCGGCTTCAGCGCCATTAACGTTACCCGCAGAGCATGATGTTCTGCCGCCGCCTGCAACGTATTGGAGCAAGATTCCGCATGAAGGCGTGACGCAGTACCTGTTTGCCGACCGTGTGCCGGTAGATGACTGGCAGGCATGGCTGACTGAGCAGTATGGTCTGGAGAACATGCAGTGTCAGATCGCGCAGGGCAACGGCATCTTTCACCTGATTGGCTGGCGCGATGGCCGCGTCGTGCTGGCCTGCTATGTCAGCGCACAGGCGCTGCGTATTGACAGCGATGCGGTGCGTCAGGCGTTTATCACTCCACCGCAGCTACCACACGAACGCCATGCGCTGCTGGCAGGTCAGGCACCGCAGGGGCAGGTGCAGCAAGGCGCAACGATTTGCAGTTGCTATAGCGTCGGCGAAGCGATCATTGTTGGCGCGATTCGTAAAGGGTGCCACAGCGTGGCTGCGCTGGGCGGCGTGCTGAAATGTGGCACTAACTGCGGTTCCTGTATCCCCGAACTGAAGGCGTTATTGAGTCAGCACGTACCGATAACGGTTAATGAATTGAAAAAAGCAGGTTGAGCGCCACGGCGTAATGAGGTGTGACATGATGACAACACAATCAATATTGGCGCAGGGCCAACGGCGTCAGCCCGTACTCGGCGGGGAAATCTGGCTGGTGGGCGCAGGGCCGGGTGATGTGGAACTGCTGACGCTGAAGGCGCTGCGGGCAATCCAGCAGGCGGATGTGGTGGTCTACGATCGGCTGGTGTCGGCGGAGATTATGGATCTGGTGTCGGAGCAGGCGCTGTGCATTGACGTCGGGAAAACGCGCGGCTGCCACCGGTTGTCACAGGAAAAAATCAATCAGCTGTTGGTCGAACTGGCGCAGGCCGGGCAGCGAGTGATCCGTCTGAAAGGCGGCGATCCGTTTATTTTTGGCCGTGGGGGTGAAGAGATGGATTATGCCCAACAGGCCGGGATCGTCTGCCACGTGGTACCGGGTATTACCGCCGCGACAGGCTGTGCGGCAGCCGTGGGGTTACCGCTGACCCACCGCGCCTGTGCGCAGTCAGTGCGTTTTGTGACCGGCCATTCGCGCGATGGCGAACCACAGCTAGACTGGCCGACGCTGGCGGACAGCCAGCAAACGCTGGTGTTCTATATGGGGCTGAGCCACAGCAGTCGATTATGCCAGCGCCTGATCGAGCACGGGCTGTCCGCGCAGACGCCCGTCGCGATTATCGAACGCGGCACCCAGCCGGATCAGCGGCTATTGACGGCGACGCTGGCGACCTTGCCGGCATTACTGGCACGCTATCAGCCACAGTCGCCCAGTCTGTTGGTGGTCGGTGACGTTGTCCGTTTCTGCCGTCACCCGGCATTGCACGTCGACGCTGCTCCTGCGCGGTTGACGATGGAAAAACACGAAGCCGCCTGACGTTAACGGCTCCCCGCCCACAGTCAGCGCCTCGAAATAAACCGATTTTTCTTCGAGGCGCTTTCCACTTTCTACGCTGTTTTCTGCTTTATTACCGTGTTCCCGTTACTCTCCCCGCTGAATTTTTAGCAAGCGTCTGACAGGGAAGGGGACGAGATGCCATCGCATGATGCGATCTTCAAACAGTTTTTGAGCGACATCGCCGTCGCACGGGATTTTTTGACTATTTATCTGCCGAGTGAAATCCGCGAGCGATGCGATTTCAGCACGCTGCAATTGGAGTCGGCGTCGTTTATTGATGAAAAGCTGCGCGCGCGGATATCGGACGTGCTGTACTCGCTGCGTACCACCGCAGGTAAAGGGTACATTTACTGTGTGATTGAACACCAAAGCCGCCCGGAAAAACAGATGGCTTTCCGGCTGCTGCGCTATTGTCTGGCTGCCATGCAGCAACATTTGGATCAGGGACACGATCGTTTACCGCTAGTGGTGCCGCTGCTGTTTTATCATGGCAGAGCGCGTCCTTATCCCTACAGCCTTCGCTGGCTGGATAGTTTTGCCGATCCCGCACTGGCACAAGCGCTGTATGAACATCCTTTCCCACTGGTAGATTTAACTGTCATGCCGGACGATGAGATTCGCACGCATCGACGTATGGCGTTACTGGAACTGGTACAGAAGCATATTCGTACCCGTGATATGCTGGAGCTGGCGCGTGAGATTGGGTTACTATTTGAACGCTGGTCGGTGCCGCTGACGCAGCGTCGGGCGCTGTTATTTTATATTGCACAAGCGGGAAACACATCCAAACCCGCAGACTTCATTGACGCACTGGCTGCACCGCTATCAACCGGTCAGGAGGACATTATGACGATTGCAGAACAATTGAAAAAAATGGGATTCGAGGAAGGCATCCAACGCGGTATTCAGCAAGGATTGGAGCAGGGCATTGAACAAGGGATGAAAGACAGCGCCAGATTGATTGCCCGTAATCTATTGCTAACAGGGATGGATAAGAATAGCGTGCAGCAGGTCACTCAGCTTGAGGAAGAAGAGCTGGAGCAGTTGGTCACGGCTATCCTGCATGACACACAGCACTGATACTGTATTAAACAATAGCGTATTAAACGATACCGCACTAAAAACCGAGCGTTGCTGATGCCTGTTACGGAAAAAGGTCAGCCAGACAACGCTCACGTCCTTTCGCTAACGCGTTGCTTTTAGCCTTTGCGTACTCGTGCCGTCAGCCCTTTCAGAAAGTAGCGGATGACCTGATCGCCGCAGGTGCGATAGTTTTTGTGGTCAGGGGCGCGCATCATTGCGGTGACTTCCGGCACTGAAATGCGGAAATTTTGTTCTAGCAGGATCGCCTGAATATCATCCGTTTTTAGCGAGAATGCAACACGCAGCTTTTTCAGAATAATATTGTTGGTCATCTTGCGCTCAAATTGCGGTGCAGGCTGATTTTCATCTTTGCCGCGTTTTTGCAGAATCAGCCCATTCAGGAAATAACTCATCACGATGTCCGGGCAAGGTTGATAGTCTTCCTCACCCTCTTTTTTGACGTAGCTCGCCAACTGCTGGGGAGGGACGGTCATCTCCACCAGCGCCAGAATCTTCAGCAGGTGGTCATTATTCAAATTCAGCATATAGCGCACGCTGCGCAGGACATCGTTATTCATCATTACGGAAGGGGTCTCGCCGTTCGTCTTGGTACAAAACGCACAGTATAAAGGGAACGGCGGAGAAATGCAGAAACGATCGTGGAATTAGTGAAACGTCTCCCGTCCGGTAAAGTGCCCAACCCAGCCCTCTGGATTGGTAAAAATACGGATCGCGACAAAATCAGGAAATTCACCGCAGTCAAACCAGTGCGGCGTGTTGGCGGGAACGCGTAAGAGATCGCCTGCCTCGCAGGTAAGCTGGAAAACCTGCTCGCCAATCGGCACAAAGAAGCTTCCGCTGCCGCGTACAAAGAAGCGCACTTCATCTTCACTATGGGTGTGTTCCTGAAGAAATTTTTCCCGCAGTGCCAGTCTCTCCGCGTGATCCGGCGTCAGGCTGATCACGTCGGCAGAGGTGTAGCCCTCTTGCTGTTTGAGACGTTCAATGTCGGCATGGTACTGCGTCAAAATGATTTCGCTGCTGGCGTCAGGTGGCGGTGCGTCGGTCTGCCAGTGCTCTAGCTGGATTCCGGCGCTGGCGAGTAGGGAAGCGATATCAGTAAACGCGGTGAGCTGCTGGACGGGCTGTGTGATGTGTGGGCGGTGATAAATCGAGAGCGTTGTCATGGTCGTTTTTCTCATCAGGATAGAAGAGCTTTAACCATTCCTTTTATAGGGACAAAAAACAAGATGCTTTTTTTATAACTTATTCCTGTTAATTCAATGATTAACAATCATTACATATGCCGATCAACGCTATTTCCATTTAATCACTAGCCATTATCATTTTTGTTATTTCGATTTAACTTTTCCCGTTGCTAATCTCTTTCCCTGCTAATAATTTTATAAAAATCGGGATAAAAATGATGAAGACTCGCTTTTCTCATCTGGCTGCATGTGTCTTGGCTACAGGGGTAATGACCTCGGTTCAGGCAGCGGATGAGACACTGTCATTGAAGGGAAAAACCATTGGCGTTGCGGTGGTGGGAACACAGCACTTTTGGGACCGTGAGGCCTACAAAGGGGCGACCGAAGAAATTGAGAAGCTCGGTGGGCAAGTTGTGGGCGTGGATGGAGGGCGTGATAATCAGGTTCATGCCAATAACCACGATATTCTGCTGGCGCGTAAAGTCGATGCGGTGATCAGCATTCTCGGCGACAGCGCGGTAGAGCCGAAGTTTAAAGCGCTGAGTGAGGCAAAGATTCCGGTTTTTACCGTCGATCATGTTTCGTCTTATTCCATCAATAACACGACGTCAGATAACTACGCGATCGGTTCGACGATCGGGCGCTATACGGCGGATGCGCTGGGTGGAAAAGGGAATATCGCCGTTTTCAACGCCTTCTCCAACGCACTGCGCATCTGCGGTATTCGCTATGACTTGTGGAAATACGTTCTGCAAGACTATCCGGGGATCAAAATCATTCAGCCTGAGCTGGCTGAACAATATTCCAATTCACCGGAAGACGCGCGCAAGAAAACCCTTGAACTGCTGAGCCAGCATCCGAAAGGCACGTTGGATGCTATCCACGTTGCCTGCTGGGATCAGCCTGCCATCGGCGTGGTGCAGGCATTGGAAGAAACCGGGCGTGACAAGGACGTGAAGGTCACCGCGATTGATGCCGGGCCAGAAACGCTGGAAATTATGGCGGAAAAAGGCAGTCCGTTTGTTGCCAACGTTGCGCAGCAGCCGCGTCTGATCGGTACAACATCGGCGAAGAATGTCGCCCGTTATTTCGCGGGTGCCACGCTGCTGCCGCAGACGTTTGTACCAGTCTTGCCCGTCAAAGGGGAGGCAGAAGCCAAGGCGGTCTATAAACAGCTTGGCTATGGCGACCTGAAATAATCTATGGCGGGATATCACTCAGCCCCGTCGCCGTCCGGCGGCGGTCTGGCAATGACGCACATCAGCAAGCAGTTTGCAGGGATTCCCGCGCTGGACAACGTATCGCTAACGGTCCGGCCGGGAGAAATTCTCGGCCTGATCGGGGAGAACGGTGCGGGGAAATCGACCTTAATCAAGGTGCTGGCTGGGGTTTATGCCGCGGACGGTGGTGAGATCGCTATCGATGGGCAGCGGCTGAGCGCCGTGACGCCAGCGGTTATCCACGCGCACGGCGTGCGTTTTATCCATCAGGAACTGCATCTGATTCCCCACTTTACCGTGGCGGAATCGGTGTTTCTCGGACAGGAGCCTGTGAACCGCTGGCGAGGCGTCGATCGTCGGGCGATGCGGCGTGAAACGGAGCAGTTTTTTCAGCACACCTTTAATTTATCGATAGACGCTAACCGGCTGATTCGCGAGCTAAGTCTGGCGGAACGCAAACTGGTACAGATTGCGCGGGCGCTGATTGACGGCAAGGCACGGCTGGTGGTGTTTGATGAACCGACCGCGCCGCTGGAAGCACGCGAAGCCGTGCAGCTATTGCATACGATCCAGACGCTGAAACAGCGTGGTATCGCCATTATCTATGTTTCTCACTATCTCAATGAAATTGCAGATATCTGCGATCGCGTCACCGTGTTACGCAATGGTAAGGGCGTGACGACGCTGGACGATCCCGAAACAAAGGATATCGATGGAATGATTCGCCTGATGGTGGGGCGAGAGATTGCCAGCCTGTTTGACGGGAAACGGAAGGCAGCGAAAAGTGAGACGCCGCTGATACAGGTTGAACAGCTCACAGATCGGCAGCATTTTCAGCCAATTCGTTTTCAGGTGGCAGCGGGAGAAATTGTTGGTATCGCGGGGCTGCTAGGCTCGGGGCGTGAGGCGCTGATTGATGCGCTCTATGGCATCACGCCCGCCCGTGAAGGACACATTGTGATCGATGGTCAAACGCTGAGCCCGCGTTCTCCGGTACAGGCGATCGCGCGGCGTATGGCGCTGGTGCCGCGCGATCGTCGCCACGACGGGCTGATTTTACCGCTATCCATGGCCGACAATATCAATTTGGCTTCCTTGCCAGCTGTCGCCTGGCTCGGCTGGCTGCGGCGTAAGAAAGCCGCTGCGCAGGCGAATCATCTGGCGCAGATGCTGGATATCCGGCCGCGCGATGTCAGCATACCCGTGCGCAATTTAAGCGGCGGCAACCAGCAGAAGGTGATACTGGCGCGCTGGCTGAAGACGGATACCCGGCTGTTTATTCTTGATGAGCCGACGCTGGGCGTTGATATTGGCGCGAAGGCGGAAATCTATCAGCTCACCCGGCAACTGGCGGCGGAAGGGCGAGCCGTTATCGTTTCTTCCAGCGATGACGGTGAACTTCTGGGGTTATGCGATCGCATTCTGGTGATGTGGCGCGGTGAACTCATCGCCGATGTACCGACGGAACGCCTCTCGCTGGATAGCCTGCTGGCGTTGACCAGCAGCGGCCGAACGCAGGAGGCGGTATGACTCGTGCCTTACAATCCCTCCGAGCGACGCCACGTTTAGCCGGGCTTTTCAATCATATTCCCTTACTGCTGTTTGCGGCGCTGTTGCTGTTCCTCTGCCTGAACGCACCTTATTTTCTCAGTTGGCAAAATATCACCATTATTTTACGCCAAAGCGCGCCGCTGGCGATCCTGTGCTTCGGGCTGGTCTGCGTCATTACGGGTGGTGGTGACGATGTGGTTTCCGGCGGTATCGATCTCTCGCTGCCTGCGATTGCGGTACTTGCCGTAGCGATCATCAGCGACGGTTTGACGAACGCAGGTATCAGCTATTCGTGGCTGATTGCGTTGGTGGCAGGGGCTGCGCTATTGGCGGGTACGGTGAATGCCGCGCTGGTGGTGGCGATTCGGTTACCGCCACTATTGGCGACATTAGCCTGCTCCGTGGCGGTTATCGGCCTCACCAATTTGCTCACCCAGCAGCGGCGCATCAGCGTTAGCGACCCGCTGATTGTGGCGTTTCGTGATAGCAGCCTGCTTGGGTTACCGCTGGCGGTCTGGTTCATGCTGCTGGTTTTCGTCTTGTTTCAGTTTATCGTCCACCATAGCCGCTGGGGCCAGCATTTGCAGGCCGCGGGCGGAAACCGCGAAGCGGCGCAGTTGTCGGGTATTTCCCACACACCGTTGGTTATCGGTTCGTATCTGTTAGGGGCGTTGGCGGCGGCGCTGGCTTCGCTGACGCTGGTGGCGCAAGGATCGGGCAGTTCGCCCGGTACGGCAGAACCGCTGTTGCTGGAGATGGTATTGGCGACGTTTCTCGGCGCGGCGTTCTCTCGCCGCCGGGTGGTTACTATCTGGGGGGCTTTGCTGGGTACGCTGCTGGTTAATGCCCTGTCGAACGGTCTGGCGCTGCTGCGAGTCGATATCTTCTGGGTTGGCGCGATTAAGGGCGCACTGATTCTGGTAGTGCTCACCGCCGCCTCGCTACGCAGGCAAAGGAGCCGCACGTGAAACCTTCTTCTTTGGCGGCACAGCCTGTGTTGCTGGGCAGCAAGCCAGGGCTGTCGTTTTTTATCCGCTACGGCTTTCTGGTCATCCTGCTGGCTTTTCTGGTGTTTTTCTCGCTGCAAAACCCGATATTTTTAACGTTAGGCAACGGGGCGAACCTGCTACAGGGTAGTGCGGTACTGCTGATTGTAGCGCTGGCCATGACGCTAGTGGTGACGGCAGGCGGAATCGATCTGTCCGTGGGCGTTGCGCTGGATTTTGGTGCTGCCTTCGCGCTGGTGGCGCTCAAAGTTTATGGCCTGCCGTGGCAGGCTGCGGTGCTGGCCGCGTTGGCGGGAGGCGCGCTGGTAGGGCTGGTTAATGCGGTGCTGATTATTCACTGTCGAATTAAGCCGTTTTTGGCGACGCTAGGGACGTGGTTTATTGGTAGCAGCATCGAACGTATCTACACCGAAGGCGGCGGGCCGATCGCTTACCGCCGAATGGCACCGCAGTACCATGAGCTGGCCGTTGGCGACCTGTGGGGCATTCCGGTGCCGATTGTGATTGTCGCGGCGCTGTGGCTTGCCTATTACCTGTTATTTGAACGGACGATTGCCGGTAAACGTATTCACGCAATGGGCTTGAATGCGCCCGCGGCGCTGATTGCCGGGGTTAACGTGCGGCGCACGATGTTCTGGCTGCTGATTGTCACGTCGGTGACGTGTGCCATCGGCGGCGTGGTGCTATCCGCCAATCTGCGGCAGTTTACGCCGCTGGCCGGACAGGCTTACCTGATGGACGCCATTGCTGCTGTGTTCATCGGCACCGCGTTTCATGCGCAGGGGCGACCCAACGTAGCGGGGACGCTAATCGGCGTGCTGTTTCTCGGCATGATCGCCAACGGTTTAAACCTGATGGGGCTGAACTTCATCATAAAAGATGCGCTGAGCGGCGTGATTTTAGTGCTGGCGCTGGCGCTCTCTTTCCTGCAAGGGCGGCTGCGTCAGCGGCAATAATGTTCGAATATGAATAAAAAAGCAGAACATGAATAAAAAACAGAATGTGAAGAAGGAGCGAGCGTGAGCCAATTTGATGCGGTTTTTGTTGGGTTAACTATTCTGGATGTCGCCGGTCGGCCGGTGACTGGGTTGCCCGAAGGCGGTGGCGTTCACTTTATCGATGAAATTCGCCTTAATCCCGCTGGAACGGCCAGCGGTGCGGCGATGAATGCCGCCAAACTCGGTATTCGTACGGCGACGGCCGCCTGTCTCGGTGAGGATGAAAAAGCCGATTTTATTCTGGCGACCTATCGCAAGCTGGGCATCGACTGTTCTCTAATACAGCGAACGGCGGCGGCATCGACCTCGGCAACGATTCTGACCATTCGGCCGGACGGCGAGCGTCCGGCGCTGCACTATCGCGGCGCGTCAGATCATCTGTTTATCGACGAGCAGGATTTTGACGCCGTGTGCAATGCGCGTTTCTTACACCACGGCGGCACGGGGCTGCTGGCGAAAATGGATCAGGGGCAGAGCGCGCGTCTGCTTCGACATGCCAAAGCGAAGGGACTGACGACCAGTTTCGATCTTATCGCGCCAAATGCTGAAACGCTGGCGCTGCTGACGCCGTTGCTGCCAGATGTAGACTACTTTATGCCGTCGCTGGACGAAGCCGCGTTTATCTCCGGCCTGACTACACCCGCAGAGATTGCGGCTTTCTTTCTCGATCGCGGCGTCGGCACCTGTATTTTCAAAGCGGGAGCGTGCGGATCTTACGTGTTCGGCCAGGATGTCACGCTGCACATTCCCGCCTACCGCGTGGCGGTATCGGATACCACGGGCTGCGGCGACAGCTACTGCGGCGGCTTTATTGCCGGTCTGGCGAAAGGCTGGAATCTGGAGCAGGCCTGCCAGCTCGGCTCGGCCGTTTCAGGGCTGGTGGCTACCGGATTGGGATCCGATGCGGGCGTGATTGACTGGGAGGATACACTGCGATTTATGGCAGAAACGCCTACCTATTATACTCGTCATACTTCAAGCTGCATGTGCGTTGGCTGCGTTCAGTCACCCGAATCACTTACCTGAGTAAGCTCATCGGGACTCCTTCTCTTGCCGCCTTCCTGCAACTCGAATTATTTAGAGTAAAGATCAGTGTTGCGTCTATTTCCATTCGTAAAGCAGCGGTTCGCCGCGGATGAAACGTTGCAGGTCGGCGGCGATCATCGCGGTGTGTTTCACCAGCGTCTCCCGCGTCGCGCCGGCAATGTGCGGCGTGAGTACCACGTTATCAAATTCGGTAATAAACGGGTGATGACGCCAGAGCGGTTCGCTGTCGTAAACATCGAGTGCGGCACCCGCCAGCCACTTTTCGCGTAGCGCCGCGATCAGATCGGCTTCGACAACAACAGCAGCACGCGAGGTGTTGATCAGATAGGCGGTGGGACGCATGGTTCTGAGTCTGTCGAGGTTGACCAGCCCTTTGGTCTGCGGCGTGCTGTTCAGGTGCAGGCTGACGAAATCGGACTGCGAAAACAGTTCATCCAGCGTGGTTTTGCGTATGCCCGGTTCGTCGATCTCTTCGGCGGCGACATACGGATCGGCAATCAGCAACTGCATCCCAAAGGCACGCGCTAGCTTCCCGACCCGATGACCAATGCTGCCATAGCCGATGATGCCGAGCGTCTTATTACGTAGTTCGCCGCCTTTGAAAACTTCATACGGGCTGTGTTTGTCTACGTCCCACACCACATCCTGCCGTAGCCCGTTTTGCGTCTGTAAGGCGGTGTCGGTTTCGCGCGTGAACTCCCCACGTTTTAGTGCGCTATGGGCCTGAGGGATGTGGCGTGCGGCATTCAGCATCAGCGCCAGCGTTAATTCTGCGGCGGCATCGGCATTGCGTCCGGGCGTGTAAAGCACCGGAATGCCCCGGCGGCGTGCAGCCTCGATATCGATGTTGACCGGGTTGGCGCGGGTACAGGCAATGAGCCGCAGGTGAGGACAAGCCTCAATGACGCGAGCGGTAATATCGTCATAGCTGGTGATGATGACGTCGGCGTCCTCCGCCAGACGAATCAGCGCTACTTCGCTCAGTTTGGGCTGACCGATGGCCCAGCCGTCCACAATCAGTTCCCCCAACGCCTGAAAGGCATCGAGGCTGCCGCCATATTCGGCGGTAAATACGATCTTCATGAGGTAAGGCTTTCCTGTGAAGTTGGGACTGTGTGCGAATACGCTGCACTGTGGTTCTCTAGTGCATTAAGCGCCTGAGCCCGCGCCTGCCAGAGCGGCTGTAGCTGATCGCGCAGTTGGCGAAAAACCGGAAACAGTGTCTGATAATGCCGATGGGCGTCGGCATCGGGGAGAAACGTTGACGCCTGCGCGTTGATGGCGGGAACGAGGTTGGCACTTTCTCCGATAGACAGAGCAGCAAGGCGTGCGGCACCGCACGCGCTCAGCTCTTTGACCGAGCTGGCTATCACTTGCCGTCCGGTGCAGTCTGCGATAATTTGCAGCCAAATCGCTGAGGCGGCACCGCCACCGGCGATGTAGAGATCGCCGTGGGCAGGGTAACCGCTGAGCGCATCGGTAATCGCATAGGCGAGCCCCTCAAAGACCGCGCGCAGTAAATGCGCGTTAGTCGTAGATTGCTCGATGCCAAAAAATCCTGCGCGTGCTGAGGTGTTGTAAAACGGCGCACGCTCGCCATTAAGGTAAGGCTGATAGAAAACGCCACCGCTGCCGGGCGGCACGCGAGCAATGCGTGCGTTGATGGTCTGAAAATCGGCATCGTCAGCCAGCGTACTTAGCGCCCAGTCAATATTCGGCGTGCCAGACTGCATCGCGAACAGGTTGAGATAGTGGCCTGGCCAGGCGTGCGCGACAAACCGGGTTTGCAGGCTCACCTGCGTTAAACCCTGGCACACAATGCCAGTGCAGCAGGTGGTGCCGAGAATGGTGAAAATGTCGCCGTCGTGAATAGCGCCGATGCCCAGCGCTGCGGCAGACACATCCAGTGCGCCTGCGCAGACGGGGATGCCTGCTGGCAGACCCGTTTGTGCGGCGACGGCGTCGCTGAGCGTGCCGGCGATGTCATCGGGATAAAGCAACGGCGGAAAAAGCGGTCTGATGGTGTGTAAGTCCAGCTTATCCAGCACGGTTTTTGACAGCGTTTCGCTATTCAGATCCAGCAGCGACGTCCCCGCATCCGTCAGTTCCAGATTCGCCTGTCCCGTTAGTCGAAAGCGTACCCAGTCTTTGGCAAAAAAGAAGTAATCGGCATTGTTCAGCGCATCCGGCTGATGCTGTGCCAGCCAGCACAACTGCTGCGCGCTGTTGCAAGGGAGCAGGGGAGAGCCGGTTTCGGGAAAGAGCGTCGCTTCCAGGTTCGGTCGCTGTTTAAGCTGATGAACCTGTTCCGCCGTGCGGGTATCGCTCCAGAGGATGGCTTGCCGGATAGGTTGCCCGTGGCGATCGCTCAGCCAGACCCCTTCGCCTTGGCCGGTCAGCCCGATGGCGCGTACACGCCCGTGATGAAGCTGCGGCGAAGCGGCCAGCGTTTTTAGGGTGGAAAGTACGCCGTCCCAGACATGGTGCATATTTTGCTCAGCGTGGCCGGGCTGCGGAGAGTAGGTAACGGTGTTGGCTGACGCAATCAGCAGTTCGTTGAAATCGGCATCGAATAACACCGATTTGACCTTTGAGGTCCCGATATCAATGCCAATGTAGTAATCCATCCGCGCTGCCTCATAAAACCCGTATCAGCATCAGAGTAATGGAAAAATGGCGGCCGCTATATTCATAGAAGTGCAAAGCAAAGCATCAATGTTGGAATGGCGGAGAGGCCGCCATTGACGGGATAACGTTACTCGGCAGGTTGAGACAAAATGGCGTCGAGCAGGCCGGGGAAGCGCTGTTGCATTTCGCTGCGGCGCAGCCGATTGATGTGCGTGGTGCCGATATTGGTGGTATGCAGCAGGCCCGAGTCGCGCAATACGCGAAAATGGTGCGACACGCTGGATTTCGGGCGGCCGCCGTCAAGTTCGCTGCATGTTGCCTCTCCCTGCATGGCTAGATGGCGGACGATCTCCATGCGCAGAGGGTCGCTCAAGGCGTACAGGACGCGCTCAAGGGTAAATTCATCGGGTGCGGGATGCTTAAAAGGTCTCATGGGCGAATTATAGCGTCAGGGTTGTCTAAAATCTATTATTCGAATAATATCGAAATATCGAAGTAACCAGACAAGGTAGGAAATATTATGTCCGCACTGTTTCAACCCTTCAAACTGAAAGAGATTACGTTACGCAACCGCATTGCTGTTCCACCGATGTGTACCTATTCCGCGAATGATGGCCTGATCAACGCGTGGCATCAGGTGCATTATGCTTCGCTGGCGCGCGGTGGTGCCGGACTGGTTATCGTGGAAGCGACGGCGGTCGCTCCCGAAGGTCGCATTTCTCCGCGCTGTACCGGAATTTGGAATGATGAGCAGGCGCAGGCGTTTGCCAAGGTCGCCAAATCCATTAAGGATGCAGGCTCCGTGCCGGGCATTCAGATCGCACACGCTGGACGCAAAGCCAGCGCCAACATTCCCTGGGAAGGCGACGACCATATCCCTGCTGGCGACTCACGCGGCTGGCAGACCATCGCCCCTTCCGCAGAAGCTTTCGGCGCGAATCTGTCGAAGCAGCCGCAGGAAATGACGCTGGAAGATATCGCGCGCGTTCGTGACGACTTTGTTGCCGCGGCTCGCCGTGCGCTGGAAGCCGGGTTTGAATGGCTGGAACTGCACTTTGCTCACGGTTATCTGGCACAGAGTTTTTTCTCCGCTCACTCCAACAAACGTAACGATCAATACGGCGGCAGTTTTGACAATCGCAGCCGTTTTCTGCTGGAAACGCTGGCTGCCGTTCGTGACGTGTGGCCGCAACATTTGCCGCTGACCGCCCGTTTCGGCGTGATTGAGTTTGACGGACGTGATGAAGAAACCTTGCAGGAATCCATTGAGCTGACGCGTCGCTTTAAAGCCGCAGGGCTGGATATGCTGAGTGTCAGCATTGGTTTTTCTACGCCGGAAGCGAATGTTCCGTGGGCACCCGCCTTTATGGGGCCGATTGCTAAACAGGTACGCGAGCAGGCCGATCTTCCTGTCTCTTCCGCCTGGGGCTTCGGCACGCCGGAACTGGCTGAACAGGCTGTGGCATCGGGTCAGTTGGATCTGGTGATGGTGGGTAAAGCGCACTTGGCGAACCCGCACTGGAGCTATCAGGCCGCCCGCGAACTGGGCATCGAACGTGCCTCGTGGACGCTGCCAGCGCCTTACGCCCACTGGCTGGAGCGCTATTAATCCCTGTTATTGCGGATCAATATCTCTGTGGCAGCTATACGCATTCCAATTAAGAAATAGTCGGGTTTCGTGGTGATAAACAGGGCTATTTTTCTGTAGCACTGATGCCACGCCGACTGAGGGTGCCCAATCGCTGGGCGCCCTCAGAACCCTGACTTTTGGCGGGAATGATACGCTAACGCGTTCCCGATGTATTAGATCTGAGTTGACGCCTTCATTTCTCCGAATCATTCCTAATCCGACAGACTGCTAAGTGCCAACAGCGGACGTTGCTAACAACAGTCTGAGTTGATCAACGGGGAACAGGTCAGTTCAAGTTCAGGTGAATGTCCTCATGGGTGATATGAGGACATTCCTGATTGAGTGGTGCGTTCATCAGTGGGGAGCTGTCACTATCTCTTTGCCTCGAAAGCAATCTTGAAGGCTAACCCTGCCAGTACAGTACCCATTAACCAGCGTTGCGCTTTTATCCATGAAGGACGGCCCGAAAGAAACCCTGCGATTGAGCCTGCCACAATGACAATCACGGCATTTACCATCAGGCTTATAAAGATTTGAACACATCCAAGCGCCAGTGATTGACCAAGAACGCTGCCATGACCTGGTTGAATAAATTGCGGAAGCAAAGACAAATACATGATGGCAATTTTAGGGTTAGCGAGATTAGTAATGAAGCCCATCATAAACAGTTTATTAGGGGCATCAATCGGCAAATCTTTAACGGAGAAAGGGGAGCTTCCACCGGGTCTTATAGTTTGCCAGGCGAGATAAAGAAGGTAAGCGGCTCCGCCAAAACGAAGTAAATCGTAGGCATAAGGAATGGCAAACACAAATGCCGTTATGCCGAATGCGGCACAAAGCATGTAAAATACAAATCCAAGCGCAACGCCGCCCAGGGAAATAAATCCAGCGCGCTTTCCCTGGCAAATGGAGCGAGAGATTAGATAGATCATGTTTGGGCCAGGAGTTAATACCATTCCTAACGCAACCAGGCCAAACATAAGGAAATGTACGTGATCAGGCATGACTTATCTCCAAAAGTAAGTTATGCCCAGACGCGCGGCTCGTAATGACCCATGCTTCACGATAGTGATCTATCTTTAAGCGTCAGTAACATGAGCGCATTTATGATAACACAATTTCAACAACACATGGCTCTGCAAATCATAAACATTAATTGCTGAGGCAGTGAGCGGTTTCCTCTATTCTCAGGGCTTTGTGGTTATGTCCGCCGAAATGAGCCTAAATGCCTGTCGTGTGCCATTATATGTCGAATTAACCGCTTACCTGATTCCAAGATGCTCATAGCTCAGGACACTTCGAGGTGAGTATGGATTTTAAACTTTCGCTCTTCGCTCAAAGTTGCCTCTAAGTTCCAGCCGCGATGAGGAGCTGCTGTGGTTCAGTGCATCACTTTTATGTTAGAAGAAAGCATTCGTTAGGATCACTTGATGATAAGCAGAATGCTTCTGGAAAAGCTCAGGTTGCTGGAATGCAGCCTTCACGGTGAAAGGCGAAACAATCGCGAGTGGCTTGAGCGGTTTCTCCATCCTGAATTCCTAGAAATAACACGTTCAGGCGTTATGGTTGACCGTTCAAAGACGGTCACGTCGCTATTTCCTGATGTGCGTTCAGGTAAGAAGCAACACACCATTCGCTGGGGTGAAGGAAAAATTATTCCGGGGCCGATGCGTTATGTGAATGCAGATGATGATTCTGACACTTTGGTAGTGCAAGTGACTGAGGTGAAAACAATGAACCTCTTCTCTGTAGCGCGTTATCTGTGCAGGTTAGAAGAATGGCCAGATGAGGTTCTTCTAAGCGGTATGCGGGAGCACTACCCGGACATCCGGCTCGATTCAGAGGTAGCAGTGATACATCATCTGGTACCTCTAACGTAGGTTCCGCGTTGGGACGTTAAGTTTACTGTTTTAGAGTTTTCCAGTTGTCCTGGACTAAACGTCCGTTCCTCGCTCTGAACAGACATGTCAGCCCCTGATCGACACCTTCGTGCCAAGAGCGGACGTTGTTTGAAATACAGTGACTTATCAGATTCAGCCCCTGCATTACATTGCATGCAGGCCATTTCACTGCATAGCATGCGAATGCTATTTGTCAGACAGTAATGGCTTCATGAAACTACGCTCGTAGCTAAGGATAAACTTTTTCTGATTAGCTTCATTGAACAGTTCGACACATTCAGCCTTATTGAGAATGGCTAGCCTGTACTCTTCGTACTGCGTCAGGCTATCAAAGCTGAATAAACAGTAGGCTATGTTATTTGCTCCTTCTGATGGCAGGAAGTAGCCGTGATGGATGCCCCCCATCAATTCCACAATTTCGATCCATTTCGAAGCATAATTCTCAAACTCGTGTAATTGATAGGGATCGATAATATATTTGACGTGACAAGTGATCATTCTTTTCCCTCATGTAAAAATAAGATTCTGTTTTTTATACACTATTCAAAGAGTAAGTAAAATTCCCATCTGCCGTGAAAACTACAACTGTCCGCTGTTCGCTCATAGCAGACCTGATAGTTTTTCAGCATGTTTACTCAGTGCTAGAAGCAGAAATTTCTCACAGGATAGGGATGCCATTGCAGGTTAGATCGGCTATTAATGAGTAGAATGTGGTATGTATACAGAAAAATCGTTATGACTGAATAAGGGGCATGAATTCTTTTTTCTTTCTCGTAGCCCATTCGGGCTTGATTGAGAGCATTAAGTAAAATTGTCTTCGGAAGTATATATCCCTGAATTTTTCGTCAGGGGATACCTTCGATGCAGCATAATCTGAAGCTAAAGCTCGAACGCCGCAATCTGCAAACCAATAAAGGATTTCGTCGTCGCTAAGGGTAACCTTACGCTCGATTTCCATGCCTCGTTCACTCACAACGAAATGGTATTCTTGCCTGTAAATTTCCAGATAGGGAGTCGCGACGCCATCAGGTTGGTCGGGGATGATGAAGTAATGATTAGGCCTGACACCACAACCAAGTCGCACGCCAATACCAAGAAGCTCTGCCCTCAGTTCTTCGAGAGTTTTCATGACATTCTATTCATCTTGTATGATAACCACCCATTCCATATATTTTCTGTATCAATACCCGAATAGCCACGTTTTTCCATCATATTTCTGGCAAGAAACGTATGTCACTCCTGCAATATCTTTGAAAAACAGACCGCCTCTTCCCGGCCTATATAGGGGCCGTAATTCTCAATACGTACATACCCATTTTTTTCGTAAAAATGTACAGCCCTGTGGTTAACGTGCCGGGTTTCAAGCCAGAGCTCGGTATACCCCATATTCTTTGCCGATACTTCTAGAAAAGTGAGTAAAGCTCTGCCAATACCTGGCGCGCTTCGGTCTGAAAACATCCTTTTAAGCTCAGCGATATTTTGCGTTAATGGGCGAATAGCGCCACATCCTATCGCATCGCCATGAGTGTTTTTTGCTAATACCCACAGTGATCGGTCCCTATCTATTGAATCAACGGTGAAATTGCTTTTGCCACTATCACCGGTAATAGCGGCAAGTTCTGATGACAATGTTTCGATTAAATAATGAGATTCTGGAGCAGATGGATCTGATTTCTCTACTGTTATCATGGTTATGCCTTTTGCCTAAGTCATCACCAGCATAGAATATCCTGATGGAAAAGGCATTATCCTGAAATAGGTGAGAGTAAATCGCTAAATGCCACCTACCCGGGTGCCACGACGGCCTATTCCGCGCCAATCCATACTGATAGCTGTTTCTTCCCACCGCGTGTACTGCGTATAATGCAGCTTCTATACACTCTGAAAATTACTGTGGCTAATGGTATGAGTCTCAATTACTTTTGTTATTTACTATTGGTCTTTGCGGCGATCGGTAGCACGATGACGTCTGACCCCTTTGCTATGTGGCTCCTGCTTGCCAATGTACTGACGCTGGTGATTTACGGTGTGGATAAAATGGCGGCGCGTAAGGCCTGGCGTAGAGTGCCTGAATCCACGTTGCTGGTGTTTGGGGTTGTCGGTGGGTGGGTTGGCGCGATGGCGGGTCAACAGCTCTTTCGCCATAAAACACAAAAGCAGCCATTTAAAACATACTTCATCGTCAGCATAATATTGAGTATCTCAGCTATGGTGGCGGTTTATCTGTTCTATCCATTTCCTCCTTCCTGATGTGTTGCTTCGTGCCAGAAGCAGACGTTATCTGCGGATAAATTTCAGTACTTCTCTCTAGAGACACGGCGTAACGGCAATCCGCTGCACTTATTCATATTTTCCAAAACAGAAAAGTATTCCGCTGCGTCAGTTGGTAGTATTCGACATCGCACAGTGTTGGGCATTTAAATCAACAACGAGCATGACCCTCTAACAATGAAATTGATACTTGTTCGACACGCGGAAACCGAGTGGAATTTGAAAGGAATTATTCAGGGACACTGTGATAGCTCTTTGACTCGTCGCGGTTTGCGTGAAACATCCGCCTTACTGGATGCACTTACTGAAAGTGAGTACCAAGTAGAACGTGTTTACGCTTCTCCGCTTGGACGTGCCTGGCAAATGGGGCAGAGCCTGGCTGAATATTTTCGCTGCTCGCTGACGGCTGAACCGGCCCTTAAAGAGCAGGCCTTTGGTCAGTTTGAAGGGATGCCACTAGAACTGCTCAGACAAAAGCATCCGAACGATGCAAATGCGTTATTCAGGCTTGATGCAGAATATTGTCCACCAGGTGGTGAGTCACTGGCACACGCTTCTCAGCGGGTTATACGTTTTGTACAAAGCCTGGAAGATACATCATCACATCATCAGACAATATGTATTGTGTCTCACGGGCACGTCAGTCAGGGCATTCTGGCAATGTTTAAAGAAGGGACTGTCAAGAGTTTCGCTCGGTATGCTCAACCCAACGCGAGTTATTCTGTTATCGATCTGATTAATGGGAAATGTATCGATCTCAGGTGGGGGATTGCTACACACTTACGTCAACTTGAAAAGTAGATGACTTTCAAATATTCGAAGTCCTTCCTGATAAGCCAGCTTGATAAAAGTTCAAGGTTCCCGGCTCGCTCTTAGCAGACCACACGGCTCTTCAAATGATCCGCTTCGTGCCAGAAACGGACATTTCATACATCTTTTTGCGTTTGTCATCAGAGGAGTTGACATGCTTTGGAGAGGGAGATAGCTGCTCAATAGAGTGATTATTGAGCAGCAAGCGCTGGTTTATGCTTGAAAAGTCTGAAGATTAGCTCGCTTTCTTCGAGAAAACGTACATGCCAACCCCATCATTTCCCATGTCCTCGACGCGCACAATGGTAAAACCGCACTTATTTACGTAAAAACACACGTTATTAATCAGGCATGTCGGGGTTCTCAGTGTCCATTCTTTAGCGTCAGGATACATTTTTTCAATTTCCATCCATGCATGCAAACCGTAACCTTTGCCCTGTTCTTCAGGCAGAATAAATAATCTGGCAAGGGTGTGTATTCCTATAGAATTGCCGGAAATAACAGCACCGCCGATGAGGCGATCCTTTACCCATAATCCCAGCACTGTTTTGTCAGGCATCATTATTGCGGACTCAAATGAAAAATCATCTTCTCCCTCGTCATCTTCTTCCTCCATATTATCAGGAAAAAAAGAGGCGTTTGATTCAAACGATAATGAATAGATTTGTTCAAGTTCTGTAGCATTAGCAGGAATAGCTGCTTTAATGAGCATATGATTTTCCATTGCGTATATGAAGAAGGGGTAGTTTTAAAGCCGGTCTGTCAGGGGCCGACATCCGTCGTGGACGATCAGTTAAATTATTAATCAGCACAGCTGACGGACATTCCTCCGGGGCATATACACGAACGCATGTTAACAGGTCTCAAGATTCAAGTTAACGGCTGCTTGCTCATTGCTGCTAATGAAATTATATGTATTAGATGAAATTTATCTTTTAGAGCGCATCAATTTATGAAAAAGATTATGGAGTATGCTCTTGAAGAATCAACGCTTTTCTCAGGAACGCGTTTTCTTTTTCTGGGTGAAGCTATACACGGTGTATCAGAATTTTCTAGAGTGAGGATGGAAATTGCAGAATGCTATTTCCGCAATCTAACGGTTTTGATATTTGAAGCCGATAGCAGCGGGATGCTGTTTTCGCATCAACACAATGAAGATGCCAGCTCTCGTCTTGAAAACTTCCCACGCATTATGCGGACTCAAGAGATGCGGAATTTTCTCACCTGGGCTATAAGCAGAAAAATTCCCTGTCTTGGTATTGACTGTATTCCCCGTCGTTCTTTAACTGAATTTCCTCGGGAATGGCATTCGACACGCATGAGAGAAACTGATGATTATCTTAAGGCTAAGTCATCACAAACTTTTTTTGAATGGCGTGACATCCGAATGGCTAACCAATTGATTAAGTTAGCCTCATGCTATCCGGAGTATCGCATGTTGATCATGCTCCATAATCTGCATATAAAACGCTTTGGTAGCCAGGAGACGAGAGATCTGAGGTTGAAATCAGTACGGGAATACTTCGAGGATTTTTTCCCTCAGCAAAGCAACTCTATTGCTCAACTCGCACGAGGCGGTACTGCTTTACACAATGATTTAACGCCATTCAGTTTTAAAATAAATGACCCATTCTCTCTGGAAAATTACTCAGGGGCGGCTAACTGTATTTTACTTACAGAGTCAAAAATACCGGATGCTTGCATTACATGGCATCACGCTTTCGAACGCGAAACAATAACACCCAAAAAGCAATATGAGGGATGTTTTATATTCAAAGAAGTACACCCTCCGACGTTGGTATAAGCTGAATGTAAAGATAGACCGTAATCACTTATAAAATCATATATCAAAAAGATTTAAGAGTCCGGCGTATTTATGTCCGCTCCTCGCTGCCCCGCGAGAAACTACCGCGTTGCTGGCTTGCTCACCCCTAAAAATACCCGCCAGGCGCATTCGTATTTCTGTTGTCGGAGAAACTGAGCGTACAGGATACCGCTTAATTTGCTTTCAGATCGTGTCATCCGACACGGTAGGTGGGCTATCCGGTTTCCAGGAGATAATATCGCCGGGTTGGCACTGCAGCGCCTCGCAAATTTTCGCCAGCGTATCAAAACGAATGCCTTTAACCTTCCCAGACTTAAGTAGCGACAGGTTCTGCTCGGTGATCCCCACAAAGGCTGCCAGCGCTCTGGACGTCATCTTCTTCTCTACCAACAATTTGTCCAGATGAACCACGACAGCCATAATCAGATAAACTCCTTATTTTCTTCTTCCGCTCTGATCCCCTCGAGGAGGGAGTGGAACGTCACCAGCAACAAGCCGCCTGCTAAGAGCAGAACAATATCCCCAATCAACAGAGTGACCTGATAGTAATGTTCCGGCCACCAGACCACCAGAGGGATCAAAAAACGGCATACCGGCAACACGATCCCCAGACTTAGCATCACCATCGCAATGTTGCGGACACTGCGCGCCAGCGCCTGAGTGAGGATCTGTTTTTGGCGTACCAGTCGCGTGACTCTCATACCCTGCCAGATAGCAAAGGCGAACAATCCTGCCGGGAAATAGATAATCGCCAGTAATAGCATCTGACGAAGCGGCGAAACTGTCGCGATCGGTAGATTATCGCTCTGAACCTCGGCGAATTTAAGCATACTGGAAATAAAAAATGACTCACCAGTGAAATAGATCCACAGCGGTGTAATTAACACCAGAATGAGAAATAACGGCAGCACTCCTGCGATGAGCGCCAGACTGAGTTTATTTCGCACACCTTTCACGTTTAACCTTCCTGAATACCGGGCATTATTTTAAGACCAGCATGCTCAAGCATGACATAAGCATCAGCGCGATGGCAATCTTGCCGCCGTTCAGACTGTTAGGGCCGTGTTTCAACCAGGGTTTGCGCCATACTCTGTAAACGCTATAAGCGATATATGACGCCTGAATCATCCAGGTCAACATTCTGAATAAGTAACCTGGCTTGCTCAGGTGAGTTATTGTCTGCATCATCTCTACCGCGTAAATAATAATGCTGACGGTCAGGATATAGTTCACTAAACGAAGTTTGTAATGTGAAGCCCACGTTCCGCAAGCAAACAACATGACCGACGCAACGGTGAGTACCGCCCAGAGAATATCAATCCAGTTCACGGTGTGCCCCTGTTTCAGAAGATGGCTGGGTTAGCAACAACCGTATTGCCGGGCCAATCACCGGCCATGCGGTGTCAGAGAGGATCACCACGGCGCTTTTACGCTGCAGATCGAAGGCGATAGCGGTCGCGAACCCCGAGGATTCTCCGTCATGCCAGGTGATATCGCGCCCCTGTATGCGGGTGGTAAACCAGGCATATCCAATGTGTGAATCGGGATCGTCGGTGGCAAATTGTGGCGACATCGCTTCGCTCCCTGCGAGTTTCCCTGCCAGTAGCACCTGAGCATAATTTGCCATATCGACAATGGTCGATCGCACACCTGCGGCAGGGGTAAATGCGTGCAATACCCACGGCGCTTCGCTGAGCCCGGAAGCTGACCAACCGTGGCTGAATGCGGATGTGTCGGGTGTCGAATCACTGGCGACGACGGATCCTGTCATTTGCGCCTGCGCAAAAACCCGTGTTTGCAGCAAAGTGGCAAAAGGTTGATGTGATGCACGCGCCAGCGCTAGTCCTAGTAGTGCGTAACCCGTATTGGAGTACTCAAACCCGGCGGGCCTTTCGACGCTGGTATTATTCACCATATCTATTAATGTCTCTTCATTGTAATCCCAGAAATTGTCACGCAGGATGATTGCCTTGAGTACCTGAATTTTCTGTCGTAATGATGTCGCCAGCGGTGGCAGGCCGGAGCGATGTGACGCCAGTTGTGCAAGGGTAATGTCGCTCGCCGGGCCAGTGATTTCCGGGACGAGTTCTCCTACACGGGTTTGCGCGGTAGTTTCGCCACGCCGCTGCGCCTCAATCAGCAGGCTGCTGGTCATGGTTTTGGTCAGGCTGGCGATCTCATACTGTTTTGCATAATCACTGTTCCACAGGGCGTACTGTACGCCTCGCGGGGTGATAAATGCGGCGGCAACGCTGCTCCGTGATCCTTTCAGTAATGGTGTTAAAAACGATACCACCGTTGCATCTCCCTCCTGGTGCAGAGAAGGTGTACTAAAACCAGGTTGCAGATAGATGCCCGCGGTAATCAGCGACATAAAAACCGTGCCTGCGGCTAACAATCGCGCACGACTGCGCACATATTGCCTGTTCATTGTTGTTCGCCTCAGAATGTATACTGGATCAGTGATGACAGGCTGTACTGCATTCTGCTTTTTACCAGCGGACTCTTGCCCGCCTCATCAAGCAGGTATGCCGCGCGACCGGTCACCCCTGCCGCCAGATTTTCGCTAATGTGCCAGACCAGTTCGGTATAAACCCCTCCTTGCTGAAAACCCGAAGAGGGATAATAAGAAGTAAAATCAGTGCGTTGTGCCTGGCTTGTCGTTACCCCGTAATGGCGTTGCTGATAACCGCTGTTTGCCCAACTGATATCGCCAGCGACCGACAAATCGGCGTCCCGCCAGCGCCACAGGGTTGTCTTTACGCCGCTGTTCAGGGTCGTGGCCAGAGCCTGCGTTTCGCCACCGTACGAGTGCTTTTGCGTTGCGCTTAATGCGCGCAGCCATAACGCCCAGTCCTCATGTTGATAGCGCAGTTCCGCACCCGCCATGAGCATGTCGGGAAGATCGCCCATTCCTTGCAGATCTCGGTTTTTTCGGGTGGAAAATGGATAGCTGAACACCTCTTTTCGCCCCTCATCCGGTGTTAACAGCAGGTTCACGGTAAACGGGGAATCGGATGGCAGCGTCCACGCTAGCCCCTCCGTTGATAGGCCCCAAAGCCCCCAGCTTTCACTCCTTATACTTACGCCAGCGTTGAGCAACGGACCGGGAGCAGAATGCTGTGATCCTGAGTAAACAGGGCTGACGGTAACGCCCAGACCCGCGTACCCGGACAGCTCTGCACTCTGTAAGGGAGCGCAACACACTATTCCCGCAAGCGAAACGCCATATTGCAGACTTATTTTCATTCGATGCCTCTCTTGGCAAAGGGTGGGTTGTAGCGTGTGCAGGTTAGTCTTTTGTTTATCGTTTTACAATAATCTTTTATTGTTTTACGTTAATTTAATGGAGCAGGAAAATGATTTAAGGAAGGTGTAATGGCACGGTTCTCAGATGAGAAATTTGTAATCTTCAGGTCATCAGACGACTCTATTCAGAAAACCTTATTTTTATGGAAACCCTGAGATGAGGCAGATGCTCTGATTAACAGGGCATAAGCAGAGCGAGTGGGTGAGCTGAGTACCGCCCCATCATCTGAACTAGGGCGGTTCGAATGTGTATTGATTGACGGTGTATAGCCACAATCTGCCTTGAAGCACGCGTCTAACAACGATCAGAAGCTATATGTCACCTTCAGGCTGCCGGTAGGCGAGGCTTTTCGTTGAATAATTGGGCTATTGCGTGCATCACCAGTCAACTGCGTAAAGCCTGCTGCGGCAACCATACTCCAGTTTTGGTTGAACTTGAGCGTCCAGTCAGCATTCAGTGAATAGGCATAAATCCCAGATCCGATATCATGTTGGGCAAACCCCGATGCGGCCGACTGGGATGCATTTACCCCGTAGTAAGTCCGCATGTACTCGCTCGTTCCCCAACTGCTGGTCAGCGCCAGCGTGACGGAATTTTTCGATGACGTATAGAGCGGGCTGATAATGCCAAAATGCAGGGCTTCACCATTGCTTCGTTGAGAAACCGGCACCTCAGCCTGCACTTGTAAATTAAGCCAGTCCGTTACCTTATACCCCAGGCCAAGCACACCGATAGCCGATCCTTTGACGTCACCCATACCTCGCAAGTGGTCGCTACCGTAGCTGATCGAGTCGCTGTCCACGTCACGATCCTTACGGCCTGTGCGATAGCTCAGCGCAGCGCTGTAATCCAACTTGCCGATGCTGTTACCGTAACCGAGACCACGCGTAGTGCTGACGAAGAAACCATTTACCATAGAGTAATCAATCACCAGGGCAGTTGTAGCGCGGCTTTCATCCGAACCCGAATAACGTGGCGCAACATCCACGCCTCCCCCCAGAGTCAACTCGTTGCCCTGTTTCTGTTCTGCTGCCAGTATTGGAGTGGCCAGTAACGCCAGGACAACGCCCGACACTAGTTTTTTCAGGGTACGCCCCGAGAGCGAATGGAGGAACTTATGACGCAGGTCGATGTTTCTCATTAAAGAAGTCCTTGTGGATTCAACTGATTACGATACAAGCGGTTTTAAACACCAGAACGCTCAGTTTGAATGCTCACCCTGAAGTTCTCATGAGCCAAAAATGAAGAAATACTGAAGCAAGTACCGGGCTGCAAATCTGGTAGATTTCCTGATACCGGTTTTTTCTTCAGACGTTCTTCATTCACTGTTGATAAAGTAACTACTGTGAACATTCTCCTAATTGAAGACGACCTCGATCTCGGCAATGGCGTGCGTATTGCCCTTGAAGATCAAGGATTAGATGTTATATGGGTGCGCCGTAAAGTGGATGCGCTGCATCAACTCGCTCTCTGCGTGCCAGAACTTGTATTGCTCGACCTCGGCTTGCCCGACGGTGATGGTATGAGCCTGATGGCGAGCCTGCGTCAGCAATTCAAGGGAATCCCCGTGATCATCCTGACTGCCCGAGGCACTCTGCAAGATCGTCTGGCTGGGCTGGATGCCGGTGCAGATGACTACCTCGTCAAACCTTTCGTTCTCGCCGAGTTGCTGGCCAGAGTGAGAGCACTTGCGCGGCGCAGTTACGGTTTTCAGAATGAGGTGATAGAAATTCGCGGATTATCTCTCCATGTGCCGACTCGACGCGTGGCCGTGGGTACACGTCATGTTGATTTGACGGCAAGTGAATACGCGCTGCTTGAAACGTTAATGCTGCGCCCTGACCGCGTGCTTACACGACGGTTTCTGGAAGAAAAGATATTCGGTGCAAAAGAAAACATGAGCAATCCTCTCGATGTGCATATGGGTAATTTGCGTCGCAAAATCGGCGAGGGCTATGTGCGAACGGTGAGAGGCGTAGGGTATGTCATTGATACCGTGTCGATTCTGAAGGGGGCAGGCTGATGCGCAATTTTTGGCGCCACCTGAGAATCCCAACGCTCGTACGGAGAATTATTATCGCCCAAATGCTATTGCTTACACTGCTTTGGTGTCTTTTTCTGACCTACGTTTTATGGGAGAACTTGCGCAGCCCCGCTATGCTATTGGGCAACAAAACTTACGAAACCATTCTTACATTGGTTGATCGTATGGGGGATCGCCCGCAGGATCTAACCGATGTGCTGGAAACGTTCAGCAAGGCGTTGCAGGAAGGTTATGGCGGAGGGGAAGATCCAGCACTGTCAATCAGCCTAATCGTTCGGAAGAATAAAGAGATCATTTATTCATCTGACGGCGCTCCGGCGGGGGTGAGAAACACCCGATATGGGAAAATTCAGAGCATTCAGAGCGACGGTCGCACCTGGACTAGCCGTACGCTAAAGTCCGGGAACTCCGACGCGGAGGTCACGCTGGTCACCCCTGCCGGAGGCTGGAATTTCTTTATATATCTGAACTCGCGTGGATACTACATATTGCCGCTGCTAGTATGCATTCCTTTTCTTTTGTTTCCCGCATGGCTGTCAATCCGCATTGCAATGCGCCCCTGGAACAAGGTGGTCAATGAAATTGCCTTACGCACTCCAGAAGATCTCTCTCCTTTAAAAGAAGTACCAAAGCATAGGGAGCTTCGCCAAATGGTGGACGCGATTAATATATTTCTTGCCAGAGTGCGAGAAAGTGCGGAAAGGGAACGGGTTTTCATTGCAGATGCTGCTCATGAGCTGCGTACCCCTCTGGCTGCGATGCGTATCAATGTTGAGGCTTTGCAGTCCTATATAAGCAGCGATAATCAACAGGCGTTGCTTGCGGGGATTATTCGCAGCAATAGCCGTGCTGCTCGTCTCGTCAATCAGCTGCTGCTGTTGATGCACAGCGAAGCGCGCATTGATACGGTTCTGGAGCCTGTGCCGCTGACGACGCTCATACAAGAGCGAATGGCCGTGCTGGCACCGCTAGCGGCTGGGCGCAGGATTGAACTTGAATTCTACTCCCATGATGAAATCTGGATTACCGGTGTTAGGGAACGCCTGATGTCGCTGATTGATAACGTCATTGAAAATGCCGTGAAGTACAGCCCTGAGGGCGGACGGGTTGAGGTCGATGTTCGATCATTAGATAAATTCACGCAGTTACGTGTCTCAGATGCAGGGCCCGGTATTCCCATTGAATTGAGGGAGCGCGTGTTCGATAGATTTTTTCGCGATCCCAATCAGACGCAAAGCGGGAGCGGGCTGGGACTGGCAATCGTCAAAGCGGTTGCGCAGCAACACAACAGCAACGTATACCTAAGTACGTCTGCAGAAGGTGGGCTCACGGTAACGGTTGACTTTCCACACCACAAATTATCACTGCGCGTGTAAATACGCTTCATACCAGCGGCTGAGCTGTTCGGTAACCGGACGGTGTTCGGCGTTAAACGGGCGACCATCCAGCGCTTTTACCGGGGTGATGCCCGCCAGCGTGCCAGTGACAAAGGCTTCATCAGCGGTCAGGGCTTCTGCCAGCGTAAAATCCTGAGTCTTGACCTTCAACCCATTGGCCTCTGCAAGGTTGATAATGGTCTGGCGGGTAATGCCGTTGAAGCAGTAGCGGCCTGATGATGTCCACAGTTCACCGCGGCGGACGATAAAAAAGTTGGTGGAGTTACAGCTGGCGACAAAACCGTGCGGATCCAGCATCAGCGCCTCATCGGCACCGGCCTGCAACGCCTGTAGCAGCGCCTGGATGAGATTAAGCCGGCTGTGCGAATTCAGCCGCAGATCGAAGACGTCTGGCGTACTGGTACGGTAGGTGGAGGTAAACAGCGTCAGCCCGCGCTTTTTCGCCGCCGTATCGACGACCTTATACTCCGCCACGCACACGATGGTGGCGCCGCCGATAATAAAGCGGGGATCCTGATTCGGCGTATGTTTTTTCCCTCGGGTAATCATCAGGCGAATATGCGCGCCATCGGTCATGCCGTTGATGGCGAGCGTTTTATAGAGAATATCGGTCAGCGTCTCTCGGCTATGGCCGATATCCAGCTGGATCGCGGCGGCACCGTCGAACAGGCGATCCAAATGGGCATCCAGTGCAATCAGACGGCCGTTAACCAAACGCAAACCTTCCCATACGCCGTCGCCGCACACGTAGCCGGAATCAAAGATCGACACCACCGCGTTGTCGCGATGAACAAACTCTCCATTAACATACACCTGTACGTCGCTGTTACGCGGATCCTGCAAATAGGCCTGACTGCTCTGGCTGGATAATGTGGGTTGCATCGTGCTGTTCCTGAAGGTGAATAATGAGTTAAAAGGCCCGCTCGGCAAAGCGGGCAAGAAAGGCCTGGGTTCGCGGCTGCTGCGGATTTTTGAGTACTTGTTCGGCGCTGCCCATTTCATGGATCACGCCGTTCTCGATAAAGATGACGCGGTCGGCGAAGTGATAGGCAAATCCCAGTTCATGGGTGACCAGCAGAAGGGTGCGGCCTTCGTCTGCTAATTCGTGGATGGTGTGCAGCACTTCTCCCACCAGTTCTGGGTCCAGTGATGAGGTCGGCTCATCAAACAGCATCACTTCTGGTGACATCGCCAGCGCGCGAGCAATCGCCACGCGCTGCTGCTGGCCGCCAGACAGGTTGGCGGGACGTGCGTCTTGCTTGTTGCCCAATCCAACCTTTTCCAACTGGGCTTTGGCAATGGTATCCGCGTCATGGCGTGGCATTTTCTTCACCGACACCAGCGCTTCACGCACATTCTCCAGCACGGTCAGATGGGGAAACAGGTTGAATTGCTGAAACACCATGCCGACGCGTTCACGCACGGCGCACAGCTGCTTTTCCGGGTAGTCGCGCTGGCCTTGCGCGTTGGTTTTTCCCAACACGACGCCATCCAGTTCGATGGTACCGGCGCTAGGAATCTCCATAAAATTCAGGCAGCGCAGCAGGGTGCTTTTTCCCGACCCGCTGCCGCCGATAATGGCAATTTTTTCGCCGCGGCGTACATCCAGATCGATCCCTTTTAATACTTCAACGGCACCGAAGCGTTTCTGGAGTCCGCGAATGCGCAGGACGATATCGTCATTCAGAGCTTCATTTCCACTCAACGAACTGTTTTCACTCAAACTAATATTTTCACGCATAGCAATCCTGTGGCGCTGTCAGACTAGGGGGTTGAACGGAAACGACGTTCAAGTCGTGCGGCAAGGTAACTCCCCGGCCAGATCAAAATGAAATAGAGCAGTGCGACCACCGTCAGGATTTCCAGCGGACGATAATAGGTACTGCTCAGTAGCCGCCCCTGATACATCAGTTCATTGACGGCCAGTATGGAGGCCAGCGAGGTCACTTTGGCCAGTTCGATCATCCGGTTGGTGAGGGCGGGCAGCATGTTACGTAACACCTGTGGCAGAACCACGCGTCGCAGGATCACCGCCTGCCGCATGCCCAGCGCTTTTGCGCCTTCCCACTGTCCGTGGTCGATGGATTGCAGCCCGGCGCGGAAAATTTCCGTACAGTACGCCGCGCTATACAGCGTCAGAGCCAGCGCGGCGGCGGCAAAGGTGCTGAATTGCACACCGACCAGAACCGGGAAAGCGTAATAAAACCAGATCAGCTGGATAAGAACCGGCGTATTACGGAAGATTTCGACAAAGACTCTGGCGGGCAGCGATAGCCAGCGTTTGCCAAATACGCGAAAAAGACCGAGAACCAGCCCCAGCGCGGTGCCCAGCACACCGGCCAGCAGCCAGAGTTCGAGCGTGACGCCAAGGCCTTTCAGCAGCACGGGAAGGTTGTGCCAGACCAGCGAGAAATCCCATTGATAGTGCATGATGTTCCTTACGCGATCCGGCGGTCTGCCAGCGACAGCCGTTTCTCAATATGTTGGCTGAACAGGCTAATCAGCAGCAGCAGGGTGAAATACATCACCGCCACCAGACTGTAGACTTCCAGCGGTCGGTAGGTTTGGCTATTGATCTGCATCGCCTGATAAAGCAGCTCGCTGTAGGCCAGAGATGACGCCAGCGATGTCGATTTGATGAGTTCAAATGAACGCTCAATAAAGGGCGGGATCATCCGGCGTAATGCCTGTGGGAGAATAACCCGACGCAGCGCGGTCGATTTTGGCATGCCCAGCGCTTTAGCCCCTTCCCATTGTCCCGCGTGAATCGAGGAAATCGCACCACGGTAAACTTCGGCATAAAAGGCACCTGACTGTGCGGACAGCGCGATCACGGCGGCGGTGAAAGGCGAAAACGTTAACGGCGTAATGACGGGCAGAGCGTAGTAAATCCAGAAAAAATGCACCAGCGCGGGCGTATTACGGTAAAAACCAATCAACATCGCGGCGGGCAAACGCAAGAGCCGCCGGGGCGACATTTTCATGGCGGCGAGCACTATGCCAGCGATCATCCCGATCAGGATGCTGGTGGCACCGATCTTTATCGTTCCCCATAGCCCCTCCAGCAGCAGCTGGTGATAGGGCCAGATGGCGGAAAAATCCCACTGATAAGACATAAAATAGCGCCCCTGGAAACAACGTAATTAGGAAATGCATTTCTTATTTTGTTAGAACCGATGCATCTTAGCAGGTCGAAAAAATGATAAATAAATAATAAAACGTGGTGCTAATATTCCTTTTATTTATAAAAGAATGACGGAATGCCGATGTCTCACGCTGCTGAACTCCCTCTGACGTTGCGCCTCGCGACCTTTGCCCATCGGTTGACGATTCAGGACATTCCCGCTGCGTTAAGACGAAAAATCGCGCTGCATTTTATCGACAGTCTGGGCTGCGGCATTGCCGGTGCAGGTAGCCAGGTAGTGCAAGACTGCGCCCGCGTTGCTCGCCTGCACTATGCGGCAGGCAACAGCCCGATATTGGACGGTGGCGCACCGCTGGGTGCTATTGGAGCGGCGTTTTTGAATGCGGCAGCGATCAATGCGCTGGATTACGATGATGGCTATGAGGTTGCCGGACGCGGTATGGGGCACCCCGGCGCTTCGCTGGTTGCCGCCGCGCTGGCGGCACTCGGATCGTGCCCGATTGACGGTAAAACGCTGATCTGTGCGTTGGCGGCGGCGTATGAAATCAATGGTCGGATCATTCAGTCTCAGCAGCCGAGTCCGGCGCGTTTCCAGCAGGTCTACGGCGTATGCCAGCATGAATCCATCGGTGCGGCGGTAGCCTACGGATTACTGACGGGGTGTTATGCCGAAGGATTAGAGAACGCCATCGGTCTGGCAGCGTCGCTGACGCCGTTGCCCAGCTTGCACAAATACAACTGGCAGCAGCGGCCGCTGGTGTCTTTCAAAGATTACAACGCGCCCGCGGCGGAGTCGGGCGTCCGTGCGGTCGAGCTGCATCGTAGCGGGATTATCGGCCCAAGAGATGTGCTGTCCGGCGAGCAGGGATTTTGGCGCATGATGGGATCTGATCGCTTTGATGAAGCGGCATTGCTGACTGGATTAGGTGAGCAGTGGGCTATCCAGCACGCCAGCTTCAAAGCGTATCCGGCTTGTCGTTGGATACATACCGCACTGGAATCTTTTGAGCGCGTACAGCATGAACTGACGTTATCACCGTTGGACATCGACGTTATTCGGGTCAAAGGAAGCCAGCGGCTGGCCGCTGATTTTATGGATGCACGGCCGAAAAATGCGACGGATGCGCAGTTCAGCCTGCCGTTTGCGCTGGCGTGTCTGGCTTATCGTATCCCGCGCCATCGCTGGAGTGCGTACGACACCTTAACCAACCCAGAACTCCTGACGCTGGCCGATAAGGTTCACGTTGAGGTTTCTCCCGAGTTTGACCAGCTTATGGCGCTGGAACGTCGCCCGGTGTTGCAGGTTGATGTTGTCACGCAGAGAAAGGTAGTGAGCGGTGAGCGCATTGCGTTTCCGCTGGGCTGCGCAGAACACCCGTTAGAGGAAAGCCGAGTCATGGCGAAATTTGCGGAGAATCTCTCGTCCCGATTTGCCCCAGCAACGGTTGCGGAGGCAACGGCGGCGTTATCCGAACTCGAACAATGTCAGGATGTCGCCGCGCTGCTGACCCCGCTAATGCAGATGTCCTGAATCCGTTCAGGACTGTCGCTTTAGCCGCTTGGCTTATTTCCAGTCTTCTTTAATGACCGATGGCACTTTGCTGACGTCCACGCCGCGCAGTTTGAGCGCCTGCTCATAGTAGTGCTGCGTCTTGCCGGATTTATACAGCTTGGCAAACTCGTCATTCAGGAAGTTATGGAAAGTCTGATCGGCTTCTTTACGGATTGCCCCGCTCGTGCTGACCTCAATAATCGGCTTCGGCAGAATCAGATTGCCCTTGCCGACTTTAGCCTGTTGCAGCGCCAGCGCCGGGTGGAAATAGGACAGCGCATCGACTCGACCTGCGTAGAACGCGGCCACGCCTTCATCCATATTCGGGAAACGCACCAACTGCGCTTTTGGCAGACGTTTGGTCAGAATCAGGTCGGGGCTGGAGCCTAGCGTGACGCCGATTTTGACATCTTCCCGATTGAGATCGTCCCAGTTGGTGACGGCGATGCCATCGCGAATCAACACGCCTTGCGCATACCAAAAGAAGGGCTGCTCAGGAAAATCGACCGCTTTTTTCCGCTCTTCCGTGGGGTCGAGCACTAACATGGTATCGATCTGACCAGTCTGTAAGGCGGCGATGGCGTTGCCCCAGGTGGTTTCCACCGTCACCAGTTTTACCCCAAGATCGTTTGCCAGCTCTTTGCCGATGTTATAGCCAATGCCGTCCCATTCTCCGGTTGACGGATTTTTAAAATACCAGGGTTCGCCCTGTGCCACGCCGATGCGTAACTCACCGGTCTGTTTGATGTGCTGCCAGGTTGAGGTTTGCGTTTCCGCAGCCTGACTAAAGAAGGCGGCGCTAATCAGCGTTATCGCCATGAATACCTGGTGAAATGAACGTTTCATTATAGTTACCTTGATGATTGAGTTTTAATCGAGGCGATATATTTCGCTCATGCAGAGTAGCGAAATACTTATAGCGAAATTAGTTCTTTTCGCCTTATCTCATTCCAGATAAATATAAGAATAAAAGGGGGATAAAAATCGCGGCGGCGCGTGGTTTGCCCCGCCGTAGGGCGTGGTGTCTGGGGTTGCTCCGTTTACCCCGTCATGTAGCCGATGAAGATTGTCAGGGTTTCTCGTGTTTTTTCTTTACGGCAGGGTATAGCAATAATTTCGCTATGCTTTTTAACTATTGGCAATTACTGATAATGCACCGTTCTTTCAGGTACTACGAGGCAGTGTCATTATGATGACAAGTCCGCCGTTCTTGCCGCGTTCTGCATAAATCGTGCCGCCGTGTGCAGTGATAATGGCTGACGCGATAGAGAGCCCCAGCCCGCTGCCGCCAGAGTGCCGTCCGCGCGAATGCTCGGCACGCCAGAAGCGGTCAAAAAGCAGGGACAGTGATTCTGGCTCAATGCCCGGCCCGCGATCGGAAACGGTAATCTGCCAGCTCGGCGCATTTTCACGCAGCGTCGTTTCACGCACCTCAATCGCCAGATAACGGCCGTCGCTGGCGTAGCTTAATGCATTCTCAATCAAAATCGAGAACACCTGTCCTAACCGTTCGCGGTCGGCGAGGCAAAAGTCGTGTTGTTCGATATGCGTTTGCGTCTGAAACCCGGCCTGCTCTAGCTGAGGCCGATACCAGGTCAGCCGTTCGGTGATGAGTTCGTCGAAGTAGAAAGGGGTCTGGACCAGTTGCAGTTGTCCGGCTCTGGCGAGCGACAGGAAGTGCAGATCCTGAATCACATGATTGAGCTGTTCAAGCTGTTTGATGACCATTGTCAGTTGGGTTTTATCACGCGGGAAAACGTCATCAATCATGCCCTGAACGCGGCCCATTGCCGCATTTAACGGCGTACGCAACTCATGGGCCAAGGCCGCGCTGGATTCACGCAGTTCCCGTTCGTAGCGCTCCAGCTGTGCAGTCATGTTATTAAAGTCGTCTGCCAGCGTCACCAGCTCCATCGGTGCCTGTTCGACCAACTGCGTGCGCGTATCAAACTTTCCCTGAGCGACGTCGCGTGCGGCGCTGGCGATATTGGAAAATTGCTGCGACAGCGGTCGCGCCCGCCACAAAACCACGACGACGACGGTGGGTAAAGCGATGAGCACCATGATGGCAAGTATCAACCAGTCGGTGCTAGCAATGTTCGGCACAAAGAAATCCGGGCCATAATACTGATTGATAATCTGCTGATAGCGAGGATTACCGTAATCTTCCTGCTTGCTTAACTGTTGAAACTCAGCCCGCACGGCGTCCGGCATGTGCTGTTCGATGTAGACATTGTTGACGGCGAAGCGCAGCCACATCAGGGTAGCGATGATGAGCAGGGTGGCGAGCAGCAGAGAAATAATACGGAAACACAGCCAGCGCCACAGCGACATTTTTTCTGACAGAAAGATCGATTTTTTCATCAGGTTCACCGGAATCGATAGCCGACAGAACGGACGGTGACGAGCACATTGATGATGTTGTGCTGGTTGAGCTTCTTCCTGAGATTGTGGACGTGGGTATCGACGACACGCTCCAGCGCGTCGCTTTCCGGCAGGCTGGCTTCCAGTAATTCGCCCCGTGTAAAGGCGCGGTTTGGCGCCTTGAGCAACGTCACCAGAATATTAAATTCAGTGGGGGTAAGGTCGAGAACCACGGATTCGGATGGCGATAGCGCGATGCTTGCCGTCACGGAGGTGGGATCAACCGAGAGATTTTCGAATGTCAGGATCGCCTCTTCGCGGATCGCATAGCCCGTTCGTCGCAGTACAGCTTGCACCCGTGCCACCACCTCCTGCGGGTTGTAAGGCTTGACGACATAATCATCCGCACCGTAGCGCAGTGCGCCAATCCTTTCCGGCTCGTCGCCGATAGCCGTGACCATAATCACCGGAATATTACTGCGCTGCCGCAGAGCGGACAGTACCTCTGAACCATTCATCTTCGGCAGCATCACGTCCAGCAGAATCAAATCGGGTTTACTGGTCAGCGCCATGTGTAGACCTTTTTGTCCATCAGACGCGATAGCAACCTGATAGCCATCGCGCCGCAGATAGGCCTCAAGCACGCTGGCGGCGTCCATATCGTCTTCAATAATCAACACCCGTTTTTCTGCCATCGCACCCTCTTGATGAAATCTTAAAAAACCACAAAGCGTTTCTTGACTAAACGTCAGCATAATCCGCCACGGTGCCGAAAAGCCAACACCAATTACTTTGCACCCGCCGGGGAGCACCACGGTGCAAGATTATCGCGTTAAAGAGGGGATGTATGAACATAACAACAATGATTTTATCCACCAGTCTGTCCGCTATCGTGCTATCTGGCACCGCATTGGCTGCGGAGCCAGAAACATCATCGCCCTCGCTCTTGGGTGACCACACGGATGTCGCCGTGGGTGTCGCTGTTCAGAATGCGCCGCGCTACAGAGGGAGTAAAGATCGTCAAACCAGCGCGCTGCCTGTGCTGACCGTTCAGCGCGGCGCGCTCTATTTCGATTCCACGCACGGCATTGGCTGGCAATATCAGTCGCCTTCCGGTTTTTATCTCGATCACGCCATCGGTTACGACATGGGGAGGGATGACAAAAACAGCCAGTGGCGCGCAGGTTCAAACCGATTGAAAGGGATGGGCAAGATTAAAGGATCGGTAACAACCACCGTAACGGCGGGGTATCAGTTTGCGCCATGGCTGGCGCTGGAAGCGAGCGGCGAATTTGCGCTGAGTGAGACAAAAAGGGGAAACCAGTACCGCATCGGGGCAAAGAGCACGGTATGGCAGTCTGCGGCAAAAGACGATGTGCTGGCGTTGTCGGCGGACGTGCTGATGGGGGATGCCCGCTTTAACCAAACCTACTACGGTGTGACGCCGCAGCAGAGTCTTCGCTCTGGATTGGCCGCGTACCATGTTGGAAAAGGTGTCTACGGTTATGCGCTGGGGGCGAACTGGACGCATCAATTTAGCACCGCGTGGTCAACGAACGTCGGGGTGACCTCAACCTGGCTCACTGACAAGGTTGCGGATAGTCAGGTTGTGGAACGACGGAATGATACCGGCGCTACGCTGGCCGTTCTGTATTCGTTCTGATGTTATCTGGTGAGTGAGAGGATGTAATGATGGTCAGCCGTTTTGCTTTCTGTCTGCTGTCGGCCGTGTTACTTAGCGGCTGTGACAGCGCTGATGATGTGCCCGTGTCACCGTCCGTCAGGCCGGTAAAAACGTTGGTGGTCATGCCGGCGATGAGTCGGGAACCGGTGACGTTGACGGGGGAAGTTCGCCCTCATGAAGAAACGGCGTTAGGTTTCCGACTGGATGGTCGCATCCTTAATCGTCTGGTGGATGTGGGCGCGTCGGTAAAGCGTGGCGATGTCATTGCCACGCTCGATGCACGCGACAGTGAAAACCAGTTGCGCAGCGCACAGGCGGATTTAGCCAGCGCAATCTCGGCGGAACGGCTGGCGAAAAGCAATTTTTCCCGCATGAAGGCACTAGCACCGGGCGGGGCGATTGCGCGGGTGCAGCTTGATGAAGCGCAGGCAAATTGGGACGCGGCAGTTTCCCGCCGTGAAAGTGCGCAGGCAACGGTGAAAGGCGCACAGGAACGCTTCGGCTATACGCAACTCACGGCCGCGCAGGACGGTGTCATCACGACGGTCAGCGCGAACCCCGGTCAGGTGGTGAGCGCCGGACAAGAGGTGGTGAAACTGGCCTCCCTCGGCGGGCGCGATGCGGTGTTTGATGTGCCGGAACGGCTGGTCAATCAGTCGCTTTCCTCGCGCGTTATCCGCGTTTCACTGTTGTCTGAACCGAGCGTTCAGGCCGAGGGGCGCGTGCGGGATATCAGCCCGCAGGCCGATCCCGTTACGCGAACCTTCAGGGTGAGAGTCACGCTAACCTCGCCACCCGCCGCGATGGTGTTGGGGGCGAGCGTAAATGGTGCGATACAGCAGTCCGACGCCGCCGTCATTGAACTGCCGGCCTCTGCGCTTACGCGGCAGGGGGATCAGCCCGCTGTCTATGTCGTGAACACGGCAACGCAGACGGTACGCTTGCAGTCGGTTACCGTGGCGCGCTATAGCGACACGGCGCTCTTCATTTCCGGGGGGCTGGAGCAGGGCGATCGCGTGGTGACCGCTGGCGTCAGTAAGCTATGGCCGGATGAGAAAATTCGGCTGGATGAAGAGGGGCGTCGCTAATGACACAAGAACCGCAATCGACCGCACGCTTTAACCTCTCCGCCTGGGCGCTGGCGCATCAACAACTGGTCGCGTTTATGATGCTGGTGATTATGGCGGCAGGTGTGATGAGCTATCAGCGTTTGCCCCGTAACGAAGATCCGGCGTTTACCATCAAGTCCGCGGTGGTGTCTGCCGCCTGGCCGGGCGCGACAGTGAGCGATACGGTCAATTTCGTCACCGATAAGCTGGAGAAAAAATTACAGGAAACGCCGTATCTCGATTATGTCGAGAGCTACACCCGAGCCGGGGAGTCGGTGGTTTTCGTCAACCTGCGTGATGACACACCGCCGTCTGCCGTGCCGAATATCTGGTATACGGTGCGTAAGAAAATGACGGACATCGCCAGCTCGCTCCCTGATGGCGTCAGCCCGCCGGCTGTTAATGACGAATTTGATGATACGTTCGGTACGATTTATGGCTTTACCGCCGACGGTTTTTCGCCGCGAGAACTGCGCGATCGCGTCGAGGATATTCGCTCCGCGTTATTGAGCGTGCCGGATGTCGGTAAGGTCGACATGCTGGGCGTGGAAGAAGAACAGATTGTGGTGACGTTTTCTCCCCGACGTCTGGCCGGATTAGGGATCGATGCGCAGCAGGTTATCGATTCACTAAAAGCGCAGAATGCGGTTACGCCCGCCGGTATTATTCGCACTGAAGATGAGAAGATTGCCGTGCGCGTCAGCGGGGCGTTTACCTCCGAGCAGAGCCTGCGTCAGATTACGTTGCGCATCGGCGGCAAGTTTGTTCCGCTGGTTGATATCGCCACGATTAACCGTGAAACGGCAGAGCCGCCGTCGCCGACGTTTCGGGTGAATGGTGAGAAAGCCATTGGGTTGGCGATCTCGATGGCACCCACCGGCAATATGCTCAATTTCGGTCAGGCGATTCGCGAAAAAATGAATACGCTCTCTGCACAACTGCCGCATGGGATCGAAATGACGCGCGTGGCCGATCAGGCTGAGGTGGTGAAAGGTGCAGTCGGCGGCTTCGTGAAAGTGCTGCTGGAAGCGGTGGCAATTGTGCTGGCGGTATCGTTTGTGTCTCTCGGCAGCCGGGCCGGACTCGTAGTGGCCGCCTCTATTCCGATTGTGCTGGCGATGACCTTTATTGGCATGGAAATCACCGGTATCGGGCTACAGCGGATTTCGCTGGGCGCGCTGATTATTGCGCTGGGGCTGCTGGTGGATGATGCCATGATTACGGTGGAAGCGATGGTGTCTCGGCTGGAACAGGGCTGGGATCGCAAACGCGCGGCGGCCTGGGCCTATGAAAGTACGGCGTTTCCGATGCTGACGGGGACGCTGGTAATGATCGCCGGGTTCATCCCGGTGGGGTTTGCCGCATCGAGCGCGGGGGAATACTGCTTTTCACTCTTTGTCGTGGTTCTGATTTCGTTACTGAGTTCCTGGATTGTCGCGATTCTCTTTTCGCCGCTGCTCGGCGTCTGGCTGTTGCCAAAAACGTTTAGCCACCATCACGACGAACCGGGGCGGTTGGGGCGACTCTATCGCCAGTGGCTACAGCGCGCGTTGACGCACCGGGGGATGACGCTGGCGATCACCCTCATCCTGCTGGTTATTTCACTGTTTGGCGCCACCCGGTTGCAAGGCGAATTTTTTCCGGCCTCTGACCGGCCGGAGCTGTTGGTTAGCCTGACGTTACCCGCGAACGCCTCACAGGCGGCGACGGAAACGCAGGCGAAGCGGCTGGAAGCCATGCTGAAAAACGATCCTGACGTTGACCATTTTTCTACCTATGTAGGATCGGGCGCGGTACGTTTTTATCTCCCGATGGATGTGTTGCTGAGCCATGAGAATATTGCGCAGTTGGTGGTGGTGGCAAAAAATCTGGAGACGCGGGACGCGCTGGCGGCCCGGTTGAATCAGGTGCTGGCGCAGGATTTTAGTTCCATTGTGGCGCGCGTGTCCGCACTGGAGCTGGGGCCGCCGGTGGGCTGGCCGCTTAAATATCGGGTGGCGGGGCCGGACAGTCAACGTGTTCGTGATATTGCGCAGGGGCTGGCGAGCTTGGTGGGGAAACAAGCTGATGTGCGTGAGGTGAATCTGACGGCGGGTGAACCTGAACGTACAGTGAACGTGGTGCTGAATCAGACCGAAGCCCGCGCCGTTGGCATCAGTTCGCAGGATGTGGCCAGCATGCTGGCAGCGATATTTTCCGGTTCCACGCTGACGTCGGTGCGCGATGGTAATCGACTGGTGGACGTAGTCGTTCGCGGCACGCCGCAGGAACGCAGAGACGTCGCGACGATCGCCAATCTGCAAATCCCGATTGCGGATGGGCGCTCCGTCCCGCTGGGGCAAATCGCTACCGTGGCGTATGGTGTCGACGATCCCATTATCTGGCGGCGTCAGCGCGAGCCGTTCATTACGGTGCAAATGGATGTCGCATCGGGCGTGCGGGCACCTGCGCTATCTGAAAAGCTGGCGCCTGAGATTGAACGCTATCGCGCCGGGTTACCTGCGGGTTACCACATCACAGAAGGTGGCGTGGCGGCGGAGTCTGATAAAGGCAATGGATCCGTATATGCCGTGTTGCCAGTGACGCTGTTGGTCATGCTGGTGCTATTGATGATTCAGTTACAGCGCATTTCTCGCATGGTGTTGGCATTCCTGACGGCACCGTTCGGCCTGATCGGTATTGTCGCAGCAATGCTGCCGACCGGCACGCCGATGGGGTTTGTGGCGCTGCTGGGGGCAATTGCGCTGGCGGGCATGATCATTCGTAACGCGGTTATTCTGATTGGTGAGGTCGATCTGAATGTGAAAAACGGACAGCCCGCGACAGAGGCGATTGTTAATGCGGCTAGTCATCGTTCACGCCCGATTATACTGACGGCGCTGGCGGCGATTCTCGGCATGATCCCGATTGCACATCAGGTGTTTTGGGGGCCGATGGCGTACGCGATTATCGGCGGGTTGATGGTAGCGACGCTGCTGACGCTGCTTGCACTGCCTGCGGCACTGAGTTTGCTCATGCAGTGGGAAGGGCGGAAAACGGCAAATCCTACGCCGTCCTAAGAGAAACGCGGCAGGTCGTGGCGTGATGCGTGATAGCCACAACCTGCCGACTCGTCGTTATTGATCGACGACGGAACCGTCGACGTGCAGTCGGGTTTTCAGGCCGCGGCGGCGATAAGGGAAGCGGTTCTCCAGATCGTCTGCCAGCTCGATGCCGATGCCGGACTGCGTCGGTATCTCCATGAACCCGTCCACGCATTTGAAGGTGTTCTTCACCACGTCTTTTTTCCGCACGCCGTTCTCTACGCCTGTCGCGCCAAATTTTTCCGACAGCGCCGGCTGGTCATCACCCGGGTACTCCAACAGCGCAAAATTCGGAATACTGACGGCGATCTGCAAACAGGCGGCGGTAGACACCGGGCTGAGCGGGTTGTGCGGCACCACCATCAAATCGTTGGCTTCTGCCAGCGCGGCCACTTTTTTCGCACCGGTGATGCCGCCGCACATGCAGACGTCAGGGCGCACATAGGCGACGGCGTTGCGGCGAATCAGCATCGCGAACTCCTGCGGGTTATTCAGGCGCTCACCGGTGGCGATAGGAATATTGATTTTGTCGGCCACTTCCGCCATGGAATCGAAGTTATCTGCGCCGATAGGGTCTTCAATAAAATAGGGATAAAACGGCTCAATACCGCGCGCGAACACCACGGCATCGGCGGGTTTCAGACGGCGGTGAACTTCGATACACAGGTCGACATCGTTACCGACCGCCTCCCGATAGAGACCGATGCGCTCAATGGCTTCGCCGATCTCTTTGGCGTGGGTGGTGAAGTAGGGTGCGTCGCGCGACTCATCCAGAAAAGGCGTCAGATGACCAATCGCGGTGAAGCCGTCGGCTTTGGCCTGTTTCAGGTTGGCGATAGTTTCTTCCGTGGTGCGACCTCCTGCATGGGCATAAACGCGCGCCTTGTCGCGGCAGCGACCGCCCAGCAGGTTATAAACCGGCGTGTCGTAATACTTGCCCGCGATATCCCACAGGGCGATATCGATGGCGCTGATCGCCCCCATGATGGCGGCACCGCGGAAATGCCAGCAGCGGTACATATACTGCCAGTGGTGTTCAATACGCAGCGGATCTTGTCCAATCAGATACGTGCGCAGTGCCTCGACAGCACCTTTGGAGGCATCGAGAAAGCCCCAGGCACCGGATTCGCCAATGCCCGTTAGCCCCTCGTCAGTCGTGACCTCAACAAACATATATCGATTCGCGAGAATCACGCGCACGTCGGTAATTTTCATCAACCCTTTCCTCAAGTTAGCCTGCTTAGCATTGAGTCTAATCACAGAGGCGGGCGGGTTGTCAACGCTGGCGTCCGCGACGGTAGCCGTCTTCGAACGCCGGGTGACTTAGAGGTGCCCAGACAGACGCTGGTGGATTTTTGTGCTATGGGTATCCAGCCCGACGATCGCAACCTTCGCATTATAGCGATGATAACGGGTTTCGATCGCGTCGAGCGCCGCCACGCTGGAGGCATCCCAGATTTGGGCGTGCGTCAGATCGATGGTGACGTTCTGCGGGTCCTGTGCATAGAGAAAATGCTCGAAGAGGTCGTTACTGCTGCCGAAGAAGAGCGGCCCGCGCACCGTGTAGTGTACCGACTGTCCGTCTTCGCTCACCTGACGCTCCGCGTGAATGACGTGCGCCACGCGGCGCGCAAACAGCAGGATGGCAAAGATCACGCCGCCCGCGACGCCAATAGCGAGATTCCCCGTCGAGACGGTCGCAATAACTGTCACGATGACCACCAGCGTTTCCGACAGCGGCATACGTTTCAGCGTCGCGGGGTGCAGGCTATGCCAGTTCATGGTTTTCAGCGCGACGATCATCATAATGCCCGCCAGTACCACCATCGGAATCTTCGCCATGATTTCGCTTAGTCCGGTCACCAGTAGCAACAGCACCAGCGCGGCGGCGAGAGTGGAAATGCGCGTGCGCGCTTTGCCTAACTCCACGTTGACCACGGTTTGCCCGATCATCGCACACCCGGCAATGCCGCCGTAGAAGCCGGCGAAGATATTGGAAACGCCCAGTCCCCAGCATTCGCGACGCTTGCTGGATGGCGTATCCGTGATGTCGTCGACCAGTTTGGCAGTTAACAGCGACTCCATCAGCCCGACAAAGGCAATGCTCAGCGCGGTTGGCCAGATGATGTGCAGCGTTTCAACATTGAACGGCACCAGCCACTGGGTGAAACTCGGTAATCCTGGCTGCATCGGGCCAGCATCGCCGACGTTAGGCACCGTGATGCCGGTAAAAATAGCGATTGCGGTTACCGTCACAATAGCGACTAGCGGCGCGGGAATGCTTTTCACCACATAAGGCAACAGCAGAACAATCGCGAGCGTCAGCGCAAACAGCAGCCAGACAAGCGAGGATTGCCCGTAAATATGCGGTACCTGCGCGGCAAAAATCAGGATGCCCAGCGCATTAACGAAACCGATCATCACCGAACGCGGGATGTAGCGCATCATCCTTGCCAGTCCAGCCAATCCAAACAGAATCTGGATGATCCCAGCCATGATCACCGCCGGCAGAATATAGGCCACGCCGTGTGCGTGTACCATCGGGCCGATGACCAGCGCCACGGCACCGGCCGCCGCCGTCACCATCGCTGGTCTGCCGCCGAGAAAAGACATGGTGAAACACAGCACGATGGAGGCGAACAGGCTGACTTTGGGATCAACGCCCGCGATGATGGAAAAGGAAATCACCTCTGGGATAAGCGCCAGCGCGGTGATGGTGCCCGCCAAAACCTCGCGCATCAGCAGCGAGGGCGAGCGTAATACAGCAAGTGTTGACGTCGCAGAGGGTGCTGGCGTCGGCGTGGCGTCGGGTGATGAGATCATATATGCAGGCTTAATTTTTATGTCATGACAAAAGGCGGGAGAGGATAAATTATCGGCAGGATAAAAGATACTGTCCTTAATCGGCGGGTAGGGAAAAGCCTGCGGAGAAATAAAGGGGCGGATATCTTTGCCGCGATATCCGCCCGATCGCTGTGTTTGCGTCGTCAATAACTAGGCATCAAGCGCCAGAATGGCCATAAACGCCTCACGCGGAATATCTCGTTTTGAGAACCCAGTATTGTGTTTTTTGTTTTCCCGCTGTTTACGGATCAGGCGCTGTTTTTGCGATAGGCTACCCTGAAAACCTTGTGCCAATGCGCTTTTGCGTAGCGGAGGAATATCTTCGCGAGCGATGACGCGATTGCCTATTTTGGCCTGAGCAGGGACGGGATATAGCTTGCGTGGAATCACGTACTTCAGCGTTTTCACGATCTCGGTTGCTCGCGGCCAGGCCTTGTGACGGGGAATGATGAAAGAAAAAGCATCAACTAACTGGCTATCAAGATAAATATCACAGCGCACCAAATCGGAACGTCGGTAGCCATCTAACACATAGTCCAACGTCGCGTAGCCTTGTGTCAGCGATTTCAGAGCATCAAAGAAGCCGAAGACCATTTCGCTGAGCGGCAATGTCCAGTTGAGTGCCACCAGACCATTATCAAGGTATTGCATATCGATAAATTCCCCGCGCCGCGATGCACCATATTCCATCAGTGTGCCAACGTAGCGAGGGGGTGAGTGAATCGTACAGATAACATAGGGTTCTTCGACAAAATTTAATGTCTCTTCACCGGGGAAATGTGCCGGATTATCGATGGTCTGGCACTGGCCGTTATGCAATGTAACCCGATATTCCACGCTGGGCACAGTAGCGATCACGGAGATGCCGTACTCGCGTTTGAGCCGTTCGCGCACAATATCCATATGTAACATCCCAAGAAAACCACAGCGGAAACCGGCACCCAATGAGGCGGACACATCGGGAGTCATGTGCAACGCCGCATCATTTAGCGCCAGCTTATTCATGGCGTTGCGCAGGCTTTTCAGATCGTCGTCCGCATCGGGGTAGAGCCCAGAAAATACGACAGGTTTTATTTCCTGATAGCGCGCAACCGGTTCTGTCGCGGGGCGATCGGCCAACGTTAGCGTATCGCCCACCCGAATCGCGGCGGCATCTTTCAAGCCGGCAGCGAGATAACCCACTTCACCCTTTCTCAAAACGCGACGAGGCTGGCGTTGGGGAGAAAAAACGCCGGTTTCGGTGACGTCGAAACGCACGCCCGATGACATAAAGCACAACGTTGAGCCTGCCTGAATGCTGCCATCCACCACGCGAACATGCATGATAGCGCCCTGATAGGGGTCGTAATGTGAATCAAACACCAGCGCGCGCAGCGGCGCATTGGCGATCCCTTTTGGCGCAGGGAAGCGGTGAGCAACAAAACGTAGCACCGCCGCCACGCCTTCTCCGGTTCTGGCAGAGACGGCCAACACGGTTGTGATATCCAGCGAAGGAATATCCGCCAACTGCTGCATTACCTGCGCCACGTTAGCCTGTGGACTGTCGATTTTGTTCAGAACGGGCAAAATGGTTAACCCGGCTTGCTGGGCGAGATGGAGGTTGGCGATGGTCTGCGCCTGAACGCCCTGTGTGGCGTCAATCAGGAGAATGGCGCCGTCGCAGGCTGCGAGACTGCGGGAGACTTCCGCAGAAAAATCGACGTGCCCCGGCGTATCCACCAGATTGAACTGATACAGTTGGCCGTTTTCATCCTGATAGCGCATGCACACGGTTTGCAATTTGATGGTGATGCCACGTTCCCGCTCTATCTCCATTGAATCTAGCAGCAGTTCACGCATGTCACGCTGAGCGACGGTTGCGGTCATTTCAATAAAACGGTCGGCGAGGGTGGATTTGCCATGATCGACATGGGCAATAATGCAGAAGTTACGAATCTGAGGTGTACACATAGAAAAGGGCCTTTCACATCATAATGCCTGACTCGGTATCGTCGGGAGCAGGCAGAGAAATTCGCACTGAAAAAATTCAGCGAAGGTGAAAATCAAAAGATGTAAAAGTGAATAGCCGCAGCGATGATAACGCGTTTTATTTTGCTGCGGCAAGCCATGATGTTTGAGGGGTGTTGTTCCCCGAGAACGTAATACCTGGTGGATGTTCCCGAGGCTATGTCTGTACTCTCTATTTATCTCTCTATCTTTCTCTATCGGCAATATCTCTCAGATAGCGTTTAAGCGCCTATCACTCGGGACATGATGACCTGATGTAACCAGAATGGCGTGGCCCAGGTCAGGAACGTTATTGCTTTATTTCCCAACTCTGGAACAACGCTCATTGTTTTTTGCTGTCATGTTAATAACTCCAGTGGTTTATTGTGAACGGTACAGATGCCAACCGATGGCACGTTTGCACTCAGGTTTGTGGGTGTTTATGACGTCTTCGCGGTGGTTTCTGGAGGCTGCCAGCCGCCGCCGAGCGCCTTGAATGCGGCGACGGCTGCTCGTGCCGACTCTGTTTGGGCCTGAGCCCGAGCGTCTGAGGTTTGCAGCAGGGTTTCATCGGCATGAAGGACATCAATCAGGCTGGCTGTTCCTTTCTGGTAGGCGATGAAGGATGACTGTCGCGCGTTGGCTAACGCGGCTTCACCCGCGGTTAATGTTGCTGTCTGCGTTTCACGATTGGCCAATGCCGAAAACGCGTTCTCAACGTCTTCGGTCGCACTTAATACCGACAGGCGATAAGCTGCCAGCGCTTCGGCTTCCTGTCCTTTAGCCTGATCGATCTGAGCGTTAATACGGCCGAAATCGAAGAGTCGCCAACGCAACCCCACGACGCCCGCTGATTGGCTGGCACCGTTGGTGAACAGGTTACTGCTCGAAACCGACGTTGCGCTGCCGAGTAATGCACTGAGTGAAAATTTTGGGTAGTACTCGCTGATGGCTACCCCGATGCGGGCGTTGGACGCTGCGAGACGGCGTTCAGCGACGATAATATCGGGTCTGCGGCGTAGCAGGTCGGCAGGTGTCCCGGCTGATAGGCGCGATGGGGGCTGTGGAAGGGCTCCCGAGGTAGACAACTGCGTTCGATGGGTACCGGGGGGCGTACCGAGCATGACATCCAACGCGTTCATCGCGGCATCGATTCCGGTCTGGAGAACGGGCACTGTTGCCTGAACCTGCGACAGCGCGCCCTCGGTCTGGTGGACTTGATACTCGGCGGCGAGTCCTTTGCTATGGAGCAACTGTACCTTGTCCAGCAGCGTTTGCTGCGTATTGACCTGCCTGTTGGCAATTGCCAGACGCGTTTGTAATCCGCGCAGGGTGATATAGATATCGGCGGTCTGGGCGGCGACTGCCAGACGTGTGGCGACAACGCCTGCCTCTGAAGCCTGATAGTCAGCCAGTGCCGCCTGATGGCCGCGCCTCAGGCCCCCGAAGAGGTCAAGCTCCCAGCTTGCGTTGAGGTCGGTTTCGTAGGCATTGCCGTAGCGGTTATAGCCGGGAACCGCGTTGAGTAGCTGGCCTTGTGGCGTTTCAATAGACTGATAGGCGCGAGCGCCTTGTCCGCTGAGGTTGCCTGATGGCAGCAGGGCTGCGGTTGCTGCGCCAAGCCCCGCTCGTGCCTGACGCATCCGTGCGGATGCCTGGGCTACATCAAGATTTTGTGCGAGTGCGCTTGAAACTAACTCGCTCAGTAAGGGATCATTAAAGCTTTCCCACCAGTCTGCAACGTTGGCAGACTGAGTCGCGTTCCCTTGTGGTGTGACAGATTGCTGGGCGGCGGTTTGAGCCTGATAACGCTCCGAGAGCGGCGCATCCGGGCGATGATAATCCGGTCCAACTGCGCAGCCCGCGAGTAAGCTGGCGGTCACGACCAAAGCAAGAGGACGGAAGGGTAACATAGCAATTCCTTGAGTCAAAAAAGTTGTGACCATATTACTAATTGGTCACTCGTTGTCAATCAGGGCTCGGTGAGCTAAGCTTGAAAAATGACTAAACACACAAACACGCATCCCCCACGTGGGCCGTCGGACCACAGCGTCCGAGATCAGGTTGTGGAAGCCGCTAAAGCGCACTTCGGGCACTTTGGGTATGAGAAGACAACCGTGTCCGATCTGGCGAAAGCGATTGGTTTTTCTAAGGCATATATCTATAAATTTTTTGATTCTAAACAGGCGATCGGCGAGGTGATCTGCGCCAGTCGGCTGGCGATGATTATGGATGTTGTCAATTCAGCGCTCGCTGACGCTCCCACGGCTTCAGAAAAGCTAAGACGCCTGTTCAGAGCCTTGACCGAAGCGGGCAGTGACTTATTTTTTCATGACCGCAAGCTTTACGATATTGCTGCGGTAGCCAGTCGCGATCGGTGGCCTTCTGCCGCGGCACATGAAGCAAATCTACGCCAGCTTATTCAGCAAATTCTCCTTGAGGGACGACAGTCCGGGGAGTTCGAACGCAAGACGCCACTGGATGAGGCGGCGGATGCAGTCTATCTGGTGATGCGCCCTTATATCGTCCCTGCTCAACTGCAATACAATCTGGATACGGCAGCGTCCGCTGCAGTGTTACTGTCGTCGTTGATATTGCGCAGCTTGTCACCTTAAGTCGTCTGGTCGCTTAAAAATGTGACCATTGACAATATTGGTCACTAGTTGGAGAATGCGGTTTCTGTCCTGCTCATTTAAGAAGGGAACCCATGCTTCGGCTCAAATCCACCACTCTTGCTGTTTGCCTGTTGCCTCTCGCCCTGGTGGCGTGCGGCGACGCTGCCAACGTTGACGATCCACGCAATCAGCCTCCTTTAGTAAGAACGGCTACCGTGGTGAGCGCCGCTGAAACGTCTCGCTCGTTTACGGGGGTCGTTGTTGCCCGCATTCAAAGCGACCTTGGTTTCCGGGTGCAAGGCAAAATACTTGAACGTCTGGTCGATACCGGCGAAAGCGTCAAACGTGGCCAGCCTTTGATGCGTTTGGACCCCCTCGATCTCAGCTTGCAGGCACAGGCCCAGCAGCAGGCCGTTACCGCTGCGCGGGCTCGTACCAGACAGGCTACCGATGACGAAGCACGTTATCGTGGTCTGGTTGCTGCGGGTGCCATCTCCGCTTCCGCTTATGACCAGATAAAGGCTGCTGCCGAGACGGCGAAAGCAGAACTGAGCGCCGCGCAGGCTCAGGCCGACGTGGCGCGTAATGCTACGGGGTATGCGGTATTGATCGCTGACGCCGATGGCGTAGTGGTCGACACGCTGGCGGAACCGGGACAGGTCGTTAGCGCAGGGCAGCCTGTCGTTCGGCTGGCGCGGGCAGGGCAACGGGAGGCGATCGTCCATTTGCCTGAGACGCTACGCCCCGTAGTCGGTAGCAAAGCGATGGCGATGCGATACGGCTCGGGTAAATCGTCCATTCCTGCGACATTGCGACTGTTGTCAGACGCTGCTGACCCTCAGACACGCACGTTTGAAGCACGGTATGTGCTTGAAGGTGCGCTGGCGAACGCCCCGCTTGGCTCCACTGTCACACTCGCTATTGCTGAAGATAGGTCATCTGAGCAGGCTCTTCAGGTGCCTATTGCCGCAATTTATGATGCGGGGAAAGGGCCGGGGGTATGGAGTATTACAGGGGAACCCGCCAAGGTGTCGTGGCACCCTGTTCAGGTGCTTGGGCTCGGTGATGACACGGCAAGCGTGACCGGCGGCCTACAGCCTGGTGAACAGATTGTGGCGTTGGGCGCGCATCTGCTGCGTGACGGCGAAGAGGTCCGTATGGCGGAACAGCGTGATGCCAACGCGGCGGAGAACCGACCATGAGTGAGGTACGGTTCAATCTTTCGGCGCTCGCGGTGCGTGAACGCGCCATCACACTTTTCCTTATCATCTTGATTACCGTGGCCGGTATTCTCTCGTTTTTTGAACTGGGGCGGGCAGAAGATCCGCCGTTCACCGTCAAACAGATGACCATTATCTCCGCATGGCCGGGAGCGACCGCGCAGGAAATGCAGGATCAGGTAGCAGAGCCGCTGGAAAAGCGCATGCAGGAGCTGAAGTGGTATGACCGCTCAGAAACCTACACGCGTCCGGGACTCTCCTTCACTATGTTGTCACTGCTCGATAGTACGCCGCCTTCACAGGTACAGGAGGCGTTCTATCAGGCGCGTAAAAAACTCGGCGATGAGGCCAAAAACCTGCCGGCGGGCGTTATTGGGCCAATGGTCAACGATGAGTTCTCTGACGTAACGTTTGCGCTCTTTGCGCTGAAAGCGAAGGGTGAACCCCAACGTGTGCTGGTTCGCGATGCCGAATCGTTGCGTCAGCGTCTGTTGCATGTGCCAGGCGTGAAGAAGGTCAATATTATCGGGGAACAGGCTGAGCGGATCTTTGTGTCGTTCTCGCATGACCGACTGGCGACGCTGGGTATTTCTCCTCAGGACATTTTCTCCGCGCTGAACAATCAAAACGTACTCACGCCCGCGGGTTCGATTGAAACCGTCGGCCCGCAGGTGTTTCTTCGTTTGGACGGCGCCTTCGACACGCTGGGGAAAATTCGCGACACGCCGATCGTCGCGCAAGGGAGAACACTGAAACTGTCGGACGTGGCAACGGTTAATCGTGGCTATGAAGATCCCGCGACCTTTTTGGTTCGTAATCAGGGCGAACCCGCGCTATTGCTGGGCGTGGTGATGCGTGAGGGATGGAACGGTTTAGCGCTGGGAAAAGCGCTGGATGCAGAGACCACCCAGATCAATGAAGACATGCCGCTGGGGATGACGCTGTCGAAGATTACCGATCAGTCGGTAAACATCAGTTCGTCCGTTGACGAATTCATGATCAAATTCTTCGTCGCGTTGCTTGTGGTGATGGCGGTGTGTTTTGTCAGTATGGGCTGGCGTGTGGGGGTCGTTGTTGCGGCAGCAGTGCCATTGACGCTGGCTATTGTTTTCGTCGTGATGGAGGCGTCCGGTAAGAACTTCGATCGTATTACGTTAGGATCGCTGATTCTGGCGCTGGGGCTGTTGGTGGATGATGCCATTATTGCCATCGAGATGATGGTAGTGAAAATGGAGGAGGGCTATGGCCGTATCAAAGCCTCAGCCTATGCCTGGAGCCACACGGCTGCGCCGATGCTGGCGGGTACGCTAGTCACCGCCGTGGGGTTCATGCCTAACGGTTTCGCACAGTCCACGGCTGGTGAGTACACCAGCAACATGTTCTGGATCGTCGGTATTGCCCTGATTGCTTCCTGGGTGGTGGCCGTGGTTTTTACGCCTTATCTGGGTGTGAAGATGCTGCCGGAAATCAAAACCGTCGAGGGGGGACACGCGGCTATTTACGACACCCGCCATTACAACCGGTTTCGCCGTTTACTGACGCGCGTTATTGCGCGGAAATGGGGGGTTGCCAGCACCGTTATTGCCGTGTTTGTTGCCGCGATTCTCGGGATGGGCGTGGTCAAGAAACAGTTTTTCCCAACCTCCGACCGGCCTGAGGTGCTGGTGGAGGTACAAATGCCTTATGGGACGTCCATTGAGCAGACCAGCCTTGCGACGGCGAAGATCGAAAACTGGCTAAAGCAGCAGGACGAAGCAAAAATCGTTACGTCCTATATCGGGCAGGGTTCGCCGCGTTTTTATTTGGCGATGGCTCCCGAGCTACCCGATCCGTCGTTTGCGAAGATTGTCGTGCTGACGGACAGTCAGGAAGCGCGTGAAGCACTTAAATTTCGTATCCGTAACGCGGCGGCTGATGGCCTGGCACCCGAAGCGCGTATCCGTGTTACTCAACTGGTGTTTGGCCCCTATTCACCTTTTCCTGTTGCCTACCGTGTAACAGGGCCGGACCCTGCCAAACTGCGCGAGATTGCACACCAGGTTGAATCGGTGATGCAGGCGAGCCCAATGATGAGGACGGTCAACACCGATTGGGGCCCGCGGGTGCCGACGCTGCATTTCACGTTGGATCAGGATCGGTTGCAGTCGGTGGGGCTGACATCGACTGCGGTTGCTCAGCAACTTCAGTTCTTGCTCTCTGGTGTGCCGATTACGTCAGTGCGTGAAGACATTCGTTCCGTGCAGGTCGTGGGCCGTGCCGCAGGGGATATTCGACGCGATCCCGCAAAAATAGCCGGTTTTACATTAGTGGGGTCGGGCGGCCAACGTATTCCTCTGTCGCAGATCGGTGAGGTCGAGGTGCGAATGGAAGATCCTGTGCTTCGGCGCCGGGACCGCATGCCGACGATTACCGTCCGTGGTGACATCGCCGAAACATTGCAACCACCGGATGTGTCCGCGGTCATTGTGAAAGCGTTGCAGCCCATCATCGATACGCTGCCCGCCGGATACCGTATTGAGCAGGCAGGTTCGATCGAAGAATCGGCAAAAGCGACCAAAGCAATGGCGCCACTGTTCCCCATCATGATTGCCATCACGCTACTGATCATCATCCTACAGGTGCGCTCGATGTCGGCGATGGTGATGGTGTTTCTCACCGCACCGCTGGGGCTGATTGGCGTGGTGCCGACGCTGCTGCTCTTCAACCAGCCGTTTGGCATCAATGCGCTTGTGGGACTGATTGCGCTATCGGGCATCCTGATGCGCAATACGCTGATACTGATCGGACAAATCCATCATAACGAGAAGGAAGGGCTCGATCCGTTCCATGCGGTGGTGGAAGCAACGGTGCAACGCGCCCGACCTGTGTTGCTTACGGCCATGGCGGCGATTCTGGCTTTTATTCCGCTTACCCATTCCGTCTTCTGGGGCACGCTGGCGTACACGTTGATTGGCGGGACATTGGGGGGAACCATCATGACGCTAGTCTTCCTGCCGGCGATGTATGCCATCTGGTTCAAAATACGCTCGGAGAATGAGAAACACGCCGACAAGCCGGTATCGGTATAAGCAGTAATCCATCTGAAAAAATCGCCACAGGCAACACGCGGTGGCGAGAGCGATCCAGTCCGCTGGCGTGGTGCGTATTTCCACGCCAGTCATGCCGTTGAGGTAACCATGAGTACTGCGATTATGGCGAAAACCCATTATTCCGAAGGCCCGCGATTAAGCGGAAAAATTGTCGCGCTACTGGCTGGTCTTTCGGCTATTAGCATATTGTCTACAAACATCATTCTTCCTGCATTTCCGGATATCGGAGAGCAGCTTGGGGCATCTGCTCGTGAACTGGGTCTGACGCTTTCCAGTTTTTTCATTACTTTCGCGCTGGCTCAATTGGTTGTCGGTCCGCTGTCGGATCGCTACGGGCGTAAGAACCTCGTTCTGGGAGGACTCTCGATATTCATTATTGGCACGGTAGTCGGTGGCCTTGCTGGCTCACTCGAAACGCTGATTGTGGGAAGAGTTATTCAGGCGCTGGGGATATGCGCTGCTGCTGTGTTAGCACGCGCGATTGCACGTGATTTATTTGACGGTGAAACGCTGGCGCGTGCGCTATCTCTGACGATGATCGCGACGGCGGCGGCTCCTGGGTTCTCGCCGCTGGTGGGAAGTGTGCTGACCACCACATTGGGGTGGCGAGCGATCTTTATCCTAGTGGGGCTGGCCGCCTTTGTCATCGCCGTCTTCTATGCTCACGGGCTGGGGGAAACGCATCCCGCCGAACGTCGTGCTCCACACACGGTTTCAAGCGTGCTGCTCGCCTACGGCCGGCTAATATTGGACGGGCGATTTATCTTCCCGGCTGTGTCGATGAGTTTATTACTCGGTGGGTTGTTCGCATCTTTTGGCGCTGCCCCTGCCATTCTGATGAGCGGGATAGGGCTATCGTCACTTCAGGCCGGGTTATATTTTGCCTCTACCGTGTTCGTTGTTTTTGGGGCAGGCATGGCGGCACCACGACTGGCGCATCGTTATGGTCCGCGAAGGATGGCATCGGTGGGGCTCGCTACCGCGTTAGCCGGTGGGAGCTTGCTGCTGTTGGGGCCGGAAACTCCGGGCCTGAGCTGGTATACCTTTTCCATGATCGTGTTCCTTTGGGGAATGGGCTTAGCGAATCCACTGGGAACGGCGATTACAATGGGCCCCTTCGGGAAAGAGGCGGGTTTGGCATCTGCGCTGCTTGGCTTTTTGACGATGGGAATGGCTGCGTTAACAACCTGGCTGGGCTCGGTACTGCCGTTTCCTGCCGTCACCACGCTGGGCGCGATACAGGCCGTGGCTTGTCTGATTGCACTGGTATTATTTCGCTGTGGTTCACTGGCGAGATCGAATACGCGCTCAAAGGCGTAATACTGTAAAAATACCTGCTTGATTAACCCGATGCGGAACCCCCGAAGGGGTTCCCGATGCCATGACAGATCTACTTTGCGACAACCTCATCATTGATGGCATAGACCGTGCAGTTGGCTGCCCCTTTGCGCTGGAATGTTTCACAGCTCTTGACGGCTGCCTCTGCGGCCTCACGACCGGTTCGCGCCCAGTATGCCGTTCCCCATGCACCGTCCTTGCCTGTCGCAAACGCTTTCTCATAAAGCCGCGCTGCTTCGTATTTTTCGAACGCCTTTTTGCCTGCGCTGTTATTAAGGTTTGCGGGGGAAGCAAGATGCGTTACTGGTAACGTGACGACTTCCTCGTATGGCAAGTGTTGCAGTGCAAGGAATTCAGCCACGGTTTTCCACCAGAAACTTTCTGGAGCGGTATCCATAAAGACGTGTCCATTCTTTCCAAATGCAGGCATTTCAATAAATTCTGCTTTACCTCCACCGCTGCGATAGGCCTCAGAAAAGGCTCTACCCATTTTCGGGGTGAATGATTGATCGTTGCTGGAATAGAGCCACAGAGAAGGGATGCGTGCAGTGAGGCCATACGTGGTGAATGCGTTAATCAGGCCGGATCTATCACAAAGTGATTTACCGTCGATGGAACCCCGGCCTCCGTCAAAATTGATGATAGCCTGAACGCCGGGTGGGTTAACCGCGCTGGTTGCCAGCACGGCAAAGCCGCCTGCTGACATACCGGCCAACACCGCTTTATCTGGAGAGGCCCAGGGCTGGCGTCTGATTGCCTCAAGCGCGGCCAGCATATCTCGGGTGTCTTTTTCACCAGCCAGCTTATGCAGCGGCTGCTTACAGGAACCGCCTAAATATTCTGCCCCTCCGCTTGAGTAACCGTATCCCTCCCGCAGAACGGTAACCGCAGCATAACCGTGGCGTGCAAAGGCAAGCGCTGTCGACGATGCGCGGTTTGGGTTCATTTCCCAGCGATCAAATTCGGCAGTACCCACGGTCCCATTCGTGATTATCACCACAGGGAGTTTTGTCTGGCTGACTGGCCGCGTGACAAATGCATCGAGTATGGCTGGCTTGCCATTATCCAGCATTACCTGCAACGAAAGCGGCTCTCTGATCAGGCCTTCGAATTGTTGGTGTTGTAGTGAAACATGTTGTAGTGAAACATTCGGTGGTGCGGCGATGGAAGAAAAGGTGATACCAAACAATGCAGTAATGACGGTTACTCTGGTAAAGCTGGCTATAGAGTGGTGTCGCATTTTTGTTAACCTTGGCTGGTGTTTGATGAGGTCTTTTCATTCAAAACTGCCGGATGGATATCAGGTATTCATTCCAGCTTCAACGGCAACTGAAGGTCTATTGAGCTGTAGTTTAAATTAAAGGCATAGGCCGTGTAAGCCGGATAGTTTTAAGGGGTTATAAGAAAGCTTGAGGAGCGTGGTTTTTCGCGTTGTTATGAGACAGTTGTTACGAGACAGTCGCTAAGAGACATTTGGGGGTCACTCCGTCATCGAACCAACCTGACCCCCAATCAGACCACCAGATTCTCCCGATGCAGGAGGAAAACAGAATGTGCACCGGAGAGACTTTTCACGTGAAAGCATTGAATAAAGTGATAAAAGCAAAAATCCCGCTTAAGTTGCCTTAAGCGGGATTTTCTAAATTTGGCTCCTCTGACTGGACTCGAACCAGTGACATACGGATTAACAGTCCGCCGTTCTACCGACTGAACTACAGAGGAATCGGTTAAGTGCGATGGATAATAGCGGGAGCGTTTCGGGTTGTCAAAGGCTGTTATCGCTCGAGGTGTTTGATTGCCGAACTAATAACCAACATATTGAAATTATTGCTCAAGTTGAGCACAGGAAAGCCGTGAGACGCATCAATTAGCGAGCAAGCTTGCACTCTAAAATAGCAGGGTTTGCTTTAGGATGGTGCAGATGAGTATTGGGCCGAAGGCTGATTCTTCAGACAAAATCAGGGAGGTTGGTTAGCAGAATCATTGCTTTTCCTTATTTTACCCGTGGCTTATCAATGAGGTATCACTTTTTCTTAGGCATAGGAACATAATATGGCGCGCTTTTTGCTACCTCTTTAGAGTAACTACTCAGGAGGCAGACATGAATCTTAGACGGCTCAAATATTTTGTGAAAATCGTTGATATCGGTAGCCTGACGCAGGCTGCTGAGTTGTTGCATATTGCACAACCGGCGCTGAGCCAGCAGGTCGCGACGCTGGAGAGTGAACTCGAAAAACAGCTACTGGTGCGGAGTCGGCGCGGTGTGACGCCTACCGAGGCAGGGAAAATTCTTTATTCTCACGCACAGACAATATTGTCACAGTGTGAACAGGCAAAGGATGCGGTGAGTGGCGCACGACAATCAATGAGTGCGTAAGCGTTAACGATTAAGGCCAGCCGTTCCCCGATGGCTGGCTATTCCATCTGACTTTCTTTTCTGATGTTCTGTCAGAAGCCGATGTATTTTTATTTTTTCGTGAACTTCATCACAATTTATCGCATTATCGATCTTCTTCAAAACAGGGAGCTTCGTTCTTAAAAATAAAATGGTTTTTTAGTTTTTTTATTTATTTGGTTTATTTATATGCACCTTCATTTTATTGCCGCAGTGTGAATATGATTTCCTTAAAATGGTAATAGACACTAGCGATCAGGCCATTCACAGTGTTACATTAATCTTCGTTATGTTTTCTCTAATCCTGTTCGTCACGGCAGGTGTTGCCTTATGGGGGTATGACGGTTATTTTTTTGATTAAGGAGTTCAAATGAATAATATCCTCTCTCATCTTTTAATAAAGCTGGCAGAAAAAGAAGTTGGAGAAAAAGCGCTTAACGCGAAGATTGAATCGTTAGAGATGCTGATTTCTGCTATTGTTTCAACATTTGATGACAGCAAAATCAATGAGTTAAATAAGAAAATAGAAGGTGTGGTTGCTGATGCTTCTCAGCGGAAGGATGACCATAATTCCTTAGCTTTCGAACTATTGGCAAAAAACATCAATCGAATCACAACCGTTTCATTACGGGAATAACTTTCTTATATATCAATGGTAACGACATTAATTGATCGCATATTAATTTTCGCATATCCAATTGAGAATTATTTATATCCAATAATAGAGAATACTTGTGCTATGGGTGGTTTTGCTGAAAAAAATTGAAGGCGCCGACGTTGTCCGCGCCTTTCTTGCATTTATACGCTTTGCTTCTACACGCTTTACTTCACGTCAACAGCCTGCTTTTTCCGACGAATAAACTGATAAGCAATAGCCAGAACAATAAACCACAGCGGCGTGACAATGAGCGCCTGCCGTGTATCTGGCTGTAATGTTAACAGCACAACAACAAAAGCGAAAAAGGCCAAACATACCCAGCACATGAAAATACCCAATGGCATTTTATAGGATGACTCGGCATGTAGCTGAGGACGCTTTTTACGGTAGGTCAGGTACGAGCACAGGATGATGCTCCAGATGAACATGAATAAAATTGCGGAGACGGTGGTCACCAGCGTAAAGACGGTCATCACGTTCGGAATCAGGTAGATCAGCACTACGCCGGAAAGCAAACAAATACAGGAAAACATCAGTCCAGTCGAAGGCACTGCGCGTTTAGAGAGCATGCCGAAGCTTTTCGGTGCATCGCCTTGTTTAGCCAGACCAAAGAGCATGCGGCTGGTGGAGAAAACGCCGCTATTCGCTGAGGATGCCGCAGACGTCAGGACGACGAAGTTGATCATACTGGCAGCCGCAGGTAAGCCGACAAGCACGAACATTTCCACGAAAGGACTACGATCTGCCGTGATCGCGCCCCAGGGCGTGACGGACATAATCATGATTAGCGCAAAAACATAAAACATGATGATGCGAATCGGGATGGCGTTAATCGCCCGAGGCAATACAACTTTCGGGTTTTTCGTTTCAGCAGCCGTTGTACCAACCAGCTCGATGCCGACAAAGGCGAATACGGCTATCTGGAACCCAGCGAAGAAACCGCTTATTCCTTTGGGGAACATGCCGCCATCATTCCAGAGGTTGGTAAAAGAGGCGACGTTGCCTGATGGAGAAGAGAATTGCATCATGACCAGCACAGCGCCAACTGCGATTAACGCAACGATAGCGACAATTTTTATCATGGCGAACCAGAATTCCATCTCACCAAACAGTTTCACGGTTGCCAGATTGAGCGTAAGTAAGAGCAGAACGCACAGCAGGGAGGAAACCCACTGTGATAAATCGGGGAACCAGAACTGAGAGTAGGCGCTAATCGCGACGACATCGGCGATCCCGGTTACGACCCAGCAGAACCAGTAAGTCCAGCCGGTGAAGAAACCTGCCCAAGGGCCGAGTAGGTCGGCCGCGAAGTCACTGAATGACTTATAGTTGAGATTGGAGAGCAATAGCTCTCCCATTGCGCGCATAACGAAAAACAGCATAAAGCCAATGATCATATAAACGAAGATGATCGACGGGCCTGCCATGCTGATTGTTTTGCCTGAGCCCATGAATAGCCCAGTACCGATTGCTCCGCCGATGGCGATGAGCTGAATATGACGATTAGTCAGATTCCGTTGCAGTCCCTCTCCTTGTTCAGGGGCAAGGTCTGCGGTTTCTTTTGATTGTTCGGCCATTTAAGTACACGTTCCTGTTTCTGTCTGTGATGTTTTTTTGAGCTCTTTGGCGGCTCTCGTTTGCGAAAATCGAAACAAATAAGATAGCGCAACCGCGGTACTTATTACAGCGGATGTCTGAGATAGCCAGGCATAAAGAGGGCAGATAATGATGTAAAGTGATGCTGTATATTTTTCGCCCTAAAATGAAGAGGATATAAAACGCTGAGAGGCAGAGATAAATAGGCTGAGCAGGTTAACAAATTTACCAATTGCTAACAATGTTATTATCGCGCATAAAAAATTAATATGAAGTGTTTGACAGATGAGTCAGGGAGGAGAATAATCCTCCCCGTTGGGTCGTTAGCTCAGTTGGTAGAGCAGTTGACTCTTAATCAATTGGTCGCAGGTTCGAACCCTGCACGACCCACCAACAATTTCAAAGACTTACAATAACCCCCCTGTTTGTTATTATTGTTTTTCTTCTTGGTTAATTTTTCTTTAATTATATCCTTTCTTAATTTAATTCATATTTTTTGCGTTATTTTATTGCTCTCTTATTTTTTATTTTATCTCATTTTTTTCACGGTTTTTTTGCTTAATAGATCGGGTTTTCTCTGGCGTATTTTTATTCATAGGGCACGTTAACGTCGGCGAAGATATAACGGGCTGATGATATTGTTGAAAATCACGCTCTGTCTGGTGACAGTGTGCCTCACGCACCTGAAGAGTCGTGAGAAAGTGCTATGCTTAACAGACGGAATAGTCGACAGAGCGTAATAATGATGTTGCGGGTTGAACTGCTCTAAATAATTCGGGTTACAGGTAACACGTTCACGCGCAAGGCGTTTGCCCTTTAGGGCGAAGCACGCAGAAGTACACATAAGTGTGCCGAGTCGCGTAGCCAGCGCGTATGTAGCTTGAGTATGACGAGTTTGCACAGGGCTGTGTTCACACCACTGGGGCGGCGTTTAGAGGTAGCTGGAGTTTCCTGGTTAGCCATAAGCAAGTTTCTGCTTGATTTCGGAGGTTCATATGGGATTCGAAAAATTACTGGCTGTCATAGAAAAAAGTCACCAGGATCCAAAATCGGTTATCTCGTTGTCTGAACTGAGCCAGGCAATCCATGAGATAATTTGTACTGAAAGTTCGAAAGAGTACAAAATAAACGAATGCTTCACCGAACTGAGGGAACTGGTTGATGAAAGAAAAGCACTCTCGAGGAAACAGCTCTTGGATAAAGCGTTGGTGACGGAATTAACGCAATATAAAAAGAAAGAAGAGGCACTACTTTTGAAACTCATTAGTATCGGAAATAAATAGACGAGAGTCTCTATTTTTAATCCGTAAAGCAATGCTAAATATCACTACACCGCCAGAGCAAATTATTAACATGGCGGTGTAGCAAATAGTGCTATTTACGGTAGCTGGTTTTGATTTGTTTAATCGTGTTATCAAAAACAGCGGCTTGCTCGGCATCTTCCAATTGAGCAATATATCTTTCCATATTGATGATAACTTTACCGGCGTCTGCCTGGCCGATTGCTTTTAATAACAGCGTAACCATCGCCTTCAGGCAGGTAACCTCATGGGCCAGTGTTTCAGCGGATGCGGCAGTAGAAAAATCTGCGTTGCTCATGTTTTCTCCTCAACAAGAAAAAGATGTTTTTCTTCGCCTGCTGCGGGCGTTACCGCTGGTGCGACAGGCAGAACCAGATAGACGGGAGTATACCATAAAGCATATTGTGGATTGATATTATTCGCGGATAACGCCATTTTAGTGACTGTTTTTTATGCATTTAACTTATTAAAATAGCGTCTATATTCTTGGCGTTTTTTCGTGGTAAAGGCTATAGATGTGTTTCGTTTAATACATATGATGTTCACTATGGACGTGCTTCACTGAATATATTATTTGTATAATAAAGCGGTAGGCGATGATAAAATTCCTAATGATATTCTGCTTACAATAGTGACTTTTTATTGACATTTAAGATGTAAAGCCAATTGCATGCCATTTGATTTGCATTGTTTTTTATACATTTTGTGCCACCGCACTGTTTATACTGCGTGGCGTATTTGAAATGTTAAGAATGTGATCGACATACACCATCAGGTTGACGATATATTGTTATGATCGGGAATGCGCTTTATTCCTTCTCGGCATATTTTAAAATACATATTCATATAAATCAGTGTTCATTATTTTTTGAAACCAACGTAGTATCACCTGCAAGCAACTTTTTATGTAAGTGTTACTCCCTTTTTTGGAGAATTATTCTTTGATTAGCGTTTTTCTTGTTGATGACCATGAACTGGTGCGGGCAGGGATACGACGCATTCTTGACGATATCAAAGGTCTGAAAGTGGTTGGTGAGGCATGCTGTGGTGAGGATGCCGTTAAATGGTGCCGAAGCAATGATGTGGATGTTGTCTTGATGGACATGAGCATGCCGGGCATCGGTGGGCTTGAAGCAACGCGTAAGATCCTGCGTTTTACTCCAGATATAAAAGTCATCATGCTCACTATTTATACGGAGAATCCGCTACCTGCAAAAGTGATGCAGGCCGGTGCCGCGGGATATGTGAGTAAAGCTGCTGCCCCTCAGGAAGTGATCTCCGCCATTCGAGCAGTACACGCAGGTAAACGGTATATTGCTTCTGATATTGCCCAACAGATGGCATTAAGCCAGCTGGAGCCGCAAACGGACGCACCGCTGGAGTGTTTGTCTGAACGCGAATTACAGATTATGCTAATGATAACGAAGGGGCAGAAAGTGACTGAAATCTCAGATCAGCTTAATCTTAGTCCTAAAACCGTGAACAGCTATCGTTACCGTATGTTTAGCAAACTGAATATCAACGGCGACGTAGAGTTGACTCATCTGGCTATCAAGCATGGGCTTTTTACCGCGGAGACATTGTTAAGTAGTGAGTGAGAGTTTCGATGCTTCGGCATTTTTAAAAACGGTAACGAGCCAGCCTGGTGTCTACCGTATGTATGATTCGGGCGATACGGTCATCTATGTCGGTAAGGCAAAAGACTTAAAAAAACGGCTTGCCAGCTATTTCCGCAGTCATGTCGCCAGCCGTAAAACCGAGGCATTGGTCAAAAGCATCAAGCATATTGATGTCACGATCACGCACACAGAAACCGAAGCCTTACTGCTGGAACACAACTACATTAAGCTTTATCAGCCGCGCTATAATGTCTTGTTGCGTGACGATAAATCCTACCCCATGATTTTCCTGAGCGGTGATGCTCATCCACGTCTGGCTGTTCACCGTGGTGCCAAACATGCGAAGGGCGAATACTTTGGCCCATTTCCCAACGGCAATGCCGTGCGTGAAACGCTGATATTGCTGCAAAAACTGTTCCCAGTGCGCCAGTGTGAAAATAGCGTCTATCGCAACCGTTCTCGCCCTTGCCTGCAATATCAAATTGGTCGCTGCCTCGGGCCTTGCGTTAGCGGTTTGGTTAGCGAAGAAGATTATCAACAGCAGGTTGACTATGTTCGCCTGTTTTTGTCTGGCAAAGATCAGCAGGTACTGAATCAACTCATCTCCAGAATGGAAGCGGCCAGTCGCGACCTGAATTTTGAAGAGGCAGCCCGGATACGCGATCAAATCCAGGCGGTTCGGCGCGTGACGGAAAAACAATTTGTTTCCGGCGACGGCGAAGATCTGGATGTGATCAGTGTGGCTTTTGATGCTGGCATGGCTTGCGTCTATGTCCTGTTTATCCGGCAGGGAAAAGTCCTTGGCAGCCGAAGCTATTTCCCCAAAGTGCCTGGCGGTACGGAATTAGGAGAGGTGGTGCAAACGTTTGTCGGGCAGTTCTATTTACAAGGAAGCTTAGGCCGAACGCTTCCTGCAGAAATTCTGCTTGATTTTACTTTACCTGATAAAGACGTATTAACGGAGTCCCTGACGGCGGTTGCGGGGAGAAAAGTGCAGATTCAGACGAAGCCCCGTGGCGACCGCGCTCGCTATTTAAAACTGGCGCGGACGAATGCCGCCACTGCGTTGGTCACAAGGCTGTCTCAGCAATCCACAATTCATCAGCGTCTGGCTGCATTAGCAAGCGTCTTGCAACTGCCTGAAATCCATCGCATGGAGTGTTTTGACATCAGTCATACGATGGGTGAACAGACGGTGGCATCCTGCGTGGTATTTGATGCCAATGGTCCGTTACGTTCGGAATATCGCCGCTATAATATCAGTGGCATTACGCCCGGTGATGATTATGCTGCCATGGCGCAAGTCCTCCGACGCCGGTACGGTAAAGCGCTGGATGAGAGTAAAATACCTGATGTCATTGTGATTGATGGCGGGAAAGGGCAGCTTGGCCAGGCTCAGGCCGTGTTTGACTCGTTACAAGTATCATGGGATAAAAATAAGCCTCTGCTGCTTGGGGTTGCGAAGGGCAGCGATCGTAAAGCTGGATTGGAAACCCTGTTTTTTGAAGCGACAGGCGAGGGTGTGGCACTGCCCCCCGATTCTCCCGCGTTACACGTTATCCAGCATATTCGCGATGATTCCCATGACCATGCGATTGGCGGGCATCGTAAAAAGAGAGCAAAAGTAAAGAATACCAGTACGCTGGAACTTATCGAAGGTGTCGGCCCTAAACGTCGTCAAACCCTGCTGAAATACATGGGAGGGCTGCAGCCGTTGATGAATGCCAGTATTGAGGAGATTGCAAATGTTCCAGGAATTTCGCATGCATTGGCAGAAAAGATCTTCCATGCATTGAAACACTAGGGACAATGTAGCAACATACTCCTAGTATCCACTCCAGCCAGATAGTTACCTAAGCGCTATGCAATTTAATATACCGACGTTGCTTACCCTGTTTCGTGTTGCTCTTATTCCGTTTTTTGTGCTGGCGTTTTATCTTCCGTTCGTCTGGGCACCGCTGCTTTGTGCGCTGATTTTCGTATTTGCTGCCGTGACGGATTGGTTTGATGGTTTCCTTGCCCGCCGCTGGAAACAGACCACGCGTTTTGGTGCCTTCCTCGATCCCGTTGCGGATAAAGTGATGGTGGCTGTCGCGCTGGTGCTGGTTGCGGAATACTATCATTCCTGGTGGATTACGTTGCCAGCAGCAACGATGATCGCGCGGGAAATCATTATTTCAGCCTTGCGCGAGTGGATGGCTGAAATTGGCAAAAGAAGCAGCGTTGCCGTGTCGTGGATAGGAAAGGTGAAGACTACGGCTCAGATGATGGCGCTTTTTGCTTTGCTATGGCGCCCAGAACGCATTGTTGAAGGTGTTGGTGTTGTGGCACTGTACATCGCGGCGGTGCTGACTTTCTGGTCCATGTTCCAATATTTGAACGCGGCGCGTCACGATTTGCTTGAACCTTGATCGAAGCGCCGTAAAAACCAGCAAACGAACGTGGTTGCTTGATAATTCTGTTGACTCATCGTGTGAGGTCAGTAGAATGCACCGCATCAACAGCAACGCTGGTTTGTAAGAAGTTAAAAAAATCAGTAGGTTCTGTGTTGCGGGAATAGCTCAGTTGGTAGAGCACGACCTTGCCAAGGTCGGGGTCGCGAGTTCGAGTCTCGTTTCCCGCTCCAATTTAAAGCATCGGCAATAGCGGATGTTGGTCACTAAGACCTAAATATTTCGGCGCGTTAACAAAGCGGTTATGTAGCGGATTGCAAATCCGTCTAGTCCGGTTCGACTCCGGAACGCGCCTCCAATATTTAAGCCCGGGTGGTGAAATCGGTAGACACAAGGGATTTAAAATCCCTCGGCGTTCGCGCTGTGCGGGTTCAAGTCCCGCCCCGGGCACCATTGATTTAAAAAGAATTAAAACAAGCACTTATGTGCAATGTCGTAGACCGCCGAAAGGCGGTTTTTTTGTGCCTGAAAAATAGCAAGTGGCGGCAAAATGGCAGCATTGATTTTAGGCATGAAAAAGCGGCCAAGAATTTAGCCGCTTTTGTTAAGTCGGATTGAACAATCTAATCAGGCGGTTGGTATGCCTGGTTTTGCTGCGATTGACTTCGGTTTTGATGCAGGCTCGCTGGATATGGAAATTACCCTCGGTGGGTGGGATGTTGGCTTGTTGAAAACGTGGGGTGTCTCCATTGCGTACGGTATGCAAATACGCTTTGCAGGTTCGAATCAGAATGAAGCCACGGGCGAGCGATGCCGTGTGAAATCCAGACGCGTGGTCAGTTTACCGTTCTTAACTCTGGCTCTGCAAAAAGCGGGTGAAGATATGGCACATAAATACCCCCTGAAAAATACCTACTTCAAGCTGACGAGCAGCGGTTAAGAGGTCATGGAAGTGGATGTGTTGAACATGATTTATAAAGTGACCAGTGTTGATATGCTAGAAAAACACTGTGCTACGTTGGACTATAACTGGAAATTTCTACCATGACTGAGAAACAAAATAACGTCGTCGTTCTGCAAAAATCGATTACGCGTAAAGGCGGTGATGTAAAAGAAGCCACGATCATTGGTGCATAAGCAGGCCGGATCGCTGCATGGGCTGAAGGTCTACGATGTGATTGCGTCCGATGTTGATAGCCTACTGACGTTGCTCCCGAGAGTCATCCATCCTTGCGTTGACGAAAGAAGAACTTACCATGACGGATACATGAGATTTTTGCCAATTCTCCAATGCGGTGACAGCTTTTTTTGCAACCCTCTTCCCCAGCGAACGAGGCGGGCACGGTAACCGATCACGTATAGGGCTTTTATCATGATGATTCTGGATATGTTCGTTTTCATGCAGCAGACTGCGCCGTACCAATCCCTAAGCCATGACAGCAACTGGCGACATGTTAAAATGACTTAGTCGGTAAATCCCCACGTTATCAGTATATCGTCACGGGGAAAGATAAAATCACACTTGCCGGTGAGTTGTGCCCGGAAATAATCGGTGATGACGTGTCATTAAACGTGCTGCAAACGATGGTCTACACAGGAAAAGTCTGGCCGCTGATCGAAGATACGGGTAACATCTACGGTATGTACGTAATTACCAACATCAATGAAACCCGTTCCGAGTTTTTTAACGACGATAAGGTGTGGCATATCTCATTTACGCTGAGTTTGGAACGGGTTTAGCGAGGATTTGCGGGAAATGCTGAGTGATACGGATGCCAGCTTATCCTGATGACACTGCCATTTTTAACTGCTCTCACTGACAATAGGTTATAAATAGACCGAAAAACCTAGAAATTTTGATAATCACCTAAAGAAATTAAAAAAGATACCGATAACAGCGGCTCACTGAAAATTATACAGGGATAGCAATATGGAAAACCCCTCAATCCAAAATGGATTAAATAACAATCAACTACATGGCTTGACTATTTTTAGGTTTATTGCAGCCTTTTATGTCTTCATTTTTCATTGTCAAATTAGATATCCTCTTGATGTACCAAATTTTATTACGAGAGCACTAAATAATGGTGCGATTGGTATGTCATTTTTTTTCGTTCTATCAGGTTTCGTTATGGCTTGGTCTGCCAGAAATGGCATACGAGGTGATTATTTAAGGGCGAGAATTTCAAGGATTTACCCAGCATATATTTTAATGGGGATTATTTCATTACCTTTTTTGTTTGATATTGAAAATGAAAAATTAATACCATCTTTAGTTTTGTATTTTTCCGGGATGCAATCATGGATACCTGACTCTTTCTCTTCTTGGCACTTTATTGGATCTTGGTCTGTGTCCACTGAGCTTTTTTTCTATATGGTTTTTCCTTTAATTCTTCCATTAATTAATAAAAATCCGAAGTTATCATTACTAATAGCATATGTTATCACTTCACTAATTATCCCATTTTCAATGGTGTTTAGCGGTTCAAGTAATATGCCATATTTTTATATAAGTCCAATACACAGGCTACCAGAGTTCATCATTGGGATAGCACTTGGCGTTATGTATACGAATGGTTTTAAATTGACTATAAAAAAATATCAATTATTGCTGGCTGCTTTATCTTTGTTGATATTACTTTTTGTATCTCCAATAAGCAACGATGGTTACATGAAAAGAAATTTCGCCACAGTATTAGCAACTGCCTCTTTGGTTTTTGTTTTTGCTTGCTCAAAGGTTGAAATGAATGTTTTTACGCGGCCATTTATTTGGCTAGGTAAGATAAGTTACTCTTTTTATCTTATGCAAATACCAATAATATTGTTTTTTTTAAAATACCCAAATATTTTTTTAGGGATGGAAAACTATCAAGTCTGGGTGGTTTTCGGTGCGTTAAACCTTATAATGGCGACGATATCTTATTATTTTGTTGAGGAAAAATTTATAGTGAAAATTAAGAAGAAATCCTTTGCTTAAAAGAAATTCCTTGCTTAAAAAATGAGGGCGTTTCAGTACGATTCGCCCTCGCATTACATTAATTTTCTTTTTTTTTGATATAATATCAGGCACATGAATCGTGAATATTTCTCTTGGACTGTAACAGATTTAACTCCTTCCGTTTTATTTTCAATATAAAGCTATTCGCCCTTTTTCTTCGAATGTTGAGTGCTCATCTATATTGTGACTCTAATGAAAAATAATGTACCGAAAATTAGCCATATTCAGATATTGATTACCTATTCTACAGGTTTTAAATGATGCGGAAAAAGATGGCGCATACTGTTCAGTTACACTGTGCTGGCGTTCAATGCTGGTTGTAAATAATAGGGATGCGTGACATCGTTTTGTATAAAAAACGTCATCGGGTTAATTGCAAAATCCCCTTCGATAGGCATCCTCCCTCAGCAGCGATGCATTTAACCGGAAACCTAATTTTTATTATATCGATAAATATGCCGTGTCTCCTACTATTCACTTTATTGAGTTTGACTATGACCACTCTGATTTATCTGCTGTAGCTAAGGTGTTGGTTACGGAAAATAAAAATAACACGCTGCAAACCAGCCAGCTTACAGGCTCGACGCTGTGACAGAACCGTCGCGTCACACATCACTACCACCGCCTCCCCTCTTCTAGTCTATTGTCAGTACTTTCGCCCCAGAGCCACCTGAAGCGCCTCCTTATCCAGCATGGCTTCGGCAAGCAGCTTCTTCAGGCAAGCGTTCTTTTCTTCGAGATTTTTCAAGTGCTTAAATTCTGGCACTTCCATACCGCCAAACTTTTACGCCATGTGTACAAGGTGGTGTCTGAGATGGCGTGCTTACGGTAAAGTTCACAGGCTGAAACTCGCGGAGAATACTGATGATCTGTTCGTCGGAAAACGCTTCTTCATGGGATGGGGGGCTTATATTGTTTATGAAGGCATTACTAACATCAGGGTATGTTAATCAAGTGGGAGCAGGTCATAACTCCTCAAACAAAACTCAGAGGATATATTAAGAATATCTGGGCTAATACTGGACTCTCTACGATACGTACAAAACGACGAGAAATTCAGAAAGAAACGGTCGTAATAATTATTACCCTATCTGGTCCTGCTTGGGTGGGGCTTTTGTCCCGTATTACCACGGTTTTAATGGCATAAAGGACAGTTGATATAAATATATTCTGAGCTGGAAACCCAAGGCTGTGTTTACAGATCCTCATTTATTCAGTGAACTTCATCGGGACGTTTATTTTTTAATCTGAGCTTGTTCAACCACGAGTCGTTCCACGGCACCAGCGCGGAGCGTAGCAAGCTGCTGGAGTAGTCCTTTGGCATCCACCATCGGATGCGGCTGGCCGGGTCGACGCACTTTTAACTGATTTTGCACCTCAATTTGCCCATTGCTGAAAGGATGCGCGGTAAGGCGTATGGTAACTGGGTGTGAGGTGTCTTTCACCATTGCTCTGATACGATCGATGCTACGGATATAGGCCTCAACCTGCTGCGGGCCGTCGATAGCATTTAGCCCCAATCCGCGAATAGTCATCGCGTGATAGGTGTTCTTTCCCTCTTTGACATCCAGTGCATAGGATGTGGTTCCCCAAGTGTGGCCGGGAGTGTGATAGGCATAAAAGGTGGAATCACCGACCTTCAGCACGCTACCCTCTTTAACCTGAATGTCCGTGGCTGCTGGTGCAGGCATAACTCAGGCGTCGGCTCTCCCTTGTGATTTTGCCGCATCTGCCTGTGCTTCCTGCCAGCCTTCCGTAGACATGACGAAACGCGCGTTGGTTAACTGCTTGAGTTTAGATACACCACCAACATGATCAAAATGTCCGTGCGTCAGCAGTACCATTTTGATATCTGCCGGGTCGATGCCGACTTTCTTTATGTTCTCGATAAGCTGGTCCGTAAATTCACCGTACAGCGTATCAATCAGCACTGATCCTTCGCTGGTTTTAATGAGCCATGCCGAAACCCAGCAAATGCCGACATAGTAAACATTATCAAAGGCCTTGTAGGGCTCGACAGTCTGGGCTTTTGCATCATTCAGCCAGCGTCCAAGTTCCGCCGGCATTTTTCCGCTGCTTCGAAATTGCTCAAAAAGCTGGTTGATGGTTGAGGATGGTCCGCATCCTGTCAGTGCGGGAGTCGTGGTGCTTTTGGTGTTGGCATCTTGCACAGGGGAGGTATGAGCCATCGCGGCCGTACCACAGCAAAGCAAGAAAAGAGCCAGAGGTGTAATACATTGGTTTTTCATTCTTTATCTCTTGTCCGGATAGTAAAACCCAGACTATAGTTGCAGAATTCGGACGAATAAATGGCGTTAATGCAAACTAATGTTGCATATTTCGAACAATAGGATGGGTTATAGATCGCTTTGTTGCCATGCAGGTATTTGTGGATGTGGTTGAACTCGGGAGCCTTACGGCCGCTGCAAACAAACTGGATATCTCGCGGGCCATGGCTACGCGCTATATTGCGTCGCTGGAAAAAGCCTTTGGCGTTCGGTTATTGCATCGCTCCAGTCGCAGTTTGGGGCTGACGAGTGCCGGTAGCGAGATTTTGTCCTACTGTCGACAAATTTTAACGTTGAATGATGACATTGGAGCGGCCCTTGAAAGTCGAAATCAGGAACCTAATGGTCTAATCCGGGTTGCTAGCAGCATTTCATTTGGTCAATCCTATCTGGCCGATGCACTGAGGCGCTACGTTGCCAAATATCCTAAGGTGGCTATCGAAATGGTGCTGAAGGATGCGTCAGTAAATTTGGTGGAGCAACGGATTGATCTGGCTATTCATGTAGGTGACAAGCTCGAACCGAGTGCGATTTCGCGTCAGCTGACCCTTTGTGCTTCTGTCGTTTGTGCGGCTCCCGATTATCTGGCGCGCAACGGAACGCCCCTGCGGCCAGACGATCTCAGGCAACACAACTGCTTGTACCATACTCGCTTTGGCAATGTTTGGCGCTTTCAAGCTCCGTCAGCTAACGGTACAGATCTGATGATGGATGAAGTGGACGTCACAGGCAATTTTGCAGCGAATGACAGCATGGTACTTCTGCACACTGCACTTGTGGGAGAGGGCATCGTGCACTTGCCTGCTTTTACGACGGATCCTTACCTTCGTACCGGCGCACTGGTTCGCATTTTGGCGGACTACTCACTGCCGGAGTTGGGTGTCTATGCGTTATACAGTTCACGCAAATACTTACCCTCCAGTACGCGTACGTTACTGGATTTTTTACTTGCTGACTTGGCGGGCGATAAGGTTAATGACGCTAAGGTGTCGCCCATACCTCTATAACAGGTGTGTTTATTGTCATTACGCGAGTTGTTGACCTTGTTCCGCCATTTCTTTTATACGCTCTTGTACTTTGAGATCTAACGCCATGCGTTCTTCTAATGGCATTGCCTCATATTGCTCCTTGGATATTCCCATGGATGCAAGTACGGAGAAAAATAATCTTTCTTCATGAGACATGGAGACCCAGTCCATAAATTCCTGCGCTGCTTTCGAACGCTGGGGCTCAACTTTAGCGCTGGGTTCATGTCTGGAGATCTGTCCGCTATCCTTTGCCTTCTCAAGTGCCATTTTGAAAGTATCTTCATCTGGCGCAATAGCGTGCTTACTGGACTGGGCAAATAAAAGATTAGCCCCCTGAATATCCGATGCGATCATAGGTACTCTCCTTAGTTAGACAGGATAGATACTCACACAGTCTGAAGGGATGTTATCGGGAAGATACCACGTGGATATATGTTTAATTCATATGATGAGTTGTGGTGCTGGAAGACGGTTGAGAGAGTAAAGGGCAAATAGATGTGGTGCAAAGCGATGCTTTACGTCGTCGTTAAGAAACGACGACAAATATCGACGCGGTGATGGCTAAATTTTTATCTGATTTTTCGGCATAAAAATTTATCTTTTATCACGCCATCAAAGAAGCGACCTTTAGAGACGACAGCGTCAGAAATAAATTTTTTATAGATAGATTCTGGTACGCCAACATATTGATAGATCTCTTTATTATGAAATTCTATCTCAAGGTTATGCGTCTTTGGATCGTACCCAATGGAATAAATTCGTGACGATGAAACCTGCTGTCGCTGCAATGCTCGTTCCTCCCCTGCGTAAATAAGATCAAACTATCAAAGATTCACGGCATGATGCATTGTCGACGATCATGCTTATTTATTGAATATGTATCAAATTTCTGGCGGGTTGGTTAGTAAAATCGATGGTTTATCGTTTTTATGCTGTGAATTTGTTCAATGGTGGGGGAATCCATCTGTTTGATTAGCGGGAGGATGCAAACCTGCGATGAAGAATAGCGGGCTATTCTTTTTCGACTGTGGACAGACGCGCAGGTTTGCAACAAGGTAAAGAGTTATTCTTCCGGCGCGTATTCGATCCTGTTTCTGCCGTTGGCCTTGGCCTGATAGAGCGCATCGTCTGCCGCCTTTATCAGACATTCATAATCTGGATGACCACCATACACGGCGATGCCTGCGCTGATGGTCATTGTAACGCTTTCACCGTTTTGGAGATAAATCGGGTGATCCTGAATTTTTTTTCTCAGCCGCTCGATGATGGTGTAGGCGGCAACTTTGGGCGTTTCAATCAGTACGATCATAAATTCTTCCCCGCCGTAACGGAAAACATAGTCGCTGTTCCGCGTGCTTTCATAGAGCACTTCTGCAATCCTTTTCAGGATGTTATCGCCAGCCGCATGGCCATATGTGTCATTGACGGTTTTAAAATGGTCAATATCAATCATGGCAATGCTGAGCGGGGTACTTGAGTGCATTGCCAGCGATATTTCATGCCGAAGAATGGTTGGCAGGAAGCGACGGTTTAGCAGAAGGGTCAAGGTATCCTTACCGCTTTCCAGTTTTTGGACTTCGTCAAATAGCGATCCCAGCAGCATATTTATTTTATAAATCTTGCTTCTGACAGCTTTAAGTAGCGGAGCGTAATCCTGCTGGGTCAGTAGTGCCGTCGTGCTATAGCCGCGAATATACTCATCCGTTTCCGTCATGATCGAGGCGATAGTGCGTATCCCCTGAATGTTACTGAAACTGGATTTCCCCTTGTGGTTAAACCACAGCCCGAACTCTGAATCACTCAGGTCCTGGATACTGGAAAGAGGTGTACCCGTAGCAACGCTGAAAATAAAGGCATTTTCCCAGTTTAGTAGTGATGCGTTCTGACGCTCTCTCTCCATACTGGCATTTTCCAGAATGGAAAATAGCCGATAGGATTCTTCATTTTTGGCCGCGAGATCGTGCGATTGAGAATAGGTTTTACTCATGATTTCTATGGCGATATCCATAGAGATAGAGGCAAAACGCATGGCATCAAAACACAGTGCTTTATCTTCGGCAACCAGTGCGATGTCTTCATAAAGGTGCCATTTTAGACGTCGGGCTCCGCGCTCAACCAGATCGACAGGAATACCAATACGCGCATGAATCTGGCCAATTTTCTTTTGATGATTAATCAGGTCAGCCAGATGTTCCCCGGTATTCGTTAGAATATCTACTATCCATTTGCTCATCGATCCATGGAGGCGATCGTGGACTTGCTGGCTGGAAAGAAAAAGGGAGGCTTCCTGATCTTTGAGCATGTAAGAGTAGAACTCGTCAGCAAAGTCGGACGCTTTCTGATCGGAGAGGGTTCGCAGTAGATTAAAAGATTTCTGTGAGGTTGTGGCTATCAATTGCATCCATTCTGATGTTATGACTTGATTGTAGTCCAACTCACCGTTATCTCTCTGTTCATTAACGTTCAATAGTTCGTTCAACTTTTAATCTCTTTTGCGAATATGTCGGATGTACTAGGATAGAAACGATCAATTTTTTGCCTGAATAATCGATATTTAATGACAGAGAGGGTCAATATGGCGTTGTTAAAAACAAATAAAATTAATCATTTCATACAGGTACTATTACTACCGTAGTTGCAAATGATAATGCTGTTTTTTTGATGTTAGAAGCTATTTTGAGATAAATTTATGAAAGTTAATGATCTGGTTACAGTTAAAACCGATGGGAAAACGCGCCGTGAAGGGACGATTCTGGCTGTGGAAACGTTTCAGGAAGGGATAATGTATTTAGTTGCATTAAAAGATTACCCAGCCGGTATCTGGTTTTTCAATGAGGCTGACAGTAAAGATGGTACGTTTGTTGAGCCAAAGACGTTGCCGGAAAAAGAGTAAAAGGAAGATATCGGTAGACGAGCATTGTCCGTGTGAACAATGCTCGCAATGATACCCGTCATACTGTTAGAACGTTTCCCAGTTACCGTTTTCCGTATTGGCTTGGCGGGGGAGGGCGAGTGAGGAACGGTCCTTCGCGGCCAGAGCGTTCGGCCGGGTAGGGGTTGACGGTGAGCCTGATAAATGTCCGGATAGCTTAAATGTCGCAACGGCACGGGTCAACAGCGCGGCTTGCTCTTCCAGTGATGCGGCTGCTGCACTGGCTTCCTGAACAAGCGCAGCATTCTGCTGTGTCACGCTATCCATTTCAGATATCGCCTGGCCGACCTGAGTGATTCCCCGGCTTTGTTCGTCAGACGCAGAGGCAATCTCACCCATGATGTCAGTAACGTTAGTCACGGCATCGACGATTTCTTTCATGGTTTGACCCGCATTATCAACCAGAACAGAACCACTATTGACCAGGTTGACTGATTCGGAAATCAGCGTTTCTATCTCTTTTGCGGCTTGCGCACTACGCTGTGCGAGGCTACGAACTTCACTGGCGACGACGGCAAAACCGCGTCCCTGTTCTCCCGCTCTGGCCGCTTCAACCGCCGCATTTAGCGCAAGGATATTAGTCTGGAATGCAATGCTGTTAATGACATTGGTAATTTCAGAGATTTTCTTTGAACTACCCGAAATACTGTTCATCGTGTTGACGACGTTTGCAACAATATCGCCACCCTGTTTGGCTTTTCCAGAAGCATTCGCTGCGAGCTGGCTTGCGTGATGCGCGTTTTCTGAGTTTTGCTTCACGGTTGCAGTCAATTGCTCCATGCTTGCCGCGGTCTGTTCAAGCGCTGCGGCTTGCTGTTCGGTTCGCGAGGAAAGGTCTGTGTTACCGGATGAAATCTCCGTCGAACCTTGATAAATCGAATCGGCACTTTCCCGGACGGTAGTGACGGTGGTGACCAGAGAAGACTGCATTTGCTGAACATTGCTGGCTAGCGTACCGATTTCATTCCTGCCATAACGTTCTGACATTTGAGTCAAATCGCCTTGCGCAATTCGCTGAATTCTCATAACCAACTGATTCATTGGTTTGATGAGAATGCCTCTCAGAAGGAAGAACGTCAGAAGGGTTAAAACGGTCGCCAGAGCAAAGCTGCCTCCCATCAACGAATACCCGAGTAGCGCGTTTTTATGCGCAGTTTCGTTTAATTCTTTCGCTCTTTGCGTGCGGTAAGCGACAGCCTCTAACAAATATTTGTTATAGGCCAAATCCAAAACCCGAGTTTCTTCAGATTCAAGCGTAATGACCTCTTCAAACAGCCCCTGTTTTGCAGCAGTAAGCATCAACATAAGGCCTTGATTGACATAAGCGTCATAGGATTTGCGCAGATCGCCGTCCAACGCCATATCCTGCGGTGTTTTAACCGGGCGCTCTTCATAGACCATGAATGCTTTTTTTGACTGTTCCAGCCGCTGTTCAGCTTGCTTCAGGTTGTCATTGAAGACCTGAGAATCACCAATACGCGCAGCCGCAGCGGCCTGAATTAGCAACAGACGCGCAGTACGAAGGTGGTTGGAACTGTTTGAGATCCCCATGCGGGTATCGATTTCTTGTGTAACGTCGTCTAATGACTGATTGCTGCTTTGTAGAAAATAGCTGGATGTGCCGATAGATGCTGCAAATAACAGCATGATACCACCCAGAATAATGACGAATAAGGGAACTAGCCGTAAATTGCTCAGCATGCCGGCCTCGGCGTGCTGCTCAGACCTTGAAGTTATTTTCATATCCATTCGCTCATTCTCAGGAATTTATGATTTACCATGCCACTAGTGGTGGCATTGGCGTTTAGGTTTTAATGTCTACATTAATGACAATCCATTAGCTAAACAACCAATGTAAAAGATAATCGGCATATATTGAGAAACCTTAATCAAATTCGGTGCGATCCCGATCACGTTTTTAACTCTTTAAAAAGAAAAGAGAAATACGTGATGCGAAATCATACAGAATGATAATAAAAAATAAAGAGTCTGGTTTCCTAACTTTATTTGTCTGGGGTTCAACGCTATTATGTCGAATCTATCTTCGGAGGAATTTTTCTTGGAAAAGCGTCCGCATTTTTTTTCTGATAAAAAAATTGTTTTTTTTATCGCCACATTATGCTGTTTGCTCTGGGGAAGTGCTTATCCGGCAATTAAAAATGGTTATGAACTGTTTCACATTGCAGATAATGATATTCCTGGAAAACTCGTTTTCGCAGGCTACCGATTCGCGTTCGCCGGGCTGTTGCTGCTAGCGCTTGCCGTGCTAAGTGGACGGTCTATCGGGCGCTTCCAGCGTGGGCAGTTAGTCCAGCTAAGCATTCTGGGAACATTCCAGACATCACTGCAGTACGTTTTTTTCTATATCGGTCTGGCTTATACCACGGGCGTTAAAGGTTCGATCATGAATGCAACCAGTACTTTTTTCAGCGTGCTGCTTGCTCATTATTTATACCAGAATGATAAATTAAATATCAATAAGCTAACTGGCTGTATATTAGGCTTTGTCGGTGTGATGGTCGTTAATATCAACAGTAACGGAATGAGCATCGGTTTTACGCTGTTGGGTGATGGGTTCGTTGTTATTGCAGCCTTTATTTTGTCAGCATCTACTATATATGGTAAGCGAATATCGCAAACGATGGATCCAACGGTGATGACCGGTTATCAACTGGCTATTGGCGGGATCATTTTAACGATATCGGGATACTGTACAGGTGGAACACTCATCATACCGGATTGGAAAGCGGTACTGATGCTGGGCTATCTTATTTTGCTCTCATCAGTCGCTTTTTCATTATGGAGCCAACTGCTGAAATACAATCGAGTCGGTATGGTTGCGCCATTTAATTTCCTCATCCCGGTATCTGGCACGCTGCTGTCAGCGCTGTTCCTTAATGAAAGTATCCTAGAGTGGAAATATTTCTTTGCACTCGTCCTGGTGTGTTCAGGTATTTGGCTGGTTAACCGAGTTGTGAAAAGCGATCGGTAGATGCCTCGGTCATCTAACCCAGCTAGCGCCCTGAAGACACGGTCTGTAGCGTGAAATTTGAGAGCAGAACGATTTCACGCTACAGCATCTGCAATCAATCCCAGTAGCTCACCAATTTCTTTAATATCAATGCAATATCTTCTTCCTTACATTTTCCTGTCATATCTATATGTTTTGTTGTCGTTGCAGCAGTGCTCTGGCAGAAGAGAGATAAATTTTGCTTCAGAACATGCGGTTAAGAGTTTTTTGGGTAAAAAGTGTAAGTTTTTCGTGAAAGGTATAAACTTACATAACGGTGTGCGTTTTAGATGCAATGGATTTTTTGTATATCTATCACTTACATAGCAAGCAAATCGTTTCTTTTTTATTATTTTCAAGGATCTTTTTTGTAACGTTTCGTGCGCGTTTTTGGCGTAAAAATAGGCACAAAAGTGATCTGACCAGACAAGGTTTGGCTCATAATGCTTTCATTTATGTGATCTGTATCACATAATGACCAAAATCCTTCTTCAGTCGCGTTGTATGTGCTACGGATTAGGCGGTACAGTTGCGCTGTTTTAGGATTAATCCTATGCTTTAGTTGGAGCGGGTCTCCAGGATGGGACTAAAAAGCAACGGATGAACGGATTCGCAGCGTGATGCGTAAAGTTGGCAAGTAACGATTGCCCGAATAAGAAATGATAAAGTAGTAACTCGCAGTATCTGGCACCGATAGTTTTTTATGCCATCAATGGAGAGTGATTTTCGAACTGGGCGATATGGTCTATCACCTAACTTATGTTTTAAACATAGCCTGTCGGGATGGGAAATATGGGTACCTCTGAATTACTCAAACACATTTATGACATTAATCTGTCTTATTTGTTACTGGCGCAACGCTTAATTAATGATGAAAAAGCTTCTGCGATGTTTCGTCTTGGAATCAATGACGAGATGGCAGATACCTTGATGCAACTGACTTTACCGCAGATGGTGAAATTGGCAGAAACTAACCAGTTGATATGCCATTTCCGTTTTAACGATCACAATACAATCAAAGTGTTGACTCAGGAATCGCGTGTGGATGATTTACAGCAAATTCATACCGGGATTCTGTTGTCGAGCCACTTATTACAACAGTTAACTTCGAAAGAAGAAAACCTGCCTAAGAAAAGGGCATAAGTAATGGCGGAGAAAAGTATTGTTCAGGAAGCGAAAGATATCCAATTAGCAATGGAACTCATTTCGCTTGGCGCTCGTTTACAGATGTTAGAAAGTGAAACTCAGTTAAGTCGCGGACGTTTGATTAAACTGTATAAAGAACTGAGAGGAAGTCCGCCGCCCAAGGGAATGCTACCTTTTTCAACGGATTGGTTTATGACCTGGGAACAGAATATTCATTCATCAATGTTCTACAACGCATACAGCTTTTTAATCAAGAATGGACAGTGCAGTGGTGTAGAAGCGGTTATTAAATCTTACCGGCTTTATCTCGAACAGTGTGCGCCGCAGAGCGATTCTCCACTGTTGGCATTGACGCGAGCCTGGACATTAGTCCGGTTTGTTGACAGCGGTATGCTGCAACTGTCGTCATGCAATTGCTGCAAAGGGATGTTCATTACTCATGCTCATCAACCTAAAAACAGTTTTGTTTGTAGTTTGTGCCAACCCCCTTCTAGAGCGGTAAAAAAGCGTAAACTTTCGCAAAATCTTGCCGATATAATACCTCAACTGCTGGATGAACAGGTAAAACACGCAGTCTGAGTCTGTAGCGATTTGTGAATCTATCACTGTTGGTTGTGAAGGCGGTGATAGATTTCTCCTTCAAGAACGTCCTGGCTACGGCTCCGCAGTTTTATCTCTCTTTCCGCCCACCTTTTTTATTATAAGGATTCCTTGTGCTGGTTATATTGGGTTATATCGTAATTGTGGCCTCGATACTCGGCGGTTATCTCATGGTCGGTGGGGCCTTGGGTGCGCTTTATCAACCTTCGGAGCTGCTGATTATCGGCGGTGCGGCGGTAGGTGCTTTCATCGTTGGTAACAATGGGAAGGCGATAAAAGCAACACTACGTGCGTTACCGCTTTTGGTCAAAAGTTCCAAGTATAATAAAGCACTGTATATGGATCTCATGGCCTTACTCTTTCGTGTGATGGCCAAATCCCGTCAGCAAGGCATGCTTTCCCTGGAATTTGATATTGATAACCCTCGCGAGAGTGAAATTTTCTCAAGCTATCCGAATATCCTTGCTGATAACACCATCGTTGAATTTATTACCGATTATTTGCGTTTGATGGTCAGCGGCAACATGAATGCGTTTGAGATTGAAACGCTGATGGATGAAGAGATCGAGACGATTGAACATGAAAGCGAAGTGCCAGCGACGAGCTTGACGCTAATGGGGGATGGTCTCCCGGCATTTGGTATCGTCGCCGCCGTTATGGGGGTTGTTCACTCGCTGGCTTATGTTGACCGACCTGCTGCTGAGCTGGGGATGATGATCGCTCACGCCATGGTGGGAACTTTCTTGGGTATCCTTCTTGCTTACGGTTTTGTCTCGCCATTGGCAGCTTTACTGCGCCAGAAAAATGCAGAAAAAATCAAAGTATTGCAGTGCATTAAAGTCACTTTACTGTCGAGCCTTAATGGCTATGCACCGCAAATTGCCGTTGAGTTTGGTCGTAAAACGCTGTACTCAACGGAGCGTCCTTCCTTTACCGAATTGGAAGAACACATTCGTCGTGTGAAATCGCCGACTCAGCAAGCGTCGGACAGTAACGCATGAAACATCAACATCCCATTATTCGCAAAAAGCGTAAGTCTGGACATGGGGGCCACCATGGTGGCTCCTGGAAGATTGCCTACGCTGACTTCATGACAGCAATGATGGCATTGTTTCTTGTAATGTGGCTTATCGCAATTTCTACACCAATGCAGTTGGCCCAAATCGCAGAGTATTTCCGTACTCCGTTAAAGGTCGCGTTAACTTCAGGTTCTAAATCAAGCGACAGTTCCAGCCCGATTCCGGGCGGAGGAAACGATCCAACCCAGCAAGATGGTGAAGTGAAAAAGGCCATCAAAACAGACAACGTGGAAAAAAAGCTGGATGAGGTTCGACTCAATAGATTGCGTGAACGTCTGGATCAGTTAATTGAGGCCGATCCTCGACTACGCGCACTGCGTCCGCATCTGTTAATTGAAATGATCGATGAAGGGTTACGTATCCAGATCATCGATAGTCAAAACCGCCCCATGTTTAAAACCGGGAGCGCACAGGTTGAGCCTTACATGCGAGATATCCTGCGCGCTATAGCGCCTATCCTGAACGATTTCCCCAATAAACTGAGTATCTCAGGCCATACCGATGATGTTCAGTATACGACAGGGGAACGTGGCTATAGTAACTGGGAACTGTCTGCAGATCGTGCCAACGCATCACGCCGAGAGCTTATTTTTGGTGGTTTGTCTGATGGAAAAGTTTTGCGCGTTGTGGGCATGGCTGCGACAATGAACCTCAAACAGGCGACAAGTGGAAATGATGCGATTAACCGACGCATCAGTTTGCTGGTATTGAGCAGACAAGCTCAAAAGGATATTGAAGAAGAAAATGCAGAAAGCTCTGCTGTAAATATAGACAAGGCGGAAAATTTACAAAATATGGAGTTGGATAAGCCTAAACCTACCACTCCGGCTGCCGAAAATAGTGATAATAATACGAGTGGAAGTGGTGGGGCATCGCCACAACCAACTAATGGAGTTCCTGCTCCAGAGCGTCAGCAGCCAACCACCGCGTTGCCTGCTGCGCCCGATAGTCAGGCGACGCCTTCTCAATAAGCCGCGATTCACAGCAGAGGTGACCACGTGAGCATGGACATGAGTGCTTTCTATCAAACGTTCTTTGATGAAGCAGATGAATTACTGGCAGATATGGAACAACATTTATTATTGTTGGATCCGTCAGAGCCTGATACCGAGCAATTGAATGCGATTTTCCGAGCAGCTCACTCCATCAAAGGGGGGGCAGGCACGTTCGGTTTTAAAGTATTGCAGGAAACTACACACATTTTAGAAAACCTACTCGATGGGGCAAGACGCGGAGAAATGCGTCTTAGCACTGATATCATCAACCTGTTTCTGGAAACAAAAGACATTATGCAGGATCAGTTGGACGCTTATAAAACCGCGCAGGAACCCAATGCTGAAAGCTTTGAGTATATCTGTCAGGCCCTGCGCCAGCTCGCTCTGGAGTCTAAAGCTGATGGTGATGTTGCCCAGGCAGAGGCACCAGCTGCAACACAGAACGCTGCCAGCCCGGCCTCTAGCGCTGCAGGTAAAGGTGAAATGCGTATTGCATTAACCGGCCTGAAATCTCAGGAAATACCTCAGATGCTGGAAGAGCTTGGTAATCTGGGAACTGTTAAAGATCCTCACCAAACCGACACTAGCGTAGAAGTGACACTGGTCACGTCTGAAAGTGAAGACGATATTAGTGCGGTACTGTGTTTTGTTCTCGAACCTGAGCAAATTAGCTTCAAATCTGCCGTAGCCAGCCAACCTGTCGTTGCTGAAGTTGTGGAGACACTGGCTGTAGTCGAAGCACCAGCACCGGTAGCGCCAATTGCACCGTCTGCGCCAGCTGCTGCAAAACCGCAAGCTGCACCGGAAAATGGAAAAAATAAAGCAAAAACCGGTGATACCAGTATTCGTGTAGCGGTTGAGAAGGTTGACCAACTTATCAACCTCGTCGGTGAGTTAGTGATTACACAATCTATGTTGGCACAGCGCTCAAGCGAACTCGACCCTGTGGCACATGGTGACCTGCTCAACAGTATGGGGCAGTTGGAACGCAACGCCCGCGATCTGCAAGAATCGGTCATGTCCATTCGTATGATGCCGATGGAATATGTATTTAGCCGTTTCCCTCGTTTGGTTCGTGACTTGGCTGCCAAGCTGGATAAACAGGTCGAGCTAACGCTGATGGGGAGTTCGACTGAATTGGATAAGAGTTTGATCGAACGTATTATCGATCCTCTGACACACCTGGTGCGCAACAGCCTCGATCACGGTATCGAATCTCCAGATAAACGCGTTGCTGCAGGTAAATCTGCGGTGGGTAACCTGACGCTTTCCGCGGAACATCAGGGCGGTAACATCTGTATTGAAGTTATCGATGATGGCGCAGGTCTCAACCGTGAAAGAATTCTGGCTAAGGCTCTGTCTCAAGGGATGGCCGTGAGCGACACGATGTCTGATGAAGAAGTGGGCATGTTGATTTTTGCCCCTGGCTTCTCCACCGCAGAGAAGGTCACAGACGTGTCTGGCCGCGGTGTCGGCATGGACGTGGTTAAGCGGAATATCCAGGAAATGGGTGGGCATGTCGAAATCCACTTCCAGGCTGGAAAAGGTACAACTATCAGAATCTTGTTACCATTAACGTTAGCCATCCTCGATGGTATGTCCGTTAAAGTTAACAACGAAGTCTTTATTCTCCCGCTTAATGCTGTGATGGAATCCCTGCAGCCTCAATCGGAAGACCTGTACCCATTAGCTGGTGGCGAGCGTGTACTGCAAGTTCGTGGTGAATATTTACCTCTCGTTGAGCTATTCCATATTTTTGATGTGGATGGCGCTAAAACGGATGCTACTCAGGGTATAGTCGTGATCCTGCAGAGTGCGGGCCGGCGTTATGCCTTGTTGGTCGATCAGTTGATTGGGCAACATCAGGTCGTCGTTAAAAACCTGGAAAGTAATTATCGCAAGGTACCAGGCGTTTCAGCCGCTACCATTCTTGGTGATGGCAGCGTTGCGCTGATTGTGGATGTTTCAGCGTTACAAGCGCTTAATCGTGAAAAGCGTGTGGTTGAAACTGCTGCTTAATAAAACAGATCGTTAATAAAGGGTGGAAAACATGACTGGACTTGCAAGCGTCACGAAATTAACTGGCGAAACAGTAGGACAGGAATTCCTGATTTTTACGCTGGGTGACGAAGAGTACGGCGTTGATATTTTAAAAGTACAAGAAATCCGCGGTTATGACCAGGTAACGCGTATTGCCAACACACCTTCCTTCATCAAAGGTGTTACCAACCTGCGCGGCGTCATTGTACCGATCGTTGACCTGCGTATTAAATTCGCCAAGCAGGATGTTGAATACGATGACAATACGGTTGTTATTGTTCTGAATCTTGGTCAGCGTGTTGTTGGTATTGTCGTTGATGGCGTGTCGGATGTGTTGTCATTGACCGCAGACCAAATTCGCCCTGCACCAGAGTTTGCCGTAACCCTGTCAACGGAGTACCTGACTGGTTTGGGTTCTCTGGGCGAGAGAATGCTGATTTTGGTTGATATCGAAAAACTGTTGAGCAGCGAAGAAATGGCGCTGGTTGATAGCGTATTGAGAGCCTAATCCATCGGCCTTCTGGGGCTACGAAAGTAGCCCCGAAAACCTTCCTTAGTCGTATCCTTGTCAGTTCAGAAATTCGTAAAGATATCCAGAATAGTGCCGATATCATCGGTGGTTGGTCTACTCAAAAGGCGTTATATGTTTAACCGTATAAAAGTTGTTACAGGTCTGATGCTTGTACTGGTGTTGTTTGGGGCACTTCAGCTTATTTCTGGTGGTTTATTCTTTAGTGCATTAAAAAATGATAAGGATATCTTCAGCTCAACGCAGGTTATTAACCAAAAGCGTTCTGAACTGGATTCAGCATGGTCATATTTATTACAGACCCGCAATACACTTAACCGGGCAGGTACGCGTTTTGCGCTCGATGCAAGCGGTACGGGAGCTGGTGTCGGTGGGAAAGAGCTTTTGGCTTCGGCTCAAAAGCAACTGTCCGTAGCAAACGATTTTTTCTCCCGCTATGAAAAAGTGCCACAAGATGCTCGTCAGGATGAAAGTATCGCCCGGGGAGTAAAAGAGAATTATGTGGCTCTTAACGGTGCGTTAACCGAATTAATTCAGTTTTTGAATGCAGGGGAATTTAAAAAATTTATTGAGCAACCGACACAAAGTTTTCAGGACAACTTTGAAAAAGCGTATTACGCCTATAAAGCTGAAAGCGATAAACTTTATCAGGCTGGTATAGTGAAAAACGATGAAGCTTATGACTCAGCGCTGTGGATCCTTGGTTTCATTATCGTGTTGGTTTTTGCGTTAGCTCTGATTTCCTGGATTGGTATTCAACAACTATTAATCAGGCCGCTAAATAATATTGTTGAACACATTCGTCACATTGCGAAAGGTGATCTGACAAAAACAACTAACTTTCACAGCAGCAATGAAATGGGGATTCTGGCTGACAGTATTCGCCATATGCAAAGTGAGTTTGTTGCAACGGTTAGCGCGGTTCGACAAGGTGCCGATGCGATTTATACTGGTGCAACAGAGATTAGTGCCGGAAATAACGATCTTTCTTCACGTACTGAGCAACAGGCTGCTTCGCTAGAAGAAACGGCAGCCAGTATGGAACAGTTGACCGCAACCGTTAAACAGAATGCGGAAAATGCTCGTCAGGCTAGCCAGTTGGCGCTGAGTGCGTCAGAGACGGCACAGAAGGGCGGCAAGGTCGTCGATAATGTTGTCAAAACCATGCACAATATCGCTGGAAGTTCGCAAAAAATTGCCGATATTACTAGTGTGATTGATGGTATTGCTTTCCAAACCAACATTCTTGCGCTGAATGCGGCGGTTGAGGCAGCCAGAGCCGGGGAGCAAGGACGTGGGTTTGCGGTTGTTGCAGGCGAAGTGCGTAGTTTGGCACAGCGTAGTGCTCAGGCTGCGAAAGAAATTAAAAGTCTGATTGAAGATTCTGTCAGCCGGGTCGATGAAGGTTCTGTACTGGTTGAGAGTGCAGGCGAGACGATGGGAGAAATCGTCAGTGCGGTCACTCGTGTAACAGATATCATGGGCGAAATTGCTTCGGCTTCAGATGAGCAAAGTAAAGGTATCGATCAGGTTGGTCAGGCTGTGACTGAAATGGATCGCGTAACGCAACAAAACGCCTCCTTGGTCGAAGAGTCTGCGGCCGCAGCGGTTGCTCTGGAAGAACAGGTGAAAGTGTTGAATCAGGCTGTTGCTGTATTCCGTCTGTCTGAAGATGCGGGTTCTTTTAGAAGAACGACACCAGTAACGACGGGCCAAAAGCCTGTATTGCTGGCGCCATCAGCAAATGGCGGTAAGAAAGCGAAAGAAGGTTCACCCAATGATAATTGGGAAACGTTCTGATAAAAACCGTCGTATAGGCTATAAATAACCAAGCTGTAGGGCGCGTTACGGAGCCAATCCCCAGCCGCTTATGTATAAGGCGGCTGGGTGATTGTTTACTCGTCATAATTTAAAAAATGAACATGCGAGTAATTTGCCACTGCGTGCCTGGGGTTTATAAGCGATATAGCACTGGGTGCTTTGAAGCAGAGTAATTCATGGTATTGTTCAATCTGTAACTTATGTTATGGATATGATGGGGTGAGGCTGGCTTTGGTATTAAGGCCAAAGAATAAAGCAGGTAGCACAGCTGTGATGAGAGGGAAATGCCACCCAACAGCATGTGGCTTTGGTAGAACGAACACGCTAACCGGCTCTGCTTGCAGAACTTGTAGAGTGTATTACCAATACAGTGTCAGTTTTAATCGCAATGCGATGAGCAATTGACGAATGACAATAAAAAACCTGCGTTAGCTGTAAAGGAAAGTTCAGATTGAAAAAAACCATAGCAAAAAACACTATTCGAGCGGTTTGATATGAAAAGTACACCATCGCAAAATCGCCCTGAATCTGCCTCTATCCTGACGCAGATGGTTGACCGGTTGCCGTTGTCGGATACTCATTTCCGGCGAATCAGCCAATTAATATATCAGCGTGCTGGCATCGTTCTGGCCGATCACAAACGTGAAATGGTTTATAACCGTTTGGTTAGGCGTCTCCGTTTGCTTGGAATCAATGATTTCGGTCAGTATTTAGCGCTACTGGAATCAGATCCTAACAGTGCGGAATGGCAAGCCTTTGTTAATGCGTTAACCACAAACCTAACGGCGTTTTTCCGTGAAGCGCATCATTTTCCTATATTGGCTGAGCATGCCAGAAAACGTCCAAATGGCTACACTATCTGGAGTACGGCGGCTTCTACAGGGGAAGAGCCTTATTCGCTGGCGATGACACTTGCAGAAGTCTTAGGTAATAAAGCGAGTGGATGCCAGGTATGGGCCAGTGATATCGATACCCAGGTATTAGAAAAGGCAACGGCTGGTATCTATCGTCAGGAAGAGTTGCGCTCTCTTTCTCCACAGCAGCTACAGCGATTCTTTTTACGCGGCACTGGGCCACATAGTGGTTTGGTGCGCGTTCGTCCTGAGCTTGCGTCAATGGTACATTTCCAACAACTCAATCTGCTCGCGCCTGATTGGTCTGTTCCCGCGCCATTCGATGCTATTTTTTGTCGTAATGTAATGATTTATTTCGATAAAGAAACTCAAGAGCGTATTCTCCGTCGATTCGTCCCGATGCTTAAGCCGGGGGGATTGTTATTTGCCGGGCATTCAGAGAATTTCAGCCAGATCAGTCGCGAATTCTATTTGCGTGGGCAAACTGTATACGGGCTGGCTAAGGAAAGATAATGAGCAAGATAAGAGTATTATGCGTTGATGATTCTGCCCTCATGCGTCAGATCATGACTGAAATAATTAATAGCCATTCCGATATGGAAGTTGTCGCGACTGCGCCAGATCCATTAGTTGCTCGTGATTTGATTAAAAAATTCAATCCTCAGGTATTAACGCTGGATGTTGAAATGCCACGTATGGATGGGTTGGATTTTCTTGAGAAGCTTATGCGTTTGCGCCCGATGCCGGTTGTCATGGTGTCGTCCCTGACGGGAAAAGGGTCGGAAATTACGCTTCGCGCTCTGGAGCTTGGTGCGATTGATTTTGTCACCAAACCTCAGTTAGGCATTCGTGAGGGGATGCTGGCGTATAGCGAGCTGATTGCGGAAAAAATTCGCATGGCAGCGAAGGCACGCCTGCCGCAGCGTAGTACCGCAGCAGAGCCTACAAAAATTATTCAGCATATGCCACTGCTTAGTAGTGAGAAATTGATCGCGATTGGTGCATCGACGGGGGGAACGGAAGCGATACGGCATGTATTACAGCCTCTGCCGCCGACAAGCCCTGCATTACTGATTACACAGCATATGCCGCCAGGCTTTACGAAATCTTTTGCCGAGCGGTTGAACAAACTGTGCCAGATTACAGTGAAAGAAGCAGAAGACGGAGAACGTGTTCTTCCTGGTCATGCCTACATTGCGCCAGGCGCTCGCCATCTTGAACTGGCGCGTAGTGGAGCAAACTATCAGGTACGTTTAAATGATGGACCTCCCGTTAATCGGCATCGTCCATCAGTCGATGTGTTATTCCGTTCGGTTGCACAATACGCCGGGCGAAATGCCGTAGGGGTAATCCTTACAGGAATGGGCAATGATGGGGCGGCTGGCATGTTGGAACTCCATCAGGCTGGTGCTTATACTCTGGCCCAAAATGAAGCAAGTTGTGTGGTTTTCGGGATGCCACGTGAAGCGATTGCTATGGGTGGCGTTGATGAAGTGGTGGATTTGCACCAGGTGAGCCAGCGCATGTTGGCACAAATCTCTGCCGGACAGGCATTACGTATATAAGCAGCTCTCGGTGAGCAATAAATATTTTAGGAGTAGGTATGGCCGATAAAGAACTCAGATTTCTGGTAGTGGATGATTTTTCGACGATGCGCCGAATTGTCCGTAACCTGCTGAAGGAACTGGGCTTTAATAACGTAGAAGAGGCAGAAGATGGTGCTGATGCGCTAAACAAGCTTCGTGCTAGTGCTTTTGATTTCGTCATTTCTGACTGGAATATGCCCAACATGGACGGACTGGAGCTGCTCCAGACTATTCGTGCTGACGGTGCGCTTTCCAGCCTTCCCGTACTGATGGTGACGGCGGAAGCGAAGAAAGAGAACATTATCGCTGCAGCACAAGCGGGTGCTAGCGGCTATGTAGTTAAACCATTTACTGCAGCTACCCTTGAAGAAAAACTGAATAAGATTTTCGAAAAACTGGGTATGTAAGGGGATCTTATGACGCCACATATGCCGTCCGTGAACGACACCGCTTCAGCAACCGAGATCATTTCGCGTATTGGCCAATTGACTCGTATGCTGCGCGACAGCTTGAAAGAGCTGGGTCTGGATAATGCGATAGCAGAAGCAGCAGAAGCTATTCCTGATGCCCGCGATCGTCTTGACTATGTTGTCCAGATGACTGCGCAAGCGGCAGAGCGCGCGCTGAGTTGCGTAGAGGCTGCACAGCCACGTCAAAACCAACTAGAAGCTGATGCTAAGTCTCTGAAAGCTCGTTGGGATGAATGGTTTGAGAATCCAATCGAGCTGGCTGATGCGCGTGAATTGGTGACGGATACGCGTAGCTATCTTGAAGATGTACCACAGCATACCTCATTTACCAACGCTCAACTGTTGGAAATTATGATGGCGCAGGATTTCCAGGACCTTACCGGTCAGGTTATCAAGCGTATGATGGATGTTGTCCAGGAGATTGAAAAACAACTGCTGATGGTGTTGCTGGAAAATATCCCAGAAAAACCAGATGCGCCTAAGCGTGCAAATGATGGTCTGCTGAACGGGCCACAATTGGATAAAGGCGCAGCAGGTATCGTCGCCAATCAGGATCAGGTTGATGACCTTCTGGATAGCCTTGGGTTCTAATGCATTTCCCTTCAGGAAAGGGAATGATTCCCTTTTTTGAAAAAATGTTGAACACCATCGACCAGTTATTTATGGCCAGCACCTATGGCCATAAATAGCTAAATCCGATTTTTTCCCGCCTTTCACCCGTACTATTCGTTAAAGAAGCGTTGGTTTTTCTCGTTGTTCCAGCCATAAAACTTTTCTGTATTTGTCATGCTAGGCAGCAAATTCCTATCCCGAAAGTCGTAACAGGAACGCCATAGTGGCAGATGATAGCGATCTAGAAAAAACAGAAGCCCCCACTCCCCAAAAGGAGGAAAAGGCGCGTGAAGAAGGCCAGATCCCACGATCGCGAGAGCTGACTTCTGTTCTGATGATGGTCGCAGGATTGGCTATTTTGTGGATAGGTGGCGATACGATGGCTGGCCGATTGGCCAGAATTGTCTCACAGTCGTTAAATTTTGATTACGCAACGATTGGCGATGATACCCAAATGCTACGGCATGTTGGCTCATTATTGAGTCAGGCGGCATCGGCGTTAATACCCATTATGCTCGGGGCTGTGTTGGTTGCACTGTCAGCGCCTTTGCTGCTCGGTGGGGTACTATTTAGTACCAAATCTTTAAAAGTTGACTTCAAAAAATTAGATCCTATTTCTGGGCTGAAACGGTTGTTTTCTGCACAATCACTGGCTGAGCTTTTTAAAGCAATATTAAAATCAGTCATGGTCGGGATCATTAGTACGTTGTTCTTGATTCATAACTGGCCAAAAATATTGCATTTAATATCCGAATCGCCGGTTGCGGCGTTAGGTGATGCGTTAGAATTGGCCGTAATGTGTGGCTTTCTCATCATTATGGGCCTTATTCCTATGGTCGCTTTTGATGTGTTTTGGCAAGTCTGGAGCCACATCAAAAAGTTACGGATGAGCAAGCAGGAAATTCGGGACGAGCATAAACAGAGTGAAGGCGATCCTCATGTTAAAGGCCGTATTCGTCAGCAACAAAGGGCGATAGCCCAACGCAGAATGATGGCTGATGTGCCTAAGGCTGATGTGATAGTCACTAACCCGACGCATTATGCGGTAGCATTACGTTATGATGAGAAAAAAATGAATGCGCCGAAAGTGTTGGCTAAAGGTGCGGGTGAGATCGCGTTACGTATTCGTGAGTTGGGGACCGAGCATCGCGTCCCTATTTTAGAAGCGCCACCGTTGGCGCGAGCGCTATTTCGTCATTCAGAGGTCGGAGAGCACATCCCGGCTGCGTTGTATGCTGCTGTTGCAGAAGTCTTAGCTTGGGTTTATCAACTGAAACGCTGGAAGCGGGAAGGTGGATTAATTCCTAGAAAACCGAAACATTTACCAGTGCCTGATGCGCTGGATTTTGCTAAAGAGAATACTACTGATGGCTAATTTGGCCTCTTTGCTTCGTTTACCGAGTAATATGAAAGGTACCCAATGGCAAATATTAGCCGGACCTATACTGATCCTGCTGATACTTTCCATGATGGTATTGCCGCTGCCGCCATTCATTCTGGATCTGCTCTTTACCTTTAACATCGCACTGTCAATCATGGTATTGCTGGTTGCGATGTTCACGCAGCGGACGCTAGAGTTTGCTGCATTCCCTACTATCCTGCTGTTTTCTACGTTGCTGCGTTTGTCACTCAACGTTGCATCTACCCGTATTATTTTACTGGAAGGTCATACGGGCACCGCTGCTGCCGGTAAAGTCGTTGAAGCATTTGGTCACTTTCTGGTTGGTGGGAATTTCGCCATCGGTATTGTGGTCTTTATCATTCTTGTCTTAATCAACTTCATGGTTATCACCAAAGGTGCAGGACGTATCGCTGAAGTAGGCGCTCGTTTTGTACTGGATGGTATGCCGGGTAAACAGATGGCGATCGATGCCGATCTTAATGCTGGGATCATCGGTGAAGAAGAGGCGAAAAAACGCCGTGCTGAGGTGACGCAGGAATCAGACTTTTACGGTTCAATGGATGGTGCCAGTAAGTTCGTGCGCGGTGATGCTATCGCTGGACTGATTATCATGGTCATCAATATTGTGGGTGGGTTGATCGTCGGTGTTGTACAGCACAACATGCCAGTAGGGCAGGCAGCGGAAAGCTATACGTTGCTTACCATCGGTGACGGCCTGGTTGCCCAGATTCCTGCTCTGATTATTTCTACCGCCGCGGGTGTTATTGTTACTCGCGTAAGTACCGATCAGGATGTTGGCCAGCAGATGGTCACCCAGCTATTCAACAATCCACGGGTCATGGTGTTGAGTGCGGCGGTTATCGGGCTTATTGGGTTGGTTCCCGGAATGCCTAACTTTGTCTTTCTGTTATTCACGGCATCTTTGTTAGGGCTTGCCTGGTGGATGCGCGGTGAGCAGCAAAAAGAACCTGAGATGCAGCCTATACCGGCAGCGATGGAGAAGCATCAGGTTATCGAAGCCAGCTGGTCTGACGTACAGCTTGAGGACCCGCTTGGGATGGAAGTGGGTTATCGCTTGATTCCAATGGTTGATGCACAGCAAGATGGCGAGTTGCTGGGCAGGATTCGTAGTATCAGGAAGAAGTTTGCTCAGGAGATGGGGTATTTACCACCAGTGGTTCATATCCGGGATAATTTAGAGCTTCAGCCTGCCAGCTATCGCATATTGATGAAAGGTGTCGAGGTTGGGAGCGGTGAGGCTCACCCTGGGCGTTGGATGGCAATCAATCCAGGTAATGCGGTTGGCTCTTTGTCTGGCGATATCACGCAGGACCCTGCGTTTGGCTTGCCGGCAGTCTGGATTGATAATGCCCTGAAAGAACAAGCTCAAGCCCAAGGATTCACGGTTGTAGAGGCCAGTACGGTGGTGGCAACACACTTGAACCACTTAATTGCATTACATGCCAGTGAATTGTTCGGAAGACAAGAAGCTCAGCAATTGATGGATCGCGTTGCGCAGGAAATGCCGAAACTGACAGAAGATTTTATTCCTGGCGTGGTGACACTGACAACGTTGCACAAAGTGTTGCAAAATCTGCTTAGCGAGAGGGTTTCTATTAGGGATATGCGCACCATCATGGAGACATTGGCTGAACATGCGCCAGTGCAGCCAGATCCTTATGAACTTACTACGGTAGTCAGGGTTGCTCTGGGACGTGCTATCACTCAGCAATGGTTCCCGGGAGACAGCGAACTTCAGGTTATCGGTCTGGAAGGGTCATTGGAGCGTCTTCTGTTGCAGGCGCTTCAGGGAGGCGGCGGCCTCGAGCCTGGTCTTGCCGATCGCCTGCTTGAACAGGCGAAACAGGCGCTACAGCGGCAGGAAATGCTGGGTGCTCCGCCGGTTCTGCTCGTGAACCATGCTTTACGTGCTTTGCTCGCTCGCTTCCTGCATCGTAGCCTGCCAAACATGGCTGTGCTTTCTAATTTGGAAATCAGCGATCATCGTCAGATCCGTATGACATCGATTATAGGGGAAGCTCAGAAGTGAGGACGGTGATGCGCTTTCTGTCTGTCGCTGTGCTGGCACTTCCGTTCTGTGCTATGGCGACGCCTGGCAGTTGGAACGGAAGTATGGCCGGAATAAAACTGGATTACCGTGGTGAAATGGTGACGACGTCAGCTTTTTCTCCGAACATAGCCATTAAGCCAGAAGAAACCATTACGACAATATATTGGCGGCATCTTATTGATTCAGAGATACCGACAGGGCTTGCGGTTAAACTTTGTTCACAAACGCCGCAGCGCTGTGTTGATTTAGGCGGAAGTGGTGACGGACAGACTCAGGCATTTGAGGGACTGGCGGCTAACAATGAGTTTCGTTTTGTCTACTATATTGCAGGGAATGGGCGTATTAACCATACGTTCAGCGTTCGTACGATCGATATTGCGGTAAACTATAAGTAGTTGATTTAAATAAGTAATGGTTTTAGATGATGAAAAGTCTCCGCTGAAATGCAGAGACTTTTAGAACGTGATTTTTCTGCCGCCCACTGTTACCCCTTTCGACTGACCATCAGGACCGTACAGTCCTTGACCATGACGAGGCTTCAGTATATTGATGGCTTCATTGGTATAGGCAATATGCCGACTCAGCAGAAGACCATTGTGCTTATTCTGATCGTTTAAACGTCTGGTTAATTCTTGAACCTGCTGCCAGTAAGCAGACAGCTTTTCAATACCATCATAAGGTGCTTGTAGATTAAGCGCTGATTCGGCTTCATGACGTCGAGCTTCCAAATGCTGCATCGTTGCCAGCAAGGATGTTTTCTTCTCTGTCACTTGTTGCAGAGCAATACTATTAATATGCCCCGCGCAAAGTAACGTTTGCTCGTCAGACATGACAGCATCAAGCTCACGCAAATTATGCAGCAACTGTTCCAGAATCGATTGCAGATTTTCCATAAATATTAATTACCTGCTAAAAAATCCTGCGTTTCTTTTAGCAAGGCATCCGCGATTTTTCCGGCATCAATTTTCAGTGAACCATCACGAATTGCTTGCTTCAGGGTTTCAACGCGGTTCATGTCGATATCCTGCGTACCTGGCTGCATCAATTTTGCCTGCGCATCGCTCAGTTTTACCTGTGTTGCGCTGACTTCAGACTGAGCTTCAGCCTGTTTGCGTTTGGTTTTAGCGATATCGCCAGATTCGCGTTGTTGCACTTGACTGACCGGCTTCAGCGACTGGGTGCGATCAATACTCATAATACATCCCTCTGATTTGAGGATAAATAGTTAATCATCAATGTGTTACAGAATTTTCAATCACATTGGTGTTCAATTTTAAAACGTCGTCAGTAATGACTCTGTAACTATCATCGGCAAACGTGAGCAAATCTTTAATTAATTACTGTGAGATCAGAATAATCCCATCTTCGTTCGTGATTCCGCTGATTATTTGTCCATTTGCCGTTCTGACTCTGACTGCCTGTCCGGCGGCCGCGTTGTTCATGGCTTTTCCTTCGCCATTAATCGTGAAACCTTCTCCTTGGGCGATAATCTGCACCGACTGACCGGCCTTGACGACCCAGGCGCGTCTGATCATGGACGCGGTAATCACCTGACCCGGAGTGAGATCGCGCAAAAGGACTGCGCCCTGTGCGCCTTGTAACGTCAGTATAGGGCGCAACGGCAATAAATCGAGCCTGCCTTTTGTCAAACGAATGTCTTTTTCCGTCAGCGTTGTTCCACGGTTTATCGGCCGTGAACTGGTGACATAGTTCCCTGTCACCTGCACTTCGGTTTGAATGAAGCGGCGCTGCTGTCCACAACGTATGGACAGGCTGACATTACCCCACATTTTCGTATTCCCGGGCAACGTGATTTGGGGCACTTCGCACTGTGGCCACTGTGATTCCGGTGATTTTATCACAACGTTTACGGTATTCGTGCTTCCCTGAAAGCGTGAAGCAAAAAATTGATTGATCTGTGCAGGAAGGTCGTTCGCATTGACAGGGGTACACAGGATGAAAAAACAGGACGCCGTCAGATAGAGGTAATAATGTATTGTTTTCATTCCTGTTCGGCTCTCCTGGTTCTGATTATATCGGGCATTAAGTGTAACGATGTCAGCGTGAGGTTAAGGCAATAAATAGCGCTGCATTTGGTGTCTATTCGTTCGATGGCATAGTCATCATGAGAATTATCCTACTCACTCCAAATTCTAACTTGCGGAGGGAGCATGCTTGATAAATTAGACGCCTCATTGCGGTTTCAGCAGGAAGCGTTGAACTTGCGTGCCCAGCGGCAGGAAATTCTGGCCGCGAATATTGCTAATGCGGATACGCCAGGCTATCAGGCCAGGGATATCGACTTTGCCAGCCAGCTCAGTAAAACGATGGAGCAAGGGCGGGTGAACGGTACGGGTATCGCGCTGAAAACCACATCTGTGCGGCATATACCGGCACAGAATTTTCAGCCGCCGGAACTTGATTTGCTCTATCGCGTACCCGATCAGCCTGCACTGGATGGTAATACGGTCGATATGGACCGGGAACGCACTAATTTTGCCGATAATAGCCTGAAATATCAAACCAACCTGACCGTTCTGGGCGGGCAGATTAAAGGCATGATGTCGGTCTTGCAGTCAGGTTCATGATCGTAGCGCGATGAGAAGGTAAAGATTCATGTCGTTATTAAATATATTCGAAATTTCAGGCTCAGCGCTTTCTGCGCAATCTCAGCGTCTGAATGTGAGCGCCAGTAACCTGGCAAACGCAGACAGCGTCACGGGCCCTGATGGCGAACCTTATCGCGCCAAACAGGTTGTATTCGAAGTGAATGCGGCCCCGGGCCAGTCAACTGGTGGTGTGCGCGTGGCTAATGTTATTGAAGACCCATCACCTGCACGTCTGGTTTACGAACCGGGCAACCCGCTGGCTGATGGACAGGGATACGTTCGCATGCCGAATGTTGACCCAGTGGCTGAGATGGTAAATACCATTTCTGCATCACGCAGCTATCAGGCAAACGTCGAAGTCTTGAATACGACAAAATCGATGATGCTGAAGACGTTAACGATCGGGCAATAATCGGGAGACGAAATAATGTCTGTAACCATTAATGATACTTCCTCGGCAACGAGAACACAGAGCACATCGAGTACTACCTCATCTGTAGGCGGTACTAGCAGTGCTGCTGACCTACAGAATCAGTTTCTGACCCTTCTGGTTGCGCAGTTGAAGAATCAGGACCCGACGAACCCGATGAGCAACGATCAGCTTGTCAGCCAGCTTGCTCAGCTCAATACGGTGAGCGGTATTGAAAAATTGAATACCACACTGGGTTCTATTTCCGGTCAGATCAATAACAACCAATCCATGCAGGCAACAACGCTGATTGGCCACAGTGTCATGATCCCTGGAAAAGACATTCTCGTGGGTAAAGAAACCAGTACACCCTTTGGTGTGGAACTGGAGAAAGCCGCAGAAGTGGTTACCGTCACCATTAATGATGCGACAGGTAAAGCCGTTCGTACGATCGAACTGGGGACGCTTTCGGCTGGTGTTCACTCATTTAACTGGGATAGTAAACTTTCTGATGGCACGGTTGCGCCTGATGGGGCCTATACCTTCACTGTCGCTGCCAGTACGGGCGGCGCACAGCAAGTTGTTCAGCCATTGAGCTATGCGGTGGTAAATAGTGTCGTTCGCGGCGAGAGCGGTGCATTGCTGGATTTAGGACTGCGTGGCAGAGCCACTATGGACGACGTCAGGCAGATTCTGTAACGCTATAAATTTCACATTATTCCAGTGAAACGCACTACCTGGAATATGACTTAATCAATTTATCTGGAGAACGACATGGGTTTTTCTCAGGCGGTCAGTGGCTTAAACGCGGCATCTAATAACCTGGATGTTATCGGTAATAACATCGCTAACTCAGCAACAGTGGGTTTTAAATCCGGTACTGTCACATTTGCCGATATGTTTGCAGGTTCTAAAGTGGGTATGGGTGTGAAGGTTGCATCGGTATTGCAGGATTTCGGTAATGGTACCGTCACCTCCTCTTCACGAGACCTGGATATCGCGATTAGCGGCGGTGGTTTTTACCGTCTGCAAGATAGCAATGGTTCCATCTATTACAGCCGTAATGGTCAGTTTATGCTGAACGGGCGTAATATTGTTAACGCACAAGGTATGCAACTGACGGGTTACCCGGTTGCGGGGACACCTCCAGTTGTTCAAACGGGTGCTGACCCAGTACCGCTGACGGTTCCTAATGGTGACATGCTGGCGAGCCAAACAACAACGGCGTCAATTGTTGCTAACCTGAAATCTTCAGATTCGGTTCCAACGAGCGCCTGGGCCACAACGCCTGGTGCTGAAGGTACGTATAATAGTAAGACTGCGCTGACAACCTATGACAGTCAGGGTAACGTGCACAACTTTACGCTGTACTTTGTCAAAACGGCGAATAATACCTGGCAAACCTATGCCAAGGATGACTCTGTTAGTCCTGCTACTTATCAGAACGCAGGAACATTGAACTTTGCTGCTAATGGTGCGTTAACGGGGCATACGCCTTTCAACATCAACCTCACAGGGACCAACGGTGCGGCAAATGGAGCGTTTACGCTTAATTTGACTGGCAGCGTGCAGCAAAATACCGAATATAGCTATAAGAGCCCAACCCAGAACGGTTTTGCTCCAGGATCGCTGACTGGTTTTGCGATCAATGATGATGGCACGATCGAAGGTAGCTATAGCAACGGTCAGAAACAGGCGCTGGGTCAGATCCTGCTGGCTAGCTTTGCCAACCCAGAAGGTTTGTCACCTGAAGGTGATAACGCCTGGTCTGAAACCGCGAGTTCTGGTCAGGCGGTGGTTGGTCTGGCAGGTTCTGGGAGCCTGGGTAAGCTGATCGGCAAATCCACCGAAAGTTCGAACGTTGATCTGAGTAAAGAGCTGGTCAACATGATTGTTGCGCAGCGTAACTACCAGTCGAATGCGCAAACCATCAAAACGCAGGATTCCATTCTGCAAACGCTGGTTAGCCTGCGTTAATTATCCTAACGGGGACATTGCATGGATCACGCGATTTATACGGCAATGGGTGGCGCGAGCCAGTCATTGGAAAAGCAGGCGATTACTGCGAACAACTTGGCGAACGCCTCAACGCCGGGGTTCCGGGCACAGCTCTCAGCACTGCGTGCTGTACCGGTCAATGGGCTGACATTGCCTACCCGTACGCTGGTTGTTGCTTCAACGCCTGGTGCTGATATGACCGAAGGCGTGATGAATTATACCGGCCGTGCAATGGATGTCGCCTTACCAAAAGAGAGTTGGCTGGCAGTACAAACGGCTAACGGCGGTGAGGCGTACACCCGTAATGGTAATATGGAGATCAACGCTGATGGGCAGTTAACTATCCAGGGGCGTGTAGTGATGGGCGACGGTGGACCGATTGACGTGCCGCCGCAGGCCCAGATAAGTATTTCTCCAGACGGTACGATTTCTGCTCTTAACCCTGGGGATCCACCGAATACGATTGCCCAGTTGGGGCGTTTGAAGCTCGTTAAGGCTACGGGACAAGAAGTTGAGCGGTCTGATGACGGTTTATTCCGCTTAACGCAACAGGCTCAGCAACAACGTGGTAATGTTCTGCAAAACGATCCCACCGTGCGTATTATGCCGGGAGTGATTGAGGGCAGTAATGTGAACACGGTCGATACTATGGTCGATATGATTGCCAATGCTCGCCGCTTTGAAATGCAGATGAAAGTCATTAGCAGCGTCGACGATAATGCACAACGCGCTAATCAGATATTAGCAATGGGTTAAGCGCCGAGTGCGCACAGGAGTGAATAAATGATCCGTTCTTTGTGGATTGCAAAAACCGGCTTGAATGCTCAGCAAACCAATATGGACGTTATTTCCAATAACTTGGCAAACGTCAGCACCAATGGTTTCAAGCGTCAGCGTGCGGTATTTGAAGACTTGATGTATCAAACAGTTCGTCAGCCCGGCGCTCAGTCTTCAGAACAAACGATGCTACCGTCCGGCTTGCAGTTAGGTACCGGTGTTCGTCCGGTATCAACGGAGCGTATTCATACTCAAGGGACGTTTTCCGAAACCGGTAACTCTAAAGACGTTGCCATTAAAGGGCAGGGTTTCTTTCAGGTTCAGTTGCCTGACGGTACAACGGCTTATACGCGTGATGGTGCTTTCCAGCTTGACGGTAACGGTCAGTTAGTGACGTCCAGCGGTTATCAGGTTCAGCCCGCTATTACCGTTCCGGCGAATGCGACAGAACTGAACATCGGCCGTGACGGTATTGTCAGCGTTAAAGTACAAGGACAGGCGGCAACAAACCAGATTGGTCAGCTGACGCTGACAACCTTTATTAACGACAGCGGCCTTGAGAGCATAGGTGAGAACCTGTATCTGGAAACCGCGAGCTCTGGTGCGCCGAATGAAACAAACCCAGGTTTGAATGGCGCAGGCTTGCTGTATCAGAAATATGTCGAAACCTCCAACGTCAACGTGGCTGAGGAATTGGTATCGATGATTCAGACGCAGCGTGCTTATGAAATCAACAGTAAAGCAATTTCTTCTTCTGACCAAATGTTGCAGAAATTGACCCAGCTGTAATGAGTAACCCGCTATTTTCAGGAACGAGGGCGGGTGCTCTGGTAGCCTGATGTTAGCAATGTAGACAGTGTTTAACGGGGTAATGATGGCCATAAGCACCCGGTGAGTGGGCAAATATGGTTTTGATTTACCCCGTGAATATGTGAAATAGATTAATTTAAGGCGATATCCGCAGTGATAATAAATGCAAAGTCGGTTATCAAACCACTCCGCCGACCCCGTCTGTTGGCATTGATCGCGATGTTAGCACTTAACGGTTGCGCCTATATTCCGCATGATAAAGTTGTCACTGGGCCTACAACTGCCCAGCCTGCATCGCCAGTGTTGGCGGGCCCCAATGGTTCTATTTTCCAGACTGTGCAGCCGATGAATTATGGCTACCAGCCGATGTTTGAGGATCGTCGCCCACGTAATATTGGCGACACACTGACGATCGTGTTGCAGGAGAATGTCAGCGCCAGTAAAAGTTCATCTGCTAATGCTGCTCGTAATGGCGCCTCGACGTTTGGTGTGGCGACAACACCACGGTACCTTGAGGGGCCGTTAGGCAATAATCGTGCGGCATTGAATGCTACTGGGACGAATGATTTCACCGGGAAAGGTGGCGCTAACGCCAATAACACATTCAGTGGCACCATCACGGTCACGGTGGGGCAAGTGCTGGCCAATGGTAACCTACAGGTTGTTGGCGAAAAACAAATTGCCATTAATCAGGGAACAGAGTTTATCCGTTTCTCTGGGGTAGTTAATCCGAGAACCATTAGTGGTAACAACTCGGTGCCATCAACCCAGGTTGCGGACGCGCGTATTGAATATGTCGGCAATGGCTATATTAACGAAGCGCAAAACATGGGCTGGTTACAGCGGTTCTTCCTCAATGTTTCTCCGTTCTAAGCTTAAGAGGCCTGCCATGCGGATTGCATCATTTTTCACTGTACTGCTGACGTTACTGACGCTAAATATTGCTCCCGCGTCGGCAGAGAGAATTCGCGATCTGGTAAACATCCAGGGCGTACGTGGTAATGCGTTGATTGGTTACGGTTTAGTTGTTGGTTTGGATGGTTCTGGTGACCAGACCATGCAGACGCCGTTTACCACACAAAGCTTAACTAACATGCTTTCCCAGTTAGGGATTACCGTGCCGGCCGGAACCAACATGCAACTGAAAAACGTTGCTGCGGTGATGGTCACGGCGGAACTTCCGCCTTTCGGCAGAGCTGGCCAAAATATTGATGTTGTTGTGTCTTCACTCGGGAACGCGAAGAGCCTGCGTGGCGGGACACTGTTAATGACCCCATTGAAAGGGGTCGATAATCAGGTCTATGCCCTTGCTCAAGGTAACGTATTGGTCGGCGGTGCGGGCGCATCCGCTGGCGGAAGCAGTGTTCAGGTTAACCAGCTTGCCGGCGGTCGAATCAGTAATGGTGCGGTTATCGAGAGAGAGTTGCCAAGCACGTTTGGCACATCGAATACCATCATGCTGCAGTTGAAGAACGACGATTTTTCGATGGCGCAGAAGGTGAGTGATGCGATAAATCGCTCTGGATACGGTGGTACCGCGAGCCCGTTGGATTCTCGGACTATTCAGGTCCTTGCCCCGCATGGTAACAGCTCTCAGGTTCGCTTTCTGGCCGATATACAGAATATTGACGTTAATGTTGGTATCCAGGACGCCAAGGTTATCATCAACTCCCGTACCGGATCTGTTGTGATGAACCGCGATGTCACGCTGGATAGCTGTGCTATCGCTCAGGGCAACCTTTCTGTGACGATCAACCAGCAAGCTAATGTTAGCCAGCCTAATACACCATTTGGTGGCGGTCAGACGGTGGTAACGCCTCAAACACAGATCTCGGTACAGCAAGCCGGCGGTTCTTTACAGCAAGTCAATTCCAGCGCCAACCTCAACAATGTCGTGCGTGCACTGAACTCTCTGGGCGCGACGCCGATGGAGCTGATGTCTATTCTGCAGGCGATGCAAAGCGCTGGCTGCTTGCGTGCCAAACTGGAAATTATCTAATGAGTGATATACAGACGCTGAATAATGCGGCCTATGATGCGCAGTCCCTGAATACGCTGAAACGTGAAGTTTCAGGTAATCCTCAAAGTAAAGAGGGTATCAGGGCAGTTGCGCAACAAATGGAAGGCGTGTTTGTCCAATTGATGATGAAAAGTATGCGTTCTGCGATTCCGCAGGATGGGCTCTTCAACAGCGATCAGACGCGTCTGTATACCTCGATGTATGACCAGCAAATTGCCCAGGAGATCTCAACGAAGGGCAAGGGATTGGGGCTTGCGGATGTCATGGTTGAGCAATTAACCCGACAATCTCCCGATGCAACAGCAGCTAAAGCTCCGGTTCCTTCTGTTCCATTAACATTCGATGGTGATGTGCTAAAAACCATGCCAACTGCGGCAGTGGAGCAGATGGTGCGTAAAGCGTTGCCTAAACTGCCCACTACGGGTTCAGCCTTGCCGTTATCCAATAGTAACTTTGTGTCTCAGATTTCCTTGCCCGCTCAGATTGCCAGCCAGCATAGCGGCATACCTCACCATCTTATTATTGCTCAGGCGGCACTTGAGTCCGGCTGGGGACAGCGTGAAATTCCTACCGAAGATGGGCGCCCTAGTCACAACCTGTTCGGTATCAAAGCAGGCAGTAGCTGGAATGGGCCGACAACGGAGATCACCACGACAGAGTATGAGCAGGGCGTGGCCAAGAAGGTCAAGGCTAGTTTCCGGGTGTACGATTCCTATATTGAAGCGATTGGTGACTATGTGAAATTGCTCACCAACAACCCACGTTATTCAGCGGTGATGAGTGCCGGAACGGCTGAGCAGGCAGCTCATGCGCTACAAAAAGCGGGTTATGCAACGGATCCGCAATATGCTCAGAAGCTGGTTAGCATGATCCAGCAAATGAAGAACTCAGGTGAGAAAGTGGCGAAAGCATATACGCACGATTTGAGCCGCCTATTTTGATTTTTTTATTCAAGATTTGCGCTGCCTGACCGATAAAGTAATTAACTTATGTAGCGTATTTGCTGCTTTCAGCATTTGGTTAATCGCGCAGGGCGAAAGAGCCTGTGTAAAAGGAACAACACCTTATGTCCAATTTAATTAATACCGCGATGAGTGGCTTAAAAGGTGCACAGATTGCGCTGAGTACCGTGAGTAACAACATTAGTAATCAGGCTGTTACTGGGTATAGCCGCCAAAATGCGATACTCGAGCAGGCGATTAGCAGCAGCACATCGGCTGGATATATCGGTAACGGTGTCAATGTTGTTAGCGTCAATCGCCAATACAACGAATTTATTACCAATCAATTACGTGCTGCGCAAACAACAAGCAGTTCCGTCACTGCGTACTACGAGCAGATCTCCAAGATTGATAACTTGCTGGCCAGCAGCACAACAAGCCTTTCATCAACGATTCAGGGTTTCTTTTCTAACCTGCAAAACCTTACCAGTAACTCCGGTGATTCATCTACACGCCAAACCGTGCTGGGCAAGGCAGAAGGGCTGGTGAACCAGTTTAAAGTTACGGATAAATATTTGCGTGATATGGACAGCGGTCTAAACACGCAGATTCAAAGCATTGTTGGCCAGGTTAATACATATACTGACCAAATTGCGTCTTTAAACAATGAAATCACGAAGTTAATGGGTGCAAATAGCGGCACGATGCCTAATGATTTGCTCGATCAGCGAGATCTTCTGGTCGATCAGCTCAACAAACTGGTCGGTGTTGATGTTACTGTCCAGGATGGAGTTGTTTACAACGTAGCCTTAAAAAATGGTACTAACCTGGTTCAGGCTGGAACGAGCAACCAGCTGGTTGCCATTGGTTCTAGCGGCGATCCGACTCGCCTGACCATTGGATATCGAGACCAGACAAATGATGTTGTCTCACTGAATGAGAGTACGTTAACAGGTGGTTCATTAGGCGGGTTGCTCTCTTTTCGTACAGAAACGCTGGATGAGGCACGTGGTCAGCTCGGGCAGCTCGCGTTGGCATTTGCCGATGCGTTTAATGCTCAACATCAGCAGGGTTATGACCGTGATGGTGTTAAAGGCGGCGATTTTTTCTCTTTTGGTAAAGCGGTCGTTCTGAATGATAGCAAGAATGCTGGCAATGCCGTACTAACGCCGTCTTACACCAATACCAAAGATGTGCAGGCAACCAACTATTCGATCAAATATGATGGCGCTAACTGGCAAGTGACCCGTTTGTCTGACAATTCAAAATTCACGGCGGCAGTGACGACAGCGGGAACGCCTCCTGAGAGCAGTCTGAATTTTGATGGCATTAAGATGACGATTACGGGCACGCCGACGACAAACGATACTTTCCTGCTCAAGCCGGTTAACGACGTGATTATCGATATGTCTGTGGCTATTTCCGATCCGAGTAAAATTGCTGCGGCGTCCGTGAAGCTTGATGATGCTGGCAATCCTGTAGTAGATGGAAGCGGTAATCCTGTGTTTGGTGGTGTTAGTGATAACACCAATGCTAAAGCATTACTTGCGCTGCAAAATGAAAAAATTGTGGGCGGTAAAGCGAGTATTTCCGGCGCATACGCAAGCTTGGTCGGAGAGATTGGTAACCAAACCAGCACCCTGAAAATAAACAATACATCGCAGCAAAACGTTGTTAAGCAATTAACGGCAGAACAGCAGTCCGTATCTGGTGTAAACCTCGATGAAGAATACGGCGATCTGATGCGTTACCAGCAATACTATATGGCAAATGCTCAGGTAATAAAGACTGCACAATCTATATTTGATGCGCTGTTGGCGGCTCGTAGCTAGTTTGACCATTTGAGAAAGAGGAATTGATACCATGCGCTTAAGTACCAGCATGATGTACCAGCAAAATATGCAAGGCATTATTAATGGTCAGGCAACGTGGCAAAAAACGGGTGAGCAGTTATCAACCGGTAAGCGCGTCGTAAATCCATCAGACGATCCGATTGCGGCTGCGAGCGCCATTATGCTTGGCCAGGCTCAGTCAGAAAACAGCCAGTATACATTGGCGCGTACGTTTGCTAAGCAAAGTATGTCTTTGGAAGAATCTATTCTTAATAAGAGCACGACCACGATTACCAGCGCGTTGACTGAAGTGATCAAGGGCGGCGGTGTTTTGAATGACGACGACCGTAAATCGGTCGCGACTGCTCTGCGCGGTATGAAGGCTGAATTATTGAATATGGCTAACAGTACCGATGGTAATGGTAACTATATTTTTTCTGGGTATGAAACCGATAATCCTCCGTTTGTTGATGGTGCTACGGGAATTCAGTACGTCGGCGGAAATCAGGCCATTTCACAGCGCGTTGATTCAGCTCGAAATATGACAGTCGGCCATGTTGGCTCTGCAGTTTTCAATGGTGTAACTGGCGATGCCAAAAAAGAACCGGATGGGAGTATCCAGTCGGACTTATTTGAAACGCTAGACATTGCAATTAAAGCGCTTGAAACCCCGCTTGCGGATGCTGATGATGCAACAAAAGCGGGTGTTACCGCTGCGTTAGAAACTGCAAACCGCGGTTTAAACAATTCGCTTAATAACATCTCATCCGTTCGGGCCGAATTGGGTATTCAGCTCAATGAGATTGATAATCTCGATGCGGTTGGTAAAGATCGTGATGTTGCGAATAAAACGACACTGTCGCAGTTGCAGGACACCGATTGGTATGAGGCGATTTCGTCTTACATCATGCAGCAGTCTTCTCTGCAGGCTTCGTATACAGCGTTCCAGAACATGCAGGGCATGTCGTTATTCCAGATGAAGTAGTAGTAATAGAAAACATTTATCTATTCTACTTTACGGTTTGAATACGCTTAAACCGGGCGTATTTTTTAGGCGTGTCATCTCTTTATTATATTAGATGACATGCCATTTTTTATCCTATCGCCATTGCTCGGCATTCTCCCTGTTAATTCTAGTTCTCCTTATATAATCCTTACCCTGTTAGCGCATCGATATTTGACATGGCATGTGTGCATGTGTACTACATGCGATTCCTCACGATCGCGATGGGGGACTAACTATATAAAAAGTGAAATAGGGAAGAGCGCCAGACAAGCGTATGCCTGAAGAGTCAGTCATATCGACTTATGTTTGCTTATAAGAAATTAGGGGCTGGATAGCTGGGTAAGGATATCAGCGAGTAAATCGAAAACTTCACTGAATAAGTGCTCTGCAAATGGTGGGATTAACGGAATTAATAAACCTAGCGTCATGATACCCACTGTAAGGGTTATCGGGAAGCCCACGACAAATACCGAGAGCTGTGGGGCAACGCGGTTAAGCATGCCTAAGGCCAGGTTAATGGTTAGCAGTAGGGTGATGATTGGCAGCGCCAGCATCAATCCGTTAATAAAAATCAGTCCGCCGGCACGTGCAAGCGCGAGAAAGGCATGGCTGTTAATAGGATTGGTGCTGATGGGCAGAGTATAGAAACTATCGGCTAGTAACGAAATCATCCAGAGATGACCATCAAATGTCAGGAACAGTAAGATGGCAAGAATATTCAGGAAACGCGCTATTACCTGCATATTCGGGCCGCCAGTGGGATCAAAAAAGGTCGCAAAGGCGAGCCCCATCTGTAAACCAATGAGTTCGCCCGCATGACGAATAGCGGCAAATGCTAACTGCATTGACAGGCCGAGCGTAACACCGATCAGAATTTGCTGTATTAACAGCCATATGCCTGCGACGGAAAAAATAGGCGTGGTGTTTAATGGCAAATAGGGCGCAACGAGTAGGGTGATCAGCACACCCAGACCAATTTTCACCCGGTTCCCAATCGCTCTTTCGTTAAAGACAGGCGCAGTACTAATCAACGCAAGAATTCTGACAAAAGGCCAGAAAAACTGGCTGACCCAATTCACCATGTCCCAACTGTTAAACGTCAGCATGCTTACCCAATAATATTAGGTAACTGGCCGAATAGCGTACGCATGTAGTCCAGCATGAGGTTTAACATCCAGGGGCCAGCGATCACTAAAGTGAAGAATACGGTTAGGATTTTAGGGATAAACGACAGCGTCATTTCGTTTACCTGAGTCGCTGCCTGCAAGAGGCTGATAGTCAGCCCGCTGAGCAGCGCCGCTATCAACGGAGGGGCTGCCAGCGCCAATGCTATCTTCATTGCTTCATAGCCAAGCGCCATCACCGATTCTGGTGTCATAGTCGCATTCCTCTATCCGTCTAACTATAAAAACTTTGGGCTAATGAACCGAGTAGCAGCTGCCAGCCATCAACTAATACAAAAAGCATGAGTTTGAAAGGCAAGGAAATGGTTGCCGGAGGAACCATCATCATCCCTAGTGCCATCAATACGCTGGCAACAACGAGGTCGATGATGAGGAAAGGGATAAATATGGTAAAGCCAATCTGGAAAGCAGTTTTTAGCTCACTTGTCACAAAGGCAGGGAGAAGTACACGCATAGGTACCGCTTCAGGCCCCTGGATCTCTGGAATTTCAGCCAACCTGGTAAACAACGCCAAATCGCTTTCTCGGGTTTGCCGTAGCATGAACTCACGCACAGGCTCGGCACCGCGCTCGATGGCGACCTCCATGCTGATTTGATCCTGACTGAAGGGAAGATAGGCTTCATCATAAACGCGGTTTAACACCGGCGACATAACGAAAAACGTCAGAAAAAGCGTCAACCCTAACAAGACCTGGTTCGGTGGCGCGGTTGGCGTACCCAGCGCATTACGTAACAAACTCAGGACAATGATAATCCGAGTGAAGCTGGTCATCATTAACAATGCGGCAGGAATAAACGTTAATGATGTGAGGAAAACCAGCGTTTGTACTGATAGCGTCCAGCTTTGTCCGCCATTAGGGAGCGGTTGCGTCACAATTCCGGGAAGCTGTGCCCACACCGATGGCGCCATCAACAATAAACCGATGGTCAAACCATAGCGCAACGTGCGAAGCAGGGGGGGGATACGAAAATAATTAGGTAAGGCACTCATTCCGATTTTTCCGGACGCTTTAAAACTTTCTTTAACAGTTGATTGAAATCAACCGGCTTGGTATCGCCAGCAGATGAACTGTCGTTGGTTGGTTGTGCTGGGAGTGTATGCAGAGGCGTGATCTGTTGAGCAGTAACACCTAACACCAGCCAGGTATTATCAACTTCTACAATAACGACACGTTCACGTTGCCCAACAGGGCAGCTGGATACGACTTTTAGCAACTTGTTTTGCTTGGCTTGTGGGGCAAATCCGAGTTTGCGAACTAGCCAGGCAATCAGCAGAATAAATAATAAAATACCAGCAAGCACGCTACCAACCTGTGTCAGTAACATACTGCCGGTAAGTGGTGGCGCAGTAACAAGCGTTGACTGCTGGCTTGTTACTGGCGTCGGGGATGATACCGGGGCTATTGCCATTAACGACTCAGGCGGCGCATACGTTCGGATGGTGTGATGATGTCGGTAATACGAACACCATACTTGTCAGACACAACGACAACTTCACCCTGAGCGATCAAATAGCCATTGATCAGGATATCCAGTGGTTCACCAGCTAAGCCATCAAGTGCGACAACAGAGCCTTGGGTGAGACGCAGGAGCTCTTTTATCGTCATTTTAGTCCGGCCAAGCTCAACGGTGAGTTTGACAGGAATATCCAGGATAAGGTCGATATCCTGTAAGGCGCCTAGCGGATCATGACCTTCCAGCGATTTGAAAATGCCTTCGGTTGTCGCGGCCGGTTTTTCTGCAGCCTGTTGCTCGTTAAATGCATCAGCCCACAGATCGTCCACTGATTCCTTATCGTCGGACGGTTTCTTGGTGTCACTCATGGGGCTGTTCCTCGTTATCCAGAGAATTCAATATAGGGTTAATCAAATGTTCAACACGTAGAGCATATTGCCCGTTCAACGTGCCATATTGGCTGGTCAGCACCGGCACGCCGTCAACATGAGCAACAATTTTGTCAGGTTTGTCGATCGGTAACACATCGCCGGGTTGGAGCTTCAGAATTTTGGACAATCGCAGTGGGATATCAACAAAGCTTGCAACTAATTCCAATTCGGAATGCTGTACCTGCTTGGCTAAGGTATCTCGCCAGCTCTGATCTTCCTGACGTGAGTTTTCCAATGGTGGGTTCGCCAGCAGTTCGCGCAGCGGCTCGATCATTGAAAAAGGAATGCAGATGTTAAATTCGCCAGTTAGTGAACCGATTTCAACGTGAAATGGTGTAGTAACAACGATGTCATTAGGCGACGTTGTGATGTTGGTAAACTTGACCTGCATTTCTGAACGCACGTATTCGATGTCAAGTTTGTAAATCGCATTCCAGGCTTCGCCATAGGCTTCCAGAGCCAAGCGTAACATACGCTTAACCACGCGTTGCTCTGTATGGGTAAATTCACGTCCTTCGACTTTCGTCGGGAAGCGCCCATCGCCACCGAAAAGGTTATCTACGGCGATAAACACCAGGCTTGGTGAAAAGACAAACAATGCCGTGCCGCGTAGCGGTTTTAAGTGAATCAGATTCAGGTTTGTCGGTACGGGAAGGTTCCTGGCAAACTCATGGTATGGCTGGATCTTGATTCCACCTACGGTGATATCAGGGCTGCGGCGCAACAGGTTAAACAATCCCATACGGAATTGACGCGCAAAGCGTTCATTAATGATTTCTAATGCCTGTAAACGCTCGCGGATAACACGTCGTTGCGTATTCGGATCGTAGGGTTTGACGCCCCCATCCGCTTTTGACGACGCATTCGCATCAGCATCGCTATCGCCGCTGTCGCCATTTAATAATGCATCAATTTCTGCTTGTGAAAGAATGCTATCGCCCATAATGGTTACCGCAGTATAAAGGCCGTGAACAGAACATCAGTAACGACCTGGTTAGGTTGACCAGGAACTAATGGTGGGCTTAGCACTTGCTTAATTTGCTCTATCAGCTTCTGTTTGCCTTGCTCATTAGCAAGCGCAATCGCGTCCTGACGAGACAGTAATAATAACAGTCTGCTGCGAACCTCTGGCAGATAATTAGTAAACCGTGTGCGTGTTGCTTCATCTGGTAAACGCAGCGTGAAACCAACATACAGTACACGGTCAGGATCGTTATCTGCATTGACGAGGTTAACGGTAAAGGTATCCAGCGGCATGAAAACAGGCTCTGGCGGTGGCGGTGCTTCCTGCTCGGCCGTTGCTGAGTTTTTCTGATTTAATAGCCACCAGGCGGCGCCCGCAGCACCAGTCGCAGCGAGAGCAACGATAATCAGTAGTATTAGCCAAATAGACCGTTTACGTCCTGGTCGAACTTGCATATCAGACATAGCCAAAGATAGTTCCCGTTACTTATCGATATTTATTGCTGGATGAAACCAACAATAAATAAATGCGTAATGTCGATGATTATCCTGCCTATTGCTATGTTCAATACAGAGAATAGGCAGGGAAAACCGTGCTAACTTATTCGTTTACTTCAGTTTCAGGCAAAGATATCAACGCCGTTGACCGATGACGCCATTGATCTTAACTGTTCTGGTACATTTAGTAATTCACCCGAGCCTTCTGCTGAATGACCAAATTGCTGCTGATAAGACGGACCACGGTTATTGCCGTCGTTATTATTGCTGGCCATTTGCTGTTGCCAGGCAGAGGAATCACTACCTACGCTGCTCTGGCCAAGGTTAATTCCGCTTTCTGCCATCGCGTTACGCAGGTGGGGTAGTGCAGCTTCCAGCGCTGAACGAACCTGGCTGCTTGCTGATGCCAGATGAATTTGTGCCTGATTATCATCAATTTTTAGGCTGATATGCAGGGCACCCAGTTCCTGCGGGTTTAAACGTAGCTCCGCGGTTTGCTGCCCATTACGGCTGAACATCACTATCTGCTGGCCCAATGCGTCTTGCCATTGCGGTGAGCCAAAGGGGGCGTTCAACTGTGCGCTTGCTGCCTGAGGCGCTGGTGTGGTTGTCCCCACCGATGCTGGCTGAACATGCATCGCTTGTGCGACAGGCGGCGTAGTTTGAGACGCGTTATTATTTAAGGCTGAAACTGATTCAGATGCATTGCGATCGCCCGCAAGGGACGCTGGCGTCGTTAGCGCAAACTTTGTAGCCTCATCCGCAGACTCGGTTGTTGCCGATGTGGCTTGCTTGCCTGCATGATGCAGATCGCGTGATAGGCCTGCATCTTTATCCGGCATTACTGATGTGTCGAGCAGCTTTGCCAACATACTTTTGGCGTTTTCACCCGTATTGTTTAGTACGGATGCTGGCGTTTCATTCTGGCGTTTAGCATCAATGAGCCCCGGAATCGCTAACCCCGTATTTACGGCAGTCGCGGCGATATTATCAGCGGCAGGCTGCGTAGCAAGCGGCGTTGTTTGCAACATAGCAAGCAGTGCCTGCATAGCAACGGCGTTATCTGGCGCGCTGGCGCTGTCTTTTTTGTCCTGGCCCTTAAGCTTCGCCTGCTCGGCAATGTCTGGATTTTGCTTACCCGCGGTAACGGCTACGCCAGTAAGTGAACTGAATGAAGAGAGCATCGCGTTTAAATCATCACGACTGAGGGAAGCACCCTCTTTCCCTAACGCGTTTAGCAGGGCTTCTTCGTCCACTTTATCGAGTGTTTTTTTATCCGATGTATCGGCTATTTGCGATATGCGTTTGCTCAACAGATCAACAAAATCTTTTGGCAGCTCGCCCTGTGTCAGCAGAGAAGCAGAAGAACTGCTCGTATCGCTGACGGTGGTAGCTATGGGTAACGCGGACAGATTCATGATTCTGCTTTCCTCTGTGAGGCCCGTTGGGCAAATTCATCCATTTGTTTTTGTTCTATTTTATTTTCTTTGGCAAGCTGTCTTGTCAGTTCGCGATCTTGCAGTTTCTCAAAAGCGTTCAATCGCTGCTGTTTCTCTTGCCAGGTCTTCATTGCTAAATCTAAACGTGATGTCCACTGCGAGAGCTGCTGTCTGTGTTGCTCAATTGCACTGTCCAGCGTTCGGATGAACTGCTGATAATTTTGCCAACTATTATTCGCCATACCAGCAGACATCGTCGAGTTCAATTTTTGACGATAGTCATCCTGATAGTTTAACAGCATATTGAGCTGCTGCTCTGCCTGCTGATGTGCCTGACGCACCTGTCCCAACTGGCCTGCTGCTTTCTCAACGTCCTTCTGCGCCAGTTCGCGTAGTGTAACCAGCGGTGACTGGGTTTTCATCTGCTCTCCTACTCGTTACGAGGGAAAATAGTGTGCAACGCCTGGCAAGATTCTTCATAGTTACTTTGTTCAAACATACCCTGCTGCAAGAAGGCTTCCAGATGTGGATAGAGCCGAATTGCTTTGTCGAGCATAGGGTCACTGCCTGCGGCGTAGGCACCAACGCTGACTAAATCACGGTTACGTTGGTAGCTGGATAATAACTGTTTAAACTGCCTTACAGAAGCATAGTGACCTTCATCTATCAGCGCGGTCATTGCACGGCTAATCGAGGCTTCAATATCAATTGCCGGATAATGACCAGACTCAGCCAATTGACGGGACAACACAATGTGTCCGTCCAGAATGGCTCGAGCGGAGTCGGCTATTGGATCCTGCTGATCGTCACCTTCCGTAAGAACAGTATAGAAGGCAGTGACTGAACCACCTCCATGAATACCATTTCCTGCGCGTTCTACCAGCGCAGGTAATTTGGCGAACACAGAAGGGGGATAACCCTTGGTCGCCGGTGGTTCGCCAATGGCTAAAGCAATTTCACGCTGGGCCATAGCGTAACGCGTGAGTGAATCCATAATGAGCAGAACGTGATACCCGCGATCGCGAAAATCTTCCGCAATACGCGTGGCATACGCCGCCCCTTGCATTCTTAATAATGGAGAAACATCCGCTGGCGCAGCAATAACGACAGAACGCGCGCGTCCTTCAGTACCTAAGATATTCTCGATAAAATCTTTTACTTCTCGGCCACGTTCGCCGATAAGGCCGACAACGATGACGTCAGCTTGAGTATAGCGCGCCATCATCCCCAACAGCACACTTTTACCTACCCCTGAACCAGCAAACAGACCCATTCGCTGCCCCCGACCCACGGTAAGCAAGGCGTTGATGGCTCGGACACCCACGTCCAGAACGCTTTCGATGGGCGTTCTCTGCAATGGGTTGAACGGTGGCGTAATCAGCGGTGCACGATAGCCTGTATCCGGTGCAGGTAAACCATCCAGCGGTTTTGCGCTACCATCCAGCACCCGACCAAGTAGTTCAGGGCCTAAGGGTAATTGTTTTCCCTGACTGCTGCTGTCCTGACCGACGCGGGCATAAACACGTGCGCCGGGGGTAATGCCTTCAACTTCTTCCAGCGGCATGAGAAAGAGTTTTTGTCCGTTGAAACCGACAACTTCGCTTTCGATTTCTTCAACCTGAGAGCCATTCTGCCGTTCGATGAGACAGGTGGCACCCAGTGGCATATGCAGCCCTGTCGCTTCCAATACCAAACCTGTCGCCCGGGTTAAGCGGCCGTAGCGACGCACCGAAGGTGTGTCGTCAATACGCTTCTCAAAGGAATCGAGAGAAGAAAGCCAGCGTCCGAGGCGTGAAGTCATCATAGCTCTCCCGGTGCAGCTAAACGGCAAAGCTCATGCCAGCGTGTTGCCAGACTGGCATCCAGATCGCCTTCTTCCGCACTGACTTTACAACCGCCAGGATGAAGTTGGCTATCGGCAAGTAATCTCCAGCCATGCAAGCTAAGTGTCGGACCCAAATACTGTTCCACGCGCTCCAGATCTGAAGGGTGAACGCGCAACTGCGTTTTACCCGAAAACATCGGTTCTTGCTGAATCAATTGCTGTATTTGACCGAGCAGCGCGTTACCATCGCATACAGGAGGTTGCCCCAGAATCTGCTTGGCTGCGGTCAGAGCCAACTGCATCAGACGGGCTGGGATCACACTGTCGAGTGTATCCAGCGTCTGTTGAAATTCGGTGACCATATTCTGCATCTGTTCGATGATCGGCTGCTGCTGCTGTAAAGCATTCTGCAGACCCTGCTGTTGCCCCTTGGCTAAACCTTCCTGATAACCCGCGTCATAGCCTTGCTGGTGCCCTTGCGCAAAACCTGTTTCTCGCGCTTGCTGCATCGTGCTTTCACGCAGAGACGCTAACTCGTCCTCGGCGGCTGAAAGGGCGCTTTCTTCAGTAAAACGCTCCATGTCAGGCAGCTCAGGTTCGTCATTTACCTGATAGCTTGGCAGGACAGGCTTCGAAACGGGTTCGGCCAGATCGTTGAGCTTCCAGGGCTGCCAGGCCAGATTCTTGGGGGCGTTAGACATAAGCATCCTCGCCGCCACCGATAATCATCTCGCCGCTGTCTGCCAGTCGACGAACGATAAGCAGAATGGCTTTCTGTTCGTTTTCGACCTGAGACATACGGACCGGGCCGCGAGTCGCGAGATCGTCCCGAAGAATTTCTGCGGCACGCTGAGACATGTTGCGCAGGAATTTCTCGCGTAAAGGCTCTTCGGCACCTTTCAATGCCAACAGCAGAGACTCGGACTCGACTTCTTGCAGAAGACGCTGAATGCTGCGGTCGTCCACGTCCACCAGGTTTTCGAACAGGAACATTTCGTCGATGATTTTCTGTGCCAGTTCGCCATCGAATTCGCGTACGGCATCAATAACCGCTTCTTCCTGCTGCGTTTTCATCAGGTTGATAATTTCAGCCGCAGTACGAACACCACCCATCTTGCTGCGTTTGAGGTTCTGACCATCCAGCAAGCCATTCAGAACATCTGTCAATTCTGCCAGTGCAGAAGGCTGAACGCCGCCGAAGGTTGCAATACGCAGCATGACGTCATGGCGCAGACGCTCGTCAAACAGGGCTAAGATATCGGCAGCCTGAGCTCGTTTCAGGTGCACCAGAATTGTTGCGATAATCTGTGGATGTTCGTCGCGGATGAGGTCTGCGGCAATCTGCGGCTCCATGAAGTTGAGCGTTTCCATCCCACTCGTAGAGTCGCGGCTTTCAAGAATATCTTCCAACAGGCTAGATGCGCGTTCTTCACCAAGAGCTTTGACAAGCACAGAGCGAAGATAGTCGCCGGCATTCACGCTAAGCGCTGCATACTGCTCTGAGTCTGCCTCAAATTCTCTCAGGATTTCGAGCAGTTGCTGTTGTGATACCTGCCTCATGTTCGCCATTGCAGCACTGAGATGCTGTACTTCTTTGGTCGAAAGATGAGTAAACACCTCAGCGGCGCGGTCTTCACCAATGGTCATCAATAAGATGGCGCTTTTTTCTGTTCCTGTCAGGGTCATAGTTCAGTACTCATCCATTGACGAATTACCAGAGCGACAACGCGTGGATCGTTCTCTGCCATTTCACGTATGCGGTTACTTTGCATTTCTGCATTGACACGTTGTTGCGATTTCCGCTGCTGTTCAACTTCCGAGCTACTCAGGTTGACCATAACATCGTTGTCTGCGCCCTGGGACAGTGCCGCTGCTGCCAGTGCTGCTTCTTGCTGCTGTGCTTTTCTCTGCAATTGTGGACGAACCAGCTTACGCCACAGAATCCAGGCAACGATCAGAACCAGCAACCAACGGCCAGCTTCCATCAGGAGATCGAGGAATGCCTGTTTTTGCCAGAAGGGGAGTTCGCCAGAACCGTCGGTGCTGTCCATAAATGGCGTATTCACGACATTCAATGTATCACCGCGTTCAGCAGAAAAGCCCATGGCTTCACGTGCTACCGTTTCAATCTGTTTAATCTGTTCTTCCGTCAGTGCAACCGGTTTGCCATCCTCGCCAGGAGGCAGATAGTTAACGATAACGGCTGCAGACAAGCGTTTCACGCCACCGGTGCTGTGCTTGGTATGTAAAATCGTCTTATCAACTTCATAGTTGGTTGTTGCATCGTTACGAACATTTGATGTCTGAATGACGGTATTCGCATTTGCCGCATTTGCTTGCGCACCTGCCGCATTGTTTTGGTTCTGCTGGCCAGCCTGATTGTTCGCATTGGCATTAGCATTATTTGGCGGCGTTGCGATAGGCGCTGTTGGTGCCGGTGCAGGCTGATTAGACAATGCACCAGGAACTCCACCTACGTTCGGGCCACCTCGTTGCTCACTCTGGCTGGTTTGCTGAGAGCGAACGGCCGCTTTATCTGGCGGCTGGTTAGGTTGATACTGTTCGTCAGTTTGCTCGCGGGCAGAGAAATCAATTTGTGCGGTGACCTGGGCATGCACGTTGCCCATACCAACCATGGGCGCGATGATTGATTCTATGCGGCGCTGGTACATCGATTCGACTTCGTTGCTGTACTTAAGCTGCGCGGCATTCAGATCGCGACCGCTGCCGCCAGCCTGGGTTAACAGACGTCCGGTTTGATCGACGACCGTCACATTATCCGGCGGCAAGCCCGCAACGCTGCTGGAAACCATGTAAACGATGGAGTTGATTTGACCTTCATCTAATGCACGGCCCGGCTGTAGCGTCAGGGTGACGGAAGAAGAGGGGGCTTTTTGCTCACGAACGAACAGTGAAGGCTTCGGTATGGCGAGGTGAACTCGTGCATTCTGGACAGGGCCGAGCGTTTCTATCGTTCTGGATAGCTCACCTTCCAGCGCACGCTGGTAGTTGATCTGTTCGCTGAATTGGCTGATGCCAAATTTTTCCTGGTCGAGCAATTCAAACCCAACTGCGCCGCCTTTTGGCAGTCCCAATTGAGCAAGTCGGAGTCGGGTCTCATAGACATTCTCGGCGGGAATCATGATCGCGCCGCCGTTCTCCGCAAAGCGGTAAGGAATATTCAGCTTTGTTAATTCGCTGACAATCGCACCGCCGTCCCGGTCATTTATATTGCTATAAAGAACCCGATAATCTGGACCTTTAGCCCATAGCGTTAACGCCACTACAATAGCAATGGTCGCGGCTGCTGCGATCAATAGCGGAATCTTCGGATTGGCGCGTAACCGGTTGAGTATTTCGCCAAAGCTATTTTTACCGGTAGCGGCGCCGGTTAATGAGGCGTTCATACTCTATCTCTGCTTGGTTGTTGAACGATATACTTAACGTTGTGACGTGACAAAACAGAACTCCCTGATTGCGCAATCAATAAAACATTTCGCCTACATTTATCGGCATGTCATTATTTTCCGTAAAAGAAAAATCGATGGGTCGATAAGGTGGCATTTTTCACGCTAATTACCCCATTTAGCCTAAGAGTGGTGTGATAGGGTATCGCTGTCATAAATGTGTATGAAAAAGCCTAATCAGCATGGTTTAGTGAGGTATTATGTCGGTTCAAGGTATTGATGGCGTTTTACAGCAAATGCAGGTCAAAGCCCTGCAGGCAGCTGATACGCCAATAGCCAGACCATCGGTAGAACCTGGTTTCGCCAGTGAGTTGAAAGCCGCGATCGATAAGATCAGCGACACGCAACAAACGGCTCGTACGCAGGCTGAAAAATTTACTCTGGGTGTGCCGGGCGTAGCGTTGAATGATGTGATGGTGGATTTGCAGAAGTCATCTATTTCAATGCAGATGGGCATTCAGGTACGTAATAAACTGGTATCTGCGTATCAGGAAGTGATGAATATGTCCGTTTGATGCCACTTCATGGCATCAGGCTGTAATTATCAACGTTATTGTGCGCGATCTCACTGTTAATGCAGATGAGGTTGCGCGCAATCTCTATTTTTACTGGTGTCTCGCCTGTTTACTCCCGGTTTTCAAACTCGTTAATCTTCAACCTTTTCAGCGCCTATAGATTTCGTTCTGCCGATAGTGTTTGGTCATGTCGATTAAAAACAGCCAAAAAAAACGCCTCAAAAATAGAGGCGCGGTGAGATCGGTATACCTATAACGTGGTGCTATGAGTGTGTTTCATCAGGTAAGGCATCGCCAGGCAGCAGTCTCTGTCCCGCAAATTCGCTATAAGTCGTATTAATTGACTTTTGTTTCAGTGACTGTCCCATTAACGAACTTAATTCGTCCATCCGCTTCTGCAGAAGTTGTTTTACTTTCGCTTCATTATCCATCACTTCCTGCAAAATTTGTCGCAGATGCAGACGCATCACACTGTCAATTTCGTCAGGAATTGGCGTGTTAACTAAGCCTTCAACGGACTGAACATAAACAATCTCTTGCTCAACCAACGTATCCCATTCGCCGTTGACGGCCAAATGAAGAATTTTTTGACTCAGAGACAAAAGTTGTTGGTAATCTTTTAGAAGCCGATGGGGGGAGGCCATTAACGTACTTCCTGCTCTGGTTTGTAATTAGGACCGATTTGCCGCCAGGCATCAGCGATATTTTCCAACAACACTTCAACTTCTTCTATCGCTTTTGCATCGTTATGTAAATTGGCAATCAACAAACGCTGGGACATGTAGTCGTACAGAGCAGATAGATTTTCAACGAGCTCGCCCCCGGCTTCCATATCCAGCCCGGCTTTGAGTCCGTTATTGATAATGTTGATTGCTTTAGATAACGCCATGCCTTTGCCCGGGATATCGCCTTGTTCCATAAGGATGCGTGCGCGCACCATTGCACTGCGCGCACCATCAAACAGCATAACGATAAGCTGGTGCGGGCTTGCGCTCATCACACTGCTTTCAAGGCCTACCTGAGCATAGGCCTGGCTGCCTTTCATGTTGTACATCACATTACCTATCTTTAATCGAAAATTTAGAGTTTAGAGAACATGCTCGTTAAACGGCTCATTGTGCTGTTCATGTTACTCATCGCTTTATCAAGATCGACGAATTGTTTTTGATAAATAGCGATTGTACTTTCTATTCCATCTTTGACACGCGTAGCCTGAGTATCCAATTTTTTCAGCGTACTATTAATACCATCTTCTTTGGTTTTGATGACACCTTCTGACGTATCAAGGACTTCTTTCAGGTATGTACGAGTCTGCGTCGCAAATCCTGTTTTATCATTATCACCAACGAAAAAGTCTCGAACCCTACCTGGTTCTTCTTTCAGCGCTTTATCTAACTTGGTATCACTGATTTCTAACTTCCCTGTTTTGAAGTTTTGCGTAATACCAAGGTCTGCCAGAATACGGAATTCGTCGCTGCCGCTTTGTACCGTCGTTAGCTGTGCCTTGAGTTTGCCCTGGATACCACGAACCGTAGAATCCCCTAATAACGCTCCGTTGGAGCTTATTTGCGATTCGCCTGCTTCAACTGCCGTGTATTTTGTTTGAGCTGCAATGGTATCTTGCAGCGCATTGTAAGCATCAACCCAGGCTTTGATCGTATCCTTCATTCCGGTTATATCCTGCTCAATCGTCAGGGTTTCCGGTTTACTTGCCTCAGTTTGGGCTAGAAGATTGATCGTGACGCCTTCAAAAGCATCAGAAATGGCGTTGCTTTGTCTTTCAATATCAATGCCGTTTGCCGTGATTTGCGCGTTTTTGGCTGCAACGTTTTCTCTTGGAGTACCGTTGAAAACGCTCGTATCGTCTCCCCCGATGGAGATTTTACTCTCCGTGCCGCTGTTTTTGGCGGTCAGCATCAGGTAGTACTCATTATCTTTCGCTTTGACAACGCTTGCCGTCACCGTGCCATTAACTTTGTTGATCGCATCACGGACATCGTTTAATGATGTTTCACCCGCTTTAATATCTATTTCCAGATATTTTAGATAATCACTACCGACTTTAGTGAATTTACCATTATCTTGAGCAATAACGAGTTTCGTGTCTGTTGCACTCAAGGGCTCAGTGGCGCTGGTCTTGGCCGTTGACATGATTGAATGTGCTTGAGCCAACTGTTTCACTTCAATGCTGTAGGTGCCCGCTACCGCTTTACTATCGGTAGTGGTAGAGAATGCTTTGTTTGTGCTGGACACTTTGGTTGATGTGATGCCATCAATTGAACCTTTAACAATACCGAAAGATTCAGAGATCGCTAAAGCATCATTCGCTGTTTTGAGTTTATCAAGCGCACTTTTCAGGGCACTGATACCGCTTAGTTGAGCCTTGAAGCTCGACTGTTGGGTTGTAATCGGTACAAGTTTTTGATTCTCTGCGGTTCTAAGCTGCGTGAGCAAATCGTTCAAACCCAGTCCTGAACCTACACCTAATGAAGAAACGCTTGCCATGATAGAATCCTTTTATTCGGAGTGCGATGAGCTATGAAGCCATTATCGGCAGAATAGAGAATAAGTTTAGCAGTAAAGAACACCCCCTCTTTATGACTGATAATATCGTGGGAGAGGGGGGGAGGTCAGAATCGCCCTCTGAGCAATAAAAATGAATTTAGGCTAAAAAAAAATTAAAGCTTCTGAAAAGCGTTCCGATAAATGTTAGCGACGGGGATGAACCCGTGGGTCTAACCCGAAACTGATAACCACTGATTAAGGAACGCTATTATGGCAGTTATTAATACTAACATCATGTCTCTGACTACTCAGAACAACCTGAACAAATCTCAGTCTGCTCTGGGTACCGCTATCGAGCGTCTGTCTTCTGGTCTGCGTATCAACAGCGCAAAAGATGACGCAGCTGGCCAAGCGATCGCTAACCGTATGACCGCTCAGATTAAGGGTATGACCCAAGCTGCTCGTAACGCCAACGACGGTATCTCAATGACTCAGACTGCTGAAAGCAACCTGAGCGAAATCAACAACAACTTGCAGCGTATCCGTGAACTGGCAACTCAAGCAGCGAACGATCCTAACGGCAAAACTGACCGTGATTCTATCGTTAAGGAAATGACTCAGCGTATCGACGAAATCAACCGCGTTGCGCAGAGTGCTTCTTTCAACGGTACTAAACTGCTGGACGGTTCTGCAAGCGCCGGTATCATCATTCAGGTTGGTGCTAACACTGGTACAACTGAAACTATTACCATCGACAGCGCTGCACTGATCAACGCCACCACTGGCGGTAGTGGTTCAATGAGCGATGTTGCTGCTAAAATCACTTCTCTGGGTGCTGTTGCTACCGGTAGTTCTGCTAACTCAGCTGCTCAGGCACTGATCACCTCTCTGGATACTGCACTGTCTGCTGTTGACACTGCTCGTAGTAACCTGGGTGCGATTCAGAACCGTTTCACATCTACCATTACTAACCTGAACAACTCTATTAACAACCTGTCTTCTGCTCGTAGCCGTATTGAAGACGCTGATTACGCGACCGAAGTATCAAACATGAGCCGTGGTCAGATTCTGCAACAGGCTGGTACTTCTGTACTGTCTCAGGCAAACCAGGTTCCACAGACTGTTCTGTCTCTGCTGCGTTAATTTTCAGCCAGACAAACACTGTAGCTTATATATAAAGCCAGCCTTTCGGGGCTGGTTTTTTTTATGGTGAATGCTCCACGCATTATGCTGTTGTGAAGCAATATCACGCTTCCCTAACGTGTGTTATACGCCTAATATTTCCCTCTATTTATAAGATTGCGTATCTTAATAGTTGATACGATAGTAGTAATTTCTCTTTCCTCTCATGAAAGGTTTTCCCTTCTGATGACTTTAGATACTGCTGCCAGCCATCCAACAACGAGCGCTGCCGATCGCTGTCCTTTGCCTTATACCTCACCGACGCATTTGCAGGCAGTAGCATACTTGCATGGCATTGTGGCAGCGGACCCTGATAGAGCACGGGTACTGGAACTGGGGTGCGTGAGTGGTGCGAACCTGCTGCCATTTGCTACTGCCTATCCGCAGGCGCAGGCTATTGGTATCGATCTTGATGAGGAAAAAATTGCACAAGGGCAGATGTGGGTACAGCAATATGGGTTAACCAATCTGCAACTTCAGGCAATGGATTTGGCATCGCTTTTGGACAGCAATCTCGGCAAATTTGATTATATTATTGTCCATGGTGTTTTCGGGCTGGTCAGCGGCGAAGCGCGCTCGGCGTTGTTGGCATATTGTCACCGCCATTTAAGTGCAAAAGGCGTGGTGTGTTTTTCCTATTCGACCTATCCCGGCGGGAAGACAGAGGAAATTCTGCAGGATGCTTTAAATCTGCACGCTAGTCTGGCAGAAACACCGGAACAACAGCAAGCCAGTGCCAGAGCCATGTTGAGCTATTTATCACTGGGCATGTCTGCAGACAATCCTCAGAGAGCAGCGATTTCGGCCCTGGTTGAAGAAGCTGAACAGCTGGGCGACGTGTCGCTAGCGCTCAACTATCTACAAGGCCTGAATCAACCCTGCTATCTGCTCGACTTTAATGCACTGGTTGCGCAAGAAGGCTTGGCTTATGTTGGCGAAATTGAGCCTCACACTGAGATTGCCTCTCACTATGGTGAGCGGGTAGATAACTTACTGCGCACAATCTGTCCGACCGGCAATAAAGTATTGAAACAGCAGTATCTGGATTTTAACGTTGGGCGCAAACATCGGTTTAGTCTGCTGGTTGCAGCTGAGCGGGCGGAAAAGTTGGAATCGGAAATTGATATTTCCCGGCTGGATAAACTTTCCTGGGCCGGGAGTTTCCGTCGTGTCATGTTGAATAAAGGGTTGGCATCCAACGCTTATGTGACTAATGCTGGAATACAGATATCGACCGATCACGAACTTACCCAACAAATTCTGGATGTTTTAGGTAATGCGTGGCCAGCGAGTGTTTCTTTTAAGCAACTTATATTTAATACTCACTTTCCTGAGAAAGAAAATGATAAACACGAACATGAAAAAAATGTGCGTGAATCCCTTTATGCTTTGTTAAAACAAGGGTTATCGAGCATTCATTTCTGTGTCGGTGAGTGTGCTTATCGTAAAAGCGAACTCAGTACGCTGCGAGTATTACCGAATTGTGTGGGTGATTATCCAGCATTTAACTACTGGTATGAAACTTTTACTTTACTACCAGAGACTCAAGGGTTAAAGAACCCAATGGACTTATTAGATGAGCAGAACGAAGGCTCATCAGCGCTGTTGGATGAATTGCATCATAAAGGTTTTATGATTGGCAGCGCTCTGGCATGGCAGCGTTATTTTCAAAAACGTTTGGAACTGGCGAAGGATGTTACCGAGGTCATACATAATATAAGCCCGTTGATTATGTATTCCAGCAATGCAAGCGGCGGTGGTCTGTTCAAAGCTAGCGATGTAATAAAAGTCGAAAAAAGTAGAAAAGAATTCGTTAACGATCCTATTGATGCGAAAGTTAAACGTCAATTATATGACTTGTTACAAGAACAGAAATACGGTGAAGCACGCTCTTTGGCTGAAGAGTTGACGGTAAAACAACCGAACAATCTACAAAATTGGATCACACTGGAGAGAATCAATTTTGTCACCGGCGACAAAGATGCGGCGATATTCTCTTTAGCAAAAGTCATTTCTATGCATAGTAATGCATGGTTAGTCTACAGCGAGTTGGCCAGTTTATTACATAACACATATCATTACTGGGAAGCGATTAACCTAGCCTATAGAATTATTCGCTGTGATGGAAATATTGCTGTTGCCTGGAATGTGGTGGCGCTTGTTTATTTAAAGTTTGAAAATATGTCTGGTGCAGAAGTCTGTATAGAAAAAGCAATAAAACTTCTGCCTAATGATGCGGCCATATTAAATGCCATGGCAATGGTGTTGGATAAAAAATCTGATGTCGAAAGCGCAATTGAGTATTATCGTCGGGCTGTCTGTAATGCTCCTGAAGATTTAAATTTATACAGCAACCTCCTGTTTGCTTTACTACATAATGCCAAAATTCCTGCTTCAGAGATTTTTGCTGAACATTTGTTATATGGTGAAGTGGTAGAAAAACGTAATGGTACGCTTGCTCCAGTGCGTTATCTACAGAATAAAGATCCCGATAGAGTGCTACGTATTGGCTTTGTTTCTGGCGATTTATATTCACACCCAGTCAGCAAATTCTTATCGCCCGTATGGAATGACATCGATCAGCAGCATTTTTCTCTTTATGCCTATTCTACATCACATCATTACGATGATGTCACTCGTGCGCTGGAAAAAAGCTCAACGGCATGGCGTAACGTAACGAACTGTAGCGATACTGAATTATTTGAATTAATTAAACGGGATGAGATCGATATTCTTTTTGATCTTTCCGGTCATACTGGCGATAACCGCCTGGCAATGTTTGCTATGAAGCCTGCACCGATCCAGATTAGCTGGATTGGCTATCCGGGAACGACGGGATTAAAGGCAATGGATTACTATCTGGTTATGAACCATGCTCCATACCCAGAGGTTTTAGCCCATCAATTTACTGAAAAATTGCTGTACGTCCTATTTGACCGACAATTTGAACCAGTGGTTAATGGCCCTGATGTTAACGATCTTCCTGCGTTGAAAAACGGCTACCTCACGTTCGCCAGCTTCAACAGACCAACTAAGATTAACGATACGGTATTATCGGCATGGGGCAAAATCCTCGTTCAGTTACCAACCAGCAAGATGATTATTGGTGCGTTGCCTAGCCAGCAGGCGAGAGAACATATACGTAAAAAATTAGAGTCACAGGGTGTTCAACCTGAGCAGCTGATTTTCCGCGAACGTGTCAACATAATGCGTTATCTGGCTATGCACCAGGAAATCGATGTGCTGCTGGATACGTTCCCCTATACCGGGGGAACCACGACGAACTACGCTTTGTGGATGGGCGTGCCGACTTTGACGCTGGCTGGTGAAACTTATGCTGCTCGCCAAGGGGTTGTAAACCTTGGTCAGGCTGGTTTGAATGAGTTTATTGCAGATTCAGAAGCGGACTATATCGACAAGGCCATTTCCTGGAATAACCGGTTGGATGAACTGAATCAAATTCGCCACAGTTTACGCAAGAAAATGGAACATGACGTCGGGGCTGATGATGTGACCGCTGCCACCTATTTCGAACAGGCGCTAAGAGTGGTGTGGAAAGCTTACTGTGCTGGTGAGCCGCCTAAGAGTTATGCGATAGGTCACTCACTGGTGCCATGAAAATGATCGGTCATCATGGATGAACGTCATCAGGCTGACCGATCGATATGAGCGAGATAATGGCATTGATGCTGATGCCATTATCTATAAAAGGCAATTTTCAACGTACTGCCGACTAAGTAAGTAGAGGTCGGCTGCGGATATTATAGAAAGAGAATGCGGCATTAATATTTTTACTCAGAGGTACCAAATCTGAGCATTTTCTTTTTATGTCATCAAAATGGGTAAGTTTTCAGCGCTTTGATAGCTGCGAGTCAAGGGCGGTAGCGTTGATTGCGAATAATCTATGAGCGGAAGATGGTGAAATGAAAAAACCAGTGTATGTAACAAGCCCGTTATTGCCGCCTTTGGATGAGTTTACTCCTTATCTTGAAGAAATATGGGAAAATAAGTGGTTGACTAATAATGGGACATTCCATCAGCGTTTAGAGCAAGCGCTGGCTGATTATCTTGGCGTTCCATACCTTAGTTTATTTTCCAATGGCACGCTGGCGTTATTAACTGCTTTGCAAACGTTACGTATCACTGGTGAGGTCATTACTACACCTTACTCATTTGTGGCGACATCGCATACACTACTGTGGAATGGGTTAAAACCCGTCTTTGTTGATATTGATCCAGTAACATGCAATCTTGATCCTTCTAAATTAGAACAGGCTATTACGCCAGCAACGTCTGCAATTCTACCTGTACACTGTTATGGGCTTCCTGCGGATGTTGAGCGTATTCAAAATATAGCTGATATCTATGGTCTAAAAGTGATTTACGATGCGGCTCATGCTTTTGGTGTTAAAAAGAATGATGTCAGCATATTAAATCATGGCGACCTTTCTATTCTCAGTTTTCATGCGACGAAAGTTTTTAGCACTATCGAAGGTGGTGCGATTATTTCTCAAGATGAAAAAACGAAAAAGCGAATTGATTATCTTAAGAATTTCGGCTTCGTTGATGAAGTAACTGTCGTCGCTCCTGGTATTAATGCGAAAATGAATGAAGTTCAGGCCGCATTTGGCTTGCTTCAATTGAAGCATATTGATTCAGCATTGAATCAACGCAGAGATATTTATTTAAGATATTGTGAACTTTTAAAAGACATCTCAGGAATTAATGTTGTGAGCATTCCAGATAATGTGACCTGGAATTATGCTTATTTTCCTATTTTCTTCTCTGATAATTTCCCTAAAAAAAGAGACGAAGTTTACAATATAATGAGAGAAAGAAACATATATGCCCGCCGATACTTCTATCCGCTAATTAGCACCTTTCCAATGTATCGAGGATTGGACTCAGCTAAAGAAGGTGGCCTTCCAACGGCAACGCATATCGCTGATAATGTACTCTGTCTTCCTATCTATCCTGATTTGTCAGATGAAAATATATTAGATGTCGTTAAGTGTATTTCTGATTGTGCGTAAAGCGAAGGTTGATGTCTTGGTTGAAAAAGATAACGGTAAATTATAAATCTCAATAAATTATGATTTTTAATTTACGATTTTTATCTATGTTGGTAGGCGTTTTTAGCAGTATCAGGAGAGCGAGTTGATAAAGTATGCGGTAATGCAACCTTATTTCCTTCCTTACATTGGCTATTTCCAGTTGATGGCCGAGGTAGATGTTTTTGTGGTTTATGATAATATAAAATATACTAAAAAAGGATGGATAAATCGAAACCGCATTTTGTTAAATGGAAAGGATAGCACGTTTAGCTTACCCTTAAAGAAAGACTCCGATTTTTTAGATGTTAAAGATAGGGTGCTGTCAGAGACATTTAATAGAGAGGATTTAATCAATAAGATATGTGGTGCTTATCGTCGCGCTCCTTATTTTAAAGATGTTTTTCCTCTATTGGAAAGTATAATAAATTACCGGGATGATAATTTATTTAACTATATATTTTTCTCGTTGAAAAGCATTAAAGAATACCTTGGATTGGCATGTGATATAAAAATATCGTCTTCTATCAGCATCGATCACTCGCTAAAATCTCAAGACAAAGTGCTCGCATTCGGGAACGCCCTCGGCGCGAAAGCGTACAGTAACCCACCAGGTGGCATTTCTCTTTATTCCCAAGAAGCCTTTGCATTACATGGAATGACTCTGAACTTTATCCAGCCAAATAGTATTATTTATAAACAATTCGATGAACCTTTTGTGGCCTGGCTATCAATCATTGATGTCATGATGTTTAATTCTAGTGATGAGGTACTGCGCCTTATTACTACTGAATATGAGTTGATATAAATATGTTTCAGTGGAAAAAGTTAGGTAAAGTATTTACCCCGCAAGACGTTAATGACCGTCCCTGGCTTAAAGAGTTTGCACAGGCGCCTGCAACGCTGATTTTTGATGATTTTGTCCGTGTTTACTTCTCTTGTCGTCCGCCTGCTGATGAGCAGGGCATGTATGTAAGTTATTCGGCCTGGGTTGATCTGGATCGTCATAACCTTTTCAATGTATTACGTGTTTCCGAAACTCCGATTTTGCCATTAGGGCAATCCGGTGAGTTTGACGAATTTGGTACCTACCCGGTGTCCGTTGTTCGTGATGAAAATATTTTCCGTGCCTATTACGCCGGGTGGACTCGGTGTGAGTCAGTACCTTTCAATGTCGCCATCGGCATGGCTACGAGTGATGATGGTGATGTATTCCGCAAAGCCGGACCTGGGCCGATCATTAGCTATTCCCCTGAAGAACCCTTTGTCATGAGTGGACCGAAAATTCGCCGTTTTAATGGCGAATGGCAACTATTCTACATTGCAGGTCGTAGATGGAAACGGGTTGATGGGCGAGCAGAGCCTGTTTACAAAATCCGCATGGCGGTATCGAGTGATGGCATAAATTGGCGGAAGCTAAATAAAGATTTGATAAGCAGCCGAATTGAAGAAGATGAAGCGCAGGCGAGTCCCGATGTGTTTTATGCTAACGGCAAGTATCATATGTTTTTCTGCTACCGTTACAGCGAACATTATCGAGGGAAAAAGCATGGGTATCGTATTGGATATGCATGGAGCTCCGATCTCGTTGACTGGCATCGCGATGATGAAAAGGCAGGAATTGATGTGTCTGAAACAGGATGGGATTCGGAAATGATCAGCTATCCCCATGTGTTCGAACTTGATGGTAAGGTCTATATGGCATATTTAGGCGATCAGGTTGGGCGCTATGGCTTTGGTTTGGCACAGTTAGAAGGAGAATTACGCTGATGCTGACATGGCGTAAACATGGGCTAATCTATTCACCTCAGGCGCATCCACCTTTGATCGGTGGGGCGGGGTATGCCCAATCCCCTCAGGCCTTAGTATTTGATGACTTTATTCGTATATATTTTTCTACTCGCGAAAGAGATGAGAAAAATAATAAATTCATCAGCCGAGTTTCCTATGTCGATATGGATAAAAATCTACAGGAAATTCTGAAGGTTAGCGCGGAACCTGTTATTGCTCACGCAGAATTAGGCGCGTTTGATGAACACGGCATTTTCCCCTTCAATGTCTTGCAGCACAGTGATGCGGTGATGGCTTGGACTACTGGGTGGAATCGCCGGGTCTCTGTTTCCGTGGATACCTCGATAGGCTTGGCGATTAGCCATGATGGCGGCAATACATTTCAGCGACATGCGACAGGTCCTGTGATGTCTTCCTCCTTACACGAACCTTATTTGGTCGGGGATGCTTTTGTTCTGCATATCGAAGGGCGCTTTCATATGTGGTACATCTACGGCGTAGGTTGGAAAAAGCAGCAGTCTGATTCTCCACCAGACCGCGTTTATAAAATTGCACATGCTGTTTCTGACGATGGCATCGACTGGGTGCGAGAGAGTAAGCCGATCATTGCCGATCGGCTTGGTGATGATGAATGCCAGGCGTTGCCTACAGTGATCAAAGTGGGCAATCGATATCACATGATTTTTTGTTATCGCGAGTGCTTTGATTTCCGCTCCGGCGCCGGGCGTGGGTATCGTCTTGGTTATGCCTGGTCAGACGATCTTATGACATGGCATAGAGATGATTCTCAGGTGCCCGCCATTTCGGAACCTGGGGAATGGGATAGCGAGATGCAGTGTTATCCGCACCTTTTCCAATGTGATGAGAAGGTATACTTGCTCTATAACGGCAACGCATTCGGAAAAGAAGGCTTCGGCTTGGCTGAGTTGACCGCATGCAGCGAATGATTATACGTCAGAATAGCGCCACCGCGGAGGACATCGCATCGCATCTGCGTGCTTGTGATGATGCATTTGTCCGTTCGCTGGAGCACCGGGTCGAAATAGCGGCCTATGCCGATAAAATAGCTCGCCTTGCTCATTGCATTGAAGGATGGAGAGACGAACGTTTGGTCGGCCTTGTTGCTTCATATTTTAATGAACAAACAAGGATTGCATTTATTACTAATGTTTCTGTGTTAGTGGAAGCTCAAGGCATGGGTTCCGGCGGTATTCTGTTGGAACAATGTATAGCGAAAATGCAAACGCTAGGTGCGATAGAAATACGTTTGGAAGTTGAAGAAAGTAATCAGGTTGCCAGATACTTTTATCTAAAACACGCTTTTATTCAGTCAGGAATTAGCGGCAATATCCTGCAAATGATCCGACATTGTGAGACAAAAACATGACAATCAACAGAAATTATGATCAGGAAATTAAGGATACAGCAGGCCATAAATACGCCTATAATTTCGACTTTGATGTGATGCATCCTTTTATGGTTCGCGCATTTACCCCTTTCTTTCGTCCGGGAAATTTATTGGAACTAGGGAGCTTCAAAGGCGATTTTACTTCACGGTTACAGGAACATTTTAACGATATCACATGCGTTGAAGCTTCCGCAGAAGCTATTTCACATGCTCAGGGTCGGTTAAAAGACGGAATAACTTATATTCATTCACGCTTTGAAGATGTTCAGTTACCTCGTCGTTACGATAATATTGTATTGACACATGTGCTTGAGCATATTGATGATCCTATTGCTCTGCTTAAGCGTATTAATGATGAATGGTTAGCTGAAGGTGGACGTTTATTCCTCGTTTGCCCTAATGCTAATGCTGCTTCCCGCCAGATAGCCGTAAAAATGGGGATTATTTCCCATAATTCGGCGGTGACTGAAGCAGAATTTGAGCATGGACATCGTTGCACGTATGCCCTGGACACACTTGAGCGCGACGCAAGCCTTGCTGGATTACACGTTGCCTACCGTTCAGGTATATTCTTTAAAGCGTTAGCGAATTTTCAGTGGGACAAATTATTGCAAACCGATATCATAACAAATGAATATTTAGAAGGTTGCTATCAGCTTGGTCAACAATACCCTGATCTTTGCTCAAGTATATTTTTATTGTGTGAAAGAAAATAATCGGCTTTTAATTATTATATAACTAATGGACAGGGACGTTTGTTATGCAAAGTTATGCTCATGCCAAAGCTATGCATCAATTTTATCGGGATGTGTTTACACGAGATATTGAGATTGGTGAGACGGGTAATATTCCTCTGAGAATCATTGACAGTGTGGTTAAAGAATTTAATTGCGATGTGTTATTTGTTGCCAGAGAGTTGGATTTACATGATAGTGAGTTGTCATCCGATAAAGATAAAGCGTTAAAACAACTACTTGTGACGATGGCCCAGGCTAATATGGCTTTTGATGAAAAATGGAGTGGATACCAGAAAAAGCTGCCTGATGAGTATGTTATCGGTATTCGAAATTCATTAATAGATATATTAAAATTAAACCCTAATATAGAATACCTTGTAGTAGTAATTCAAATTTTATTTAGAATTGGTGATATTGAATCATCGGTTAATTTAATAAATAACAATTTCTCGTCATTAAAGAACTCTCCGGCAGCGTTCAGAATACTGTTAATGATCTGTGTTATTGAAGAAGATTATGAACTTGCATTACCTTTAATAAAAGAGATGACATCTAATCAGTATTTGATCGGTGAAGATTTAATGACATTATTAATGGTGGTTTGTTCAATTTATAAACTTGGTGGATATCCAGATTCTTTTATTGATTTTTCTTCTCTTTTAGACGACGATGCCCATTCTATTTCTAATGATGACTATGATTGGGTTATAAGGAAAAATCATCAGAATAAAAAGACAACCATCATAATAGCTTGCGATGTTAAATATTATTATGAGCACGCTGTACCAGCATTGTATTCAATTTATGAAACAAATAAATATAATTTTAATGTCCATATTCATGTTTATAATGTTGATGAGGGAACATCTGCTGATATTAGAAGAAAAAACGAACAGCTTCCTGAGTTGAATATTTCTTGTACAGCGGAGAGTTTGTCTCAATCTTCAAACATGAGTGTCGATTATGCATCAAGGCGGTTTATTTTAGCTAATTATGCTTTAAGTGCATTAGATACCCCTTTGCTAATTTTAGACGCTGATTGCTTGTTAAGAAAAGATTGGTTGTCATCAATTCAAACACAAGCATTTGACTTGATTTTGACGACTACTGAAAATGCTCCTTTTTGGGAAAATGCATCGGCAGGTTTTGTTTATCTGGGTGGCGGGGAAGAGTCAAGAAAGTATATTGACAGAGTGTCGTCATTTATTCATGTTAATTTAGTCAACAACAATCATGTATGGTTTTTAGATCAGGTTGCGCTTTCTGCCGCTCTTGATTATGTAAAAGATAAAAATGCTGTTTTCAGGATTAACTCATCATTTGTTTGTGACATTAGTCATACCGACTACTCATTTATGTGGGTAGTAACCACGATGAAAAATATTGAAGGGAAATATTCTTCATATAAAAAATATCTTATTGATAAATATACCGTTAGCCATTAAAAACACGCGTTCTATATAACAATAATCAAGCATTAGAAACTCCATGCCATTTCTGGAATAGACCAATAAAAAGGGATGGCATAACCCTGCACATAGACGTCCAGCTGTTCGTCATCCATCAGATCCGTCTAACGTTGTTTTTGATGCTATTTTTTCATCGATGCCGCTAGGGTATTTGCGAGACGATACTGCAAATTACCAGGTAAAATTCGTAATCATTGCACTCCGCCTGACCACAAAATGGTCTATCTGCCTATAAAACTTCCTTTCCTCTGCCAGAGGTCTGCGTTAGAATCACCTCCCTTCGGAAGAGAGATACATCACAAATTCGTTGTCGTATTGCACCCTATGTGCCTGACATTTGGGTTTCTCTCCGCAGACTCTTTACTCAATCCTGTCATACATGGCAGGAATAACCCTTCTTTTTTGACGCTATTCAGACGATTGGCTACCCTACCTAAAAGCATAATAGTGTCGATAACATTATCATCGTAGGTATTTGTCACTGTGAGCGATTTGTATACCGCCGAAGGCACAATGGATAAGAATTCCCTCTGGAAGCGCTATGTTCCACTAGTGCGCCATGAAGCCTTGCGTTTACAGGTTCGTCTCCCCGCGAGTGTTGAGCTTGACGATCTGCTACAGGCTGGCGGTATCGGTTTGCTCAGCGCAGTCGAGCGCTATGATTCGTTGCAAGGTACGGCGTTTACTACCTATGCCGTTCAACGAATCCGCGGTTCGATGTTGGATGAATTACGCAGTCGTGATTGGGCTCCACGCAGTGTACGGCGTAATGCGCGGGAAGTGGCACAAGCAATGCAGCAGGCTGAACAACAGCTCGGTCGTACTCCAACGGAGCAGGAGGTTGCGCAGGCCCTGAATATCACGCTTGAGGATTATCGTCAGATATTGCTGGATACGAACAACAGCCAGCTTTTTTCTTACGATGAATGGCGTGAAGAACATGGTGACAGCGCAGAGGCTCTACTGGAAGGCAATGAAGATGCGAATCCGTTGCATCAACTGATGGAAGGCAATTTGCGCCATCGTGTAATGGACGCGATTGAAAGCCTGCCAGAGCGTGAGAAATTGGTATTGACGCTTTACTATCAGGAAGAGTTGAACCTGAAAGAGATCGGTGCCGTTCTCGAAGTCGGGGAGTCGAGAGTCAGTCAGTTGCATAGCCAGGCGATAAAGCGCCTGCGCGTGAAATTAATGAACGATGTTTAATTGCGCTGCGTAGGAATACTGTTATCAAATATATCTTCAGTCTCTGAAGCACGGGATCATTGCAACGTTTGAATATTGATGAACGTTTTTCATCAGTATTTAAATGATTAATGCTACCTGTTTTTAGCACTCCAGCATTTCTGGCGTAATGAAGGTGCTATTGCTTCACATTGAAGTTATATATCGTCATGGAATGGATTCATGCACCCATCAATTCGGAAGAAACAGCTGCTAAGCCGTTATCTGAAAGACTTCAAACACAGACAGACCAACTGTTCCCAGTGTGATAAAGAGCTCGACCGCGTTTCACTGGTATTTCGCAATCAGCTTATCAATAAAAAATCGATTGGCAGCATCGACAGGCTTATCGATGACGAAATATGGTCCAGTCTGCAACAGGAATTAATCCCACTTTGCCGCTTTTGTAGCGAAATATTATGCAATACGACTGCTAGCTATTTCGATATTAAAGCCTTCACACAGTATCTGATCGAGCAGACTGAAGTTCGCCATAGCACGATGCGCGAGTATGTCATTCGTCTGCGGCGGTTGGATGAACTGCTGGCTGCCAATAACTATCCCACAGAAACCTTTTCCCGGCACCGCGATGGGGTACAGCAGCGCGTATGTGATTACCTTCCCGATATTGAGCAAAATATTTACCGCAGTGCCTTACGAAAATACGATCAATATCTGGACTGGCAGCGGCATTTCTGACGTACATAATGCGTCGTTCTCAGGCTGACATTGCCAAACCATGGGATACTGACTATACGTAAATGTTATGACAGTGTAAAAAATGCTTGCATTCCAGGAGCAAATTATTGCACTGTCATACTACTGAAATCATTCGGCACTAATTTTTAGGCAATGGTTAGTAGTAGTTCTACGATGCGATCAATCATTATTCAGTGGAATAGTCGTTGTCACAGTGAGGAACGCGAATGGTAATGTCCTTTTTTGGACTTTGTAGTCGATGTCAAGATTCTACGCTGCTGACTCGCCGATGCGAGGGATGTTCCTCCCACTTATTTTCAACGCTACGCCATTCTCTTGTTACCCAAACTCTCCGTGTATTTTCTCTTTCTATCCATGAGCACGTTGTTCGTTTTTCACTCTGTTCGTGGATGAATCATGTGTATTTTCTGTCCGCTATTGGCTTAATAAGGAAGCCTAACCTCGTTAGTGAGTTAAACGTCACGCGCTGTAGAACAGTGCGGTAAGTGAAACAAACTGTAAGGTGCCACTATGGGAAGACAAAAAGCAGTGATCAAAGCTCGTCGTGAAGCAAAACGCGTTATTCGTCGTGAGTCGCGTAGCCATCGTCAGCGTGAGGAAGAATCGGTCACTTCTCTGGTACAGATGGGCGGGATTGAAGCAATCGGAATGGCGCGTGAGAATCGCGATAATTCCGTTATTCAAGCTCGTACGGCTGCCCAGGAACATTACTTGTCTGCGATAGAAAACAAACAGTTGATTTTTGCCACAGGTGAAGCTGGCTGCGGTAAAACGTATCTGAGCGCTGCGAAAGCGGCGGAGGCACTAATCCATAAAGAGGTTGAGCGTATTATTGTTACGCGGCCGGTATTACAGGCCGACGAGGATCTTGGCTTTTTACCCGGAGATATTGCGGAGAAGTTTGCGCCTTATTTCCGCCCGGTTTACGACATACTTTTGCGTCGGCTGGGGGCCTCTTTCATGCAGTATTGTTTGCGGCCGGAAATCGCCAAAGTTGAAATTGCGCCTTTTGCGTATATGCGCGGGCGGACATTTGAAAATGCGGTTGTGATTCTGGATGAGGCGCAAAACGTGACGGTGAACCAAATGAAAATGTTCCTGACGCGTTTGGGCGAGAACGTCACGGTTATCGTCAATGGTGATGTGACGCAGTGCGACTTGCCTGCTGGGGTGAAATCCGGCCTGCGCGACGCACTGGAGCGCTTTGTTGAGGATGACATGATTGGCGTGGTCTCTTTCGGTAAAGAGGACTGTGTGCGCTCGGCGCTGTGCCAGCGTACGCTCCATGCTTATGGTTGATGCTTGCGTGGTACAGGGATGAAAATGCCTGTGCTATTAGCATAAAAAAACGCCCCTGACGTAAGTCAGGGGCGTTTTCTTTTATATGGCGGTGAGGAAGGGATTCGAACCCTTGATACGTTTTCACGTATACACACTTTCCAGGCGTGCTCCTTCAGCCTCTCGGACACCTCACCGGGGGTTGCCTACAAGGGGCAACGGGGCGCTACTATAGGGAGTCGCTTAGCTCCGGTCAAGCAGTATTTAGCGCTAACGATGCGTCTGGCTAAGCATTGAACGGTAACGGATAGGCCGCGTAACGGTGCCGTTAAAATGTAGGCAGAAAGGGTGGGGGAATCGGCATAAAAAAACCACAGACCGCAATGGGCCTGTGGTTTGTTTGTCAGCGAGTGGACGATTACGCCAGCAGCGTTTTGATGTAGCTGGTCAGTGCTTCGTCTTTGCTGTTAGCGAAGAAGTATTCCTGGAATTTAGGACCAGCAACGGCGCCTTTAACCAGATCCTGATCGAGACCTTTCAGAATGGTGATCAGGTCGTTGTAGGTTACTTCTTTTACGGCATCCAGGATTTTCTTGTTACGTTGTTGAGGAACAACGCGATCGCTTGGATAGCCTCTGCCGCCTTCTTCTTTGAACAGCTGGGTAAACAGGTTTTCCAGGTTCAGTTCAGCGCCCCAGCCAAAGCCTTTAGCGTAAGGAACGGATACGGCGTTACCGTTGTTGATCTGAGAGAACAGGTAAGCATCAGATGGGTCAACAACCAGACCGCAGATTACGCCTGGGAAAGAGTTACAAGCCAGCATCGCGCCCTGGCCAGTACCGCAGCCGGTCACAACGAAATCAGCCGCGCCGGAGTTCAGCAGGATAGCGGCCAGAATACCGTTCTGGATGTAAGTCAGTTGCGCTGCATCTTCAACAGCATATTGGCCGTAGTTGTGTACAGTGTGGCCCAACGGTGCAACCGCTTTGGTCAGAGACTCGGCGATGATGGCGTTTTTGGCAGCCTGGCTGTTCTCGTTAATCAGTGCAATTTTCATGTTCGTTCCTTTTCTGTGACGGACAAATACATTTTTTAAAACTGTATTTCAATTTGATGTGTGCAGTATACCGTTTCAAAAATAAAGCGCAAATCGTGGAAGCAAAGAATGCGGCATAGCCCATAGATTCAGGAAAAACACGATGAACGGAACAGGGATAATAAAGGCATAACACATTGAAAAATGGCGCTGTATTTCAGCGCCATAGGGAAGGGTTATGCATCCGGGAAGGTCAGTGTATTACCCGGAGCTTCTCGATTAAGATGAAGAAAATTCAGGTGGCGTTCGTACTGATCCAAAATGTCGTTAATCACCTGCTCTTTACTGTAGTCCATCAGGTCATTTCCCTGACTTCCTTCCAACAGGAAGGTTTCGAGGCGGTAATAATCTGATTTCCCCGAGCGGGCCCGGTAGGTAAACGCCGGGACGCTATAGCGCTGTGGCCAGATTTGGTAAAGGAAATTCTGTTCATCACCCAAATCCACCAGCAGTTCGAGATGGTTCAGGCGCTCATCTTCGACAGGCGGCAATTCGTTGACTTCAACGTTGGCGCCGCGCAGGCGCAGTTCACGCGCGACATCCTCCATGGCGGCTTTACAGACGTTATCCAGCATTTTCTGTGTATGCGTTGTGCCGGGGAAATTCATGACGCGTGAGATGCGTTGTTTCCAGTTCAAGCGATCGTCACCCGATATTGGCATTGGCGCCGAGGTTTGTAAGGAGCTGGCTTTACGGTAATCCTCTACCCGCAGTGATTTATATAACCCCGCCATAATAAAGAACATCACAAAGCTAAACGGCAATCCCATGATGACAGTGGTGTTCTGTAATGCTGACACGCCGTTTGTCATCAACATACCCAGCGTCAGCAGACCAATCGCAACTGACCAGAAAACCCGCAGCCAGTTTGGCGCATCATTGTTGATGTCGCCAAGACGAGAAGTAAAGTTACCCAGTACCAATGAACCGGAGTCAGCAGAGGTGACATAAAACAGCAGGCCGGTAATGGTCGCGACAGAGGCGCTCAGGCTGAAACCAGGATACTGTGCCAGCAGGCTGTAGAACCCACGCTCCGGGTGCTGCATGACTTCGGTCGCAAAGTCCAGATTACCGTGGATTACCTGATAAAGTGCGCTGTTGCCAAAAATGGAGAGCCACAGCAGGGTAAAGACAAACGGAATGATCAGCGTGCCGACAACGAACTGCCGAATCGTTCTGCCGCGTGAGATGCGTGCCAGAAACAGCCCGACAAACGGTGCCCATGCGACCCACCAGGCCCAGAAGAACAGCGTCCAGCTATTCATCCATTCTGTCGGGCGAGCAAAGGCAAAGCTGTTAAGCGTCATGCCCGTAAAGCGGTTGATGTAATCCCCGACGTTCAGCACCAGCGCGTTTAGCAGAAACTCGGTATCGCCCCAGAAGAGCAGAAAGAGAATCAAACCCAGCGCGAGCAAGACGTTAAGCTCGGAGAGGAAGCGAATGCCGCGATTGACCCCAGACGTCACGGAAACTGTCGCCATGATCACGGAAAGCAGGATGAGCGAGGCCTGAACGGTGAGATTCTCTGGGATCTGGAACAGGACTTTCAGCCCGTAATTAAGCTGAACGACGCCGATACCCAGCGTGGTTGCGATACCGAAGATGGTTCCGAGTACGGCGGCGATATCAACACTGTGTCCAATCGGGCCATTGATGCGTTTACCAAAAATGGGATACAGGGCAGAGCGAATTGTCAGCGGCAAATTATACCGGTAGCTGAAGTAGCCCAAAGCGATACCCATCAGCGCGTACATTGACCAACCCGTTAGCCCGTAGTGAAACAGCGTCCAGACCATAGCCTGCCGTGCCGCCTCCATCGTTTGGCCTTGTCCTTCCGGCGGCATCATATATTGCGTAATGGGTTCCGCGACGGAAAAGAACATTAAATCGATGCCGATCCCTGCCGCGAACAGCATTGCTGCCCAACTCATCAAGCTAAATTCAGGTTTCGACTGCTCCGGCCCGAGCTTGATCGAACCAAAGCGAGAGGAGGCGATGAAGATAACGAAAACGATGTAGAGCGTGGCGGCGAGCAGATAGTACCAACCAAAGGTAGCGGAAACCCAGTTGAGTGCGTGGGTAATCCAGGCATTTGCTTCTTTGTTAAACAACATGGTCATCAGCGAGAATGTCAGGATGAGTCCCGCTGATGTGTAGAACACGACAGGATTCAGGCGATCCTGTTGGGTGGTCGTTTCTGATGCTGGCATGGTTATCCCTTGCGTTACGTGAACAGATACTCTGATTCCTCTCTCCACGAAGTGTGCTTAGCGCATACCAAGAATGGGGCGCAGGACATCCGCTGAGTACGCTTTCCGTTGAAGAAGATCGTCAGAACAAAAAAGAAATTATTCTTTTAAAGGTGGAGTTATCGTCTGAACTCACACCATTTTTCATGATAATTGATACAGATTTTTAACCTTTCAGCAATAAAAGATATTCATTTTTTATTGAACGTTCAATCAAAAAAAAGTTTAATGGGACAAATCGGATCATGAATCACCGTCGTTTACCGTGATTCATCACGCAAAATGAAGGGAAGATAATGAAGGGGAAGTGCAGTGCCTAAAGTCGGAATGCAGCCTATCAGACGACAACAGCTCATCGACGCGACGCTGGCAGCGATTAACGATGTGGGGATGCACGACGCCTCGATCGTACAGATTGCCCGACGTGCGGGAGTGTCGAACGGGATCATCAGCCATTACTTCCGCGATAAAAATGGCTTACTGGAAGCGACGATGCGCTACCTGATCAGTCATCTGGGGCTGGCAGTGAAATCAAGATTGCTGGGCCTGACGGAAAACACACCTCGTGCACGTTTGCGGGCGATTGTTCAGGGAAACTTTGATGATAGCCAGACGAATAGCGCGGCGATGAAAACCTGGCTGGCGTTCTGGGCCAGTAGCCTGCATTCCCCTATGCTCCATCGGCTACAGCAGGTTAACGATCGGCGGCTTTACTCCAACCTGTGTGTCGAATTTAGCCGTTGTTTGTCGAAAGGCAACGCACGTCTTGCGGCAAAAGGGTTGGCAGGTCTGATCGATGGACTGTGGCTGCGCGGTGCGCTAAGTCATGACGCCTTCAACCGCGAAGAAGCGCTGAGCATTGCCTATGACTATATCGAGCAGCAGCTCACTCGCGCGTAACCCTTCCTTATCATTTTGCCTTTTCTGCCCGGAATGCGTGTCCGGGCAGCCATCAGACAGGAGAATTTATGTCTCGCTACGGTTTACAACAGCTTTATATCAACGGCACATATGTCGATAGCACAGGTGACGATACGTTTGATGCGATAAACCCCGCGAATGGCGACATCATCGCCCAGCTTCAGTCAGCCACTGCCGCTGACGTTGACCGGGCGGTCAGCGCAGCAACCGCAGGGCAGAAGATATGGGCGGCCATGACAGCGATGGAGCGCTCGCGTATTTTACGCCGTACCGTGGATATCCTGCGTGAGCGCAATGATGAACTCGCATTGCTTGAAACGCACGATACCGGCAAGCCGCTCTCAGAAACGCGCACCGTCGATATCGTGACCGGTGCGGATGTTCTGGAATATTACGCGGGGTTGATTCCCATGCTTGAAGGGCAGCAGATTCCCCTGCGTGATACCTCGTTCGTCTATACCCGCCGAGAACCGCTTGGGGTGGTCGCTGGCATCGGTGCCTGGAACTACCCCATTCAGATCGCATTGTGGAAATCGGCCCCTGCGCTGGCGGCTGGCAACGCGATGATCTTCAAGCCCAGTGAAGTCACGTCGCTTACCGCGCTGAAGCTGGCAGAAATCTATACCGAGGCTGGGTTACCGGCGGGCGTATTCAATGTGCTGACGGGAACGGGACAATCCGTTGGTCAGGCGCTGACCACGCATCCGGGGATTGCCAAAGTCTCTTTCACCGGAGGGATCGCCAGCGGGAAAACGGTAATGGCCAATGCCGCTGGCTCGACGCTGAAAGACGTTACGATGGAGCTGGGTGGGAAATCGCCGCTGATCATTTTTGCTGATGCAGATCTGGATAAAGCAGCGGATATCGCCATGATGGCGAATTTCTTCAGCTCAGGTCAGGTGTGCACCAACGGTACGCGCGTCTTCGTTCCACAGGCATTGCAGGCGCAGTTTGAGGAAAAAATTCTGGCTCGCGTTCAGCGCATCCGTATTGGTGACCCGACTGACGAACAGGTAAATTTTGGTCCACTGGTTAGCTTCCCGCACAAAGAATCCGTATTGCGTTACATCGAAAGTGGAAAACGCGAAGGCGCTCGCGTGCTGGTGGGTGGCGAACCGATGACTGACGAGAAATATGCACAAGGCGCATACGTTGCCCCGACGGTGTTCACAGACTGCCGGGACGATATGAAGATTGTGCGGGAAGAAATCTTTGGCCCGGTCATGAGCATTCTGACGTATCAGGATGAGGATGAGGTTATCCACCGCGCCAATGATAGCGAGTATGGGCTGGCGGCTGGCATCGTGACCTGCGATCTGAATCGGGCACACCGGGTTATTCATCAGCTTGAAGCCGGGATTTGCTGGATCAATACCTGGGGTGAATCCCCGGCTGAAATGCCTGTGGGCGGCTACAAACATTCGGGTGTCGGACGTGAAAACGGCATAACAACATTGGAACACTATACGCAAATTAAGTCTGTACAGGTTGAACTGGGTGAATTCCGCTCGGTATTTTAAACGAAGGGGAGAAAGCCTAATGGAATATGATTACATCATTATCGGAGCGGGTTCTGCTGGCAATGTGCTGGCAACGCGTTTAACAGAAGAAAGCGACGTAAGCGTGCTGCTGCTTGAAGCTGGTGGCCCGGACTATCGGTTGGATTTTCGCACGCAAATGCCCGCGGCATTAGCTTTCCCACTACAGGGTAAGCGTTATAACTGGGCGTATGAGACTGACCCAGAACCTCACATGAATAATCGCCGTATGGAATGCGGTCGTGGCAAAGGGTTGGGGGGCTCATCGTTGATTAACGGCATGTGCTACATCCGTGGCAATGCGATGGATTTTGATAACTGGGCGACGATGCCCGGCCTGGAAGACTGGAGTTACCTTGACTGTCTGCCGTATTTCCGCAAAGCGGAAACGCGGGATGTGGGATCGAATGACTATCATGGCGCGACGGGCCCTGTATCGGTGACCACGCCGAAGATGGGAAACAACGAACTGTTTCACGCTATGGTTGAAGCGGGCGTACAGGCCGGTTATCCGCGTACGGACGATCTTAATGGCTATCAGCAGGAAGGGTTTGGGCCGATGGACAGGACCGTTACGCCGAAGGGGCGTCGCGCCAGTACTGCCCGAGGCTATCTGGATCAAGCGAAAGGTCGTAAAAATCTGACCATCGTGACGCATGCTTTAACCGACAGAATTCTCTTTGACGGAAAACGTGCCGTCGGTGTCGCTTACTTTAAGGGCGAAAATGCGCAGACGGCGAAGGCACGTCGTGAAGTGCTGCTATGTGCGGGAGCGATCGCCTCGCCGCAGATCCTGCAACGCTCCGGCGTGGGGCCGAAAGCGTTGCTTCAGGGGCTCGATATTCCCGTGGTGCACGAGTTGCCCGGCGTCGGCGAGAATTTACAGGATCACCTGGAAATGTATTTGCAATACGCCTGCAAAGAACCGGTGTCGTTGTATCCAGCGCTGCAGTGGTTTAATCAGCCGAAAATCGGGGCGGAATGGCTGTTCAACGGCACAGGCATTGGTGCCAGCAACCAGTTTGAAGCTGGTGGATTTATTCGCAGCCGCGATGAATTCGCCTGGCCGAACATTCAATACCATTTTCTCCCTGTTGCGATTAACTACAACGGCAGTAACGCGGTAAAAGAGCACGGGTTTCAGGCGCATGTTGGCTCTATGCGTTCACTTAGCCGGGGGCGCGTGCAGGTGCGTTCCAAAGATGCCCGTGAGCACCCCAGTATCCTGTTCAACTATATGTCGACAGAACAGGACTGGCAGGAATTTCGCGATGCAATCCGCATTACGCGTGAAATCATGGCGCAACCTGCGCTGGATAAATACCGTGGTCGAGAAATCAGTCCTGGGTTGGAGGTGCAGACCGATGAGGAACTGGATGAATTTATCCGTACCCACGCTGAGACGGCATTCCATCCCTCCTGTTCCTGTAAGATGGGAGAGGACGAGATGGCGGTGGTTGATGGGCAAGGTCGGGTTCACGGCATGGAAGGGCTGCGCGTGGTGGATGCCTCCATTATGCCGCAGATTATTACCGGTAACCTGAACGCGACAACCATCATGATTGCCGAGAAGATTGCCGACCGAATCCGTCGGCGCCAGCCGCTGCCGCGCAGCAAAGCGCGTTACTATGTGTCGGGAAATACTCCGGTCAGAAAAGCACCGCTGAAACCAGCCTCGTAACGTTCCCCGCATCGCCAGATGAACCGTCCAGAAAGGACGGTTCATACTTTTCATTGCTATACACAATCTGACAAACAAACGCCTTCCGCACCATTACTATGGGTGATAACACCATCAGTGATGTCACTTTTCCTTGAGGAATGAAAATGAATAATTGGCTGCAACAGATTCAGGGCTTATTAAACTCCGGTAGCAAGCAGGGAAATCATCATCAAGGGGGTAAAAACGGCAATTTGGGCGACATGCTGAAACCCGCTGCGCTAGGCGGTTTGGCTGGCGTCTTGTTGTCGAATAAATCCACTCGGAAGATCATAGGCTCATTGGGTAAAAATGCGTTGATCATTGGCGGCAGTGCCGCGGCGGGCGTGGTGCTGTGGAACCAGTACAAGAAACGCGTTCGCGACACACATCAGGACGATCCGCAGTTTGGTTCCCAGTCCTCAGCCGACACTATTCGCGCCCGTCGTCTGATTCAGGCTCTGGTTTTTGCTGCTAAAAGTGACGGCCACATTGATACTACAGAAAAACAGCGTATTGATGAGAACATTCAGCAACTGCAACTGGGCAGTGAAGCACACCGCTGGGTGCAGGAAGCGATAGAGCAACCGCTTGACCCGGTTCTGCTGGCTAAAGACGTGAAGAATGAGGAAGAGGCGCTTGAGATCTACTTCCTGAGCTGTGCGGTCATTGACGTCGATCACTTCATGGAGAAAAGCTATCTGGATGCGTTAGCGACCGAATTGAAGATACCGCAAGATGTACGGCAGTCGATCACCAACGAGCTGAAAAGCCCGTCATGATAGGGCGAGTGGGTTACGCTGGGGTAAGATAGTGTCGAAGAGATAAATGGATAACGCGGGCGAAAAATTTTTCGCCCGCAGTGCTATCTGATGCTTAGAAAGAGCTGGTGTCTTTGAACAGGCCCACTTTCAGTTCGTCAGCGGTATAGATTTGCTGACCGTCAACCAGTACTTCGCCATCAGCAATACCCATCACCAAACGGCGATTGATCACACGTTTGAAGTGAATGCGATAAGTCACTTTCTTCGCCGTCGGCAGCACTTGTCCGGTGAATTTGACTTCACCCACGCCGAGTGCGCGGCCTTTACCTTCGCCACCTAACCAGCCCAGATAGAAGCCAACGAGCTGCCACATAGCATCCAGACCAAGGCAACCTGGCATCACTGGATCGCCGATGAAATGGCAACCGAAGAACCACAGGTCAGGCGTGATATCCAATTCGGCTTCCACATAGCCTTTGCCATACTTACCGCCGTCTTCTGTCATCTTAACGACGCGGTCCATCATGAGCATGTTAGGGGCGGGTAACTGAGGGCCTTGCGGGCCAAACAGCTCACCACGACTGGAGGCAAGGAGGTCTTCTTTTGTATAGGATTCGCGTTTATCTACCATGGTCTCTGTAAGCCTTATTTTAATGAAGCACGCAGGTTAGCGTACACCTGTACGCTGGGCAAGTCTGTTGCGTCTGGTTGAACCAGTTGGTTTAACGGAAAAACCAAGGGAAACGTCTGCGTTCCTGCGGTGCAAGTTGTCCAATTCGCTCACGAATCGCGGTCAGCAGGTTTGGCTGCTGCTCATCGTCATACGCGAAGTTGGTCAATAATGACAACGCTTCTGGCGCAGTTTCTACTGGGAAAAGATGGAATTTCCCTTCGCGTACGGCTTCAACGACATCTTCCTGTAAACAGAGATGACGCAGGTTAGCCACAGGTAAAATCACGCCCTGTGTTCCCGTCAATCCGCGACGCTGGCAGACCTCAAAGAAACCCTCGATCTTCTCATTTACGCCGCCAATTGGCTGCACGCGACCAAACTGATCGACGGAACCCGTCACGGCGAACTGCTGATTGATTGGTCGCAAGGAGAGGGCGCTGACTAACGCACACAGCTCTGCCAGAGAGGCACTGTCACCGTCAACTTCGCTGTATGATTGCTCGAAGACCATGGAAGCGGAGAAGGGAAGCTGTTGATCGAGCTCCAGCTCCGTAATCAGGAATGCCTGCATGATCATCATGCCCTTCGCGTGCAAATTGCCAGCCAGTTCGGCTTTGCGCTCGACGTCGGTGAATTCACCGTCGCCAGCGTGAACGACACAGCTGATACGCGCTGGTTCGCCAAAGGCAACAGGGTAGCCAGGGAATTCGAGTACGGACAGGCCGTTAACCTGGCCGACGACTTCGCCTTCCGTTTCGATCAGAATCTGGCCTAATTCGATTTCATCCTGCATGCGCTCACGAAGGTAGCCTTCACGCCATTGGCGAGCGGCAACGGCATCAACCAGCGCCTGCTCAGTGATCTGACCATCTCTGGCATACAGCGAAGCATATTTTAACTGGCTGATTAACCAGCGTGGGCATAATGGCAAATTGCCCTGATCGCCGCTGTAGCGTACTGCGACGTTTACTAAGGCTGGCCAGGCATCGGCGTCCAGTAGCGGCAGTTGATTCTCGCTGCATAGTGCATTGATGTAGGCGCACCAGCGTGCCATGTCATCCGTTTCAATCAACTGTAATTGCGCTTCAAATTCGCCGTAAATCGCGTGCTCGCCTAATTCCGGCTCCATATCATGAATATCAGCCAGACTCTCGCGGTCACCGAGAATAATCAGGCGAATATCAAGCGGCATCGGTGGCACATCAACGGGCAGTGGCTTGCGCTCATCTGGTGACAACCAACGATAGAGCCCCTCAGCCATAATCTGCTTCAGACGCAGCCACATTAAGGGCTGAGCCAACAGTGCTCTGGCCGACAGGATCAGCGTACCGCAATTAACCTGATGAATCAGTCCTGGATGCAGCGTGATTTCATCGTGAAAACTGCGCACACAGCCGAAGAGCTGTTCAGGTTCGATCCATTCCTGGTAGCCACAGGACTGCTGTGCGGCAAAATTATCCGCAGGCTGTGTGGCTGGCTCGACCCGGATGTGACGACCCTCAATGATATATTTACTGCCATGTATCGCCCCGGAGTCTGGCCTGATTGCGCTTAGCGCACGGGCGATCAATGCCATATATTCATCGTTTTCCTGCGCTTTCAACAGCATAAAGCGGGAAGGAGATCGAGGGTGGCAAAAGAGCGTCAGGCTGTCTGCCAGACGCGACTGAATAGCGGAGAATTCAGCAGGAGCAAGCTGAGCTGCCTGAGTGAATAGCGTTTGATAAGGCGTATTATTGGGCAGTAAATGCTGCCATGAGAGTCGGTTACTGGTCAAAGTATCAATGTAATCGTCTAATGGAAAAGCGTGATTATACAAGAATAATGTCGAGTGCGCATAAGGAGAGTCATCTCTCCGTCATCTTTAACAGACTGAAGCCCGAACGGCGTTTGGCTGATTGTCTTAAAAACTGTCAAAAAACCGCCAGAAAGCGGTCAACATCAGGGAAAACTGTTATGCTGAAAGTAACGTTACGCGGTCACTGAAGAATTTAATATGAAATATCAACAACTAGAAAATCTTGAGTGCGGGTGGAAATGGAAGTATCTGGTGAAAAAATATCGGGAGGGAGAAGAGATCACGCGCTTTCTGGAGCAAAGTGCCGCGGACGAAGCGGTACAGGCATTGCTTAAAATGGAAAACCAGCCGGTGAAAGTGCTGGAGTGGATTGCGCAATGCATGAATCCCACCTTAGAAAATCGGATGAAGCAGACGATCCGCGCACGGCGTAAACGTCATTTCAATGCAGAACACCAACATACGCGCAAGAAATCGATCGATCTGGAATATTTGGTCTGGCAGCGTCTTGCGGCTCTGGCTCAAAGACGCGGAGTGACCTTGTCAGAAACGATTGTGCAGCTAATCGAAGATGCTGAGCATAAAGAGAAATACGCCAGCCAGATGTCGTTGCTCAAGCAGGATCTCAAAGCCATTCTGAATAACGACGAGATGTGACTGGGCTTGTCATTTGTCTTGCCGATAAGCAGGCATAAAAACGCAGGGAGCGTTTTTCAACGTTGCGCAGCAACGGTTAGGGTAGCGAAGAAAGATGTCGGACATAAAAAAACCTCGCCGGAGCGAGGTTTTTTTCGTTAATAACTTAAGCCTGAGGCTGAGTTACAACGTCTTTGATGCCTTTAACTTCGATCTCTACGCGACGATCTGGTGCCAGGCAGTCGATCAGCGCAGCACGAGGTTTCACGTTGTCACAGGTAGAACCGGTAACAGGTTGAGATTTACCCAGGCCACGAGCAGAGATTTTGTTCGCAGGGATGCCTTTAGAAACCAGGTAATCCACGACGCTCTGTGCACGTTTTTCAGACAGGGCTTGGTTGTATTGCTCTGAACCTAAACGGTCAGTGAAGCCCAGAACAACAACAGAACCGTCTTTCGGATCCAGAGAGCTCAGTTGAGTGTACAGTTGATCCAGTGATTGCTGGCCTTCTGCTTTCAGCGTTGCTTTGTTGAAGTTGAACAGGACGTCAGATTTCAGCGTGAAACGCTTGGTTTCAACAACTGGAGCCGGAGCTGGAGTTGGAGCCGGAGCAACAACTGGTGCTACACGGTCATCCTGGCCGAAACGGTAAGACAGGCCAACGCTCATCAGCATGTTGTCTGGACGGGCACCAACGGTACCAGCATCACCAATGTTGCTTACCCACTGGTAGTCAACACGAGTAGCCCAGTTTTTGTCGATAGCGTATTCAACACCGATCGCAGCCAGCGGAGAAACGCCAGTGTCGTCGTTGCTGATGTCAGCTCTTGTACCGGTGTTTACAGAGGTAGCTGCATGGCTGTCTGCGCGCCATACCATACCGCCCAGACGAGTATAAACGTCCAGATCCGGCAGAACTGGGTAGCTCAGTTTAGCAGCCAGTTGGATGCCCTGTGCTTTGAAGCTCGCGCTGTCTGCTGCACTAGCAGTAGAACCAGCATACTTCATGCGGCCCAGCCAGTCGTAGCCCAGTTCAAAACCCAGGTACGGGTTGGCTTGATAACCAACAAATGCACCAGCGCCTAACTTGCTTTTGATTGGGTTGTTGTTGACACCGGTGTAACCATTTCCGTAGAAACCAGTATCGTGGAATTGAGACACACCCAGTTTACCACCGGTGTACCAGGTATTGTCTTTAGGAGCTGCTTGCGCGACGGTCGCGAAGCTAGCCAGTGCCACTGCAACTGCGATAGCTGTTTTTTTCATTTTACGCCTCATTATCATCCAAATCGGTAATTAACCTGATGGGCTAATAAACCTTTGGTTAAAATCCTTTGGTTGGAGACTTTGCCCTTATTTATGACTCACTGTCAGTCAACTGACGTTATAAAAGAGCAACTCCAGCGAGTTAAAGTCTACAACGTGATGAGAAAGTTACAAGTATGATGTGATTTGCGTCATAAGAAAACCGCACGATTCATACATACTTGCTAACAAATAGTAGATGCTTTTGACAGATCTTACGCCTTTTAGCTGTATTAAATATACCCAAAAAGCCCGCAGAATACCGCTCTGCGGCGATCTGTATAGCACATAACCAGACAGGGCTGAGAAAATTCTTAATTTACTTAATGATACAATGTCGAATGAATTTTAAGGCTGGGAAATAGTCTATAGGCGTCACCGCCAGTACTTTCTGGCCGCATAATAAAGCCGTATGTATTTCCTGCCTGTGCGGCGTGGCGTAGCCGAACCTTCTCTTCTTCTGTTAATTCATGTGGTAACCAGCACAACACCGCGCTGTAGTTTCCTGTCAGCAGGGCCCTCTCCATGGCATCAACCGTAAACAGCGGATTGATATGGTGAAGTTGCACCATTTTATCCAGCGGTAACCCAGATTGCTGTACCCAGGGACGGCTCAATTTTTGCTGAGGAGAAAGCCATAGCAACCAACGGGATTGCGTACCTAACTGCTGTAAGAGCGGTAATAACAGGTGTGTGACTATGGGCTGATCGGCGTTGTACACGATTTCGCTGATAATTCCGCCCGCGCTGCTCGAGGTTCCCGCAGCATGCTGACTTGCAGAAAACGATGACGACTGAACGTTGTGAGAGCTGATTGATTGCGTACGCATAATGAGTTCTACCCATAGTATTACTGTATGAACATACAGTATCTGCTGTGTGCGTGAAAATCAACCTGATTTTTTGAAAGCGCTTCGCATATTCCTTATGCAAGAGACAGTAAACACATTTACTGTTTGAAGCCGCATCGGGGCTGTGTTTAATTATTTGTTCCTGCTACAGATATTTTTAATTGTTCAGGAAGAGATCATTTCAATACTAAGGATTATGGCAATGAAGCATTTATGCAAAAAAAGGATTTTGCAATCTCAGCATTCTTTTTCATCTTTGGGGGACATCACTTCACGTTCCCAATTTGGTGGCTACAGCATCGCAGCAAATAAAACGATTTTTGGACTGGTGTCGGAAGGGGAGCTTTATCTTCGCGCCAGTAAGAAGGATGAAAAATATTTTCAGCAGCGTGATATGCCTCATCTGATTTATACCAAACGCGGTATGCCAGTTCCGTTGAATTATTTTCTTGTTGATGAAGCATTATGGCAAGAACCTGTGCAGCTCCTGTATTTTGCCCGTTTGGCGTTGGTTGGTGCGCAGTATGATAAAGCCGTCAGAAGCACCAACGGACGGCTAAAGGATCTCCCGAATCTCAACCATGATATTGAACGCCTGTTGTGGAAAGCGGGGATAAGAAATATTGATGAATTACAGCATTATGGCGCGAAGAATAGCTATCTCGAATTGCGAAAGGTTCGCGCTAATCTGAGTGTCAACGTGCTATTGGCGCTTGCCGGCGCCATTTGCGGCACGCATCAGGCGGCACTTCCTCGTGGTATCCGCAATGAATTGTTGGAATGGTATAAGAACAATGCGGTCTCCAAAGGATCAAAACACTAAGAAATGCGCGCTATTTTCACTGTGTAATTATGTCATTTTTTAGCTGTACGAGTTCAGGCAAGAGACCGAGCAGCAGGCCGATTTGCTGAATAATTAATGATTCTTTACTGTCTGACTCGGGTGAAAGGGATTGAATGCTGGTGGTAATAGTTTTCAATCCCTGATTGATTCGCAAACTTTCCTCTTCGCTACAGTGTAGCGCGTCATCAACATGGCAAACGGCATCATCCAGCAACTGCAGCGTTTCCGATGAGGTAATTTTCCCGCGGTGTGCACCGAGCGTTGAAATGTAGCTTAACAACGTATGATTCAGACACATGAAGCGAAATGCGCTGTCTAACTTGTTTCGGGTCGTGTGGGGTTCTGAAGACATATTCGATACGACGGACGCCAGTTCTGCATCGCAGTTATGCGCATCTCGGCGGGCAATGCGATAAGGCAGGCTATTATCTTTCCCCTGATGATATTGCACCATAATCGCATCAAGATAACGGCAATTGGCGTCCAATGTCTTATTGATAACGGTTGGCAGGCCGCGAAAGCGCCAGTCCGGCCAGATAAAGCTTACCGCGGCCCATGCGATGGCACACCCCAGCAAGGTATCGATAATACGTGGCACCGCGACTTCAAAACCTTCGCCCAACAGATTGAAACAGAGCAGGACAAGCAGCGTAATAAACATGGTCGCGTGTGCGTACTGTACGTTGCGAAAGGCGAAAAACAGTACGCCGCTAATGACGATTAGCGTGAGCTGTCCTTCCAGCGACGGAACGAAATATAAGACTGGCAAGCCGAGTAAAATACCGGTCAAGGTCCCAATAATCCTCAACGTCAGCCGTCGTCGGGTGGCGTTATAGTTGGGCTGACAAACAAATAGGCTGGTCAGTAGAATCCAGTAACCGTGCTGCATCCCGGTAACCTGAATCAACGCGTAGCCGCTACACAGCAGTACGGACATTCGAATAGCATGACGGAACAGCGCCGACTGGGGCGTCAGATGACGGCTAATGCGCAAGCGGATGTCGCTCCAGCCCGTGATTTTGTCATCTGCCAGCGTGTTTTCCGGGTTATTTTCTTGCTCAATAGCCTGTTCGGATTCGATCGTCGCCAACTGGGCATCAATCGCGCGTAGATTATTTAATAAATAAGTGAGCGCTTTGATTTGCGCAGCGTCTGCCATGTTATTAGCCGCGATGCGCGCAATAGCGGATTCAAGATGCACGAAAGCTCGCTCAAGGCGGCTGTCATGCTGATATTTTTGCTGTAGCAGAATGGATTGCGACAACTGCTGACAGGCTTTGGCCTGCATGCTCAGCAGGCGTTGAAAGCGGAATAAGACGTCGCTATAGCGCAGCTTTTCACGCAGTTGCGGATAGTAAACATGCGACGAACTGGCCCGTTCGTGAATATCCTGAGCGACAAAATAGTAATGCAGCGTTTGACGCGTCCCGCGCTGTCCGCGATCGCCGCGCAGACGTGTTAACAGCGAGGATTTGGTCTGGTTGAGTATCGCAACCAACTGGCTGTTTGCCATCGCGACATCAATCAAGGGCTTGTCGGTTTCTTCTTCAATATCGGGATCGAATAGGTTGGCTTTTGCATCCAGATAGCGAGCCAACTGTTGATAACACTGCGCGAGGTTGTCCTGCAACGGGCGAATTGGGAAGATCAGATGACCGAACAGCGTAAGCAGGTTGTACCACGATGCGCCGATCAGCAGCATGATGGGCTGCTGATACCAGTTGTCATAAAGAGAGATTCCCAGCATGGTGTAAATCGCGATCAGCAGTGCGCCGAATGCGATTGTCGCATAGCGCTGCCCTAATGCGCCGAGCAGAATAAAGCCGCAGGTCGATACCGCCAGACCAATCCCGAACAGCCAGGGATAGGGAAAAAGCAGTTCGATCGAGACGGACGCGACAAAAAAACAGGCCAGCGTAATGAACAGATTACGCAGACGTCCGGTGAGGCGATCGTCAAGATCAGTGAGGGCGGCCGCGACGACGCCAAGCGTGACGGGAATGGTCGATGTTGGCTGACCGAGCCACCAGGGAACTGCCGCCGCACCACTGAGCGCAATGAGGATACGAATGGTGTACAGCCAACTGCTGTTGTACACATAGCGGCGAATTCCCGGGGCAAAGGTGAGCAACGTAATATCCTTAGATGCCGTTAGCGAAAGTGGCGGCGGGCATTGTTTTCCCGCGCAGCCTGTGCAAGTTCGACGGAAACCACGCGACGCCCTACTGGCCACAGCGCGATGGCAGCAATTTTAAAATTGGCGATGCCAACAGGAATGCCAATGATCGTAATACACTGCGCGATACCTGTAATGATATGCGACAGGCAAAGCCACCAGCCAAAGAAAATAAACCAGAAGATATTAAGCAGAGAACCGCCGGCGTTGAGAATAGTGCTCTTTTCATCCGGGCGTAGCTCATCAACATGGATGGCCTCATTGCCATAAGGCAAGAGCGACAGCTTGGTGATTTCCCAACATGAACGTGTTAGCGGTAAGGTAAAAATCAGCAGCACGCTGACGACTGTCGCCAGAAGCCAGGCTAGTGTGGTGAAAAAACCACCTAATACGAAGTTAAGGATATTCAACACAGTACGCATAGTCTCTCCTGTACGTGTAAGGTAACCCGATAAAGTAACCAAACTCGCTGATGGTAAAAGAATTATCACATTAAGCATCAGGATATCCTAACCTGTTTTTAAGGCTAGAGCGTGAAGTCCGATAACGGGTAAACTAGGGAACAGATAAACGACAAAAAATGGACGAATAACCTCTCACATAGTCATGGCGCGAACATCATGGAACTGAAATCTACCTCGTTAGGTAAACATCTGGCCCAGCATCCTTACAACCGGGTGCGGTTACTGAATGCCGGTGTCGAAGTGAGTGGCGATAAACATCAATACCTGATCCCCTTTAACCAACTGCTGGCTATTCACTGTAAAAGAGGGCTGGTGTGGGGAGAGCTGGAATTTGAATTGCCAGCCGGGAAAGTCGTGCGCTTGCACGGAACAGAGTGGCAGGAAACGCAGGCTTTTTACCGCCATCTGCTTAAATCCTGGCTTGATTGGAGCGAGGAGATGAGTCTGGTCAGCGCTGAGGTTTTGCAGCGCCAAACGGACAGTATTCAAGCACTAACGCAGCAGGATAAATGGTTTAGCCGACAGGCGCTGTCAACATTGCAGAATGCTATCCGCGATTCTCTGGCGGCGCTTCCCCTGCCTGTTTCTCGCTTGGAAACCTTTGATAACTGCCGTGATAACTACCGCGACTGCCTACGCTGGCTTGAGCAGGGCGATGAGATGCGCACAGCGGTGAATCAGGCATGGATGGAGCGCACGTTGGCAGCAGAACAGCCTTTCTTTGAAACGGTGGAGAGTTCGCCATTAAACGTGTCGCAGAGTAAGGCTGTCATAAATGGCGAAGAGGGCGTACTGGTGCTGGCAGGGGCAGGCAGCGGGAAAACCTCAGTGCTGGTGGCCCGAGCGGCGTGGTTAATGCATCGGCAGGAGGCCACACCCGATCAAATTTTGCTACTGGCGTTTGGTCGTAAAGCGGCAGAAGAGATGAACGAGCGCATTCAGGAACGGCTCCATACGGACGAAATTCAGGCCAAGACGTTCCATGCGCTGGCATTGCACATCATTCAGCAGGCTAGCCGCAAAGCACCGATGATAAGCCAGTTGGAAAGTGATGAGAAACAGCGTCGAGAACTGCTGATTTCTCACTGGCAGCAGCAGTGTGCCGAGAAAAAAACACAGGCTAACGGGTGGCGGCGCTGGTTAACAGAAGAGCTGGAGTGGGATGTGCCAGAAGGCGACTTCTGGAATGACCCGAAGCTGGCGGGGCGGCTGGCGGGGCGACTGGAGCGCTGGCTAGGGTTGATGCGTATGCACGGCGGCAGCCAGAGCGACATGGTTGAGCAGGCGCCAGAATCCATTCGGACCGAATTTCAGCAGCGTGTTCGCCTGATGGCGCCATTGTTGAAAGCCTGGAAAAAGGCACTTAAGGATGAAAACGCGGTCGATTTCTCCGGCCTCATCCATCAGGCTGTAAACCTGCTAGATAAGGGGCGTTTTGTTAGCCCCTGGAAACACATTCTGGTGGACGAATTCCAGGATATTTCGCCACAGCGTGCGAACCTGCTGGCAGCACTGCGTCGACAGAATAGTCGTACCTGTCTTTTTGCCGTAGGGGATGACTGGCAGGCAATTTACCGCTTTAGCGGTGCTGAACTGACGTTGACGACGGGCTTTGAAGAGCATTTTGGCGTAGGTGAGCAGTGCGCGCTGGATACCACCTATCGTTTTAATGAGCGCATTGGTGAAATCGCCAACACGTTCATACAGCAAAATCCGTATCAGCTGAAGAAACCGCTTAATAGCCTGAGTAAGGGAGATAAAAAAGCGGTGACGATCCTGCCTCAGGATCAGCTTGAGCCACTTTTGGATAAACTGAGCGGTTTTGTGAAAGCGGATGAGCGCATTCTTGTGCTTGCCCGCTACCATCATTTACGTCCTGCTATTTTGGATAAGGCCGCGACCAAATGGCCGAATTTGCATATTGATTTCATGACCGTGCATGCCAGCAAAGGGCAGCAGGCGGAATATGTCATCATCGTGGGTATGCATGAGGGGAAAGACGGCTTCCCGGCGCCGGCAAGGGAATCTGTGATTGAGGCAGTGCTGTTACCTGAACCGGAAGATTTCCCCGATGCGGAAGAGCGTCGCTTACTGTATGTGGCGTTGACGAGAGCGAAACATCGCGTCTGGTTGCTACAGGATGTGGCGAATCCATCGGTGTTTATTGGACATCTTCATCGCTTAGGCGTGCCGACGCAGCGTAAGCCGGGATAAGGAAAAGCGAAAGTAGGGAAGTGGTGCAGCAGAGACCAGCGTCGACGGTGTGGCACGCCGCTGGTCTGGTGATGCGCGGCTACTATTTCAGGCGGTCTTGCAGATAGCGCTGATAATCAGGGATGGTTATCTGTACGGGTTCTTTAAATAGCGCAGAGTTGACCAGGAAATCCGCTGTTGCACGGTTGGTGGCGACGGGAATGTTCCAAACGGTAGCCAGTCGCAGCAGTGCTTTTACATCAGGATCGTGTGGTACGGCGTTAAGTGGATCCCAAAAGAAGATCATCAAATCGATTTTTCCTTCGGAAATGAGGGCGCCAACCTGTTGATCCCCCCCCATTGGCCCGCTCAGCATGCTTTTTACGGGCAGCCCCGTATTTAACTGAATCAGGTTCCCGGTGGTTCCGGTGGCGTAAAGCGTGTGCTCTTTGAGCTGTTCTTTATTCGTACCAACCCAATCCAGCAGGGATTGTTTACAGTGGTCGTGTGCTACCAGCGCAATATGTTTTTGCGCGGCGATGGTACGGGTGGTGAACTCCATGGTTACGTCCTTCAATCTGGTGTAGTAAAGCTGACGCTAGGGTACAGACAGATTACGGAAACGCTGTTTCGGTGCAAAGCGATAAAAGCAGGAAAAGGCGAACGGGTATCAAAAATCTGATGCAACTGCGCGTAAAATCACCAGGTTACGGATTCATTCAGCGCGGTCGTAAAGCCTGCAACCGAAGCCCCTTTCGCCGCCGCATTGTACTCCGACATTTTTCGTTCTATATCGAGTAGCTCATTGTCAGCGATGACAAGCGCATCGGTACGCACGGGGATTGCCTGATTTTTTTCATCAAGCAATTGATATTGAGGCTGGGCAGTGAAATTCTTGCGATCTTCAAGGGTGTGCAACGGCGGTAGTTTAAACGACACCGATGCCACTTTTTCCGTGTTAAACGCCGCAATAAACGTGGACGGAAAATAGGTGACTGGCGCACCGGTTTGGGCATCGATGGTATCGACAACTTTGAACAGAATCTGGTGTTGTCCACTGCCAAGTTCGAGGCTATCGGCACCTTTTAGCAACGAGCCTGACATTCTCTGCCCGTCAACCATAAGGAGATCAATTTTCTGATCTAATTTCAACGTTGTTGCCGCAATTGCTGAGGCACTGAAACCTGCAATAAAAAGGCAGACAGTGATGAAGCCGAATTTCATAATTTTCCCAAATGGCACGTAATCCGGGTATTGTTGAGGAATTGTCTGAATGTGTCAAAGGTTTCAATTTGAAACAGGCTGTTATGGCATTTTTCGTTCTACACGATACAGACGGCGGGCTTTTAAGCCATTTTCTGCTATTCGTAGAATGTGCGATACACTGTAATGAATCACGCAAGAGAGGCTGAATAGCATGAATGACAGTGATATTGAATCTGTACTGAAAACGGTAAAAACCATTGCACTCGTGGGGGCTAGTGATAATCCGTCCCGCCCGAGTTATGGTGTGATGGCGTATTTGCTTGAGCAGGGGTATGACGTTATTCCCGTTAGCTCCAAACTGGCCGGGCAGACGCTTCTGGGCCAAAAAGCGTACGCCAACTTGGTGGATATTCCTAAACCGGTTGATATGGTCGATGTCTTTCGCCAGCCGGAAGCGGCTTATGAGATCGCCAAAGAGGCAATCGCCATTGGCGCTAACGTTCTATGGCTACAGATCGGCGTCATTAATGAGCAAGCGGCAATTTTGGCTCATGATGCCGGGCTGAAAGTCGTAATGGATCGTTGTCCGAAAATTGAAATCCCACGGCTGGGTCTGGGTAAATAAGAGCTTGGGTAAATAAGTCACTGATGTCGGGCGATGTTGAGTATCACAACATCGCCAATGTCTGCCTTCGGGAAAAGCTAATGGCGCAGCTGTGGCGCGCGGCGCTGAATGACCTCGGCCAATTCGTTGAGTGAAGGATGTTCGTGTTCAGAAAGCTCTTCCTTCATCAACTGCGCTTCTGCCAGATAAGTGTGTATCGGTTGGCCTTCGTCATCTTCCATCACAACGTGATACCACGGTTCGGAACGCGGCGTGTCATTACCGCTAATTTCTTCCCAAGTGGGCGTTTCTAATGAGTATTCGGGATCGATATCGATAACGACCCCTGGAAACCCCAGTAGCTTATGACGAATCTGTTGTCCGATGCCAAATTTACAGATGATCATATAACCCCCTGGAAATAGATTACACTTTCTACTCGCTGCGGATGACGTGGAGGAGGACAACCGCATCTGATAACGCCTTTTCGCGTACAGCGTTTTTCAAGCGATGTGTTCGTTGATGAATCACTGGTTGAACACATTATTAACAGTATGGTGTAAATTTTTAGAAGATACAGCCCTGCTAATGAAATGTTGTTTAGCCTCTTGGCGTGGAAAAGGGGGAAGAAGATGGCAAAGATAGCGACTGTCGCCTATATCTATGGCGTGGTTCAGGGAGTCGGGTTTCGCTACAGCACGCAGCATCAGGCCAGGAGACTGGGGCTCAATGGGTATGCGCGCAATTGCGATGATGGCAGCGTGGAAGTGGTGGCAAACGGCGAACCTCATGCGGTAGAGGCGTTGATTGACTGGCTGAAGCAAGGGGGCCCACGAAGCGCCAGGGTGGATAAGGTGCTTATTGAGCCACATGGTAAGACGGACTATGAAGGTTTTACGATCCGCTATTGAAACTGGGTGAAGCTAGATGCATTTTACCGGTTTGGGCAAGCCCGCAATTTTAGTTGCCTGCTTTGCTGGTCCTTTTGGGAACAGTTTATACAGGTAGCGGCTATTTCCTTTCTCTTCACCATACTTTTGCGCCATCGCTTTAACCAGCATGCGTATAGCGGGCGACGTATTAAATTCCTGATAAAAATTCCGCACAAACCGGACGACTTCCCAATGTGGTTCAGTCAGCGCGATGTCTTCCTGTTCTGCTAACACGTGAGCCAACGCTTCATTCCACTCGGTGCTATCCATTAGATAACCTTGCGCGTCTGTTGCGATTGTGCGCCCTTCAAACTCCAACATCTTCTCTCCGCCTGCAATAGATCTGCCCGCAGTTTAACAAATTTTTCTGTCTGCGCCGGAATAAAAAAAGCCCCAACAGGGGCTTTCTCGGTGTGGCGATAAACGAAACTTAGTCGTTACGCATGATGCCCAGAATGCTCAACAGGCTAACGAAGATATTGTATATCGCGACATACAGGCTAACCGTCGCCCGGATGTAGTTGGTTTCGCCACCGTGGATGATGTTGCTGGTTTCCCACAGGATGGCACCCGCAGAGAACAGAATAAACAGGGCGCTGATCGCCAAGTGTAATGCCGGAATCTGCAAGAACAGGTTGGCGATGACGGCAACAATCAGAACCACGAACCCTGCCATCATCATGCCTGACAGGAAGGACATATCCTTACGTGTCGTTAAGACATAGGCTGAACAGCAGAAGAACACCAGTGCCGTGCCGCCCAGCGCCAGCATGACAATGTCGCCTGCGCCGGAGGAAATCAGAGAGTTTAAAATCGGGCCCAGCGTATAACCCATAAATCCGGTCAGGGCGAACGCAGCCAGAATACCGGCAGGGCTGTTTGCCAGCTTGTGCGTCAGGAACATCAGGCCATAAAACCCAACCAGCATCAGAATCAAGCCAGGGGCAGGTAGGTTAAGTACGGTACTTGCCGTTGCGGTAACGGCGGAAAAGCCCAGCGTCAGCGACAGCAGGAAATAGGTGTTGCGCAGCACTTTGTGCGTGCTGAGTAGCGAGCTTTCTCGGCTAGAAGAAACAACAATACGATCCATATCAGCGACTCTCTCTTCAGGGTGCTATTATCCAATGTCAAAGAGTAAATAGTTGCAGGACGTTATTAAAGGTGGTTTACCCTTCTTTACGCTGCAAATTTTCCATCCTCCGGGCCTGTGCTCGTGTTTTGTTCTGCAATTTGTAAGGTGCTGGAGATAAGTTGCGCTATTTTACTGCCACGTGACGTTTTTACGTCCAATTGCGCTGCGTTAGGCTATTTTTCAGGCGATTGAGCGCTGTGATGCTTTACAAGATCTCACACACTGTTTATAGTTCGCGTCATTGCGGAGGAGTGGCCGAGTGGTTGAAGGCACCGGTCTTGAAAACCGGCGACGCGAAAGTGTTCTAGAGTTCGAATCTCTACTCCTCCGCCAAAAAATTCAACGGGTTAGCTTAGGCTAGCCCGTTTTCGTTTCCGCTATCCAAATCAACAAGTGTTTTTACCTTGCATCGCTGATGCGGCTATTGTCCGTAACGACATTCATATTGAACCAGTGTGAACGTGTAGCGACGCTGCGATACGCATTTTCCCTTACAATTCATTCAGAAATGAATATTAACGATTGGTAAAATAAATAGGTATCGCGCTCTTCGTTATTAATAAATCAATAGCTGTTGGTCAGGAATAATAACAACATAAATATCTATGCTATTTATTGCGGACATATCCATAGCTGGTTGTACATATGAAATAAAATTCTGGCCGATAAAGCATAAACGTTATCGGGAAGCGATAGAATAGCACCTTGATCTTACATTAAATCAGGAAATCGTCCTGAGTTTTATAAACAACCAGTTCCAGCAATGCTCGATATTTATCCTGAAAAGCGGCATTAGCCTCTGTTTCAATCTTGTGAATTAATTTAGCGATGATGGCCTTGTTACTGACCGAATGACCGGATTGAATGATTTCGTCCACAATGTTACCGAGTATTTCCATATCGCTGACCTGAGAATCAAGGCCGAGGTCACCAGATGCTGGTAGCTCGTTTGGGGACACCTCTGGATGCATTGCTTTTCCTCCCTTGCCTTGTGCGTTTTCTGACGTGACTAATACACGTCTTGCCAGACAGCACGAATGCGCTGCCCGCCAGACATGAATAAATGGTTAGTTAACTTTAGTCGATCATACGCATAAAACCAGTCGACAAGCTAAATAAACACGGCGTGACCCAGCGGTGCTTTTGAACGCGAAAGGATGACGCCGATCAATGGTCAGGTGGATAAATATGAATTTATCGTTCCTCACCAATGTTATGTCTGAAATAATTATGTGAGACGCATGACTTCAATAAGTTAAACATGACGGGAGGAAAGGAGGCAGAGAAAAACATTCACTGAACATAAAGACTATTAATGCATTTTGATTACGTCCTATAAGATTTTTATCTGTATAAAAAGATGACATTTTTCTGTGTTACATGCCTTTTATCAATCAATGTCATTTTGTCAAAAAATGTGCGTTTGTCAGAAAATGTCTTTTTATCAAAAACGTCTTTTTATCAAAAGAGTGCCGTAGTTTACCTGGAGCGTTGGCATGCAAAAGATCAGAGCAAAAGCAGTTTGTCTTTTCCGAAACAATGGCAAGATTCTGTTAGCAGAAGGGTATGACCCTGTAAAAGATGAGCATTATGTGTTGCCGCTCGGTGGTGGTGTCGATTTTGGCGAATTGTCACAGGCGGCAGCGGAGAGGGAAGTTCAGGAGGAAATTAGTGCAGCAACCAAGGACTTTTCGCTGCTGGGTGTTTCAGAGAATATTTTCTCCTACAATGGCAAACCTGGGCATGAGATTGTCTTTGTTTATGAGGCTCGCTTTCAGGATGAGTCGCTTTACCAGCAGGATATTATCCATGGTATCGAGACAAACGGCGTGCCGATCGTCACCCGCTGGTTTGATATTGAGCGACTGCGTTCAGGGGAAATTAAGTTTTATCCTGATGGTATAGTGGAGATGATCTAGCCCGAGTCAGCCTGGCTGAGTGATGACAGGTTGTTACCTTCGTGATGATAATGCGTGCCGATGTTAAGTGCCAACATAAGGAAAAAAGATGCAGGTTTTGATGGTCATTGATATGCAAAATGCGGTGTTTGCAACGCCAAGAGCGCGGCAGGCGCAGACGGTCGCATTGATAAACCAGCTTTCAGGCGCAGCAGATCGGACGATTTTCATCCAGCATGAAGAAGAGGGCATGTTGTCAGGCAGCGAGGGGTGGCAGTTATTACCTGAGTTGAACCAGCCAGAGGGATGTTTGTCCATCACCAAAACGGCGTGCGATGCATTCTACCGTACGCCGTTAGCCGATGTGTTGGCGGAGCTGGGGGTTGACCACCTTACGATTTGCGGATGTGCGACGGATTATTGCGTTGATGCAACTATTAAAAATGCGGCCAGTCGAGGCTATGCGTTGACGATCGCCGCCGATGCGCACACGACAGCCAATCGCGGCGAACTGAAGGCAGAACAATTAATCGCACATTACAACGACGTGTGGCGGAATTTTATTATTCCAGGCAACACGATTACGGTAGAAACAACGGAGCACATCGTTGCTTCATGGAAGATGAGTCGCTAGTCCTATGCTGAATATTATTTCTGTCAGACATCGTCCTGAATACAAAGAAAGGGCGATTCATTATTTCCAACGTCACTGGGCATCCGACGAGACGCTGATGCTTTACGAAGACTGCATCAACCACTGCATTGGTGCCGAAAATCCATTGCCTGATTGGTATTTGCTGGAAAAGGACGGGAATATTATTGGTGGTGCCGGATTAATTACCAATGATTTCATCAGCCGTATGGATCTCTATCCCTGGCTGTGTGCCCTTTATGTTGAAGAGAATCATCGTGGTAATGGGTATGCGGGGCAATTGATTGAACACCTTGCTCAGGAAACCCGCCGTGCTGGTTTTTCTACGCTGCATTTATGCACCGAACTGCTCGGTTTTTATGAACGGCATGATTTCCACTTTACTGGAATGGGCTATCACCCTTGGGGGGAATCGTCACGTATCTATTCGCGATCGCTTTAAAGGAAAGTCACGGTCACTTTAAAGAAACGCTGGTGGTGAGCTAACCGCCTCTGACTGGTTAAAAATAACGGGCAACATGTGTAAAAGTGAACGGGATCATATTCTGCTGACGTTGAGCAGACTACGCTTCTTACATACTGACAGGTAATCAGTTATCCACGCAGGGGAGAGGTGATTATGTACACGAGCATCCTGGTGCCAGTAGATATAGAACAAGATGAACTCACCAAACACGCGATTACGCATGCAGTCAGGTTGGCCAAAATGTCAGGTGCTGCAATACACCTCTTTCATTCCCTCCCGGATGCATCGGCGTTCTTATCTGCGTACTCTTTTGGCATAAAAGAGTTTGAGAATGAGGCGGTAGTGAAAGCGAATGACAAACTCAAATCACTGATGAAAGCGATCGATCTGCCAGCATCGCGTTTGTCATGCAGCGTCAGTTTTGGTTCGGCCAGAGACGAAGTGTTAGCGCTGGCGGAGGAGATGAATGCGGATTTGATCGTAATCGGTTCGCGGCGGCCAGATGTGAAAACCTATCTGCTTGGCTCAAATGCCGCAGCCATCGTTCGCCATGCGAAAATGTCCGTATTAGTTGTTCGTTAGTTTTTAGCATAACGCAACTGCCGCATTGTTATTTGGCGATGAGGCAGTTGCGGTGCTACGCATCAGCGTGGCGATCGCAGTATTCAACACGTTCAATTAACTGCTCGATCTCACGATCGGAAAATACTTCGATACCGTGGCGACGCAGTAGCTCTGCAGTAACGCCGCTTCCTGCTGTTTGTGAACCATCAAAGCGTCCACTGTATATAATGCGGCTGCCGCAAGATGGACTCCCTTCCGTGAGGAGCGCGAAGCGGCAGTTATGGTGTTGCGCCATGTGTAGTGCTAGCCAGGCACCCAGAATATAACGTTCGGTCACATCGCCGCCGGTTGCTTCGACAACCTTGGCACCCGCGGTGATGACTGAAGTGCTGCCAGAGGCCGGGATAATTTCCGCTGAAGGCCTGGGGGTTGGGAAACCCGCCGCCAGCTCCGGGCAAAACGTAATCAATCTTGCCTGCTGGCGCCACTGGGCAAGATAGTCGCCAACCGATTTCTTTTCGGTGCCGTTATAGCGGACGGGAAAGCCAGACAGACAGGCGCTGATCAGAATGTTACTCATTGTGGGACAATCTCTCTAAAAGGCGCGAATAGGTGCTCCTGTGCTGATTCAGCATACAGGTTATCGGAAGAGAAGCGGCGCTTCAAAAAATGGAGAACAGCAGGACAACAGGAAAGCTCAGCGGCCAGGTTAAGCCGATAATTAGTGAGGCAAAGAATCGGATGAACAGGGATTTATCTTTACTTAATAAGAAAGTCACGACCAAGGCGATGATAAAACCGATCGTGTAGGTAAGTTTAATGAGTTCCCATAGGGAGTGATGTGGCACGTTTGTTTCCTTTTATCCTCGGAGCGCCTGCATTTTATGTTGTTAATATTTTATGATCAATTTTTTAACCCATAATGGGTAGCTGGAAGGCCGCGTTCTGCGGTGCGTATTTTGTACTACAGTTATTATCCTCTGGCTAAAATGAGACCTTCGGTATGAAAACGACGCTGTCTGTTGTGATGGTGTGTGCTGTGGCTCTGCTTTCTTTTTCTACGCCTAGTATGGCGAAACCCACCCGGATTTCTGATGAACAGATCAAAGAACGGATCATTCAGGAATCAATTTCTTCTTATTCCGGTAATTGTCCTTGTCCTTATAATTCAGCGCGTAATGGCAGCAAGTGCGGTAAACGTAGCGCATGGAGTCGGGCAGGGGGGTATTCGCCGATCTGTTACAAAGATGAAGTGACCCGGAAAATGATTGATGAATGGAGAATGAGAAACGGGAATACGTAATACCCAGCAGGGAAATAAAAATAGCGAAATAATAATATCTTTACTAAGAAATTAATTACGTTATTTTTGTGACAGAAATATTAAATTTTTATTTCAGTATGGACATTGCTGGCTGGCTGTCATAGCTTACTATTTTACCCCATGAGAAAGGTAATAAAATGAGTGAGATATCTAGCCTGTCCCTGAAAATTTCCTCAGAGCTGAAAGAAAAAATCAAAGCGGCTGCCCTGGAAAACGAAGTCTCTATCAGTGCAGAAGTCAGCGCTCGGTTACTGAGGAGCTTTGATGAAAGCCATCAGGCCTCTGAGCTATCTTCTGAGTTGGTGGACAGTCAGGGCACCGAAGAAGTCGGTGCAGAAGCGCCGTTGACGCAGAAAGAGCTAAAGAAAGTCCGGGAATTGTTGAAAGGTAAATCCAAAGCGACTTCCAAGAAAAAGTAATGCTGGATGTGGCTCTGAATATTTGATTGATTCAAAAAATAAATAGCAAAATTAAATCACCCAGGCGCGTTGATGAAAATGCGTCTGGGTGAGTTTTTTTGCCCAAAGGCACACTGCTTGTATCGAACGCGGAAAGTGACTGGAAGCGCGCTATAGCACGTCATTTATCTAATTCCCCTCTATTTCTACTTCCCATTCGCGATATAATATAAACACAGACAGTATTTATTTAAATATATAACAAATTGTTATTATTTATTTTCTGGTTTATTGTTACATCCTGAATACCATATTCATTTCACCTAAAAATCACATATCTTATAAATAGATAGATTGTAAAAAAATGATCGATTAAATAGATATTAATACCATAAGTTAGAAAATATAAAGATTATCTACAAAAGGCCGATACCGCCTTCGGCGTCAGGAAAATTTGTTCTGCTGTGTATTTGTTTCTTGCCGCTGCTATTAAACCATAATTTTAGTGACGGTAATTCTCCTGAGTTTAACGCGATAGGGGAATGTAACAAGTCATTTCATGGTACGGGAAAATGCGGTGAAAGATGAGGTGTAAAGGATGACGTTTTTTCGACTGCCAGCATGTGTAGAGGTCTGGTATCGCGCGCCGTATCTGGTTAGACCAATTCGACCGTGCCACCATGAATATGGTTTGATAAGCATGTTTACCTACATATTGTTTATGTTTCTCACCAGGGCATATAAATGATCTGTCCAGAGATGTGTATTTTTTGTTATGAAAAAGAGTATTGGAGCTATCTGTATTTATTGAATAAATATTAATTTTTTAATTACATATTTTTATACGGATAGAGAAAATTAATTAAGGAGATGTTAATGAGTTTATCCAACTGGCGTATAGGATATCGATTAGGGGCAGGGTTTTCTTTTCTGGTATTGATGCTTTTGGTAATCGGCAGCGTTGCTATTTCAAAATTAAGTGACTTTCACGAAAAGATGGATGAGATTGTTTCGCAAAATTATCCACTGACCGTCAAAAGTAATAAGTTAATTGATGAGCTGAATGGCTACCTCAATAATCAGCAACTGTTGCTATTGCTTAAATCAGAAAGTGAAATCAATAAACAGTTGGCGCTGAACAAAGAGCGTTCAGGGAAAATATCTGAACTCATGGAGTATCTGAACCAGTCCGTCAATGACGATAAATCTGTTGCGGTACTGCGTGATATTGGCGACATTCGACGCGATTTCCTTGGTTCAGCGAACAAACTCTCTTCACTGATCTCGGCAGGGAACACGGAAGCCGCTGCCGAAGAATACTTCAACGTCACGCGTGTTACTCAGGCAAAATACACCAGCAAGGTCAACGAATTCATCGATATACAGGATGATAAGATGTCATCCTCCGCGCAAGCGGTGGGAGAAAGCTATAAAAACGCGCTGATGGTTCTCGCCACGATCATTATCATCAGTGCACTGGCTGGGTTGATTATTGCCTCACTGATTACCCGCAGCGTAACCCAGCCGCTACAGGAAGCGCTGGGTGTTGCCGAAAATGTCGCGAAAGGCGATCTGACCTCTGAGATTTATACCGATCGTAAAGATGAAACCGGTCAGCTGTTATCCGCCTTGCACAATATGAACAGCAGCCTACGGCAGATTGTCAGCCAGGTGCGTGATGGTGCAGAAACGATCTCCAGCGCCGCATCGCAAATTGCAGCAGGGAATCAGGATTTATCTGCCAGAACGGAAGAGCAGGCAAGCTCGCTGGAAGAAACGGCGTCATCGATGGAACAGCTGACGTCGACGATCAGAAATACTGCCGATAATACGACGCAGGCGACAGATCTTGCGGCCAGCGCGTCTGAAACAGTGAAGAAAAGCGGTGCCATGATGGAAACGGTAACGCAGGAAATGCGCGGTATCCGTGATTCGTCACAGCGTATGGCGGAAATTATCGGCGTGATTGATGGCATTGCATTCCAAACTAACATTCTGGCGCTGAATGCGGCCGTTGAAGCGGCGCGTGCCGGTGAACAGGGCAGAGGATTTGCCGTTGTCGCCAGTGAGGTTCGCGCACTGGCTCAGCGAAGCGCTACGGCGGCAAAAGAAATCAAAGAGTTGATCGATGACTCGTTCAAGAAAGTGCAGGATGGCATGGGTCTGGTAGAAGAAACTGGCGTGACGATGAACTCGCTGGTGACGAATGTGCAGGGCGTTACGGGAATCATCAGCGAAATTGCGCAGGCTAGCCGTGAGCAAAGCGATGGCATCAACCAGATAAACCTGGCTGTTGGACAGATTGATACGACAACCCAGCAAAACGCCGCGCTGGTTGAAGAATCCGCCGCTGCCGCGCTCTCTTTGCAGGATCAGGCAAATAGCCTCGCGCGTACGGTCAGCGTATTCAATCTTGGCTCATCGTACAAAAGTGCGGCGTTAAATAGAAAAACAGAAACGCCAGCGCTGGCTGCACCTAAAAATAGCCGTGCAGAAAAAACCGCCGCCAAAGGTGAGTTAGCAGACTGGACTACGTTCTAACGTCTGCCGTTAACCTGTATTGCTGATTGACCGCCATGGTGTTGCACAAACAAATGGTGTTGCACAAACAAATTGTGTCGCACAATGGCGGTTTTTTATTGCCGTTTTGAACGATGATGCCAGTTTAGCAATCAGCTTTTGACAATAGTCTGCTTGGGATGAGTCCTATACCACCGAACCGTATCAATCAGCAGGAAGACGAGCAGGCTGATCCCCATGACTGGTAAACTCACCGCCAGTAGCAGCGTGATAAGCGCAATAAGCACACGCTGAAAGACAGGAACTGCTAACAATGCCGCTGTCAGCGTGTTGACCGGATTCGCGCCATGACGAGATTTTGGACGGCGTATCCACCACATCCGATAGCCCCACACGATCATCGCACAGAGCCCAAGCCCAAACGCCGCGAGTATAAGCTGGTTTGGCAACCCGAATAGCACGCCCATATGCGCATCCACGCCCCAACGAGTGAGCTTGGCGGCCAGTGGGAAGGTGCTGAAATCAGTTTTGTCTACAATCTCCAGCGTATCAGGATTTACCGACACGGCATCAACCTGCGTTGGCCAGGCGCGGTCGATCTCACTGACGGTCCAGGCGCGGTGCGGTTGAGTGGCGGGACGAATTTCGATTTTATTGGCATCAGTCCCGGCATGACGTGCAGCGGCCAGCACCTCGTCAAATAACGCGGGTGAAGAAGCGTCGACATTTCCCATCGGCATTGACGCATGGTGTTCTGCGTGCTCATCCGTAGCCATCGCCATATCGTGACCGTGCATCATGTCGTGATGAGACATGGGGGCAGGCAACTGAGTTTTCACCGATGGGGTTTGCCATCCTAGCGCGGTGCGGGCGACAGAAATGTTGCTTCCTGCCCACTGTGACCAGGTTAACCCCGTCGCGGAGAAAAAGAGCAAGCCAAGCACCAGGCTTAGCCCCATCGTGGCATGCCAGTGACGCAGGCGCTGCGTCCTCGCTGCCGTTGTCTGGCTATTTTTCAATTTCCGCCGTTTGGACGCTGACGACAGATGGCGGGTGGACCACCAGATGACTATACCGCCTAGCGCCGCAACCCACAGCCAGGATGCCGCCAGCTCGCTGTAATTGCGCCCGACATCGCCTAACAATAGCCCGCGGTGCAGGTAATCAAGCCAGGTACGGAATGGCAGGATGCCGCTGGTGCCGTAAACAATCTCACTGCCGCGATTTTCCAGCGAAACGGGATCGATGAAAACGGCGCGACTTTCCGATGGCCCGAGTTCCGGTAAGGCAAACATCACGCGGGTGGTTTCTCCGGCGGCAGGTGCAGGGCGTATTGCCAGTAATTTTGCATCCTGGTGGTGAGTGAGCCCCGCCTGTGCGGCACGAATTTGTTCAGCCAGCGAATGCGGCGTGCCCTGACTTTCGGTAAACAACTGGTGTGAATACAGCCGATTTTCAATCTGCGGCGTCAGGACATACAGCGTTCCTGTCAGGGCTGCGATAAAAATAAAAGGACCGACAAAAATACCGATATAGAAATGCAGCCGGATGAACAGCGCTACGATCGCGGCACGTGGCGATACGTTGTCTATCACGTGTTGAGCCGACGCGGTTTCCCCGGCTGAGCGCGTACCGGAGGCAGCAGCAGTGGCTGATGCCTGATTAGGGTGTGACATAAAACCCTCTGAAATCATTTAGCAAAAAAATGATCAAACGCCACACCTGAAAGGGTATAGCGCGATGCGTTATAAATGCACATGAGCATGATGATGCAGATTCAGAAAGGTGGGGCGCGCACTACTGGGGAAGCGTAACGTTCGGGAAGGACAATACGGGAGATAAAATGAATAACCAGCGCTTCAGATAAAGACGCGGTCAGTATGGGGTTGAGAGATCCTGCTGCGAATAGCGCTGGCGTATACGAAAAGAGTACGCAGTAACCGCAAGCGGCATGATCCATCATCATCGACGGCGATGAAGGAGAATGGTGTGATGGCGTTGCGTGGTGCCCGGACATCGCGTGTCCGGTATGCGGTTGCTCCGCTAGACTGCCGCTGTGGCTGGTGTGCGCTGTTGCACTATTGTCATGGCGCTCATCTTCATGATGTCCATGTTCATGAACGCGATGCTCACGCTCGTGAAGCACCCGTGTTTGTGAAATCACTGGAGCAACGAAGATGGTCAAAATAGCGAAGATGCCGACCCAGGCTGGGAAACTTCGCCGTCGTAGCGCGGACAAAAGCATAGCAGTCTTAATTCAACAATACCGGGTTCAGTCAGGGAGTGTACTTTACTTGTCCCTGCATTGTTACACAAATGTTTATACCGATAGACTTTAGGCAACATGTGAACCGATACCAATATTCGTTCCCGTGCCGATCGGTGGCGAGCCAGAAGATTGCACGGGCGTAAACGGAATAATCCTACGCACGCACCGGTCGATATTCGCTATAGTCCGTGGCTGTTTTCCACTTTTACAACCCGGTTTATCATGCTTTAGCGTTCTCGTTGTTTAAACGCTGACCTATTATGATGAACAATATCTTTATCAAGTTGTCGGAAAGCTAACTTATCCATTAATATGGATTTTAGTTGATTGAAGCACACGAACAGGGGGAGCTGTGCTGGATAATAAATTTGGGTTTAAACAGCGGGTTGCTAGCCTTCGCTGGCTGTCCGCCGCCGTTATGCTGTCTGTAAGCGCAGTGCCAGCTTGGGCATTCTCTATTGATGATGTGGCACAGCAGGCTGAAAAGCTGGCTGGAAAAGGTTTTGAAGCGCCGAAAAGTAATCTTCCTGCGCAATTCCGTGATATGAAATTTGCGGACTACCAGCAAATTCGTTTCAATAACGACAAATCATACTGGAATAATGTACAGACGCCTTTCAAACTCCAGTTTTACCATCAGGGCATGTATTTCGATACCCCGGTGAAAATTAATGAAGTGACGGCGACAACGGTTGATGAGATTAAATACTCTCCTGAGTATTTTGATTTTGGTTCCGTCAACCACGATCCTGAAACGGTTAAAAATCTCGGCTTTGCAGGTTTTAAAGTTCTCTATCCGATCAATAAAGCCGATAAGAACGATGAAATTGTCAGTATGCTGGGTGCCAGCTATTTCCGTGTGGTAGGTAAAGGCCAGATTTATGGCTTATCTGCGCGTGGTTTGGCGATCGATACGGCGTTGCCTTCTGGTGAAGAGTTCCCGCGTTTCCGTGAGTTCTGGATTGAACGTCCAAAACCAAATGATAAACACCTGGTGATTTATGCGCTGTTGGATTCTCCACGTGCCGCAGGAGCTTACCGGTTTACCGTTTATCCAGGGCGTGACAGCGTCGTAGACGTTCAGGCTAAAGTCTTCCTGCGCGATAAAGTGGGCAAGCTGGGTATCGCTCCGCTGACCAGTATGTATCTGTTTGGGCCGAACCAGCCGTCTCCGACGCTGAACTACCGCCCAGCGCTCAATGACTCTAACGGTCTGTCAATTCATGCTGGTAATGGCGAATGGATTTGGCGTCCGCTGAATAATCCTAAGCACCTGTCCGTGAGCACCTACGCGGTAGAAAATCCGAAAGGGTTTGGTCTGCTGCAACGCGGTCGTGATTTTGCTGCCTACGAAGATCTTGACGATCGTTACGATCTGCGTCCAAGCGGCTGGGTTGAACCGAAAGGCGAGTGGGGTAAAGGAAAAGTTGAGCTGGTTGAAATCCCTACCGCGGATGAAACCAACGACAACATCGTTGCCTTCTGGACGCCTGATGTGTTGCCAGAAACGGGCAAACCGCTGGATATTAAATATCGTCTGCACTTTACGCGCGACGAAGATCAACTGCATTCCCCGAACATTGCCTATGTTCAACAGACTCGCCGCTCTGCCGGTGATGTTAAACAATCTAACCTGATCCGCCAGCCTGACGGCACGATCGCTTACATTGTGGATTTTGTTGGACCGAATTTAAAAGAGCTGGATGAGAGCACGCCGGTCGCATCTCAGGTCAGCATTGGCGACAACGGCGAGATTGTAGAAAATAATGTTCGCTATAACCCGGTCACTCATGGCTGGCGTCTGACGCTGCGGTTGCGTGTGAAAGATGCGAAACAGCCGACTGAAATGAGAGCTGCGTTGGTTAATGGCGAGACGACATTGACTGAAACCTGGAGCAATCAGCTGCCTGCTAATGAATAAGTCAACTTCTTCTCTCGATTATATTGAGAAACTACCTCTGCCTGCCGAGCAGGCAGAGGTTCTTCGCGAAAAATTACCGCAAGCGGCCTGGAACGATCAGGCCGTTTTGCATCAGACCTTATCTGAAAATAGCCAGTCTGAAAGTCATCAGGTTAATGTTCAGGCCGAAGACGATGTTGCGCTGCATTCCGTGCAGGCACGTCTTGAAATGGCCTGGGAAGATGGCCTGGACAACGGTAAGCAACTCGGCACTGACAGAGAAGGGCGGACGGCATTAAAAGCAATGCCTGTTATTACCCGCGCTTCTATGTTCCCGGACGTCTGGCGGACGAATCCGTTGGTTCGCTGGTGGGAAAGCCTGTTGGGCCGTACTGTGCCACCTCGCCCTCATTACAGCCCGGAAGAGAAAATTTCCGAAAACCGCTGGCGTCTGGTGGGAACAATCCGCCGCTATATTCTGCTGGCGTTAACGCTGTTCCAGACCGCGATCGCAACCTGGTACATGAAAACCATCCTGCCTTATCAGGGATGGGCGCTCATCGATCCGTTTGAAATGGCGGGTCAACCGTGGACGCGCTCGCTAATGCAGCTGCTTCCTTATGTGCTGCAAAGCGGCATACTGGTTCTGTTTGCGGTGTTGTTCTGCTGGGTGTCTGCTGGGTTCTGGACCGCATTAATGGGGTTCCTGCAACTGCTGATTGGTCGAGATAAATACAGCATCTCTTCCACGACGGTGGGTAATGAACCGCTGAATCCAGAGCACCGCACGGCGTTAATCATGCCGATTTGTAACGAAGACGTAGAACGCGTGTTTGCGGGACTGCGTGCGACGTATGAATCAGTAGAAGCGACGGGCAATCTTGAGCATTTTGATATTTACGTCCTGAGTGACAGTAACGATCCCGATATCTGCGTGGCAGAGCAAAAAGCCTGGATGGAGCTGTGCCGTGATGTCGGCGGAGCAGGGCGCATTTTCTATCGCCGTCGCCGTCGCCGCGTTAAACGTAAAAGCGGCAATATCGATGATTTCTGCCGCCGCTGGGGCAACCAGTACAGCTACATGGTCATTCTGGATGCCGATAGCGTCATGAGCGGTGAATGCTTGACGTCTTTGGTCAGGCTGATGGAAGCGAACCCGAACGCTGGTATCATCCAGTCCTCGCCGAAAGCGTCAGGCATGGATACGCTGTATGCGCGCTGTCAGCAGTTTGCGACGCGTGTTTACGGCCCGCTGTTCACCGCTGGCCTGCACTTCTGGCAACTGGGTGAGTCACATTACTGGGGACATAACGCGATTATCCGCGTGAAGCCGTTCATCGAGCACTGTGCTTTGGCACCGCTGCCGGGTGAAGGGTCGTTCGCTGGTGCGATTCTTTCTCACGACTTCGTCGAAGCGGCGCTGATGCGCCGTGCAGGATGGGGCGTGTGGATCGCCTACGATCTGCCGGGAAGTTATGAAGAGCTGCCGCCTAACCTGCTGGATGAGTTGAAACGTGACCGCCGCTGGTGCCATGGCAACCTGATGAACTTCCGTTTGTTCCTGGTCAAAGGTATGCATCCGGTTCACCGCGCTGTTTTCCTTACCGGTGTAATGTCTTATCTGTCGGCACCGCTGTGGTTTATGTTCCTGATGCTCTCTACGGCGTTGCAGGTTGTGCATACGCTTATGGAACCCCAGTACTTCCTGCAGCCCCGGCAGCTGTTCCCCGTCTGGCCACAGTGGCGGCCAGAATTGGCTATCGCACTGTTCTCGACGACGTTGGTCTTGCTGTTCTTGCCAAAACTGTTGAGCGTGATTCTGGTGTGGGCGAAAGGCGCAAAAGAGTACGGTGGCGCTTTCCGAGTATTTCTTTCATTGCTGCTGGAAATGCTGTTCTCGGTCCTGCTGGCACCGGTTCGTATGCTGTTCCACACGGTGTTTGTTGTTAGTGCGTTTCTCGGCTGGTCGGTGCAGTGGAATTCTCCGCAGCGTGACGACGATGCAACTCCGTGGAGCGAAGCGTTTGTGCGCCATGGTTCCCAGTTGATTCTGGGGCTGGTCTGGGCGATTGGTATGGCATGGTTGGATCTGCGCTTCCTGTGGTGGCTGGCTCCAATTGTCTTCTCGCTGATTTTGTCGCCGTTTGTTTCGGTTTACTCAAGCCGCGCGTCATTGGGGCTGGGCTGTAAACGTGCCAAGCTGCTGATGATACCGGAAGAGTTCAATCCGCCGCGTGAACTGGTCGCAACCGATGAATATTGCCGACTGAACCATCAGCGTAGACTGGATAGCGGGTTTATACAGGCCGTCTTCGATCCGTCAGTTAATGCCCTTGCCAGCGCAATGGCGACGGCGCGCCATCGCTTCAGTCGAGCGATTGAGGACGTGCGTGAGAAGAATGTGCGTGAGGCCTTGAGTCGCAAGCCGGAAGAGGTGAGCAATAATCAGCGTCTGGCACTGCTTAGCGATCCTGTGACGATATCGCGTTTGCACTACCATGTGTGGCAAAAACCGGAAGCGTATGCTGCGTGGGTTGAGTCTTACCAGAAACTTCCCGCACCTCATATCAAAAGCTAACGTCGCGTTGGCGTGAAAGATAAAGCAACGGCGATTAATCGCCGTTGCTTTTTTTTCGTCTGTCACAAGGTACCGCAGTTCCTGCAATGAGCAACCGGTACAGAAAGGCGTTCGTTAATAAAGGGACGGTTCACCTTCTGGGCGGGTTTTGAAACGGCGGTGCAGCCACATATATTGGTCCCGTGCGAGCAGAATATTCTGTTCAACGACGTTGTTCATCCAAACGGCAGTCGCGGTTTCGTTATCTACAGGTGCATCCTGTTCCGCAGGTTGGATCAGCAGCTCATAGCCTTTTCCGTCAGGCAGACGACGTGGAACAAAAGGAACGACGGCAGGGCGTGCGGCCTTTATCAGCATATAGCTACCGCGGGTTGTTGCCGCTTTATCTACGGCAAACAGAGGGGCGAATACGCTGCTTTGTGGGCCGTAATCATGATCGGGCGCATACCAGATGATCTCTCCCTGCTTGAGTGCGCGGATCATCCCTTTGAGATCTTTACGATCCAGCATGGATTTATTGGACCGCATTCTTCCCCACGTCTGTAGCCAGTCAATCAGCTTGTTATCATTCGGGCGGTACACCCCGATCCCCGGATTGTGTATGCCAAAGATGCGAGCACCCAATTCCAGCGTCAGGAAATGCAGACCAATGAGCAGCACGCCTTGTTGCTTTTCCAATACAGGGCGAATATGTTCAAGGCCGGTCACCGTAAACCAGCGCTCGATACGCCAGTTTGGCCAAAACCAGGCCATACCGGTTTCAATCACACCCATGCCGACAGATTCAAAATTTTTTCTGACTAATGCTTCACGCTCAGCCAGAGGCATTTCGGGGAAACACAGTTCAAGGTTACGGGCGGCAACGTTGACGCGTTTTGGCAACAGGCGCATAGCTAAATGGCCAAGCGCGATCCCGATACGATACAGAACGGGATAGGGAAGCAACACGATAAGGTAAAGGATGCCGATGCCCACCCAGGTGAGCCAGTAGCGCGGATGTAGCAATGAACGATTAAAAGAAGGGATTTGTGTCATGGCCTCAGTATCAATATTTTGGTGCGGATCAGCACGCGAACCGTTAAAAAAAGAGTTAATGGTTAACTGCAAGATAGATTATTGCGGCGCTTTGCCAATAACACAAATCACCACCGCGTTATTGACTGATTTTTATGCAAAAAACGGCCGTAATCGTATCATTTTCAGCGAATGAGTTTTAACCTTTGGTGGCATGACGCGTGGCGAGGTAGAGACGTGGCGACCCAGATAGGATCGCCTGACACAGCGTATTTACCGCTATTGCTTGAAAATGCCTCTGGCGTAGCGTGGTTCACTACGCCAGTACTGTGCGGGTGCAGATACCTGCGCGCCTAGTCTGGCAGCCGCATGCCATGGCCAACGGGGATCGAAGAGGATGGCGCGAGCCAGCCCGATAGCATCTGCTTCGCCGGTTGCGACGATCGCTTCTGCCTGCTCCGGTTCGGTTATCAGCCCAACGGCGATGGTGGTGATGCCAACCTCTTGTTTAATCCGCTGCGCATACGGTACCTGATAATTAGGCGCAGGATGGATTTGTTGCAACGGCGACAGACCGCCACTGGATACGTGGATGAAATCACAGCCTAATTCGTGCAGCACTTTACTAAGCTGTACAGACTGCTCCAGATCCCAACCGCCCTCAACGCCATCTGTCGCAGAAATGCGCACGCCAACGGCTTTATGCGCAGGGAAAACATCGCGTATTGCGCGGTAAATCTCAACGACCAGACGCATCCGGTTCTGAAGCGATCCTCCATAGTTATCCGTGCGATGATTTGTCAGCGGTGAAAGGAACTGGTGCAGCAGATAGCCGTGAGCGGCGTGAATTTCTATCAGGTCAAAGCCCAGACGATCCGCGCGTTTAGCAGAGTCAACGAACGAACCAATTAACGTGCGGATCTGCTGTTCTGACATAGCCAGCGGTGCTGCATCGCTGGCGTTGTAAGGGAGAGCGGATGGTGCAATAGTCTGCCAGCCTCCCTGCTCCGGACGCAAAAATGCTCGTCCGCTCCACGGAACGCCCGTTGAGGCTTTGCGACCTGCGTGCCCCAGTTGTATGCCGAGCGGCATGGCAGAATAAGTTTTGACCGCGTTAACTGCACCAGCAAGGGCCTGTTCTGTCGCGTTATCCCACAAGCCAAGGTCGCGTGGGGAAATCCGGCCTTCTGGCGAAACGGCAGTAGCTTCGATGATAAGCAGTCCCGCCCCGGAATGTGACAGGTTACCTAAATGCATCGTATGCCAGGCTGTCGCCTTGCCGTCCTCAGCCGAATACTGACACATGGGGGCGATGATGATTCGGTTGGGCAGTTCGAGTTTACCAAGAGATACGGGGGAGAAAAGCTGACTCATAATGACAGATCCTTCGATGATGATACTTCATGAAAGCAAAAATGAATCCCAGAGGTCATGGGGTTACGGTAAGGTCATAGATTTACGGTAGATCACTCTTTGGCGTCGCGCTATTCATTTCATGCCCTGACAGCCTCAACGCTATCAGGTATGATGCCGGGCGATTCAATATGTCGAGCAATGGCTCGATGATGAACGTCACACGCTAACCTCAATGAAGACAGGAACGTACACCATGCCAGTGTTACATAACCGGATTTCTAATGAGGAACTGAAGGCGCGTATGCTTGCGGAAACCGAGCCGCGTACCACAGTTTCCTTCTATAAATATTTCACCATTGATGATCCAAAAGCCTTTCGCGATAGTCTGTATATTCAGCTTGAGCAATGTAAGGTCTTCGGTCGCATTTATATTGCGACTGAGGGGATTAACGCACAAATCAGCGTGCCCAATAATCAGTTCGAGGCCTTTAAGGCGGTATTGTTCAGTGCGCACCCGGCGCTCGATCAGATTCGCTTAAATATCGCTCTGGAAGATGACGGGAAATCGTTCTGGGTATTGCGTATGAAAGTACGTGAACGGATTGTCGCTGATGGGATTGACGATCCGACATTTAACCCAGCGAATGTCGGGCAATATCTGAAAGCCGATCAGGTTAATGCGATGGCTGACGATCCTGACACCGTGTTCGTCGATATGCGTAACCATTACGAATATGAAGTCGGGCACTTCGAGAATGCGCTGGAAGTGCCGTCAGATACGTTTCGTGAGCAGCTGCCGATGGCGGTTGAAATGCTGGATGAAGCGCGCGACAAAAATATTGTCATGTACTGCACGGGCGGTATTCGCTGCGAGAAGGCGAGCGCCTACATGTTGCACCACGGCTTTAAGAACGTGTATCACGTCGAGGGCGGTATTATTGAATATACACGCCAGGCTAAAGCTCAGGGGCTACCGCTGAAGTTTATCGGCAAGAATTTCGTGTTTGATGAACGAATGGGAGAACGCATTTCCGATGACGTCATTGCGCATTGCCATCAGTGTGGGGCGTCGTGTGATAGCCACACTAACTGCCGTAATGAAGGGTGCCATCTTCTGTTTATCCAGTGTCCTGCCTGCGCCGCAAAATACGAAGGCTGCTGTAGCACGCAGTGTCAGGATGAAATGAAGCTGCCGCTGGAAGCGCAAAGAGCGATACGCAGCGGGCGTGAAAATGGAATGAAGATCTTCAATAAATCCAAAGGATTATTGCAGTCAACGTTGCACATTCCGGCTCCCGTCGCGAAAGACAAGGCCGAATAATTAGCGGCTAATCGCGTAATATGAAAAAGCCCTTTCCAAAGGAAAGGGCTTTTTGCTGTCAATGCGTGGTGTCGCCTTATTTCTGGCGAACGCCTTCAACGGCAATAATCAGTTCTACATCCTGCGAAGCTGGACCTAAATCGGTCGTAATGTTGAAGTCCTTCAGCTTGATAGTGCCTTCGGCTTGAAATCCTGCACGATAGTTACCCCACGGGTCATCGCCCTGACCGATGAGTTTGGCATCGAGCTTAACAGGCTTGGTGACGCCATTTAAGGTCAGGTTGCCGGTAATATCGTAATCTTCGCCGTCTTTCTTCACTTCAGTGGACGTAAACGTTGCCTGCGGATGCTTGGTAACGTTTAAAAATTCTGCGCTGCGAAGGTGCTTGTCACGCTCAGCGTGGTTAGTGTCAACGCTGTTGGTGTTTATAGTGACATTCACTTTATCCGCTGATGGGTTTTTCTCATCAAAGGTAAAGGCGCCATCGAAGTCGTTAAAGCTGCCGTAAAGCCAGCTGTAACCGAGGTGTTTAATGCGGAATTCAATAAACGCGTGCTGGCCTTCTTTATCGAACTTGTACTCTGCTGCCAGTGCAGAACCGGCAGAGGCAAGCATGGATACTGCGGTCAGGCTCAGTAGTGTTTTCTTCAGCATTGGTATTTCTCCATAAATCCAGAAAGTTAAGGAACGTTGCGACCCAACATCCGTTTCAACGTGTTATCACCATCTATAAAGTGGTGTTTTAATGCGGCTAAACCGTGCAGCGCTGATAAGGCAACCACCGCCCATGCAAGATAAAGATGCACGTCGCCTGCTATATCGGCCTGATCCGTCAAGCCGCTGACAATGGCCGGAACAGAAAACCAGCCAAAAACTGAGATGGAATGCCCTTCGGCAGTGGAAATGAGATATCCACTAATAAGAATGGCGAAAAGAATGACATAAAGCGCAATATGAGCCAGCGTCGCGCTGACGCGGGTCAATGTGGAGTAGCTTTTTAACGGTGGAGGAGGGGGAGAAATAAAACGCCACACCACGCGAAAAATTAAGATGGCGAAGAACAGTACGCCAATTGCCTTATGGATTTCTGGGGCACGGTGATACCAAATATTGTAGTACCCTAATGTGACCATCCATAGGCCTAAAGCAAACATGCCATAAACGGTTAACGCTGCAATCCAGTGCAAAAGAATGCTGATATGGCCATAACGAGAAGAGGTATTACGCCAAAGCATGGTGATAGCTCCTTATCAGATCGGTAACATGTCAATCCGGCGAAAATTTAACAGGAAGAAACATAAAATCAATATAAACTTTCAGATTGTAACATTATCATAAACATGAGCAGTTTTTTTGAATTTAAATTCATAATTTATTCAGTTTGGTTATGGAAGTTCTTTAATAGAAATAGATATTTCTGATATCTGTCTTCAGGTGAGAATGAATAAAGATGGCAGAGGAATAAATGAGCCGTGCTGCAAAGAGACTCTATTAGTTGAATAATGATGCAGTAGGTGATTATTAGTATAAAGGCAGGCGAGCAGGAATTAATTTATTGATGGATATAAAAGAAATGAGAATAGCCCTAAAATAACAACACCGCCTTATTGGCGGTGTTGTTATTTTAAGCAAAACTGATGGGTATTGAATATAATATTAATAACGTTATCAATTACTAATGTTTTCGATAATCACTGACGTCACAGTCTGTTGATTCGATTTTTGCAATACCGGCTTCGAGTATGTGTATCAGCTGCCGTGCAACATCGGTCGTTAGCCAAAGCGTCCGGTCTACATGTGCTTCATCTGGTGCTTGATCCGAGGTGGATAAGTAGTGTAAACGGATCATCATGGCGTCATAACTGTCAACGGTGCTGATGTCCCAACCTACAAGAGGATGTGTCTGAATAACTTCATTTTTTCTATCCATAAATACCCCTTATTGACTAGTTACTAACATGAGTGACTAACGAGGCTTCAGGTGGCTCATTATTTTTAAATGAGCATTATCAGTATACTGCTGCTTATTTAATTTATGGGAAATATTTTCAGTTTTTCGTAAAAAATATTACACAGGCGGTATGGGAAGGGTAAGCGATACGTCAGATAAAATATCGGGACGAATAGGCTTTCATCCCGAAGGTGTGGTTAGCAGGAGCGGCAGAACATTATTCCACGCCAGATCCCGCGTTTTTCTCTAATGCGGCAGCAAGTCGGGCAAGGTATTTTTTCATCGCTGGATCTCGATTCTCATTTTGAGATTCGAGCGTCAGATTATGAACCATCAGTGTGTTCGCTTTCTCATCGAGGCAGAATGCCAGAGACGAAAAGGCGAGTTCCAGAGCATCGAGCTTGCGTTGTTGCTCGCCAATCAGCTCCAGCAGTTCCCCGAATGTCATTGCCTCTTCTGGTTTTTCTACCGTCATAACAGATACCCTCGGTCATAGCACATGGCGAAATGCCGCTTTAAACTGCCATTACAGCCTATATCTTCGTTATCTTTCAAGCTTTAGATTACTCTGCCGTAAACCAGTCGTCGGCGCTTTCCCACGTTTCCTGCAAGATTTCGGAGATACGATCTTTGTCATCTTTGCCTGCACCCATGACCGTCAGGTTATTTGCGGATGCATAACGAACCTGAATAGGCGTATCGGGGTAAATTTTGTGAATACGCTTTTCCAGCTCGTGCCTGAGTGCTTCAATCGCACCGGCGGGTAAAGGCGTTGTTTTTGCAAGAGTGATTTCTACGCGCATGGTGACCTCCAAATTTTAAACTGTTTATTTATACAGTTATTGCAAGTGGAGAACAAGACGCGCAATAAAATTTAGCCCATCGACATAATGCGGATGGGCTTGTCGATTAACGGACTGACCAGTTAAGGCTTTGTCCAGCCAGGAAGGGGATTAGCGACTCGTCGCCAAGAGAGATCTCTTCTGGGAATGTGACCGTTTCACGGTAAAGCTCAATCCAACTGTCGTTCACTGGCAGACCATAAAAACGTGGGCCGTTCAGCGAGCAGAATGCTTCGAGTTTATCAAGTGCGTTCATTTCTTCGAAAACAGTGGCGTATGTACTTAATGCCGCCTGGGCATTGAACACGCCGGCGCAGCCACAGCTGGACTCTTTTCTGTGCTTTGCGTGGGGTGCTGAGTCAGTGCCGAGGAAAAGACGGTCACAGCCGCTGGCTACCGCTTCACGTAGCGCCTGCTGATGCGTATTGCGTTTTAAGATAGGCAGGCAATACAGGTGGGGGCGAACGCCGCCAACCAGCATATGGTTGCGGTTAAACATCAGGTGCTGCGGTGTAATGGTTGCAGCGAGATAATCATTACCTTCAACAACATACTGCGCGGCTTCTTTTGTCGTAATGTGCTCAAGGACGACCTTCAGCTCAGGAAACTGTCGGCGCAATGGCTCCAGCACCGTTTCGATGAAGCGTGCTTCCCGATCGAAAATATCAACGGCAGCATCGGTAACTTCGCCGTGGATGAGCAGCGGCATACCCATTTTTTGCATTTTCTCCAGAATACCGGAGATATTGGCGATGCTGGTAACCCCATGGCTGGAGTTCGTTGTGGCGTTGGCCGGGTATAATTTGGCAGCGGTAAAAACGCCTTGCTCAAAGCCATTCACGATTTCATTGGCATCAAGCGCATCGGTCAGATAGCACGTCATCAGCGGATGAAAATTATCGCCCTGCGGAACCGCGGCTAAAATACGTTGACGATACGCGATAGCGCTGGCCACGCTGGTAATCGGCGGCGTCAGGTTAGGCATAACAATCGCACGGCCAAAGAAACGGCTGGTATAGGGGAGAACGGTTTCCAGCATCCGATCGTCACGCAGGTGAATGTGCCAATCGTCAGGGCGACGGATTTTAAGAATAGTGGGCTGTGCGGTCATGGAATTGCGCTCCGGCGGTCAGTAGAAAAACATCGTCTTTCGGTTGGTTTTGGGACTGATACGGCGGGGGATAAGGATAAGCGTAAAGCCATTCGAATGCATCCGTTTGTTGATGAATGCTTGAAATTAACCTTGGATTGGCATCTGATAGCACTATCTTTTCATTGATAAATAAGGGATGTATATGGAAATTCGTATTGTCGCCACCATTCAGGCAAAAGCAGAGTTCATTGCAGACGTCACCGCAACGCTAAAACGCGTGGTGGCACCTAGCCGACAGGAAGCGGGTAATGTGCAGTACGATCTGCATGAAGTCGTAGATAAAGCCGGTTCGTTTGTGTTCTTCGAACGCTGGAAAGATCGAGAGGCTTTGACATCACATGAGCAGAGCGAGCACTTCCAGAATTTGTTGACTGAACTGGATGGTAAAACGGACAGTGTAGATATCAAGCTATTGAGTTTTTTAGGCTAACAACAGTTTGTACATAAAAAAACACCCGCCAATTGGCGGGTGTTTGTCTATAGAAGTCAGAATTACTCGCTGACTGGTGTAGGTTTGGTTGCTGGCGCAGTTGACTGATTAACTGCGGCATGACCGCCTGCTGAACCTTTTCCAGAGAACGGATAGGCAGGACGAACCCAATCACTGTGTCGGGCAGGTTCCGCGTGGTATGCCGGCGCCGGTGCTTTAGTCATTGGCGCTGTTGCATGGAACTTATAGCGAGGTTGCTCAGCAACGTTTACTGCTTTTGTCACGCTCGATACAGATTCTTCCACAATCGGCTGTGCGCTGGTGGCGTTTACCGATTCATCCTGAACGCTCTGTGGCGCGCTGGTTTCCTGTACTGCGGAAACCGCCGGAGTAGAAACAGGTTCTGCCACATCTGCTGTCTCGGTTGCATCAGCGATACTATCCGCCTGCTTGTCTTCTGCAACGGCTTCCGTAGCGACATCGTCAGTCACGACAGTTTCAGCTACTGTGCTTTCAGCAGCAACAGGTTCAACGATCTGTGCGTCTTCAGCAGCCAGAGCAGTATCAGCAGTTGGTGCTTCCTCTACGGCACTGACGGCAACCGCAGCGATAGCATCGTCAATAGCGGTGTTCTCGGTAACGGGCTCGACGACGATTTCTTCGTCTGCGGCACTCACCTCGACATTTGCGACATTGCTATCCTGAATCACATCGGCAGATTGCGCTGTTGCGGTTACAACAGCGTCTTCCTGAGTGACGGCTTCAGCAATCGCCACGTTTTCCACTGCGTTGGATTCCGCTGTATCGGTCGGTGTAGTCACTGCGGCTTCAACGACGGCAGGTAACAGCGGTGTTTCAATCGCTGCAACGTTTTCGTCCTGCGGTTGGCCTTCAGCCTGCTGTGTCTGTGCAAGAGGATAGCTGATCCACACTTTTCCTGATGCCATTTCCGGTGATGCGGCGGCAAATTCCAACTGCATCGGAGACTGAGACGGGTAACGCTCATCACGATAGCGACGACGACGTTGACCGCTGACGCGCAGATGACGCGGCGAGCGACGTGAACGACGTGGCATACCGCCATTCTCGGCGTTGGCACGATTTGCGTCGTTTTGCTCGTTATCGATCTCGTTATTGTCTACCGCAGCATCGTTTGGCTTGACGTAAGATTGAGCCTGCTCAGATGGAACAGCGGCAGGTGCTGTGCTATCGGAGAGGGTATCCGGCTGAGCATCGGACTGAACGCGTACTTTCTGCGTCAGTTGGCGGCGTTGGCGACGCGGCATAACCTGAGTCGGTTTATCCTGTTCGGCTGCGTTGTCATCGGAATCATCAACCGCTGGCTGAACTTTTGCTTCATTAGAAGCCTGACGGCGCTCGTCCTGACGACGACGCTGGCGCTCAGCACGCGGCTCACGACGCGGCTGCTCTTCTGAACTGGTTTTCTCCGCGTTTTCCGCAACCACTTCCTCGTTCTGTCGCTTATTACGGCGCTGCTCATCACGCTGTTCACGATTGTCACGATTGTCACGATTGTCACGATTGTCACGATTGTCACGATTGTCACGAGAACCACGATCGCGGCGATTATTACCCTGACGGCGTGAATTACGGCGCTCAGAACGCTGACCTTCAGCAGATTTCTCTTCTTCGGCCTTCTTCTCGTCAACGCTATCCGCCGCTTTTACTGCGGGTTCAGAAGCAAAGGCGCTTTTTAAGGCGCTGAAGAAACGGCTGATGAGGCCTGGTTGAGCGACTTCCGCAGGTTTCGCTGCAGCAGGTGCCGCTTTGGTTACCGATGGTGCGGTTTCCGCAGGCATTTCTGCCATGGTAAACGTCGCTAAAGCAGGTTGCTCTGGCTGTTTACGCTCAATCGTCTGTTCGTCTTGCTGTTGCTGTGTTTCCGTTTCCAAACGCTGAGGCAGCAGATAGCTGAGCGTTGGTTTTTCTTCGCCTTTACGGACGCGAACAACGGAGTAGTGCGGCGTTTGCATGCCGTCGTGTGGCACGATGACCGCGCGCACGCCGCCTTGACGTTTCTCAATGGCGTTAACGGCATCACGCTTCTCGTTCAGCAGATAAGAAGCAATCTGGACTGGAACAATCGCGTGGACTTCTTTGGTGTTTTCTTTCAGCGCTTCTTCTTCAATCAGGCGAAGAATAGACAGAGAAAGTGACTCATTGTCACGAATCGTACCTGTACCGCTACAGCGTGGGCAGACGTGATGGCTGGATTCACCCAGTGACGGACTCAGGCGCTGACGCGACATTTCCAGCAGGCCGAAGCGGGAAATGCGGCCAATCTGAATACGTGCGCGATCCTGACGTACGGAATCACGCAGGCGGTTTTCCACTTCGCGCTGGTGGCGAACCGGAGTCATATCGATGAAGTCGATAACGATCAGACCACCGAGGTCACGCAGGCGCAATTGGCGAGCAATTTCGTCTGCGGCTTCAAGGTTGGTATTAAAGGCTGTTTCTTCAATATCACCACCGCGGGTTGCACGGGCGGAGTTGATATCAATCGCCGTCAGCGCTTCGGTGGTATCGATAACGATAGAGCCGCCGGACGGCAGGCGAACCTCACGCTGGAAAGCCGATTCGATCTGCGATTCAATCTGATAGTGGCTGAAAAGCGGGATTTCACCACTGTACAGTTTGATTTTGCTGCTGAAATCAGGACGACCCAGCGCAGAAATATGTTCTTTCGCCAGATCGAGAATTTTGGGGTTATCAATCAGAATTTCGCCAATGTCCGGGCGCAGATAGTCACGGAAAGCGCGGACAATCACGTTACTTTCCTGATGGATCAGGAACGGTGCAGGGCGGCCTTCAGCGGCTTTTTTGATCGCGTCCCAGTGTTTCAGACGGAAAGCCAAATCCCATTGCAGGGCCTCAGCGGATTTGCCCACACCCGCGGTGCGAACAATGAGCCCCATACCATCAGGCAGTTGCAGCGAACCCAGCGCTTCTTTGAGCTCAGTGCGATCGTCGCCTTCGATGCGGCGGGAAATTCCACCGGCGCGCGGGTTATTCGGCATTAAGACCAGATAGCTACCCGCCAGGCTGATAAAGGTGGTCAGCGCTGCGCCTTTGTTGCCACGTTCTTCTTTGTCTACCTGAACAATGACTTCCTGACCTTCACGTAACACGTCTTTAATGTTAGGACGACCATGGGAAGCATAGTTGCTGGGGAAGTATTCGCGGGCGATTTCTTTAAGAGGGAGGAAACCATGTCTTTCTGCGCCGTAATCAACAAAAGCCGCTTCAAGACTGGGTTCGATACGAGTGATTTTACCTTTGTAGATATTTGCTTTCTTCTGCTCATGACCCGGACTTTCGATATCCAAATCATACAGCCGTTGACCATCAACCAAGGCAACACGCAACTCTTCCTGCTGAGTTGCGTTAATTAACATTCTTTTCATCTTCAACTTACTCGTTATTTTTACTTGCATTATTGATAGAGCTGCGGACAAAAGAACCGCATGACCGGAGTGAACCGATGGCCTCGTGGCTTATCGCAGGGACGTCAACCTCCCGGTTGTCGCCTGCATAGAGACGCATGTTTCGGTAGCCTGTGTTTCCTGATGGAAAACAGCGCATTTACTGAGGGAACAGCTTCTGAATAATGTCGCCAGATCTGATTCCATTTGCCGGCCAAGCTGCAATCCGCAGCCCGCTAACTGCTTGATTCCGCATTACGTCTTACGCCATTGCTGCGTGTGTGCGTCATCAGGCAAATTTAATAATTCCGCAATTTCCCCTTGTTTTATCGGAAATCCGCGTGGGAAACGCAAAAGCATTATTCCACTGCTGATACCGTTATAGCAAGGTGACTTTGCCTGTCTGTATAAAGATAGTTCTGTCGTTATCACCAAAACGGGCAGGGTTTGATGCTACAACGCAATTCACCCGTTACTTACCCGATAGTGCAACAATATCTTCATAAGTCAGACACACAGTTAAGCACAGAAAAAGAAGTGGCGCTATCGGGTTGCTCTATTTAGAATCGCGCATCATGAAAACAGATAATCCTTCAGTACAATTTGTGACGATCTCCGCAGATGAAGCGGGGCAGCGCGTCGATAACTTTTTGCATACCCACTTAAAGGGTGTGCCTAAAAGCATGGTTTACCGTATCTTGCGTAAAGGCGAGGTAAGGATAAATAAGAAACGGGTCAAGCCTGAGTATAAATTGCTCGACGGCGATGTAATTCGTATTCCGCCTATTCGACAGGCAGAACGTGATGAAACGCCTGTTTCTGCGAGTCTTGGTAAAGTGGCGGCGTTGGCCGAGTGCATTATTTACGAAGATGATTACCTGCTGGTGCTGAATAAGCCCTCGGGTACCGCCGTGCATGGCGGAAGCGGTCTGAGCTTCGGCGTGATTGAAGGGCTGCGTGCTTTACGCCCGGAAGCGCGCTTTCTGGAGCTGGTACACCGCCTCGATCGCGATACGTCAGGCGTTTTGCTAGTAGCAAAAAAACGCTCGGCTTTGCGTTCTCTGCATGAACAGCTGCGGCTAAAAGGCATGCAAAAAGATTACCTGGCGCTGGTTCGCGGACAATGGCAGTCCCACTGTAAGGTTGTTCAGGCGCCGCTGTTGAAAAACATTCTGCAAAGCGGTGAGCGCGTTGTGCGAGTTAACAGCGAAGGTAAGCCATCGGAAACGCGCTTTAAGGTGGAAGAGCGTTTTGAGCATGCGACTCTGGTGAGAGCAAGTCCCGTCACCGGACGTACGCATCAAATTCGTGTGCATACTCAGTATGCCGGGCATCCGATAGCATTTGACGACCGTTATGGCGATCGTGAATTCGATGAACAACTGGTGAACACCGGTTTAAAACGTCTGTTCCTGCATGCGCAGGCGCTGCGTTTTGAGCACCCAAATACCGGCGAGACGATGAGAATTGAAGCGCCGTTGGATAGCGGACTGCGTCGCTGTCTTCAGGCGTTGCGCAAGACAAAAGCATAACGACGCCTACAACCTATACGCTTTTATCCGTCGGGATAGCGCGCCATCGTGCTATCCCGATTTGTATTACGCTGTCAAAGGATTAACGCCTTCCTTCTGTAGCATCTGAATCAGCGCGATCAGCGGCAACCCAATGAGCGTATTAGGATCGCGCCCGGATAATCGCTCAAAAAGGGCAATGCCCAGCCCTTCGCTTTTGAAGCTGCCCGCGCAGTTCCACGGCTGCTCCTTCTCCAGATAGCCGTCAATTTCCGTTTCCGTTAGCGTTCTAAAATGCACGTCAAATGGCTCTGCGATGCTCTGTATTTCCTGAGTCGCACTATTGAAAAGCGCTAAACCGGTAAAAAAGGAAACGCATTTCCCGCTGGCGAGCTTTAACTGTCGTGTTGCATTATCCTTATTATGTGGTTTCCCCGTAATGGCATTCCCCAGAACGCAAACCTGATCGGAGCCGATAATCAGGTGATTGGGGTAGTGCGCAGCCAACGCTCGGGCTTTGCTCTCGGCAAGTCGGATCACAAGATCGACGGCGCTTTCACCTGGATGCGGGGTTTCATCGATGTCTGGCGACGCGCAAATAAAGGGGATCGCCAGCTTTTCCAATAAGGCCCGGCGATACGGTGAGGTTGAGGCAAGAACGATCTGCTGCATAATTTTTTGATAAACCGTAGCGTAATGATGAAAGGCATTTTAAACTGTGCGCCGCTCTGGAAGCGAATATTGGTGAAAGGTGGTGCATCACTGCCTTTTTCTTTGACTCTATGTCGTTACGACGTTAATATGCGCGCCCTATGCAAAAGGTAAAATTACCCTTAACCCTTGATGCGGTCCGCACTGCTCAGAAGCGTTTAGATTATGTTGGTATCTATTCGCCAGAACAAGTAGAGCGTGTTGCCGAATCAGTGGTGAGTGTGGATAGTGATGTTCAGGCCTCTTTATCTTTCAATATTGATAATCAGCGTCTGGCAGTGATTGACGGTAACGCCGATGTTACGGTCACACTGATGTGTCAACGTTGCGGAAAGCCGTTTGAGCATCAGGTCCATGCGACATTCTGTTTTAGCCCGGTCGTCAATGATGAGCAGGCCGAAGCGTTACCGGAAGCGTATGAGCCGATCGGCGTTGATGAGTTTGGCGAAGTCGATCTGCTGGCAATGATTGAAGATGAAATTATTCTGATGTTGCCTATCGCCCCGGTGCATGATTCTGAACACTGTGAAGTGTCCGAAGCGGACATGGTGTTTGGTCAACTGCCTGCAGAGGCGGAAAAACCAAATCCGTTTGCCGTATTAGCCAGTTTAAAGCGTAAGTAATTAAGGAGTAAGGTCCATGGCCGTACAACAAAACAAACCTAGCCGTTCCAAACGTGGTATGCGTCGTTCACACGATGCGCTGACTACCTCTTCTGTATCCGTAGATAAAGTTTCTGGCGAAACTCACCTGCGTCACCACATCACTGCGGATGGTTACTACCGCGGTCGCAAGGTCATTGCTAAGTAATTCTTGCGAATTATTTGCAAGGCAATACCTTGACACGCCTAACTCTGGCGTTAGATGCGATGGGCGGGGATTTTGGTCCCTGCGTAACAGTGCCTGCTGCATTGCAGGCACTGGCTTCTAATCCAGCTCTCAATTTGTTATTAGTCGGCGATCCTGCTGCGATTACACCATTACTTGCCAAAGTCGATTCTGATTTACTTTCCCGCTTAGAAGTTGTTCCGGCGGAGTCGGTTATTGCTAGTGATGCGAGGCCGTCGCAGGCTATTCGTGCGAGCCGTGGTACCTCAATGCGTATAGCACTTGAGTTGATTAAAGACGGCAGGGCACAGGCCTGTGTGAGCGCAGGCAACACGGGTGCGCTTATGGGGCTGGCTAAGCTCCTGATTAAGCCACTTGACGGTATTGAACGACCTGCATTGGTATCGGTTTTACCTCACCAGCAGCACGGAAAGACAGTCGTGTTGGATCTGGGGGCGAACGTTGATTGCGATAGCACGATGCTGGTTCAATTTGCCGTGATGGGGTCAGTGATGGCAGAAGAAGTGCTGGAACTGAAGAACCCTCGGGTCGCGTTGTTGAATATTGGTGAAGAAGAAAGCAAAGGGCTGAGCACTATCCGTGAAGCAGCGGCACAGCTAAAAGAGGCACCATCAATAAATTATATCGGTTATCTGGAAGGCAACGATTTGCTGACTGGGAAAACGGATGTGATGGTCTGTGACGGCTTTGTGGGTAATGTCACACTGAAAACGGTGGAAGGCGTGGTAAGGATGTTCCTGTCACTGCTGAAATCGCCAGCCTCAGGCTCCGGGCAAAAACAAAAACGGTCCTGGTGGTTGAAATGGCTGGGACGTTTGTTACAAAAGCGCTTATCAAAGCGCTTCGGTCATTTGAACCCCGATCAATATAATGGCGCATGCCTGCTAGGATTGCGGGGAACTGTAATCAAAAGCCATGGTGCAGCAAACCAGAGAGCGTTTGCGGTTGCTATTGAACAGGCAATGCAGACGGTACGGCGGCAGCTTCCCGACCGGATTGCCGCCCGTCTAGAAGCGGTATTACCCAAGAGTGACTAAGCGTACATGTATACAAAAATAATCGGAACGGGCAGCTACCTGCCTGAACAAATCAGGACGAACGCTGATTTAGAAAAGATGGTTGAAACGACGGACGAATGGATCGTCACACGTACTGGAATCCGTGAGCGCCGAATTGCTGCGCCGGATGAGAACGTTGCGACCATGGGATACCGTGCCGCGCAGAAAGCGCTGGAAATGGCAAATGTCGATCCTTCTGAAGTCGGTCTTCTGATTGTTGCTACAACATCATCAAGCCATGCTTTCCCGAGCTCTGCCTGCCAGATTCAGCAGCTGTTAGGGATCAAAGATACAATTGCCTTCGATCTGGCCGCTGCCTGTGCCGGTTTTACCTATGCACTGAGCGTTGCCGATCAATACATTAAAAATGGTGCGGTGAAATACGCACTGGTGATCGGTTCCGATACGCTGTCTCGGACATTGGATCCCGAAGATCGCGGCACGCTGATTTTATTCGGTGATGGTGCAGGCGCGGTACTGCTAACGCCATCAGAGCAGCCGGGTATTCTTTCTACTCATCTGCATGCCGATGGTCGCTATGGCGAACTGCTGGCGCTGCCGCATCAGGATCGTAACCATGCGGATACACCTGCTTACCTGACGATGGCGGGTAACGAAGTCTTTAAAGTGGCCGTGACTGAACTGGCACATATCGTTGAAGAAACGCTGCAAGCGGCTCAACTGGATAAAAGTGAATTAGACTGGCTGGTGCCTCATCAGGCTAACCTGCGAATCATCAGCGCCACGGCGAAAAAGCTGGGTATGGGGATGGAGAAGGTGGTTGTGACGCTGGATCGTCATGGTAATACCTCCGCAGCCTCCGTGCCTTCAGCGCTTGATGAAGCCGTGCGCGATGGGCGTATTAAACCAGGGCAACTGGTGCTGCTTGAAGCCTTCGGTGGCGGTTTTACCTGGGGCTCCGCGCTGGTTCGTTTTTAATTAAACAGGATTGTGATATGACGCAATTTGCAATGGTGTTTCCCGGTCAGGGATCGCAGACGGTAGGTATGTTGGCTGAACTTGCGGCAGAACACGCCATCGTCACTGAAACGTTTGCTCAGGCTTCTGAAGCGTTAGGTTATGACTTATGGCAGCTCACTCAGCAAGGGCCGGCTGAAGAGTTGAATAAGACCTGGCAGACGCAGCCTGCGTTACTGACCGCTTCTGTTGCTATCTGGCGTGTCTGGCAGCAGCAGGGAGGAAAAACGCCTGCTCTGATGTCTGGTCATAGCCTTGGTGAATATTCCGCACTGGTTTGTGCTGGCGTTCTGGATTTCCAACAGGCTGTCCGTTTGGTTGAACTGCGTGGCAAACTGATGCAGGAAGCAGTACCGGAAGGAACGGGTGCGATGTATGCCATTATCGGGCTTGATAACGACGCCATTGCCAAAGCGTGTGAAGAATCCGCGCAGGGGCAGGTGGTCTCTCCGGTAAACTTCAACTCACCGGGTCAGGTGGTGATTGCGGGCAATAAGGACGCCGTTGAGCGTGCTGGTGTAGCGTGTAAAGCAGCTGGTGCGAAGCGTGCACTGCCGCTGCCTGTCAGCGTACCGTCACACTGTGCGTTGATGGAGCCAGCTGCGAAGAAACTCGCTGTTGCGCTGGAGTCCGTGACGTTTAACGCTCCGGTCATCCCGGTTGTCAATAATGTTGATGCCAGTATCGAAACAACACCAGAAGCGATTCGCGATGCGCTGGTACGCCAGCTTTATTGCCCAGTGCGCTGGACAGACTGTGTTGAGTTTATGGCCTCTCAGGGCGTTGAATCACTGTTAGAAGTCGGGCCGGGTAAAGTATTGACTGGCTTAACCAAACGAATCGTCGATACCCTGACAGCAGCTGCGGTGAACGATCCTGCTTCTCTATCAGCGGCGATTGAGAAATAAGAACGGAGAAGACAATGAGTTTTGAGGGGAAAATTGCACTGGTTACCGGTGCAAGCCGTGGTATAGGGCGTGCCATCGCCGAGACGTTGGTTGCCCGCGGGGCAAAAGTCATTGGTACCGCAACCAGCGAAAAAGGTGCAGAAGCGATTAGCGGCTGGCTGGGTGAGAACGGTAAAGGTTATATGCTGAATGTTGCTGATGCAGCATCAGTAGAAAGCGTATTGGCAGAAATTCGCGCGGAATTCGGGGAAGTTGATATCCTTATCAATAACGCGGGTATCACGCGTGATAACCTGCTGATGCGTATGAAAGATGATGAATGGCACGATATTCTGGATACCAATTTGACGTCGGTATTCCGTATGTCTAAAGCAGTGATGCGTGCCATGATGAAGAAACGTTTTGGCCGTATCATTACCATTGGTTCCGTTGTGGGAACGATGGGCAATGCAGGACAAGCTAACTACGCGGCAGCGAAGGCGGGGCTGATTGGGTTCAGCAAATCCCTCGCGCGTGAAGTGGCTTCTCGTGGTATTACGGTCAACGTCGTCGCACCTGGATTTATCGAAACAGATATGACTCAGGCATTGACAGAAGAACAGCGAGCAGGCATTTTGACGCAGGTTCCAGCTAACCGACTCGGTGATGCTAAAGAAATCGCCAGTGCTGTTGTATTTTTAGCCTCTGATGAAGCTGCTTACATTACTGGCGAAACATTGCATGTCAATGGCGGCATGTATATGATCTAAAAAGCTCGAAAACTATTTGCATTATTTGCGGTGATAACCGCAAAATAGCACAAAATCGTGGTTCGACCAGCCGAGATTTTGTTGCATCTTTTCAAACATTTTATACACTACGAAAACCATCGCGAAAGCGAGTTTTGATAGGAAATTTAAGAGTATGAGCACTATCGAAGAACGCGTTAAGAAAATCATCGTTGAACAGCTTGGTGTTAAGCAGGAAGAAGTCGTAAACAATGCTTCTTTCGTTGATGACCTCGGCGCTGATTCTCTTGACACTGTTGAGCTGGTAATGGCTCTGGAAGAAGAATTTGATACTGAGATTCCAGACGAAGAAGCTGAAAAAATCACGACTGTTCAGGCAGCCATTGATTTCATTCAGGCTAACCAGCAGTAAGCGAACATATCTAGGCGGTCATTCGACCGCCTAAGTTTTTTTGTCCCGCAGTGTCTTTTTTTCCCTCCCTGGAGGATAAGCGTGTCTAAGCGTCGAGTAGTTGTGACCGGACTGGGCATGTTATCTCCTGTCGGCAATACAGTTGAGTCTACCTGGAGTGCTCTTCTTGCCGGTCAGAGTGGTATCAGCCTGATCGACCATTTCGATACTAGTGCCTATGCAACGCGTTTTGCTGGCTTAGTAAAGGATTTTAATTCTGAGGAATTCATTTCGCGTAAAGAAGCTCGCAAAATGGATGCCTTTATTCAATACGGTGTTGCTGCTGGCGTTCAGGCCATGCAGGATTCCGGTTTGGAAGTAACGGAAGAGAACGCGCCGCGTATCGGTGCGGCGATTGGTTCCGGCATCGGCGGTCTGGGTCTTATTGAAGAGAACCACACAGCGCTGGTGAACGGCGGCCCGCGTAAAATCAGTCCGTTCTTCGTGCCGTCAACCATCGTCAATATGGTGGCTGGACATCTTACTATCATGTACGGACTGCGTGGCCCGAGCATCTCTATTGCTACGGCCTGTACGTCTGGCGTGCATAATATTGGTCAGGCAGCTCGTATCATTGCTTATAACGATGCGGATGTGATGTTGGCCGGCGGCGCAGAAAAAGCCAGTACGCCATTAGGCGTTGGTGGATTCGGCGCTGCGCGTGCGTTGTCTACGCGCAATGACGATCCTCAGGCGGCAAGCCGTCCGTGGGATAAAGATCGTGATGGTTTTGTACTGGGTGACGGTGCTGGCATCATGGTGCTGGAAGAGTATGAACACGCGAAAAAGCGCGGTGCGAAAATCTATGCAGAAGTTGTTGGATTTGGCATGAGCAGCGATGCGTATCATATGACGTCTCCGCCAGAGAACGGTTCGGGTGCAGCACTGGCTATGGAAAACGCCCTGCGTGATGCGGGTGTATCAACGAGCCAGATCGGCTATATCAACGCGCATGGCACCTCTACGCCTGCGGGGGATAAAGCGGAAGCACAGGCGGTGAAATCCGTATTTGGTGAGAACGCCAGCAATGTGCTGGTGAGCTCGACAAAATCCATGACGGGTCACTTGCTCGGTGCGGCAGGCGCGGTGGAGTCTATCTTCAGTATTCTTGCTCTGCGCGATCAAGCCGTTCCGCCAACGCTGAATCTGGATAACCCAGATGAAGGCTGCGATCTGGATTTCGTGCCGCATGAGGCGCGTCAGGTCAGCAATATGGAATATGTATTGTGCAACTCTTTCGGCTTCGGCGGAACCAACGGTTCTCTGATCTTCCGTAAAGTTTGATTGCGATAGCGTCTTAAAAAAACCCGGTTTCCGGGTTTTTTTTTGCCTGCATAAAATCAGATACACCTGCTTGTCTGCAACGCAGCTTTACTGGCAAGCTGACGATGATGAATGATGCGGAGCTTATTATGCTGTGGATTAATGGCCAGTTACAGGAACAGCTTTCGGTGCTCGATCGGGCTACGCAGTACGGCGACGGCTGTTTTACGACAGCCAGAATCAGCGCTGGCGAGGTTGTCTGGCTTGATCGACATATCACGCGCCTGCAAGAGGCTGCTACACGCTTGTTATTTCCGACGGTTGACTGGGAAAGTCTGATTGCGGAAATGAAGCTGGCTGCAGTGGGGCGGACGGACGGCGTAGTGAAAGTGATGCTAACGCGCGGTGCTGGCGGGCGGGGTTATAGTCCTCAGGGCTGTATGCAGCCAACCCGAATCGTCATGCAGGTAGGCTATCCAGCGCACTATGCCGACTGGCGTGAGCAGGGCATTAGTCTGAATCTTAGCCCGGTGGCGCTCGCTAAAAACCCGCTGTTGGCGGGCATAAAACATCTGAATCGGCTTGAGCAAGTGCTGATTCGTGCGCATCTTGACCAGACTTCAGCCGATGAGACCCTCGTGCTTGACACTTCTGGTGCGCTAGTGGAATGCTGTGCCGCTAATTTATTCTGGCGCAAAGGGAATCACGTCTATACGCCGGACGTATCGCAGTCTGGTGTGGATGGCGTAGCTCGGCAGCATATCATCGCCTCGCTGGCAGAGACTGATTTCGCGCTACAGATCGTCAGTGAACCTGTGACCACACTGTCCGATGCGGATGAGGTGCTGGTCTGTAATGCATTAATGCCGATAGTCCCAGTGAATCAGGCGCATGTCTGGCGTTACCACTCCCGAGAGCTTTATCAATTCCTGAGTTTTGACTGCTAGTAGATGGTTGATTTATGAAGAAAAAGAAAGTTGGTTTACTGATTATCGCCGCCGTTGTTCTGATGTTGTTGGTCGCGTGGCAGAAAATGCAGCGTTTTGCTGGTTCTCCATTGGCTATCGAAAAGGAAACGATTTTTACGCTTCCGGCCGGCACGGGAAGAGAAGGGCTGGAAACACTGCTGCTCGATCAGAAAATTATTACTGATGGCGCCTTTTTTCCCTGGTTGCTGCGTCTCGAACCTGAGTTGGCAAAATTTAAAGCGGGTACGTATCGTTTTACTTCGGGCATGACCGTCCGCGAGATGCTGGCATTATTGTCCAGCGGCAAAGAAGCGCAATTTTCCATCCGTTTTGTTGAAGGCTCACGTTTGAAAGAGTGGCTGGTCACGCTGCAACAGGCACCTTATATCAAGCATGCACTGGCCGATAAAACCGAACAGGACGTTGCCACTCAGTTGGAAATCAACGATAAGACGAATCCGGAAGGCTGGTTTTATCCTGATACGTATTCATACACGGCAGGTACGAGTGATGTCGCCCTGTTGCAGCGTGCGCATCAGCGCATGAAAAAAACGGTGGATGAGGTCTGGAAAGGGCGCGAAGACGGATTACCGTATAAGACGCCAGACGAATTGCTAACGATGGCGTCAATCATTGAAAAAGAAACGGCCATCAATGAAGAACGTACTCAGGTTGCTTCCGTTTTTATCAATCGCTTACGGCTTGGCATGCGCTTGCAAACCGACCCCACAGTGATTTATGGCATGGGGGATGACTATAAAGGCGTGATAACCCGTAAAGCATTAGACACGCCGACGCCTTACAATACCTATATTATTTCTGGCTTGCCGCCAACGCCAATCGCGATGCCGGGAAAAGCCTCATTAGATGCGGCGGCACACCCAGCCAAAACGTCATACTTGTATTTTGTGGCGGATGGAAAAGGCGGACACAGTTTTACCACTAACCTTGCAGACCATAATCGTGCTGTGAGGGTATACCGCTCAGCGTTAAAGGAACGGGATGAACAGTAAATTTATCGTCATTGAAGGGTTGGAAGGTGCGGGGAAGACCACCGCGCGTAATATCGTGGTAGAAACACTGCGGTCACATGGCGTGAAAGAGGTAGTGTTCACGCGAGAGCCTGGCGGTACGCCGCTGGCGGAGAAGCTACGTGAGCTTATCAAGCAAGGTATGACCGATGAGAAGGTCACCGACAAAGCGGAAGTCCTGATGTTGTACGCTGCCAGAGTTCAACTGGTGGATAACGTCATCAAGCCCGCGTTGGCTAACGGACAATGGGTTATTGGCGATCGTCACGATCTTTCTTCACAGGCTTATCAGGGCGGTGGACGTGGGATCGATCAGCAACTGCTGCGTTCACTGCGCGATACCGTGCTGGGAGATTTTCGTCCTGACTTGACGCTCTATCTTGATTTGCCGCCCGCTATTGGTTTGCAGCGCGCGCGCCAGCGGGGCGAATTAGATCGAATTGAGCAGGAATCGCTGGCTTTCTTTGAACGTACCCGTGCCCGCTATCAGGAGCTGGCTGCGGAGGACGACAGTATCCTGACGATCGATGCTTCACAAGCTATTGACGCTGTCAGTGCGGATATTCAGGCAACGCTACAGCAGTGGCTGCGGCAACAAGGCTTACCGCCTGTCGCGCAGGAGCAGTGCTGATGGAATGGTATCCGTGGCTGAATGCATCCTATCGGCAGCTCGTCGGTCAGTATCAGGCGGGCAGGGGCCATCATGCGGTGTTACTGCATGCGTTGCCGGGCATGGGCGATGAATCGCTGATTTATGCGCTGAGCCGTTGGCTGATTTGCCAGCGGCCTGATGGGATGAAAAGCTGCGGCCAGTGCCATTCCTGCAACCTGATGACGGCGGGAACACACCCAGACTGGCATGTGTTAAGCCCGGAGAAAGGCAAGCAGAGTCTGGGCGTCGATCCGGTGCGTGATGTCGTGGAAAAAGTGTATCAACACTCTCGACAAGGCGGCGCAAAAGTGATCTGGCTGGCTGCCGCTGAGCAACTGACAGAAGCAGCTGCGAATGCACTGCTGAAAACGCTGGAAGAACCGCCACAGAATACCTTCTTTTTATTTGGCTGCCGTGAACCGGCCCGGCTGTTGGCAACATTGCGCAGCCGCTGCCTGTATCACTATCTGGATGTCCCGAGTGAGACGCAGAGCGTGCTGTGGCTGAATGCCCGCCATCGTCATGACAGCAAGGCATTGCGCACGGCATTGAGATTGCAATCGGGTGCGCCGCTAGCCGCCGAGGCGCTATTACAGCCAGATCAGTGGAAGCAGCGTATTGGGTTATGTCAGGCATTTTCTGCCGCGTTGACTTCACGGGATCAGCTTTCGATGATTTCGCCGCTGAATCATGACGATGCAGATGTCCGCATTCACTGGCTGGCCGCGCTACTGTTGGATGCCATGAAATGGCAGCGGGGGGCGAGCGAGCATTGGGTGAATCAGGATCAGATAGAACTGGTTGAGCGTCTGGCGCGCGAGCCTGCCGCACATTTGCAGTATGAGCTGCAACAGTGGCTGGCCTGCCGACAAAAATTGCTGACCGTCACGGGTGTCAATCGTGAGCTATTGCTGACGGAACGCCTGCTTGATGGGGAACGCACGTTTGCTTCATCGGTTAAGCGCGACAGCCACCCTTTTTCTATTTAATTACTATCGAGTAAATATCATGTTGTTAGTGGATTCCCACTGTCATCTTGACGGTCTGGATTATCAGTCATTGCATAAAGATGTCTCCGACGTACTGGAGAAAGCGAAACGTCGCGATGTCGGCTTCCTGCTGGCGGTGGCGACTACGTTGCCTGGCTATCGTGCCATGGTAGAGTTAATCGGCGAGCGCGATAACGTGGCGTTTTCCTGCGGCGTTCATCCGCTTAATCAGGAAGCCCCCTATGACTATGCGGAGCTGCGTGAGTTAGCCAGCGCCAGCCGCGTGGTGGCGATGGGGGAAACGGGTCTGGATTATTTCTATCAGCAAGAGACGAAAGCCCAGCAGCAAGAATCGTTTCGTGAACATATTCGTATTGGCAATGACCTGAATAAACCGGTCATCGTGCATACCCGTGCCGCCCGTGAAGATACGTTGGCGATTCTGCGCGAGGAACAGGCGGAGAAATGCAGCGGTGTTCTGCACTGCTTTACGGAAAATTTGGCGACGGCAAAAGCGCTGCTGGATATGGGGTTCTACATCTCGTTTTCTGGCATCGTGACGTTCCGTAATGCAGAGGAACTGCGTGACGTCGCACGTTATGTGCCGCTGGATCGGATGCTGATTGAAACGGATTCCCCTTGGCTCGCGCCTGTCCCGTTCCGAGGTCAGGAAAACCAGCCTGCGTATGTGCGTGATGTCGCGGAATACCTTGCCGTGCTGAAAGGCACATCGCTGGAAACCCTCGCGGCCGCCACGACAGAAAACTTCTCCCGCCTGTTTCACATCGATCCGACTCGGTTGACCGCTGCGCAATAGTGGCTGAAAATAGCCGAGTTTTTTTTATCCGTGTAATTAATAGCGCTTCATCATCCCCTTGATTAGGTTTTTCCTCTTCAGGGGGACGTGTTTTTCAGCGATACATCACAGAAAAGTGCAATATCTGTTCGATCTCAGCCTGTTGGCTTGTGGAAACGTGATAGCAATCAAACATTGTGGGCGCTATTTATTTTACTCTGCGTAAAAATTAAAGGGGGCTAAGACACCCCAACTCGCAAAGGCCATCCTCCCCGTCTTTGCATATATGAAGTATCAGAAGTAAAAGCACTATTACTCAGGAGCACACTCAATTATGTTCAAGAATGCATTCGCAAACCTGCAAAAAGTAGGTAAGTCGCTAATGCTGCCCGTATCCGTACTCCCTATTGCAGGTATTCTGCTGGGTGTCGGTTCGGCCAATTTTAGCTGGTTGCCTGAAATTGTCTCCAGCGTCATGGCACAGGCCGGTGACTCGGTGTTTGCCAACATGCCGCTGATTTTTGCTATCGGTGTTGCTCTGGGCTTCACCAATAACGACGGTGTTTCCGCACTGGCGGCAGTGGTCGCTTATGGCATCATGGTGAAAACCATGGCTGCGATTGCGCCGCTGGTTCTTAATCTACCGGCTGCCGAGATTACTGCGAAGCACCTGGCGGATACCGGTGTTCTGGGCGGGATCATTGCCGGTGCGATTGCCGCGTATATGTTTAATCGCTTCTACCGCATTCAACTGCCTGAGTATCTGGGCTTCTTTGCCGGTAAACGTTTTGTGCCGATTATTTCCGGTCTGACGGCGATTGTTACCGGTGCGGTGTTGTCTTTCATATGGCCACCGGTCGGTAGCGCTATCCAAACGTTTTCACATTGGGCAGCAAATGAGAACCCGATGTTGGCATTCGGTATCTATGGGGTCGTTGAACGTTCTCTGGTACCGTTTGGTTTGCACCATATCTGGAACGTACCTTTCCAAATGCAGGTTGGTGAGTTCACCAATGCGGCGGGTCAGGTTTTCCACGGTGATATCCCTCGTTACATTGCTGGTGACCCGACTGCGGGTAAACTGTCCGGCGGCTTCCTGTTTAAAATGTACGGTCTGCCGGCTGCTGCGATTGCTATCTGGCACTCAGCTAAGCCAGAAAACCGTGCGAAAGTGGGCGGCATCATGATCTCTGCGGCGCTGACCTCGTTCCTGACGGGTATCACTGAGCCGATTGAATTCTCATTCATGTTTGTTGCGCCGATCCTGTATGTGATCCATGCGATTCTGGCGGGTCTGGCGTTCCCAATCTGTATCCTGCTGGGTATGCGCGATGGTACGAGCTTCTCTCACGGTCTGATCGACTTCGTGGTACTGAGCGGTAACGGTAGCAACCTGTGGCTGTTCCCGATTGTGGGTCTGTGCTATGCGCTGATTTACTACACCATCTTCCGTGTTCTGATTGCGAAACTGAACTTGAAAACGCCAGGCCGTGAAGATAGCTCCTCCGAGCAAGCGTCACAGGACAGCACTGAAATGGCTGCTGCACTGGTTAGCGCGTTTGGTGGTAAAGAAAACATCACTAACCTGGATGCGTGCATCACCCGTCTGCGTGTTAGCGTAGGTGATGTGGCTAAAGTTGATCAGGCTGGCCTGAAAAAACTGGGCGCAGCGGGCGTGGTTGTAGCAGGTTCCGGCGTTCAGGCCATTTTCGGTACTAAATCCGACAACCTGAAAACCGATATGGACGACTACATCCGTAACCACTGATGTGTTGTTGGGGAGTGGTAAAAAGGGGCGAAAGCCCCTTTTTTTATGGTCGCAACAAACGCGCATTTTCCATTATAAGGCTAGCGTGCCAATCATTTTTCTGGGTGTCGTATTTTGACCAACCGCACCAGAAATAGACGAAGAAGGTTGAAAGAAATGGAATATGTCACTCATACTGCCTACATGACGTCGTTCAATGCCAGCTTTAACAAGGAAATCAATCATGGCTGAAGAAACCATTTTTAGTAAAATCATCCGTCGGGAAATCCCTGCCGATATCGTCTATCAGGATGAACTGGTCACCGCCTTCCGTGACATTGCTCCCCGCACGCCAACCCATATTCTGATTATCCCGAATGTCTTGATCCCGACCGTTAACGATACGGTGCCTGAGCACGAGGCGGCACTGGGACGTATGGTGACGGTTGCGGCGAAGATTGCACAGCAGGAAGGTATTGCAGATGACGGCTATCGTTTGATCATTAACTGCAACCGACACGGTGGGCAGGAGGTTTATCACATCCACATGCATCTGTTGGGTGGCCGCGCATTAGGGCCTTTGCTGGCGAACTAGATCTTATAGAACCAGATTCTATAGAGCGAGGTTCGTTGGTCATGGTTAGACTATCGTGCGAGAAAACCATTATGCGAGAACATCATGCGTAATCCGATGCTTTTTCTGTCCGCGTGTTTGATGGTCGGGCTGGTAGCGGGCTGTAGCGCACCAAAGGTACTGACCATTAATGAACGGCAAACGCTGGTATTGGATGCTCCCGTGCTGTCTGCGGGCATTACGGCGGGGAATCCTTCACTGGATTCAGAAAATGGCCGGCTGCGTGCTTCTTCCGTCGTCAGCAACGACGCTTCACACGCGGTGACCGTGCATTACCGTTTCTATTGGTATGATGAAAACGGGCTGGACGTTCTGCCGTTCGAAGAAGTGCAGTCCATTGAAATCCCGCCACAGACGGAAATGACCGTTTTTTCAACGCGCAGCAGTCCTACTGCGCGTCAGGTCCGTCTTCATCTGTTTTTGTAATGGTGTGCTGAGAGAGAGAATATGAAAAAGTACCTAGGGGTGATACTGGCGGCATTGGTACTAACAGGGTGCCCTAGCCGTCCACCGGAACCGACTGAACCGCCTGCGACTATTGAGCCCGTTGAGCCGCAAGTGCCGACCACGCCAACGCCGCCGCCGGGGGAATCAGTACCGCAACCGCCGAAAATCCAGACGCTGAACTGGGAAGCCAGTATTAATCCGCTGGTGGCGCAGATGCTGAAAGCCGATGGCGTCACGCCGGGCAGCATACTGCTGGTGGATAGTGTGAAAAACAACACCAACGGCTCCCTGCCGATCGCGAAAGCGACAGGCGCGCTGTACAGCGCGTTATCTTCAGGCAAGGCGTTTACGCTGGTACCGCGTGAGCAGTTGGCCGCCGCGAAACAAACGCTGGGTCTGTCGGTTGACGACAGCCTAGGATCGCGCAGCAAGGCGATTGGTCTGGCGCGTTATGTCAGCGCGCAGTATGTGCTGTACAGCGACGTCAGCGGTGATGTGAAATCGCCGCAGATCGACATGCAACTGATGCTGGTGCAGACCGGCGAAATTGTGTGGTCCGGTAATGGCGCCGTTCAGCATTAAGCAGGCAGGTATCCAGCAACAGCTGACGGCGGTGATCCAGAAGCATTTCCCCGCCGTGGAGATAGCGGATATTCGCTTTGAGCTGGTTGGCGGGTTGAGTAGTAAAAGCTGGCGTATCCGCGGGCCGGGCATCGAATGGCTTGCGCGCCGACAGTCGCCAACCGAGCGGAAGATGGGCGTCGATCGCCAGCGAGAGTTCGCTCTGCTGCGGCAAATGTCTACGATAGGGCTTGCGCCACGGCCGCTGCTGTGGCGTGACGGCTGGCTCATTGTCGAATGGGTGCCGGGACGCATTGCCACGTCTGATGAGTTCCTGATGATGCTGGCTAATGGTGAAGTAGCGCGTGTATTGTCTCAGCTTCATCGCCTGCCGCGTAGCGGCCACCCCCTCGATCTCAAAATGCTATTCGCTCAACACTGGCAACTGATGGATCCGCACCGTCGTTCGCCCGCGCTGCTGCGCGCCCACCATTATTTTCAGCGTGCCGCATTGCCCACGCCTTTAGCGCTGGCACCTCTCCATCTGGATGTGCATGCTGAAAACCTGCTGATCACGCCACAAGGAACGATGCTGATTGACTGGGAATATGCCTCAGATGGCGATATTGCCTTTGAACTGGCATTCATTGTGCGGGCCAGCCAAATGGAAAGCCTGGCGCAAACGCATTTTCTGCAGAGCTACCAGCGGCATCGGCGAGGGCTTTCCGTGAGCCGCCTTCAGCAACAGATGGTGCAGTGGTTCCCCTGGGTCGATTATCTGGTATTGATGTGGTTCGAGATTCGCTGGCAGCAAACGAAGAACCCTGAATTTTTAGCGGACATTCCCGCACTCTATCATCGGCTACAATCAGGCTATCGGCTACAGACAGGCTGACGGTGTGGTTTTGGTCGTCGTGGTTATTTTACTAAGCAGTACACTCTAAAGAATGAGGTTTTTGTGGGCCCGGTAATGTTAGATGTCGCCAGCTATGAGCTGGATGCGGAAGATCGTGAAGTGTTGGAACACCCGCTGGTTGGCGGCGTTATTCTGTTTACCCGTAATTTTCATGATGCGGCGCAGTTACGTGAACTGGTGCGTCAAATCCGCGTGGCGTCGCGCGAACGTCTTGTGGTGTCTGTGGATCAGGAAGGCGGGCGCGTTCAGCGTTTTCGCGACGGATTTACCCGCCTGCCTGCCGCGCAGGCCTTCGCAGCATTAAATAGCGAACCAGAAGCCTTGCGTCTGGCGGAAGAGGGCGGCTGGTTGATGGCGGCAGAAATGATCGCGATGGATATCGACATTAGCTTTGCGCCGGTGCTGGATATCGGCCACCAGAGTGCGGCAATCGGCGAGCGTTCGTTTCATGCCAATCTAGAGACGGCGTTGGCGGTAGCGCAGAGCTTTATTCGCGGCATGCACAGTGCGGGTATGAAGGTCACGGGTAAGCACTTCCCCGGCCACGGTGCGGTCAGCGCCGATTCACATAAAGAAACGCCGCGCGATCCGCGTCCGATTGAGGAGATCCGTGCCCACGACATGTCAATTTTTAAAGCGCTGATCCAGCGTCAGCAACTGGATGCGATCATGCCTGCTCATGTGATTTATACGGAGGCCGATCCGCACCCCGCTAGCGGCTCATCTTATTGGCTTAAAACGATTCTGCGTGAAGAGCTGGGCTTTGATGGCATTATTTTCTCTGACGATCTTTCGATGGAAGGTGCCGCGGTGATGGGCAGTTACCCCGAACGGGCGCAGGCGGCGTTGCAGGCGGGATGTGACATGATTTTGGTCTGCAATCATCGTGAAGGAGCCATCAGCGTGCTGGATAACCTGTCCCCGGTCAAAGCGGAGCAACTGACGCGCTTATATCATCAGGGTTCGTTTTCTCGTCGGGAACTGCTGGATTCGCCACGTTGGAAGCAGGCTAATCAGGCGCTCACATTGCTCAGCGAGCGCTGGCAGGCGCATATACACTAAATAATTCGAGTTGCGTGAAGGCGGCAACTGCGCGAATCCCCAGGAGCTTACACCAGTAAGTGACTGGGGTGAGTAAGGGAAGCCAACGCACAAGCAGCTTGAAGTATGACGGGTATAAAAATGGCGAGAAATAGGCAACCCAGTCTGTGGTGAGGATGAAAGATGATTATCTATTTGCACGGTTTTGACTCGACTAGCCCCGGTAACCATGAAAAGGTCCTGCAACTTCAGTTTATTGATGAAGATGTAAGGCTGATTAGCTACAGCACGCTGCATCCGCGTCATGATATGCAACATCTGTTAAAGCTGGTGGATAAGACGATTCAACAGTCTGATGACGATCGTCCGCTGATCTGCGGCGTGGGGTTGGGCGGTTTCTGGGCAGAACGGGTCGGTTTCCTGTGTGACATACGACAAGTCATCGTCAATCCTAACCTGTTCCCACAGGAAAACATGGGCGGGAAAATCGATCGCCCGGAAGAGTATGTGGATATCGCTACCAAGTGCGTGGCGAATTTTCGTGAAAAGAACCGCGATCGCTGCATGGTGATGCTCTCCCGTCATGATGAAATGCTCGACAGCCAGCGCAGCGCGCAGATGTTGGGAGCGTATTACGAGATCGTCTGGGACGATATTCAGACGCATAAATTCAAAAGCATCTCCCCCCATTTACAGCGGATCAAAGCCTTCAAAACGCTGGGTTAAGCCTGTCTGCGTGATGATGTGTTAATCGCCGCGAGTCGTTCCTTCTGATGCCTTCGTTTGGGGGCGATCAGGAGGAATAACGCGATTTATTTACTTTCCTTAGTGCGGATAGCGATGCATTTGCGCACGATTCAGCATTTTCTCTTCACACAGACCTCCGCTAATTCACTGAAATAAAGATGGAATTTTCCTGGTAAAAACCTGGGTGACAAAATAAATTGATATATATCAATTTTGGTATGACCAAATAACCTAGCGTGCTATTCTTGCTGCAGATATCAGGCTTAACTTACGCGAACCCTATGTTATATAAGGATATTATTTTTTACTCTTTATTAACCATTGGTTCACATTTTAGGGGGTCATTTTGACATCACCAACCAAAAAAATTGTCATTGTCGGCGGGGGAGCTGGCGGACTTGAACTCGCCACGAGTTTGGGCCACAAGTTAGGACGCAAGAAAAAAGCGGAGATCACGCTGGTGGATCGCAACCACAGCCACCTGTGGAAACCGCTGCTGCATGAAGTGGCGACGGGCTCGCTGGACGACGATATGGATGCGCTGAGCTATCTGGCACATGCCCGTAATCACTATTTCCAGTTCCAACTGGGCATGCTGACGGATATCGATCGTGAGCAGCAGCAGATTCAACTGGCTGAAGTGTGTGATGAGCAAGGCGAGGTGCTGGTTGCGGCGCGTCGTATCCCGTATGACATTCTGGTGGTGGCGTTAGGCAGTACCTCAAATGACTTCGGTACGCCGGGCGTGAAAGATCACTGTATTTTCCTGGATAACCCGAAACAAGCCCGCCGTTTCCATAACGAAATGCTGAATTTGTTCCTGAAATTCACAGCGAATCAGGACGAGAAAGAGCGGGTGAATATCGCGATTGTGGGCGGCGGTGCGACGGGTGTTGAACTGTCTGCGGAACTGCACAATGCGGTGAAACAACTGCACAGCTACGGTTTTGACGGGTTGGATAACCAAACGCTGAATGTCACGCTTGTGGAAGCGGGTGAACGTATTTTACCTGCGCTGCCACCGCGTATTTCCGCGGCTGCACATCAGGAACTGAACAATATTGGCGTTCGTGTGTTGACGAAAACCATGGTGACCAGCGCCGAAAGCGGCGGTCTGAATACGAAGGACGGCGAATTTATCGAAGCCGACCTGATGGTTTGGGCCGCGGGCATCAAAGCACCAGATGCGATGAAAGAGATTGCCGGTCTGGAAACGAACCGGATTAACCAACTGGTGGTTGAACCGACGTTACAGACGACGCGCGATCCCAACATTTTCGCCATCGGCGACTGTGCCTCCTGTCCGCAGGAAGGCGGCGGCTTCGTACCACCACGTGCGCAAGCGGCTCACCAGATGGCATCACGCTGCCACAGCAATATCATCGCGTTGCTGAACGGACAGACGCTGAAACCTTACGTCTATAAAGATCACGGTTCGCTGGTTTCGCTGTCTAAATTCAGTACGGTTGGCAGCCTGATGGGGAACCTGATGCGGGGCTCCGTGATGGTAGAAGGGCGGATTGCACGTTTCGTTTACATCTCCTTGTATCGCATGCATCAGGTTGCCCTGCATGGCTATGTGAAAACGGGCCTGATGATGCTGGTCGGTGGGATCAACCGGGTGATTCGCCCGCGTCTGAAACTGCACTAATCCACCGCGGCTGACACCTTTCTGATACGGGCGTGAACGCGATTTCATGTCCGTATTTTTTTGTCATTGACTGCCTATACTCTTATCCAGTCTCTTTTTTCCAGCAATCCATACATTCAACAAGCCGCCTTATTTCTGAGCCGAGGCGCTATTTATTCCTCTACTGACTATTTACTGCCCCACTGATATAGCAGTATAAAATATCGTCCTATTACCAATTCCAGTTAAGATAATTCCCAAATGACGCTTTTATGTTACGAATCTGACACTTTTGGTTAATTAGTCTTATTGCGAGAGTGTGAAACATTGTGCAGACTTTCCACTGTTTACAGATGGCGTAGCACGCACGTCGAAAATTCTGAATGCAGGTATTCAGAAGGAACCATCGGATTCATCGCGTTAAACGCGAGCTGGCGTAAAGCAAATCTTACGGCGGGATTGCAGATGGGGAATGCGTGAGAATAGATTCGGGAGGTATCCTGTGAACAAGTCAATGTTAGCGGGTGTAGGTATTGGTGTGGCTGCTGCATTGGGTGTGGCGGCGGTGGCGAGTATGGATGTATTTTCCTCTAAACCTCAGTTTGCACAGGTGCTAACAGCAACACCAATTAAAGAAACGGTCAAAACGCCTCGTCAGGAGTGCCGTAACGTGAGCGTGACGCATCGTCGTCCGGTACAGGATGAACACCAGATCGCCGGTTCGGTTCTGGGGGCGGTGGCCGGTGGCGTTTTGGGTCACCAAATTGGTGGTGGACGTGGTAAAGATATCGCGACGGTAGCGGGCGCGTTGGCCGGTGGCTATGCGGGTAACCGTGTACAAAGCGGCATGCAGGAAAATGATACGTATACGTCACAGCAACAGCGTTGCCAGACGGTGTACGACAAATCACAAAAAGTTCTGGGCTATGATGTCACCTATAAAATCGGCGACCAGCAGGGTAAAATCCGCATGGATCGCGATCCGGGCACACAAATTCCAGTGGACAGGAACGGTCAGTTGATTCTAAATCAGCAGAGTTGATTTACCCTACGTCTACGTTTTTGCGCTGACACCATCTCTAAAAACCGCGAGCTACCTGAAGAAGGTGCTCGCGGTTTTTTCATTACTCTATTGTGCGGCTCCCGACCTGCGCCATGCTCAGAGATAACAGCAAGGTGGTTGCGGCACATCCACCCGCCAGCCAAAGCGTCGTGAGTAGCCCAGCGCTATCCACAACCTGACCACCAATCCATGACCCGAGCGCAATGCCAACATTGAAAATGCCAACATACAGCGCGGTGGCGATCTCCACGGCGCGCGGTGCAGCCTTCATCATCCATGTCATCAGCCCGACAGACACGCCGCCGTAGGCCAGCCCCCAGGCCAGCAGGGCCACGCCGCCGCCGATGTGTGAGCCACCGATGGTCAGGAACAGAATCGGAGTCAACAGCAGCCCCAGCGCGATAGCCACCAAGGCCAGCACCGTGCGCCGTGCTGCGATGAGGCCCGCCAGAAAATTGCCAACGATGCCTGCCATGCCATAGGCGAACAGCAGTGCGCCAATCCATCGTGCATCGAATCCTGATACTGATAGCAGCAGCGGCCGGACGAAGGTAAAGGCCATGAAGTGTCCGGCTACCAGTAACAGTGTCATAATCAGCCCGATTTGCAGCTTACGGTTGGCTAGCTGCTCAGCGAACTGGTGCACGGTGACTGAATGGGTAACGGGCAGTGCAGGAATGACGGCGAGGTGGAGCATCAGCACCAGCCCGCTCAAGACAGCCATGCAGCCGAAAGCCCAGCGCCAACCGATAAGTTCGCCAATCAGTGCACCGAATGGCACTCCGAGCACGGATGCTGCCGCGACGCCGCCAAAGATAATCGATGTCGCCAGTCCGATGGCGCGCTCGGGAACCAGTCGGGCAGCCAGACCGCCGGCAATCGCCCAGATGCCGCCCATGCAAAAGCCAACCAGTACACGCGCAGCCAGCATCCAGCCTATATCCGGTGCCAGTGCCGAGGCGATGTTGGCGATAGCCAGCAGCGTTAGCAGTCCGCATAGGATCCTGCGTCTATCCACGCGGCCGGATGCGATCACCACCAGTGGGGCGAACAATGCCGCCAGCAGGGCGGGCAGTGAGATCATCAGACCCGCGGTTCCGGTAGAAGTATTCAACATATCGGCAATCGGGTTCAACAGGCCGACCGGCAGCATTTCTGTTGTGACCACAGAGAAGGTCGCCAGGCCGACGGCGGCGACAGCCAGCCAGGGATGCTGTGCAGCGGTGACTATCGGGATAGATGGAGAGGTACTCATAGTTCAGTCCTTAACTGGGAAAGCAAGTGATGCCATCGTCAGGCGGTATGGGGAAGAGAGGCGGTATTTGCCCGCAGGCGTAGATAGCCCCACAGCGCGACCAGTAGAACCAATGCGCCAGCGCACAGTGCAACGGCGAATCCGGCTTGTGCGCCCTCACCATCGACAACCTGACCCGATACCGCCGCACCTAGCGCCACACCGATATTCAGTCCTGCCAGCAGCCAGGTCATGCCTTCGGTCAGACGGTGATCGGGCACCAGACGTTCGACTAGTGACATCGCCACGATCATGGTGGGGGCGAAGAACAGCCCGGCGATCAGTACGGCCAACGCCAGCGTGGGAATGCTGCTAACTATCAGCAGAGGCAGCGTGGTGATTGCCGTTGCCAGCCCACCCAGCAACAGCAGGCGGTGCAGGGCAGTTCGTAGCTTTAGAGCGCCGAACAGCAGCCCGGCCAGACAGGAACCCACGGCATAAGCCGACAAGACCAGGCTGGCCGCCGCTGGCTGACCATGCTGTGCGGCGAAGGCGACGCTGACGATATCCACGGTGCCCACGATGATGCCCATCGCGATCATCAACAGTGTCAGCAGGCGTATGTTTGCCTGTTTAAACACTGAGCCGGAACGATCGGTATTGGTGTGCTGCGCTTCTACCGATGGCTCGGTGCTGCGTTGTGTCACCAGCGCAAACACGCCAATCACTAGCAAGAGCGCGACTGCCAGCAGGCCAGCCTGAGGAAACACCGCGACGGACAGCCCGACAGCCAGCGGCGGCCCGGCGATAAAGGTGACTTCATCAAGTACGGTTTCCAGCGAGTAAGCCGTCTGCAAATGGGGGTCTCCCCGATAGATCGCCGTCCAGCGTGCTCGCACCATCGCCGATAGGCTGGGCATGAAACCGGCCAGCAAAGCGCCAATGAATAAGAGCCAGTCAGGCGCTTGCCACCAGGTGCTGGCGAGCAGAAACAGCATCCCGATTGCGCTGACGGCGGTGGCGATGGGCAGCACGCGGCTTTGCCCGTGGCGATCGACCAGACGGGAGATCTGCGGTGACAGCAGCGCGTAGGTCAGTACGAAGGTGGCTGATACTGCCCCCGCCAGCGCATAGCTGCCGTGCAGTTGCGACAACAGGGTGATAATGCCGATGCCTGTCATGGGCAACGGCATTCGCGCCAATAGGCCAGCCAGCGCAAAGCCTTTAGTGCCGGGTGCCGCAAAAAGTTCTCGATACGGGTTAACCATCTCGTTCTCCAAAGTGAATCCGCTTGCCATGCCATCGCGGCACAGCGACAATACATACAAAGCGTATGAATAAAAGCATATATTCATACGGAGTGAATGTAAATAATCATACGAACTGTATGTAAAGGAGTGTCGATGGTTCGTCGTACCCGTGCTGAAATGGAAGAAACCCGCGCTACGCTGCTGGCGACCGCCCGTAAGGTCTTCAGCGAACGCGGCTATGCTGACACCTCAATGGACGATCTCACCGCGCAGGCAAGCCTGACCCGCGGGGCGCTTTATCACCACTTTGGTGATAAAAAGGGATTGTTGGCGGCAGTGGTGGAACAGATCGATGCCGAGATGGATGAACGACTGCAAGTCATTTCCGACACCGCCGAGGATGCCTGGGACGGTTTTCGTCGTCGCTGCCGCGCCTATCTGGAAATGGCGCTGGAGCCGGAGATTCAGCGTATTGTACTGCGCGATGCTCGAGCTGTACTGGGCGGTGCCTCGCCAGATTCACAGCGCCATTGCGTTGAGTCGATGCAGCGGCTGATCGATAGCCTTATCCGGCAGGGCGTAGTGGCTGAAGCCGATCCGCAGGCGCTGGCATTCTTAATCTATGGCAGCCTGGCCGAAGCGGCGTTCTGGATTGCGGACGGAGAGGATGGTAATGCGCGGCTGGCACAAGGCGTTGCCGCGCTGGAATTGCTGCTGCGTGGGCTGTTAGTCAAGCCCCACGGTCATTGATCAGCCGCTAACAAAACGGCGGCCTGATGAGACGCGGGCTTACGCGTCGTCTTTCGCTTAGCGGCGAAAGACAATCTCTGCCCAGCGCGCCAGTCCGGCGGTAACGGAACCAAAATCGTTACCGCTGGCAATAGGAATATCAGGAAGCAGTTGCTGAATAGCCTGACGCAGCAGGGGAGAACGTGCGCTACCGCCGGTCAGGTAGATGACTTCCGGACGGGTCTGACTGGTTTCTAACGCCAGCGTCACCTGCTGCTGAATGCGACTTAGCGGATTATCGATTGCGGCGTTAAGTTCATCCGCATGAATGCACGTTGCCAGACCCGATTCGATAAAGTGTAAATCGGCTGCTGTTTCCGACTGGTTGGACAGCGCAATTTTGCTCTCTTCCGCCAGTTGGATCAGACGGTAGCTCAGGCGCTGTTGCCACACGGTCAGCAGTCTTTTTACCAACTCGGGCTGACGCGCATCGCGGATCATTTCGTTGATTAACGTGCGGCTGGCGGTGCTATGAAACTCTTTTTGCGCCGGAATATCGTTAATCGCGACGGCATTCCACCAGGTCATGATCGGCAGAGCGATGCCTTTTTCCGTCTCGCTATTCATGCCAAGCAGTGGCATCAGCTGTTTGAACGCCAGCATGATGTCCAGATCGTTACCGCCAACGCGGCAGCCGCTGTGTCCTAACAGACTTTGCGTGCGTTCGTGCTGCTTATGCCACTCTGGCCCCATCAGCAGCATGGAACAGTCGGTGGTTCCGCCGCCGATATCCACGACCAGCACACGTGTTTCTTTCGTCAATGTCGATTCGAAATCCAGCCCGGCGGCTACGGGCTCAAACTGAAAGACGACGTCTTCAAATCCGGCGCGGTGTGCCGCACGATCTAAGATTCCTTGCGCCTGCTGGTTGGCTTCTTCGCCGCCGATACTCTGGAAGTTAATCGGGCGACCGATCACGGCCTGACGAATAGGCTGGTCAAGCTGGCTTTCTGCCTGCGTGCGGATATGCAGCATCATGGCGCAAACCAGATCTTCAAACAGCGCAATCTGCTGTGCTTTCAGGCCGACAGCCCCGAGGAAGGACTTCGGCGATTTAACGAACCACGTCTCTTCTGGGTCATCCATATAGTGGCGTAACGCCTCGCGCCCGAATTTCACGCTATCGGGCTGCACGCGAATGTCTTCCTCGCGGTTGTAGCTGATGGCGCGCTTGAGCAGCAGCGCGCTCTCGCCCTCTGCGTTGACCTGATGGTGTCGCCATAACCACTCGCTAACCGCTTCGCGCACGGGCGCGCACAGCAGGGAAGAAAGATAAGGCGAGCCATTTTCCAGCGACAGGAGCCGTGGTGTACCTGAATCCATCACTGCCACGGAACAGTTCGCCGTGCCGTAGTCAAAACCGATAAACATCGTCGTGCCCCATGCCATGAGAATTTCCAGGAAAAACGTTTAACGTCGCACCGGCGACGGCCCGGAAAGGCGCCGCCAGAGATGGCGGGCCATAAAAAGGTTGGCGACTTTACTGCGTTACGACGGTGCTTGTAAAGGGAGAGGCGATGTGTGAGTAAAATTGGGCAGTTGGCTGCCCGATTGTCTTTCGCAGAGGCGCGTCATGTAGGATTACGCTTCCTTCGTAAAGTGAGCCTACTGGCGATCGACAATGAGAATATCAGGAATAGGCGGCAAGCCCGGCAGCGTGAGAGTGACATGCTTCACTGTCGCCGGGGGAGCAACGAAGAGCCCTTGCCAACTGCCGACGCGGGGATTTTTCTTGCGATCATAGCTGAAATTGAGGCGCAGTGTGTTAGGAATGGCCGCTTTCCCAGCAGGGCTAAGCGCCCAGCGTTGCCCCTCGGCTTCGAGATAAAATGCGTTATCTATGCCGTCTGGTGGCAAATTGTCATAGATAATTTCGCCGCCGAACGTCTCCGCTATCGTTTCAAAGCGCACATCGACTTTCAATTGGCCTTCTTGGCGAACCGCGCGGATCACCTGTGCTTCGGCTTGATTGCTGGCTGTCATCACGGTCGGTTTTTCGGCGGCTTGAGCCGTAAGTGTAGGGAACAGCAGCGCTGAGCATAGCAGGAGGAAGAACCTCCATCTCTGCCGAGATAGTGTGAGGCATTGGGCTAGCATAAATAAGATTGGCATGAATAAATACGGTCTCTTCGCTGGGGTTAACATCGGCTGTGCAGGAGGATGATTCCTGCACAGCGTAGTGTGATGGGTTACTGGGCCTGTGGCGTGGCAATACCGAATGCGCTCGCAACCGTGCGGAAGATATCGGTGTTATCGACGAATTGTTGGCTCTCTTCCGGCACATGGTAAGTGGCCAGACCTGGATTAGGCTTGGCAACCGTTGTCAGGAAGTCTGCACCAGCGCCTTTGGCGTACACCGGCACCAGCTCGCGAGTGTGGGTATCGGTGTGCCAGCGCACCAGCGGAAGAGCACCCGCTCCTTGGTTCACGATGTCAGAGAACGCCTCTGTGTTTGAGTCTGGCCCTTGTAGCAACCCATTACCGTGATCGGTGGTGACAATTACCAGCGTTTCATCCCATGAACTGTGTTCGTTGACCCAGGCAGTAACGGCTTCTACTGCCTGGTTAAAGTCGATTTGTTCTTCAACCAGACGAGGCAGGTTATTGGCATGGGCAGCCCAGTCAACCGCACCGCCTTCGACCATTAACATGAAGCCGTTAGGATTTTTCGCTACCAGATTCAGCGCACCTTTGGTCATGGTGGCGAGATCGGGCTGGTTGGTCAGTAAATTGCCTGCTGCGACGCCATCACGGTTGAATTGCAGTGTCGCGTTGTTTTGTACGGTGCCCAGCAGCTTGGTCTTTTTACCCATATCCAGCTTGTTGTTGGCTAATGTGACGAAATCAGCTTTGGTTTCAATATGTTTGTAAGCTGTTTTGCCTGAAACCAGACGATCCCATTCGGCTTTACCGCCAACATAGCGATAGGCCTTGTCATTTTGGGGCGTCGTTGGTTTGCCGTTGGCATCATAGAGCGGATGCCCTGACCCCATTACCACTGTTGCGAGACCAGATTCGACGATCTCTTTACCAATCGCGGCATAGTCGTTGCGGCTGACGTTATGAGCGAGAAAACCGGCTGGCGTGGCATGGCTCCACTGTACCGACGTGATTACGCCCAGTGCTTTGCCATTTTCCACGACGTATTCGCCGATATGTTTCAGTTTTTGATTGTCGTTAGACCAGTTAATCGCGTTGTTATAGGTTTTATGGCCTGACGCCAGTGCGGTCGCAGCGGCAGCGCTATCGGTGTAGTCGGCGCGCAGATAATCATAGCCAGAAAAATAGCCGGGGTAATTTCCCAGACTACCTTTGAAAACGCTGTCCGTTTTATCTTTACCCCAGATCTTATCCGCGTCGAAAGTGACCGCCCCGTCTTGCGAGTGGGTCGGTACATTCGACGTGTTGAGAGGGTGAGTGGAGGCAAACAGCTTAATGTCAAAGTCATCGTAGACTTCGTGGCCCAGAGCGCCGTGGCGATAATAACTGGCTGCATGCCAGGTGTTCATGCCAGCACCGTCAGAGATCAGTAAGATGACGTTTTTTGCCTTATTCGGGGCGACATTTTGCGCTACAGCCTGAGTCATCAGTGGAACACTGAGTGAAAAAACCAGCAGGGCAGAGGGAGACATACGCATGGGGATAATCCTTTGTAGTGAAATATTACAATCAGAAAGATCCCCGACACACTACGTTGTGCACATGGCGGTTTTGTTACAGCAATAAAAAAGTTATGTTATATCATAACAATTCCATTCCCTTTCTCCATTCTCAGGCCGCCAGCGTATGTTGAGCCATGTTCCCCAGCAGCGAACCGATGAACTCAATACGTTGCGGGCGATCGCTCAAATCCTTCATGAATTTCAGACGGGTTGGGCCGTCAAGACGATAGGTGCCCGGATCGCGCTGTAACAGGCCGATAAGATGGGACGGATCGACGCGATTTTGCTCGCTGAATTCGATAAATCCTCCTTTCTCATTGCCTTCTATACGGCGGATACCCAGCGCTTGTGCCTGCTGGCGCAGGGCGGCAATCTGCAACAGATAGCGGCTTGCATCGGGAAGGAGACCGAAACGATCGATCAGTTCGACCTTCAGTTCATCCAGCTCGTCGGTGTTTTTCGCACTGGCGATACGTTTATATAACGACAGACGCGTATTGACGTCGGGAATGAAATCATCGGGCAGCAGGGCAGGCAAACGCAGTTCGACGTCGGTCTGGCTGTTGATCAGATCTTCCAGCGACGGCTCCCGGCCCGCTTTCAAGGCATCGACGGCGCTTTCCAGTAGTTCCATATATAACGAGAAACCGACGCTGGTCATCTGTCCGCTCTGATCGTCCCCGAGCAGTTCACCTGCGCCACGGATTTCCAGATCGTGCGTGGCCAGCGCAAAACCGGCACCGAGGTCTTCCAGTGAGGCGATCGCTTCCAGACGCTTCTGCGCATCAGTGCTCATTGCTTTAGGATTCGGCGTCAGCAGATAGGCGTAAGCCTGATGGTGGGAACGCCCCACGCGACCACGTAACTGATGCAACTGTGCCAGGCCGAAATGGTCGGCACGCTCAATGATGATGGTGTTAGCGCTCGGGATGTCGATCCCGGTTTCGATGATCGTGGTACACACCAGCACGTTAAAACGCTGGTGGTGGAAGTCGTTCATGACCCGTTCCAGCTCGCGTTCACGCATCTGACCGTGGCCGATAGCGATGCGGGCTTCCGGCACCAGTTCTGCCAGTCGCTGGGTGGCTTTCTCGATATTTTCGACGTCGTTATAGAGGTAATACACCTGTCCGCCGCGCAGAATTTCACGCAGAATCGCTTCGCGCACCACCAGATTGTCATACTCGCGGACGAACGTTTTCACTGCCAAACGACGGGCTGGCGGCGTAGCAATGATCGACAGATCGCGCATCCCGCTCATCGCCATGTTGAGCGTGCGTGGAATCGGCGTGGCGGTAAGCGTCAGGATATCGACATTCGCCCGCATCGCTTTGATGCGCTCTTTGTGACGCACGCCGAAGCGGTGTTCTTCGTCCACAATCAGCAGCCCTAAGTCGCGCCAGCGCACGTCGCTCTGCAACAGCTTATGGGTGCCAATCAGTATATCGACTTTGCCTTCCCGTGTTTCCTCCAGCACCTGAGTTTGCTCACGGGCGCTACGGAAGCGCGAGATCATTTCAATCTTCACCGGCCAGTTGGCAAAGCGATCGCGGAAGTTGTCAAAATGCTGCTGCGCCAACAGCGTCGTCGGCACCAGTACGGCAACCTGCTTATGGTTTTCGACCGCCAAAAACGCGGCGCGCATCGCCACTTCAGTTTTACCAAAGCCGACATCGCCACACACCAGACGATCCATCGCCAGCGGCTGGCACATGTCGCTCAGCACGGCATTGATGGCCTGCGCCTGATCGGGCGTGGTCTCGAAGGGGAAACTTTCGCAGAAAAGCTGATACTGCGTTTTGTCATGCTTAAAGGCAAAACCGCTTTTCGCCGCGCGCTGAGCATAAATATCCAGCAGTTCGGCGGCGACATCGCGCACCCTTTCCGCCGCTTTTTGCCGCGCGCGCGACCACGCATCGCCACCCAGTTTATGCAGCGGTGCATTCTCATCGGCACCGCCCGCGTAGCGGCTGATCAAATGCAGCGAGGAAACGGGAACGTACAGTTTGTCTTCACCCGCATAGGTCAAAATCAGGTATTCGGCTTTGATGCCGCCCGCTTCCAGCGTGGTCAGCCCGGCATAGCGGCCAACGCCATGTTCGAGATGAACAACGGGCTGCCCCGGTCGCAGCTCTGCCAGGTTGCGGATCAGCGTATCGGTATTGATCGTGCGGCGATTATCCTGACGACGACGGCTAACGCGTTCACCCAGCAGGTCGCTTTCGCAGATTAAGGCGCGCTGGCGCAGCGTATCGATAAAACCGTGCTCACTGGCGCCGATGATCAGGTAAGTGCCACGCTCCTGAGCCTGCTCCAGCGTGCTGATGAGCGTAGGGTTCAGTTTGATGCGTGCCAGCAACTCTTGCAGCGTTTCGCGACGGCCTTCGCTCTCAACGGAGAAAATGACCTGGCCGTCGGACTGTTCGATAAAGCGGCGCAGCGCATCCAGCGGGGATTTTTGCTGATGCTGAATCGCCAGCTCCGGCAGCGGCAAATAGGCCAGATTCACGTTAGCGGCTTTTTCCGGCAGCGTATCGGTTCTCAACTGCACGCGCGGCCACGCTTTCAGCTCCGTGAACAGACCGTCTACCCGTAACCAGAGTGAGTCTGACGGCAGCAGCGGGCGCATGGGATCGACGCAGCGGCTTTCAAAACGCTGCTGAATATCCTGCCAGAAGCGCTCGGCGCTCTGTTCGATATTGCCGGTGTTGACGATCAGCGTGTTGGTCGGGAAGTAGCTGAACAGCGATGGCAGCGGTTCACTGAAGAATAACGGCTGCCAGTATTCGATTCCCGCGGGCCAGACGCCTTTGCTGACCTGCTGGTAAATGTGCTCGGCATCGCGTCGTACCTCGAACTGTTCGCGCCACTGGCTGCGAAAAAGTTCGATGGCGGTTTTATCCGTCGGGAACTCGTGCGCTGGCAGCAGATTAATATGCGGCACTTCATTCAGCGTGCGCTGCGTATCCACATCGAACAGACGCAGGCTGTCGATCTCGTCGTCAAAGAAATCGATACGATAGGGCTCTTCGCTCCCCATCGGGAACAGATCCAGCAGCGCGCCGCGCGTGGCATATTCACCATGTTCCATGACCTGATCGACACTGCGGTAGCCCGCCTGCTCTAACTGCGAACGCAGCTTATCGCGCGAAAGGCGCTGGCCTTTTTTCAACACCAGCGCATGGCCGTGCAGGAAACTGTGCGGACAAACGCGCTGCATCAGCGTGTTGACCGGCAGAATTAGAACGCCGCGTGTCATGTTGGGAAGCTGGTAAAGGGTGGAAAGGCGGGTCGAAATAATTTCCTGATGCGGAGAAAAACTATCGTAGGGCAGCGTTTCCCAGTCAGGCAACGTGGTGACGTGCTGGTCGGTAAATTGCTGAATCTCATCGCGTAAGCGCAGGGCATTTTGCATATCAGGGGCGATAAGTACCACCAGCCCGGCGTGGCGTTCAATAATTTCTGCACATTCAACGGCGCAGGCAGCGCCGGTTAACTGGCCCAGCAGGCGCTGCTCACCGGCTTTGGATGGCAGCGAATAACGGTAATTTTCAGGCATCATCTGATTATCGGGTCTCGCCTCCCTGCATCCGGCCAGGAATAAGAAAAAGCCGTAGAGTGAGGGTGTTAGGGTTCCATAAAGCAGTACTACCCTTTATTATCCTTGATCACTTTGCTTTGGCAACCTTATCCAGACGGATTTCATGTATCAACCTGTCGCTTTATTTATTGGCCTGCGCTACATGCGTGGGCGCGCATCAGACCGCTTCGGCCGGTTTGTCTCTTGGTTATCCGCCATTGGTATCACGCTGGGCGTGATGGCGCTGGTCACCGTGCTTTCCGTGATGAATGGCTTCGAACGCGAACTGGAAGGCAATATTCTGGGCGTGATGCCCCAGGCGATCATCTCTACGCCGCAAGGTTCGCTGAACCCGGCGTTGATTCCTGCTTCCTCCTTAGACTCGCTGGAAGGCGTGACGCGCATTGCGCCGTTGACGACGGGCGATGTGGTGCTGCAAAGCGCCCGTAGCGTCGCCGTCGGCGTGATGTTAGGGATCGATCCTGATGAGCAGGAGCCGCTGTCGCGCTATCTGGTTAATGTCAAACAGCAGCAGCTGAAATCTGGTCAATATCAGGCCATTTTGGGCGATACACTGGCCGCACAGCTGGGCGTTAAAGCCGGCGATCAGATTCGCATGATGGTGACGAGCGCCAGCCAACTGACGCCGATGGGGCGTATTCCCAGCCAGCGTATCTTCACCGTTGCCGGCACCTTTGCCGCGAACAGCGAGGTGGATAGCTACCAGCTGTTGGTGAACCAGCAGGATGCCTCTCGCTTGATGCGCTACCCGGCGAACCACATTACCGGCTGGCGTTTATGGCTGGAAAAGCCGCTGTCGGTTGATACGCTGAGCACGCAAACGCTGCCGGAAGGCACGGTCTGGAAAGACTGGCGCGAACGTAAAGGCGAGCTGTTTCAAGCCGTACGCATGGAGAAAAACATGATGGGGCTGCTGCTCAGCCTGATCGTGGCCGTGGCCGCTTTCAACATTATTACCTCGCTGGGTTTACTGGTGATGGAAAAACAGGGTGAAGTCGCCATTCTGCAAACGCAGGGGTTGACTCAACGCCAGATTATGGCGGTGTTTATGGTGCAGGGGGGCAGCGCTGGCGTCATTGGCGCGTTGTTAGGGGCACTGCTGGGGACGCTATTGGCCAGCCAACTGAATACGCTGATGCCAATTCTGGGCGTATTGCTGGATGGCGCTGCGTTACCGGTGGATATTGACCCCGCGCAGGTGGTGACTATCGCCATTTCCGCGATGGTGATTGCCCTCTTATCGACACTTTACCCGTCATGGCGCGCTGCCGCCGTTCAACCCGCTGAGGCTTTACGTTATGAGTGATTTACCGTTATTGCAGTGTAATAACCTGTCCAAACGCTATCAGGACGGCAAGCTGTCGACCGACGTATTGCGCGATGTCTCTTTTGAGATGAGCAGCGGGGAGATGATGGCGATCGTCGGGAGCTCTGGTTCTGGCAAAAGTACACTGCTGCATGTGCTGGGCGGGTTGGATACGCCGACATCAGGCGAAGTCATCTTTAAAGGCCAGCCGCTGAGTACGCTTTCAGCGGCGGCAAAAGCGGATTTACGCAATCGCGAGCTGGGCTTTATTTATCAATTTCACCATCTGCTACCGGATTTCACCGCGCTGGAAAACGTGGCGATGCCGCTGCTGATTGGCAAAGTGCCAACGTCGCAGGCGCAGGACAAAGCACGTGAAATGCTGGCGGCTGTTGGGCTGGAGGCGCGCAGCCACCACCGTTCGTCGGAGCTGTCCGGCGGCGAGCGGCAGCGTGTTGCCATTGCCAGAGCGCTGGTTAACAGCCCGTCACTGGTGCTGGCGGACGAACCGACCGGTAACCTCGATCAGCGCACGGCGGATACCATTTTCGAACTGCTGGGAGAGCTTAATGTCCGGCAGGGCACCGCGTTTCTGGTCGTGACGCACGACCTGCAACTGGCTAGCCGACTGAACCGCCAGCTGGAAATGCGCGACGGTCAGTTGCAGCAGGAGCTGACCCTGATGGGAGCGCGGCAATGACATTTCCTCCGCTCTCGTTGCTGATTGGCCTGCGATTTAGCCGTGGCCGTCGGCGTGGCGGCATGGTTTCGCTGATTTCGGTCATTTCGACGTTGGGGATCGCCCTCGGCGTGGCGGTGTTGATTCTTGGCCTGAGCGCGATGAATGGCTTTGAACGCGAACTGAACAACCGCATTCTCGCGGTTGTGCCGCACGGCGAGATCGCCCCGGTTAATCAGCCTTTTTATGACTGGCAGGACATCCTACCTAAAATCGAACAGGTGCCCGGTGTTGCTGCCGCGGCACCTTACATCAATTTCACTGGTTTGCTGGAAAACGGTGCCAAACTTCAGGCGATTCAGGTAAAAGGCGTCGATCCACAGCAGGAAACACGCCTCAGCGCACTGCCTAACTATGTGCTTAATAATGCCTGGCAGCGGTTCCGCGCGGGTGAACAGCAGGTCATCATTGGGCAAGGCGTGGCAAAAGCGCTGAATGTGGCGGAAGGCGACTGGGTTACGGTGATGATCCCGAATAGTGATCCGGAAATGAAGCTGATGCAGCCGAAGCGTATCCGGCTGCACGTTAGCGGTATTTTACAACTTAGCGGCCAGCTCGATCACGGCTTAGCGCTGATTCCGTTGGCGGATGCTCAGCAGTATCTGGACATGGGGCAGAGCGTAACGGGGATCGCCATCAAGGCTAACGATGTGTTCTCCGCCAATAAACTGGTGCGCGATGCGGGCGAAGCCACGAAATCTTATGTCACTATTCGCAGTTGGATTGGTACCTATGGTTATATGTATCGGGACATCCAGATGGTGAGAACCATCATGTATCTGGCGATGATCCTGGTGATTGGCGTGGCCTGTTTTAATATTGTTTCAACGTTGGTGATGGCGGTGAAAGACAAAAGCAGCGATATCGCGGTCCTGCGTACGCTGGGTGCGTCAGACGGGCTCATCCGGGCTATCTTTGTGTGGTACGGGTTATTGGCCGGGCTGCTGGGTAGCGTGATAGGCGCTGTGATTGGTGTGATCGCGACCTTGCAATTGACGCCGATTATTCACGGCATTGAGGCACTCATCGGCCATAAACTGCTGTCCGGCGACATCTATTTTATCGATTTCCTGCCGTCGGAACTGCATCTGATGGATGTTGTCATCGTACTGGGAACCTCGCTGGTGTTGAGCCTGATTGCCAGCTGGTATCCGGCACGGCGCGCCAGCCGGATTGACCCTGCCCGCGTGCTGAGCGGACAGTAAGCCAAGCCAACGCACATGCGGCTTGAGATATGACGGGGATAGTCCCTATCGTGTGGGAAAGCGATCACACCCTAAGGAGCAGTCATGTACTACGGTTTTGACATGGGCGGCACGAAAATTGAGCTGGGCGTGTTCGACGCGGCGTTGAACAAGGTGTGGCAAAAGCGGGTGCCGACACCGCGCATGCATTACGATGAGCTGCTCGCCACGCTGGTTGATCTGGTGCATGAGGCTGACGCACAGGTCGGCGTACAGGGGAAGGTCGGTATTGGTATACCGGGAATACAAACAGGTGATAACGGCGCGCTGTTTACCGCCAACTTGCCTGCGGCGATGGGAAAACCACTGCGTACGGATCTGTCGCAGCGCTTGCAGCGAGATGTTCGTATCAACAACGATGCCAACTGCTTTGTACTGTCGGAAGCCTGGGATGCGGAATTTCGTTCCTATCCTGTCGTTCTGGGCCTAATTCTTGGGACGGGGCTGGGCGGTGGACTGGTGATTAACGGGCGTCCAGTGGACGGACGTAACGGCATTGCTGGTGAGTTCGGCCATCTCCGCCTGCCGTCAGATGCGCTGGATATTATTGGCGTGGATATTCCCCGCGTGAAGTGCGGCTGTGGTCAGTTGGGCTGTATCGAGAATTATATTTCCGGTCGCGGTTTTGAATGGCTGTACGAGCATTTGTATGGCGAAGCCCTGCCTGCCGTGACGATTATCCGGCACTATCGTGGCGGCGAAGAAAAAGCGCTGGAGTTTGTCGATCGTTTTATGGATTTGCTGGCTGCCTGTCTGGGCAACCTGCTGACGCTGTTCGATCCGCATCTGCTGGTGTTGGGCGGCGGTCTGTCGAATTTTGATGAAATTTATCAAATTCTGCCGACGCGTCTTCCTCCACGGCTTTTACCGATTGCGAAGTTGCCACGCATAGAGAAAGCGCGTCACGGTGATGCGGGCGGTGTACGTGGCGCGGCGTTGCTACACTTAATGGATAACTAGCTGGAGAACGTATGTATACGCGTCAACGATTAGGGCGGTTTCATAAGGGAAAGCGACAGCGGCAACAGCGTCTTCGTGCGCGTATTTTCCATCGTGATTATCTGGCAGCAAGCGAAGTGAAAAAACCGCGCGTGGTGGTACTGACGGGCGCTGGCATTTCAGCAGAGTCGGGCATTCGTACCTTTCGTGCGGCCGATGGCCTGTGGGAAGAACATCGCGTTGAAGATGTCGCGACGCCTGAAGGTTTTCAGCGTAATCCTGAGCTGGTACAGGCATTTTATAACGCGCGTCGCCGTCAGCTACAGCAGCCGGAAATTGTGCCGAATGCCGCGCATCTGGCATTGGCGAATCTGGAAGCGATGCTGGAAGATAATTTCCTGCTGATTACGCAAAACATCGATAACCTGCATGAACGCGCTGGTAGCCAGCGCGTCATTCATATGCATGGTGAACTGCTGAAAATACGCTGTAGCCAAAGCGGGCAGATTTTTGAGTGGACGGACGATCTTGCCGTTGGCGAACGTTGCCACTGCTGTCAGTTCCCCGCGCCTTTACGCCCGCATGTGGTGTGGTTTGGTGAAATGCCGCTGCACATGGACAAGATTTACCATGCGCTGTCGCAGGCAGATTACTTTATTGCGATTGGCACATCGGGACATGTGTATCCCGCTGCTGGCTTTGTCCATGAGGCCCATTCGCACGGTGCCTACACGCTGGAACTGAATCTGGAACCCAGTCAGGTAGAAAGTCAGTTTGATGAAAAAATTTATGGTCCCGCCAGCACCGTCGTGCCCGAGTTCGTCGCGGCCTGGCTGACGCGTGGTCAAAGCATCAAGTTTTAAACATCAGCAAAAAGTGAAAACGTCATGAATCGTATGAGGACGGCGTTTTCTCTTTCCTATCGTTACCGCAGCAACACTCGTCAAGCTGATCGAATGGCAACATGGCGGTGTGGTTAAAGAAACAATATTCACTCTCGCTACAGTGCGTATGCGCAGCGGTTTCTGTTGGCGAATCCGCCTGCGGATGTGGCGGCTGTTGGCTGTCATGGCGTGACGATGTTCCATGAAGAGATAAGGTTCGTCGGAAAAAGCCCAGCATAGCGTTACCCTCACGGTATCTCATCACAACTATGAATGAGATAATTATGTTAATGAGAGTTATTCTCATCAATGTAAGCTAAGCGTAGTTGATAATCCGATGGTGAGGGAATGACAATTGTCAAAAAGTATAACTACCGTTGTTCTATCCGCTTGCCATGCCTGAATCGACAAAGGATTAGATCGCTCAGAATGTCCGTCTGGCCTCGGCTGCCAGCTCTTTCAGATAATCCAGATCGCACAATTCCACCTGATGGCCCCGATAGGTAATGTAGCCTTGCCGCTTCCAGTCGGACATCAATCGGCTCAATGTTTCACCGCGCATTCCTAATGAGGTCGCAAGCTGCCCCCTGCTCACCGGTAATATCAACTGCTGAGTTTGCTGAATGTGGTGTTGCCGCAGCAGGTAATCAGCCAGACGCTGTGGCGCGGAGCTGGACGTCAGCCAGTCGATTTGGTTGATCGTCGAGTAGAGCTTCTTGCCTAGATAATTCAGCAAACGCAGCGCCAGTTCCGGGCGTTGCAAACAAAACTGGTGAATATCCTGCCGTGGAATCATCAGCGTGTGGCCGTCGCTCAGCGCGCGGATATTCATCGGGAAGCGGCCATGGTCCATAAACACCGCCGCGATGGCGACAAATTCTCCGCGTTCAAACTGACCGAAAATCTTTTCATCGCCGCCATAGGTATGACGAAAAGCCTGCAACTTTCCCGTTTCAACCAGCAAACAGTGCTGCATTTTGTCGCCTTCGCGAAACAGGACGTCATCCTGCTGGAAAAATAGACGCTCGCTTTTTGCCAATAGTTCGCACACCACATCGCTGGGTTCATCGCGCATCCAGTCATGCTGAAACAGCACATCACCGTATTCATCGGGCGATAGCGCCTTTTTGACAAATGTCATTTGCCCTCCCAGAGGCTGGTATTACCATCAAGCTAGTAAATGAAAATAATAATCACTTGCATAGATTCGGCAAGCAAAATCACGGCGCGCTGAATCGAGAATAGCGGAGAGTTTCCATGAAAGAAAATACCCTTCCAGCGGCACAGGCGCTGGTTCTCCATGAATTGATTACCCCAACTGAACAGGGGATCGCCAGCCGCGTATTGGCCCGTACCGACGGCGGCAATGTCACGCTGTTTGCCTTCGATCAGGGGCAGGGGTTGAGCGAACACAGCGCGCCTTATGATGCACTGGTTATGGTACTTGAAGGTGAATTATTGCTGACGATCGGCGGCGAGCCTGTCGTCGCGCAGCCCGGCACGCTGGTGCGTATGCCCGCGAATATCCCACATGCCGTTGATGCGCAGCAGTCGTCGCGTATGTTGCTGACGATGTTGAAGACGCTGAAAACACCGAATTAAGGAGTGACAGTATGAGCGATCATGAAGCTGGACATAAATTTTTAGCCCGACTGGGGAAAAAGCGTTTGCGCCCCGGCGGCAGAAAGGCAACCGAGTGGCTGCTTAGTCAGGCCGGGTTCCGACAGGACAGCGTAGTATTAGAAGTCGCCTGCAATATGGGCACCACGGCGATGGAAATTGCGCGTCGGTTTGGCTGTCAGGTTATTGGCGCGGATATGGATAAAGCCGCGTTACAGAAGGCGCAGGAAAATGTCGCGGCAAACGGTCTGGCATCGCAGGTCACGATTATGCAGGCGAATGCGCTGGAGCTGCCGTTTCCCGATAATCACTTTGACGTAGTGATTAACGAAGCCATGCTGACGATGTATGCCGACAAGGCCAAGAGCCGCATTATTGCCGAATATTATCGCGTGCTGAAACCGGGTGGCCGCCTGATTACCCACGATATTATGCTGCTCTCCGAGAAGGATACTGGCGCATTGCAGGCGGTGGAACAGATGCATAAAGCGATCAACGTGCATGCGCAGCCGATGCTGCGTGAACGCTGGGTGACGCTGTTTCAGGAATGTGGTTTTAGCAAGGTCAGCTACGATAACGGTGCCATGACGCTGCTGACGCCACAGGGGCTGATTTATGATGAAGGGCTGGCTGGCGCGGCACGCATCGTAAAAAATGCGCTGAAGAAAGAAAACCGCGGCATGTTCTTCAACATGTTCCATACCTTCCGCCGCAATCGGAATCAGCTTAACTATATTGCGGTATGTAGCACGAAGTAGTGGTTGTATTCCTTTTGACTGCGTAGCGGTAACAAGGAAAAAGCGTGTAAGGCAGGCGAAATCGTTTAACATACGTGACAGGACGTTATCTTAACTGCGCTTTTTATCGCGCTGGATTCCTTGTTACGGTGAACAATGCAGCCATTATCGCCGGGTGATATCCCGCTGAAGCACGCGACGCCGTTGCCTCACTACAGCCAGCTAAAACAACAGCAGTACAGACGCGATCGTCGGAGTCTGGTACTGCTGTTGGCGTTTCTCGCGCTTACGCTGGTCGTCAGTCTGTGCGCCGGAGAGCGCTGGATTTGGCCGACGGCCTGGCTGGATGACGCTCAGCAGCTCTTTGTCTGGCAACTGCGTTTGCCCAGAACGCTGGCTGTGATGCTGGTGGGAGCGAGTCTGGCGATGTCAGGCACCGTGATGCAGGCTGTCTTTGATAACCCACTGGCGGAACCGGGGCTGCTGGGCGTCGCCAACGGCGCAGGCGTGGCCTTAGTGCTGACGGTACTGCTGGGGCAGGGATTGCTGCCCGTCTGGATGCTAAGCCTGAGCGCCATTGCTGGCGCGCTGCTGATTACCTTTCTGTTACTCCATTTTGCCCGTCGTCATATTTCTAATACCCGTTTATTGCTCATCGGCATTGCGCTCGGGATTATTTGTAGCGCGGTGATGACCTGGGCCGTCTATTTCAGTACCAGCCTCGACTTACGCCAACTGATGTACTGGATGATGGGCGGTTTCAGTGGCATTGACTGGCGGCACGGCTGGCTGATGTTGGCGCTCTTGCCGCTGTTGCTATGGCTGAGTCGTCAGGGCGCGGTACTGAACGGATTGACGCTGGGTGAGATTCAGGCGCGTCAGTTGGGCATTCCGGTCTATCGCTGGCGTACGATTCTCGTGCTGGTTATGGGCGTACAGGTCGGGCTGAGCGTGGCGCTGGCTGGCATCATCGCGTTTATTGGCTTAGTGATCCCACACATGTTGCGGCTGTGCGGGTTGACCGATCAGCGCTATTTATTGAGCGGCTGTGCGTTGGCTGGCGGCGGTGTTCTGTTGCTGGCAGATACGGTCGCGCGCGTTGCGCTGAGTTCAGCCGAGTTGCCGATAGGCGTGGTTACCGCTACGCTGGGATCGCCATGGTTTATCTGGCTGTTATTACGTAATCGGCTGTAGCGATATGTCTTGTTTTATCCATTCTTATTGATCATTAAAGGGAGCAAAACGATGAGCACTGAAATCTATGCTATTCCGCTGACCACTATCGACGGGAAAGCGACAACGTTTGAGGCGTTTAAAGGGCAGGTGGCTTTAGTCGTTAACGTCGCCTCTCAATGCGGCCTGACTAAGCAATATGAAGCTTTGGAAAAACTCTACGAGACCTATCGCGACAAAGGTCTGGTCGTGCTGGGATTCCCCTCCAATGAATTTGCAGGACAGGAACCGGGCTCGGAAGAAGAGATTCAGGAATTCTGCCGTGGGACGTTTGGCGTTCAGTTCCCGATGTTCAGCAAGATTGAAGTCAATGGCGAGAACCGTCATCCGCTGTATCAGCTGTTGATTCGCAAACAGCCGGAAGCTAACGGGACCTGGAAAAGTGACTTTTTTGCGCGTTTGGTCAATAAAGGCCGTAAGCCTAAAAACCCGGAAGATATTCTGTGGAATTTCGAAAAATTCCTGGTGGATCGCGAAGGGCGTGTGATTGATCGTTTTGCGCCAGATATGGCACCTGACCATGACACCATCGTGAAAGCGATCGAAGAGGCGCTGGCAAAATAATTGACGCAGCAGACTTCCCCCGTATTACAGCTGCGGCAGGCGAGCGTCGTGCCGCGTTTGTCACCGACGAATGCGGAGTGTCGTCGCGGTGAGTTGCTGCATATCATTGGCCCAAACGGAGCCGGAAAGAGCACGTTGCTGGCAAGAGCGGCGGGTTTGCTGGCAGGAGAAGGCGAAGTCTATCTGGCTGACACGCCGCTGTCGCAGTATACGGCAGCGGATTTAGCCGTACGACGCGCCTATCTGGCACAGCAACAGCCTCCGCTGACGCTGATGCCGGTATTCCAGTACTGGCAACTGCATCAGCCGCCGCTAGCTCAGGAGTCCGCGGTCGAAAAGGTGGTACATTTTCTGGCGGAACGTCTGATGTTAACCGACAAGCTGGCTCGCCCGCTTACGCAGCTGTCGGGAGGCGAGTGGCAGCGCGTTCGGCTGGTGGCGGCGCTATTGCAGATTTGGCCGACCCTCAATCCGCATGCGCGTCTGTTGCTGCTGGATGAACCGACCAATAGCCTCGATGTGGCTCAGCAGGCGGCACTGGATGCGTTATTGAGTGAACTCTGCCGTTTTGGCATCACGGTCGTGGTTTGCGCACACGATCTGAACCACAGCGCCCACCATGCGGATCGCGTGTGGCTGTTGTCAGAAGGCGCACTGGTGGCACAAGGCGAGACGGCGGAGGTCATGCTGCCGGAGGTGCTGTCCCCCGTGTTCGGTGTCGCGTTTCAGCGGCACGTAGTCGATGGCAGAAACTGGATCATCACTCGCAGCGCCTAGCGCCGCTCGTTTAACTATCGAGATACCGGGATAGTCCCCTCAATCCATGCTTAAACGGCCAGTATTATTCAGGCCCCTGACTCCTGTTGCGAGGGGATGACGTCGTCAGAAAATAGGAAAAATCGCCTTTACTTGCCAGTGACCCCGATTAAACGCTAAATTAATCAATACTCATCATACTTCAAGTTGCATGTGCGTTGGCTGCGTTCACTCACCCGAATCACTTACTTATGTAAGCTCATCGGGATTCCTTCGCTTGCCGCCTTCCTGAAACTCGAATTATGTAGAGTATATACTTGGCATTCTTCTCTGCCACTGTCAGCCTATGGCCTCGGCGGTTTTATGGTAATCGCGATGATACGTTTACGACATGCTTTGATCCTTGCCAGCCTGATTTTGGTCGGCTGTAGCAGTAGTCGGCATAATAATCCGCCGCCGAATGCGCGCCTGAGCGATTCGATCATGGTGATGGTGCAGTTAAACGATCAATTGGGGCAATGGTATAGAACGCCTTATCGCTATGGCGGGCTGGATCGTAACGGCGTCGATTGCTCCGGCTTTGTTTACCTGACATTTCGCGATAAGTTTGGCATGCAGCTGCCGCGCACGACGGAAGAACAAACCGAACTGGGCGAGCGTGTTGACCGCGATAATCTGTTACCGGGCGATTTGGTCTTTTTCAAAACGGGCAGCGGCAGCAGTGGGTTGCACGTCGGCATTTATGACAAAGACGACCAGTTTATTCATGCCTCTACCAGTCAGGGCGTAATCCGCTCGTCACTGGATAACGTGTACTGGAAACGGGCGTACTGGCAGGCCCGCCGCATCTAATTCTCCTTCCTTTTTTGTTGACGGCACGGAGCTATCCACTTATGTCCTCTCTGCGTTTATTGATCTCTGGCTCTTACGATCCCTGGTTTAATCTGGCCGTTGAGGAGTGCATCTTTCGCCAGATGCCCACCACGCAGCGGGTACTATTTTTGTGGCGCAATGCGGAAACCGTGGTCATCGGTCGCGCTCAGAACCCGTGGAAAGAGTGCAATACGCGGCGGATGGAAGAGGATGGTATCAAGCTGGCACGGCGCAGCAGCGGCGGTGGGGCGGTCTTTCACGATCTCGGGAATACCTGCTTTACCTTCATGGCGGGCAAACCGGAGTACGATAAAAGCGTTTCAACGCAGATCGTGCTGGATGCACTCAGTGCTCTTGGGCTAAAGGCCAGCGCCTCGGGTCGTAACGATCTGGTGGTGGAAACCGCAGACGGCGTGCGCAAGGTGTCCGGTTCTGCCTATCGCGAAACCAAAGATCGCGGCTTTCATCACGGCACGCTGCTGCTAAATGCGGATCTCAGTCGTTTAGCGGACTATTTGAACCCGGATGTTAAGAAGCTACAGGCAAAAGGAATTACGTCGGTGCGTTCCCGCGTTGCCAATCTGGTGGAGTTGCTGCCCTCTGTCGATCATCAGGTGATTTGCCAGGCGGTGACGCAGGCCTTCTTTGATTATTTCGGCGAACAGTGCGAACCGGAAATCATCTCGCCTTCAGCTTATCCGGACCTACCGGGATTTAGCGAACAGTTTGCACGCCAAAGTAGCTGGGAATGGAATTTCGGTCAGGCACCGGATTTCTCGCACTTACTTGATAACCGATTTACTTGGGGCGGCGTTGAATTACATTTCGATGTGGAACGCGGCGTGATTGTCCGCGCACAGATTTATACCGATAGCCTGAACCCCGCGCCGTTAGAAGCACTCGCTTCCGCATTACAGGGAACAGCGTATCGCCCGGAAAATATGGCGGCTGCGTGTCAGGCGCTGATTAGCGGGTTCCCCGAACAGCAAAACGAATTGCAGGAACTGGCCGACTGGCTGGAGCAGAGTTTACGCTAAAACGTGAATTTCGCTGCTAAATGCGTCCTGTTGCATAGCAGAAAGGCGCTTTCGTGCGTTATGCGGATAAGCGCTGTAGATTCACATATAATAATAACGTAATGTGATTATTATGAATCGCTATGCAGTACAGGATCATGCGCATCCATCTTGCTGTTGATTACACCAGTGACTACGTTTTTTGGCCGATATTCAGGTTGGATGGAACGCTGCTGGCTGTCGAAATGATAAGCCATTTTAATGGTCTTTCGGGCAAGTTGAGCATGCCTGCCGATATTCTCCTCATGCAATTAAGTCCACGCCAGAAGCAGGATTTGGTCCATGAACAGCTGCTTTTTATCAAAGAAAAATCCGCATGGTTTCTCGATAACCACATTCAACTGGTGTTGAAAGTGGGGCGTGAAATAGCAGACATTTTAATCAACTCCGACGTGCTGCGCGCTGAAATCAAACGCCTTGATTTTGTCCTGCTGGAAATTAATGAGTTTTTCCCACAGCTCTCGCAGGGAAAAGAAAATGCCGCGTTGCTGAATCTGAGCCAAGCCTTTCCTTTATGGCTGGATAATTTTGGTTCTGGAAAGACAACGCTTAAACCTTTGCATGATGGCCTGGTGCAAGGTGTGAAGCTGGATCGCCAGTTTATTGGGCAACTGTTATCGCGTCCGGCAAATACGCTGATGATGGAGCCGTTGCTGAGGACGATTAAAAACAGCTATTCAGGCATCAGCATTGTCGCTAAGGAGATCGACACCGTGGCGATCCTGAACAAAATGAGACTGCTGAACATTGATGCTGTTCAGGGCCAAATGTGGCCCGCCGTACATTTTGATGGGCTTGAGCAACGCACGGCACTTATTGGCTAATTCAATCGGTCCAACCGCTTTTCGGGGGGCGGAACCTTCTAAATACCGCTCGTGGAAATAATACCCCTGCGTTTCCTCCGTGTTAATTTCATTACCATCCCTCTACACTTTCTGCATACCCGTTAGTCGATGTGTGGTGAGCGTATGGCTCTCTTCACCTGAACAGGGTGGTACTAGGGAGACAGGATGCAGCAGACACCGTTATTCAAAAATCACTATTTTCACCAACTGCCGGAGTTCTATACCGCGCTACAGCCTACGCCGCTACATGGCGCTCGCCTGCTTTATCACAGCGAGGGATTGGCTGCGGAGCTCGGGCTGTCTTCCGACTGGTTTGCGCCAGAACAGGATGCCGTCTGGAGCGGCGAGCGTTTGCTGCCGGGGATGGCACCGCTGGCGCAGGTGTATAGCGGCCATCAGTTTGGCATGTGGGCCGGCCAACTGGGTGACGGGCGCGGCATCCTGCTGGGAGAACAACAGCTGCCGGATGGCCGCAGCATGGATTGGCACCTGAAAGGCGCAGGGCTGACGCCGTATTCGCGTATGGGTGACGGTCGTGCCGTGCTGCGTTCGGTCATTCGCGAATTTCTGGCCTCGGAAGCGATGCACCATCTGGGGATCCCCACTACGCGGGCGTTGACGATTGTCACCAGCACGCATCCGGTACAGCGTGAGCAGGAAGAAAAGGGCGCGATGCTGCTGCGCGTGGCGGAAAGCCATGTGCGCTTCGGTCACTTTGAACACTTCTACTATCGCCGTGAACCGGGAAAGGTACGCCAACTGGTGGAGTATGTCATTGCTCGCCATTGGCCGCAGTGGGAGAACGATGAGCATCGCTATGAATTGTGGTTCGGCGATGTGGTCGAACGTACCGCCCGGCTGATTACGCATTGGCAGGCGGTCGGATTTTCACACGGCGTAATGAATACGGATAACATGTCGATTCTGGGGCTTACTATCGACTACGGCCCTTATGGTTTTTTAGATGCCTATCAGCCTGATTTCATCTGTAATCATTCCGACCATCGTGGGCGCTATGCGTTTGACAATCAGCCTGCCGTAGGGCTGTGGAATCTGCATCGTCTGGCGCAGGCGCTGTCGGGGCTGATGGACACGGAAACGCTGGAGCGCGCGCTTGCCCGCTATGAACCGGCGCTGATGCAGCATTATGGCACGCTGATGCGCGCCAAGCTGGGCTTGTTTACCGCGAGTGCGGAGGATAATGACGTGCTGGTCGGGCTGTTGCGTCTGATGCAGCAAGAGGGCAGCGATTATACCCGCACATTTCGTCTGCTGGCAGACTGTGAGAAACAGGCATCACGCGCGCCGCTCCGTGATGAGTTTATCGACAGGGCCGCGTTCGATAGCTGGTTTGCGACTTATCGCAAGAGGCTGATGCAGGAAGAACAGAGTGATGAGGAACGTCGTCAACTGATGAACGCGACGAACCCAAAATACATTTTGCGTAATTATCTGGCGCAAATGGCGATTGAACGGGCGGAACATGATGACATTAGCGTGCTGACACGTCTGCATCAGGCGCTGTGCCGACCGTTTGACGAACAGCCGGATAAGAACGATCTGGCGGCGTTACCGCCAGAGTGGGGCAAACATCTGGAGATTTCCTGCTCCAGCTAAGCCAGAGCAGGAATGATGGCTATTGCCGCAGATAAACCTGCGGAATGGTGTAGTCGGGGTGTGAACCGACGCTGAGGTCGGCGCGATACCAGCGGGTCAACGTCTCTGCCTGTAGCACCTGCGCAGGCGTACCCTGTGCGACCAGCTTCCCTTCGTGTAACAGCAGGATGCGATCGGCATACAGCGCCGCCAGATTCAGGTCGTGCAGAACACAACACACGGCTAACGGTTGCTCACGGGTAAGCTGTTTGAGCAGCCGCAAGAGGTGTTGTTGATGGTACAGATCCAGCGCCGACGTGGGTTCATCGAGAAATAGCCAGCCTGGCGTCGGTTCTGGATGCCACAGCTGTGCCAGCACGCGAGCGAGCTGTACGCGTTGCTGCTCTCCGCCTGAAAGGTGGCGATAGTCGCGCGCCGCCAGTTCCAGGCAGCCCGTTTGTGCCATGACTTGCTGAATAACATCATCATTTTTCGGGTAGCGCCCGTGCGGTGAACGCCCCATCGCGACGACATCCTGCACGCTAAACGCAAACGCCATGCCGCTATGTTGACGCATCACCGCACGCGTTTTTGCCAGTGCGCCGGGCTGCCAGTGCGAAAATGGCTGTCCGGCTAACAGGCATTCGCCGTTATCGGGCGTCAAATAACCGGTCAATAGACGGAGCAGGGTAGACTTCCCCGCGCCGTTAGGGCCGATAATCGCGACGATTTCCCCACAGTGCAGTTCCAGAGAAACATCATCCGTCAGAGTGCGACCATTGGTCTGAAAGCGTAGATGACGTGCGACTAACGTCCGGTCGAGCGCTGAGTCAGTCATTACTACGTCCTTTATGCTGAACGATCAGCCATAAGAAATACGGCCCGCCAATCAGGCTACTTAACAGCCCGACGGGCATTTCCGCTGGAGCAAGCAGCGTGCGCGCCAGCGTATCGGCAAACAGCAGCAGACAGGCACCGCCGAGGATAGAACCGGGAATGAGCCAACGATGATCGGCACCCACATGCAAACGCATCAGGTGGGGGATAATGAGCCCGATAAACCCGATCACGCCGCTGACCGCCACCGCGACACCCACCAGCAGTGAACTCAGTAGCAGCAGCGCGTATTTGGTACGCTTTACGTTGATGCCAAGGTAATGCGCCTCTTCATCTCCCAACTGCAATACATTCAGACGGCGCGCGTAGTACAGCGTGGCAAGCATGCCGGGAATCGCCAGTGTGCTGGTAACCAACAGCATTGGCCACTGAGCCTGTCCGAGACTGCCCATGCCCCAAAGCGAGAACTGGCGCAATTGTTGGTCGGTGCTGATGTAGGTTAAGACGCCGATCAGCGCAAGGCACAGTGCATTGAGCGCGATACCTGCCAGCAGTAATCGCGTTAATCCACCCTGTTCGGAGCGGCTGAGGATAAAAATGATCGCGGTAATCGCCAGACTACCCGCGAAAGCGGCAAACATCGGGCTGTAAAGCGCCAGCAGAGGGGGAAGACCGAGCGGCAGCACGATAGTGAGTGCCACGCAGAGCGCTGCGCCGCTGCTGATGCCAAGCAGGCTGGGATCGGCCAGTGGATTGCGAAACAGTCCTTGCATAATCGTGCCTGAACAGGCCAGCGCGCCGCCGACGAGTATCGCCAGCAGCACGCGGGGGACGCGGATGTTCAGCCAGATATGCCAGAGCGGATCGTCAAAAGGCGTCTGCCATAGCGTCTTGAGTGACAACGTCAACGCACCCATGTTGGCGGCACCCACCATCAGTACCGCCATGAGCAACAACAGCGCGATCAACCAGGTGCGCGGATGAAACCGTGACGTCATTTGATCGCTTCGGCTGTCTGACGCAGCGTTGCCATCAACGCTGGCGTTTCGAGCGTAAAGCCCAGCATTGCCATATCATCGACGACCAGCAGACGCTTGTGTTTACCCGCAGGCGTCAGTTCCAGACCGGGTAATTTCCAGACTTGCGCTTCGCCGCCCAATGTCTTCAGCCCCTGGCTGGATATCAGAATCAGATCTGGCGCGCTGGCAATGACGCCTTCCTGAGACAGTTGCTGATAACGTTCAACGTTCTGCATGGCATTCTGTAACCCAGCGTGGCGAATGATCGTGTCTGGCGGCGTATTTTTGCCTGCGCCCATCGCACTCATACCACCATGGTTGAGAATAAACAGCGCCTTGACAGGCAATGGTGCGGTTTTGACCGCCGCCAACTGCTGCTGATAGGTTTCCGTCAGCTTTTTACCTTCTGTGTCTTTACCCAACGCCTGTGCGATGGCGCTAATTTTCTGCGGCACCGCATCCAGCGCTGGCTGAGCGGAAACGTGAACCACTTTGGTGCCGCTGTCCGCAACCTGCTGTAAGACGAGAGAAGGTTGAGACAAATCGCTGGCAAGGACCAGAGACGGTTTCATCGCCAGAATACCTTCGGCATTGAGGTGACGCATGTAACCGACATCAGGCAGTTTCTTCACGGATTCCGGGTGCAAGCTGGTGCTATCACGCGCAACCAGGTCTTTCTCTGCGCCTAGCGCATAGATGATTTCCGTGACGTCGCCGCCGATAGAAACGATACGTTCGGCAGCAGACACCCCCAGCGGGAGTGTCAATAGCAGAGGGAATAGCCAATTTTTCATGCGGCGAGATCCTTATGCGGTTTCAGGGCATCGATTTGGTCGCGCCACTGCTGTTGTTCCGGAGTCCCTTCGGTACGTTGCCCGAAGAGTTGTGCAATTTGAGAGCCGTCTGCGGCATAGAGTTCGAGGCTGGTCACGATACCGTCAGCCGTCGGCTTACGTGTCACCCAGCTTTCAGCGATCGCGCCTTCGATCAGATGCAGGGTAAAGTCTTTATTAAAGATGTTAATCCATTCCGCGTGCTGCTCCATGCGTTCTACGCGCTCGAGCGTACCGGTGAAGATTTGCACACAGCCGCGGTTACCGACAAACACCATGATTTCGTTCTGATCTTCACGTGCAGCAAACAGGATCTGTGACAGCGCATCGTTGTCTACACGGTAAGCCAAATCGTCAGCGACCGAGTTAAACGCCTGCTGGCGCGTCAGGTTATAGCGTTTGAGCAGGATGAAGAAATCATGCACATCCGTCATCGCACGCCATTCCGCTTCAAACTGAGGATTATGGGTAATCGCCTGTTCGGCCGCTGCGCCGTTACCTGCCGGACGAAGCACCAACGCAGGGTTTTCGCTGCTGGTGAATTTCTCAACAAATAGCTGCCAGGCGGCCATGTCCGTGGTGTCGGTCGTGTAGACCTTCAGAATGGCATCACCCTGATGATCGAAGAATTGAATGCTCTGACGCTCTCCGCGTGCGGTGTTTTCACGCAGCGCAAAAGCCGAGGCCCACTGAGAGAGGAACAAACGCAGATCCAGTCCGCGCGGATTGAGGATAAGACCAGCATGCCCATCCAGCGTCTGGTTTTGATAATAGCCAGTATGCTCATGCACGGCGTACTCGTTGCGTGTGATCGACTTGGTATTACCAACTTGCTCCAGCGCACTTAACCAGACTTTAGCATCCCCCTGCAGGCGCAGCGCATCGTGTCCGACACGGGCGTGAGTTAGTTCCGCTTCGCTGATGCCGAGTAGCGCAGCCAGATCGCGAGCGTATTTACGCGGATGTTCAACTTTAGCCTGGAGGTATTGTTGGTAAATAGACGTCTGCATCTCGTTCGTTCCCTTAATCGTTGTCGTATTGATTATAGCAATGAATGAGAATCATTTTCATGTAACAAAAACGCAACCTCAAGTGAAGTTTTCTTAATAAGTGGAATAAGAAGAATCGTAGATGAATTTATGTGCTGCGAGAGCGTGGAAGAGGCGTCAGGAAAGAGGAAACGGCTGGCACACGACCGGAGAAGGTGAGTGTGCCAGCGTGTATCGGATTAGAAACGGCTGTCGACGGCGTCCGCCAGACGTGCCAGCAGCGTTTCAGTGTCCTGCCAGCTCAAACAAGGATCGGTAATGGATTGCCCGTACGTCAATGCCAGAGGATTGAGCGCTGGCTGGTTGCCTTCAATTAAGAAACTTTCCGCCATGATGCCCGCGATAGCGCGTGAACCGGCGCGAATTTGCTGGCAGATGTCATCGGCCACGTCGAGCTGGCGACGATGCTGTTTCTGGCAGTTAGCATGACTAAAATCGATCACCAGATGCTCGGGCAGCGAGAATTCACGCAGGTGAGCGCAGGCGGCGGCGATATCTTCTGCATGGTAGTTCGGCGTTTTCCCGCCGCGCATAATAATGTGGCCAAACGGGTTGCCCTGTGTTTTGTAGACCGACATGAAGCCCTGCTTATCCGGCGAAAGGAACATATGCTGGGCACGGGCGGCGCGAATGGCATCGACGGCGATACGCGTGTTGCCGTCTGTACCGTTCTTGAAGCCGACGGGGCAGGATAGCGCCGAGGCCATTTCCCGGTGAATCTGGCTTTCGGTGGTTCTTGCACCAATCGCGCCCCAGCTAATCAGGTCGGCAATATATTGGCCGGTGACCATATCGAGGAATTCCGTCGCGGTCGGCAATCCAAGCTGGTTGACATCCAGCAGCAGGCGGCGCGCAATCTCCAGCCCTTCGTTTACCTGGAAGGTTCCATTGAGTGCCGGATCGGAAATGAGTCCTTTCCAGCCTACGACCGTGCGCGGTTTTTCAAAATAGGTGCGCATGACGATTTCCAGCCGGTCCTGATACTGCGTGCGTAGCGCAGCCAGACGGCGTGCATAATCTAATGCGCTATCGGTGTCATGGATCGAGCAGGGGCCAATCACGACGAGCAGGCGAGGATCCTGACCGGTTAGAATGGCTTCAATTTTCTTACGTGACGAGGTGACATTTTCGGCAACGGCTGGGGTAATCGGGAGTCTGGCGAGTAACGTTTGGGGCGTAACCAGACTCTCGATGCGCGCGCTCCGCATTTCATCTGTTTGTAGCATGTTTTGTCTCTGAATGCGGTCAAGCCGAAAACCGGTCTTTACTGAAAAAGCGTGGACATGATGGGTCTTTCAGACCACGACACTGTTTTCGAATCACGGCAATATTTTCGAACCACGACAATGTTTTCAGACACGGTTTTCAGGCTATGTTTCCGACTAAAAGGTTGCTTCGCAGCGGCGAAATGCCGGGAAGTGATGGAGCACACAATAAACGAAATGGCGCACATTACAACCGCATCAGAATAAAAAATCTATCATGTACTAGTACATTCTTCGACTCATGCCGAGAATGTCGATGATTTTGGCGGAAATTTCCTCAACGGAATAATTGGTAGTATTGAGATATTTAATCTGGTGTTTGCGAAATAGCGCCTCAACTTCGTTGAGCTCCATGCGGCACTGGCGCAGCGAAGCATAGCGACTATTGCCCCGGCGCTCTTCCCGAATGGCCGCCAGTCGTTCGGCATCAATGGTGAGCCCGAATAGCTTGTGCTGGAAGGGCTTCAACGCATCGGGCAGGCGCAGGTTGTCCATATCATCAGCAATAAAAGGATAGTTAGCAGCGCGAATGCCGAACTGCATTGCCAGATAAAGACTGGTCGGCGTCTTGCCACAGCGTGACACACCCAGCAGAATGACCTGCGCCTGATCGAGGTTGCGCAGCGAGATGCCATCATCGTGCGCCAGCGTATAATCGATAGCCGCGATACGGGCGTCGTATTTGCTCAGATTATTGGCGGTCAAGCCATGAGTGCGGTTAGCCACTGGCGTGGGCGGCGTGTTCAGTTCTTCCTGCAAGGGCGCAACCAGCGCTTGTACGATGTCCTGGCAAAACCCTTCGCTGCTGGTAATAATGTTACGCACGGTCGGGGTGACGATGGAATAAAACACCAGCGGGCGCACACCGGTTTGCTGATATAACGTATTGATTTGTTGACACACGGCTTTGGCGCGCGCTTCACTTTCAACGAAAGGTAAGGTATAGCTAACCGTGTTCACGGGGAACTGGGACAGCACCGCATGACCCAGTACCTCTGCCGTAATGGCCGTACCGTCCGAGACATAAAACACGCTTCTTTCCACATAACCCCCTTGTGATATTTCCGACAGCTCGAACACGTTAACCTCGTCAAAAATTGTGTTTTACGAATACTTTTATTAAAACACCATTTCATTATCTTTATGATAAAGAATGCTAATCTTCTACGATATTGGATTTTTACCGTGTTAAGCAATCATTCGCCGTGAAATCAGTTTTTTTTCATAGGTTGATCGATTCACCTGTCCATGTTCATCAAAACGCTATGCTAACCTGATTGCGTTGAGGCGATTCTCAACCGAACTCTTTCATACCCTAATTGTATGCAGAAAGGATTATTTTCGATGTCCAATAACGGCCCTGATTTGCGTAATGTCCTTTGGTATAACCAGCTCGGTATGCACGACGTTGAAAGGGTGGGAGGCAAAAACGCCTCTCTGGGTGAAATGATCACCAACCTTTCAGGATTGGGCGTAGCCGTTCCCAACGGCTTTGCGACAACGGCGCAGGCGTTTAATGATTTTCTTAATCAAAGCGGGATTAACCAGCGCATTTATGAGCTGCTCGATCGCACCGACATTGACGATCTGAATCAACTGGCCAGCGCCGGTACGCAGATCCGCCAGTGGATTATTGATACGCCATTCCAGCCGGAGCTGGAGAAGGCCATCAGCGACGCCTATCAGCAACTGGCCGATGGCGAGAAAGATGCCTCGTTTGCCGTGCGTTCTTCTGCCACGGCGGAAGATATGCCGGATGCGTCCTTTGCTGGGCAACAGGAAACTTTCCTGAATGTGCAGGGCATTGATGCCGTCATGGTCGCGGTGAAGCACGTGTTTGCGTCGCTGTTTAACGACCGCGCGATCTCCTACCGCGTGCATCAGGGCTATGACCACCGCGGCGTGGCGCTGTCAGCGGGCGTACAACGTATGGTGCGCTCCGATCTGGCTTCTGCGGGCGTCATGTTTACCATTGATACCGAATCCGGTTTTGATCAGGTGGTGTTCATCACGTCGGCTTACGGTTTGGGTGAAATGGTGGTGCAGGGTGCGGTGAACCCGGACGAATTCTATGTTCACAAGCCGACCTTGCAGAACAACAAACCTGCGATTGTGCGCCGTAACATGGGATCGAAGAAAATCCGCATGGTGTATGCCGCGAGTCAGGAACATGGCAAGCAGGTGCGGATTGAAGATGTGCCGGCAGAACAAACGACGCGTTTCAGCCTGACGGATGACGAAGTGCAGGCGCTGGCGCGTCAGGCACTGCTGATTGAAAAACACTACGGCCGTCCGATGGACATCGAGTGGGCGAAAGATGGCCACACCGGCAAACTCTATATCGTGCAGGCACGCCCGGAGACGGTTCGTTCCAACGGCCAGGTCATGGAGCGTTATCACCTGCCTGCCAGCGGAACGGTGCTGGTGGAAGGCCGTGCGATCGGCCACCGCATCGGTGCGGGCGAAGTGAAAGTGATTCAGGACATCAGCGAGATGCACTTGATCAACGCAGGTGATGTGCTGGTGACCGACATGACCGACCCGGACTGGGAACCGATCATGAAGAAAGCGGCGGCGATTGTCACCAATCGCGGTGGACGTACCTGTCACGCGGCGATTATCGCACGTGAGCTGGGCATTCCGGCCGTTGTGGGCTGCGGCGATGCGACCGAGCGTTTGCGCAAGGGGCAGAAAGTGACCGTTTCCTGTGCGGAAGGCGACACGGGCTATGTGTATCAGGATCTGCTGGACTTCTCCGTGAAGAGCTCACAGATTGATGAAATGCCTACGCTGCCGCTGAAAATCATGATGAACGTGGGTAACCCTGACCGCGCGTTTGATTTTGCCTGCCTGCCAAACGATGGCGTCGGCCTGGCGCGTCTGGAATTTATCATCAACCGCATGATTGGCGTGCACCCGCGTGCGTTGCTGGAGTTCGACCAGCAAACCCCGGAACTGCAACGTGAGATCAAAACGCTGATGCAGGGCTACGACGATCCGGTTGAATTCTATGTCGGTCGTCTGGTGGAAGGGATCGCGACGCTGGCAGCGGCATTTGCGCCGAAGCGCGTCATCGTCCGCCTGTCCGATTTTAAATCCAACGAGTACGCCAATCTGGTCGGCGGCGAGCGCTATGAGCCGGAAGAAGAGAACCCGATGCTGGGCTTCCGCGGTGCGGGTCGTTACGTGTCGCCGGACTTCAAGGCCTGCTTTGCGCTGGAGTGTGAAGCGGTTAAGCGCGTGCGTAACGTGATGGGTCTGAAGAACGTGGAAATCATGATCCCGTTTGTTCGTACCGTGGCGCAAGCAGAAGCGGTGATTGCCGAGCTGGCGAGTCAAGGCTTGCGTCGTGGCGAAGACGGCCTGAAAATCATCATGATGTGCGAAATTCCGTCCAACGCGCTGTTGGCCGATGAATTCCTGCAACACTTCGATGGTTTCTCTATCGGTTCAAACGACATGACGCAGCTGGCGCTGGGTCTGGATCGTGATTCCGGCGTGGTATCGTCGCTGTTTGATGAACGTAATGATGCGGTGAAGGCGCTGCTGTCGATGGCGATTAAAGCTGCCAAGAAACAGGGTAAATACGTTGGTATTTGCGGTCAGGGGCCGTCAGATCACGAAGATTTCGCCCTCTGGCTGATGGAACAGGGCATCGATAGCCTGTCGCTCAACCCAGACACCGTGGTGCAAACCTGGCTGAATCTGGCTGAGCATAAGTAGTGCTGCGATGAATTTTTAGATATCAATGTATTGTTTTTAAAGTTTTTAGTCGCGTAATAATCGTGCTGAGGTGGGAGTGACTGCCGGGTGAGCGGCAAGGACGCCGCGAAAGCCAGTGCCGCGCAGGGAGCGCGTCAATGGCGGCCCGAGTTGCGGTCACGAACGCCGAAGGTATCGCGTAGCGACACGATTTCGCGAAAAGCCTGGGGTCATGGGGCGGTGGCGATTGAACCACCCCATGTCGGGCGCGTGCTGCGACAGTTGCAAAAATTGACTGAAGTTAGTGCGCACGAAATTTTCACTGTGGTTACAGAAATTTATTTCCCGGATTTGTGGGGTAACCCTCAATTTCCAGGGACGTATTCACAGCGTCTTTACGATCTATCCATTACCACCGCTTGGCCGCCACCGATCGCAAGCCGTGCTGAAAATTACGGTGCTGTAATCAGGAAGGATTTAAACTGCGGCGTCATTACCGCGCTAAAGCCCTTATCCGTTTTGGTAATCAGATAAACCGCCAGCCCCTGCTGTTCCGCCAGCTTTAGCGCTTTCTCCGTGCCCAATACCATCAAACCGGTATCCCAGCCATCCGCTTCCAGCGCGGTCGGTGCAATCACGGTTGCGGAAACCAGCTGATGAGTAATCGGTCTGCCCGTCTCGGGATCGATAACGTGAGAATAGCGCTTGTTGTCCTGCTCAAAATAATTTCGGTAGCTGCCGGAGGTGCTGATCGCATAACCCTGCAAATTCACCGCTGCCTGTGCCGCGTTTTCCTGATCGGTTGGCTTCTGAATCGCTACACGCCACGGCGTCCCTTCGGCGTTCACGCCACGGCTGGAAATCGCGCCGCCGACGGAAACCAGATAATTGGTGATCCCTTTGCGCGTCATTAACTGCGCGAGAACGTCTGCGCCATACCCTTCACCCAGCGTGGAGAGATCGACATACAAATCAGGGAGATCTTTCTGAATCCATTCTCCTTTTTCGTCGCCGATCAGTTTCAGGTGACGCAACCCAACGTTTTGGCGTGCTAAATCGATCTGCTGCTGGCTGGGAATACGCGTCGGCTGCTTCTGCGGACCGAACCCCCAGAGGTTAACCAACGGGCCAACGGTGATATCCATCGCACCGTGCGTGGCTTTACCGATACGCAGTGCGGCCAGGATGATATCCGCCATGCCGTTGCTGATAGGCTGTGGCTCTGTTCCTCGATACTGATTAAAACGCGACAGCACTGAATCGTCACGGTAGGTGGAAATGTCATTATTGGCCTGCTCCAGCAGAGCATCGATTTCTCGTTGCAACTGCGTTTTGTCTTCGGTGACGTCGCCGCTAATTTTTACGCTGTAAAACGTCCCCATCGTTTTACCTTCAATGGTCAACAAGGGGCGCTGTGTCGTCGGCGCTGGATTATCGCAGGCGGTCAGAAGGCTGAATAAGCCACAGAGTAGTAATCTCTTCGCGGCGAGAGGCGTCATGAAAAACTCCTGAAAAACTGAACTGAGAGTAGGCAGACAGGAGAGTAACAAAAAAGGGAAGAAGCGTAATTGAATGGAAGAGAAATGAAAGGAAAAAAAAGGCCCATCTCAGGGGATGGGCAAAGACTACACACAGCAATTCGTTACTAACTCTGACGAGGAGGAAACCTCATTGACAAACAGTAGGTTAATACTAGCTCCGGTATTTATCCTATGGATTATGCTCTATTCAGTCATTAAGAATCATCCTAATAGTTAATTATCTTTTAAGAGTTGGTCTCTCAGAGTTTTTATATTGTCAATAATATTGATGCATTAGAGAAATGATATCAAAATTTTTAGGACTAATCCCTAGGAATAGAGGGTTAATCATTAGCTATTTTTACCTATTGAAAAAATGTGGGAATACGTCCACATCGAGGAATAATGCTGAGAGTGGGCAATGCGTGGGCGGCGCACCGCCCACGGAAAGACGAAACAGTGCTACTGCCCTTATTCTTTATTGGGTTTGCTAGACGTATTAACGGAGAGGATGCTCTGCGGTTCGGGGATTTCACGCATCCAGGCAAACAGCAGACGATAAGAAACGGCAAGGACGACCGGGCCAATGAACAGGCCAATCATACCAAAGGCCAGTAATCCGCCAATTACGCCGGAAAGAATCAGCAGCATAGGAAGATCGGCTCCCATCCTGATCAATACTGGGCGGATCACGTTATCGATAGTGCCAACGACGCAGCTCCAGACCAGCAAAACTGTGCCCCAGGTGGCATCACCCGTCCAATATAGCCAGATAATGGCAGGAATCAGTACCGGAAGTGGCCCCAATTGCGCCAGACAAGACAGAAACATCAGCACAGTCAGTAGTGTTGTATGGGGAATACCGGACAGCCCCAGCCCAATTCCGCCCAACACCGACTGCACGATAGCGGTAACCACCACGCCTAGTGCGACAGCTCGAATCGACTGGGCTGCCAGAATGACAGCGGCATCGCCGCGCTCTTGCCCCAGCCGGATAGCGAAATGTCGCACGGCTTTCGCCACGGCTTCTCCTTTGTAATACAGCAGGGCACTGAAGAGCAGCATCAGGGAACAATGCATCAGAAAGCGCCCGATATTGGCCGCTTGTGCCACTAACCAGGTCGCCGTTTTACCAAAATAGGGTTGCACTTTGGCGAACAGGCCGCTACCGCCGCTTTGCAGCAACGTCTGCCAACTGTTGAACAATTTTTCACCGACGAAAGGAATAGACGTCAGCCACTCCAGTGTCGGTGGTGAAAAGTTTTCCTGCCGGGCTCCCCAACTCATTAACGCCGAGCTGTTATCCACTACGCTACTAACAAGAACGGCAATTGGGACAATAAATAGCAGAATAAGCAGTAGCGTCATGACGATCACGGCCAGAGAACGTCGCCCCCACAATAGCGCCTGAAACTTAATCAGCACTGGCCAGGTGGCAATCACCACCATACACGCCCAGGCGAACCCCAGAATAAAAGGCTGAACCACCCAAAAACAGGCAATTATCATGATGGTAATAAACACCAGACTGAACAGGATTCTGGCCAGATCAAGTCGTGGTGGCTGGGAATATTTGCTCAATGAATCATTCCTCAATAGCAAAAGAAAGGGCTGAAGGCGAGGTAGCTTGGGTGACAGCCTATGGTCACCTGTCATCATGAGATATTTCCGGGTGTTTTGACAGCCTGTTGAACATTTTGTTGGTGAAACAGCAGTTCACCAACACGCTGTATGTTTTTGCCGATCCGGGAGCGCACACGATTGCGAAATGTGATAAAACGTGATGTCCCCGATGAAAGGGCGGCTATATCGGGCTCTTCACAGGCATATCACGACATATTGGCAAACACATCATGTACGGACAGGGTCAAAAAATAATGATCCCACAGATCACGCAATCTCCCGGGCTGGTTCAGCCGGTGCTTAATTTTCTGGAAGCATTGAAGAAAAATGGATTCACAGGCGATACGGCGACCAACTATGCCGATCGTCTGACGATGGCAACGGATAACAGCATCTATCAACTTTTGCCGGATGCAGTGGTTTTCCCTCGCTCAACCGCTGATGTCGCTATTTTATCCCGGCTGGCGGGTGAAGCACGTTTTTCAGGGCTGACCTTTACCCCGCGCGGCGGCGGTACGGGAACGAACGGGCAGGCGCTGAATCGCGGCATCGTGGTCGATATGTCGCGTTATATGAACCGCATTCTGGAAATTAATCCTGAACAGGGGTGGGTGCGCGTCGAGGCTGGCGTCATTAAAGATCAGCTTAACCAATACCTGAAGCCTTATGGCTATTTCTTTGCACCCGAGCTGTCGACCAGTAACCGGGCGACGCTGGGCGGCATGATCAACACCGATGCATCGGGACAAGGCTCGCTGGTGTACGGCAAAACCTCAGACCATGTGCTGGGGCTGCGTGCGATATTGCTGGGCGGCGAGATGCTGGATACACATGCGATGCCGGTCGCGCTGGCAGAGAAGCTGGCGTTAGAAGATTCCTCTATCGGTCGCATTTACCATACGGTGCTGCACCGCTGTCGCGAACAGCGCGCGTTAATCATCGACAAATTCCCCAAGCTGAATCGTTTTCTGACGGGTTACGACCTGCGTCATGTGTTCAGCGACGATCTCCAGACCTTCGACCTGACGCGAATTCTGACCGGCGCTGAAGGCACGCTGGCGTTTATCACCGAAGCGAAGCTCGATATCACGCCGTTGCCAAAGGTTCGCCGTCTGGTGAATATCAAGTATGACTCCTTTAACTCAGCGCTGCGCAATGCGCCGTTCATGGTAGAAGCCAAGGCGCTGTCGGTTGAAACCGTGGACTCCAAGGTATTAAACCTTGCCCGCGAGGATATTGTCTGGCATTCCGTTAGCGAACTGATTACTGATGTGCCTAATCAGGAAATGCTGGGCCTGAATATCGTTGAGTTCGCAGGTGATGATGAAATGCTGATTAACGGGCAGGTTGACGCGCTCTGTCAGGGGCTGGATACGCTGCTGGCGAGCGGAGAGGGCGGGGTGATTGGCTATCAAACCTGTAACGATCTGGCCGGCATCGAACGTATTTATGCCATGCGGAAAAAAGCCGTAGGCCTGCTGGGCAACAGCAAAGGGCAGGCGAAGCCGATTCCGTTCGCGGAAGATACCTGTGTGCCGCCACAGCATCTGGCCGATTACATCGAAGAATTCCGCGCGCTGCTGGACAGTCATAACCTGACGTACGGTATGTTCGGTCACGTGGACGCTGGGGTACTGCACGTCCGCCCAGCGCTGGATATGTGCGACCCACAACAGGAAATGCTGATGAAACAGCTTTCCGACCAGATTGTCGCGCTGACGGCCAAATATGGCGGCCTGCTGTGGGGGGAACACGGCAAAGGCTTCCGCGCCGAGTACAGCCCTGAATTTTTTGGGCCGGAGCTGTATGCCGAACTGCGCCGTATCAAAGCGGCGTTCGATCCGGATAATCGACTTAATCCCGGGAAGATTTGTGCGCCGCTGGACGTGGATGCACCGATGATGAAAGTCGATGCGGTCAAGCGCGGCACGTTCGACCGCACGATCCCGCTGACGGTGCGTACGGCGTTCCGTGGCGCGATGGAATGTAACGGTAACGGGCTGTGCTTTAACTTTGATGCCCGTAGCCCAATGTGCCCGTCGATGAAAATCAGCGGCAACCGTATTCATTCGCCGAAAGGCCGTGCGACGCTGGTGCGTGAATGGTTACGCCTGCTGGCGGAGCAAGGCATCGATCCGGTAGCGCTGGAGAAGGCATTGCCGCAGCAGAAGCTGAGCCTGCGTGCGTTTATCCAGAAAACCCGCAATACCTGGCAGGCGAAGCAGGGGGATTACGATTTCTCCCACGAAGTCAAAGACGCGATGTCTGGCTGTCTGGCGTGTAAAGCCTGTTCAACGCAGTGCCCGATCAAAATCGACGTGCCCGGTTTCCGCTCCCGCTTCCTGCAGCTTTATCACACGCGCTATCTGCGTCCGGTGCGTGACTATCTGGTCGCCGGTGTCGAAAGCTATGCGCCGCTGATGGCGCGCAGCCCGAAGACGTTTAACTTCTTCCTGAAAATGCCGCTGCTGAATAACCTGAGCCGCAGCCAGATCGGTATGGTTGATTTACCGCTGCTGTCATCACCGTCGCTGCGCCAGCAGTTTGCCGGACATAGTGGCGTCAACACCACGCTGGAACAGTTGGAACAGTTGCCGGAAGCGGCGCGCCAGCAGTACGTGCTCATCGTGCAGGATCCGTTTACCAGCTATTACGATGCGCAGGTGGTGGCAGATTTCGTCCATCTGATCGAAAAACTGAAGCTGAAACCGGTGCTCTTACCGTTCTCACCGAACGGGAAGGCGCAGCACATTAAAGGCTTCTTGCAGCGTTTTGCCAAAACGGCGTCGAAGACGGCAGATTTCCTGAACCGCGTCGCGAAACTGGGGATGCCGATGGTGGGCGTCGATCCGGCGTTGGTACTGTGCTATCGCGATGAATACCGTGAAATCCTGGGTGAGAAACGCGGTGATTTCCAGGTGCAACTGGTGCATGAATGGCTGGTGACGGCACTGGCCGACAGTACGCCGCAGCCTGCCACTGGCGAATCCTGGTATTTGTTGGGTCACTGTACGGAAACCACGGCGCTGCCGATCAGCACGAAACAATGGGCTGATATCTTCTCGCGCTTTGGTGCCAAACTGGAGAATGTCAGCGTCGGGTGCTGCGGTATGGCGGGAACCTACGGTCATGAAACCAAGAACCTCGCCAACTCGCAGGGTATTTATGCGCTATCCTGGCAACAGGTGTTACAGAAGTTACCGCAGAAACGCTGCCTGACCACCGGCTATTCATGCCGCAGTCAGGTGAAACGTATGGAAGGCAGTGCACTACGCCATCCGCTACAGGCCCTGCTGGAGATTATCTGATGCTATGGAAACGACAGGTTACGCTTGAGCAACTTAACGAACCGAACCAAACGTGCATGGTGGGTCATGTCGGTATCCGCTATACCCATATCGCGGAGGATTTTCTGGAAGCCGTGATGCCAGTGGATTCTCGCACGCGCCAGCCGTTCGGCTTATTGCACGGCGGCGCGTCCGTCGTGCTGGCGGAATCGTTGGGTTCCGTCGCGGGCTATCTGTGCTCTGAGGACGAGCAGCAGGTGGTGGGTCTTGAAATCAATGCCAATCATCTGCGAGCCGTGCGTGAAGGTGAAGTGCGTGGCGTGTGTCGTGCGCTTCACGTTGGCCGCCGTAGCCAGGTGTGGCAGATTGAGATTTTTGATAATCAGAATCGCCTGTGCTGCATTTCACGTCTGACGACGTCGGTCATTACGCCGTAAATATGTCGCACGGAACCAGATTGCCGGTCGGTCTGGTTCCGTTGTTTTTGGAAGACATTGCCTCTAGGAAAATATTGTCTCTAGGAAAACATGGCCTCTAGAAAAATATTGTTTTTCAAGGCAGGAAAGGCACGCGCTTAACGAAGTCGGTCTGAAACGCGGTGGCTTTATCCCATGAGCCTTGCATGCTTAGCTGATGGCAAATCGACTTCAGCGTGTTACGGGCAAAGTAGTAGCTTTGCACGCGAAACAGGTGGCAACGCCCTTCATTATTAATCTCTTTAATCAACCGATTGTGCAGCTTGACCAGCGCATGCAGATAGCTGTCGTCATCGCCATTTCTCAGACAGAGTTCAACCATATCCATGCAGGCGTTATGATAGCGGCGTAAATGGTCAATATTGCTTCCAGGGCGATTCAGGCGCGCTTCCGCCATGTAAAAATCAACGGTGGCATCGCGAATCTGGAATTTATATTCGTCAATCTGGTGGTGCAGCCAGGCAGTCACGGAAAGCATGGTGAACGATCCTGAATATGAAATGATAATCATTATCATATTTATAAAAAAGGCGGTGATCAATGGGCAAAATGTGCTTTAACGCCAAAAAGTACGATCGGAAGTCACATAAATTTTCATATACCTTCCCTGTTTTATAAATAGGTATCACCGATAAATGTTATAATAATGATAACGAGATGATAATTTTTACCTGACCGCAAGGGACAGGGGTGATGCTATTAATTCATTTGTTATCAATTGGTTATCTGGTTTCTTACTACGTTGTTTGGCGCGCCCGAGACGTGTAAAATGGTGCTATTGGCTTGCTAAAAACTGAAATGTTACGAATAGCCCTGCGAAACAAGAGGTTGAAGCTAGTTTCATTATCACTAACATTAGGGGAAACCAGCCTAAAACTGGTACCACACGTAATGAGGTATTCCATATGCAAGCGGAAAATGTAGGGACGTTTTCACTGGATGAAAATGTCTGGCAAGGATTGACGCTGACAGAGAGCGCCGTGAAGCAGATTAAGAATCTGGTGAAGCAGGATGAGGCCGTGCAAGGACTGCGGCTCAGCGTTAAACAATCAGGCTGTGCGGGATTTGGCTATGTGCTGGATCTGGTACAGGAGTTCGAAACTGACGATCTGGTATTCGAACGTGACGGCGCAAAACTGTATGTCCCATTGAAAGCGATGCCTTTCATTGACGGCACAGAACTTGATTTCGTCCGTGAAGGACTGAATCAGATATTCAAGTTTAATAATCCCAGAGCGCAGCATGCTTGTGGATGTGGCGAAAGCTTTGGCATTTAAGTGATGAAAAATTATGGCACGTAGCACGGTAGATGTACCTGATGATGTCCAGATCTGGATGGGTGATGGACGCTATAAAGAAGGTTTCTTTACGCAATTGGAAACCGATGAGCTGGCGCACGGCATCAATGAAGATGTCGTACGGGCGATTTCGGCGAAGCGTAATGAACCTGAGTGGATGCTGGAATTCCGTCTCAACGCCTACAAAGCGTGGCTGGAGATGGAAGAGCCGCATTGGCTGAAAGCCCATTACGAGAAACTCGACTATCAGGACTATAGCTATTATTCCGCGCCTTCCTGCGGTAACTGCGACGACAGCTGCGGCTCTGAGCCCGGCGCCAAGCAGCAATCCGGGATTACGGACGTGAATAATTACCTGACCAGCGAAGTAGAGAACGCGTTTAATCAGCTGGGTGTTCCTGTCCGTGAAGGCAAGAAAGTGGCGGTTGATGCGATTTTCGACTCCGTCTCTGTTGCGACCACGTATCGGCATGAGCTGGCTGAAAAAGGCATTATCTTCTGTTCATTCAGCGAGGCGATTCAGGAACATCCCGATCTGGTGCGTCAGTATCTCGGTACGGTCGTACCGGCTAACGATAACTTCTTTGCGGCGCTGAACTCGGCGGTCGCTTCTGACGGCACGTTTGTGTACATCCCGAAAGGTGTGCGCTGCCCGATGGAACTGTCGACGTATTTCCGCATCAACGCGGCTAAAACCGGCCAGTTCGAGCGTACGATCCTGATCGCCGATGATGACAGCTATGTCAGCTATATCGAAGGTTGCTCTGCGCCCGTTCGTGATACCTACCAGCTGCACGCCGCAGTGGTGGAAGTCATCATCAACAAGAATGCCGAAGTGAAATACTCCACGGTGCAGAACTGGTTCTCCGGTAAAGATGACGCAGAAGGCGGGATTCTGAACTTCGTGACCAAGCGCGCGTTGTGTGCAGGCGAGCATTCAAAAATGTCATGGACGCAGTCGGAAACCGGTTCAGCGATCACCTGGAAATACCCGAGCGTCATTCTGCGTGGCGACTACTCCGTTGGCGAATTCTTCTCTGTTGCCCTGACCAATGGTCGTCAGCAGGCTGACACCGGCACCAAGATGATTCACATCGGTAAAAATACTCGTTCGACCATCATCTCCAAAGGGATTTCCGCCGGACGCAGTGAGAACACTTACCGTGGTCTGGTGAAGATTATGCCGAGTGCGGCCAACGCCCGTAACTTCACCCAGTGTGACTCCATGCTGATCGGCAGCGAGTGTGGCGCGCATACCTTCCCCTACGTGGAAGTGCGCAATAATACTGCGCAGTTGGAACACGAAGCGACGACCTCGAAAATTGGTGAAGACCAGCTGTTCTACTGTCTGCAACGCGGTATCAGCGAAGATGACGCCATCTCGATGATCGTGAACGGATTCTGTAAGGACGTCTTCTCTGAATTGCCGCTGGAATTTGCGGTAGAAGCACAAAAGTTACTGGCGATTAGCCTGGAACACAGCGTGGGTTAATTCGGCGGTTACCGGGATTTTCACAGACGAATAATGAGAATCATCGGTCCCGGAATTCATTAAGCGCTCGTCGCATTGGGCGTTGGAAGGAATAAGCATGTTAAGCATCGAAAATTTAAAAGTCAGCGTAGAAGGCAAAGAGATCATCAAAGGGCTTAATCTCACCATTAAGCCAGGTGAAGTTCACGCGATTATGGGCCCGAATGGCTCAGGTAAAAGTACGCTCTCCGCGACGCTGGCTGGACGTGAAGAATACGAAGTGACCGACGGTTCGGTGAGCTTCAAAGGGAAAGATCTGCTGGAACTGTCCCCAGAAGATCGCGCGGGCGAAGGCGTCTTCATGGCGTTCCAGTATCCTGTCGAGATCCCTGGCGTCAGCAACCAGTTCTTCCTGCAAACCTCCGTTAACGCGGTGCGTAAATACCGCGAGCAGGAAGCGCTGGATCGCTTTGACTTCGCCGACTTTATCGAAGAAAAGATCAAGCTGTTGAATATGCCGGAAGATCTGTTGACCCGTTCGGTCAACGTGGGCTTCTCCGGCGGTGAGAAGAAGCGTAACGACATTCTGCAAATGGCGGCGTTGGAGCCGGATCTGTGCATTCTGGATGAAACCGACTCCGGGTTGGACATCGATGCTCTGAAAATCGTCTCTAACGGCGTGAACTCCCTGCGTGACGGCAAACGTTCGTTCATCATCGTAACGCACTACCAGCGTATTCTTGATTACATCAAACCGGATCACGTCCACGTTCTGTATCAGGGACGTATTGTGAAATCCGGTGATTTCTCGCTGGTGAAACAGTTGGAGGAGCAAGGCTATGGCTGGCTTACCGACGGGCAATAATGTGACGAGCGAGAACGCGGCGGGTAAAACCAGCATCGCACAGAAACAAGAGAAGGCGTTGCAGCAGTGGCATGGCCTGTTTGAGCGCGATGCGTCACGCCGTTCTGAAGAGGCGAACCAGCATTGGCAGGACGTAGTACGTCTTGGCTTACCGCACCGTAAGCACGAACACTGGAAATACACGCCGCTGGATAGTTTGCTGAGCAACGAATTTGTCGCGCCGCAGGCCCAGTCGATCGATCGTGCAGCGGTGGAGGCTCTGGCCTTAGCGGTGGATAGCTGGCGTCTGGTGTTTGTCGATGGGGTATTCAATGCTGAACTCAGCGACAGTGCATGGGGCCCTTATCAGGTTGATGTGCAGGCGTCGCGAGCGCAGGGCGTACTGCCTGCGGCCATCCAGTCCGAGGTGTTCCTGCATCTGACCGAAAGTCTGGCTAGTACGAGCACGCTGATTCGTCTGGCTGCCGGACAGCAGGCGGAGAAACCGCTTTACCTGTTGCACATCAGCAGCAGCCAGGCGACGGCATTAAACACGGTTCACCACCGTCATCATCTGAACGTTGAACGCGGCGCGAGTGCGGAAATTATTGAGCACTACGTCAGTCTGGATGAGCATGCCCACTTTACTGGCGCACGCCTGACGGTGAATGCGGCGGAAAATAGCCAGGTTAGCCACTATAAGCTGGCGTTTGAGGCGGCGGCGAGCTACCACTTTGCGCACAACGATTTAGTGCTGGCGCGTGATGCACGGGTTCGCAGCCACAGCTTCCTGCTGGGGGCGGGGCTGACGCGTCACAACACCAGCGCTCAGTTGAACGGCGAAGGCACCAATCTGTCCATGAACAGCCTGATTCTGCCGGTCGGCAGCGAAGTGTGCGATACGCGCACGTATCTGGAGCACAATCAGGGTTATGGCGAAAGTCGTCAGCTGCATAAAGTCATCGTCAACGATCGCGCCAGAGCGGTGTTTAACGGCATGATCAAAGTTGCGCCTCACGCGCTGAAAACTGACGGACAGATGACCAACAATAACCTGCTGCTGGGCAGACTGGCTGAGGTAGATACCAAGCCGCAGTTGGAAATCTACGCGGATGACGTGAAATGCAGCCACGGTGCCACCATTGGCCGTATGGACGAAGAGCAGCTGTTCTATCTGCGTTCGCGCGGTATTACGGAGCAAGATGCGCAGCAGATGATCATCTTCGCCTTTGCGGCGGAAGTCACAGAAGCGATTGAAAACGAATCTCTGCGAGATGTGGTTCTGCAACGTATCGCGCAGCGTTTGCCCAACGCGCTGGCGAATGCCGGCAAGGCGGTATGATGAGTTATCCTATCGAACGGGTTCGCGCCGATTTCCCGTTGCTGGCAAGTGAGGTTAACGGCCAGCCGTTAGCCTATCTTGATAGCGCCGCGAGTGCGCAAAAACCGCAGTCGGTTATCGATCGCGAAGCCGAATTCTATAGCCATGAATATGCCGCGGTTCATCGCGGCATTCACACGCTGAGCGCGCAGGCGACCAGTGCGATGGAAGCCGTGCGCGAAAAGGTGGCAGCCTTTATCAATGCCGCTTCGGTAGACGAGATTGTCTTTGTTCGCGGGACGACGGAGGCCATCAATCTGGTGGCTAACAGCTATGGCCGCACCTTTATCCAGCCGGGCGACAATCTGATCATCACCGAGATGGAACACCACGCGAATATTGTTCCCTGGCAGATGCTGGCGGAAGCGCGTGGCGTTGAGGTTCGTGTATTGCCGCTGGCCGAAGATGGTTCGCTGGATGTCGCGCAGCTTCCCGGATTGCTGGATGAACGTACTCGCCTGCTGGCGGTGACGCACATCTCTAACGTACTCGGCGCGTTGAATCCGGTTAAGGACATGATTGCGCAGGCAAAAGAGGTTGGCGCGGTTGTGCTGGTTGATGGCGCGCAGTCGATTATGCATCAGCCTGTCGATGTGCAGGATCTGGACTGCGATTTCTTTGTCTTTTCAGGACATAAGATCTACGGCCCTTCGGGTATTGGCGTGCTGTACGGCAAACGTGACCTGCTTCAGGCTATGCCGCCGTGGGAAGGCGGCGGGGCGATGATTCGTCAGGTTAGCCTGCGTACAGGCACCACCTATGCCGATTCACCGTGGCGCTTTGAAGCCGGTTCGCCGAATACGGGCGGTATCATGGGCTTAGGTGCCGCGTTGGACTATGTGACGGCGCTGGGACGGGAAGAAATTCAACGTTATGAATCTTCACTGATGCAGTATGCGCTGGAAGCGCTAACGCAGGTGCCGGATCTGACGTTGTACGGCCCTGCTGAGCGTCACGGCGTTATTGCGTTTAATCTTGGGCAGCACCACGCCTATGATGTCGGAAGTTTCCTCGATCGGTACGGTATTGCGATTCGCACCGGCCACCATTGCGCGATGCCGCTGATGGAACACTATGGTGTTCCCAGTATGTGCCGCGCCTCGCTGGCCGTTTATACTACACGCGAAGAAATTGACCGGCTGGTTGCCGGATTGCAACGTATCCATCGATTGCTGGGCAGTTAAGCGCCACGCGCATACTGTTCGGGGAGGAAACCATGGCGAGTCTGCCAGAACCGCAGAAACTGGCGCGCAACTTTGCGCGTTGTAATGACTGGGAAGAGAAATATCTTTATATCATCGAGCTAGGGGAGCGTCTTGATCCGTTGCCCGATGAATGGCGTAATCCGGATAACTTGATTTCGGGGTGCCAGAGCCAGGTTTGGATTGTGGCGCAGCCTGATGAGCAGGGCGTTATCGTTCTGCACGGCGACAGCGATGCCGCTATCGTGAAGGGGCTGATTGCGGTGGTTTTCAGCCTGTATCAGGGTCTGACAGCGCAGGAGATAGTTGAGCTGGATGTGCGGCCTTTCTTTGAATCGCTGGCGTTGAATCAACACCTGACGCCATCCCGCTCTCAGGGGCTTGAGGCAATGCTGCGCGCGATTCGTGCGCACGCCGCCGCACTGCTTTAATTGTCTTCCCTGTTTTCTGCTTTCCTGAAGTATAAAAAAAGCGCTGTGACGGAAAAAACGTCCAGCGCTTTTTTGTTTTTTCATTTACTGATTTTTACCAACGGTACGTTATTGTTTTCCGGTATATTTATTAACTCGCTGATATTTCAGAATTCGTCCCGTATATTTATTTCCCATTAAATTTTATGCTGACTCTGCTTTGTAAAGAATTGAATATCAATGCTTTGATTTTTAAATAAAATATTCTTTTGTTACAACAATGCTAATATATACCCACGTTCGGTGGAGAGAGGCAGTAATAGCCGGATTGATACCAGATCAAGAGATATAGCCGGATACTGCATTCTGGGTACATAACCAGATGTTATTGATTGTAGGGAACCTAATATGAAACGCGCGTTAACTTTACTCGGTATGGCCTTCGCGGCATACCTGACCAGCACCGTCGCCAAAGCGACGGAATACCCGCTACCGCCACCAAATAGTCGCCTTATCGGTGAGAATATCGCTTATACGGTCCCCAATGATGGTCGTCCGCTGGAAGCTATCGCTGCGGATTTCAAGATTGGTTTATTGGGCATGATGGAAGCGAACCCTGGTGTGGATCCTTACCTGCCGAAAGCGGGTTCCACGCTCACGATCCCCACGCAAATGCTGCTGCCGGATACCCCGCGTGAAGGCATTGTGGTCAATCTGGCAGAGCTGCGTCTCTACTACTACCCGAAAGGGAAGAATACCGTCATCGTTTACCCGATCGGTATCGGTCAACTGGGGCGCAATACGCCACTGATGACGACCAGCGTGAGCGAGAAACGTGAGAACCCGACCTGGACGCCAACGGCGAACATCCGTAAGCATTATCTTGAAGAGCAGGGTATTAAACTGCCAGCTGTTGTTCCGGCCGGCCCGGATAACCCGATGGGGCTACATGCGTTGCGTCTGTCCGCGCACGGCGGCGTGTATCTGCTGCACGGTACAAACGCGGACTTTGGCATCGGCATGCGCGTGAGCTCTGGCTGTATTCGTCTGCGCCCGGATGACATTAAGGCGTTGTTCGACAACGTGCCAGTCGGTACGCGAGTGCAGATTGTTAACGATGCGATTAAAACCTCCGTTGAACCGGACGGCAAACGCTACGTTGAAGTGCATCAGCCTTTATCCAAGACCGATAAGGACGATCCGCAAACCATGCCGATTCCGCTGACGGCGAAGACGCAGAAGTTTGTCAAAGATGCGGAGACGGACAGTAAAGCGGTTGCTGATGCGATTGTGCGTCGCTCAGGTATGCCAATCGTGGTGAGCGTAGGGCAAGATATCAATACATACCAGCCACCGGTAGAATCAGCCCCAGAAGCGCCTGGAACGCATCAGGCTGCGCCGATCACCGCTATCAGTACCACCGCTCGGTAATAATCAAATAACTCGGCCAGATGCGTTCAGGCGCATCTGTGCTGGCTCAGGGATCGAGTGGAGGGATGAATAGGCTTGAACAGGCGACAAAAGGGATTGAAAGAGAAAGCTGAAAGCGTAAAACGCAGGCAAAAAAATGGCGCACATTGTGCGCCATTTTCACTACTTAACCAGTTCGATTACTTTTTGTAAGTACGAACTTGGTTGTCCAGACGCTGGTTAGCACGAGCTGCGTCGTCTTTAGCAGCTTGTACGTCAGAGCGGATTGCGTTCACGTCGTTGCTCAGTTGGTCAACTTTAGCGTTCAGAGTCTGAACGTCAGAAGACAGCTGATCAATTTTAGCGTTGCTTGAACAACCAGCAAGCAGAGTAGAACCCAGGATTACCGCGCCCAGTACCAGTTTAGTACGATTCATTATTAATACCCTCTAGATTGAGTTAATCTCCATGTAGCGTTACAAGTATTACACAAACTTTTTTCTAATGAGAATAAATTTTTGATGAGAACATGCTTAATTTTGATCGTTCGCTCAAAGAAACAGCGAGTTTTACATATTCATTAAAAAAGTAAGGAAAACAGTGCTATTTTTATCGGATAACTCCGAGGCTTTAGGCTATTAAATGGCGTGTTACGCAAACGCATTAATTAGGTTATCGCACTGTAGGAAGTCGTTTCAGAATATAAAAAAAGCGCCATTAAGGCGCTTTTTACCGATCTGATTGTTAGGATCAGAGACGGTGTACAGAAGAGGTGTTGGTGGTGCCGCTGGAAACCAGTGCGCCAGAGACCATTACTACAACGTCGCCAGCCTGCGCATAACCGCTGTTCAGCGCCGCTTCTTTACCGATGCGGTAGAAATCATCGGTAGACGCGATTTCTTTCACCAGCAGCGTATCAATGCCTTTGCTCAGCAGCAGCTGACGCGCGGTGACTTCGTTAGTTGTCAGCGCCAGAATGCGGGCATTCGGGAAGTATTTACGGATGGATTTGGCAGACTTACCGCCGCTGGTCGCAACGACAATCAGCGGTGCATCCAGTTTCTCTGCCGTTTCTACCGCACCGCGGCAGACGGCTTCGGTGATACGCAGTACGCCAGGCGTCTTGATGGTATCCAGACGGCTTTTCATCACAGAATCCGTACGCTGACAGATCGTTGCCATGATGGTAACGGATTCCAGCGGGTATTTACCTTTCGCACTTTCACCAGACAGCATAACGGCATCGGTACCGTCGATGATGGCGTTAGCGACGTCGCCGGCTTCAGCGCGGGTAGGACGTGGGTTTTTGATCATGGAATCCAGCATTTGCGTCGCGGTGATAACCACTTTGCGTGCCAGATTACATTTTTCGATCATCATTTTCTGCGCGAAGATCACTTCTTCAACCGGGATTTCAACGCCCAGATCGCCACGAGCGACCATAATGCCGTCAGACGCTTCCAGGATTTCGTCGAAATTGTTCAGACCTTCCTGGTTTTCGATCTTGGAGATGATCTGGATGTGCTCGCCACCGTGTGCTTTCAGGTGAGCGCGAATCTCTTCAACGTCGGAACGTTTACGGATAAAGGAAGCTGCAACGAAATCGACACCTTGTTCGCAACCGAAAATCAGGTCGCGTTTGTCTTTTTCAGCCAGTGCAGGCAGTTGGATAGAAACGCCAGGCAGGTTGACGCCTTTATTCTCGCCCAGATCGCCATTGTTCAGCACTTTACAGACAACGTCGTTACCGTTGATTGCGGTAACCTGCATGCCGATCAGACCGTCATCAACCAGAACGGTGTTACCGACGCTGAGGTCTTCAGTAAAGCCCGCGTACGTGACGGCGACGCGATCTTTGTTGCCCACGATGCTCTGATCGGTGGTGAACGTGAACGTCTGACCAGCGGTCAGTGTTACGTCAGCGCCGTTTTCCAGCTTCATGGTGCGGATTTCTGGGCCTTTGGTGTCAAGCAGGATAGCGGCTTTCTTGCCGGTTTTTTCCGTAACGGCACGCAGGTTCTTGATGCGTTGACCGTGTTCTGCGTAATCCCCGTGAGAGAAGTTCAGGCGCATAACATTCATGCCAGCAGACAGCAGGTTGCCAAGCATTTCTTCTGACTCTGTTTTCGGCCCGATGGTACAAACAATTTTTGTCTTTTTCATACGATAGTTTCTACAAGTTGTGATGGATAAAAAAACGAGTGAACCAGTGGCGATGCGAGACAAGCCGCTGGAAAGAATGTATGAGGAAACAGTATAGAAGAGGTAAGTATAGATGGTCGTAGTGAATGGGTGATGAAGTGCGCAGCCGCTCGTCGCATAAGATTAGCGGGATTCGCGTTGGCGATGCCGTTGATAATAATGTTATTGATAGTGGCACGTTGTTTAGCTGAAACCATTCAATTGAAACGACGTTCCGTATTATAGTTATTAAGCGACGAGAAACAAGGTGGTAAAAGGTATGAAATTGAATATTTTGTCGCGTTTACGCAAAAAACTGAGCGATTTGGTGTTTTTACCCAACTTTGTTGCGCAACTGCCTAAGACATTCGCTGTATGAATGCGGTACTACGGCGAACGGGGGCAAGTGGTCGATTCTTGTAACGGCTGACGATAAATAAAGAAAATACGTGTAAGCAGCACGCTTTTCTGTCGATCCGTATCACGTTTTTGTGCCATGCTTCTTGAGAAGATAAAGGCAGATGGTAGTTTACCTGCCATTGCGGATTGTTACTGCGTAAGCAGGCAAAACCAGATGCTCGTTCTTGCTACGGGTGTCTGGTTTTTTTGTTTCCAGGGTTTGAAAAATGAAGATTGCCAAAATACTCAACAATAATGTCGTTACCGTAATCGACGAAAACAATAATGAGTCGGTTGTGATGGGACGCGGGCTGGGCTTCAAAAAGCACTCTGGCGATCTGCTGGACGAAACGCTGATTGAACGTGTGTTTGTGATGAAATCCGGGGAGCTGACGTCACGCCTACAGGAGCTGCTGTCAGAGATTCCGATGGATGTCATCACGACAGCTGACAAGATCATTTTGCTGGCAAAAGACCGTTTGCCGGGGAAATTGCAAAACAGCGTCTATATCTCTTTAACGGATCACTGCCATTTTGCGATAGAACGCCATAAACAAGGGGTGGATATCCGCAATGTACTGTTATGGGAAATAAAGCGCCTGTATCCAAAAGAGTTCGCTGTTGGTCTGGAAGCGCTGGATATTATTGAGCAGCGTTTGGCCGTGCGCTTACCGGAAGATGAAGCCGGGTTTATTGCTCTGCACTTGGTGAACGCACAGCTCGATAGCGAAATGCCGGAAGTACTGCAAATTACCAAAATCATGCAGGAAATACTGAATATTGTAAAATATCAGCTGAATCTGGATTATAACGAACAAGCGTTAAGCTATCACCGTTTTGTGACGCATTTGAAGTTTTTCGCGCAGAGGCTAATAGGAAAAAGCACAGTATTTAGTGATGATGAATCATTACATGATGTTGTGAAAGAACGGTATCAACTTTCTTATCGCTGTGCGGAAAAAATACAAGCGCATATTATTCAAAAATATCACTACACGTTAACGAAAGAAGAGCTGATGTTCTTAACGATTCATATTGAACGTGTTCGGACAGAAGGTCAGGATAAAATAGAACCAGGTGATGGGGAATAATTTCTGCTAATTTGCTTTTCGTCACAAAATAGCCGTGTGATAAGATAAATGTACTTGCACACGGTGAAAGTGAAAGCATAAAGTATGTGGAAAGCAAATTATCAGATGAAGTTGGTTTTATTGTCGGCGCAGTAATCACGCTGACAAACAAGCAGGATTGTTACTGTCAGGCTGGTCTCGGCGGGCAGGCAAAACCTAAATCGTTTTCTCAATGTTTATTGGGAAAAGCGATTTAGGTTTTTTTTTGTCTCAAACAGAACTGGCAATCTTAAATCATTGATATTTAAGTCTGTTTAGTATTAAGGATAGACGATGGAATACAAAGCATTAGCAAGTGAGATACTCGATGGTGTCGGCGGGCGCGGCAACATCATTAGCGTCATGCACTGCGCAACCCGATTACGTTTTAAATTAAAAGACAACAAAAAAGCGGATGCCGCGGCGCTGAAAGATAACTCAGGCGTGATTATGGTGGTTGAAAGCGGCGGACAGTTTCAGGTCGTCGTAGGCAATCATGTCAGCGACGTCTATCGCAGCTTACTGGATATTTCTGGATTGACCGATAGGACTGATTCCGAGGATCATGAAGAGGGCGATGAGAAAAAAGTAAATATCTTCTCCCGCTTCATTGATATTATTTCTGGAATATTTACGCCGTTAATTGGGGTGATGGCGGCATCGGGTATTTTAAAAGGTTTCCTCGCGCTTAGTCTGGCGTGTGGTTGGATGGTTGAAACCAGCGGAACCTATAAAGTGCTGTTTGCGGCAAGCGATGCGTTATTCTTTTTCTTCCCGGTAGTATTAGGCTATACCGCAGGGAAGAAATTTGGTGGCAATCCATTTGTTACCATGGTAATTGGTGCCACGCTGGTGCATCCATCCATGATCGCTGAATTTGGTGCCATGCAGAATGCGGGTTATCAACAACTGTATTTCCTCGGCATTCCGATTACCTTCATCAATTATGCTTCTTCCGTTATTCCGATTATTTTCTCGGCCTGGCTTGCTTCACGTCTGGAAAAACCGCTGAATGCCATCTTGCATATCAATATCCGCAATTTCTTCACGCCGCTGCTGTGCCTTTGCATTACGGTTCCTGTCACGTTCCTGCTGATTGGTCCTGCGGCAACCTGGCTTGGACATATGCTGGCTAGCGGCTACCAGCTGATTTATGGGCTGAACTCCATGATTGCGGGCGCGTTGATGGGGGCGCTGTGGCAGGTGTTCGTGATCTTTGGTCTGCATTGGGGGCTAACGCCGCTGATGATCAATAACCTCAGCGTATTAGGTCATGACACTATGATGCCGCTACTGGTTCCTGCGGTATTAGGGCAGGCGGGAGCGGTACTGGGCGTGCTGCTGCGTACTCGTGATATGAAGCTGAAAGGAATTTCCGGTTCGGCTTTCTCGGCTGCGATCTTTGGTATTACGGAACCGGCGGTGTATGGCGTCACGCTACCGCTGAAACGTCCCTTCATTTTTGGCTGTGTTGGTGGCGCAATGGGTGCGGCCATTCTGGGATATTTCCATACCACTATCTATTCCTTCGGCTTCCCGAGCATCTTCACCTTTACTCAGGTTATTCCACCGATAGGCGTCGATAATACGGTCTGGGCCGCGATTATTGGTACAGCGATTGCCTTTACCTTCGCGGCGGTAGCAACCTGGGCGTTTGGGATTCCGGCGCAAGAAAAAACGACAGACGCTAATGCTCCTGTGGCTGCACCGCAAGCGACACCACGCCAGAGTGATGCGACGCGTAAGCAAGAGATAAGCAGTCCCATCGAGGGCACGGCGCTGCCGCTTGAACAGGTTGGTGATGAAACGTTCGCCAGTGGGTTGATGGGAAAAGGCATTGCGATTAAGCCGCAGGCCGGGCGCGTGGTTTCACCGGTGAATGGCACGGTCGCCTCGCTGTTCAAGACTAACCATGCCATTGGGCTCGAATCGGAAGAGGGAGCCGAGGTGCTCATTCACGTCGGTATCGATACGGTGAAATTGGATGGTCAGTATTTCACTGCACACATTAAGACCGGCGATGTCGTGAAGCAGGGCGATCTTCTGGTGGAGTTTGATTATCAGGCGATTGAGAAAGCCGGCTATGACACGACAACGCCCGTCATTATCACCAATAGCGAAGACTACGTTGATGTTCTGCCTACTGCCGGCAACACCGTGCAGGAACAGGGCGCTTTACTGACGTTAATCCGCTGACATTGAAATTTACGACCCAATTGGGAGGAGAAAAGATGAGCCATCAGTTTCCGAAAGCATTCTTGTGGGGCGGCGCGATTGCAGCCAATCAGGTTGAAGGCGCGTATTTAACGGACGGCAAAGGGTTATCGACGTCCGACTTACAGCCACAGGGTATTTTTGGCGAGATCGTCACGCGTACGCCGAGCGATAGCGGAATCAAAGACACCGCGATCGATTTTTATCACCGTTATCCTGAAGATATCGCGCTCTTTGCTGAAATGGGCTTCAAATGCCTGAGAATCTCGATTGCCTGGACGCGCATTTTCCCGCAGGGCGATGAAACCCAGCCGAATGAGGCAGGACTGGCATTTTACGATCGTCTGTTGGATGAAATGGCAAAGTATGGCATTCAGCCGCTGGTGACGCTGTCCCACTATGAAATGCCTTATGGTCTGGTGAAGAATTACGGCGGCTGGGGAAGCCGTGAAACGATTACGTTCTTCGAGCGCTATGCCCGCACGGTATTCCAGCGCTATAAAGACAAAGTGAAACACTGGCTGACGTTCAACGAAATTAACTGCGCATTACATGCACCATTTACAGGAATTGGTTTACCTACCGAGAGTAGTAAGCAGGATATTTATCAGGCGATTCATCACCAGCTTGTGGCTAGTGCTAAAGCGGTGAAGGCGTGCCATGACATCATCCCTGATGCCAAAATCGGCAATATGATGTTGGGTTCCATGTTCTATCCATTAACCTGCAAGCCTGCGGATGTCATGGAAACGATGCAGCAGAACCGCGATTGGCTGTTCTTCGGCGATGTCCAAGCCCGAGGATACTACCCGGCGTACATGAAGCGTTTCTTTGCACAGCACGGTATTACGCTGACGGTAACCGAAGACGATCGCCAGTCGCTGAAAGAAACTATCGATTTCATTTCTTTCAGCTATTACATGACGGGCTGTGTAACCACGGATGAAGAAGCGAACCTGAAAGCCCGCGGCAATATTTTGAACATGGTGCCGAACCCGCATCTGGAAAGCTCCGAGTGGGGCTGGCAGATCGACCCGGAAGGGCTGCGCTATTTGCTGAACTATCTGTATGACCGTTATCAAAAACCGCTGTTCATTGTGGAAAACGGTTTGGGTGCCAAAGACAAACTTGAAAGCGATGGCAGCATTAACGATGACTATCGCATCAAATACCTGAACGATCACCTGTATCAAGTGGGTGAAGCGCTGGAAGATGGCGTTGAGGTGATGGGTTATACCTGCTGGGGGCCTATCGATCTGGTGAGTGCATCAAAAGCCGAAATGTCGAAACGCTACGGCTTTATTTATGTCGATCGTGATGATGAAGGGAACGGCACATTAGAACGTCGGCGTAAGAAAAGTTTCTACTGGTATAAAGAGGTCATTTCCTCTAATGGTGAAACGTTGAAATAAACCATCGCATCGGTGAGTCATTTACGCATTCATTCTCAGAGAAATAAAATCTGGAATGAATGCGAACTCTATTTTTTTACTATCCATGGGAAAGATGGCAGGGGAATAAGATGAAACGGGAGGGAATGGACTAGCCATTAAATCATATAAACGATCATGTGGGTTTTACAAAAATTTTTATAAATAGGCGGACTTGCGGCTAGCGTCGCGAGGGGGTTGTCTCAACTTAAAACCGCTGTTTCCAATGTTAAAATGTACCCTACTCGGATAATAATCATGCGTAAAAAATTCCCTGTAAAGATGATGGTATTACTGATGTCTTCCATATTTTTGTCTAATGGTGCTATGGCCGCAAAATTGACCGTAGAAGAAAGACTGGAACTATTGGAGAAAGAACTGGCGGCAAATAAAGCCGAATTGCAGTCAACGAAAAAAGAGCTGCGTGAATATAAGGCGATCGCGGAAAATAAAACACGCGTAGCCGCAAATTCAACGGTGAAGGATAAAATGCTGGCTGTTGCATCTGTTGACAGCTCTCCGGCTAACCAGGCTGTCGCTGCACCTGTTGCGCAATCTGCGACAAACACGGTCGATGTTGTCGCGACTGCAAATACGCAGCCAAAACCACTGACGCTGGCTGAAATTAGTAAATACGTCAAAAATGATCTCGGTTTTAGCTACACGGGCTATTTCCGTTCGGGATGGGCAACTGCCGATCATGGTTCACCAAAATCTTATGCGATCGGCTCGCTGGGACGTTTTGGCAACGAGCACAGCGGCTGGTTTGATCTCTCTCTGAATCAGAAAGTGTTTGAAGAGGGCAACAAGCGCGTCGATGCCGTGGTCCAATTGGACGGTAATGTAGGGATGCAGTACAACAGCGCCTGGTTTGGTGAAGACGCGACTAACGAAAATAAACTGCAGTTCTCTCAAATGTACGTCACAACGAAAGGGTTTTTACCGTTTGCGCCAGAAGCTGATTTTTGGGTTGGTAAAAACACTTTACCCGTCTATGAAATCCAGATGCTGGACTGGAAAAGCCACCGTTCTGAAGCAGCAGGCGGTGTAGGTATCGAAAACTGGCAACTGGGCGTGGGGCAGTTGGATATCTCGTTGAATCGTGAAGATGTTAACGCCCGTCATGCATTATATAACCCGCGTAATAGCAGCTCGCCTCAGGATAAACATCAGGTCAATACCAATGCGGTCGATATTCGCTATAAAGGTATTCCGCTATGGGATAATGCAACATTGTCTCTGATTGGAAAATATGCGCAAGCCAATAAAGACAATATACAGAAAAATGACGAAAGTGATGGTTTGTCTTATAAGCTGAAAGATGCCTGGACCGCTGGCGTCATTTTACGTCAGGGGTTATATAACGGCGGGTTTAATGAATTTACTGTACAGGGGGCCAGCAATGCTATCGCTAGCGGTTTCGCCAATATATCTGATGCGAACCCCACGTATAGCCGAAATGGTGATTATTACGGCAATCATTCAGGAAATGCATTCCGTGTGATCTCGCAAGGAGAAATGTATTTGCGTGATGATATTATTATGGCGAATGCGTTGGTTTATTCACAAGGTAATGATATATACAGCTATGACACGGGTGCAAATACCGATTTTGATAGTATTCGTGCCGTACTTCGCCCTGCTTATATTTGGGATAAGTTCAATCAGACGGGGGTGGAATTGGCGTACTTTAATCAGACCAATAAAACAAACGGCGTGAATTACCATGAGTCTGGGTATAAAACGACGCTGTATCACGCCATCAAAGTTAATACCAGTATCCTGACGTCACGGCCGGAAATTCGTTTTTATGGTACTTACCTGAAAATTGAAGATAACGATATCAGCAAGGCCACCTTTAACGACAGTAAGAGCGATCAATTCTCCGTGGGTGTTCAAGCGGAAGTCTGGTGGTAATACCTGTCACCACATCGGCATCGCTTCGGCGGTGCCGCTACATTTAGCGAAAACAGACTCGATTACGTGATATTCGGGATGGGATTATGCGAATGAACATGAAGAAAATATCTTTATCATTATTGACTCTGGGTGTATTGGCGGGTGTTTCTGTCAACGCTTCTGCGCTACCTGCCGATTTTCCTGTTATGCCCGCGGCCACAGTCCCTGTGAGCCAGTATGTTACGGCGGTGAATGCGGACAGCAGCATTACCTTCCGCCTGTTTGCGCCAACGGCGAAGCAGGTCAGTGTTTTTACCGGTTCGACGCCCGATAGCATCGTGTCCCATGTGATGACGAAAGATGACTCTGGCGTGTGGTCGTTCAAGACGCCTGCGTTGGCACCGAACCTGTATGAATATTTCTTTAGCGTGGACGGTTTTCGCACCATCGATACCGGCACGGCGTTTACCAAGCCACAGCGTCAGGTGAATACCAGCCTGATTCTGGTGCCGGGGAGCATTCTGGACGTGCGTCAGGTGCCACACGGCGAGCTGAGAACGCTGACCTATCACTCCAACGCGTTGAAATCAGAGCGTCAGGTGTATGTCTGGACGCCACCGGGCTATAGCGAATCGTCAAAACCATTGCCGGTACTCTATTTCTATCATGGCTTTGGTGACACGGGGGCATCGGCCGTAGTACAGGGGCGGATACCGCAGATGATGGATAACCTGCTGGCAGAGAAAAAGATTGAGCCGATGCTGGTTGTTATTCCGGATACGGAAACGGACGTTCCCGGCATCATCCCTGAAGAATATCCACCGCAGGAGCGCCGTAAGGTGTTCTATCCGCGCAATGCGCTGGCGGCGGACAGGGAACTTATTCATGACATCATCCCCGAGATCGGCAAACGCTTTAACGTCCGTCAGGATGCAAACGGCAGGGCGCTGGCCGGGCTGTCTCAGGGCGGCTATCAGGCGCTGGTATCCGGCATGAGCCACCTGGATCACTTCGGCTGGCTGGCAACGTTCAGCGGCGTTACCACTGAAACGGTGCCAAACACGGCCGTTGCCGCGCAGCTTGAGCGGCCTGAGCAGATTAATCAGCAACTGAATAACTTTACGGTGGTGATTGGCGGAACCGACAACATCACCGGTAAGGATATTGCGGGTCTGAAAACGACACTGGAGCAGAAGAATATCCGGTTTGACTACCGCCATTATCCGAATCTCGGCCATGAAATGGACGTCTGGCGACCGGCCTACAGCGAATTTGTTCAGAAGCTTTTTAAATAGCGTCTTCGTGCTGCGGGCAGCGTTGTCGTATGCCCGCGTTCTCTGATGGTAGCCTGCGTCGCTGGGCTGCCATATCAACGACGGCCAAGCACCGTTAAGGATAATCACCTCTATGCGCAGATATTTTTCCCGTTTCGCCATGTTGATCGTGGCATTGCCTTTCCTCAGTGCGTTCACCGTGCAGGCGCAAACCTCACCTTTTGACGTGGCCGATCATAAACAGATCCGCGTCATCATCAGCGCCGATGCGAAAAACGAGGCTGATGATGATTTTGCCGTTGCCCATGCGGTGTTGACGCCGACGATGCAGGTGAAAGGGCTGATTGCCGCCCATTATTCCCGCACTGCGCCGTTAATGAAACGCGATGGCGAAAACAGCATGATGGAAAGCTACCACGAGCTCCAGCGGCTGATGAACGTAATGGGAAAAACGGACATTCCCGTTTATCGCGGTGCGACGCAAGCGCTGAAAGCCGACGGTGGCGCGCCTGTGTTGAGTGAAGGGGCGCAAATGCTGATCAAGGAAGCGTTAAAAGACGATTCACATCCGCTGTTTGTGTTAGTCATGGGGCCGATTACGGATATCGCCGCCGCATTGCAGGCTGAACCGAAGATCGCCAGCAAAATGACGGTAGTATGGATTGGCGGCATGCCTTATCCGAAAGGTGGCTGGGAATACAATATGTTCAACGATCCGGTTGCGGCGAACAACGTATTCAAGTCTCAGGTGCCTTTGTGGCAGGTTCCACATAATGTCTATATGTCCGTGCGCGTCTCGCTGTCTGAGCTTGCCGTGCGCGTGAAGCCGCAGGGGAAAGTTGGGGAGTATCTGTGGCAACAGCTGATCGAGTTTAATCGTGCGATTTCTGAAACCATTAAGGATGTTCCCTGGCCGAAAAGTGAAGTCTGGGTCTTAGGCGATAACCCCGCCGTTTCTCTGTTGTTGGATGACCACGAATATCATTACACGTTGGTTAATGCCCCACAGTTAAATGACGATCTGACCTATGCGCCTCAGAAGAACTTGCGCCAGATTCGGGTGTATAACGCCGTTGATGCCCGTTTTACGCTGGAAGATTTCTACGCCAAGCTGGCGTTGGCCTATGGTCAGGAAAAGTAAGACAGACTGAAGGGTTAATACCGCTTACTTAAGCGTTGCTTCAGGGGCTCCACGGCGATGACGTTCCCGCGGATGCCCTATGCCGTGTCTTGCATGGAATCTCAAGCCTTAAACGCTCGTCCTTAGAGCGAAGGGCACGTTATGGAATGATGTTTGCCACTTAAGCCCCGCTTATTAAGCGACTGAATGTGATCTACTGAGCAAAATGCTACGCTCTATCAGAAAATATACTGGGGTGAGATTCCGATATGGCATCGTATCCCGGCGCTTGCGCCACATACCTTGATACTTAAGTTCGCAATTTTTAAGCACTTAACGCTTAAGCTCCTAATTTTTTAATCCCTGCTTTATTCCGGCTATGCCTACCGCTTTGTGATTGAGATACGCCTCATATAACTTTCGATACGATTCATTACTTTTCTTTACCTTTGATCAAAAACAATATTTTGAATGCATCTTTTTGTTATTCATAGGGCGAGTAATGTCACGACAGTTGTTGTGGTTTCTGTCAAATGGATAACTAAAATGACCGCCAGTAGGCGGCTTAAATTGGACACAAACGCATGGTCAGGATAAGCACGTCAATCTCCTATCTGTGGGGCATGGTAGCCAGTTTTTTTCTTATGATGCCAGCCTATTCCGCTGATGCTCCGGCGTCACCCCCTCCCGCTCCAATAGAAGCAAGAAATTCAGTCTTCACTGCTCAACACCCCGATCAATTCAACTCGTGGAAAGCAACCAGCGAGCAGTCAGAACGTCACGATGCGCTGGCAGAAGACCCTATGATGGTGGTTCTCTGGGCGGGTTATCCCTTCTCCAGAGACTATAACAAGCCGCGCGGCCATGCCTATGCCATCACGGACGTACGTGAAACGCTGCGTACCGGCGCACCAAAGACGGCAGAAGATGGCCCTCTGCCGATGGCGTGCTGGAGTTGTAAAAGTCCGGATGTCGCCCGCTTGATTCAACAAGAAGGTGAGGACGGTTACTTCAAAGGCAAGTGGGCGCGAGGCGGGCCGGAGATTACTAACGATCTCGGCTGTGCGGACTGCCATGATACTGCGTCCCCGGATTTCGCTCAGGGCAAACCGGCGCTGACGCTGTCCCGTCCTTACGCTGAGCGCGCAATGGAATCGATTGGCAAACCGTTTGATCAAGCCAGCCGGTTCGGGCAGCAGTCTATGGTCTGTGGACAATGCCACGTTGAATATTATTTTTCCGGTAAAGACAAGGCGGTGAAATTTCCATGGGATAACGGCACGAAAGTCGAAGACATGGAAAAATACTATGACGCCATTTCCTTCTCCGACTGGACCAATACCCTTTCCCGCGCACCGATGCTGAAAGCTCAACATCCAGAATATGAAACCTGGAGCATTGGTATCCACGGCAAAAACAACGTGACCTGTATCGACTGCCATATGCCGAAAGTGAAAAACGCGGACGGCAAGCTGTATACCGATCACAAGATCGGTAACCCTTTCGACAATTACGGCGAAACCTGCACCAATTGCCACACGCAGGATAAAGCAGCGATGCAGAAGGTGGTTGCTGAACGCAAAACGGCTATTCAGGACTTAAAACTGAAAGCGGAAGAACAGCTGGTTCACGCGCATTTCGAAGCCAAAGCGGCCTGGGATGCTGGCGCAACCGAAGCGGAAATGCAGCCGATTCTGATGGATATCCGCCATGCGCAATGGCGCTGGGATCTGGCGGTTGCCTCTCACGGTATTCACATGCATGCGCCGGACGAAGGTTTACGGATGCTTGGCACCTCGCTGAGTAAATCCGCCGAGGCGAGAACCAAACTGGTGCGCCTGTTGGCACAAAAAGGCGTGACAGGCGAAGTCAAACTGCCAGATATCTCAACGAAAGAAAAAGCGCAGCAGGCGATTGGGCTCAACATGCAGCAAATCAAAGCCGAAAAACAGGATTTCCTGAATACGGTGGTGCCGCAGTGGGACGAGCAAGCGCGTAAAGCTGGACGACTGAGCCAATAACCCCATCGCCTGTGGACGCGGGCGAACATAGAGTGGAGTGGATATGAGCGTATTACGTTCGTTATTGACTGCCGGGGTGCTGGTATCAGGCATGCTTTGGGCATTGCCAGGGCTGACGCAGCCCGCACCTCAGGCGGAAAAAGGAGATCGGTGGGAGGTTATGCCCCAGCGCAATCCCGATGAGGCTTGTCTACAGTGCCATAAACCGGAAGAGGATGGCATGAAGGGCAAACATGCCACCGCCATCAATCCGCATAATCAGCAGCAGTTGACCTGCACTAACTGCCACGGCAAACCGTCGCTGCTGCACCGCGAAGGCGTTAAAGATGTCATGCGCTTTAACTTCCCGATGTACAAGGTGGAAGAGCAAAACAGCGTCTGTATGTCATGCCATGCGCCGGAACAGTTGCAGAAAGCGTTCTGGCCACACGATGTGCATGTGACGAAAGTAGCGTGTGCCAGCTGTCACCAACTGCATCCTACGCAGGATAGTATGCAGACGCTGAACGACAAGAGCCGCATCAAACTGTGCGTAGACTGCCATAGCGATCAGCGCAATAACCCCGATTTCAACCCAGCCTCAGTTCATCTGGGTAATAAGAGGCAGCCATGAGTTGCTCTCGTCGTCAATTTATTGCCCGTATGGGGGGGCTGATTGCCCTCACCAGTACGGCGGGGCAGGTCGTCGCACAGACGCTGAATATCAACGGCGTCCGCTACGGCATGATCCACGATGAATCGCTCTGTATCGGCTGTACGGCGTGTATGGATGCCTGCCGGGAAGTTAATCAGGTGCCGGAAGGCGTATCGCGCCTGACGATCGTTCGCAGCGAACCGATCGGGACCTTCCCGGACGTAAAATACCGGTTTTTCCGTCACTCCTGTCAGCACTGCGATCATGCACCCTGTGTTGACGTGTGTCCTACCGGAGCGTCCTATCGCGATGCGGCAAACGGCATTGTGGATGTGAATCCCGATCTGTGCGTCGGGTGCCAATACTGTATTGCTGCCTGTCCTTATCAAGTGCGCTTTATTCATCCGAAGACGAAAACGGCGGATAAGTGCGATTTTTGCCGCAAGACCAACCTGAAAGCCGGAAAACTGCCCGCCTGTGTGTTGTCTTGTCCGACGAACGCGCTGACGTTCGGCAACCTTGACGATCCTGACAGCGAGATTTCCCGCCTGCTTCGTCAACAGCCGACGTATCGCTATAAAATCGCGCTCGGCACTCGTCCTAAGGTCTATCGCGTACCGTTTAAATACGGGGAGGTTCATCAATGACGCCCGTGTCTTCAAGCGCATTCCATTTTGATTCGTTAGTCTGGGACTGGCCGATTGCGATTTACCTGTTCCTGGTGGGCATTTCTGCGGGGCTGGTGACGCTGTCGGCCTTACTGCGGCGCTACCACCCCGAACAGGCAACCGCAGACAGTACGCTAATGCGCACCACGCTGATTCTCGCGCCGTGCACCATCATTTTTGGATTGCTGATTCTGATCTTCCACCTGACGCGCCCCTGGACGTTCTGGAAGCTCATGTTCCATTACAGCTTTACCTCGGTGATGTCGGTTGGGGTCATGCTGTTTCAGGTATACATGGCGGCGCTGGCGGTCTGGTTAGCCAACATTTTTAGCGAGCAGGTTATCGTGCTGCAACAGCGCTGGTTGCCGAAGCTGGTCATGCTTCCCAAGGTGCTCGGTTGGCTGGCTCCAATGCAGAAATCGCTGGATATCGTGATGTTACTGCTGGCGGTGATGTTAGGGGCTTATACCGGTTTTTTACTCTCCGCGCTTAAGACCTATCCGCTGCTGAATAACCCGATCTTACCGGCGCTATTCCTGTTTTCGGGAGTGTCCTCCGGTGCCGCAGTAGCGCTGATCGCCATGGCCTGCCGCTATCGTCGCAATCCGCATAGTGAAGAAGCGCACTTTGTACACCGTGTCGAAACGCCGGTCGTGTGGCTAGAAATCTTCTTACTGTTTGCGTTCTTTATCGGCCTTGCTTTAGGGGACGATGGGAAGCAGCGGGCGCTGGTCGCCGCCGTGGGTGGTGGGTTCTGGGCCGTGTGGTTCTGGCTGGGCGTGGTAGGGATTGGATTAATCCTTCCCTTGCTGCTCAAGTCATGGGCTAACCGACAGCATTCACCTTATGGCGTGCTGGCGGTCTGCGGTATGAGTCTGGTGGGCGTCTTGCTACTGCGCTTCTTTATCCTCTATGCGGGGCAGTTAACCGTTGTCTAATTCCCAGCAAGAGGCCTGTTGATGTTGTTATTGCCAGAATTTGGGTATGTCGCGCTGTCGCTGGCGGTTTGCGTCGGTGTGGCGACGGTGTTGCTGACATTTTCAGGCTACTCCCTGCGCTGGTCGGGCACGTACCGACTGGCGCGGTGCTGGACGTTGGTACTGTTTGGCCTCGTGCTGTTCGCGTTTATCGCGCTGACGCTGAGCGTGGTACAGGATGATTTCTCCGTTAACTACGTCGCCCAGCATAGCCATCGTGATTTACCGCTGGGGCTAAAAATGGCGGCGGTCTGGGGCGGACATGAAGGATCGCTGCTGCTGTGGCTGTTATGTTTAACTGGTTGGAGCGCCGCGTTCGCCTGCCGCTATCGTAAGGCGACGAGCGATTTGTTCCCGCTGACGCTGGCGGTGCTGGCCGTGATCGCGACCGCGCTGCTGGTGTTCATTGTCTTTTTCTCCGATCCCTTTGTGCGTCTCTTCCCGCCTGCGGTGGCGGGGAGGGATCTCAACCCCATGCTGCAACACATTGGCCTCATCCTCCATCCGCCGTTGCTCTATCTGGGCTATGGCGGGTTAACCGTGAGTGCGGCACTGGCGTTAGCGGCCCTGATTCACGGTGAGTTTACTGCGCCGGCCGCCTGGATTTGCTGGCGCTGGACGCTGCCCGCATGGAGCCTGCTAACACTGGGCATCATCTTGGGATCGTGGTGGGCCTATAACGAACTGGGCTGGGGAGGATGGTGGTTCTGGGATCCGGTCGAAAACGCCTCGCTGCTCCCGTGGCTAACGGCCAGCGCGTTACTGCACAGTTTGTCTGTCACCCGCATGCGCGGCATCTTCCGCCATTGGTCGCTGATATTGGCGCTGCTGACGTTCATTTTATGTCTGCTGGGCACGCTGATCGTGCGCTCCGGGATACTGGTCTCCGTCCATGCCTTCGCGCTCGAACATGACCGCGCGGTGCCTCTATTTATTCTGTTTGCCTGCTTAAGTATGGCGGCTCTGGCGGTTTACGGCTGGCGTGCTCAGCTTGTCCGCTCCGCTGCCCGTTTCTCCGGTTGGTCGCGGGAAATCGCGATACTGCTGGTGCTGCTGTTATTCAGCGCCGTCGCGCTGGTGGTGCTGCTTGGCACGCTTTACCCGATGATCTACGGGCTGGCGGGCTGGGGGAAAATCTCCGTGGGCGCGCCCTATTTTAACCGTGTGCTCTTGCCCTTCGGCGGGTTGATGCTGTTGCTCATCGGGGTAGCGGCAGGTGGCTATTGGAAACGCAGCGCACGGTGGCCTGTCCGGCGCGTAGTCGTAACGCTGGCGGTCGGTGTCGTCACCGCACTGGCCTTATGGTCGCATGGATATGCCGTCGCGTTGGCTGCGGGTTTGATCGGCTGGGTCATGGCCGCGCAGTGGTTGCAGCCGCTGTCGGCGGTACGTCAGCAGCTTCCTGCACTGCTGGCGCATACGGGCGTGGCGCTGTTTGCCTTGGGGATTGCGTTCTCTGCGGGCAGCAAGCAGGAAATCAGCGCCAATGTGGGGCAGGGAGAACAGGTTACGCTGGGCGACTACCAATTTCGCTTTTTACAGCTGGATTTAGTGGCGGCGCAGAATTACACCGCAGAGCAGGCCGTGATCGCGATTTATCGTGGTGATTCGCCGATCGCCCGCGTCATGCCGGAACGTCGTTATTACAACGCACGCAAGCAGCAGATGATTGAACCGGGTATTGCCTGGGGGCCGATTAGAGAATGGTATGCCGTGATGGGAGAGAAAACCGGCGAAAACCGCTACGCCATGCGTTTCTATGTGCAAACCGGCGTCCGCTGGGTGTGGGGCGGCGGCCTGCTGATGGTCGCAGGTGCACTGCTGGGGTGGTTCAGAGGGAGAAGGGCCTATGACTAAATACATTGCGCTCCTTTTCATGCTACTGGCGTGTTCTGTGCAGGCTCAGGTGGTGGATACCTGGGTGTTTTCCAGTCAGGTACAGCGTCAGGCTGCAATGGCGATTGCCGGCGAATTGCGCTGTCCGCAATGTCAGAACCAGAGCCTGTTGGAATCGAATTCGCCCGTAGCGGTCAGCATGCGCCATGAAGTTTTTTCCATGGTGGAGCAGGGCAAGGACAAGTCAGAAATTATCGCGTTTATGAATCAGCGCTATGGCGATTTTGTTCAGTACAACCCGCCGATGAAAATGCAAACCGGCATCCTCTGGCTAACGCCGCTGTTTTTGCTGTTAGCGATTGCGGTTATCGCGTGGCGGGTGATACGGCAGCAGAACCGAGGGGCGCGCCCATGAGCCTGTTAAGCGTGAACCTGTTGGACCTGAACGTATTAAGTATGGTGTTCGTCGCCGTTGCGATTGTCGTTCTGGCTGCCGGGCTGTTATGGCCGCTACTGCCCCAGCGCCAGTCGGAGGGGGATGGCAAGCTACAGCGTTTAGCGGAGCGCATCTGGCAGTTTCAGTGTGAACAGGCAGGGAAGCACCTTTCTGAACATGAAGCCAGAATGCTGGGGCGCGAACTGTCTCACGACCTACCGCTAACGTCATCCTCTTCTTCTGCACCGCGCCCGATGCCCGTCATCGCCGTTGTGGTTGCGATTGTCGCTATCCTATTGGGCAGTGCGACGTTCTACATGCTCAGCCCGCGTGCCGAGCTCGTTCAGGCGGAACGTCAGCGGCTGGCCGATCCGCTACACGATTTTAGCGACGCACAGCAGCAGGAAAAACAGCTCGCCACTTTGCAGGACAACATTCGTAAAACGCCGGGCAACAGCGTCCTCTGGGCTGAGTTAGGTGAATATTATCTTTATCGGAACGCGTATGACAACGCGCTGCGCGCTTATCGGCAGGCGATTGCGCTGAAGGGCGACAGCGCGGAACTGTATTCGGCGCTGGCGACGGTGCTGTATTACCAGGCGGGTCAGGCCGTCACGCCCCCGATGCAAGAGATGGTCGATAAAGCGCTGGCACTGGATGCCAATGAAGCGACGGCGCTGATGCTGCTGGCGTCTGACGCGTTCCTGAAAGCGGACTATGCGCGCGCGATTACGATTTGGCAGCGCTTGCTGGATACCTATAGCCCGCGGGTTAATCGCGTTCAATTGATCGAGGCGATCAACACGGCAACGCTGCTGAAGAACAGCCAGAAATAGTGCGTGATAACTCTTGAATAAAAGGGGTAAGCGCGGCTTTTGGCACCGCCATGATGACAGGAATAACCGGAATCACCGATTTTATTGATCTCAATAAAAAAGATTAACTCTTTAGGGTTACGGCCTCCGAGAGGGGGAGTAAGGGCGCCATGTTATTCTATAACCACTTATGAAGTAAGGAGCTGTCCCCTGATGTTAGAAGCGCGCGATGTGGTTTGCATACGCGATGAGCATGTGCTGTTCAGCGCGTTGTCGTTTACGGCGAGTCCGGGAGAAATGGTGCAGATTGCTGGCGCCAACGGCGTGGGCAAAACGTCGCTGTTGCGCATTTTAAGCGGCCTGGCGACGCCAGAATCGGGGGAAATCTGCTGGCAAGGGCAACGCATTAACCGCATGCGCGAGCAGTTTAACCAGCAGCTTCTGTGGTTAGGCCATCAGCCGGGTATCAAGAGCGTCTTGACCGGTGAAGAGAACCTGCGTTTTTTCTATCCGCACCTGCATCAGGATGCGCACTGGCAGGCGCTGGCCGCTGTCGGGCTGGCAGGGTATGAAGACGTACCCGTGGCGCGTCTTTCGGCAGGGCAACAGCGACGCGTCGCGCTGGCGCGTTTGTGGCTTACCGACGTCCCGCTGTGGATTCTGGATGAACCGCTTACCGCGCTCGATGTGACGGGCGTCGAAATGCTGACACAGCGTATGGAACACCATATTGCGCGCGGCGGCATCATCATTTTAACCACCCACCAGCCGCTGCGACCGTTCGCTCAGGATATTCGCTGTATCCCGCTTACGCCGAGTGAGGGAGCACCATCATGCGGCGTCTGATTGCCCGAGAGCTGCGCGTTGCGTTGCGCAATAACGCGGAAATCCTCAACCCGCTGTGGTTCTTCCTGATCGTCATTATTTTGTTCCCTCTGGCCATTGGACCGGAGCCGCAGCTATTGGTGCGTGTGGCACCGGGCGTGGTGTGGGTAGCGGCACTGCTCGCGTCTCTGCTGGCGATGGATCGGCTTTTCCGCGACGACTATCAGGACGGGTCGCTGGAACAGCTGACGCTGCTGCCGTTGCCGCTGCCGCTAGTGGTGCTGGCGAAAGTCGTGGTGCATTGGATGGTCAGCGGGCTGCCGCTGTTACTGCTTTCCCCGCTGGCCGCGCTTCTGTTTGGGCTGGACAGCTACGGCTGGTGGGTGATGGCGCTAACGCTGTTGCTCTGTACGCCCACGCTCAGTTTTCTGGGCGCGATTGGTGCGGGATTAACGGTCGGGCTGCGCCGCAGCGGCGTGCTGTTAAGCCTGCTGGTCTTGCCGCTAACCATACCGCTGTTGATTTTTGCGACGGCGGCAGTCGAGGCCGCCATGATGCAACTGCCGGTGGGCGGGTATCTGGCGATCCTCGGCGCCTTTCTGGCAGGCAGCGCCACCCTGAGCCCGTTTGCCACGGCGGCGGCGTTGCGGGTGAGCATACAATAATTTTTCGATCTCAGGATCGCGTTCATCGTCCCGTTGGGATGAGTTTTAGCAGAGTGAGCACACGTTATGTTGAAAAAAAACTATCAGCTTACGCAGCCGGATCGCCTTTATGGCCTTTGCGGCAGGCTTATCCCCTGGTTTGCCCTGCTTAGCGCGGCGCTGTTGATCGGCGGTTGCCTGCTGGGATTTGGATTTGCCCCCGCGGATTATCAGCAAGGGCAAGGGTATCGCATCATGTACCTGCACGTGCCAGCGGCCGTGTGGTCGATGGGCGTCTATGCCGTAATGGCGATGTTTGCGCTTGTCGGGATGGTTCGGCAGTCAAAAACGGCAGAGCTTGCCGTGGCGGCGATGGCACCGGTCGGCGCGGTATTTACCTTTATTGCGCTGACTACTGGGTCTACCTGGGGCAAACCGATGTGGGGAACCTGGTGGGTGTGGGATGCACGCCTGACGTCGGAACTCGTTCTACTGTTTCTATACGTGGGCATCATCGCGCTCTACAACGCGTTTGACGATCGCCGTCTTGCCGGTCGCGCGGCGGCGATTCTGGTGCTGGTTGGCGTAGTGAATTTACCCATCATCCATTTCTCGGTCGAGTGGTGGAATACCCTGCATCAGGGATCGACAAAAATGCAAAAAACGATCGATCCCGCCATGCGTCTTCCGCTGCGCATCATGATGCTAGGATTTATGAGTCTTTTTGTGACGTTGTCACTCATGCGCTTGCGTAATCTGATACTGGTGCAGCAGCGTCGTGCGCCCTGGGTTGCCGCGTTGGTCAATAAAGGAGGAGTCGCACGATGAACATCGCTTTCACAAGCTGGCAGGATTTCTTTGCGATGGGCGGCTATGCCTTTTACGTCTGGCTGGCCGTGGTGCTCACGCTGTTACCGCTGAGCGCGTTGGTCGGTCATACCCTCTTGAATCGTCGCGCATTGCTGAATGATATCCGCCGCCAGCAGGCGCGCGAGCAGCGCAAGAGTACGGCCCGTCAGTCGGAAACGATGGAGGTGGCGCAATGAGTGCCCCGCGTAAAACTCGCCTCTATGCCATTCTGGCCGTCATTTGCGGCGCGGTGTTGACGATTGCGCTGACGCTCTATGCGTTGAGTTCAAATATCGACCTCTTTTATACGCCCAGCGAAATCCTTTATGGCAAGAACGAAACGCAGGAAAAACCGGCGATCGGGCAGCGCTTGCGCGTCGGCGGCATGGTGATGCCGGGCAGCGTGCGCCGCGACAGCCAAAGTCTGGAAGTCCGCTTCACTGTTTATGATGCGCAGGGTTCCGTGGATGTGACCTATAACGGGATGCTGCCGGACCTGTTCCGCGAGGGACAAGGCGTTGTGGCACAGGGCATTCTGGACACCGACGATCACATCATGGCGAAAGAAGTGCTTGCCCGACATGATGAAAACTACACGCCACCGGAAATCAAGGCGGCGATGGAAGGACAGCACGGCCATGCACCGGCGGCGGCCACAGAGGGTAAACAGTTATGATGCCTGAAGTGGGCAATTATCTGCTCTGTCTGGCGCTGGGCGTTGCGCTGTTGCTCAGCGTGTATCCGCTGTGGGGCGCGGCGCGTCAGGACGCACGTCTGATGGCGCTGGCGCGTCCGCTTGCCTGGGCGCTGTTTGCATGCATTTTAGCGTCTTTCCTCGTGTTGGTGCATGCGCTGGTGGTTAATGATTTCACCGTTCTCTATGTAGCCAACAACTCGAACCGCGCGCTGCCGGTATGGTATCGCGTGGCGGCAGCGTGGGGTGCACATGAAGGGTCGCTGCTGCTCTGGGTGCTGCTGATGAGCGGCTGGACCTTCGCGGTGGCGATATTCAGCCGCGGGATGTCGCTGGATGCGGTTGCACGCGTGCTGGCCGTCATGGGGATGATTAATGTTGGCTTCTTGCTGTTTATCATCCTGACGTCGAATCCCTTTACGCGCACGCTGCCGGACTACCCGATTGACGGGCGCGATCTCAATCCGCTGTTGCAGGATGTCGGGTTAATCTTCCACCCTCCATTGCTTTATATGGGCTATGTCGGGTTCTCCGTGGCGTTTGCGTTTGCGGTCGCCTCGCTGCTGGCTGAACGGTTGGACAGCGCGTGGGCTCGCTGGTCCCGACCGTGGACGCAGGCGGCCTGGTCGTTTCTGACGCTGGGTATCGTGCTCGGTTCGGGCTGGGCGTATTACGAGCTTGGCTGGGGCGGCTGGTGGTTCTGGGATCCGGTAGAGAATGCGTCATTGATGCCGTGGCTGGTGGGCACGGCGCTGCTGCACTCGCTGTCGGTCACCGAAAAGCGCGGCAGCTTCAAGGCCTGGACGGTACTGCTGGCCATCGGCGCGTTCTCGCTCTGCCTGCTGGGGACGTTTCTGGTGCGTTCCGGCGTATTGGTATCGGTGCACGCGTTTGCCTCCGATCCGGCGCGCGGCATGTTTATCCTCGCGTTTCTGGTCATTGTTATCGGCGGTTCGTTGCTGCTGTTTGCCATCAAAGGCAACCGGGTACGGGCGCGGGTCACGAATTCGCTCTGGTCGCGTGAAACGTTCCTGCTCGGCAATAACCTGATCCTGATGGCGGCTACGCTTGTGGTGCTGCTGGGAACGCTGCTGCCGCTGGTGCATAAACAGCTGGGCTTGGGCAGCATCTCGATTGGTGCACCGTTCTTCAACACCATGTTCACCCTGTTAATGGCGCCGTTTGCCTTGCTGTTGGGCGTGGGGCCGCTGGTTCGCTGGCGGCGCGACGAACCGCAAAAGCTGCGTAAGCTGCTGCTGATTGCGCTGGTCGTGACCGCCGCGCTATCGCTGCTGCTGCCGTGGCTATTTCAGGATTCCCTTGTTGCTATGACGGTGGTCGGCCTGTCGATGGCGCTGTGGGTGTTCTTCTTAACGGTGTACGAGCTACATACCAGTTCCACCCGTCGTCATGGTTTTCTGCGCGGTTTGACCACGCTCTCACTGAGCCAGTGGGGCATGGTGTGCGGTCATATTGGGCTGGCGGTGACGGTAGTAGGGATCGCCTTCAGCCAGAATTATAGCGTTGAGCGGGATGTACGGATGCGGGCTGGCGACAGCATCGCGATCCACGATTACCGTTTTACGTTTCAAGGCGTGCGTGATGTTGTGGGGCCTAACTGGCAAAGCGCGAAAGGGACGATTGAGGTCACGCATAACGGCAAACCGGAAGCGACGCTGAAAGCGGAAAAACGCTTCTACAACACCAGCGGCGCGATCATGACGGAAGCCGCCATTGATGCGGGTGTGACGCGCGATCTTTACGCCGCCTTGGGTGAAAAGCTGGATGACGGGAGCTGGGCGGTGCGGCTGTATTACAAACCCTTTGTCCGCTGGATTTGGTACGGCGGGGGGCTGATGGCGTTAGGCGGCATCCTGTGCATGTTCGATCCTCGCTATCGCCTACGTCGTGCTGTTAGGGAGGCATCATCATGAGCCGCAAAATCTTGTTAATCCCGCTCGTGCTGTTTTTACTGCTGGCCGTTGCCTTGCTGTGGCAACTGGTGCGTAACAGCGACGGCGATGACCCGATGCGGCTGGAGTCGGCCCTGATTGGTAAACCGATTCCCGAATTTCGTCTTGAATCGCTGGATCAACCGGGAAAGGTTTATAACCAGTCTGAACTGAGCGATGGCAAACCGCTGCTGCTGAACGTCTGGGCGACGTGGTGCCCGACGTGCCGCGCGGAGCACCAGTTTCTCAACACGCTGGCGGCGCAGGGGATTCGCGTCGTAGGCATGAATTATAAAGATGAACGCCCCAAAGCGGTGGAGTGGCTGAAGACGCTAGGCAACCCCTATGCGATGAGCCTGTTTGATGGTGACGGCATGCTGGGGCTGGATCTGGGCGTGTATGGCGCGCCGGAAACCTTCCTGATCGACGGGAAAGGCATCATTCGCTATCGCCACGCGGGCGATCTCAATATGCAGGTGTGGCAAGAAACGCTGCAACCGCTGTGGGAGAAATACAGCAAGGAGGGCGGTGCATGAGAGTGCTGAGTTTCCTTGGCGCATTGCTGCTGTCGTTCAGTGTGCTGGCATCCTCTGAGGTATTGCGTTTTGACAACGATACGCAGGAGCAACAGTTTCGTGAATTAACCATGCAGCTGCGCTGCCCGAAATGCCAGAACAACAGCATTGCCGATTCCAATTCGATGATTGCTTCGGATATGCGACAGAAAGTGTATGAGCTGATGCAGCAAGGGCAAACGAAAGAGCAGGTTGTCGATTATATGGTGGATCGTTACGGTTACTTTGTGACGTATGAACCGCCGATAACGCCGTTTACCCTCCTGCTATGGCTGCTGCCTGCGCTGTTTCTGGCTGCGGGAGCGTGGATGATTATTCGGCGTGCACACCGCATCAGAAGCACCAAAGAGCCGATGAGTGAACAGGATAGAAAGCGCTTGCAGACGCTGTTGGGACGTGAGGAGAAACCGGAATGATACTACTGACTGCAACCATTGTGCTATCGCTGATTGCGCTTTCAGCGCTGCTGCTTGCGCCGTGGTCGTCACGGGGCGAATACGATCGTGATGCGATCAATCAGGCGCTGTATCGCGACCGTCTGCGTGAGCTTACTGCGGATGTTGCCAATGAGCAGGAACGAACTCAACTGGTTGAGGAGCTCCAGCATACGCTATTGCAGGATATTCCCGGCGGCGCGAAGGCACAACAGCGCCCGCTAAACCGCTGGGTTTTGCTGCCGGGCGTGCTGTTGCTGGTCATTGTCAGCCTCGGCGTGTTTTGGAAAACCTCCGCGATTAATCGGGTACAGGAGCTACAGCAGGTTGTGGCGTTAACGCCGGACCTGATGAAGCGAGCGTTGGATCCTGATGCCGAACCGCTGACCATCGAAGAGGTCGCACGTCTCGGTCTGGGATTGCGTAGTCAGCTAGAAACGCAGCCAGACAATCCACAAGACTGGTGGATGTTGGGGCGCATTGCGGGCTTGCTGAATAACTACGACATGTCCGTGCAGGCGTTTAGCAGGGCGTTCCAGCTCGATCCGAAAAATACGGATCTGGCGCTGGATTATGCCGATCTGCTGTCGCGATCCACCGACCTGCGTGATAGCCAGCGCGGTGGAGACATGCTGCGTGAACTGATGAATTCCGGCTCGACCAATGTGCGCGTGCTGAGCCTGCTGGCTTTCAATGCCTATGAAGCCCAGCGCTATCAGGATGCGATTGATGCCTGGCAAACGATGCTGAAACTGCTCCCGCAAAACGACACGCGGCGTGCGGTTATCGAGCGCAGCGTCGGGCAGGCGAAAGCGTCACTGTCGGTTCAGGCAACCACCGGCAAGTAAGTTATTTTTATCTTCATCTAAATAGTAAAAGGGCGATATCTATCGCCCTTTTGTTGTTTCTGTTGTTACAGTGCTTGCTGTTTCTATTGTTACGACGAAGGTTTCGTGCGCATTAAGAAGGGGCATTCTCTGCAACTCGCGTTGCACGCGCCCGACACGGGGCGGCTCAGTTGCCGTCGCCCCGTGACCCCTGGCTTTTCGCGGTAAATCGCGCCGCTTCGCGGTGCCTTCGGTGTTCATGCCCGCTGTTCGGACCGCCTGCGACGCGCTCCCGACGCGGCGCAGGCTTTCGCGGCGTCCATGCCGCTCATCCGGCGGTCATGTACACCTCTGCGCGATTTTTTTACGCGAGCCAACCCCATAAAATCAAAAGACTGAACGTAGCACATCTTTATTTGTGAAGGGATTACTCCGCCTGCACGGAGGATTGCTGTGGACGGCCTTCATGTTGAAGGGGGTGCCGTCCTTATACCGTTCTATTTGCAGAATGAAAACGGGAGTAACGGAATAGAAGAGTAAAGCGTTTGCGCTATGGACAAAAACGTCAGGAACGTTTTTGAACGTCGCTAGCGACGGCCCTGAAAGGGTGAATCTCAGGGATGAGATTCATATCTGCGCAAGCCGAGCGTACATGGATGTATTCACAGCGTCTTTACGATCTATCCGTTACTCCCGCTCGACGGCCTTTGTCAGAAACGATAGGACGGCATACGCCGTCCCGAGTGTGACGAAGGGGGGCGGGTTATAACCCGCTTTTGACGCCGTGCATGTCCGGCAGTTTGTGGGCGATACCTTTGTGGCAATCGATACAGGTTTGACCGAGTTTTATCGCTTCGCTGTGTTTTTCCGCCGCGACGGTTTTTTGCCCTGAGAAGTCCATATAGTCAAAGTTGTGGCAGTTGCGGCATTCCTGAGAATTGTTGTTTTTCATGCGCCGCCATTCGTTCTGCGCCATCGTCAGCCGGTGTGCTTCAAATTTTTGTGGCGTATCAATCGTGCCCATGATTTTGCCGTACAGCTCTTTACTGGCCTGAATCTTACGCACCATTTTTGGCACAAACTCATGCGGAACGTGGCAATCCGGGCAGGTGGCGCGCACGCCGCTGCGGTTGCTGTAGTGCGCGGTTTCCATATATTCCTGATAGACGGTATTGCGCATTTCATGACAGCTGATGCAGAACGCCTCGCTGTTGCTCATCTCCATGCCTTTCTGGGACGTTGCCAGAAAGAAAATACCACCCGCGAAGCCGATAATGAGCAATGTTCCCAGCGCCAACCGGCTCGGGCGGCGCCACCATTGCCACAGCTGGCGCAACAACCGTCCTACTTTTCCTGGTTGTTTCATAGAAAACCTCACTGTCCAAAGCCTTTAGAAGGTGCGAAGGTGTTGCCGGTAATTGGCGAGCTGTCCGCTTGCGGCACGTGGCATTGCAGACAGAAATGGCGCGCAGGGGCGACATTGCTCAGCACTTTGCCGTCTCTGTCGACAAAATGGGTTGGGCTGACGCGGGGGGCGCTGGTGGAACGGTAGCTCTCTACGCCGTGACACTGTAGGCAGCGGTTAAAGGTCGGGGTGACCTGATAGCCATCCACGCTATGCGGGATCATCGGTGGCTGGTTGACATAGTTGAGCGCCATACGTTCCTGCTGCTTTGGCATCCGGCTATTGCCCGGCTGCGTCGCAGCGACTTCCGGCGATTGGCTTAAATCGACCTGTGCAGTCGCTATCGCACTGCCCATTATCGCCAGGGCGGTGATCCAGCGAAACCATCCCATTCTCAGGCTTTTCATGACTTTGCTCCCGATTTCCATCTAAGGGTTATTTTAAAAACGTCTTCAGCGCAGACATCAATACAACGTCCGCATGTTATGCAGTCTCGGTCAGTGACCTGTACCGGACTGTGTTTATCGAGTAAGGGCGCGCGCAGCACCTGTGGCTCCGGACAGACATGGAAGCAGTCCATACAGCGGGTACAGCGTTCACGCTCGGCGGCATCCACAGCCAGCGCGCCTTTACTGCCAAGCGCGCCGTACAGCGCGCCAGTCGGGCACAGGTGTCCGCACCAGCCGTGTTCCACGACCAACAAATCAAACAGAAACAGCGCCAGCAGCAGCCAGATACCCGCGCCAAACCCGAAAATCAGCCCACGGCCTGCCAGTGAGACGGGATTGACCCATTCCCACAGCAGCCCGCCCGTCAGCGCACTCCCTGCCAGAATAAGGATCAGCAGCAGATAGCGCAGATTGCGGGGGATCGTCGCCGAGGCGGTGATGCCAAAGCGACGACGTAGCCAGGCGGCTAAATCGGTGAGCGGATTAACCGGGCAGACCCAGCTACAGAACAGGCGTTTGCCTGCCAGCGCATAGCTCAGCGCAATAATCAGCGCACCGACCAGCGCGAGCGTGGCGGGCAGATGACCGCTGGCCAGACTTTGCAGCACCATCAGCGGATCGCTGAACGGCACGGTGTCGAACAAGCGACTGGCGCTGTAGTTACCGTGCAGGATCCAGAACCCTAACAGAGGGCCGCTGAGGAACATGAGCAGCACCAGAGATTGGGTCAGACGACGCAATACCAGCCAGCGGTGGCTGCGCCACCAGCCTTTTTTTGCCCGGGCTTCTCGTCCGGCGTCCTGCTTACGATTTGCCATCGCGTGCCTCCAGCCAACTGAAACGGTAGTGGTGTCCGAGTTCGCCTTTTGCCAGCGCGCGCGGCAAGACCTTGATCGCCGGCTGTTCCAGTACGCAGGCTTTTTCACATTTGCCGCAGCCGGTACAGACATCGCTATGCACCGTAGGCAGAAAACGGGCGTGTTTTCCGGTTCGGGTATTGCGCTCAGGCTCCAGAGTGATGGCGCTATCAATGAGAGGACAGACGCGATAGCACACATCACAGCGTAACCCCTGATAGTTCAGGCAGTTCTCCTGATCGAGCAGCACGGCTAATCCCATTCGGGCGTCATCGATAGCGTCCAGAGGTTGTAAGGCACCGCTGGGGCAGGCGACCACGCAGGGAATGTCCTCACACATCTCGCACGGGATATCGCGCGCGACAAAGTAAGGGCTACCGGCGGCGGGGCCGGAGACCAGCGTCGCCAGCTTCAGCGTGTCGTACGGGCAGGCCTGAATACATTGACCACAGCGTATACAGGCACCGGAAAACGCCGTTTCAGACAGTGCGCCCGGCGGCCGCAGCCGGAGTACGTCAGCCTGAGCGCGCCGTTGCTGAATGCCGAGGACCGTCACCGCGGCGGATAAACCCGCAACGGCGCGGACGGCGTCACGCAGAAAGCGACGGCGAGCGGGTGATGAATTCTCCGGGCGTGCCATGTGCGCTACACCTTAGCCAACTTGACGGCGCATTTCTTAAAGTCCGTTTCTTTCGACAGCGGATCGGTGGCATCCAGCGTCAGGACGTTGGTCATCTGCGCGGCGTCGAAGAACGGCATATACACCAGCCCACGCGGTGGCTTATTACGGCCGCGCGTCTCAACCACGGAGACGACTTCACCACGGCGCGAAATAATGCGGACTTTTTCACCGCGACGCAGATCGCGCGCTTTCGCATCCTGCGGGTGGATAAATAGCACGGCCTCGGGGAAGGCGCGATGCAGTTCCGGTACGCGGCGCGTCATGCTGCCGGTGTGCCAGTGTTCCAGCACGCGGCCGGTGGAGAGCCAGAGATCGTACTCGTCGTCCGGCGCTTCTGCGGCAGGTTCGTACGGCAGCGCGAAAATCACCGCTTTGCCATCCGGTTTACCGTAAAAACGGTAGGCTTCTCCCGCTTTCACGTAAGGATCGTGACCTTCGCTATAGCGCCACTGAGTTTCCTTACCGTTAACCACCGGCCAGCGTAGCCCACGAGCCTTGTGGTAGTCATCGAACGGCGCCAAATCGTGACCGTGTCCACGGCCAAACGCGGCGTATTCTTCAAACAGGCCTTTCTGCAGGTAAAAACCGAAGTCGCGGGATTCGTCGTTTAGCTGATTCTCCGCTAATTCGCTGAGCGGAAAGCGCGTGGTGACATCGTTAGCAAACAGCACGTCGTAGAGGGTTTTGCCGCGATAGGCTGGCTTCTGCACCAGAAGTTCTTCCGGCCAGACTTCCTCGATGGCGAAGCGTTTGGCAAAGCTCACGACCTGCCACAGATCCGATTTTGATTCGCCCGGCGCTTTAACCTGCTGACGCCAGAATTGCGTCCGACGCTCGGCGTTGCCGTAGGCGCCTTCTTTTTCCACCCACATTGCAGTCGGTAAAATCAGATCGGCAGCCAGCGCGCTGACGGTCGGGTAGGGGTCGGATACGACGATAAAGTTGCGCGGATCGCGCCAGCCCGGCATACGTTCCTGATTGATGTTCGGGCCGGCCTGCATGTTGTTATTACACATCACCCAGTAGGCATTCAGCGTGCCGTCTTTCAACGCCCGATCTTGTGCGACGGCGTGCAGACCGATCTTTTCAGGAATGGTACCTGTCGGTAGCTGCCACAGTTTTTCCGCAATCGCGCGGTGTTTCTCGTTGGTTACCACCATGTCCGCAGGCAGGCGGTGGGCGAAGGTGCCGACTTCACGCGCGGTGCCGCAGGCAGAAGGTTGGCCGGTTAATGAGAACGGTCCGCAGCCCGGCTGGGAAATCTTGCCCGTCAGCAGGTGGATGTTATAAACCAGATTGTTCGCCCAGACGCCGCGCGTGTGCTGGTTAAAGCCCATCGTCCAGTAGGAGATCACTTTCTTTTTCGGATCGGCGTAGAGTTTTGCCAGCGCTTCTAACTGGTCGGCGGGAACGCCGCTGATCGCGACCGTTTTTTCCAGCGTATAGTCGGCGACAAAGGCTTTGTACTCTTCAAAACTCATGGGTTCAGACGCATCGGAACCGGGGTTTTTCGCCGCTTTCTCCAGCGGGTGCGTTGGGCGTAGCCCGTAGCCGATATCGGTCACGCCTCGGCGCAGGTTCACGTGGCGGGTAAAGAAGGCCTCGTTCACCGCATTGTTTTGAATAATGTAGTTAGCGATGTAGTTGAGAATGGCCAGATCGGTTTGCGGTGTAAACACCATACCGTTATCCGCCAGCTCAAAACTGCGGTGCTGATAGGTGGACAGCACGGCGACCGTAACATTGCTGTTCGACAGGCGGCGGTCGGTGATGCGCGACCAGAGAATCGGGTGCATCTCCGCCATGTTGGAGCCCCACAGCACAAACGCATCGGTCTGCTCGATATCGTCGTAGCAGCCCATCGGTTCATCCATACCGAAGGTACGCATAAAGCCAACGACCGCCGATGCCATACAGTGGCGCGCGTTGGGGTCAATATTGTTGGAGCGGAAACCGGCTTTGAACAGTTTGGCGGCCGCATAGCCTTCCCAAATGGTTGATTGCCCGGAGCCAAACATGCCTATCGCATTCGGACCTTTCTCTTTCAGGGCGGCTTTGAATTTCTCCGCCATGATGTCAAACGCTTGATCCCAGGAGATCGGGGTAAATTCGCCTTCTTTATCGAATTTGCCGTCGCGCATCCGCAGCAAAGGCTGGGTTAAGCGATCCTGCCCGTACATGATTTTTGGCAGGAAATAGCCCTTGATGCAGTTTAATCCGCGGTTAACCGGCGCTTCGGGATCGCCCTGACTGGCGACGATGCGGCCGTTTTGCGTCCCGACCAGCACGCCGCACCCTACGCCACAGAAGCGGCAAGGCGCTTTATCCCAGTGGATAGCCTCTGACTGTTCGGTCACGGCGCGCACCGCGGTAGGTATGGTGATGCCTGCGACCGCGGCTGCCGCTGCGACAGCGTTCGCCTTCATAAAGTGTCGTCGACTGAGTTTCATGGTATTTCCTCACCCTGAGCTTGTTGATCAAGAGGTTGTTCATCGAAAGCAAAAGACGGTTCATCAAGCTGGTGATAAACCAGAGAAACCGCCAGTACGCCTGTAAGCTCGCGTATTGACGCTATTTGTTTTAACAGCGTGTCTTCTGAATCTGACTCCAGCACCACGGCCATTTTTCCGGTATCGCTATCGCTGGCACCCACCTCGACGTTGGGCTGCGTCGCTAACGCTTCGGTAACGGCCGCCAACTGCGCCGTATTGACGTGAACCACTACACTGCAAACATGCCAGACTGTGCTCATCGGTTTTCCTGTTGCATCGGGAGACGCGTTGGCGCGGTGTGATATCCCGCGGTGATCTTTTTCATCGACAGGGCGCCGACAGGGCACCCGGAAATGCATGCGCCACAGGTGGTACAGGCATCGTTGTCGATTGACGGTGCGGCAACGCGTCCGAGGATGGGACGAAACCGTATCGCCCCGGTTTCACACGCATCTTGACAGCTGCGGCATTCCACCTGATGTAGCGATAAACAGGCGTCCTGAATCGTCAGGTGGTATTCCCACGGCGGGGTGTGGCTCTCTGCGAACAGTGCTTGTGGACAGGCACGCGCGCAGTCATAGCAGAACGTGCATTCGCCGCGCTGAAAGTCGAGGGTGGGAAAACCGCCCGAACCGCGTTGGATAATCCCCGATCCGCAGGCATCAACGCAGGCGTTGCAGCGCGTGCACTGGCTCAGGAACTGGCTTTCTGCACAGACCCACGGCGGGCGCAACGCATTGTCTGCCCGCTGTAGGCCACCTGTCAGTAGGGAACGCCGGGAGAGGTTAGTCATGGCAGTTTGTCGCTCTGGCACTCAATGAAATATCCAATAAAAAACACGCTGTTTTTGTAGGGGTTACACTATTCCTCTTAGGCTGTATGCGATAATCACCCTTTAGAGGTAAATGGTGGTGCCGGATCAAGCTTATGTGGGATTCGGGCCTTATCGACTTGCCTGCGCCTGTGGGGATCGTGATAGTAAATACCCGTCATATTTCAAGCTGCATGTGCGTTGGCTGCGTTCACTCACCCGAATCACTTACCTGAGTAAGCTCATCGGGATTCCTTCGCTTGCCGCCTTCCTGCAACTCGAATTATTTAGGGTATTAGCGTCTGTATGATGCCAAAGAGGATTATTCGTTGTGATGGTCAAACGTCCTGTTTCTACCAGCCTGGCGCGCGCGTTTTTTTATATCGCGCTGCTTTCATTTCTGACGACGGGCATTGCGTTACTGACGCTGGCCAGCGGTTTACGTGATGCGGAAGCGATCAACGTGGCTGGTTCCATGCGTATGCAAAGCTATCGCATGGGGTATGACCTACAGGGCGATCGCGCGGAATTAGAACCGCATCGCCGCCTCTACGCGCAAACGCTGGATTCTCCGGTGTTTCACCTGCTAGATCGCTGGTATGTGCCGCGCGATGTGCGCGATCGTTATGCTGCGCTGTTGCAGAGCTGGAAAACGATGGATGAGCGCCTGAACGCGGGGGATCGGGTGTGGTATCAGGACAATATTGTCGTCTATGTCACGCAGATCGATCTCTTTGTGCTGGCGTTGCAGCACTATTCCGAACGCAAGATGATGATAGTCGTTGTGACATCAATAATTGGTTCGATCACTATCTATATACTGATCTTCTTTACGCTGCGCCGCATTCGTCGTCAGGTGGTCGTGCCGTTGAATAAGCTGATGGCGGCCTGTACCTCCATCGAAAAGGGGCGTTTTACCCATTCGCGGCTGGACGTCAATCTGCCTAACGAACTGGGCTTGCTGGCGCAAACCTTCAGTAGCATGACGGACGAACTGCAAAAGCTTTATCGTTCTCTGGAAGACAAAGTTCGGCAGAAAACGCTGCGCTTGCAGGAAGTGAACCGCATGCTGAAGGTGCTGTACAACTGCTCTCAGGCGATGAATGTCAGCACGATCGACAGGCATTGCTTTCAGCAGATTCTGCAAATAGTTCGCCGTTATGAAACGGTCGGCTGTCTGGAAATGCGGGTCGGGGAAAACTGGCGGTTATGTGAAGGCCAGCCGGACGATCAGGTTGCGTGGCAGGCCTTGCCCATTCGTTTGCAAGAGGTCGAGTTTGGGCAACTGCGCTGGCAGGCATCAACGCAGCAGCCGTCTGCTCAGCTGATGGAAAGCGTCGCCAATATGCTGGGTCGCGGCCTCTATTTTAATCAGGCGCAGAAGCACTACCAGCAGCTGTTACTGATGGAAGAACGCGCCACCATTGCGCGTGAACTGCATGACTCACTGGCTCAGGTGCTTTCTTATCTGAATATCCAGATGACGTTATTAAAGCGCACGGTAGCGGAAGAAAATGCGCAGGCCCGGCAGATCATTACCGATTTTGAACAGGCGCTCAGCGATGCGTATCGCCAACTGCGGGAACTGCTGAGCACGTTCCGGCTGACGCTGCAACAGGCCGATTTGCCAGCGGCGATGCAGGAAATGATCGAGCCACTGCGTGCGCAGACCCCGGCGACCATCACGATTGACTGCCGGATCCCTACACAGGCGCTGGATGCCTCACAGCAGGTTCACTTGCTGCAAATCATCCGTGAAGCGGTGTTGAACGCCATTAAACACGCGCAAGCGGCGGCGATTACCGTCCACTGCCGTATGCAGCCTGATGGCCGTCATTGTGTGGATATTCGTGATGACGGCTGCGGTATTATCGATCAGGAGGAGCCCGCAGGACATTACGGTTTAAATATTATGCAGGAGCGCGCTGAACGGTTAGGAGGAACGCTGTCTATCGGCCTCCACCCTGAAGGGGGAACGCAGGTTAGCGTCTGTTTCTCGACGCCAACGGCAGCGCGTGAACGCGATAACACGAATAATCTCTATCCGGAGTAAGTCGAGTGGGAAGCAGACCGCTTGAAGTATGACGGGGATAAATCATAGATCATAAATAAAATAATAAGATCCATATTACATTGGGGCTGGGCATGTCAGAAAAACCATCTTATCGTGTTTTGATCGTCGACGATCATCCGCTTATGCGCCGGGGAATCCGTCAGTTATTGGCAACCGATGCCATCTTTGACGTGATAGGGGAAGCCAGCAACGGCATGGAGGCACTGAGCCTCGCGAATCGGGATTCTCCCGATATCATCTTGCTCGATCTCAACATGAAAGGATTGAGCGGGCTGGATACGCTTCACGCGCTGCGGCGCGATGGGATCTGTGCCCGTGTGATTGTGCTGACGGTCTCCGATGCACCCAGCGATATTTATGCGCTGATGGACGCGGGTGCCGATGGCTACTTGTTAAAAGACAGTGCGCCGGAACACTTACTGGATGCTATTCGTAACGGTGATGCCTTCAGCGAACAGGTGCGTGACGTGCTGCGTCACCGTATCGCCATACAGGAGACGCCGTCGCCCTTTACCGTATTGACGGAACGCGAACTGGACGTGCTGCAAGAAGTGGCCTCTGGGCTATCCAACAAGCAAATCGCAGGTGTGCTGTATATCTCAGAAGAGACGGTAAAAGTGCATATCCGCAACATGCTGCGCAAACTCAACGTACGTTCCCGCGTCGCCGCCACGGTGCTGTATCTGGAAACGCGCGGCCAGTAAGGCCGCGAAATACCCCAAAATTATCAATACCTACTCAGCTCGTGCTCAGCGTGACGCGACCCGGGAACAGTTTACCCGCTATATTGAGCGGGCATGGCGGTAACGTTAGCACACGCCGCTGAAGTGCAGCAGCAGTACCAGCGCGGTGAGCACAATGGATGATGATGTAAGGACGATCATCCCGTGGCTGGCGCGTGACAATACGGAATGGCAACGGGCGTTAAAACGATAGCGCAGAACCGCCAGCACTGACATCAGGGCAGAAACGCACAAGAGCAGGATGGCGCAGGCAAAAACCGCACGGCTGTCGTTCACCATGCTTAAGCGAAAACATAGCAGGCTGTTGATCAGCATCACAAACAGCGTGCGTGACCAGGCCATGCCCGTTCGCTGCGGTTGTAATCCCGGATCGCGTGTCGTTTCCATGGGTTACCCGAACAGGATCATGGCGGAAAGCGCCATCGCAATGAGGGTAATAAACAGCGTCACGGTCAGTAGCATCGGCGTGTACGGCATGTCACTTTCCTGACGCATGGCCTTTTCATTGCTGACCCAGCGGCGATAGGCCAGACCGCCGAGCAGCGCGGCGCAGACGACCAGCAACAGAGCCAGCCCCTGGCGCATGAGTGGATCGACATGAACGGTAAATTGGTCGATGCCCACCGCGCCGGCGAGAAACGCCAGCGCGGTGCGGATCCATGCCAGAAAGGTACGTTCATTCGCTAATGAAAAACGGTAGTCCGGGGTTTTCCCCTGATTCCACCATGGCGTTTTGTCCTGCTTGAGTACGGTCATGTCGTCGTCTATTTTCAGGTTGAATGTTGTTTAATGCGTTCTTTGATCAACAGCTCTTTGATTGAAATACTCTGGCTGGCTAACTCTTTAAAGTTATGTTTTGCGATCTCCATGCACAGGAATTCAACCATAAACAGTTGGGAGACGCGCGTGCCGATCGAATCCCCTTGATAGCGCTCGCTTTCGCCGCAGGTTAACAGGACATAGTCCGCTAAGCTCGTCAGCGGCGAATGTGTACTGTGGGTGATGGCGAGTCTGAGGGCTTTGGCTTTTTCTGCGAGTTTAAAGGCGTTCACTACTTCCGGTGTTTCGCCTGAGTGTGAGAACGCGACGACCAGATCGTCAGACTTCAAATTCGCGAGTTTCAACGTCATGGAAAAACGATCGGTAAACGAATCGGAATCGATGCCAAGACGATTCATTTTGTCACGCGCTTCCTGCGCCGACAGGCCGGATGCCCCGAAGCCGATAAACATGATGCGACGGGCAGAGAGAAATAAACTGACGATCTGGTTTACCATCTGCATATCGATCAAATCGATGGTTTCCTTTACCGTTTTGTCTATCGTCATTGCGATTTTCTGGGCGACATCGTGACGCGTATCATTCATCAAAATATCAGGCGTGGTGGGGAGTGACAGATCGCTCTCATCAAACAGCTCGCGGTTTAACGCGCTTTTCAGTTCCAGCAGACCCGCATAGCCAATATGTTTACAAAATCGGACGATGGTTGCCTCGCTGACGCCAATCTCCGCCGCGAGTTTCTTGACGGGGAGTTGAGCAACCATACTGGGATTTTGCAGCACATAATTTGCGATAATCTGGTTCGTATCGCTAAGCCCATGTAAGACGTTGGCAATGTAAGTCCGTACTTTTTCTTTATTGATACTCATGGGGGATTCCTGCGTCGCTATCGTGCGCAATAGTTGCTGCGTCCGAACCACGCTTGTCGAACGGATTGCAAATAATCCCCGCATCTTACCTTGCTCTTCCTTATCCGTCATTCGCCTGCCCGTATGGCGAAATCAAAACCGCATTCAAAGCGGTTTCCAGACTCAAGCAACATGATCCCACGTTTATGCTGCCATTCCCCTGTCGCATCGGGTGCATCGGTTGTGCCAAAAAGGGGCTCGATACACAGTAAATCCGATCCCGGCTCCGACCAGAGCGCAAGCCAGGGATGTAAACCGGTGTGAAATTGGAGTGTGCTGACCCCTGCGGGAGAAATGACTTCGATAGTCTGGTGTTCCGCCTGGCTGAAATAAATCGCCCCCTGCGCGAAGGTCTCGGGGGTTAATACCAGGCTGCCCGCAACAGGAGCCGACGCCTCGTGGCTAACGACGAGCGTTCTCTGATAGGTGGGCCAGGGGCCTTTGCAGCGCGTAGACGAGAAGCGTACTTGCCAGCCTGATTCGTGACCTATAGGGAGCGAAAATCCGGGGTGTGAACCCAGCGAAAACCAGAACGGTTGGTTGTCGGTATTGCACAACTGATAGTGAACCAGAACGCGATTGCCCTCCAGCCGGTAATTCACATCCAACTGCCAGTCGAAAGGCCACATGGCGCGGGTTTCTGGCGTTTGACGACAGCGCAGATGTAGATGTGCTTGATGGTGTGCTACCACCGTAAAATCTTGATGCCGTAAAAAACCGTGCGCGGGTAACGGCCAGTGCTGGCCGTTATGATACATCCCGCGATGAACAAGTTGTCCGACAACAGGAAACAGAAGGGGAGCGGTGCTCTGCCAGCCGGTATCGCCGGGCTGCCAGAGCCACTCCCGATTCGCATCCTGTAAGCTCTGCATTTCTGCGCCTTTAGGATGGACTTTCAGCGCAAGAAGCGCATTACTCAGTGTCAGCGTATCCATCAGTTTCCCGGTTAATCAATGCGCAGTAATAAACGGGCCTGATAGACCAGCTCAGGCTTTTTCTCTTCAGGGAACACCGCCTCAATCATGAGGAAGATATCCTGCTCTTGTAGTATTGGCGTCTGGTGGACCGCTTGCAGCAAAGCGGTGAGTGAGATATCCGCCGCTTTCCCGGCATTAATCAGCAGGCGCAGGGCTTCATAAACACCGCGATGTTCACAGTCGACACCTGTACCCGCCAATTCGGGATAGTGCTGATAGCGTGCCAGATCTTTCTGTTCCTGCTCGGCGCTCAGCGTGTCGAGGCTGAAGCGCGAGTAAAGCTCTGGCGGCGCATCATTGTCCTTGAAGAGTGCGGCGATTTGCTGGGCGTAGGCCATGGCACGCGGCGGATCCTGCAATGTGTGCTTTTGTCCGGGATCGTCAACAATATTGAACAGCTTGTCGCCATAGCGATAGGCGTTAAGGTAGCCGAAGGTCGCAGGGATTTTCATGACCTGTGCGCCCTGAGTGAAATCAAACCCAGGGTGCAAGGTCATATGCTGAAAATCACTGAGCGCAAATGCACTGTCGATACGGGTTGGCATCAAGGTGTATTCAAACAGATCGGTCTTATCGCTATGCCGTGGGCTGCGCATGTAGACGTACTGTCCATCGGTGATATTGACGTGCCCGCCAAAGTATCCGTACAGCGCGGTATCGCGGATCGGCGTATCGTTTTCAATCGCCGGGCGCAATGATTTACCGTGCATGGTTGGCGGTATCGGCACATTGAAGTAATCAAGGAGCGTCGCAGGAATATCAATAGTTTGGGCTAATGCCTGACGCCGGACGCCCTGAATGCCGCTGCGAGGATCGCGGATAAAGAACGGGGTGTTGGCGATTTCGTTATACACCGGCATGATGTTCTTGCCCCACCAGTGATGCTCGCCAAGCAAGAAACCATGGTCGGTGCAGACAATGAATAGGGTGTCATCCCACAGTCCATTCTCTTTGAGATTGTCCATCACCTGGCCGAGGTAATCGTCACACATGGTGATCAATGCCTGATAAAACTTCTTCACTTTTTCCGCGTGCTCAGGGCTTTCCGTCGCGCAGTAGTATGGTGTCCAGCCGTTGAAGTCCTCAGCTTTGCAGCCGTACATGGCAAGGTATTTTTCAGGAACAAAGAAAGGTTCATGCGGATCAAAACACTCAATTTGCAAGAACCAGTTATCGTCATCCTTATTGCTATTGATGAAATCTAACCCCGCACGGATGGTTCGCTCGGTGTAGTGTTCTTTTTGGGTCGGCATCGCGGCGCGATTGATGAAATCTTGCGTGATGCGCTTGGTTCTCCGCTGCCGGGTATTTTCATCCTCCATTCCCTGATAGTGGATAGCAGGCTTGGCGACTTTGCCCTGCCAGCAGTCGCCTTCCTGACCACGAATGAATTCGAAGGTGGAGTAGCGGGTGTGGTAGGTCGCCCCACCATCACGCCAGTAGTGTTTGTGATCGGTCACCATATGGGTGTGGATGCCGCGCTTATCCAGTGCTTGCGGCATGGAGAAATCAAAGGGCTCCAGCGGCCCCCAACTGCGGTGCAGGAAGTTATACCGGCCGGTATGCAGTTCACGCCGGGCTGGCATACAGGGCATGCTGCCAACATAAAAGTTATCGAATTGAACCGACTCTTTTGCCAAACGGGCAAAATTGGGCGTAATGGCCCCCCCGCCATACGGCGAGAGGTGATTACGGGTCAGTGTATCGAACATCAACATTACAGCTTTCATTTTCTTGTCCTTGCCAACCGCTAGAGGGAAACCAACTCTTCAACTTCGTTTTTAATCAATGTGACATGAGGGCCGTAGACGATCTGGACGCCTTGTCCGCGAACAAATGCTCCTCGGCTGCCAAGCGCTTTAAAGTCCTCTGGGTTCACGATGGCTGGGTCTTTAACGGTAATACGGAGGCGAGTGGCGCAACAATCCACATCAACAATGTTTTCTTTTCCTCCCAGGGCGGTAACGATACCTTGCGCACGCTCTGTCCCCGTCAGCGCCGGTGATGTGCCGCTGTCGGCCGTTTCGTCTTCACGACCGGGCGTTTTCAATTGGCGTAACTGGATCAGGAAGCGGAACGAACAGTAGTAAAGGGTAAACATCACCGCGCCCAGCGGGAGCATTAACACCCAATTGGTTTTGGCATTACCTTGCAAGACACCGAATAACAGGAAGTCGATCAGCCCGCCTGAGAACGTTTGTCCTACTGTGATTTCAAGGACATGCGCCAACATAAAGGCGACGCCGGTCAAGACGATATGCACCAGATACAGCAGCGGGGCGCAAAACATGAAGGCAAATTCGAGCGGTTCTGTAATACCGGTAACGAAAGCGGTGAGAGCGGCGGACAGCAGTAATCCGGCGACTTTTCCACGATTTTCTGGTTTGGCGCAATGGTAGATAGCCAGCGCCGCGCCGGGTAGACCGAACATGAAATCAGCGAAGCGGCCAGCCATAAAACGGGACACACCAATGTAATACTGTGTGACGCTGGGATCGGCCAACTGTGCGAAAAATATTTTTTGCGTGCCCTGAACCAGCGTGCCATTCACCATCTGCTCGCCGCCGATGCTGGTCAGCCAGAATGGCAAATAGAAGATATGGTGCAGCCCGAATGGGATAAGGCATTTGAGGATCATGCCGTAGAAGAAGGTACCGATGTATCCCGTTTTTTCTACCAGCCCCCCTAAATGAGAGATGCCGCTCTGAATGGGAGGCCAAACGTAGAATAGTAACACGCCAAGGAATAAGGCCGCGAATGACGCCACGATGGGCACAAATCGGGAACCGCTAAAGAATGCCAATAGCTCTGGCAGCGCGATTTTGTTGTAGCGCCCATGCAACCAGGCGGTCAGCAACCCGCTGAGAATGCCGCCAAGGACGCCAGTTTGCAGTGTCGTGATGCCGAGGATGACGGCTTGCCCATGTGCCGCGAGATTATCGGTTGCCAGCGTGTGCGTGATCACCAGCATGGCGTTAATCGCTTTGTTCATTACCAGAAAGGAGAGAACGGCTGCCAGTCCGGCGGTCCCCCGATCGGTGCTGGTCATCCCGACCGCAATACCAACGGCAAACAGCAGCGGTAGGTTATCAAACACGGCGCTACCGCACAGTTTCATGAGGATGAAAATGGCCTGCAAGACGCTGTTATTCAGGAAGGCGTAGGTTTCGATAGTGATTGGGTTGGAGAACACGCCGCCAATACCCAGCAGGAGACCCGCTGCGGGTAAGACGGCAATGGGTAACATAAACGATTTACCCAACTTTTGTGCGCCGGAGAAAAGACTGTTCATGAGAGAACCCCTGGTGTTGTGAATTGCTTAAGAAATAAAAATTTCATTTATTTTGTTGTTTGGTGAAATTATTATTTCCATTATTTTTTAATACTGTCAATATCAGATATCCAGAGGGTGATCATGGTCACTTTTCCCATGCAGGGGGCTGACAGTCATCCGCACAGACACGATTTGATAGGAGGTAAGATGAAGCGACCTTTTCACCTGATGGCGAAGCCCACCAGCTATCAGTGTAATCTTGCTTGTGACTATTGCTTCTATCTTGAGAAAGAACAGGGGACGCTTAAACCAGCGAAATCGAGCCGCCATATGGATGACAATATTCTGCGGCAGTACGTGCGGCAGTATATTGAGTCGAACCCCGCTGATGAGGTCGAATTTACCTGGCAGGGGGGAGAACCCACGATGGCCGGGCTGGATTTTTATCGGCGCGCGTTGTCCTACCAGCGGCAATACGCGAATGGAAAAACCATCCGTAACAGCATGCAAACAAACGGCGTGTTGCTTGACGAAGCGTGGTCTGCGTTTCTGGCAGAGAATCAGTTTCTGGTTGGGGTATCGATAGATGGGCCAAAATGGCTGCACGATCGCTATCGTGTCACGCACAGTGGAAAATCGGTTTTTGATCGGGTCATTGAGGCCGTCACGCTACTGAAACAGTATCGGGTTGAGTTTAATCTGCTAACGGTAGTGAACAATGAAACGGCGCAGGCTCCTCTGGAGATCTACCGCTTTCTGACTCAGGATCTGGGGGCGCAGCACGTTCAATTTATCCCCGCGGTGGAACAGCGCGAGGTCAACCATGCATTTGGCGAGTTGATTCACCCTCAAACGCTGTCCAATACGCAGGTGACGCCGTGGTCAGTGAGTGGCGAAGCCTACGGCCAATTCATGAACACGATTTTTGACTACTGGGTTCGCCACGATGTTGGGCGGGTTTTTGTGCAGCTCTTTGATAATGCGCTTGCCGCGTGGGCAGGGGATAAGCCCAGTCTCTGTGTTATGCAAGCGACCTGTGGTACCGGGCTTGTCGTTGAGATGAACGGCGATATTTACAGCTGCGATCACTTTGTCTATCCGGAACACCGGCTGGGTAACCTTGCTACCGATCGTCTGGATAAGCTGGTCAATAGCAAACAACAACGCCAGTTTGGTATGCAGAAAGCCAACTTATCGCCGATGTGCTTACGCTGTGAGTATCGCTTTGCCTGCCATGGTGGATGCCCGAAACACCGTATTCATCGTGTCGATAAACATTGGCATAATCATCTTTGCGCGGGCTATAAGGCGATTTTTGGTCATATCGATCCTTACATGCGCTATATGGCTCAGCAACTTCAACAGCACCAGCCGCCAGCTAACGTGATGGATGTGGCGGCATTTATTGCGGCGGAGCAGGCGCCGTGATGTAACATTTGCTGTTTGGCTATTTGCGCAGTAGTGAAAGCGGGGGTAGCCGTAGCAGGCGAACCTGAATCAATCAGCAGGTAAAACAGACAAAAAGGCGTTGGGTTTAATTTGATGCCGAGGAAATTAACAGGATACGAGTAGGGGGAGAAATTCAATTCACGTTCATTAACCTACGGGCGTAGGATAATATTTACAGAACATGAATTGGTACGACCGAGTGGACTCGAACCACCGACCCCCACCATGTCAAGGTGGTGCTCTAACCAACTGAGCTACGGTCGTACAGGAGATAACATCTTAATCAGTAACGTTTTGATTAGAATGCTTTTCTTCATTCCAGCGTTTGGAATGGGCGCTATTATGGACGGCTCCGACGTTGGTGGCAAGCGCTTTGTTTACCATCCTCTTTCAAGTGTTGAATGTTTAGCCGAATTCGTGCGTTGAGACTCACTACTCAGCCATGGCGCCGTGTGTCGTCATGGCTGATGTCTGTCATTTATCCGCTCTTGTCCGTTGCTGGCTTGTGATTAGCGAGCGGGGCGAGTTTCCTGGGTAAGGAGAGAGCGGTCCTGTGCATCGTCAGGCTGAGGCGAATATTCACCGCACCATTTTGCGACGACGATAGTGGCCACGCTGTTTCCTACCGTGTTGCACAAGGCAATTGCCATCGACATAAAGCGATAGACACCGAAAATCAGCGCCAGTCCTTCTATTGGTAAATTACCTACAGTTGCCACGGTTGCCGCGAAGACCACGAAGCTGCCGCCAGAGACGGCTGCGGCGCCTTTTGATGTCACCAGCATGATGAGCAAAATGCCCATTTGCTGTTGCCAACTCAGGTCAACACCATAGGCATTGGCGATAAACAGCGTACACATCGACATGTAAATGCTGGTTCCGTCGAGGTTAAATGCGTAACCTGTCGGGAGAATCAACCCCACGCTCTGACGTGAACAGCCAAAGCGCTCCAGTTTCTGCAACAGCCGAGGTAAGGCACTTTCGGACGACGCCGTTCCCAGCACAATCACGATCTCATCGCGGATGTATTTAAGAAAGCGAGTCAGGCTAAATCCTGCAAATCGACAGATGCTGCCCAAAATAACGATGATGAAAAAGGCGACGGCGGCATAGAACATCAATACCAGATTCAACAGCGACAGCAGCACGCTGCTGCCGTTACTTCCCACGGCATAAGCGACGGAACCAAAGGCGCCAATCGGTGCTAATTTCATGATTAAATTGATGAACTCGAAGAAGCATTCCGAAATGCGGTTCATGCCATTTTCAATGACGCTGCGTTTTTCGTGTGGGAGTGCGAGCAAAGCGAAACCGAAAATCAGTGAGATCACCAGCACTTGTAAAAGCTGCCCACCAGCAAAGGCTCCAATGAAATTATCGGGGAAAATAGCGTAGATAAAATCCATGGTGCTGGTCGGCATGTGGCCTTTTGCTATGGCAGAATCAACGGCGGCAGTGGCCGTCTTGCTGACATTATCAGCATGAATGCCAGAACCGATATCAATGATATTTGCCCAGCCGAGGCCGAGAGCGAGGGCAAAGGTCGAAACCAGTTCAAAATAGATCAGCGCACGCACGCCGATTTTACCCACTTTTTTGATATCTCCAGCGGAGGCGATGCCATGCACCACGGTAAAAAAGATGAGTGGTGCAACGGCGGTTTTGATGAGTTTCAGAAAGATGTCGCCGAGTATTTTAAACTTTGCAGCCAGTTCCGGCGCGGCAAAACCGAGGGCAATGCCCAGCGCCATTGCCGCCAGAACCTGAAATGTCAGACCTTTCCAGATAGGTGTTTTTGTCGACATAGTGTTGATCTCTTGTAGGTTAAAACAGTACGGATAAGGCTGAACCTGCAAAACTCGCCATCATGCAGTTGATGTCTCTAACGACATGAACTAACAAGATTTTTTTGATTTTTAGCGATACAACCCGCGTCATGAGCCATGTGTCGTAGCCAATGTTATATTTTTATATGTACGGACATTTTAACTTGTCCGTACATATGAATATGGCGTAGCCGCAGCGTTGTCAACGGTGGGGTTTAATGAAATGTGAATAACATGATCTCGGTTGGATATTTAAGTGTTGCGAATCGCATTGTCAGCTCTGGTGCTTCCTGTACTGGCGTGAAGAAAATCCCCGTGAGGTGATGAAAGCGCAAAGACTTTACTCCCTGATAGCGCAACGCTATCGTATCGCGGCAGAACATCCTGACAGGGGACGACCCCTGACGCGAAAAGGATTCACGGGACGACCCCTATTCGATGTTTAAGGAGAACTGGGTATGGCCTGGTTTCTATTAGCGCTTGCCGGTTTGTTTGAAATTGTCTGGTCTTACAGCATGAAGTTGTCTGATGGATTCACGAAAATAGGCGCATCGGTTGTCACGATTGTCGCCATGATCGTCAGCTTTGCGCTGTTATCCATGGCGATGAAATCTCTCCCCTTGGGGACGGCTTACACCATCTGGACGGGAATTGGCGCGGTAGGGGCGTTTGTGGTGGGATTGGTATTCCTCAATGAACCTGCCAGTGCGATGAGGATTATCGCAGCGCTGTTGATCGTCAGTGGTTTGGTTCTGATGAAACTGTCTTCGTAACGTATATACCCGTCATACTTCAAGCTGCTTGTGCGTTGGCAATACTCGGCTCATCTCTGAGCCTCACCTTATTTAGGGGTATAGTTTTTGAATAACGCATTGCGTCTGAACGTCAGGTTCGTCTGAATGCGGGGTTCATCCCGCGTCGGCTTCATGCGAACATCTGGCGTGTGGCAGAACCATTTTCATGCGGTTCTGCCACGGTGTGCACTCTTTTTCCGCTCACTATTGATTGGTTTTGCTTCTTGTTGCTTGTTATCAATAAGTGCTATGCTATTTCCTGCGTAATATCTCAATGTATTTGGCGTAAAGTGATTTTTCTTGCGCGCCATGTGCTCTTTTGGGTGTGTTTTACCTTTCATCGAGCTAGATCGAGCATTGGCGTGGCATCACCGCGTCAATCGTCTAACACACCGCACAAAATCAATATTTTCTTTGTTCAGGCAGGCTGCCCGCAGCCTGACTCGCGGCTATCTGTGTACGTACAATCTGCAAGGGGAGTGGAATGATCAAGTTGGTAATTACCGATCTGGACGGCACGTTTCTTCACAATGATGGCGATTACAACAGAGCTTTGTTTGCCGACGTGTATGCGTTAATGAAAGAGAAGGGCGTGCGGTTTGCTGTCTGCACGGGTAAGCAGTGTGAGCGGGTCGAAGCGCTTTTTGGCGATGATGTGAAAGATATCTGGATTCTGGGAGACAGCGCGACGCGCATCAAGTATCGGGGAGAGTACGTTTACCAATCGCTCATCAAAAACCGTCTGGCCTTGAGCCTGATTGGCGTGCTGGAAAGTGTAGACGATCGGCACGTGGTCATCGGTTGTACCCCACATGGCGCAATGGTCAAGGAAACGATCGACCCGGCTTTACTGGAAAAGATAAGGAAGTCGTACACCAATGTGACGCTGATCTCCAGCTTTGCTACCGTGACCGATGACTTTGTGAAAATCACGGTTTATGACCCAGAGGGGAACTGTCACGAGACGGCGAAGTATCTCGATGCGTTCCACGATCATGTCTATATCGTGGTCTCTGAAGCAGCCTGGATCGACATTGCAGATGTCGGCGTACACAAAGGGCACACCGTAGACATCCTGCAGGACAAATTGGCGATTACGCCAGAGGAAACGATGGTGTTTGGCGACGGCTACAATGATATTGAGCTAATGAGCCGCGGGGCTTACAGCTTTGCGATGCGCAATGCGTTTGAGGAAACCAAAGCCGCGGCGAATTTTGTTGCCCGCAGCAATGACGACGACGGGGTACTCAAAACGATAAAGCTGCTGCTTTCATGAATTGAACCACATGAAGCGAGCCGGCAGCCGCTGGGGCTACCGTCGTGTTATCTGGCAATAATCAGATCCAGGTTTTTTTCGCTTAATTCACTCTGGCAGGCAGGGGCAATTTCATCATCGGTCACCAGCACGGCGATCTCATCACACCCAGCGACGCGATAGCGCGCCAGAGCAGCGATCTTATTGGCGGTCAGCGCGACGATCACTTCGCTGCTGCGGGTGACCAGACACTTTTTGAATTCTGCATCGTCATATTCAAAAACCGTCAGGCCTTCATTGGCATCAAAGGCACAGCCTCCCAGCAGGCATTGATCGAAATACATCTTCTCTAGCTGTCGAAGCGTATCAATACCAATCGCGCCGCCGACCTCTTTCTGGATCCTTCCGCCAAGAAAAATCACTTCTACATCCTGATGCTGCATCAGCTCTGTCGCGATAATGGGCGAATTGCACACGGCGGTAAACTTCAGGCCCGGCGGGAGCTGCTTCGCTACGGCCAGATTGGTGGTACCGGTGTCAAAGAAGACGCAGCCGTTAGGTTTAATCAGCGGGATAACGGCCTGAGCGATGCGATCTTTCTGGACCGCATCGATAGTCGCTCGACTGGCAAAATCGATGGCCTCTGGCGGCATGATGACCGCACCGCCGTAGACGCGCTTGCAGGCACCGGATTGCGCCAGCTCCTTCAGGTCGCGCCGTATGGTGTGCTCGGATACGTTCAATTCGCGTGAGAGCTGGGCGCAGACGACTTTGCCTTCCTCGCTGAGAATCTGCCTGATTTTAGATTGCCGTTGTTCGGGAAAGTCGGTGTAATCGAACATAAATGTCCTTTGTTAATCAAAATCATGCACCAGCAGCCGCAGATGGCAGGCTTCACTGTTGTCAGGGCTATATACCGCAGGGAATCGCGCCATGTTAATCCGCCCCTTCTGGCAACACAACCTCTCTACCGTGTTGCTCTGCAATGTGTGAGTCATAGTGTAAAATTTACGCGTTACTATACCAATACCACCGATAAAGAGAGAAAAACATCCGTGTTTCATGTCATTACCGGGCTCATCGCCCTCTATGTTATCTGGCGTCTGGTCTGGCGCTTACATGTTGGTGTGCCTGTAAAGCGCATACTGGCGGTGTTAGTGCTGCTGGCTTCGCAGCATCATCTGATTACGCGCACCTTTTTTGGCACGATGGCGTCGCCGGAAGTGCCCGCGTTTGTCCTGATGTTTCTGGGATGGGCGTTTGGCGCGTTACTGATATCCGCATTTCTGCTGTTGGCTGTCGATCTGCTCGGCGTTGTGGGACGTTTTTTATCCCGCTCGGCTGGGAATGTTCTGCTAAACAATAGGGCGCTGCGTGGCGGAATTGCCGTCGTAGCGATGGGGTTAGCGGCTATCGGCGTTTGGGAGGCAGTGCGTGTTCCTGACGTTCGCACGGTAGAAGTTGAACTGAAGCAGCTACCGCCCGAATTGGATGGTTTCCGGCTGGTGCAGCTAACCGATTTACATGCCAGCCGTCTGTTACAGCGCCCCTGGATGGAGGCGGTGGTGGCAAAAACCAATGCGCTTAAGCCCGATCTGACGGTGATTACGGGCGATCTTGCCGATGGCACTGTGGACGCTCGTCACGATGACATGGAGCCGTTGCGTAACCTGAGTGCGCCACACGGCGTGTTTGCCATCGTGGGCAACCATGAATATTACGTGGAATATACGCAATGGGTGCAGCGGTTGAATGCGTTGGGTTTACGCCTGTTGCTTAATGAACATGTGTCGATCGGTCGCGATAATGCCACGTTTGTACTGGCTGGTATCACCGATCGTACCGCCGCTGATTTTCAACAGCCGCTGCCGGATACTGGCGCCGCGCTCAATGGAATCTCACCAGATAGCGCCGTCGTTCTGCTCAGCCATCGGCCAACGGGAGCGAAAGAGAACGCGCGTGCCGGTGCGAATTTACAGCTCTCCGGCCATACGCACGGCGGACAGGTGTTGGGCATGCACTGGGTGACACAGCTGGCGAATGAAGGTTATGTGTCCGGTAGCTATGACGTGGATGGCATGCATCTGTACGTGAGCAATGGTGCGGGCCTGTGGAACGGCTTTCCTATCCGCTTAGGGAAACGCGCCGAAATTACCCAGTTTATACTCCGTTCGCCGTCGCTGTAGTTTTTGGGAGGCGTGAAAGACTCGCAAGTTCCCTGAAAACGCCTCTATTACAAATCAATACTGATCACTTAAGTATGGATTTAGAGGGAAACACGATGATGAGGCTCCCGCAGGGATGCCTCACACCGTGGTCGCCCTCGGTATCTCGATCCTTAAACGATTAGCACTGCCTATGATAAACAGGCGCATTATCGCAAGCTGTTCTAGCGGCGAGATTATTGATGCAGATAGGAAAAATGTGCGATTGAGCTACTTTTCATCAGCTTAAACTATCGCAGAAGTTAGCATATACAATTATAAATTATAGGGAGACTCTGGCACTGTCTTGCATCAAGAAGAGGGAATAGGTGAAGGCTCCATTGCCATATGGCAAGGCTATTGGAGGACGACCCTGCCTTCTTGCGCAGCGATTAAGGCAATGCAACATACTGGGAGATAATGATGGACGAGAATAAAACGAAACCAGCCGGCAAGTGTCCGGTTATGCACGGCGGAAATACTTCTACTGGCTCATCAAACACTGACTGGTGGCCAAATGCCCTCAATCTCGACATTCTTCATCAGCATGATACCAAGACCAACCCGTTAGGCAGCGCTTTCAGCTACCGCGACGCCCTCAAAACCCTCGATGTCGATGCCCTCAAGAAAGACCTGCATGCACTGATGACCGACAGCCAGGAGTGGTGGCCAGCGGACTGGGGTCACTATGGCGGGCTGATGATTCGTATGGCCTGGCACTCGGCAGGGACTTACCGTACAGCCGACGGTCGCGGCGGCGGCGGAACCGGTAACCAGCGTTTTGCACCGCTTAACTCCTGGCCGGATAACGTCAGCCTTGATAAAGCGCGCCGTTTACTGTGGCCTATCAAGAAAAAATACGGCAATAAACTTAGCTGGGCAGACCTGATTATTCTGGCGGGTAATATCGCGTACGAATCCATGGGGCTGAAAACATTCGGCTTCGCCTTTGGACGTGAAGATATCTGGCACCCGGAAAAAGACATCTACTGGGGTTCCGAAAAAGAGTGGCTGGCGAAGAGCACCGGGCGCTACGGCAGCGACGATCGTACTACGCTGGAAAACCCGCTGGCTGCTGTGCAGATGGGGCTGATTTACGTTAACCCGGAAGGTGTTGATGGCAATCCCGATCCGCTGCGTACCGCACAGGATATGCGCGTAACGTTCTCCCGCATGGCGATGAATGATGAAGAAACTGTTGCCCTGACGGCGGGTGGACACACGGTAGGTAAAACCCACGGTAATGGCGATGCCAGCCTGCTGGGTGCGGCACCAGAAGGGGCAGATGTTGGAGAACAGGGGCTTGGCTGGCATAACCCGACAGGGTCGGGAAAAGGGCGCTATACCGTTACCAGCGGGCTGGAAGGCGCCTGGACAACGCATCCGACGCAGTGGGATAACGGCTTCTTCCATATGCTGCTGAATCACGAATGGGAACTGAAAAAGAGCCCGGCGGGCGCGTGGCAGTGGGAACCTGTCAGCATTAAAGAAGAAGACAAACCGGTGGATGTTGAAGACCCGTCTATCCGTTACAACCCGATGATGACCGATGCCGACATGGCGCTGAAAGTTGACCCGGAATATCGCAAGATTTCCGAGCGTTTCTATCAGGATCAGGCTTATTTCTCTGAAGTGTTTGCCCGCGCCTGGTTCAAACTGACGCACCGCGATATGGGGCCGAAGACGCGTTACCTCGGTCCAGATGTGCCGCAGGAAGATTTACTGTGGCAGGATCCGGTTCCGGCAGGCCGTACCGACTATGATGTCGATGTTGTCAAAGCACGCATTGCGGAAAGTAGCCTGTCCATTAGCGAGCTGGTGGCAACCGCGTGGGATAGCGCCCGCACGTTCCGTGGCTCCGATATGCGCGGCGGTGCCAACGGTGCGCGTATCCGTCTCGCCCCGCAGAAAGACTGGGTAGGGAACGAACCTGAGCGTCTGGCGCGCGTGTTAGTCGTGCTGGAAAGCATTGCCGCGGCAACCGGGGCCAGCGTGGCCGATACCATTGTGCTGGCGGGTAATGTAGGGATTGAGAAAGCGGCGAAAGCGGCAGGCGTGAATCTCACCGTGCCGTTTGCACCGGGACGCGGCGATACCACCGATGCCCTGACCGATGCAGAGTCTTTCGATGTCCTTGAACCGATCCACGATGGCTATCGCAACTGGCTGAAGAAAGATTATGCCGTGAGCCCGGAAGAGCTGATGCTCGATCGCACCCAACTGATGGGGCTAACAGCGAAAGAGATGACGGTGCTGGTTGGTGGGCTGCGTGTGCTGGGAACCAACTACGGCGGCACGAAGCACGGCGTATTTACCCATCGTGAAGGGGCGCTGACGAATGATTTCTTCGTCAACCTGACCGACATGAAATACACCTGGAAGCCATACCGTAAAGACCTGTATGAAATCCGCGATCGTAAAACGGGTGAAGTCAAATGGACGGCGACGCGTCTGGACCTGGTCTTTGGTTCCAATTCCATTCTGCGTTCTTACGCCGAGCTGTACGCACAGGACGACAATAAAGAGAAGTTTGTGAATGACTTTGTTGCCGCCTGGGTGAAAGTGATGAATGCGGATCGCTTCGATCTGGCAGAGTAAAGAGTAAGATGCAAACAAGCCCCACGCTGATATTGATATGGCGTGGGGCGCGTTATTTTCCGCCGTGATACCTCTTTAATTTACCCGGCAGTTGGCTGTTTCTTCAGGTTCAACATGAATTCCCTGAACGGGGTGGCAAATTCCTTAAACAACGGGTGCTTTCTATTCTGCATCATCACCTCACTAAATAGCTTCAGCCCCACCAGAAAAGCCTGCGTCTGTTCCGGCGTCATGTCCATCTTGCCATCGACTTTTTCCAGTATCTTGAACAGGTCATCGTGAATCGAGCATTCAAACGACAGCGTGCGCTGCGGCCCTGCTTTTTCTTCCACCGTAATCTGATAGACGTTTCCCATCGTAGCCTCGGTAAATTGAATTCATGATAGATAGTTGATAAAATCAACTATATGATCATTGGTTGACTGAGTCAATAAAATATGATGAAAGCGCTTTTTGCCTTACTGGAAAGCTATAAGGCACAGATGCAGGAACAGATGAAGGCGCACGACATTAGCTTAGATGTGGTGCACATTCGCTTATGCAAGATCATCGCGACGGAAGGGCGCATTACGCCTCAGTCGCTGGCGAAAATGGTGGGGCGGGATAAGGCGCAGATCACCCGCATGGTCGCGGAGCTGGTCAAACGCGATTATGTCCGCAAGATCGATAACCCGGATGATGGCCGCAGCGTGTGGCTCAGTTTGTCCGATAAGGGCGTCGCATTTACGCAAGTTTTTCTGCATCAGGGAAAGCAGATTGAGGCGCAGATGCTTCAGGCGTTGTCCCCTGACGAACAAGCCACGTTTAGCGCGCTGCTGGAAAAAATAACGGCGAACCGTTCTGCACGCTAAGCCTCGCATCCGTTAACCCTCACTGCACTGCCGTGAAGCGCACTCGCTGTGCTATTGCACCGAGATGGCGCGCGCGGCATGCTTCTCTCTATCATTCTCCCTATAAACTACCGCCGTACCGGCATTTTCGCTGCTGGCACGCATTTTGCTCTTCTCTATTCGGGACAGCACCACATAGGGCGCTGAACAACCTGAATAGCTGGCTAGGGTTCCGATCCATGCAATATGGATGTCTGGTCCGAGAGCTGGCGACCTCCAGTTGAGGTTACACGGCGGGACAAAAGCCCGGGAGACAGCAACACCCATGGTGTCGCGCTGTTCCCGCTTTTTTCCTACTCAACCGGAGGTCTGGCATGAACCTATCTCGTTTACTGGGCGTTTGCGTCCTCAGTCTCTCAGCGCTGCTGAGTTTCCCTTCTCAGGCTGCGCCTAAAACGCAATTCAACGTATGCTGGACTATCTATGCCGGATGGATGCCATGGGGGTTCATCGGCACACAGGGCATTATCGATAAATGGGCCGACAAGTACGGCATCAAGATTAAGGTCACGCAGCTTAACGACTACGTCGAGTCGATCAACCAATATACCGCCGGACAGTTTGACGGCTGCACGATGACCAACATGGATGCGTTGACCATTCCGGCCGCGGGCGGTGTGGATACCACGGCGCTGTTGCTGGGCAGTTTCTCCGCGGGCAACGATGGCATTGTGCTAAAAGGCAAAGGGAAAACGCTGAGCGATTTGCGCGGGATGAAGGTCAACCTGCCTGAACTCTCCGTCTCGCATTACCTGTTGGTGCGCGGTCTGGAAACCGCCGGATTGCGGGAGCGAGATGTCACGGTCGTCAACACCTCGGATGCTGACATTGTCGCCGCCTTCGCCACCCGCAGCGTGCAGGCCGCCGTCGCCTGGAACCCGCAACTGTCTGCAATTAAAAGCCAGCCGGACACCACGGAGGTCTTTCAGTCCGGCCAGATCCCCGGTGAGCTGATCGACATGATGGTCGTGAACACGCAGACGCTACAGGACAATCCGGCGTTGGGCAAAGCGCTGGCCGGTGCTTGGTTTGAAATGATGGCGCTGATGAAAGCGGGCGACAAACCGGCGCTGGAATCAATGGCTGCCGCCTCCGGTACGGATTTAGCTGGTTATCAGTCGCAGCTAAAAACCACCCACCTGTTTTATTCCGCGCAGGACAATCTGGCGTTTCTGACCAGCCCGGATCTTCCTAACACCATGAAGCGCGTGGCGGAGTTCTCCTTTGACAAAGGGTTGCTCGGCGCTGGCGCACAGAGCGCGGATTTTATCGGCATGACGTTCCCCGGACAGGGAACGCTGGGTGACAGCGCCAATGTAAAACTGCGCTTTGACGACACCTTCGTGCGCCTGGCCGCAGAGAACAAACTCTGACCCGCAAACTGGAGAGACTATCGTGCGCTTGATCAATCGCTATCCCAGCCGGGGCGGACGGCTGTTGCTGGTCCTGCTGCCGTTTGTCGTGCTGCTGGTGCTGTACCTCATCGGGTCGGCAGTGCGGCTGGAGGCTAACCCCAATGACAAACTCCTGCCGAGTCTTGGGCAAATGGCCGAGGCGATTCAGCGCATGGCATTCACCGAGGACAAACGCAGCGGGGACTACCTGTTCTGGCTGGATACGCAGGCCAGTCTGGTGCGCCTCGCGCTAGGGCTGGGGATCGCCAGCCTGTTGAGCCTGCTGTTCGGGATTGCGGCTGGGACTTTTCCGCTGTTTCGCGCCTCGCTCTCGCCGCTGATGACCGTGCTGTCGATGATTCCGCCGCTGGCGATTTTGCCCATCCTGTTTATCGTCTTCGGGCTGGATGAACTCTCGAAAGTGATGCTGATCGTGATTGGCGTTACGCCGATGCTGGCGCGCGATCTCGAACAGCGCGCCCGCAGCATACCGCAGGAAATGCTGATTAAAGCCCAGACGCTGGGCGCGAACAGCTGGGTCGTGGTGCTGCGCGTCATCCTGCCACAGCTGCTGTCGCGACTGCTGATTTCACTGCGGCTGCTGCTGGGCGCGGCGTGGCTGTTCCTGATTTCTGCCGAAGCGATTTCGGCAACGGCAGGGCTCGGTTACCGCATCTTTTTGGTACGCCGCTATCTGGCGATGGATGTGATTCTGCCTTACGTCGTGTGGATCACGCTGCTGGCATGGCTCATGGATAGGGCGCTGCGCTGGCTGCATCGCCGCGTGTTCCCGTGGTCAGAGGAAAGCAAAGCATGAGTTTTATCGAGATCGATAACATCTGGCAGGAATACGGCGACCACGTCGTGCTGGAACGGCTCAACCTGAACGTTGAAGAAGGGGCGTTTTGCACGATGGTCGGGGCATCCGGCTGCGGTAAATCCACCTTTCTGCGCCTGCTGCTGGGACAGGAAACGCCCAGCCGTGGCGAAGTGCGGCTCGAAGGGAAGCGGCTTCCCGCTGAACCGGATGCCAGCCGCGGCGTGGTGTTTCAGCGCTATTCGGTTTTCCCGCATTTGACCGTGCTGGAAAATGTGGTGATTGGGCTGGAAATACCGCATTCCCCCTGGTTCGGCAGACTGTTTGGGGCGCGCAAGCAGGCGGCGCGAGCGCGTGCAGCGCGGATGCTGGAACGCGTCGGGCTTGGGCATGCCATGCACAAATACCCCAACCAGCTTTCCGGCGGCATGCAGCAACGGCTTGCGATTGCTCAGGCGTTTATTGTCCAGCCGCGCATCCTGCTGCTCGATGAACCGTTTGGCGCGCTGGATCCCGGTATTCGCGGTGATATGCACACCCTGCTGCTGGAGCTGTGGCGGGAAACCCGCTTAACGGTCTTTATGGTTACCCACGATTTGCCAGAAGGTTTCCACCTCGGCACGCGCTTGCTGGTGTTCGACAAAGTGCGCGTCGACCCGCATGCACCGGAAGCCTATGGCGCACGCATTACTTATGACATCCCGCTAAATCAGGAGCGTCTCGCCACGCGACAGCGTGCGCTTACGCTGGTGCCTCCTGTGGTCAGCGCGGCGATATCCCCTCTTTAAGGAGCTTTCTGTGATGACAGCGATACAGACATCGACAAATACATCGACAGGCCGAACCACGTTTGATGAAGAAATCGTGCCGGGCGGAGGACATACCTCCTTCATTCTCAAGCGTGGACAGATTCTGCGTATCGAAGATGTGGAAGGCGGCGGCAATGTGGGTCTGCTGCTGTTCAACGCCTACCAGACCAGCGAACGTCTGAACCTGCCGGATACCCTGAAAGGGCAGCATACCGCCAGGCTGACGGTTGGGCACTGTCTCTATTCCGATATGGGGCGGGTGCTGGCAGCAATCATTGCCGACACGTGCGGCTGGCACGACAGCTTTGGCGGCGTGCTCAATGCGCAGGAAGTGCAGGAGAAATACGGGCAGGGGCGTTATCAGGAACGGCGCAACGGCTTTTTCCGTAACGGCATGGATAACCTGCTGGTCGAGATGGGGAAATGGAATCTCAATCTGCAAGATCTGCTGATGACCCTCAACCTGTTCAGCAAAGTCACGGTAGATGCGCAGGGGCAGTTTCATTTTCACGCCAATCATTCTCAGGCGGGGGATTACATCGAGCTGTATGCGCCGATGGATACGCTGGTGGTGCTGACCGCCTTGCAACACCCGATGGACCCTAATCCGACGTACGCGCCGCGCCCGGTTGCACTCACCTGGAGTCGGGCAGACGGTGAGGATGTCGCCGCGTATTGCCGTGCCTTCCGTGAGGAAAATGCACGTGCGTTTCACAATACCGAACGCTTTTGCCTGTAAGGAGGCCGGACATGACGTTAATTGCCAGCAATAAAACGGCCGAGGAGGCGGTATTCCGCCATGTGATTCCTGCCGGAGAACCCTATCTGTTTGAGGTCAAGCAGGGGCAGACGCTGCGGCTGCTGGATCTGGAGGGCAATCAGGCGGTAGATACGCTGTTCTATCGCGTCGATGATCCGCGTGAACGCTACGATCCGCAACGCACGCTGCGTCGCCAGAATAGCGTCTACCTGACGACGGGCAGCGTGCTGTATTCCAATCTTGGCAACCCGCTGCTGACGATTGTCGCCGATACCTGCGGTCGCCATGACACGCTGGGCGGCGCCTGTGCGCAGGAGAGCAACACCGTGCGCTATGCGCTCGACCGACGCTACATGCATAGCTGTCGCGATAACTTTCTCTGCGCCTGCTTGCACGATGGTCGCCTGAATAAAAAGGACATTGGTGCAAACATCAACTTCTTTATGAACGTGCCAGTGACGGCGGAAGGCGGGTTGACCTTTGAGGACGGCATTTCTGCACCGGGGAAATACGTGGAGCTGCGCGCCGAAACGGACGTCATCGTGCTGATTTCTAACTGTCCGCAGTTGAATAATCCGTGCAACGGCTGGAACCCAACGCCAGCGGAGGTGTTGATATGGAACTGATATCGGATCGGGGTGGTGAAAAACGTACGCGCTGGCAGCGAGTGAAAGCATGGCTGGTGAGCGCGCTGGAGGCGCGGGCAAATCGGTATTATCTGCCGTCGGCTAATACCCGAACGGACAGCGTCCCGTAATTCCAGCGCGATAGTCCGTTTCAGCACTATCTGTTTCAGCACTACCCGCTCTTTCAGCAGCACCTGACCGTTACCGCGATGGACGACCATCATGCGGATCGCATTTTGGCGGGACGACCCGCTCTTGCATGAGTCTAGCGTATGTTCGACAAACTTCTGATTGCCAACCGTGGCGCGATTGCGTGCCGTATTCTGCGTTCGCTGCGCGAGATGAACGTCCGTGGTATCGCGGTCTATTCTGATGCCGATATCAGTAGCCTGCATATTCAGGACGCCGATGAAGCCATTAGCCTGGGTGAGGGCGCGGCGGCGCACACCTATCTGGATGTAGACAAAATTCTCTCTGCGGCTCGGCGTAGCGGCGCGCAGGCCATTCATCCCGGCTATGGTTTTTTGTCCGAGAATGCCGCGTTTGCCGAAGCCTGCGAAGCGGCGCAGATCGCCTTTGTCGGGCCGACGCCACAGCAGCTACGGGTATTCGGCTTAAAGCATACGGCGCGAGCGCTGGCGAAGCAGTACAACGTGCCGCTATTGGAAGGCACCGAACTACTGGAAAACATTGACGCGGCCCTCGGTGCGGCGGTGGCGATCGGCTATCCGATCATGCTAAAAAGCACGGCGGGAGGCGGTGGGATCGGGATGCGTGTCTGCTATAGCGCCACGGAGCTTTCCGACGCGTTTGAAACGGTAAAACGTCTGGGCCAGAACAATTTCAGCGATGCGGGCGTGTTCATCGAAAAGTATATCGAACGCGCCCGACATCTGGAGGTGCAGATTTTTGGCGATGGTCAGGGAGACGTGCTGGCGTTGGGCGTTCGGGACTGCTCGGTACAGCGTCGCAACCAGAAGGTGATTGAAGAAACGCCCGCGCCCAATCTACCGGACGGGGTCGCCGATGCGCTGTGCGCGGCGGCAATCAGTCTGGCGCAGGCAGTGAATTACCGCAGCGCCGGAACGGTGGAGTTCGTTTATGACAGCGCAACGGACCGTTTTTACTTTCTTGAAGTGAATACGCGTTTACAGGTCGAGCACGGCGTAACGGAACAGGTCTGGGGCGTGGATCTGGTGCGCTGGATGATCGAACTGGCCGCAGGGGATTTACCACCGCTGCGTGAGCTGGCCGCTGGACTGAATCCGCAAGGGCATGCGATACAGGCGCGCCTGTACGCGGAAGATCCGGGCAAACAGTTCCAACCTTCGCCGGGGTTGCTGACGGAAGTCGCGTTTCCCGCCGCAGGGGAGCATAGCCTGCGCATCGACACCTGGGTGACGGCCGGGTGCGAGATCCCCCCGTTTTTCGACCCGATGCTGGCTAAGATCATTGCCTGTGCGCCCACCCGCGAGCAGGCGATGGTCGGACTGGATAGGGCGCTGGCTGACACACGACTCTATGGAGTGGAACACAACCGTGACTATCTGCGTCAGATTCTGGCGGCAGAGCCGTTTGCCAGCGGCCAGCCGTGGACGCGCTGTCTGGATGCGCTGATCTATCAGGCGACAACCTGTGAAGTGGTGAGCGCTGGAACGCAGACCACCGTACAGGATTATCCTGGACGTCTCGGATACTGGGCGGTCGGCGTACCGCCGTCGGGGCCGATGGACGATCGCGCGCTGCGTTTAGGCAACCGTCTGGTAGGGAATTCGGCGGGCATGGCCGCGCTGGAGATCACGATGAACGGGCCGACGTTGCGTTTTAATACTGATGCGGTGGCGGCGGTCACCGGTGCGGCTATCGCTATCGAATTAGACGGCAAACGTGTTCTGATGGATAGCGTCTTTGCGATCCCGGCGGGCGCCACGCTGCGATTAGGCGCGATGAATGCGCAGGGAGTACGCAGCTATCTTTGCCTGCGCGGTGGATTCGATGTGCCGGACTATCTCGGCAGTAAAAGTACCTTCACGCTGGGGCAGTTTGGCGGCCACGCGGGCAGGGCGCTGCGGGCGGGCGATGTATTGCACCTCGCACCGCTGGCTGATAGACGTATCGGTGACAGCCTGCCGGACGCGTTGCGCACTACGTTGTCTACGGTACGTGAACTGCGTGTGATTTACGGCCCACATGCGGCACCGGACTATTTTACGCCTGCCTATATGGACACCTTTCTCACCACCGAATGGGAAGTGCATTTTAACTCCAGCCGCACGGGCGTACGCCTGATTGGGCCGAAACCAGAGTGGGTGCGCGATAGCGGTGGCGAGGCGGGGCTGCACCCTTCGAATATTCACGATAACCCGTATGCCATCGGCGCGGTGGATTTCACGGGTGATATGCCGGTTATTCTGGGGCCGGACGGCCCGAGCTTGGGCGGATTCGTCTGTCCGGTGACGATAATCGAGGCTGACCTGTGGGCGCTGGGACAACTCAACGCCGGCGATCGCGTACGCTTTATTCCTGTCGACCTCTCTACGGCGCGTGCACTGGCGCAGGCACGCCATGCGGAGGTGGAACAGCTTACCCCGATCGCGGTCGACTGGTCGGCTGCCGCACTGATTTCCCCGGTGGTGTTGGATATCGGTGAAGCGGATAAACAGCTAGTTGCTCGGCTGTCCGGCGATACCCATTTACTGCTGGAAGTGGGGGCGGCGGAACTGGATGTCGCGCTGCGTTTCCGCGTCCATGCGCTGATGCTGGTGCTGGAACAACTGACGCTTGATGGCATTATTGACGTGACGCCGGGTATTCGCTCGTTGCAGGTACATTATCGCCCCGAGGCGCTTCCGCTGTCGCACCTGCTGGACGTGTTGTCCACGCTATGGCAGGACGTTTGCACCCAGCAGAATCTGACCGTGCCGTCACGGGTCGTTTATCTGCCGCTGTCCTGGGACGATCCCGCCTGCCAACTGGCGATCCAAAAATACATGACCACGGTACGCAGCGATGCGCCCTGGTGCCCAAGCAATCTTGAATTTATCCGTCGTATTAACGAGCTGGAGAATCTCGATGAGGTTTACCGAACGGTCTTTGACGCCAGTTATCTGGTGATGGGGCTGGGCGATGTTTACCTCGGCGCACCGGTGGCAACGCCGCTGGATCCGCGCCATCGGTTAGTGACCACCAAATATAATCCGGCACGCACCTGGACGGCGGAAAACTCGGTGGGTATCGGCGGCGCGTACCTGTGCGTTTACGGTATGGAAGGGCCGGGTGGCTATCAGTTTGTCGGCCGCACGCTGCAAATGTGGGATCGCTATCGCGGCGTTGACGCGTTTGGCGGCAAACCGTGGCTGCTGCGCTTCTTTGACCAAATTCGCTTCTATCCGGTGTCGGCCGACGAATTGTTATCCATCCGTCGGGATTTCCCGCTGGGGCGCTACCCGCTGCGAATCGAGCAAAGCGAGCTGGCGCTAAACGCCTATCAGGATTTCCTGTCGCGGGAAGCTGAAGAGATCGAGGCATTCCGCGTACGCCAGCGGGCCGCGTTTGAGGCGGAACGCGAGCGCTGGCGTATTGCCGGTCAATCGGTGACGGATAGCGTCGACGTGGTGATTGAGGAAGCGGACGACGCGCCGATCCTACCGGGACAACTCGGCGTAGAGAGCCCGATTGCCGGTAATCTCTGGCAGGTGACGACGGAGATCGGAAAAACGGTAGCCGAGGGGGAAACGTTGATGATTCTCGAATCCATGAAAATGGAAATCCCGATTGTCTCGCCGCAGCGCGGCATGGTGCGGGATATTCGCTGTCAGCCTGGCGCATCCGTTCGCGCGGGGCAGTGCGTAGTGGTGATCGAGTCGCAGGCGTAATAACGGCGGCGCACATACTTTTACGCCAGAGTGACGCTCTGGCGTGAAATTACTTATGGCAAGTTTGAACACCATGCAGAGTCACTGGAGAGGTTGTTGGCGCTAATGATTGTCAGAGCGAATAAAAGTGAGAGAAATATGGTTGCAGCCAATCAGGGAAGAGCAAATATTTTCTGATGAGAAAGAGGCTAACGGCGAACGTTCCTATTGAAAAAATAATATGAAAGCCGATCCAAAAACTAAACCAAAATTCGCCACGATGAAATGTCACGTCTTTTCTATTAATTCTCTCGACTAACACGCCAGATTTGAGTCCGTGATAGACGTGAAAAATTTCCCATATCCCACCACCAATGAGGAGCAGTGGTATGTAATCTTTTAACCAATCCATTGCAATTGACTCTTCCGATATTATTTTCGTGGAAGGATTTTATCATAACCACTGAGAGACTAACCAAACCTGTGGCGCTTCATTGTATTGCTTTTGACTCAGGTCAAATGGACGTAGATCGTGCGAATACAGGTGGAATGAGATCGATATTGCTGAAAAAGTATGAGTGCAGATTTAACAAAGATTTTAGTGGATTAACGAAGTGATTGAGGTACTGCGAAGAAGGAATGGTGCGTTCAATTGGACTCGAACCAACGACCCCCACCATGTCAAGGTGGTGCTCTAACCAACTGAGCTATGAACGCATTGAGATACCGGGCTGCCTGTCTGACAGCGATGCGAATAGTAGCGAGCAAGGGGAAAGCTGGCAAGAGGAAAAATGCAATTTTGTGCTCTTGCCAGCGCGATTGCTGGGGTTGTATCCATTGTGTTGTTTTTTTCGACTCAAAATGGATAAAACGTTATCTAGCGAGCCGCGCGCGCTAAAATCTGTGCGGCAGGCTGGCGCTGAAGAAAACGAATCCGCGTCACCATCATCACTGCCGCTGCCGTCAGGCCAATGATGAAACCGCACCAGAAACCCGCGGGTCCCATGCGTGGGACGATGATATCCGTCAACGCCAGCAGGTAGCCGCTCGGTAACCCCAGCACCCAGTACGCCGTGAACGTAATATAGAAAATCGACCGGGTATCTTTATAGCCGCGCAATACGCCACTGCCGATGGCCTGAACGGCATCGGAGATTTGATAAACGGCAGCCAACAGCATGAGCTGAGAAGCCATCGCCACCACCAGCGGATCCTGATTGTAGAGCAGGGCGATAGGCTCGCGCAGCAGCGTGGTGAAAATGGCCGTACAGCTGGCTAACGCCACGCCAGCCAGAATGCCGGTGTAGGCGGCAATCCGGGCGTTCTCAACCGAACCTTCTCCTAAACGATGTCCGACGCGAATGGTGGTAGCAACGCCAACCGAGAGCGGAAGGACGAACATCAGCGAGCTGAAGTTCAGGGCAATCTGGTGACCGGCCACATCGACGACGCCCAGCGGCAACACCAACAGCGCCACCACGGCAAACAAGGTGACCTCGAAAAGCAGCGCCAGCGCGATAGGTAAACCGAGACCAAACAAACGCTTTAATACGGAAAAATCCGGGCGGAATGTAGGACGATGCTGGCGGATATCGCGTAGCCAGGAGGCGCGTCGGGTGTAGGCCATCATCAATAGCATCATGATCCAGTAAACCGACGCGGTAGCGACGCCGCAGCCTACGCCGCCCAGTTCGGGCATGCCAAATTTACCGTGGATAAAGATATAGTTGATCGGGATATTGATTAATAACCCGATGAACCCAATCATCATGCCGGGGTAGGTTTTGGACAGCCCTTCGCACTGGCAGCGCAAAACCTGATAGAACAGATAGCCAGGTACGCCCCACAGCAGCGCATGCAGGTAGCCAATGGCCTTCGCCGCCAGCTCCGGCGAATCGTCGCTCATCAGGTTAATGGCATATTCCCCCTGATACAGCGCCAGCATCGTAAATACAGAAATAATGGCGGCCAGGAAAAAGGATTGTCGCACCTGATGCGAGATGCGATCGCGTCGGCCGGAACCGTTGAGCTGTGCGACAACGGGCGTCAGTGCCAGCAGCAGACCGTGGCCAAAAAGAATGGCGGGTAGCCAGATAGAGGTTCCCACGGCGACGGCGGCCATATCGGTGGCGCTATAAGCGCCTGCCATGATGGTGTCAACGACCCCCATCGATGTTTGAGACACTTGCGCAATAATGACAGGAACAGCAAGCGCCAATAATTTACGCGCTTCTGTCAGATACTGTTGCACGGATACCTTCCTTGAATGACTTGACTGCGGAATAAATAATTTAGATATGAAAAACAGATCGGGACAAAGAGGGAGTCATTGTAACGACTTAACGAAAGTAAACCAGCATGGAAGAGAATATATTCTTTTTGTTACGCTACGGTTTCGATAGCAATGTAGTGTGCGGTATTCCGGTTTGGATTTCCGCGAAATATCGGGCACACTGCACCAAATCATTTCTTTGTTTTTAAGAGGCAAACCGTATGTTTACCGGTATTGTGCAGGGCACCGCGCCGGTGGTGTCGATTGAAGAAAAATCCAATTTCCGCACGCACGTTGTCCAGCTCCCGCCTGATCTGCTGCCCGGACTTGTGCCCGGTGCCTCGGTGGCGCACAACGGCTGCTGCCTGACGGTAACCGCCATCGAGGGCGATCGTGTCAGCTTCGATCTCATGAAAGAAACGCTGCGACTAACGAATCTGGGCGATATTCATGAAGGCGATGTTGTGAATATTGAGCGTGCCGCGAAATTCGGTGACGAGATTGGTGGACACGTCATGTCGGGTCACATCATGTGTACGGCGGAAGTGGTGAAGATTCAGGTTTCAGAGAATAACCATCAGATTTGGTTCCGTCTGGCAGATGAAGCGCTGATGAAATACGTGCTGCATAAAGGCTTTGTTGGGATTGATGGTATCAGCCTGACGGTAGGGGAAGTGACTCGCGGGCGTTTCTGCGTGCATTTAATTCCCGAAACGCTGAACCGTACTACGCTGGGACAGAAACGTCTGGGACATCGCATCAATATTGAAATCGATCCGCAGACACAGGCCGTGGTGGATACGGTCGAGCGCGTGTTGGCCAGCAAGCAGGCGAGCGACCTGGGCAAAGAAGAGTAATTTCCTCGTTGCCTGTTCTTGTAAACCGGACGAATAACCTCGTCCGGTTTTTTCTTTTCTGTCAGCGTGAAACGCGTAATCCACCCTCGATCCCATCCAGACTGAACACGACTTGCCAGAGCTGGAGTGTTCTTGCTCTGAAGGCACCAGCGCAGAGGTTCAGGTAGTAGCTGAACATCCGGCGGAAGCGGGCAGGGTAGCGTGTGGAAAGCAGTGGCCAGCTTTGCTGAAAGCGCGTATGCCACGCCATTAATGTGCGATCGTAATCGGCACCGAAATTGTGCCAGTCCTCCATCACCATGTAAGGCTCGCTCGCCTGCGCAATGTGCTGTATGGAAGGGATGCAGCCGTTGGGGAAGATGTATTTATGAATCCAGGGATCGACATGCGGATCGGTCTTATTGGCCCCGATGGTATGCAGCAGAAACAGTCCGTTAGGCTTTAGGTTACGCCGTACGACGCGAAAATAGCGGTCATAGTTGCGCGGCCCGACGTGTTCAAACATGCCAACCGATACTACGCGGTCAAATTGCCGATCGAGATCGCGGTAATCCTGTCGTTCAATGGTGACGTTCAGATTCTGACAGCGCTGCTGTGCCAGCATTTGCTGCTCTTTGGAAATGGTGATGCCATAAACCGAAACGCCGTAGTGACGCGCCGCGAACTCGGCAAGCCCGCCCCAGCCGCAGCCGATATCCAGCAGCGTCATCCCCGATTTGAGCTGGAGCTTTTCGCAGATCATAGCGAGTTTATCTTCCTGCGCCTGTTCCAGCGTTTGTGCCTGTTTCCAATAGGCGCAGGAATATTGCATATAAGGATCCAGCATCAGGGTAAAGAGATCATTACCTAAATCGTAATGGGCTTTACCGACAACCTGAGCACGCCTGCGGGATTGCAAATTCGTGACGCGGGAGAGGGCGACCCGCGTGAGATCGTGCAGGCGACGGGGTAACTTAGCCTCCAGCCCCGCCCGCAGGACGCGATGGGAAAACATATCCAGCCGTTCACACTCCCACCAGCCATCCATGTAACTTTCTCCCAGCCCCAGCGATCCCTCGCGCATAGCACGTTTAAAAAAACCGGGATGAGTCACGCGGATGTCAAAAGGGCGGGGGCCGTTGATGGTGATATCTGCGGTATTCAACATGTCTTGCACGATGTGGAACCAGGGCGCGATATCGTCATCCCATTCTTCTGTATAAGGTAAACCCATCATGTCTCCTTAACTTTATGTAAAAGTATCGTAAAACACACCAGGACAACACTTATCGCAGCCGAGGTATCGGCTGTCACCAGAGAAAATGAAACACGGTATTATACCCGTCATACTTCAAGCCGCATGTACGTTGGCTACGTTCGCTCACCCGAATCACTTACTTGAGTAAGCTCATCGGGATTCCCTCGCTTGCCGCCTTCATGCAACTCGAATTATTTAGGGTATAGAATTAGAACGGCTTCAGCCAGCCTACAAGAGAGCGGGCTGAAGCAGAGAGGGGAAGCAGACAGGAATAAGAAAATCGTCTGTACAGAACTCGCGGCTAGCGGCGATAGTCGAGGTAAGGGCCGTCTGCAACCGAGCGGCGTTCTATCAGGGTCGGATGCACTTCGATCACGTGCGCATCTTCTCGCTTACTGGTAATGCGATCCAGCAGCATCGCAAAGGCGGACTGCCCCAGACGCTCTTTCGGCTGATGAATGGTGGTCAGCGCAGGCGTAAAGAAACGCGCGTGGCGCACGTTGTCATAACCGATCACCGAAATATCCTGCGGCACGCGCAGACCCAGTTCGTCTGCCGCACAGATAGCGCCCATCGCCATGATATCGCCACCGCAGAATACGGCCGTTGGCCGCTGTTTCTGCGCGAGAATTTGATGCATGGCTTTATAACCAGATTCCGGCTCGAAATCGCCCTGAACAACCCACTCTTCGCGTACGGTGATGTCAGCTTCTTTCAGCGCTTTTAAAAAGCCGAGGTAGCGCCCGCTGCCGGTGTTACGTTCTTGAATACCGGGAATGGCACCGATATCCCGATGACCGCGTTCGATCAGGTAGCGACCTGCCATATAACCGCCTTCAAAGGCGTTATCGATAATCGTATCGGTAAAATCGCTGTGCATCTGGCCCCAGTCCATCACGACCATCGGGATGCTGCGATAGTCTTCCAGCATAGCCAACAGCTCAGGTGGATATTCGGCGCACATTACCAGCAGGCCGTCGACGCGTTTTTGCGCCAGCATGGAGAGATAAGCGCGCTGTTTACCAATGTCGTTATGCGAATTACACAGTACCAGCGTATAGCCTTTGGCATAGCAGCTGTTTTCGACGGCTTCGATGATCTCGGCGAAATAGGGGGCTTCGCTGGATGTGGCCAGCAAACCGATTGATTTGGTGTGATTAACTTTGAGGCTGCGGGCGACGGCGCTGGGCGAATAGTGCAATTCTTTGATTGCCGCCCTGACGGCTGCCTTAGTCTCTTCGGCGACGAAACGTGTTTTATTGATCACGTGCGATACGGTTGTGGTAGAAACGCCAGCACGCTTTGCCACATCTTTAATCGTTGCCATCTAAAAATGACTCCTGAACTTACCTGTTACAGACGTAAGTATATTGTTAATCGTTTGCCTACGTTTAATGTTCTTCTTCTAAGCTAAAAAACAGGATTTCAGAAGGAGAATGCCGAATGTTATACCGAAGGGATCTGGGTTGACGTTTTTCGACCGATACGCAGCGCTTTCATAAACAGCGGATTGTGTCCGATTTATCATGAAAGGGAAAGGGCTAATTTATACTATTAGTGATGCATTCGTCCGAGATTTTTCACTGGAATTATGAAAGAATCGTAATAACCCTATTATTTGTAGCTTTAACTGCCTAAATGGGTTCGGCTGTGAATGGCGGTGTCTTTTTTCAGATGACGCTTTCAGGTGAAATTTTCAGCTAAATTTGTTCGCTAATAAGGAGTAGTTTATGGATACAGATCTGAAGATGTCTTTACTGACAACCGTTGGCTCGTTGGCTGTGATCATCGCGTTTAGTTTTATTGCGGTGCTGAACTAACCGAACGGCGCCTCTGCACCGGTGAGGTATTCAGACACGTTGATGTTGTATACATAAACGTGTCTGAATCGTTCTTCTTCGATACCGAACCTGTTTTTTAACGAATCGTCTGCGGTGTCACTACGCGACGCGCGCCAACGTAGTGTTCCTGCCAATAATCTTCACTCAGCTTGCTGATTCGAATATCTGAACCTGTACGCGGCGACTGGATAAATTTCCCTTCTCCCAGATAAACCCCGACGTGATCGGCTGCGCCACGATTATTGATGCGGAAGAAGACCAAATCGCCACTTTCCAGCTCGCTCTTTTTGATCGGAGCGGCATCACGCAGGTGATACATTTCGTTAGCAGTGCGTGGAATTTGGATCTTAACGACATCTTTATACGCGTAATAGACCAGTCCGCTACAGTCGAATCCGGTAAAGGGAGATGAGCCGCCCCAGTGGTAAGGCTTGCCTATTTGGCTCATCAGCTTATTCATTGCTGTCGTTTTGGCATGTTGATAACGTTTTTTATGCGCTGCGCTCAGCGCCATTCCTTTTTCAGTGGGGGCCGGATTTTTATCCGCTTTTCCCTTGAGCGCGGTCTTCTTCAGCCCAGTTTTGACTCTGGCCTGTGCCGTTGTTTGCTTATCTTCTTCAGGCTTCAGCTTTTTGAGATTTTTTTTCACTAGCGCGGGCGTGCTGCTTTGCGTCCGTGACGGTTTTTTTTCTGTTGATTTGTTCGCGCTGCGGGGTTTGGTTTTTGTGCTAGCTGCGGTAGGTTCTGGTTTTTTGCTTTTGATCGGTGTCGGTGATTTAGCATTACCCTTTGTCTGACGGCTTTTCTTATTGGTTTCTTCAACGGTGCTTTTCTTCGGCGCAGAATGCGGGGTATGCGGCGCAGCCTGAACGACGTTCAGGGATAGATTGCTGAAAAATAATATAAAAAGAGTAATAAATAAGCGCATAATAAAAGTGACCGAACATAATCCTTAACTCGCTCAATCCGCACAGTATTCCTGAAAACGGCGGCATAAAAAAGTGGGCATGGTCGCTTTATTCATACAGAATAGTGAAAAAACGTTAATAGTTGTTTTTTTGATTGATTTATCAACGCTTTCTGGTGTTGATTTCATCAAGGGCGAATAACTTGCAGGGAAAATACCCCTACAAAAAATGGCGTTTTTTTGTGGCCAGTGGCATCGGTACAATATCACTGAGTCAATGTCGCTGTCGTAGTATCTCTGACGGCGGCTCATGGCTAGCGTTTTGGACGTTAGCCATCCTATAAGGTTTAAGGAAGCAAGAAGATGACGACACCGACAATTGAAAAAATTCAGCGCCAAATTGCTGAAAACCCGATTCTGCTGTACATGAAAGGCTCCCCGAAATTGCCAAGCTGCGGTTTTTCCGCACAGACGGTTCAGGCGTTGTCTGCATGTGGCGAGCGTTTTGCGTATGTTGATATTTTACAGAACCCGGATATCCGCGCTGAGCTGCCAAAATACGCGAACTGGCCGACATTCCCACAGCTGTGGGTTGACGGTGAGCTGATTGGCGGTTGTGATATCGTGGTTGAAATGTTTCAGCGTGGCGAACTGCAACCGCTGATCAAAGAAACGGCTGACAAATACAAAGCGCAGCAGACCGATCAAGAGTAATGTTTTCTTTTGACGTAATGACGATGCCAAATGTTGTTACGATGCGAGCGTAAATCCTTCCAGCGGGTGCCTTATGGCACCCGTTTTTTGATCTCTGGCTTTTCCGTTTTTTCAGTCTTCGGCTGACGCGTCTTCCAGCGAGTTTTCTTCCAGCGCAATCGGCCACCCGCCCAGACGTTTCCAGCGGTTAACCAGCTCACAGAACAGCAATGCCGTCTGATTGGTATCATACAGTGCTGAGTGTGCCTGGCTGGAGTCAAACGCAATACCCGCGGTAATACAGGCTTTCGCCAGAACGGTTTGGCCTAACACCAGCCCGCTGAGTGCCGCGGTATCGAAGGTTGCGAAAGGGTGGAACGGGTTGCGTTTTAGGCTACAGCGCTCCGCTGCCGCCATCATGAAACTGTGATCGAAGGTGGCATTATGCGCCACGATAATGGCGCGGTTGCAGCCTTGATCCTTGATCCCTTTACGCACGACTTTGAAAATTTCATGCAGCGCATCATATTCGCTCACGGCACCGCGTAGTGGGTTGGTGGGATCAATGCCGTTAAACGCCAGCGCGGCGGGTTCGAGGATCGCGCCTTCGAATGGTTCAACATGAAAATGTAGCGTTTCATCTGGCTGTAACCAACCGTCTTGATCCATTTTTAATGTTACTGCCGCAACTTCCAGCAAGGCATCGGTTTTCGCATTAAATCCGGCGGTTTCAACATCAATCACTACCGGGTAAAACCCACGAAAACGGCCGCTCAGGGCGTTCAGATCACTTTTATCAGCCATTTGTCTCTTAGTTGTTAGCAAAACGCAGCGCGCATTATTGCAAATTTTGACTGGAGATGCAGCATACCGTTGCCGTTCAAACGGTGGAGGTGGCAGAAGAAGGGGGAGGACAGGTGCCGATGCAGCACCTGTAGAATGCAGGAGATTAATGGCCGATGCCGTTACCCGCATGGGCGTTTTCGATCAGTTCGATTTTATAGCCGTCTGGATCTTCAATGAACGCGATGACGGTTGTGCCGCCTTTGACCGGACCAGCTTCGCGCGTGACATTGCCACCTGCTTTGCGGATACGCTCGCAGGTTGCGGCAACATCGTCAACGCCCAGCGCGATATGACCATAGGCGTTGCCCAGCTCATAGCTGTCGACGCCCCAGTTGTAGGTCAGTTCGATAACTGCACCTTCGCTCTCTTCGGTATAACCGACGAAAGCCAGCGTGTATTTGTATTCGGTATTCTCGCTGGTGCGCAGCACGCGCATTCCCAGAATCTGAGTATAGAAATCGATAGAACGTTGTAAATCGCCAACACGCAGCATGGTGTGAAGTAAACGCATAGTGTCCTCGTTAAAAAGTGCAACAAAAGGGAAGTATAGCGTTGTGGCTCTGCCGAGTCCAAGCTGTTGGGATGATGCTAAAAATGCGACACTATGGTGAGGTTTGTGTTAAAACGTACTAACAGGAGGGGTAAATAGCGCGTTGGGTCATTTTTAGACCGCCTGGCGTGTAAAAAAATCGTCAGTTATTACAACGGTTACCTAATTATTTTCATTGTGGCTGTCCGTTTGGGCTTGCCAGCGGTAAAGAACAGGGCTTCAATAAATAGAGTTGTAGCAGGAGGTGTTGTGCCAGAGCAACTTGAACTCTTTGTTGTCCCTAATCCATGCCGTGGTATTTGTCAGGCGGATGAAGGCGGGTATTGTCGCGGTTGCTTTCGCAGTCGTAATGAGCGCTTTAGTTGGGGCCAAATGAGTGATGCGCAGAAACAGGATGTGCTGCGTTTGTGTCGGCAGAGAATGAAACGGTCACAGCGTTTAGAGAAAACCGATACGCCAGTAGAGTCCCGTCAGCCATCGTTGTTTTAAGTCATCTTGTCTTAGATGATCTATTTACGTGAAATTTTGTTTAAGCAACGCAGGAGCGTTCGATTGAATAAAATAAGCCTGAGATCATTTTTAAAAGACTTTTATTTGATAGAATCCATTTCACGATGGTTCTATTTTTACAACAATAAAGTCGTTTCTTATTTTATAAATCAGAGTTGATTGCAATCCAGGGATATAACTTAGCGTGCTAACAATAAGGAGAGGTGATGGAATTGCCATTAGGATCTGATTTAGCCCGTCTGGTGCGCGTATGGCGTGCGCTAGTCGATCATCGGTTAAAACCACTTGAACTGACCCAGACGCACTGGGTTACGCTGCATAACATATACCATTTACCCCCTGGCCAATCGCAGATTCAACTGGCCAAAGCGATAGGTATTGAGCAACCCTCATTAGTCCGAACACTGGATCAGCTTGAGGAAAAAGGGTTAATCACTCGCCACGTTTGTGCGCACGATCGTCGGGCAAAACGTATTATGCTGACCGAATCAGCAGAGCCGATCATACAGGCAGTCAATGGCGTAATTAGCCATACACGTAGTGAAGTATTATTTGGAATTACGCCGGAGCAGGTTGATGAATTAGCGCTGCTGGTTGCGCGCCTTGAGAAAAATATATTGGCATTACATGAGAATCAAGCGTAGCTAAATTTGGGTTACGCAGAGGGAGAATTAAATCCCGGCAATATTACCAGTATCGATTATTGGTTATTCATTCCGGGAGTTGATTATTCGTTGTGACGATCGCCGCGGATGGCGGCGATCGTCACACAGCATCAGCGTGGAGAAACAGTGATACTGCGGCCATTGCTGGCCATAGCAACACGTTGACCCGCGCTGAATTTCGTATCGCCTTGTTTCTGTACCACCATAATGGTACTGCCGTCATCACGGCGAATTTCCAGTTCTACGCCCTGTGTGCGGTTCAGTGCACTCGTTGCGCTTTGACCCGCGACCCCACCCGCTACTGCACCGGCTGCTGTCGCCAGACTACGACCAGTACCGCCGCCGACCGTGTTGCCCAGGAAACCACCTAGTACGGCACCGCCCAGTGCGCCGATCACGTTAGAATCTTCCCCCGCCTGAATCTGAACCGGGCGCGTAGAAACAATCGTACCGTAAGTCACGGTTTGCACCTGTTTAGCTTCGGATGCACTGTAAACATCACCTGAAAGTGTACTGGTATTAGCACAACCAGCCAGCGTGATACCTGCAAGGGTAACCACAAGTAAACGCTTCATCATATACAAACTCCTTAATAGCGAATATGTCGGGCTGGCTCAGCCGCGGCCGACGCAGTGTTATACCAATAAATTATGGTCTGGCTCAGTGTAGCATGCCACTCTTTTTACTCTTTTTTTCAGAATATAATAGTGCGCTTAAATTGCGTATAAACAGAGGAGTAAATAGCACGAGAAGTGGCTTTTTTTGTAGCAAATATTATCAAAAACCCTCATTTGGTTAAAACCTAGCCCGTGTGGCAAAAACGCAAAAAATTTAATAATTCAGCGTGTTAACGTGCTACTTTTATTCTCGACGTAACGGTTGTTATCGGTGTTCTCTTTTTATCCCAGAGGGGCAAAGGCTACATAATGAGATCAGGCAGATATATTGGCGTAATGTCCGGCACCAGCCTGGATGGTGTGGATGTTGTGCTAGCCGCGATTGACGAACATACGGTTGCTCAGCAGGCCAGCTACTGTCACCCGATCCCGCAGGACATCAAAATGGCCATCCTGGGGATGTGTCAGGGACAGGCGGTGACGCTGTCGGCGCTGGGGCAGTTGGATACGCGTCTGGGTATCTTATTTGCCGAAGCGGTGCTGGCGCTGCTTAAAAAGACGGAATTGGGGGCTCAGGATATTACGGCGATTGGCTGCCACGGGCAGACGGTCTGGCATGAGCCCACGGGTGAGGCGCCCTGCACGTTGCAGATCGGTGATAATAATCGTGTCGCCGCATTGACGGGCATTACGACCGTGGGGGATTTTCGCCGCCGGGATTTGGCTTATGGCGGGCAAGGCGCACCGCTGGTGCCCTCGTTCCACCATGCGTTGCTGCTACATCCTGTCGAACGGCGTATCGTGCTCAACGTTGGGGGAATCGCCAATCTGTCGCTGTTGGTACCGGGTGCGCCCGTACGTGGTTACGATACTGGCCCCGGCAATATGTTGCTGGATGCCTGGATCTGGCGGCACTGCGCACAACCGTATGATAAAGACGCCGCGTGGGCGATGAGCGGGCAGGTTAACCCGCTATTGCTTCGTCGAATGTTGACCGATCCTTATTTTGCGTTACGGGCGCCAAAAAGCACCGGACGTGAATATTTCAACTTGGGCTGGTTGGAAAGAATGCTGGCCGGCCTGCCGCCGATCGCATCGCAGGATGTTCAGGCAACGCTGGCTGAGTTAACCGCGATGAGCATCGCTGAACAGGTTTTACTGGTTGGTGGATGCGAACGTTTACTGGTTTGTGGCGGCGGGGCGCGCAATCCGCTCATCATGTCTCGTCTCTCGGCGCTGCTGCCGGGCATCGAAGTCAGCACGACGGATGAATGTGGCGTGAGCGGTGATGATATGGAAGCGTTAGCATTTGCCTGGCTGGCTTCACGCACGCTGTCGGGATTGTCGGGCAATCTGCCGTCTGTTACGGGAGCGAGTCAGGAAACGGTGTTAGGCGCGATTTATCCGGTCAACGCGGATTAATCAGATTTTGCCGAGAGGTTCAGGTTTACCCTCTTGTTAAACTTCAAGGTACGGCAGCGTCAGTTGCCGTCATTGACAAGAATGACAGGAGAAAAGAATGAAACGATTGCTGACGGGGACAGCGCTGATTCTGCTGAGCGGATGCAGCTATTTTGGTCATAAACAAACGGTGGAAACGCTGCATTATCAATGTGGCACCATGCCGCTCACTGTGACACTACAGCAGGGCGGCGAAACGCCCTCGCAGGTGAGTTTCCTGCTAGACGGCGAACGTCTGACCCTCCCTCAGGTGGTGTCCGCTTCTGGCGTCCGATACAGCAATGACACCTACACATTCTGGAGCAAAGGCGATCGCGCATTTATCCAACGTGGTGAACGGGTTATCGTAGACGACTGCGTGTTGGCGCCGATGTAACTACGTCGCACGGTCGCGGTGTTACTGCTGATTGCGATTTTTCGGGTACGGGAGCAAAATGGGATTTTCGCCCGCTTCTGGCCCGACATTGTGACAGCAGGACATTATGACTCAGGAACGTTCCCCCTCTGATAGTACTCCTCTTCAACCCGCCGATATCGCCGACATCCGCCGTGAATACACGCGTGGTGGGCTTCGCCGTAGCGATCTTCCCGCTAACCCGCTGGATTTATTTGAACGCTGGCTGAAGCAAGCCTGCGACGCGAAACTGGCCGATCCTACCGCGATGTCCGTCGCGACCGTTGATGAACACGGGCAACCTTACCAGCGTATCGTTTTGCTGAAGCACTATGATGAGAAAGGCATGGTGTTTTATACCAATATGGGCAGCCGCAAAGCCCATCACCTGGAAAACAACCCACGTATTAGCCTGTTGTTCCCTTGGCACATGCTGGAACGACAGGTCATCGTGCTGGGACGGGTGGAGAAACTCCCCACGCTTGACGTGCTGAAATATTTCCACAGCCGCCCGAAAGACAGCCAGATTGGCGCGTGGGTGTCTAAGCAGTCCAGCCGGATTTCAGCGCGCGGCGTGCTAGAGAGCAAATTTTTGGAATTGAAGCAAAAGTTCCAGAATGGCGAGGTGCCTTTGCCGAGCTTCTGGGGAGGCTTCCGCGTCGTTATTGATTCTGTGGAGTTCTGGCAGGGCGGTGAGCACCGCTTGCACGATCGATTTTTCTATCAGCGGCAGGAAGAAGGCTGGCAGATTGATCGTTTAGCGCCTTAATCGCGAAATATCCGTGTTAAACGCTGGCGCTCCTATCATCAGCACTTTATCCTATGAAGTTTCGCGTTGACTGGGCATTGCGCGGCGATATGGCGTTCATAGCCTATGGCGTAAAGTCATGCAGCAGCGAAATCATCATGCGACAGCAGACAGGTATGCTGCGCATCTCTCACGGCGTTGTGCGTAAACCCAACGGGAACGTAACGGCCTATTTTTATAAAAATGGAGTTATCGATGGCGAGTAGTAACCTGATTAAACAATTGCAAGAGCGGGGCTTGATTGCCCAGGTGACGGATGAGGGTGCGTTAGCAGAGCGGCTGGCGCAAGGGCCAATTGCACTGTATTGCGGCTTTGATCCCACCGCTGACAGCTTGCATTTGGGGCATCTGGTGCCGCTGCTCTGCCTGAAACGCTTCCAGTTGGCCGGCCACAAACCGGTGGCACTGGTAGGCGGTGCCACCGGACTGATCGGTGACCCCAGCTTTAAAGCCACAGAGCGTAAGCTGAACACGGCTGACACCGTGGGTGAATGGGTAGAGAAGATCCGTCGTCAGGTATCTCCATTCCTGGATTTTGACTGCGGCAAAAACAGCGCCATCGCGGCCAATAACTACGATTGGTTCGGCGGTATGAACGTGCTGGATTTCCTGCGTGATATCGGCAAACATTTCTCCGTTAATCAGATGATTAACAAAGAAGCCGTCAAACAGCGTTTAAACCGTGATGACGTCGGTATTTCGTTTACCGAATTTTCTTACAACCTGCTGCAGGGATATGACTTTGCCTCGCTGAACAAGCAGCATGACGTCGAGCTGCAAATCGGTGGTTCTGACCAGTGGGGTAATATCACCTCCGGTATCGATTTAACGCGCCGTATGAACCAGAAACAGGTTTACGGTTTGACTGTGCCGCTGATCACCAAATCTGACGGAACGAAATTCGGTAAAACGGAAGGCGGCGCGATCTGGCTTGATGCCAGCAAGACCAGCCCTTACAAATTCTACCAGTTCTGGATCAACACAGCGGATGCCGATGTGTACCGCTTCCTGAAATTCTTCACGTTCATGAGCCTCGAAGACATCGACGCGCTGGAAGAAGAAGATAAAAATAGCGGCAAGGCTCCACGCGCACAGTACGTGCTGGCGGAAGAAGTGACCCGCATGGTGCATGGCGAAGCGGGTCTGGAAGCAGCTCGTCGTATTACGCAAAGCCTGTTCTCTGGCGCATTGCAGGATATGACGCAGGACGATTTTGCCCAACTGGCGCAAGATGGTATGCCGATTATCGAACTGGAAAACGGTGCGGATTTGCAACAGGCGTTGGTCAGCGCTGAGCTGGTGCCGTCACGCGGGCAGGCTCGTACGATGATCTCCTCGAATGCGGTCACGATTAACGGCGAAAAACAGGCCGATCCTGAGTACACCTTCAGCGCTTCCGATCGTCTGTTCGATCGCTACACTTTGCTGCGTCGCGGTAAAAAACACTACTGCCTGATCTGCTGGAAAGCATAAGCATTACCGATAAGGGAGCGTTAGCTCCCTTTCTTCTTGTAAGTTGAGGCGCACAGGCGCTGGCAAGGATTTGAGTTGTATCTAATGAAAAATATACTTTCCATCCAATCCCATGTCGTTTTTGGTCATGCTGGTAACAGCGCGGCAGAGTTTCCTATGCGTCGGATGGGCGCAAACGTTTGGCCGTTGAATACGGTGCAATTCTCGAATCACACCCAATACGGCCACTGGACGGGGTGTGTGATGCCTGCCAGCCACCTGACCGAAGTGGTGCAGGGGATTGCGAATATCGACAAGCTGAAGACCTGTAATGCCGTGCTGAGCGGCTATATTGGCTCTGCCGAGCAAGGGGAGCATATTCTGGGTATTGTTCGTCAGGTGAAAGCGGCTAACCCTGATGCGCTGTACTTCTGCGATCCGGTGATGGGTACGCCGGAGAAAGGCTGCATTGTTGCGCCCGGCGTGTCTGGCTTTCACTGCCAGCAGTCGCTGCTCGCGGCCGATATTATCGCGCCGAATCTGCCTGAACTGGAACTGCTCGGCGGCCGTACCGTACATAACGTGACGGAAGCCGTAGAGACCGCGCGCGCACTGTGTGAAAAAGGGCCGAAAATCGTTCTGGTCAAACACCTTAGCCGCGCGGCCGCGCGTGAAGACAGCTTTGAAATGCTGCTGGTCACGCCGACGGATGCCTGGCATATCAGCCGTCCGCTGGTGGAATTTGAACGTCAACCTGTCGGCGTGGGCGATTTAACCAGTGGATTGCTGCTGGTGAACTTGCTGAAGGGCGTAGCGTTGGATAAAGCGCTGGAACATACCACGGCGGCTGTCTATGAAGTCATGCTGGTGACGAAAGAGATGAATGAATATGAGCTGCAACTGGTGGCCGCTCAGGATGGAATTGCCAATCCGCGTCATCATTTCCAAGCGATTCGCCTGTCGTAAAACGTATAACGCCCCGCGTGTCGGGGCGTTATTGCGTGTTATTTTTTCAACCTTTCAACCTTTCAACCTTAAGCGCCGTCGCGACGGAAGGGCGTTCGGCAATATGGTCGAGGTAGGCCGCCAGCGCAGGGTAGCGGAACATATCCAGTTTTAGCGACTGTGCCCAGCGCATTACGGTAAACAGATACGCATCGGCGATACTGAAGCGATTAGCCACCAGATAGTTCTGCTCACTTAACACCAGATTGATATAACGGAATTTGACCTGCAAATACTCCATCAGCAGCTCTTTATACGTTTCCGGCGTACCAGGACGGAAGAGCGGCGTAAACGTTTTGTGCAGCTCAGCAGAAATGTAATTCAGCCATTCAAGAGTATGGTAGCGCGCCATGCTGCCAGTTGGGGCGATAAGGTTACAGTGTGGAACCAGATCGGCAATGTACTCGGCGATAGCGACACCTTCTGTCAGGACAGAACCATCATCCAGCTCTAACGCTGGCACCATCCCTTTCGGGTTGATGAACGTATAGTCGGTTCCACGTTCTGTCTTTTTCGTGCGCAGATTGACCTTCTCCAGCTTGAATTCCAGTTTGGATTCGATCAAAACGATGTGTGTAAATAGAGAACTGCTTTCAGCTTTATAAAACAGTTTCATGGAAACCCCTTTCTATTATTATTTTTCCATCAACACATGCGCTGATGATTGTTGAATAGCTACATGTCGTTTTTTTACAACAAAACGTAACGGGAGAGTGTGAGGCTTCTTGCAAAATACTCCTTATGTATGACTATCGCATGAAATTTAGGCGACTTTGACGGTTCAGCGTCAAATTTTCATGTGTCATTCCAGGGCGATCTTCTGGGTTTTAACAGCGGCGATCGATAAAGCCACATCGCCTGTGACTGATGCTGCTTTTAGCTGAGGTAGAAACCGCAGCATTACGGATTGTGAGGGCGACTTTTGGGCCGGCAAGATCGCGGAGAAAGGATAGGTCTAGGAGGCGTTTTTCGACGCAAAGTTTATAGATGTTAATTAATCATTACTAAATCTGTTGATAAGAAAAATTTCATTAGTGACAGATTTCGTATTTTTCATGATACCGTCAATTTAAGTTATTTCCCCAAGGCTAGTGCCTCATGGATATTTAAAAATGAAAATAGGAGGGGGTATGAAGGGACGCAGTTTATTGCCATATCGATTAGATTACCCCTTTATTTATCTCATGTAACAAAAGAGGGGTAGTCATGTTGAGTGATATTTGTGGAGAAGGAATAAAATGAGTTAGCCATGAGGTTTCCAGTTATATCTTCCGTGTTGCTGCTCGGTTTCTATTATTGATGGGAAAGCAATAACATTCCCGGTTAACTATTATTCTGCATCAAGATACAGACAATATTACGACAAAAAAATGGGATAAACCGTAGGGCGATGACGAGGATGCATCGAGCGGCGAATTCTTACGAATAATGCGTATTGTCTGATTCTATTCATTACCATGAGGTTACTATGAAAAAGAACAGCTTATTGTTTTTTATCGCCTTGGCTATTGTTCTCGGAATTATTGTCGGCGGGGTTTGTCATTCTGTATTAACTGAGCAGCAAACCAAAGAAGTCGTTTCCTACTTTAATTTAGTAACCGATGTTTTTCTTCGCCTGATAAAAATGATTATTGCGCCATTGGTATTCGCAACATTGGTCTCTGGTCTTGCCAGTATGGGGAATTCTTCTTCCGTCGGCCGAATAGGGCTGAAGGCCATGGTGTGGTTTATTTGTTCTTCAGTCGTTTCCCTTTTTATTGGCATGTTATTGGCAAATATCTTCGAACCTGGCGTTGGCATGAATCTCGCCGTTCCAAGCACGCCAATAGCGGTAGAGACCGGCGTGAATACCGGCGGATTTACGCTGAAAAGCTTCATTGCCCATATATTTCCACGCAGCATCGTCGAAGCCATGGCGAATAATGAAATATTGCAGATTCTGGTGTTCTCAATGTTCTTCGGTTCTGCATTGGCTTTTGTTAAAGGCCAAAACAAGCATGCCGTTACCATGGAGACGATGGTAGAAGAACTGGCGAAAGTGATGTTTCGGGTGACGGACTATGTCATGCGATTAGCGCCTTTGGCCGTATTTTCCTCGCTGGCGTCGTCTATTACGACCGAAGGTCTGGGGCTTCTCCTCGACTTTGGCAAAGTCATCGGCGAGTTCTACCTTGGGCTGGCGCTGCTATGGGGGCTCATGTTCGGTGCCGGGGCGCTGTTCCTCGGTAAGAAAGCAACCTGGGGCCTGATCAAACTGCTGCGCGAGCCCAGTATGCTGGCGTTTGCCACGGCCAGTAGCGAAGCGGCCTATCCGAAAACAATGGAAGCGCTGAGTGAATTTGGCGTTCCTAAAAAAATCACCAGCTTCGTACTCCCGTTGGGGTATTCCTTTAACCTTGTCGGTTCCATGATATATCAGGCGTTTGCTATTCTGTTCATCGCGCAGGCTTACAACATCCACTTAAGTTTGACGGAGCAGACCCTGATTCTGCTGACGCTGATGATCACCAGTAAAGGTATGGCTGGCGTAGCGCGTGCTGCAGTCGTCGTGGTAGCAGCGACACTGCCGATGTTCAGCTTACCCGAAGCGGGCATTTTGCTGATTATTGGTATCGATCAATTTCTGGATATGGGTCGTACGGCAACCAATGTCATTGGTAACGGCATGGCGACCGCAGTTGTGGCCAAGCTGGAGCGAAACCACGATCTGGAAGAACCCGATCATGAGCATGCCGACGAAGAAACATCGGTGATGGCAGCAGGGAATGTCTAAATTCGCTTTGGGTTAATACATTGAGACAGACGGCCTTCGGGCCGTTTTTCTCTTTTGTCTTCGCCTTTGTCTTAGCCATCCTCTGGTCGCTGTTCTCACTGTCTTCTATCCTCTTCACGTTCCCATTGACGCTTATTCCGACTTGCCTCTTTTCAATAGCTAGCGGCTATCGCTGCGTTCATATCGTCTTGTTGCAAAAACGTTATTTTTTGTTTGTGTTATCTTTAAATAAGACCGCAAGCTCAGGCTGGTTATTGATTGATCGCCCGATGCAGAATAACGAATATGCCCGAAAAACAAGTTAATTTGGGAGGAAGCATGTCATCACACCTTCGCGACACTTGTCTGGATACACTGACGGTACAGAAGCAGATTTACCATTACTACAGCCTGCCGAAGGCTGCGAAAACGCTTGGGAACATCGATAAATTACCGAAGTCGCTCAAAGTGCTGCTGGAGAATTTATTGCGCCATCAGGACGGCGACACGGTCGAGCAGGACGATCTTCAGGCGGTCGTGGACTGGCTGAATACAGGCCACGTTGACCGGGAAATTGCCTATCGTCCCGCGCGCGTACTGATGCAGGATTTTACCGGCGTGCCCGCCGTGGTCGATTTGGCGGCGATGCGAGCGGCAGTGAAGCGACTGGGCGGCGATGTGAATAAGGTTAACCCGCTGTCACCAGTCGATTTGGTTATTGACCACTCGGTGACGGTTGACCACTTCGGCGATCGTCAGGCGCTCACGGATAACACACAGCTGGAAATGGCGCGTAACCGTGAACGCTATGAATTTCTGCGCTGGGGACAAAATGCGTTTAGCCACTTTAGCGTCGTGCCGCCGGGAACCGGGATTTGCCATCAGGTGAATCTGGAGTATCTGGCTAAGGCCATCTGGCATGAAAAGCAGGGCGACAAACAGTTTGCCTATCCCGATACGCTGGTGGGAACTGATTCACACACCACGATGATTAACGGTTTAGGTGTGCTCGGCTGGGGCGTCGGCGGGATAGAGGCCGAGGCGGCAATGCTGGGACAGCCTGTTTCAATGCTGATCCCTGACGTGGTCGGCGTCAAGCTAAGCGGCAAGATGCGCGAAGGGATTACGGCAACCGATCTGGTCCTGACGGTCACGCAGATGCTGCGTAAACACGGCGTAGTCGGTAAGTTTGTGGAATTTTACGGTGATGGACTGGATTCGCTGCCATTGGCGGATCGCGCGACCATCGCCAACATGGCACCGGAATATGGTGCGACCTGCGGCTTTTTCCCTATCGATCAAATCACGCTGGACTACATGCGGTTGACCAACCGTGCGGAAGAACAAATTACGCTGGTGGAAGCGTACAGTAAGCAGCAAGGGCTGTGGCGTAATACCGGGGACGAACCGGTATTTACCAGCCAGCTCGCGCTGGATTTGGCGACGGTGGAAACCAGTCTGGCAGGGCCAAAACGTCCGCAGGATCGCGTGCCGTTAGCGGGCGTACCGGAGGCTTTCAAAGCCAGTCGGGAACTGGATGTCAGCACGGTGAAGAACCGCTCTGACTATGAAGAATTCACGTTGGAAGGCGAAACGCACCGTTTACAGCAGGGAGCTGTCGTGATTGCTGCGATCACCTCTTGTACCAATACCTCCAACCCGAGCGTGCTGATGACGGCCGGGCTGCTGGCAAAAAACGCCGTGGAGCGCGGTCTGAAAACCAAGCCGTGGGTGAAAACCTCGCTGGCACCCGGCTCGCGGGTCGTAACCGATTACTATGCTAAAGCGGGATTGACGCCGTTCCTTGATGCGCTGGGGTTCAATCTGGTGGGTTACGGTTGTACCACCTGTATCGGTAACTCTGGCCCGCTGCCGGATGCGATTGAAGCCGCGATAAAAGCCGGCGACCTGACGGTTGGTGCGGTGCTGTCAGGCAACCGTAATTTTGAAGGCCGCATCCATCCGCTGGTGAAAACGAACTGGCTGGCATCACCACCGCTGGTCGTCGCGTACGCGCTGGCGGGGAATATGAACGTCGATCTGACGCAAGAACCGCTGGGGGAAGATCGTGATGGGAAAGCCGTCTATCTGAAAGATATCTGGCCGTCGACTAACGCGGTGGCGGATGCGGTATTGAATGTCAGCGCCGGCATGTTCCACAAGCAATATGCTGCGGTGTTTGAAGGCACACAGGAGTGGCAAGACATCGAGGTCGACAACAATCCTACCTACCAATGGCCGGAAGAATCGACCTACATTCGCCAGACGCCTTTCTTTCTGGAAATGGGGAAAGAACCTGAACCGGTTCAGGATATCCACAACGCGCGTATTCTGGCGATGCTGGGTGATTCGGTCACCACCGACCATATCTCACCAGCAGGCAACATCAAGCGCGATAGCCCGGCAGGGAAATATTTGCTGGAGCGTGGCGTCGAAACGGCGGAGTTCAACTCTTACGGTTCACGGCGCGGTAACCACGAAGTGATGATGCGCGGGACGTTTGCCAATATCCGTATTCGTAATGAGATGGTGCCGGGTAAAGAGGGCGGCTATACCCGCCATATCCCATCGCAGAATGAGATGACGATTTATGACGCGGCGATGCGCTATAAGGACGAAAATGTCCCGCTGGCGCTGTTTGCCGGGAAAGAGTACGGTTCCGGCTCCAGCCGTGACTGGGCCGCGAAAGGCCCGCGTTTGCTGGGGGTTCGTGTGGTGATTGCCGAATCGTTCGAGCGTATTCACCGTTCTAACCTGATTGGGATGGGGATTCTGCCGCTGGAGTTTCCCGACGGTGTGACTCGGAAGACGCTGAAGCTCACCGGGGACGAGCAGATTTCGATTACGGGATTAAATCAGCTGACGCCGGGGGCCACGGTTGAGATCAATATCACGGATGCCAGTGGTAACACGCAGACCATCAGCACCCGCTGCCGCATCGACACCCGTAACGAACTGACCTACTACCAGAACGACGGCATCCTGCACTACGTTATCCGTAATATGCTGTAATTTTATATCTGGTCACCGAGGGCAGAAACCTGCTCTCGGTGGATTGGATCAGCCCGAAGTATAACGAGTACATCAATAATAAGCGGCTTCATCCTTCCTGAGCGGTACGCTTCGGACGCTGCCGTGCGAAAAGGTTATCGCGGATACGACGCTTCTTCGTGAGTCACTGTCTTTTTTCGATTGTAGGATATATCTGACAACGTATGTCCTGTCGTCGGAAAAGTGGTAAAAAGAAGGAGGAATGCACAGTTCGCCTTGTGTAACAACGATGCTGGGATTTTCATACAGCGTCCATTCCTGCGGTTGAGCGGTTCTTATGCTGATGGCAATAAGAGTAGGCTGGTAATCCCGAGCATCGCTAACTAAAAAACAGAGATCGCTTCCCGCGTGTCTGACTGATGTACGTTCATCTGGCTCTAGTCGATCGCCCGAACCGGGACAACCGACAAGAAGAAAACTTGTTGCTATAAGCAGAAACGCAGGCAATTTTGCAGTAAATGTCATCGTTAATTCCAGGGAAAGAACTGCATGGTTTTTTGATAGTGTTGCCGTATTACGTCCTCAGAAACATCACCATCAAGGGTGACATCTCCTCGCGCTCTCAACATTTTCCATGCTTGATAGCCGTATGTTTTTAAAACGAAATAATCAGCGATGATCTGTGCCTGCTGCTCCATTGGGTAGCATCTTAATGCGTGACGACCAAGCTTGTAGCGATAGCTGACAGCCCAACTGACTAAGCCTCTAAATATGACATTCATACCTCGCTCACGTTGCCAGACATGGCTCATTTCATGAATAAAGAGGTGTTGGTTGGACATATTCGTAAGGGAGAAATCGTTGCTATACCATGCACGAAAGTACAGTTCCCCATTTGGGCTCATGGCTGTGTTTTTATCTTGAAGGTCGAAAGGAAGGTAACTGCCGTGATGAATCCAAACTTTGTGGTAGTGGATTGAATCGCCAAAAATGGATTTAGCCAGCCTGATTTCACCAGACGTAAGCAAGCGTAAGCTTCCCTCTTTTTGATTATCCATAACAATCTCTATTTGTTATAGCTAGGTCGGTTTATAGCTTGGACTATTAACGGCTAAAAATGAAGCGTTAATCCAAGCCCTGTAGCGATCGTTCCTTGCGGCTAGAGAGCCTATAGTAACCCTAACGCACCAGCGCACGTTTTCCCACATGAAAGACTCGAATCCTCAGGTGAATTGTGGTTAGGTGGTAGTGACGCTAACTACATGGGTAATAAGTAAAAATTATTGCCCAGCCATGCCTCGGAACCGCGGAAATACCGCTTGAAGAATGACGGGGATATAACAGGAGGTTATATGAATGAATTAATCAAAAAACGTTTCAAACACTCGTTGCTGTTTCTCACACTGTGTACGGGGGCGATGACGTCGGCTTTTGCTGCCCAGGTTCCTGCCGGGACGGTGCTGGCGGATAAACAAGAGCTGGTGCGAGGCAACGGTTCAGAACCTGCATCGTTGGATCCGCATAAGGTGGAAAGCGATGTGGAAGGCCACATCATCAATGATTTCTTCGATAATCTGGTACGTGTGGGTGATGACGGCACTATCGAACCGCGACTGGCAGAGCGTTGGGAGAATAAAGATAACACGGTGTGGACGTTCCATCTGCGGCCTGATGCCAAATGGTCTGATGGTTCGCCGATTACCGCGGACGATGTGGTTTACAGTTGGCGACGCCTTAGCGATCCTAAAACGCTGTCGCCTTACGGCACCTACGTTGCCAGTATGTATGTGAAGAACGCGGCGGATATTCTGGCGGGCAAGAAAACGCCAGATTCCTTGGGTATCAAGGCGCTGGATAGTCATACCGTTGAAGTGACACTGGAACACCCACTGTCGTATTTCCTGGAAATGTCGGCTTACCATGTACTGGTGCCATTACCGAAAGCGGTGATTGAAAAGCATCCGGAAAACTGGACGCAGGTCGGCAATTTTGTCAGCAGCGGTCCCTATACGCTGAGCGAATGGGTCGTTAACGAACGTATCGTCGGCAAGCGCAATAGCCATTACTGGGATAACGCGCATACTGTCATTAACAAAGTAACGTACCTGCCTATCAGCTCGCAGGCGGCGGAGCTAAACCGTTACAAATCCGGAGAGATTGATGTCACGGGTATTTTGTCGCCCGTTCAATTTGCGTCGCTGAAAAAAGAGTATCCGCAAGAGGTGAAGGTATCGCCACAGATCGGAACCTATTTTTATCGTTTCAATACGCAAAAAGCACCTTTTGACGATCCCCGCGTCCGCCGCGCACTGGATCTCAGTTTGGATAAAAATATCATCGCAAACAATGTGCTAGGTATGGGGCAGACGCCGGCTTACAGTTTGATTCCCAAAAATATAGGGGGCTTCCAGCGTAAGGATCCAGAGTGGGCAAACTGGACGCAGCAGCAGCGCAACGAGGAAGCGAAAAAACTGTTGAAAGAAGCTGGATTTGATGAAAAACATCCGCTGAAATTCAACCTGCTATACAACACCTCTGAATCGCATTTGCGTGTGGCGATCGCCGCGAGTTCAATGTGGAAGAAGAATCTTGGGTCGGAAGTGACATTGCAAAATCAGGAATGGAAAACGATGCTAGATACCGTACGTACCGGTAACTTTGAGGTGGTCAGACAGTCCTGGACGGGGGATTACAATGAAGCCAGTACGTTCCTGAATACGCTGGAAACCAACGACAGCAACAACAACGGTAAATTCAGTAATACGGAATATGATGCATTGTTGAAAAAGGCGCTGACGGCGAAGGGTAAGCAGGAGAAAGAGGCTATTTATCAACAAGCTTCGGATATTTTAGATAACAATATCCCTTTGTTACCCATCTACTACTATGTCCAGCCGCAGATGGTTAAGACCTACATCGGTGGTTTTTCCCCCAATGTGCGTGGTGATTATTACACGCAAGACATGTACATCCTCAAGCACTGATCCCAATAAAACAGCCGGTTAAAAACCGGCTGTAGGCATTGAAAGAAACGATCCTGACGCGAACGGGATCGTTATTTCATATCCAGCAGGTGCCCCATTTTGGCGGCTTTGGTCGCCAGATAGTTCTCATTCTTCGGGTTACGCCCGACGATTAATGGCACGCGCTCAACGATATTGATCCCTGCTTCGTTGAGTATTTTCACTTTCTGCGGGTTATTAGTCAGCAGGCGAACTTCATCAACGTCCAGCAGCTTGAACATGTCGGCACACAGTGTGAAATCACGCTCGTCGGCGGCGAATCCAAGCTGATGGTTGGCTTCCACCGTATCGGCTCCCAAATCCTGCAACGCATAGGCGCGGATCTTATTGAGCAGCCCAATGTTACGGCCTTCCTGACGATGGTATAACAGCACGCCGCGGCCTTCTTCGGCGATGTGGCTCAGTGCCGCTTCAAGCTGGAAACCGCAGTCACAGCGCAGGCTAAATAACGCATCCCCTGTCAGACACTCGGAATGCACGCGGGCAAGTACGGGAACTGAACCGGAAATATCACCATAAACCAGAGCAAGGTGATCGTGGCCTGTGGCAATCTCTTCAAAACCGACCATCAGGAAATCGCCCCACGGGGTGGGTAACTTGGCTTCCGCCACCCGTTTTAGCTGCATACTCTTCTCCAAAAATGCTGTATCCAAAAAGCTGTGCCCAAAAGACTGCCTCCAAAAAACAAGAGTGCTGGGGCGAATCCTACTGCGACCCATCGCGCTTGACCAGCAAAAAAGCCTGTCTAAGAACGTCACAAAAATTGAATTACAACGTCACCAGACTGTCATCTGGTTTCAGGTTCGTTGACAGAACTGAGCGCTATTTTACGCCATACTGACAGTTCGTGTCGGATTTTCTGATAGAATTGTGAAAGTTTTGTTGCAAAGCATCATACTGAATTATGGGAAGAAATTATGTACGAAATTGCCAAACGAACAACCATTGGTGCTGCGCTATTACTGATTATGCCAATGATTATCTGGATGAGCGGTTGGCAGTGGCAACCGGAGTATAACGGGCTCTGGTTACGCGTACTTTTCTGGATTACAGAAACGGTGACGTCGCCGTGGGGCATTCTGACCAGCATCGTGCTGAGCATCTGGTTTCTCTGGTGCCTGCGTTTTCGTCTGAAGCCCGCCCTCGGTCTGTTAGTCATTATGGCGATTACGGTACTGATTGGGCAGGGCATTAAATCGGTCATTAAAGAGTGGGTGCAGGAATCTCGGCCCTATGTCGTCTGGCTGGAGAAAAATCATCAGGTGGACGACAGCTATTTCTATTCGCTGCCGCGCAAGGAACGTTCGGAACTGGTGAAAACGCAGTTGCAGGATCAAACACAGATTCCGCAATGGCTGCGCAGCCACTGGCAGTTTGAAACCGGCTTTGCTTTCCCTTCTGGGCATACCATGTTTGCTGCAACCTGGGCACTGCTGGGTGTTGGGTTGCTGTGGGCGCGTCGGCATTATAAAACGGTGGTGATCCTGATGCTGTGGGCCAGCGGCGTTATGGGTAGCCGTCTGGTGCTCGGCATGCATTGGCCGCAGGACCTGGTGGTGGCGACATTAATTAGCTGGTTGCTGGTGGTGGTCGCCAGTTGGCTGGCGCAGCGCTGGTGTGGTCCGCTCTCGCTCCAGTATGAAGAAATTAAAGAACAGGCGGAGGAGGATGCCGCCGAAAATAAATCCTCGTAGTCGTTGAGTTGTTGTTCCTATATCCCATAGATATTCCCCTGTAGCGCGTACCCTGCGGATGTCATAAGTCATCCGCATTTTTTATGTCGCGTCTCCTTGTTCGTCGCCTGGTTGCCGTTGCTGATGCAACGGCAAAAATTCCTCTCGCCTCTGTTTTTTCCCGGTTCTTGCCGCTATCGCCTCGCGCAAAATGTAAACAATTTGTGAGCTGCTTCGCTATTCCTGTTTTTGCTGTTGGACAATTTTTCGGTTGGTTGTAAAACTTCACTTGAATGTTAATTCAATATTGAATATATATTCAAACAGGAGAATAACAATGAAACCTTACCGTCTGAAATCCTCCCTGCTGGCCATCATGTTTTCCTTTTCTGCCGGTGCGTTTGCCGCAGATAACGGGTTGATTGCCATTATTACCCCTTCACACGACAACCCGTTCTTTAAAGCGGAAGCCGAAGGCGCCAGAACCAAAGCCATCGAACTGGGGTACACCACGCTGGTGGCGTCGCATGACGATGACGTCAGCAAACAAAATCAGCTGATTGAAACCGCCATTGCCCGCAAGGCGAAGGCCATCATTCTGGATAATGCCGGAGCCGATGCCACCATTGGCCCGTTAAAGAAAGCGAAAGCTGTTGGTATTCCCGCTTTCCTGATCGATCGTGAAATCAATGAAACCGGCGTGGCCGTGGCGCAGATCGTTTCCAATAACTATCAGGGCGCGCAGCTCGGTGCCGAGAAATTCGTCGAGCTGATGGGGCACAAAGGCAAGTACGTCGAGCTGATTGGGCGCGAATCAGACACCAATGCGCACGTCCGTTCGCAGGGCTACCACGATGTGATCGATCAATATAGCGACATGAAGCGCGTCGCCAGACAAACCGCGAACTGGAGCCAGACGGAAGCCTTTACCCGCATGGAAGCCATCTTGCAGGCAAATCCGGATATTACCGGCGTGATTTCCGGCAACGACACCATGGCGTTGGGAGCGGAAGCGGCGCTGAAGGCGGCGGGGCGTCACGACGTGATTGTGGTGGGTTTTGACGGCAGCGACTATGTGCGCGATTCCATCATCAATAAAGGCAATATCAAGGCTACGGTACTGCAACCCGGCTGGCAGCAGGCGCAGATGGCGGTCGAACAGGCGGATTACTACCTGAAGAACGGCAAAGCACAGCACGAAGAAAAACAGCTGATGGACTGCATTCTGATCGATGAGTCTAACGCGACCAAACTCAACACCTTTGCGTTGAAACCGTAATTAAGGCCACAGGAGCGTCAGCTCCTGCTGATAAAGGAGTCGTTATGCTGTTCGATGAACGATACCGTGCCTGCTGGGTTGGGATCGGTGCCTTGCTGCTGTCGGCCTGTACGGTGGTCGATCTGGATGAAAACGGTAAACCGATCATTCCGGTCGATCCAGCCTCCACGCCGGGCTATAGCACCATGACGCCAGAGAACATCGCGACAGCGCTATGGCAGCCAACGCTGCTCCCAACAGCGCAGCAGCAGGCTTTGTCCTGGGATGACGTGAAGAAAACGCAGGCAACGCTGGAGGATTCAGCGCGTAAAGCCGTCTACGCCCGGCTTCAGGGCACGGTCAGCGGGATTGACCGGGAAAGTCGTGAAGGGAAATTGATGCTTGATGTGCAAGGTGACGCCGTCACGCTTCAGCTCGGACCGATCGTCAAAGGCAATGCCATCCGCGATGCGGCTGGGTTTATCCGCTTTGAGGATTTCAAAAATCAGGTGCAGTTTGCCCAACTGGCCCGTGCGCTGAATAACAAAGCCCTCGCATCGTTGCCGGCGCTGGAAGCGGGTGTGCAGGGTAAACCGGTCAACGTACTGGCGGCGCTGGTGATAACGAAACAGGGCATCAGCGAAGCGGTGCCGATGACGCTAAACCTGACCGAAACGAGCGGCGGAGGGGCGCAATGATGGAAAAACCAGACGCTTCTCTGCAATCAAATGCAGTGAACCGACCCGATATCGTCATGGCGACCCGTGGCATTACCATGCTGTTTCCCGGTACCAAGGCGCTGGATAACGTCGATTACAACGTTTATCGCGGCAAGGTTAACGTGATTATCGGGGAAAACGGCGCGGGTAAATCGACGCTGATGAAGATTCTGGCCGGTGTGCAGCAGCCGACGTCCGGCCAGATTCTGCTGAATGGCGAAGCGGTGCGCATCGCGGATACGCGTGATGCGGCGGCAAAAGGCATCGGCATGGTGCATCAGGAACTTAACTTATCCGAGAACCTGAGCGTGGCGGAGAACATCTTCCTGGGGCGGGAGCTGCAAAAGGGCGTTGCGCCTATCGACTATCTGGCGCAGGAGCGGATTGCAGCGGAGCTGATGGCGCGTCTCGATCAGGATATTTCACCACGTACCGAGGTTGCCAGCCTGAAAGTCGGCCAGCAGCAACTGGTGGAAATCGCCAAGGCGCTGGCTGATCAGGCCGACATTCTTATTCTGGACGAACCCACCTCTGCGCTGAGCAAAACTGAGGTAGAGATTCTGTTTCGCGTGATCCGCGAACTGACCCGCCAGAATGTTTCCATTATCTATATTTCACACCGGCTGGAAGAGCTGATGGCGATTGGTGACTACATCACCATCCTGCGCGACGGGTGTTTTCAGGCGGAAGCGGCCGTCAGCGACATCGACGTACCGTGGATCGTGCGGGAAATGCTCGGCGGTGACCCTGTCACTAGCTTCCTACATCCGGGCAGAACGTTTGGCTCGCCCGTGTTGGAAGCGGAACACCTTACCTGCCTCAATGATGCCGGGCATCAGGTGGTTAATGATGTGTCGCTGATGGTGCGTGAAGGGGAAATCGTTGGCATTTATGGGCTGATGGGGGCGGGTCGCACGGAACTCTTCGAGTGTCTGCTGGGTATTCAGAATGATTATCTGGGCAAGATTTATCTCGATAGCAAACCGGTGAACCCGCGGCTTTCTACCGCGCAGCGCATTCGTATGGGCATGAGTCTGGTGCCGGAAGATCGCAAGAAAACCGGTATCTTTCCGCTGTCGTCGGTAGCCTCCAATCTCACCATCGCCAGCCTGTGGCGGCGGCTGAAATACGGCATGGCGATCTTCCAGCAGCAGGAGCAGGAGGTGGTTGCCAGCACGATTGGGCAACTGGCGATCAAAGTCTCTTCGCCCGAGGTAGAAATTCAGGCGCTCAGCGGCGGCAACCAGCAAAAAGTGGTGATTGGCCGCTCGTTACTGACCAGCCCCAAGGTACTGCTGCTGGACGAACCGACGCGGGGCATCGATGTAGGTGCCAAAGCCGACGTATTTGAAATGATGGTCGGGCTGTCTGAACAGGGCATCGGTGTGCTGTTTTCCACCTCGGATCTGAAAGAAATTATGGCGGTATCGGACCGTATTTTGGTGATGTCGAATGGCAAGCTGACGGCGAATATTGTGCGTCAGTCGGCCAGCGAGTCGGCATTGGTTTCGGCAAGTGCACAAGGGTTCTGACATGAAAACGACTCACCTTCCGGCGGCGTCAGGCGCGCTCTCACCGGGTAAGTTTGTACGCTCACGAGAGAGCATCCTGCTGTTGATTCTCAGGCTGCGCACGTTTATCGCGCTGTTCCTGATTCTCGGGTTCTTTGCCTTCACGGTACCCGGATTTTTGGCCACGGGCAGTCTGATCATTATGGTGAAGCACATTGCCATCAATGCGTTTCTGGCACTGGGGATCACGTTTGTCATCATTACCGCTGGGATTGACCTGTCAATCGGTGCCACGTTAGGGCTGTGTGGCATGGTGGCGGGCTACATGATTACCCAGGGAATTGTGCTACCGATGTTCGGCGTCGCGATTTTCCCCAGCGTGTGGGTCATTGTCCCCGTTGTGCTGCTGATAGGTGCGCTCATCGGTGCCATTAACGGTTGGATCATCACGCGGTATAACGTTGCGCCCTTTATCTGCACGCTCGGAACGATGTACATCGTGCGTGGGGCATCGATGCTGATTTCCGGTGGAGAGACGTTCCCCGGCTTGGGTGGTAACCCGCAGTTGGGCAACACGGGTTTTGAGCTGATTGGCTCCGCCACGATCCTGGGCTTACCGCTGGCTATCTGGTTGATGCTGGTGCTGGCCGTGGTGATTGCCTACGTGGCGCGTCGCCTGCCGTTTGGCCGTCATGTCTATGCGATTGGTGACAACGAACGGGCCGCTGAACTTTCCGGCGTCAAAGTGCGTCAGGTCAAAGTCTGGGTTTACACCATTTCCGGCTTCTGTGCGGCTATCGCGGGCATCGTGGTGTCCTCTCAACTGGTCGCCAGCCATCCGGCAACGGGCACCGCCTTTGAAATGAATGCGATCGCTGCCGTTGTGCTCGGCGGAACGTCGCTGGCTGGCGGACGCGGTACGATTCTGGGCACGCTGATTGGCGCGTTTGTCATCGGGATTCTTGCCGACGGGCTGGTGATGATGGGCGTAAGTGAGTTCTGGCAGATGGTGATTAAAGGCATCGTCATCATTGTGGCGGTCATTATCGACCAGATGCAAAACCGTATGCAGCACAAGGCCGCCATTGTGTCACAGAAGGCCGCCGCGGAAGGGACATAAGTGAAGGGGCAATACTGTTAAGCGTAAATAGCCGTTAAGTGTAAATAAAATAGCCGTTAATGGTAAACAGCAAGGGGCGTTGAGTCGCGGTGGGAATGATATCGGTAGGTATACCGAGGCCCGATTTGAACGCAATTTTTTTGATTCGTTATGAATAAATATTCGTTTTTGAGTAAAAATTCAAGTGAGGTGAGGTATGAATCCGTACTCCTTGTCGGTGGAGGCGCTGACGCACAAAGCCCGCGCCATTCGTCGCCGCATTATTCATCTGAATGCCAATAGCCCGGCTGGCGGGCATACGGGGGCCGACCTGTCACAGGTCGAGATTCTGACGGCGCTGTATTTTCGCATTTTGAACTGTGCGCCGGATCGCCTTCAGGATCCGCAGCGGGATATTTACATCCAGTCAAAAGGTCATGCGGTCGGCGGCTATTACTGCTGTCTGGCGGAAGCAGGCTATTTCCCAGAATCGTGGCTGGCGACCTATCAGCACCCTGATTCGCATTTGCCGGGGCATCCAGTCAAGCACAAGACGCCGGGGATTGAACTGAACACCGGTGCGCTCGGGCACGGGTTGCCAGTTGCTGTCGGCATTGCACTGGCGGCGAAGCGCGATAACAGCCCGCGTCGGGTGTTCGTTCTGACGGGCGATGGTGAACTGGCGGAAGGCAGCAATTGGGAAGCGGCGCTAGCGGCGGCGCATTACCAACTGGATAACCTGATCATCATCAACGACAAGAACAAGCTGCAACTGGCCGGGCCGACGCGTTCCATCATGAACACCGATCCGCTGGCGGAGAAGTGGCAGGCCTTTGGCTTACAGGTCACGGAGTGTGCGGGGAATGACATGCACTCGGTAGTGGAAACGCTGGAGAACCTACCGCGCAACGGCAAGCCGAATGTGGTGATTGCAAATACGGAAAAAGGCGCAGGCGTGTCGTTTATTCAGGGGCGGGCTGAGTGGCACCACCGGGTGCCGAAAGGCGAGGAAATTGCACTGGCGTTGGAGGAATTAAAAGATGAGTAACGCAGAGCATCTGGCAACCGTCATGGTCGAGCAGTTCATCAAGGCCGTCGAACAGGGGATTGATGTCGTCCCGGTGTTGGCGGATTCAAGCTCAACGGCGAAGATTTCGCCTTTCATACAGCGTTTCCCTGACCGCATCGTCAACGTGGGAATTGCAGAGCAAAGCATGGTGGGGACGGCGGTGGGGTTGTCCATCGGCGGCAAGATTGCAGTGACCTGTAACGCGGCGCCGTTCTTGATCTCCCGTGCGAATGAGCAGCTCAAAGTCGACGTCTGCTACAACAACAGCAACGTTAAGTTGTTTGGACTCAATGCCGGCTGTAGCTATGGCCCGCTCGCCAGCACGCACCACAGCATTGACGACATCGCGGTACTGAGAGGGTTTGGCAATATTGAGATCTATGCGCCGTCCAGTCCGGAAGAGTGCCGCCAGATTATCGATTATGCATTTGAACATCAGGGGCCAGTCTATATCCGCCTCGATGGTAAACCGCTGCCTGCCTTGCATGATGAGCAGTATCGCTTTGTGCCAGGGCAGATCGATGTGCTGCGCAAAGGCTGCGATATTGCGCTGGTCGGGCTAGGGTCGACCGTGCATGAAATTGTGACGGCGGCTGAATTATTAGCAGAAAAAGGGCTTTCCGCTACGGTGGTTAATCTTTCCTCTATCCGCCCATGCAATACTCAGCAATTGCTTGAAATTCTAAGTGAAACTCCTCGAGTCATCACAGTAGAAGAACATAACGTCAACGGCGGTGCAGGCAGTCTGGTAGCGGAAGTGCTGGCGGAAGCGGGCAGCGGAATTCCTCTTGTGCGGTTGGGGATTCCCGATGGTCAATACGCGATTGCCGCCGATCGGAGCGCGATGCGTGCGCATCACGGGCTGGACGCGACGGGCATTGTCAACGCAGCACTGCGTCTTTGTCCGGGAGGCTGATGATGTTTACGCCAGTTATTTTGGCAATCGATGAAGGGACGACGAACGCCAAGGCGATTGCCGTCGATGAGCGGGGGCACATTCTGGCTAAAGCGTCCGTCGCTTTGCAGGTGACGCACCCGCAGCCGGGCAGAGCCGAGCAGGACGCGATGGCGATTTGGCGTGCGGTTTGTCAGGCGGCAGAAGCCTGCCTGTCGTCATTACACCGGGCTCAGGTGGTGGGCGTGGCGATCAGCAATCAGCGTGAGTCGGTACTGATTTGGGACAGGCGAACCGGAAAGCCGCTGACGCCGCTGGTCAGTTGGCAGGATCGCCGCGCCGAGAAATTCTGTCAGGCATTGCAGTGCAGTGCAGAGGCGCGTCTGATCGAATCCCGCACCGGGCTACAGGTCGATCCACTTTTTCCCGCCGCCAAACTGCACGCCATGTTGGCGGAACTGCCGGACGGTGTCGCCCGGGCGATGCAGGGGGAGCTGTGCATCGGAACGGTGGATTGCTGGCTTAACTGGCAGTTTAGCTGTGGACGGGCATATTCCACCGACTATTCCAACGCGGCGAGAACGCAATTGTTCAATATCCACCGCGGCTGCTGGGATGAAGATCTGCTGGCGCTGTTCGGTATTCCCAGCGTGTGCCTGCCGGCCGTTACGCCGTCCTCGGCGTTACACGGTCACACTGGCGTGACGGGTATCAGTGGACTTGCCGCTGGCGTACCAATTGTGGCGCTGATTGGCGATTCTCATGCGGCGCTGTATGGGCAGGGCATCACTCAAAGCGGTGAAATCAAGGCGACCTACGGCACCGGTTCGTCGCTGATGACTACCATCAATACGCCGCATCAGCACGCTGCGGGGCTTAGCACCACGATTGCCTGGCACGATGGCGAACTGCGCTACGCACTGGAAGGCAACATTACCCACACCGGTTCGGGATTTGCCTGGATTGGTCAGATGCTGGGCGTCCCTTCTGTTACGCAACTTACCGAGCTGGCGCTCAGCGCCGAGTCTACTCAGGGCGTCTTTTTTGTTCCTGCCTTATCCGGGCTGGGCGCGCCCTATTGGGATGTACAAGCGCGCGGTCTGCTGTGCGGCTTATGCGATGCCACCACGCCTGCCATCATCGCCCGTGCAGGGCTGGAAGCCATTGCGTATCAGATTGCTGATGTCTTTTTCGCGATGGAACAGGCGTCGCAGGCCGCATTACCCGCATTGCGCGTGGACGGCGGCGCGACGCAAAATCGCTGGCTGATGCAGTTTCAGGCTGACCTCTTGCAGCGCCCGTTGATTCGCAACCATAACGCAGAAGTGTCTGCACTGGGAGCGGCGTATCTGGGCGGAAAAATGCTGGGGTGGTGGGAGCACAACGAACAGATCGCCGCGCTGCCCAGAGAAGTGGAAGTCATCGAACCGTCGACGACCAATCACGGCGTTTTGGAGAGCTATCAACAGTGGCGAACGGCGGTGGCGCGTGCGCGTCTGCGGCCGAGTCATAACCCTTTTTAACCGTAAGACACTTTTAGCAGTAAGAAATGTTAGCAGTAAGAACCTATCCGATACGAAAGATAAGCAGCTCAACACTATTACAAATCAACGAGGTGACTGTTATGGCAACGTATACCTACCCTGAATTTGGCGCCGGCTTGTGGCATTTTGCGAACTATATTGACCGTTACGCGGTGGACGGCTACGGCCCGGCATTGAGTACGATCGATCAGATCAAAGCGGCGAAAGCCGTCGGCGAGCTTTCCTATGTCGATTTGCCTTATCCCTTCACACCGGGCGTGACGCTCAGCGAAGTGAAGGATGCGCTGAAGGATGCAGGGCTGAAGGCGATTGGCATCACGCCGGAAATTTACCTGCAAAAGTGGTCGCGCGGTGCCTTTACTAATCCCGACCCAGCGGCGCGAGCGGCGGCGTTTGAATTAATGCACGAATCTGCTGGCATTGTGCGTGAACTCGGTGCGAATTACGTCAAAGTCTGGCCGGGTCAGGATGGCTGGGATTATCCGTTCCAGGTCAGCCATAAAAATCTGTGGAAGCTGGCGGTTGACGGCATGCGCGATCTGGCGGGAGCTAACCCCGATGTGAAATTCGCTATTGAGTACAAGCCGCGTGAACCGCGCGTGAAAATGACCTGGGATTCTGCCGCGCGAACGCTGCTGGGGATTGAAGATATTGGGCTGGATAACGTCGGTGTGCTGCTGGACTTCGGGCATGCGCTGTATGGCGGTGAATCACCGGCCGACTCGGCCCAGTTGATTATCGATCGCGGTCGGCTGTTCGGCATGGATGTAAATGACAACCTGCGCGGCTGGGATGACGATCTGGTGGTTGGCACGGTGCATATGACCGAGATCTTTGAATTCTTCTACGTGCTGAAAATCAATAATTGGCAGGGCGTCTGGCAGCTCGATCAGTTCCCGTTCCGCGAGAACCACGTTGAGGCGGCGCAGCTGTCCATTCGTTTCCTGAAGCACATCTATCGTGCGCTGGACAAGCTGGACATCCCGGCGCTTCAGGCGGCGCAGGAAGCACAGAATCCGTTACAGGCGCAGCGGATTGTGCAGGATGCGCTGCTGTCATCCATTAACGTTAACGAGTAATTTCGTCACGGTTCGTCAGGCGCGGAGCAGGGGGGAGTTATCCTGCGCCTGACGTTACTCTTATTGCTCACCACGAGTGATGAGTACGTTAGATCAGCGTCTCGGCGGTTAATCGATCGGTAATCAACACATCAACGTAATGGCCGGTCAACGCGCCGCGAATCGCCGCACTTTTCTCGACACCGCCCGCCAGTGCCACTACGCGCGGACATTGACGTAGCTGCTGCAATGCCATACCAATCACCGGATCTTCGTCGTCCTGCAACACCGGTTCGCCTTCCGCATTGTAGTAATGCAGGCATAAATCGCCCACGGCGCCGCGTTCCGCCAGCTGTTGTAGCATCGCTTCGTGATAGTAGTTACCGGAATTTTTCAGCAGCTGCGATGGTTCCAGTACGCCAATACCCACAAGCGCCAGACTCACCTCGCTAAATTTATCGACCACGTTGGAAACCTCATCGCTGGTCACCAAACGAGCGCGATCTTCTACCGACCGCTCGATGCTCTGCGCGGGCAAAAGGTAAGCGGGACAACTCAGCTGATTGGCTAAGGTTTGCGTCAGAATCGTCGCCTGCACGTTGCCGTTTGGCCCCACGCCACCTAGCAACTGGATGACGCCCTGAGCCTTGACGCTTTGCGGATGCAGGCTGTCTACCATCGCCCGCAGCGTACTGCTCCAGGAGGAGATACCCACCAGATCGTCAGGACGGATACTGGTCTGGACATAGTGCGCGGCCGCAGAGCCAATCGCCTGCTTGATTTGCGTCAGTGTAGCGTTATCGGCGACATCTACCACGATAGCCTGATCGATGCCGTAGCGCTTCTGAATCGCCGCTTCCAGCCCCATGAACATGTTCGGGGGTTGAATTACGCTGATTTTGACCACACCTTCTTTAACACAGCGCGTAATGGCGCGGGAGACAAAAGACTGTGACAAATGGAGTGAGGCAGCAATTTCTGCTTGTTTCATCCCTTCGCTATAATAGAGCGTAGCGATCTTGACCAATAATCGCTGTTCGTCCTGCTTTGACATGACTTTTCCCCTTGCTGGCATGCTACTGTCATTTTTATTCAGCACAGAATAAATAACAAGCGTAGACGGCAGTGGAGCGCGGTTCTTGTTTTTGGTTTTTTGTACAGTGGAAGTGTGGTGATAAGTGCGGCGACAAAAATCGGGCTGACGCCATGATTTCCCTGTCCGTGCCGGACATGGTAATTTAATGGGGTTTGTCGCCAAAATTTGGCATAATTCATCCGGTTAATGGATATCACAGGAAGGACAATGTGAAATATTTGCTGATTTTTTTACTCGTGCTGGCGATATTCATCATTTCTGTCACACTGGGCGCGCACAACGATCAGGTTGTGACATTTAACTACCTGCTGGCACAGGGGGAGTATCGTATCTCCACACTGCTTGCCACGCTGTTTGCCCTGGGCTTTGTCCTTGGCTGGGTTATCTGTGGTCTGTTTTATCTGCGTCAGCGCATTGCGCTTGGCCGTGCACAACGTAAAATCAAGCGTCTGGAACAACAACTTTCTACCTCCACCGAGGAGAACGTGGCGCCAGTGCAGACGGTCACCCACTAAGGAATTCTCTCTATGTTAGAACTGCTGTTTCTGTTGCTGCCCGTGGCCGCCGCGTACGGCTGGTACATGGGGCGCAGAAGTGCGCAGCAGGACAAAGAGCAGGAGTCCAACCGCCTGTCCCGTGAGTATGTCACCGGGGTTAACTTCCTGTTGTCCAATCAGCAGGATAAGGCGGTTGAGCTGTTCCTCGACATGCTTAAGGATGACAGCAACACCTTTGAAGCCCACCTCACGCTCGGTAACCTGTTCCGTTCGCGCGGCGAAGTTGACCGTGCGATTCGTATTCATCAGGCGCTGACCGAAAGCGCATCCTTAACCTTTGAACAACGTCTGCTGGCGGTGCAACAGCTGGGTCGTGACTACATGGCCGCCGGGCTGTACGACCGTGCCGAAGAAAGTTTCAACCAGTTGGTGGATGAAGAAGATTTTCGGCGTAGCGCCCTGCAGCAGCTCTTACAGATTTATCAGGCGACCAGCGACTGGCCGGCGGCGATTGATGCCGCGGAAAAACTGGTCAAGATGGGAAAAGATCAGCTCCGCGTGGACATCGCCCATTTTTATTGCGAATTGGCGCTGTTGGCGATGGGCAGCGACGATCTGGATAAAGCGTTAACGCTCCTGAAGAAAGGAGCAGCGGCGGACAATCAGTGTGCCCGCGCGTCTATCATGATGGGGCGTATTTATATGGCTCAGCAGGATTATGCGCGCGCCGTGGAAGCGCTGCGACAGGTTCTCGCTCAGGATAAAGAGCTGGTCAGTGAAACACTGCCGATGCTACAGGAGTGCTATCAGCACTTAGATAAGCCCTTAGATTGGGCGAATTTCCTCAAACGCTGCGTGGAAGAGAATACCGGTGCGACGGCGGAATTAATGCTGGCCGACATCCTCGAAAGAGAAGAGGGCGCAGAGGTGGCACAGGCTTATATTAACCGTCAGCTTCAACGCCATCCCACAATGCGTGTGTTCCATCGCCTGATGGATTTTCACCTGCATGAAGCGGAAGACGGACGAACAAAAGAAAATCTTCAGGGATTGCGCGACATGGTGGGCGAACAGATTCGCACCAAACCCCGCTACAGCTGTCGCAAATGCGGCTTCACGTCACAATCACTCTATTGGCAGTGTCCTTCCTGCCGCACCTGGGCCAGCATAAAGCCGATCCGCGGGCTCGACGGTCAGTAACGTCTCACTATATCAAGCGGATGTTCTTTATCTCATTTAGTTACAACATACTAAAAACGTTGTGTGATTTCGATTCCAGTCGGCCTCTTTAACTGTGTGAGTCTTCAGGTTGCTGGGATTTCGGGGGCGGGGCATGTAGAATGCGGCGGGAATTTTGGCTTCGCAAGAGACTGGGTGACGAATGAAAAACGAGAATCTACAGCAAAAGAATCAAACGGTATCATCCCCGATTGTAGTCGCGCTGGACTATGCCAATCAGCAAGCGGCGCTGTCGTTTGTTGACCGTATCGATCCGCAGGATTGCCGTTTGAAGGTAGGCAAAGAGATGTTTACCTTATTCGGCCCACAGTTCGTGCAGACGTTACAACAGCGCGGCTTCGATGTGTTTCTCGATCTGAAATTCCACGATATTCCGAACACCGTCGCTCACGCCGTTGCGGCCGCGGCCGATCTTGGCGTGTGGATGGTGAATGTCCACGCCAGCGGTGGCTCACGCATGATGACGGCGGCGAAAGAAGCGCTGGTGCCGTTTGGTAAAGATGCACCGCTGCTGATTGCCGTAACCGTGTTAACCAGCATGGACGAAGACGATCTGCACGGACTTGGTATTACCGTCAGCCCGGCTGAGCAGGTGGAAAGGTTGGCGGTGTTAACGCATAACAGCGGGCTGGATGGCGTGGTGTGTTCCGCGCATGAAGCGCAGCGGTTGAAGCAGGTATGCGGGCAGGCATTTAAGCTGGTCACGCCGGGTATTCGTCCCGCTGGCAGCGATGTTGGCGATCAGCGCCGCATCATGACGCCGGTTCAGGCGCAGCAGGCTGGCGTAGATTATATGGTGATTGGGCGTCCGATCACCCAATCGGAGGATCCGGCACAGACGCTGCGTGAGATTCGTGCTTCACTGCTAAACGGGGCTGCCTCATGAACATGCGTCGTGACGAGAATAGCCAGCTGGTTTACTCCACGGAAACCGGGCGTATTAAGCCGGAAGAAGAACAAGTCGCTCGGCCAAAAGGTGATGGCATCGTGCGTATCCAGCGTCAGACTAGCGGACGCAAAGGGAAGGGCGTGTGCCTGATCAGCGGTCTCGATCTTGATGATGCTGCGCTGGATAAGCTGGCGGCTGAATTGAAGAAAAAATGCGGCTGCGGCGGTTCAGTGAAAGACGGCGTGATCGAAATCCAGGGAGATAAACGCGATCTGCTAAAACAGCTCCTGGAAGCAAAAGGAATGAAGGTTAAGCTGGCTGGTGGCTAAGCATATAAATATACTCTAAATAATTCGAGTTGCATGAAGGCGGCAAGAGAGGGAATCCCGATGAGCTTACTCAGGTAAGTGATTCGGGTGACAAATCTGCCGGGAGCAGATTTGAACGCTGCTTGCAGCGGCCCTTCAGGGCGAGGCCCACGACGGGCCGAGTATTTGAGCGTAGCCAACACACATGCGGCTTGAAGTATGACGAGTATAAAAAGCAGCAGGTTTACTCCCGTGAACCTGCTGCTCACGAATTCGTTATTTATCGACCTGACGGCCAATCAGCCCGCCGATAGCTGCACCGCCCAGCGTTCCTAATGTTCCGCCATCCGTTAAGATAGCCCCACCTACCGCACCGGCACCGGCACCAATCGCGGTATTACGGTCACGTTTAGACATGTTTGAACAGCCTGCGAGCGTAACAGCAAGCGTAATCGCCAGAGCGGCTGTTGCAAAACGTTTGTTTAATTTCATCTTTTTCCCCTTCTGCTCTTGGTCTCACGTTTCTTGTGAGGAAATATCGAACAACGTGCTTTTTACGGTATTAAATAAAGAAACAGGGCCTTTTACCGCTTGATGACAAGTATAATCATCGGAAAAAACTGCAACAGGTAAAAAATCTTAATTCCCCTCCGTTATGTTAACGATAGCAATAATTGATAAATTTGGCTGTTTTTTGCACAATTCTGTGGTGTGTCTCTTTCTTTTTCCCATAGCAGAACACCGCTAGGTCTTTAGCGATTTAGCCCATAGCGACGCGCTCGTCAGGCCGCGAAAATGGTGTCATCTCGCCGATGGGAGGCCGACATGTTAGAAACGCTAAAAAAACAGGTGCTGGAAGCCAATCTGGCCTTGCCGCAGCACAATCTGGTGACGTTTACGTGGGGAAATGTCAGCGCGGTAGATCGGCAGCGTGGCCTGATGGTGATCAAACCTTCCGGCGTGGAGTATTCAGCTATGACGCTGGAGGATATGGTTGTCGTTGAGCTGGAAAGCGGCAAGGTGGTAGAAGGCACGAAGAAACCGTCGTCAGATACCGATACCCACCGTGTGCTGTATCTGGCGTTTGCCGATATTGGCGGTATTGTGCATACCCATTCTCGCCATGCCACGATCTGGGCGCAGGCCGGTAAAGATATCCCCGCCTGGGGAACGACGCACGCAGACTACTTTTATGGCTCGATTCCTTGCACGCGTCTGATGACGGATGAGGAAATCAACGGTCGTTACGAGTGGGAAACCGGGCAAGTTATCGCTGAAACTTTCCGCCAGCGTGGTATTTCACCGGTAGATGTCCCTGCCGTATTGGTTAACTCGCACGGCCCCTTTGCGTGGGGGAAAGATGCCGACAACGCGGTACACAACGCCGTTGTTCTGGAAGAACTGGCCTACATGGGGATTTTCTCGCGCCAGCTAACGCCTCAGTTGGGTGAGATGCAGCAAACCCTGTTGGATAAACACTATTTACGCAAGCACGGTAAGAACGCGTATTACGGACAATAAACCGCCGCGGTGTCTTTCTCGTTACCTTTAAAACCACATAGCGTCGCAAATGCGGCGCTATTGTTATTTATGGGGCTTGGGTAAGGGGCAGGGGTTACACGCCATAAAAAATCCCTCCACGAGGGAGGGATTGAGGAATGGGCGACGGTGGCGTTTAAGGTTGAGCACCGTCTCGTAAAACAATTGGCGTCTCTTTTGCCGTTGGCACATCGCTGTTCAGCGCACGGCGAATGACGAAGAAGGCGGAAACCAGCATCGTTACCGCCACCAGCATGAAGAACCCACACAGCGCGGCGTTGATCTGGTTACTGAAGACGATGGTTTCCATGTCTTTAATCGATTTGGCCGGTGCGATCAGCGTGTTCTGCTCAATACCCGCCGCGAAGCGTTTTGCCTGTGCCAGAAAACCGATGCTGGGTTTTTCATGGAAGATTTTTTGCCAACCTGCCGTCATCGACGTAATAAACAGCCAGACGGTAGGAACGATAGTCACCCACGCATAGCGCTGTTTCTTCATCTTAAACAACACCACGGTGCCGAGAATTAACGCCATCGATGCTAGCATCTGGTTACCGATACCGAACAACGGCCAGAGCGTATTGATCCCGCCCAGCGGATCGATGACCCCCTGATACACGAAGAATCCCCAACCGGAAACAGCGACAGTCGTACCGGCCAGATTCCCCAGCCAGGAGTGGCTGTTGGCCAGTCTGGGAATCGCGATCCCAACCAAATCCTGCACCATGAAACGACAGGCGCGCGTTCCTGCGTCAACCGCGGTCAGGATGAACAGGGCTTCAAACAGAATGGCGAAGTGATACCAGAATGCCATCATCGCCCGGCTGTTAAAGATCTCGGTGATGATGTAGGCCATGCCTACCGCGAAGGTCGGTGCACCGCCAGCACGGGAAAGAATAGAGGCTTCGCCAACGTCATGGGCAATCGCGCTCAATTCCTGCGGGGTAATCACAAATCCCCAACTATTGATGGCCTGCGAGGCGCTCTCAACCGTGGTGCCGATCAGCGCGGCAGGTGAGTTCATGGCGAAGTAGATGCCCGGTTCGATAACCGAGGCACAAATCAGTGCCATGATTGCGACGAAGGATTCCATCAGCATTGCGCCATAGCCGATGAAGCGGATGTGGCTTTCACGTTCAACCAGCTTCGGTGTGGTGCCGCTGGAAACCAGGGCGTGGAAGCCGGAAATCGCGCCACAGGCGATGGTAATAAACAAGAAGGGGAACAGCGTACCGGAGAAGACCGGGCCGGTGCCGTCAATAAAGCGGGAAACGGCGGGCATTTTCATTTCCGGCATCGCGAACACGATACCGAAGGCCAGCCCGATAATGACCCCGATTTTCAGGAAGGTGGAGAGGTAATCACGCGGCGCCAGCAGCAGCCAGACCGGCAGCACAGAGGCGATGAAGCCGTAAATCACCAGAATCCAGGTGAGCGACGTGCCTTTCAGCGTGAAGAACGGCCCCCAGTAGGGGTGTGCGGCAATGTTACCGCCATACACAATCGCCAGCATCATCAGCACAAAACCGATGATGGACACTTCCGCGATCTTACCCGGGCGTAAAAAGCGCATGTAAACGCCCATAAAGAGCGCGATAGGGATAGTGGCGGCGATGGTGAACAGCCCCCACGGGCTTTCTGCCAGCGCCTTAACGACGACCAGCGCCAGCGCTGAGAGAATGATGATCATCACGCCCAACGCACCGAGCATGGTGATGATACCCGCGAACGCCCCGAGTTCCTGTTTCGCCATCTCGCCCAAAGAACGACCATCCCGACGAGTGGAGATAAATAGCACCAGGAAGTCTTGCACGGCACCCGCCAGCATAACGCCGACCAGAATCCAGATCGTACCGGGGAGGAAGCCCATCTGTGCGGCGAGGATTGGCCCGACCAGCGGTCCGGCTCCGGCGATCGCGGCGAAGTGGTGGCCGAACAGGACCCATTTATTGGTGGGAACGTAGTCCAGGCCGTCGTTATGACGCTCCGCTGGTGTCAGGCGGCGATCGTCGAGCTCAAATACTTTTTTGGCGATAAACAGGCTGTAAAATCGATAGGCAATGCTGTAACACGATACAGCAGCCACGACTAACCACACGGCATTGACGTGTTCACCGCGGCTCAGTGCCAGCGTGGCGAACGCAAAGGCGCCCGCCAGGCCGACTAGCAGCCAGATCACAATGCTCTTTACGTTACTCATAACAACGGCTCCTTCGTTATTCAGAAAGGGTATAGCGCGAGTGTTAATGCAATTTAACAATAGTGGGTTTAATGGCGAAGAGAAGGGAATGGATGAGAAAATGTGAGCGAAGGTGAATTTTTGTAAAGAAAATTAAAGCTCAAACAAAGGCTAACGAAATGCGCGGGCATAACCCGCGCATTTTTGTATGTGCTGTCTATTTCATCAATGGTATTCTACTGATGCTGTCAACGGGCTGCTTCGTTTATCGACCACACCAACCGCGATAGCAAGGAGCAGCGCACTCAGCGACAGGATCCCGCCGGCCCAGTTTGGTGCCGTGAAACCGAAGCCATTGGCGATAACGCTCCCGCCCACCCAGGCACCGAGGGCATTACCAAGATTAAAGAGCCCAATATTGACCGCTGAAGCGAGCGTTGGCGCGCCTGCGGCTCTGGCCTTGTCCATCACCAGTTTCTGAATGGGAGAAACGGTCGCAAATCCAAAAGCCGCCATCAGGAATATGCACAACACCGAGGCAATCTGGCTGCTGGCCGTCAAATGGAAGATGAACAAAATGGCAGCCTGTCCAAACAGCGTGATATACAGCATGGGCATTAACGCTCTGTCTGCGAAACGACCGCCCAGCCAGTTGCCAACGAACAAGCCCAAACCAAATACCATCAACAGCCAGGTGATCGATCCCTCTGAAAAGTGCGCCACTTCCGTCATCATGGGCGCGATATAGGTAATTGAGGTAAAGAAGGCGGCGGGCCCAAGGATGGTGATGCCCATGGAGAGCAGGACTTTTGAGTTTCCGAAGGCGGCAAACTCATGCCCGATATGCTGTGCTTTGGGTTTGGCTGTGGGAGGAATAAGCATAAGTACGCCGACCGCCGTAGCCACCCCAATCAGCGTGATGACGTAGAACGTCGCTTGCCAGGAAAACTGATGGCTAATCCAGGTTCCCACGGGCACGCCAATAAGATTAGCGACCGTAAGGCCGGAGAACATAAAGGCGATGGCACTGACACGTTTCTCTTTAGGCACCATTTCAGCGGCGAGTACAGAGCCAATCCCGAAGAAGGCGCCGTGCGTCAGAGAGGTGATAATGCGTCCGGCGATAGCGACCCCGATAGAAGGGGCGAGAGCCGTGACCAAATTCCCCAGAACAAAAAGTCCAGCAAGAAAAACCAGCATGGTTTTTTTGGGTAACCGGGAGCCCAGAATAATGAGCACAGGCGCGCCGACAAAAACCCCAAGTGCATAGCTTGTCGCCATATACGCCGCCACAGGGATCGTCACTCCGTAATCGGTAGCGATTGCGGGTAACAAACCCGCGATGATGAATTCTGTCGTTCCAATACCAAAAGCACCAATAACCAGGGCCCATAAAGCAATAGGCATGATATCCCCTATGTCTAACAATTTTTGCATGTGATAAATTATGCCTAATGCTATTAGGGCAAGGAAATAAAATGACTAATGAAAAAGAAAAAACGAATGTGCTTAGGCAAGAAAGGCACATCCCCGCAAAACTGGATGACGTGGACCGAAAGATATTAGCCCTTCTGGCCACCGACAGCAGTCGGAGCTATGCCGAGTTAGGGGAAGCGCTGCACCTTTCTGCGCCATCCGTGCATGAGAGAGTGAAGCGGCTAAAAAAGGACGGAGTCATCAAGGGTACCGTTGCAAAGATTGATGGCTGTAAGGTCGGTCGGACCTTATTAACTTTTGTGCTGGTAAACACGAAGAATGTCGTGAGCACCAAACGTTTATTGGCACTGAGTGATTTGCCGGAAATTGAGGAGTTTCATACCGTTGCCGGAGATTGTGGCGTCATGCTCAAGGTTCGTGCCCGGGATACGGAAGACTTAGAGGAACTGTTAGGTAAGCTACAGGAAGTGGAAGGTGTCGACAGTACGCGTAGCTATATTGTTCTGTCGACCTTTGTTGAGCGTGGCCCTATGCCCAGTTTATAACGCGTCTTTGTTACCAGAGACGCAGAGCCTATGCACTTAAGACTACACGCTTAAGACAACTCGTTTCTTAAGGCAGAACGTTTCCGGCGGCGCGGTAAATCTCGTACCATTCTTCGCGGCTGAGCGACAGGGTAGACGCTGCCGCGATGTCACGGATGCGTTCCGGGCTCATGGTGCCGATAATCACCTGCATCGCGGCAGGGTGACGCAAGATCCACGCGGTGGCGATCGCGGTATTGGTCACGTGATGCTGATCGGCGATGTGATTAATCGTCGCGTTCAGCTTAGGGAATTTCTCGTTATCGAGGAAAACTCCCTCAAAAAAGCCGTACTGGAAAGGGGACCAGGCCTGAATGGTCATGGTATTCAGGCGGCTGTATTCCAGAATTGCACCATCGTGATTCACCGATGCCGGGTTCGTCATATTCACGTTAAAACCCGCATCAATCATGCCCGTGTGCATGATGCTGAATTGCAATTGGTTGGCAATAAGCGGCTGGCGCACGGATTTTTTCAGCAGTTCAATCTGCAACGGATTCTGATTACTGACGCCAAAGTGGCGTACTTTCCCGCTGCTTTCCAGCTCATCGAAAGCGGCGGCAACTTCATCGGGTTCAAACAGCGTGTCCGGGCGGTGCAGCAGGAGCGTATCAAGATAGTCCGTTTTTAAACGGTGTAGGCTGCCTTCAACGGAGGCGATGATGTGTGCTTTAGAGAAGTCAAAAAATCCCTTACGAATGCCGCATTTGGATTGCAGAAAAATCGAATCCCGTTGGATGGACGTCTTCTGTAAACCGGCGGCGAAAATCTCCTCCGACAAGCCGGAACCATAGATATCCGCGTGATCGAAGAAATCGATGCCTGCCTCAACGGAAGCATTGAGGATGTCAGCCGCTTCACTCGTGCTTTTCTTCGCCATTCGCATACAGCCCAGCGCAATGTTGGAAGCCTGTATTGCGGATGTACCGATTGCCATTTTCTTCATCGGGAACACTCCTGTTAGTAGGGTTGCAGGCCTGCCGTTGATTGCTCTAAAAACGGGTCAGACGTTGCTGTTTTTTATAAAAAAATCATTGGTAAATAATTGATTGATAAAGTATGTCGTTGGTAAATCATATAGCGGAACAAACGATGATGACGCGCGGGCCAGTTCACTATGAACGCCCGCGCGGAGATGCTGCCGCCGAGATGAGTCGGCGGTATGATGCTTATGCGGCTGGTTTTGCCACGATGCTGCGGGTTTCCAGACGCACTTCCGCGATGACGACGTCCAGCGTATCCCCCTGGCGATAGACGACTTCGCCTTTCACTGCGAGCGTGCCCATTTCCTGGCTGCATACCAGTTCATCGCGCACGGCGTGGATAAAGGAAGACGGGATAAACGCCACTGCGCCGTTATCCAGTAGGCGGACACGCAGACCGCCGCGCGTGACATCAATGATTTCCGCATTGAAGCGCACATCGGTACCCGCTTTGTCGCTGAGGTAGCGAGCATACAGCCAGTCGCCGACATCGCGCTCGGCCATACGGTTAAGGCGACGGCGTTCTGCCAGTTGTACCGTAACGTCGTCCTGCGGTTTTTCCGCAGCCTGTCCGGTGATAACGGCTTTCAGCAAACGGTGATTCACCATATCGCCGTATTTACGGATAGGGGATGTCCAGGTGGCATAGGCCTCCAGCCCCAGACCAAAGTGCGGCCCCGGCGTGGTGCTGACTTCCGCGAAAGACTGGAAGCGGCGAATACGGCTATCCAGGAACTGTGTCGGCTGGGCATCCAACTCGCGACGCAGCTTACAGAACCCTTCCAGCGTCAACAGCGCCTGGGCGTCGGCCTGAATGCCGTGGGTGTCCAGCACGGCAACAGCCTGATCAATTGATGCCGGATCGAAGCCGTTGTGGACGTTATAGATGCCAAATCCCAGTTTGTCGCGCAGCACAATGGCAGCACAGACGTTGGCGGCAATCATGGATTCTTCAACGATACGGTTGGCAATGCGGCGGTGTTCAACCACGATATCCAACACATCGCCTTTTTCACCCAGCAGGAAGCGGTAATCCGGACGATCTTTAAACACCAGCGCGTGGGTGGTACGCCACTCGCTGCGAGCCAGACAGAGGCGGTGCAGCAAACGGATTTGTTCAGCAATCGCGTCGTTTTGCGGCTGCCATTCGCCTTGTTCTTCCAGCCAGTCAGAGACATCGTCATATGCGAGCTTGGCTTTGGACTCAATCCAGGCGGCAAAGAAGTGAATATCGTCACCTAACGCACCGTCGGCGGCAATCGTCACGCGACAAGCGAGGACAGGGCGACGCTCGTCCGGGCGCAGGGAACAGATATCGTCCGACAGCGGGCGCGGCAGCATCGGGATGTTAAAACCGGGTAGGTAGTTGGTGAAGGCACGCTGGCGTGCAATCTTGTCCAATTCGCTACCCGCGTCGACATAGGCGGTTGGATCGGCGATAGCGATGGTTAATTGCAGCGAACCATCGCCGTTGTCCTGCACGTACAGCGCATCGTCCATATCTTCAGTGCTGGCGCTGTCGATAGTGACAAAGCTCAGCGCGGTCAGATCTTCGCGGACGAGTTCGCCGTCATGACGTTCTGTTGCTTCAACGTCCGGTGCAGCACGCTCCAGATTATGACGTGACAATGTCACCCACCACGGCACCAGCGGGTCATCGCCCGTGGTGATGTATTGCGTCAGTTCTGCATGAAATCCACGGTCGCCCTTCAGCGGGTGACGGCGCATTTCTGCCACCGCCCAATCGCCTTCCTGAAAATTGTGCGTCACATCGCGCGCGGCGCGGCAAGGGATGGCATCTTTCAGCAGCGGATGGTCAGGCGTAATGGATAAACGATCGTCTTTTTTATGAATGCGCCCAACAAATCGGGTCAGGAAGGGTTCGATGAGCGTTTCTGGCTCGACAATTTCCCGCTCTTTTTCTGTATGCAGGGTGGCGGTAATCCGGTCACCGTGCATCACTTTTTTCATGTGCGGAGGGGGAATGAAATAGCTTTTTTGTCCGTCAGCTTCAAGAAAGCCAAATCCTTTATCGGTGCCTTTGACGACACCTTCAACACGTGGTGTCTGAGAGTGAAGTTGCTGTTTTAGCTGTGCAAGCAGCGGATTATCTTGAAACATAGCGTCCAGAAATACGGTTGTGAATGGCTCAATTAGCGGTTCACAGTTTTACTCGAATCGGGTGCTGGCGGCAAGAATAATCGGGGAGAAGGTGGGCGCAGAGCGGCGGCCAAAGCGCGGATAAATTCGAGTCAAGTCAGGGCCGACTTGAACACGTCCCCTGCCGTGCACGCTATCGATTTTACGGCACGACAGGGGGAGCTTTTGATGCGGCGCCTAGTGGACTGATGCCTAGGCGATACGCAGCAGAGACTCCGTTTGCATACTACGACGAACGCTAACCGGTACCGATTTAGAGGTCGGCGTGTGCGTTTCATCCCCGAAGCTGGACAGCGGTACCAGCGGGTTGGTTTCCGGGTAATAGGCTGCCAGATTGCCGCGCGGAATGGCGTAGCTCACCAGCTTGAAACCGTTGACGACGCGGGTGATACCGTCGTTCCACAACGTTTCGATATCGACCAGATCGCCATCTTCCAGCCCCAGCGCGCTGATGTCATCCGGGTGCATGAACAGCACCTCCCGCTGCCCGTACACGCCACGATAGCGGTCATCCAATCCATAAATGGTGGTGTTGTACTGGTCGTGTGAACGCAGAGTTTGCAGGGTAAAAGGCACATCGCTGCCTTGTAGTTGTGGGAACAGCGTATCGGGCAGTGCGGCATGGCTGAATTGCGCTTTCTCATTGAGGGTATTGAAACGCAATTCGGCGGCAGCATTACCGAGATAGAACCCGCCCGGTAGGTCGCAGTTGGCATTGAAATCGGTAAAACCGGGAATGGTTGCGGCGATATGGTCGCGAATACGTGAGTAATCGTCCGCCAGCGCCAGCCAGTCGAGCTTTTCATGACCGAGCACCGCATTGGCAATCCCGGCGACAATGGCTGTTTCCGAGCGCTGCAACGGCGAAAGCGGCTGTCCGACGCCCTGTGACGCATGCACCATACTGAAGGAGTCTTCAACGGTAATAAACTGCGGGCCGCTGGCCTGCATGTCGAGATCGGTACGGCCGAGTGTCGGCAGAATCAGCGCATCGACCTTGCCGGTAATCAGGTGGCTGCGGTTGAGCTTGGTGCTGATGTGCACGGTCAGATCGCAGCGGCTGAGCGCTTCTTCGGTACGCGCCGAATCCGGTGCGGCAGCGGCAAGGTTACCGCCCAGCGCGATGAGTACTTTGATCTCATCACGCAGCATCGCTTCCAGTGCTTCTACCGTGTTGTGGCCGGCGGCGTAAGGCGGTGTGAAGTCATAATGCGCTGCCAGACGATCGAGAAATGCCGCCGTCGGTTTCTCATCGATCCCCATGGTGCGGTTGCCCTGCACATTACTATGGCCGCGCACTGGGCACAGTCCTGCACCCGGTTTCCCCAACTGCCCGAACAGCAGTTGCAGGTTCACGATCTCCCGCACGGTGGCGACGGAGTGCTTGTGCTGGGTAATCCCCATCGCCCAGGTACAAATCACCCGCGGCGACTGCTGATAAATCGCCGCGACATAGCGCAGCTGCGCTTCGTTCAGGCCGGACTGCTGTTCGATTTTCTGCCAGCTTGTCGCGTCGACAACGGCCAGATACGCGTCCACCTGTTGGGTATGCGTAGACAAGAAATCTTGATCGAATAAACCCGCTTCCCCGGCAGACAAGCGCTGGCGATGCGTTTCCAACAGCGCTTTTACCATGCCGCGCACGGCAGCCATATCGCCGCCCAGATTAGGTTGCAGGTAGGTTTCGCTAATAGTGCCGGACAGCGGCGTGAGCAGCTCCAGCGGATTCTGCGGGTTGGCAAAACGTTCCAGACCGCGTTCGCGTAGCGTATTAAAGGAGACGATATGCGCGCCGCGATCGGCGGCGTGACGCAGGCTGTGCAGCATACGCGGGTGGTTGGTGCCAGGATTTTGACCAAAAACGAAGATCGCGTCAGCGTGTTCGAAATCATCCAGCCGGATCGTGCCTTTACCCACGCCGACACTTTGTTTCAGACCGATTCCGCTGGCCTCATGGCACATATTCGAGCAGTCAGGGAAATTGTTGGTGCCCAGCATGCGGCCAAAAAGCTGATACAGATAAGAGGCTTCATTACTGGCACGGCCGGACGTATAAAGCTCCACCTGATTGGGGTGGGCCATACTCTTGATATGGCGAGCGATCAGTGCAAACGCCGCGTCCCAATCGATGGGAACATAGCGATCGCTGGCGCGATCGTAGCGCATCGGATGGGTTAAGCGTCCCTGATACTCAAGGAAATAGTCGCTTTGCTGGCGTAACGTCGTGACGCTGTGGGCGGCGAAGAAATCCAGATCGACCGCTTTGCGCGTCGCTTCCCAACTGACCGCTTTCGCGCCGTTTTCACAGAAACTGAACGTGCTGCTGTTGTCATCACCCCAGGCGCAGCCGGGGCAGTCAAAACCTTTCGATTTATTGACCCGCAACAAGTTTCGGATATTTTTCAGCGCTTGTTTGCTGTCGAGCACAAAGCGCGTGGTGGCTTCCAACGAGCCCCAGCCGCCAGCCGCGTTGCGGTATGGCTTGATGGATGGTTTGAATTTCATATACGTTCCGCAGGTGAATAAACCCGTCATACTTCAAGTTGTTGGTGTGTTGGCTGCCTCGCTCCCCCCCAGTCACTTACTTGAGTAAGCTCCTGAGGACTCGCTGCGTTGCCGTCGGCCCGAAACTCGAATTATTTAGGGTTTTGTTTTTTTTATGTGAACAAAAGTTTAAATATTTGCTCTTGAGGGAAGTTTAGGTGTCGTCGGCGATCCCGTCTAATCAAATGCGGCTATGGTGGGATAGAGGCGGTTTATCAGTATATACTCGGGGCTTACCCACTACTGTGTCTGACGATCGAGCCTGACGATGGATATTAAGCAACTGCAATACCTGTGCAATTTGGAGAAAGAGCGCCATTTTGGCCGGGCAGCGGAAGCCAGTTTTGTCAGTCAGCCAACGCTCTCCATGCGGTTGAAAAATCTGGAGCGAGAGCTGGATCTGGCGTTAATCAATCGGGGTAACAATTTTGAAGGCTTCACGGCCGAAGGTGAGCGCGTGCTGGCCTGGGCGCGGGAAATCGTCTCGGTTTATCAGGGGTTGAAGCTGGAAGTCGCGTCGCTGAAACGCGGCGTTAGCGGCGTCTTACGCATCGGTGCGGTGCCGCAAAGCAGTATCGCGTTGTCGAGCCTGCTGGCGGCGGTCAACGAGGTCTACCCGCAGTTGGACTTTCAGATCTCGCTATTCAGTGCGGATCAACTGCTGGAAGCGCTGAATGCGCATTCGGTGGATGTCGGCATTGGCTTTTTTGAATTTTCGACGCTACAGGAACTGCACTTTCAGGCGTCGCCGCTGACGGAGCAGGGCATTGACCTGCTGTTCCATCCTCACCATTTTCCGCAGCTGGTGGGGGAAACGCCGCTGCCTCTCGCCGCGCTTTCCGACGTGCCGCTCTGTCTGGCGGAGGCCAGCCGCTATTTCCGTCGCTATCTGGATAGCCATTTCCGTGAAATGGGTGTCTCGCCGTGGGTCAAGGTGGAAAGTTCTTCCGTTCTGCAACTGATTCAAAGTGCCTATGTTGGGCTCGGGTGCGGGATTGTGCCCCATGGCAGCCTGATTCCAGAAATGACGCCTGCGTTAACGCTGCGGCCGCTGCAATTTCCGCCGATGCGTCGTCGTGCGGCGGTTGTTGTCGCACAGGCAGGCAGAGCGACACCGCTGGCGCAGAACTTCTTTGATGCTGCGCAGGCGTGGTTGCAGGCTTAGAACCTATCCCATTAGGGCTATTTCATTTGCCATTTTTGAACCTGGGCAGTGCTCGCATAAACGCGATAGCGTTTGAACACACTTCAGGGTGGCCCGTAGGGTGAGCGAAGCGAATAAATCCTCACGTACTACGTGTACGCTCCGGTTTCTGCGCGCTGTCCGTGTCCAAACTGACTGCACCAATAACGCCTACTGGGATAGGTTCTTAGTCGTAAAGGCTTTCGTCCTGTACCGGTGCCACCGATTTACTGGCGCGCAGCCGCCTGACGGACTGGCGCACCACCAGCGTACCGTTGAGCAGTGTGTTGCCAACCGGAGCTTCGGGACGGATCAGGCGGTATTGCAACAGCCTGATGGCCTCTTCGCCCAGCGCCTCACGCGGTACATGTACCGACGTTAGCGGCACGTCGTGAATGGCCGACAGATTGAATCCATCCATACTCATCACCGAAACGTCCTGCGGTACGCGCAGTCCCGCCTTGTGCAGCGCATTCACCACCCCGACCGCGATGAAGTCACCGCCTGCCAGAATAGCTGTAGGCCATTTATCCTGCGGGCAGCGGGACAAAAAGGCGGTCATCGCCTGTTCCGCGTCTGCCGTGCTGAAATTATCTAACGACAGCAGGTTGTCCCCGGTAGAAAACGGCAGATTATGGTACTGATAGGCATCCTGGATGCCGTCCAGACGCAGTTCCATCGTGTAGCGACGCAGGCATAATAGCGTCAATACGGCATGGTGCCCCTGTTCGAAGAGATAGTGGGCGGAGAACTCGCCAATTAACCGATGTGCAGGCGCCACACCCGGTAATCGCATCTTACGGTCGATGCAGTTAATCAATATGCAGGGCTTACCGCTGTCCGCCGCCAGCGCGTGAATATAGGGATCGTCGATGCCGATCAGCAGCGCCGCTTCCGTGGCCGGATCGCGCATTTTGTCTAAAAAGAGCGCCGCATCGCTGTCATTTTCCTCCAGCCCACAGTAGCGCACTCGCACATCGTGTGGCTTCAGGGCATCAATGATGCTCTGCACCACCTTGTGATAGAAGATGTCGGACCGAATATCAAAAGCGCGCGGCGGAGCGAAGATAGTCAGCCCGTTCAATAGCAGGCGACCATTGGCGAGATCGGCCAGCACGCCGCACTGGCGGGCGCAGTTGAGAATGTCTGCCTTTGCGTGCTCGCTGGTATTGGACTGACCAGACAATACGCGTGAAACCGTACTGATCGAGTAGCCTGTCCGCTGCGCAATTTCTCGTATTTTCAGGTTTCCTTTCATTTTGTGATCCCGTTCACCTTCGAAAATGACAAAGTTTTCATCGTTATCTATCGCCTGTTTTCAGGCGCTATAACCGGTTTTTTGATTGCATTTTGACCATAGCATGAAAATGTTTTCAAAAAAGTGAGTGTTTCACGATTTTCAATTGTTCTACTCTCGATTTGGTAAACCAATTTTAGCAGTTAGATGTAATAAAACAGGATTTAAATTAATAAATACAATGACATGAAAATAGTTTGATTGTTCGGTAGGCGATAAATAAAAAAATGCCGCCGAGATATCAGACCAATGTAACCTACTTTCCTGTATAGGAGTCACCATGAGTCTCGACATCAATTCGTCCTCCATCGCTACCAAAGGTAAACGGACATTCAGAAATCTGCGCTGGTGGGTTCTTGGCCTGTTTTTGCTTGGCGTTACCGTGAATTACATCACGCGTAATTCGCTGGGCATTCTGGCACCAGAACTGAAAACCAGCATGGGCATCACCACCGAGCAATATTCCTGGATTGTGGGCGCATTCCAGCTGGCGTATACCATTTTTCAGCCGATTTGCGGCTGGCTAATCGATGTCATCGGGCTGAAAATGGGCTTCATGATCTGTGCCACAATCTGGGCGCTGATGTGCATCTTCCACGCAGGGGCGGGGAGTTGGCTGCATCTGGCGATCCTGCGTTTCTTTATGGGGGCATCGGAAGCAGCAGCGACGCCGGCGAACGCTAAAACGCTGGGCGAGTGGTTTCCTAAAAAGGAACGCCCGATTGCGGCAGGCTGGGCCGGTGTGGGTTTCTCTATCGGCGCGATGCTGGCACCGCCGATCATCGTCGTTGCACATGCCTATCTGGGCTGGCAGGGCGCTTTCATATTTACCGGTGGGCTGGCGCTGCTGTGGGTGGTGCTGTGGTGGCTGTTCTACCATAACCCGGAAGTACACCCGAATTTAAGCCGCGAAGAGCTGGATTTCATTCGTCAGGACAACGAAGCGCCTCCCGTCAAACTGCCTTTCTTCACCGCGCTGAAAACTGTCTCAAAAAACAAACGCTTCTACGGTATTGCGATCCCGGCATTTATGGCGGAGCCCGCGTGGGCGGTGCTCAGCTTTTGGGTGCCGCTTTATCTGGCGAATGAACGCGGTATGGATCTGAAGCAAATTGCGATGTTCGCGTGGCTGCCGTTTCTTGCCGCCGATCTCGGCAGCGTCGCCAGCGGCTACCTCACTCGACTTTACGTCCGTTGGTTCGGCTGCTCTCGCGTCAACTCGATTGTGGCCAGTTCGGTAACGGGCGCATTCCTGATGTTATCGCTGGCGCTGGTGGCTATCAGCAAAGATCCATGGGTGGCGATTCTGCTGATTTCCATCGGCGGATTCGGTCATCAGGTCATTTCCTGCATGTTGAGCGCACTGGTGGTGGAATCGTTTGATAAAGGGCAGATGGCAACGGTGAATGGGATGCGCGGTTCATTCGCCTGGATTGCCAGCTTTCTGTTCTCGCTGCTGATTGGCGTCACCGCCGACAAAATTGGGTTTAACCCGCTGTTTGTCGCGATGGGATTCTTCGATCTGATCGGTGCCGTCTTCCTGATTGCGTTTATTGCTGAACGTCGCGGGAAAACGCGGCCGCAGGCATAACGGCTTATTCCATTCGTTTAAGACGCGAGATACACGGAGCGACCACGGGGCGAGGCTTCCCTAAGGGAACCTCATCCCCGTGTTTCTCCTAAAAATGGGCTTAAGGGACCTGCATTAAGCATAACGACGAGTTTATTTTTTCCTGAAAAGGACGCTGTATGAAAACGTTGAAAAATTGGGTGTTTCGTCATCAGAGCGCCGATCATGTTGAGTTGTTGGTGGACGACAAACATGTGTTTCGTCTGTACGTGCTGGAACCGATGTTGGCCCGTGTGCTGGTTAAACAACATGGTGAACTGAAACTGAACCGCACCTGGAGCATCGCGCCGCAGCAGGATGTCCCTTGGCAGGGGCGCAGTCGTGAGAGCAGCGCCGGTTTCAGCCTGCCGGGATTCTCGCTGGAAAATCTGGACGATACCTTTCGTATCAGTACCGCACGGATGCGAATTACGATTCATCAACCGCTGTGGTTGGCATGGGAGTACCGCGATGAACAGGGCGAATGGCAGCCGTTTGCCGCCGATCGCCCCACCAGCGCCTACTTGCTGAATCCACACGGTGAAGGCGTGGCGCACTATCAGCGCCGTTTCCCGACGGAGCGCTATTATGGGCTGGGTGAGAAGGCGGGCGATCTGGAACGCACTGGACGTCGGTTTGAGTTCCGCAATCTGGATGCGATGGGCTACAACGCGGCGAGCACCGATCCGCTGTATAAGCATGTTCCGTTCACCATTACCCGGCGTGAGGATGTCAGCTTCGGCCTGTTTTACGATAACCTGAGCACGACCTGGCTCGATCTCGGCAATGAAATCGATAACTATCATCTGGCTTATCGGCGCTATCAGGCGGAGGCGGGCGATCTCGACTATTACCTGTTTATCGGGCCGCGCGTGCTGGATGTGACGAAAGCGTTTGTGCGCCTGACGGGCAAAACGCTCTTTGGGCCAAAGTGGAGCCTCGGCTACAGCGGTTCCACCATGCATTACACCGATGCGCCCGATGCGCAGCAGCAGCTGATGAAATTTATCGCGTTGTGCCGTGATCACCACATTCCGTGTGATTCGTTTCAACTCTCGTCGGGCTACACGTCGATTAACAATAAGCGCTATGTGTTTAACTGGAACTACGACAAAGTCCCTCAGCCGGAGGTGATGTCGCAGGCCTTTCATGCTGCGGGCCTCAAGCTGGCTGCCAATATCAAGCCCTGTTTACTGCAAGATCACCCGAAATACAAAGAGGTATCGGCACAGGGGCTGTTTATCCTCGATTCCGAATCCGATGTGCCTGAGCGCTCCAGCTTTTGGGATGACGAAGGTTCGCACCTTGATTTCACCAACCCGGCAACGGTGGCGTGGTGGCAGGAGAACGTCACCCGGCAACTGCTGGAGAAAGGGATTGATTCAACGTGGAATGACAACAACGAATATGAAGTCTGGGATGGCGAAGCCCGCTGCCACGGATTCGGCGACACGATGGCGATCAAACATATTCGCCCGCTGATGCCGTTGCTGATGATGCGCGCCTCGCTGGAGGCACAGCAGCGTTTTGCTCCGACGCTGCGGCCTTATCTGATCTCGCGTTCCGGCTGTGCGGGGATGCAGCGCTACGTGCAAACCTGGAGCGGCGATAACCGCACCAACTGGCAGACGCTGCGCTACAACACCCGAATGGGAATCGGAATGAGCCTGTCCGGTCTGTTTAATGTGGGACACGACGTCGGCGGATTTTCGGGCGACAAGCCGGATGCCGAGCTGTTTGTGCGCTGGGTACAAAACGGCGTGATGCACCCGCGTTTCACCATTCATTCCTGGAATGATGACCATACGGTGAACGAACCGTGGATGTATCCCGCGGTAACGCCTGCGATTCGCAGTGCCATTGAACTGCGCTATCGCCTGTTGCCGTATTTTTACACCTTGCTGTGGCAAGCCAGCGCAGACGATGAGCCGATGCTGCGCCCGACATTCCTCGACCACGAGCACGACAGTGCGACGCTGGAGGAAACTGACGATTTCATGCTGGGACGAGATATTCTGGTTGCCAGCGTGGTGGAACCAGAGCAGCGCCAGCGGACGGTCTACCTGCCGGCGAATACATCTGGTTGGTACGATTTCCATTCCGGCCAATGGTTCAGCGGCGGACAGACGATCGTGCTGGATGCGCCACTGGAACGGCTCCCGCTGCTGGTCCGTGCGGGAGCGATGATCCCGCTGTCTGGGCGAACGGCGCACGTCAGCCCACAGGAAGACGAACAGCGTGAATTCCTGCTCTTCCCGCCCGTCGCTGGCGGTACGGACAGCGGGCTGCTGTTTGAAGACGATGGCGAAACGTGGCAATGGCGTGAAGGTAACGCGCTGTGGCTGCGTTGGGAAATTCATACGGATAGTCAACGGATTGACGTGACGTTTACGTCAGAAGGGCGATACCAGCCCGCCTGGCGGCACGCGACGCTGCGCCTGCCAGCGGGTGAGCAACGCCAGCTATACATCAACGGCGTTCACACGGATACCTATCAACACCAATAGCCATCCCATTTTATTTCCTGTTGCGCCCCGGTCTTATTTTTTTTACCGGGGCGTTTTTTGTTATGCAGAATATAAATAATATTCGATTGGTTATTTTTAGGATAAGGAGATGTTAATGAAGTGAATGGAATATTAAATATAAAAAAGAGTTGTGCGAATACCCTTAATAAAAGCGGATCTACAAAATAGTTTAAATAGTAAGAAAACATTTTATAACATCAAAAAAAATAGATACTTGGTAAGTAATAAGTTCGCGAATTATCAGCCAAAATAATTAATAAAAACAAACATGGCGGCTTCTGGTTCATTTGCGAACAGAGTTTCTATTTTAAGTGGAGTATTCGCTATGAAGAATAATCACCATGATCTATTTGCCGCTTTTACACTCCCCAACGGCGCAACGCTGAAAAATCGGGTACTGATGGCGCCCATGACCACCTGTAGTGGCTTTTACGATGGGAGCGTGACCAAAGAGCTGGTGGAATATTATCAGGCCAGGGCCGGCAGCATTGGTACCGTGATTGTGGAATGCTGTTTTATTGATGACAAAGGGTTGGCTTTTCCCGGTGCGATAGGAATCGACAACGACGACAAAATTGCCGGGCTGGCCAAAATTGCGACGGCGATTAAAGAAAAAGGCTCGACGGCGATCCTGCAAATTTATCACGGCGGCCGTATGGTCGAACCGCGTTTTATCGGTGGTGCGACGCCGGTTGCGCCGAGTGCCATTGCCGCGCCGCGCGCGGGTGCCATCGTTCCGGTCGCGCTGTCGGGCGACGAGGTTGACGCCATGATTGGCAAGTTTGGTGATGCCGTTCATCGTGCCATTCAGGCGGGTTTCGATGGCGTGGAAATTCACGGCGCGAACACTTACCTGATCCAACAATTCTATTCTCCGCACTCTAATCAGCGCTCAGATAAATGGGGCGGCACCCGTGACAACCGTGCAGCATTTCCGCTGGCGGTACTGGATATCACCCATGAGGTCGCGGATAAATACGCCGATCCCGCATTTATTATCGGTTATCGGTTCTCGCCGGAAGAGATCGAAGAGCCGGGCATTCATTTTGATGATTCACTCTATCTGCTGGAAAAATTAGCGGCACGCGGGCTGGATTACGTTCATTTCTCGATGGGAAATATTCTGCGCTCGTCCATTGTCGAGACTAATGACCCGACGCCGCTGATTAAGAAATATGTTGCCCGCCGTTCCGCGACATTAGCCGCGATTCCGGTTATTGGCGTAGGAGATATTGTTAATCAGGCCGACACAGACGCGGCGCTGGAAAATGGTTATGACCTGATTGCCGTCGGTAGAGCCTGTATTGCTTATCCAGACTGGACAGATCGTATTGCCGCTCAAGAAAAGCCCGAACTTTATATTGCCAGCGATAAACGTGAAGCATTAATGATACCTGAACCGCTGTGGCGTTTTTCATTAGTTGAAGCCATGATTCGGGACGTGAATTTAACCGGCAAAAAATTTAAATCCGGGGTTTATCAGGAAAGCGTTCAGGATGAATGTGGCGAGCTGCGAATTCATGTTCATTTTGAGCAGAATCGGGTCGCCGATATCGCGCTGGAGAATAGCGAGATTGATGATTCACTGAAAATCAGTTTTGAGATTATCCGCGAACGCATTCTGGATACCAATAGCCCCCACGTTGATGCCGTAACGGGCGCAACGGCGCAGAGTGAAGCGATTAAAAAAGCCGTTACCAAGGCGATGGTGAAATCGAGCAAAGACGCCATTATTGCCGACGGCGGTAACCCAGACGCGCGTCGTGAAGCGGATGTGGTGGTGATTGGCAGCGGCGGCGCGGGGCTGGCGGCGGCGATTCAGGCCAGCGAAGAAGGCGCGCGCGTTATCGTGATTGAAAAGATGCCGGTCATCGGCGGCAATACCATCAAGGCCTCTGCCGGTATGAACGCGGCGGGAACCGTCTTCCAGCAAAATAAAGGTATCGAAGATAGCCAGGCGCTGTTCTATGACGAAACCCTGAAAAGCGGCAAACAGAAGAACAATCCTGCGTTGGTACAATACTTCGTCGACCATGCGTCTGACGCGATTAACTGGCTGGCACAGCACGATATTGAACTGAGCGACATCACCACGACGGGCGGGATGAGCGTTGACAGAACGCATCGGCCAGCCAACGGCGCAGCGGTGGGCGGCTATCTGGTCAGCGGGCTGATTAAAAACCTCAATAAATACAATATTGAGGTGCTGCTGGAAACGTCAGTGACTGAAATTGTGCAGGAGAAGGGCAAGGTTACCGCCGTCAGAGTCGTCAATGAGGAGCAGGAAGAGAGCCACATTGCGACAAAAGCGGTGATTGTTGCGACGGGCGGTTTTAGTGCCAATCAGGCCATGGTGGAGTCATACCGCCCAGACCTGAAAGGTTTCGTCACCACTAACCATAAAGGAGCGACGGGCGGTGGCATTCGCCTGCTGGAACAGATCGGCGCGGATACGGTGGACATGGGGGAAATTCAGACCCATCCGACGGTTGAACAAACAACCTCTTATCTGATCTCCGAATCTATTCGCGGCGGCGGGGCTATTCTGGTGTCGCAGCGCGGGGAGCGTTTCTTTAACGAAATGGAGACGCGGGATAACGTCTCGTCCGCCATCGTGAACCTGCCGGAGGGCTATGCGTACATCCTGTTTGACGAGCAGGTGAGAGGCCGTAATCGAGCGGTCGAAGAGTATGTCGCGCAAGGGCTGACTGTTAGCGCGGGCAGCGTCGCGGAACTGGCCGACAAGCTGGATATGCCGCCAGCTGCGCTGCACGCCACGCTCGGCCGTTACAATGCCTTTATTGCCGATAAACATGATGAAGACTTTGGCCGTACCACGGGGATGCGCGATCCGCTGAATCAAGCGCCTTACTACGCGATTAAAGTGGCACCGGGCGTACACCACACGATGGGTGGCGTTACGATCAACGAGAAAGCGGAAGTATTGAACCGCTATAAAGAGACGATCTCCGGGGCTTATGCCGCAGGGGAAGTGGTTGGCGGTATTCACGGGGCGAACCGCATTGGCGGCAACGCCGTAGCGGATATCATTATCTTCGGTATTCAGGCGGGGATTCAGGCGGCAGCCTATGCGCGAGCGCCGCGTCGTTCCGACGTTTTTCCGACGAAAGTGCGTAAGCCAAAGTTTGCGAAAACGGCTGAAAACCAGCCGATGCTGGTAGCCGAGTAAGTGATAGAACCGTAGTGCTAATCTCGGACGTCTGAAAAGGCGTCCGCGATTTTTCGATGCTTTCCTCTCTGTATCGCCATTCGTTCATGGGAGCCGCCTTATGCCTTCAGTCGATAACGCTTATGTTTATTCCGTTCATCTGATGGGCAGTCCCATTCTGCTCAAACTCTTTGTCCATGATGAAACCGCTGTCAGGCAGGTTTTTCATCGCATCAAGCAGCTTGAAGACTTGCTAACCGTTAATCGGGCACAGTCGGAAGTGATGAGCATCAACCACGCGGCAGGTAAAGAATACGTTTCGGTCAGCTCGGTTGTTTTTGAGCTGATTAAGCGCGCCAAAGCGGTGAGCCTGATTGAAAATAGCGCCTTTAACGTCGCAATTGGTCCCGTCGTCAAACGATGGAAAATCGGTTTTAGCGGCAGCACGGTGCCTGATCAGGAATCGATACAGCGGACGCTGGCATTAACGGACCCTGAACGCATTATTCTCAGAGAGCAGGACTGCGCCGTGATGCTAGAGAGCGCGGGAATGGAGATCGATCTGGGCGCGATTGCGAAAGGTTATATCGCCGATATCGTCCGGGATGTTCTGCATCAACATGATATTCAGGATGCGTTGATCAATCTGGGGGGAAACGTGCTCGCGATTGGCAGCGCGCTGACGGATGAGCAGGGACTATGGAGCGTCGGGTTGCAGAAACCTTTCGCGGATCGCGATAGCCTGCTGGGCATTATTAAGGTGAAGAACAAATCCGTAGTAACATCCGGTATCTATGAACGCTTTTTTACCGTGGACGATCGTATTTATCATCATATTATCGATCCCCGGACGGGTTACCCGCTGGATAATGAACTGCACAGCGTAACGGTTATCTCGAACGACTCTCTCGACGGCGATATCTACACCACGCTGCTCTATGGCATGGGCGTGAGCACTGGCATTCACTTTCTACAAAACCGGCCGGATATCGAAGCCATCTTTGTGACGAAAAGCCGAGAGATTATTTTTTCTTCTCAGGGACATCATACGTTTGAATTGCTGGATAAGGATTATTTAGTTACTCAGCATTAATGACTACTAAAAACGCAAATAAATGACTAGATACATTACTAGCCATTTATTTGGTTTTATTTTGAACAATTAAACGAGAACTTTTATTTAGTTAGATACGGTAATGGTTGGATCCCAGCAGAAGTACCCAAACAACTTCTGAGCACCGCCATCAGGGCGATAATACAATCCAAATTGAATTTGATAATTTTCGGTCCCTTTCTGATTAATATCGGCCTGAATAAACCAATATGACTGGTCTGTATAAGTTACTGGGAAAGGACCATTTTGTTTCGGTAACATAGATGTCTTCGTGTACATTTTGAATGTTGTACCCGTAAAGACATCTGTGCCGCCAAATTTTGGTAAACCATAAACCAAAACGCTGGAATCAAAGTTATCGGACTCTGATGTTCCGGTCCAGCGAATCACATCACCCACATTGGCCTTTATATTGAGATCGGCGGACGCTTGACCCTGAAGGGCAGAACCGGAGGAGACCACCATATAAGAATATTGGTGTGAAATGCCGGTAGGTTTATTGGCGTCCTGACTCGGATTTTTGCCTGTAAAATCGCGAATGATACTATCTGTATCGATAACGACAATAATATTGATAATGCTGTTGCTGGACTTTAAATTAGACGCATCATTGCTACTCATAATGACCTCGTTTCAAAGGGATATAGTAAGTATATTATTTGACTCAACATCAAATAATTAGCGTGTGAATTTTTCAGCAAGATAAAATACGGCGCGATGGGTGCGCAGATAAATAATAGATGAGGATTCATTTTTCGCGATCTAATTTAAATGCTGATTTTTATTTTTTATTTTTTTGATTTAATAGGATTTGTTTTTTAATAAATCTGTAACGAACTCGCTATTTCTTTGTTATTTAATAACTATTCTTTGTGTGGGTTTGTTCATAAATAAATGGAAAAACAACACAAAAAACCAATATCATGAACTAAACGTTATTTATAATATGAAATTTTATTTTTTCTGGTGATTTATTCTTTATGTAATGCTATTCATGCATATTATTACTATGAGTATTAATTTAATTAAAACCAATCCTCACATTTTATGGATGAAGGGTGATTTTACTGATGACTGTCTCTCCTTTTTGGGGTTGGGGAAATAAAAATGCGCTCTTTTATAAGAGCGCATTTTGAGCAAAAACAGTTTACCGTGATGACTTATTTCAGTTCCAGCTCGTTCATTGCGGCGATGCTGAAGCCGCCGTCAACGTGCAGAACTTCACCGGAGATACCGGCAGCCAGATCGGAACACAGGAACGCAGCAGAGTTGCCCACGTCTTCAATGGTAACGACACGGCGGATTGGCGTAACGGCTTCGCAATGCGACAGCATTTTCTTGAAGTCTTTGATGCCGGATGCAGCCAGTGTACGAATCGGGCCCGCAGAGATGGCGTTGACGCGCACGCCCTGAGCACCCATGGCGTTCGCCATGTAACGTACGTTTGCTTCCAGAGACGCTTTTGCCAGACCCATTACGTTGTAGTTAGGGATGGCACGCTCAGCACCCAGGTAGGACAGGGTAACCAGCGCAGAGTTCGGGTTCAGCATCTTACGGCAGGCTTTCGCCATCGCGACGAAGCTGTAAGAGCTGATATCGTGAGAAATGCTGAAACCTTCACGGGTCACGGCATCAACGTAGTCACCGTCCAGTTGATCGCCCGGTGCGTAAGCAATGGAGTGCACGAAGCCATCAAAGGTCGGCCATACGTTAGCCAATTCGGTAAACAGTGCTTCGATGCTGGCATCTTCAGCGACATCACATGGCAGAACGATGCTGGAACCCAGTTCGCTGGCAAAGCCTTCAACGCGTGATTTCAATTTGTCGTTCTGATACGTGAAGGCCAGTTCGGCACCTTCACGCTGCATTGCTTGTGCAATACCGTAGGCAATAGAACGGTTGCTGGCAACACCTGTTACCAGAATGCGCTTACCGGTAAGAAAACCCATAGCAGTAATCCTTGTGATCATTGTTGCTGCGATCGCCACCTCTGTGCCCGTAAACATACGTGGCAAGTGACGACCGAGATGAATAAACCGCGCAATTCTACCATGTTGGGGACGGTAGGGGTACTCCGAGCAGTATCCGCCTTTTTCCACAGCCCTATGGCTGTCGCGCGGATGCCGCCGTGGTGCGCGGAGATTAACGTTGTGCGCCGTCGCGTCGCCAGGCGTCGGCGCTGAGCGCTTCGCCGAAGTGGCTGGCAATCAAACGTTTCGTCAGGTCATGTAGCGGGGCGGACAACACATCGGCGGTACTGCCGCGCTCGACCACTTCGCCAGCCTGCATCACCAGAATCTGGTCGCTGATATGCTTCATCATGCCCAGATGCTGCGTCACGTAAATATAAGAGATACCGTGCTTTTCCTGTAACTCCAGCATCAGATTGATAATCTGTGACCGCATAGACATATCCAGTGAGGCCAGCGCCTCATCGGCAACAATCACCTTCGGTTGCAGGATCAGCGCGCGTGCCAGACCGACACGCTGTTTTTGCCCCGGCGCGAGCGCATGTGGATAGTAATAGGCGTGATCGGGACGCAGCCCGACCTGATGCAGTGCCTGATTAATCGCTCTTTCGCGCGCTTCGGCGCTGAGATCGGTATTTAGCCGCAGCGGGACATCCAGCAGTTGCCCGATGCGCTGGCGCGGATTGAGCGCGTTGCTCGCATCCTGAAAGATCATGCGGATGCGCTGGCTGCGATAACGGTAATCGCCGTAGTGCAAAGGGTGATCGTCAATAACCAGTTCGCCAGACGTCGGGGCAATCATGCCCGACAGCATCTTAGCCAGCGTCGATTTCCCCGATCCGTTCTCACCGATAATGGCGAGCGTTTGTCGTTCACGCAGCGTAAAGCTGACGGATTTCACCGCCTCAACGTGCTGACGGCGGAATAGCCCGGTCCGATAGCGGAACGTCTTGGTCAGGTTGCGGGCTTCAAGCAGCATCTCAACCATCACGGTTCCTCCATGTTGAGCGGGAAGTGGCAGGCATATAAGTGGTTCTTAACGGAAAGCAGCGGCGGTGTTTGCATACACTGTTTTTGCGAATACGGGCAGCGGGGGCCGAGCCGGCAGCCGATCGGCAGGTGCTCCAGTGAGGGGATCGCACCCGTTAGCGTGTTCAGCCGGCTTTTGTGCGGCAGCGAGCGACCGAAATCGGGCATCGCGCGAATCAGCGCCTGCGTATAGGGATGGTGCGGCGCGGTGATCAAATCTTCACTGGTGGCGCTTTCTACCGTTTGCCCGCAATAGAGTACGTTGATTCGGTCGGCCCATTTGCTCATGGTTTGCAGGTCATGGCTGATGAGCAGAATCGTGGTGTTATTGTTTTGATTCAGGCGCGACAGCAGGCGGAAAATCTGCGCCTGCGTGGTGGATTCCATCGCGTTGGTGGGTTCATCGGCAATCAGCAGGCGCGGCTGGTTTGCCAGTGCGATGGCAATCATCACTTTTTGGCACTCGCCGTCGCTCAGCTCATAAGGGTAACTGCCCATAATATCTTTATGATCTTTAATCCCGACGCGGTGCAGCAGTTCGATAGCGCGACGTTTGCGCCAGTTAAACCGCTGCCACCAGCGGCCTTTATACGTCCAGCCGGGAATCGCCTGTACCAATTGCCGACCAATACTCTCAGACGGATCGAGACAGGATTGCGGCTCCTGAAAAATCATCGAGACGTTATGGCCAACCAGCTTACGCCGTTCGCGCGACGACAGTTGCAGCAGGTCGATATCATCAAAGCGGAAGCGATCGGCGGTCACGCGCCAGTTTTCTTTGGTGATCCCGCAGATGGCTTTGGCGATTAGGCTTTTACCTGAGCCGGATTCGCCCACCAGCCCGCGAATTTCCCCTTCGCTCAGCGTCATGCTGACGCGATCGACGGCTTTTACCGCGCCGTCGGCGGTCAGGAATTCAATCGTCAGGTTACGGATATCAAGTAATGGCATAGGGAGTCGGCGCCTCTTATTCCGTTTCCGCGACGAGCGCGCGGCGGATGCCGTCGCCCAGCAGGTTGACGATTAACACGCTCAGCGCGATAGCCGCGCCGGGCAGCATCACGGTCCACGGTGCCGCATAAACCAGTTCCAGCGAGTTACCAAGCAGGGCGCCCCATTCGGTCGTCGGCAACTGTGCGCCCAAATCGAGAAAACCCAGCGCGGCGATATCCAGAATGGCGATCGACAGCGCGCGGGTAAATTCGGAAACCAGCAGCGCGGCGATGTTCGGCAATACGACATACCACACCAGATAAAACGTGGACGCGCCGTCAAGACGGGCAGCGATCACGTACTCTTTGTCCATTTCAGCGTGTACGGCGCTGTAGATGGTGCGCACCATGCGCGGCAGCAGCGCTAGCAAAACGGCGAGCATCGCGTGTTCGAGCTTAGGGCCGATAAAGGCAATCACCACAATCGCCAGCAGCAATGAGGGAATCGACAGCAGCGTATCCAAAATGTGGTTGAGCATCGCGGAGCGCAGCCCGCGGGTCACGCCCGCAAAGACGCCCAATACGATGCCGCACAGCGCGGCCGCATAGGTGACGATGAGCGATGCGCCAACGGTTGGCGCTGCACCGCTCAGCAGACGGCTTAGCTGATCGCGGCCTAAATCGTCGGTGCCGAGAAAGAACGAGACTTCACCGTAGTGCGACCAGGAGGGGGGCAACAACTGGTAGCCCAAAAATTGCTGGTCAACCTCATAAGGCGCAAGAAATTTGCCGAACAGGCACAGGCCAATCAGGATCAGAAAGCCGTAGAGCCCGATCATCGCCAGCATATCCTGATGGAATGCCCGCCAGGTATCGCCTAGTCGGCTAGGCAGCCGCTTTTCGCTATAAACGTTATCGAAGGGCATACCATTCCTTATGTTTCAACGGATTTGCCATGGCACCCCAAATATCGGACAGGATGTTGACCGTGATGACCATTGCGCCGACGACCATTACGCCCGCAGAAATGGCAGCGAAGTCCTGCTGACGAATGGCGTTCACCAGCCAGCGACCGATACCCGGCCAGTTAAAGACCACTTCGGTAATCATCGTCAGCGTCAGCATCGTGGAAAATTGTAATCCTAGTTTGGGAATAATCGGCGGCAGCGCGTTGTGAATCAGATGGCGGCGAATGATCGTAAAGCGCGACAGTCCGCGAGTCGCCGCCGCTTTAATGTAGTTTTTGCTGATAATGTCCGTGGTACTGACGCGCATCAGGCGGATCACTTCGGTGGTCGGCCCGACGGCCAGCACGGTAATCGGCAAAATCAGGTGGCGGATGGCGCTGACGATCATTTCACCGCGATGGGGCGAGTCTGACAGCCAGGCATCAATCAGTGCAAATCCGGTGACGGTTTTCACCTGATAGAGTAGGTCGAAGCGGCCTGAAACCGGTAGCCAGCCGAGGTGCAGCGAGAAAAAGAGCGTCAGCAGTAGCGCCAGCCAGAATACCGGCAGGGAAAAGCCGATGAGCGCCAACGTGCTGATCACAATGTCCGCGCCGCGATTCTGCATTACGCCAGCGGTAATCCCCAGCGGAATGCCGACCAGCAGCGAGAGCGCAAACGCCAGCAGACAAAGCTCGATCGTCGCCGGGAACACTTCTTTCAGCAGCTCGCTGATGGCCTGGCCGTTAATGCTGGAGCGACCGAAATCCCCCTGAAGCAGGCTGGTGAGGTAAAAATGATAGGCATCAAATAGCGCCGCGCCGTTGAGCGGGGCGTTGGGCGTGTAGTAACTGAGGCTAAAGCCAACCAGCGTCAATAGTGACAGCGTCACTATCAGTAACACCAGACGTCGCAAGGTAAAAATAATCACGGCTGTGCTTCCTCCACGGTTTCCGGTGCAGAGGGTTTCTGCTGCGCCTGTTGATCCTCGCGGAAGACGCCCGCGAACGAGGCATTGCCGAAGGGGCTCAATACCAGCCCTTTCATATCATAGCGGTATGCCAGCAATCGCAATGACGACGCCAGCGGTAGAACGGGTAACTGTTCTGCCAGAATACGCTGTGCCTGCTGATAATAGTCAATCCGCTTAGAAAGCTGCTGTGACGAGAGCGCGTTTTGCAGCACTTCGTCAAACGTCGGATCACACCAGTGCGCGTAGTTGCTTTGGGAGCGAATTGCCGCGCAGCTTAGCAACGGTCGGAAAAAGCTGTCCGGGTCGTTACTGTCTGTTGCCCAGCCTGCCAGCGTTAAATCGTGGCTGAGTTCCATCAGCCGCGCTTCCTGAAAACGGCCTTCCACCGGAACGATGGTCACGGTGACGCCAATTTGTGCCAGATCGGCCTGTATCAGCTCTGCGGTTTTCAACGGGCTGGGGTTGTAGGACTGTGAGGCGCTGGGCACCCACAGGCGCAGGTTGAGGTTCGTCAGCCCCAGTTCCTGCAAGATTTGCCGCGCTTTCTGCGGGTTATATTCCGTAATCTGCGATTCGTTATCGTACGCCCACGAGGCGCGGGGCAGAATCGACGCTGCGGTTTCTGCCGTGCCGTAATAGATCGACTGCATCAGCCTGTCGTTATTGATCGCTAGCGCGATGGCTTCCCGCACGCGGCGGTCGTCCAACGGCGGTTTACGCACGTTGAAGGCCAGATAGGCAACGTTCATGCCGGGGCGCAGCGACAGACGCAGACGGGGGTCGTTACGCAGAATCGTCAACTGGCTGGCAGCCGGATAGGCGAGAACATCACATTCGCCCGTCAGCAGCTTGGATAAGCGACCTGTACCGCCAGAACCGAGGTCGACAACGACCTGCCGCATACGTGGCAAACCGCGCCAGTAATCGCCGTTACGCGTCAGCCGGATATATTGCCCGTTGCGGTATTCATCGAGCAGATAGGGGCCAGTGCCGACTGGTTCACGATCCAGCAGCTCCTTTTTGTCCTCTTTCGCCAGACGTTGCGCGTATTCCGCGGACAGAATCGGCGCGTAGTGCGTAGCCAGATGCCAGAGGAAAGAGGCATCCGGGCTGTTGAGCCGAATTTCAACGCTATACTCGCCCAGCTTACGGATGCTTTGTACCGAATCGGCGAATTGCAGGCTGTCAAAATAGGGGTATTCGCCGCCGTTGACATCATGATATGGGTGCTTTTCGTCCAGCATGCGCTGGAAGCTGAATATCACGTCATCGGCGTTCATATTGCGGGTCGGGCTGAACCAGGCGGTGCTCTGAAACGGTACATCGCGGCGCAGATAGAAACGGTATGTCGAACCGTTGTCTAAGACTTCCCAGCGCTGGGCCAGTTCTGGCATCAGACGATAGGTATAAGGATCGACATCCAGCAGACGATCGTAAAGCTGCGCCGCCAGCGTATCAATGGTGACGCCGCTGCGTGCCATCTGCGGGTTAAACGTGTTCAGGACATCATTGACGCAATAGACAAAACCACTCTGGCGAATACTTTCCTGCGGAGCAGGTGACGTTGGCACGGACGGCAGTGCGGCCAGTGCAGGCAAAGCCAGCCAGGTGAGTGCCAGTGCGAAACAGGTTTTTCCGAACATACGGGATTTTTCAGTCAAGACGGTTATAGACAGAGTGTATCGCACTCTTGGCATCCTCCCCACTCTTGTTATGCGCGTCTGGCGACTTTCCAACCGCTTAAGCCACCAGCACTGTCAGCAGAGGGGAGATAAGTCATCCTATTCTACCGGTATTTCTGCTGTGAGTTACGATGGCAAGAACCCTATAGTCAGTATGGAAATGAGAAAAATTCTCAACAAAGTGCTTTACAGATGATACTGATAACTATTATCATCATTTTCGCACTTCAGCAGTGGCTTCTCGCAGGCACTGAAGGAGAGCACGACATTGCTCACATTGCTTCCAGTATTATTTTAGCCAGCCTATGTGCTGGCTTTTTTTTTGTTCCCAACCCTTCCTGTGACGGCGTTATGTGTTGCGCCGTCTGTCGCCCATAAATGCCGATGGTGACTGCCCGAACTGTTTTCTGAATGCCGTCGTATAGGCACTATGGCTGTCGTAACCGCTGCTCAGGGCGACCTGAGTGATGGGGGCACCTTGCACCAGCAGGGTTAATGATGACATTAGACGCAACTGTTGACGCCACTTGCCGAACGTCATCCCTGTGCTTTTCAGAAAGCGGCGATGAAAGGTTTTGCCGCTAATCGCCAACTTTCCAGCCCAGTCGTCTGCCGTCGCGGTATCACCTGGGTCGCTCATGAGTATCTGACAAACCGTCTGTATCTGCATGTCCTGCGGCCAGGGCAGATGAAAGGGGAGATGTGGCGTTGTGCGCAGTTCCTCGATTAATAGCTCTCCTAGCAGGAGCGTATAGCGCGGCGTGGTTGCGTGACTGTCTGCATCGGTGAGTCGGGCTATCAATTCTCTGGCCAACCCAGACACGCGTACGACACAGTCTGCGGTGGGCAGTTGTGTACACATATCTTCACGCACGAAGATGCCATTTGCCTGTGAAGCGACCGGAATGATCAGGCGATGGGGAACACCTGGACGCAGCCATACGGCAGAGGTGGGCGGAACCAGCCATTGTCCGGTTGGCGCCTCCACCTGCACCAGTCCACTATCCGCATAAATCAGATGACCTCTGCGGTGGTGGTGCATGGGAACCACATGCCCCTGCGGGTAATGCATGGAGACCCCCGTGACAGGCAGCTCTGAAGCTTCGGCCGCGTTTAAGTCAAGCGCGTGTCCACCGTCTCCGGGGGAAGAAAAACCCATATCGATTCACTTTGTCCAAAACAAACAATTGAATGTCTATTTTCATGTAGATGGACGAATTGTGCAAACCTAATATGGACGTGTAATGACAACCTTGAGTCTCTCGTACATGCTGCCGTCCAGCCATTATTCCTGTTCGTTACGACGATGGTCTCTCGGTCGGGGTCGGTATGCATTCGTTCGCATCATGCACCATCCTGTTTCTTCCTGACCCCGACGCCGGTCCGCTTTTCTTTAGTCCGGGGATCAGGTTCTATTGATTCCCTGGAGATTGTTATGTTGACCGATCCTTCACAAAAATATCGCCCCTTTCCCCCTGTTGATTTGGCCGACCGCCAATGGCCGTCGCGTACGTTGACGTGCGCCCCTGTCTGGCTTTCTACGGATCTGCGTGATGGCAATCAGGCGCTCTTCGAACCGATGAACCGTGAACGTAAGCTGCATCTGTTTCAGGAATTGGTGCGTATCGGTTTTAAGGAGATTGAAGTTGGATTTCCCTCTGCATCACGCACCGATTTTGAAATCGTGCGCCACTTAATTGATGCCGACCTGATACCTGAGGACGTGACGCCGATGGTCATTACCCAACTGCGTGATGATCTGGTGAAAGAAACGGTACGCAGTGTGGCTGGCGCGCGACGAGTGATTGTTCATTTTTACAATGCCATTGCCCCCGCCTGGCGTGAGATCGTGTTTGGTATGAGCGTGGCGCAGATCGTCGAGATGGTCGAGCATCATATTGCGCTGCTGAAACAGTTAACGGCAGAGCATCCCCAAACGCAGTGGGTTCTCCAGTATTCTCCAGAGACTTTTTGCATGGCCGAACTGGATATTTCCCTGCTGCTCTGCAACGCGGCCATCAGAGCCTGGGATGCGGGACCGCAGCGCCCGATGATCATTAATCTGCCAACAACGGTAGAAGTCTCGACGCCCAATGTTTTCGCGGACCAGATCGAATGGATGCACCAGCGTCTGGCGCGGCGCGAGCACATCGTGCTGTCCGTTCATCCACACAATGATCGCGGCACCGGCATCGCCTGTGCGGAACTGGCATTGCTGGCAGGTGCTCAGCGGGTCGAAGGTTGCCTGTTTGGAAATGGCGAGCGCAGCGGCAATCTTGATCTGGTGACGATGGCGTTAAACCTGTACACCCAGGGCATCTCACCCGGTTTGGACTTCTCTGACATTGCCGCTGTGGCTCGCGTGGCTGAGGATTGTACCGCGCTGCCTATCCATCCGCGTCATCCCTATGTCGGAGACCTGGTTTTCACGGCATTCTCCGGTTCGCATCAGGACGCTATCGCCAAGGGTTTTGCCGCACAGCATTCAGACGCACCGTGGCGCGTCCCATACCTGCCTATCGATCCTCAGGATCTGGGGCGCACCTATGACAGTATCGTGCGTGTTAACAGCCAATCTGGTAAGGGCGGCATCGCTTTTCTGCTGCAACGCGATCGTGGCATTGTTATGCCACGTCGTATGCAAGTGGAGTTCAGTGCTATCGTTCAGTCACTGGCGGAAACCAGTGAAACCGAACTGAGCAGCGAGAACATCTGGGAGGTTTTCCAACAGACTTACCTCTCTCCGGTTCTTGATCAACCGGGTTTTATCTACCGTGCACATCACCTGTCAGACCATCCCGAAGGGCAGGCGATTGATTTGGAACTCATTGATGCCAACGGTTCGCCACAAAACTATCGGGGAAAGGGAAATGGCCCGATTTCCGCTATGGTGGACGCGCTGGGGTTACCGCTGCGTATCGACAGCTATGAGGAGCGCAGTCTGGGGGCAGGGGCGGATGCCGTCGCGTTAGCCATTGTGGAAGCCGCATTGCCCGGTGTACCGGGATCGCGCTTCGGTGTTGGGCGACATCCGAACATCATCACGGCTTCGGTGCTGGCGGTACTGAGCGCCGCAGCCAGATTTCCGGCGGTCGGGGATATCGCTGGGAGATAAAACGCGCTAAGGCCACGTCACTGCAATCAGGATGGTAAGCACGTTATCTTTCTGGACGCGCGCGCTTAAGGCCGCGCGTTCTTCATTCCGGTTCGGATATGAAGCAACGGCGGATGACGAAAATGAGCTGCGCATATTTTGGCAAGGGCAACAACATTATATGCTTACTATTTTTCTGTGAATAATTAATAAAATCAATATCATTGGGATATTTCTTAAATTATTTGCGGGAGCAAAAATCTCCCTTATCATGCCTGTACCCAAGATCATGGGTGTTCACAATGGAGATAAGGAATATGTGGATCAGAAGGAATCAACTCGTCAGGAAATTGACGTTAGGTGTAGTAACCGCAGCACTGGGCATGTCGCTCAGTTTCTCAGCATTATCCGCCACGCCGGTGGAAACGCATGGTCAGCTGTCCATTGAAAATGGTCGACTGGTGGATGAACAGGGAAAAAGGGTGCAACTGCGAGGGGTGAGTTCACACGGTTTGCAGTGGTTTGGTGATTATGTCAACAAGGACTCGATGAAATGGCTGCGTGACGACTGGGGGATTAACGTATTCCGTGTCGCCATGTACACGGCGGCGGATGGCTATATTTCCAATCCTTCCCTTGCTAATAAGGTAAAAGAGGCCGTTGCAGCGGCACAAAGCCTCGGCGTTTACATCATCATCGACTGGCATATCTTGTCAGACAACGATCCTAATATTTATAAAGCACAGGCAAAAACCTTCTTTGCCGAAATGGCGGGGCTGTACGGTAACTCGCCGAACGTGATTTATGAAATCGCCAATGAACCCAACGGTGGCGTGACATGGAACGGACAGATTCGGCCTTATGCGTTGGAAGTGACTGATACTATCCGCAGTAAAGATCCCGATAACCTCATTATCGTTGGTACGGGTACCTGGAGTCAGGATATCCATGACGCGGCGGATAATCAGTTGCCCGATCCTAATACCCTATACGCGCTGCATTTCTATGCCGGTACGCACGGGCAGTTCCTGCGCGATCGCATTGACTATGCACAAAGCCGTGGCGCGGCGATTTTTGTCAGCGAGTGGGGCACCAGCGATGCATCCGGCAACGGCGGGCCGTTCCTGCCTGAATCGCAGACCTGGATCGATTTCCTGAACAACCGTGGCGTGAGCTGGGTGAACTGGTCGCTTACCGACAAAGCCGAGGCGTCCGCGGCGTTGGCTCCGGGAGCGAGCAAATCAGGCGGTTGGACGGAGCAAAATCTGTCAACGTCAGGGAAATTTGTCAGAGCACAGATTCGTGCGGCGGCGAACCTAAGCGGCGGCGATACGCCAACCACGCCAACGGAACCGACTAATCCAGGTAGTGGAACCACGGGCGACATCGTACTGCAATATCGTAATGTGGATAACAACCCTTCTGATGATGCGATTCGTATGGCTGTCAACATCAAAAATACTGGAAGTACGCCGATCAAACTGAGCGATCTGCAAGTGCGCTACTACTTCCATGATGATGGCAAACCTGGTGCGAACCTCTTTGTTGACTGGGCGAACGTCGGTCCGCAAAACATCGTGACCAGCACAGGCACCCCTTCCGCCAGCACTGATAAGGCTAACCGCTACGTTCTGGTGACCTTCAGCAGCGGAGCCGGCTCTCTTCAGCCTGGCGCGGAAACCGGTGAAGTACAGGTGCGTATCCACGCCGGTGACTGGAGCAACGTGAATGAAACGAATGACTATTCATACGGTGCTAACGTCACGAGCTACACGAACTGGGATAAGATCACCGTGCACGATAAAGGTACGCTGGTATGGGGCGTCGAGCCGTAACCGTGTGCTGTTAACGTATTAATCGTAATACGGTCACTTAAGCCTGGTATTAGGGGAAGCACAGGGGGAGGTATCCGTAGAGAGGCCTCACCCCTGTGGTCGCCCCGTATATCCCGATGCTTAAGCGATCGGCATGACTTACTCTGCGGGCGTGAATTCGCCCGCCTTTTCTTTCCAGACTTCATTCATTCACCACAATATCGTGTTTCTTCAGCAATCCACGCAGTTGGTGGTAGGTTAATCCCAGCAGTTCAGCGGCCTTACGCTGGTTAAATTTTGCCTGATTCAATGCCCGTTCGATCAAGCTTCTCTCTTGTTCCAACAGCCACGGTTTCATCTCCAGCGGTAAATCCGGCAGGCCGATTGTCGCCTGTGAGGAGATATCCTGAACGGCGGGAGTGCGGCGGAAGGGATTTAGAATGATGGCATCAAGAGGCTGTTCGCTGTCGCCGTGACGATAGACCGAACGTTCAACCACGTTTTTCAGCTCACGAATATTGCCCGGCCAGCCGTAATTCAGCAGTGTGTCGCGCGCGGCGGGCGTAAAACCGGGAAATAGCGGCAAATGCAATTCGCGACACATCTGAATCGCGAAGTGATCGGCCAGCAGCATGATATCCTGCTGGCGTTCGCGCAGCGGCGGAAGTTGCACAACGTCAAAAGCCAGACGGTCGAGCAGATCCGCACGGAATTTACCGCTCGCGGCAAGCGCAGGAAGATCGTCATTGGTCGCGCACACCAGTCGCACATCTACCTGTAGTTGATCTCTGCCGCCGACGCGCTCCAGCATGCCGTATTCAATCACTCGCAGTAATTTTTCCTGCACCAGCATCGGTGCGGTGGCGAGCTCATCCAAAAACAGCGTTCCACCGTCGGCGCGCTCGAAGCGTCCCAGATGACGCTTCTGCGCGCCGGTAAACGCACCGGCTTCATGACCAAATAGCTCGGAATCAAGCAGGTTCTCGTTGAGTGCTGCACAGTTGAGAGAAACGAACGGCCCTTGCCAACGCGGAGAAAGGTAGTGCAGGCGGCTGGCAATCAGCTCTTTACCAGTGCCCCTTTCACCAATCACCAGCACGGGTTTATTCAACTGTGCCAGTTGCGACACCTGTTCCAGTACCTCCAAAAAGCTGTTGGCTTCGCCCAGCAGGTTCTCTTTTTCCTGAAGCATGATGTTCCACCGTATTATTTTTACTAACTATTAGTGTATTTGACTAATCTAACGAAAAGAGAAAAATAGTCAAAATTATCTATTTCTTTATTTTCAGTTAGTTAAAAGAAATTAAAAGTTGGCATGCTTATTGATATACCTATAGGGAGATCGCGGCTGGCTTGGTCAGCCTCGGTGATAAATCAGGCGTAATCAGACGCTGGAAATCATGAAGAGGATGTAATTATGGGTATTTTTTCTCGTTTTGCCGACATCGTGAACGCCAATATCAATTCATTGCTGGATAAAGCTGAAGATCCGCAGAAATTGGTGCGGCTGATGATTCAGGAAATGGAAGATACGTTGGTTGAAGTGCGTTCGACCTCTGCGCGGGCGTTGGCAGAAAAGAAACAGATTGCCCGCCGCATTGAACAAGCGCACGGTCAGCAAGATCAATGGCAGGAAAAAGCGGAACTGGCGCTGCGTAAAGATAAAGACGATCTGGCTCGTGCCGCGCTGATTGAGAAGCAAAAACTGACCGACCTGATTGCGGTGTTGCAGCATGAAGCCGAAAGTGTGGATGAAACGCTGGAGCGTATGAAGCGTGAAATCGGCGAACTGGAAAACAAATTAAGCGAAACGCGTGCTCGCCAGCAGGCGCTGACGCTGCGTCATCAGGCGGCGGCATCGTCGCGTGATGTGCGCCGCCAGTTGGACAGCGGTAAGCTGGACGAAGCGATGGCACGTTTCGATCAGTTCGAGCGCCGTATCGACACGATGGAAGCGGAAGCCGAAAGCCACGGGCTGGGGAAACAAAAATCGCTGGATCAGCAGTTTGCCGAGCTGAAAGCGGACGATGAAATCAGCGCGCAGCTGGCGGCACTTAAAGCTAAAGTTAAGCCAGCAGAGTAATAAGACGAATAAAGCATAGATGCCATCGGATGGCTGTCGTGAGAAAACGACAGCCACCAGCGTGTGAATAATAACTAAGGAGACACAATGAGTGCGTTGTTTCTTGCCATTCCGTTGACCATTTTCATGTTGTTTGTGGCACCGATATGGCTTTGGCTACATTACAGCCAGCGTAAAAACAGTGCTCAACTGGGACAAAATGATATGCAACGTCTGACACGCTTAACGGAAGAGTCCAACCGCATGCGTGAGCGTATCAGAGCGCTGGAAGATATTCTGGATGCAGAACACCCAGACTGGAGAAAATCGTAATGAAAAATACGTGGTCAGGTAAAACGTTATACCGCATACCGGAAGAGGGCATGCTGAAAGGGGTTTGTGCTGGTTTAGCGCGTTATTTTGACGTGCCGGTGAAACTCCTGCGGATAATCGTGGTGCTGTCGATGTTTTTCGGCCTGTTCTTTTTCACCATCGTGGCTTATATCATTCTGACCTTTATGCTCGATCCGGCTCCGGCGGGAATGGTGGGGGAGGATGAAAAGGTGACCCGAACGCCCAGCCAACTGCTGAATGAGGCGGACGCGACATTGCAGGCCAGCGAACAGCGCCTGCGTAACATTGAGCGCTATGTCACCTCAGAGACGTTTGGCGTTCAGAACCGCTTTCGTCACCTGTAATTTGTCATCGGTCATACACTTTCGCTGACGTTATCCACCGTACGACTGGGGTCGAGAGTGGATAATGTCGCGCGCTTTTTCGCTGCAATCTCTATGATCCGATCCCACTGTGCATCGGATGCCAGCCATTTCCTTCTTTCGCGCTGTAGTGCACGTTTTGCAGTGGTATGCGCTGCCATTGACCATTGCTGTCCTGCACGATTTCGCTGGCAATCGCACGACATTGATAATGCAGCGTATCGGTCTCCAGCTGGAATTCATATTTTTTGCCTTTTTCCGGAATAAAGCGGGTGGTAATCAGGCATGAATATTTGCTTTCGACATAAACGTTGATAATTGCGGTTTCAAGACCAGGTACTAAGGGTGTTTCGTAGTAATCGATATTGTATTTCTCACCGGAGACTTTCGGCATACCGCGATCCTGAGTGTTTTGTAATACCCATTCACTGGAACGAATAAGACCGCCAGTGCGTTTGCCGTTTAACGTCTGGTAGATACTTGTCTGTTCTGTGTTATCAACAATACGTACCCAGGGTGAATCATTTTTTTCAGTTGGTGGGATAAAAAAGGAATTATTCGGCATGATGGAGCAGCCTGAAGCTAAAATAGTTATCGCAGCAAGGTTGGTTAGCCGTAAAAATTTCACTTTCATTTCCTCGATACTGGATTATTCAAATCATCTAGTGAAAGGGGAGAATAATAGCTAAACGTTTTATTCAACCAGAGTAAAATCAGCCTCAGCATTACGCTGAGGCTATACGATTACTCACTATACATTCGGGGGAAGTAGTCGTTGATTTTTGCGTTATCAAATAGTCGATCCGTTGTGAAGTCGACTACATCAGATACGGCAATGCCATGACGTAGCTCGCTGGGAAAATCGTCTATCGAACCATAAACCGTAGGTGTTAAGAAGCGGAAGTAATCACCCATTTTCGTGTTACCTTCATAGCCAACAAGATAATCTTCGCCTTCAGAACTTCCCTCAATCCCATGATAGACAAAAAATCCCTTTACTGAGGGGACAGTATATTCCCCGATTTTTTGTTCATGGCCGGATCGTTCTTTTAGCCATCGATCAAATTCTTCTCTGCTAGCCATATGGCTAAATCGTAAGCCGGAATAGAGGTCTGACACCGTCTGACCGCACTTATTCTCCGGATAGACGGTAAAGCGTTCCGATTCTTCCCATAAAAACTCATTTAACTGATCGAGTAATAATTCGGCATTATCGATAGATAAAAGCGCTTTCGGCAGATCACCAAAGCAGTTGTTTACCATAACGGCGATTCTGCTGTGTTTGTCCATCGCAAACCAAGTAAACATGGTGCCAAATTCAGGCACCCAGTTTTTATCCAGTACAACCATGATGATCTATCTGTTTGATATTTAAAAATTAAATGCTACTGTGCATCGGGTGCCAGCCACTGCCTTCTTTGGCTGTGTAGCGTACCGTATTTAATGGTTTCAACTGCCACATACCATTACTGTCTTTCACGATTTCACTGGCATGAACGCGACAGCGGAACCGCAATGTATCGGTTTCCAGTTGGAACTGATAAAACTTCCCTTCTTCCGGCGTGAAATAAGTATCCACAAGGCAGGTATGCTTACCTTCAACGTAAACATTAACGACTTCGGTTTCTGCACCTGCAATGAGTTGCGTTTCGTAGTAGTCAATATTGTATTTCTCTCCGGCAACTTTTGGCATCCCCCGATCCACTGTATTCTGTAATACCCACTCACTGGATCGTATCAGGCCACCTTTGCTCTCACCATTGACCATTTGATAAAGGCTGGTTTGTTCAGTGTTATCGACAATTCTCAGCCATGGAGCATGAGCGCTTTGAGGTGGGGGAACGAAAAAAGTATGGTCTGGAATAATGGCACAGCCTGCAGCGATCAGAATGACCGCTGCGTTCGCAGAACGCAGCAACCGTTTCACCGTTTATCTCCTTTACTGTATTCCATGCGCATATGTATCCAGACACCCAGGCCAATCACTGGCCCTGAAGCGATGCCAATTCGCAGAGCCTGAGCCAGTAATGGCTGCCACTGCATACCTGATGGCATGTGCAGGATAAACTGGTAGTAGAGCCATACCCCAAAATAGACAAGTGCCACCGTGCAGGAGAGCGCCAGGAAGCAGCCTCCCATCAGAAATAAAAGCGTACTAAAGCCAGGTTTTTTTGTACTCACGGCTTATTTTCCTTGTTGATCCTGTGGTTTCTTATCAATTGCTTTCTGGATTACCGTCCCGGTTCCCTCAGAAACCGCGGCTCCAAAAGTACTTCCCAGCATATCCGCGGCAGGTTTCGGCAATTTCGTACCCGCTGCGCCACTGATAATGGTCGACGTAGTGGCACCGGCAACGTTACCGACACCAGCGCCAGTAACAGCCCCAGTAGAATCTTGATCACCCTTAATTTTACTGCCAACATAGGCTCCGCTCATCCCCCAAACCTGGGTTGCCAGGAAGCTCTTCCCAGTGGTGACGGCGCTGATGCCTGTAGCAATTAAAGCATCGGTGTAACTTATTTTTTCACCCGGTTTCATCGTTATTACCTGGTTATTAATATTGGCTGCACCACCGATGATTCCATTGACTGTGATTGCACCCCCCGTCACTGTACTACCTCCACCGAGTGTCAGGGCATTAACCATAAAGAAGCCCCAGGCTTGCAATAATCCTCTTACCGGATCCTGATTCTCGGAAAGGGTGCCTCTGTTGTAGATGCGTAATGATTCACTGACCTGCTCAGGTGTTTTACCCTGCTCAATCTCATATTTGGCGAGTGACACCGCACCAGAACCCCAGGACATCATACCAGGGCTTAACAAATCATTGTTGTCCACTGCATTTTTACTGGAATCATGTGCAGTGATAACACCAGAAGAAGTATCCGTGCTGAGCCCGCCAGCAAGGGCTCCCGCCAGTGATGCCAGATTGCTAATCTTAGTGCGCTCTTCTGGTTTGAGATCTTCCGTTTTAACACCAGGGTATAAATATTCACGAATAGCACGTGCAGCGAGTTCTCCACTCGCCGCGCCTATGGCGCCTGCAGCTGCATTTGTTCCTGACAATTCCGCAACCACACCACCTAATACAGCATGTCCAATGGCATTTGCCGCAATTTGACCGGCAGTAGGGTTTTCATCAAAACCTACTGTCATACCTTTGACTACTCCAGCCATGTAAGGCGCAGCTCCGGCGGCCAGCGCTTTCGCTGGGTCTCCACCAGCCAGAGCAGTAATTGCAGCCGCAGCAGCTCGAACTCCACGGTCAAGATCACCCCCTGCCTTATACTGGTCACTCACGCTTTTATAAGCTTCTGTGTTTTTGACTCGATTCCAGTAAACATCACGCTTTTCTTTACCATCCCACTCCCCAGCTTCTTTAATTCCCGCATTGTTCGCCTGAATCTGGCCTTGAGTCAGGGTAATATCGACAGCCTGGTTCGCTATATCACCAATCAATCGCAATCGGCTTAGGCGCTGCTGTTCCTTCGCTTTATCGAAGATTGGGCTGATGCTTTGGTTAGCGTGCTCGACATCGCGGCTCAGTGCGCTGACATCCTGCTGCTGGTTCGCCTGATCACGGATAATCAGCGATCCTGGAGAAACGGCTGCATACGTGGTGCCGGAAGCCTTCCCATCGCTGCCATCCGCGCCCAGACTATTGGCCGCCAGATTCTGCACGGCATTTTTCAGCAGATCCTGTGCGCCCAGCCCGCCAGTGCTGATACCGACGCTGCTGTGCGATACCTCAAACTCCGCACGGTTGTTGATATTGCTGAAGCCCAGCGTGCCGGTACTGAGACGGTTTTTATCTTCGCTGGCGGTGCTGCCAATCACGGCGCCATCCAACTGCGTGTGGTTACCGACGTTGATATCGAAGCCACCGTCACCCGCAAAGATGCCGGTCTGCTCTTGCACGCTGTTATAGGTGCTGTGGATTTTGTCCTTCGCCACGCTGGCGCTGACGCTGCCAGTCATACTGCCAAAGGTAAAGCTGGCGCCTGCTGAGCTGTTCTTCTGCTTCGAGTCGTAGTTGTTAACGTCCTGCTCACTCTGCAACGTCAGGTTACGGCCGACATTGGCGACGACCTGATCGGCACTCAGCTGTGCGCCGCGCAGGGTGGTGTCACGCCCGCTGTTGACCGTCAGCTTATTACCGGCGTCGACGGTGGTTTCTGTATGTGTCAGGCCATCGCCATTCTCGTTACCGGAACCTTTACTGGCATTGGCAAACACGCTGATTCCTGCACCGCCCTGGCCCGCACCGATGCTGACACCGATGCCGCCACCGCTGTTGCTGTTTTTACCGGTCTGCAACTGAGTATTCTGCGCTGACAGCAGGTTGATATCGCGGTTTGCCGACAGCAATACATCGTTGCCCGCTTTCAGCTGGCTACCGCCGATGGTCAGATCGCCATCGTCGCCATTCTCTGAGCCAGTCGCCACCAGATTGATATTGTTGCCCGCCTGCACGGTGCTGCCGGAGGCGTTGACCGCTTCGCTGTGGCTCTCGCTCTTCGACTTCGAGGTACTCAGCGACAGGCTGACACCAATAGCGTTCTGGTCGGTGGTGCTCTGCGCTGCCAGTACCGCCGCCTGAGCGGCCTGTACGCCTGCCAGACCGGATTTCAGCTTCTGCAGCGAGGCCATACGGCCATCCTGCTGCTCATCGGCGGCTTTCGCGCTGGTATAGGCGGTGTTGATCGCGCTGCCAATCGCGCCGGACAGCGCCAACGTCAGCCCCGTCTGTTTGCGTTCGTAAGTGGTGTCGGTGGTGCTCTGGTTATTCGCGGCATCAATGGTGATATTGTTCGCCACCATATTGATGTCGTTACCGGCGATCACATCAGAACCCTGCACGGCGATATTATTGCCCGCCACCAGGCTGGTATCGCCATCGACGCTGCCCAGCGTGCTGTTGTTGTGGGTCAGCGCCGCAGTATCGGAGGTTGAACTCTCTTTAATCGAACCAACAAAGAAGCCAATACCGCCGCTGCTCATCAGGCCCGACTTGGTGGTTTTCTTCATCGACCAACTGTCGCGGTGCTCTTCCGCTGCCGTGACGTTGAGGTCATTACCAGCACGCAGTGCCAGATCCCGATCCGCCGCCACATCGCTGCCGGTGATATTCAGGTTGTTACCCGCGCTGACGGCGATATTTTCCCCACCCAGGCTGCTGCCGTTCGCCAGCGTGGCATCGTAGCCGGCGCGGGTGGTCGTGGTGCGTTTCGACAGGAAGCCGGAACCTTTCACCTTCGAGTTCATATCGAGATATTCCTGGCTGCTGGCGCTGCCGAGGTTGATATCATTGGTGGCCGTCAGCGCAAGCTGCCGATCGGCATTCAGTTTCGCCGCCTGAGCGTTAATATTATTGCCGGCATTCAGCGTGATAGTGCCGTCGCTGGTGACTTCACTGCCCTGTACCTGAGTCAGCGTCTGCGTGACGTGGTTATCTTTATCCCACACCACCTTGTCGCTACTGCCGGTGGTAATGGTGGTCATATTGATATCGCGGTTAGCGGCGATCTGCGTCTGGCTGTTTTCACCGGAGCTGACCACCTGCGCGGCCTGCAGATTGACATCACGGCCTGCCTGCAGCAGCAGTTTACCGTCGTCACCCTGTACATATATGCCCGCCACGCGATCGATATTGTCACGGCTGAAGCGGTTGCTGCCGTTCTGGCTCTCTGCGTGATTGGTCTCGCTGGCGACGGTGATATCACGTCCGGCCTGCGCCAGCAGGGTATCGGTCGCACGCACCGTGCCACCGGTATTGGTGATGTCGTTGGTCGCCTGCAGCGACACGGACTTACCGGCGATGATGCCGCCCACATTCACGATATCGTCGCCGGAAATGCTGACCAACTGGGTGGCGCTGATGCGACCGCTGTTCAGCATACCGCCGCTGACGCCAATGCTGACGTTCTTACCGGCCAGTAACGCACCGCTGCCGTCCATATCGCCTTGCTGTACCTGTGCATACACCTGCGGTACCAGCACATTCTGGGTGGTGCCATCCGGCATTTTCACATCCTGCGCCACCAGCCACACCATATCCTGGGTGATCTGTTTCATCTGCTCGGCGGTCAGCGCCACGCCCGGCACCAGGTTGAATGTCTTCGCGAAGCTGACGCCCGCTTCCATCAGGCCTTTGTACTGATCTTCATCGCTGGTGTAATCCGCCAGGTAACGCTGGCCGACCAGCTCAACAATCTGCTCGCGCACCAGGCGCTGTTCATAGAAACCATCGCCGAGGCGTTTTTGCGTGATCGACGGATCGGTCCGCAACTGGCTCAGCATATAGTCGGAACTCAGCCAGATTCTCTGATTGGTGAAACGCGGATCGGTTTCGATCAGATAGCTACTGGTGGCGTCCGGCAGGGTAGTGAACAGGCTGCCGGTTGGCAGAGAAGCGTCCGGTGTCATCGAGCGAATGACATCGGTGTTCTGTCCAGCCACTTCCACGCGCTGCGCGGCATAATCCGCCAGCGATGGCGCGTTGCTGGTCGCTTGAGTATTCTCCTTCATCACGCTCGGGCTAAGGCTGATGGACTGAATTTCCGTTGGCGGGGTATAGGCGGACGCTCTGGCTTTCTGGCTGTCGGTGCCTTTCTTGTGAATACGATCCCACTCAATCACCTGTCCGACTTTTTCCGTCAGTTTCTGACCGGTGACTTCGGTGTTCACCAGTTCTTTGACGGCGGTCAGCAGGCTGCCGCCAGCAATAATCTGGCTCTTGTCGTTCAGCAGCTTATCGCCGGAGAGTGAGATCTGGCCGCCCGCGATAATTTTCGCCGGATCGCTCTGTGCAATCTGTTCTTCGCGCACCGTTTCGGTGTAGCTGTACTGATAATAGTGGTCACGACCACACACCACACCTTCAATACAGATATGACGCACTTCATTTTTGTAGAAACTGATGTTGTAGTCGTCAGGGCTATAGTGAACGCCATTATTCAGGCTGACCACCATATACTCATTTTTCTGCTTCTGTGACAGTTGTACGAAGCGGGTGACAAAATTGTCGTTGATATTGTTCAGCGCGGTGAAGCTGAGCGCCATATTGCCGACAGACTCTATTGTGGCGCTGTGGTTGTTTAGGTTGCCCGCTTTGCCGCTGGCCACACCGTTTTCATCGAGGTTGCCACCGATGGCCAGATCGCCAGCACTGTAGATCAGGGAATGAGTATGGTTGTTCAGCGTGCCGACGCCCAGATCGAGACGCTGACGCGCTGCAATGGTGGCGCTGCTATTATTTTCTGCCAGGTTATTCAGTGTCGCTGCGCTGATCGCCAGGCCGTCACCATAAATACGACCGGTACCGATATTGTTGACGGTGCTGGCATTGATGCGGGTCAGCACGCCGTCGATCAGGCCACGGTTGCTCAGCGTATCGCTGGCATTCAGTGTGGTCTGCTGCGCACTCAGTTCACCTGCGATCTGGTTGTCGATGTTGCTGGCCTGCACATTCAGCTTACCGCCTGCGCCAAGCAGCGCATTGTTAATCAAGCTGTTGTTGACGTTCAGTGTCAGATCGCCATTTGCCAGCGTTTTATTGTTGTTGCTGAAGCCGTCCGCGAAGCTGAGATCCATATCGCCAAGCGACAGAATTTCACCGCTGCCGTTAATCTCGCGACCGCGGAAGGTCAGTTGCTGACCCGCCACCAGACGACCACCTTCATTGCTGATACGCAGATCGCTGTTGGTGGCTGCGGCGCGGGAGAGGGCGCTGGTGTTTTGCTGATCGAGCGTCAGCTGTTTATTGGCGGAGATCTGCCCCTGGTTGTTGTTCAGCACCGGCGTGGCAATGGCCAGATCGCTGGCGGCGGCCAGCGTACCGCTCTGGTTATTCAGTTCACTGCTGGCCGCAACATCCAGCGAGCCGGAACCGGCCGCCATGATGGTGCCGCTCTGGTTGTTCAGGCTGGCGCTCTGCACGCTGAATTTTTTGGCGTTGGCGGCGATGCGGCCATTCTGATTATCAATGCTGTCGCTGCTGAGTTGCAGATCGCGGTCGCCGCTTTGCAGTAACTGGCCGCCACGGTTGCTGATAACTGGCGTACTGACCTGTAGCGCATTGGCGTTAATCACGCCGCGATCGTTGCTGAGTTTACCGGCAGCGGAGAGTTTCAAATCGCCACTTGCCAGCAGCTGCGCGTCGTCGGTGATGATATCGCTGCTGCTGGTCAGCGTGGCGTGATGTGCGGCGGTATCGCTGCCGCTGAGATCAATCTGGCTGGCGCTGGCGTTCAGATCGCCACCGGCCAGCGCCTGACCTTGGCTGGCCAGTTTGCCGTCGCTGGCGAGTGTCAGATTGCCGCTGTCGGCCAGCGTGCCATCGGTTTTCATCCCGGCGGCAATGGCCGCGCCTTTGCTGTTGTGGATGGTGGCGCCGCGCACACGGGAGTTGCCTTTGGCGGCGATCAGACCGCTGTTGGTCACCTCGTCACTGGCGGTGGTGCTGTGGTCGCGCTGGGCAAACAGGGTGCCGCTGTTATCGACTTTTTTACCGCCCAGCAGCAGATCCTGTCCGGCATTGACTGTGCCGCTGTTAACGATATCGCCATTAGCGTTAATGGTGATATCACCCGCCTGCGTGCCGAGTGTGCCTTTGTTGCTGACGCCGACCCCTTGCTCGGTCGCCACCAGACGGATTTTACCGGCATACATGCCACCCAGTTGGGCTACGTCGATTGCCAGTGTCGGCTTGACGTCACTGCTGTCGCTCTCCGCTGCACTGCTGGCGGTGGCGCTGTTGTTATCGACAAGCTTATTGTTATCGGCTGCCACTTCGTTTTTACCGGTGGTGACCGTCACATCTTTCGCCCAGATACCGGCATTGACCTTCACGGTGCGGGCAATCAGGTCCGTGTAATCCTGACGGCTGCTGTCCATGCCTGCACCTTCCACCACGATTTCACCATTGCCCACGCGGTAACCGCGCAGTTCACCGTTGGCGATTTGCGGTGTGCCGGTGGTCAGGGTGGCGCGGTTGGCGTTAATAAAGCCACAGCCGTCGCAACTGATGCCCGCCGGGTTGGCGATGACCACCTGCGCCTTACGGCCTGCGACTTCGATATAACCGTTCAGCTTGCTCGGGTCACGCGAGTTGACCTCGTTAAGAATGATTTTGGCTTCGCCTTTCGCCAGCCATGGGTTACCCGCCACCCAGCCGCCCATCTGGGTCTGCACCTGTTTGTGCGAGTTATTAAGAATCGCGCCTTTGTTATCGACGTCAAACTGGGTGTATTTGTTATGCGAAACACCACCCGCGCTCGGCGTCTGGATATTAACCTGCGGCGTGCCGTTGGCGCTCTGCATGACATTCGGCTGCTGGCCGCCTGGGGCGCTCTTGTCGGCAACAATCCCTGCTGCCAGCGCCTGTGGCGCGAGCGTGACCAGACCGAGTGCGGTCATGGTCAGGAAGGCGGTGGGCTTCATCCGGCCAATCAACTGGCTCAGCGTATGGCCGACGCCATTTGCGCCACTTTTGCCCTGGCCACGGTTGATTTCGGAAACCACCATTAACAGGCCGCGAGCCTTGTTGAAAATGATGCGATAGAGGTTCTTATTCACGAAAAGTTATCCCTGCTAAAAGTGATGTTAAGCAACCAGCGGCGTGTTCTGCTGCCAGAGTCTGAATTGTTGTTGGGTGACGTCATCGCCACGGAACTGCAGTACCCGTTGTCCGCGTTCCGCCCCTTTGTGGTACAGCGCACGGCCACATAAGTGGGGAAACAGCGTGCCACCGACGATGCGGCGAAACGCCTGCTGGTCGCCAAATGGCGCGACCCAGTCGCGGAACCACAGACGGTCGCCACTGGTCCAGTCCTGCGGCTGCACCAGGATGCCGGGGCCGGTGAGGTAGCGCTGTTCCGCTTCTTCGTCCATCCACGCCCAACTGAGGAAAAACATGGGTTTGTCATCACGGCTGGCGATAACAAACTGCTGATGTTTGATGGCGGGCAGCAGCAGCGTCGGCAGCACACTGAGAGGAATATCGCGGTGCTGTTCCGAATGCATCCACAGCCAGACCGCCGCGCCAAGCGCTTCCGCTTCGCTGAACTGACCGCCGAGCAGCGGGGCGCTTAACTGATAGCCATTAACAGGAATCTTCATCACGCGCCTCCTTAGTACTGCCAGCTGAGGTTGAAACCGAGAGTGACCGGGCTGGTGTGGAAACCTTCCGGTTTGGAGAACGGCACACCAACAAACAGGTCGTAGCCGGTGTCAAAGGCGTTACCGCGCAGACCAAGCACGCCGCCCGCCAGATGTTTTCCGGCGAGGTAATCACGCGTGCCGTCCACTTCGCCGTAGTCAGCGCCGAGATACAGTTCCTGGTTGGGCAGCGGCGTGCGCCAGGCCAGATCGTTGCGCACGAACCAGCCGTTGTCGGCCGTCAGGGTGCGTTCACCATCAAAGCCGCGCACGGTCCAGCGGTTACCAATCGACAGCTGATCCTGTGGCGTCAGTTTGGTATGGTTGATTTGGCGCAGATACTGCACGTTGTAGCGGAAGGTCTGATTACCCAGCGTAAACGGCATATCGAGTTGGGCATTGAGTTGGATAATTTTCGCCAGCGCGGTGCCTTCATCGAAATACTCTTCCTGCGCCGGAATCGCGCCGAACCAGCGGGTGCCGCGCTGGTAGCTCACGGCGGCATCAAGCGTGGTGGCGCCGAAGTAGTGACGATGCTGCAGACCCAGACGCCAGGCGCTGGTTTTACGCCGCTGCACATCCACTTCGGTATCGTTGACGAAGTTCTGTGATTCGCGCGTCAGAATTTCATAGCTCATCGAGGTTTTCTGACTGCCGCTGCGGTACAGCACCCGGCTCAGCTGGAAGTTAAGGTTCTTGCTGTTGCCGCTGTAGTTGTAGTCTTCATACGCGCCCGCCACATTCTGGTTGTAGTCGTATCCGCTGGCGGTGACGCCCGCCATCCAGTAACCGAACGGCACGGAGTAGTGCAGCATGTAGTTCTTGCTGCCTTTTTCGCTGCCGGATTCAAGGTCATGGTTGCCGGAAATGTAGAACAGGTCGCTGAGTGCGAAGGGGTTATCGATATACAGCGTCAGGCCGCCCTGATAACGACCGGTGGTTTCGGTGCCCGAGTCATCGAGCGTCGCGCCGAGACGCCACATTTTTTCCTGTTTCCAGGTGACGTCAATGTCGCTTTCGCCGGGCTGTTCGCCCGGTACAATCGCCATCTCTGCCTGTACGGTGGGCACGCGCTGCAGGTTTTCCAGTCCCTGCTCAATATCACGCAAATCCAGCAGTTCGCCTTCACGCGCAGGCAGGGCGCTCCAGAGGCTCACGTAGCGATCGCTCTCTTTGGTCCGTTTGACTTGGCGCGTTTTGCCCGGAATCAGGGTGATATGCAGGGTGCCGGTTTTCAGGTTTTGCGGCGGCGCCATTACGCGCGCGGTGACGTAGCCATGGTCGATCAGACGGTTTTGCAGTGCGCTCATCAGCAGGTTGACACCTTGAGCACCCAGGCACTGCCCTTTACCCTGATCGGCCAGCTGTTGTAACGGCATGCGCAGCCAGGAGGGGAAGTCTTCTTTGCCGGTCAGTATGATGTGATACAGCGTAAAGCACTGTTGCTCCTGCGGAAACTGCAGCGTAGTAAAGAATGAGGAGGGGGGCTGCAAACGCACATCAGGCGTTTGTGGCGCTAATTGCTGCTGCATCGCACGCTGGCGATCCTGCTGGTTGATATTCAGCTGTTCATCCACCCGGTCCGGTGCGGCAAGAGGCGTCAGATTATTATCTGCCGCCCAGCTGCTTGCTGAGGTGGTTAATAAAATAAATAGCGCAAGTGGGCTGAGACGCGCAGGTTGATACCCGTCAGTGAACGACGCATTCCGTAGCATAATTAATTAACCTGAATTATTGATTGTTATTGGGACACTATTCGTTTACAGAAACAATTGGTTACTTGGTACAATTTCAGGTTATATACGTTAACAATTTGTTTGCTAAGAGTTGTCTTATTGCTTGCTAAGAGTTGTCTTAAAATTATCGTTTCTTTACATTTTGGCGGTAAAAATACGGTATGAGATAGGTGATCGTGGTTGAACTTATATCGGTGTGAGCGTGAGGCGTTTGTCTGATTTTATTATATTGATACGATATATCTCTCAACCAAAGGAGTGATGGTTCATTCAATGAGTCGACTACAGAACGAAATTAACTCTCTGGTCAATCGCAGCGTGGATCGCCACCTGCGGATTGCCGTCACCGGGTTGAGCCGCAGCGGCAAAACCGCGTTTATTACCGCGTTCGTCAATCAATTATTGAATACCCACAGCGGGGCCCATTTGCCGATGTTTTCCCCCGTGCGCGAAGAGCGTTTGCTGGGGGTTAAACGTGTGCCGCAGCGCGATTTGGGCGTGCCGCGCTTCGCTTATGATGAAGGCATGGCCGCGCTGTATGGTTCCCCACCAGCTTGGCCGACGCCGACGCGTGGCGTGAGTGAGATTCGTCTGGCACTGCGCTATCGCTCTAAAGATTCGTTGCTGCGCCACTTTAAAGATACCTCGACGCTCTATCTGGAAATTGTCGATTACCCCGGTGAATGGCTGCTGGATCTGCCGCTGCTGGAACAAACCTACTTGAGCTGGTCGCAGCAAATGGGCGGCTTGCTGCAAGGGGGACGCATTGAGTGGGCGAAGCCCTGGCTGGCGCTATGTGAGAAAATCGATCCACTGGCTCCGGCGGATGAAAACCAGCTCGCCGAGGTGGCGCAGGCTTATACCGACTATCTGCATCGCTGCAAACAGGAAGGGCTGCATTTTATTCAGCCGGGGCGGTTTGTGCTACCGGGCGATCTGGCGGGCGCGCCAGTGCTGCAATTCTTCCCCTGGCCGCAGGTGAATCAGATCGGTGAAGCCAAACTGGCGCAGGCGGATGAAAAAACCAATATCGGCATGCTGCGCAAGCGTTTTGACTATTACTGTCAGTCGGTCGTCAAAGGGTTTTATAAGGATCACTTCGTCCGTTTCGATCGGCAGATTGTGCTGGTTGACTGCCTGCAACCGCTCAATAGCGGTATTCACGCGTTTAACGATATGCGGCTGGCACTGACCCAACTGATGCAAAGTTTTCACTACGGGAAACGCACGCTCTTCCGGCGTTTGTTCTCGCCCTGTATCGACAAGCTGATGTTTGCGGCGAGTAAAGCGGATCACATTACTGCCGATCAGCACGCCAATCTGGTGTCGTTGCTTCAGCAACTGGTGCAAGAGGCGTGGCAGAACGCCGCGTTTGAAGGCATCGATATGCGCTGTGAAGGCATTGCGTCGATCCAGTCAACGCAGAGCGGGGTAGTCGATCATCAGGGCCAGAAAATTCCGGCGCTGAAAGGGCATCGGCTCAGCGACGGCCAGCCGCTGACGGTCTACCCCGGCGAAGTGCCCGCGCGTTTACCGGGTGCGGCATTCTGGCAAACGCAGGGCTTCCATTTCGATCAATTTCGTCCGCGAGAAATGACGGTAGACACGCCGTTGCCGCATATCCGGTTGGATACGGTTATGGACTTTTTGTTAAAGGATAAATTGCGATGAACGAGCCACTGAAACCCCGTGTCACGTTCGATGATGCTTTACCGCAAGAGCCGCAACCGCAGCTGCGTGCCGGGTTAGCATTTGACGAGCAGAGCGGCACGCCATTTTCCCCTATCAGCCGCGAAGAAGAAGTGCCGGAAGAAGGCGCGGCGGAAGAGGCCCTCAGCGCGGCGCTGCGCCCGAAGCGCAGCCTGTGGCGGCGTATGGTGATGGCGGGAATAGGGCTGTTTGGCGTCAGCGCGCTGGCACAAGGCGTGCAGTCGCTGCATAACGCCTGGGTGCAGCAGGACTGGATCGCACTGGGCGGCATTACCGCGGGTAGCCTGATTGTGGCGGCGGGCGTCGGTTCGCTGGCCGTCGAGTGGCGACGGCTTTATCGCTTGCGGGAACGGGCGGAAGAGCGTGATGTGGCCCGCGATCTGCTACACAGCCACGGCGTGGGGCGCGGGCGTGAATTCTGTGAAAAGCTGGCGCGTCAGGCGGGACTGGATAGCGGCCATCCGGCGATACAGCGCTGGCAGGCTTCACTCCATGAAACCCACAATGACCGCGAAGTGCTGGAGCTTTATGCACGTCTGGTTCAGCCTGTACTGGATACGCAGGCACGGCGTGAAATCAGCCGCTCGGCGGCGGAATCCACCTTGATGATCGCCGTCAGCCCGCTGGCGCTGGTGGATATGGCATTTATCGCCTGGCGTAACCTGCGCCTGATTAACCGTATTGCCGCGCTGTACGGCATCGAACTCGGCTATTTCAGCCGCATTCGTCTGTTCCGGCTGGTGCTGGTCAATATCGCGTTTGCTGGCGCATCGGAGCTGGTGCGGGAAATTGGCATGGACTGGATGTCGCAGGATCTTGCCGCGCGGTTATCAACCCGTGCTGCACAAGGCATTGGTGCGGGGCTGCTGACTGCGCGTCTGGGCATCAAAGCGATGGAGCTGTGCCGCCCGCTGCCGTGGTTGGATGACAAACCGCGCCTCGGCGATTTCCGCCGCGAGCTTATTGGTCAGGTAAAAGAAACGCTGCAAAAAGGGCGTTAGGGGTGAAAAGCATATCGAGCGGTAGTCATGGATAGCTGACAAAGGTCGCCAAGCGGGAGTAACGGATAGGTCGTCCGTTACTCCCGTTTTCATTCTGCACAAATAAGCTTGTCAACGGTCTGAGGAAGGGAATCCCTTTCCTTTTTCTTTTGTTTATTCTCCATACAGTCATGCAAAAAACACCCGTTAATATAAAAATGTTCACGTTCACATTTGTGCTTTATCTGTGATCTTGATCTATTTTTCAGTCTTGAATGAAAATGTGAACGTGCACATAATGCCCGCAGGCTGTATTCGGGGTGAATTATGAAAGTTACGCAGTTAAATGTTTACGATGTGGATCTAAGACACCGGGCACCTGCACACAACCTTATCGTTGTTGAGATTGAAACCGATGAGGGAGTGACGGGGATTGGCGAAGTGGCGATGAGTTATGGTGTGGGCGCTAAGTCGGTCATTCCGATATTAGATGCGCTCACGAAAAAATTCCTGATCGGGCAATCGCCATTCGATTCTGAGAAAATCTTCCAGCAATGCTTTGATAATACCTATTGGGGAAGAGGGCGCTCGCTGGCGATTTATGGTGCGATTAGCGCCATAGATATGGCGCTGTGGGATATCAAAGGCAAGCTATTAAATGTCCCGATTTACCAACTGCTGGGAGGAAAATGCCGCGATACTATCCGGCTTTATGCCAACCATTGGTATTTTGATGCCTGGCGTCCTGAAGAATTTGCGGAAAAAGCACTGAAGGTGATCAACGACGGCTATACCGGATTAAAGTTTGATCCTTTCAAAATGTCGCCAACGGGAGAGAAATCAACGCCATCGCGTCCTATCAGTAAAGAATGGGGGGATATGGCGGTTGCTCGGGTGAAAGCGGTCAGAGAGGCGGTGGGTGAACATGTCGATATTATGCTCGACCTGCACGGTTGTCTGAGTGTTTCTGATGCCATTAAATGGGGAAAAAAATTAGAAGCATGTAATCCTTATTTTTATGAAGAGCCGACGGATACATTATTAATCAATTCAAGTCTGGAGGTAAAAGCAGGCGTTAATTTATCGCTGGCTGGCGGAGAGCGCTTATATACCCGCTTTGACTTCGCACCTTTTATTGAAAATCGGGTATTCGAACTGATTCAGCCAGATATGGGGCTGGCTGGCGGATTTACGGAAATGAAAAAAATTGCCTCTTATGCGGAAACACATCAGATCCAGGTTCAACCGCATAACGCCTCAGGGCCAATCTTAACCGCAGCCTGTATTCAATTTGATATCTGCACGACAAATGTACCAATACAAGAGTGGTTTCCCTATTGGCAGGATGAGCGCTACCACATTGTGCTGGAGGCTTTAGAACCACAGGCTAAAAATGGCTATTTCACCGTCGGTGAAATGAAGCCAGGTTTAGGTGTGACGTTAAATTTCGATTATTTATCGAATTTTAAAAAGCATATTTTCAATAAATAAACTTGCTAAGGTGAAAAAATGAAAAAGATCTTCCTTTGCTGTAATGCAGGAATGAGCACATCCATGCTCGTAAAAAAAATGAAAGAAGCCGCCGCGGCAGAAAATATTGATGTGGAACTGACAGCGCTCCCGTTAGAGAAATTCAATGAAGGAATTGAGCAATACGACCTGTGTTTATTAGGCCCTCAGGTGAGATATAAATTGGATGAGTTCAAGAAAATTGCCGCACAGAAGAACAAAAAAGTGGAGGCAATAAACCCGATGGATTACGGCATGATGAAAGGCGATAATGTACTTAAATTCGCCCTCGGCCTGCTTGCATAAATTTTTGTCAACACCAGGGGGATGATAATGAGCATCTATAATAATGTAATCTCTTTTATTGAAAGAAAAATTGCACCCTTAGCCGGGAGTATTGGTGGACAACGGCACGTGCTTGCCGTTCGCGATGGTTTTATTTCCGCTATGCCTTTCATGATTGTCGGCAGCTTCTTGATGATTATGGCGTTTCCGCCTTTTTCAAAAGATACGACGTTCACGTTAGGGCAGATATGGTTGGAGTTCGCGACCAATAATAAAGACGCAATCATGATGCCGTTCCGCATGACAATGGGGATTATGACCATCTATATTGCCGTTGGGATCGGGTATAACCTTTCACAGGGTTATAATCTTAGCCCGCTGATGGGCGGATTACTGTCACTCTGTTCTTTCCTTATTGTTGCCGCGCCTTTTACCAACGGCAGCATTCCGGCGGCATTTATGGGAGGCACCGGTATTTTTACGGCATTGCTGACATCGATATATTCCGTCGAGCTAATGCGGTTTTTAAAAACCAGAAACCTGACTATCCGTCTGCCGGAACAGGTGCCGGAAAAGATCGCCCAGTCATTTGAGTTACTTGTACCTGTACTGGTGATGATTGCGACGCTCTATCCCTTATCGCTGCTGATTCAGCACTTTACTGGCATGCTGGTTCCTGAAGTGATTATGGCTGCCTTCAAACCGTTTGTGGCTGCTTCCGATAGCTTAACGGCAATACTCATCTGTGTGCTGGTTTCCCACCTGCTATGGTTCTGCGGTATTCATGGTGCCGCTATCGTGACCAATTTACTGCAACCGTTCTGGCTGGCGAATATTGCGGCTAACCAAACAGCGTTGGAATTAGGGCAGGCGCTTCCCCATAGCTTCGTTGATCCATTCTGGCGCTTCTATATTGTTATTGGCGGCTGTGGTTCTACGCTTGCGCTGGTCATCATGTATTTGCGTAGCCGTTCCGTGCATTTGCGTTCGATCGGAAAATTGAGCGTCGTTCCCTCATTTTTTAATATCAATGAACCCGTTATTTTTGGTTCGCCAATTATCATGAATCCTCTGATGCTACTTCCTTTCGTGGGTGCGCCGTTAATTAATGCAACCGTCGCCTGGTTTGCATTGAGTTCGGGATTTGTTGATAAACCAATGTCTATTGTTCCCTGGACGACGCCTTCTATTTTAGGTGCCCCATGGGCGGCTGGGTGGTCACTGGGGCCAATACTCTTAGTGCTGACTAATTTCGCTATTTCTTGTGTGATTTGGCTCCCTTTTTACCGGGCATATGAAAAACAACTTTTAGCGCAAGAAGCAGAATCAAAAGCGTAACAGATAATTTAATGTTGAAAGAGGGTGACTTTATGGATCTTGAATTGGAAATAATGGAGATCATTACCAATGCGGGAGAAAGTAAAAGCGAAGCGATGATCGCATTACAGCATGCGAAAAAAGGCGAGTGGGAAGCCTGTGATAATGCATTGCTTCGTTCTCGAGAGGCGGCAAGCCGAGCGCATGGCGTGCAAACTAAATTGATCGGTATGGATGAAGGGGAAGGTAAAATCCCCGTCACGCTAGTTATGGTGCATGCACAAGATCATTTAATGACCTCGATGCTGGCGAATGACTTGATCAAAGAAATGATTGAAGTTTATCGCGATAAAGTGTAATAGTTTCAGTTAATTTACTAGTAAATAAGCAGTGCCGCAGTCAGGCATTGCTTTTCTTTATAATGGAATTCTATGTCAACAATAGTCGATGTGGCACGGATGGCAAATGTTTCGCGCGCAACGGTCACCCGCGTACTTAACGAGCCGGAAAAAGTTAAGGTAGAGACAAAGTTACGCGTCGAGAATGCCATTAGGCTGTTGAACTATAAACCCAATTTAAGCGCCCGTTCTTTGGTGAGCAAAAGTAGCGGCGTGATAGGCATGCTTATTCCTAACAACGTGTCAGGTTTCTTTGGCTCGGTGATGAGCGCGGTTCATAAAGAAGTGAATGCCAAAGGAAAAATGCTCATGGTGCTGGAAAGCGCCGGTCAAGCTGAAGAAGAAAATGCATTAAGAAAATTGGATGAAATTAACTGTGATGGATTTCTTCTCTATACCCGTCATTTATCAACCGAAACGATTAAAGCCTATACGGAAAATAAACCCGTAGTATTACTCGATTCCTCTGGTTCAGCGGATATTCACTCGGTTTCATTCGATCATTATTTATCTGCGTTTGATGCGACAAATAAATTGATTGCAGCAGGCCATAAAAATATCGCGGTAATTGGTGGCCCCGAGTCGCGTCACAGCGCGTCTCAACGATTAAAAGGCTGCGTTGATGCCATTCGCGCGGTGAATAAAGAATGGAACGACGAATATTATATTCAAGGCAGTTATGATCATGTCTTTGGTGAGAAAGCGACGTTAACATTAATAGAACGAAAACTCGATATGACCGCGATTGTCTATTGTGGTGAGCGAGCCTGTTCGGGAGGATTAAAGACGTTACGCTTACAGGGTTTATCTGTTCCTGACGATATTTCGGTTATTTCTTTTGACAGCTTTGGACTTACTGAATATCTGGCGCCGCATATTGATAGCGTGGTTTACCCGGTAAAAGAAATGGCGGAATACGGGGCAAGAGAAATTCTGATGAAACTGACCCGTAAGGATTATCTTATACAGTCACGGCAGTTCCCTCACTCCTTCATCGAAGGGCAATCTATCAGCCATGTGCGTGATGCATTGCGATAGTAGGTTACTCCGAACAAGCAGAAGACTGGTACGGCAGACAGTACCGCTGTTACAGAATCGTGTGTAGGATAAAAACTCCTCATCGCTATATAACAGGACGTTTTTATGATTCCCGGTAAAAAATTGACGCTGGCGGCACTGTCGCTGTCGGCAGCCATTCTCTGTTTACCTGCCAGCGCACAGCTGGTGCTGGCACCTGCTGATGCTGAGCGTTACGCGCAACACAGCTTCCCTGAATATCTCGAATTGCTCACGCTGCCAAATGATGCTGCCGTGCCTGCGGATATCCAGCGCAATGCCGACTGGCTGGAAAAGGCCTTTCAGAAACGCGGCTTCACCACGCAGCAGCTAACGAATAGTGATAAATCGCTGGTTTATGCTGAGCTGGGCACGCCAAGAGCCGATCGTAAAACTATCTTGTTCTACATGCATTTTGACGGACAGCCCGTGAATCCCGCCGAATGGCAAACGCCGCCGTGGCAGCCCGTACTGAAAGAAAAAGATGCCGCTGGCAAATGGCAGACGCTGCCTGAGTCGCGTCTTCTAAAAGGGGATATCAACCCGGAATGGCGTCTCTTCGCCCGGGCATCGGCCGATGATAAAGGACCGATCGCGATGTTTCTCGCTGCCATGGACGCCATGAAAGATAAGGGCGTTGAACCTGCCATCAATATCAAAGTGCTGCTGGATTCCGAAGAGGAAAAAGGTTCGCCCGGCCTGACAACGGTGATGGCCGATCATCTTACGCTGCTGAAAAGCGATGGGATGGTGATTTATGACGGTGCAATGCCGTCCAGCAACCTCCCTGGCATCAACTTTGGCAATCGCGGATCAATCCAAATCGATATGACGGTTTTCGGTGCGAATGCGGCGGCGCACAGCGGCGGCTATGGCAATGTCATTCCGAATCCAGTGCAAAATCTGGTTACGCTGCTAGCCAGCATGAAGGATGCGGACGGTAAGGTCACGATCCCCGGTTACTATGACCGCGTCACGCTTAGCGAGATCGATAAAAAACAAGTCGCAGAGACCGTGCCGCCCGCAGGTGCGCTGGAGAAACGCTTTGGTGTTGCTCAGTTAGAGAAGGTCGCCAACAATGCGGCAGAGGCAGTGCAATATCCTTCGCTGGATATTCTCGGCATTAAAGCGGGCGACACGGGCAAAAAGGCCTCGAACGCCATTCCGTCAACCGCGACGGCCAGCGTGAATATTCGTACCGTGCCGGAAACGCCGCCGGATGATATGTATGCGCTGTTACGCCAGTATATCGCCAGCAAAGGTTTTCATATCATTACCGGTGAAGCGCCTACGCAGGCCGAGCGTGAGCAGTATCCGCATCTGATTTCCCTTAGCCTGACGGCCTATCCGAGCAGCGCCTATGCGGCCAGAACCGAGATAGACTCCCCGCTGGGACGTTGGGCAGTCGCAACCACAACCGCGCCGCGTGGCATCGCACCGGAGAAGAACCGTATGATGGGCGGGACGTTGCCGATGAGTGGGGCAGTCAGCGTGCTGAAAGTGCCGTACGTCATCGTTCCTCTGGTGAATGCCGATAATAATCAGCATAGTTTTGATGAGAATTTACGTCTCGGTAACTATCTGGAAGGTATTCGCACCATTGTGGCGATGGCAACGACGCCGCTGTCATAATCCCGTTTCGCTATTGACGTGGAAAAAACGTACAGATGTGTCAACTTTTGCTGCCACCTTACTTCATCCGGTGCAAACGAAAGGGTATTATCAGCAGTAATAGCCATATCGTGTCTCTTGAAGAAGGTAGCCGTTGATGCATCTGGAAGTGATTTGTGAAGACCGCATTGGTATGGTCCGTGAACTGTTAGATCTGCTTGCGTCACGCAATATTGATTTACGCGGCATCGAAATTGCCCCCATTGGCCGTATTTACCTCAATTTTGCCACTCTCGATTTTGATGCTTTTCGCCTGCTGATGACGGAAATTCGTCGCATTGACAGCGTCAGCGATGTGCGTACCGTGGCGTTTATGCCGTCTGAGCGCGAGCATCGGGCGCTGAATGCGCTGCTGGAATCCATGCCGGAACCGGTATTCTCGCTGGATATGAAAGGGAAGCCGGAACTGTTTAACCCCGCCGCGCTGGCGCTGTTTGAACAATCGGCAGAGACCATCAGCGATTTGACGATTGGTAGCATGATCCCCGGTTTCAATTTCGCCAACTGGCTGGAAAAAAGTAGCACTGTCGTCGCCGAGCGCGTCGTGATTCGCAGTCAGGATTTCCTGCTGGAAATGACGCCGGTCCGTCTGGAAGATGATGCCGGCAAAGCCGCTACGGCGGGGGCGCTGGTGATGCTCAAATCGGCCGCCCGCATGGGACGGCAGTTACAGAATCTCACCGTAAACGATGAGAATGAATTCGATCACATCGTTGCCGTTAGCCCGAAAATGCGTCAGGTGGTTGAGCAGGCGCGCAAGCTGGCAATGTTGGACGCGCCGTTGCTGATTGTGGGCGATACGGGGACGGGCAAAGATATGTTGGCGCGAGCATGCCACCTGCGCGGGCCGCGTGGTAAGAATCCTTTCCTGGCGCTGAACTGCGCGTCGTTACCCGATGATGTGATGGAGAGTGAACTGTTCGGCCATGCGTCCGGCGCGTATCTCAACGCGCAGGAAGGCAAAAAAGGCTTCTTCGAACAGGCTAACGGCGGTTCAGTTCTGCTAGATGAAGTCGGTGAAATGTCGGCACAGATGCAGATTAAATTACTGCGTTTCCTGAATGACGGGACATTCCGTCGCGTGGGTGAAGATCACGAAGTCCATGTCGATGTGCGGGTGATTTGCGCGACCAAGAAAAACCTGTTGGAACTGGTGCAGCGCGGTGAGTTTCGGGAGGATCTTTATTATCGCCTCAATGTACTCACGCTGATGTTACCGCCGCTGCGCGATCGTCCGGCGGACATTATGCCGCTGGCCGAGCTCTTTGTGGCGCGGTTTGCCGATGAGCAGGGGATTTCAAGGCCTAAATTGGCGGCAGATGTGGAACATTTCCTGCCGCAGTACGGCTGGCCGGGTAACGTTCGGCAGTTGAGGAATACGATTTATCGGGCGCTAACGCAACTGGAAGGTAACGAACTGCATATGCAGGACATCGATCTCCCGGCGTTTTCGATTGATTCGCCACAGGATGAAACCCTGCTTGATGGTTCGCTGGATGACATCAACAAGCGTTTCGAACGCTCCGTGCTGACCCGTCTTTATCAATCCTATCCAAGTACGCGCAAATTGGCGAAGCGGCTAGGGGTATCGCACACGGCGATAGCCAACAAACTACGGGAATATGGACTCAGCCAACGCAAATCGGCGGGGGACGACGAGGAGTAAATAACAAAACGGCTGCGCAAGCAGCCGTTTTTCACATAATGTCAGCGTAGCTTATCTTATTTCAGAACAGCCAGTGCTGCATCGTAGTCTGGTTCAGTGGTGATTTCGTTCACCAGTTCGCTGTGCAGCACGTTGTCGTTTTCATCCAGTACGACAACCGCGCGAGCGGTCAGGCCTTTCAGCGCGCCATCGGCGATAGCAACACCATAGTTTTCTTTGAACTCACCGCCACGCAGGGTAGACAGTACAACGACGTTGTTCAGACCTTCCGCGCCGCAAAAACGGGACTGCGCGAACGGCAGATCGGAAGAGATACACAGAACAACAGTGTTATCCAGCTCAGAACCCAGTTGGTTGAATTTGCGCACGGACGCGGCACAAACACCGGTATCGATGCTTGGGAAAATGTTCAGGATTTTGCGCTTGCCAGCATAGTTGCTGAGCGGGGTATCTGACAGATCTTTAGCCACCAGAGTAAATGCCGGGGCTTTGCTTCCTTTGGCTGGGAATGACCCTGCTACTGGCACAGGATTGCCTTGAAAATGTACGTTCTGTGACATGTTTGCGTCCTTAATTACAGGTGATTAACACGCTGCTCAGTTTAGGGCAACATTAGCAACATTGGTATAAAAATTACGATTAAAATTGCTGGCTTAGCAACGCGACCATCGCGTTAAGGTAGCATTCGCTGGCGGCATCTGCCGAGATCGGCGGAAGCTCAGCGGTAATGCAGTGGAGCGAACGATCGGCGCACCAGCTTCCGAAAGAGCCGGGTGTGTCGTAACCGATACTCGATACTAACGGCAGCTCGCATTGCTGCGACAACCATCGCCCTAATTCGGAACGATGTGGATCTTCAATGCAGGCGAGTGGCTCATGAAAAGAGACAACCCAGTGGGGATTAAGTTTCTCAATCAGTGTGCAAAGGGCTTTCGTTTCCGGTTCTGAACCTGCGGTTTCCCCCGTGGATAGCTCGACATCGCGTTCATCTGCGGCGCTATTCCAGCGGTATACCGTTTTCCCCGGCTGCCAGTTACTGGCCGGAAAATTGCGATTGAGATCGACGCCGTTAGCGTTGGCGCGCAGGCCCAACTGACAACCATCCGGGTTTACCGCAAGAACTACATGGTGGCGACGCTGCCCTGAAAAGAGAGTACGCAGCGCGCAAGAAAGTGCCACAACCGCCGCGGTTTCATCGCCGTGCGTTCCGGCAATAATCAGCCCGCTCTCCGAGGGCGCTAGCTCGGCGGGGAAATACAGCAGCGGTGCGCCCAGCAGTGATTTTCCATAAGGTTCACCCAGCGAAGGTAAATTGCCTCGTTGCTGGCGCGCCTGAAGAGGAATGATCGGGTTTTCCATGTTGTCGCCCTGTGGTTACCTATGCGTTTCATCATAAAAAAATCGGCCCAGAGACGCAAACGGCGATGTGGGCTGACAAATTGCGGGGGTATCGCTGGATGATAGCGCTGATTTCTGACTATTATATTCTTCAATCATTTCATTATGCTTTCAGGTCAAATCATCATGCACTATGGATATTCTGCATTCTATGCCGCGTTGATGGCGGCCATGACGGGCAATGCCGTCGCGGCACAGGTTCCGGCGGGAACGGTTCTGGCTGAGAAACAGGAAATCGTTCGCCACATTAAAGATGAACCGGCTTCTCTCGACCCGATAAAAGCGGTGGGGCTGATGGAAGCTCAAGTGGATCGCGATCTGTTTGAAGGGCTGGTCAATCAGGATGCCAACGGGAACATCGTTCCGGGCGTAGCACTACGCTGGCAGACGACCGATAACCGTACGTTTGTCTTTACCCTGCGCGATAATGCCCGCTGGTCTAACGGTGAACCCGTTACGGCAAACGATTTTGTCTATAGCTGGCGTCGTCTGGTGACACCGGAAAACAGCTCATCGTTCTCCTGGTTTGCCCGACTGGCGGGGATTCAGAATGCCGAACAGATTCTTGCGGGTAAACTGCCTGTCGATCAGCTTGGCGTGACGGCCGTCAATGACCATACGCTGAAAGTACAACTCAGCAAGCCAGTCCCTTATTTTGTCAGCCTGACGGCGAATTTCAGCCTGTTTCCGGTACATCAGGCTACGGTCGAAAAATTCGGGAATGACTGGACGAAGCCGGGCAATCTGGTTGGCAATGGCGCGTTTAAGCTGGATCAGCGCGTGGTTAATGAGAAGCTGGTGCTCACGCAGAATCCATATTATTGGGATAACGCCAACACGCGCCTGACAAAGGTGACCTTTGTTCCCATCAATCAGGAATCGAACGCGACAAAACGCTATCTGTCCGGGGATATCGATATCACCGAATCGTTCCCTAAAAACCAGTATCAAAAGCTGCTGAAAGATTTGCCCGGTCAGGTTTATACGCCGGATCAGCTTGGTACGTATTATTACGCGTTTAACACGCAGCGGGCGCCGACCAACGATGCCCGAGTGCGAAAAGCGCTGTCTTACGCTATCGATCGCAAAGTGATTGCGGAAAAAGTACTGGGCACGGGGGAAAAACCAGCCTGGCACTTCACGCCGGACGTCACCGCAGGCTTCAAACCGACGGAAAGCCTGTTGCAGCAGTATTCTCAGGATGAACTGGATGCGCAGGCAAAAGCGCTGATGGCGGCGGCGGGCTATGGTCCAAACAATCCGCTGAAATTATCGCTGCTGTACAACACCTCGGAAAGCCACCAGAAGATTGCGATTGCCGTAGCATCCATGTGGAAAAAAACGCTGGGAGTGGACGTCCGCCTGTCCAATCAAGAGTGGCAAACCTACATCGACAGCCGCAATAGTGGCAATTTTGATGTCGTGCGGGCGTCGTGGGTGGGTGATTATAACGAACCGTCAACATTCCTCTCTCTGCTAACGTCGCACCACAGCGGTAACATCGCGCGCTTTAAAAACGCGAATTACGATCGCGTATTGGATGAAGCGGGGAACCAGACTAACCCGCAGGCGCTGAATGCCGACTATAACCGGGCAGAGCAGATCTTGATGGATGAAGCACCGATTGCGCCGATCTATCAATATACCAACGGACGTTTGATCAAACCGTGGGTGAAGGGCTACCCCATTACTAACCCTGAAGACGTGGCATACAGCCATATGCTTTACATCGAAAAGCATTAAATACCAGATTGACGCATCGAATGATGTAGCGATAAAGCCGGAGTGGTCATGATGGTCATTCCGGCTGACAATCGCACAGTTGATAGTAAAGGAATTGATAGTAAAGAACAGATAGCAAACCGTTGGAGGCAAGACGTGGAATCTTTTGCAGGAAAAGAGTTGCAACACAGCGGTGCGGTTCATGCGTATCAGTTGGATGGAAAAGGGGGCATAACCCCGATTGGCGAGCAGGACGTGGTTAACAGCGAAAAACCCTGCTGGCTGCACCTGGATTCTACATTGCCCGCCAGCGCGCGCTGGTTGAATAAAACGACACTGGTGCCGGATAGCGTGCGCAATGCGCTGGCGGGGGAAAGCGTCCGCCCCAGAGTGACACGTTTGGGGGAAGGCACGTTAATTACGCTGCGCAGCATTAACATGAATGCCAATGCGCGGCCGGATCAACTGGTAGCTGTTCGGGTATTCATTACCGACAAGCTGATTATTTCTACCCGACGCCGTAAAATTCTGGCTATCGACGAGATTCTTACCGATCTGAAGGAAGGCAATGGTCCAACGGACAGCGGAAGCTGGCTGGTCTCCATTGCGGAATCCTTGACCGATCATACCAGCGAGTTTATTGATGATTTGCATGAGAAAATCATCGATCTGGAAGACGATTTGCTGGAACAGAAGATTCCACCGCGCGGTGAGCTGGCGCTGATCCGCAAACAGCTCATCGTCCTACGACGCTATATGACGCCACAGCGCGATGTGTTCTCGCGTATTTCCGGTGAGAAACTGCCCTGGATGCAGGACGACGATCGCCGCAGAATGCAGGAAATTGCCGATCGGTTAGGGCGGGGGCTGGAAGATCTGGATGCCAGCATTGCACGTACCACGGTGCTTTCGGATGAAATCACCGCGCTGATGACAGAAGCGATGAACCGCCGCACCTATACGATGTCGCTTTTGGCGATGGTTTTTTTACCGACGACGTTCTTAACCGGGCTATTTGGTGTCAATTTAGGGGGAATTCCCGGCGGCGATGCGCCGTTTGGTTTTTTCACTTTCTGCCTGATGTTGGTGATATTGGTTGGCGGCGTTGCATGGTGGTTAAAACGCAGTAAATGGCTATAACGACTTGCGGCGACTGGGTGCGCCGATAATCACAAACTGTCGCGAACGGCTAAAAAACCACGCGTAAATTGAGCAATATCAACATTTTTTACCCTGTTGTGCGGCACTATCATTCCCGCAGGTGAATGCAACGTCAAGCGATGGGCGTTGCGCTCCATATTGTCTTACTTCCTTTTTTGAATTACTGCATAGCACAATTGATTCACACCATGCCGACAGTTTTGTCGGCTTTTTTTTGCTCCTCGATCTTAGCCTTTTCCGTCATCCTTCAAGCGACGTTGTAAAATGCCTTTGGCATTTTATTATGGTGGGCTACGCGCCACCCCCTTCGGGCCGTCGCAGGCGACGTTGTAAAATGCCTTTGGCATTTTATTCATTAGCTTACTACGCTTAAGGGGAAGGGTTGGCACCGATCAGCCAGCCGTAACGCATGTCTGTACTGCTTCAGTAGCTGGATTTGCTTTTACATTATCCAACACCGAGGAGGAAAATATGCTCACTCAAGACGCGACGGATTATCTGCAAGCTGACACGGTTCCGGTTGAACCGATTCCCATTATACCGAACGATCCGACACCTCGTCCGCTTCCCGATCCACCGCCCATTCCTGACCCACCGCCGACAGGGCCGGAACACGAACCTGTCACTGACCCACCGCAAGGTCGATAGACGTAGAAAACGGAAATAAAAACGGTGGCGAAACAGCAATTGCTGCTGCTTGCCACCGTGTCATTATTCTTTCGGGAAAGTCGCGCTTACTTTATTTCCAGCACATCCAGGCGGGTGAGTGACGATGTCTCGTCATCGTCTTCCGGCTGCCAGCCAACGGGCTGCAACGGCAGTTCTTCACGGTCAAAAGCCAGATCGCCACCATCCACCACGTCGCTACCGTGACGAATGCCTTTGAAATCAAACAGGGCATGATCGGCAAGATGAGAAGGCACAACGTTCTGCATGGCGCTGAACATGGTCTCAATACGGCCAGGATAGCGTTTGTCCCAGTCGCGCAGCATATCTTTAATCACCTGACGTTGCAGGTTTGGCTGCGAACCGCACAGATTGCACGGAATAATCGGGTATTGGCGAGCTTCAGCAAAGCGCTCGATATCTTTTTCACGGCAGTAAGCAAGTGGGCGGATAACGACATGTTTACCGTCATCGCTCATCAGCTTCGGTGGCATGCCTTTCAGCTTTCCACCGTAGAACATATTCAGGAACAGCGTTTGCAGAATATCGTCGCGGTGGTGACCAAGGGCGATTTTCGTTGCGCCGAGTTCCGTTGCGGTACGGTACAAAATCCCACGGCGCAGGCGTGAGCACAGTGAGCAGGTGGTTTTCCCTTCTGGAATCTTGTCTTTTACAATCCCGTAGGTGTTTTCTTCGACGATCTTGTACTCCACGCCGATGCTATCAAGATACTGCGGCAGAACGTGCTCTGGAAACCCAGGTTGCTTCTGATCCAAATTCACCGCGACCAGAGAAAAGTTAACGGGCGCGCTCTGTTGCAGATTGCGCAGAATTTCCAGCATGGTGAAGCTATCTTTCCCGCCGGACAGGCACACCATGATGCGGTCGCCTTCTTCAATCATATTGAAATCAGCGATAGCTTCGCCGACGTTACGCCGCAGGCGCTTTTGCAATTTGTTGAGGTTGTACTGAGTTTTAGGGTTAATCTCTTGTTTTTCTGACATTTTTATCTGTGCTCGTTGCAAAAGGCGTTGCGGATGGAAAACGGTTCAGCGCAGACGCCAACACGGTCTGCACGATCATGGCGTGTATGGTACGGATTACGGCGACGAATGCCAGATCGTTTTACAGCAGTGTTCCACAATGGCCCTATAGTGCCGCATGCGTAATTGGTTTTTTTGCTCACCGTTGCGTATTCGCGGTAGAAAAACGAAGCGTAAGCGTTGGATTTCAGTAAGACCATGTTCTTTGTAATGATAGATAATATCGTCGGTATGCTTGTTCCCCCTGATTTTCATTTGAGATTGAAGTGATTCCAGTGTCAGTTTAACTAAGGATACTGTGAAAGGATATGGAGAACACGACGCGGGAAATTGAGGTGTTGAATGCACAGATGATGCAGAGCATTCAGAGGCAGATTGATAAAATAGACTTTTAAAATCAGTTTATTAACTGTGTTTATGAAATTAGGCGAATGCTTTAGCCAGATCAGAGAAGTCTCTATAATGCAATACTGTATAAAAATACAGTATTGGCATTTTATAATGGAGAACTTCAATGATTAAGTACCGTTTATATGCTCCAAACGATGGAGACACCATGACCGTAGATGGCGGTGGTGGTTGGGTTTCAAACGATGACCGCAAAGGTGGTAATGACAGGGACAATAGTAAAGGTGGCTCTGCCGTTGATTTTAGTAAAAATCCTGAAAAGCAGGCTATCATTAATCCCTATTTGGTAATCGCGCTACCGATGCCGGTCTATCCTATTTTTGGAACGCCAGGATTTACAATAAATACGGTAGCAATTGAGACGGGCCTCGCCAAAATTAGTGCAGTAATTAGCAGTGCGCTCCCCGTTGCTGGGCGGCTATTGGGTGTTACTGTAGGTGCAATGTGGCCTTCCAGTACCGCTCCCAGTAGTCTCGATTCTATATACAATCAGGCACATCAGCAGGCCTTAGCCCAGTTAGCTGCTCAACAGGGAGTGCTAAATAAAGGGTATAACGTTACAGCAATGCCTGCGGGGCTAGTTAGTAGTCTACCCGTCAGTGAAATTACATCATTGCCAACGGCTCCCGCCAGTTTATTGGCTCAGAGTGTGATTAATACTGAACTTTCCCAGCGTCAACTTACGCTTACTCAGCCAGCGGTGAATGCGCCAGTTGCGAATATTCCCGTAGTTAAAGCAGAGAAAACCGCAGTACCCGGCGTGTACTCAGCGAAAATTATTGCTGGTGAACCTGCATTCCAAATCAAGGTAGATAATACCAAACCTGCTTTGGCACAGAATCCGCCGAAAGTAAAAGATGATGTTCAGGTTTCTTCTTTTCTGTCCACGCCTGTAGCGGATACGCACCATGCTTTTATTGATTTTGGTAGCGACCATGAACCGGTATACGTGTCTCTTTCAAAAATTGTCACAGCAGAGGAAGAGAAAAAACAGGTTGAAGAGGCCAAGCGCCGTGAGCAGGAGTGGTTATTGCGTCATCCAATTACTGCTGCGGAACGAAAATTAACTGAAATCCGCCAAGTGCTCTCTTTTGCTCAACAGCTAAAAGAAAGCTCTACTGCAACCATTTCAGAAAAAACTAAAACTGTTGCGGTTTATCAAGAACAGGTGAATACCGCTGCAAAAAATCGCGACAATTTTTATAATCAAAATAGAGGTCTGTTAAGTGCGGGTATAACTGGGGGACCGGGATATCCTATTTATCTTGCTTTATGGCAAACGATGAATAACTTTCATCAGGCTTATTTCAGAGCAAATAATGCATTGGAACAAGAGAGTCATGTTCTGAACCAGGCTCGTTCTGATCTGTCTAAGGCTGAGCAATTGCTTGCTGAGAATAATCTGCTTCAGGTTGAAACGGAGCGAACGCTTGCCGAAGAAAAAGAGATAAAACGTAACAGAGTCAATGTATCAACATTTGGCACAGTACAAACTCAACTTAGTACACTGTTGTCAGCATTTTATGCTGCTACATCTGGATCTACTGCATCTATTTCCCAAAGTGTTCCTTCGGGGGCATTAGCCTCTTTTTCATATAAGCCACAAGGGATGATTGGCGGCGGTAAGATTGTTGGGAAGGATGTCGATATTTTATTTTCCATCCCAGTAAAAGATATCCCGGGATATAAGTCTCCTACTAACTTTGACGATTTAGCCAAGAAAAATGGAAATCTGGATATTCCCATCGCCTTGTACTGGAAAACCCAGCGTTTCCTCCGATTGGAAATGTCGGCAATACGGGTAATACTGCTCCTGACTATAAAGCATTACTGAATACTGGTGTTGATATTAAACCTGTTGATAAAATCACCGTTACGATAACGCCAGTTGCTGATTCAGTGGATATTGATGACTATATAATCTGGTTGCCAACCGCTTCTGGCTCTGGTGTTGAACCATTTTATGTTGTGTTTAACAGTAATCCGTATGGTGGGACAGAGAAAGGAAAATATAGTAAACGTTATTATAATCCAGATAAGGCAGGCGGTCCGATCTTGGAGCTGGATTGGCAAAACGTTAAGATTGACCGTACAGGTGTGGACAATGTTAAATTACACACAGGGCGTTTTAAGATATCGGCTGAAAACAAAGTGATGATTGAACGCTTAGAAAACATACTGAATGGGCAATTTACTGCCACGGATACCGACAAGCGATTCTATACGCATGAACTAAGAGAGTTGGAGCGCTACAGAAATTTAGGTATCAAAGATGGCCAAGTGCCTAGTAGCATTCAAGAAGAAAGCTCTGTTTGGAACGACACGCATACAGCGACGCTTGAAGACTACAAGATTAATGAGAAAGAGCAACCGTTGTACACTGATGCTGCTTTGCAGGCAGCCTACGAACAGGAACTCAAAGACGCATTAGGAGGGAAAAATGGCTAATATGAAAGAAGTTATCCAAAATGAAACATTGGAAGATGTTCTTACTGTTTTTGCATTAACATCGGATTATAAACAATTGGATAGACTTTATACTTATACTAATTTCGATGTTATATCCAGCGGTGAGCTTTCCGCTAAATACAATGAGCTTTTCCACAGGGGCATCCTTGAAGATAAGAACGGCATCGTTGTAAAAGGACCTAATTGGGTTGCTCCAAAATTTGTAACTGATAAAAAATATGGCTTCTAACTTAAAGTTAATTGCTTGTGTTCTTAATTAATACGCGCTAAATTCGCGAAAGATACCGGAGTATGCCTTAAAAAGCTGCTCCGGTTTTTTTATACCACAAAATCAGTATCGGCCACCTTCGGGTGGCTTTTTTGTTTGTGCCGATAAGCGTTTTTGTTAGAGCGCTTATTCGCATGGGCAGCAAGAAAATAAGGGCGATATCACCACGCTTACGTCGAGCGTAACTGCATAACCACAGACGACCACGATTCAACAGCTAACTGATGCTGATGAAAGCAATAGCGCCGTGAAAAGTATTCTCTGCTGGGATGGTAAACACACTATTCCTCATGATGTGCTGGAAGTGTAACGTGTCAAAAATGCAGAAGATCTGCTGGCGAAAGCAACTGCTTCGTCACAAATGCCTGCGTCACCGTCAGATGTTGGTTCAAAGACGCGGTTCTGGCAAAGCAGGGAAGTAGACGATATAAAACAACGCTACGGCTAGCGAGATAAATCAATTAGCCGTAGCGTTATTGCGGCAGGACTTCTTCAATTTTAGTAATGTGCGCATCGCCGCTCAGCGGCTTATAAATATGAATTTTGACAATTTTTAGCGGAGCTTCTGGCGAGGTTACCGTACCCTTCGTCAGAAAGGAGTAGTTCGTGCCCGATACCACCTGTGTTGCAACAAATAGTGGTGTATAAGCCACACCCAGCAAATGTACGGTAGATTTAAAAAGTGATTTATCCGCATCATTCAAATCACGGAAAGCAGTCCATCCACCAGAAAGTTGATCTGACATTATTTCACCTCATTCAATTTGATTGACAATGTATTGCTGTGTCGTCCTATTAATATATTCACGGGGCTGTGAAATGGGACTAGGTTATTTAATTTTTTCTGGCAAGGAGGAATGCTATTCTCTTTATATGAATAAAATGGAAGAATATCGAAAAATAAAGCAAGGGCCTTTAGGTGATCTTTTAGTAATTAATGTACTTAAAAATCAATTTCGTAACCATTAAAATGATTATATGTGTTGATGTAAATATCAAGAGGCTTATGCAACACGCCACCGACTAACCACGTTACGTTCTGAACGCTATTTCCTTTCCTCATGGTATTGCCATCGAAGGTTATTGTACATTTCGGCTGCCGCTTACTCGCTCGGTAATGCAAGCCGAGCCGTATTCGGTGCTGACCAGCAACCGTCTGATTAGCAAAGTGCTTTAAAATAATAAAATAGACATTAAACGTAATATATCTCTCGCGTTGTGACAGATGTTATCGGCTGAGCGGAAATTTCCACCATGCTCACGAATCAATTTAATAGAGAGGGATAAATGGAAAAAGAGAACAATGAACGTTTGAAGAATGAACGTGTGTCAGAAGACATTAATAAAAAAGAGGAGGTGGTTGATAAAGAGCGTCGCGCCGATGACTCAAATAAAAGACGGCCTGGGTGCAATCGCGCGAAGTGTTTTTGTGCACGGTGAGAATAATCTAAATAGATAAATGAAAGGGTATTGTAATGGCGACTTATATCATTAAGGATATGGAAACAGGGGCAGAGTTTGAAGCTCCGGATGATGTATATATTCTGGATTCTTTTGAACTGAATGGTGTTGATGCACCTTATTCATGTCGTGCCGGAGCGTGTTCTTCGTGTGTAGCGCTCCTCGTTAGTGGTCAGGTTGATCAGTCTGATGGATCGTTTCTAACCGATAAGCAGAAAGAAAAATTCATATTGACCTGCATAGCCTATCCACAAAGCGACTGTGTTATCCGCACCAAGGCGGAAGAACTGCTGGAAGATGAAGAACAAGCGGAGGAACGGCTTATTTCTGATTGGCTTGGCATTAATTTAGGTTTTTTAAAAACATCTGAAGGTTTTGAAAGCGAAGGCTATGTACCACAAGATAAGAATGGCAATGTTCTCGATAAATCCGGTGTTACCATTGGGATGGGTGTTGACTTGGGACAACGGACGGAAGCAGAGTTGCTGAGCGATGGTGTGCCTAAAGATATTGTTGATATTTTAAAACCTTATACAACTTTAAAAGGTAATGCCGCAAAAGAAAAATTGCGCACATCTCCTCTTACATTGACGGAAGAACAAGCGAATAAACTGTCTAGTGTTTATGTACAAAAAGTAACGGCAGATGTAGAAAATCTATTCAATGCTGATGCGAAAAATATAAGTTTTAATGATTTACCGCCTAATACGCGAACGGCAATCACAGATTTAGCGTATCAATATGGCGTAAATCTTAAATCGGCAACACCAAAGGCCTGGGGGTATATCACTAAGCAAGAGTGGAGTGCTTTGGTGAAAGAGTTGCGTGCGTTCGGTGATGCTTATTCAACGCGTAGGGGAAGGGAAGCTGATCTTATTCAGCAAGATATTGATAATGATACCTATAACTCATGGGATCCTTACCTTGATGCTGTGTATTTGCTGTCAGGAAGAACACCTCCATGGTGGTAATAATGAGATAAAATGATCGACAGAGTCACCCGACAGTGGTGGCTCTGTCATTATGTCTACATCAACTATGTCTACATCAAAATAGTTTCGCCCCTTAAGATAACCCACCATTTCCTTGATCTTTTTCCCGTTTACCTGCATTGAGCCCTGTGTTGTCGGCGTGAGGTGTGATAGATATAGTCCTCGTCTGAAAAATCTATTTGATAGGTATTGATGCCAAACGTGGCGTCAGAACCGACTCCCCACCCGATCCGAGGCCAAAACATGAAATTATTGCCATGGCTATGTACTGCCGCTGTGTTGTTGCTGGCGGGATGCAGCAACCATAGTGAGAACACTGCTGCGACCCAGCAAGACGCCACGCAAAATGATGATAAGAATGCTGTCGTGTTGCTAAAAAGCAGTTCTCCGGTTGACGTTAACTGTACGCTGATTGGCGGGACAATGGCGATCTCCCGACAACTGGACGGTGCGAGCGTGGGGGCCTGCCAGTTAGCCAATGGTAAGCGCTGTAGCGAACAGTCGCTGATGAATGGAAGCTGTCCGGCGGGGTAAGTGTGCGGCAGTCAGCACTGCCGCAATATACCCGTCATACTTCAAGTTGCATGTGCGTTGGCTGCGTTCACTCACCCGAATCACTTACCTGAGTAAGCTCATCGGGATTCCTTCTCTTGCCGCCTTCCTGAAACTCGAATTATTTAGGGTATAGAAGGTCAAGATGTCACCAGATTGGCGCAGGGTGCGTTCTGGCTGATGTCTTTCAGGTTTTGTAGCGTGGTTTGTGAAATGCTGATCAGCGCTTCTTCCGTCAGGAATGCCTGATGTCCGGTGAACAGTACGTTGTGGCACGCGGATAAGCGGCGGAAAACATCGTCCTGAATCACATCGTTGGATTTATCGGCAAAGAAGAGATCGCGTTCGTTTTCATAAACGTCCATACCCAGCGCGCCAATTTTCTGTTGTTTTAACGCATCGATGGCCGCCTGTGAGTCGATTAGTCCACCACGGCTGGTATTGACGATCATGACGCCGTTTTTCATTTGCGCAAAGGCCGCATGATTCAGCAGGTGATGATTCTCCGGCGTCAGCGGGCAGTGCAGGGAAATGACGTCCGCGTTGGCATACAGCGTTTTCAGATCGACATACTCTGCCCCTAATTCCAATGCCTGCGGATTCGGATAGGGATCGAAGGCCAGCAGGCGCATGCCAAAACCTTTCAGGATACGCATGGTCGCGATGCCGATTTTTCCGGTGCCGATAATGCCCGCCGTCCGGTTGTGCATATTGAACCCAATCAGCCCTTCCAAAGAGAAGTTCGCGTCGCGAGTACGTTGATAGGCACGGTGAATGCGGCGGTTAAGCGTCAGCATCAGGCCGACGGCGTGCTCGGCGACGGCCTCAGGGGAATACGCGGGAACGCGCACCACACTGATACCCAGTTCCTTAGCGGCTTCCAAATCGACATTGTTAAACCCTGCGCAACGTAGCGCCAGCGTTTTAATGCCCATCTCTGCCAGTTCGGTCAGCACCTCACGACCACCGTCATCGTTCACAAAAATGCAGACGGCCTGACAGCCCGCCGCTGTTTTGGCAGTGCGCGACGTCAGCATGAAATCAAAAAACTCCAGCTCATAGCCAAACTGCTGATTGACCTGCTCCAGATATTTACGGTCATACTGCTTAGTGCTGTAAATTGCCAGTTTCATTGATAGTTTCTCCGAAAAATCCTTAGATTAAGCTATCAGAAAATAGGGCGGTGACAAACCGTTACCTGACTGACAGTAACGGTTTGAAATTGAGGGGCGATAATAATGTAAGAACGGGGTTAGCGAGGCGTACTGAAAACCGACACGGCTTCGGACATTGTGGAGATCTGCTGTTCCAGGCTGTTAATAGCAGAACTAGAATGCGTCGCCAAAATCGTGTTCTGGCGTGTCAATTCATCAATATTGTTCACCGCGGAGTTAATCTGCCCCAGACCTTGCGACTGCTCTTGTGTCGCCAGGCTGATTTGATTCACAAGCTGAGTCACCTGCTGCACCTGCGTCAATATATTGTGCATCGAGTGGCTGGTGTGGTTGACCAATTTATCGCTAGTGTGAATGTTGGCGATCGTGGTATCGATAATGGCGGCGATATCTTTGGCAGCGGCAGCACTACGCTGCGCCAGAATACGGACTTCCCCTGCGACTACAGCGAAGCTCTTACCCTGTTCTCCCGCGTGAGCGGCTTCGACTGCCGCATTGAGCGCCAGAATGTTGGTCTGGAACGCCAGGTTATCCAGCACGCTGATGATGTCGGTGATCTCTTTGCTGGAGCGGGTCATAACCGCCATGGTGTCCGTGACCTGACTCACTGCTTTCTCACCAGCATCCACGGCCTGATTAGCATCGTTCGCACAGCGTGTTGCCAACTGCGAAGCAGAGGCGTTGCTTTGAATCGTCGCCGTCAGCTCTTCCATTGACGATGCGGTGGATTGCAAACTTTGTGCGGTATCTTCACAGCGCTGGCTCAGCGTGTAATTCCCGGAGGCGATCTCGCCGCAGGCGTGGCGCAGTTCTGCTAGCTTGCCGTTAACATCATCGACAAACGTGCGGAAATTCATGCCAGATTGATTGACGGCGCGTAATAACATACCCACTTCATCCACGCGATTTAGTTGAAACGAGTTATCCGCCTGCCCGGACGCGGAATTAATGGCCTGACGTAGAATTTTTTCCAGTGGTTTTGCTAAGTGTTGAACTAATAATTCGCTGGTTATTGCTGCGCCAGCGAGCAGCACCAAAACAAAAATTAATAGCGGCGTTGTGAGTGGAAGCGTTGCAAGTAAGAAAAGCAGCGCGAATAGCATGAAAAGGAATACATAGCTTCTTATCCGCCAACGTACGGGAATAACATTAAATAAGCTAAGAAATTTTAGCGCGCCTTTATAAATCAGCAGTCCCTGAAAGAGTCGGCGGTTTTTTAATTTATTCTCATTCATTTGATGGTAAAGCGCTTCAGCTTGCCGAATCTCTTCCTGTGAAACTCGGGTTCGCACCGACATATATCCTGTTATTTTCCCGTTCTTCATCAACGGCGTCGTACTGGCTTTGACCCAATAGTAATCGCCATTCTTGCGGCGGTTCTTGACGACGGCTGTCCAGATTTTACCTGCCTTTAGCGTTGCCCACATGTCGGCAAACGCCTGCGGGGGCATGTCCGGGTGGCGCACGATATTGTGAGGTTGGTGGAGGATTTCCTCAAAGTCGTAACCACTGGCATCAATAAAATCGTCATTTGCATAAGTGATATGACTATCGGTGGTGGTCACCGACATTAGCTTGGCTTTTTCATCTAATAAATACTGAATATCACTGACCGGAAAATTCTTACGCATTTATTGATCCTTTTAGTATAAGCAAGCATAAATATGATGTTTTTAGATCTATTAGCGAACAGAAAGGCGGTTGATGCTATTTAATTAACGGCAATATTTGCGAAATAATTAGCGGGTAGACTTATATATTGTCACTAATTTCGCCCGTTATTTTTTCTTCAGGAAAGTAGTTACCTCCCCCGAATCGTGATAGATGCCTGTGCCGATGACCAAAAGCATTCATTTGTTAAGTATATTATGAGTCTGTGAATTTGCACTGCGGGCAACGCACGCTGGAGTGCGGGGGAACGGTGAGAAAAGGCGGCGACGGGCGCCCTGATATGAACGCCCGTGAGGATGATATTAGCGGGAAAGACTGAAGACGGATGCCGCCTGTACCATGCTCGATATCTGCTGTTGCAGATGATCGGTGGCTGAATGTGACTGACTGGCCAGCGCGGTATTCTGGTGCGTGAGCTCATCGATGCGGTTCACCGCTTCATTGATTTGTTCCAGCCCCAGAGATTGTTCCTGCGTTGCGAGGCTGATCTCATTCATCAAGTTGGTGACGTGTTGAACCTGAAGCAGAATATTGCTCATGGATTTGTGTGTATGCGAAACCTGCTGCTCACCGGTGCGGATACTATTCAACGTTTCATCAATAATGGTTGAAATATCGCTGGAAGAGGAAGCGCTACGCTGTGCCAGCGAGCGAACCTCACTGGCAACTACCGCAAAGCTCTTACCCTGTTCCCCGGCATGTGCGGCTTCAACGGCGGCGTTCACGGCCAGAATATTGGTCTGGAACGCGAGATTATCCATCACGCTGACGATATCGGTAATGCGTTCGCTGGAACGGGTGATCGTCTCCATCGTATCAGAGACCTGGCTGACGGCCTGCTCGCCAGAGTTCACCGCCTGATTCACATCCTGCGTATATATCGAAGCCTGAAGTGAGGCTTCCGCATTGCTTTTTATCGTCGCGGTAAGCTGTTCCACGGAGGCGGCCGTTTGTTGCAGGCTTTCTTCCGTTTCCTCGCAGCACTGCGCCAACGTCTGGTTGCCTTGCGCGATTTCATTACAGGCGTTTTTCAGCTCGCTCAAATTGGTGTTCACATCGTCCACGAAGGTGCGGAAATTCATACCGGACTGGTTTACTGCCCGCATTAACATGCCAATTTCATCCACGCGATTAAGCTGCGTCAGGTTATCTGCCTGTCCGGCCGCGGAACGCATGGCCTGAGACAGGATTTGCTCGATGGGACGGGCAACATGGTGTACCAGAAGCTCGCCACTGACAAAACAGCAGGCGATGAGCAGAGGAAAGAGTACGGAAGCCAATGCCGTTCCCGCCAACAGGGAATAGGCGGCAATCAATGGGATCAGGCTAAAGAGCAGAAAATAGCTGCGGATACGCCAGCGTAACGGCATGGTTTTAAACAGGCTCAGAATGCGCAATGGGCCGGTATAAATGAGCAGGCCGTGATGGAAGGTACGGTATTTCAGTTTCCCTTCGTTTGCACTGGCGTAGAGCGCTTCAGCCTGACGGATTTCTTCGGGCGATGCGGCAGTGCGCACTGACATGTACCCGGAAATCTCTCCACCTTTTCTCAATGGCGTGGTGCTGGATTTTACCCAGTAATGGTCGCCATTTTTACAGCGGTTTTTCACAATCCCCGTCCAGATATTGCCCGCCCGCAGCGTTTTCCACATATCCGCGAAGGCGGCTGGTGGCATATCCGGGTGTCGGATAAGATTATGGGGCTGCCCCATTAACTCATCGGTGCTATAACCGCTGACGTCAATAAAATCTTTGTTTGCGTAGGTAATATGGCTTTCTGGCGTGGTGACCGACATAAGTCTGGTTTTTTCAGAAAGAGGGATCTGGCGATCGGTGACAGGGGTGTTATTACGCATGAAGCAGTCCTTGATATGCTGTGTCCGAATACTGATTTAACTGAGGCATACCCACGAAGATGAATCAGCGGATAGCGGTAATGGTTCAGGTTGCTCATTGCTTTTTTTAAGGCGATTCGGGCAGAAGGAGATAATCCTGATATTCACCCGGAAACGCTTTGTTCATGATGAGATAACGCGATTCATTACAAAATATAACCTCAATTAAACATTTTACCACGAAAGGGTAATGAGGATGTACGCACAATGGTGGTAAATGTGAGTTGGATAGGATTGTTTGTTAACAAAAAGAGCTATTTGTGAATGAATAATCGACAGAGGCATACAGGACGAATTTTTACCGCAATTGAACAGGATGCTTAACTCGCGCTAATGATTAAAAAACATGCACTTCCAGCCGCTTTTCTGCTTGCCGTACTGCTGTTTCTTTCCTGGCGAACACTGCCGCAGTGGCTGCCACGTATCGCCACAATCTGGCTACCGGCGGAGATGTCTTTGTCCGTGAATGGGACGCCTGGCTGGCAGGACGGTGGGCTACATAGCGCGGGGGTCAGTATTATGGCCGGGGAGTGCACGCTCGTTGATGTACGGAATATGACGCTGAGTTGGCATCGCTGGCGCTGGCATGTCGATATTGATGCCGTGACATTAAACAGCGACTGCCTGCAACATGTGTCGGCAAGTGGCAGTACCGAGCCTCCCGCGCAACTGGCGCAGTGGCAACAGCGATTGCCGGCTGCCGATATTCAGATAAAGGCGTTTACGCTACAGCCCTGGCAGGATTATGCCGGGCAGGTGCGGCTCAGTAGTGACGGTAAACGGCACCAAACGCTCGATTATCAGGGCGATCAGTTGGTGGTGAGGGCAGAGCTGAATGAGGCACAGCTGACCCTGCATGAAGGCATGCTCGCAACGCCAGCGGGATTTATACGCCTACAGGTTAGCGGTGAGATGACGCTGGCCGATATGCTGGGTGCAGCTCCGACGCAGGGACGACTGACTGGAAAACTGGATTCAGGGCAGACACCGGATCCACTTTCGCTCCTGCTGGACTGGCATAACCGGCAAGGTGAGCTGGTGCTGAATGCGGCGCATGATGAAACGCCGCTGATATCGCTGCCGTGGCAACTGACGGACGAGGTGATTCAGGTGACTAACGGTATCTGGCGCTGGCCTTATGCCGATCAGCCGCTCTCTGGGCAAGTCGCCATGACCTTACAGCATTGGCGGCAAGGGCTGGATGCCACCACGATTAATGCGCGTTTGAACATGCTGACGCAAGGGCATAACGGCAAGGCGAACGCCGTGCTGGTGCTGGGGCCGGGCAATATTGGTCTGCTCAACAGCGAATTGCGCTTTCAACTTACCGGGCAGGCTAATCTACCGGCGCTCTCTCTGACGGCGACGCTGCCGGGGGTGTTGCAGGGCTCGATTCTCAATCCTGAATTCGTTCTCTTACCGGGGGCGCTGCTGCGCGCCTGGGGAACGCCTGCGCCGCAGGTTTATCTGGAAGAAGCGCGCTGGCCGCTGGCGGGCGTTCGGGTCAGTGCGACTGGCGTAAATGGGCGACTACAGGCGATTGTGAAGGCGCGGGAGGAATATTGGGGGCGTTTTAACCTGCATCTTGATGGTCAGGCGCAGGATTTCTGGCCGGATCAAGGGCAGTGGCAATGGCGTTATTGGGGGAGTGGCCACCTGCCGCCGCTGAAAGGTCAGTGGGACGTGGCCGGGCGAGGCCAGTGGCAGGATACCCTGATTGAAGTCAGTCAGCTGTCGAGTGGCTTGGATCAACTGGGTTATGGCATTGTAACGGTACACCAGCCCCGATTGACGATTACTGAGCCGATCCGTTGGCAGCGAGCCCGTTCAGGCGAATATTTTCAAGGGGCGCTGCAACTGGCCTCAGAGCAAACGCATTTCAGCAACGGCGGCTATCTGCCGCCTTCGTTGTTAACGCTGGCGATGCAGGGGAGCAACCCGGATGATTTCCAGCTACAGGGGCAGCTACAGGCCGAAGATATTGGCCCGGTGAGGCTGCGCGGGCGCTGGGATGGCGAACGGCTACGCGGTGGCGCATGGTGGCCGACACAGCCGCTTAAAGTGTTTCAGCCTCTGCTTTCCCCACTGCTGAAAATGAACATTCGCGCCGGGCAGTTTTACGCACAGGCGGCATTCTCCGCCGCACGTAAAGAAGGGTTCAGCGCGGGTGGACATTGGGTCGTGAAAAATGGCGGCCTGTGGCTACAGGATGGGGAAGTCAGCGGCGTAAACTTCGTCCTGCCTTACCGCTTGAAAGATCAGCGCTGGCAGTTGGGCGTCAGACAGCCCGTTACGTTGCGAATTGACGTGCTGGATAACCTGTTTCGGATGAGTAATATTCGCGTCGATCTACAAGGATTTTATCCGTACAGCGAGCGGCGACCGTTGGTTATGTCACAGGCTGATATGGACGTATTGGATGGGCATATCGGCCTGTCGACGCTGCGCTGGCCGCAGCGGGAACCTGCGCTGTTCACCGTTAAGAGCGTGGATCTCAGCGAGCTGCTGACGGTATTGAAGCAAAAACAGTTCGCGCTGTCCGGGCGCGTGAGCGGCACGCTTCCGTTGAATTTTAATCACCCGACCATGTTGATTGAAGGCGGGCGAATTACCAATGATGGCTTCCTGACGCTGCGGCTGGATAACCAACTGGCTGATGAGCTAGCGAGTAAAAATCTGGCGGGCGGCGCGGCGATTGGCTGGTTGCGCTATCTGGAGATCGGACGTTCCTATGCCACGCTTGACCTGAATAATCAGGGCGAACTGACATTGACCTCGCAGGTGCAGGGGAAAAATCCTCAGCTCAGTGCGAACCGGCAGGTTATTCTTAACTATCGCCATCAGGAGAATATCTTCCAGCTATGGCGCAGCTTACGTTTTGGCGATAACTTGCGGGATACGCTGGAACAGCAGGCAAATGAATAAATTCAAGGCAGAACAATGAACAAGAGCGAGATATTGCTGGCGGCATATTGCACGGTCGTTTTCCTGACGGGATGCGTGCCGCGTATCGAGGTGGCTGCGCCCAAAGAGCCCATTACCATTAATATGAACGTGAAGATCGAGCATGAAATTCACATCAAGGCGGACAAAGAAGCGACGCAACTGCTCGAAAAATCGGACAATGCGGCCGGTGATGAGATAAAGAAAAGCGCGCCGGAAGGCGCGCAATAATTAAGCCAAGTAAACCAATGGCAAGGTCGGTAACACTTATTCGTACGAACAAGGATTCGTTATGCGGTGACCAGTTGAGACAGCTGGGTTTTCGCCGCGTCGGTGGCTTTCTGCGCCACATCTGGGCCGTAGCCGTAGCCTTCAGCGAACACGAATTCAAGGTCGGTCAGGCCGAGGAAGCCCAGGAATACGCGCAGGTACGGTTCCAGCAGATCGGTTGGTGTACCTTTATGGATGCCGCCACGGCTGGTTAATACGATAGCGCGTTTACCTTTCACCAGACCTTCCGGGCCTTGTTCGGTGTAGCGGAACGTTACGCCAGCGCGGGCAACCAGGTCGAAGTAGTTCTTCAACTGGGTAGGAATGTTGAAGTTATACATTGGTGCGGCAATCACGATAATGTCATGCGCTTGCAGCTCTGCGATCAGATCGTCGGACAGTTTCAGGGCTTCCTGCTGGCGCGGGGTCAACGTCGCATCGGAAGGACGCAGCGCGCCGACTAATTCGCCATCAAGAACCGGAATCGGTTGAGCGGCCAGGTCGCGTACGGTGATGCTGTCGTTTGGATGTGCAGACTGCCACTCGGTGGTGAAGTGGTCGGCCAGTTGGTTTGACTGAGAATAACCTGCCAGAATGCTTGATTTCAGAACCAATACTTTGCTCATTGCCAATTCCTTTAGTGATTGAAGTGGGCGACAACATAACGCCCTTTGATGCGTCACATCTTATGCGGTGCTCTGGAAAGTGAAAAGTGCAAATATTCGAGGTCTTTATTCGATTTTCTTGAATAAGACGACGTTTGAATAAGACTGCGCGGGGCGATTAGAGCCGCCTATGACAATGTGCTACTATCCACGTCTTAAAAATCCCCACGGCTTAATCATTTTCATCGTTTAAACATGCCGTGCCTTGGAATCAGGTTAGGCTCAATCGAGCCAGATTCGGGACGAGCATTGTCCCGGCAGAGAAAAGAATTAGAGAAACAATTAAGGAAGAGCAACGTGAAATCACCTCTCAGTGCATTATCTACGCAGTTAAGTGAGCTAATGCTTCGCGATCGGCAACGTCTGCGCCGCCGTTTGCAGGGCGCAGAGAAAGTCAGCAGCCCGCAGGCTCAGGCTGCAATCGCTCAGGAAATTGAGGGGGAAATTGTCGCGGCTCGCCAGAAGGTCGAGAACCGGCGGGCAAGCTGTCCGGCGATTCGCTACCCTGAACAACTTCCCGTTAGCCAGAAAAAAGACGAAATACTGGATGCGCTGCGTCATCATCAGGTGATTATCGTCGCGGGCGAAACGGGGTCGGGGAAGACCACGCAGTTGCCGAAAATCTGTCTCGAACTGGGGCGTGGCGTGCACGGCCTGATTGGCCATACGCAGCCGCGTCGTTTGGCTGCCAGAACCGTCGCCGACCGTATTGCCGCCGAGTTGGAAACGCCGCTGGGGGGCAGCGTCGGCTATAAAGTTCGTTTTAACGATCAGGTGAGTGACAATACGCTGGTCAAACTGATGACGGACGGTATTTTGCTGGCGGAAATTCAGCAGGATCGCCTGTTGATGCAGTACGACACGCTGATTATCGATGAAGCGCACGAGCGCAGCCTGAATATCGATTTCATTATGGGCTATTTGCGTCAGCTGTTGCCAAAACGCCCTGATTTAAAAGTGATTATTACATCCGCTACTATCGACCCGCAGCGTTTCTCTCACCACTTTAATAACGCACCAATCATCGAAGTGTCCGGGCGGACGTATCCGGTAGATGTGCGCTATCGTCCTGTGGTGGAAGACGCCGACGACAGCGAACGCGATCAGCTACAGGCGATTTTTGATGCGGTAGACGAGCTGACGCGCGAAGGGCCGGGGGATATTCTGGTCTTCATGAGCGGCGAACGTGAAATTCGCGATACGGCAGAGGCGCTGACCCGTCTTGACTTGCCGCATACCGAAATCCTCCCGCTGTACGCGCGCCTGTCGAATCAGGAACAGAACCGCGTCTTTCAGTCACATCATGGCCGCCGCATCGTGCTGGCGACCAACGTGGCGGAAACCTCGCTCACTGTGCCGGGGATTCGTTATGTGATCGATCCCGGCACCGCGCGCATCAGCCGCTACAGCTTCCGCACCAAAGTACAGCGCCTGCCGATTGAACCGATTTCGCAGGCGTCGGCGAATCAGCGTAAAGGGCGCTGTGGCCGTGTCGCCGCCGGGGTGTGTATTCGTCTCTATTCCGAGCAGGATTTCCTGTCGCGGCCCGAGTTTACCGATCCCGAAATTCTGCGTACCAATCTGGCTTCCGTCATTCTGCAAATGACGTCGCTGGGGCTCGGCGATATCGCTGCGTTCCCGTTTGTTGAAGCGCCGGATAAGCGCAATATTCAAGACGGCGTGCGGTTGCTGGAGGAATTAGGCGCGATTAATCTGGCGGAAAATGGGCATTACCGCCTGACGCCGCAGGGGCAACAGCTGGCGCAATTGCCTATCGATCCACGCTTGGCGCGAATGGTGCTGGAAGCGCGTAAAACCGGCTGTGTGCGTGAAGTGATGATCATCACCGCCGCGTTATCGATTCAGGATCCACGTGAAAGGCCGCTGGATAAGAAGCAGGCGTCGGATGAGAAACACCGTCGTTTTGCTGATAAAGACTCCGATTTTCTGGCTTTCGTCAATCTGTGGGACTACCTGCGTGACCAGCAAAAGGCGCTGTCATCCAGCCAGTTCCGTCGCCAGTGCCGCACGGATTTCCTTAACTATCTGCGCGTTCGCGAATGGCAGGATATCTACACGCAGCTGCGTCAGGTGGTGAAGGAGCTGGGGCTACCGGTCAACAGTGAACCAGCCGATTACCTGAGTATCCACTGCGCGCTGCTCACCGGCTTGCTGTCGCATATCGGGCAGAAAGATATTGAAAAACAGGAGTTCAGCGGCGCGCGTAACGCCCGGTTTGCGATTTTCCCTGGTTCTGGGCTATTCAAAAAGCCGCCTAAGTGGACGATGGTGGCTGAACTGGTGGAAACCAGCCGCCTGTGGGGACGTATTGCCGCGCGTATTGAACCCGAGTGGATCGAACCGCTGGCTCAGCATCTGATTAAGCGGAGCTACAGCGAACCTCACTGGGAGAAAGCGCAGGGCACGGTGATGGCGCAGGAGAAGGTGACGCTCTTCGGGCTGCCGATTGTTGCGGCACGCAAGGTGAACTACAGCCAAATCGATCCGACGCTGGCGCGTGAGATGTTTATCCGCCATGCGCTGGTGGAAGGCGACTGGCAAACGCATCACGCCTTTTTCCGCGCCAACCTCAAGCTGCTGGCGGAGGTCGAAGATTTAGAGCATAAATCGCGCCGCCGCGACATTTTGGTGGATGACGAGACGCTGTTTGCTTTCTACGATCAGCGCTTGCCGCACGATATCATCTCGTCACGCCACTTTGACAAGTGGTGGAAAGCCGCCAGCCGGGATAATGCCGACCTGCTTAATTTTGAAAAGAGCATGTTGATTAAAGACGGTGCGGAGAAGGTCAGCGCGCTGGATTATCCGAACTTCTGGCATCAGGGTAGCTTGAAATTACGGCTGTCCTATCAGTTTGAGCCGGGCGCGGATGCGGATGGCGTGACGGTGCATATTCCGCTGCCCATTCTCAATCAGGTGCGTGAAGAGGGCTTCGAGTGGCAGATTCCCGGCGTGCGCCGCGAACTGACAATTGCGCTGATTAAATCCTTGCCCAAACCGTTACGCCGTAACTTTGTTCCTGCCCCAAACTATGCCGAGGCGTTTCTGGCGCGTACCACGCCATTAGAGAAAGGGCTATTGGATGCGCTGGAGCGTGAGCTACGGCTGATGACGGGCGTGACGGTACCGCGCGAAGCGTGGCAGTGGGATCAGGTGCCCGATCATCTGAAAATCACGTTCCGCGTCATCGATGAGAAGAACCGGACGCAGCGGGAAGGCAAAGACCTGAACGCGCTGAAAGATCAGCTCAAAGATAAAGTGCAGCAAACGCTGTCATCCGTGGCGGATGACGGGCTGGAGCAGCGCGGTTTGCACCTCTGGAGCTTTGGTTCGCTGCCGGACTGCTATGAGCAGAAACGGGGCGGCTACTCGGTTAAAGCCTATCCGGCGTTGGTGGATGAAAAGGATAGCGTGGCGATTCGTCTGTTCGATACGCCGCACCAGCAACAGCAGGTGATGCGGCAGGGGCTTCGCCGCCTGTTACTGTTGAATATTCCGTCACCGATCAAATATCTGCATGACAAACTGCCGAACAAGGCGAAACTCGGTCTCTATTTCAACCCGTATGGCAAAGTGCTGGATCTCATCGATGACTGTATCGCCTGCGCGGTGGATAAGCTGATTGAATCAGCCGGCGGTCCGGTCTGGCAGGAGGAAGCCTTCCAGCAACTGCATGAAAAAGTGCGCGCGGAGTTGAACGAGACGGTAGTGGATATCGCCAAACAGGTTGAGCAAATCCTGACGGCCGTTTTCACCATTAACAAGCGCCTGAAAGGGCGCGTAGACATGGCGATGGCGCTGGCGTTAAGCGATATCAAGAGTCAGATGAACGGTCTGGTATTCCGTGGCTTTGTGACCGAAAACGGCTGGCAGCGCCTGCCGGACGTGCTGCGTTATCTGCAAGCGATAGAGCGACGTCTGGAGAAGCTGGCACAGGATGTCCACCGCGATCGGGCACAGATGTTGAAGGTGGAGCAGGTTCAACAGGCGTGGCAGCAGTGGTGGAACAAGCTGCCTGCGGAGCGACGTGATGACGACGACGTGAAAGCGGTGCGCTGGATGCTTGAGGAGCTGCGCGTCAGCTACTTTGCCCAGCAGCTAGGGACGCCGTTCCCTATTTCCGATAAGCGCGTATTGCAGGCGATGGAGCAGGTTGAAGGCTAACTTTTTGTTATCACATCAGGTCGGCGATGGCTGTTTTTAAGCTCAAGGTAAGCCGACCTGATCGCCTCTTCACCATAGGTCTGCTCCAGACGTTTTATAATGAAATGGCCTTTCGCCATGTTTTGGTAGTGGTGAATAAACAGTGTATTAATGGCAGCACCGCTGGCGGCACCAATTACCGGAACAATCTGCGCGGCCATTTTTTCCGTCATGGTCACCCCCAGTCTGGTGGCGACGGCGTCAATCAGCTTTGCTAACGTTTTTCCTGCCTGCGAGGTACTCATTCGGGCAGAGGCTTTTCCTGCGCTTTTCTTGCCAGCGATGCCGATTAATTCACGTGTGGTATGTCTGGTGATATCAGCCAGAACGGCGCGTGAGGTGTAATAGGCGGAATCGGCAGCGTCGTCGCTTTCTTGTGTCCCACCGAGTGCGAAAACCTCCACACAGGCGGCTTTGACGGAAAGATCGGCGAGGGAGAAACCTTCACTGCGGGCAATATCAGCCACGGAACGCATCATGATCGTAGTGCTGATAGGCAGTTCGACCAGCAGACCGGCCGCGCCAAAGAAACCGCTGACTGCGCCGGACGCGGCGACGGCCAGCTTATGTGTCTTGGGCGATGCCACACGAGCGGGAGCATCGTCCAGCGTATAGAGCGCGGCGTCTACCGCTTTGTACAGCGCCGTGTGAACCACATCCTGTATTTTGTTTTTCACCATGGCGGGTAACTTCGATAGGCTCCATTCAATCGGTTTTCCAACCAGATTCGCCGCCTGTATTGCAAAAGAGGGGGCTTCCAGCAGAGCCATGGCATTTCTGATAGCGAGCTCATCCTGCGACGTAAGAAGCGTCATGCGCGTTCTCCTACCGTTTGTTGAATAGCCCGCCCGACGGGGATGTTATGTCGGCGTTTGTGACGCGTGCGCCGTTAACCAGGCGGTGAATGCCGCTGGAGGAATAGGCCGGGAAAAATAGTAGCCCTGTACTTCATCACATCCAAAGCAGGCCAAATAGTCGAGTGTTTCTTTGTTTTCCACGCCTTCCGCCAGCACAACATAGTTCAGTTTGTGCAGCATGCTGATAATCGATTCCACAATGACACGGCTTTTATGGTCAGTTTTGATATCTTTAATCAGCGACTTATCCAGCTTTATCACCGTAGAAGGGATATTGCGCAGATAGCTTAGGTTGCTATATCCCGTGCCAAAATCATCAAGAGCGATAGTGAATCCGAGCTGTTGCAGCGTTTGAATGGTAGCGAGCGTTTCAGTGCTTTCGATGATTTTCTGCGTCTCGACACATTCGATGTCAATGTCCTGAGGGGTAAGGCCGTGGTTCTCCAGAATGGTGATGAGGCGTGGGATAAAGTCATTCTCGGAGAAGTTTCTGGCAGAAACGTTAATCGACACCGGGAAGTTTAGCCCCTCCTGGCGCCACTGTTTCACCTGGCATGCTGCTTCCCGGGTAACCCAGTCCGTTAACGGACGCATCAGCGTGGTGCCTTCCGCGAGCGGGATAAACTGGTCAGGATAAATCTCGCCCAGATCGGGATGACGCCAGCGAATCAGCGCTTCGGCACCGATAACGGTATTCGTCTTGATGCTTAGTTTCGGCTGGTAAACCAGATAGAGACCCGGCTTGTTGTTCTGCAACACATCGGCTAGTTCATTGAGCAAGGTAAAGGCGATCTGCTGTGCCTTATCGGCCTCGCGGTTGTAGGCGAACTGGCGAATATTTTTGGTGATAGCGGCGCGCAGCGCGCTCATGGATTCACGCAGGATTCGCTGAGGATCGTTGGCCGGAATCTGGAATTCGGTATAGCCAACGAAAAACTCCAGCTTGAGTGGTATATGGCTGGTGATGCTTTCATGAATCCGTTCGGCACAGGCGTCGAGCTCCGCCAAAACCTGTTCCTTATTTTCCGCCTTCACCAGCAGGGCGAAGCGTCCTACGGCGGCGCAGTAAATATTATCTGGCGAACTCAAACTGAGACGCAGGAAGATGCCGATATCTTTTAGCAGACCTTCTACGGTGGGCATCCCCAGCGCACATCCCATTTCATAGGCGTAAGAGATGTCGATGGTATCAATCAGAATAAGCAGGTAGCGCTCGTGGATGTCGGTAATGTGGCTGATGTCGTCAATCAGGCGCTGGCGGTTGGGCAACAGGGTCACGGCATCAATCAGCCCAATCGCATTGCGGTATTCCATTAATACCATCGCAATGGCGGCTAAATCGTGCAGTAACCGCAGTTGGATTTTACTGAAAGTGCGCGGAACATAATCAATAACGCAGAACGTCCCAATGGAATAGCCTTCTTTGGTTTTAAGCGGAACGCCAGCATAAAAGCGGATAAACGGTTTGCCGGTTACGTAAGGACTGTCGTTAAAACGCTCGTCATGCATGGCATCGGGGCAGATAAAGGCTTGACCCGTTTGTACGGTAAAATGGTCGAATGAACCGATTTTATCCATATCATCCAATGGGAAATGGGTTTTTGCTTTAACGTGCAGAGATTTAGTGCCGGTTAGCGTCACGAGTGCCGTTGGGGCTTCAAGCAGTTGGCAGGCCAGTTTCGTGAGTTTGTGAAGAATATCGTCTTGAGAACTATCGGTTTTTTTTAATTCGTCGAGAGTCTGCATGCGTTTTTTTTCGTCATGACTCAAATGTTTTAACATGTAGACTCTTCCTTTCCGCAATAATAATCGCGACGACATCAATTTAATTTAACGGCGACACAATAACATAGAGGCTAAAAATTGAGGTAACTTATTATACCACCTTTATCTTTCCGTTAAGATTTCGGCGATTTTTTGTCTTAAATCATGTTTTCGGTTTTCAACGTACGATATGAATTTATGATATTTTCCCATCACTTGCGGGCGGAGATAAACGGTTTGGCTGAGAAAATGCTCTGCGAATAAATGGGAATCTAATTATAAAAAATGGCATGTTCCATAAGATAAAAATAACATCCTGATAATGTTTACTCCATTGTTACAGTAACAATATGGATGATTAACCTATATCTCTGATAAGAATAGAACAGATATTTCTTTATACCATGACGCTGACGGGAAGCCGCTGACGCCAGGCAACCCCGAAATAACGGTTTCTGCCTGGCGGTGGCGCATCTGCGAGGGGGGTTAGCGTTGTTTTGCCAATGTTTCTAACTGCTGACGAATCGCGGTAACGGAAACGGCACGATTATCGGCTCGCTCGCGTTCACTGGCATCGGGCGCAGAGCTTTGAATGCCCATGAGCACCCAGCCTGCCGCTGAATTCAGCATCAGAGGGGAACCGCTATCGCCGGGCAGCGTATCGCACTGGTGTGCCATCACGGCGGTATGAACCCAGCCGGTGATCACACAGTTTTGATGGCGGTAAAGCGTCTCCTGATGATCTTCCGGGTAGCCGGCCTGCGTGACGCGCTGACCGTTATCCTTCAACGCCTGCATCAATTCCTGACGGCTGCCTTGCCAGAGCGGGAGCGGGCGAATCCCCGGCGGCGTTTGCTTTAGCCGAATCAGGGCATAATCCAGCGGTGCGGCTGAAGGCGGTACGATCCATCCTTCGCCGTCGGCTTTCAATTTCCTAGCGAGCGTTTTATTCGCCAGCGCCTCAATTTCCGTCGTTTCGTAACGCCAGCCATTTTCTGTCGCCAGAAAACGCAGCGCGACAGGTTTATCGATCTCGCCTTTCGGTGGCGTGACCACGCAATGCCCCGCCGTCAGCGCCAGATGGGGGGAAATCAGTGTCGCCGTACAGAGGTTACCGCTGGCGGTTTCCAACTGCCCAATAGCCTGCCACGGCCAGACAGCCGTATCAGGAACAATATCCCGATCATCGTGGTTGAAAAATAAGATTTGTTGCTGCTTCTGTGCATCGGTATCTGTTGGTGAGGATTCAGCCCAACTTAGCGGGGCAATAAATGATAATGAACATAACAACCAGGCTGATATGCGCATGCAGTGAATAAACCTTATGATAAAAGTCATCTTGAGGCGCTAAATATAGCGCGTTGGATTAACTATAGATGTATTTGTTGGTGAGAGACTGAAAATTAAAATGTTATTGAGTGTAAAAGGTGGCGCATGACATCACGGCGCTGTGACTGAGGGGATTATCAATCGTCAAAATGGTTTTCTAAGATACTCGATTATTTACGATAAACCGTTCTGTGGCTGTTTCACCATGTCCCCATATGTTAAACGCTACGCCGCAGTTTTACGTGGCGTAGCGTTTTCGCATCAGTAAATGACATCTCGCAGCGCCATCAGCCTTATTCGTAGCTGACGGTCACGATACGTACATTTGAACTCAAGGTTTTCGCGCTCACAGAACCGATGTTTTGTGGTAAAGCCGCATAGTGTGAGCTGTTTTTCATTTGTAGCGTTTGTACTCTTCCTTGCCGTTCGCAACTGACAGTCACATTGCTTGACTGTGTCGTAATATCGCAAACGGGCTCGACGATGGCACCTACAAAGCGAATGATGCCTGTCGACGAAGAGGATGAGGCGAAGGTATACGGTGTTGCAGCCATAATGCAGAGCAAGATGGCTGTTTTTTGCAGGATTTTTTTCATTATGGTGTTCTCGGTATTGCCTGGTGTGTAATGGTATAAACGGCATCAAATGATAAAACTTTATTACACCTAAACCTTTGTTGAGTGATGTTCATCCAGTGTGAATAATCATTTTTTAAATCAGTTAATTACATCACTCTAAGGTTACGCGCTTTTGCCCCGTTTGATTGGGTATTTCATCGCAATGTCTATTGTTTCTCCATTAGCTACTTACCCCAATACCATCGTTTTTTCTTTCTCCTGTGTGATCCGCTTTTTTATTTCCTATCTCTCGATGACGCACTCGCGTTTTTATCGCAGTGGTTCGCTTTACGTTGTGAAATCAACCATGAAACATCATAAAAAATAAACATACGGGCTCATTTGGCCCATTTCATGCGCTCGTATTTTTTATGCGAGGATTCACTGCTGAATAAAAAACAAACGTATATCCCTGGTTGTTTTTATTTTTTGATTTTAAATTTCAATATTTTTTGTTTTGTTGGTTTTTAATTCTGGATTTTTACTTTTTCTATCAAGCAGCAACCAACTTTTACAAATTAACAATCATGAAAAATATTTATTAACGCATCGCGACGGAACGTGCCCAAGCATTTTTCTGCGTCTAAGGACGTCAGAAGAGACCCTGACTGATGCACTGAGGAAAAAGATCGAGATGTCGCTTTAGCGACAGAGCCACGATTGTTTTGTTAATGCGATCGTTAACTTTTATCTGTTATCAGGAAATATAAGTTATGCATAAATCTCTACTCAATACCTTGATTGGCGCCTCATTATTGTCATCCAGTGTGACCGTTTTTGCGGCCACCGTTGCGGGTGGAACGGTTCATTTTAAAGGTGAGATCGTTAACGCTGCTTGTGCGGTCAGTACCAATACGGCCGATCAGATTGTGAATCTGGGCCAATACCGTACCGCGCGCTTTACGGGTGTGGGAACCTACTCTGGCAAAGTGCCGTTTACCATCAACCTCGAAGATTGTGATTCCAGTGTTTCTACTACGGCAGCTGTTGCCTTTACCGGTACGGCTGATTCGAATGACAACACCGTTTTGGCCGTCAGTAACATTGGTGGCGGAGCATCCGGTGCGGCAGGCGGCGTGGGTATTGAAATCTCCGATCGTACTGGGGCGGTTCTGACGCCAAATGGCGCTGTTTATTCAGCCCCACAAACGCTGAACGATGGCAGCAACGTACTGGCGTTTAATGCCCGCTATAAAGCGACGCAGGCAACCACGACGCCGGGCGCGGCAGATGCCGATGCCACGTTCACCATCGATTATCAATAAAGATGCCTTAGGGAGGAAATAAAGCCAGGGACTGGCTTTCGCTGTGTCTTTAGATCCAATTCAACAACACTTTATTGTGAGGTTGCGTGTGCAGAACTCATCTCTCTTATTTCAATCTTTCACCTTTGGTCTGGTACTTTTTGCTTTATTGATTGTTCATCAGGCACAGGCAGGGGGGATTGCGCTGGGCGCTACGCGGGTGATCTATCCCGCAGAGGCCAATCAGGCTTCACTTTCGATTATTAACAGTGATGAAAATAACCGCTTTTTGATTCAATCCTGGGTAGAAGATAAAGACGGGAATAAAACCAAAGATTTTCTGGCGACACCTCCGCTTTTTGTGGTGAAACCCAAAGGTGAGAACACATTGCGACTGATGCATGTTGGCACACCTTTGCCTACCGATCGCGAATCCGTTTATTGGGTCAATGTCAAAGCGATTCCGGCGGTTGAGAAACGATCGCTGGAGGAGAAGAACGCGCTGCAATTGGCGGTGTTATCCCGCATTAAACTTTTTGTTAGACCCGCGAATCTTCCAACGGGGGCCGATAGCGCACCCGCGACGCTGCGCTTCCAGCAGTCAGGCTCGGCGCTCACGATCACTAACCCCTCTCCCTATTTTATTACGCTGGTCAACCTCCAGTCTGGTAGCCAGAAACTTCCCAACACGATGGTGCCGCCAAAAGGTTCGACATCACTGACGCTGTCTGGGCGAGCATCAGGTGCAGTGAGCTTCCAGACCATTAACGATTACGGAGCCATGACGCCGCGCGTCACAGGTAAAGGGCTATGAAACGGTGAGGTACAGGCTGGCGTCAAGCTGCATTACAGCGATTGCCTGCGCTTTTCACTATCATAGATGAGGAATTTTGTATGCGTTCAGAACCGACGAAACCGCAGCGTTCCGCCGCCCCTTATCGCGCAGTCCGTCCATGCCTGCGCTGGTGCCCGGCCGTGATGCTGTATATGGCATTCCCACTCGCTGGCGATGCTGAAACTTTCTTTAATCCGACATTTTTATCGGACGATCCTTCAGCTATTGCCGATCTCTCTCGCTTTGATAAAGGTGAAGGGCAACCGCCGGGCACCTATCGGGTAGAGATTTATGTTAATGCAGACTATGCGGTTTCTCGTGATATTGCGTTTCAACTACGCACGCCATCCGATAAACCGTCCAGTGACGATACGGGTCTTGAGCCTTGCCTGACGATAGCGCTGCTGGAACAGCTTAATGTCAATCTGCAATCGTTTTCTTCCTTACGTGATGAACCCGCTTCCGCGTGCATCAACGTGCCTCAGGCGATTCCTGATGCCAGCGTGCGCTTTGACTTTGAACTCCAGAGATTGAACATCAGCTTGCCGCAAATCGCGCTGAAAAATGCCGGACGGGGATACATTTCGCCGGAAGAGTGGGATGAGGGCATCACGTCAGCGCTATTTAATTACCAGTTCACGGGCAGTAATACTCACGGCGATGCTCGCAGCGACAGCTATTTTCTCAATCTTGATAGCGGAGTGAACTGGAACGGCTGGCGACTGCGTGATTACTCTACCTGGCGTTATTCCCGCTATGCAAACCAGCGCTATAACGAATTCCAGCACGTCAGCACCTATTTACAGCGAGCCATTATTCCCTGGCGCAGTGAATTGACTCTCGGCGACAGCAATACAGTAGGCGAGGTTTTCGATAGTTTGGGATTTCGTGGCGTGCAGATTGCGTCCGATGACGCGATGCTGCCGGACAGCCTGAGAGGGTTTGCACCAACGATCAGGGGGATTGCCAAAAGCAACGCCCGCGTCACCATCCGACAGAATAGCTATGTGATTTATCAGGCTTATGTTGCGCCTGGTGCGTTTGAAATTACCGACCTTTACCCAACGTCATCCAGCGGCGATTTACAGGTAACCATCACTGAGAGCGATAACTCGACGAACAGCTTTGTCGTGCCGTACTCCGCTGTGCCGCTGCTCCAGCGTGAGAACCGGATGAAATATTCCGCGATGGTTGGTAAGTACCGTAGCAACAATCCGCAACAGGAGCAGCCCTTATTTGGTCAAGGCACGCTGATTTGGGGGCGTTCGGCCGGGGTGACGTTGTATGGCGGCACACAGCTGGCTGAAGATTATCAGGCGCTGACGTTAGGTTCGGGGAAGAACCTCGGTGACTGGGGCGCATTTTCAGCCGATCTCACGCAGGCTTATAGCACGTTGTCAGATGGTAGCGATCATAAAGGGCAGTCACTGCGTTTCCTGTATGCCAAATCGCTGAATGATCTGGGGACGAATTTTCAGATCCTGGGTTATCGCTATTCAACCAAAGGTTTTTTTACGCTGGATGAAGCCAGCTATAAAAACATGAGTGGTTATACGGTCGACTTTACTGATGTTCAACCTGTGGTACGCGATTACTACAACCTGAATAACGCGAAAAAAAGCAGGATGCAGATGAATATCACCCAGCAATTAGGGAAGGGAATGGGGGCGTTATTTTTAACGGGAAGCCGGCAGGATTATTGGCATACCGAGGGGACGAACGATCTGCTGCAAATCGGCTACAGCAATGTGTACCGCGGTGTGAGCTATAACCTGAGTTACAGCTATAACAAAAATCAAGGGCTGGAAGAACGGAACCAGCTATTTGCTTTTAACCTCTCTGTTCCACTGAGTCAGTGGCTCAGTGGACATCGTGAAGGAATTAACCTGCGGCGTTCACAGAATATGGCTTACGGCACCTACAACATGACGTCGGACAATCAGGGACGCACGTTACAGCAGGTGGGGCTCAGTGGCACGATGCTATCGGATGGCAATCTCAACTACAACGTCTCCCAAGGGTATGGTAATCGCGGCATTGGGAATAGTGGGAACGCGGGGCTTGGCTATCAGGGCACCTATGGCAACAGTAACGCCAACTACAACTATACGCGCAACACCCGTCAGCTTAACTATGGGGTGAGCGGCGGTGTGGTGGCACATGCCGATGGAGTCACGTTTAGTCAGCCGTTGGGCGATACCAATGTATTGATCAAAGTTCCCGGTACCAGCCGTATCAAAGTGGAGAATACCACCGGTATCCAGACTGACTGGCGTGGCTATGCCGTTATTCCTTACGCCAGCGTTTATCGCAATAACCGCATCGCCCTCGACGTCAACTCGTTAAATCAAAACACTGAGATCAACAATACTGTCGCCAACCTTGTCCCGACGCGAGGGGCGATGGTTCGTGCCAGCTTTACCGCCTATCAAGGCGGGCGGGCGCTAATTTCGCTACAGCAGCGTAATGGCCGACCGATTCCTTTTGGTGCGCTTGTCTCCCGTGTAGACAGCGATAGCACCGGTATTGTTGGTGATGATGGGCAGGTCTTTCTGTCTGGGCTAACCCCTGAAGGCGAGCTGAAGGTTGCATGGGGAAGTGGTTCACAGCAGCAATGCACGCTTCGCTACGCTCTTCCAGACGGCAGTGAAAACCAACCGGTATCTTATGCGAAGGCGGTATGTCAATGAAATTATTAATGAAAAATAGCAGTGGCGCAGCGCGAAGCGCTATGTGGTGGCGCGGCGTTAGCGTGGCGGGTTTGCTGGGGATTGCCAGCCAGGCCAGTGCGATACAATGCACGACCTCAAGCGGTTCACCTTTAATGTATGACTACACTTACGCGCTGGCTTCCAGTCAGAACAATGTCGGGTATGTTACGGGGTGGAATGAAAAAACCGATGCCGGTTCCTACGCGATAAGTGGCCCATGTAATAACCGGGATACGGTCTACTATTCCGCCCAGTCCGGTCCATCGTTGGTTTTAGCGTCAACGGAAAGTGGCGTGAACTGGTTTGATATTACCGGTAATGATTATCTCCAGGTGGCATCGCGTATTTTTGTTTATAACCGAACCTCGGGTGGCACTTTTCATAATGTGCCGTTTACCGATGTAAACAACAACTGTGCGGGACTGTGCGGTGGGAATGCGACAACGGGCAGTCGGGTTCAGGTCAATTTCCGTATCAAGCGCAAGTTTGTCGGGGTTTCTAATATCCCGATGACACCCATTTTTTACCTTTATGGCAATCAGGGGGGAAATGGGCAAAGTGTGGGGTCGCCGCTGGTGGTTGGCTATATGAGCGGTTCGATCACGGTTCCTCAAAGTTGTGTTTTGAATGCGGGTCAGATCATCAGCATTGATTTTGGCGGAATTTCATCAGGGCTGTTTAAAACGGCGGGTGAAAAACCGGAGGGGGTTCCACCGGTGACGCGGACGATTGGTATCGCCTGCAACGGTATCGATGCGCAGGCGAGTATGTCGATGCGTCTTCAGGCTGATAAATCGTCTGGCAATATGGTGGTTTCTGATAATCCTGATGTCGGCTTTATTGTCACAGACAGTGGAAGTAATCCATTGACGCCCAATGATATTGCGAGCGTGATTCCTTTTACGCTGGATGAGGCTGCAAGTGCTAATGTGGCGATTACTGCGTATCCGGTCAGCGTGACGGGAACTAAGCCTCAGGAAGGCGTCGCGACAGCAAATGCCTATCTGCGCGTCGATTTTTACTAGTCGGTTTTTACTAAAAGGGGGAATCGATGAACCGATCTCAGGGTGTGATGACTGGCGCGGTGCGTACGCGAGTAACATGGGCCGCGCGTTTCGGCTGGGTTTCTCTGTTCTTTATAACGTGTGCCGTGCATCCAGTCCGTGCCGATCTCGGGCTGACCAATATGCGGCTTACTGCGACGCTGCTGGCGAACAGCTGTAGCGTCAGCACAGGGACGCAGGAACAAACGGTTGACCTCGGTACCTGGCCAAGTAAGCAGTTTGCGGTAGGATCGCAAAACCCCAATCCTACACGTTTCGAGATTGTACTGGAGAACTGCGGCGTCGCGGCATCTGGCGTCGAGATCACGTTTTATGGCAGCGCGCCAGCGGGGGATAGTACGCTGCTTGCGCTTAACGCCAGTAGCAGTGCGACTAATGTTGCTGTGGCGATACTGGATAGCGAACGCCGGCGGTTGGCGCTTGGTCAACCGACACCCGTTTATGCGCTGTCGGCAAACGCTGCGCGCGTGCCGCTAGTGTTTTATGGGCAGTATGTGGCGATTGGTACGCCCGTCACGGTCGGTTCTGCAAATGCGGATGCAACATTTACCTTAACCTATCAGTAAACGTTGGAAGACGGTATTGAAGAGACGTGACGGGTCAGGCGACCCGTCGTAATAAGTGATTATTTAATTATATTCTGTGAGGTGGCGTAATTTACCGCGTTCCAACGTGAGTAAACCTTGTTGTTGCAGTTGTTTCAGCCCCCGTTTTATCGTGCTTTTTGATAGTGATGTCCGTTGATAAATATAGGACAGCGCAGAAAAGCGGAGTTTGACATCGGGGGGAAGCTGATTCAGCGAACGTAGCATTTTATGCACGATAGAAAGTGAATCGCCATGATTCCCAATACAGTGATCGATCAGTGCATGAAAGCCGGTGTTGACGATCGTTAAGACATCATCGAAACGTTCATAAGCCGTAATGATGCGCATGGCGGTATTGAAAGGAATACTACGAATTTTCCCATAATCGACCCTTTCCAGATAGAGTTCGCCACCATCAAGTGTCACCATGGACCAGCCAATGATAGCAGGTGATAAGATAACAGAAATAACCTTATCATCGATGGATTGCTTCATTAAGAATGTTCCTTCATCCAGGAAGTAAATAACTTGCTCCCCTGATGGATAAAAGAAATAGAGCCGTTTCCCTTTAATAACCTTGGTTGGGGTTGCGATATTGCTGTGTGGGGAAAGTATTTTTGTGATGCGAAAAATAGATGTATTTAATTCTTTCATTTAAAACCTGTACATGATGGAGTTATAACGCGTCCATTTCGTCTTATGATGAATGTCAGTTCCTTAAAGGTATGTGATTAATTGTGCGGTTTTTAAAGTCAATCCATATTCGACTAAATATATTATTGTCTTTTTATCAATAAAGGCCTCATTAGTTTAAATGGCTATATGGGTAATGTTTCATTAGTACCATGAAATGACAGGCAATACCGCAATGCGGCGTTGTTTTTTATGTCATGATATCTTAGGGAATTAAACCTTGTAGTTAGTGTGCTTTATTTTTAATAATAAACTTAAGTTGAGATCTAATGTTAATTATTATTGATTTCGAAATTGTAGTTTAAGATTTAGATAATTCAATTGTTATTGGGTTATTTGTCATTGCAGGTGAGGTATGTATTTATAAGATGTTGATATTATTCGTTTTGGATGGTCTTTTATCTGGTTTGACCTGTCGGATGGGAACGAAAACTATTAAATTATACCAAGAAATAATACTGTTAATGAGACTTGTTATCAAAGCGACGTGAGGCTTTCTCTGTGCATGGTTTCGATATTGAAAATACGGGGATAGTCGGGCGAGAGAGGAATACTGAGGATTAGAGAAAAAAACTCAGGGTGATAATGCCACAGAGCAGAACGAGGGATAACATAATTTCAAATGAGTAACGACGCATCATTTTCCTGTCCCCCGATGAAATAAACACCCGGTAAACCGGGTGTTTGATAGTTGCTCTATTGTGGTCATCCTTTAGCGATTTGATTCAAATCGGGACTGACCGAAAGTCACTCCTTCCCGTGGGAAGGAGCGGGTGCTGACCGATTACGCTGCTGGCGTGGTGGTCGCTGGTTTTGCAGTTTTCGCTTTCTTCACGTGCTTCTTGGCAGCCTGTGCTTTCTGAGCAGGAGCTGGTTTAGCTTTCTTCACGTGCTTCTTGGCAGCCTGTGCTTTCTGAGCAGGAGCTGGTTTAGCTTTCTTCACGTGCTTCTTGGCAGCCTGTGCTTTCTGAGCAGGGGCTGGTTTAGCTTTCTTCACGTGTTTCTTGGCAGCCTGCGCTTTCTGAGCTGGGGCTGGCTTAGCTTTCTTCACGTGCTTCTTAGCAGCCTGCGCTTTTTGTTCAGCGGCAGGTTTAGCTTTTTTCACCTGTTTTTTATGGTGAACGGCTTTAGCCGGAGCAGAAGTGGTCGCCGTAGGCTGAGCTGGTGCGCTGGTTACGGTGTCCGCGGCAAACGCTACAGAGGACAGACCCAGTGCCGCACCTGCGATCATAACTAATACTTTATTCATCATCATTTCCTCGTTATCTCATTCACGTTTCGTAGCCCTCGGTTGGGCCGGTGAAGAGAGAATAGGAGAAACAGAGAGCGGCTTCAGTGAGTGATTGGTTTCGGCGTGTAACCTAATGTACAGGCCAGGAAGACGAGGGGAACAGGAGAAAAACGGCGGGGTTTCCGCCGTCTCGGTGCTAGTGCTGACTGGTGATGGCAGCCTGCGCTGTCGTGGTTTTTACTGGCCAGCAAAAACGGAAACGAGCGCCACCGAGCGGGCTTTCGTCCACAGTAATACTGCCTTCGTAAGCTCGGGCGATAGCATGAACAATGGCCAGTCCGAGCCCACAGCCGCCGCTGCTGTTCTCTATACCCGCTTCCAGACGAATAAACGGCTCAAACACGCTTTCCCGGCTTTCGGGCGCAATACCGGGGCCGTCATCTTCAACTTGCAGACAGGCGATATGCCCGGCGTCCGACGTCAGGCTGATGTGTAATCGGCTATGACAGAAGCGTAATCCGTTGCCGATCAGGTTATTCAAGACCCGTTCCATCAGGCGTAGATCGAGTGCGCCAATCTGCGCTAAATGGGGCATATCCAGCGAAATATGTTTATCAGGGTGGATCAGCCGAAAATCGTCAACTTTTGCCTGTAACCACGAAGGAATATCAATATTGGCAAGGTGTAACGTCACCTGCGGACGGTCGAGTCTGGCATACGTCAGCAGCTCGTCAATCAGCGCTTCAAGTTGACCAATATCCCGGTTTAACGCCTGCTGCTCGTCTTCCGTCAGGTTGTCGCTCATCGCCAACCGATAACGCAGCCTGACCAGCGGCGTGCGCAGCTCGTGTGCAATATTATCAATCAGCTGTTTTTTACTGTTGATGAGCTGGTTCAGGTTATCCGCCATGCGGTTGAAAGCGACGCCAAGCCGAAACAGGCTGGAGGTGCTATCGAAATGAATACGCTCCTCCAGATGACCATCTCCCAGGCGCTGGGCGGCATTCTCCAGTTTTAGCATGGCCTGCCAGTGTGGCCGCATCCATAGGAACACCGGCAGCGCCAGCGATAACCCAATCAGCATCACCAGCAGTAAATCCAGCAGCCGCATTTCGTGCAGGAAGAACAGATAGGGAATAGGACCGACAGCGAGAACGTAGTGGCTGCGAGGGATACGTTGGATAAACGTATATTCGTCATCCAGTGCGATAATTTCCCCTTGATTCAGACGCTGGCGATTCTTGGGACTCAGCGCATATTTACTCACCGGTTCGATGTGCAGTTTGAACGACAGGTTCAAATCCAGCTGGTTGATCGTTTTATGCCAGTCGCGGGGTGGAATCGCGCGCAGCTCATTACGAATGAGATACAGCGAGCTTTTCATCAGGTCATCCATAGACTGGCGGCCAGCGCGTTCGGCCGTGACCTTATAGACCAGCCCGACCAGTAGCGTCATGACGACAAAGCAGGCGAACAGCAATAGAAAAAACTGGACGAACAGCTTTCTCATAGCGTGACGCTCTCCCAGGTATTAGGAGCGAACAGGTAGCCTTTGTTGCGCACTGTTTTGATGCGGAACGGCTCCAGCGGATTGTCGTACAGTTTTTTACGCAGGCGGGAAATCGCAACGTCAATGCTGCGATCCATACCATCGTAGGTGACGCCGCGCAGGTTTTTCAGCAGCGCATCCCGATCCATGATGTGGCCGGCGTGGGTCGCCAATTGCCAGAGCAGATCGAAATCCGCGGTGGATAACACGATGTGCTCTTGCCCTAATGTCACTTCCCGATTGACCGGATCGATGCAGAGCAGGCCGAAGTGCAGGGATTTGTGCACCTGCAAGGCGGCGGGTGCAGCTTTTTCCGCCACAGCCTGTGGCGCGGTAGCGTACTGGCGTAAATGCAGACGCAGGCGGGCGAGCAAAACGGCGGGCGGCGTGGTTTTCAGAATGTAATCATCGGCGCCCATTTCCAGCGCCAGAATATGATTCATATCGCTGTCCAGCGACGTCAGCAGCACAATCGGACCGCTGTACTGTGGTCGCAATTCCCGGCAGATTGTCATGCCGTCTTTGCCGGGCAGCATGATGTCCAACAGCACAAGGTCGGGCTGCTGCTGTTCAATAAAGGCCAATGCCTGATCGCCTCGTGCTTCAACCTGAACATCAATGTCATGCTTGCCGAGGTAGGCCGCGATCAATTTTCCTACCTCGGTATCATCTTCTATAAAAACAATCTTATGCATGGTATCTACGTCATCCCCATCTCACTGCTGATAGCATAGCCTGATGATAGATGATAAACGAGAAATGAAGCGTAAATGGGTGTTAAGTGTTTGTTTACTTGCCCAAATTAGATAAGCTGCGGAGCAGGCTTTTTTAGGCGATATTGCACCGGATTCTCGTCGTTTACCGAGAACGGCCACGCCACCATTACCGATTATTCCACTGGGAACCGCGCTGAAGATGAAACCGATTGACCAGATAAACAGCTGGATGCAGGAAGCCTTACGCCCTTATTTTGGGCTGGAGCCGTTATCGTCTGAATGGGATATTGTAACCGTACGCGATGGCTATTTTATCTGCTTTGATGGCGACACGATCCGCAAACGTATTACCGCCACCGCGCTAAATTATCAGGAAGAAGACGTCATTATTCACACGCGCGGCCGTGATGTCATTCTGCCGAGAACCGCGCGCGGTAAAGAAAAGAAGCTAACTTATACCAGCGTTTCCAGCGTGATGGCCGATGGCATTGTGTTTTCTGCGGGTGTCAGAACGCTGAACTCGGGAAGCTACGGCTATATCAACGCCAGCAATTATCGAAATTCTATCCGGCTACCGCTGCCAGAATGCCGTCATTTGACCAGCAAAGAAGAGATTGTTGACTGGCTGCAATCTTATCGTGAACGATTACCGGTTGATTATGCGCACAAGCTGGAACGGCTGATGGGTATGAAAAACCAGCAGCATAAAACGGTTCCTGGCGATATCTTTCGGGTCGAAATAGATTTGCATACCGATGGTTATGTTTTGGTTATTGGCAACTTGCGTCAGATGCAAAAGGATGAGCTGTTTGCTGAACACAGCATCTGGAATGATGTGATGACGATGCCGCTGTTTGTCCGGCCTTATCTTTTCCGCACGACTGAGCGTAACCCATCCTTGTCGGAGATTGTGGCATCGCCCTTGTCTGAAAAGTGCTGGATCGTTATGGATGACGCTTTTCTGCGCGGTAATTATGCGTATGTGGGATCGAAAATGCTGTCGGAAGAAGACATTCTGTTCCCGGTGGGCTATGGCCCCAGTATCAGCGCACAGAAAAGCGACTATCGCCTATCATGGGGGCCTTGTTCGATCAATAAAGCCAGCCAGGATACGGTTTTCAGGGCAGGACGCAGCTACATGAACAATGGGGCCTATAGCAGCGTGTCGGCCGAGTGCTTTGCGGGGAGCGGTTTCCCTGACTACGATAAAACGCTACACAATCCAGAACATCGTGAAGCCTGGGGACAGGTCTTGGCCGAGTTCGATTTTCCGCCTGATACCACTTACGATGCCTTTGCGCTGCGAACCGGTGGCCTGACGCGTGCGGCTTATCTGATGTATATCGCCGACAATAAAGCGTACCAGCGTAAGGGGCGAGCGAAGAAAAAAGAGGCGAAATAATTTCTGCCATCTTGTTGCACGTGCTTTCGGGCGCGTGCATGCCGGTGGACTGCGGTGGTGCAATAATTATCGGTAATAATGTATATGAAATGCATTAATGTGTGACTGGTTGGTTATTTCTTTATGTAATCAAATGGTTACTTCCATGGTTTTTTAATCGATATTGCTTAATAAGACAGAGCTGATTTATTAACCGAAGTGAATTATAAAAACGTGCTAATTTCAACTGCGTGTTTTTGAAAGAACTGGACACGAAAATTTCATCTGGTTACTATCGCTGGCCTGGATTTAAATGCTCTTTTGAGTATTAACTGACATTGGACTGCGATGCGTTTTTCAGGATTTAAAAAAATAACAACAACCATTTTTATGATGGCTTTTATCTCATTTTCTTTTTTATTTTTATTAAATAAATTATTAGTTAATCATCAGGAAAGCAAATTGATATTGCGCTCTGAGAAATTACGCTTTCAGGCTGAAATGTTAGCAGAACAGGCCCTGTCTGCGTTAGGTGATGTTAACGCTATTGATGATGATGTTTGTTCGCCAAACTATATTGAAAAATTAAGAATGATAAGGTGGCGTCATCTTAATATTGAAGATGTTGCTTCTTTAAAAGAAAAGCGTATTTATTGCAGTGCCTTTTGGGGGGAAGTGAACCCTCCTTTGCATATTACTGTTAAAAATGAAACAGAAGATAATAAGCCAGCATTAATTGAAGTGAAAAATAATAGTAAGACGCTGTATAACAATATCGGGCTCTATCAAGGCCATGCTGCGGTGTTTGTTGCGCGGGGAACCTATGAAGGTATATTGAATACGGTAACGGATGGGTATTTCGTTATGACATCAGCAGATAAATCGCAAAAGTATTTTGAATCGAATTCGAAGGAATATGTTGCTTCGGGTAATCCGTTACTGAGTAAAGTATTTACCGCCAACACCAGCCTTTGTAGTCCTCAGTGGTTGTTTTGCGTGATGGCGCAAAATGCGCGCAGCGGGCTGCTGTCGCTCACAACGGGTCTCCTGTCTTTTGTTATGGTGGTCGCATTGATGCTGGGTGGATTCCTGACTTTCTTCTGTTTAAATATTGTCGATAAAAGACAGTCGCTGAAATCCCGTTTGAAGAAGTCCATCAAGAGAGGGGATATTTTTCTTGAATATCAACCGATGGTGAACGCTAATGATGGGAAAGTAGCCGGTCTTGAGGCGCTAGTCAGATGGCGTGATGGCAAACATGGCTCTGTTTCTCCTGAGATCTTTATAAAGATTTCAGAAAAAATCGGGTTTTACCCAAAAATATCTGATTTTGTAATAAAAACTTCAGTGAGAGAGATGGCTGCTGTTCTCAATGGCAACAGGAAGCTGACGCTGTCTATAAATATAACCGATCATGAGATTAGCGAACCGACTTTCATAAGCCGATTGATTGAGGTGTGTGCTTTACATGGTGTTGAGCCTGCTCAGATAAAGTTGGAAATATCCGAACGCTGCCAGCTATCGCAAAAGGAAATCCAGCTTTTTGCTGAGCATGTGGCAAAAATGAACATCAAATTGGCGATTGATGATTTTGGCGTGGCGAATTCGAACTTAGCATGGCTTACCGGTTTCAGATTTGATGAAGTTAAGCTTGACGGTTCGTTAATGAAAAATCTGGACAACAAGAATAAAGAAAAAATATTGCATGCAATCTGCTCGCTTATTAAAGATATGGGGAAAGACATTGTTTTTGAAGGTGTTGAAGATGCTGAGCAATTAGCGATTGCCAGAGAAATTGATGCAAACTGCTTAATTCAGGGATGGTTCTTTTATCGCTCACTGTCAGCGAAAAATATTGAAAGCCTGTTAATCACTCAGGAAAAAAATCACGTAGTGTGTCCCTGATTTTTATGCTTATCCCTCATGTTAAGAGCATTAACTTAACGGCCGCGTAAGATGCAAGAGAAGAAGACATGGCGTGAAATATCCGGCTATGTCTTTGTGGCAGGGCTTTAACGCAAAGCCCGCCCCCCATCAACGCTCGGTGTTTTCTCCGCATCGAGAAAAATAATAAGGATTGACCGAATAAATTAGCACGCCTGAGCGTTTACGCGTTGTTTACTCTGAGGAGAATCCTGTTATGACGCGCATCGTTCCCGTATTGGCCACCGGACTGCTCATCAGTCCACTGTTGCATGCTATGCCCCTTAACTACACCGTTGCCACGGATAACACGGCCATTGCGCTGTCATGGCAAGCATTTGGTCACCTGTCACAGGCCTCTCTCGACGGCGTGACGGGCAACATCACACTGGATGCGGAAAAGGAAATGAATGACCGTATTGATGTGAAAATTCCCATCACAACGTTACAGGCTTCCAACAGCCTGTTGACCTACCAGTTAAAAAGCAGCCTGTTTTTTGATGCTGAGCACTATCCCGATATTATTTTCACTAGCAGCAGGGTTGTGGCGCTGGGGCATGGCCACTTTCGGGTTTTTGGTTCACTGTCGGTAAAAAACGTTCAACGTCCGGTCATTCTGGAGGCCACGCTTGAAGAACATGACGGAACCGCATCTCATGACGGTTCGCTGTCTCTTCATGCCACCACCGCTATTTCGCGCTCGTCTTTTAACATGGATCGGTTTACCGGGGTGGTAGACGATCGCGTCGCGATTAATATTGAAATTCGGGCGAAAGCCCGGCACGCCGTATAACCCGACACGCGTATAAAATAAATAGTGGCCTTCAACACGTGGAGTCGTCCGTGTGCGGAGGGCCGTTCATGGGTTATGCCAGCGACGTTTGTAATCTGAGTGCACTTTCTGTGAGCGGTGCTACGGGGCTACGGCCAATTAAGACGAACTGATAGCCGTAGGCGTACCACCAGACAACCTGCATATCATGACGTTGCTCATTTTTAAGCGCAGTGGACGTTGCCTGACGCTCGGGGGAAATACACAGCGCCATCGGCCCATATTCGGCATGCAACCAGGTAATCTGCGCAATCGATGTCTGGTCATAGCGCAGTAGACGCACCATTTTCAATTCTGCAGCGGGAAGCCTCAGCTGTTGCTCATTGAGATGCAACCCAATGTACTGAGCAGTACGAGAGAGTCCACGTTGCAAGGTCTGTGCGGTGTCGTCCGCATCGAGTAGGGTTTCCGCGCGGTACAGAGACATGTACTGCGCTTCAAGATCGCGAATTTTCTCGCTGTCGCTGAGAATCATTCCAGGAGAACGCGCGAGGTAGCCTAGCCCCGATCCCAACACCAAAAAACTGAGTGAAGCAGCAATGAGTGAACGGCGGCTGACACCGGCATAAGATGAAGCAGTGGCTGATGTCGGTGCTTCCGTCAATAACGTCTCCAGTCTGGCCTGCATCCTCGCCTCAGGCGCTTTGTCGAGCAAGGGCGCGAAGGCTGCTTCAAAATCAAGCTGACTTTTCATCCGCTCCGCGACGCGTTCTGCAAGCTGTTCATCTCCCTCAAGTAGCGCCTTGAAGCGTTGCGCATCGGCCTCATTCATCTCGCCATCCAGCCAGGCAACGATAGCTTCGTCACTGTAAGGGGGCGTAAAACGCATTGTTTTCAAGACAGTCTCTCCTTTGCCGAGGGCTGGGTGTCAATTGATTTCGCCAGCGTACCTCGTGCTGCGGCCAGTCGGCTCATAATGGTGCCGATGGGTACTGATAGCGTGTCTGCCGCCTCCTGATAGGTAAACCCTTCGACATAAACTAAAAAGACGGTGTTGCGCTGTGCTTCTGGAAGCGCGCTGACGCGCTGCATTATTTTCTGGTAATGCAGGCGATTGTCATCCTGCTCATGGGTATCGGGTGCCAGTAATTCTTCGCTTTCGATAAACCCTTGTCCCTGACGTACGCGACGGGCGCGCAGTTCGGAAATCCATATCGAATGAAGAATGGAGAACAGCCATCTGTCGATACGCGTGCCGGGCGTAAACTGTGCACTCTTTTCGAGTGCACGAACGCAGGTAGACTGGACGAGCTCTTCGGCCACCTCATGGCTACGTGACAGCACCAGTCCATAGCGCCATAGGCGCGTCAAATGAGCAGTCAACTGCTGACGAACTTCGCTGGTGGTGATGTTTTTATCCTCACATTGAGACTCAGGGCTTTAACGCAAAGCCCGCCCACCATCAACGCCCAGCGTTTTTCCGGTGACGTAATTGCTGCTGAACAGATAATCCACCAGTCGGACAATTTCCGCTTCGCCGGGGGCAATTTTCATCAAGGATTTGTCCAGCGCCTGCTGACGATAGGCGTCGTCATCCTGTTCATTAAACAGGATGAGACCGGGGGCGATCGCATTGACTTTCACCTCCGGTGCCAGTTTGCGGGCAAACGAGCGCGTCATGTTGTCCAGCGCCGCTTTACTGGCGGCATAGGCAATGTGTTTGTCGCTGCCTTTTTCTACCACGTAATCCGTCAGATGGATGATATCCGCGCCAGCCACGCCTTGCCCGCGCAGGCAAGATTCCAGTAACTGGTTGAGCAAGTAGGGCGTATAGACATGAATTTGCAGCATATCGGCCAGCGTTTGCTCTGGTGGTGTGGTGGAGCTTTCTGGCTCCCAGCGGCTGGCATTGTGAATAATGGCGCGCAGCCGCGGCGTGAGCGACTGGATTTGCTCCGCAAACGCATAGATATTTTCCGTGGTGGAAAAATCGGCGGTCAGGCAGATTGCGCCGTCCTGCTGTAGTGCTTCCAACTCGGGATAAGGCGTGCGATAGCTGATGATGACCGGAATCGACTGAGCCAGAAACGAACGCGCCAGTGCCAGCCCGATACGCCGTGCGCCGCCGGTAATTAACACGGGAGCAGAAGAAAAAGTTGTCACAATTAGGTCTCCTCAACACGCTAGTCAAAAGGGGGCGAAGCGTGACAATATACCTGAATTAACCACTATACAGGTTACGGTTTTATACCCGTCAGGGTAGTGCGCAGCAAAACACTGGCGAAGAGGAGAGAAGGGAATATGGAAAAATCCCCTGAGTCTGCAAGTTCCAGTGAGCAACTCTGTCTGGACTATACGGATTATTTGGCGGCACTGTGTAAGAAACGCTGGCGCTTCATGGATGCAATGTACGGCGTGATGCCGATTTTTGGCATGGTGACCAAGACGGCGCCGTCTCGGCAGAGTGCGCCGAAAGAGCGGCTGAAGGTACTGGCGCTACAGGTGCTGTCTACGCAGGTGAGTGACGAAACCAACATTATCAGGCTGATCACGCTGGCACGCCAGCAAGGCTTGAACGTGTTTGATATCCAACTGCCTTATTCGTTGACGGACGAGCAATTGGGCACCATTAGCCGCGAATGTGACGCGGCGCTGGATTTAACGTTGCGGGACGAACGCCTGTCCGTCCGGTTCAACATGCCAGCCGTGCAGCATTAGCACGGCGTGGCCTGCACGATATTTCTACTCTGTTTTTGCTACGCTGGGGCGCACCGTCGTCGCCTCAATCGCCTGTGCGAGTGAGCCGTAGAAGCTGAGCCGTCCTTCAATCGGGTGGATCTTCGCCCGCGCCAGCGTTTTTAACGGCTGGAAGGGAATGTCGGTGATGATGAGCTGCTTGCCTTCGGGCAGCGTTTCGCTAAAGCGCAGGAACGCATTAAGCCCGCCGGCATCCAGCACTGGCACCGCATCCCACTGCAAGATGATATTTTGATAGCCTTCGCTGCGCACGGTCAGATCGTTGAAGATGCGCTCTGCCGCGGCGAAAAACAGCGGGCCGTTAACACGCAATACCAGATGATCCGGTATTTTGGTGTCCGGCAGTTCGCTCAGGCGGGTCATCTGCGCGATGCGCCGCATGAAAAGCAGGGACGCCAGCACGATGCCGACCGTAATGGCGATCACCATGTCGAACAGCACGGTCAACGACATGCAAAGCAGCATCACGATGATGTCGTCTTTCGGTCCGTGGCGCAGTAAATCCACCACCTTGTGCGCTTCGCTCATGTTCCAGGCGACAATCAACAGCAGCGACGCCATTGCCGCCAGCGGCAGATAAGACAGCCACGGCGCAAGTATCAGCAACGCCAATAGCACCAACAGTGCGTGAACCACGGCGGAGATCGGCGAGTTTGCGCCTGCGCGCACGTTGGCGGCGGAGCGGGCAATCGCCGCGGTTGCGGTAATACCGCCAAAGAACGGGGCGATAATGTTGCCGAAACCTTGTCCCATCAGTTCCGCGTTAGAATTGTGTTTTTTGCCCGTCATCCCGTCCAGCACGACCGCGCACAGCAGCGATTCAATCGCACCCAGCATCGCCATAGAAAATGCGGCAGGCAGCAGAGCGGAAATACTTTGCCAATCCAGCGTCATCGTCTTTCCATCTGGTGACGGAATATCCCACGGCAGAATGAGCTGCGGCAGAATGGGCGGGATGCCTTGCCCTTGCGAACCGTCCGCCAGCATATAGCTGAACCGGGAACCGATGGTGGCTACATTTTCACCGAGCAGCGACATGATCCCCATCACCGCGACGCCTGCCAGCAGTGCGGGCAAATGGCCGGGCAGGCGAATGCCGAGTCTGGGCCAGACGATGAGAACCAGCAGTGTCGTGGCTCCAATCAGCGTATCCGCAAGGTGCAGGGTAGGCAGCGATTGCGCCAGCGCTGCCACTTTTTCGACGTAATGCTCGGGAACCACGGTCATCTGCAAGCCGAAGAAATCCTTGATTTGCATAGTACCGATGGTGATGGCGATCCCGGAGGTAAACCCCAGCGTCACGGAAAGCGGAATGTATTCAATCAGGCGGCCGAAGCGGCAGATCCCCATCAGCAGCAGAAACACACCGGAAAGCAAGGTGGCAACCAGCAGGCCAGAGAGCCCGAACTGTTGCGACACGGGATACAAAATAACGACGAAGGCGGCTGTCGGGCCTGACACGCTGTAGCGCGAACCGCCGCTGACGGCGATGACGATCCCGGCAATAGCCGAGGTATATAACCCGTACTGTGGGGGAACGCCGCTGGCAATGGCCAGCGCCATCGCCAGAGGGATGGCGATGATACCGACGGTAACGCCGGCGATAATGTCGTGGGTAAAACGTTGCAGCGTATATTTTTCGCGCCAGCACGCGTCAATCAGCGCGCTGAACGGCCTGACGCCGTTAATTCCGTGCGTTTTCATCTAAGCAGAAACCAAAGTAAGGAAGTAAATCAACATGGCGGGCCTGCCGGTCCGTCGACGACAGCCTTACGATACGCCGGACGCGCTCAGAAGATCCAGATATACATCAAGAGAAGTGCAATCTTGCGGGGCCGACGCGGCGAAAACCGCGTCGGCAGAGGGGTTACAGCGTGATGGTGATCAGATAGGCGGCAAAAAGTGCCAGATGCGCACTACCGCTTAATACGTTGGTTCTGCCGGTGGAGAACGTAATGTGGCATAGCACCAGCACTGACAGCATCACGACGATGTGCGGCATATCCAGACCGAAGTTCAGCGTGCGGCCAGTGATCATAGCGATAATCGTAACGGTAGGGACCGTCAGTGAAATGGTTGCCAGCACGGAACCGAAAAACAGGTTCATAGCGCGCTGTACCTGATTTTTCAGGACGGCGCGGATCGCTCCCAGTCCTTCAGGAGAGAGGATTAATAACGCGACCAGGAAGCCCGTAAACTGCGTCGGCGCATTCATTTCGGTCAGCAGCGTTTCCAGCGGCATGGAGTTCGTCTTGGTGACCGCGATAACGGCAACCAGATGAACCAGCAGCCAGGCGGTGTGCCACAGGGAGCTGTGTGCGGACGGTTTACCATGGTGCGGATCGTCACCGTCGCCTTCGTCTTCATGCTCATACACAAACAGGCTTTGGTGCGTACGCGTTTGAATCAGCAGGAAAACGCCGTACATCGCCGCAGAAATAGCAGCAACAATCAACGACTGCGCTACGCTGAAATTACCACCGGGCAAGGCGCTGGGGAAAACCAGCACAATCACCGCCAATGGGAAGATCGCCATCAGATACTGCTTGATGCCGCTCAGGTTGACGTACTGGGTGGCGAATTTACGGCCGCCGAGTAAGAGGGCGAAACCGACCAGACCACCGGTGACAATCACGATAATGGAATAGAGGGTGTCACGCATCAGATCCGGGCCAGCATCACCGGTTGCCATCAGGGCTGAAATCAGGCTGACTTCCAGAATGACGACGGACAGGCTGAGGATCAATGAACCGTAGGGTTCACCCAGACGGTGTGCGAGCACGTCGGCGTGACGTACCACGCTGAAGGCGCTGAACAGTATCCCGGCTAGCGCGATGGCGTTGATGCCGAGAATGGCGACAAAATTTTGTGAAGTGCCCCACATGTAGAGCACGGCCAGCGCAATAACAGGAAAAATGAGCGAGTATTCATGATGGCGAGTTTTGACCACCTCAGCATGAGACTTCATTGCGGGAGTTCTCCTTATCCAGAGGAATGATGCGGCAAAATATCCCCGTCATACTTCAAGCTAGCATACCGGCCACTCGACTTATTCAGGGCATAAAGCCATTTATTAAGGTCTTAAAAAAATTTGTTAAGCTCTTAAAACAATAATAAACAGCAAAAGGTTACTAAAAAGTAGTTATAACGTAATGAAACGAACAAGATGATAACAGATTGTCGACGCGATGCGGGGAGTTTTACGGATTTTTACGCTTTGATATGAAATTTAAATGAAAAGGGAGAATCTGCGTATCTTCTCCCTATCATGATAATATCAAATGTGTTTTTTGTGGTTATTCATCAGGATTATCCATGATATCGTGACGTTTATGATGATAATCCTCTTCATTTAACCCCTCTCGCCAGTAAGGCACGGCATACATCTGATTTCGTTCACACCCGCGTTCGCGACGTACATGGCGGCGAAGCTGAACCACGATGCGATCCTCACCCGCTAACCAGTAAAACGCATTCTCCACCGGAGGAAATGCCTGAAAATGCTGCAATAGTGTGTCGGTTGCCTCTGTTCCGCCAACGACCCAGTGCAGCTGTAGCTGTGATGGTTTAGCGATAGCGAGTTTATCTGCTTCACTGTCGACACGGATCACGGCATGTCCCTGAGCGTCGTCCGGCAGGTTCTCCAACAGCGCCATGAGCGCAGGGAGCGAAGACGGGTCAGCGGCCAGATAATAAGCGGCCGCTGGCGGCAGCATGGGGAGCGGGCCGCCGGGTTGTGAAATGCCGACCCAATCACCGGGTTTGGCCTGACGGGCAAAGGAGACGGCAGGCCCGGCGTGTTCATGCAGTGCGAAAACCATATCCAGTTCCGCCTCTTCTGGGCGTAGCGCACGGACGCTATAGGTGCGGACGATAGGGCGGGCTTCGCCTTCCGGCCAGACCGGGCCGCGTTCGCCAATGGCTGGCAGAACCGGCTTTTGCTGTCCCGCCTGCGGCAGAAAGAGTTTGATATGCGCGCCATATCGCTCGGTTGGGTAATCGCGCAACGCGTCATGATGGAAAGTAATGCAGCGCAAATGAGGGGAAATATCGTGGATCTGTTTAACCTGAACTAAAACAGGCTGACGCGGCGTTGCCATTCAGTGTCTCCGTGGGTAGTCGATGCCAAAATAAAGAAGATAATAACACGAGATGATAATTGTTATCATTTGATGTCTGCCCGTTATTATTCCTATCGCCGTCGATATTCTGTCGGCGTTTTTCTATAAGCGGTAAACGCACGATTCTCGGCAGGCTGCTGATGTCACAAAAATGAGGTTTGTATCAGGAAAACGTCAAGTCTGGCGGCGCGTTGCCGATTAGTTGATATACAACCCGCCTTAAACTCGAATGATTTAGGGTACAAAAGCGGAATCTTGCGTGAGTGAAACATTATCACGAACTTTTTTAGTTTTTGTGACCACTATCAAACTTGATCGCAAAGCCATAAATGAATAACCTCAAGATTGATAGTGGTGTAAAATTAAGCAGATGAAGCAGTTAGGTTTTTAAACGCAGGGCGAGAGCCGATCTGACGAGCAGGAAAAGAGTAAGGTTGGGGGTGGTAAGTAGTGTTAACACGCGATTTTTTGCAGAAAGCAGATTGTAGAACGTCTTTTGGTTGTATTGAAGAAACCTTACTACTCACGCCGCAACAGCGGGCTGATTCGTTGGACAGGATGCTGGCGCTCCGGCCCAATAGCTGTCCGGTCTGGGTATTTGGCTACGGTTCACTAATGTGGAACCCGGTTTTTGACGCCGAAGAAACCTGTCTGGCTACACTGACAGGGTGGCAGCGTGCCTTTTGTCTGCGCCTCACCATCGGCCGCGGAACGGTAACCCAGCCAGGACGGATGCTGGCGTTGCAGCCCGGTGGGCAAACGACAGGTCTGGCTTTCCGGTTACCGGAAGCGTCTCTGCGTGAAGATCTGGAGCTGCTGTGGAAGCGTGAAATGCTGACGGGCTGCTATCGTCCGCTCTGGTGTGAACTACAGCGGAAAAATGGCGCACCGCTGACGGCGCTGGTGTTTGTGTCCGAACCGGAACATCCTCTGAATGAAAATGATACCTGTATTCAGAGCGTTGCACCGCTGATTGCCCGTGCGAGCGGGCCGCTTGGCACCAATGCGCAATATCTGTTTGCGCTGGAGCAAGAGCTAAAAAATCACGGGACGGAAGATGCAAGCGTGAGCGAACTGGCGCAGCGGGTGCGGGTTCTGCAACAGTCGTGTTCTGCGGCGGCAGGAAACGGACAATAGCGGCGCGGTGAGCGTTGAGGTGAACGACAATATCGTCGTTCACCTTGAGACGTATGAAGCGACCGAATTACCAGCCTACGCCAACACCCATGGTGTACAGCGTGTCATCAACATTCCCCTGATTACTTTCGATACGGGTACGTGACACTTTCATCGTCATAGAAGACCAGTCGGTCAGCTTGAAGCGCAGGCCTGCATCCGCTTTCAGGTAGATTGGCGCAGTGCCGTCAAATGAGCGGCCCAATTCACCGTTGGTGAAGGCTTCAACCGATTTGCTGAACATATAGCGGTTGTACGCCCACTTAATCGCACCAGAGTAGAAGTCATCATCGCCCTGATCGCGGTACACGAAGGTTTGGGAGTTGACCAGCGAGGTCAGAGAGAACGCGCCTAAATCGTTATCCCAGAACTGATAACCAGGACCGAGACCGAAAGAACGGTTGATTTTAATACTTTCGATCCAGTCGCGTTTGTACTGATAACGACCCTGCCAGAACCAGTTCTCATCCACGAACTTATCCAGCGCATATTCGCCAGCCGCATTCTTGGTGCTCTCGACTTTATCCTCTTTTGCCAAATGGTAACTGGCATCAAGGTTGTGTCGCCACGTGTCGTGACGCGCTTTGGTGTTCAGCGTCACATCGTAGTTATCCGTTTCTGTCGAACTTTTCTTGTGCGACATGCCGGCATCAATGTTGCCTTTCCAGGCGAAATCGGTCACCAGCGGTTTCTGCGCGACGATGGACGTAATTTCGGAAAGCGGCAATGTTTGCGGACCAGCAGCTTCGTTAGCAAGCGACGGGTTCGCGACGATAGCGCGGTTTTCGCCCGCTTTGATCGTCGGATACAGTACGCCTTTTTCGTAGCGTTCGCCTTGAATCACCAGACCATGGTCGGATTCAAAGGTTTTCACCTTGTCCCAGGCTACAGAAATAGAGCCAGCATAGTCGGTGTTGATAAACAGTTTACCGCCGTCGAGCAGCGTGATTTTCCCTGTGAGCTTGTCGCCGTTGTTCAGCCAAATGGTGTCAGCGCGGCTCTGCGTAATGCCAGCAGAGAGGGCGATAACCAGGCTGAGGGAAGAGATTGCGTGTTTGGATAGTGTCATTATTGCCAAGTAAACAGTGGTGACAGGTATTGAGATGTCCGTCGGAGACAAAGACGTACAGCCGTTGATAACGAACCGGTTTAGCCCGGAACGGCAAACATTAACAGGAATCGAAGTGATGCTCTACCCGAAAACGGTAATTGATTAGAATGTAAATAGTTATAAAAGTTGCTATTGATGATTAACGGCTATAACGCGACGGTTGTCACATTTTTGGGCTACGGGAAAGGCAATGCGTTATGCGGGGAGGCTTCTCTGGCCCAGACGGTTTCAGGCCAGAGAAGCGTGGGCGAGAACTGATGCTACGCAGTACGTTGCGTGCGTGATGTGCTGTTGTTGCTCAGGAAGCGCGAGGTCAGGAACGTCCTCACGCGCAGCACGATCCGTTCCTGGAAGAGTACACAGAGTGTCACGGTGGTGAGCAGGAAAATGATATAGCCCGTCATGGAGAGCTGCACCTGACCTGCGGCGGCAATGCACTGATCCCAGTCGCTGAAGCAGGCCATCGGGTTACCGCGCACCAACTGTTCCAGCGTGCGGAACAGATTGAAGAGCGGAACGTGCAGCGCAAAGATCGAGAGCGATGCTGCACCCAGACGCGGCGACCAATGTCGCAGCCACTCGCTATTAGGTTCACGCGCCAGCGCGCTGAGGCAGACCAAACCGACCTGAGCTGGCAGGAGCAAACCGTTATGCAGCAGGAAATACCAATAGGCTTCGCCTTTTGTGAACAGCCAGGTAGCGACAAGGAAATTTACACTGATAAAGAGGGCGAGTGCATAGCGCTGGCCTTTGGTCAGCGGCAAGCGATCTTTCTGACGATAATGACGGAACAGCGCATACCCCAAAATCCCGGCGAGGAATTCCGGCAGACGGAAGATCGGTCCGCGCTGCAATAATCCGGTGTACGGCATGCCAAACTGCTGTTGCCAGATCACCCAAATCGGCGGCAGCAGATACAGCAGGCAGACGATCCCCATCCACAGCCACGGATGTCTGCTGCTCAGCAGACGCGGAGCCAGCAGCGGGAATGTCAGATAGAAAAAGAACAGGGTAGAAAGTGACCATAACGGGGCATTGAAGGTCAGGAAGTAAGGATTCCATGCCTGCAACATCAGTACCTGCAATATCCCGTTGAACGCCAACTGCGCGTTCGTCATGTAATGACGCAGCGTTTCGGGGTCGGCCGCGGGGTCGTTGGTGTCATAAATGACAAAACGCGCACTGGCGACTTGTCCTTCTGGCGGCACGGCCAGCCACTGCATGAGCGTGACGACAGCAATAGAAGACAGCAGGGCAATGATATGAATGGGGTAAAGATTAAAGAAGCGTTTGGCCCAGAACTGGCGAACAGGTTCACGCAAACGTCCGTCTTTAATGTAGACATGTGCGAGTAAAAAACCAGACAGAACAAAGAATGTGCTGGTCGCGAAGAATCCCATACTGGTGAGTTCGCTTAAGAAAGGAATGCGCTCACGCTGGGGATAAACGTGGACCGTGTGATAAATCATCACATAGCAGCCGAGCAAAAATCGTAACCATTCCAGGCCGATAAATCGCTCCTTACTGACCTTCTTCATGTTGTTCCTCAACGTTAAACTCGGTGTAAAAGCCGAAAAATGCGATTACAAACTAGTTTAGACGAGAGCAACGTCACATTAATTAGGATAATGGCTATAAATGCCGGTTTCGTTTAGCAACCGTTTAGGTTTTGCGGGGGCGTTGGCGGCATTTCCACCAACTATTTCTATTTCTCATCAACTACGGCGGCATCCTCGCTCACGCGAGGATAATCTCGGACGGTAGGGCGCCAGAGCGCCTTATCCGTACCGCTGACAATAGCTGTTTTTTGTGACGATTTGATTAAATCACTTTTTCTTGTAATACCCAGACTGCCGCTTCAACCCGTGATTTTAGCTTCATTTTTTTCAACAGGTGTTTGACGTGAACCTTAACGGTGCTTTCGGTAATCGTGAGTTTGCGGGCAATGACTTTATTGGACAACCCCTGAGCCAGCAGTTTCAGAATATCGCGTTCGCGCGGCGTGAGCTGCTGAATGTCCCGGTCGCTGCTGTGACGGCTTTCGCGCAGGCTGGCGGCCAGAATCGGCGTCAGTGTTTCACTCAATACCATTTTCCCTGACGCCGCCTGATGCAGCGCAGCCAGTAAATCTTCCGGCTCCATATCTTTCAGCAGGTAACCATCGGCACCATTTTTTAAAGCGTTGACAACATCGTCTTCGTGGTTAGATACGCTAAAGACGACAATACGGCCAGACAGCGATTTTTCCCGCAGACGATTCAACGTTTCCAGGCCATTCATACCGGGCATATTTAAATCGAGCAGAATCAAATCCGGGTCCAGTTGCTCCGCGAGTTCGACACCCTGTTCGCCGTGACTGGCTTCACCTGCCACCTGTAATTCTGGATCCATGCTGATGAGTTGCTTAACGCCATTCCGCAACATGGGATGGTCATCAATCAGCAGTAGGGTGGCGGCATCTTCGTTAATCATGAGTTTCTCCTGTTAATGGCAGCCGGTGACGGTATTCGGAGAGGAAGCTGACGTTCACTTCAGTGCCCCCCGACGGCCGGCGTCGAACAATGCATTCGCCGTGCAAACCCCGTGCACGGTCGCGCATGATAATAAGTCCATAATGGTTGGCGCGGCTGGCATCATCAGGAATACCGATGCCATTGTCGGCCACGCTGAGTTCAATGTAGCCCTGACGTAGCTGCAGGGTGATATCGACCTGTGTGGCCTGCGCATGCTTATAAATATTGCTCAGCGCTTCACGCACAATTTGCAGGACGTGAATACCCTGATGCGCGGAGACCGACTGCGGCGGCAGACGGTAGTGGAGTTCGATGGGGTATCCAAGCCGCTTGCTGAATTCATCGACCGACGCCCGCAGCGCGGCAAGTAAGCCAGATTCCGACAGCTTCAGCCGGAAGGTGGTCAGCAGTTCACGCAGTTGGCGATAGGCGGTGTTCAACTCTTCCCGCATTTCCGTCAGCAACTGTTGCGAAACGGGGGGTAAATCGCCGCCCTGCATTTGCAGACAGCTCACCTGAATTTTCAGGCAGGAAAGGGACTGGGCGATAGAGTCGTGTAGTTCGCGGGCAATCGTGGCGCGTTCTTCCATCAGCATCAACTGCTGTTGATGGTTGGATTGCCGCTCCAGCGCCAGCGTGCTGGTCAACTGTTCCAATAAGGTATTCAGTAACTGATTCTGATCGCGGCTTAGTGCGGTATTGTCTGGCAGCGTGGCCAGTACGACGCCGTACTGCCCGTGCTTGTCATGCAGATCCCAACAGTGAGGCTCACCCAGTAGTTCTTCCCGTTTTGTCTGCATCCCGCAACTCTGACAGCTGTTATCCGGGCAGTGATCCGGCTGCGACTGGCTGAAATCACTAAACTGATGAAACTGTTCCTGATTGTTATCTTCATACAGCCGTAGTTGAATGTTGCGAAGCGGCGTTAACGACGGAAGTTCGTTCAGGATCGGCATTAGCCGACTGCACAGCGGCGCGCCGGTATGCAGGCGCCGACTGGCGCGATAAAGGAAAGAGAGCAGATCGTTTTTCTGTTGCAGGTCGGCGGTTTTCTCGGCCACGCGCTGCTCCAGGCTGTGGTACATGGCAGAAAGTTCGTCCGACATGCTGTTCAGCACCTGTCCCAGCGTGCTCATTTCATCATGGCCGTTAATGGTGACGCGCTGGGTGAAATCGCCGTGACCGATGGCCTGCGCCATCGAAACCAGACGTCGCCACGGTGTCAACAGACGGCGACGCAGATAAAAGAACGTGGTGACCAGCAGAATAAACATGATGCCGATGAAGATGCGTTGCACCAGTGTCACCATCATCAATCGCTGTTCGGTTTTATGATCGATGGCGGAAACCAGATCGTCGAGTTGCTTCACAAAGCGGGCGACATCCGCTGAAGCGTCAGAGGCCTGTGTGGCCTGCCGCAAATGCGGTTGCAGATTTTCCAGCCAGAAAATGCGCAACGCGGTGAATTGTTCGCTGAGCCCTTCCCGGCGTACCGCCTGTTGCAGGTCGCTGCTGATTTCGTCTTCTTCCAGTTCTTGCAGGTAAATTTCATTCTCGGCAGAGAGCGGCACCATCGAGAGCAGGCGGTAACTCTGCATGCGCAGCGAGCCCGCTTTATTAATGGCGTGCGCGTTCCCCTGGATGCTTTGAGACATCCAACTGGAAACCGACATACCTGCAATACCCAGCAAACCGAGTAGCAGCATCAATAGTGCGACCTGATTGACGAGCGACAGCGGCAGCAGGAAACGTTTCAACATAATACAGCGACCTCTGCTGGAGGAGTAGAAAACCAGTACCGGGAAGGATAACCCTTTTGGCATTTTTCCCGATCCTACATGATAACCCCATACCCACTAGTGAGTACCACCGAATATCCACGCCTTGAAAGGGGATATGACAGTAAGAAAAAATAGAGATATAACAGATTGAATTATCGTTGCTTATTTTTCTATTTTTATTACTCATTAAGGAGTGTGGTTGTTTTTACACGGTTTTTTTACCTGACAGCGCGTTGATTTGCATCAACTTTACCTGCGGTGTAATCCCTAATGTTGCGCCTTAATTCTACCGCGTTTTTATTTATCGAGGTTTTTATGACGCAGCCTTCATCACCCGCAAAAGTATCGCAAAGCACGCTGATCAGGGAATGGAATCCTGAAGATACAAAATTCTGGCAATCTGGCGGCCAACGGATAGCACAGCGTAACCTTTGGATCTCTGTTCCCTGTCTGCTGTTGTCGTTTTGTGTCTGGATGATATTCAGCACCGTGGCCGTTAACCTAAACAAGGTCGGATTTAGTTTTACCACAGACCAGCTATTTTTACTGACCGCGCTGCCTTCCGTCTCCGGTGCGCTGTTGCGTGTTCCTTACTCCTTCGTTATCCCGCTGGTTGGCGGTCGCCGCTGGACGACGCTGAGTACCCTCATTCTGGTTATCCCGTGTATCTGGCTCGGGTTTGTCGTACAGGATCCGCACACGCCTTACAGCATTTTCGTGACGATTTCTCTGCTGTGCGGCTTCGCGGGGGCGAACTTCGCGTCCAGCATGGCTAACATCAGCTTCTTTTTCCCCAAATCACGTCAGGGCAGTGCGCTAGGGATTAACGGCGGTTTGGGTAACCTCGGCGTGAGCGTGATGCAGTTGCTGGTGCCCGTGGTGATTTTCCTGCCGATTCTGGGATTCTCCGGCAATGGTGTTGTTCAGCCAGACGGGCATCAGATTTGGCTGCACCATGCAGCCTGGATGTGGGTACCGTTTTTGGTGATTGCTGCAACTGCTGCCTGGTTTGGCATGAACGATCTTCCTGCGCCTAATGCGTCAATACGCAAGCAGTTGCCGGTTCTGAAGCAAATGCATCTGTGGGTGCTCAGTTTCCTGTATCTGTCCACGTTTGGCTCATTTATCGGCTTTTCGGCGGGCTTCGGCATGCTGTCCAGAACACAGTTCCCAGACATTGTGATTCTGTACTACGCGTTCTTCGGGCCGCTGCTGGGGGCGTTGGCGCGTCCGGTGGGCGGAATGTTGTCTGACCGTTTTGGCGGTGTGAAAGTTACGCTGATTAACTTCATCCTGATGGCAATTTTCTCGGTATTACTGTTCCTGTCTCTGCCGAGTGTAAACTCTGCGGGGTCATTCGGGATGTTTTTTGGCATCTTCATGATGCTGTTCCTGACGGCGGGTCTGGGCAGTGGCTCAACCTTCCAGATGATCGCGGTGATTTTCCGTAAATTAACGGCGGATCGTGTTAAAGCACAGGGCGGAAGCGATGCGGATGCGCAGCGTACCGCGGCCACGGATACCGCAGCGGCGCTGGGCTTTATTTCGGCTATCGGCGCGATCGGCGGCTTCTTCATTCCCCAGGCATTCGGGATGTCACTGGAGCTAACCGGTTCACCCACCGGCGCGATGAAGGTGTTTGTGGTGTGCTACGTGGTGTGCGTATTGGTGACCTGGCTGTTTTATGCCAGAAAGAAAAGTTAATAATCTGAAATGCCAGAGTGTATTTTGCTTGTGTTTTCTCTGGCGTAAAAAATTGTGCTGAGGTGGGCGTGGCTGCCGGGTGAGCCGCATGGAGGCGGCGAAAACTAGTGCCGCGTCGGACAAAAACGTCAGAGACGTTTTTGAACAGCACTTGTGCTGACCCGAAGGGCGAGCTCCATTTATGGAGCGAGTAAACGCGTCACTAGTGGCCCGAATAGCAGTCACGAACGCCGAAGGTATCGCGTAGCGACACAATTAGCGCCAAATAGCCACAGGTCAAGGAGCGCGGCAATTGAGCGCTCCTTGTCGGGCGCGTGCTACGAAGTAGCATGAAAATGACAGTGTTGTTGCGCACGAAATATTCGCAGTATCTGCATAAAACATGAAAATGTGACTACGACGCCATCCCTTACGGGGCGGCGTTTTTTTCGTGCTACATCCAACGCCCCCTTACTAAATCTGCACAATATTACGTCTCCTTCGACTACTACCTCTAAATAGTCGTGTGTATGAATTTAGTATAAACACAAAATCAGTGGTTTTATTTTTATATTTAAAAATCATATGGTTAAATTATTTTTTCGTGATAATTCTTTAGTGGTAGTTGATGGTGTACTCCGTTTTTCACGGGGTGACACTCTTGATCGTTATCAAGTTTGGCGACGTGGTTGCTCGATACGCTAGCGCCAACTTGAGCGATGTGTCGTAAGCAAAAACAGATGTCTGCTACGAGCATTTCATAACGACAGGGGCCAGCAGGCTTCGCAGCAGGAGAGTCCGGATGAGCAAATTCCTTGACCGGTTACGTTACTTCAAACAACTGGCTGAACCGTTTTCCGATGGTCATGGCCAGACCCTCAATACCAATCGTGACTGGGAAGACGGCTATCGCAGTCGCTGGCAGCATGACAAAATCGTGCGTTCTACCCACGGGGTAAACTGCACCGGTTCATGTAGCTGGAAGATTTATGTGAAAAACGGTCTGGTGACGTGGGAAACGCAGCAGACCGACTATCCACGTACCCGCCCGGACCTGCCTAACCATGAGCCTCGCGGCTGCCCGCGCGGTGCCAGCTATTCCTGGTATCTCTACAGCGCTAACCGCCTGAAATACCCAATGATGCGTAAGCGCCTGCTGAAACTGTGGCGTGAAGCGAAACTGACGCACAGCGATCCGGTTGATGCCTGGGCGTCCATCGTCAACGACCCCGAGAAAACCAAATACTACAAACAAATCCGTGGCCGTGGTGGCTTCGTTCGTTCTGACTGGAATGAAGTCAACGAACTGATCGCTGCCTCTAACGTTTACACCGCCAAGACCTTCGGCCCAGACCGTATAATCGGTTTCTCACCAATTCCTGCGATGTCGATGGTGTCTTACGCTGCGGGGGCGCGTTACCTTTCTCTGCTCGGCGGCGTGTGCCTGAGCTTCTATGACTGGTACTGCGACTTGCCGCCAGCGTCACCGATGACCTGGGGTGAGCAAACTGACGTACCGGAGTCTGCTGACTGGTACAACTCTTCTTACATCATTGCCTGGGGCTCTAACGTACCGCAAACCCGTACGCCGGATGCCCACTTCTTTACGGAAGTCCGCTACAAAGGCACCAAAACCGTGGCGGTCACGCCGGATTACGCTGAAATCGCCAAGCTGTGCGATCAGTGGCTGAACCCTAAACAAGGCACCGACAGCGCGATGGCGCTGGCAATGGGCCACGTTATTCTGAAAGAGTTCCACCTCGATAAACCGAGCCAGTATTTCAGCGAGTACGTTCGTCAATACACGGACTTACCGATGCTGGTGCTGCTGGAGCCGCGGGAAGACGGTTACTACGCCGCGGGTCGTATGCTGCGAGCCTCCGATCTGGTGGACAACCTCGGCCAGGACAACAATCCGCAGTGGAAAACCATCGCGGTTGATGATGAAACCGGCAACCTGACGGCACCGCAAGGGTCGATCGGCTACCGTTGGGGCGATCAGGGCAAATGGAACCTGGAACAGCGCGACGGTCTGAGCGGCGAAGAAGTGAAACTGCGCTTGAGCCTGCTGGGTTCACACGACGACGTCGTTGATGTCGGCTTCCCGTATTTTGGTGGCGCGGTCAGCGAACATTTTAACAACGTTGAGCTGCAAGACATCCTGCTGCACAAACTGCCGGTAAAGCGTTTGACGCTGGCGGACGGCAGCGAAGCGCTGGTTGCCTGCGTGTATGACCTGACGATGGCGAACTACGGTCTGGATCGCGGTCTGGGTGACGATAACTGCGCGCGTGATTACGACGATGTGAAAGCGTACAGCCCTGCCTGGGCCGAGGAAATTACGGGCGTTTCTCGTCAGAACATCATCCGTATTGCGCGTGAATTCGCGGATAACGCGGATAAAACGCACGGTCGCTCCATGGTCATCGTGGGGGCGGGTATCAACCACTGGTACCACATGGACATGAACTACCGCGGCATCATCAACATGCTGATTTTCTGCGGCTGTGTCGGTCAGAGCGGTGGCGGTTGGGCGCACTACGTTGGACAAGAAAAACTGCGTCCGCAAACCGGTTGGACGCCGCTGGCGTTTGGTCTGGACTGGCAGCGTCCGCCGCGTCACATGAACAGTACCTCGTTCTTCTATAACCATTCCAGTCAGTGGCGTTATGAAACTGTCGCGCCGCAGGAACTGCTGTCACCACTGGCAGATAAATCCCGCTTTACCGGCAGCATGATTGACTTCAACGTGCGCGCCGAGCGTATGGGCTGGCTGCCGTCTGCACCACAGCTGAATGTTAACCCGCTGGATATCGCGGAGAAAGCGCGTGCTGCTGGTGTCACGCCGCAGGAATATACCGTTGCTGCGTTGAAATCAGGCGAAATCAAATTTGCCGCTGAGCAGCCGGATAGCCCGCAAAACTACCCGCGCAATCTGTTCATCTGGCGTTCTAACCTGCTGGGTTCCTCCGGTAAAGGCCACGAATACATGCTGAAGTACCTGCTGGGTACGGAGCACGGTATTCAAGGGCAAGATCTGGGCACGGCGGGCAGCGTGAAACCGGAAGAAGTAGAATGGCGTGACCAAGGCGTTGAAGGCAAACTGGATCTGGTGGTGACGCTTGATTTCCGTATGTCCAGCACCTGCCTGTACTCCGACATCGTCCTGCCAACGGCAACCTGGTACGAAAAAGACGACATGAATACCTCGGATATGCATCCGTTTATTCACCCGCTGTCTGCGGCTGTCGATCCGGCGTGGGATTCCAAAAGCGACTGGGAAATCTACAAAGGTATCGCGAAAGCCTTCTCCCGCGTCTGTCAGGGACACCTTGGTCAGGAAACCGATCTGGTTACCTTGCCTATTCAACACGATTCCCCAGCTGAAATGGCGCAGCCGTTCGGTGTGGATGACTGGAAAAAAGGCGAATGCGATCTGATTCCGGGCAAAACTGCACCGCACCTGATGATGGTGGAGCGCGATTACCCGAACCTGTACGAACGTTTCACCTCGCTCGGTCCGTTGATGGACAAACTGGGCAACGGCGGTAAAGGCATCGGCTGGAACACGCAGACCGAAGTCGATTTCCTGAAAAAGCTGAACTACACCAAGGCTGACGGTGCGGCGGCGGGTCGTCCGAAGATTGAAACGGCGATCGATGCGGCAGAAGTGATTCTGTCTCTGGCCCCGGAAACCAACGGTCAGGTAGCGGTGAAAGCGTGGGAAGCGCTGAGCAAATTCACCGGTCGTGACCACACGCATCTGGCACTGAATAAAGAAGACGAGAAAATTCGCTTCCGTGATATTCAGGCGCAGCCGCGCAAGATTATCTCCAGCCCGACCTGGTCTGGTTTGGAAGATGAACACGTTTCCTATAACGCCTGTTATACCAACGTTCATGAGCTGATTCCGTGGCGTACGCTGTCCGGCCGACAACAGCTGTATCAAGACCATGAGTGGATGCGTGCCTTCGGTGAAAGCCTGCTGGTATACCGTCCGCCAGTCGACACCCGTGCGGCGGAGCCGGTGATGAATAAGAAGCCTAACGGTAACCCGGAAAAAGCGCTGAACTTCCTGACGCCGCACCAGAAATGGGGCATTCACTCCACGTACAGTGACAACCTGTTGATGCTGACGTTGGGACGCGGCGGCCCGATTATCTGGCTGAGCGAAGACGATGCCAGCGATTTGGGTATTGCGGATAACGACTGGGTAGAAGCGTTTAACGCCAACGGTGCGCTGACGGCGCGTGCGGTGGTCAGCCAGCGTGTACCTGCGGGTATGACGATGATGTACCACGCGCAGGAACGCATCATTAACCTGCCGGGATCGGAAATGACCCAGCAGCGCGGCGGTATTCACAATTCGGTAACCCGTATCACGCCGAAACCGACCCATATGATCGGCGGCTATGCCCAACTGGCTTATGGCTTTAACTACTACGGCACCGTCGGATCAAACCGCGATGAGTTCGTCGTGGTTCGTAAAATGAAACGCATCGACTGGCTGGATGATGAAGGCCAGGACTATGTTCAGCAACAAACAGTACAGAAAGCGGTACAGCAGGAGAAAGCCTGATGAAAATTCGTTCACAAGTGGGCATGGTGCTGAATCTGGACAAATGCATCGGTTGTCACACCTGCTCTGTTACCTGTAAAAACGTCTGGACCAGCCGTGAAGGGATGGAATATGCCTGGTTCAACAACGTCGAAACCAAACCGGGCGTGGGTTATCCCCATGCCTGGGAAGATCAGGAAAAATGGAAGGGCGGCTGGATCCGTAAGATCAGCGGCAAACTTGAGCCGCGTATGGGTAACCGCGTCAGCGTGTTGTCCAAAATCTTCGCTAACCCGGATGTGCCGGAAATCGACGACTACTATGAGCCGTTCGACTACGACTATCAGAACCTGCGTAAAGCGCCGGAAGGCAAACATCAGCCTGTCGCCCGTCCACGCTCGCTGATTACCGGTCAGCGGATGAAGAAAATCGAGAACGGCCCGAACTGGGAAGACGATCTGGGTGGTGAATTCAGCGTGCGCTCCAAAGATAAAAACTTTGAGCATATGCAGAAAGAGATGTACGGCCAGTTCGAAAACACGTTCATGATGTATCTGCCGCGTCTGTGCGAGCACTGCCTGAACCCCGCGTGCGTGGCGACCTGCCCGAGTGGCGCGATCTACAAACGTGGCGAAGACGGCATCGTTCTGATCGATCAGGACAAATGCCGCGGCTGGCGCATGTGCCTGACCGGTTGTCCGTACAAGAAAATCTACTTCAACTGGAAGAGCGGCAAATCAGAAAAATGTATTTTCTGCTACCCGCGCATCGAAAGCGGTCAACCGACGCTCTGCTCAGAAACCTGCGTCGGACGTATCCGCTATCTGGGCGTACTGCTCTATGATGCCGACCGCATCGAACAAGCGGCCTCGGTGGAAAATGAGAAAGATTTGTACCAGAGCCAACTGGACGTGTTCCTTGACCCGCACGATCCGAAAGTCATTGAACAAGCACTAAAAGATGGTATTCCAAACAGCGTCATTGAAGCAGCACAGCAGTCGCCGGTGTACAAAATGGCGATGGATTGGAAGCTGGCGCTGCCGCTGCACCCAGAATACCGCACGCTGCCGATGGTGTGGTACGTGCCGCCTTTGTCACCGATTCAGTCTGCCGCGGATGCAGGCCAGTTGGCGCACAGCGGCGTATTGCCGGACGTCGAAAGCCTGCGTATCCCGGTGCAATATCTGGCGAACCTGCTGACCGCAGGGGATACCGAACCGGTCTTACTGGCGCTGAAGCGTATGTTGGCGATGCGTCACTACAAACGTGCAGAAAGCGTAGAAGGCAAAATCGATACCAGCGCGCTGGAGCAGGTTGGGCTGACTGAAGCACAGGCGCAGGAAATGTACCGTTATCTGGCGATTGCGAACTACGAAGACCGTTTTGTCATCCCTACCAGCCATCGTGAGCTGGCGCGTGAAGCGTTCCCGGAAAGCAAAGGCTGCGGCTTCAGCTTTGGCGATGGCTGCCACGGCAGCGATACCAAGTTCAACCTGTTCAACAGTAAGCGTATTGATGCGATTGATGTCAGCAGCAAAACGCGCGATATGAACAGCAAAGTCATGCGGGAGACGAACCATGATTAGCCTGCGGATTATTGCCCGCCTGCTGGACTATCCCGATAGCGAGCTGTGGGAAAACCGGGCTGAGTTGATCGAAGCGGTAGAGCAGGCCGATGCTTTACCGCTGCGTGAGAGTCATCAGCTCATGCAGTTCATCAACACGCTGTGCGCGCAGGATCTGTTGGACAAACAGGCGGAGTATAGCGGCCTGTTTGACCGTGGTCGGGCGACCTCATTGCTGCTGTTCGAACACGTTCACGGTGAATCTCGTGACCGTGGTCAGGCGATGGTCGATCTGATGCAGCAATATCAGGATGCTGGCTTGGCGCTGGATTGCCGTGAGCTGCCGGACTATCTGCCGCTGTATCTTGAGTACCTCTCTCGTCTGGAACCCGCGCAGAGTCGCGCGGGTTTAGTCGACATCGCGCCAATTCTGGCGTTGATTGGCGCGCGTTTGCAGCAGCGTGACAGCAGCTATGCCGTGCTGTTCGATCTGCTGTTATCGCTGTCCGGTAGCGACCTGAAAAGTGACGATGTCACACATAAGGTGGTTGACGAAGCGCGTGATGACACGCCGCAGGCGCTGGATGCCGTGTGGGAAGAGGAACAGGTTAAGTTCCTTGGCGAAGAAGGTTGCGCATCGGCCCAACAAACGCAACACCAACGCCGCTTCGCTGGCGCGGTGGTGCCGCAATATCTGAATCTTGACGCGACATCGGCGGGAGGGCAACGCTAATGAGTGCAATCACTAACTATTTCAATATATTCTTTTTTGACATCTATCCTTACCTGGCGATGGCCATTTTCCTGATTGGCAGCTGGTTGCGCTATGACTACGGCCAGTACAGCTGGCGTGCCGGTTCGAGTCAAATGCTGGATAAGAAAGGGATGCGTCTGGCATCTAACCTGTTCCATCTGGGGATTCTGGGCGTTTTTGCCGGGCATTTCCTCGGTATGCTGACGCCGCACTGGATGTACGAAGCCTTCCTGCCGATGGATGTAAAACAGAAAATGGCGATGTTCGGCGGCGGTGCGGCAGGTCTGCTGACGTTTGTCGGTGGCGTGCTGCTGTTAAAACGCCGTCTGACCAACCCGCGTATTCGTGCCACCTCCAGCGTTGGCGACATTCTCATTCTGTCTCTGCTGGTGATTCAGGCTGGTTTGGGGCTGTTGACCATCCCATTCTCTGCACAGCATATGGACGGCAGTGAAATGCTGAAGCTGGTCGGTTGGGCGCAAAGCGTGGCGTTTTTCCAGGGTGGAGGGTCTGAACATCTGACGGGTGTCGCGCTGATCTTCAAACTGCACATCGTACTGGGGCTGACGCTGTTCGTTCTGTTCCCGTTCTGCCGTCTGGTTCACATTTGGAGCGCACCGGTCGAGTATCTGACGCGTCGCTACCAGTTAGTGCGTAACCGTCGCTAAGTATGATAGAAAATAATGCTTGCTGATGAAGTACGTGAAGCGGGGATAATGGATAGATCGTAAAGACGCTGCAAGTACCTCCCTGTAAGCTCGAGCCGCGCCATCCTTGGCGCGGACGCTTTACTCTTCTATTCCATTACCCCGTTTTCGTTTTACAAATAGATCAGTCATCAATTTAAAACAGCGGCGGTATGATACCGCCGCTGTTTTAATTGTTTCCTTTTCATCTTTCCCCGCCAACAACAATCGTCATCAGCAACTCTTAGAATTGATTACTTACCTCGCGCCGTCGTCCATTGCACGGCGAAGACGCTCGCCAGCACGATCGCCAACCCCAGAAACGCTGTGCCGGTCATCGACTGTGAAAGCAACACCCAACCCAGCAAGACGGCAGTTAATGGACTCAGTAATCCCAATGACGCAACGGCAATTGTCGGCAGACGGGTTATGCCACGAAACCACAGCCCATAAGAGATCACGGCACCAGCCAGGCAGAGATAGATATAGGCGGCGTATTGCGACAGCGTTAACGCAGGCAGAGGCGCATCGACTACCCACGCGACGGGTGCTAGCATCAATCCGCCGATGAAGAGTTGCCAGCCGGTAAGCGGCAGCACGGGCAGATCGAGTCGCCAGCGGCGCGTCAGCCAGACTCCCGTCGCCATACACACGGCACCCAGCAGTGCGGCGGCGATGCCCACAGGTTCAAATGTTGTCTGCGGCGACAGTAGCAGAATAGCCATGCCGGCCACGCCGATTATTGCTGACCACAGCGTAGCGAGTCTGGGGGCGCGGTGATCCACTGCCCAGACCAGCACCATGACCAACAGCGGCTGGATCGCACCCAATACCGCAGCCAATCCACCAGGTAAACGATAAGCCGCAACGAACAGCAGTGCCTGAAACACACCGATATTTAAGGCGCTGAGCACGACGACACGCCACCAGTCTTGCCGGGCAGGAAAGCGGCGGGTGAATAAAAGCAGCAGCAATCCCGCAGGCAGCACGCGGATAAGCGCCGCTGTGAAAGGACGATCCGGCGGCAGGAGTTCGGATGTCACGATGTAGGTAGACCCCCAAATCGCGGGAGCCAGCGCTGTGAGTAGGACGTCGCGCCAATAGTGTGGTGAGGATGTAGTGTTCATGACTTTACCTTCAATTCAAGATATTATGATAGTGTTGATTAATTACCTTGAAGTCAAGATAAATGAAAAATCAAACCAGCAAGCGCGAATACGATGCGGTAGATGTCATTCTTGAACAGTGGCGGCGCGAACGGCCCGATCTGGATGCCAGCCCTATGGGACCGATTGGACGCCTCAGGCGCTGTGCCGTGCTTATGGATCAGCGCTTGGAATCCTGTTTTTCCAGATTCGAACTGAGCAGTTGGGAATTTGATATGCTGGCTACGCTACGGCGTGCGGGCGCGCCGCATTGCCTGAGTCCGACCGATCTGTTCTCCACGCTGATGGTGACGTCAGGCACGATGACCCACCGACTCAAGCGCCTTGAAACTCGCGGATTTATCGAACGCGTGCAGAACGAGCAGGATGCGCGCAGTACGCTTGTGCAACTCACCAGCACGGGGCTTGAACTGATTAATCGCGCCGTTGAGGCACACATTGAGAACGAACGCCAGGTGCTCTCGGTGCTGCCTGCCGAGGTTCTGGCTGCGCTTGATGCTAATCTTGCTGCACTATTGCGCGGGCTGGAAGGCTACGCTGGGCGTGCAGCGCCTAAAGAGACGAAGTCGTTAGAGACAAATAGTTAGAAACAACGTCATTCGCCGGACGAAACCTCAATACGTTATTACAAAAGGAACTGAACGATGTCTGAATACCATGCGTCAATCTGTTGGCAGCGCGATGGGCAAGATTTTATTGATAACCGCTACAGCCGGCTGCACCAGTGGCAGTTTGACGGTGGTATTACGCTGCGGGCCTCGTCGTCGCCTCATGTCGTGCCACTGCCGTTTTCACTGGAAGACGCGGTCGACCCTGAAGAAGCGCTGGTGGCCTCGCTGTCGAGCTGCCATATGCTGTGGTTCCTGTCGATCGCGGCCAAAAAACGTTTCTGCGTCGATGATTATCAGGACGATGCGGTAGGAACGATGGGCGTGAACGCAGCGGGAAAAACGGCGATGCTGAGCGTCACGCTGCGTCCGCAGGTGACATTCAGCGGTGAAAAACAGCCGACCGCCGAGCAGTACGCCCAGTTGCACGAACTGGCGCATGATGCCTGCTACATCGCCCATTCGGTGAATTTCCCCGTGAACTGTGAACCGACGTTAGGGGCGAGCAACTGAACTGAACGCGTTGACGGCGCGCAGAGATAAACGTGAGTAATGCGAAATCACCGCCCGACGCATTCAAATCGGGCGGTGTGACCGGTTACGGTCAGCCGAGCATCACCATCCGGTGATGCGCTGCCAGGTTTCCTGCTCATTTCTGTGCGATTTCAGTACTTGATAGTGCTGGTGCATCGCAGCCGTGGCGCAGGCGTGGTTAGGCAGTATCCGCAACCGCGTGCCGACGGGAAAATTGTCGACTGAAAGTCCACTGTCGGCAGGTAGCGTGATAATGCCGTGTTCCTGATTGGTGATCGTCACGCAGAGGTCGTTGTAAGGGCCGCCATAGAGATCACACACCAGTCCGTAACCGTAATCTTTTGCCTGAGATGCCGTCCCGCGATCGCGGGAGAGCGCCATCCAGCCCGCATCGATAAACACCCAGCCTTTCTCGCGGTTGTGCCCAATCACAGTGCTGACGACCGACAGCGCGATATCATCCAGCGAACAGACCCCGACATTTTTCATCACCAGATCGAACGTGGTGAAGACGCCCGCCCTGACTTCGGTAATCCCAGTTAAATCCTCGGCAAAATGCGCCGTCGGCGTAGCACCGACGCTGAGCACAGGGCAGGCAATTCCCAGCGCGCGCACTCGCTGTCCGGCGGTGTTGATGGCTTTGCACTCGGTGCGTGCCGCTGCTCTGATCGCCTCGTCCGTACGGCAGGCATAAGATTCTCCCGCATGTGCCAGCAGGCCGGTGAGCGTCGCGCCGTTGCCGTCGATCTGCTGTGCCAGCTCAAGTAATGCGTCGCTTTCCGGTGGTATGCCACCGCGATGCCCGTCGCAGTCGATCTCAATAAAGACCGAAAACGTTACGTTATTGGCGCGGGCAAAATCGGTCACCGCCTGAGCCTGTTCTGGGCTATCCAGCAGAATATGAATATTCACGCCTTTGCGGATTAAGCTGGCGATGCGCGGCAGCTTGTGCGGGGCGATTCCCACGGCGTAGAGCAGGTTGGTATAACCCGCGGCGGCAAAGGCTTCCGCTTCTGCCAGCGTCGAAACCGTCGCGGGTGACGCCGCGTCTTGGAGCAGATAGCGACCTGCTTCAATCGAGCGTAGCGTTTTGAGATGCGGTCGAACTCGGCTGCCCAATGCTTCCGTTCGCTGATAAAGTCTGTCGATATTGCGTTGAAAACGAAACTCATCAATCAGTAAAAAGGGCGTTTCCAGCGCGCTAAGCCATTCAATATTGTTCATGGTGCACCTTCATTTTGTTTAGCCTGTTGCCAGGCGGCAAGAATGCGTTGGCCGATATATAAGTCCTGAATGGATAAACCGGAACTGTCAAACACGGTGATATCATCCAGAGTCTGTCGTCCCGCTGCACGCGTGCTAATCACGTCGCCGATAGCGGTCAGCGTGACCTGAGCTGGTGCGTGCTGGAAGTCACCGATCATTCGTGACTGGGAAGGCAGATCGCAAAACAGGCGGCTAGCGGTAAACAGCTCTGGCGGCAGTTCCTGCTTGCCGACGGCGTCCGATCCCATGCTGACGACATGCGTTCCGGCGTTAACCCATTCGGCGTTAAAAAGCGGTGCGCGTGATGGCGTTGCGGTCACGATGATATCCGCTGCGCGGCACGCACTTTCAGCATCGCTAATTTGTGCATCCAGCCCGGCAGCCTTGAGCTCTTGTGCCATTTCCACGGATTTGCTGCTATCGCGCCCGACAATCAGCACGGTACGAATTGGCCGTATTCTTGCCAATGCGGCGCACTCATAGCGGGCCTGATGACCGGTTCCGAACACGGCCAGCACCGAAGCATCGGGCCTTGCCAGCAAGTCGGCGGCGACGGCATTGGCGGCAGCGGTACGAAAGGCGTTCACCTTTCCGGCTTCAATGGCGACAGCGATTTTCCCGATTTGCTGATCGAACAGCAGAATCAGGGAATTATGGCGGGGCAGCCCGTTAGCGGGGTTTCCCGGCCAGAACGAGCCGACTTTTAGCCCTGCGAGTTCACTCGTGGCGGAAGCTTTGACGCTGAAAGTGTTACCCGGATCGGAGCCTTGACCGTGAACCACCGGAAAACTGCGGGCTTCCGGTTTGCTAGCGGCGAGCAGGGCTTCACGAACGGCATCATAAGCCAGTTCGTGGCTGATGAGCGCCGTGGATTCTGCTTCAGAAATAAAGATCATGGTTTTTCCTTAGGCGTTGCTGGTCAGAAATGCGCCGTAGCGGCTGATATCGACGTTTCCACCGCTGATAATAATGCCGATGCGTTTACCGCGTAGCGATTCTCTGAGATTGCGCGCCGCCGCGAAGCTGAGGCATCCCGTTGGCTCAACGACGATCTTCATGCGTTCGGCGTAAAACCGCATCGTGTCAATCAGGTCGTCATCCGTCACGGTCAGAATATCGTCGACGTTCTGGCGAATCAGAGGGAAGGTATAGTGGCCCAGATGCTGGGTCTGTGCGCCGTCGGCGATGGTTTTTGGCGTATCGATATGCACAATGTTGCCGCTGCGGAAAGATTGCTGTCCGTCGTTGCCCGCGAGCGGCTCGACGCCATAAATTTTGCACTGTGGGGATAGCTGACGGGTGGCAAGCGCACAACCTGACAGCAATCCACCGCCGCCCAGACAGACGAACAGAGCGTCCAGTTCACCGGTTTCTTCTAACAGCTCTTTCGCCGCCGTGCCTTGTCCGGCAATAACGTGCGGGTGATCGTAAGGCGGAATGAGCGTCAGGCCATGCTTTTTCGCCAGATCGTTACCGATCTGCTCACGATCTTCGGTATATCGGTTGTATTCCACCACGTTTCCGCCGTAGCCGCGCGTGGCGGCGACCTTTGCCGCCGGCGCATCGTGCGGCATGACAATTGTTGCGGGAATGCCGAGTAATTTGGCGGCCAGCGCAATCGCCTGCGCATGGTTGCCGGAAGAAAAGGTGACCACGCCGGCGGCTTTCTGCTCATCGGAGAACTGCAACAGCGCGTTCATGGCACCGCGAAACTTAAATGCGCCCATACGCTGGAAGTTTTCACACTTGAAGAAAACCTCTGCGCCGAACGCGTCATTGACCGTGCGTGATGTCATCACCGGCGTTTTATTGGCATAGCCAGCAATACGTTCTGCTGCGGCTACCACATCGTCGTAGGTTGGGAGGCGTAAGTCGCTCATATCTGGATAATCCGATGTTAGTGATTATGAATATCGTGGCCATTGGCCCGATGCTGTCGAATGCCTAATAAACAAAATATATAAAATTAGATAAATTGTCTAACTTGATTTATTTTTAACTTATCGGCCACGTGAGAGGTGTCATGTGCTGCGGAAAAGGGCGGAATGAGTCCGTGCCTCGGGGTAAGGCGCGGTACTAAATCGAATGTACTTACAGTACACTCAGCGCCAGAAAACGCGCTTGCGCAGGTATGGGTATGGGAGAGAAATATGGCGGCATCTGGAGAAGGTCTGCTGCTGACGCAGTTAGATGCGATAGCGAAAGGGCTGAGTGAGACGTTCGCGCCATTCTGTGAAGTGGTCGTGCACGATCTGAAGAACCCGGAGCACGCGATACTTTCCATCCACAATAATCTCTCTGGCAGAGAAGTTGGCGCGCCCGCGACGGAACTGGGCCTTGCTCGTATCGCCTCGCCTGACTTTCCTAATATTTTAGCGAACTACGCCAACCAGTTTGCCGATGGGCGCCCGGTAAAAAGCACCTCGGTCGGCATTAAAAATGCGGAGGGCGACTACGTCGCGGCACTGTGTCTGAACGTCGATATGACGCTATTTCGCGGCATGCAGAATGCGCTGGCACAGTTCACCCAGCTTGCTTCTGACGCCGTAACCGAGCATCTGGAACCCAACGGCGCGGCGGCGATTAGACAACACATCGACAATTTCGCCGCCCGGCTTGCCACCACGCCACGGGCGCTAAAAGCACAGGACAGAAAAGCCCTGCTTCAGGAACTGAGAGACAGCGGCCTGCTGGAAGTCAAAAAATCGATGGAAACCATCGCCCAGCACCTCGGCGTATCCCGGGCGTCGGTGTATTTGTATGCGAAGGAGTAGGGGCGGGTGTTTAATGTTAGATTGCTTTGATGTTTAGGTAATGGGTGTATACGTGAGTAGGGAAGGGAATTAATTTGATCTCTGACCTGATTTTATACGGCGATTATTCCTCAACGAAGTAAGACAAAGGTATTATAGGCTCAACAAACATTGTTAGGATTGACGTAATGACAAGAGCAGGAAGTTTCTTGTGCCGTTGGTTTTCTAGTAAAAATAAAAAAATACCCGCCTCAAATCTGGTTGAACTGGAACCTCTGACGCCGAAATTGATCAGCGATGGTTCTGCTGCTCCTTGTATTTCTGCGTTGAATACTGCTCTTGAAGATCCTTATGTTCGTAATATAGCGCTTACTGGCCCTTATGGTTCAGGTAAAAGTTCTGTACTGCTGACATGGAGAGAGAGCAGAGATGATGGTGATGATTTTCTGACCGTATCTCTGGCCGATTTCGATGTTCAACGTCCTGAACACACCAGTACTGATGTTACCGAACAAGAAAAAAAGCGTATGGCTGTTCAGGAAAAGACTATCGAGTACAGTATCCTACAGCAAATTTTATATGCTGAAAAAAAGAGTAAACTGCCTCATTCCCGTATTGAACGTATCGGCGATCGTACAGCAAGGCAACTACTCCATACCTCGATAATGCTGCTTATTTCTATTGTCGGGACTGGATTATCCAGCTTGTTGCTATTCCCTGCTCGAATTTCTGGGTGGCTAGGTATACCTGAACTAGGTGTTTTGCTGGCTACAGATTATCCAGTTATGCGATTTGTTAATACTGGGGTGATCCTGACACTTACACTCTGGTCAGTATTTTGGCAATTTGATCGTATTGGGCTATTTGACAGAAAAATTAGGCTGGATAAAGTCGATCTACTTAAGGGAACGCTCAGCGCGCAGGCTGAACAGCCCTCTCTTCTGAATGTCTGCATTGATGAAATAGTCTATTTCTTTGCACAAACACGTTGCCGAGTCGTTATTTTTGAAGATCTCGACCGATTTGATGACGGTCGGATTTTTATAAAATTACGAGAAATTAATCAGATTATAAATAATAATCTTTCTGGGCGAAAAGGTTCACTGCGATTTATCTATGCTGTGAGGGATGATATATTTAAGGATGCGGAATCCCGTACAAAATTCTTTGATCTTATTATTCCAGTAATACCTGTACTTGACAGCCAGAATGCTTTCAGTCATCTGCTGCAAAGATTTAGTCAGGATGAACTACAGTATCCTCGTTTTGAAGAGCTACTGAAGAAAGTCTCTCGTTTCATCCCTGATATGCGAGTGATGCACAACATTACCAATGAATTTCGTGTTTATCAGAATATGGTGAATAACCGCGGTGACATTACGAAACTGTTGGCGATTATATGCTATAAAAATATTTTTACAGAAGATTACAACCTTATCGATAGCCGCAGCGGTTTGCTGTTCCACACTGTAGATGCTTTTCGACGAGGAGAATTGCAAAGTTTAGTTTTTGATGAAATAGAGTCTTCTTTGCAAAAAGCCAGAATGCGCATTAGTGATTTCAAAAAGGAAAATGTTAATGACACTGAATTACGCAGGGAAATACTGGAGCGAGAACTACCTGTCCGTTTTTCTAAGAGACTCTGTTTTATGGGTTTTGCAGATATTAATTCTTACTCTCAGCAATCTTGGCCGTTAGAAGCACTAGTTACATCTGAAGATATTTTTAGGCAATGTCTCACATCAAAATTCATAATTAGTATTAGTCCAACTGATGATAGACACCCACAAAATATTATTTACAAAATAGATAAAAAAGGTTTGCTAGAAGAATACGAGACACGGATAAAGAGTGTAGATAACCGCAACCGTAAAGAATTAGAGGAGCTTGGCTCAAGAGTTCGTAACCTTGAAAAAAAGCTGCTTCAAAAAAATAGAATATCTCTATGTGAATTGTTACGTGACGCAGAACGACCAGTTTATATTAAATGGTTAAAGTTACAGGGATTACTAGAAGAAGATGCCCATTTAGATACTCATGGGCTAGATATACTCGTTCTTCTGCTGACGGATGGTTTTTTATCGACCGACTATATGTCATTCCGTTCCATATTTCGAGAAGGGGCTCTTAGTTCCGCTGATAATGCATTTATCCGAGCGGTGACCGCACATACTGAGCCAGAAATAACGGTAGGTATGTTACTTGAACAAATTCCAAGTGTGTGGGAAGAGCTGCAGACGTTAGCAGTTTCACGCCAGGAGAATGCACTTCATCCTCAACTGTTACTTTGGTTACTGAGGAAGCATATTAATGTTCTCAGAAGCTTGTTGGTCGAACATCTTGATCATATGTCACTAGAGCGTTTTTTCTGGTTACACGATAAGCTCACGAAAAATTGGGAAGCTATTGATTATGAAAAGTTAATACTGCTTCTCTCTGAGCGTGAAGTTCAGTTGAAAAAAATGCTTATATTCATAAATTCGGATTTGGTCGAGTCTGGCAATCAGTCTGTCTGCGATACCATCCTTCTAATAATGATGCAGAAGGTAGATATTAAAAAATTTCCCGATATTCGGTATTTTATTGGTAGTATTTGCATCAAATATCCCCATATTCTCGATAATATATCTTTGCCACAGGCAGATTTTTTTGCTCAAAATTTACGGACTGCTAATGCCAATTATCCTACTTTAATGAATGTTACCAGTGATGCAGGTCGGGTTGTAATGAAAATTATCGCAGCCAATAATTTGTATAAATTTAGTCTGGAAAATCTGACTGTGTTAGTCATATCGTTGTCAGACACAGTTGTCAGTTCGTCTGAATTTCGGGCGAGCCCACTAACATTAATAGAAAAATTAGATATCCCAGCGATTATAAAAAATACGTATAACAACCTTGCTTCTTTTGTTCGTGACGTATTCATCACATCATCGGACTTCGCAGCTATCCCAACACTTCTCTGCAGACCTGAAATGGATCTGGTGATAGCAGAACTGATCGTGACACAGATGGATTTTGAGTTACCAATATTGGAAGAGTTACCCGATATTACTGCAGAGATTTCTGGCAGCAATGACGAAAAAAATAACAGTAGTGAAACCTTATGGTCTTTACTGTTGGAACATCGAAGAATTAGAGCAACGTGGGATAATGTATTTAGTGCACTACGTGAAGAAGTACCAAATAATGTAGTAGGGAACTGGCTCAACGCCTGCCAGGAGGGGCTATCCGATGAAGGTTCTACCGAAATTCCTGATGATCTTGTAGATATTGTCAAAGCAGGGATTATTTGTAACCCATTTGTTCAGATTCAGACATTGGAACGATTGCTTCCGTTCATACCATTGCGTTTGGATTCTCTTCCTGAAGAGATCACATTGCCTGTCATGAGCTTAATGGTATCTCATAGAAGGGTATCCCATACTATCGAGCTCTGGGAGCAGATGAAGACACAGTTTAGCGATAGTACAGATGATCAATTAAATTCCGTCAGGGTTATTTGGCTTACGCAGTCACCAAAACTATTAAGTACAGAGCCAGAGATGCTATTTCCATCTGACGAAATCCCTGATTCCGGACTTATGCAAGCCCTATTGGGACATAAAGGATTTTCGCTGGCTCAAAAAGTTGCACTAGTTGTGCACATCAATGCAGCTTTCCCTGAATTGATTCGCAGAAATATCCGCCTCCCAGAAGCAGAGTTATTGAGCCTAAATACAAGCATCAGTGATGATAACTTGCGGTTTAATCTCTTGATAAGTGCGCTGAAAGGAGGACTTCATGATCGTCATATCATCACGACGGTATTGAATGCCTTTCGTGAAAATGTTTACCGTGGTTTCCTTAAAGATAAGAGCAGCACGTATCTTCCTTTCACTAATGACCTAAATGAATTAGCCAGCCTGTTGGAGAACGCGAACTTTATTCGGAAAACGTCAGTGTCTCATCAAGGTGAAAAAATATGGATTGGCTTTAACCAGAAAGAATAATAGCGTCGAAGAGTGTGAGTAGAGCGGTGGTTTGATGCTCAACCCACAACTTCCCCAATCCTCACCTATACTTGCTTAACTGCCCGATTTGCCAACGAGTAGCAACGTCGGGTGTGGTGAAACGAAAACGCGAGGAGTAGGTATGGGTATTCTGTCCTGGATTATTTTTGGCTTGATTGCAGGGATTCTGGCTAAGTGGATTATGCCCGGTAAAGACGGCGGCGGTTTTATCCTGACGGTGTTGCTCGGGATTGTCGGTGCGGTCGTGGGTGGTTATATCAGCGTTTTCTTTGGATTCGGCCGGGTCGATGGCTTTAACTTCGGCAGTTTTGTGGTGGCGATTGTCGGCGCGATTGTCGTGCTGTGGGTGTACCGCAAGATTCGAGATTAGTGTTAGATCCGTTGCCCCTGTTCAGGGGCAACGTGCTTTCTACTGCGTCAATATGAAGATGAATAAAACCAGTCAAGTAACTGTTCTGCGGCTTCGTGAGGCGCCAGCGCAGAGGTGTGCAATGAACGATGATGGGCAGCCTCGATCGTGTCGGCGTAGTCGTAATTCCTCAGAATGGCTTTGAGCTTATCCTGCGAATTTACCTTACCGAACTGGTGTCGGTCAGCGTTTTCCACCCGATTTAACAGGTGTGTTTCGTCGCTACAGAGTTGGACGAAAAATGGCGTAACGCCATGTTCCGCACACCGTGTCTTTATCGCCTCAATGTATCCGTCGTCTTTACTTCCCTCGTAGCAGAAGGTTGTGATCAGATCGCGCTCATCTTCTGCAAAAAGCAGCGAAATGGCATAGAGTCTTAGCTCACAGGCGAAGCGCCTGAGTGTGCTAAATGCACTGTCCGGCGGGAGCACCGCCATCGCTAAATCATACGTCAGATGATTATGGAATAGCGTTGCCCCCATTTTCTCCGCCAGCAGGCGACCGATCGTGAGTTTCCCCACCGCAGGTGGCCCGTAGAGGAAAATAAGCTTCTTCACTGTGCCGTACTCGTCGTGCCGGGTTCGTAATAGGTAATATTCAGCGCATTACGTGTTTTGACAGAAACGCCAGTTAGTGGCACGACGGCATGCCAGGTTTCATAAAATCCGTTGCGGATGATAATGCTGGCGTTGCCCATGATCGGGAGAACGGAATGACAGACGTCAGCATGGTTGTCTGGGTTGAGAATCTGAAAGGCGCCGCCCCAGCTTTCTTCCCATTCGGCGTTGAAATAGATAATCAGGCGGAATCCGCGTTTCAGCGACGCATCGACATGGGGGAGATAGTGGGTGTCCCGGCCGCCGCGAAAAGCCACCGCTTCCATTTTGAGTTCGGAAAGGTCGGCTCCGCAGAAGGCGGACAGCGCGGCAGTAAAGGTGTCAGAAACCAACTCGTTGCACATTCCCTGCCAGGCGTCGGACAGCGTCGTGGTGTCGCTGACTTTGCCGGAGGCTAAAGGAATAAGGGTACGGCGATAGAAGTAACCGCCGTTACGTTCACGATAGTTAAACCCGTCGGTTGGGAACTCGCGAGCAAGCGTTGAAGCGATATCATGGTTACGCCATATCTGGGTTAATTCTCCCCACTGGAAAGGGGTTTCATGTCGTTTGCCGTGGATGATGCGTTCAAGATCAAAGTAGTTGGACATCTTTTCACTCCCTGTTGTTAATTACCTCTGATAGGTGTTAATCACACCTGACAGATAGTGACGGTTAACGCCCATCACAGGCTTCCTAGTGCGGTAGAGATGCGTTGAATCAGTTCCTCTGTCTCTTCGGTTGAAATGGTGAAGGCCGGTGCCAGTTTTAGGTACGGGCCTGCTGCACCAACGATGACGCCATGCTGGCGTATCACCGCCTGTGCGCGGCCACACTGTTCGAGAGACGAAAATGTCATCGATAGCATCAGGCCTTTGCCTTGCAGGCTGATCAGTCCCTCGGTTTGAGGGAAATGCTGTTTGGCGAGTTGGAGGATCGTCCTTCCCTTTGCCGTGACCGCATCGTAGAGGTGATGTACCTCCAGATAATCCATGACAAACAGCGCCGCGCGGCAGCCCAGCAGGTTGCCGGATTGGGTATGGCCGTGGCGGAAAAACGGCGGCGTTTGCCCTTTGAAGCTGTCGGTAATGGTTTCTGTCGCAAGCACGGCGGTGATGGGAACGCCACCACCCAGACACTTGCTGAAAATGACAATGTCAGGCTGTGCGCCTTGTGAGACTGATTCACAGAACGTCCCCGCGCGGCCAACGCCGCAGTAGACTTCGTCACAGATCAGCGGAATATCGTGCTTTTTTGTCAACAGCGAGAGCTGTTGCAGGAAGCCCTCAGGCAGCAGTCGGGTGCCTTCCATTGCCATAATCGGTTCAATAATGACGGCGGCGATGGCCGATTCCTGTTCTGCCAGCAGTGTTTCCCAGGCACTGATATCGCTGAGGTGTTCAGGTGGCGGCATTGTGATCGTATTGCTGGCGAGCAGAGACGGTAAAATGCCCTCGTTGATAAAGGGGCGTCTTGTCGCCATCATCGCGCCGAGCGTACAGCCGTGGTAGGCGTCGCTAATCGCCACGATTTTCGTTCGTGCGGGACGGGAACGGTTGACCTGATATTGCCAGGCCATTTTTAGTGCGCTTTCAACGCCTTCGCTGCCGCTCCCAACGATGAATGTCTTGTTCAGACCGGTACCGAGTAACTTAGCCGCGAGTTTTTCGGCCAGTTCGCCGGGGAGTTGGGTATTTGAATAGATATTGCAGGCATGAATCAGTGTGGATAATTGCTGTTGCAGGGCGGCAATGAATTCAGGGTGAGAGTGCCCAAGACAGTGGTTATAACAGCCGGACATGCCGTCAAAGTAGCGCTGCCCGCGTTCATCATAAAGATAAACACCTTCGCCACGGTGAATCAGCGGACGTTCGTCTTGCTCCGCGAGAGCCGTATAAGGTGGCCAGTATGGGTTAGAGGTAGGATTCATATTGTGTCCCTGTCAGCGTGGTTCTGATGTCGTCAACGTTACTCACGATCGAATCAATCGTTCGGGTCTCTTTTTTCCCTGTGCCAGCACAGAGCCTGAAATCGGAAATCCCCAGAAAGGACAGCACCGTGCTGGCAACGATATCGGGTGCGGACATCACCTCTTCGTAGTCAAGGGTGAGGATGTCATGGTGCTGAAAAGCCTGATAAAACGCGGCCTGATTCTCCAGATTGTTATCAATGAATTCCGTTAGCTCATCGACCGGCACCGCCATTTTTTCGTGCGAAATCGGGCGGCTATCCTGCTTGCCGACGTACCAGATGCGATCGCGCAGGCTTTTCTTCAACGACACAAATTGCTGTAGCCGGCTTCTTCTTTCCAACAGGATCAGTTTCAGATCGGGGATCGCCTGCAAGGCGGGCCAGATGGATGCATCGCCCCAATGGCTATCAAGGTCCCGAAATAGCACGAAACCGACCGCCTCGACGTATTCAAAATAGGGTCTGAACAGGTGACGATGCAGGATCGTCTCCATCGTGGTGTCTTTAACGGAATAGGGCAGCAAATGTTGACCAAAGCGGTTGAAGGCTTCACCGTGCATTTCAATATTTGGGTGGGAACCTAACAGCGTGCGAAGCAGGTGGGTGCCCGCTCTGGGCGTGGAGACGATGGCAAATTTCTGATAGCGGGTTTGTGCGGCCAGAATGTCCGCATCCACGCTGCCGCCGACCCATTTGTATTTTTCGGCAAGGGCGATTTTCTCGCAAAACAGCGCAAAGTAGGGTGGCGCGTCGTGTTGAAGATCCTGTAGCGACGCCTGAATTTCGTCGCCGCGTATGCCCTGAGCGCTCCAGTTGACGCCGTTGAGACGGTATTCATGAATGAAGGCCAGCATCGCTGCCCGCGTTTTCTCGCTTATCGGTAGCTCGGTTAACTCATCTCGCATCCGGGCTTGAAGATGCTCTTGCGGGCACGTCAGCCAGCCATCCCAATGCGTCGATAGCGCGGATTCCGTCATTGAACGATCGGTCATGATCTCTCCTTGATTATGCGATCAGGGTGGGGGCGCGGGTGAACATGCCTCGCAGCAGGGTTCTTGGGGAGGCGGGATCGTCCGTATAGGTATGGCGTCCGTGAGAGATTTTATCGTTACGCATGATCAAGGCTTGCCCGCGATACAGAGGGAAGGTCAGGTGATAGCGGCTACCTTCAGCGGCCAGCGCTGACATGTACTCGACGGCTTCGACAACACGCGGATTGATATTGCGTGAATACTCCCAGTCGGCGGTCACATCCAGCGTAAACCCACCAATAAACCCGCCATTCCGATCGGGACGAAACACCGGACCGATATGGGCATACTGTTTCCCGGACTGTGTGCCGGTTGAACGGCGTCTGAAAATCTGTTCTTCAAGCAAAATATTCGCTAAATCAGGGTGTTCGGCCCGAAGTTGCTGAAAGGCGGAGACGCTATCGAACAGAACGGTTCCGCCGCCCTGACTTGCATGCTGCTTACAAAGCAGAATCGACGTTTTTATGCTCCCGATCGGGATGTAAGAACCATCGGTATGCAGAGAAAGGTGTGAAGTGCTATTGAAAACGACATGTGTGCCGTGTGAGAGCCCGCCAATCTGATTTACTCCGGATGTAGATACCCCTTCTTTGTGTTCCTGACGATTAAAGGCGGACTGATAAATATCGCCCAGCGAATAAAGCGCCGACATTTTTTGGAAGTCGGAATCATTGTATTTCCATTCGCTGGTAACGATGGCAAACCGATATTTTTCGATATGCGCAATAACTGCTGCCTTATCTTCACTATCAATGACTTGTGGCGACCATCCATCAAAGCAACTTTTCATCGCTATTACTCCTGTAATTAGCTCGACTGAAAACGTACATGAATTTATATCCGTCATACTTCAAGTTGCATGCCTATTAGCTATATTTACGCGCCTCCTCCATGAGTCTCGTTAATTTGGAATGATTAAAAATAAGATTGATAGCTAATGATGTGGGCGGTATTTATATGGCGCTCATGCCTCCATCGATAGAAAGTATTTGACCCGTAATATATTTACTGGCGTCGGAGGCAAATAGGATCGCTGCGCCTTTTAAGTCTTGATCATCCCCAATACGTCGCAGCGGAGACTTTTGCGCCAGTGCATCAACGCCAAGCCGATTCAACAAGTTCTGTGTCATAGTGGAGGGGAAAAAACCGGGGGCGAGCGCATTGACGGTGATATTAAATTCTCCCCATTCGCCCGCTAATGCCCGGGTAAAGTTCACCACGGCACCTTTGCTGGTGCTGTAAGCGATGCCCTCCAGCCAGCCGGGCAGGTTGCCTTGCAAGCCAGCAAGTGATGCTACGTTAATAATTTTTCCATAGCGGCGGGGGATCATGCTGTATTTGCCGATTTTCTGCGTTAATAAAAACAGGCTGCGGATATTCAGGTTCATGACGCGATCCCAGTCAGCAATCGCATGGTCTTCCGCTGGGGAGCCGAAGGCCGTACCGGCATTGTTGACGAGAATATCTATCTGACCTGTCTTGGCGATGGCTTCCTCTGCGAGGCGTTCAATGTCGCAATCTTGCATATTGTCGGCGACAATCCATTCGGCACGAATACCCAGTGAGGAGAGGTGTGACTGCGCTGTCTGCAATTCATCGGCGTGGCGCGCCGAGAGGATAATGTGAGCCCCTTGTGCCCCGAGCGCTTCAGCAATTTGTAGCCCTAATCCACGCGATCCTCCAGTGATGAGCGCGGTTTTTCCAGACAGATCAAAGAAGTGCGGCGTATCCATACCGATTCCCTTATATTGAAATCTCTATCCATTAGAATGTGCCCTCGATAATTCAAGTTGTAGAATAAACGATAACGTATCTTAAACTTGAAATAGAAAGGGATTACGCGAGCAACGACATTGAGTGTAAATAGATATCAGGAAAAAATTCCAGCGATATTCTGTTGCCAATAAACAGGATATTTTTGAGTTGTGATTAATCACCCATTAATTACCTAAATAAAATTTATACCCGTTATACTTCAAGTTGCATGTGCGTTGGCTGCGTTCAAATACTCGGCCCGTAGTGGGCATCGCCCTAAAGGGCTAACGCTTCGCGTTATTCAAAACGTTAACGTTTTGTCCTGAAACTCGAATTATTTAGGGTATATGCACTATAACGCTAATGATTTTTCCTTTTCTTTATCTGTTTCGTTGCGTTAATTGTTTATTCGTTGCCCCTTGCTTCAGGGGCAACATACTATTTTTCTGTCATTAACTTTTCTGCGTCTTTTGACACGGTTAGCGCGCCACGTTTAATGCGTAATGATGCTATCCAGCGCGCGCAGGTGCTCTGGCTGCCATGACAGATTGACTTCGGTGCCAGCTTTCCAGTGTGGCTGAATCTCGCTGGCGGGGAGTTTCACCATAAACTGAGGCTGGCCTGCCACTTCCGTCATCATCCTGACGTGATCGCCCAGATAGATGAACTGCTGAATGCGGGCGGTGACCTGCTGCATGCCGTCGCCGACATGGGTTGCGTTGACGTGAATGCGTTCCGGGCGGATGCAGAGCGTAATTTTTCGACCTGGTGAACTGGGGCGGACTTTCAGCGCGCGCAGCGAAGTACCGTCGTCCAGCGTGGCCCGATAGAATGCGCCTTCGGCCTCGGCGCGCGTGGCTAGCAGCGTATTGTTTTCGCCGATAAACTGCGCCACAAAAGCGTTCTCCGGTTTTTCGTAGATATCGCTGGGGCTGTCCATCTGCTGAATCACGCCATCGTTAAACACGGCGACGCGGTTGGACATGGTCATCGCTTCGCTCTGGTCGTGAGTCACGTACACCACGGTTAGCTCCAGCGACTGATGCAGTTCTTTGATTTCCAACTGCATATGTTCACGTAGCTGTTTATCCAACGCGCCCAGCGGTTCATCCATCAGCACCAGCTTAGGTTCGAAAACCAGCGCGCGAGCCAGCGCAACACGCTGTTGTTGGCCGCCGGACATCTGCGCGGGGTAGCGATCGGCCAGGCTGGTGAGCTTCACGCGATCCAGAACCCGATCCACTTTCTCTTTGATATCGGCGCGGTTCAGGCGACGGATGGACAATGGAAAGGCGAGATTCTCTGCCACGGTCATGTGTGGGAACAGGGCGTAGTTCTGAAACACCATGCCGATGTCGCGCTGGTGCGGCGGGAGATGGTGCAGCGGGGCGTCACGCAGCATAATTTCCCCCTGCGTCGGGGTTTCAAACCCGGCGAGCATCATCAAACTGGTGGTTTTCCCCGAGCCGGATGGCCCAAGCAGGGTCAGAAATTCACCTTCACGGATATCCAGATTGAGGTTTTTGACGATCAGGCGGTCGCCGTCATAGGTCTTCTGAACATTCCTGAAGCTGACATAATTTCTCATTTTTCACTCTCCGGCAGTCACTGTTATTCATAAGAATGCATAAACCATGCCGGATGCTTAGCGAGCAGAAAATACCTCGCTGCAATGCGTCATCACGCCATTGTTCATCACGACGGGTGCGCTGTAATGGGGCGTATCGATGGAGGATGGCACCGTAACGGTGCGAAGGAACGCGTATAAAAACGGGGGGCTGTCAGGCGTCGGAATGACGTGTATGTAGCGCCTGAATACAGGCCACAATCACGGAAAAAGCCTGCGTCATTTGCTCTTCTTCCACGCTGGCGTAGCCCAGTAATAAACCGCGCTGCTGTGTCGGTTGCAGGTAGTAACTGGAAAGCGGTTTGACCATCACGCCACGGCGCAAAATCGCGGCGCTCAGCACGACATCATCGATGTGGGAAGGCAGGCTGAGCAGCATATGCAGCCCGGCGTTGCTGTTGTCCCCGACGTAATCTTCGCCCAGATGCTGTTCGATCAGGGACGTCAATAGCGCGCGGCGCTTGGCATACAGCAGGCGCATGCGGCGGATATGCGCGGCGTAGTGGCCTTCGCGGATAAACTGCGCGAGCGTCGCCTGCGTGAGCCAGTGTCCGCCGCGATAGAGTTCGGAATGTGCCGTCTTCAGCGACTGCGCCAGCAGCGGCGGCAGCACCATGTAACTCACGCGCAGGCCGGGGTAGAGCGTTTTGCTGAATGTACCGATGTAGATCACCGGTGATTGCGTCTGTAGCCCTTGCAGCGCGGGGATCGGACTGCCGGAGAAGCGGAACTCGCTGTCGTAGTCATCCTCCACCACCCAGCAGCCGTGCTCCTGCGCCAGTGCCAGCAGCCGTTGACGCCGTGCCAGACTCATCACCGCGCCCAACGGATATTGATGTGACGGTGTCACGCAAATCAGACGTGGGACGGCGTCGGACGAAAGCGTATCCGGCGGTGCCAGCCCCTGTTCATCGACGTCAACGGGGGCGACGCGCAGGCCGTTAATCGTCAGGACATTGCGAATCCCCCAGTAGCAGGGATCTTCAATCCACGCCAAATCGCCGGGGTTGCACAGCATTTTAGCCAGCAGATCCATCGCCTGATGGGTGCCTTCAGTAATCAGAATCTGTTCCGGCGTGCACTCAACGGAGCGGGCGACGCGCAGGTAATCCACCAGGGCGAGTTGCAGCTCGGGGCAGCCGCCAATCGGCGAATAGGACAGTTGTTCGGGACGCACGCGGCGCGTCAGGCGCGTTTGAATGCGTCGCCATAGGTCGTGAGGAAAGCTGGCGATATCCGGGATACCCGGCATAAACGCCCCCCATTGGCGGGCGGAGGCACCGGCATAACCCAGCAGATGCATACCGCGGCGCGATAATTCATGTTTAGGTTCACGGATTTCTCCGGCGCTGTCGCTGCTCACCGGTTGCATATTGCCATCGGGCAACTGTTCCGTGACGAAGGTTCCGCTTCCTTTGCGCGCATCAATATAGCCTTCTGCCAGGAGCTGTTCGTAAGCGGTCAGTACGGTATTGCGTGACAGCGATAGCTGCTGCGCCAGATCGCGCGACGACGGCAAGCGCTCGCCAGCGGCAATCGCGCCATCGAGAATCGCTAGCCGAATGCAGTCGTACAAACGCTTGTTTAGCGCACCGTCTTGCTGGTTGGCTAAACGCTGGAGCAATAAGTCGGTCAGAAGTGAGCGCAAAAGTGGATCCTTCAAATATTCAAAACTGGCACTGGATTATAGAACCATCTCGCGTCTAAATGACATCATCATCTTGCAACGACACTACAATCATCGTTCGACTCACCATCGTTCAACGACTAACCGATGTGTTTGAGATACCGGAGCAGACCATGAAGAATAGCGAACTGAATCAACGCCGTCTGGCCGCCACGCCGCGTGGTGTGGGCGTCATGTGTGATTTCTATGCCGAGCGTGCGGAAAACAGCACCCTGTGGGATGTTGAAGGACGGGAGTTTATCGATTTTGCCGCTGGGATTGCGGTACTGAACACCGGCCACCGCCACCCGAAGATTGTCGCGGCGGTGCGCGAGCAGTTGGAGCGCTTTACCCACACGGCCTACCAGATTGTGCCTTACGGCAGTTATGTCACGTTGGCCGAGCGCATCAACGCGCTGGCACCCATTGACGGTGCGGCAAAAACGACGTTCTTTACCACCGGAGCCGAAGCGGTGGAGAACGCGGTGAAAATCGCTCGTGCATACACCAAGCGCCCGGGTGTGATCGCCTTCAACGCGGCGTTCCATGGCCGCACGCTGCTGACGATGACGCTGACGGGCAAAGTGGCACCGTATTCCACAGGGTTCGGCCCGTTCCCCGGTTCCATTTTTCATGCGCTTTATCCGAATGAGAAGCAAGGCATCACCGTTGAACAGGCGTTGGAAAGCGTCGAACGTCTGATGCATACCGACATCGCTGCCGATCAGGTGGCCGCCATTCTGCTGGAGCCGGTACAGGGAGAAGGCGGCTTCAATGTTGCGCCACCGGCCTTCATTAGCGGGCTGCGTAAGCTGTGTGATGAGCATGGCATTCTGCTGATTGCTGATGAAGTGCAAACGGGTTTTGCCCGTACCGGTAAGCTGTTTGCGATGGAGTATTACGCGGAGAAAGCGGATCTGATTACTATGGCGAAGAGCCTGGGCGGCGGTTTCCCGATCTCAGGCGTTGTCGGTCGCGCTGACGTCATGGACGCACCATCACCGGGCGGGCTGGGCGGCACCTATGCGGGGAACCCGCTATCGGTGGCCTCCGCGCTGGCGGTATTGGATGTGATTGAAGAAGAGAAATTGTGCCAGCGGGCACAGCGTCTGGGGGCCGCGCTGGTGGAAACGCTGGAGAAAATCAAAGCGCAGTGTCCGGCACTGGTAGCGATTCGTGCACAGGGGTCGATGGTGGCGGCAGAATTTAACGACCCGCACACGGGTAAACCCTCGGCAGAAATTACCCGTCAATTTCAGAAAAGCGCGTTGGAAGCCGGTCTGCTGCTGCTGACCTGCGGCGTGCATGGCAACGTGATTCGTTTCCTGTATCCGTTAACGGTGCCTGACGATCAGTTCAGCAAGGCCTTGAGCATCCTGACGCGCGTATTAACACGATAGAAGAGAAGCTATGCAACTGAAACAGTTACTGAAACAACAAGCCTTATTCCGTCAACACTGCCTGATTAACGGCGAGTGGCAAGACAGCCAAAACGGTGAACGTCTGAACGTCACCAATCCGGCGACGGGCGAGGTGCTGGGGTCGGTGCCGCTGGTGACGGTGTCACAAACTGAACAGGCGATTGCCGCGGCTGAACAGGCGCTGGTTGAATGGCGTAAGAAGACAGGAAAAGAACGTGCCGCGTTGTTGCAGGCGTGGGCGCGCCTGATTATGGACAATCAGGATGACCTGGCTGCGTTGCTGACGGCGGAACAGGGAAAACCGCTGGCGGAAGCCAAGGGCGAAATCGCCTATGCGACCAGCTTCATTGATTGGTTTGCGGAAGAAGCCAAGCGTATTGAGGGCAGCGTGCTGCAATCACCACAGGGGCAACAGCGCCTGCTGGTCATTAAACAGCCTATCGGCGTGTGTGCGGCGATTACGCCGTGGAATTTCCCGGCGGCGATGATCACCCGTAAAGTCGGTCCTGCGCTGGCGGCAGGCTGCACAATGATCGTCAAACCCGCCGAGCAAACGCCGTTTACCGCGCTGGCGCTGGCGGAATTGGCGCAGCAGGCGGGTATTCCGCGCGGCGTGTTGCAAGTCATCGTCGGCGATGCGCAATCAGTCGGTAAGGTGCTGTGCGATAGTCCGGTGGTACGCAAACTGAGCTTTACCGGTTCCACGGAAGTGGGCCGCATTCTGATGGCGCAGAGCGCGCCAACGGTGAAAAAGCTGTCGCTGGAGCTGGGTGGCAACGCGCCGTTTATTGTCTTCGATGATGCCGATGTGGATCAGGCGGTAAAAGGCATTCTGGCCTCGAAGTTCCGCAACAGTGGGCAGACCTGCGTTTGCGCTAACCGAATCTACGTGCAGGACGGGATTTATCCGACGCTGGTCGAACGACTGGTTGAGGAAGTGCGCAAGTTGAATGTCGGCGATGGTACGCAACCGGGCGTGACGCAGGGGCCGCTGATTGATGCCGATGCGGTCAGCAAGGTTGAACAACACATTGCCGATGCGCTATCGCACGGGGCAACGCTGCTGTTAGGTGGGAAACGTCATGAGCTGGGCGGTACGTTCTTCACGCCAACCATCGTCGGTGGGGTCACGCGCGAGATGCGCTTCGCCCGTGAAGAGACGTTCGGGCCCGTGGCGCCGCTGTTCCGTTTCAGCGATGAAGCGGAGGCGATTGCGATGGCGAACGATACCGAGTTTGGGTTGGCGGCCTACGTCTACACGCGCGATGCCGTGCGCCAGTGGACGGTGCCGGAAGCGTTGGACTACGGCATGGTCGGCGTTAATACCGGTCTGATCTCGAATGAAGTCGCGCCGTTTGGCGGAGTGAAACAGTCCGGGCTAGGGCGTGAAGGGTCACGGTTTGGTATCGAAGACTATCTGGAAATGAAATACCTCTGCGTCGATCTTTCCCGGTAGCTCGTCGTGTTAGATCGTCGGTAAAGAAACGCGTGTCGATAGCCGATATCGGCACGCGAACATCAGACGCGCAATGCGTTTGGGTGGTGCAAGGCAATATCAGCGTGCACCACAATATGGCAAAAATGGCGAAGTCTCATCAGGTGTAAAGGATAGCCGTCTCCCCCTGATGCTTCTCATCCCCGTTCCCGCCGCTGCTGTAGCAAAACATCAATAAAATTTTTGAATTGGCACAATTTATGCTCATATTTTTTGGCATGATTATTTTGATACATGATGCATCAAAAATGATGAGCAAGAAATAGCGTGCGCAAATGGTGATACGCATTTGACCTTTACGTTGACTACCACTCCAGGAGCGAAATGATGTCCAAACTCAACAACACATCCAAAGCGAAAGGCTTCTTCAACCGTCCGGTACTGAAGAAAATAGCGGCCACGGCTTTTCTGGTGACGATGGCCTGTCAGGCGCAGGCGGAATCCGTCACGGTGATCTCATTCGGTGGTTTGAACAAGGACGCACAGGATAAGGCATTTTACAAACCGTTCGCCGCGGCGGGTAAAGGCACGGTTGAAGCCGGTGAGTATAACGGTGAAATGGCGCGTATCCGGGCGATGGTGGAAACCGGACAGGTAGGGTGGGACGTCGTGGAAGTCGAAGGCCCTGAGCTGATGCGCGGCTGTAACGAAGGGCTGTTTGAGCCGCTGGACTGGTCAAAACTGGGCGATCAATCCCAGTTTGTTAAAGGGGCGGTCACCGAGTGCGGCGCGGGGATTTTTCTGTGGTCAACCGTGTTGACCTATAACGCGCAGAAGCTGAAGCAGGCACCGAAAAGCTGGGCCGATTTCTGGAATGTAAAAGAATATCCCGGCAAGCGTGCGTTGCGTAAAAGTGCCAAATTTACGCTGGAAATCGCGCTGTTGGCCGATGGCGTGAAGCGTGACGACCTCTATACGGTACTGGCGACGCCAGAGGGTGTCGATCGCGCCTTTAAGAAACTGGATCAGATCAAATCCAATATTCAGTGGTGGGAATCTGGCGCACAGCCGCTGCAATGGTTGGTGTCGGGCGATGTGGTGATGACCTCTGCGTATAACGGTCGTGTCGCGGCAGCGCAGAAAGAAGGGCATGACTTCAAGATCGTCTGGGCCGACAGCATTTACGATCTGGATAGCTGGGCAATCGTCAAAGGCTCCAAGCACAAAGCGCTGGCGGAACAGTTCATTGCGTTTGCCAATCAGCCGGAAAACCAAAAAGTATTCGCCGAGAACATTCCCTATGGCCCGACACACATCAAAACCACTAGTCTGTTAACGCCAGCCGTCGCCGCCAATCTGCCGACCGCACCGGATAATCTGGCACAGGCATTGCAGGTAGATACTGAGTTTTGGATCGATCACGGTGAAGAGCTGGAGCAGCGTTTTAACGCCTGGGCCGCGCAGTAAAGCCGCAGTGATTGACCGTACGTGATGATGGAGAAAGAGCCTATGTCCCAGAGCGATGTCGTCGCCGCTGTACCTTCTGGCGGAAACGAGGAAAATTCGACCTTGAAGCAGCAACTGTGGCTAGCGCAGAAAGCTTATAAGAAGCGTTCGCTGCTGCTGATTGCGCCGCTGTTTCTGTTTATTGTGGTGAGTTTTCTCTTCCCGATCACCTCGATTTTGGGGAAAAGCGTCTCCAACCCGGAATTGCGCGACAATATGCCACAGACCATTGCTGCTATGCGGCAATGGTCGGGCAATGATGTGCCGGATGAAGCGGTCTTTCGGGCACTGGTTGGCGATCTGCGCGATGCCCGCAGCAGCGGTAAGCTGAGCACGATTACCAAACGGTTGGGGTATGAAGGGGCGGAATACCGTACGCTGATTACCCGAACATTGCGTAAGCTGCCCGCTGAGGGCAGCAGCGACATACGTGCTCAATTGATACGCGAGCAGCCGATGTGGGGGGAATTGGCGACCTGGCAAACGTTCGATCGCGCAGCGCGGCCTTTTACCAGCTATTACCTGTTGGCGGTGTTTGACCATAAAGTTGATGCCACCACGCAGCAGATTGTCCCGCAGCCTGCCGATCAGGCGCTGTATGTCGATGTGCTGCTGCGCACGCTGCTGATGGCAGGCGTGGTGACGCTACTGTGCGTGGGGCTGGGATACCCGCTGGCCTATTGGCTGGCGAAACAGCCGTCTAACCGCGCCAACCTGTTGCTGATTCTGGTGTTGCTGCCGTTCTGGACATCGCTGATCGTGCGCACCGCGAGCTGGATTGTGCTGTTACAGTCGGGTGGCTTGATTAACCGTTCGCTGATGAATATCGGTGTTATCGATGAACCGCTGGTGCTGGTGTTCAACCGTATCGGCGTCTACATCTCGATGACCCACATCCTGCTGCCATTCTTCATTTTGCCGCTGTACGCGGTGATGAAAGGCATTTCCCCGAATTACGTGCGGGCGGCCGTTTCGCTGGGGGCGCATCCGTTTATCGCCTTCTGGCGGGTTTATGTGCCGCAAACCTACGCGGGCGTGACGGCGGGAGCGCTGCTGGTCTTCATGATGGCGATTGGCTACTACATTACGCCGGCGCTGCTGGGCGGGCCGAGCGACCAGATGCTGAGCTATTTTGTCGCGTTCTTCACCAATACCACCATGAACTGGGGAATGGCCGCCGCGTTGGGGACACAACTGCTGATTATCGTGACGCTGCTGTATGTGGTGTACATCCGCGTGACGCGCACCAATGCGGAAGCCGCGGCGCACTAAGCACGATATCCGTAACCTTATACTGGGAGATAACCAATGAGACAGCAGGGTGAAGTGGTGATCCGTCTGTGGAACACGTTCTTTAATTTCTACGGGGCGGCGATGCTGTTGTTTTTGATCGTGCCTGTGCTGGTGATTGTTCCGCTCTCATTTAATGCCGGTTCGTTTCTGAGCTATCCGCTGACGGGATTTTCCCTGCGCTGGTATCGCGAGTTTTTTAACTCCAGCGAGTGGCTGGGTGCACTGGGCAACAGTCTGCTGATTGCTCCGCTAGCGACGTTGTTGGCGACGGTACTCGGCGTACTGGCCTCAGTTGGGCTGGTGCGCGGTGAGTTTCGCGGTAAATCACTGGTGATGGCGGTATTGATTTCACCGATGATTGCGCCGGTGGTGATTGTCGCGGTAGGGATGTTTTTCTTCTTTGCCAAGCTATCGCTGTTGAACAGCTATTTGGGGCTGGTATTGGCACATGCCATGCTGGGTGTGCCGTTCGTGGTAATTACGGTCACGGCGGTATTGAAGAATTACGATCACAACCTGACGCGTGCCGCCGCCAGTTTGGGTGCTTCGCCGCTGCTGGCTTTTCGTAAGGTGACGTTTCCGCTAATTGCGCCTGGCGTGTTCTCCGGTGCGCTCTTTGCCTTTGCGACGTCGTTTGATGAGGTGATCGTCACACTGTTTCTCGCCAGCCCGCGCCAGCGCACGCTACCGCTACAGATGTTTGCCGGTATCCGCGAAAATCTCGACCCGACGATCGCCGCCGCCGCCACCATGATGGTGGGCGCTGCGCTTATCCTGTTGATCGTGATGGAGATTTTACGCCGCCGTTCTGAGCGGCTACGGAGTGGGAGTTAGGTGGGGAGTCAAACAGTACAATGTAATCATGAGAGAATGTTTCGTGCGCGTTGAGATCGCATTTCTCCCTTTGCATCGGAGAGCGCACGACCAAGGGCGGCTCAGTTGCCGTCGCCCTTGGAACCCTGGCTTTTTGGCGGTTCATGATGCCGCTACGCGGTGCCTTCAGAGATAACGTTTTCCTGACGGACCGCCAGTGACGTGCTCCCGACGCGGCACTGGCTTTCGCAGCATCCATGCTGCTCATCCTGAAAACGTTTTCTCTTCAGCATCATTCTACGCCAAGAGAAAAGATTAGATTTCGCTGAAAATTTATTCAGCTTTTTTTAAAACCTAATTTATGATGCATCAAACACCATTTGATGAATCGTCTACAAGGGCTCAGGAGATTCGGTATGACAGTGCAAAAAACACTCTTGCTGACCGGTGCCAGCCGGGGAATCGGGCATGCCACCGTTAAGCATTTCCACGCGGCGGGGTGGCGGATCTTTACCGCGTCGCGTCAGAACTGGGCGGAAGAGTGCCCGTGGGCGGAAAAACTGCTTAATCACATTCATCTCGATTTGGAAGATATCGACAGCCTGCAACAGACGCTGCCGCTGATTAAGGAAAAACTGGGCGGGCGGTTGGATGCGTTGGTCGATAACGCGGGGATTTCGCCAAAAGGCGAAGGCGGGCAGCGTCTGGGCGTGCGCGACACGGACTATGCGACCTGGCTGCGGGTCTTCAACGTCAATCTGTTTTCCTGTGCGCTGTTGGCAAACGGCTTGTTCGACGAGCTAAAAGCATCACAGGGTTGCGTGATTAATGTGACCTCGATTGCCGGATCGCGCGTTCATCCCTTTGCTGGCGTAGCCTATGCCACGTCAAAAGCGGCATTGTCCGCGCTGACGCGGGAAATGGCGTTTGATTTCGGCCCACACGGCGTTCGCGTGAATGCGATTGCGCCGGGGGAGATTGAAACCTCGATTCTGTCACCCGGTACGGGCGACATCATTGAACGGCAGGTGCCGATGCAGCGCTTAGGCAAGCCCGAAGAAGTAGCAAGCCTGATCTATTTTCTCTGCACCTCCGGTGCGTCTTATGTCAACGGCGCGGAAATTCACATCAACGGAGGGCAGCATGTCTGACGGACGACGCACTGCACTTTTTCCCGAGTTCCCATTCTCCGCGTCTAATCAGCCGGTGTTTGCCGAGGCGGTATCGCATGGCGACGATCTGATGACGCAGGCCGTGCCGCAGGTTTCCTGCCAGCAGGCATTGGCTATCGCGCAGCAAGAATATGGCTTATCCGGGCAGATGGCGCTACTTCAGGGGGAGCGCGATATGAATTTCTGCCTAACGGTCACGCCAGATGAACGCTATATGCTGAAGGTGATCAATGCGGCGGAACCCGCCGACGTCAGCGATTTCCAGACCGCGCTGCTGTTGCACCTTGCGCAGCAGGCCCCTGAACTGCCCGTTCCACGAATCCTGCCGACAACAGCAGGTCGGGTGGAAACGAGCGTTGAAAGCGATGGCGTACTGCTGCGCGTGCGGTTGGTGAGCTATCTGGCAGGCACGCCGCAGCACCTGGCCGCGCCTTCAACGGCATTGATGCCGCAGTTGGGAAGTACGCTGGCGCAGTTGGACAATGCGCTGCACGGCTTTACGCATCCGGCGGCGAACCGTTCTCTGCTGTGGGATATCAGCCGCGCAGAGCAGGTGCGTCCTTACCTCGATTTCATTTCTGAGCGGCAACAGCACCAGCACCTTCGGCGTATTTTTGACCGCTATGACAGTCGCGTCGCGCCAGCATTGACGACGTTACGCCGCCAGGTCATTCATAACGATCTGAATCCGCATAACGTGCTGGTAGAGGGGACGTTACCAACGCGGGTTACCGGCATTATCGATTTTGGCGACGCCGTATTTGCCCCGTTAATCTGTGAAGTGGCGACGGCGCTGGCGTATCAAATTGGCGATGGGGCGGATCTGCTGGAACATGTTGTGCCTTTTATCGCGGCGTATCACCAGCACAGGCCGCTAGCGCCGGAAGAAATCGCACTGTTGCCGGATTTGATTGCGACCCGCATGGCACTGACCCTGACGATTGCCCAGTGGCGAGCATCACGCTACCCCGACAACCGGGAATATCTGCTGCGTAATGTGCCGCGCTGTTGGCACAGTTTGCAGCGCATCGCGACCTATTCCCATGCGCAGTTTGTGACTCGCCTACAGCAGGTTTGCCCGGAGGACATGCGATGAGTCAGAGAGATATCACGCCTGAAATGACAACGACAGAAGCGTTGCTGGCACGTCGTCAGCGGGTATTGGGCAGCGGTTACCGCCTGTTTTATGAAGAACCGCTGCATGTTGTGCGCGGCGAGGGCGTGTGGTTGGTCGATCAGCAGGGGAAACGTTATCTGGATGTCTATAACAATGTGGCCTCGGTCGGGCATTGTCATCCGGCGGTGGTGGAGGCGATGGCGCGGCAAAGCGCTCTGCTCAACACCCACACGCGGTATTTGCACTCAGCCATTGTCGATTTTGCGGAAGATTTACTCAGCGAATTTCCCGCCGAACTGGACAACGTGATGTTGACCTGTACCGGCAGTGAGGCCAACGATCTGGCGTTGCGCATTGCCCGCCACACCACGGGGGGGACGGGCGTCCTGGTGACGCGCTGGGCGTACCACGGCGTGACCAGTGCGCTGGCGGAGCTGTCGCCGTCGCTGGGCGATGGTGTGGCGCGCGGTAGTCATGTGAAGCTGATTGACGCACCAGATTCCTATCGTCAGCCCGGCGCATTTCTTACCAGTATTCGTGACGCGCTGGCACAGATGCAGCAGGAAGGTATTCGTCCTGCCGCGCTGCTGGTGGATACCATTTTTTCCAGCGACGGCGTGTTCTGTGCGCCGGAAGGCGAAATGGCACAAGCGGCGGCGCTGATTCGTCAGGCGGGCGGATTGTTTATCGCGGATGAAGTGCAGCCGGGCTTTGGTCGCACCGGGGAATCAATGTGGGGCTTTGCGCGTCACGGTGTCGTCCCGGATTTGGTGAGTTTAGGGAAGCCGATGGGTAACGGGCATCCTATCGCCGGGCTGGTTGGACGTTCCGCATTATTTGAGGCATTTGGGCGAGAGGTTCGCTATTTCAATACGTTCGGCGGCAATCCGGTGTCCTGTCAGGCGGCGCACGCGGTACTGAGAGTGATTCGGGAAGAGCAGTTGCAGCAGAACGCCCAGCGCGTGGGTCATTATCTGCGACAAGGGTTACAGCAGCTGGCGCAGGATTTCCCGCTGATTGGCGATATTCGGGCTTACGGCCTGTTTATCGGCGTAGAACTGGTCAGTGATCGTGAAAGCAAAGCGCCGGCAAGTGAATCCGCATTGCAGGTGGTGAATGCCATGCGCCAGCGCGGTGTGCTGATCAGCGCGACGGGACCCGCGGCGAACGTGCTGAAAATTCGCCCACCGCTGGTGTTTCAGGAAGAACACGCCGATGTGTTTTTAACCACGTTGAGCGATGTGCTGACAGTCACCGACACCCACACGTGGAAGCCATAACTCGCGTCTGGGTGTAGTGAGAACGGTGGTTAGATACGAAACGCCGCAACGGCATGACTGAGTTCACCCGCCCGCTCGGATAGCGAACCGGCGGCAGAGGCGGCTTCGTTAACCAGCGCGGCGTTTTGCTGCGTGACCGTTTCCATCTGTGAAATCGCGGTATTAATCTGCCCGATGCCCAGACTTTGCTCATTACTGGCGGTGGAGATTTCGGTCACGAGCGAGGCCACGCGTTTGATGTCTTCCACCACGCTTTGAATCGTACTGCCCGCGTCGGTAACGACATGGTGCCCGCGGTTTGCCTGTTCGACGGACGTCCCGATCAGTTCTTTGATCTCTTTAGCCGCGCTGGCGCTGCGCTGTGCCAGCGTGCGAACTTCGCCCGCGACGACGGCAAAGCCTCGCCCTTGCTCGCCCGCCCGAGCGGCCTCCACGGCAGCATTCAGCGCGAGGATATTGGTCTGGAACGCAATACCGTCGATCACGCTGATGATATTGGTGATCTTCTCTGCGGAGGACACCATCTGTTGCATGGCATTGGTCACATCGCCCATCATCTTGCCGCCATCAACAGCGCGCTGCGAGGCGGTCGTTGCCAGTTGGCTGGCGTGGGCAGCATGAGTGGCATTCTGTTTCACGGAGGATGTCATCTGTTCCATTGACGCCGCGGTTTCCTCCAGTGAGCTGGCCTGCTGCTCGGTTCGGGAGGAGAGATCGATATTACCGCTACTGATCTGGTTGGATGCGGTTGCAATAATGTCGGCGTTGCTGTGTACACGCTCAACGATATCCGTCAGGTTCAGCACCATTTCCCGCAGTGCGGTTTGCAACTGTCCCATTTCATCGCGCGAGGTAATCTCGATGCGATGCGTCAGATCGCCGCCTGCGACTTTTCTGGCTAAATCCACGGCATTTTTTATTGGGACGGCAATCGACATAATCAATCGCCAGCCGGATAAGGCAACGATGACGACTCCGACCAGCAGGGTAATGACGACGGAGAATAATATATTACTGAAACTACTTTGTGATTCGGAATAAAGTGCTTGTCCCACATCAGACTGTAATTTAATCAATTGATCGGCCGTCTTTTGTATCGGGGCGTATCCGCTTTTTAGTGTGTGATTGATAATATATTCTAATGCGTCTTTATCATTTTTCTGTATTGCATTAATGGCAGGAACAACGACTTTATCGTTGTACTGCTTGTATAATACTGCAAACTGTTCTTCTAATATTTTTTCTTCGCCCGTTAAATACGTCTTGCTGTATAAATCCCATTGCGCATCATAAATTTTTTGTGCTTCTTCAATGTGCGCCAACCCGGTCTTGACATCGTCCGGCTGTGAGAGATCAACACTGGCGATCTCAAACATCACGGTGTTTACCTGCCGGGTGATATTGTCCAGATAGCCCAGCGCGATCAGCCGGTCCTGATACAGGGTTTTCATCGACTGGTTAGTATTATTCATGCCAAACAGTCCGATAAGAGAGACAACCAAAAGCAATAATGCCATTAACAACATAACCGAAATTAATTTAAGTTTAATGCTCATAAGTACCTCTAAATGACTCCCGGATAAGGAGCGGTATTTCTATATCGACGGGGGGGAGATAAGGTTTATATTGAGGTGAACTAAAATTAAAAAATGGCATTAGGGGACTTGTGATAGCATCGATTTACATTGGTTTACAAAGCGATCGGTATTCTATGCTGATAGGTAAATAACCATTAAAATATTATCCTGTCTGGAAAGTTACCGTTACAGTTAAATGGATGGAATAATCGTTAAGGTGGCGCTATGAAGGTGGTGTTGTAGCTTCAACATTTCTTCATATAGGGGCATTTTTTAAAAAATAGAATCATTTATTTTTAAAAAAAATGAAACAACGGCAAGTGAAGATAATAATGATAATAAATTTCCGTAATTAAATATTATCCGCCCGTGGCATTCCTCCTCCCCGCGTAAGAAAACGCGAGGAAGAGGGCTCCATTAGCGGCGCAGTGCTAACTGCACGGCGTCATGCAGGTTGAGGCGTTGCCAGAAATTCTGTGTACCTTTATCGCCCGGCGCGCCGGAAAGTGGGTAACCGTCAGCCAGCGCGGTTTTCACCATCAGGTTTCTACGTTGGGCTACGGAGAGATGGGGAAGCACGGGGTCGAGCAGGACTTCCGCACCTTCGGGAACGCTAACCGGGGACGCCGTACCGGGTTGCGCCGGCAGACCGTAGGTCATCGTGTAGCGGTAAAACGTCTTCATTTCCGGTGCGGCGTAGGGGTCGTCCTGCGGCGCACTCTTCGCGCAGGCGCTCAACGTCGTGCCGCAGGCTTTCTCTAACGCGCTGCGTAACTCCGTTTTCGCTTGCTCAAACAGCCGACGGTACTGTGGATCGTTGAGGTAGTGCGCCACGTTGCGTTCAGCAAGCATCCGCGAACCGATCACGTCTAATGGATAATGCACGCCCAGCACGATGCGTGAATAGCCGTAGAGCGCGCCGCGATCGATCAGCGGGACGAAGCGCTCGGGGAGCATTTCTGCTAACAGCAGAGCGTCGGTGTAGCCTGTGTTAGTATGCCCGCTCGGAAATGCGCCGCCGGAAGCGGTGTAGGGTTTGTTATCGCCAATCACGGCGGTATCCGGCACCAGATGAATGGTGTTATTCGGCTGTAGGAAAGGGCGAGGGTAGTTGAAATGTTGCTTAGCTGCGGACGTACTGACGGCGGATAGCTTGAGTAAGACGGCAGCCTTGCGTATTTCACCGTGGTTATACGCGTTAATGAAGACCTTACCCAAACGTGGACCCAATGCATCAGCCAGATAGTAGAGATACCCCTGGCCTTCTGCATCCACCAGTGCCTGTTCGCGCTGTCCTGTGGTCGCTTCGCGATTAATGCGCGTCACGATAGCCATGTTTTGCTGTAATACATCGGTGGAAAGGTGGGAGAAGGATTCCAGCAGCGCAATGCCTGCCTGCTGGTTGGCTTTCACGGCGAAGTCATAACCGCTGTTGTTGAGCCAGTCAATATCCGCCATTTGTGGCGTTTCTTTCGCCTGATCCAACTGCGCTCGGGTAAGCTGCGGCGCATCCCCCTGGATCGCTTTGCGCAGCGCGGCCTGAATGGATTGCTCCAGTTCAATCACGTGGGGACGGTTACTGGCCTGCGTGGTGGTATCCACAATGGCGCTGATACTTGCGTTGTCCGGTTCAGACGTTGCAGCAAACCCTGAAAGTGGTAACAGGAAAAGACTGGCAACGGGCAGCAGCTTGATCGCCGGTAAAACGTTGAGCGCGGGTAACACTTTAGTCGCCGGTAGCAGCATAGAGCGATAACGCATGGTGGCATCCTTAATTGGGAGGATAGACGTTTTTCTGTGCGGGATCAGGCTAGGCGCTGATTGTGATAGTAATGTTTCAGGATATATTTTGAGATACTTATCAAAGAATTATCATGATTTGTTATGTTTAGTGATGCCGTGATTCGAATGGGGATAACCGAGGGCGGTAGTCACCTATATAGAAGAAAAAAGCATAAAAAAGTTTCTAAAAAACAGAAAGGTGATTTGCTTTTTTTATCATTGACGCAAAGCTCATTTCTCTCTAACTTAAACAGACGAATATTTTTTAATATTTCATTGATTTATAAGAAATTAATCTAATTATAACAAAAATGGCAACGATAAATAGCCCGGTTATTCCTCAATGCAAAAGGCGATGAAAAGCCTATCTCTGTTCAACATAACAAGTGAAACGGTTCTGTGGGATAGGCTTAACACCCGTTAATGCGAAATCAGGGTTTCCCTACATCAAACAGGCATACGTTTGCGTATGCCGACGATACATTTCTTAAAATAGTCAGTCAGCAGGAGTGAGTCAGGTAATGATTCGGTTAGAAAACGTGAGCGTTGATTTTCCCGCCGGCAAAGCAGCACAGTCCAGAGCGGTAAACAACGTCAACCTGACCATTCAACAGGGTGAAGTTTTTGGGATTGTCGGCACCAGCGGCGCGGGGAAAAGTACGCTGCTGCGGACGATCAATTTATTGCAGCGGCCGACCGAAGGACGCGTGTTTCTGGGCGATACGCTGATTAGCGATGCGTCCGGCCGCGAACTGCGCCAGCATCGGCAGCGCATCGGGATGATATTCCAGCATTTTAATCTGATGCATACTCGCAATGTGTATGACAACGTGGCGTTCAGCCTGCGTGCCGCGGGTAAGAGCAAAGAAGAAATCGCCTCGCGCGTGCCGGAAATTTTGGCGCTGGTCGGGTTGCAGGACAAAGGAACATCTTATCCAGCGCAGCTGAGCGGCGGGCAGAAACAGCGTGTTGGCATTGCTCGCGCCATCGCCAACCACCCCGAAGTGCTGCTGTGTGATGAACCGACCTCGGCGCTGGATCTGGAAACGTCGGCGTCTATCCTGGCGCTATTGAAAAGCATCAATGTCCGATTAGGTATCACGATCGTGCTTATCTCCCACGAAATGAGCGTGATTAAAAGTATTTGTCAGCGCATGGCGGTGATGACAGGTGGAAATATTGTGGAAGAAGGCGACGTCTTTACGATCTTCTCCTCACCGCAACACGCCTACACCAAACAGCTGGTTAGCCATACCAGCCCGATCGAATTACCGGAACGCTTTAAGCAGAACAACAAAGGTGTCTTGCTGAAAATACTCTTTGCCGATGATTCGGTAGAGCAGCCCATATTATCCGACGTTGCACAGCAATTTCAGGTATCGGTAAATATTCTGCACGGCAATATTGAATACATTAACGATCGCGCACTGGGGCATATTATCGCCCAGCTTTCATACCGTGACGATCCTACGGCGGATAACCTCGCGGCCGCTATTGCTTATATTCGACAGAATACCTTTGGGGTGGAGGTCATCAATGGCTGAGTTATGGGGTGAATTAGTTTTTGCCTTCGGTGAAACCTTCACGATGGTGTGTATTTCAACGCTGTGTGCGGTGATATTCGGCCTGCCGTTAGGTATCGCGATTTATGTGACCGATCGTCATTTATTCTGGCAGAACCGTTTTATCTATCTGGTCTCGACCGTGCTGGTGAATATTATCCGCTCGATCCCGTTTGTGATCCTGCTGGTGCTGCTGTTGCCATTAACGCAGTTTCTGCTGGGGAACACGATAGGGCCAGTGGCCGCGGCGGTGCCGATGTCTGTCGCGGCGATTGCCTTTTATGCTCGACTGGTGGATTCCGCGCTGCGCGAAGTCGATCCCGGCATTGTGGAGGCGGCAGAAGCGTTTGGTGCCAGCCCGACGCGCATTATCGGAACCGTGCTGTTACCGGAAGCGCTGGCAGGATTATTACGTGGCCTGACGATCACGCTGGTCAGCCTGATTGGTTACTCGGCAATGGCCGGAATTGTCGGCGGCGGCGGCGTGGGCGATCTGGCGATCCGCTTCGGCTATTACCGTTATGAAACCGAAGTCATGGTGGTGACCGTGATTGCGCTGGTGGTGCTGGTGCAGGTCGTGCAAACGCTGGGTGATAGGCTATCGCGACGAGCGAATAAGCGCGAACGCCGCTAAACCACCACAGAATAGGGTATTCAGGGCAGCAGAGAGATGTCATGAAAATAGACAAAATTGTATTAAGAAAAATGAAAATGGCGCTGAAAACACCATTTACTACCAGCTTTGCGACGCAGACGGAGAAACACTTTTCCATCGCGGAAGTTCACGCTGGCGGACAGATTGGTTACGGCGATTGCTCGGCTATTTCTCTACCGTTTTATAACGAAGAAACCAACGTCACCGCCTGGCATATTATGCGTGACTTCCTGATCCCGATGATTAAGCAGGCTGGGGATATAGAGCATCCTTCGCAGGTGCGCGATATTTTCGCCCCGGTAAAGCGTAATAACTGCGCCAAAGCGGCAATCGAAGGCGGTATTTGGGATGCTTACGCGAAGATAAAAGGCGTACCGCTGCATCAATTATTGGGCGGCGTACGGGATAAAGTCGAAGCGGGTGTGAGTATTGGTATTCAGGACACGCCCGATAAATTAGTCAGCGTGGTCGATAATTTCCTGAATGAAGGCTACAAACGCATCAAAATAAAGATCAAGCCGGGAAAAGATTACGACTATATTCTGGCACTGCGTCAGGCGTTTGGTAATATTACGCTGATGGTGGATGCCAATTCCGCCTACACGTTGGATGACATCGATTTCTTTAAGCGCATTGATCAATTCAATCTGCTGATGATCGAGCAGCCGCTGGCGCACGACGACATTATCGACCATCGCAAACTTCAGGCGGCGGTGAATACACCTATCTGTCTGGATGAAAGTATTGCGTCGGTAGAAGACGCGCGTAAGGCGATCGAACTGGGCAGCGCCAAAATCATCAATATTAAAGTCGCGCGCGTGGGCGGTATTACTGAAACCAAGCTGATTCATGACTACTGTCAGGCGCACAATATTCCGGTGTGGTGCGGCGGTATGCTGGATACGGCGGTCGGTAAAGCGCACAACATTGCGGTGTCAACGCTGCCGAACTTTATCTACGCGCACGATATTCCGCCATCTTCCCGTTACTGGCATGAAGACTTCATGCTGCCGTTTGTCGAATTAGACAAAGACAGCTGTGTCGCGGTGCCAAATAAACCGGGAATCGGCTTCGATATTAACCCTGAACTGTACGAAAAATATTGCTACGGACAGGAAACCTTTTTGTTTTAACTGATTATTGAATCAGCTTTTTTAGTAACCTTTTTTTAGTAAAACATGTGAGCAGTAAAACGTTATCCAACACCAGGGAATAACGTTATCAAAATAGAAAAAAATAATGAGCGATGCCGCGCAGGGCATAAGAGTATGGATTTAGGGAGAAACACGGTGATGAGGTTCCCGTAGGGATACCTCGCACCGTGGTCGCTCCCGGAATCTCGATCTTAACCCTGTGCTGGCGCTCTATATAACGACAACAAAAATGCCGTTAGCAAAACGGCGAACACTGACTCAATCAGACAGACAGGAACGCGACGATGCGATTGAAAAAACTCATTCCACTCATGCTGGCGCTGGGTATCTCTCAGGCTTATGCAGCAGATTCAGGCAAAGAAATCACCATCGGCGTCTCGCCGGGGCCGTATGGCGATATGGTCACGAAAGCGATCAAGCCGGAAATGGTGAAAAAAGGCTACGAGGTAAAAGTGCGCGAATTCAGCGACTACATCCAGCCGAACCTGGCGCTGTCGAACAACAGTATCGACGCCAACCTGTTCCAAAACCGCCGCTATCTTGACCGTTTCAGTGCGGATAAAGGGCTGAAACTGGCGGAAGTGATCACCGTGCCGACGGCCAGCATGGGCTTTTACTCCAACAAAGTCCGCTCCCTGAATGAGCTAAAAGCGGGTGATATCGTCACGCTGCCAAACGATCCGTCAAATCTGGCACGTTCGCTGGATTTTCTGCAAAAATACGGCCTAATCAAGATCAATCCAGAGATTACGCCGACGAAAGCCTCGCTGCGCGATATCACCGAAAACCCGAAAGGGCTGGTCTTTAAGCCGCTGGAAGCGGCACAACTGCCACGTGCATTGGGTGGCGTAACCGGCTCGCTGATTAACGCCAACTTCGCGATTTCCGCTGGTCTGAATCTGTCTGACGCGATTCAACTGGATGTGCTGCCGGAAGATCTGAAAAACATGATCGTCGTGCGTGCGGAAGATGCCGATAAACCGTTCGCTCAGGATTTGAAAGCCGCCGTTCAATCTCCGGAATTCGCCGCGTTCTTTGAAGACAAAAACTCCATGTTCCACGCGTTCCAGAAACCGGAGTGGATGAAGAAAGGCGCGCCATCCGAGTAAACGACTCCCGAACCGGTTGACGCTATTGCCCGATATTACTATGGTAGTTATTACCATAGTAATATCGGGCATTTTTTATGGGAAAAGCATGGGACAAAAAAGGATTTTTGTTGAGCGTCACTACGATAAATCTCGTAGAAAATCAGGCATAACCGATCAACAGTTACGTGATATTGCGGCAGACATTATTGATCATCCAGATAAAGGAGGCCTCGGTGGTGGTGTTTATAAAAAGCGCGTGGCTACCCGTTTGGGTAAACGCGGTGGTGCCCGGACAATAGTGGCTTATCATCGAGAAGGTAAGGTGTTTTTCTTTGAAGGATGGGAGAAAAACACGGTATCAACGCGTGGGAAAGAAATTCCCGATGATGTATTGGCGGCTTTTAAAATTGCGTCAACGGTGTTTAAAAATAAATCTGATGCCGATCTCGAAACAGACCTTAAAAACAAAGAGCTTGTTGAGGTGATAAATGGTTGATAAGCGCTTATTAAATATACAGAGTATGATTCAGCGTCAACATGCCGCAGGTACGGCCAGTGACGTTGATCTTGACGCTATCAATCGCTTGGTAGCTGAAAGTCAAAAAACGGAATCACGCGCCAGCATGGACGCGAGCAGAGTGCGAGCCATCCGTGAGCGTGAAAAAATTAGTCAAAGCCAACTAGCTGGCATCATTAATATGTCGGCCAACAGCGTTCAGAAATGGGAACGTGGAGTAAGCGCACCAACGGGTGCGGCGTTACGAATACTGGAGGTCATCGAGAGAAAAGGCTTAAGTGCTATTCTTTGATGATGCAGTTAAGAAAAATAAATGGTTGTTTCATTGCGTTTAGTGGCCGTTTAATACGGCCACTTTTGTGTGTATAGCAATGAACTCAGGTTCTAAACATCACCTCTGATTCGCATATTCTCGGTGTTCTTCTAATAGCGTATCTCCTTGCTCCCCCAGTTCCCAGAACAATCCAGTCATGATCGCTAATCCTTCGCGGGCGACGGATTTCAGCAGATGTTCGTTGACCGCGTGCTGGCCGCACGCCGGATAGGAGTGGGGGATCCACAGCGTTGGCAGACCGAGGATGTCGGCGAAAACGTCATTGGGCAGCGAGCCGCCCAAATTCGGTAACAACGCGGGCTGTTTGCCGCTGATGTGCTGCATCAGTGCCAGCGTCCAGTTCACCAGCGGGTCTTCCGGGTTAAAGCGCGTCGCCGGAGACGTGTTAAGCACCTCAACGTCCACCTGCGTAAAGCCGTGCTGGTCGAGGTGTTGGCGCACATGTTGCGCCAGATGCGGCCAGTCGGTGCCGACCACAAAACGCAGTTGGCAAATCGCCGTCGCGTCGGCGGGAATCGCGTTCACCGGCTTGCTCGGGTTGCCGGTAATGAACGACAGCACTTCCAGCGTGTTCCAGCCAAATAGCCGTTCGGCAGGCGTGAGACCGTCTTCGCCCCAGTTTTCATCAATCGCCGGATCGCCCTCACTGCCGGCGGGATCGATGGTGCTGAGGATTTCGCGCAGCGCGGGCGTCAACGGTGGAGGGAGCAGGGCGTCGATCTTCATCCGTCCTTGCCCGTCGACCAGACTGGCGACAGCGTTCGCCAACTGGGTGCCCGGATTGCTTAACAGCCCGCCCCAGTTGCCAGAGTGGTAAGCCTGCTCGCGTGCCTTGATGCGCAAGCGGAAATTGACGCAGCCGCGAGAGCCGAGGAACAGCGTCGGGTGCTCTGCGCTGAGGCGCGGTCCGTCGGAGGCGATAAAGATATCGGCCGCCAGCGCTTGTTTGTGCTGTTGGCACAGCTCGGCCAGCCCCGGTGAGCCAATTTCTTCCCCCATCTCGAACAGCAGTTTGCAGTTGAAGCCTAAACGCTGCCCACGAGCCTGAAACACCTGCTCCAGCGCCATCAGGTTAATGCTGTGCTGGCCTTTGTTATCGGCGCTGCCGCGCCCGTACCAGTGGTTGCCTTCCTCCACCAGTTCCCACGGCGTTAGCCCATCGCGCCAGTTTTCTTCATCACCGAAAACCACATCACCGTGGCCGTAAGACAGCACGGTCGGCAGGCTGGGGTCTTCAATGCGTTCGGCCAGCAGAAAAGGAGGATGCCGTTCGTCCGATGAGGTAATCTGTCTTACGCTGAACCCCATTGCCTGCAACGCGGGTTGGATCTCATCGGTCAGATAGCGGTTCAGCGCGAGCTGGTTACCGGCTTTCTGGCTCTCGCTGGCGTGGGCAATACGCCGAGCCAACGTCTGTTTAAATTCTCCGCGATCGAAACGTTCACAGGCGATACGAATAAGGTCTGCGCTGGTCATGCCTTTCCTTGCTGGATAATGTGCCGAAGTTACCGATATTTAAAGAAAAAATGAGCTTTGCAACAATAATAAAAATTGCAATTAAGCTTTGCTTTTAATATAAACCTTCACATTCCCCGCTCTGTCTGAAAGGAACGCCGCCGTGCACAGCACCGAGATTCGTTATTTTCTGGTGGTCGCCACTACTGGTTCGCTTAGCGCCGCCAGTCAGCACCTGTTTGTGGCCGTTTCTGCAATCAGTCGTCAAATCCAGCGGCTGGAGGAGCGCATCGGCGTACCACTGTTCGAGCGTCACGCGCGTGGCATGGTGTTAAACGATGCCGGACGCATTCTGGAAAACCATGTGCGCAAGAGCATGATGGACATGGATGCTGCCGTGGCGGAGATTCAGGGGCTGAAAGCCAGCCGTCGGGCACTGCTGCGCATCGGCTGTACGGAAGGGATGGCGTTTGATCTGCTGCCGACGCTGTTTGCGCGTTTTCGTCAGCATGACCCGGATACCACCTTTGCGCTGAAGGTGGACTCGGCGATGCAGGTGTCCCAGATGATCCGCAATGGTGAAGTGGATATTGCACTCCAGTTTGCGCTGGCGCCTGAACAGGGGGTGAATGTGGAACTGGCGCTGCCTGCACCGCTGATGCTGTTGATGTCTGACGATCATCCGCTGGCGCAGCAGTCTATTCAACTGGCGGACCTGCATCCTTTCCCGCTGGCCTTGCCGGAATCCTCAACCACGCTGCGCCAGCTGTTTGACCTCTCGTGCCGCATGAACGGCACCTTTCTGGAGCCGACGCTGTGCTGCAACAACTTCACCACGCTTTATTACTATGCGATGAGCACGCCGGGGGCGGTCACTGCCTGTAGTTTCTATTCCGTGATGTACAAGTGCTTACAGCAACCGATGCGCCTGAAACCGCTGAATATTAAGCAGCTTGACCAGCGTTCGCTTCAAATCCAAACGCTGGCAGGCAAAGCGCACGCGCCCCAGCAGCAGGCTTTTCTGGATTTCATGGTGGCGGAGCTGCGTCAGGGGGAAGCGTATTACCTGAGTCAGGTGGCGGAAAGCTAAATATCCGCCCTCACTCCATCTCAATAATGTCGCGTTTTTGTTCGTCTTCGAGCTGGCGCAGGACGCGGTACACCTGCGCCACGGCCTGAAGCGTTTCGCGCGGAATGTAATGGCCTTCCGGCGTAGTGCGGTACAGCGTACGGGTCAGCCAGATGAAGCGAATCACCGGAATGTCCGCTTTTTTCGCCTGCGCGATGAGCTCCTGCGCCGCGCTATCTTCCCCTTTAAACAAAATGCGCGGCAGCGGCGTTTTGCCGGGGCGATAGTAAAGCCCCACCGCATAGTGCGTTGGGTTAATCAACAGCATATCGGCATCTTCGACTTTGGCTTTGGGGCGCGGCGCGGCGGGTTCGTTCATCAGTTCGTGCGCCAGCGATTTACGGTGGCCTTTCATGTGCGGATCGCCTTCGGAATCCTTGTGCTCGTTACGCAAGTCCTCATGGCTCATGCGCTGCTGCTTGAGAAAGAAATATTTTTGCAGGCCGAAATCCAGTGCGGACAGCACCAGCAGTGCTGTCAGCGTGGTACGGGCAATACGCGTCAGCAGCGCTTTCACCCCTTGCCAGAAACCGTGTAGATCGCCATAGGCCAATTCGACCAGCGCTTCCAGCTCTGGTACCACCACTTTATAAAAGACCGTACCGATCACCACGGCCTTCAGGATATTGGTCAGCATTTCCACCAGCTTGCGCATCGAAAACATCTGCTTGAACTGGTTAATCGGGTTCAGTCGATTGAGATCGAGCTTCAGCGCTTCGGGTGCAAACAGCGGGCCATACTGGATCCAACCGCCCACCACGCGCAACAGCACGGCAATGGCGGCGGCCAGCAGACAGAGCGTGCCCGCCAGCACAGCGGCGTCGTGAAAGACTTCTTTTGCTACCTGCGCAAACGGGGCATCCAGCCGTTGCAGCGGCAGTTGCACTAGCGTTTGCAGTTTCCCCATGGTGCTGTCTGCCAGCGCCAGTACGCATTCCAGCAGGCCGACGCAGATCAGCAGTTTGGGTACATCCTGACTTTGCCCGACTTCTCCTTTACGGCGCGCGTCTTCCAGCTTTTTCTCTGTGGGCTTTTCCGTTTTTTCGCTCATCGGTTCCGCCTGATTAGCTGTTCGATGCCGTAAAAAGCAGCGGGAGCAGGTGCTTAAGGTCCGGCAGCTTCTGAAGTTGGTCGTCACCTAAATATTGCAGCACCGGCAGGTAGACGATGAAAAATGCCATCCCAACCAGACACTTGGCCGGAATGGAGAGGACGAACACCTGAAGTTGCGGGCTATACAGGCTGAGTAGCGCAATGCTGAATTCCAACAGCAGCAGCAGCGCGACCAGCGGCCCGGCGTACACCACCAGATGGGTAAAGGTATCAGCCAGCAGGCTGAGGTAGACTTCAAACCCTTTTTCACCCGGTGCGGGCAGCCAGGACAGCACCGGCCAGATCTGGTAGCTGTCCCAAATCAACTGCGTTAGCCCTTTCAGGCCGATACCGATAATCAGCAGCAGAATCAGGGTCTGTTTCAGCAGATGGCCGAGCGGCGTGGCGTCCGAACCCAGCGCGGGGTTGAGCTGGCCGCCCATGAGCGCGCCGCGCTGGTTATCGAACAGGGCACCGACGGATTCAAACAGCCAGAATGGCATCGCCAGAATCAGCGCGATAAGCAGCCCGACGATCAGCTCTTTCAGCAACAGGCCGGGCAGCATCGGCCAGGACAGCGGCGTCAGCAAAAGTTGCTGCTGTACGATGGGGGCTGGTAGCAGCGTCAGGGAAATCACCACGGCGTTGCGCATCATGCCTTTCAGCACGTTGAGTGAAAAAACCGGCACCAGAATAAAGCAGGGATACAGCCGGGCAATGCCGAGCGTAATAGCAATAATAAAGTCGTAAACGTGCTGAATGATGGCGATCATGCGGATTTATACCCCGGTCTGCGCGATCATGTTGAACGCGGTAATGGCCAACTGCATCAGCTCTACGCCAATCCAGCGCCCGCAAATCGCCAGCGTCAGCCCGACGGAAATCAGTTTGACGGCGAAAGGCAGCGTCTGATCCTGCAACTGCATCACCGCCTGTAGCAGTGAAATCAGCACGCCGACGATCACCGCAACCAGCAGCGGCGGCGCGGAGAGCAGGACGACCATCACCATGGCCTGACGGAAAAGCGTGATTATTTCCATCGCGGCCTCACAGGTAGCTGTAGAACAGGCCGTCCAGCAGTCGCGTCCAGCCGTTAACCAGCACGAACAGCAGCAACTTTAACGGCAGCGAAAGCGTCATTGGCGCAACCATCTGCATCCCCAGTGCCAGCAGCACGTTTGAGACGATGAGGTCGATGACGATAAACGGGATATAGATCAGGAAGCCGATTTTGAACCCAGCCTGTAGCTCCGACAGCACGAACGCCGGAATCACCAACAGCAGATTTTGCGTATTCACCTTTTCGGATAGCGACGCGGGCCACATTTGCAGGCTGTTCTCATGCAGATGGGTGAGGATATCCGGGTCAACGTTGCGTGACATAAAGGTTTGCAGCGGTTCCAGTCCGTAGGTCACGCTGGCCTGAAGCGACGTGATATCGGTCATATCCAGCGGCTTTTCCTGCACGCGTTTGCTGACGTCCTGAAACACCGGGGCCATGACAAACAGCGTTGCCGCGAGCGCGATGCCGTACAGCGCCATATTGGGCGGCACCTGCTGTACCCCGATGGCGTTGCGGGTGATCAGCAGCACAATTGCAATCTTCAGAAAGCAGGTGCAGACAATCATCATCAGCGGAATCAGGGAGAGGGCGCCCAGAAAGAGCGCAAACATCAACGGGTCGAACGCGCCGGAGGTCATGGGGCCAGCTCCGGTTCGGCGGCGTGTTCTTCATCCGCTATCGCGACATGCTGCGTGGGTGCGGAAAAACGCTCGGTAATCTGTAACCCCAGCCTTCCTTCCACATCGACCAGATCGCCGCTCGCCAGAGCGATATCGCCGTGATATAGCCAGGCTTGCCCCGGCACCACGTCGCGCAGCGTTAACACGCTGCCGCTGGCAAGGTGCTGCAATTCGGCCAGCGTCATCGTCAGGCTGCCGCAGCGAATATGTAAGGTGACCGGCAGCGGGGGTACACTTTCAGTGACGTTGTCACTGATTGGTGTGAATTCAAGTGCCGATGCCTCTGAGTGGGGATCGGCTAGCATCGTGTCGGTAGCGGACGAGGGCATTGAGACAGTCTCCATGTCGGTAACGGTAAAGGTATAGGGGGCGAGCTCCGTGAGCTGTAGCGTGCCGCGCAGGCGCAGCGTGCCGGATGACAGCGTTCCCTCGCCGGAGGGGGTAAACCACGGGCGGTTGGGCAGAATAAGATCGCCCGTACGCAAACGAAGTAACGCGGACAGCGGCAGCACGGCATCAGCCAGCGTGAGCGGAATAGCGATAGTCATTCCGGCGGGCAGCGCGTGGCGCTGACGGAGCCAACTCGCGCGAGAGAGCAGCGCCTGCCAGACAGTATCTGCGGCCTGCATCCGGCTGCGCACGGTTATGCCGTTCCAACTCACGCTGAGCCAGGCACAGAGAGCCGAACCCTTGCCGTGCTGTTCTGTTGAGTCAGGTGCTTTCGGGGAACGATCCAGCGGGTACATTTCCCCGACGAGTGTCCGCAGTACGGGATTGAGCGACTGGTTGTAGAGCGTCCAGTACCATTCTTGTGCCACGTCATCGTCTTCTGTGAGGGGCAGCAGTGGGCAGTCCGACAGCAGGCTGAGCACCGGGAACGGATCGGTCAGTGCGATATCACCGATGTCGCTACGCCAACCGCTGGCCTGCGCGGTGGACGATTCCTCTGCCAGCATGCATTCGTTCGTCAGTTGAAGATGCAGGCGGCCCTCGCACCCCTCGCGAATAAACGGCAGAACCAGCCCGGTTGCCAGCATCGAGCGGATGCGGGTGTGCTGCGCACGCCGGGTCGGCAGTGTCAGCGGTCGAATGTGTGGGGAATTTGAACTCATCGCTCATACTCTCTGGCGTCAAAACGCAGGTTTATCGGGCAATCCAGCGCGCTGGCGAGCGAGTGACGGCAGGCTTCACGCCGATCTTTTAACTGGTGGTAACTTTCCCGGCTGAAACGCAGAGAAATATCCCAGCCGCGCGGCGCCAGCGTGGCTAAACGCGCATCGATATCGCCCAACTGCGGCAGTTGCAGACTGAAGGCAAACGGTGGGGCGCAGATGTTGTCCATCGCCTCAATCAGCTCACATTGCAGCGGCTGCCACTGTGACGGTGTCACATACTGTGGACTGTCTGATGCTTCACTCTGCAACGGCTGCGCACCATTGATGGGGCCGCCCGGCGATAAGACGATAGGCGTGTCCTGATAGAATGCGTCTTCAAAACCGTCTGAAAACGTGAAGGCCTCCCAGAAATCGCTATGTTGCGGATCGGGCTGTGGGTCGTGTTGCGAGCCGTCTGCGCGAGAGGATTTGCCGTGTAGCACGGCCTGCGCGTTCTGCGTCGCCGTAGATTCGGATGACGCAATCTGTCGGTTATTCATACGTGCTCCTGAGGTAACGTAAGCAGATATTCCAGTTTCTCCACCGCCTTCTGACATTGGCGGGTGGCATCTCGGGCGTTATCAACCTGACGCTGCTGATCGCGGTGCTGCTGCTGCGAGGCCCGCACCTGCTGCGTTTCTGTCGCGATATCACCGAGTAAGCGCTGCTCGGCGGCAAGGCGTTTTTTCAGGTTTTCCAGCGTCTGGCGCTGCCCCAGGGTTTCTCGGGTAAACTGGTCGCGCTGCGTCTGGCTGGCCTGTTGCAGCGCATCGACCTGCTTCTGATGATGGCGCTGCTGTTCCGCAATGCGGATCAACTGCTGTTCTTCCTGCCGCTGTTGACGCTCGCTGCGGCTTAAGCGCTGACGGCGTATCGGCATCAGCAGGTTCAGCACGGTCTGTAACTCGGCATCGCGTTCGGTGTTATGGGGCATAGCGGCTGACTCCGGCGAGCTGTTGTTGAATCACGCCATAAGGCATCGGTTCACGCATCGACTGACGCAGAAACTGCGTGATTTCTGCATGGGCGTTGACGGCGGAATCGGTCAGCACGTCATGGCCGGGCTGGTATTCTCCGAGGCGGATCAGCATCTCAACTTGCTTGTACGCCGCCATCAGACGCCGTACGCCGCCCGCGTGGCGGGTGTGATCGGTATCTACGACGTTACTCATGGTGCGGCTTAGGCTCGCCAGCACATCAATAGCCGGATAGTGCCCCTGTTCCGCCAGCCGTCGGGCGAGCACGATGTGCCCGTCAATCAGCGAACGCACTTCGTCGGCAACCGGATCGTTCATGGAGTCCTGCTCGATCAGCACGGAATAGAGCGCGGTGATGGCCCCGTCTTCGGTTTGTCCGGCGCGCTCGACCAGACGCGGTAGCAGCGTATAGACCGACGGCGGCAGTCCGCCGCGCCCCTGTGGCTCCCCGAGTGCCAGGCCGATTTCGCGTTGGGCGCGGGCAAAGCGCGTTAGGGAATCAATAATCAGCAGCACCTGACGGCCTTCAGCCCGGTAAGCTTCGGCGATGGCGGTGGCGGTGAACGCCGCGCGCGCGCGTTCCATGCTGCTGCGGTCGGAGGTGGAACACACCAGCACGGTGCGACTGCGCAGTTCATCGTCCAGTTCATGATCGAGAAACTCGCGCAGTTCGCGGCCACGTTCGCCAATCAGCCCGAAAACAATGGCGTCGCACGGCGTATTACGTGCCAGTTCGGCCAGTAGCGTGGTTTTGCCGCAGCCCGCGCCGGCGAAGATGCCGACGCGTTGCCCCTGACCGATGGTTAGCAGGCCATCGACGGCGCGCAGTCCGGTGGGGAGCGGCTGACTGATGCGCGGTCGGGAGGTCGGCGGCGGGGCATCGCCCAGCACCGGCTGTGTGCGGCCTGTGGCATGACCGGGTTCGACAAACGCGCTCTCGCCGTCGTCCTCCAGCGCCCGGCCAAACCCGTCCAGCACGCTGCCCAGCAAACGTTCCGACACCTGAATGCAGTGCGGCTGATACAGCGGCGTCACGGCGGCACCCTGTGCGATGCCGTCCAGCGCCCCGAGCGCGGAGAGAAAGGTATTGTTCGGGCTAAACCCCACGACTTCGGCCATCATCTGGCTGTCGTCCTGACGGGCCACCCAGCACAGATCGCCAATGCGTGCCTGCGGCAGGCTGCACTCCAACAGAATGCCGCTGACGGCCATGACGCGGCCTTTTTTCTCCACGGGCGCATAGGCTGCCAGATGCTGGCGCTGCTGTGCGACCCACTGGTCGAGCAGGGGAAAAGAAGAGGGTTGAGTCTGCATTACCAGTTCACCGTTATCTGTTGTCTGCCGCTGAATTCAATCTGGTGCTCATCAATCTTCACCAGACGCAGGTTGTCGATCTCATCGCCGATGAAAAAGCGTTGGCCATCCGCTGTGACGACGTTGGCGCGTGACCCACTGGTTACCTGAACGATCTGAAACGGCAACTGTTCCGTTTTCAGCTGCGTCCGGTTATCCACGGACAGCGCGGTTCTATAACGTTGGTGGAGTTGGGCGAGCATCCGTTCCAGCTTTTTTTGATCGTCCGGCGTTAATTGTCCTGTGAGCGTGAGGCGATCTTGATACGCCGCCACTTTCACGGCCGTGCTCAGTTCCCGCTCCTGCAACATAATGCGCAGCGTACTTTCCAGCTGTGGCAGGGTGCTGAGCGGTTTACGGGTATCCTGCGGCGGCGGGGCGGCAGGCATCGCGACGCTCTCCTGTAGCTGCCAACTGCCTACCATTACCAGCAGCAGCGCGCCAAGCAGCAGATAGCTGGCTTTGGCCCACAGCGGCAGACGTGGTGTGGAGGCAGGCGTAGGAATAGGTGCAGCGACATGATCCGACGGTTCATCGATGGGCATATCCGCAGAGGAAACGTTTTCTTCCACGGTCGGAGGCGTTTCGCTGTCGTCAGGCCAGGGGGTATCGGCCGCGACAATGCAGAGCCAAATCTCCCCCAGCGCAAACGGCGTGCCGGGCGGCAGAGCGTCAATGTGTTCGATGGTATGGCCTTCCGCATTACACAAGGCGCCATCTTGTGCGCTAAGCGTCCAGCCGTCAGCGGTCTTCTCCAACTGACCGTGATACGGCGCGATGCCGGGATCGTAGAGCACGAGATCGGCATCATCGGCTGCACCGATGCGCCAGGCGTTTCCGCAGAGCGGCAGCGCCGCACCGCGATGTAAACCAGTCAGCACGCGTAATTCAAACATGATGTGTTCCTATGCGCTAAAGGGGTCGGGGGAGTCGTAAAGATCGAGACGTCCAATGACGTTGATCGACAGGGTGGATTCCAGTTCGGTGAAGGACAGCACCGGAACGTGGTGAAATTCGTCCTGCAACAGCGTACGCAGCGGGCTGCGTAAATCCTGCGTCACCAGCACCAGACTGCGATGCGACGAGAGTGGCGGAAATGCCTGCCGTAGTTGGCTGAGCAGCGTGGAGGCGTAGTCTTGGGTCAGGGCGAAGAAGGTTTCGTTCTGCGTCTGGCGGAGCGCATCGCGCAGCAGCTCTTCGCTTTCCGGCGTCAGCAGCCAGACGGCAAGGCTATTCTCGTCGCTGTACTGGTGGCAGATTTGCGATTTGAGCGCCAGACGCACGTAGTCGGTCAACGCCAGCGTATCCCGTTCGTGCTGGCCGACTTCAATCAGCGCCTCGGCGATGGGACGCACCGACCGCAGCGGTACGCGTTCGGACGCCAGCCGTTGCAGCACGCTGGCAAAACGCGAAAGCGGCATGATGCGCTGTAGTTCCTGTGCTAACTCCGGCTGCTCGCTTTCCAGCCAGGCCAGAATGGATTTGGTTTCCTGCAAGCCGATGAATTGTGAACCGGTACGGTGAATGGCCTGTTCCATGCGCGCCAGAATCAGCTCATCCGCCGTCCAGCGCGGCACGCTGTCCGGCTGTTGCGCGACATGTGCCAGCGGCAGCCAGAGCCACTGGCTTTCATCCCGCAGCGTCGGGCCGGGTGTGGCAAGATCAACATCAGTCGATTCGACGGCACCGCTGGCAACGGCCAGTCGGTCGGTGACAAACGTAGCTTTCACGTAGGGAATTTCGTAGACGCAAAACTGAAATTCATCCTCTGCCAGCCGATCGCTGAATTCGATATCAAAGGACGGCAGCGTAAAACCGAAGCGGTAGACCAGCCTGTTACGCAGGCGGCGGATATTTTGTACCAGCGCGGTCGCCGTTGGTTGCCCCTGCCAGACCGGATGAAACAGCAGCAAATAGGCGCGCGTGGGGTTAAAACGCCGCAGATCCTGATAGCCGTTCTGTTCGGCAGGCATGTTGTCTGCTTCTGACTGGCTGGCATCTAGCTGGCCCTGCTGCTTGATACGCCAGAGCTGAAACAGACCGCTGCCGAGCGATGCCAGACTAATGGCGATAAACACCAGCGTTGGCATCCCCGGCAGCAGCGCAAAGCCAAACATGCCGATGGAGGAGATGATCCACGCTTTGGGCTGGCTGGTGAGCTGCTCCGCGATTTCCCGACCAATATTGGCATCCACTTTTTGCCCATCGGCCGAGACGCGGGTGATGATCATCCCGGCGGTCAGCGATATCAGCAGGGCGGGGATCTGGGCGATCAGCCCATCGCCGATGGTCAATACCGAGTAGACGTGCATCGCATCGGATGCGGCCATGTTGTGCTGCAACACGCCGATGGCGAAGCCGCCGATCATGTTGATGAAGACGATAACCAGCGATGCAATCGCATCGCCTTTAACGAACTTCATCGCCCCGTCCATCGCCCCGAATAGCTGGCTTTCTTTTGCCAGGTTTTCCCGCCGCTGCCGTGCCTGATGGGCTTCGATTAATCCCGCGCGCAGATCGCTGTCGATGGACATCTGTTTACCGGGCATCGCGTCCAGCGTGAAGCGTGCCGCCACTTCGGCCACGCGCTCGGAGCCTTTGGTGATCACCAGAAAATTCACCACTGTCAGAATCAGGAAGATCACCAGACCGACTGCCAGATTCCCGCCCACCACATAGTTACCGAAGGCCTCAACGATATGGCCACCGTCCTGCTGGAGCAGGATTTGGCGCGTGGTGGAAATGGAGATCGCCAGTCGGAACATGGTGGTCAGCAGCAGCACCGCCGGAAACGTCGAGAAGGCCAGCGGCTTGGGTAGATACATTGCCAGCACGATCAGCAGGGAGGAGGCGCAAATATTGAGCGCGATGAGCACATCGATCAGGCCGGTAGGCAGCGGGATGATCATCATGAAGACGATAGACATCACGATCACCGCGCCAACGACCTCCGAGCGCTGCATCGCGCTCAGCGCAATACGGTTCAGCCAGGTAATCAGCAGATTCATGACTGCTCCTTATCCGCATCGCGTGCGCCCTGTTTTTGCGGCGATGGGGCATCACGCGGCGCCAGCTCATTATGTTGAGAATGGTTGGCCTGCTGTTTTTCGTATTGGGCGATATCGCCAATCATGCCGCGTATCAGTTGGAGCGCCGTTTGCCGGTTTTTACTGTCTCGCCACAGCGGATGCGGCAGGTCGCTGACGAGCGGCAGCAGGGCGCTGAAAAACATGGCCTGATGGTGTACCTGCGTGCCGGCGACTTCCCGACCGAGATTATGCAGATCGCGAGCATAGGCACCGTTGGCGCTCAGGCCAATCAGACGACGGGTCAGCTCCACGGCGCCGAGCGTAAAGGCAGGCACTTTGTTCGCCAGCCGCGCGAGCAGCGTCTGGCTGGATGACAGCGTATGGCTCAGGTGGCGGGAATCGTTGAGGTTGCTCAGCATTTTGCTGAGAACGGCTTTCGAGATAGAGGGCGTCAGCGAGGCGATATCCGCCGCCAGCGCCCGCTGCAACGTGCGCAGCCCAATGGAAAAGGTTGCTGCATCAAAGCGTTCCAGCAGGGAATCCAGCAGTGCGCTGGCTGACTGCTGATGCACAATCTTCTGGTAGTACAGCTCACGCATCGCCTGTTTTTGTTCCGGCTGGGTGCTGAACAGCGCAATGGCCGTTGCCGTATTCAGACCAGCCCGGACTTCTGGCCCTTTCTCCTGATGCAGTTGCTGTAGCGCATTCTCTGCCGCCGCCGCGAGTTCTGGCTGCTGAGAGGATTGCTGCTGAATGTGGCGCAGCAGGATATCGCCGCGCGCCGGGTCGTTGCCGGCGGCTTCCAGCACCGCCTCAAGAGATGGCGAGCCTTTCTGCATCAGCAGATCGCGCATGCGGCTCAGTTGCTGATCGAGCGTACTTTGCGACGGATTTTCCAGCATTCGGAACAGTTCCGTCAGTTTTTCAATGCGTTCAACACTGGCTGAGGTACGCGCCTCCGGCTGCTGGGCGATGTGACGCCGGTTCAGCGATTTGCTTCTTCGTTCGGCCTGCTCGCCAAACGCCATTGCCACTTCTTCCATCGAGGTCGATAACGGCGAACCGGGAGACGCGTGGTGCGAACTGGTCTGTTGCACTGCCGCTTGTGGCGCGGGATCGTCATCCACGACGACAGGGCGTGGCAGAGGGCTGCTAGAGGGAAGGACGGTCGGCATTTTGATCATGATGTCATCCTGAATAAATCGGCTACGTGTCGTGGTATGAACGAGCAGCGGTATGAATGTATTGCTATGTGGAAGCAGAAAAGAATGGGTTCCCCGGCATGAAGTCATCGGAGCAGGCTGAATTAGATGGCGGATTGGATTAAATGCCGTTTTACTGATTGCAATAACTTGCAATTTCGTGCTGTGGGCGTTGGCAAAAAATGGCACGATAAAAGATAAGTTAAAAAATAACTGATTAAAAATCAGTGTGATAAAAACAATTCCGGGCTGGCACAAGGCTTGCTCTTCCGTTTTTGCCAATGGGGCACAACAACGGAGAGTCAGCAAATGGAAATGTCTACCCTGAAACACATCGAACAGACCCCTTCGCTTTACCCGGCGCTCGCTGTCGATTGGGAACAGGTGTTTCGTCAACACGGAAAGAAATTGCATAACTTCATCCGCAAACGCGTCAGCAACCATGACGACGTTGAGGATTTACAGCAAATGACCTATCTGGAAGTGCTCAAACATCAGGATAAATTTGCGGGAGCATCGCGGCCGGAGACGTGGGTATTCGGTATTGCCCTCAATCTGGTGCGCAACTATTTCAAGCAGGCACGACAGCGCGCTCAGGAAATGGGGGATGAGATGTTGGAACACATCGCGATAGATCTCGATCCCGGCGCTATCACCGAAAGTCAGCGGGCATTGAAACGCGCAATGGATGCCATTGTTTCACTGCCTGAGGACACCCGTCAGATGCTGATGCAGTTGCTGGATACCGATGCCAGCTATCAGGATCTCGCGTTGCAGTTGGAGATCCCCATCGGTACGGTGCGGTCACGGCTGTCTCGTGCCCGAGGTGTGATCCGTCAGGCCGTTGAATCCTGACGGTATTTCACGGGACGAAAGGACGTGTCTGCACCCACCGTTTTTCATTGACTGATGTGGTAACCGCCTTGTTCAAGGTGGCGGTTGCCGTTCAGTGAGTGGGTCGCACGCCGTGATATCAGGTCGCATTTATGCCGTTGCAGGGTTTCCTGTCCATCTTCTGGAATGTTGAGACGCCGTATTGAGCTACCTGCACGGCGGGTGGCTGCATAAGTGTCTTAATTCAAAATAAGGAGATGGCAATGATGTTCACCCAACCCTTTCGTTCCGATGAGAAAACCAAAGCCCCCGAGCTTGAACTGGTGGATTTTGCATTTGGTCGCATCAAGGACGCGATTTATATCGTCAATGAAGATCAGCGTTTTTGTTATGTCAATGAAGCTGCCAGTCAGACGCTGGGCTACAGCATTACGGAATTCATGCATTTGAGCGTTGCCGATATCGATCCCGACTGGGTCGCTGAGCATAGCTCGCCCGACTGGTTTCATGAGTACGCATTGGGCGTCGGCACCACGTTTGAAACCAAGCACCTCACCCGCAATGGCATGACGATTCCGGTCGAGGTCAATCTCACGCATTTCCAACACAGAGGACGTAGCTACAACATGTGTGTCGTCAGAGATATCAGGGAACGTAAACATATTGAACAGTTGGCTTATGCGCGAGAGCAGGAGTTTCGCGCGCTGGTTGAGAACACGCCGGATTTGATTATCCGCTTCGATCCCAACCTGAATTGCCTGTACGCCAATCCCGCCAGTTTGAAACACCTGGATTTCACCGTAGAGCAACTTCGGGGCCGTATGATTACGGAACTCATGCCCGGTGCGGGGTGTGCGATCCGCATAGAACAGCTGGTTCAGCAGGTGGTCGATACCCGCAGCAGCGCGGAAGGCGAAGTGATGGAAGAACTGGGGAGAGGCGAGCAGCGCCATCACCATATTCACCATATTCGCTGCGTGCCCGAGTTCGATCAGCACGGCGTTCTGGTGTCGATTCTGACCGTCGGACGGGATATTACCGCCATTCGCTATGCGGAGAAGAAACTGGCCGATTCGCATATGCAACTGCGTTTACTGGCGCGACAGCGTGAAATTTCACGTGAAGAGGAACGTAAGCATATCGCTCAGGAGATTCACGATGAACTGGGGCAACACCTGACTACGATCCGCATGAGCCTGTCGCTGATGCGCATGTGTTTTGCCAAAGAAAACCCCGACATGCAAACGCATTTGCAAAAGCTGATGCAGCTGGCTGACCAAACGATTCAGGTGGTGCGTAACGTGTCAACCCGGCTCAGGCCGAATGTCTTGAATATGGGGTTGACGCCCGCGCTGGAATGGTTGTGCGACGAATTTAACCGGCACTACAGCGCGACCTGTCTGCTGAGAACGCTGGGGGAACCGCTGGCGCTCAATGACGAAAGCACTACGGCAGCCTTTCGCGTCGTGCAGGAGTCATTGACTAACGTGGCGCGCTACGCCGCGGCTACACAGGTGCTCATCACACTGGATAACCAGCAGGACTGCGTGGTGCTGTGCATTAAGGACAACGGTAAAGGTTTTGATGCCCACGCCAAAAATAAAAACGCTTTCGGACTCATGAGCATGAAGGAGCGAGGGCGAATGCTGGGAGGCGAAGTCATCATTGAAAGTACGCCCGGGAAAGGCGCGCTGGTGCAGTTAACGTTTCCTAAAAATGGCTATACCCGTTAGCCACGGGACAAGAACAACAAAAGGAAGAAATGAGCGATGGGCAAACCAATACGTTTAATGATCGCAGACGATCACGTCATCATGCGTGAGGGGCTCAAGCAGATCTTTGCGCTGGATGACTCGCTGAGCGTCGTCGCCGAAGCCGGCAATGGCGCACAGGTCCTGGCGCAGCTGCGCAGTGTGACCCCCGATTTACTGCTGCTGGATATGTCGATGCCCGGTATCAGCGGTGAAGCGCTGATTTCGCGCGTGGTGGCACAGTATCCACGTCTGCCGATTCTGGTGCTGAGCATGTATAGCGAGGCGCAAATTGCGCAGCATGCGCTGAAGAGCGGCGCGAGAGGCTACATCACCAAAGATAAAGATCCGGAAGCGCTGCTGTCGGCGATCCGACGCGTGGCACAGGGCGCTCGCTATATCGACCACACGATTGCTGAGCAACTGGTGTTTTCCAACTACACGGAGGGCGGTAGAGCCGAGCACGATGTGCTGACGGCCAGAGAGCACCAAATCATGATTATGTTTGCGCAGGGGATGGGCATCAATGCCATTGCCAATGAGCTGGCCATCAGCAACAAAACGGTCAGCACCCACAAGGCGCGCCTGATGGAAAAAATGCAGTTCAGCACCAATGTGGAGATTGTTAAATATGTCGTTAGCAAGAAGCTCATTCCTTAGCGGTAGGAATCCGCTGTGCGAAAAATAACAGATAAAAGGGATTCAACGGTTGATGAATCCCTTTGCTGATATTTACGATTTCCTGACGATATCTTTTCGTTTTCCTGCGTGTTATGTGAACGATTAATTGGCTGTTTTTACTTGCTTTGGTCGTTTTTTGTAGGCATTTCCCTACAAATTCCTCTGGAATTCCTACCTGATGTTCAGCGATGCCTGATGGTTTCATTATTCAATGGCGGTAATGCTTGTCATCGTTCCACCGGGGAGGAATCGGTGTGCGTTATGCGGAGAAACGTCACGGATGATCGGTGGGCCCCACGTTATGGAAGGCAGTCAGTTAGCCCGTTTGGGCTCCAGGAGTAGTCAATGAATAATCATTACCGTCAGGACAGACAGCACGATTCATCACCCGAGCATTTATCATTCGATCATTCATCCTTAGAGAACGCGTCATCAGCAGATCGTCGGGCACCATTAGGCTATTTCCCACCGCCGTCGGGATTTTCCCCCTCTACGGCTGATGATATTCACTCATCGCTGTCACCCATCATCAATGTTATTGCTCCGCTTAATGTCGACATCGTGCTTGAAGGTGAAACCGGCACGGGCAAAGACACGCTGGCGAATCGCATTCATCGGCTTTCCCGATGCAGCGGCCCTCTGGTGGCGGTGAACTGCGCCGCTGTGCCGGAAAATCTGGCCGAAAGCGAACTGTTTGGCGTGGTATCGGGAGCTTATACCGGCGCAAACCGTTCCCGCGCTGGCTATCTGGAAAGTGCAGATAAGGGGATTCTGTTTCTGGATGAGATCGATAGTATGCCCATGACGCTGCAAGCCAAGATGCTGCGCGTGCTGGAAAGCCGCGGCGTAAAGCGGTTGGGGAGTACCCAGTTTACGCCCGTCGATATGCGTGTGATTGTGGCGACGCAAACGCCGCTGCTGCAACTGGTGGAAAAAGGGCTGTTTCGTCGCGATCTCTATTTCCGTCTTGATACGGTAAAAATTCAACTGCCGACGCTGCGCTCCCGCAGCGATCTCATTCTGCCTCTATTTCAGCGCTTTAGTCAGGAAGCGGCGGTACGTCTGAAAATGACGCTGCCGCCGATGACGGCAGAAATTTACGAGCAGCTACTGACCCACAGCTGGCCGGGTAATATCCGCGAGCTGAAAGCGGCGGCGGATCGCTGGGCGCTGGGGCTGTCGCCTTTGGCTGAAGTCCAGCCGCTGCTGCACCCGCGTCCTCTGCAACTCAAAGATCGATTAAAGCGGATAGAAAAATTTCTGATTCAGGATGCGCTGCGCCGCCATGACCACTGTATTGATGATGTGATTGTGGAATTGGGGATCCCCAAACGGACGCTTTATCACCGCCTGAAAGTGCTGAACGTGACGGTGCGAGAGATGTGCGCTGGGGGCGGGGAAGCCTGCCAGGCATGAGGACCAAGCGCTGACCGTTTATCTGCCGGGATACGGTGGCCAACGCTGGCAGACCTGCTTTTGACGGCAGGCCTGCGTTCGGGTTCACCGTTTCTATTTGAACCGTTTCTGGTTACACCGTTTCTATCGGTGGGCACGGATAGCGGTGGATATCCGGTAGATCGTGCAGCGCCACCGCCTTACTGAAATACCATCCTTGAATAATCGCCGAAGGGCATTGTTGCAGGATGTAGGCGGCTTGCTCGCGAGTTTCTACCCCTTCGATGATCACCGGCACATCCAGCTTTTTGATGAGGGTAAATAACAGATCTGCCATGGCGGCATTCACCGTGTCTGTGCCGATGGCATCGACAAAAATCTTGTCGATCTTGATCATGTCGAACGGTAAGTGGCTCAGATAGTCGAGGTTGGAATAGCCCGTACCGAAATCATCGAGCGCAACCTTATAGCCCGAGCGTCGTAAGGCCTCAAGGCCATCTGCCAGCGTCTTATGGGACGTACTCGACCGCTCGGTGAGTTCCAGCATGATGCGCGTTTTATCGATCGCCAATTCGTCACACATTTGCTGTAGGAAGCGATGATAATCGGACGAAACAATGTCGGAGACGGACAGATTAATACTGAGAAGAAAAGGTGTTTCCTGGGTGAGATACGGCTGCATATCCCGCAGCGCCTGACGGGTAATGATGCGGGTGAGTTCGGCTGAGTAACCCATTTTTTCAGCGATACTGATGAAAAGTTCTGGCGAAACATTGTCACCACGCTCGTTCTTCCAACGGGCCAGCGCTTCTACGCCAATAATCGCGCGCTGTGGCAGGCTGATCAGCGGCTGATAATGGACATGCAGTCGTTGATGTTTGATTGCGCGTTTTAGCTGCGATGGCAAAGCATGGTGCCGATCGTCATAGAGCTGATAGGACAGGGTAAAACTGGCACCGATGAGTGCCCCGAGAGAAAACAGGGCGGCGATGATATACCAGGGACGATAGAGGATACCGGCGGAATCCAACTGCGCCAGTACGCAGATATTCCGGTCTGGCGCACAGAAAAACGCCTGACGTTTTCCCATGGTCAGCCACGCGTTATGCTGCTGTTGTGTCTGTTTAAATGCTGACAGGTCGATATTGCCAAAGGTCTGATAGACATGATCCAGATTACGCGTGAGGAGTACCGCACTGTATTCGGCTGGTGGATGAATGAAACGACGAAATGCCGCGGCAGCGGTGATCGTGACCACGCCGTGGAGGCTGGCCATATCGGCGGTAATACGTGGGTCCACCACGTCTTTCATTGCGGTCCACAGCTGTACGCCCTCGGGCGTCGTCAGGTTTGGTGGCAGCAGATAAATCGGTGGGTTAAGAATGCCCCAACCCGCAGAACAGATGAGATAGTTGTCTTTGATACGCCCGATATCGCGCAGATACACGGAATAAAAGGAGATCAGGCGTAACTCTTTCAGATCGGCGCTGGAGCACGGGGCGTTGTTCAGCATCAGCACTCGGTTGATGGTCTCCCGGCCTTCATTCGCGACGGCGATGCCCTGATCGAGCACCTCCTGGCTATACTGCTGCAGCTGCGTTTGTTCCAGCCTGGCTAAAATGCCTTGCCCAATAAACAGCGCCAGCAACGCGCTGGCAAACGAAATCAAAACAAGTCTGAACCACAATCCGGTATTGGTAGTTAAGTTGGGCATAGCGACCATTTGGCAGCGTGACGGGAATAGTGCGGCATAGGTTCAGATATCGCATCCTTGCCAGTTACACAGCGTAAAGCGTGCAAATCAGAAACAACATACGGCCTTTCGGTAAGGTAATAACGCTTTTTATTATTTTAAAAGAAAATCTACGATAACTAACGGCCGGAAACACAGCGAAAACCGGGCTAGTTCTTCCTCTTGAATGACCATTGCTGAAAGAATTTCCTTTCTGTTGGAACTCACTGACCCGCTCTCCCACTTAATGAATGAACAAGATGACTGTATGTACAGCATGACAGTTCACCACCGTAAACATTCATTATATTTGGAGATATATCATGGCTTTAGGACTTTCTCAGGTTGCATCTCAGGCGGCTTCTCAGACTCTGGATACCGCAATGGCTGGTTCTCTGACGCGTGCAGCTGGCGCTCAGGCACAGAAAATTGCGCTGGATACGGAAAACTCCATTCTGGATGGTCAGATGGATTCCGCGTCCAAATCACTGAACTCCGGGCAGAAAGCGGCGAAAGCTATCCAGTTCTGATTGTGAGTGAACGAGCCGGAGCCTTGCTCCGGCTTTATTTTATCCGTCCGCGATGGAATCCACACCATGAAAATCAATCACGCCACCACGCCGTCTCAGTCGGGGGATGCTCCGCTGGCGGACAACGGCACGTCTTTTTCCTTCTCCGCCAATAATCAGGATGTGTCCTGGTTTAGCGCGGCGCTGTCGTCAGCACCGGTGACGGCAGAAAGCGGTAATAGCCAGTGGCTGGGCGCGCTGGCGGAAAAATCTCAGGGACTGAACGGCGTCTTTAAATCCGCCGAACGCGATGTCAGCCAGTCGATGCGCTCCAATAATCCCAAGGATGTGCTGGATGCGACCCGAACGCTGTCATCGTTCTATCTGGAAAGTCTGCTGAGCGCCAAACTGGTGGCGAAAAGTGTGCAAAGTCTGGAAAAACTCACCAACTTACAGTAGCGGCCTATGAAAATCGATAAGCGAGTGTTTCTTCTGCTGATCGGGCTATTGGCTGGCTGCGGCGAGCCGATTGAGCTGAATCGCGGGCTGTCGGAGAACGATGCCAACGAAGCGATTTCGATGCTCGGCCGCTATCAGATCGGTGCGGAGAAACGGGTGGACAAAACCGGCGTCACGCTGGTGATCGATGCAAAAAACATGGAACGTGCCGTCAATATTCTGAATGCGGCGGGTTTACCGAAGCAATCGCGTACCAATCTGGGCGAGGTTTTTCAGAAAAGCGGCGTGATCTCGACGCCGTTGGAAGAGCGCGCCCGCTACATCTATGCCTTATCGCAGGAGGTCGAGGCGACGCTGGCGCAGATTGATGGTGTGCTGGTCGCGCGGGTGCATGTGGTGCTGCCAGAGCGTATCGCTCCCGGCGAGCCGGTTCAACCCGCCTCGGCGGCGGTGTTTATCAAATACCGCGCCGAGCTGGAACCTGACGGGATGGAACCGCGCATTCGCCGCATGGTGGCCAGCAGTATCCCCGGCCTGTCCGGTAAAGATGATAAAGAGCTGGCGATCGTCTTTGTTCCGGCCGAACCGTATCAGGACACGATCCCCGTTGTCACGCTGGGGCCGTTTACGCTCACGCCGGATGAGATGCGGCGCTGGCAGTGGAGTGCCGGATTGTTCGGTCTGCTACTGGCCGGGCTATTAGGCTGGCGCGTTGGCACGCCTTGCCTGCGGCAATGGCAGCAGAAAAAAGCGGGGGCATCGTCGTCACAATGACAACACAAGCGCAACACTCAGGGCGCGAATCAGGTGACGCCACCGCGCTGGCATGGTTGACCTGGTGGGTAAAGGACTGCCTGCTACAGGCCGATCCCAGTTGGTGGCGCGGGAAGGTGAGGTTGCCTGAGTCGTCGCAGCGTCGTGACTGGCTGCACGTGAACGCAGCCCAGCTTCATCGCCATTTTTCTTTGCCGCCGCCGGACCCGTTTGCCTCACTGATGCACGTTTCACTGATGCAGATAGGGGCGCTGGATACGGCGCAGCGCGAAACGGTATTACGCCTGATGGCGCGGGTGTGTCAGCCCATGCGTAACCCAGATCGCTCCGATGCGGAGGGCATATGGTGCGAGCGGTTGGCAAAGGCGTTGCGACCGGGGTTGTGGCTACCGGCACCGATCACCTTTTCTGCGCCATCTTCCGCACCCTCGCCGTCGGAGTCCTTTGCAACTGGCTATCAGGATGCGTTGTTGCTGCTGCGCATTCGCTATGGTGAGGCGTGCTGGCCGCACCTGCGGCTGCTTTTTCCACGCGATTGCCCCTGCGACGGCGAAAATCATGACCCTGTTCCAACGATGTCAGTGCCCGCAGCCAGACTCAATGCGCTGTGCGATGCTCTGATCTGGAAAGCGTCGGTACCCACATAACCCTCCCATTTCTATTCATTTTGCTAAGGACGAAGCATGTTGATGACGAAGACGTTTGTGACATTACCCGGCGGCAGTCGGGATGAAACGGTGATTATTCCGGCGGAGCGAGTCGCGGCGCACCGCCGTAGTCGGACACTCTGGGAAGAGGCCAATGCGCAGGCCGAGACGATCGTGGCACAGGCGCACGAACGTGCTCGGACGCTCTGTGAGCAGGCGGTAGAACACGCAGAAGCGGAATTCTGGCAGCAGGCAAACGCGCTATTGCAGGGTGTTCAGCAAGATCGAATGCATCTGGAGAAGATCGTGATTACGCAAGCCGGGCAGTTGCTGCGCGATGCGCTGGCGCATTTGCTGGATAAAACGCCTGCACCGTCGCGCCATCACGCTTTACTGCGGCAGTTGCTAAAGCAACAGCAGGGGGAAAGCCGGGGAACGCTGTACTGCCATCCCGCCCAGCTTGCCGATGTACAGCACTGGCTGGATGCACATACACATCTTGAGTGGCGTCTCGCCAGCGATGAGGCGCTGGATAGCGATGCCATGAAGCTGATTACGGCGCACGGCGCGATGTCGCTGAGCTGGCAGCAGGCGGCAAAACAGCTCATTCCGCCTGAACGTTCTGCCGCCAGATGAAATAGCCTCTGACAAAATTGCTACTGACAAGGGGAACTGCACGCCGGGGTTAACCACTCACTATCAGGTCAATAACCCACTTTTAGGTTAACGGCCAAAACGTCAGGTCAACGACCAAAACCTGTGTTGTGAGGAAACTACCTTATGAGGAGAGCGTGCGATGTCCCTTACCCCGATCCAGCGTCGTCTTGACGCGCACCTGGTCGATTCGCAGAAACAACTGGATGATATTGCGCTGAATGTTGCCGAAGGCGGCGCCAGTCAGGCGGATAGCTACGCCTTTTTTGAAGCCAGTATGGATTATTCCAATGCCAGTTGGGCTGTCGGGCAGCTGTTGAGCGTTAAACACGGTCTGGCAAAGGCCATCATCAATGACTTCAACTGAGTTGGCCGCGATGCTGGAGCGTTGGCTAAACGGCGGGACGTCGACGCTGAGGCTGGAGATTGACGGCGGCGCGGTGGCGATGGTGCGGCAGTCATCGGGCGTGGCATGCAGCGCGGCTATTCCGCTGCGTGCGTTGCCGGATGAGCCGATGCTGGCGCGAGCCTTGCAGCTGGCTGACGCCGCCCACGCCCAGTTTCAGGATGACACCGCCATTCTGTCGCTCTCACCGCAGGATGAACAGATCTGGCTATGGATGCGGCCCGATGCCGATGATGTCATGCAGCTCTGCCGCAGCCTGGAAACCTTACTGAATCAACGGGACGTCTGGCTGAGCCTGCTTACGCCGCGTGCGAAGGTGCCCGTTTCCGCTCCACTGAATTTGAACACGCTGGCTTTTTTGCAAGGAGAACGACATGCGTAAGGGACTGATGCGTCATCGATCGTATCGCATTTTGCTGGCGGTCTATCGCTGGTTTTGCTGGGCGGTGGTGCTGATCGGGATTATCCCGGTGAACGGAATGATTGCGCTGGCGCACGCCGCCACGCCAGCTGACTGGAACAAGGGGGCGTATGCGTATTCTGCCGAACAAACGCCGCTGTCTGCGATTCTGACGGATTTTGCCAACAGCCACGGTGTGGACTTGGTGTTGGGCAATATTGCGGACAATGACGTCACGGCGAAAATTCGGGCGGAGAACCCTGCGCTGTTTCTCGACAGGCTGGCGTTGGAGCACCGCTTTCAGTGGTTCGTATATAACAATGCGCTGTATGTCAGCCCGCAGGATGAGCAGGCGTCGGTGAGGCTGGAGATTTCCCCGGATGCTGCGCCCGATATCAAACAGGCACTCAGCGGTATCGGGCTGCTTGATACGCGCTTCGGCTGGGGGGAATTGCCTGAAGAAGGCGTGGTGCTGGTCACCGGTCCGCAGGCGTACATCGATCTGATCCGTAATTTCAGCCAGCAGCGCGAAAAGCAGGACGAACGGCGCAAGGTCATGATTTTTCCGCTGCGCTATGCCTCAGTATCTGACCGGACGCTGCAATATCGCGATCAGAAGGTCACCATTCCCGGCGTCGCGACCATTCTCAATGAGCTGATGGATGGTCAGCGTGCGGCACCAGCGGGCGCATCGGGGCCAATGCCTGTGCAGCCGGATACGGGGATGGAAGCGATGCGGGACAGTACGCGTTCGCTGATGACCCGGCTGGCGACCCGTAATAACCCAGGGCGCAGTGGTGAAGCATCGGACCGCGTGACGCTAAGCGGCAAGATTTCCGCTGATGTACGCAATAACGCGCTGTTGATTCGGGATGATGAAAAACGCCGGGCGGAGTATCAGCAGCTCGTCGAGCACATCGACGTACCGCAGAATCTGGTCAACATTGACGCCATTATTCTTGATGTGGATCGAACCGCCCTGTCACGGCTGGAAGCGAACTGGCAGGCGCAGCTCGGCAATGTGAGCGCGGGCAGTACCATGATGATGGGGCGAAGCACCCTGTTTGTCAGCGATTTCAAGCGCTTCTTCGCCGATATTCAGGCGCTGGAAGGGGAAGGAACGGCTTCCATTGTCGCCAATCCTTCCGTGCTGACGCTGGAGAATCAGCCCGCGATTGTCGATTTCAGCCGGACGGCGTTCATTACGGCGACAGGCGAACGTGTTGCAGAGATTCAACCTGTGACCGCCGGCACCAGCCTACAGGTGACGCCGCGCGTGGTCGGCGAAGGGACACAGCGCAGCATCCAATTGGTTATCGATATCGAAGACGGTCAGGTGGAAACAGGACGCGAAGGTGAGGCGTCAGGCGTGAAGCGGGGCACCGTTAGCACGCAGGCGCTGATTGGTGAGAACCGTGCGCTGGTGTTGGGTGGTTTCCACGTTGAGGAGAGCGGTGACCGCGATCGCCGCATTCCGATCCTCGGAGATATTCCGCTGCTGGGAAAACTGTTTACCTCGACGCGCCATGAAGTTTCCCGCCGTGAACGCCTGTTTATCCTGACGCCGCACCTTGTCGGCGATCAGACCGATCCCACACGCTATGTTTCCTCCGCCAATCGCCAGCAGTTGAACGGTGCGATGAGCCGCGTCGCGTCGCGCAACGGTAAAACGGACCTCTATAGCCTGATTGAAGGCGCATTTCGCGATCTCGCCAGCCGTCAACTGCCTGCCGGGTTTAAGACCGGCAGCAGCGGCGCGCGATTGGGCGAGGTGTGTCGCTCGCAGTCGGGTCTGATCTACGACAGTTCACGCTATCAGTGGTACGACAATGGTCAGGTGCGCCTGAGCGTCGGCGTCGTGCGTAACGGCGGAACGCAGCCACAGCGTTTTGATGAAGCCGCCTGCGCCAGTAGCCGTACGCTGGCGGTCGCCGTATGGCCAAAAACGACGCTGGCGCCGGGGGAATCCAGCGAGGTATTCCTGGCGTTGCAGCCCGCGTTAGCGTCTCAACCAGCCCGACGTAATGTGCTGACATCTCGATAGTTAAATTAACCAAGGACATTCTCATGAACTACAAAGCATTGTCCGTCGCGCTGATCGCTCTCTTGCTGAGCGCCTGCAATGCACCGCGGCAGGCGGCTAACTGCGCTTCCGTCACCTGTCGTCCGCAGCCGGAAACGCGACAGCTCATCATCTGGTGGCAGCCCGATCTGCGCAGCGGCCCGGCGGATTACAGCAGGGTCAGCGTGGATGAGTGAGCCAGCAGAGATATTCGACAATCAGCATGACTTTCTCACGGCGCTGGAAACCGCGTCGACGGCCTGTTGGTCAGTACAGCCGGGCGTCACTCTGTGGTTTACGGCGGTGTCGGCACGACAGGCGGCGCTCATCTTAACGCTGGCGCCTGCCCGACATTACCCCGGTATGCTGCGGCAAATTTTACAACGTCGCTTTCTGGAGGCTGACGCGCTGCCTGCCTGTAGCCTGAGCCTGGACGAACAGCAAAATCTGCGGTTACGCCGCATGCTATCCACCGTGAGTGAGTCGGTCGCGGCGATCGATGAACTCTGGCGTTTGGCCGGTCTGCCGCCGCGCTGAGCCGTGAAAAAGTCGTGTGTTTTCGTGCATAAGACGGGAACCGTACAGGCAGGAAAATCACTTAATAGGGGAGTGTCACAATCACGCGGGCTAACCGCACATCCATTGGCGCTTTCATAACCCATTTACTCATTGAGGAAACATTATGCTTAATTCTCTTGGTGGCGGCACTTCTCTGCAAATCACGATCAAGGCGGGCGGTAACGGCGGTTTATTTCAATCTCAGTCTTCACAACAGGGCGGTTCGCCGTCGCAGTCGGCGTTTGGTGGTCAGCGTAGCAACATCGCAGAACAGCTGTCCGATATTATGACGACCATGATGTTCATGGGCAGCCTGATGGGCGGCGGCCTGGGTGGTGGTTTAGGCGGTGGGCTCGGTGGTTTGGGCAGCAGCCTGGGTGGATTAGGTGGCGGCTTGCTGGGCGGTGGCCTGGGTGGCGGTCTCGGTAGTAGCCTCGGCAGCGGTCTGGGCAGCGCGCTCGGCGGTGGATTGGGTGGAGCGCTGGGCGCCGGTATGAATGCCATGAATCCATCGGCCATGATGGGCAGCCTGCTGTTTAGCGCACTGGAAGATTTGCTGGGTGGTGGCATGTCGCAGCAACAGGGGGGACTTTTCGGTAACAAACAGCCGTCGTCGCCGGAAATTTCCGCCTACACCCAGGGCGTTAACGATGTGCTGTCCGCTATTTTGGGCAACGGCCTGAGCCAGACGAAAGGGCAAACTTCACCGCTGCAACTGGGTAACAACGGCCTGCAAGGCCTGAGTGGCGCGGGCGCTTTCAATCAACTGGGCAGCACGCTGGGGATGAGCGTTGGGCAAAAAGCCGGCCTGCAGGAGCTGAACAACATCAGCACGCACAGTGACAGCCCGACGCGCTACTTCGTGGATAAAGAAGATCGGGCGATGGCGAAAGAAATTGGTCAGTTTATGGATCAATATCCTGAAGTCTTCGGTAAGCCGGAATATCAGAAAGATCACTGGCAGACGGCGAAGCAGGATGACAAATCCTGGGCGAAGGCGCTGAGCAAGCCGGACGACGACGGCATGACCAAAGGCAGCATGGATAAATTCATGAAGGCGGTCGGCATGATCAAAAGCGCGGTCGCCGGTGATACCGGCAATACCAACCTGAATGCTCGCGGCAATGGAGGCTCATCTCTGGGTATTGATGCGGCCATGATTGGCGACCGTATCGTCAATATGGGGTTGAAGAAGCTCGCTGATTAAACGGTGTGTGTTCTTGAAAACGCGAATGCCGGTCACGTCATGTGTCCGGCATTACCTTTCGTATATATTATTGACTTGCTAATGGATAGGCCGGTTTATCTTTTCCTTCAATAATCCAGTTCACCCAGAGCTTTTCGGCGGAACCTTCGAGTAGAGTGACAAAGTTTCGGGTGCGGATATAACGATTCGAGCCATACGGCTTGAGCATATCTGAGGTGATAGATCTATTCTCATCCAGATATTCTGTGTCATCGTTTGTGATGGCCAAAATATCTGGCCATTGGATATAAGTGGGAGTTGGATGGTGAAACAACTTGATGGATATTGACCGGCGGGGTTTGGCGTTTGTCGCGGATAACCCCCAGGCACCCCCCATGAACATCGCCAGAAAGCATCACGGTTTTACCTTTACGCGTTTTGGTATTGTCCAATAAACTCATGATGAGCTTTTGGCGCTCACCCTGGTGCTCTTTAGCTCGCCAGTGATCTTTTAAATCATCGGTGACTTCTTCTTCCCAAGGGGGTTAGTCGACAAAGGACTCTGCTGCAGCAAAATCTCGGTAACCCACTGGCACAGCTGTCATCACCAGAAGGTCGCCTTCTTTCGATTGATCAAGAGCTTTAGCGATATGTTCCCAATGTGTGGGACTCATGACTTGGGTGAGAGTACGTTCTGAACGATTGTCCAGAACCAGAATGGTATATGTATAGCCTCATCCCGCCACGTTGCACCGCTACCTGAGACGAGCGGGTATTGTCAGGCGTAGCGCCGCGCCAGCACTGAAAATCAAAGACCCTCATTATGTGGAAAAGCGGCTCGTCATCGAATGCGCCGTCGGCCAGAAGCGAGCAGAGCATCCCGTGTTTTATCAGGATGAAGTTTATATTGACCTGAACCCGAAAATCGGTGCGAACTGGATGCTCAAAGGGCAACAGAAACGTATTACTACACCGGGACATATCTGGCAGATGCGTTGCCTTCGGAGACGGGACGAGTCCATTATGGCAGTGCTGTAAAAATATTATTATTTATCAAATTATTATTTGAGTTTCGGCGGGCGTGTTGGCGAGCGAAAACCATTACGCTGGCCGTTGATAACTACATCATTCATAAAAGCTGCAAGGTGGAACGGTGGCTGGAAAAAATACGAAGTTCCGGTTGTTGTTCCTGCCCACGTATTCGCTGTGGCTGAATCCAATTGAGTTGCTCTGGTTGTTGTTGGACGAAGCGATAACGCGTAACCATCAGTTCCGGTATATGTGGTAGCTACTGAAACAGGTGAAGCTATTTATGAATGCTGCTTTGCCGTTCCCCGGTAATCAGCATGGTATGGCTAAAATGGAGCGGTAATATGCGAAGTTATTTAGAATCGGATAAGGCAGCACTAAGTCCTTTATTTGAGCACGAAAACTTCAATGCAAGATGCTGGGCTAACGAGCAAGTTGCTTATATTGATAGGAAAATTATCGAATAAACAAAGAGAGATGAAGAAAATAGTTTTTTATATTAGTCAGTTAGTGGTATTAAAGTGATGAACTCCTAACTCAGTAAAGATTCATTTCTCTTTTCATTTGAAGGAGTAATATTAAAGTCGGTAATCTAATCAATTGAGCCGGTTCTTCATTCGGTTTCATCTGTCTAAATCGATGAAGGTACTCTCTTAACAGCAGAGACATTTTAATTTTTAATTAGTTAGCCTGAAAATATTAATTTAGTGAGAAGTCGGTTTTAAACTCCATGTAATCTCGAGGTTTTTGTATATGACGGACAAGTCTGTACCACTTATGCGGTATTTTTCTTTGGTACCCAAATCCGAAACTGACTCAGACGAGAAGGAATTGAATTCACTCTGGATCGATCGGAAGCGCATTGGTTGGCAGGAGCTTGAGGAAGAATATCGTTGCGTCATATTGGCTGAAGCTGGAGCAGGGAAAAGCTTCGAGATGGAGGCTCGTGCAAAGCATGTAGAGCAATCAGGCCGCGCAGCATTTTTCATCAGGATAGAAGATATCGAAGATGGCTTTGAGAATGCATTCGAAGTTGGCTGCGTACATTCTTTTGAGCATTGGCTAGATTCGCATGAACAAGCTTGGTTTTTCCTAGATTCTATCGACGAGGCTAGGCTGGAAAACCCGCGTACTTTCGAGAAAGCAATTAGGCGTTTTGCTACGAAAATCAAACCGGCGCAACAGCGTGCGCACGTTTTTGTTTCCAGCCGTCCCTATGCATGGCGAGCGCGCTCTGATCGAGAATTGCTTGAGCGGTACCTGCCATGTGACAGGCTGACAATGGAGGATACGACTAGAATAGAGAGTCGTTCCTCAGAAATCGATATTGATGAGTCTGTTGAACCTCAGAGTGCGCTGCAGGTATACCTGCTCGATCCACTTGATGATAGTGGGATTCGCATCTTCGCAGAACATCGGGGAACGCCACAAGTAGACAAACTGCTCATTGATCTTCAGCGTGCAAATTTGATATCGATGGCCGCCAGGCCGTTTGATCTTGAAGGCATCCTTGCTAAGTGGAAAACAGACCAAAAGCTTGATGGGCGGCTCGAATTATTGCGACATAATATCGCACTTTGTTTGGATGAAATCGATCCAAGCCGCACTCAACGTCAGCCACTTAATAGAGAAAAAGCAATGGTTGGCGTACGTTTGCTTGCTGCTGCGGTGATCCTGACTGGTGAACCTGGCATTCGAATTCCAGACTCAACTCTGTCTAATAAAGGCATTGATGCGGCGACTGTTTTAGGAGATTGGGAACCGGCAGAAGTTCAGGCATTGCTTGAGCGTGGAATTTTCAACGATGCACTTTACGGTATTGTGCGATTTCGACACCGAGAAGTGCGAGAGCTACTCGCGGCGGAATGGTTCAGTCATCAACTAAGATCTGGTCATTCTCGACATGCAATAGAGTCTTTGTTTATTCGTGAACAATATGGCCATTCGGTCATAACACCTCGGTTGCGGCCAATATTGCCTTGGCTGATCTTGTTCGACGATGCAATGCGTCATAAAGCATTGAAAATTGCACCTGAAGTTGCAGTTGAAGGAGGTGACGCCGCGCACTTACCCTTTACTGTTCGCCAAGCCATCCTCACAGAAATTGTCACGCGTATTGCCGAAGATAGAGATGAACGTTCTGTTGGTGACAACAGTGCTATAGCCCGCATTGCCCACTCTGACCTAATTAAAGACGTCCTCAGTCTTATCACGGAACATCGAAACAATGACAATGCAATCTACTTCTTAGGCAGATTGGTTTGGCAAGGTGATATGACGGCATGTGTACCTGCATTGACTGATATCGCAGTTGATTCAGCGCGAGGAATTTATGCGCGCATTGCTTCAGCGCGGGCTGTGATGACGTGTGGGATGTGTAGCCAAAAAGATCACTTATGGGATCAACTGAACACACATCCTGATACGCTGCCAAGAAGATTGCTTGCAGAAGTGTTAGAAAATGCTGACTCAAACATGCTCTCGGTTGAACGCTTGTTGATGTCAATCGACAAACTTGAAGCTTATGAGCGTTCTAACATAACTGGATTGTGCCGTGCATTGCATGGCTTCATTAAGCGTTTTCCTTTAGATGGAGCTGCGCCCAGACTTTTGGTGGCACTCATTAGTGGCTTAAATGGTTATCTCAATCGTAAACCTTACATTGCGCGGGGAGAATGCCATGTTTCAAAAGAATTTACATGGCTCTTATCTCCTGCGACCCATGCCGTTGAAAGATTGGCCTCCATTCATTCTGAGGACGTACTTTCATCAGACTCACTCGCAATTATGTTGACGGTACCAGCAGTGAGATTTTGGCGCGGTGAAGGATTTGACGAATACAAAACTCTACTTCACGAAATCGTACCAACGTGGAAGGTGTTGAACGATGCACTGTTCTGGCAAAGTATTGAGGAAGTACGTGAAAGGAGAGATACGAAGAAATCCGAACGTGTAATTGATGATTTTTCTGTGCAGTGGCTCGGGCATTTTTGGACGTTTGGAACAGACAGATTTGGCGATGTTCTGGGTTTTGTCGCAACACGAGATTTTTTGGATGACAAGCTTGTTGCTGTATCTCTTGCATATAGACTTTACAAATTAGCTGACGAGCCCGAAGACTGGTTAAACAAACTAAAGCGTGTTACAGAAGGGCAAGTGGAGTTGAAAGAGCACCTTGATACTTTTTTGAACCCACTAAGGTCGCAAGCAGTTACCGAATGGGAAGAAAAGGAATCACGCCGGCAAGCTAAGTGGGAAAAAGAAGAGCGCAATCGTAACCGAGTGGAATGGATTGAGCGTTTAAAAGCAACACCGGATGTTATTCGTAATCCTCCAGGATTGAATCCGGGCGAGTTTAGCAATGATCAATATCACTTATTAGACGAAATTGAAGGCAACGGTAGCCGTTCAGATGGTGCAAACTGGGTGAAGTTGATACCTGAATTTGGGGAGGATGTTGCAAGAGCTTACCGTGATGCGGCAGTATCATATTGGCGTAAATTTTCCCCAACTCTCAGATCCGAGGGGGGCGACACAAACTCGGTAGCCTATCATTTGATCTTTGCGATGGCTGGTCTCGAAATCGAAGCAAGGGAGAATAACAGCTTTCCAGAAAATTTGACCGAAGCAGAGGTTCATCATGCACTTCGGTATATTGTTTGGGAACTTAATGGTTTTCCGAACTGGCTTGAGCGTGTATATCGAATTTACCCAAAATTGGTCTTAGAAACAGTACTTACTGAGTTGTATTGGGAACTTGCACATACAACTGTGGACCAGTCGATACATTATATTCTGCATGATCTGGTTTACTATGCTCCTTGGTTGCATAAATGTTTGGTGCCATCGATTCTCAACTGGATGAAACAATACGATATTCAGAACCCTGACGCACTCCGTTACTGCATCCATATTTTGATGAGTGACAATACCCATTGTGATGCTGTTTCAGATTTAGCCCAGTTAAAAATTGCAAGTAATCTAACAAATGAACAATTAGCAACTTGGTATGCAGTTTGGGTAGATCTTGACGCTAGTAAAGCTATTGCAGATTTTGAAAAGTGGCTAATAAGCCTCCCTTCAAAAGAAGCATCAAAAGCAGCGCAGTTGTTTATAACAAAATTGATGGGTAGTCGTTATTCTTGCAACATGGGTGCTAGCCATGGAGACTCCCTCAGTGTGATGCACCTTAAGGTGCTTTATGTTCTTATGCATACGTATATTCGGGTGCAAGACGATATAGAACGAGTTAGCGGGGTGGCATATTCCCCAGGGCTGAGAGATGATGCGCAAGATGGTCGTAACGCACTATTCAACAAGTTATCCTCAATTCCTGGCAAAGAGACATACGTTGCTCTCATTGAACTCTCCAGAGAACATCCTGTTGTAAAATCTAGATCTTGGATGGAAAGACTCGCGTATAAACGAGCTGAAGAAGATACAGACTTAGAACCTTGGTCAGCGCAGCAAGTGCGGGATTTTAGCCAATACCAGATGCGAACGCCTACGACACATCGACAACTCTTTGATCTCACAGTAGACCGTTTAATTGATCTTAAGGCATGGATCGAAAATGGCAACGACAGCCCCTACAAAACTTGGCAAAGAGTTGAAGGAGAAACGGAGATGCGAAACCTTGTGGCAGGATGGCTGAGCAATCACTCTTCTGGACGCTACACATGTGCACAGGAAAACGAACTTCCTAACAGTCAGAGACCAGATATTTGGACTCAACATGTACTCATACCTTCGCCAGTTCCTATTGAGCTAAAATTACTTGATAATTGGACTGGTCCACAGCTCTGTGAGCGATTGCGTAATCAACTTGCAGGTGACTATCTGCGTGAACACACTGCTGGGTGCGGAGTCATGCTTTTGGTTTGGAAAGGTCAATCTAACAAAGAGCATTGGCAGATCGGGGAGCAGAGAATTATGCTTTCGGGCTTAAAAGATGCGCTCAAATCTTATTGGGATTCCGTTGCCAGTAATTTCCCTAGTGTAGTCGCAATTGATGTTATTTTAATCGATTTAACTGTTAGAGATGCGAAGTCAAAAGATTGAAGATGACATTGTTGTAAAAGCTGTTCATGGATCTATAGTAAAGCCCCCAAAAAAAGCCAGCACAGGTTTCCCAGGCTGGCTTTTCCCTGATGCGGTGATGGCGCAGGTATTACAGTTGACGCACCGCAATAAAACGATCGGCGATCAGGCGGGCAACCCAGAACGAGGTCTGCGCCACGTCGCTGTGTAGCCCGTTCTTCGTGTGGATGTCGGCCTGATGCAGAAAATCCTGCTCCAGCGAATCCACAAAGGCGTCAAACTCGAACTCACCCCGCCGCAGCGATCCTGACTGGCTAAGTACGGTGTTCAACTGTGTTCTCACCAGATGGATAGCCTGAGTGAATGATTCGCGTTGAGCCGGCGTAATGTACCCGCCTTGTTTAGCGAGATCCGCCCAGCGTGTCGGAGTGGGAGAGGTCATCGTGTTTGGCATCTTAATTCACCTGCAAGTTGGCGGAATCCGGCACTTTGTAGTGATTATTGACATTCGTCAGGTTGATATTGCTGCCTTTGACGTTCAACCCTTCACTGTCGCTTTTCACAAACGAGAACTTGCCGTTTTCTGCGTCAATGTTGCTCAGGTTCAAGTTCCAGTTACCCTGTTGTCCACCGTTGGTGCGAACGAACGTACCGAAATCTTTCGCTTTGAAATTATCGATAGTCAGGTTGGCATCTGCGTTCAACTGGAAAATCTTATCGGCAGCGCCCTGAGCGCTACTGTTGGTGATCTCCACGTTGGCTGGCTTACCGGTATTGGATTTCACCGTCAGTGCATCTTCACCCACGTTGGTCCAGTGCACGTTATCTATTTTGGCATCGCCGCGAACGTGTACGCCATCCGCTGCGTTATCACCAAACACCACGTTTTTGAGGGTCGCGCCCGGAGCTAGCTCAAATACCGGTTTCTGGCCTTCAGCCTGGCCGCCGTCGCCTAACTTGCTACCGGCGGTGAAGGTTTTACCGCCGCCGTCAAAGGTTTCTCCGGGGCCGACTTTAATAGTTTCATTTACCACGGTGGCATCACCGCTGGCTGTTGGGAATGCAACTGGGCCAGCACCTGCGGTTGATGTGCTGGGCGATGCCGCGGAACCACCGCCAACGCCAGCTGGGGCGGCCGTCAGTGGAGCAGACGCGCCGCCGCCGTTACCGCCAACGGGTGAAGACGGCGCTGAGGGTGCAGCAGGTGAACCACCACCGCCAGCAGATGGCGCAGACGGTGCGGCAGGCGACCCACCGCCACCGCCGGATGCAGCCTGCGGCGCGCCCACTGACGGCGAACCGCCACCTTGAGACTGTCCGCTTTCTTGCGGCTGGCCGAATTCACCTTTCTGTGAATCCATCAGATTGCCGATTAATTCCAACAGCGCTTTTAACAGATCGTTACCGCTCAGTTGACCGCCGCCGTCTGCCGTTGGGCTGATGGCATTATCTAATGCGCTGCCAGCCGAATCTTGCAGCAGAGAACGACTCAGATCTTCTGGATTTTGCGCACCACCTGCACCACCCGTGCCGGATGAACCCGCCAGCGGTGAGGCACCGCTGTTGCCGCCTGCCGCGCCCGACGAACCGGAAGAGAGTGGATTTCCCGCTTCCTGCCCGTTTTTACCCGGAATCAGCGCTTCCAGCAGTTTCATCAGCATATCGGCAGGACTGCCGTTTTGCCCTAACGCCGAGCTCCCACCGTTGCCTGCGCCAGACTGGCCCAGCGGGCTGCCATCAGTCGAGGACGGCGTATTGCCCTGTGCATTAGGCAAGAGCGCGCTAAGCAGGGTACCCAGCGCCTCCATGAGCTGGCTATCCTGTTGCGCAGAGCGTGGCGATGCCCCGCTGTTACTGCCTGAAAGCGGGGAATTCAGGCCAGTTGATGACAGGCCTGCGCCGGGTTGTATGCTGAGCGTAATCGTCATATCAGCCATAACATCTCCTTGAAAGTGAATGAATCGTGATGGGTCATTAACAGGCTTACGTCTGTTGCGTATTAAGTGAGGGAAGGTGTGATGTGGTTCCCGTTCCGGGAAGAGAAAGATGTCGGGAACCGAAAGGTGAAAATGACCACTTAACCGACACGTTCACTTCATTACCTTTGGAACTTGTTATGCAGAAAATCCAGCATGTTCAGCCTGGTCTGTCTATTTCGGAGATTGCACCAGCCACGTTAGCTAAAGCATCGTTATCGCAGGGCAGTAGCACCAGTGCGAGCCAGAAAGGCGCGCAATCCCTGATTCAGCAAGGTTTGCATGATAAAAGCAAACCGCCAGCGCTGGAGCAGGGAAGCAGCAGCCAGGTGAAAAACCAGGGTGCGCGGTCGACAACCCTGCGCGAACTATTTTCATTGGAAGGCGCGAGTCAGCGTTTACCGCACGTACAGCGTGATTCGCTGGCGTCGGGCGGACCAATCCAAAGCCTGCCGCGTTTTGCTGCTACCGAGGCTGCTGAGATCAACATCCGCGGCAGCAGTACCGCTACACCTGCTGCTAAAGCCGATATCACGCTGGACAGTCACGGTAAGCTTCAGTTCGGCAAGGGGTTGCCGGAGGCGCTGACCACGCTGTTACAACAGACTATCGGGAAGAATAGCCAGCCGTTCGTCGCCCATCATGAAAATCAGGAGGCGCAGCAGCACGCGTTAGTCGACAAATCAGGGCGACTGTTCGTGATTCAAAGCGATGACAATCAGCACATTGCGCTGCACAGCAGCGGTCGCAGCGCGATGCCAGCGGGCAAGATGAGTGCGAGTAACGTACAGCTGGAATCCACGCCGGAGCGCCTCTCTTTGCAAACAAAAGCGGGGGAATCGACCAGCGTGCCGCTATCCGGGCGCATGAACCATGAGTTGTTGACCGGTGTCCATCGACAGCCCGATTCTGCTTCCGGTGCTGGCGAGCAATTGCGTCTCCATGACGGCAAGCTCTTTGCGCTGAATACCGAGTTTGGCGTCTGGCAGCAAAGCAGCGATGTCTCCCACAGCCAGTTATCCCGGCAGGGCGATGGACAGCTGTACGCGGTCAAAGATAGCCACACGCTGAGCAATCTCTCGTCGGGGGCAGAGTCATCAACGTTCAGCGATAAGATTACGGCGTTCTCTGCCAATCAGAACGGGCAATCGGCCGTGCTGACCGAGCAGGATCACCTTACGCAGCTGCATCTGATGAGTGCGTTGGATGCGACACCGCAGCCGGTGGCGCTCAAGCTGGACAGCGGCGAACCGGTATATGCGAAAGCAGTGGGGTTAACCGCAGAACACCTGCTGATTGCTGATAATGACGGCAAGCTTTACCACGCACCGCTGCCTGAGGCGGGTGAACCGCATGTCACATTAACCCCAGCCAGCACGCCAGAACTGAATGCGGTGCTGGGCGATGGCCACCGTATTACCGGATTTGCCCACGATGAACACGGCCAGACGCAGGCACTTGCCACCGATCGTCAGGGGCAAAAACACGTTGCGCCTCTGGGACAAAATGGGCTGTCGCCAACGCCGGGGTGGAACCTGAGCGACAGTTTGGTGGTGGATAATAAACTGGGGCTGACCACGACGGCGCCCGCGGCGAAAGACACCTTAGATCTGGGACGGCTGGGGCAAATTGGGTTACAGGATGGCAAAGTCCATTTTCACAACGGCAATACCCAAAGCTGGGAGGCATCCAGCGTTGAAGCCAGCCAGCTGAAGCGCGGACTGGACAATCAGGCTTACACGCTGAAAGACGGTGAAATCACGCCGCTGTCCATCAATCAGAAATCAGGCACGTTTACGCACGGTGATAACACCGTGTTTGCGCTGCCGCAGGTGCGAATGACGCCGTCTGCGGGCACCGCGCTTCCTGGTATCGCGAAGGACGATGGCGTCTCGGCGATGGCGGTGATCAACCGTAATAAATTTATTGCTGTCGATAAGCAGGGTGACCTGCATTTCCACCAGATCAAGCCGGGCACGGATAAACTCGCATCACCACCGCTGGCGCTGCCTAAAAATGGGCTGTCCGGTGAGATTCAGGACATCACGCTGGATCACCAGCAGACGCTCTTCGCCTTGAACAAAGATGGGCAGCTTTTCCAACTGCCGAAGGCCGACTGGCAAAATGCGGCTAATCATGACACTGCCCAATGGCAGCCGGTGAAGACGCCGATTGAGGGGAAAATCAATTCGCTGGGCACGGATGCGCAGCATCATTTGCAGGTGGCGCATGACGATCATGAGCTCCATACACAGCAAGGCAACGCGTGGAAAACGGCGGTGCCAAAAGGGCAGGAAGCTTTACCCGCAGAACCCCGTGCCGCAGAAACGGTGTTTGGCCGGCTTGATGTGGCGACAAAAGGGACGAAGATACCGTTGACCGGGGTGACGGTTAAAGCTGATGTTCAGGTTTTGGGGAAAACCGGCGAAGAGTCACAGCAGGTGAAAAGCAAGCTGTCAGATTTGCTCAGAGCGCATGTTGTCTCGTTCTCCATGGAAGTCCCCCGGCCGTTAAAAACCTTTGCTGACCATGTTCAGCATCAGATCAGCGGGCGTGAAGGACTGAAGCCCGTTTACGACATGCAGACGGAGTTACTGAAAAAACTGGATGCCACGACGGGCCAGCCGCAGGGTGCGGCGATGGATCTGGAAAGTAAGATAGACAAGCTGGATCTGGGGGAGAAAGGGAAACCGTTGGTGAACTTGCTCAAACAGTTCCAGACCGAACTGGAAAGCAGTTCGGCCAAAGCAGCCCTGCTTATCGGCAGGCAGCAGGGCGTGGTGAACGATAACGGTGTCATGAATACGGAAGGCAAGCCTGCCAGCGTGCATGGCAGAGAAAAAGATCTGGCTCCAGTGCTGCTGGCAGCGATGGAAAGCCATCCGTCATCGAAAACGAGTACGGCCGGTACGCTGATTAAAACCTTTGTAGACAGTAAAACGCCGATCGCGCAAAAGCCGAATAGCGAGGCGTTTGGGCAGCAGCGGGATACCAGTGATGCCCTGTCGCTGGCGAAAACGCGACTGGTGCTGGATACCCTGGTGCTAGGTGATTTGCATAAGCTGACCGATCGCATCGGTGCGTTATCCGGCACATCGCCGGGTGAGGCGGAACTGGCCTCGATGATGAAAGAACTTAACGCGCTGCGGCAGGGAGACTACGGCGACAATCCGGTGAAAAAGATGACCGACATGGGGTTCACCAACCATAAAGCGCTGGAAGCGGATTATGACTCGGTTAAAACCTTTATGAAGGCGTTCAGGAAAGAAGAAAACGCTGTCAGCGTAACGTCGAAGACCGTGATGCAGGCGGCCAGCCAGACGGACATGATCGATAAAATGAAAGCGACCGTTCTGTCGTTGGACAGCAACGAAAGTATCGCGTTTAACCGGACCTATGGCGGCGGGGCATCCATGTCGTTTGTGGTCAGCGGCACGCCATTGCCTTTCCCTCCGGTGCCGGGTGGCGGTGTCAGCGGCGAACGCAATTACAATCTGAGTTTTTCTCGCGGTGAAAACGGCATCAATGTCGCCTTCGAGCGTTCGGGCGGGATCACGGGGAAAGTGAGCTACTCCGGCGGGTATGACGTCAGCGAGTATCTGACAGGAAAAACCTCGGCGCAGATGACGCAAAACATTAATAGCAAACACAGTTTTGCACCGGATGTTCGCGCCTCATTCGGCGTATCCGCCAGCCTGCAAATGGCGCAGCAAAACGCCTTGAACTTTACCCTCAGCGAAGAAGAGCTGCCCGGATTTATTGATGGCCTGTCGAGCGGCACGATCAACCCGCTTGCCCTGCTGGATAAAGGGGAGCAGCACAGCGTGAAGGCGGGTAAAACGGTCAGCTTCAATCTGGATAGCAACGCGGCGCTGGAACTGCGCGGCGGCATAAACCTGACGGAAAAAGGTGCGGCGCCAACCAGCGCTACGCTGCGTGGATCGGTGGGCCTGACGGCAAGCGCCAACGTGCTGTCTGCCACCAGTTCGTCCAGCGTCGCGCAAGGGGAAAAATCCACCACCTATACGGAATCCGACAACCGCCTGCGTTTCATGAATCAGGCCGCAATGGGGGCAAACGCGACCCTCAGCGCGGGTGCCGCCAGAACCACGCCGGATGGCACCGTCCCGTTCTTCACTTCGGCCAGCATCGGGGTGAATGTGGCGGCTGACTCGCGCACGAACCAATCGATCAGCCTGGGTATGAAGAAAGCCGAGCCGCTGGAGAAAAAGGACATCGACGCGCTGACCAAAACGCTGAACTCCGCGTTTAACGATCCGGCCAGTCAGCTTTTGATTGACGGTGTGAAAAAAATGGCGGAGCCGGACGACCAACTGGCCATTCTGAATGAGCATTTTGCGGATAAAACAGCAAAAACTGACGACCAGCATCAGGGTTTGATGAGTCTGCAAAAGCTGAACGTGCGACAGGATGTCGCGCAGCGCGATGGTGCCACGTTGGATAGCGTCAAGCACACGACGTCCTACACCAATCTCAGCAAACTGACGGAAAACGGGCTGTTCCAGGTCATCGGCAACCATCTGTTTTCTTCACTGCCGCCGAGCAACGCCGATCGCATTAATCAACTGATTGCGGACAATCCGGCGCTGAAGGATATCGTGAGCCGCTTGCAGGATAACGACCGTGCGTCGGTGACGGTTTCGCTAGAGCTGAAAGACGATGTGCGGGAAAAGATCGAGAAGGGCATTCAGAACAAAACGCACGGCAAGGATGATGTGATTGCGCTGTTTAAGGACGGCAATAATTTACGCCTCGCCAGTATTGATGTTTCGCAGACAGTGAAGAAGAGCGAAGGGTTCAATACCCCGGCGGTCATCATCAACGCCTCAAGCAGTGCAGGCGTGAGCATGAACAAACTGCTTGGCAGCGTCAGCTTCAGCTACGGGCAGGATCAAACCGTGCCGCAAAGTTACAAACTGAGCGGCGAGATTGCAAAAGCCAGTCCGGCTACCGCCAACGCCTTACAGCAACTACAGCAGGAAGGCCTGCAACTTAACGGTTAATTGTAAAGAGTAAAGGAGAACAGAATGACACCGACACAACAGCATATTACTCGCCTATTGCGCCATTACGGTTCGCTCAGCCGTACTCCACTGAGTTTGCAGGACGGCATCTGCGCGCTACGCGAATCTGACGGGCAGGAGGCGGTGGTGTTAGAGGTCCCCGCCAGCAGCAGCGTGTTGTTATTACACAGCGATGTGATGCGATTTCAGGGGGACGTCAGTACGGCGGTTTACCAGCTGATGCTGATGCTTAATTTTGAAATGGCGGCGATGAAAGGCTGCTGGCTGGCGCTGGATGAGAACTCGACGCTGCGTTTGTGCACTCAGCACACCGCAGAATCGCTCGATGAACCCAGCTTTACCGCGCTGCTGCCCGCATTTATCAGTCAGGCCAAAGAAACCCGACTGCTGATTCGCGGCTTATTGCCCCGGCTCATGGCGGCTTAACGCGGTTGATTAGTGTTAACTTATTGATCCATAGCAATAAAGGCCAGCATCGTTTCACTGCCGTCCAGAATGTCGGATTGGATGGCCTGCCGAGCGGCGCTGGCGTCGCGCTGCTGTAGCGCGGCGAGGACGTCTTCGTGATGTTCGATCGCCATCTGCACGGAAAAATGCGCATAGGCCTGGGCAATCAACGGGCCGGTGCGCATCCACAAGCTGCCGATAAACTGCGTTAACAGCGGCATACGCGCCGCCTGTGCCAGAAACAGGTGAAATTCGCTATTTAACCGCAGGGCTTCGCGTAGATTTTTCTCGTCAATCGCCAGACGATTCTGGCGAATATTCTCTTCAATCTGCTCCAGCATCTTCGGCGTAATGTGTGCGGCAGCCTGCTCGGCCCCCGTGCCTTCCAGCGCCAGCCGCAATGTGCGGATCTCGATAAATTGTGCTTCGGTCAACTGGGGAACACGGATATCACGCGGCGTTTTGAGCACCAGCGCCTGCTCTTTCGCCAGTTGTAGGATCGCATCTCGCACCGGCGTTACGCTGGTGCCAACCTGTGCGGCAAGCTCCCGTATTCTCAGGCGATCGTCCGGTTTGAGTTGACCGGTAATTAACGCCTCGCGCAGCATGGTATAAACGCTGGAGCCTAAATAGCTGTGATTGATCTGCCCAATTGGATAATTCACTGTTCCCCCAGAGAGAAGCGCTGCGCAACGTGGTGAGATAAGCCGGTGTTAACGCCGCAATAGCCTGCGGCAATGAGGCGCTACTATATAATATGATGCATCAACGACGCTATGGGGGAGGCATCTCTTGGGGGGGGAAGCGACAAGAAAAGGTCATGAAATACGCAGTATTGTATGGCGAGGTGTAACAATCCTAAAATTATTGGTTAAGGAAATATTTTATCGCGACTTAACGCAAACCAATTGTCATAAAATTATATATTACCTGACATATTGAGCTTGGTAATTAACGGTTCTACTATGCCAAAAAAATTATTATCTCAGGGATGAAACCATGCGTGGTTTTTTCAGGCTGATCTTTATCACGCCTGCGCTATTTTTTTGTACAGTATTTCCGGCATTTTCCGCGCCGCTTAATCCGGCAGACAGAAATGACATCCAGCAGCGGCAGGCCGAGGTGATCGATCAATCTCGGCAGCAGCGTGATTCCTTATTGCAATTAAATCAGCCACAAACGACGGTAAATCCAGCCGGCGGCAGCGATACTGGGCACTGCTTTCCCATTAAGGAAATTAATTATCACAATAGTTCGCTGCTGCGTGAAAGAGACAAAGAACGGTTAAATAAAGATTATATTAATCGTTGTATTAATGTTAATGATATAAATCAGCTGATTCATGACGTCAGTAATTGGTATATCGAACGGGGGTATATTACCAGTCGAGCCTTTATTGCTGAGCAAGATCTTTCCAGCGGCGTATTGCAAATCGATATTCTGGAAGGTCGCCTCGAATCTATTAACATTAATAATCAATCGACGTGGGCATTAAAGCAGGTTTTCCCAGGGCTGGAAGGCGAAATTCTCAATCTCCGGGATATCGAGCAGGGCATGGAACAGCTCAACCGCATGCCGACGCAGCAGGTGAGCATCGAAATTCAGCCCGGCAACCAGCCAGGCTATTCTATCGTCAACCTGACTAGCAAAAAGCAAATTCCGCTGACGGCAAACATCAGTTTTGACAATAGCGGGCAGAAAAGTACCGGGGAGCGGCAGCTAAACGGCGGCCTGTGGGCGGATAACGTACTGGGGCTGGCCGATCAGTGGTTTATCAGCGGCGGGCACAGCAGCGAATTTCGCGATAGCCGCAATGCCGAAAGCCTGCAGGCGGGCGTGTCGCTGCCTTACGGCTACTGGACGCTCAGCTATGACTATTCTGAGAGCCGCTATCGCAACGATTTCATCAACCGGGATTTTCTCTGGCATTCAACCGGCGATAGCCAGACGCACCGTGCCACGCTGTCACGCGTGGTGTTCCGTAATGGCGACATGAAAACCAGCCTCTCGGCGGGCATGTCGCACCGCATCGGAAAGAACTACCTGAGCGATGTACTGCTGCAAACCAGCAGCCGTAAACTCAGCAGTGCGATTATTGGCATCAATCATAGCCAGAAACTGTGGGGCGGGCTGGCGACGCTGAATCCGGCTTACAGCAGGGGAACGCGCTGGTTTGGCGCGGAAACGGATGACGGTAAGTCTGACGATGCGCTGCGCGCTGAGTTCAACAAAGTGACGCTGGCAGCCAGTTATTACTACCCGATCGCAGACAACCTCCATTACCTCACCAACCTCTACGGTCAGTATTCACCGCAGCGCCTGTATGGCAGCGAACAGGTCACGCTGGGCGGGGAAACCTCCGTACGTGGTTTCAAAGAACAGTATCTCTCAGGCAATCGCGGTGGTTACTGGCGCAACGAACTCAACTGGCGGGCAACACAGTTGCCGCTGTTGGGCAGCGTCACCCTGACGGCGGCGGTGGACGGCGGGCATCTTTTCTCACATCAGGCCGAAAGCGACTCGGCGGGCACGCTGTGGGGCGCGGCGGTAGGGGCAGGGGTCGCGAATCAATATTTATCACAACAAATCACGGTTGGCTGGCCGTTGGCACACCCCGACTGGCTAAAACCGGATAGCGCCGTGGTGTATTACCGCGTTGGGCTGTCGTTTTAATTATTCATTTTTAATTTTTCGTTGTTAATCATTAAGACCGGGGATCAGGGATGAAACCAGTAAAAACCACACAGCGCCTGCTGGCGTATACGCTGATCCACCTTATTGCGTTTCAGCCGCTGCTGCCAGCGATGGCGGCGGGTGTGCAGGTTGCAACGGGCAACACCTCGCTGGCTCAGGCGGGTAATGGCGTACCGGTCATCAATATTGCCACGCCAAACAGCGCGGGGATTTCCCACAACCAGTACCAGGACTTTAACGTCGACAAGCCCGGCCTGATCCTGAATAACGGCACGGCCCAGTTGAACCCTACCCAGCTCGGCGGACTGATCCAGAACAACCCCAACCTGAAAGGCAAAGCCGCCGACGCCATTATCAACGAAGTGGTGTCCACCAACCGCAGTACGCTGGCGGGCTACCTTGAAGTGGGGGGCAAACAGGCCAGCGTCATCGTGGCCAACCCGAACGGCATTACCTGCGACGGCTGCGGTTTTATCAATACCCCGCAGGTGACGCTAACCACCGGAAAACCCCAGTTGGATGCGCAGGGAAACCTGCAACATATCGACGTGAAGCGCGGCGATATCACGCTGACCGGGCAGGGGCTGGATGCGAGCAAAAGTGACTACCTTAGCCTGATTGCCCGCACGGCGCAGATTGATGCCGGGCTGAATGCCAACGATACCCGGATTGTGCTCGGTGCCAATCAGGTTGACGCAACGGGCAAGGTGACGGCGCAGGCGGCGGATAGCAGCGTGACTGGCAGTAATGTAAAAGTGGCGCTGGATACGGGCGCGCTGGGTGGCATGTACACCAACCGCATCAAGCTGGTTTCCAGCGATAAGGGCGTGGGCGTCAACGTCGGCAATCTGAGTGCGCGCAGCGGCGATATCACGCTGTCGGCCAACGGTAAACTCAGCCTGGGCGATACGGTGGCGCAAGGCACGATTCAGGCCGACGCGGATGCGCTGGCGTTGCGGGGTAAGCAGCAGGCGGGTGACGCGCTGACGCTGAACGCCAGACAGGACATCACGTTGCAGGACGCGACGCTGCGTGCCGGGCAAAATATCGAGTTGTCATCGGGTGGCGGGCTGAACGCGCAAAACAGCGTCATCAGTGCCGGTGTCGATGCGCAGGGCAAGGTCAAATCAGCGAACCAATTATCGATAAAGAGTGACGGTGTCACGCTTGCGGCTACCCAGCTTGCCGCGGGCAAAATGACGGTCGATGCAGGGCAATCGCTGCAGCAGGATGCGAAAAGCGGCCTCAAAGCGGAGTCGGTGCTTGAGGTGCGCGGCGACGCCGTATCGCTGGCGGGGAGCGCGGGCGCAGAGGATGTGCGACTCGAGGCGAAAACGCTTAACGGTGCAGGCAGCGCCCAGCTTCAGGCGAAAGACCGTGCCACGGTGCGTGTAGCGCAGCAGGGTGACTGGCAGGGGAACCTGACCGCCGGTAATGGGCTCACCGTTGACGGCGGACGTCTGGTGCAGCGCGGTACGCTGGCGGGGAAAACCCTCACGCTGACGCTGGATGCGCTGGATAACCAGGGCGATATCGCGGCGTTGCAGGCGTTGACGTTCAGCGGCGGCGACATAACGAATCGCGGCACGTTAGCGGCGGCCGAGCGGTTGACGGCTAACGCACAGCGTCTGGACAACAGCGGATTACTCAGCGCCCGGAACGAGGTGAAACTGGAACTGCAAACGGTGCTGAACAATCAGGGCAACATTCTGACCGATAATCAGCTGTTTTTGCTGGCCGACCACCTCACCAATGACGGCACACTGCAGGCTGCGACGCTGAACGCACAAGCTAACCAGTTCACCAATCAGGGCGAGGTGACCGCGAACGAACTCGATCTGACCAGTCAGACGACCGAAAACCATAATGTTATCAATGCACAACAGATGCTGGCGCTGCACGGCGGTAGTCTGGTGAACCGCGGCACGCTCAGTGCGGGTGAAAAACTGGCGCTGACGCTGGGAGACGCGCTGGATAACCGCGGCCTGATGCAGGCCGGCAACACCCTGCAGGTCACCGCTGACCGCCTCAGCAATGCCGGTACGCTTACTGCCCCGACATTACAGCTGCACACCGGTACGCTCGCCAATCAGGGGACGCTTCAGGCTGACAACGCACTGCAACTGGACGCCACGCGTACCCTGACGCAATCCGCGACCGGTACGCTGCTGGCGGGCGCAGACCTGACGGTGAACGCCGGACAGGCGGAGACCGATGGCGCGATTCAGGCGCAGCAGTTCCTGTTGAATGCCGAGCGCTGGCTCAACGCGGGTAAAACCAGTATTACCGGCGACGGACAGATTACGGCCACCCATCTGGACAACCGCGGCAGCCTGCTGGCCACCGGGAGCTGGACGATTCACAGCAATACCGCCAGCCAGGCCGGGACGTTGCAGGGCAATGCCCTGCATGTTCAGGCTAATACCCTCACCAGCAGCGGGCAGGCACAGGCGCGGGGCGCAGTGAACCTGAGCATCGCCGATACCTTTACCAATAGCGGCGACTGGCTCAGCGGAGAGTCGCTGCGCCTTCAGGCGGCGAAGGCCGAGAATCGGGGCTCGCTGCAGGCATTAACCCTGACGGCAGACGGTACGTCTCTCGACAACAGTGGCACGATGAGCGGTATCACTAACCTGTCGCTCTTCTTAACTGGCAGTCTGGATAACGCTGGTACGCTGCAGGGTAACCAACTTCGTGTGGAAGCAGCGCAGCTCAACAATCAGGGTATGTTGCGGGGCACCGACGCGCTGACGCTGGCGATAGCCGGCAACCTGTCCAATCAGGGTGAGTTGCTGAGTGAGGGCGACAGCACCACATCGGCACACCGGTTTGATAATCAGGGGACCTTGCAGGCGAAAAATGTCGCGTTGCAGGTCGATGAACTGGACAACGCGGGGAAAATCGTTGGTGTGTCCTCGCTGGCGCTGACGGCCACAAACGGGCTCACCAACCGGCAGGCAGGCAAACTGCTGTCTCAGGGCGCCGCGACGCTCACCGCGGCGGAGGTCGTCAATGCCGGAGACTGGCAGGCGAAAGCCCTGACGCTGGCGGCAGAGAATCTGACCAATGACGGCCAGATCCAGGGGGATACTTCCTTATCCCTGACGCTACCCGCAACGGATGGCAAAGGCACACTAGTTAACCGTGGCACCGTGACGACAGGCGGGGACGCCACACTGTTCGCGCGCCTGATGGATAACCAGGGCTCATTGTCCAGTCTGGGCCATACGTCGCTGACGGGGCTGTCGTTGGTTAACGACGGGCGAGTGGTCGCGGCAACCGGGCTGTCGCTGCGTGGCGACTATCAGGGCCGCGGCCTGCTGAATACGGCGGGTACACTGATGCTGCACGGCGACACGCTGGTGAATAACGGGCACTGGGAAAGCCGTGCGCTGTCCTTACAAGGGAAGCACGTTACCAATCAGGGCACAGTGCTGGGGAACTCGGTCGTGCTTTCCGCGGATCGTCTGGTTAACCACGGCGACATCACGGGTGTCGATACGCTGACGCTGTCGCTCGGCGGCAACCTGAATAATATCGGCACGTTGCGCAGCGACAGCCTGTCGGTTGCGGCGGCGGGCGTGAACAACCGTGGCGAGTTGCAGGGCATTAATCATTTGCAACTGAACACCACCGGGCTGCTGGATAACGCGGGCCTCATCAGTGGCAACCAGTCTGTGGTAGTGACAACTGGTGATGTCAAACAGAGCGGCACGCTGGAAGGAAATACCGTCACGCTGGATGCGGCCTCGCTGACCAATCAGGGCAAAATCCTGGGTGTGGATGCGCTGACGCTGTCGATTGCCGGTAACCTGTCTAATGATGGCAGCCTGCTGACCCAGAAAAATGGCGTGGTAACTGCACAGCAGATAAACAATAGCGGGCTGATGCAGGCCGAAAACCTCACGCTGGAAGTGGATGACGTGACCAATGCGGGGCAACTGCTCGGTATTCAGGCGCTGTCGGTAACGGCACAGGGCGGGTTGACCAACCAACAACGCGGCAAACTGCTGACGCAGGGGGCGGCGGTGTTACAGGCGGCTCAGGCGGAGAACCACGGCGAGTGGCTGGCGGATAACCTGACGCTGCAGTCTGCCCATTTCATCAATACGGGACGGATTCAGGCCGATCGCGATATTGACATCGCAATAGCGCCAGCAGGCGCCTCACGTCAGCGTTCATTCCTGCCGATGGCGCTGTCGCTGGCGGCAGATATTCAGCAACTCAACGCGTCATCCACACGTCAGGGCCGCGGAGCAACAGACGGTGTGCTGGACAACCGCGGCACGCTGGTGTCCGGGGGGGACACGCAGCTGCGCGCCACGCAGATAGCCAATCAGGGCTCACTCGCCAGTAACGGCGCGGCAACCCTTATCGGCGAGACGGTGGAAAATGCCGGAACCGTGCTGGCCGTCACCTCGCTGTCACTGGCGGGAAATTATCAGGGCAGCGGGACGCTGCAGACGGACGGGTTGCTGGACTGGTCCGGCACCACACTCACCAACCGCGGGCGCTGGCAGGCTAACACTATCCAACTGCAGGCACATGCGCTGGAGAACCAGGGCACGCTACTGGGGCAGCGGACAGCGATTACGGCCAATACCCTGTTTAACGGCGGCGAGATTGCCGGCATTGATGCACTGCAACTGACCGTTGCTGACCGCCTGACCAATCAGGGCCAGCTTTATGGGGCGACGCTGGGGCTGTCGGCGACTGACCTGTTCAATCAGGGCGAGGTCTCCGGTGACGCGCTGCACCTGACGCTGCAGAAGACGGTGCGCAATAGCGGCCTGATGAGCGGCAGCCAGCGGGTACAGCTTGAGGCGAGTCAGGTCGATCAGTTGGGCTCACTGGAAAGCCGCCAACTGCTTGTGCAGGCGGATGCGCTCGACAATCAGGGCACGATGCTGGGCGTGGATGCGCTGACGCTGGCGATTAACACCACGGCCCGCAACAGCGGAAAATGGCTGAGTCAGGGCGACAGCACGCTGACCGCCAGACGGTTGGAGAACTCAGGCCAGTGGCAGACGAAGACGATGACGTTGACGGCGGATGACGTCGAGAATGCCGGCCAACTGCTGGGACTGTCGGCGCTGTCGCTGACGGCGAAAAATACGCTGAGCAATACACAAACCGGCACGCTGCTCACGCAGGGCATGGCGGTGCTGAACGCGGCCGAGGCAAGTAACGAGGGCGAATGGCAGGCGGACAGCCTGACGCTGGACGCACAGCAACTGACCAACGTCGGCCACATTCAGGGTGATACCTCGCTGAAGGTGACGCTGGCAAACGGCGAATTACACAATAAGGGCACGCTGTGGAGCAAGCTCGCCACTGTTGCTGCCCGGTCGCTGACCAACGAAGGCACCCTCACCGGCGTTGACGGTCTTCAACTGACGCTGGATGGCGCGTTAACCAATCAGGGCACGCTGAACAGCTATCAACTGACTGCACAGGCCGACAGACTGGACAACAGCGGGAAAATCAACGGCCTCGACCGCCTTGAACTGACAACCGGCAATAGCCTCACCAACCGCGGCACGCTGTACGGGGCGGCGGTGACGCTGAATGCCAGCGACCTGACCAACCACGGTACGCTCACCGGCGTCGACAGCCTGTCCCTTAATCTGAATGGGACGCTGAATAATACGCGTGACATCGGCAGTAACGCGCTGACCCTCAAGGCCAGGGACGTCGTCAACCACGGCACTCTGACGGGCGTGAACGGGCTGACGCTGGATCTCGGCAATCATCTTGATAATCAGGGCGCGCTGAACAGCCAGGCGCTGACCATTGCCGCCCGCGATGTGACCAACGACGGTCAACTGAACGGCACACGCGACCTGCAACTGACGCTGGACGGCACCCTGACCAACACCGGTGACCTTACCAGCCAACGAGCAGGCATCACCGCGGCGGACGTGCTGAACCACGGTCAGATGCTGGGCTCGGACGATCTGCAACTGAATGTGCGTAATAAACTGGATAACCGCGAGCTTATCAGCGGCAGCGCCACGCTGGGCGTGGTGGCGAACCATATCGACCAGCAGGGCACGCTGGAAGCCCGTAAGCTGAAGGTGGACGCGCAGACGCTGGATAATCAGGGCAAAATGCTGGGCGTGGATGCCCTGACGTTGGCAATTGCGGGAACGGCACGCAATCAGGGTAAATGGCTGAGTCAGGGCACCAGCACGCTGACGGCAGATCAGGTTGAGAATCACGGGCAGTGGCTGGCGGGCGATATCACGCTGCAGGCCGCTGACCTGACCAACAGCGGGCAGATTTTTGGTCTCAATGCGTTGTCATTGACCGCCGCCAACGGCCTGACTAATCAGCAGAATGGGAAACTCCTGTCGCAGGGTATAGCGGTATTGCGTGCGGCGACGGTGGCAAACGACGGCAACGCGCAGGCGGACCGCCTGACGTTTGAAGCCCAGCAACTGACCAACCGCGGGCGCATTCAGGGTGACAACGGGTTGGCCATCACGCTGGACCGTACCAATTCGGCAAGCTTGTTAACCAATCAGGGGACGCTGCTCTCCGGCGGCGACAGCTGGCTGAGCGCCAGCCAGCTCAACAATCAGGGCACCGTGTCCGGCGTGGGTAAGGTGACGCTCGACAGCGGTGCGGTAAACAACGCGGGCACGGTTATCGCCGACGGGGCGTTGTCGCTCGATGGCGACTATCAGGGATCGGGAGTGTTGCATACCGCCGACACGTTGACGCTGCGCGGCAACCAGCTGCGCAATAGCGGACGCTGGGAAAGCCGGGCGCTGGCGCTGAACGGCGGTGCGTTCGACAGCACCGGCACGGTTATCGGTGAGCGCGGCATCACGCTGGAACTGCGGGATGGGCTGACAGTTGGCAACACCGGCCAACTGCTGACCAACGGTGCTCTGCAGGCGCAGGCAGCCACGGTCATGAACGACGGGTTCTGGCAGGGCAACACGCTGGTGTTGACGGCGGATGAGGTCGGGAATGCCGGACAACTGCTGGGGCTGTCGGCGCTGACGCTGACGGCGAAAAATAAATTGACCAATGCGCAAACCGGTAAGCTGCTCACCCAGGGCATGGCGGTACTGAACGCGGCCGAGGCGAGCAACGAGGGCGAATGGCAGGCGGACAGCCTGGCGCTGGACGCGCAAAGCCTGAACAACCGCGGGCACATTCAGGGCGACAAATCCCTGAAGATGACGCTGGCGAATGGCGATGTCACCAATCAGGGGACGCTGTGGAGCAAGCTCGCCACGATTGCTGCCCGTACGCTGACCAACGCGGGTGATATTACCGGCGTTGACGGTCTTCAACTGACGCTGGATGACGCCTTAACCAATCAGGGCACGTTGAGCAGTTATCAGCTGACCACGCAGGCCGACAGGCTGGACAACCGCGGGAAAATCAACGGCCTTGATCTACTGGACATTACAGTAAACGAAAGCCTCGACAATGCTGGCACGCTGTACGGGGCGGCGATGGCGCTGAGCGCGAACGGCCTGACCAACAGCGGCGCGATCACCGGCGTCGACAGCCTGAATCTACATCTGAATGGGACGCTGAATAATACGCGTGACATCAGCAGTCATGCGCTGACCCTCAAGGCCAATGACGTCGTCAACCACGGTACCCTAATGGGCGTGAACGGGCTGACGCTGGCGCTCGGTAATCACCTTGATAATCAGGGCGCGCTGAACAGCCAGGCGCTTGCCATTGCCGCCCGCGACGTGACCAACGGCGGACAGCTGAACGGCACGCGTGACCTGCAACTGACGCTGGACGGCACCCTGACCAACAGCGGTGACCTCACCAGTAAAAACATCAACGTCAGCGCGACGAATGTGCTGAACCGCGGGCAGATGCTGGGCTCGGACGATCTGCAACTGAATGTGCGTAATCAACTGGATAACCGCGGGCTTATCAGCGGCAGCAGCACGCTGGGCGTGGTGGCGAACCATATCGATCAGCAGGGCACGCTGGAAGCCCGTAAGCTGAAGGTGGACGCGCAGACGCTGGAGAACCGCGGCAAGATGCTGGGCGTGGATGCCCTGACGCTGGCAATTGCGGGGACGGCCCGCAATCAGGGCAAATGGCTGAGTCAGGGCAGCAGTACGCTGACGGCGGGGGAGGTTGACAATGACGGCCAGTGGCAGGCGGGCGATATCACGCTGCAGGCGGCTGACCTGACCAACCGTGGGCAGATTTTTGGTATTAATGCGCTGTCGCTGACCACCACCACTGACCTTAGCAACCAGCAGGGCGGTAAACTGCTGTCGCAGGGTATTGCTGTTTTACGCGCGGCGACGATAACAAACGACGGCGACGCGCAGGCAGACCGTCTGACGTTTGACGCGCAGCAACTGACCAACCGCGGACGCATTCAGGGGGATAACGGGTTAGCCGTTACGCTGGATCGCGCTAACCCCGCCAGCCGGTTAACCAATCAGGGCACGTTGCTCTCCGGCGGCGACAGCTGGCTGAGCGCCAGCCAGCTCGACAATCAGGGCATTGTATCCGGCGTGGGTAAGCTGACGCTCGACAGCGGTGCGGTAAACAACGCGGGCAACGTGATTGCCGATGGGGCGCTGACGCTTGACGGCGACTATCAGGGCACGGGGTTGTTGCATACTGCCGACACCCTGACGCTGCGCGGTAATCAGCTGCGCAATAGCGGACGCTGGGAAAGCCGGGCGCTGGCGCTGAACGGGGGGACGTTCGACAACACCGGCACGGTTATCGGTGAGCGTGGCATCACACTGGAACTGCGCGATGGCCTGACGGTCGGCGCTACCGGTCAACTGCTGACCAACGGGGTGTTATCCGCACGGGCGGGTGATGTCACAAACGACGGATTCTGGCAGGGCAACACGCTGACGCTGACGGCAAACGCCCTGACCAACGGCGGGACGCTGCTCGGTCAGGACGGGCTACGGCTTGATTTACTGGACATCTATCAGGGGAATGCGCAGTCTCGCCTGCTGAGCGATGGCGACGCTGTTATCACGGCCGAGCGCCTGAGCCAGAACGGTGAGATAGCCGCGGGCACGCTGAATCTGACCACCCGCGCGCTGGATAATGGCGGACGCCTGCTGGGTAGCCACGGCCTGACGGTGACTAACCGTGACGAGCTGATTAACCGCGCCGGGGCGGAACTGCTGACCAACGGCGAAGGTCGCCTCGACAGCGGCACGCTGCGCAATGCCGGTACGCTACAGGCTAACAACCTGCAACTGCGCGCCCGTGAGATGGAGAATCAGGGTCGTATTCAGGGTACCGACGCGCTGCGCCTGCTTGATGTGCTGCGCTATGTCGGCGATAAAAGCAGCCAGTTGCTCAGCAACGGTACGGCTACGCTCCAGGCTAAACAGGCGGACAACGCCGGGTTATGGCAGGCGGGTACACTGACGCTGAACGGTGACACATTCAGCAATCGCGGCACCGTCGCGGGGCTGAACAGCCTGTCGCTCAATGGCGACGTGTTGAACAATCAGGGCGAGCTGTTCTCGCAAGGTACCGTGACAGTGGTCGGCCAGACGCTGGAGAACGGCGGCACGCTGACGGGTGTTGGCGGCTTTACGCTGGCTCTCACTGACCGCGTCGATAACCTGGCGACGGGGCGGTTGCTCAGCGGCGGTACGGGTGAATTGACAACGGGCGTGCTGCGCAATCAGGGATTGTGGCAATCGGACGACCTACGCCTGACTGCCCGTGACCTCGATCAGCAGGGCAATCTGCTGGGCGTCCAACGCGGGACGCTGCAGCTGAGCGGGACCTATCAGGGCGCGCAGGGCAGCCAGCTGGTCAGCGGCGGCGACCTGAGCCTGACGGCGCATGACATCACCAATCGCGGGCAGATACAGGGAAACACGCTGACGCTGGGTGCCGATGAACTCACTAATCACGGCACTCTGCGCGGCGACCGCGCGCTCAATGCCACCGTTGTCGGCCAGTTCAGCAATGCGCCGCAGGCGCGTTTAAGCAGCGACGGCACGCTGAACGTGCAGGCGACTGCATTGGACAATCAGGGCGACATCAAGGCCGCCACCACCATGCTGACGGGCAACACCATCACCAATGGCGGCACAGTACAGGGCACCGCCGCGCTGCAATTGGATGGAAAAGAGAAGATTGTCAACCAGCAGAGCGGACAACTGCTGTCCGACGGCACCACCACGCTGAACGCGGCGGCTGTCGAGAACCACGGCTGGCTGCAGGGGCGTGGGCTGGTGCTCAACACCGCGCAGTTGACCCAGCAGGGCAGCCTGATGGCGCAGGACAAACTGACGCTAACCATCCCGCAGTGGGTGAACAACGGGCTGGTGCAGGCCGGTGAACTGGAGATTATCGCGGATGAACTGGACAACCACGGTACGCTGCTGGGCCTGACACAGCTGGCGCTGCAGACGCAGCGTCTCGTCAACCATCAGGGCGCGAAGCTCTACAGCGCACAGGATCTGCGCCTGAAAACCCATGAACTGCAGCAGGACGGGCAACTGGTGGCGCTGGGTAACCTGAGCGCCGATGTCACCGGGCCGCTGACCTTCACCCAGAGCATGGCCGCCGGACAGCAGCTGACGCTGAACGTGGCGGGTGACCTCGACCAGCGCGGGACGTTACAGGGTCAATCCGTCCGGTTGACCAGCACCGGCACGCTGACCAATCAGGGCCGCATTCTGGCAGGCGGCGGGGAGTCTCGCGTCAGCGCGAAAGATATCGTGCAATTGGAAGCGGGCAGCGTTCAGGCGGGCGGTAATCTGACGCTGATAAGCGACAATACGCTGAATAACAAAGGACTTGTTGGTACCACGGGCGACCTGCTGGTGCAGGCGGGGAGCGTCTTGCATAACAGCAGCATGCTGTATGCAGGTGGCAATATGCGCCTGCTGTCGGATTCCCTGACCAACGTGTTCGGCACCATTCTGGCGGGCAACAGCCTGTGGGTGCAGCGTGACGCACAGGGCAACGCCAGCACGTCGTTACTCAACAGCTCCGGCACCATCGAAACGCAGTCTGGCGATATCACCATTAACACCGGCACGCTGACTAACCAGCGTGAGGGACTGGTGGTGACGGAAACGGAATTGGCGGGGGACTCTGTGCCGGAGTGGGCAGGGAAAACGATAGCGAATATTCCCATTGGGTGGTTTAAACCTGAGGATTATGGAATCTATTCCTTAAGAACTGATAATGGTGGCGGTGGAAATGGAGCTCCCAGATGGGTTACAGAATACATGTATCTCCCTTTTGAAGATGCTGATATACAGAAAGTCGTCATTGAACATAAAACCATAGAAATAAAATCTGATAATCAAGCTGGAGTTATTCGTTCAGGGAAGGATGCTTTCTTATATTCTAATGACTTTGCAAATCAATCATCTATATTGGAAGCGATTAAAAACATCAATCTGAAAGGTGATAAATTAAATAATTTATCATATAAATCAGGTGATTATTTCGGATATTTGGTTTATGAACATATTTCTTATAAAGAAAGGGGGAAAGTGGCGAGGCCTAGTAAATTTATAGATAAGCATGATCGTGTAATGAACAAATATATGTCTTATAAATTATCAGGCACTCCAACCTACGAAAAAACCGAGGGCGAAAGCTATAACGCGTTAATTCAGGCAGGTGGCACCATTACCGCCGACTTTAAACAGGATATCAGCAATACCACGCTACAGCCGGGCAGCGGCGGGTTTATGCCTGCGGCAACCAAACCGGTGCTGGATGTGGCTACCACGTTATCCCCCTTGCAGAAGCAGACCACGCGCCAGTTGGCCAGTCAGGATTCGTCGTTTAACACCAGTGCGGTAGACGTTACCCAAGCAGGGAACGGACAGGCTGCGCTGTCAGGTAATGCTGCAAGCGTGAATGCGACGGGTAAAGCGGTGACGCTGACGCAGCAGGCGGGCACCGCGCTGCACGCGGGCGCACAGGCTGACAACATCACCACGGCCATCGCGGCCCCGACTACCACCGGACCGCTGACGCTGAACACTGGCGACGCGGTGGTCTTACAACCTTCGACTTCCAGCCACGTCAGCAATCCTGATGCGGTCGAATTGACGCAGCAGGCAGGCACCGTGCTGCAAGCGGGCGCGCAGGCGGATAACATCAGCGCGGTAATTGCGGCTCCGAATACCACCGGGCCGCTGACGCTCAACACCGGTGATGCGGTGGTGCTACAGCCTTCAACCTCCGGTCACGTCAACAACCCCGATGCGGTCGCACTGACGTCGACAGGTCAGCGGCCCGATGGCGGCAAGAGCCTGACGCCGGTTAACGTGGACAATACCGCAACGGGCGTCACGATAGCGGGCACGGTGGGCACGCCTGCTGTGTTGACCACACCGGGCATGGCAGCGGTTGACGCACCGAAGCCCGCGGTCAGTGTAGACACCCCGTCGGGCGGAACGTCGCCTTCTGCGCCACAGCCTCTCTCTGCCGCCGCGCTGCTGAGCGCCATCGGCAACGGGCTGCAAAACCTGAGCACCAATCCGCTTGCCGATTACCCGCTGCCGACGGGCAATAACGGGCTGCTGGTTGTCGATCCGAATGCCGACAGCCGCTACCTGATCCACACCAACCCGAAACTGGAACAACTGGGACAGGTGGACAACGCGCTGTTCAGCGATTTGCAGACGCTACTGGGGCAGCAGCCGTCCACGGTGGTGCCGGTCGAAACGCGCTCTCAGTGGACGCAGACCGACCGGGTGCTGGGCTCGTCCTATCTGCTGGATAAGCTGAATCTGGATGCAGACCACGATTACCGCTTCCTTGGGGACGCGGAGTTTGATACCCGCTACATCAGTCAGGCGGTGTTGAAACAGAGCGGGCAGCGTCACCTGAATGGCACCGGCTCCGATCTGGAACAAATGCAGACGCTGCTGGATAACGCGGCCGCGGCGCAGAAAGGCATGAACCTGCAACTGGGCGTCAGCCTGACGCCGGATCAGGTCGCGAACCTCAGCCAAAGCATGGTCTGGTGGGAAAATATCGAGGTCAACGGGCAGACCGTGCTGGCGCCGAAGCTGTATCTGGCGCAGGCGGATAAAAGCAACCTGCAGGGCAGCGCGATTGTCGCGAATAAAATTGAGCTGAACGCCGGCGGCAGCGTCACCAACAGCGGTACGCTCAAGGCGGTTGACGTGCTGGCGATTGCCAGCGGCGACAAGATTGATAACCACGAGGGCGGCCTGATCAAATCAGACGGCGGCCTGAATCTGGTGGCGCTGAATAACATCACCAACAGCGGCAGCCGGATGGAAGGCAACACGCTGCAGCTCGCCAGCATCAACGGCGATATCATCAACCGAACCGAAAGCCGCAACTTCCAGACCGCACAGCCGACGGCTTCCCACAGCGGCACTGGCTCGCTGGTCTTTACTGAACTGGGCAAAACCGCCGAAATCGTCGCGGGCAACAGCCTGGCACTCAGCGCGGGCAAGGATATCCGCAATGTGGCGGCTACGCTCAACGCCGGACAGGACATGGCGCTGAACGCCAAAGGTAATGTCGCGATTGAGGCGCTGACGCTGACCAATAATCGTGTCGATATCGGCTGGGGCAGCAGCAACACCGCGCTGAACACGGCCGTGCAGGGCAGCACCATCAGTGCGGGCGGCGCGCTGAGCGCGGTGGCAGGTAAGGACGTGCAGATTGATGCCAGCGCGCTTTCCGGCGGCACGGCGCTGACGCTGGCGGCGGGCAACGATATTCGCCTGACCGCACAGGACACGCTGAAAGAGACGCTCTATCAGGGCGGCAGTACCGCACAGCGCCGCACGCAGGAGGTGGCAAACAGCCAGCTCCTGAGCGGGGGCGATCTGAATCTGGTGGCTGGGCGGGATGTGCTGTCAGAAGCGGCCAGCCTGAACGCCAAAGGCAATGCGACACTGGCAGCCGGACGCGATCTCAACCTGCTGTCCCAAGAGGAAGAAACCTACAGCGGCAACTGGTGGAACCGTCATGCCGACTGGCAGCAAAACATCACCCAGCAGAGTACCGAGTTAACGACGGGCAAGGGCCTGAACTTGCAGGCGGGCAGAGATATCAACTTGCAGGCGGCGCAGGGTGTGGCGAGCGGTGCGGTGACGGCACAGGCGGGTAACAACATCAACCTGCTGTCGGCCACCGAAACGCAGCACACCTTCTTTGAAGAAACGAAGGTCAAGAAAAAGGCCTTCTCGAAGACGGTGACGCATACCCTGCGGGAAACGTTGCAAACCGATGAGAAAGGCAGTTTGCTGTCGGGTGACAGTGTCACGATGGCGGCCAATCAGGATATCAACCTGCAAGGCTCTTCCGTGGTCGGCGACAAGCAGGTGACGTTACTGGCAAATAATGATGTCAACACCGCGGCCAGCGTAGAGAACTATCAGAACTATGAAGAGCACAGCAAGAAGAAAAGCGGCCTGTTCAGCGGCGGCGGCATCGGCTTTACCATCGGTTCAACCTCGACCAGCCAGAAACTGCGCGATCAGGCGGCGACACAAAGCCAGAGCATCAGCACCCTCGGCAGCACGACCGACTCGGTGACGGTGAAGGCCGGGAATGATGTCACCCTTAGCGGCACCGATATGGTGGCCGGAAAAGACATCTTCCTGCAAGGCAACAACGTCACCATCGACCCAGGCTATGACACACGCAAACAGCAGCAGGAGTTTCAGCAGAAAACTGCGGGTCTGACCGTGGCGCTGTCTGGTGTGGTAGGGTCGGCGCTTAACAGCGCGGTGCAGAGCATTCAGGCGGCAAAAAGTGAAAGTGATGGTCGGCTGGCGCTGCTTCAGGGCATGAAGGCCGGACTGGCCGGTTATCAGGCCTATCAGGGCAGCCAGTCCGAACTGAACAATAAGGGGCAGTCGTCTTTTGTCGGCGTCAGCGTTTCGCTCGGGGCGCAAAACTCTCGCTCCAGCCAGACCAGCGAGCAGAAGCAGAGCTTTGGCTCGACGCTGAATGCGGCGGGAGATATTGGCATCGAGTCACGCACCGGAGATATCACGGTCGCGGGCAGCCAGCTTAAGGCGGGCGGCGATGTCCTGATGAACGCGGCGCGGGATATCCACCTGCTCTCGGCACGCAACAGCGAGGACATCAGCGGTAAGAACAGCAGCAGCGGCGGGAATATCGGCGTCAGCGTGGGCTTAAGCAACGGCAGCGCGGGGCTCAGCATTTTCGCCAACGTCAATGCGGCGAAAGGGCGCGAAACCGGTTCGGGCAATAGCTGGTCAGAAACGACGGTGGATGCGGGTAACCACGTCACGCTGAAAAGCGAGCGCGATACGCGGCTGACTGGCGCGCAGGTAAACGGCGAGCGCATTGATGTTGATGCCGGACGTAACCTGCTGCTGCAAAGTCAGCAGGACAGCGAGCGTTATGATTCTAAACAGGTTAGCGGCTCGGCGGGCGGCAGCTTTACCTGGGGCGGCGGAGGCGGCAGCGGCTATATCAGCCTCAGCAAAGACAAGATGCACAGCAATTATGACAGCGTGCAGCAGCAGACCGGGCTCTTTGCGGGTAAAGACGGATTTGGTATAAAAACCGGTGAGCACACCCAGCTTGACGCTGCGGTCATTGGCTCCACTGCCAGCGCCGAGAAAAACCGGCTGGACACGGGGACGCTGGGCTGGAGCGGGCTCAGCAACAAAGCCGAATTCAAGGTAGAACACAGTGGTATCGGCCTCAGTGCCAGCCCGTCCCTGAACGGCAGTATGCTGTCGACGCTGGCGATGAACGTGCCGTCGGCGCTGATGGCGCTGGGTCACAGCGGCAATGCATCCAGCACCACCTATGCGGCGGTGAGTGACGGCACCCTGCTGCTGCGGGATACAGCGAAGCAGGTGCAGGATATCGCTACGCTGAGCCGTGACGTTGAGCACGCGAACAACGCGCTCAGCCCGATCTTTAACAAAGAGAAAGAGCAGAAACGCCTGAAACAGGCGCAGCTGATTGGTGAAATCGGCGCGCAGGTGATGGATATCGTGCGCACGGAAGGCGAGCTGAAAGCGCAGAACGCCGCGGAAGCTAAAGGCGATGCCACCGTCGAGCGTCCGAAAGAGGGCGATCCGGCGAATAAATGGGAGGAGTATAAAAAGGCGCTGACGGAATCGCCGACCTACAAGGCCGAGATGCAGAAATACGGCACGGGCAGTGATTTCCAGCGTGCGGCACAGGCGGCGACGGCGGCAATTCAGGCACTGGCGGGTGGGGACATCCAGAAAGCGATTGCCAGCGGCGCATCACCGTATCTGGCCCAGTTGGTGAAAGATGTCACGCTACCGAAGGATGAAAGTAAAATCACGGCGTCGGATATCGCAGCCAACGCGATGGCGCACGCGGTTGTGGGGGCGGTAGTTGCCCAGCTGTCAGGTCAGGATGCGGCCGCGGGGGCCATCGGTGCCTCCAGCGGTGAACTGGCTGCCCGCGCCATCATGGCCGATCAATATCCCGGCAAGACGGCGAACGACCTGACGGAAGAGGAAAAGCAGTCAGTCAGCGCCCTCTCGTTGCTGGCGTCTGGCCTGCTGTCCGGTCTGGCGAGCAACAGCACTGCTTCTGCCGCCAGCGGCGCGCAGTCTGGGCGTAATGCGGTGGAGAATAACTTCTTCGGCAAAGCGTTGGTTGAAGGATGTGCGATAGCGGCACCATGCCGAACCAAGGTTGCTGAAAAGTTACTTGAACTCGGTGTGAAAGCGGGTATTACCGGTGTTGTAGCGAAAGAAATCGCGGACAATCTCTCGTCGGATGAACTGGATCATCTCATCAGACTGAACATGATGGGTAATGATGAGATTACCGTGAAGTATCTGAACTCGCTTCAGGATAAGTACGGTTCTGAAAATGCTTCTAATCCGAATCTAGGTAAAAACCTTACCGATGATCAGAAAAAGGAATTGGGCGGTACAGGTTCAGGAACTGGTAATCCACCTCCGCCAGAAAATGATCCTAAACAGCAGGATGATAAACCTGTTCAAAAACTCAATCAGAAGCAGGAAAGCGCGGTTAAGAAGATCGATAATCTGATTAAGAACTCGATTAAAGACCATGATATCACCGGTACATTGAAAGATATGGATAGTAATCCAGTAATCAAGCCTGATGGTAGTGGTAAGTATTGGAATCATATGAAGGAAATGAACGACACTCTTAATGGTCTTCGAAATCATGCGAATACACTAAAAAATGTCAATAATCCTGAGGCGCAGGCAGCTTATGGAAGAGCAACTGATGCTATTAATAAACTTGAATCAGCGATAAAGGGGCACGGAATATGACAACATTTAGAGAGTTATTACTGATTAGTAATAGCAATTATGAATCGAATGAAAATTCATCTTTAGATGAATGGTTTGGTAGTATTATAGATATTTCTCTCGATGAGTTAGGTGTTGGTGATGTTGCTCGAGCAATAAGGCAAGATCTTTTTTTAGCCGATGTTTTGCCAAAAGCTGAAGTTATTTTAAAGCAAGACCCTCTGGCTGGAGAGGATTATGATGGACAATTAATATCGTCTATATCCTCTTTAAATAGTGATGAGATAAAAGTTGCATTACCTTGTTTTCGAAGAATTAGTTCCTTCTTAAATCAATTGGATAAAAATAAATTTGATAGTCAGATAGTTATGGATATAGAGAAAATAGAAAAACTATCCAGATCTTAAATAATGCTAATCCCGGCCTCTCAAACAGGCCGGGATTTTTATATCTGCCTGTCAGAACCGGAGTTCTGTCTCAATGAGCTGTTTACCGCGTTCGACGGTGACGATAACTGATTCGGTGATTCGGCGCAGGAATGGGAAGTTTATAAAAAGGCTCTGACGAAATCACCGACCTACAAGGCCGAGATTCAGAAATATGGCACAGGGAGTGACTTCCTGAGTGCGGCGCAAGCAATGTCGTTATCAATTTGGCAGATACGAAAGCAAATATTAGCGATTTACAAAAACAATTTCATGACTGGCCTATAAAAGGGCTAGATAAAGTTATTGTTATTGACCAGTCCGGAAAACCAATAAAGATCAAGTAAGGTGCGTAAATGTCAATTGATATAACATGTTACACCTCAATAAGTATCGATGAGTTGAAGGAAAGATTAGATATGGTGAGGAAGGCTACTGGACATCTCTTTGATGGCTCATATCTTATGTTTGATCCGCATGTAATTTTAAGCCGTCAACAACTTGAATTAATTGATGATCGTATCGAAAAGTACAACCAAGAAACTAAGTTATTGGTTGCTGAGGAATTTGGTTTAAAAGAACCGAAGTCCTATTTTTTAGTCGCGGTCAATGATAAATCCTTCTCCGAGTTGAATACTTCTGAAATAGCAGATGTGTTCAGACGAGAGTTAGGGGAAAAGAACGTTATTGTGCTTCTTAATGGTGAAGATCTAATCTAAATTTTTATGATGAATCTCATCCCTAAATACCGCGCTCAACAGCCACAATCACCGACTGTCTGGTATTAGGTTGAATAAAAACCCTCAAGCTTCTTCGAGTGATAGAGCTGCGGTTGAAAACGTTCTTAAAGATATGCAAAATGCTCTTAAGGGAAAAAGTAATGGATGAATACGTTAATGAGTATCTGAGTATGTTTACTCAGAGGTCAGAGTACATCAAAAATGAAGTAAACAATAGCATCGAATATTGGTTACCAGATCCTCCACCGACAATTTTATTGTTCTCATTGGTAGGTAAGGCATTAGTGAACCAATTGGCATTGTTAAGAGAGTCAGATAAATTAAATTTTTTCCAGCATATCGAAATGGGAGTAACTTCAGAAAATACTGATTTAGCAACTGCGGTAGCAACTGGGCTTGTTGAAGCGTTAGTTACAGCTTCTGATGAAGATGAGTCTGTGTGGGGAAAATTGAAAATTATCTACATAGTGAATCAAAAAATCATGCGTTATCGTGGAGGGATTTTGGGAAGTAATCGAAAAATCTCTTTTCAGTACAAATGATTTCAAAAATGGCCCTCTGAATAACTATAATTAATGATGCGTTTTATTTTATATTACGGTAAATAAAATTAGGATGTAAAATGACAAACTCACCTCATATAAACCATGTCATTGAATTATCTCTTGCTGAGGGTAACTCAGTAAAGGAGGTCTCATATGGATTGATTGGATTTCCTCAAGTGATATTTTTTTCTAAAAAAATATCTCAAAAGTTATGCGTTGAAATAAAAACCCAAGAGCCAATGCTAAGATATTTTTACACGGATAGAACACCGCATAATGAAGCCGATGAAGGATTTATATGTGATGAGTCTAAGATTGCGGTCTCCTATCCAAAATGAATTTTTATAACAAAGGGATCCAGAAATAACACTCACCAGAAACATGAAGGAGAAAAATCTATGATCCCCGTCGGATATTTAGCTAAAAGAGTCGCGTTAAAACCTGACTGGCTTAACGCCGATCAGGTAAAAGACATTTACTCGGTGAGCTGCTGTGTCTCTGATGCCTTTTGTGAATATATTCAGTTTTGGCGTCATAACGGGTACTGGCTGTTTGATTCACCGGAGATGATTTATTCTCTGGCGAAAGAAGAAGGAATTGATCTGGCCGATACCACGATGTTTTATTACGAGGCATACGAGTATCAGTATGATGAAGATACAGCGGAATGGAACCTGTTCGAGCCGGAAGCCTCTTTTGATACCGACGTGAAGATACCACGGCAGAAAGAGTTGCAGGGTTTTGATATTGTCTCTTTTCATTTGGAGCAATCGCCAGAGTGTTCCTACTTATCCTGCAACCATATGGCGCAGGAGTTGGAGGTCAATGAACATTGCCTGCTGGCGTCGTTTGATGAGGCGAAAAAGCATTTGGAAAGTGGTGTCTTTCACGGCTGTGAGCCGGGGCCATGCAGAATATTTGCGGTGTATTCGGTGCCGTACGCGCAATAAGTTGATATATAATATGTGGCGAAAATCAGACAGGTTAGGGATGCATATATGAATAGGGGATTGGTTCAGCAGGCATTTAACGCTTTTTTTAATCGAGCTGCCTGTGCCACCGTGGCTGATATTGATCTGTTTCAGCGTTATTTATCTGAGCTTCGAACCTATATCGCCGAGCTTGAATTGGCTTACGATCCCGTCGATCAATGGTCGTTAGCAGAACTGGAAAAAACGGCGGAGTTTTTACAGTATAACCAGCAGTGGATTGCCGGTGCAGAAAAAATAAAAGCGCCATTGCAGCAAGCCTTCTCAATTATTGCGCAGCATCGGGTGTTTCTGGATGAATATGGTCTGCTCCCGGATTATCTTGACGTTATGCCAGAAAATGTATTCTCCGGTGATGTTTTTCCCTCTGTGTAAAAATAAATTGCAATCCTAACATTCTCATTTAGATATGGTATTAAGTAATATCATTAAAACTGAAATGATTTTATAAGGTAAATAATATCACTCTATCTTCCTCTGCGTTTTCATCTATCCCCGTATTTGTATCGAATACAATAATTCCCTTTTTATCCATTCAATATTTTTAACTATATTGTTCTCTTTTTCTTCGTATATGTTTTTATTTAATCCTGTAAACTCAGGCTAAAATCCCTAATAGAAATAGGGACATTAGTCTCGAAGAACAGGAGATATAGCGACGGAAGCTCATACGCTTCTATTCTGATTCTATTTTTGACGATCGCCTATCTTCGATCCAATCCTGCGCGTCGCTTATTTGCGATCCGCTGGTCACACCGTTGCCGTTTTAACGGCAGGTAGTTGTCGTTTATCGGTACGGGTTTTATTCATTAAGTGAAGGAAATCACAATGCAATACACTGGGAAGTACCTGAAGAAAACAGTGCTGATGCTGGCTATGATGGCCGGTCTCAGCGTCGGGCAAAGTCAGGCTGGCGTCGAAATTGAGACGCGTTCGCTGGATCAAATCTATCAGAGTGCGTTGAGAGAAGGCGGTACGGTCACAGTTTATGCCGGTGGCGATGTGCAGTCACAGCAGGCTGGTTTCAAGCGGGCATTTGAGACACGTTTTCCTGGCATGAAACTGAATGTGATTGTCGATTACAGCAAATACCATGATGCTCGTATCGATAACCAATTGGCGACCGGCACCCTGATTCCTGATGTGGTACAACTGCAAACGGTGCAAAATTTCCCGCGCTGGAAAAAAGAAGGCGTGCTGCTGAATTACAAAGCGCGTGGCTGGGATAAAATCTATCCGGAATTTCGGGATGCAGATGGTGCTTGGACCGGTGCCTATGTCATCGCATTCAGTAATTTAGTCAACACTCAGCTTCTGGATGAAAAATCCTGGCCGCGTGAGGTTAATGATTACCTTCGTCCCAATCTAAGAGGTAATTTGATTCTGGCTTATCCGAACGACGACGATGCAGTACTGTTTTGGTACAAGCTGGCCGTGGATAAATACGGCTGGGATTTTGTTAAAAAATTGCAGGAGCAGGATCCCGTCTATGTGCGCGGCACCAACGTCCCCGGCGCTGAAATCGCGACAGGAAAATACAGCGCGACCTTTACCAGTTCCGGTGCGCTTGTGCCAGCAGCAGATGCTGTAACCCGCTTTGTCCTGCCGAAGTCCGATCCTTTTGTCTCCTGGGCGCAACGTGCCGCCATCTTCAAACAGGCGAAACACCCGGAAAGTGCCAAGCTCTACCTGAGCTGGGTGCTGGATCCGCAAACGCAAACTCAGGTTTCACGTATGTGGTCGGTGCGTACCGATGTTGAGCCGCCAGTGGGTTACAAACATATCTGGGAATACCGTAACACTCGCCCTCAGGCATTTGCTGATTTCATGTACGATCGCGGTGCGGTCGAGCGCTTCCGCGCACAGCTGAGTCTGTATGTCGGCGAAGCGAAAGGCGAACCTACGCCGGGCTGGCTCGGCGTGCACCCAGAAGTCCCTCTGGTTAACTAACGCTTGAGATTATTGAGTCAACCCATGCTGGTCACGTTCATCGTGGCCGGCATGACATCCTGTAAGTTCCACATATTAAGCACTACTCAATTAAGCACCACTCGATTAAGAATCACATCCGATAGTGGCGGTCTTGTTCTGTGAATGGTTGGGCTGGGTTACAAGAGGGGAATTGCCAATGGCAGCGAACCACCATTGGCGTGTTGAGGATTAATGCTTACTTCTTATTGTTGGGTTTCAAGGTTTCGCCAACGTTCAACAGGAAGATTTCGTTATCGCGAGTAGATATGCGAGTTGAGCCATCTTCCATACGGTAGCCGCCTTCAGTGAAGCCCGCACCATTCAGGAACGGTGCAACGGACTGTGGCTGATTGCGTACTGCGGCTTCCAGCGCTAGCAGGGCATAAGGCTCAATGGTATCGACATCGGCATATTGTCTGTTGGGATCGGCCATGAAGAAGCCGTTCTTATAACGCGTGCTGATAATGTTATCGCCCACTTTTTCCGCCAGCGACAGATAATCTTTCACTTTGCTCGCCTGATACAGATCCAGCAGCGCGAACAGGGCGTAAGGATCGTTGTTCTTGGTCGCGAGATCCACTTTGACGTCTTTACCCGGCGCTGAACCTAACTCACCCAGCCCCTGTGCGCGAGCGATGCCGCGTGCGACACGCCACAGTTCGGCGTCCGGTGAAACGGTATAAGCGCGAGAATACGAAAGCAGGAATGAGTTATCCGCAGGATAAGGCTTGATCACGGTGCCTTTTTTGCCGTAGTAGCCATCACGCGGCAGAACGTAATTGGAAAGATCTTTGCCGTTAGCGAGCATCGGGCGGAACGTGTTATCCGACTCGTTATAGGCATACTTGGCAAAGGCTTTCAGGCCATCGGTTGTCCACGTCAGAAGTTCCTTGCCTTCCGCCCCTAAGTCTTTACCCAACTGGAGCTGCATGAGCGCATTTTCGGAATAGATCGTACTGGTGCGTCCTTTCAGCATCATATTGCCTTCCAGCGCGGTAGGGCCGAACTCTGGGCCAAACTGACGCTGGGCGCGGTCGCCGTATTTGGAATGCGTATCGGCATCGTCAGTCGTTTCATCACGCTTCAGCGCCTGCGTAAACTGATACACGCCGAGCCCGGTCGCTTTATCCCGTGGCAGCACGTACTGCTGTGCCAAACGTTTTGCCCAGACCAGCGCGCCGTCTTCTTTATTGTATTTGTACAGCAGCGAGGCGGAATAGATCAGATCGTTACCCGCATTCAGGAAGCTCAGGCCTTTGGTGGCGAAGAAGGGTGGCTGTTGCTCAAACGGGCTTTGCCAGAGTGCGCCCATTTTTTGCCCGTATTTACCGTGGCGACTGGTTTCCATGATCTTCCAGTCATAAACGTGCGCATTCCAGAAACCGCGGATAAAGCGTGCGGTTGCGTCTTTATCGACGCTGAACATCAAATCGTAGTAGGGATAGGCATTTTTCAGCTCATGCACCATCTCTTTTTCGCTGGGGCCTTCCGGTTGCAGCGTTTTTAAATCAACGAAACGGTGACCACCCCAAATCAGCAGGCCGCTCTCATCCTGATAGTGTTGGAAGTGATACTTCACAATCGCTTCGGCACGCTGCTTATAGCTGGGATTGCCGCTCAGGTTGCTGAGCCCGACCAGCACGCGCATCAGGTTTTGCTGCGCGGAAAAATTGGATAACACGGCGTGGCGACCATCGGGGAAGATCCACTCCATTTGTTTGCCCGTGCGAGGATCGACACCATCAGCAAGTAATGGTGTAGGCGACTGGCCGTGATAGTGGTCACCGGCTTTGGTCAGCACATTATCAACATACTGATTGACGATGGTGAGACGGTCTGGTGTAGCGGCGCTGGCCTGTAAAGCAACCAGACCCGCAAGGAGCGACAGCGCAAATTTTTTCATTTTTATCTACCTGTATAGCTTGTAATAAAGGGATCCTGCTTGGTGAACAGGATCCCCGAGAAACATTGCGTAGCAGTAAGCTGTTTTAGAAAGGTCAGCCGTGGTTAGAACGTATAGGTGAAGCCGACTTTCCCTTTTCCTTCACGCGATTTCACATCGCGCCCGCTGGCGACATCTTCAACGCCCACGTGTGCTGTCCAGTTGTCGTTGATGGTGTAAGACACATCAAAGTCCTGCTGATAGTCATGCTTTTTGTTGTTTTGCAGCACGTAATCTGCGTGATAGTAGTAAGCGGTGTACGCCAGCGTGAAGTTATCGAAACCTTTGTAGGCCACGCCCGCTTCATAGCGGTGGCGGTGGGTGTCATCATCCGTGCTGGTGCGCTTGCTGCGGGTGATTTTTCTGAGGTCATAGCGATATTGCGCATGAAGATCCGTCTTGTCAGTCACAGCCCAGGTCAGTTTCAAACCTGGCGTATAGCGTGCGCCGGAACTCTGGCTAGCGCCGATATCGCCTACGGTGCCTTCACCGCTGGTGCCGCCGGAGTAGAAGCGCGCTTCCAGATTCGGCGTTAAGGTTAGTTCAGGTGTTAAGCTGTAGGCATAGCCGGTATAAAAAGCATAAGAATTCGAGACGACATCATCGATGGTCAGATCTTTATTCTTATTATAAAAGTTCAGCTCAACGCCAACGTACAGGCCATTATCCATAAAATGCCGCATGCCGATTTGATCACCGTGGTAGCGATTCATCGTTCCCCAGCTATGTTCATAGCTGAGTTTGGTATCAGAGGCAGAGGCGGAAATAGCATAAATTTGGGCAAAGAGAATACCGGCCACAAGGTAGCGTTTTTTCATTATGGGCACCATTAATATTGGTCGTTAATTGTGAAAACTGTGCGCTGATAGACAAAATTCATTCATGAATTTATTTTTTCATCAACGCGACACAAAATACGGTGTGTTTCCTTTATAAAATTCGGCATTTCTTAGAAAACGTAGTTGAAACCAACTTTGATTTTCCCCTGACGGCTTGATGATGTGCTGGATTGGCTAATATCATCATACTCAATGTAAGGAGTTAGCTGTTTGTTTAACTTATATTGAACTTTGAACTGATGCTCATAGTCCGTTTTGCCATTGTCATAGACGGCGTATTCTCTTTCTGTGAATTCACCCTTGCTATATTTATACGATTTGGTGGTGTTATCGCCGATATAGTAGTTAAAGACGTAAGTCAGATTAATATTATCAAAGCCAGAATACGTTACCCCAGCATCCAAACGGTGGCGTCCGGTGTCGGATTTTGACAAATAAGATTCCCCTGCGTGACCATATTTATCTGACGTGGAAATGATCGAATAACGCGAACTACGTGTCGGTTTCTTATATTCATAACGGTAGCGGCCATAAGTGGACCAGTCGCTGTTAATTCGATAGTTATATTTCAGACCCGGCTGATACATCATGCTGGCATTGCCGATGGAGAATTCAAAGCTAGGCGTTAAGGTGGCGGCCTTGCTTAGCTTGAAGTCCTTACCGATCACCATGCCGCCAGAGCCGCCCTGCATGTCATCATAGGCAACGTCGTAGTTGCTGTTCCCGCCTGCTGACGTACTGAATTTGACTTCGTATGACCAGCCGTTGGTTTTCTTGTGAATGAGCTTGATGGAATCTGCGTGGCGGCGGTCTTCTGTTTTCCAGTTATGTTCGTACTGGAAGGTAGTTTTGCCGTCGGTTTCTGCCTGGGTAAGGAAAGGAGCGAATCCGGCACAAACGATGAGTAGGTTACGTGTGTATATTTTCATTCTGTCTTTCTCTTTCTTGATGAATAAATAATATTATTGGCGCGTGCAGTCTCTATCTTTAAAACCAGACAGTGGATGCCATTTTTTGGGCGTAAAAATAGAATCACCAGAAATGATGATGACGCCATTAATAATGTCAGACAGGGCGATCTCCCTGGTCAATCAGGTTTCTATCAATTCATTTACGCTTCCTTATATACGACGTTGCTTATGAGTTTTTCAATCAGCGAAATGGCTTATGCTGATGAGTGAATGTCGATAATTTACACCGCTTACTGGTTGTCCTAATTATCAGCAGACTTGATAATTAGGCTGTGTGGCATTATGGTGAAAAGGAAACGCTGTTTCATTTATGCGGATCACACATTTGGTTACTCTTTGAAATTTTTTGTAATCATTTCGTCTGGTTATTGTAAGGGCAAGGAAAGAGAGTAACGAGGGTCGCTGTTGTCAGGTTGAGAGATGTATCTCTTGATCGTTAATGATGATAATGATATGTAATTGAACAACAGTTAACCTGTTATCTGCCTTATTTCCGCCCTCAATTCGAAAATATTCTGTGGAAAGCGATTTCCCTAAAAAGAATAAACAGCCAATAGACATCAAATTTCCCTGCAAATTTTCAGGGAACCTATTACGTTTTCATTCCACTCACCTATACCCGTCATCCCTTCGCTCGGCACGCTTGTGGGCCTTTCTGTGTTTGTATGACGCGGGAGATTCGTTTGTTAAGCCTGACGACCACAGAATGGGGACATCAATGATCAATCGTATTGAGAGCGGAAGCCGCTGGGGAAATGCCGCGTCTTTGCCTGCGCAGCATAATACAGAGGCCAGCAGGGGGAGTGGACAACAGGCCGCATTGCCCGCAGCGCGGCCGGGTTCGCATTCAATCGATTTTGGCGATACGTCGCCGAACGTGGCGCAGGTTTCTTCTGAACAGAGGACGATAGCACCCACGCGCGCTTTGCCCGCGGTGCCGAACGTTGCAGACCGTTCACTCATTGCGGAACCCAAACCGCCCGTCGATCTTCAGGCGATAGATAGCTCGGAGCACAGTAACGCCAGGGCGTTGGAGAAATGGTCGGCGCTGTTGAACGATCTGCCGGAAAATGAACGTGAAAAGGCCGCAAAGGAACTGAATCGCCCGCTGGCAGCGGCGAAAATGCTACAGGAAGGCGGGGTTAACGCGGAAAAAGCGCTCGTTTATCTGCGTGAGAATCCCGCCATCTACACGGCGATGGATACGGCAAAAGATGGCGGCAGAGCCGATGGACATATCTCGAATCGGGATACGAAATCCTTTATTAAAAATATGGAGCGCCGCGCCAGCGATGCCGGTCATGCCGTGCGGGAATATAGGGATAAAAACCCGACAGCCGATGCGCAATCACTGCGGTTAGTACACTCTTCCGCGCTTTTGCTGGCCAACGAACCGCTGCTGAATGCCGCCGATGCCAAAAAATCCTACGTGGATTCTCCGCCGAAAGAGAACGATCGCACCAGCACCCTGAGCGACCTGAACGCGATTATGACCGGCAACCCGACGCTATCGCCCCAGCTAAAAGCGGCTGCCCGGCTGTGGTCTAACCCTGGGCTATTTGGGATTCTGGAACATGCGGATGTCAAAGGGGAGAAACTGGCGCGAGTCCCGCATGATGGCAAACTGATGATGAAGGACATGAAAAGCTGGATTCGTGAACAAGCGCCAGTGAACCGTCAGGAAGCGGCGGATACGCTACACAATGCGGCGGCGCTAGGACTGGCGGCAAAAACCGATATCAGTAAGTTGAATGAGGCGGTTTTTACCCGGCCGCAGCAGTACAGCGGGGCGCAAAAGTCGGCGACGCTGGTCAAATTGCAACAGACGCTGGAACAGGTGATGGCGGGGCGCGAATACCGGAATACCGAAGAAACGGAAAAGGTGTTAAATCAACGGATTGAAGCGCTACAGAAAGACGAGGATGTGATTCAGCATTTTGAGCAGGCGGTACCGCGTGAGATAAACACTATTTTACTGTCCGATCCGCTGCTCGCGCAGGCGGCGATGAGCCAACGTTTCTCTACGACGTCACCTGCCGCGCCGCGAACGGTTGGGCTTGATGCCTCTCTCTCGGCTGAGTCGCATGCGGGGGCTGGCGCAAAAAGCGATGCGCGGGCAGTGAAAGAGGCCGGGCGCAGAGTAATGAGTTTTGCTAAATCGTCGCTGCACGCAGAGGATTTAACCAAAGCGGCGGGAAGTAAAACGGCCATTGGCCTGGCTGGTAAAGCTGGCGCAGCGATTGCCGGAAAGGTAGTCGGTGCTATCGCGGGTGAAGCCGCCGGTGCGGCTGCCGCCTCTGCCGTTGGCGCTGCCGCAGGGCCGGTGGGGTGGGCAGTGAGCGGAGCACTCAGCATCGGTATGGGGATTGCGGAGCTGGTGAATTTCTTCAATGCCAAAAGCAAGCTCAAGAACCGGCGGGAAGATTTTGCCAAAACGGTTAATCCTGCGCTGGAACAGTTCAATATTCCCAAACCGCGCTAATGCGCCAGCTTAAATCTCGAAGGCTTAAATTTCAAAAGTTTAAATCTCAAAACCAGGAGCGACTTCTTTCACCGGCTTTTTACACTCTTCGGGCTTTGGTTGATTCGCCGGAAGATTTTTGCAGTCAGGCGCAAAGGGATTCAACGCGTCGCGATTCAGATAGAGCACAAACAGGATCAGAAGGATGAGGGGAATCAGAATACGTTTTCTTTTCATGGTTATCTTTGGTTGCGTTGCAGAAAATGTGGATATGTTAAAAAAACAGGAAAAATTCTAACGCGTTACGCGGCTTTTGTCTTTAGCCTGCTCGGTTTCCGCCTTATTGTAGCGGTTTGGCATGGCGATATCGGCAGAGGTGAAGATGAAAAAGATTCGATTTGCGGCGATTGGGTTAGCGCACAACCACATTTATGACATGTGTCGACAACTGGTTGATGCAGGGGCGGAACTGGTCGGCGTGTTCGAGTCCGATCTGCATAATCGGGAAAAATTCATCTCGCTGTTCCCCGCCGTGCCTTTTGTTGATTCTGCGGAGCAGCTGATTGCCGATGCGTCTATCGATCTTATTGCCTGCGCGGTCATTCCCTGCGACCGAGTCGAACTGGCGCTGCGCACGCTGGATGCAGGCAAAGATTTCTTCACTGCCAAACCGCCGTTGACCACGCTGGAGCAGTTGGATGCCGTCCAGCGCCGGGTCGCGGAAACCGGTCGCAAATTTGCCGTGTACTTTAATGAGCGAATCAATGTGGATAGCGCGCTGTTTGCCGGTGAACTGGTGCAACAGGGTGAGATCGGTCGAGTGATTCAGACGATCGGCGTCGGCCCCCACCGTGAACGCGGCGCACGGCCTGACTGGTTTTATCAAAAGCGTCAGTACGGCGGGATCCTCTGCGATATTGGTATTCATCAGATCGAACAGTTTCTCTATTTTACCGGCAACACCGATGCGCGAGTGGTGACCAGCCAGACGGCAAATTATCATCATCCGCATCAGCCAGAATTCGAGGATTTTGGCGATGCGATGCTGCTGGGTGGCAATGGGGCGACGGGTTATTTTCGCTGTGACTGGTTTACACCGGATGGGTTGAGCGTCTGGGGCGACGGCCGCCTGACGATACTGGGAACGGAAGGCTATATCGAAATCAGGAAATACGTCGATCTGACGCGCGGTGAAAGCAACGTCGTTTATCTGGTGAATGGCAAGGGCGAACAGCGCTTTACCCCCGCAGGCAGCGTCGAACGCACCTTTTTCGCGGATTTTCTGCGTGATTGCCGCGATCGCACCGAGCTTGCGATGTCGCAAGCGCATATCTTCAAGGCGACGGAGCTGTCGATTCTGGCGCAGCAGGCCGCGAAGAAGATCGCCTGACGCGACAGAATCATAAACATCACGATCTGTATTCCGCAGGAATAGCGTGTTTTTGATGCTATGTTCTACGCGTGAAAAAAACGAGGCTTGCATTCTCAGACGGGGCAGAAGCCCCTGCCTGAGAAAGAGCACTTAGTTATTACGGTAAAAGCTCGCGATGCGATGGAAGGATTCTTTAGGCATCCACGGAGGTATTTGTGTTGATCTGGGATCGTTTTCCGGGAACGTTTTAACTAGTGAAAAGCTCATCATGTCCAGATCTTTTGCACCTTCTCCCGTTCTGTAGGTCGGAAAAGAAAATACATAGATGAATACGCCTTCCACACCGGCATGATGAAGAAGTTCAAGCTGCTCTCCAACATAATTGGCTTGTTCTTGTTCACTGCGTACGGGCACGATTCCCCCAGTAAAACTTCCGGTTCCATCAGGATGTTGTCCTTCCAGAAGCATAAAACCGCCAGCCCCTTTTTCTGCTGCACCGACATAACTACAGCAGCCGACTTCCATGACGACAAATGGCTTGTCAGTGCGGTAACGCTCAAGCCCGGAGACATATTCTTCTGACGACTCACCATGCCGATAGTAGTCAACGCCAGTGATATCAAACAGCGAATTATCTACGCTTTCCCAAGAACCTGCGGCATAAGTTAATAGCCCGCCATATTCATTTCGTACCGCTTTGGAAATGTCTTGAAGTACCTCGTTCAACTGCACTAATTTTTCGGCCAGTATCGTCTCGGCCTCTGAAGTGTGATGGTTTTGTCCCAGCGCGCCCAGCCATTCAACCCGCTCTATCACCGTGTTACCGGAGAATATTCCCTGATTAAACAGCGTAATTTCGCAGCCACAGACGAAGATGATTTTTACGCCCTCCTTCCTGAGTATTTCGGCTGCCCGAGCGGCTTCTCTGAAATAAGAAACCAGTTCATTGACTGACACATTCATTTTCCAGGGATTAAAAAAGACGGTAAGCCCAGAGGCATGAGCGAGTCGTGTTGCGACGATCAGACGCTCGATATCTTCTCCTTCGATCCGTATTGCATTCGCATGCATATCGTTGGCGATAGCGTTGATGTCATATCGCACCAGAACAGGATCAAAGGGTTCAACGGATAGAGGATGATTTACAGTAAACCTTAACCCTACATCGTAAACAATACCTTTATATTTCATTTGATTACCTTTCCCTCCTGAAGAAACATCAGACTATCACCAGATTAGCATTGTTCTGCCACTTGCCCGATTTTATCTGTCAAACCAGATCACATAGTGAGTAACAGTGCGATGGCGGAAAGGATATCGCCTGCCCAGTTAGGCGACTGTAGGCTGAAGCCTGCGGCAATAACTGTACCACCAAGCCAGGCTCCGAATGCGTTACCGAAATTGAAAGGCTAATTATTTTGCAACCGTGCTCCGCGATGGCGCACGGTTGTTCCTTTTCTGTGCATGGAAATTGATCGAATCAATCTAACCTCATATAAATCAATAGAATAAAAGCTGGCATGGTTTTCGCTTTAGTGAATTCAATCTTGTATACCAGATGGGATTCACATCATGCCAAGAATGACAGGGCTCACGCTTCAGGAATGGAAACAGCATTATCAACAGCAGGCCGATTGCGTTGGTGAAACGCTAGGCGCACTGCTCGCCAGCTTGTCGTCGGACGATCCGGCGTGGATCGCGCTGGCGACTCCCGAATTGCTTCAGGCACAAATCGCGGCGCTATTGCCTCGGTATCGTGAAAATCCAGACGCGCTGCCGCTGTTCGGCGTTCCTTTTGCCGTCAAAGACAATATTGATGTCGCGGGATGGCCAACGAGCGCGGCATGCCCGGCATTTACCTATCTGGCTGGCGAAGATGCGACTGCCGTTGCCAAACTGAAAGCGGCAGGGGCGATTGTCATTGGCAAAACCAACCTCGATCAGTTTGCGACCGGTCTGGTCGGTACGCGCTCACCGTTTGGTGAAGTGCCAAACACCTTTAACGCGGACTATGTTAGCGGCGGTTCCAGTTCAGGCTCGGCCTCGGTGCTGGCGCGCGGGCTGGTTGCGTTTTCGCTGGGAACCGATACCGCAGGCTCGGGGCGCATTCCTGCCGGGTTTAACAATGTTGTCGGCCTGAAGCCGACGAAAGGGTGGCTATCGGCAAGTGGTGTCGTACCGGCCTGTCGCCTGAATGACACTATCTCCGTGTTTGCGCTAACCGTCGAAGATGCATTTACCGTCGCTGAACTGGCTGGCGGGTACGATGCTGCGGATGCCTACTCGCGCAGCCATCCCGCCAGCGCGCCGGCGGCGCTGCCAGCGCAGCCGCGTTTTGCTATTCCCAGCGATCCGACTTTCTTTGCCGACGTTGTCGCACAGGCTGCCTGGCAGCAGGCGTTGGTCGAACTGGAAGCGGCGGGCGCGACGCTGCATCCGATCGATTTCAGCATTTTCGCGCAGCTAGCCGATCAACTGTATCAAGGCCCCTGGGTGGCTGAACGCACCGTCGCGGTGGGCGATATGCTGCGGCAGCCAGAGAGCATGGATCCGGTGGTGCACGGTATTGTGGCCGGCGGCGAGCGCTTCAGCGCGGTAGAGGCGTTCAGGGCAGAATACCTGCGTGCCGAACTGGCACGTCAGATTAAGCAGACGCTGGCATCGTTCGAGGCATTAGTCGTGCCAACCTCGCCGACAATCCACACGCGTGAGGCGATGAAGCAGGAACCGGTACGCTACAACTCCCAGTTGGGCACTTACACCAACTTTACCAATCTGGCCGATCTCTCGGCGCTAGCGCTGCCAGCACCTTTCCGTACCGATGGTTTGCCGGCAGGGATCACGCTGATTGCGCCCGCCTGGCACGACCGTGCGTTAGCGAGCTTTGGTCTGCGCTGGCAGGCACAGTTGGCGCTCACGCTGGGGGCAACAGGAAAAACGCTGCCTGCGGGACCGGCCACCTTGCCGCCTTCCACATTACACGTCCGTCTCGCCGTTGTTGGCGCACACCTGACGGGCATGCCGCTAAATCACCAACTGACTAGCCGCGATGCCGTGTGGGTGGAAGAGACGCGCACGGCGGAGAACTATCGTCTTTATGCGCTGGCGAATACGCAACCGGCCAAGCCCGGCTTAGCGAAAAGCAACGACGGCGCGGCGATTATCGTCGAACTTTGGGACATCCCGCTGGTGCGCTTTGGTGAGTTCGTCGCGGAAATTCCTGCGCCGCTGGGCATTGGCACGCTGACGTTAGCCGACGGACGGCAGGTTAAAGGCTTTATCTGCGAACCGGCTGCGCTGAGCGATGCCGTGGATATCACGGAATTCGGCGGCTGGCGTCACTGGCTAGCCCGTCAGGAGGCGTCCCATGTTTAAGACCGTACTGATCGCTAACCGGGGTGAAATTGCCTGCCGCGCCATACGCACGTTGAAGCGTTTGGGGATAACCAGCGTGGCGATTTATTCCGACGCGGATAAAAACGCCCTGCATGTGAAAGACGCAGACATCGCTGTACCGATTGGTGGCGAGAAGGCCAGCGATAGCTATCTGCGTATCGATAAGGTGCTTGCCGCCGCACAGCAGACGGGGGCAGAGGCTGTCTGGCCGGGCTACGGTTTTCTGTCAGAGAGCCTGCCGTTTGCCGCGGCGTGTGAAAAGGCCGGCATTGCGTTTGTTGGGCCAACCGCGCAGCAAATTGGCGAGTTTGGCTTGAAACACCGCGCCCGTGAATTGGCCGCTGCCGCTGGTGTGCCAATGACGCCAGGAACGCCGCTGCTGGCCTCTCTGGAGGACGCACTGGCCGCCGCCGAGGACATCGGCTATCCGGTGATGCTGAAAAGTACCGCCGGTGGCGGCGGCATTGGTCTGACGCGCTGCGCGGATGCCGTGGCGTTACAGGCTGCGTGGGAAAGCGTGCGCCGTTTGGGCGAACAGTTCTTCAGTGATGCGGGCGTGTTCCTCGAACGCTGTATCGATCGGGCACGTCACGTCGAAGTACAGATTTTTGGCGATGGCAAAGGTCGCGTGGTGGCGCTGGGCGAACGTGATTGCTCATTGCAACGCCGTAACCAGAAGGTTGTGGAGGAAACGCCCGCACCGCATTTGCCGGACGCCACGCGCGCGGCGCTGCTGGCCTCAGCGGTGAAACTGGGTGAACTGGTTAACTATCGCAGCGCGGGAACGGTGGAATATATCTACGACGCCGAGCGTGATGCGTTCTTTTTCCTCGAAGTGAATACCCGTTTGCAGGTGGAACACCCGGTAACGGAGTGTGTCACCGGGCTGGATTTGGTCGAATGTATGCTGCGCGTCGCGGCGGATGAACCGCTGGACTGGGCGCAATTGACGCAGGCACCGCGTGGTGCCGCGATTGAAGTCCGCATTTACGCGGAAGATCCACTGAAAAATTTCCAACCCAGCCCCGGCGTGCTGACCGAAGTGGCGTTTCCTGCTGGCGTGCGGGTTGACGGCTGGGTGAGTACCGGCACCGAGGTGTCGGCGTATTACGATCCGATGATCGCCAAACTGATCGTTCATGCGGAAACCCGTGAACTGGCACTGGAGAAGATGCGGCAGGCGCTGAATGCCACGCGTTTGCACGGTATTGCCACCAACCTCGATTACCTGCGCCAGATTATCACCACCGATGCGTTTCGCAACGGAACGGTCTGGACGCGGATGCTCGACAGCTTTACGCCATCTGCCTCGGTGATTGAGGTGATTCAACCCGGTACCTGGAGCAGCGTGCAGGACTACCCCGGACGCCTCGGCTATTGGGATATCGGCGTACCGCCGTCCGGCCCGATGGACGATTTCGCGTTCCGTCTGGCGAACCGTATTGTCGGCAACGATGAGGCAGCGGCAGGGCTGGAGTTTACGCTGCAAGGCCCGACGTTGCGCTTCCACTGTGAGGCGGTAATTGCGCTGACGGGAGCAGACTGTCCGGCGATGCTGGATGGGGAAACGGTGCCGTATTGGCAGCCGGTGACGGTAACAGCGGGGCAAACGTTGACGCTGGGGCGCGCGCAGTCTGGCTGTCGCACCTATCTGGCGGTACGCAACGGCATTGATGTGCCGCAGTATCTCGGCAGCCGTTCGACTTTCGCGCTGGGGGAATTTGGCGGTCATGCCGGACGAACGCTGCGCGTGGCGGATATGCTGGCGATTTCTCAGCCTGACTTGCCCGCTTGCACCACGCCCACGCCGGTGAGCGCACCGCAAGCTGTGGACGCCGCACTCATTCCGCAGTACGGCGATGAGTGGCGCATTGGCGTGCTCTATGGTCCACACGGTGCGCCGGATTTCTTTACCCACGCGGCGATTGATGAATTCTTCGCAGCGGAATGGCAGGTGCACTACAACTCGAATCGGCTGGGCGTGCGTCTGGTCGGGCCGAAACCCACCTGGACGCGGGCTAACGGCGGCGAGGCGGGTCTCCATCCTTCCAATGTTCACGACTGTGAATACGCCATTGGCGCGGTGAATTTTACCGGTGATTTCCCGGTGATCCTCACCAGAGACGGTCCGAGTCTGGGCGGATTTGTCTGTCCGGTCACGATTGCTAAAGCGGAACTGTGGAAAGTCGGTCAGATGAAGCCCGGCGATCGTATCCGTTTCCATCCCATCAGCGCAGATGAAGCGCTGGCGCTGGAACAGGCGCAGTCTGCCTGCGTGTCCACGCTGGGTACGGCGCATTCACCCGCGTTTGATGTACCCTCGCTGGCGACAACGGAGCACGGTTCTGCCACGGTGCTGGCTGCGGTATCGGCTACCGCGACTACGCCAGCCGCCGTGTATCGTCAGGCAGGAGATAACTATGTTCTGATTGAATACGGCGACAACGTGCTGGATCTGGCGCTGCGGCTGCGCGTTCATCTGTTAATGGCGGCGATCCGCGCCTCAGAAACGGCAGGGATCGAAGAACTGTCGCCCGGCGTGCGTTCGCTACAGGTGCGCTATGACAGTCGGGTTATCCGCCAGCGTGCGCTGCTGGACATGCTACTGCATCTGGAAAATCAGCTGGGTGACGTCAGCCAGATGAAAGTGCCGTCGCGCATCGTCCATTTACCGATGGCGTTTGAAGACAGCGCCACGCTCGGTGCAGTGGAGCGCTACCGTGAAACCGTCCGCGCCAGCGCGCCCTGGCTGCCGAACAACGTTGATTTTATTCAACGTATTAACGGATTACCGAGCCGTGAAAACGTTCGCGACATCATTTTTGATGCCAGCTACCTGATTCTGGGGCTGGGCGACGTTTATCTCGGCGCGCCCTGTGCGGTGCCAGTCGATCCGCGCCACCGTCTGCTGAGTTCCAAATACAACCCGGCGCGTACTTTCACCGCCGAAGGTACGGTTGGCATCGGCGGCATGTACATGTGCATCTATGGCATGGATTCGCCGGGCGGCTATCAACTGGTGGGGCGCACGCTGCCTATCTGGAACAAATTCCTCAAAAACGATCAGTTCATTGCGGGCGAGCCGTGGCTGCTGCGCTTCTTCGATCAGGTGCGGTTTTATCCGGTCAGCGAAGCTGAACTCACGGCGCTGCGTGACGATTTCCGCGAAGGGCGTGCCGCGATCCATATCGAAGAAACCGAATTTGATTTTGCGGAACACACCCATTTCCTAACGGAGCAGGCCGACGATATTGCCGCGTTCCGTCAGCGTCAGGCCACCGCGTTTGAAACGGAAGTGGCGCTGTGGCAGCAGGAGGATGACAGCGCGCAACAGGAGGCGATATCGGCTGAGCCGGTAGAGAACGATGACGATGCGTTTCAGGTCAGTGCAGACATGAATGGCAACATCTGGAAAGTGCTGGTGAAGGTGGGGGATGTCATCGAAGCCGGACAGCCACTGATTATCGTCGAAGCCATGAAGATGGAACTGACGATTAGCGCGCCGCAGTCTGGCCGGGTGAAGCGCATCGGTTGCCAGCCGGGACGACCCGTCAGCCCCGGCGATGCCTTGCTGTGGTTGGAGTAGGCACTGGGAAAAAAAGGCTGGCTGAAATAAGCATGCCCTGAATAAACGGACGAACGGTAACAAACGGCGAGGCGAAGAAAACGATGCGAGCAGGGACACAAAAGAGCAGTAAAGATCGCCCGGAAGCGCTGGCGGAGCGGGTGTATCAAGCACTGAAAAACGACATTTTTGACTTCCGCCTGATGCCGGGCGACCGCTTTAGTGAAAATGAAATTGCCGAGCGGATGTCGGTCAGCCGTACGCCGGTGCGTCAGGCGCTGTTCTGGCTGGAGCGGGAAGGCTATGTCGAAGTCTATTTCCGCAGCGGCTGGCAGGTTCGTCCGTTTGACTTCGCCTATTTCGAAGAGCTGTATGACTTTCGCATCGTGCTGGAGCGTGAAGCCATTCGGCGACTGTGCGGAATGCCGCCGGGGCGCTGTGCCGAGCTATTGGCGGATCTAAAACGCTTCTGGATTGAAGAACCACGACTGGATGACGGCAAGATTGTTTCCCGTTACGACGAAGGGTTCCATCGGGGGCTGGTGACAGCGGCAGGCAATAGCGAAATGGCGCGGGTTCACGGCGAACTGACGGAGAAAATTCGCATTATTCGGCGTCTCGATTTTACCCGCGAGGATCGTATCGACGCGACCTATAAAGAACACGCCCGTATTTTACTGGCGATATTGCAACAGCATACCGAGGAGGCGCAGCGCATTCTGACCGACCACATTGCCGTCAGTAAGGCCGAAGTCAGGAAGATCACCTTACACATGCTACAGCAGGCGCGACCTCAATCGGTTTCAACGCAATCTGTTTCAACGGAAGTGGTTTCACCTGACGCCTCACACGATTCCATTCTCACTCAACACGACTTAAGGGCTAATAAATGAAAAGACGTTCATTGCTAAAAGTTTTTGCGCTTTCTGCGACAGTGGTTGGCATGGGGTTGACCTGGAGCGTGCAGGCAGCGGACACCATCAAAGTCGGCATTATGCATTCGCTGTCCGGCACGATGGCGATTTCGGAAACGCCGCTGAAGGATGTGGCGCTGATGACCATTGATGAAATCAACGCCAAAGGCGGCGTGTTGGGTAAAAAACTGGAACCGGTGGTGGTCGACCCCGCCTCGAACTGGCCGCTGTTTGCCGAAAAAGCCCGCCAACTGCTGACGCAGGACAAAGCAGCGGTGGTGTTCGGGTGCTGGACATCGGTATCGCGTAAATCGGTTCTGCCAGTGTTTGAAGAGTTAAACGGGCTGCTGTTCTATCCGGTGCAGTATGAAGGCGAAGAGATGTCGCCGAACGTGTTCTACACCGGTGCGGCACCGAATCAGCAGGCGATCCCGGCGGTGGAATACCTGATGAGCGAAGACGGCGGGGCGGCTAAGCGCTTCTTCCTGCTGGGTACGGACTACGTGTATCCGCGTACCACCAACAAGATCCTGCGCGCGTTCCTGCATTCGAAAGGCGTGCAGGACAAAGATATTGAGGAAGTTTATACGCCGTTTGGCCACAGTGATTACCAGACCATTGTTTCCAACATCAAGAAGTTCTCGACGGGCGGCAAGACCGCGGTGGTGTCCACCATCAACGGTGATTCCAACGTGCCGTTCTATAAAGAGCTGGCGAATCAGGGAATCAAAGCGACCGATGTGCCGGTTATCGCGTTCTCGGTCGGTGAAGAGGAACTGCGCGGGATCGACACCAAGCCGCTGGTCGGCCATTTAGCCGCGTGGAACTACTTTGAATCGGTCGATAATCCAACCAATGCCGATTTTGTCGAAGCCTACAAAGCCTATGCCAAAGCAAAAAATCTGCCGAACGCAGGCACGGTGGTGACTAACGATCCGATGGAAGCCACCTATGTGGGCATCCATATGTGGGCGCAGGCGGTAGAGAAAGCGGGTACCACAGACGTGGATAAAGTCCGCGCCGCGATGGCCGGCCAGACCTTTGCCGCACCGGATGGCTTTACGCTGACGATGGACAAAACCAACCACCATCTGCACAAGCCGGTGATGATTGGCGAAATTGAGGAAAACGGCCAGTTCAACGTGGTCTGGCAAACGGATAAACCGGTTCGCGCGCAGCCGTGGAGCCCGTACATCGCCGGCAATGATAAGAAGCCCGATCATCCAATCAAAGCCGCACAGTAAACATCGTCTCTACACCCCGTCCAGCATACCGGACGGGGATATTTCCTCTCTTATATATGGCGGACATTGCGATGATGAATCGTCGATTATCTACGTTTGTGCTGTCGCTGTGTCTGATGCTTCCTGTGCTGGCACAGGCTGGGCCCGCGGCCGATTTCGCCACGGCCAACCGCACGCAGCAGGCTGAACTGTTGCAACAATGGGCCGCGGGGCCTGATCCCGCACGCTTGCCGCTATTACAGGCACTGCGCGATGAATCCGTGGTGCTCGATCAGAACCAGCAGCCATTTATGGATGTGCAGGGGACGTTAACGCCGCTGGAAGGACACGCAGAGCCGGTTGGCGCGACCAAAAAGCTGTTTATGAATAACCGCCTGCGTGTGCTAATTGCCACCGCGCTGGCCTCGCATCAGCTCGTTAGCGACGATGCCGCAACGCGTCTGAATGCCGTACGGCAGTTGCAAAGCGAGAGCAGTGCGGACCAATTGCCGCTGTTGGTGCAGCGCCTTGAGGTAGAAAAAGATGCGCAGGTGCACGATGCGCTGAATACCGCTATTGCGACCCGGCAGTTAAGCGATCCCAATCCGCTGGTACGTCTGGAGGCGGTCAAACGCTTAGGGCAGACCGGCGACCCGCAGATGCAGGCGCGCTTACAACCTTTGACGCAGGCGCAAAACGAGCCGGATACCGGGGTGCGGGCGGCGGCGCAGGAAAGTCTGGATCAGATTAAGCAAAGCTTGATCGTCGGTGATCTGCTGGGGCAGGCGTTTACCGGCTTGTCGCTCGGTTCTATTTTGCTGCTGGCGGCGCTGGGGCTGGCGATCACGTATGGGCTGTTGGGCGTCATCAACATGGCGCACGGTGAAATGCTGATGCTGGGCGCGTACGCGACCTGGCTGGTGCAGTCGCTGTGCCAGCAGTTTGCCCCCGATTGGCTGGCGTACTATCCACTGCTGGCGTTGCCTGTCGCCTTCTTCATTACGGCTGGCGTCGGTATGGCGCTGGAACGTACGGTGATCCGTCATCTGTATGGCCGACCGCTGGAAACGCTGCTGGCAACCTGGGGAATTAGCCTGATGCTGATTCAACTGGTGCGGATGCTGTTCGGTACGCAAAATCTGGAAGTGGCGAACCCCGCGTGGCTGTCCGGCGGGCTACGTGTATTGCCGAATCTGGTGCTGCCGTATAACCGCATCGCGGTGATTGTATTCGTCCTCGGCGTGTTGCTGCTCACCTGGCTCTTACTCAATAAAACTCGCCTCGGCATGAATGTTCGGGCGGTGACGCAAAATCGGGCGATGGCGGACTGTTGCGGCGTGCCGACGGGACGCGTCGATATGCTGGCCTTTGGGCTGGGCTCCGGTATCGCCGGGCTGGGCGGTGTGGCGCTGTCGCAGCTAGGCAACGTCGGGCCGGAACTGGGACAGGGTTACATCATCGATTCATTCCTTGTTGTCGTGCTGGGTGGCGTAGGGCAGCTTGCCGGAACGGTGGTGGCCGCCTTCAGCCTCGGCATTCTCAACAAAGTGCTGGAGCCGCAGATCGGTGCCGTGTTGGGCAAAATCGTCATTCTGGTCCTGATCGTGCTGTTTATTCAGAAGCGACCACAGGGGCTTTTTGCATTTAAAGGACGGGTGATTGACTGATGACGCAACCTATTACGCAACCCATGACGATAACCATGACGCAGCGCGCGCCGCGACTGATGTTTGGCCTCGGTTCGATCGCTTTCCTGACTTTGCTGATCCTGCCGTTTCTCGCACTGTTACCCGCAGAAAATCCGCTAGCGATCTCGACCTATACGCTGACGCTGATCGGCAAAATTCTGTGCTATGCGATTGTTGCTGTCGCGCTGGATCTGGTGTGGGGCTACGCCGGGCTGCTGTCGCTCGGTCACGGCCTGTTTTTCGCGCTGGGTGGCTACGCGATGGGCATGTACCTGATGCGGCAGGCCGCTGGTGAAGGAATGCCTGCGTTTATGTCATTTCTGTCGTGGACGGAACTGCCGTGGTTCTGGGCGGGAACCCAGTATTTTGCCTGGGCACTGTGCCTGATTGTGCTGGTGCCGGGCGTGCTGGCATTTGTGTTCGGCTGGTTCGCGTTCCGTTCCAAAATTAAAGGCGTGTATTTCTCGATCATGACGCAGGCGCTGACCTACGCGGGCATGCTGCTGTTCTTCCGTAACGAAACCGGCTTTGGCGGCAATAACGGGTTTACTGGTTTTACCACGCTGCTCGGTTTCCCTATTACGGCGACGGGGACGCGCATCGGGCTGTTTGTCGCTACCGTGGTGTTGTTAATGGCCAGCCTGCTGGTGGGGTTTGCGCTGGCGCGCAGTAAATTTGGCCGCGTACTCACAGCGGTACGTGACGCAGAAAACCGTTTGATGTTTTGCGGCTACGATCCGAAAGGCTTCAAGCTGTTTGTCTGGACACTTTCCGCCGTGCTGTGCGGGCTAGCGGGCGCACTCTATGTGCCGCAGGTCGGTATTATCAATCCTGGCGAAATGTCGCCGACCAACTCTATCGAAGCCGCCATTTGGGTCGCGCTGGGTGGGCGTGGAACGCTGATCGGGCCGCTGCTCGGTGCGGGTATCGTCAACGGGGCGAAAAGCTGGTTTACCGTGGCCTTCCCTGAATACTGGCTGTTCTTTTTGGGGCTGATGTTTATTCTCGTCACGCTGTTTTTGCCGCGTGGCGTGATTGGATTGCTGACGAGGAAAAAACATGACTGAGCCTTTATCTGTGCCATCTGTCTCTGAGCCTGCGCATACGGTTGCCGCTCAGCCGATGTTTACACAACCGATGTTTGCACAGCCGCACCCGTCGGATCGCCATCGGCACCAGACCGATCCGGTGCTGCAACTCGACAAGATTAACGTGAGCTTTGACGGTTTCCGGGCGCTCACCGATCTGTCGTTGCAGATTGGCGTGGGAGAGCTGCGTTGCATCATCGGCCCCAACGGTGCGGGAAAAACGACGCTGATGGATGTCATCACTGGTAAAACGCGACCGGATAACGGCAAAGCGTTTTACGATCAGTACACTGACCTGACGACGCTATCGCCGGTAGAAATAGCCCGCGCGGGAATTGGGCGGAAATTCCAGAAACCGACCGTGTTTGAAGCGCTGACGGTATTTGAAAACCTCGATATTGCGCTGAAAACCGACAAGTCGGTGTGGGCGAGTCTGCGTGCCAAACTAAACAGCGAGCAGCGTGACCGGATTGACGAGACGCTGGCGCTGTTGCGACTCGGTCATGAACGGCAGCGACCCGCAGGGCTGCTGTCGCACGGGCAAAAGCAGTTTCTGGAGATCGGCATGCTGCTGGTACAAGAGCCGCATCTGTTGCTGCTCGATGAACCTGCGGCGGGGATGACGGACGCAGAAACGGTCTATACTGCCGAACTGTTCCGTAGTTTGGCAGGCAAACACTCGCTGATGGTGGTGGAGCACGATATGGGCTTTGTCGAGAGCATTGCCGATCGCGTTACCGTGCTGCATCAGGGGCAGGTGCTGGCAGAAGGATCGCTGCGTGACGTGCAGGCGAATGAGCAGGTGATTGACGTTTATCTGGGGCGCTAACATGTTAGAGATTTCAGAACTGAATCAATATTACGGCGGCAGCCACATCCTGCGCGGCCTGTCGTTCGAGGTGACACCGGGTGAGATAACCTGCCTGTTAGGGCGCAACGGCGTGGGGAAAACCACGCTGCTGAAATGCCTGATGGGCCTGATTCCGGCGAAATCCGGTACGATTCGCTGGCAGGGGGAAGCGATCAATACGCGAAAACCCTATCAGCGCGTGCAATCTGGCATTTCCTACGTGCCGCAAGGGCGGGAGATTTTTCCTCGTCTGACGGTAGAAGAGAATCTGCTGATGGGGCTGTCGCGCTTTCCGGGTAAACAGGCGCGGCAGGTGCCGGATGAGATCTACCAGCTTTTCCCGGTACTGGATGAAATGAAACAGCGGCGCGGCGGCGATTTGTCCGGCGGACAACAGCAGCAACTGGCGATTGGGCGGGCACTGGCCTGTAAACCACAGTTACTGATTCTGGATGAGCCGACCGAAGGCATACAGCCGTCGGTGATTAAAGAGATTGGCGCGGTGATTCGCCAACTGGCGCAGCGTGGCGACATGGCGATTCTGCTGGTCGAACAGTTTTACGACTTCGCCGCCGAACTGGCCGACAGCTATCTGGTGATGTCACGCGGGGAAATTATACAGCGCGGACGAGGTGAAACGATGGAACAGGACGGCGTGCGGGGGCTGGTCGCGATTTAATGTGAGTTGCTTATTATTTCTGTCTGGAATAATGAATAGGCTGCGTCTACATATTCTCAATATTACATAATGAGGAAACGCAGCCTGATTTTATTTAGCAGAGGGATTGCTAGTGAGCTAACTGTTTTTGTTATTCGGAACGTTAACGTGTCGTCCAGATTTTTGAATTATTCAGAATATAAAATTAAATCCAAAATCAAAAACTAAGTTAACTGGAAGTGAATTATTCTGCTTTTTCTATTAACAATGTTGCCTTGCCGATATTATCATGGCAATTATCATCACTGACATAGGCGATAAACGGCAACCCCGTGGTATCTACAACCGTTGGCGTGCTGGTGACGACGCCTCCCCATCGCGTGGTTTTAAATCCACCTTGTAACAGAACACTATCGATAATGCACTTATTAGGCGTGCCATCACAATTCATGCTGTTAGAAACGAGAGAAAAAACATACCTTCCTTGTTCTAACGTGAATTTTACTGGCGTGCCAGCTAGGGTATCCGTTATCGCTGCACTCACACAATTCCTCTGAGGATCGATAGTTATGCTCGTTGCTGCGTCTGCGGCGAAGGAAAAAAGAGCCAGCATGAACATGCTGATGGATGTCTTGCGCATGAGTAAATCTCCTGAAAAAATTATTTATTGATAAATTAATACAGCTTTGTCATGTATATAATAATCAGTAAACCAATCCATGAAAAACGACGGCCATCTTAAACCATAAAGTTTGAAATAATGTCAACGTTTTAACCTATCAATTAATTCCCACCAATATAACTTGGCGAATGTTGGTTGTTTATAATTTCCTAAGGCGTATTTGTGGTCGTTTATTCTCAATAAGCTGATGCTGTATTAAATGTAATGCTTGCTTAAGTCGTTTAATATACAGCCTTAGGAAGATGAATTTGATGTTTATCTTCAGTAAAAAAAGGAAACTTAAGGATGAGTAAATCGCTGAAGTTTTTTGCTGCGATCGGCATCATCGGTGTTGCTGCTGTGATCGGTACGATATGGCCGTATATCAAAATGGATTTCGCCAGCAGCGTGCACTATACCGAGCACGATAAAAGAGAATACGCGTTCTATACCCCGGATATTTTGAAAAGCATGCCGCGCATTACCGCTCGCTATGACTTCAATTTTTCGAACGTAACGGGCCCGGAAGCTAAAGTATGGACGGTGAACTTCTATGGCACTGACGATACTGGCAAAGTTCACACCTATTTGACGTCGATGGGTTATGAGAAGCAGGATCGTTGCGATGTTGAGGCTGAATGCTGGCGAACGGCTGGCACTCATGACGTTGTGACGGTGGCGACGTTTGATACCGATAAGAGCGTGATGGTTCAGGTTTATAGCAGTCCGTATGCTGAACGATTATCGCTTGAGTAATCATGTAAGGACGCAGTGGCTCCACTATTGTCAAATCACTGCGTCATTCTTGCTTTGCCTTATCTGATCGTATTTTGTATTGAGCGGTTTTAAAGTTAACACATATGATTTATCATATGTGTTAACTGAGTGTATAGAGAACCCAAAATGCTACAGCCCGTACAACTCTTCAAAATCCTTTCTGATGAAACTCGGCTATCCATCATCCTGCTGCTCAGAGAAGCGGGAGAATTGTGCGTCTGTGATATCTGCGCGGCCATCACGGAGTCTCAACCTAAAATTTCCCGTCATATGGCGATATTGCGTGAGTCAGGTTTAGTTCTTGATCGCCGAGAAGGGAAATGGATTCATTATCGATTGTCTCCACACATGCCAGCCTGGGCCGCAGAAACGATTCATACCGCATGGCAATGCCTGCGTGATGACGTTCGCCTGTGTCTGGCTACATCCGTTTCTTCTTCATGCTGAAGATAAAGAAACACATTCATTTTTACATATGTGATGGGGTAGGCATGCTACTGGCAGGGATAATATTTTTGCTGACTTTGATCTTTGTGATCTGGCAACCCAGAGGCCTGGGTATCGGTTGGAGTGCCAGTATCGGTGCAATATTCGCGCTGCTTAGCGGGGTTATTCATCTCAGTGATATTCCGATTGTCTGGGATATCGTCTGGAACGCGACGGCGACGTTTATTGCGGTGATTATTATCAGCCTATTGCTCGATGAATCGGGTTTTTTCGAATGGGCGGCACTGCACGTATCCCGATGGGGAAACGGGCGCAGGCGTCTGCTGTTTACCTTGATTGTCTTGTTGGGAGCGGCTGTTTCTGCGTTGTTTGCCAACGATGGCGCGGCGCTCATCCTTACGCCGATTGTGATTGCTATGTTATTGGCGCTGGGCTTCAGTAAAGGCACGACGTTGGCGTTTGTTATGGCTGCCGGATTTATTGCCGACACGGCTAGTCTGCCGCTCATTGTGTCTAATTTGGTTAATATTGTGTCTGCCGATTTTTTCAGCCTCGGTTTTACTGAATATGCCTCGGTCATGATGCCTGTCGACATCGCAGCGATTCTCGCGACGCTGGTTATGCTGCATTTATTCTTTCGCAAGGATATCCCCGCAACCTATGATGTATCGCGGCTGAAAGCACCCGCCAGCGCCATTAAAGACCTGGCAACGTTCAGAGCAGGGTGGATTGTTTTAGTGCTTCTGCTTACAGGATTCTTCGTCCTTGAACCGTTGGGTATTCCCGTCAGCGCCATTGCGGCCGTGGGCGCCGCTATTCTGCTTGCAGTGGCAAAAAAAAGTCATGCCATCAATACGGGTAAGGTACTGCGTGGTGCGCCATGGCAGATCGTAATCTTCTCACTCGGTATGTATTTAGTGGTCTATGGCCTGCGCAACGCGGGGTTAACGGAATACCTTTCCAGCATTCTGAATCTGTTTGCGGAGAAAGGGCTGTGGACTGCCACACTGGGCACGGGCTTTATCGCTGCGTTACTTTCCTCAATCATGAACAATATGCCCACCGTGTTGATTGGCGCCTTATCCATCGACGGCAGCACGGCATCCGGTGTTGTCAAAGACGCGATGATTTATGCCAACGTCATTGGTTGCGATTTGGGCCCCAAAATCACCCCCATTGGTAGCCTGGCGACACTGCTTTGGTTACATGTGTTATCACAGAAAAACATGACGATCAGTTGGGGATACTATTTCCGCACTGGGATTGTCATGACGCTGCCTGTGCTGTTTGTCACGTTGGCTGCGCTGGCGCTGCGGCTATCCATCACGTTGTAATGAGATATTGATATGAGCAAAATAACGATTTATCACAACCCAGACTGCGGCACCTCGCGTAATACACTCGAGATGATTCGTAACAGCGGCACAGAACCCACAATTATTTACTATCTTGATACGCCGCCTTCCCGTGATGAACTAGTCACACTGATTGGCGACATGGGAATAACGGTGCGTGCCTTGTTGCGCCAAAACGTAGAACCTTACGCATTATTGGGGCTGGCGGAAGAACGCTTTACTGACGAGCAACTCCTCGATTTCATGTTGCACTATCCGATCCTGATCAATCGTCCGATTGTGGTTACCTCACGAGGAACCCGGCTATGTCGTCCATCAGAACGGGTGCTGGATATTCTCCCCAATCCGCAGCAAGGCGCATTCACAAAAGAAGATGGAGAAAAAGTGACTGATGACACGGGGAAACGGGTGAAATAGAGTCAGAAGGATCGCTCTGACTCAATGCGTGTTCAGCCTTTACCATGGGGCATAGTGGGTTGTGTTGAGCGCCAGATGCCCGCTTTATAGCACCTTATTCAAAAAGTTGATCGTCCGCGGGTGACGAGGGTGGTTCAGCACCTGCCAGGAATCTCCGCTTTCGACAATTTTTCCATCCACCATAAATACAACTCGGTCGGCCACTTCACGTGCAAAGCCGATTTCATGTGTGACGACGACCAGCGTCACGCCGGAGCGGGCGAGTGATTTGATCACGTCCAGCACTTCCCCAACCAGTTCGGGATCGAGCGCGGACGTCGGTTCATCAAACAGCATCACTTTCGGCTTAAGTGCCAGGGCGCGGGCGATGGCGACGCGCTGCTGCTGGCCGCCAGACAGGTGACGGGGATAAGACTGGGCTTTATGGCGCAGGCCGACGCTTTCCAGCAGAGTAAAGGCGATATCTTCGGCTTCCTGGCGCGAATATAGCTTATGCGCCAACGGGGCTTCAATGATGTTTTCCAACACGGAAAGGTGCGGGAACAGATTGAAATTCTGGAATACATACCCGACGTTGATGCGCTGGCGTAGTACTTCCTTTTCTTTCAACTCATAGAGCGTATTCCCTTTGCGCCGATAGCCGATGTAGTCGCCGTCGATACGGATAAAGCCTTCGTCCACGCGTTCAAGGTGATTAATGGTGCGCAACAGCGTGGATTTCCCCGATCCGGACGGGCCGAGGATCACCGTGACGGAACCGGGCGCCAGCGTCAGATTGATATCGTCCAGCGCTTTGTGTTGACCAAAATGTTTCGCCACGTTGCGAATCTCAATCAGCCCGCGGGCGTTTTCTGCCTGTGGCTGGGCGGCGGTGCGCGCGTGAGCAAAGTAGTCGATAGCTTCAGACATGGTGAATCTCCAAAATAGAGTGAGTTAACGTGCGCGCTTGCGCGTCAGGAAACGGACGAGTCTCTGGCGCGGCGTTGGCGGCATTTCACGCACGGCACCGCGGGACACATAGCGTTCCACGTAATATTGGATGACGGATAGCACCGTGGTGATCAGCAGATACCAGATGGTGGCGACCATCAGCAGCGGAATAACCTGCTGCGTACGGTTGTAGATGACCTGAACGGTGTAAAACAGCTCCGGCAACGCCAGCACGTAAACGATCGACGTACCTTTTGCCAGACTGATGATTTCGTTGAAACCGGTGGGCAGAATCGAACGCAGCGCCTGCGGCAGAATGATGCGTACTGTCCGGCGACCGCCGGGCAGGCCGAGTGCGGCGGAGGCTTCAAACTGGCCAGCATCTACGCCAAGAATCCCGCCGCGAATAATCTCTGCCGTATAGGCGGACTGCACCAGCGTCAGGCCAAGCACGGCAACGGAAAATTGATCCAGTAAATCGATCGTCGGGTAGCGTAGGAAGACAACGGAGGTAAACGGAATTCCCAGCGCCAGTTCGTCATAGAGATACGAGAAATTGTACAGAATGATCAGCACCAGAATCAGCGGCAGCGAGCGGAACAGCCAGATATACAGCCACGACAGCGTGGAAAGCAGATAAGATGGCGAAAGTCGGGCCAGCGCCAATGCGGTACCGAAAATAATGCTGAATAATGTGCCAAGCGCAGTCAATAGCAGCGTTTGCCCCAGACCAGCGAGAATGACCGGATTGAAAAACCACTCGGCAAAGACTGCCCATTCCCAGCGCGGGTTCAGCGCGATTGACTGAACTATGCCGGCAAAAATGAACAGCGAAAACAGCGCGCCAGCAAAACGAAAGGGATAGCGCGCCGGCACGATGCGCAACGGCGCGTCCTGTGCCTGGCTCAGCGGCGCTTGCTGAGAAGAGGTGTGTAGAGATTGTGTCATAATCGATACCCTTTGAAGGTGATTCTGGAAAACGTCCTTTTGCTTTTAATCACCGCACAGGGTGAGTCTCGGTGTACTGGGGTCAACACACTTTCAAATGGCGAGCGATAAGATCGACTTCCGTTTGGCGGGCAGCCTGAGGCGCTGTGACGTCAAACAGCGCTTTCTTAAACGGAAGCCGTCCATCGTAAGGCGGAATACTGTAGGTTACGGGATCAACGCTGATATCGAACTGAGGCGTATAGCCGTGGCTCAGATAGAGGTTCACCGCTTCTGGCTGGCGGAAACCCGTGGTCAGGAAAAAGTGCTGATAGCCTAACCGACGGGCGTGCTGCTCCAACTCCTGCATCACTTTCCCTGCCAGCCCCTGACGGCGCAGCGAATGATCCGTCCATACCCGCTTAATTTCGGCAGTGGTGCTGTCGTAGCGTTTAAACGCGCCGGTGGCAATCGGTACGCCCCGACGCAGCAGCGCAATAAAAATGCCGTGCGGCTGCTGGTAGATTCCCGGTGGATCGCTTTCCCGCTCACCAAAAAAGTCGCCATAGCGCTGTGCATATTCCGCAAACAGACCGTCGATAATGGGTGCCACGATAGGGTCTTCGGGCTGGGTCACAATGAAGATGTCGTCGGACATGGGATGCTCCTGATTCGTTAGCGTATACGGGCTATCGGTAACCATTGCGTGTCGAGCGTGGCGTCCCGATAGCCATCGGGCGGTATTAGTCGCCCAGTCCCGGCGGATTGATTTCTGAACGGTCAATACGTTCGATGCTTTCGCCCCAGCGGTTCAGCACCTGGTCGTATTCGCCACTTTTAATCACGCCGTTCAGCGCGGTATTAATCGGCTGTACCAGCCCGCTGCCTTTGCGCGTGGTGACCGCGATATGCGCGACGTTGGGGTAGCCGCCGTTGACCGTACCGACATGCTTAACTTTTCCGGTTAGCTCTGCTTTGTACGCGCCGATCACGTTGGGGCCGAAATAAGCGTCTGAGCGGCCGGATTGCAGGCTCAGATTGGCGGCCGCATCGTCCGTGACATAAATCGGCTGAAAGGCGGGCAGGCCGTTGGCGCGATTTTGCTTATCCCATGCCAGCAGCACCGCTTCCTGATTGGTGCCGGAGCCGACAATAATCTTCAGCCCGGCGATGTCTTTCGCTTCCTTGATGGACTGAATCTTACTGGTGGATTTGACATAGAAGCCGAGTGAGTCGACGCGGTAGGTGGCGAAATCAAACTTTTCCTTGCGTTCTTTAGTGACGGTAATGTTGATGATGGCGGCGTCGTACTTGCCGGAGGACACACCGAGCGGCCAGTCTTCCCATGAGGTTGGAACGATGTTCAGCTCCAGCCCGAGGCTGTCGGCCACCAGTCGGGCGATATCCGGTTCGCTGCCCACCACGGTTTTGTTGTCGTCGGCCAGAAACGCCAGCGGCGGTGACGACCCCAGCGCGGCAATTGCCACGGTGAATTTACCCGGCGTGACGAAGGTAAAGTCAGCCGGAATTTGTGCTATAGCCTCCGCGTTCTTCGGTGCGTGGATCGGCTGCTGATTGGCTTTCAGGTCGATAGCCGCCTGTGCGCCAGTCGTCATGGACAGCGATCCGAACAGCAGCGATCCCGTCAGTAGCCTTGTCAGCAGTGATGGGCGTAAACGGTGTGTCTTGGATGAATAGGCGATATCTTTTTGCATTTGTTTTTCCCTTGCAGGTGACTATTTATAATGGTTTTCGTGACGCCGTCACTTTATGGTGTGCTGTTGTTACTTAATCGCCGATACCCGGCGGGTTCACGACGGACTGAGTGATTTTTTCATCGTCTTCACCCCAGCGATCCAGCACCTGCGCATAGCTGCCGTGGTGGATCGCACCATTGATGGTGGTGCTGATGGGCTGTGCCAGACCGTTACCTTTCTGCGTGGTGACCGCGACATAAGCGACCGTCGGGCCTTTGCCTACCATGCGTGTCTTGCCCGTCAGCGCCGCTTTATACGCCCCGATGGAGTGCGGGCCGAAAAACGCATCGACGCGCCCGGACTGAATGCTCAGGTTGGCGGCGGCATCATCGGTAACGTAGACTGGCTGTACAGGAGGAAGGCCGCTGGCGCGGTTTTGCCGATCCCAGCCCAGCAGAATGTTTTCCTGATTGGTGCCGGAGCCGACAATCACTTTCAGACCGGCCACATCCTCCGGCTTGTTAATCGACGTAATCTTGCTGGTCGATTTCACGTAGAAACCCAGCGTATCAATGCGATACGTGGCAAAGTCGAACTTCTCTTTGCGGAGTTTGGTCACGGCGATATTAAAAATGGCGGCGTCATATTTCCCCGCAGTGATGCCCAGCGGCCAATCTTCCCAGGAGGCGGGCACCAGCTTCAGCTCTAGCCCGAGACCGTCGGCAACCAGTCGCGCAATATCGGCATCGCTGCCGATAAGTGTTTTGTTATCGTCAGCCAACAGCGACAGCGGCGGTGAACTGAGCGCCGAGACGGCAATCGTCAGCTTTCCGGGCGTCACGAATTTGAAATGAGCCGGGATCTGTGCAATGGCCTCAGCGTTTTTCTCAGTACGAATAGGCGTTTGATTGGCTTTCAGGTCGATACGGCTAACGAATCCTGCATCTTGCGCCTGCGCATGGGTTACCAGCGTGGCGTTCAATAATGTCGCCAGACCTGTTACGGTGATAAAAGGGGAACGCTTCACGGTGAATCTCCTGTGGCGCGAATTAGCGCGTGAATTGATTCACCGGGTAATCCAGCGCCAGATTTTCCCGCAGCGTGTAGCCGGGATATTCCTGACGGAACAGGCCGCGCTGTTGCAGCAGGGGAACGACGCGATCGACAAAGTGGTTGAGCGTATCCGGCGTACCGCCCTGAATGATGAAGCCATCGGCGGCACCGTTTTCAAACCAGAGCTGTAAGCCATCCGCCACCTGTTCGGGTGTGCCGCTGAAGACAGGGCGCGGTGACGCTGCTTCCAGCGCGACCTGTCGCAGCGTTAAGCCTTTTTCCTGCGCGTTGCGCTTGATTTCGTCGGTGGTGCTGCGGAAGCTGTTTTTCCCCAAATCGCCGATATCAGGGAAGGGCTCATCCAGCGGATGTTGTGAGAAATCGTAGTGCTCAAAGTAGCGGCCCAGATAATTGAGGGCGTCCTCAATCGTGACCAGTTGTGCGGTTTCCTGATACTGACGCTCTACGTCTTCCGCATCGTTGCCGACAATCACGCTGACGCCCTGGAAGACGTGTAGCTGATCGGCCCGGCGACCGTTTTCTTCTAGTTTCTGTTTTACCTCGCGGTAATAGCGCTGCGACTCTTCCAGCGTGTGTTGATGGGTGAAGATGGCATCGGCGTGCTTGGCGGCCAGTTTTTGGCCGTCTTCCGATGCGCCCGCCTGAAACACAATAGGGCGACCCTGCGCGGATCGGCCAATATTCAGCGGCCCCTGTACCGAGAAGAATTCCCCTTTATGGTTCAACGTGTGCAATTTTTCGGGATCGAAGAACTGTCCGCTGGCTTTGTCACGAATAAAGGCATCGTCTTCCCAGGAATCCCACAGGCCTTTCGCCACCTGAAGGAATTCATCGGCAATGCGGTAACGCAGCGCGTGTTCCGGGTGCTGCGCGCGGGAAAAATTTTTCGCCGACCCTTCCAGCGGTGATGTCACCACGTTCCAGCCTGCGCGGCCGTTGCTCAGGTGGTCGAGGCTGGCAAACTGCCGAGCCGTGGTGAAGGGTTCGGAGTAAGACGTTGAGAGCGTACCGACCAGGCCAATATGAGTAGTGACGGTGGCCAGTGCGGACAGCAGCGTCAACGGTTCAAAGCGATTGAGAAAGTGAGGGATCGATTTCTCGTTGATATACAGGCCGTCGGCCACGAAGACAAAATCAAATTTCCCTTGTTCGGCTTTTTTTACCGCATCCAGAACAAAACCAAAATTAATACTGGCGTCGGGTACGACGTTTTTATGCCGCCACGCTGACATATTTCCTGCTGCGCCTTGTAATATTAAACCCAGTCTTAATTGTCGGTTTGAAGATGTTTGCTGTTTACTCATTATCAAGAACCTTTTATTAATTGAATGTGCTTGTTATTCGTTGAATATGTTTATTCTTAATTGGTCGTACTTCCATGAAAGTGAAAACAGCCCATCAATAAACCGGCTATCAATTAACAAGCCATCAATAGGCATTCACGTATTCAATGAAAGGTTAATAGGGCGTTAATGGCGTGTTTTCACTATTGATGAGGCGAGGCATGATGTAAAACAACAAAAATGGATAATGAAATTCGAAAATTTCAGATGATGACGCGGCTTATTTTGTTAGTATAATGTTAATGATTGTGTCTCTCGCCGTATTTAAAGGAAGCATGTAATGTCTGATCTTGTTGCTGAACGACTCGTTACCGCGAATGACGCGGCTCTCTCTGCGGCGGTTGCCAGCGTTGACCAGCAGGCGTTTCGCGATGCGATGGCAAAGCTGAGCGCGGCGGTCAATGTCGTTACGACGGATGGCCCGGCAGGTAAGGCCGGATTTACGGCATCCGCCGTGTCCAGCGTCAGCGATACGCCCGGTACGCTGCTGGTGTGTCTGAATCGCGGGTCGTCGGTGTATCCCACGTTTCAGACGAATACGCATTTGTGCATCAATACGCTGGCCGCGCATCATGAAGCGCTGTCGTCGCTGTTTGGCAGCCGCTCGTCTACCGAAGAACGGTTTGCGGCGGCGGAGTGGGACGTGCTGCACACGGGCTCACCGGTGTTGCGGGATGCGCTGGTGGCGTTTGACTGCCTGGTTGAGGAAGTGGTGAGCGCGGCGACGCACGATATTTTTATTTGCCGGGTGTTAGCGATTAAGCAGGGTGAAAGTACGGATGGTCTGGTGTATTTTTCTCGCCGTTATCATGCTGTTCGGGGTTAACCCATACCGCTTTCTCACCTAATCCCGATCGTTTGACGATCGAGATACCCGGAGCAACCACGGGGTGAGGCGTCCCTGCGGGAACCTCATCCCCGTGTCTCTCCTAATATCGGATTAATGTAATCAATACCCCTCCGCCGAATTGATCGTGCGGAGGGGATTTTATTTGCAGAACAAAGCATTACGATGGAGACAGTACCGCCTGTGGAGCGGTGCTCTTTGTGGTACGCAGGCGATGCAGTGCCGCTTCCGCTAACTGTGCGAAATAGCGTGAAGCGGGCGCAATCGCGCTTTCATCTGGGTTGAATTGAGGATGGTGCAAACCAAATTCACTGTTTGAACCAATGCTGACAAACGTGCCTGGCACGTCCTGAAGATAAAGCGCAAAGTCCTCGCCGCTCATTTGCAGTTCGGCGTTTTCTACCTGATAGCCCGCGTCTCGGGCAATTTGCTTGCTGAAATCGGCCCATTCACTGGTGTTCACGACCGCAGGCGGGCCTGGATACCATTTCAGTTCCGCTTTTGCACCCAGTGCAACGGCAATACCGCCGATTAACTGTTCAATGCGCTCCGGTATTTCTGCACGAATCGCGGCATTATAGGTGCGTACCGTGCCTTCCAGTTCTACCGTTTGCGGCAGGACGTTCCAGGTGTTACCGCCCTGAATACGTGTGACGCTGATGACCAGCGATTCCAGCGAACTGAAGCTGCGGCTCGGCAGTGTTTGCAGCGCATTGACGATATTGCAGGCGGTGACGATGCTGTCGATGCCCTGTTCGGGTTTGGCGGCGTGCGCGCCTTTGCCGGTAATGTGAATAGCGAATCGATCCACGTTGGCATAAAACGGGCCGCTGCGTGTCGCGAAGGTGCCAGCGGGAAGCTCAGGCGCATTGTGCAGGCCGAAAACGGCGGCGACATCGGCGAGCGCGCCGGCGCGGATGAGCTGTTTGGCACCGGTAGAAACTTCTTCTGCGGGTTGGAAAAACAGCCTGATTTTACCCGGTAAGACAGATTCGCGTTTTTTCAGCAAACAGGCGGCACCGAGCATAACTGCGGTGTGGAAATCGTGTCCGCAGGCATGCATGACGCCAGCGTGCTGAGAGCGAAACGGCACATCGACTAACTCTTCAATCGGCAGCGCATCAATATCGGCCCGCAGCGCAATCGTCGGGCCGATGCCGTGACCGATCTCGGCAACGACGCCGGTGGTGAGTGTCAGGGGCAACAGGCGGATACCTTTCTCTTGTAGCCAGCGGGTAATGTGCGCGGTGGTTTGGTGTTCCTGATTGGACAGTTCTGGGTACTGATGTAAGTGCCGTCGCCAGTTAATTAACTGTTGCTCGAATGACGTATCACAACAGGGGATAGAGTCAGCCATATCAATACACCTCCTTAACAAAACGTAAACACGATAAAGGTAGCTGATAGCCACTCAATGGATAAATACCGTCTGGTTATATTTCATATCTTTTTATCCCGGCATATTTCAGACTTTCCGCCTGTCGCCGTTATTAAAATATCTGCTAACAAAACCCATTATTGATATTTATATTTCACACTATTATGCAACATCCTTCTTATTCTGCTTTGGTACTGGCCGAATTTTATTGCACCTTTTATTTAAACGGCGTTTGAAATGACGGGTTTTTAAATGCATAGCCTTGCAATAAATAGCGCTAACGGATAGTCGCTGAAAATAAGGAAACATCGTGGGATATAAGCTCAGTTTATTAGATCAAAGTCCGATCGCCGAAGGAATGAATGCGGCGCAGGCGTTGGCGCAAACCGTGTCGCTGGCGAAAGTGGCAGAAGCGCTTGGCTATTACCGCTTTTGGGTTTCCGAGCATCATAATTCCGATGAGTTGGCGGGATCGTCTCCCGAGGTCTTAATCACCTGGCTGCTGGCGCACACGACAACGCTGCGCATCGGTTCCGGCGGGGTGATGTTACAGCACTACAGCCCGTATAAGGTTGCAGAGAATTTTCATGTGATCAGCGCTCTGGCGGGCGGACGTGTGGATTTGGGGATCGGCAAAGCGCCGGGCGGACTGCCGCTGGCGACGCGGGCGCTACAGCAGGAGATCGGTGAGACGCAGAGGGTTGCCTTTACGGAGAAGCTACATCAGCTAAACCGCTTTCTCGACAATCATGACGAGACGGCCGAGCGTCTGAATGCCACGCCATTACCTGAACATACGCCACAGCGCTTTCTGTTGGGTGCCAGTCAGGAGAGTGCGCGGTTAGCTGCTTCGCTGGGCTGGAGTTTTGTGTTCGCCGGGTTCATCAATGCCAGTGAAGCGCTGCTGACGGAATCCCTGCTGAATTATCGGGAACTGAAGCCAGTCAGCGCCCAGACGCTGCTGTCGCTGTCGGTGATTGCCGCCGAACGGCATGAGGATGCCGAGGCGCTGGCCAGCACGCAGCATAACTATAAGGTTTACATTGAGAACAAGCCGCCGCTGACGGTAGGCAGCCAGGAACAGGCCGACAATTTCGTTCGACAAGCGGGCGCGACGGATTTCCGCATTGTGCAGGAGCCGCGCAATGTGCTTTACGGCACGCCGGAGCATATCCATCAGCGTCTGGAAAGCTACCATCAGCGTTTTGGCGTGGATGAGTTCATTATCCACACGCCCGTGACATCTCCCCGCGAGCGCGAGACATCGATTCGGCTGCTGGCGCAGCGCTGAAAACGTGAGCGATGACAAGGCGGTGCCGCCGTTTGATCAGTAACCTGATTCCGTACATATACCCTAAATAATTCGAGTTTCAGGCAGGCGGCAAGTGAGGGAATCCCGATGAGCTTACACTGGTAAGTGATTCGGGTGACTGACAAATCAGCCAAAGGCAGATTTGAACGCTGCTTGCAGCGGCCCCAACGGGGCGAGGTCCACGCAAGTGGAGCGAGTAACGCAGCCAACGCACATGCAACTTGAAGTATGACGGGGATAGCAGAATAGTCGGGGGAGATGATGGCGGTACCGGAAAGCAAGGAGGCCTTGATCAAGGCAATCAACAGTCAGTTTGCGCTGTTAATGAAGCGAATCGAGGCCGTTCCCGCCGATCGCGCCTTCTCGCTGGAAATGGCAGGACATGCGCAGGGAACGCAGATGAGCGCGGCAAATCTGGTGGCGTATTTGCTGGGCTGGGGCAATCTGGTGCTGAAATGGCATCAGCAGGAAGAGCAGGGTAATCCCATCGATTTCCCAGAGACGGGCTACCAGTGGAATCAGCTTGGTTTACTGGCGCAAAAGTTCTATCAAGACTTCGCCCACATCACAGAGTGGCCTGAACTGGTCGCGTTGCTTGTCGCGAATAAACGGGAACTCATCGCGCTGGTTGAACGTTATACCGACGCTCAGCTTTACGGTGAATGTTGGTACGGTAAGTGGACGCGCGGTCGGATGATTCAATTCAACACCGCCTCACCTTATAAAAATGCGGCAGGGCGGCTGCGTGCGTGGGAGAAGAATAAATAAACATCTGATAATAAATAAAAAATAGTGCTGATTATTTGTCTTCTCTTTCCCTTCGTCAGTGGCGCACTAGCGGTGTTTTTTCAGACAAAACCTTACATATTCCCCCTGCTTGATTGTTCTATACTCAGTAGTAAGCAAGATAAGTTTTACTGACAGATGAGATGAAGAGGGGGAAGAAAAATGATTGGTCTCAACCTTGTTTCTCCAGTGTCATATTACGCCATGCCGGACAAACCTGATCATGTTCAGGGCATTTCCCGCTCGTCGCAGCTGTCTGGTTATCCTCACCCTGATGCTTCTACCCGAACCCGGACGACGTACGACAATAGCGCGTCGGTTTTTAAGCCACCGATAGCCGATGGGGTTAATCGCCCAACGGAAAATAACCAGCTTAACGTTTACGTTTAAGACAGTATCAGACGGATAAAAATGGGCAATCGCGTGCTGTAAACGATCGTTTTCGGTGCGTAGGTTGCCCTCATTGCTTTCGCATTATTTTCAAAACACACCTTCCTGCGGATATTTTCACCCACCCTGTCGCGTTTCCATCCTTTTTTCTTCCCCGCTATGCAATTGCTCGTTCCCGATGTAATCCATGCTTAACCCTATGATTAATCAGAATTACACAATTCTGATGATTTCCTTTCGATTTGCCGCATTTTGACATATTTCATCACATTTTCTTCTACCCCATAGCGTTGGAATGAATATTGCTGCTATTTTCCTTTCTTTAACAAAGACATGACCTGGATAAGGTCACCTCTGGTAACGCTGTTAAGAATGACCAATGTTGATAGCGACAAGATTCGATCTATAACGAGAAAAGGGAGTGGTGTTCATGTTCAAGCAAGTCGCAGTTGCGGTGGGGATGGCGTGTTTATGTGTACCCGCATGGGCTTATGATTACGGTGATTATGCGCGCGAGACCGTAGATACGCTCATTAATGATTATCCGGGGCGCTATCGCGGTACGGCAAATTTTGCCGGTGCGGCAGACTGGATGACGCAGCGTATGTCACCCGGTTATACCACCGTCAGACAGGATTTCTCCTGGACGGCAGGCGGTACGACACGTTCGTCACAAAACGTGCTGGCCTATAATACCGGGCTGAGCAGCGAATACATTATTACCGGTGCGCACTTTGATACCTTCTTTGGGCGGCCGACGCTGCAAGGGCTGGATGATAATGCGTCCGGCGCATCGATCCTGACAGAAGTAGCGCGTAATTTTAGCGGTATTCAGACGGAAAAAACGCTGGTCTTTGCAGCCTTTGGTGCGGAAGAAGAAGGGCTGCGCGGTTCGCGCGCGATGGTTAATGAGTTGATCGCTCAGGGAACCGCGGGCGGCCTCACGGCCATGATTAACATGGACAGTATGATTACCGGTGACAAACTCTACGCACACGCCGGCGATAACAGCGTGGCGAATCCTGCGCTGGCCAGCCTGCGCCAACAGACGCTGCGTATTGCGAACGAACTGGGCATCGAACTGTTCACCAATCCGGGGCTGAATGCGAGTTATCCGGCAGGAACCGGCTGTTGCAGCGACGGCGATAGCTTCAATGAAGCGTTTGATATTCCCGTGCTCTATATGGAAGCGACCAACTGGGATATTGGCGATCAGGACGGCTATGAGCAAACCACGAACCCTGCGGTGCCGGGGGGCTCGACGTGGCATAACCCCGCAGTCGATAACGAAGCCTTTCTGACCAGCGTGCTGGGTCAGGAACGTATTGACCAGCGCCTGAGAGACGTTTCGCGGTTGGTGACGCGACTGCTGCTGGAAATCTCCAATACCGACTTGCTGCATTCGGCGTATTCTGCTGCCGCAATGCAACAGGCAATGGAAGAAAGCCTGAAACGTCAGCGCCAGTCGCTGAGCGATTTGCATAATCAGCGCTGGCTGCTGTTGCAAAATACCGCTCGTAGCACCGGTACGCTGGATACGGCAGTCGGGGTTGAAGGCGATGTGATTCCATCAAATGGCTTTGACCGCGCACCGCAGCAGCGTTCCCGTCAGGCGATGGCCTATGCACTGGTTGATTATCAACTAAGTGACAGTGTCACTATTGGCGGCAGTCTGAGCCTGCTGCGTAGCAAGGATAAGCTTGAGCGTAATGGACATATTGAAAGCGATACCTGGCAAGCTGGCGTCTACGGTTTGTTGAATCAAGGGGGACCCGCCTGGTTGGGTAGCGAAGTGACCGCGGGTCGGGCGGCCATTTCGTCACGCCGCTCGGTGTATCTGCAATCTGCGGGCGGTCCGGTGCTGTTGGACAACACGTTGGATGGCAATACCGAAGCGCAATTTGTCGGTGCCCGCGTAACCGGCGGCTATGATTTTCCGCTCAGCGAACTGCGTACCGGTCCGGTTGTCGGGCTGGATTACGCACGTTACCGCATCAATGCGTTTGATGATAAAGGCAACCTGCGGACTGGTGTGCGGTATGAAAAACAGGATGTAGATTCGCTGGAAGCCAGTCTGGGCTGGCGCGTGCGCGGTAAGGTGGAATTCAGCAACAAAACGTCGCTGCAACCTTATGCTACGGTGGCGTGGGTGCGAGAATTGGCTGATGGGCTCGATTCCAGCTTTACGGTGAAAGATCGTGTCGATGGCGCAAACCGCCGCGTGGCGGTGGGTGAACAGGATAAGAACTTCGGTCGGGCAACGGTCGGCGTACAGTGGCTTGCGGCAGAAAATCTGAATCTGTATTCCGAAGTCGGCAGCCATTTCGGTCATCGGGATGGCGATCAAACGCGCTACAGCGTGGGCGTGCAGTGGCAATTCTAAGCCTGTTGCTGTGAAGAGCGGACTTAACTGCTGAAAGGGACATTCGATGTTAAATGGGGTCTGAAACGACCCCGCATCGCATTCAGACGGGTTGGTTACAATACGGCCCGTTCTGAATGGAATCTCTGACCCGAAGTTCGGACAAGAACAGATTGTCTTTCGAGAAATAGCCGCCGTCCAGCATCGCGATCAGGCGGTTAATCACTTCGTTGATCATATCGCTCACCGGATCTTTGACGCTGGAGAGTGACGGCTTTAAAAATGGGGCGGTGGGAATATCGTCGAACCCGACGACAGAAACGTCGTGCGGTACGGCAACGCCGGCGTCATCCAACGCTTTTATCGCGCCAATCGCCATATCGTCATTGCTGGCGAGAACGGCGCTGAACGACACCCGATTATCGCGCAGGGTGGTAATGGCGAGCGAACCGCTGCGCGGCGTCCATTTCCCTTTCACAATCAGTTCATCCCGTACCGCGATATTGGCCGCCGTCAGGGCGTCTTTATAGCCGGAAAGGCGTTCGATAGCGGTCGGCGAATCCAGCGAACCGGTGATGAAAGCAATCTCTCTATGGCCGCGTGCGATCAGATGCTGCGTGGCGTTATAGCTGGAACCCTTGTGATCGCAGCAGATGCAGTGGCTCTGGTGCTTACGCAGTTTACGGTTGACCACCATGATCGGCTGTTTATGCTGCTCAATGATCTCATCCATTTCATCCACGGTGAGAAAACGCGGGTAGATGATAATCGCATCACAGCGTAAACCCAGTAGGAACTGAATCGCGGCGCGCTCTTCATCGGCGCTGTGTTTGCCATCGACCAGAATCAACTGACGTCCGTTGTCTTCCAGCTTCTTGGCGGCCTGTGATAGCAGTTCGTTAAAATAGCTGCCGTTATAGAGCGTGTTGGTTACCACCAAACCGATGCAGGCTGATTTGCTGCTCGCCAGATTCCGCGCCAGTAAATTTGGTCGATATCCCGTCTCCTCAATGGCCTGATAGACCAGCGTTTTGGTTTCTTCACTGGTATAGCCTTTGCCCGATAGCACGCGCGACACCGTCGCTTTCGATACGCCTGCTTTCTTCGCCACTTCCTGCATTGTCGACATGGGACATCCTGAGACGTTGAGTACTTCCATCATTTTACACATTTTGGACCGGTAGCAGGGTGATGAGTGCAAAACCGAAGCGATCGAGGGAGTAACACACTATTCATGACGATCGTTATCACATAAGTAAAATATTCATAACAAATCTATTGAAATGTAGTTCATATATAAACACTATCATGTGGAACCGGTTACCCATCGGCGTTTCATCACGTTGCATGGAGCAGGGATACCGGCATGAATACTTTCATAACTGTATGAAATTGAATAATAAATGTGCGTGCATCAAGTAATATCCCCGTTTCGGACGCGTTAAGTCGTTTGTTGAACCTGGGGAGCGCGCGCGATTACGAGAGATTGTCTATCCATGTCAAAGAATTATGCGGCTGTATCCCGTTCGATCGTCGATGCCATCGGTGGTGCTGATAACATCGCTGCCGTGACCCACTGTATGACCCGTCTGCGCTTTGTGCTTAAAGATAATGATGCAGCGAATTTGGCCGAGCTGAAGGCAATAAGCGGCGTGTTGGGTGTCGTGAAAAACGATAACCAGTGCCAGGTCATCATCGGCAATACCGTTTCTCAGGCCTATGCCGAGGTGGTGAAGCTGTTGCCGGAAGGCGCGGCGGCGGAAAAAGCAGTACCGGTGAACAATAAAATTACGCTGCGACGCATCGGCGCGGGCATTCTGGATGCACTGATTGGTACGATGTCACCGCTCATTCCAGCGATTATCGGCGGTTCAATGGTGAAACTGCTCGCCATGATTCTGGATATGACCGGCATATTTGAGAAGGGATCTTCCACGCTGACGATTCTGAACGTGATTGGCGATGGTGCATTCTTCTTCCTGCCGATCATGGTGGCGGCGTCTGCGGCGGTCAAATTCAAAACCAACATGTCGCTGGCGATTGCTATCGCCGGGGTGCTGGTTCATCCGACGTTTATCGATCTGATGGCAAAAGCGGCGCAGGGTCAGCAGGTGGTGTTTATGGGGCTGTCCGTCACAGCGGTGAAGTACACCTACACCGTGATTCCGGCGCTGTGCATGACCTGGATTCTGTCTTACATTGAAAAATGGGTAGACCGCATTACGCCGGCGGTGACCAAGAACTTCCTGAAGCCGATGTTAATCGTGCTGATTGCCTCTCCGATTGCCATCATGCTGATCGGCCCGATTGGGATCTGGATCGGTAGCGGTATTTCTGCGGTGGTGTACACCGTGCATGACTATCTGGGTTGGCTGTCCGTTGCCATCATGGGCGCCATCTGGCCGCTGCTGGTAATGACCGGTATGCACCGCGTGTTTACCCCGACCATTATTCAGACCATCGCCGAAACCGGTAAAGAAGGCATGGTGATGCCGTCTGAAATCGGTGCGAACCTGTCGCTTGGCGGGTCTTCACTGGCAGTCGCCTGGCGTACCAAAAACCCGGAACTGCGCCAGACCGCGCTGGCAGCGGCGGCATCGGCGATTGTTGCCGGGATCTCTGAACCTGCGCTGTACGGCGTGGCTTTGCGCCTGAAGCGTCCACTGATCGCCTGTTTAATTACCGGCTTTATCTGTGGCGCCGTTGCCGGTATCGGCGGGCTGGCCAGCCATTCAATGGCGTCGCCGGGGCTGTTTACCAGCGTACAGTTCTTCGATCCTGCCAACCCAATGAGCATTGCCTGGGTATTCGGCGTCATGATTCTGTCTGTCGTGATTTCCTTCTTCGTCACCTTACTGCTGGGCTTTGAAGACATTCCGGTAGAAGAAAAACCGGAAGAGAAACACGTACAGGGTGATGCGGTTTCCGCACCGCAGCACGCAACGAATACGAATTAAGTGAAGCACTAATACGAAGGAGAAGAGCGTATGTCTGCATCAACATTTCCCAATGGGTTTTTATGGGGGGGCGCGATTGCGGCCAATCAGGCAGAAGGCGCGTACCTTGAAGGCGGTAAAGGGCTGACGACGGTAGATATGATTCCCCACGGCGTGAATCGTCTGCCGGTGAAACTGGGGCAAGAACCGCGTTTCGCGCTGCGCGAGGATGAGTTTTATCCCAGTCATCAGGCGATCGATTTCTATCATCGCTATAAGGAAGATATCGCGTTGATGGCGGAAATGGGGTTCACGGTGTTCCGTACCTCCATCGCCTGGAGCCGACTCTATCCGAACGGCGATGAGCTGACGCCCAACGCGGATGGCATCGCCTTTTATCGCGATGTGTTTGCCGAGTGCAAGAAGTACAACATCGAACCGCTGGTGACGCTGTGCCATTTTGATGTGCCGATGCATCTGGTCACCGAGTATGGTTCATGGCGTAACCGGAAAATGGTGGAGTTCTTTGCTCGTTACGCCCGAACCTGTTTTGAAGCCTTTGACGGGCTGGTGAAATACTGGCTGACGTTCAATGAAATCAATATATTGCTGCATAGCCCGTTTTCTGGCGCGGGGCTGGTCTTTGCCGAAGGGGAAAATCAGGAGCAGGTGAAATATCAGGCCGCGCACCATGAACTGGTGGCGAGCGCGTTGGCGACGAAGATTGCGCATGAGGTTAACCCGGAAAATCAGGTCGGCTGTATGCTGGCCGGTGGCAATTTCTATCCGTGGTCGTGCAAGCCGGAAGATGTCTGGGCGGCGCTGAATAAAGATCGTGAGAACCTGTTCTTTATCGACGTGCAGGCGCGCGGCACCTATCCGGCGTATACCGGCCGGTTGTTTAAAGAGAAGGGCATCACGATTGCGTCAGAGCCGGGCGATGATGAGATTCTCAAGAACACGGTGGATTTTGTGTCCTTCAGCTATTACGCCTCCCGCTGCGCTTCGGCGGATATGAACGAGCACAACAGCAGCGCGGCGAACATCGTTAAATCGCTGAAGAACCCGCACATCAAGGCAAGTGAGTGGGGTTGGGGAATTGACCCGCTGGGCCTGCGCATTACCATGAACATGATGTATGACCGCTATCAGAAACCGCTGTTTTTGGTCGAAAACGGGCTGGGCGCGAAGGATGAGATTAACGCGCAGGGCGAGATTGATGATGACTATCGCATCAGCTACCTGCGTGAGCACATCAGTGCGATGGCGGACGCCATTGGTGACGGTATTCCGGTTATCGGCTATACCTCATGGGGCTGCATCGATCTGGTCTCCGCCTCTACCGGTGAAATGAGCAAACGCTATGGCTTCATCTATGTCGATCGCGACGACCAAGGCGAAGGCACACTAGCCAGAAAGAAAAAGAAATCGTTCTACTGGTATAAGAAGGTGATTGCCAGCAACGGTGCTGACCTGAGCTAAAGGCAATAAGGTCGCCTGGCGACTCTTACTCTAGCCCCCTGACGGAGACGTTTGGGGGCTTTTTTTTATCCAGATAAGAAGAATGTGAATTGTGGTTGCTAACTGCTTTGTGCATAATCGAGCTATGTGATTACGAAAATAACTCATAATCAAGCATTAATGAGCATTGTCACTAATTCTCTCCAATGCCTACCGGCACCGTCATACTAATGCGATAGGAAGGTAAAGCACCATGAGTCAGTTACTTCCCGACATTGCCTTTTTCCACGAACTCGCCACGCTGGCCAGTCAGGAAACGTTACCGCGTTTTCGTTCCCTTACCGCAAACCAAATTGAGACGAAACCAAAAGAAGGGTTCCGCTTTGATCCGGTCACGGAGGCCGATCGGTAGGCTGAGCGGGTCATCCGCGAGCACATTACTCGCCATTATCCCAATCACGCGATTATGGGTGAAGAATTTGGCCTGAGCGGGGAAGGCCCGGTGCGTTGGGTTTTGGATCCGGTTGATGGTACCCGACCTTTCTTATGCGGATTACCGGTGTGGGGAACGCTTATCGGCCTACTGCATCATGAACGTGCCGTGATGGGGATGATGAGCCAGCCGTTTACCGGGGAGTGCTTCTGGGCCGATGGTTCACAGGCCTGGCGTAGTGACCGGCATGGAGAAATGCGTTTAAGCACGCGTAAAGGCGTGTTGCTCGAACAGGCCATTCTTCACACTACCGCTCCGGAAGCGCTGACTATGCATCCGGCGATTCACTTCGCAGAACTAGCCGAAAGCACGCTGATGACACGCTATGGCGGAGAATGTTACGCCATGGCAATGCTGGCAGCAGGCCAGATTGACATCTGCGTGGAATTTGCATTGCAGCCCTACGACATTGTCGCGTTGATTCCGATTATTGAGCAGGCGGGCGGTATTATCACCGATCTCAACGGGCAGCGAGCGGAGGCGGGCGGCACGGTTGTCGCGACTGGTAACCCAGCGCTGCACCAACAGGTGTTAGCCATTCTGAACGGAACGCGGTCATAGCCGTCGTTTTGTATAACTTACCCCGATGATATGAAAGACAACGGTTAAGAAGGAATCATGATGAAAGTGGCACACGTTGCGTTATGGACGGCCGATCTGGCCGCTCAGGCGGCATTTTGGCAAGAGTTCTTCGCCGCGCAGGTAGGGGAGAAATATGTGAGTCGAAATCGCCCCGGTTTTGAATCACATTTCGTTCAACTGAGTGAAGGCGCCTCTATTGAGCTGATGACGCTGCCGGTGTTGGCAGAAGCGTTAACCAATAAAGAAGGCTGCGGCTGGGCGCACGTCGCGATTTCAGTCGGGAGCAAGGCGGATGTCGAGGCATTAGCCAGCAAAGCGGCAGAACGCGGGATTTTGGTTGCCCCACCGCGAATGACAGGGGACGGATTTTACGAAGCGATCGTCAGCGACCCTGATGGTAATCTGATTGAGATAACCTCAGATTGATTCGGAATCTTTTCCTATGCTGCACAAACTGTCCTCATTCGATCAACAACACAACGCGGTACTGATTTGTATCGGTGAAATTCGGTTTGGTCCGCCTTATTTTTCGCTATCCATCGACGGGAAAGCCCTCGAAGATCGCGTTTTCGGCAAGGACATACTGTGGTCGCCGGATTCACGTTATCTGGCAGTGCAAGAGTGGCTCTCCACGGTGGAACGTGACGGCCCACAAACGGCGTTACTCTGCATTGATGTGCTCGAAGAAAGGCAATGCCAGATTTCTCAGGCCGCGGGGGGATTTATCGTCCCCGTGCGTTTCGAGGACGATAAATTGATCTATGAAAAACAGTATTTTGGTGCAGAAAGAAACGGTATCACGGAATACGAGATCCCGTTTACCACGCTTCCGCGCTGGAGTGCGTTGCGGCTGCGTTAGCTTTCATAGCTAACCGCATGCGCTTCCGTCGGTGCGGGAAGCTCCCATTTCGTCAGCATACCTTGCAGCGTTTTATTGCTCAATGTGGTGTCCCGTTTACCGTTGCGACGCAGTAATTCCTGACGCGGACGCTCCAGATAGACGATCTCCACTTCTGCGCCGTAGGCGTAGCACAGATCCAACGTGCGGGTGCGCATTTGCTGGCTCAGATGCGTGGCATTCCACACGAACGGTTCATGCGTTCGCAGCAGTGAGCGTGCTTTGTCGGTCGCCCAATGCACCGCTTTTCCTTCATTCTCACCGTGTTTCAGCCCGAGCTCGGTTCGCGCATCGTCGAAAGAAACCACAGGTAAATCGCGCCGATGTGCGCGCACCCAGGTGTCTTTTCCCGCAGCGGGTAAACCGCACATCACGGTGACTTTCGAACCCGGCTCCTGAAACAGCGGATAGTCTGGATGCACATCGGCTCCGCGAAAATAGCTTAGGCGCGTGTGGGCATCGACAAACGATCTCGGCTGGCCGTAACAGCCTTCTTCCCGCGCCAGCTCGCGGAACAGCTCAATACTGTCGAGCACACGCGCTTGATCCTGACAGATGCGCCCACGCATATCGGCTTCCGCCAGCGTTGCCAGCAGCGGAATGCTTAACTGCCACGATAATTCGCGAATCGTAAAGAGTGACGACATCCGACGCCGCTCATCCTCAAGGCAGTAAAACGGCACCTGATGCACCGAAATTAAGCGGCAAATCGCTTCCCGAATTGCAAACGGAACGCCGGCATCCCACAGCAGCACCCGAGCATCGATGGCGCCTTTGCGTGAATGCCCCGGCTGACCAATCTGACCCGTTACCGGGTCAATCACCGTCGTACGGTATTTTGCAACGTCATGCAGCAACGCGGCAAAAAACAAGATTTCCTGCTGCTCGCGTGTGGCAGTCTGGTAATCGGGAAGCTGCAATAGCGACTCGACAACCATGATGGTGTGTGTCCAGACATCGCCTTCGCCATGATAGCGCGGCTCCTGCGGCGTATCTTTGGCCCGTTGAAGCACCGGAAACACGTCCAGACAATCAGCAAAATCTGGCTGTGCGCCAGAGGCGGGGACTAATCCCCTAATGGTATTCCAATCCATGATAATCATACTCCTTACTTATCGGGCATGGCGGCGGCGAGCGCGTCCAAAGAACGCAGCGTATTCAGCCCCAGCATTTCCCAGGATACGGTTGGACAGGGCGCGTACAGATCAACGCCTTCAGCCAGTTGGTTCGGCAAAATAGGACGTCGGGAATGATGCGAGCCGCTGTCCAGAATGGTTTGGATGAAGTCATGGCGTACCAGTTTGTAGCGCGCCAGTACCTGTTCATCATCTTCCACCTTCAGATACAGGCCTTCCGAACGGTCCGATTTATCGGTTTGCTGCCAGCACAGCGCGAGCGGCAAACCTTCACGCTGCACGGTGGATTCAAACGCGGTCTTCCAGCTCGGACTTTTCGCCAGCGAGCGGAACACCAGCTTCCACAGCAACGCCGGATTCGTTGGCATTTCCCCGGCGTAAAGTACCGGAACGGATAACACGGGCGAACCGGCCAGCATCGCGTGTCGGCGTGCCGTCGATAAAAAAATGCCGTCACGACGATCGTAAATATCAAATTCGTGAAAGTAGTGCGGCAGACGGTCATAAAACACGGAATGCTTGCTGTAAGCCCATTCGCCGTACATCACGAAACGGTCTTCCAGTAGCTCAAGAAAACGCATTTCGTGCGCGGTAGCCCAGAGCTTGAACTGGTTGAACTGCCGTTCCCGCGAGCCGCCAGCCAGATAATGGCCGCGCGACTGGAGCAGAAGTTCCGCTGTTTCATTGAAGGACACGCCACTGTTCGCGCCGTCGATCTTTTCTTCGATCACGACGTAACGGCCTGCCAGCGCTTTCAGTGCAATTTGGTCCGACGCATCATCGCCGGACTGTAAACGCGAACCTTCCAGATGAGGGGTACGCGGATACTTTAATAACGGTATTGAATGTAAATACATGTTTTTCGCCTGCTGCGTTATTGGCGCAGCCAGGCCCATCTAAGGTAAAAAAGAGGGCCGACGAACGTGTTCTGGCGCGAGTCAATAGCTGGCCGCTGGCATTCCAGAGGTCAGAGTCGCGGGGGAGGAAGCGGAAGATTCGTTCTCTGCTCCGCACAATAGCGGGGAAAGAAGGGAACTCGTACCGCAGCCAACGCTGGCGCAGACTGCGCCGAATCGAGGCTGCTTAATGCAGTCGTCGGCGGTTAGTGGGAGGCTGACGTACAGGGCACTTTGGGGCTCCAAATGACACATTGGGGTGAGTAAACGGCGCGATTCTAGCGAAGGAATCCCCCGACAACAAGTTTTTGTATAAAAAATGCTATTCTTTCCTGTAGTTGTAGAATGCGTTGCTGCGCGTAAACGTGGTAAAAAAGCCAGGGTTATCCACGTCAACGTGCGAAGAATAACGCGTGGTGGGATAGGGGAATGCACACAATGAATCGTCGAGGAATATAATGAAAATCAGTGTGATAAAGAAAGGGATTGTGGGCCTGTTACTGGCGCTGCCGTTGTACGGTGTCGCAGAGACAAAAGATCCAGATTTGTTCGTCGGCTATACCACGCAGGATCTGACCGATGCATTACCTGCGCAACTGCTGAACATGATTCAGAGAGAAAAAGTGGTCGATGCGGCAAACCACATGGTGCAGACCGAATATATCGATCCTACGACAGGCAATAAGGCGCTGGTTTCACTGTATATGCTACCGCCAAACAGCAAGGGCACGATTCCCATTGCTTCGACGCCCAGCGATCTGGATGCGGTAATCGCCAGCACGGAAAAAGAGATGCTGCGCCAACGCATCAAACCGGATCAGCGTGCGGGAAATATTGACGATGCGACGCCTTTCCGCTGCTTACAAACGATTCTGAATAACAAGGTTATGCATTCGCTGTGTTCAACGCTGATTAAAGGACGCGTGCTGGAAGTACAGGCCATTAATACGGTCGATAATATTCAGGATGAAGCCGGGCTGCATAAGGTCATCGGGCAGCAGAATGAATTCGTTATCGGGATGGGAAAAACGCTGCTGGCGCTTAAAAAATAATACACGCCTGATGCACCTGAACGGGCACCATCGGTGACAGACTGTCACTGTTTCTCATCAGAACCCAAGAGCGAAGGCGAGTGCGCCTTCGCTTTTTTTGCACCAAAAATCCCCTGATACGCCCTTGCCAGATTCCTGGCGTTCGTGCATAACTGCCGGTGCCAGAAAGTCGATCCCTGACCGTATCATTACGAAACCGTATTCACCACGAAACGACTTCATTACGAAACAACACCGGATAAACGCTATGCTTTTGTTACTCGTTTTGGCTGTAATTGCAGTCGCCGTTTACGGCTGGTTAAAGCAGCCGCAGTATGTATCACCAGAGGTAGAACCCCAGCCGGAAAACCCACTCTTTCGCGATGGCGCGTTTCACAACCCGGTTGCTCGCCCGACGGTAGGGAGCCAGAACCGGTTCGCGCTGCTGTACCGCTTTCTTTTCGAGAAAGACGCTGGCGCATTACCAGATACTCAACTGCCCTCGGAAAAAACCGATCTGCATCAGTTAAGTAAAACGGATAACGTCATCATCTGGATGGGGCATTCCAGCTACTTTATTCAACTGGAAGGAAAAACCTTCTTGCTGGATCCCGTATTTAGCGACAACGCTTCGCCAGTGCCGCGTACCAATGTCGCCTTCAAGGGCAGCAATGTGTATTCACCGGATGATGTTCCCCCCATCGATTACCTGCTGATTACTCACGATCACTGGGATCATCTGGATTACCCTACGCTGAACGCGCTACGCGGGAAAATCCGCCGCATCGTCACGCCAATCGGTGTGGGCTCCTACTTTGTAAAATGGGGCTTCCCGCAGAAAGACATTACGGAAGGAGGCTGGTTCAGTAGCCTGAAAGAGAACGGGGTGGAAATCCATGTGCTTCCGACACAGCATTTTTCCGGCCGACTCCTCAAGCACAATCAAACGCTGTGGGGCTCGTTTGCGCTGATCACGCCACAGCATCGTCTGTATCTCGGTGGGGACAGCGGCTATGGCGCACACTACAAAGAGATTGCCGCGCGTCTGGGCGGGTTCGACATCGCGATATTGGAGTGCGGACAATACGATCGCGACTGGCCCTACGTTCACATGACGCCGGAAGAGAGCGCACTGGCGGCCAGTGATTTGCAGGCTAAAGCGGTACTACCGAGCCATAACAGCAAATTTAAGCTGGCGCACCACAGCTGGAACGATCCGCTGGAGCGTATTTCTCAGGCTAGCCAAGATCAGGACTGGAGGCTGATGACGCCCCGTATTGGTGAACGCGTTCAGGTTGATAACCCGCAGCAGACGTTTAGCCAGTGGTGGAATGCCTAAATAGCGCGAGAGAAAGGCTAATCTATCAGGGACAGAAGACTTCTCCTGTCCCTGATAGGTTCCTCCGACTAAAACCGGGGGAACCTATTCCGTGTTGCAGGGGTAATTGAGACGGTTTCAGGTGTGGTTTTCGGCGATGATGACCAACCATGAGTAACAATCGATAATTTGGGGAAAGTGCTTCCCATATTCCAGGATGCACCGTCTTCCGCGCAGAGAGTGAAATGATGGAACTGAACCGTATCGGTGATATAGCGGCTTTCGTGGCTGCGGTTGACTCAGGGAGCTACACGCGTGCGGCCGGTAGCGTGGGTTTATCCCGTTCAGCGATTGGAAAAAGCATAACCCGCCTTGAATCTCAGTTAGGTGTCAGGTTACTCAACCGGACGACTCGCCAGCTCAGTCTTACTGAAGAAGGGCGAATCATGTATGAGCGTTGCAAGCAAATTCTTGAGGATTTAGAGGACGTAGATGCAACGATGGCGCTCAGGCGTGAAAAGCCCACGGGGACGTTACGATTAACCGCGCCGCTTTCTTTGGGGCAAAGACACATACTCCCAATTATCGACCGCTTTTTGAAGCAATGGCCGGAGCTGAGGGCGGATATTGTTTTCACCGATCGCTATGTCGATCTTATTGAGGAGGGGTTTGATATTGCTATTCGCATTGGGGAGCCGAGGGACGATTCACGCATACTCACAAGAACGATCGCGACACAGCATATGGTCACCTGCGCATCACCCGAATACCTTGCCCGACGCGGCACGCCAACAACCCCGGAAACGCTAAATCAGCACGACACCATTTTCTTCCGTAGCGCCGAGAAGCGCCGAAACTGGCGCTATATGACTCCAACCGGGGATTTCATTTATGACGGTCCAGGCCGGATGGACATTGATAGTTCGGAAGCGATGTTGTCTTCCGCCATTTCGGGGTTTGGCATTATTCAGTTGCCCGACTATCTTGCTTTTCGGGCGCTTGAAGCGGGTGACTTGGTTGCTGTTTTAACCGAGTTTCGGGTGGAACCTGAGCCAGTAAGGATCATCTACCCAAGTAAACGGCATCTGTCGCCAAGAATCAGGGGATTTGTGGACCTGATTGCCGAGGATTGGCAAAACAACGGCGTGCCATGGAAAAGGTAAGTTAAATTTACTCCGCTATTGTTTTTGAATGTTATGGCATCAATACCATATATGCTATTGATGCCTTATTTGCTCCCGCCATTCCCTGGTTATGGGAAGCACATTCCCGAATCTTTCCTCTAGAATGAAAATAACTAAAAAATCATGTCGAGTAATATTCATCATTTTGGAGAAAGAATGAAGGACTATCGTTTTCTTAAACCTATTACGCTTCCTAATGGCGTTGTGATTAAAAATCGCGTTGTACTTCCGCCAATGACAGAACAAATGTCTTTTGAAGATGGCACAGTAACATTGGAAGAAATTAATTATATGCAACAACGTGCGGGAGGCGTGGGGTTATTTATTACGCCGGTTGCTTATATTAATAAAGAAGGTAAAGGATTTGAAGGGCAATTAGGCGTTGAAGATGACAGCAAAATTCCTGGGCTGGCAAAACTGGCTCACGCGATTAAATCTCGTGGGGCAAAAGCGATTCTGCAGGTTTTTAGCGCAGGCAGAATGACGAATTCATTTATCACCCGAGGATTGCAGCCGGTTAGCGCAAGCGCCGTCGCTGCACCACGAAATGGGGCTGAAACGCCGCGCGAGCTCAGCGCAACTGAAGTTGTCAGCTTAATCAAGGATTTTGCACAGACGACCAGAAGGGCAATTGAGGCAGGGTTTGATGGTATTGAGCTGCATGGCGCCAATACTTATTTATTGCAGCAGTTTGTCTCTCCGCATTCCAACCGTCGTACTGATGAATGGGGCGGAAGCCTCGATAAAAGATTACATCTCCCGCTGGCAGTCATTGATGAAGTGATGAAAGTAAAAAATAAATATGCTTCACCTTCGTTTATCGTAGGGTATCGTTTATCACCGGAAGAGATTGAGGAACCCGGAATCACTCTGGACGATACGAAGTATTTCGTGGGAAAACTACAGCAAACCGATATCGATTACATCCATGTTTCTCTGGGATCGGTATGGCGTTCATCGATGCGAGATAAACACAATACCGCGCCGATCATTACCCAGCTCAAAAAAGAAAGCTATAGCAAACCGATTATTGCTGTCGGCAATATCAGAACGCCTGAACAGGCTGAAGAAGTGATGCAGCAGGACATTGATTTCGTTGCGCTGGGCCACCAGCTCATTATTGAACCTAATTGGGTGGAGAAGGTGATTTCCGGGCATGAAGAGGCGATTCGCTATCAACTGCATATTGCCGATCTGGATGATTTAGGGATTAAACCACCGTTCCTTGAATTTATCCGCGATATGCCTGGATTTGAAATAGCAGGACTGAAGGATGATGCTGCTCGACAGATTGATAATGTAACGTATCTCTGATTGCTAATTAGAATAAAAGCCCGCTCTTGTATTAAGCGGGCTTTTTTATCAGAGAGTGTGCCGTTCATCTAGCATTTCTTACTGGGGAAATAGCAACATATTCAGCGAGTAAATACGTCCCATCACCAGGGAAGCACATTCCCCAATAATTGCTTTATTGTATTACTACAAACTTTATTGAATGATTTAGCAGGTATTTCTATGACCCAATTAATATTGCCAGCTCACCTTCAGCAACATACTGCATTCAAACGTGTCTTTCAGCCGGGAAAATTGACGTTTGGTTTAATTGCGCCGTTTAAGGGATATCCTGATGGGCCTATGCCGGATATGGATGATCATCGTGAATTGGCGCAGATGGCTGATGAAGGCGGTATTTCCGCGCTGTGGCTGAGAGATGTTCCTTTTTACGATCCTAACTTTGGTGATGTCGGGCAGATTTACGATCCAATGGTGAATCTCGGCTATCTTGCTGCCGTGACCAAAAATATCGCGCTGGGTACGGCAGGCATCGTCTCCCCGTTACGGAACCCCGTCCTGATCGCCAAACAAGCGGCGAGTGTGGATCGCTTATCGCAAGGACGCCTGATTCTTGGTATGTCGAGCGGCGATCGCCCCGTTGAATATCCCGCCTTTGGCTACGAATTCACTAACCGTGCCGATCGCTTTAGAGAGGCGTGGGATATGGTACGTCTCCTGACCGAAACTCGTTTCCCTTCTGGTTCCACGACGTATTACGGCAATTTTGACGGTAGTATCGATCTTGTACCAAAGCCAGTGGCTCCTCGTCTGCCAATGATAACCATTGGCCGCGCCCGACAGGATATGTCATGGCTGGCCAACCACTCTGATGCCTGGATTTGGCACGGCGTCGATCCGAAAAAATCAGGCGACATTGTGAATGAACTGGCAGTGCTGGGTGATGGGCAGACATGGCATCCATTTGGCTACGCGAACTTCCTTGATTTGAGTGAGAATCCGAACGAACCCATGCGTCTGTTCAACAATATCTTTATGCGGGCGGGGCGTAACAGCCTGATGGAGTTCTGGAAACAGCAGGAAAGTGTGGGAGTTGCACATATCACGCTAAACCTTAAGCCGAGTACGCGCCCCGGCAAAGAGGTTTTGCAAGAACTGATTGAGGATGTCATGCCAGCGTTTTCAGGTCAGGGTAAGAACGTGTCTTCTGTATAAATCAGAGTCGCGAGCGTTCCCTGTTCTGGTATCGCTCGCCGTACTTTTATCGGACCGGGAGTTCAGTTGTCTGTTTAATGGTTTGCATTGGGAGCTCAGTCTTGATGCTTTGTACCCCTTTGATGCGCGCCAGATGTTTGATCTGAAATTGTCGATAGGCATTGAGATCGGCGGCAACGACGCGCAGGATAAAGTCGCAGTCGCCGACCATCAGGTGGCACTCAACCACTTCTGGGAGCCTCGCGACCTCGCGGCAGAAATGCTCAACCGTTTCTTCCCCCTGACTTTCCAGCCAGATGCGAACAAAAAGCGTCAAACTTAGTCCCACAGCCTGAGGGTTCAGGATAGCCACATAGCGATCGATGGCGCCGCTGTCTTCAAGATTTTTGACGCGCCGCAGGCAAGGCGAGGGCGATAAACCTACCTTGTCAGCCAGTATATTATTGGGGATCCGGCCATCTCTCTGTAATTCACGCAAAATACGGCTATCAATTTCATCCATTCGTAGTACCAGATATCATTCCGATGCGGTTTTTATGATTCAGTATGCTGCAAAATTCAGAAAAACTCACTTGGTTAAGAATTTCAATAAATAATAAAAATGTGAAATCCAATGCCAATTTCATTGATTTTACTAACTAATACGCCCCCCAATTCCAACAGCGGAAATTTATAATACTCCTCTCAAAAAGGAGAATTTATGCTTCGCTGTTTTACACATTCGTTTCCCGGATCCTGTGCTCATGAATTCAGCAGAGGGCTTTTTGCCGCTGTTCCTGTGATGATCGGGTTTGTGCCGTTTGGTCTGCTGCTGGGGACGCAGGCCGCACAGAAAGGATTCTCTGTCTCGGAACTGATGCTGATGACAGGGCTGAATTTCGGTGGCGGTTCAGAGTTCGCGGCAATGTCACTGTGGACATCGCCGCCGCATGTGTTGACCATCGTCCTCGTCAGCCTGCTGGTCAACAGCCGCCATCTCCTCATGGGGGCATCGCTTGCGCCTTATCTTGCCCATCTTCCACGGCGCCGTGCTCTGTTGGCGCTGTTTTTTATGTGTGATGAAAGTTGGGCGATGGGGCTCGCCGATGCAGCAAAGCGTCGCCAGCAAGGGCTTTCCGGCTTCAGCATGGGATTTTATGCCGGTGTGGCGTCTTCGCTGTGGCTGGCCTGGGTGATTTCAACAGGAGTGGGCGTCATTGTGGGGCCGATTCTCGGTGATGTGACGACATGGGGATTCGATATGGCTTTCCCGGCCGTTTTTCTGGTTCTGCTGAAAGGGATGTGGAGGGGGCTTTTACCCGCGTTGCCGTGGCTGGTTAGCCTCGTTTGTGCTGCGACAACATACCATATTGTGCCTGGTGCCGCTTATGTTCCTGTCGGCGCGGCAGCGGGCATTCTTACGATACTGTTGATGAACGGGAAAACATCATGAGCCTCACTCTACTGACCATCCTGTTGATGGCGATAACGACGTATCTGACACGCATTGCGGGTTATGCGCTGCTGCATGGTAGACAGCTGGGGCCACGTTTAAAAGCCGTGATAGAGGCCGCTCCCGGATGCGTGTTGATCACCGTCATTGCGCCTCATTTTGCGACAACCGCACTCGCTGACCAGTTGGCATTACTCATTTCGCTGCTAGCCGCAATGCGGTTTTCACTATTGCCCGTCGTCATCATCAGCGTGCTGGCAACTGCATTTTTACGTCACCTGCTTTAAGCGTTGGCTCGATATCAAGACGGTGGCACGATAAACACCGCCATTTCTGGCTAGGCCGCGCAGCACATTTCCAGCGTAAAGCGGCAACCTTTTTCTGAGCTTTCGACCGTCATGTGCCAATCCAGATGCTCCACAATACGTTGTACGATGGATAAACCAAGCCCCTCACCGCTTTGATGTGCGCTAGGCAAAAAACGCTGAAATTGTTGCGGATCGATGCTGGGCGGCAGGCCCGGGCCGGTGTCAGAAATGACCAACGTCGTGCCATGCAGTGCAATGCGTACTTCACCTTCATCCGTGTATTGGCAGGCATTACGCAGCAGGTTCCAGACCACACTGCGCGCCAATTCGGCATTGGTGTGCAGATGGGTGTTTTGCGGCACATCCAGCGTCAGTGTTACTGGTTTTTTCACCAACCAGGGTTGGCAGCGCGTGATGCATTCCTCGAACAATGGATGCAGAGACACATCGGTTAGCGGTAAGGTTTGCGGATCCCGCGAGAGCAGCAACAGGCAAGCCAACTGGCGTTGCATTTCCTGCGTAGTGCGCACGATACGTTCAGCGCTTGGCATTAGATGACTGTCGGCAGGTAATTGGTGCACGATGGTTTCCGCCGCACCACCAATGATGGCCAGCGGTGTGCGCAATTCATGGCTGGCATCGCTCACAAAGCATCGTTCGCGCTGTAGAAACCGCTCCAGCTCATCGCTGTGTTGCGCAAATGCGCGCGCGAGCACGCCGATTTCGTCACGTGCATCCTGAAAGGGGAAGGGTTTTTGCTTACGCTGCACGACGTCGGCCAAGCGTGTGATGGGGGCGGTAACGCGTGCCGACGTCAGTCGACCAATCCAGAACGCACACAGAATGCACAGCAGGATAACCAGCGGCGCAAAGCCGTCAATCATGTACTCCAGATACTCGTAATTCTTGCCGTCCTGCAACAGGTAGTAACGCCGATCGTTAAGTTCAAACACCAACAGGTGCCAGCCATCGGGCTTTTCCATGCGGTGGTAACCCGGCGCATACTGGCGCAGGACATCAGGCGCGGCCTGCGCATCATAGAGCAGGTTGCCTTCAGGTAGGGTGGGAGTGATGCCTTTGGCAATGTCGACTTCCAACTGAGGTAGTACCTCGTTACGCAGGTTTTCTGAGATCACATAGGCTCTCAGTTCATCGTAGTCGAGTTGATCTGCTACAACCACAAACGCCATGACGGCCACCATCAGCAGCACGAAGGTAACCATAATGTGCGTCTTGAGCGTCATCTGTTGATAAATGGATTTCATGATAATTGTTCTGCCCTTTGTATGATTATTCCGGTGCAGCCTCTTCAGGCTTATGCAGGCGTAAACCGATGCCATGTACCGTTTCTATCAGCGCAGATGTGAAGTTTTTGTCAACTCGTTGGCGCAAGTCATGAATATGTGTGCGTAAAGCGCCACTGTCAGGCGGTTCGTCACCCCAGAGCAAATATTCCATCTCCTGTTTTTTGACGACAGCAGGGGCGGATCGTATCAGGCACAGCAATAGTTTATGCGTAGTAGGGGTCAGGGTGATCGTCTGACCCTGCCGCTGTGCCTGTGGTGCGCGGGTGTCTACCTGTAGATCTTCCCAGACTAACGTGCCCTGAACCTGTTGCCCCTGTGCTCGGCGTACCAGTGCCTTGATGCGTGCGTCCAGTTCCTGGAGCGAAAAGGGTTTTATCAGATAATCGTCAGCGCCCAGCGCAAGACCCTGCACGCGGTCATCTATCGGATCCCGTGCGGTCAGCATCAACACCGGCACAGGATTCTGAAATTCTTGGCGGAGCTTTCGGCACAGCGTCATACCGTCCAGTCGCGGCAGCATCAGATCCAACAAAATGGCGTCGTAATCATTCTGCGTGGCCATACGCAGGCCAGTGGCGCCATCACGTGCGTCATCCAGCACATAGCCCAGTGGCTCGAAAAATTCGTACAGGTTGGCAACTAACTCAGGGTTGTCTTCGATAATGAGCAGGCGGGTCATAGATAATTAGTGTCTTAAATAGGTTACCGGAATCTTAACAACATCTTGACACACACTTTTTGATACTACGCGCACTTTCAACTCGTTGGGGATTACGCGTGTTTCAACGTCTGTCATCCTTGCAGCTCAACCCGATACAGCTGACTTGGGTAGCCGCACTGTTCTTCACCACCATTGGCAATATTGGGCTGTGGCAAATGTTATGGTCCAACGTGGAGATCAACAGCTTACACTGCTTGCTGTTTTTCATCAGCCTGCCGGTTTTCTTTTTCTGCCTTATCAACCTGTTGTTCACGCCAGTTTTGGCATTACCGTATGTGCGTAAGCCGCTACTTGCACTCTTGGTTGTCATCAGCGCCAGCTGTAGTTACTTCATGTTCAGCTATAACGTGCTGATCGATCGCGGCATGGTGCAGAACGTCTTTGAGAACAATCAGGCAGAACTCGCCTCGTACTTTTCTATTCCCTTGCTGCTCACCATTCTTGTGCTTGGTGTGTTACCTGCTGCGGTGATGGTTTGTTTGCCCACCAAACAGACCGAACATCCCTTCCAAAACGCGCTATGGTGGCTGGGCAATGTCCTGGTGACATTCGCCGTGCTGGCCGCGGTGACGATGCTGTTCTACAAGGACTACGCCTCGTTGCTGCGCAACAATCTGCAAATCAGGGATCAGGTGCTACCTTTCAACTTTGTGCGCAGTACTAACGGCTACCTGAAGCGCTACCTGAAACGCACGACATCGCAGTTGTTGCGAACCGTGGCCGAAGATGCCACGCGTCCTGTGATTGTTGCCGGAGAGCGGCCTAAACTCGAGATTGCCGTGGTAGGTGAAACCGTGCGGACACAGAACTTCCAGATGGTCTACACCGAGCGGATGCTAGGTAAATCTATCGACGTGCTGCAGCGCTATTCAGGGCAACGCGACGTAGCCATGATCCACCTTTCCGATCATGGTGAGTCGTTGGGAGAGCGGGGCATCTATCTACACGGCACGCCTTACCTTATTGCGCCCAAAGAGCAAATGCAGATGCCAATGGTGATGTGGTTCTCACCGGTATTTGTGCAAGATGCCGGCTTCAATCTCACCTGCCTGCGCAATAACGCGGAGAACAAAGACTATAGCCACGACAATTTTACTATTCCAGGCTTGGCCTGTTTGCTGTTCAAAGCAGGGTGTACCAATCCGAACTGGATGTGTCTGCGCCATGTCGCGAGCTGATGTGAGTTTCGTTGCAACTTAGCCGTTAGCCTATTCCCCCATACAAGGAGCAGCTTGTGTCAAAAATCAACGTGGAAAAATTCGTTGCTGGAACTCTGGAAAAAAGTTTTGACGTTCCTACATTCGCCGTAAATATCCTTGCTCAGCTTTTGCCAGCGTCTGCAATGAGTGAGCTTGCTGACCGAGGTATAGACATCCCGGCTATTCTCGGCGCCAACAAACTGGGTACGCCATATTCCTCTTCGATCGAGGTGGTTGAGGATGGTGTGCAAAAAACGGTAGTCATCTCTGTGACCGCCGGCGGGCGATAAGTCCCGTTCCCTTCAACGTTCCTGAGTCACAGTCAGTTTTCAGCTCAGCCTCATTTTTTTGCTGCGCGTAGTGAGATGAGACAAAGGAAAGACGATGCGAATGACTCGTGAATGACTTCATGAAACGCCATGAAAACAAAAATCCACGCAAGTGCGTGGATTTTATGGGTTTTTTTGATCTTCATGAGATATTCTGGCGCCTCATGAGACAACAAAGTTTATTTAGACGTTAAACAGGAAGTTCATGACGTCGCCATCTTTTACGATGTAGTCTTTGCCTTCTGAACGCATTTTTCCGGCTTCTTTCGCGCCTTGTTCACCTTTGTAGGTGATGAAATCTTCATAGGCGATCGTTTGTGCGCGGATGAAGCCTTTCTCGAAGTCGGTGTGAATTTTACCCGCAGCCTGCGGGGCGGTAGCGCCGACAGGGATGGTCCATGCGCGAACTTCTTTCACGCCAGCGGTGAAGTAGGTTTGCAGGTTCAGCAGTTCATAGCCCGCGCGGATAACGCGGTTCAGACCCGGTTCTTCCAGACCCAACTCAGCCATAAACTCTTCACGGTCGGCATCATCCAGTTCCGCGATATCTGATTCAACGGCAGCACAGACGGCTACAACGACAGAACCTTCAGCGGCCGCGATTTCGCGCACTTTATCGAGGTACGGGTTATTTTCAAAACCGTCTTCGTTGACGTTGGCGATGTACATGGTTGGCTTCAGCGTCAGGAAGCTCAGGTATTTGATGGCTGCTTTATCTTCATCGCTTAAATCCAGTGAGCGCAGCATCCCGGCGTTTTCCAACTGCGGTAAGCATTTCTCCAGCGCGGCCAGTTCAGCTTTCGCATCTTTATCGCCACCTTTGGCTCTCTTCTGCACGCGGTGAATGGCACGCTCACAGGTATCGAGGTCAGACAACGCCAGCTCGGTATTGATGACGTCGATGTCATCGGCCGGATCAACTTTGTTGTTTACATGGATGATGTTGTCGTTTTCAAAGCAGCGGACAACGTGACCGATGGCTTCGGTTTCACGGATGTTGGTCAAGAACTGGTTACCCAAGCCTTCACCTTTGGACGCGCCCTTTACCAGACCCGCGATATCAACAAATTCCATGGTGGTAGGGAGGATACGCTGTGGCTTAACGATTTCGGCCAGTTTGTCCAGACGTGGATCGGGCATCGGCACGACGCCAGTATTTGGCTCGATGGTACAAAACGGGAAGTTGGCCGCTTCGATGCCGGCTTTGGTCAACGCATTGAACAGAGTGGATTTACCGACGTTAGGCAGCCCAACGATACCGCATTTGAATCCCATGTTTATATCACCTTAAATAACTTATTAATCAGACAATTACTATATTTTGCCTGTCAGAATGGAAACATTTCGGCCGATTATACACGGAATGGCGATTTATCTCGATCTCCCATCCGCATTCTGACCAGATTATGCCGCTTTGAAGGCATGCAAGCGGTTCATCGCTTTGATCATGTCTTCTTTCATCAGAATTTCTGTGCAGCGCACGGCTTCGTCAATGGCATCGTCGATCAGCGTCTGCTCGCTTGTCGGCGGTTTACCCAGCACAAAGCCAGTAACTTTGCTTTTATCACCCGGATGGCCGATACCAATGCGTAAACGATGGAAGTTTGGGTTGTTACCCAATTTGCTGATGATATCTTTCAGCCCGTTGTGGCCGCCGTGTCCGCCACCCAGTTTAAGTTTGGCAATCCCCGGTAATAAATCCAGTTCATCGTGTGCAACCAGAATTTCATCAGGCTGGATGCGATAGAAGGTGGCCATTGCTGCGACGGCTTTACCACTCAAATTCATGAACGTGGTAGGGACCAGCAGGCGTACATCTTGTCCAGCCAGATTCAGGCGGGAGGTGTAACCAAAAAATTTGCTTTCTTCTTTCAGCGGCTGACGGTAAGCGTCCGCCAGACGATCGACAAACCAGGCGCCCGCATTATGGCGGGTGGCGGCATATTCAGCGCCGGGATTCGCCAGGCCGACAATTAATTTAATGCTGCTCACGGTATATTCCAGATTGCGTGCTTAAATTGACGCAGGGTAGCGTGATAAACGAAAGCGCTAGTTTACACACCGTGTGCTGGATAGCAAAATCTCGGTGTTGGAATGTAAATACCGTGTCATTTGTAAATACTATGTTATTTGTTCAGTGATGTGATTATTCGGATTTTTGTCTATTTATTTGTTTAAACGTAAAAAAATATTAATCATTCCTTTTATCTGTGATCCCTCCCGCAATCATCCATGCACATTATTGTCTATAATTGCATCAATAATAAGAAAGTAAGCGGTAATGGCACTCCGATTCATCCACAGAATTAATCTGGAGGTGGCAGATGAAACGTAAAAACGTGACAGTATTGGGTAACATGTTGATGGGGCTCGGTATGATTCTGATGATTGGTGGAATTGGTTTTTCCATCGCCAGCCAATTCCCTAAACTGAATGTCCCTGAATATATGACTTATATTGATCTGGTCGGTATTTTCTCTGGTGCAATATTTTGGTTAGTGGGAGCACGTATTAGCGGGCGTGAAGAAGTCGCAGACCGTTATTGGTGGGTTAAACACTTTGATAAGCGTTGCCGCCGCCAACGTCACCCATAACCGTTAAGGCACCATAGGCGTCAATGAAAATTGAACATGAGAGCCGCTGTAGCTTCGCTATGGCGGTTTTTTTATAGTGACATGTATAGAAATAAGAAAGCCACCTTGTTACAAGGTGGCTCCCTCATTATCGTTTGCGATCGGTTACCCGATCAGCAGCGATTAATGCTCAAACATCGCAGAAATAGATTCTTCGTTGCTGATACGACGAATCGCTTCGGCCAACATCCCGGACAGCGTTAACGTACGAACATTCGGCAGTGAACGAATGTTTTCCGCCAGCGGAATGGTATCGCAGACAATCACTTCATCAATTACAGAGTTCTTGATGTTCTCGTAAGCATTGCCTGAGAAGATCGGGTGTGTGGCATAAGCGAATACGCGTTTAGCACCACGTTCTTTCAGCGCTTCCGCCGCTTTACACAGCGTACCGCCAGTGTCGATCATATCGTCAACCAGTACACAGTCACGACCAGCGACGTCACCGATGATGTGCATCACCTGAGAAACGTTGGCACGCGGACGGCGCTTGTCGATGATCGCCATGTCGGTATCGTTCAGCAGTTTAGCGATTGCGCGCGCACGCACAACGCCACCGATATCAGGAGAAACCACGATCGGGTTTTCCAGATTCTGTTGCAGCATATCTTCCAGCAGGATCGGGCTACCGAATACGTTATCTACCGGAACATCGAAGAAACCCTGAATCTGCTCAGCGTGCAGATCAACGGTCAGAACACGGTCAACACCGACGCTGGACAGGAAGTCAGCAACGACTTTCGCGGTGATTGGCACACGTGCGGAACGCACGCGACGGTCCTGACGGGCATAGCCGAAGTAGGGGATAACGGCGGTAATACGTCCCGCGGAAGCGCGACGCAGAGCATCGACCATCACAACCAGTTCCATCAGGTTGTCATTGGTGGGTGCACAGGTGGACTGGATGATGAAAATATCACCACCGCGTACATTTTCATTGATTTGCACGCTGACTTCGCCATCGCTAAAACGACCGACAGCGGCGTCGCCAAGGCTAGTGTACAAACGGTTGGCAATACGTTGTGCTAGTTCCGGGATGGCGTTACCAGCAAAAAGCTTCATATCAGGCACGAGAAGAACCTCAGGCTTGCGTCCAGAGAAATATTGCGCCTGCCAGGCAGGGAGAGCAACAGGCACAATATGCATACGGGTGTATGAATTAAGTTTGCTACAGACTGGCCGCATGGCAGCCGGTGTGTGGCAAAACCTAAAGTTGCCCGGAAAGCGTACGTTGTAGCGGAGAGACGTTAACGCCTCGCGCGACGAAACCGTTTAGCCATTCCGGGGCCTGGTCAAGCACCTGACGGGCTGCGAACTCGGTGTCAAACTCTGCAAACACACAAGCCCCCGTTCCAGTCAGGCGCGCCGGGGCATATTCTAGCAGCCATGAAAGTAGCTGTTCAACCTCACGAAAACGTTTTCTTGCGATAGCTTCACAATCATTGACGAAGGTCTGGTTTAATAAAGTTTCTAAATCACGAACTGGCGAATTACGCGTCAACGCCGGATCGCCGAAAATCAACGGCGTGGCGATACTCACGCCGGGGTGTGCCACCAAGTACCATTTCTCTGGCGGATTTGCTGGCGTTAACTGTTCACCAATACCTTCGGCAAAGGCGGCATGTCCACGAACAAAGACGGGAACGTCGGCGCCTAATTGCAATCCCAGCTCGGCCAAGGTATCAACGCTCAGCCCGCTTTGCCACAAATGATTAAGGGCGACCAAAACGGTAGCCGCATTGGATGAACCGCCGCCCAGCCCGCCGCCCATCGGCAGGCATTTGTCGATGCTGATGTCTGCGCCGAACCGGGCAGGGTGCAGCTTATGGCGTTCGCAGTGCTGCTGTAATAAACGTGCGGCGCGGACGATCAGGTTTTGCTCGTTCTCTACACCGTCCACGGGTGTAAGCAGGTTAATCTGGTCGTCACCACGTGGCCGAATTGTCAGGGTGTCACCGTAATCCAGAAACTGAAATAGTGTTTGCAAAAGGTGATACCCGTCCTTTCTCTGGCCGGTAATATAAAGAAACAGATTCAGCTTGGCGGGGGCAGGCCATGTCTCGATAACCGTCGGTTGCATCGCTTATTTAACCATCCAGTTATTCATTTTCAGCTTAATACGCTGTTCCCCCTGAACCAGCTCCAGGCTGGTTGGCAGCGGAGGCGTCAGCTCGGTGTTGTAGCTCTGATAGCTGACATTCCAATTTTGATTGCCCTGGCGATAGGTGACGGTTTTCAGCAGATAGCGCTCATCCAGCGTGAATTCGCTCGCATCACCCGGGATGCCGAGAATCCACTGGCGCAGATTGTTCAACGGGATCGCCATGCCGGTGAGCTGCTGAATCATATATTCGGCATCTTTCCCCACGTAACGCTTGCCCTGATTATCAGTGATTTGCACGCCGTCAGGCTGGGCGCGCAGTTCTAATTCGGTACTGCCGAGTGGGTTGGTCAGCAGCAATCGATAACGCTGTGGTGGTGTGTCCTGCCAGAAAAAATTGGCTGATACTCTTTTGCTATCGGAGATATAGGCAAAAGCGCCGCGAGTCTGATATTGGCTGAGTTGCTGTACTTTTTGCTGATGTTGTTGCCACTCTGGCGAGGTGGGGCTTTTACCCGTTTGAGTGGGTTGATGAACGCTACAAGCGGCTAGCAACACGCTGGCTAAAGGCAGTAAACGCAGGCATCGGACGGTTTTGGTTGGCATGTCGGTCGTATCCTGTAAATGAACGTAGTTCGTGAAATACGTCACGCTAACGGGCTTACCGCTCAGCGTCAATGGTTGTTATTCGTTAATGGCGTTTATTGTTTTTTGTCAAAAAGTGACTACCTCAGACGAGGTGTATCGCGCGCTGTCGCTTTTCTTGCATCCCTGCATCAAGTAGAATGCGACTCAAACGAAATCCATACTAAGACCGGTATTACTCAGAAACAGCCTAATGACCCTGCTTGCGCTTGGTATTAATCACAAAACCGCACCGGTTTCTCTGCGTGAACGCGTTGTGTTCTCACCAGATAAGTTAGGGGTGGCCCTCGACAGTCTGCTACAGCAACCGCTGGTGCAGGGCGGCGTTGTGCTGTCTACCTGCAATCGTACGGAACTCTATCTTAGCGTTGACGAACAGGAAAACCAGCGTGAGCAGCTGATTCGCTGGCTGTGTGAATATCATCAATTGCGTCCGGAAGAGGTCAACGGCAGTCTGTACTGGCATCAGGATAACGCCGCCGTTAGTCATCTGATGCGCGTGGCCAGCGGTCTGGATTCGCTGGTGTTAGGCGAACCGCAGATTTTGGGACAGGTGAAAAAAGCGTTTGCAGAATCACAACGTGGCCATTCCCTGTCCAGCGAACTGGAGCGGCTGTTCCAGAAGTCTTTTACCGTGGCCAAACGCGTTCGTACGGAAACGGATATCGGTGCCAGCGCCGTGTCGGTGGCATTTGCCGCTTGTACGCTGGCGCGGCAGATCTTTGAATCACTGGCGGATGTTACGGTGCTGCTGGTTGGTGCTGGAGAAACCATTGAATTGGTTGCTCGCTATCTTCGTGAGCACAATGTACAGAAAATGGTGATCGCGAACCGTACCCGTGAACGCGCGCAGGCGCTGGCAACGGAAGTAGGCGCAGAGGTCATCACGTTGGCAGAACTGGATGAACAACTCGTTCAGGCCGACATTGTGATCAGTTCAACGGCCAGTACGCTGCCGATTATCGGAAAAGGGATGATGGAACGGACGCTGAAGGCGAGACGGAATCAGCCAATGCTGATGGTGGATATTGCGGTTCCGCGTGATATTGAGCCGGAAGTCGGCAAATTGCCGAACGTTTATCTCTACAGCGTGGACGATCTACACGCGATCATTCAGCATAACCTCGCGCAGCGCAAAGCGGCAGCGGTGCAGGCCGAATCCATCGTGCAGCAGGAAAGTTCCGACTTCATGGCGTGGCTGCGTGCGCAGTCCGCGGTGGAGACGATTCGCGATTATCGCGCTCAGGCCGATGAGCTGCGTGCGGAAATGACAGCCAAGGCGCTGGCTGCCATCCAACAAGGCAATGACGTTGAAGCGGTGATTCAGGAACTGACGCACCGTTTAACCAACCGCCTGATTCACGCGCCGACCAAATCCCTTCAGCAAGCCGCTCGTGACGGCGATCAGAACCGGTTACAAATTTTACGTGACAGCCTTGGGCTGGACTAGCATTCATCTCTACTATTTATTTCTACTACAGGATTTAACCGCCCGCATGAAGCCTTCTATTGTTGCTAAACTGGAAGCGTTACAAGAACGCCATGAAGAAGTCCAGGCGTTACTCGGTGAGCCCAGCGTCATCGCTGATATGGATCGTTTTCGCGCGTTGTCGCGAGAATATGCTCAGCTTACTGATATTACTCGCTGTTTCCAGCAATGGCAGCAGGCGCAAGAGGATCTACAGACCGCAGAAATGATGCTCGACGATCCTGAAATGCGCGATATGGCGCAGGAAGAATTGAAAGAGGGTAAAGCGACAATTGAGGCACTGGAGCAGCAGCTTCAGGTGCTGTTGTTGCCGAAAGATCCCGACGATGAGCGCGGCTGTTTTCTGGAAGTGCGTGCCGGGACGGGCGGCGACGAAGCCGCGATTTTTGCCGGCGATCTGTTCCGCATGTACAGCCGCTATGCCGAATCACGCCGCTGGCGCGTCGAGGTTATGAGCGCCAGCGATGGCGAACATGGCGGTTATAAAGAAGTTATCGCTAAAATTTCCGGCGACGGCGTGTACGGCCAGCTCAAATTTGAATCCGGCGGCCATCGCGTGCAGCGCGTTCCTGCCACGGAATCTCAAGGGCGTATTCATACGTCGGCCTGTACGGTCGCCGTGATGGCGGAAGTACCGGAAGCGGAACTGCCGGACATCAACCCTGCGGATTTACGCATCGATACCTTCCGTTCTTCTGGCGCGGGCGGTCAGCACGTTAACACCACCGATTCCGCCATCCGTATTACTCACTTGCCAACCGGCATTGTCGTGGAATGTCAGGACGAGCGTTCACAGCATAAAAACAAAGCCAAAGCGCTGTCTGTGCTGGGGGCACGTATCCGTGCGGCAGAAGTGCAGAAACGCCAGCAGGAAGAAGCGTCAACTCGCCGTAACCTGCTTGGCAGCGGCGATCGTTCTGACCGCATCCGTACCTACAATTTCCCACAGGGAAGGGTGACCGATCACCGTATTAACCTGACGCTTTACCGACTGGATGAAGTCATGGAAGGGAAACTGGATACGCTGATTCAGCCAGTCGTACAGGAATACCAGGCCGATCAACTTGCTGCGTTGTCCGAGCAGGAATAATGACCTATCAGGATTGGTTAATCTCTGCGACGGCGCAGCTTGCGACGGGAGAAAGCCCGAAGCGAGATGCGGAAATTTTGCTGGGCTTTGTGACTGGCAAGCCCCGCACGTTTCTGTTGGCGTTTGGTGAAACTGCGCTGAACGCGGCTGAACAACAGCAGCTAACTGAACTGCTAGCGCGCCGCGAACAGGGAGAACCCATTGCTTATTTGACCGGCGAGCGTGAGTTCTGGTCACTGCCGCTGGCTGTGTCGCCCGCCACGCTGATTCCCCGCCCCGATACCGAGTGCCTGGTCGAACAGGCGCTGCTGCGTCTGCCTCAAACGCCGTGTGCCGTACTGGATTTGGGCACCGGAACCGGAGCGATTGCGCTGGCGCTGGCCAGTGAACGGCGTGATTGCCGGGTGACGGGCGTTGATGTTCAACCAGACGCTGTCGCGTTAGCGACAAAAAACGCCCAGCAATTGGGACTCGACAACGCCCATTTCTTGCCTGGAAGCTGGTATTCACCGCTTGATCAAATGCGCTTTGCGCTCATCGCCAGTAATCCACCGTATATCGATGCGAATGATGTGCATTTGTCGCAGGGCGATGTTCGTTTTGAACCAGCCAGCGCGCTGATTGCCGCCGACAACGGGCTGGCGGATTTACGCACCATTATTGAATCTGCCCCGCATTATTTAGCGGCCGGTGGTTGGCTGCTGCTGGAACATGGCTGGCAACAGGCTGATGCAGTGCGTCAGCTCTTGCAGACACGCGGATTCACACAAATCGAAACCTGTCAGGACTATGGTGGCAATGACCGCGTGTCGTTAGGACGCTGGTTGGATGCCCCAACGCATTAGGAGCAATGGACGTGATAACTCTTTACCCAGCCACGATATATCTGCATCTGGCAACGGTTGGCATCAGTATTTCCCTGTTTATTATTCGTTTTTTCTGGCTGTGTCGGCAATCAGCGTTGCTGCAACAGCGCTGGGTGAAAATCCTGCCGCATATTAACGATACCTTGTTATTAATCAGCGGTATTGGTTTAATCACGCTTAGCCACACTTATCCGTTTACTCCCGAGCAAAGCTGGCTGACGGAAAAACTGTTTGGCGTTATTATTTATATCCTTCTTGGCGCGATCGCCTTGGGGAAACGCCCCCGTAGTCAGACTGTTCGCTGGCTGGCGTTTGTATCTGCTTTAATGTGCTTTGGTGTGGTCGTGCTGTTGGCACTGACTCAGTCACCGTTGCTGATGGAATAATTATGAGTGCTATTGCTGATTTTGAATTCAACCAGTCGCTGCTAAGTGATGGTGTCGTGTTGGTTTCACAGGCTATTCGCCGCGACTTTCCCGCTCAGGACGTGCGGCAAAATCTGCAACAGCTGGTTGAGAGCGCTCGAGCCGCTATTCCTGACGATCTCGAGCAAGATCTTCAGCTTGAAAAGCTGATTGAGCTGTTTTATCACACCTGGGGGTTCGGCGGTGCGGGCGGCGTTTATCGCCTGTCTGATGCACTGTGGCTCGATCAGGTGCTTGAATCGCGTCAGGGCCTGCCCGTGTCACTTGGCGTCATCTTCCTGCATATCGCCAATGAGCTTGGTCTGCCGCTGATGCCGGTCATTTTCCCGACGCAGCTGATTCTGCGCGCCGACTGGCTCGACGAAGAGATGTGGCTGATCAACCCGCTAAACGGCGATACGCTGAGTGAGCATGTGCTGGAAGTCTGGCTGAAAGGCAACATCGGTCCATCAACCCGCCTGCTGGATGAAGATCTGGATGAAGCAGAGAATGTCCTGATCGTGCGTAAAATGCTCGACACGTTGAAAGTCGCACTGATGGAAGAAAAGCAGATGGAACTGGCGTTAAGAGCCAGCGAAGCGGTGCTGCAATTTGACCCAGACGATCCGTACGAAATTCGCGATCGCGGCCTGATTTATGCACAGCTGGATTGCGACCATATTGCGCTGTCCGATCTCAACTATTTCGTTGAACAGTGCCCGGAAGACCCGGTGAGTGAAATGATAAAAGTGCAGATTCACTCGATAGAGCAGAAACAGATTGTCTTGCATTAAAAAAACAGTCTTACATTAAGAACCCGTTTTGCAGTAATGCAGCGTTAATTTATTTCCCGACATGAAGGTAAAAGTATGACGAATAAAGTGGTCAAGATAGGGGATATCCCCGTCGCCAATAATCTGCCTTTTGTGCTGTTTGGCGGCATGAATGTTCTTGAATCACGCGATCTGGCGATGCGCATTTGTGAGCATTACGTCACGGTCACGCAGAAGTTGGGCATTCCTTACGTGTTCAAAGCGTCATTCGATAAGGCTAACCGTTCTTCAATTCACTCTTACCGTGGTCCTGGTTTGGAAGAAGGGATGAAAATCTTCCAGGAACTGAAACAGACCTTTGGCGTAAAAATTATCACTGACGTGCATGAAGCACACCAGGCGCAGCCTGTTGCCGATGTGGTTGATGTGATCCAGCTTCCTGCGTTTCTGGCACGTCAAACTGACCTGGTCGAAGCGATGGCGAAAACGGGTGCGGTAATCAACGTGAAAAAACCGCAGTTCGTCAGCCCGGGGCAAATGGGTAACATCGTCGATAAGTTCATCGAAGGTGGCAACGATCAGGTCATTCTGTGCGATCGCGGCAGCAACTTCGGTTACGACAATCTGGTTGTTGATATGCTTGGCTTCAACGTAATGAAGCAGGTTTCTAACGGTTCGCCGGTGATTTTTGACGTTACGCATGCGCTACAGTGCCGCGACCCGTTTGGTGCCGCGTCCGGTGGCCGTCGTGGACAGGTGACGGAGCTGGCGCGTGCCGGTATGGCTGTTGGCCTGGCAGGGCTGTTCATTGAAGCTCACCCAGATCCCGCGAATGCAAAATGCGATGGCCCGTCTGCGTTGCCGCTGGATAAACTGGAGCCGTTCCTGCAACAGATCAAAGCGATTGACGATCTGGTGAAAAACTTCCCAGAACTGGATACCAGTAAGTAATCTTACTCACGGTAGATTGATTGTTGACGTAAAAAAACGTAGGGAACGTTTTTCAACGTCGCTTGCGACGGCCCGCAGGGTGGCGGGCAGGACGCTCGCCATAAAAAAACCCGCGATATCGCGGGTTTTTTGTTGATAACGTTTGTGGCTTTCTACAACACTGCACAATCGCTGTTATTTATAGAGATCGGCGCTGATGGTCATGTTGTTGCCTTTGCCTTCCCACTGCCTGGTGATGTGGTAGTACTTGGCACCTTTCTCGCCCGCACGTTTAGCAACGGCTTCGGACACCTGTGTCATATTGGTGTAGTTACCGCGGAACTTAATTGAATCGAAAGGCACCATTTGCGCCGCCGTAGCATTATTCAGTTCCTGAATTTTGGAACCATCTGTTAACGTTACCGTGTAACGTCCACCTTTTGACGATTGCGTTTCAAAGAAATTACCTACATTGCGGCTAGGGCTCCCGGAGTTGGCAACACCAGGAATTTCGACCTTGGCGGCTTCCGCACCACCAGCAGCCAGCGCTGCACGGCCAGCATCAGAATCTGCTGGGATGACATCGGTGCTCTGAGTTTGGCGCTTCGGTGCGTCGGCTTTATAAATGTAGGCTGTAACTTTCTGGTTAGCGCTATTCGAGTTCACATCAACCTGACGGACGATGTAGAACGAATCAGCATCTTTCTCTTTTGCCGCTTTCGCAATGGCGTCGTTCACATCTGGTTGGCTGCGGAAGAAGCCACCAACGGTTACCGTATCATACGGCTCCAGCGAATAAGCAACATCCTTTGGCAATTCTTTTACGCCGTAGAAAGTGCGGAATTGGGTATCCTGATTCGCCTTTGGCGCATCTTTGCGATACAGGTCGACAGTGACATTCCAGTTCCCACTCGAGTTAGCGTCATCCATAGCTTGCACATAGAACGACTCCGCACCCAGCTTGTCGGCGCGTTTTGAGGCTGCGGCCACTGCTTCATTGATCGCGTTAAAACGTCCCTTAAACGTAATTCGCTCAAAGGGTTGCAGGGATTCTGCCTGCTCAGGTGTCAGTTCCTGTGCAGCCTGCGCTGAAAATGCCGAGAGTGATAACAATAACGTGGACGCAATAACAGTAGTCTTCAGCTTCATAAAAAATCCTTTCGCCTTCCTGCAACTCGAATTATTTAAGGTATAGCAATCAACCTGTAACGGAATAGGGCTGATTATCGCACGGAATAAATTCTTGTGCTTTAGCATTTTCAACGAGGCTGAAAAGCCGTAATGCTTCGGCTCTGAACAAGAAAAGTGCTAATAATAACGGTTAATGATTGTTTTGCCATCATAAGGGATATTTATGTGATTTATCGCATTAACAACCTTGTAACACACCATTTTTGTGAAACAGCACCGAAAAATACTTCTGTAATAATGCTACAAAAGGCAGAGAAGAGCATGATTTTCGACCAAGAAAGGCTGGCAGAACCTGTGATAACTCGGCTTTTCTGTGAAATTCATTTTATTTATGGATCATCGATCACATTTTCAGTACGTTATAAATGAGTTCGCCTACAGTGAGACGCCCCAAAAAAAGCGTGTGGCAAGAAGATGATAAGACCCTCTTCCTACCGCGTGAATGCGGGGATACAGGGTGCAGCAGGTCTCGGCGAATTCGTATAACAGAGTAGGGTGAGAATAATAACCTTCGTTAAAAATAAGCGAAAAGGGTATCAGTATGCGTATTGGTGTACCAAGAGAGCGGTTGGCCAATGAAGCCCGTGTAGCAGCGACGCCGAAAACGGTTGAACAGCTGCTGAAACTGGGTTTTACGGTCTCGATAGAACGTGAAGCGGGAAAACTGGCAAGTTTTGACGATGCGGCATATGAAGAAGCCGGCGCGTCGATTGTTGACAGTTCGGAAGTCTGGCAATCCGATATCGTCCTGAAGGTGAATGCGCCGCAGGATGATGAAATCGAACTGACCCGTGCGGGCAGTACGGTTGTCAGCTTTATCTGGCCAGCGCAAAACCCGGCACTGCTGGAAAAACTGGCGGCCCGTCAGGTGACAGTGATGGCGATGGATTCAGTGCCGCGTATTTCGCGCGCGCAGTCACTCGACGCGCTCAGTTCGATGGCCAACATTGCTGGCTATCGCGCCATCGTTGAAGCTGCCCACGAATTTGGTCGCTTTTTTACCGGGCAAATTACCGCTGCGGGTAAAGTTCCACCTGCCAAAGTCATGATTATCGGTGCGGGTGTGGCTGGTTTGGCTGCGATCGGCGCTGCGGGTAGCTTAGGTGCTATCGTTCGTGCTTTTGATACCCGCCCTGAAGTAAAAGAGCAGGTTAAGAGCATGGGCGCCGAGTTCCTCGAGCTCGACTTTGAAGAAGAAGCAGGCAGCGGTGACGGCTATGCCAAGGTCATGTCTGAAGCTTTTATCAAAGCCGAAATGGAACTGTTCGCAGCACAGGCGAAAGAAGTCGACATTATCGTCACTACTGCACTGATTCCCGGAAAACCGGCACCACGCCTGATCACCAAAGAAATGGTGCTGAGCATGAAGCCTGGCAGCGTGATTGTCGATTTAGCGGCGCAAACGGGCGGAAACTGTGAGTTGACCGTGGCCGATCGCGTTACCGTGACGGAAAACGGCGTCAAAATTATCGGTTATACCGATTTACCCAGCCGTCTGCCGACGCAATCCTCACAGCTTTACGGCACGAACCTGGTTAACCTGCTGAAATTGCTCTGCAAAGAGAAAAACGGCGAAATCGATGTCGATTTTGACGATACCGTGATTCGCGGCGTGACCGTCATTAAAGAAGGTGAAATCACCTGGCCGGCACCGCCAATTCAGGTTTCAGCGCAGCCACAGCAGGCCAAACCTGCCGCGGTGGTGAAAGAAGAAGCCAAGCCGACATCGCCGTGGAAGAAATACGCGTTCCTCGTGATCGCCATTCTGCTGTTTGGCTGGCTGGCCGATGTCGCACCGAAAGAGTTCCTGTCTCACTTTACCGTTTTTGCGCTGTCTTGTGTGGTGGGCTATTACGTTGTCTGGAATGTCAGCCACGCATTGCACACGCCATTGATGTCAGTCACTAACGCAATATCAGGCATTATCGTTGTCGGAGCATTGTTGCAGATCGGTCACGGCGGATGGGTGTCGTTCTTCTCATTCATTGCCGTATTGATCGCCAGCATCAATATTTTCGGTGGTTTCACCGTGACTCAGCGCATGCTGAAAATGTTCCGTAAAAACTAAGGGGTAACACATGTCTGGTGGATTAGTAACTGCTGCATACATTGTTGCCGCAATTCTCTTTATTTTCAGTTTGGCGGGGTTGTCCAAGCACGAAACGTCGCAACAAGGGAACATCTTCGGTATCAGCGGGATGGCGCTTGCGCTGATCGCGACGATTCTGGGGCCTGATTCTGGCAACGTTGGCTGGATCATCGTTGCGATGGCAATCGGTGGATCAATCGGTATTTATCTGGCGCGTAAGGTTGAAATGACCGAAATGCCAGAACTGGTCGCTATCCTCCACAGTTTTGTGGGCCTGGCAGCGGTACTGGTTGGCTTTAACAGCTTCCTCGATCACGGTGAAATCACCGATCCGGTGATGGTCAATATCCATTTGACGGAAGTCTTCCTGGGTATCTTCATCGGTGCCGTGACCTTCACAGGCTCGGTTGTTGCTTTCGGCAAACTGCGCGGAAAAATCTCTTCCAAGCCGTTGATGCTGCCTCATCGCCACAAAATGAATCTGGCGGCGCTGGTTGTGTCCTTCCTGCTGCTTCTGGTTTTCGTCAATACGGGCAGCGTAGCGCTGCAGGTACTGGCGTTGATTCTGATGACGGCCATTGCACTGGTGTTTGGTTGGCATCTGGTTGCGTCGATTGGCGGTGCGGACATGCCGGTCGTCGTTTCTATGCTGAACTCCTACTCCGGTTGGGCCGCAGCGGCTGCAGGCTTCATGCTGAGCAATGACCTGCTGATCGTGACTGGTGCTCTGGTGGGTTCTTCGGGTGCGATTCTGTCTTACATCATGTGTAAAGCGATGAACCGCTCTTTCATCAGCGTTATTGCCGGCGGTTTTGGTACGGACGGCGTTTCTTCTAGTGAGAGTGAAGAGGTCGGTGAATATCGTGAGGCTTCAGCGGAAGACGTGGCTGATTTGCTCAAGAACTCAACCTCGGTCGTCATCACTCCGGGATATGGTATGGCCGTCGCACAGGCGCAGTACCCTGTGCATGACATCACCGCAAAACTGCGCGCCCGTGGTATCAACGTTCGCTTTGGTATCCACCCGGTTGCGGGGCGTTTGCCTGGTCATATGAACGTGCTGTTGGCTGAAGCAAAAGTGCCTTACGACATCGTGTTGGAGATGGATGAAATTAATGATGATTTCACCGATACCGACACCGTGCTGGTCATTGGCGCGAATGACACCGTTAACCCGGCAGCGCAGGAAGATCCACATAGCCCAATCGCTGGCATGCCAGTGCTGGAAGTGTGGAAAGCGCAGAATGTTATCGTGTTCAAGCGTTCCATGAATACCGGCTACGCTGGCGTACAGAACCCGCTGTTCTTTAAAGAGAACACACAGATGCTGTTTGGCGATGCCAAAGACAGCGTTGAGGCGATTCTGAAAGCGCTGTAAGCGCGGCAGGACATAGAAACGAAAGGGGCGAATCATCGCCCCTTTTTTGCGCCTTATCGTTTGTACGCCGTAAAAAATAATGCCAGCGCTGAGAGGCTGGCATTATGTGGCTCAAATAGAGTGAAACGTGGAATCAGCTGTTATCGCCGTCTTCCAACGTAATCGGCGAAACGAAGTCATCGGGTTTAATTGCAAGCAGGTCGCACTTCAAATGATCGATAACATGCTCGACGGTGTTGCCGATAAACGCAGCGGAAAGGCCGGTTCTGCCCAGTGAACCCAACACCACGACACCCGCCTGTAAATGCTCCGCCAGATCGGGAATCACTTCTTCCGGCAAACCTTTTTCTACGTGCGTCACACGCTCATCCAGGCCGAATTTCTGCCGTAGCGACTTCATGGCGATAAGGTGCTGCCCTCGAATCGCATCGTTATAGACGCTGGGATCGAAATCAGGCAGTTCAATAGCGATATTGATGGGGGTAACGGGGTAGGCACCGACCAGATGAACTTCGGTTTGGTCAACCTGCTGCGCCAGCTCAAGCGTTTCCGATACCAGTTTGATATTAAGTGGGTCGTGATAAGGGTCTTCGCTGGCCAGATTGACGGCAACCAGCGCTCGGCCTTCAGTTGGCCAGGGCTGATCTTTTACCATCCACACGGGACAAGGACACTTGCGCAGTAACTGCCAGTCGGTAGGCGTAAAGATGACGGCCTCCAGCCGGTCGTGCTGATGCGCCATTTTCAACAACAGGTCGTGCTGGCCGGAAATCACTTCCCGAATGAGGGCTTCAAAGGGTTTATTGTGCCACACCACTTTGATTTCGATTGGAACGCCTGCTTCAAGGTAGTATTTGCACTGTTCTGCAATCCACTCCGTCCGCTGCTGGATAACGCCCTGACGCATTTCCACCCTTTCATCAGGGGAAAGCAGGGTTGTCATTTCATAAGAGAAATCATAAATCGGCAGAAATGCCTTAATGCGGCCGCCAAGTCGCTGAACCAGGTAAACCGCCCGACGCAGCGCTGGTTGGTCATCCTGATTTGGGTCAATAGCTACCAGTAAGTTCTGATACTTTGCCATAGCTCCTCCAAACAGCTGTTACTCCACAGCCTGTCAATCAAGAGTACCGCAATGGAATCGTTTTGGACAACAGAGATAAGCCGCAGAATAGCAAAATAGGAAATATCACGGATGGTGCAGGAAGAGGGGGGAACATTGACGCTGCCACAGTAGAAAAAGTGGCAACGTCAAATAGTTAGGCGGTAAAGATTATTTACGTGAGGAACCGGCTAATTCGGAAAGCGCATCAAGATTCTCGATCGTGATGTATTTTCCTTTTACTGCCAGCGTACCGCTTTTCTGGAAACGGCCTAACAGACGGCTGATGGTTTCAACGGTCAGCCCCAGATAGTTGCCGATATCACCACGCGTCATGGTCAGGCGGAACTCACGCGGAGAGAAACCACGCTGAGCGAAACGACGGGAAAGGTTGTAGACAAACGCCGCCAGACGCTCTTCAGCATTCTTCTTCGACAGCAGCAGAATCATGTCCTGATCGCCACGGATTTCTCCGCTCATCAGGCGCATCATCTGCTGGCGCAGGTTAGGCATTTTCCCTGAGAGATCGTCCAGCGTCTCGAAAGGAATTTCGCAGACCATTGACGTTTCCAACGCCTGAGCGAAGCTCGGATGCTGAGCCGTACCGATCGCATCAAAGCCCACCAAATCACCCGCCAGATGAAAACCGGTGATCTGCTCGTCGCCTTGCTCCGTGATGGTATAGCTTTTTATCGTACCGGAACGGATGGCATACAGCGATCTCAGTTCATCGCCTGCTTTAAACAGCGCTTGCCCCTTCTGGATAGGCTTCTTCCTTTCGATGATGTTGTCGAGCTGATCGAGCTCGTGTTCATTCAGGGTGAAAGGGATGCATAGCTGACTGATACTGCAATCCTGACAGTGGATTGCACAACCGCCAGACTGGATGCGTCGGATAATTCGCTTTTCCGGGATCATAGGCTTTGCTCAGGCAATAATTGATATTGGTCAATTTTAACAGCTTTTATCGGCCGTGATAAGACCGGCAATCACTGGAATAGACCAATAAATAGTGAACTAACTATAATTTTTCGATTTTGCTGGAAAATATTCCGATATATAAGGTCCGTTCGGAGATAATATTTTTTCCATTACGTTACCGAACGGTTAACACATTGATTAATCCGAATCGCTTACGGCGATAAGCAATTCGGACGGACATTTTCGCGCGTGGGAAGCGCAAGAATTATAACGGCAAACTATTCAATCTAGGTAAATAGCTGTCGAGGCAAATAGCCTTCGTGGGCTAACAGCCACTGTTTGCGGTGAATGCCGCCCGCATAACCCGTCAGCGCACCGCCAGTACCGATGACGCGATGGCACGGGACCACGATGCTGACAGGGTTTGAGCCGTTTGCCATGCCGACTGCACGCGCTGCGCCGGTGCGGCCCAGCAGCGTCGCGAGTTCGCCGTAAGTGGTAATTTCTCCGCAGGGAATGCGACGTAATTCCCGCCAGACCTGCTGCTGAAATTCGGTCCCAACGGAAGCAACGGGCAGCGTATCAATAATCGCTAATTCACCCTCAAAATAGCGTTGTAGGCTCTCTGTCAGGCCACCGGGATTATGACGCGACTGTAACGAAAAGGGATCATTTCTATAACTGCGATTGAGCATGCGAAATAAATCCTCTTCATACTCGCGCCACTCGACGGCACGCAAATGATTATTTTCATCCGCAATAATCAATAACTCCCCAAGTGGAGTTGCCATAGTGTCCTGAAAAAAAGTCTGCATAGTGATTCCTTACGCGCTTATCGCTTTCTTGCTTCTCTCATGAGTTACGTGTCGATTATCCGGCATCCTCAGGCGGATTGAAAATAAAATGCGAGGTATGTCACGCCGTGAGATGAAAAAAGAGAAAGCCATCACGATCGTAACCCCTGTTACCCGTCATGTACTCGGCCTGGCAGGAGAGAGAGGCTTTGAATGTGTTGGCAGTGCCATTTTAGGGAGAATTCTGTTGGCGCATGAGCACTTAAGAGCGTCGATGCATATTTAACGTGAGGGGTGTGGGATAAACCGCATCTAACATTACCAATAAAATCAAACAGTAATATAGTAAATATTCAATTTGTATTTATGAGAGATGGAGCATGTCAATCTTTATCCTACTGCCAGATAAACGCACCACATGGCAATAATATGAAGGTGAACGATGTTGGTATGTTCTATTTTTTTATGGCAAAGGCGTAAGAGTGTGGGTATGGCTTGCCATAATGAAAATCACTATACCAACCCCCTCAATCGGCATGTGTTTGCCAATTTGGTGAGGTTTTTAGCGTCCCGATTTATGTACGAATAGCTATGTGCCCGACGTTATTTGGAGGAAATACGCAGAATGAAAAAGAAATATGCCGTTGTGGGAACGGGGGGCCGCGCGGGCCTTTATCTGGAGTCAATTGCCAGGGATTATCAGGAACAGGGGCAGTTTGTTGCGTTTTGCGATACAAACCAGACGCGAATGAATTATGCCAACCAGATTGTCCATAAATATGGACACGATAATGTACCGACATATCGCGCTGAACAGTTCGCGCAGATGATCGCGGAAACCAAGCCGGATGTGGTTATTGTGACCTCTCTGGATCGGACGCATCATCATTATATTATCCAGGCAATGGAATTAGGTTGTGATGTCATCAGTGAAAAACCGATGACGATCGATGAAGAGAAATGTCAGGCAATTATTGATGCGATCAACCGCACCGGCCGGAAATTACGCGTGACCTTTAATTACCGCTACGCTCCGCATCACAGCAAAGTCCGTGAACTGATCGCCGCAGGGGTGATTGGCGAAGTTTATTCGGTTCATTTTGAGTGGCTGTTGAATACTGAGCACGGGGCCGACTATTTCCGCCGTTGGCACCGTGACAAACGCAATAGTGGCGGGCTGTTGGTGCACAAATCCACGCACCATTTTGATCTGGTGAACTTCTGGCTGAATAGCGAACCGGAAACGGTCTACGCGCAAGGTGATTTGCGTTTTTACGGCAAAGCCAATGCCGAAGCACGCGGGGTCACAGAATTTTATTCACGTTCACATAATAGCGCCGCCGCAGAAAACGACCCGTTTGCGCTACATATGAACCAAAGCGAACAGCTCACGGCATTATATTTAGACGCCGAACATGAAGACGGTTATTACCGTGATAAAAGCGTGTTTGATGACGGAATTAATATTGAAGATGTGCTGGGTGTGGTGGTGCGTTATAAAAGCAAAGCCATCATGACGTACTCATTAAATGCCTATTTGCCCTGGGAAGGGCTGAACGTAGTGTTTAATGGCAGCAAGGGCCGGTTGGAAATGAAACTGGTGGAAAAATCTTACGTAAACGGAGGCGGACAAAAAGAGGATGAAGGTGCGCTGAATGAATGTGAAATAAAGATCTATCCGATGTTTGACGAGCCTTATGTCGTGCCAGTTGAATTTAAAGCCGGCGGACACGGCGGAGGCGATCAGGTCATGTTAAACGATCTGTTTGGTACACCGGAACCCGATCCATTACATCGCGCAGCAGATTATCGTGATGGGGCTATGTCGATTCTAACCGGCATTGCAGCCAATCGATCATTACGCACCGAACTGCCAGTGAAAATAAGCGAACTGGCCGTTAACCTGAAAAGAGGGAATTAATCAGAGTCTCTGTCCGAATATTTCGGGCAGTAAACGCTTCCGCATCCGTAGTACCTGTCTGTCTGCATATCGGCAGACAGGTGGAAACCTCCGAATACTATTATAAGGGTTTTATTATGGCGAAAACACGGAACAAATTATCTCACCTACTCCTGCTCTGTGCTGCGCTTCCTTTGGGTGCAGCATTTTCTCATTCCGCTGACGCTGCCGAGATCCGCATCTCCTGGTGGGGCGGCAACCAACGGCACGAGGCGACACTCGCGGCGATTAACGCGTTTCAAAAAGCCAACCCGAGCATTACCGTTAAAGCCGAATATGCTGGCTGGGACGGCTACCTTTCCCGTCTGTCAACCCAGATGGCCGGGGGGCAGGAACCTGATGTTATTCGTATTGACTGGAACTGGCTGCCGCAGTTTTCCCGCAATGGCGACGGCTTTTATGATTTGAATAAGCAAAAAGATATTCTGGAGTTGGGGGATTTCCCGCCTAACTACCTGAAAACCTCGGACGTAAAAGGAAAGCTGCAAGGTCTCCCGATTTCGATGACGTCCCGCAGCATGATTTACAATAAAACCACCTGGGATAAAGCAGGCGTCGCCTATCCGAAAACCTGGGATGAGCTGTTTGCCGCCGGCCCGGTGTTTAAACAAAAGCTGGGCGACAATTATTACCCGCTTGGCGTTGCCCAAGGTTCAAGCGATGTGTTGGATATTCTCACGCTCGGCCGTAGTTACATGGCGCAGAAATACGGCATTGACCTCATCGATGAGAAGAAGCAGAGCCTTGCCTATAGCCGCGATCAGGTACGGGAGCTCTTCGGTTTTTATAAGAAGCTGGTTGATTCCCATGTGATACCCGATCAGCGCTATTTCTCCTCGTTCGGACGCACTAATGTCTATGAAATTCGCCCCTGGATTAATGGCGAACTAGCCGGTATGTACCTGTGGGATTCTGCTATCTATACCTATTCCAGCAATATGCCGAAGGATGCTGTGCTGGAAACCGGGCCATTTATCACGATGCCAAATGCCAAAGACTCGGGGCTGACGACCAAACCGTCTTCGCTGTTTGCGATCAGCAAGAACAGTAAGCATCCTAAAGAAGCGGCAATGCTGATGAGTTTCATGCTGAGCAATCCAGAGGGCGTGAAGGCATTAGGATTGCAAAACGGAATGCCCGCTAACCCGAAAGCGCAAAAACTGCTGGAAGATATCGGGGTGATTAACTCTGGCAACCTGTTAGCGAACGCCTATCGGGCGGCAGCGGAACAACCTGCGTCTAAGGTGCCCGTTTCACCGTTTATGGAAAATCAGGAGCTGGTTCAGCTGTGGACGAGCAGTCTGCAAAAATTGGACTACGGTAACGGAGAGGTGAATAAGGTTGCCGATGATTTCCTGAGCAGTGCTAACCGTATATTAAAACGCGCAATCCGCTAACCACCGCTGTTAATGTGCGATGCCGTATCGCGAAAGATATGGCATCGCTCGCGCTGACCTCAGTATCTTACTTAATCACACCACATGCCATTCTGGCTCCGCCACCGCCCAGTTTTGCTGGCATATCAGCGTAGTTATCTCCGCCGGCATGAACCATCAACGCGTGATTCTTCACCTCAGACAGCGATTTTATCCGAGGGGCTAACAGTGGATAGGTTGATGTGCCGTCGGCATTCACAACCAGACCGGGCAGATCGCCTAAATGCCCCTGATCGTCATAAGGCCCAAGGTGTTTACCGGTTTTTTTCGGATCGAGATGGCCGCCTGCCGCCAGTGCAGGAACCGATTTACCGTCCTGCTCGGCAGGTTCACAGCTGGCATTTTCATGCACGTGGAATCCGTGAATACCCGATTCCAGTCCTTTCAGGTTCGGCGTGAAAAGCAGGCCGTACGGCGTTTCCGTAATGGAAACTTCACCGATACTGCTGCCAGCACCCGTTGGCAGTGCTTCATTCAGCGTCACTGTGGTGCTGGCTGCGAAGGTGGAACAGGAAAAGAACACGCCTGTCAGGATAAGTGCCTTCAGTTTCATTGTCTTTTGCCTCTTAGGGGTTGAATGTAAAGGAGCCGTCGCGATGCTTTGTGCTCATGGCCTTTCCGCGGTGAGCTGTACCGTGCTAATGGTGCGTGCGCGAAAGCCCGCTTCGCAGTAGCAAAGGTAAAACACCCACAGGCGCTGGAAGGCTTCATCAAAGCCTTGAGCATTCAGCGTATGCCACTGCTGATAAAAACGCTGCCGCCATTCGCTGAGAGTACGAGCATAGTCCTGACCGATATCAAACAGATCGCGGGTGATAAAGTCGGTATGCCGCGTCATGGTGGTCGTCATTGCAGTGATCGAGGGCAGAAAACCGCCGGGGAAAATATAGCGTTGGATGAAATCGACATTGCGGCAGTAATGATTGTAGCGCTGGTCGGCAATCGTGATTGCCTGTAGCACCATGCGGCCTTGTGGACGCAGCAGTTGCTGACAGCGCTTGAAAAAGGTGGGCAAATAGGCTTTTCCAACCGCCTCGATCATTTCGACCGACACCAGCTTGTCATACTGACCGGTCAACGATCGGTAATCCTGTCGCAGTACCGTCACTTTATGGCTCAGACCGGCTTGCTGAATGCGCTCCACTGCATAGTCATACTGCTGTTGCGACAGCGTGGTGGTAGTCACGCGACAGCCATATTCACGCGCGGCCAGTTCGGCTAATCCTCCCCAGCCGGTGCCAATTTCCAGCAAATGATCGGTTTCGCACAGCGCTAGCTGTTCACAGAGTCGATGCAGTTTAGCGCGCTGTGCCTCTTCCAGCGTCATCTCGGGTTGCGGATACCAGGCGCTGGAGTAGAGCATCTCGCTATCGAGAAAACTGCGGTAAAAGTGGTTACCCAGATCGTAATGGGCGGCGATATTTTTCTGTGCCTGCTGCGGGCGGTTACGACGACACCAGTGGATAAACCGCTGAAATGGCCCCGTTAGCCAGCCAAAACGCGTTTCAAGCGTATCGACTAGCGCCTGATTCTGCGCCAAAAGCTGGAGAACGAGCGTGAGGTTGCTTGAGCTCCAGTCGCCATCGATATAGCTTTCGCCGGCAGCGATACTTCCACCGAGCAGTACGCGGCGATAAACACGGTGGTTATGTATCGTGATGTCACCTTGCAGTGCCGCGTGTTGATCCCCGAATAACGTTTCATTGCCTTCTGGTTCGCGAAGGCGCAAACCTCCGCCTTCTATTCGACTAAGCAGAAGAAATACCACTTTTCTGGCCCGAGTATAGCGAGCGGTATTGCTCGGGTGACGCACCAACTGTGTTTCCGTTGAACTCATGGGTTGTCCTTCTTTCCAGACTGCGGATGGGGATAAACGGGCGAGCGTTTAATCCACAGTTTCAAAGCCTGCCAATATATGGTGCAGGCGGTTTTCATCGTCATTAACGGCAGAGACCAAAGCTGAGCGCGCAGGGCGGCGCGAGTGAGCGTCTGACGGTGCAACAGCAGCGTGGCATCAAACTCGCGTCCTTGTCTGTGGTTCTCGATGTGGATCCTCAGACGATCGACGGGCGGCGTGAGTCGCCAGTGGTACACCATATCCATCGGGTTAAAAGGCGACACATGAAACGCTTTGGCGACAGGCGTAGAGCCATCGGGGACGACGGCATAAGTATGGCGTTCGTTCCAGGGCGTATTACGCACTTCTGCCAATAACCAGCGTAGTTCGTTATGCTCATCGTACAAATAATAGAAATTGACCGGGTTGAAATAGCAGCCCAGATAGCGCAGTTGGCACAGCAACAACACTTTCCCCGTGAGGCGTTCCCCAGTCAGTTCCGCAATCCGATCCTGTGCCTTGGTTTTGATATCGCCGCCGCCCAGATAATCACCTCGATAGAATGACGCGGGGGAAAAGCGCTCCAACGCAATACCCACGTGTGGCAAGGCGGGAATCTCATCTAAATCGATTAACGTCATGAATAACGCATAGTCAAAGCGATGAGTGACGGGCGTGAAACGTCGATGGCGAACCTTACCCACATACAGCGCGCTATTCATATTGCATGCTCTGGTGAAGCTGGCTAACAACATCCAACGCGCTTTTGACACCATCTTCGTGAAAACCGTTGTACCAATAGGCACCACAAAACCAACTGCGGTTGTGTCCATTAATACGTTCGCGCTGCTGCTGGTACTCTGTTGTCTGTTGAGTAAACACCGGGTGATGATAAATCGCGCGGTACAGTATTTTACTCGGGTCAATATCCTGCTGAGGGTTCAGCGAGACACAGAAGGTGGTGGATGAACGAATACCTTGCAGGATGTTCATGTTATAGGTCACGGAGGCACGCGCGCGGCTAAATGCCTGATCGACCGGCAGACGATAATTCCAACTCGCCCATGCCCGCCGATTATGGGGCAGAAGTCGGGTGTCGGTATGCAGAATCACGTGGTTCGGCTGATAGGGCATGCCGCCGAGGACTCGCTGCTCATCGGGGGTACTCGTTGCCAGTAGCGCCAGCGCCTGATCGGAATGGCAGGCAAAAATCACCTGATCGAACCGATACGTCTGATCGGCGGTACATACCGTAACACCCGACTCATCACGTATTATCTGACTGACGGGCGTCTGAGTGTGGATTATCGCCCGATCGCGGATACGTTCTGCGAGTCGCTTCACATACTCCCGTGAACCACCGGGCACCACCATCCACTGAGGACGGTTGGCCAAATCCAGTAACCCGTGATGGTTGAAGAAGGTCAGGAAAAGCGACAGGGGAAAATGCCGCATATCCTCAAGCGACGATGACCAGATCGCCGCGCCCATTGGCAAAAGATAGTGTTGGGCAAAGAATGGAGAGAATTTTTCCTGCTGCAACAAATGGCTTAGCGTCAGCCCCTGATAATCGCCGTTGGCAAGATACCGCTTGCAGACGCGGTTAAAGCGCACAATCTCCGCAACGAAACGATAAAAACTGAGGCGGAACAGGTTGCTGCGTTGGGCGAACAGCGTGTTTACCGTATGGCCGTTATATTCCAGACCAGAAACCGGATTACTGACTGAAAAGCTCATTTCTGTCGGCTGACCGGCTAACCCCAACTCATCCAGTAGCGCAATAAAATGGGGGTAGGTTCGCTCGTTATAGACAATAAATCCCGTATCGATGGCGTAGGTGATGCCATCCTGAACCACATCGACCGTTGCCGTGTGGCCACCCAGATAATCGTTCGCCTCAAACACCGACACCTGAAAGCGATCGGATAACCGGAGTGCGCAGGTTAAGCCTGAAATACCGCTACCGATGATGGCAATCTTCATACTTTTACCTTACTAACCGGCTGGCGAGCAGACGTTGCCATGACTGTGGGAGAACCGAAACCGCTTTGAGCAACAGCGCAAAGCGCAGAGGAAAGGCGATCTCGCGTTTTTTCTTTGCCAGACCATGTCGAATCGCCTCCGAAGCGTGTGATACGGAAATCAGCATCGGCATCGGGAAATCATTACGCGCGGTCAGCGGGGTATCGACAAAACCGGGCTGGATCAGCGACACGGTGATATTACGGGTCTGCAAATCCAGCGACAGACTGCGGGCGAAGTAGGCCAGTGCGGCCTTTGAGGCACCATAGGCTTCTGCTCTTGGCAGCGCAACGAGACTGGCGGTTGAACCCACCAGCGCCAGATGGCTACCGTTGGCAAGCTGTGGCAATAGCACCGACAGGCAATTCACCGGGCCAATCACGTTGGTTGTCAGTACCCGACTGACTTTTTCTGCTTCAACGACGCCGTTATCCAGATACTCACAGGTTCCCGCACTGAGGATCACCAGATCGGCCGTGACGCCGTCCAGTGCCTGCTGCGTATCCTCCAGGTCTGTCATATCAAATGCCGTGGTACGAATGGTTGGGAAGGCGGCAGTCAATGCGTGCAGCCGCGCTTCATCACGCCCGCAGGCGAGGACATCCCAGCCGTCTCTGGCATAATCCAAGGCCAACTGCTGACCTATTCCCGAACTGGCTCCGGTAATCAACACGTGCTTCATGACTGCATTCTTGTTTTCAGGTAGCCGATTAGCGAGTTCAGCACGGGGATGTGCTGATAAAGCATTTCACCCATATCGTAATAATCACGGTGATAGATAACTTTGTCGTCGGCGAAGAGCAGGTGGCTACAGCCTGCCAGCGTCAGCGGTTCGTTATTTTTTAGCGAAGGATGGGCATAGTGCATCGTCCAGAACAGGGTTGCACCACCGCGGAAGGTATGGATATCGGAGAATTCAAACTGACAGTAACGCAGATTTTCGAGTGAACAGGAAAAGTAGCGATGCAAGTCATGCAACCCATGATGGTTGGATACGGGGTCGATAAAGTGAATATCCTGATGGTAGATATCACCCAGTGTTGTTAACCCTTCGTTTGTCAGCTCGCGATAGAATGCCTTTATTTTCAAAATAATAGGCTCATATTCACCATTTTCTACCGAGATGCCGTCTTCCTCGCGCGCTTTTTCTATCGTCATAACCACTCCTGTTAAGGTCGTCCACTCCCACTTGGTGGAAATGGCCAACAGATAGAGGAACGTCAACGCTTATTAATTGAAAGATATCAACTTAGGTATAGATTGAATCCACCGTTCGTCAATAGGATTTTTCAGAATGGCTAGGAGGCAGTGATCCTTGAATCATATAGAAAATAAAATAGTAAATTATTTTTAATAAAATGATTCATAAAAAAATTATTTCCGATTGCTTTTTTATTTTTATTTTTGCAATTTTTATAAATTGAATTATATTGATTCTGGTTGGATTCATAGATTTTTTTTTCATGTGTGAAACTTAATCATTTATATTTCAATTACATTCAAAATAAACAAGGATAAATCATGCCAATAGTTTTTCAATCAATAAATAGTAAGGTTAGTACCTCATCTAGCTCATGGGAAAATATTCCTGGACTTTCTGTTAATTTAAATGATCTTGCCTACGCAGGCTCAAAAGAAGCATTGGTTACATTAACAGTTCCCTCTCCATACGCTACTGGTAATAATTATCCAGGGATAGATTTCGCAATTACTATGAATGGTAATGTTCTTTCATCTGGTTCAGTAACTTACTCGGATAAAAACCCTGTATCTTCCGGAAGAGTTCCATTTTCTATTCAAATACTTGTAGGTTTATCGAATCATAGTCAATTGGGTACAATTCAAGCACAATGGAGAGGTGTTCGAGGTAGTACAGTACATATTGACAGTCCTTGTAGTATTAGTGCTGTCGTCAATTAATTATAATTAATAAAATTAATCCTCCTAAATATATCAATACTGATTTATTATTTCTTAAATCTATTAATTTGATATTTAATATGTAGTAACGAAAGATCAGAGTACCAAGGTAATGATATTCTGATCTTTACAAGGGATGTATTATATTTTTTACGTTTTTAGCCTATCTTTCCAGTGCATAGGAATTAATTAAGTATGCCTGAAATTTAGTTGATTTCCCCTCAAACCTTGTAGTGCAGAAAAAAGAAAACATGGCGCAAAGTATAGTGACAACGTCACGCCACGTTTCCTGGATCGACAGCGGTAGACTGAACGTTATTTCTCAGCAGGCTTAATCAACGCTAAAATCGTACCCAACTGTTCACGCTGTTCATCGCTGACTTCTCGCGCAGCGGAATAGCCTGCATTCTGGATAATCATCTCATTCAGGCCAACCAGCCAGTCATAGATATAGAACGCCGTATTGTTGGTAGGCGTCAGCGACAGTTTGGTTAAGCGCTGAGAAGCGCCGAAACTGACCGCCTGTTTTTCGGGTTTGGCGAAAATTTTATGACCGCGATTAATACGGCTGGCAGGACGCAGGGATTCATCAAGCTGCTGGAAGCCGAGCCAGGCGACAAAGTCACCGAGAATGGTCAGCACGCGTGAAACCTGACGGTCGGCTTTATTCTCGCGGTTGATGCCCAACTGCTCACCATCAACCAGCATATCGACCAGCGCCTCTTCGATCCGCAAACGGATGCTGCCAGTGATCAATTCTTCGACCAGCATTTCGATCGTCGCTTTCGGCACATTCAGCAGCTCGAGAAGCGGGGCATTCTCTGGCAAGCTGCGTAAGTGGTTAATCCAGAAACGGTAAACGCCGTGCGCGTAATCTGCCTCATAGCCATGATCGACTGTCAAAACCGGCATTGCAGGTTGGTCGAGCGCGATCGGTTCATCGGCAAACAGATCAATTTCGATCCCGACGCCAAACGGATCGCTATTGGTTAACGGGGCTGAGAGGTCCTCAGTGTCAGCGTGGAAACCGCCATAATTTGCCCCTTGCTGTTGCAGATACAGACGGCGTAGTTCATCACGCGAAGGCAGCAACCGTTCCAGCAGTTCGCCATGTACGCCAGTGCGGGTCTGGAGCGATTTGAGCAGGGTCTCTGCGATGCGCTGTTTTTCCGCAGGATCGTCAACATCGACAGGCAGATACCAGTTACCCAGCAGGTTATCGCTGAGTTCACGTTGCAGTTCGTTAAGCTGTTCGCTGATGCGCCCCAGTTTTACATCCCGGTGAACTTCAGCCCCCAACCACGTTGCCATACGCGCTACGCCACGTTTGTCCATCGCCAGCATGGTTCCCCAGGCGTCGCCCGGATTACCGACATAGCGTTGTACCGCAGCATCGTAGTTTTGTCCGTGCGTAATACGGCGATCGTGACGGGTAACCGCCCAAATCAGCCCCGGTTTACGGTGGCTACGCACTTGTGCGTTTTCGCCCTGGGTCTGTTTAACCCAGTGATCCAGCGCCTTGCCGACCACTTTAACGTCGCCACGATCGCCTGCGGCACTGCATACCATCAGGACGTTCATTTCCTGATTATCGGTATAGCGCTCCAGCAGATAGGCGCGTTTCGCCCGTAATAGCGTGTGCGCCAGTGGATGCGGTGTGCTTTGGCGTCTTGCTGGTGGCTCGTCCCGCGTTTCGCGGATTTCACCAAAGCCAGGAAAATCCAGCACATCAACCTGCTCGAACAACGCTTCTTTAGGCGGCAAATGCAGTGGGATAAGCAGCTCTGCCGTCAGCATCGTTAACTCGGCCAACGAAAGTTCTGTCGTTTTCCCCGCACGGCCATTCTGCACCGGCCGCACCAACACGCCGGGATCGTCCGCGCTGTGCAAACGTTCCAACGCCGAACCGTCGATCAGGCCGTCTGCCGGATTTAACTCATCATCCACCAGTGTCCGCAGCGGCGCTAACAGCTTGCGTGTACCGGACAGGTGTTGCAGCGTGTGGCTGAAATGGCGATACGCCGCGGTCAGCGAATTCAATTCGCCCCACAGCACGGAGAAAAGCTGGGCGCGATCGTCAACGGTGAGATAAGGCGCTAATTCAATCGCCACCGGCCAGAAGTGTGCTTCCAGCTGTTTTTGCCGTTTGACGTCGTGACGCGCGAGGTAGTCCCAGAGTTCGACCACTTCATCGCGGCTCATCCCTTCAACGGGTTCGGGCTGGCGGTGCATCAACAGCGTTTTAATGTGTTCGGCAATATGGCGTTCGTCCAGCTCTTCAAACGTTGTCTCTTGATTGAGTTCGTTCAAAAACGCGTTGGCCATGATCTTACCGATGTCCAGCTCGCTGAGCAGTTGCAACTGAACGGGGAACGATTTGTTCTTCACACCCGACTGCCGGCTAAAACGCGTAACGAGCGCAGTGGCCCGGTCAGACGGGTTAATGTGTTCGATAAAATCCAGCGGTTGCCCTTCAAACGCGGTTTCCAGCTTGCCGTTTTCACCCCCGGCTAGCGATGCGATCAGATAGGATTTCCCCGCCTGAGACAGGCCAAAAAAGCCGATGGCAATCTCTTTCTGCGCTACATCGGACAGATGCTGCGCTTTATTGTGATTACGGCGCAGTTTGACGATCAGACGATCGGCTTCGATATCCAGACGCGGAGCGTTCTGGCGTGTGGTTTCAACCCAGCCGATGGCCTGTTCAACACCTTGCGCGACGGCCTGTAGCTGGCCGTGGAGTCGGGTAGAAAGCTGTTTGGGCGTTAATCGTTTCATTTTTTAAATACACTCCCACTATCGATCCAATAATGGGTCGCTCCTGAACCGTTAGCGGATAATGTGTTCAATTTTAGTCGTAAATGCTGTGGTGGAACGCGGGTGCCATCTTCCAACACCGCATCGGCAATTTCAAAGCGCTCAGGGCTATCTTGATCGTCACTCTTCGTCACGGCTAGCCGGACGCGCAGTTTACTGTCGCCGACGACTTTACGGGCTAAATCCTGATCGACAATCGAGAGCATATAAAGCGAGGAAGCCGGCCAGCGCTCGTTGTCCAACTGGCGGAAGCCAAGACAGAGTGAGCCACGTACCTGGAAGCTATGTTGTGGATCCAGCACGAAATCCGGCGCATCCAGATCGATATCACTGTAATAAACGTTATCCAGCGTTAGCGCGTTGTTGCTGTCCATCATGCCGAGGTAGCGCACGGTGGAATACGGCTGGAAATCACCGACCTTAAAGTAAAAGCCCGGCAAGCGCAGATCGAGCGCCAGCAGGCACAGCATCGCGCCGACGGCCGCGGTGGATTTCGGGTTATCGATACGTCCACGTTTGTTAAACGGATACCAGTCATTAGTGTGATACCCATCCAGAGACAGCATCCGGTTAATTGGCAGCGGTTGCAGGTGGCGGAACAGCGCCTGAATTCCTGGGAAGCGCGAAGGGCGACCAGTCAGCAGCAGTACATCGCACGAATACAGCGACACCACTTCAGACATCAGGCGCAGGTTCTGCGTGATGTTCATTTTGTTAGACAGGAATTCGCCGTGCAGCTTGCTCAGTTTGAGGATGAGCGGCACCTGCAAGATATCGAATACGCTATCGCTAACCGGCAGTTCACGCTGCACTTCCGTATTGATGTATTCCAGCACTTTTTCCGTCGGCGCCTGCTCCAACAATTCGCCGAAAGTGGATTCGATTTCAGCGCTGGTATCCAGCGGATCAAAGCGCTCATAGGCTTCCAGAATCGCGCGGCCAATCGGAATGAAGACCTGCAACGTTACCTGCTGGCGTAGCGTAAGCTGTGCGTCCATCCGGCCTTCATTGCCGAACAGCTTCGCCATCAGTGCATCCGGGCTGGCCATTCCGGCGGTTTTCAGCGCGGCCTGTAGCGCAGGGAGGATATAGAGCTGAATCACATCCAGCAGGATATCGTCGCCCGCGACCTTAAAGCCTTCGCGGAACAGCAGACGAGGAATGATTTTAACGTTGTTGCCGACACCGTCATCGAGCAGATATTGGGTAATGGCAAGGTCAGTGGTACCGCCGCCGATATCGATTGAGGCAATGCGCAGCGTTTTGCCTGCGGGTTCCCCCTCATCGAGCTCTTTATCCGGGCGCGCCATGCTGGCGAAGAAATCTTCCGCGCGACCGCCAAAATTCACCTGCGCTTCGTTATACAGGTAAACCATCTGCCCACATGTGGCTTCATCCCATTCGATTTGCACGTCAGGCACTGGAATCCGGCTCTGCTGCTTGTCGGCTGGCGTGGTGAAATCCTCATCCATCGGGTGCCAGTCCATCGCTTTCCAAACCAGCGCGATCGCCTCATGCATCCGGCGGCGGAAAATTTCACGCTCGGGTTTCGGCATCGCGGAAGGCAACGTCAGAATGATATTTCGCAGTTGGCGTGGCGCGGTGCTGTGGATCATTTTCAACCGCTGTGCGGCGCTGTTCATCTGCATGAGCGCCTGTGCCAGCAGTTCGGAGAGCATGAATGTCATGATCGAACTGCGGCTATAGTGCGGTGAAAACACCGGTAGGCGTTCTTCCAGCGGCTGGTTATAAAGTGGCTGACCTTCATCATTCAGCATGATGGTCAACGGCATGGCTGTCGCTAACGGTTCGGTCTGCGAATGCGCATCCGTCTGGCTGAAACGCCAGCCTGGCGCATAACTTTCTTCATCCCACAGGTAGCGGCGCGGGCTGGAAATACCGCTCGATCCTTCCGTTCCCTGACGCAGCAGCGCCATGTGGCTGGCTTCACGCCCGACACGGGTGATCGACGGCCAGATAAAGGCGTCATCACGACCGCTTTCTACGGAAAAGTTTTCTTTGCCGAACTTCGCCTGTGAAAATTCAACGCGGCTTTCGAACAGTTCGTTATACAGATAATGTGGCTCACTCAGATCGCGCAATTGCAGTTCATAGGTCTGCTTCAGGCCATTGCTTTCGTCTGCATGGTCCTCAACCAGAATGCCGCAGGTGTGTGAGTTCCCGACGTCCAAAATCAGGTCAACGTTGACCGCCGGTTCCTGCAACGTGCTGGTATTGATGCGAATTTCCGGTATTTCTAGCTGGTTGCCCAGCATATCCAACACATTCAGGTAATGTGCCTGATATTCAAATCCCCTGAGCGCCACTTTTACATCGTGGCTATCGCGGTTTTCCAGCGTTTTAACCCGCTGAGTAAAGACTTCGCGCAGCCAGCCGTCGACCCAGGTCTCATCAAGGAATTCACCGAGCTCGTCGCTGTGATAAGCCAGCGCGAAACTCCCACCGGTTTTGATGTCATTGGCATTCGGCGCCAGCGACTCGTACTCGTGGCCTTCCGGATACGTTTTGGTATCGAATGCCAGACAGATACGGTGCGTGTTGCCGTCCTGATCGGGCGTATCCAACGCCAGAATCTGCATCCGCGCCCAGTTATCCGGCCCGCCCATAAAGGTGCGCGGCGGATTAAAGCGGAAGAAGGGCAGCGGCAGCCAGATGTTCTCCAGCAGCTTCAGCGATTGCTCAAGCGGAATGCTCAGCTCTGGTTTCACAACCTCTGGCGGCATTCCTGTGGCCGAAGGCAGCAGGAATTTGTCCGTATGCGCATCGTAAAGCAGGTGCAGCAGAGGGCCGTTGGCGCTTTTGCGTACGTAGCAGTTAGGTTGTTCAGCCGAAAATTGCGGCTTTAAGGCAAAATCCAGAAACTGAATCCCGCTGTCCTGAATCAACGTAATGCGTTGTTTATAATCGGTAATCGTCGCCAGCATGATTATTTACTCTCGCGCTTTATCGTCATCGGGAAAACGGTGTCTGCGTCGTAACGACCAATACACTCCGCCGCAGTGCCGGAAGCGCCTTGTTTACAGACCAGTTCTGGCATTTGGAAACGAGAATTATCAGAACAGCGGGCGCCAGAACGACTGTTGATGATCAGATTGCCGGAGCTCATTAATCCTGCCTCAATGTTTGCGCGACACGTGACACCGTCACCATGAGTGATACGCGCTGTACCTTTTCCATTTTGAATCTGGTAACGCAGGCTAGGCGGTCTGCCGGTAATCGGCGCTTTGCCATCAATAATGACGCGCCAGTTACCATTCAGGAATTTGATCGAACCAATTTTCACCGCGTCGGCTGGCATGACTAAATCATCTTTGCCCGCAGGAATTGCTGGCACTTGCTCCACAACTGGCTCAGCCGGCGGTGTAACAGGCTCTTTCGGTTCAGTGGCTGCATGGGCTTCTGGTTTCACCGCTTCTGCTACAGGGGCAGCAGCAACAGGAGGCGTTGCAACCGCTGGTTCAGCGGCTTTCACATTCTCTTTTTCTGCGACAGGCGGAACGGGTGTGCTTTCTTGCTGCGGCGCAGGTTCAGCTGGCGCGGAAGAAGGCAGGGCACGTTTTTCCTGTTTGACCGTCGCAGCCAAATCGGATGCTGGCTTGTCGTCTTGCCCAGACACACAACCGCGGATTTGCAATGACAGAATCGCTAACAGCGCAGCGGCAGGTAACAGCCACCATAGGCGGAAGAACGGCGGACGAGCAGGAACGGCTGCCGCAGCAGCGACAGGCGCTGGCGTTGGCTCGACGGGTTCCTGTGGGCTGACCGGCTGTGGTTCCGGTTCGGGAACGGGATCGACCAGAGGCAGCGTTGGTGCGGGAGCGGGGGCAACAAAAAGCGGTTCCACTTCTTTGATGACAGGCCGCAGGCAATCCAGCGCATCAAGACGGGATTTTTTATCGAGATTGACGAAGCCCCAGAACGTTAAGACCGGTTTGCCATCAACCAGATAGACGTGGTTTGCACCTGGGAACTGTATCGCTTTTGCCAGCAGGACACCGAAAAGTTTCTGACCAGCCTTTTCGGCATTTTGCGCACGCTGGCTGATGTCGGCCACTGCGGCCTGATAGGTTTCCAGTAATGCCAGCGCTTTTTCTCGTTCTTCTTCGCTCGCGGCAATCCAGGAAGTGACTTTACCGTCAACCGGCGAATACCAGTCAATACGGTCGCCATGCTCGTTGGGTTGGGGAATCGCCAGACAATCGGCAATCTGCTGCTGTTTTCTGAGACGTAACGTTTCCCGCAATTGAAGTGCCGATGCGTAAACTGGCTGCCCGTTCTCGCCCAGCGCCAGAAAATCATCCAAACTTCCACTACGTAAAAATAATTTTGCCACGCAAAAGAGACCTTTTGTAATGATGCCTAAAGCAGAAAATAGAGTGTAATCTGCGACAGGGTATACTGTAGTGCGAATGATGGCGAATCAAACGCTTAAAGAAGTGATAAAACTAACAAATATTTGAGCAATAGAAAAAGTGGGAAACACAACGTGTACGCATGTGCGGCAGATAACATCCAGATAATGTGATGAAAACGCAGACAAAAATGATGCATACGTTTTCCACCGTGATTTTGCCGATCGGTGGTTTTGCAGAAATGAGGGACGCTGCGAGATGCCAGCCTCCCTCAAGGCAGATGGGGATTACAGTTGAACGTTGCCTGTGATCAGATAAGCGGATGAGGTGCTTTGTGACATCGGCGGCAGCGTGTCACTGAGGACGTTGCCTTTTACGTCGGTAAATTCAATTGGAATATCGTTCATTCCAACGTGCTCAACAATAAAGTGGTTGTAATCGGTTTTCTGTGCAGCAATCCACTGGTTATTGCGCATATATTTCATCTCAATAACTGGATATTTTACATTCCTGAATTGCACCGCAGCCCAATAAGGATTTGAACCTTCCTTTATACGATAAATAACGTTGCCATTTACCGGCGCTTCGATCAGCGTCCAGTCGATATTAATTTTTCCATCCCGTAGATCGCCTATTTTCTCAAAGGCATTAAACGATAAATCCAATGCACAATCGCCACCTTCAGGATAGAGATCGGTAACATAAACCACCGTACTGCCTTTGGGCCCATTAACTTTCAGGTAGGCCCCTGCGAGCGACGCCTTCACACCTCGATAATCCAGCTGGTTCCGGTTTAACGCCGTAATCTCCATGTTCTGTGGGATGGGATCCAGTAAAAGGGCGCCGCCCTGATAACCAGAACCTGTTGCGGTAGCGTAGCCGTAACAGATGTCGTCCAGTTCCCACTGGGCATGGGCGGTATTAATCAGGGGAATAATGCATAATGCAGATAAGGCTAATGAAGTTATTTTATTCATGTTTCACATCCAATATGATTCAAGATTAATAACATAGGTGAGTTGTAAAAACAAAACGCCAGAACGGAAATCCATTTTTTGAAAACCCATTGTTCTGGTGTTTCGATAATCTGCATTTTGTATAAATAGGTAAATCGGTTTTATCTTAAAATAATAAAGCAGTGAATATATCAGCGGGTTTATTTCTCTGCGGTAAAATTATTATGCGAATGAAATAATCGATTTGGGTTTCTTCCCAATGTGTTCTACGGTTTAAAGGGTATGACGGCAGCATCAGTTCGCTCCAACGCGGATAGCTGCCAATGGTTAATCTCTACCCTAAATGATTTGAGTGTCAGGCAGGGTAATGATGAAGAGGAGACAGTATGACCATTCACAAGAAAGGGCATGCACATTGGGAAGGTGATATCAAGCAGGGGAAAGGCACCGTCTCAACGGAAAGCGGTGCATTGCAGCAGCAACCTTACGGCTTCAATACTCGTTTTGAAGGCAAGCCCGGCACGAATCCGGAAGAGTTGATTGGCGCAGCGCATGCGGCCTGCTTTTCTATGGCGCTATCGCTGATGCTAGGCGAAGAAGGCCATAAGCCTGAATCGATTGATACCACGGCGGATGTGTCGCTGGATAAAGTCGACGGCGGGTTCTCGATCACCAAAATCGCGCTGCACAGTAAGGTGAAACTGCCGGGTATTGATGACGCCACGTTCGATAGCATCATCCAAAAAGCGAAGGCGGGCTGCCCGGTGTCAAAAGTGCTTAAAGCCGACATCACGCTGGACTATCAATTAAATTAAGAGCTAGCAATTGAATTAAGAGCGAGCGGCTGAACGAAGGTTGTTCGTTGTTTCAGCGATCAAATTGTTTCAGCGATAAAAATTGGGCTGAGAGGAAAGCTTACCGGAGTCGCACTGGTAAGCTTTTTTACATTTATACAATTAAAAAAAGCGAAACGATTAAAAATAATTTAACATCTTTACAGTAATAACCATAAAATCAGAATAGCCATTACGATGTAATCTGGTCATGGCGTAGGACGCAATATAACAAGAGCAATATTGGGCTGGCCGGCTTGTGGAGGCCAGATTCTCTGAGTATGTCGTGCTGTGGAACACAAGCGAGAGTTCAAGATGAATAAAATGACCAAGATCTGTTTTTCTGTGCTGTTGGCCGGTAGTTTGCTGACACCTGTTTTGGCAAACGCTACCACGTCGGAAGACATGCGCGGTATGCAGAAAAGCTATACCGCCGCGACTAAAGCGGACGATGCCGCTGCGCTGAAAACTGCGTTGAGCACATTCCGTGAACACGTCGAGCACGCTAAAACGCAGGTGCCACCTGATTTCGCCAAACAGCCTGCCGATGGCCCAGACAGAAAAGCCTATGTAGAAGGTCTGGATAAAATTTTACAAAAAGTTGATAGCGCACAGGCTCTGGCGGATGCCGGTAAACTGAGCGAAGCCAAAGCGGTGTTAGCTGAAATCAATACCTTGAAAGGTGAATACCACAGTAAATTGAGAGGCTAAGCCGCTTTTCGTTTACCATAAGCCGCCAGTGGGAGCGAACCCACTGGCGGCTTTTTTTGTTATAAAGGTTACGATAGTCAGGATTGCCAGCTAAGGGGAAACAAGATGACGTCACCATCACACGATGCAACACAGGATGGCAAAGATACGCAAAGCAAAATTCTTGAAGCCACGCTGGAAGTCATACTGGATCACGGCGTGAGAGGGGCAACCTACCGCAAAATTGCGCAGCAGGCCGGGTTATCTCCAGGGACGCTGACCTATCGTTATAGCAGTATTGAATTGCTGTTGAGCAGCGCGTTCGTTTATATGGTTGATGGTATCTCACATGCCTTCCGTGTCCGCCTCAAGCAGGCAAAAGATATCGACAGCGCGCGCGAAGCCGTGGTTGATCTGATCTGTGGAGACATCTGGGCGACGCCGCGCCACCTGACATTAAGCTTTGAACTTTACGCACTGGCCTCGCGGAAAGAAGAGTATCGACTCATATTGCAGGAGTGGATGACGCGCAGTAGAAAGTCGCTTCATCTCCATTTCAGTATCGCGACTGCATGCTCACTGGATGCCATGATTGAAGGGTATACGATCCATAATTATCTCAATAATGAAGCCGTTAGCCGCGAAAACATCCTCAATACGGTGATCAAACTCACATCCTGATTTCGCCTGTAGCGATCTTTCCAGGCTTCTTCTCCGTTAAAAAGAACGCAATTAAACAGGTGCAAAACGATACATATTCGTGCGATAGTTGTTCGTACATATGTACGAATTTGTTTAAATAAAAATGACGAAAACGATGACCGCAAAACCCGCTATCAATAAATTTGCACTGTTCGGGCTGATGTTCATTCCCGGTTTTACGTGGGCAACCTGGGTGACCCGAACGCCTGTGATGCGCGATGTTCTGAATGCCTCAACGGAAACGATGGGTATGATCCTGTTTGGTTTTTCATGTGGTTCTATGCTTGGCGTATTGGGCGCAGGGAAGGTCATTAACGTCCTTGGCATTCGTAAAACCATGGCCGGCGGGTTCCTGCTGCTTCTGCTTGGGCTCCTTGTGTTGGCCGTTTCACTTTCGATTCAGAGTACGCCCAGCGCCTTTATGGGATTGTTGATTTTCGGCGCAGGTGTCGGCCTGGTCGATATCGCCATCAATATTGAAGGGGCGGCGTTCGAACAGCACCTGAATAAAAGCCTGATGACCACGCTGCACGGTTTTTTCAGCCTGGGGACGTTGGTCGGTGCACTGACAGGGATGGCGATGACGGCTTTCGGCCTCAATACTACGCTGCATTTTATCGTCGTCGTGGCCCTGTCGATACTCACCGCGATCGTGCTGATGCGCCAAATGCCTTGGCTGAGCGACCTGGCCAGCGCGGAGCAAGAGGAAAAGGGGAACTACAAGACTCAGGTCTTCAACGAACTTAAAGACAGCCGCCTGTTGATTCTCGGCGTGGTGATTCTTGCGATGGCGCTGGCAGAAGGGTCTGCCAACGACTGGCTGCCATTACTGATGATCGATGGTCACAACTTTGGCCACACGACGGGAACGCTGGTTTATGTCGGATTTACTGCCGGTATGACGCTGGGTCGCTTTGCCGGCGGGTATTTTGTCGATCGCTTCGGCAAGGTCAATATGCTCCGCTTCAGCGCCGCGTCTGCCGCACTGGGGCTGACGCTGGTCATTTTCTCCGATGCGCCGCTGCTGGCTGCCGCTGCGGTTATCTTCTGGGGAATTGGCGCATCGCTGGGGTTCCCACTCACCATTTCCGCCGCGGGCAGCGGAGAAAACAGCGCCGTTCGCGTCACCATTGCCGCAACGCTGGGTTACTTTGCTTTTCTCGTTGGCCCGCCTGCGCTGGGCTTTCTTGGCGAGGTTGCAGGGTTACGCATCGCCATGCTGCCAGTTCTTTTCATGGTGGTTCTGGCTTTTGTCTGTTCGCCTTCCGCTCGTGAACGTTCGGTCAGAACGGCATCTGAAACTCAATCCTGACGTTCCTGCGCGGTTCCGTTTCGTGTTACCAGAACCGCGCAGCGTGTGTCATTATGTTGATTATATTGATGATAAATGACGTGATGCATCACGGTTGCGAGACTGGCCGTCACGCCGCTCAGGGAAAGCGAACACAATGGTAAATTTAACGGATATGGCCGAGGGAGATTACCCTGAATATCGGCAGTTTTTTATTCTTGAATATGCTCAGGACTTACAGGATTCCCGGGGCTATGACGCGGAAAAGGCGAGGGCGATCGCCACGCAATCGATCGATATTGCGCTACCGCAGGGGGTTCACACAGCAGCCAATAAATTATGGTGCATTTATTCCGCAGATAACGAAGACGTCATTATCGGCTATTTGTGGGTGGTTCTGAACGAGAACGCCGCCTGGGTATCTGATTTTTGTCTCCTGTCCGGATGGCGAGGCCGCGGTTTCGGTAAAGCTTCACTTGCCGCGTTGGACGCTGCGCTCGCGGCGTTAGGTATGGGTGAAATTGGGCTGAGAGTGGCTGTCAATAACTCGGTTGCCAGGGCGTTATATGAAAAAAGCGGCTTCCAGATTACCGGTTTTAACATGCACAAAAATCTGAACTAACCCCCGCCACTGGAGCGTCATCAACCCGACGCTTCAGGAAAGCTCACTTCAGCGTCATAGCCCTCCAATCCTTACATCCTGTTCATTTCTGCATCGCTAAAGTTCAAAAAAAAGACGCCGATAAACAAAGTGTAGGAGCTCATTGCAACGGAATGTTGATTACGATAAGAGTCAACACCAGGAGAGCCACAATGGCCAAACAATTAATACAAAAAAAGACAATGAGTACCCGCGCTCAGGTACTGTTAACTGGCGCATTAACCATCGCACTCGGTTTCGCTGTCACCATCGGGGTGCTCAGCTGGCAGTCCAGTAAGGAACAAAAGTCTCTGGCAGAACGCTATTTACAGCAGATCGCCCAGAGCGAAGCACTAAGAATTCAACAGGAACTCAACTACGCTCGTGATGTAGCGCATAATCTTGGACAAGGGCTGGTTGCCTTGCCCGCCGCAGGCATTAAAGACCGTGCCGTGGTCGATAAAATGATGGAATACGCCCTGCGGGATAACCCGGAATACCTCTCGGTTTCAGTCATTCTTGAAGAGAATGCGTTTGACGGACGTGATGCTGAGTTCGCCGACAAGCCCGATCAGGCGCCTAAAGGCCGTTATGCCTGGTTTGTCGATCGCGATCAGGCTGGCAATTACAAGATGCACCCTCTGCTTTCCTACCTGACTCCCGGCCAGGGCGATTACTACCTGCTGCCGCAAAAGAGCCAGAAAGACACGCTGATCGAACCTTATACCTATGCTTACAACGGCGTTCCGACGCTACTGACGTCAGTCGCTGCACCGATTGTCAGCCAGGGAAAACTGTGGGGCGTCGTCACTTCAGATATCTCGCTTGCATCATTGCAGCAGAAAGTTAACCAGATTAAGCCCTGGGAAGGCGGCGGCTACGCGATGCTGCTATCCAGTGCGAGCAAAGTCATCTCTTATCCTGATAAATCCCAGACAAGTAAAGCCTGGCAAGGGCCGACAGATAATTTCACGTCTTCAGTGGTACAACACGACGATGCCATTCTGGGCGAGCAAGCGTTGGTGACCTGGCAGCCTGTGACCATCGGCAACAGCACGGAAAAATGGTATCTGGGGGTTGTAGCCCCTGTAAGCCAGGTAATGGCGGCTTCTGAACGTCAGTTAATGAATGCGGTCATTATGATGGTGATCAGTATCCTGTTGGTGAGCGCGCTGCTGGGCTGGGTATTCAGCCGTAAAGTGCTAAAACCGCTGGGTGGTGAACCACGTGAAGCCGCCACCATCGCGCTGGCCGTTGCGGAAGGTCGCCTGAGTAATGTGATTAACGTGAAGCCTAACGATCGCAACAGCCTGTTCTTTGCGCTGAATACGATGCAATCACAGCTGCGTCAGGTGGTCGGACAGATCAAAGAAGCCAGCGATTCAGTGCGACAGGGCGCGGCAGAAATTGCCAGCGGCAACCTCAACCTTGCATCGCGTACCGAACAGCAGGCCGCTGCGCTGGAACAAACCGCGGCAAGCATGGAAGAGATCACCGCAACGGTGAAACACAACGCCAACAACGCCCATCAGGCTACGACGCTCACAGAGAACGCCACGAAGATAGCTCAACGTGGCGAATCGCTGGTCGGTCAGGTGGTTCAGACGATGGCACAAATTGATGAAAGTGCGAAGAAGATTGGCGATATTACCACCATGATTAACAGCATCGCTTTCCAGACCAACATTCTGGCGCTTAACGCGGCGGTGGAAGCGGCGCGAGCGGGCGAGCAGGGAAGAGGTTTCGCCGTTGTAGCATCGGAAGTGCGCAGTCTGGCACAGCGCAGCGCCAGCGCGGTGAAAGAGATTGCCGCCCTGATCGAGGAGTCCAGCCAGCGTGTTGAAAGCGGCGTTAAGCTGGTGAACGATGCGGGTAAAACCATGCAGGATATGACACACGCCGTCAGCTCGGTACAAAGCATCATCGGTGAGATTGTCACGGCATCGGATGAGCAGGCGAAAGGCATTAGCCAAGTCACGATTGCCGTCAATGAAATGGATGGTGTTACGCAGCAAAACTCCGCGCTGGTACAGCAGATGTCTGCTGCAGCCAGCTCACTGGAAGATCAGTCCATGCTGTTGGCACAAACGATCGAGCATTTCCGTTTGGAACAGCAGCATGCGTTACCTCATGCGCTCTTAAGGTAAAAAGTGACGCCGTCACCCGGCTGCCTAACGGTTGTCGGGTGACATCTTTATTCCTTCCGTGATTTTTGCTCGCATTCCCCCGAATTTTCTTCGATATCGCATATGCATTCACCACTCCGCGAAAGTTGTATCGAGCCTTTAATTAAGGCAGATTAAATTATCCTAATTTTCTTAAGAAAAAATAACCATGCACCTGAATTACCCCTGTCTGAGAGCGTTCATGGAGATTGTCCGTAGCGGCAGTTTTGACATTGCGGCACGTAAGCTTCACGTCACGCCGTCTGCCATCAGTCAACGAATCAAGCAGTTGGAAGATCAACTGGGTCAGGTGCTGATTGTAAGGGGCAATCCCTGTCGCGCGACGCCAACCGGGCAAGCGCTACTTCGACATGCAGAACAGATAGATATGTTGGAGAGCGAGCTTTTCAGCACGCTTGAAATGCCGGCCAGGCAGCGTATTTCAGTGGCTGTGAATGCGGATTCAATAGATGGATGGTTTCTGGATGCGATGGAAGATGCCTGTCACCAGTCTGGTATTTTACTCGATATTCTTGTCGAGGATCAGGAGCATTCGGCAACCTTGCTGCGCGAAGGCCGGGTAATGGCGGCGGTCAGCGCCAGCCCGGAGACGATTCAAGGCTGCGGTGTGGAATACTTAGGAACGATGCGCTATCGCGCCTATTGCTCCCAGACATTTCACGATATGTACTTTGCTGACGGCATCAACGCGGACAGTCTACAGGATGCGCCGCTCCTGATATTTAACAATAAGGACAGATTACAATCCTTATTTATAGAATCTTTGGTTCCAGCCACGATTGAGCCGCCACAGCAGTTTGTTCCTTCAACGGCAGCCTTTGTCGGCGCCATTTTCAGAGGGCTAGGGTGGGGGATGATCCCGGAACATATGGCATCATCGCATACGGAAAAAGGCGAATTAGTGCCGTTTCAGGTCGGGAACCCGATCGATATCCGCCTGTATTGGCACCGCTGGAATATCCGTTCTGAATCGCTGGAGGCGTTGAGCCAAAGCGTACGAACGGCGGCCGTTCGGCATCTTTTTCGGTAATGGTGTCAAGCTTGGGACTCTAGCGACGGCCCCGTAGATTTGTACTGGCTGACCATTCATATGTTGCTGAGGAATCAGGTTTAAACTTATTTTTCTTCTTCTCGATCTTTGCCTGTTTTGCAACAGCGTCACGTTCCTTCATAAGCTTATCGATGTAATCGTCTTTAATATGATTACTCTCAGCGTTGGTCAGCGTACGGCCCTGTTTTTTTCGCGCCTGATCGAGTAACGTCTTAAGCTGACGTTGTTCACTTTCTGTCATGTCTTTCTGAGTCAGTCTTTGCATGGGAATGAACCTGATAAGCGGGCTGGAAAATACATTGTAGAGGAAAACACTCTGAGGCCCAGAGAAATCGTACCGCGAGCCTTCACAGTAGAAAAACACATAATGAGGAGAAACCATGTCACCAGAATTGGCCGTAGCGGCACAGTTTAAGGCCTACAATGAGCATGATATAGAGGCATTCGTGTCATGCTTTGCACCGGATTTCAAAGCGTACCGCATGCCGGCAGAAACGCCCTCGATGGCAGGAAAAGAGGCGCTGAGAGAGTTTTATGTGAATAACCGGTTCAACAACCCAAAACTGAGAGCGGAATTGGTATCTCGTACCGTGTTAGGCAATAAGGTATTTGACCATGAGTTAATTCATGGGCTTTCAGCTAAGCCTATAGAAAGTATTGCCGTTTTTGAGGTAGATAACGGGCTTATTAATACAGCCTGGTTTTTCTTTTCGTAGTCAATAATTCACGAGCGCGGAACTAATGATTTCAGAGACACAAACGTTACAGTCGCTGATTGTGCATTATGAAAGACAACTTCATTGCCAGGTAACGCGCTGCCAGAAAGCCGTCATTGATAAGCTGCTGCACCGCGACTTTTTTGAAATTGGTCGTTCTGGAATACGGTACAACAAACAGCAGGTTATTGATGCGCTGATTTCTGAAACGGTTGAGCAACGGATTCAGGCCGATAATTTCGAGTTATCAGTCGTGGATGAAAAAAGTGTGCTGCTGACATACCTGAGTTACACGGCCGACGAGAATAACATCGTCAGTAGAACATGGCGGACATCGCTGTGGATTAAAAATGCCGACAGCCCAAATCCCGGTGACTGGCAAATGCGTTTTCATCAGGGAACACCAACAGCAAACTCTGAAGTAATGGCTAACGATCGATGACATGAGGGGCATGCCGGAAAAGTGTTTTCTGGATGTAGGGATTTGTTCAGTTGAACGGCCAATTCCTTCCTGTTTATTTGTTGGTTCGTATAATGTATATTATGTTAAATTGCATATAATGCATTATTACTTCACAAACCAATCCCCATCACTGAAATCATGCAGTTGTAGCCACTCGACTCGCGCCCTATCATGAAGCCGTTTAAGCTTGAACCATAGTCAACGGCTTCATCGATTTTAACGACGTAACCAATTAGATGGAGTTGGCTTGCAAATAAGCGAACTTGTGGGTCGCATCGTCCCTGAATTTGAACATTTAGCGAGTCATCTCGCTCGTCTCTTTATGTGCCTTCAGGTAGTCCCATGCATCTAATACCGTATCGGGAATATCCACGTGTCCAATAAAACCAGCGCCTTTTGGACCATATCCATCAGCATCATCATGGAGCCTTTTTATTTCGCCTAAAATCATTGAGACATAACGTTCGATTGTCCATGTGCCGGGCAAATGCCCGCCGATTATTTGGGGTTTGCCACTGACGATGACTAATCTTGGACTGAAAACGGGCCAGTTAATAAATGTGCACGGCAAATTGTTTTGGCTCCAGCTATATATAAACGACTCATAGGTTCGTCGTTGCATGAGCGGATCCTGTACAAGGATTGCGCACTTCACATCCATTCCATGATCCACGATCAATTTGCTGCTCAGGTTTGCATTAGCTCCGCAGTTTGTTGAAGCCCTTTCGATATAAATGTTTTCCTGAGGTATGTTGAAAAGTCTTGTTGCCAGAGAGGCGATGATTTCAGCTTCACTTTTCCCTTGTGTTTCAATATGTAATCCAGCGGTGATTACGTTTCTTTCTATTTCATGACGAAGAAGGTCTGTTGAATGGCCGACGCCCCCGCTCACTAATAGTGGTAACTTGGCGTCAGAGGCAAAATTTAATGCACCTATGATATTGGGTATTACAGCATGACCGGCAATGATGACCAGTTCAGCTTCTATTTCCTGACTCTCCGTAAAATCATCTACGGCTAACCAATCAGAGATAATATTCAACGCATTCACTATATCTTTGGACATTCTCATGACTTACTCCCACGCTGATTGCGGCCTTGTTACTGAAGATTTGCAATTAAAACAGTACGCTGGTTCATTCCCATCGCGATGGTGTCGCGGCTTGAATCATTGCCGCTCGCCCCGCTTTCTTGTAACCTTCCCTTGCTACAAGCCGAATCCTGAACACAAAAACCTGAAACTACCGGACTCCACATGGCTGCTCATATTTCTAAAGATCCTTTGCATGGTGTCACGCTTGAAATGCAAGTCAATGCACTGGTTGCGCGTTTTGGCTGGGTTCAACTGGGCAAACTGATCAACATCAATTGCTTTAAAAACGATCCCAGCGTCAAGTCCAGTTTAAAGTTTTTGCGTCGGACGCCCTGGGCTCGTGCTGAAGTTGAAGCACTGTACCTTGATTCTCTGGATGGTACCTTTTCCGTAAAACCAGATGATGGCGCCGTTGACCCATGGGCTAATAGCCGCAGAAATAAGAGCTAACCAACGTGAAAAAGCCAGGCGTACTTATTACCGCTGCGCTTCTACTTGTCAGTTGCGCGTCTAAACCACCGAGCTCACTTGTCACCCCGCTTCCGGGGAAATCCCAGCAGAACCAGGAGCCGATGCGTGGCGTCTGGCTGGCGACTGTCTCCCGTCTTGACTGGCCGCCGGTGGCATCCGTCAATGCCAGCAGCCCAGCGCTTCGCATTACTCAGCAGCAGGACGCGCTGAAAGGTAAGCTGGATAAGTTGAAAAGTCTCGGTATCAATACCGTATTTTTCCAGGTTAAACCTGATGGTACCGCACTCTGGCCTTCTAAAATATTACCCTGGTCAGATATGCTGACAGGCCATATTGGTGAAGATCCTGGCTACGATCCGCTACAGTTCATGTTGGATGAAGCGCACAAGCGCGGTATGAAAGTTCATGCCTGGTTTAATCCCTACCGCGTCTCCGTTAACACCAAATCTACAACCGTGACGGAGTTAAATCGCACCCTGTCGCAGAATCCGGCTAGCGTATTTGTGTTGCATCGTGACTGGATCCGTACGGCGGGCGATCGCTTCGTACTCGACCCGGGCATTCCGGAAGCACGAAACTGGATCACCAGTATCGTGGCTGAAGTCGTGACGCGCTACCCGATTGACGGCGTGCAGTTTGATGACTATTTCTATGCTGAATCATCCGGTTCCCTCCTTAATGATGGCGAGACCTTTAAAAAACAGGGTCAGGGGTTTATCTCAAAAGCGGACTGGCGACGGCACAATACTCAGCAGTTGATTGAGCAAGTTTCCCACACCATCAAGCAGTTGAAACCCGACGTTGAATTCGGCGTCAGCCCCGCTGGCGTATGGCGCAACCGGTCACATGATGCGGCAGGTTCAGACACGCGAGGCGCAGCCGCCTACGATGAAGCGTATGCCGATACCCGTCTGTGGGTGCAGCAAGGGCTGCTGGATTACATTGCCCCGCAGCTATATTGGCCGTTCGCGCGCGACGCGGCTCGCTACGATGTATTGGCAAAATGGTGGGCGGATGTGGTGAAACCCACGAACACACGCCTTTATATTGGCGTTGCCTTGTATAAAGTGGGCGAACCGTCAAAGAATGAGCCAGACTGGACAATAAATGGCGGCGTGCCGGAATTGAAAAAGCAGCTCGATTTGAATGAGTCTGTGCCACAAATTAACGGCACGATTCTGTTCAGAGAGAACTATCTTAATCAGCCACAAACCCAGGAAGCGGTTAATTACCTCAGAAACCGCTGGAATCCGATCTGACGGGCGCTAATCGCGCCACGTTGTTACTTAAAACGTTGTTACTTAAAGTAAAAATCACTTAGAGTAAAATTTTCTCGATCGTTCGACGAAAGGAAGGCAAATCTTTTTCGGGTGAAAAATCTTTATTTATCGCTTTCCGGCCGATAAGACCATCGACGATTGAAAAAAGCATAATTTCGGCGATGTGGCCGAGGGAACGCTTAGTATCGCAGATGTTGTCAGCCTGCTTAACCGAGCGACAGGCAAGGTCGCGCCAGTCGGTTTGACCATTGCTGAACACCTCCCCTGGGATGCGATCAACCTTAAAAAGATGCTGGCATCACTTCCACTCATTGGATAAATGCGTTGCAGAGGTTTCAAAAACCTCTGCAACCTCCGTAAGTTTCTCCCCGCTCGCTCTAGCTAAACGTGCTGTTTACCCCTGTTGTTGCCACTTTTTTGGTTCAGAAATTCTGCTGTAGGAGGATTTTTTTTGCTTATTTAATAAGCATGTAAGATAGCCATGGCATCATAATTCACAATAACGTAATTAAATTATTGATTTTTATGTAAAAAAATAAAAGTTTCGAAACGAAATAAATCATTGAGTCGGTGACTGAAAAACCCTATATTGGCCGCGTTTTTCTTATAGTAGTTACGTGTTTAATTCATTTATTCAACTGTGGTTGCCTGCGAGCACACGGTTGTAGGAGAGATATGATGACGGATAAAGTCCGTATTGACAGTTTAGGTGCGAATTCATTAACCGGAAACAATGAAACCTATTTGGCAAGACAAGCTGAATTTGAATCGAACGTGAGGAGTTATCCACGCAAATTGCCTTTGGCAATTGCGAAAGCTGAAGGCGTGTGGATTACTGATGTTGAGAATAATCAATATCTTGATTGTCTGGCTGGGGCGGGAACGCTGGCGCTTGGACATAACCATCCTGACGTGCTGCAAAGCATCCAAAGTGTCATTACTAGCGGCTTGCCGTTACATACACTGGATCTGACAACGCCGTTGAAAGATCAGTTCTCCGAATATCTGCTTTCCTTATTGCCTGGTCAAGGCAAAGAGTACTGCCTCCAGTTTACGGGCCCTTCTGGCGCCGATGCGGTTGAAGCCGCGCTGAAACTGGCAAAAAAATACACCGGTCGTTCTGGTGTGATCAGCTTCTCCGGCGGCTACCACGGCATGACGCATGGCGCGCTATCCGTAACTGGCAACCTGTCACCGAAAGAAGCCGTCGACGGCATGATGCCTGAAGTTCAGTTTATGCCTTATCCGCATCAGTACCGTTGCCCGCTGGGTATTGGCGGTGAAGCCGGCGTTAAAGCATTAACCTACTACTTCGAAAACCTGATCAACGACGTTGAGAGTGGCGTACGCAAACCAGCGGCAGTCATTCTGGAAGCTGTTCAGGGCGAAGGCGGCGTTAACCCGGCACCTGCCGAGTGGTTGCAGCGCATTCGTAAAGTGACGCAGGAACACGGTATTCTGCTGATCATCGACGAAGTTCAGGCGGGCTTTGCACGTACTGGTAAATTCTTCGCCTTTGAACACGCTGGCATTGAGCCAGATATCATCGTGATGTCCAAAGCCGTTGGTGGCGGTTTGCCATTAGCCGTACTGGGTATCAAAAAGCAGTTTGATGCCTGGGCTCCGGGTCACCACACGGGTACCTTCCGCGGTAACCAACTGGCAATGGCAACCGGTCTGACGACGCTGAAGCATCTCAAAGACAATCAGGTAGCAAACAAAGTCGCTGAGCAAGGTGAATGGCTGAAAGCCAAACTGGCTGAGCTGCAAAAACGCTATCCGGTGATCGGCCACATTCGCGGTCTGGGATTAATGATCGGGATTGAGATTGTTAAACCTGGCGAAGCGCAGGATCACATGGGTTGCTACCCGGCTGATGGCGAGTTGTCTGCCCTGTTGCAGAAGAAATGCTTTGAAACGGGCCTGATTCTGGAGCGCGGTGGCCGTAACGGTTGCGTTCTGCGTCTGTTGCCTTCTCTGCTGATCAGCAATGCTGAATTGGAAATCTTCCTGGATAAATTTGAAAACGCCCTGCTGTCTGCTGGCGTGAAGCCAGTCTGAGTGGAGCGAATGACCACGATGTCCCAATTAGCGGAAACAGAAGCAGTGGAAACAAAAATCAACCCGATTCTGGCCTCTTCTGCGCAGAGTATCGAAGCCTATCAGGAAGCGATCACGCAGAGTAGCCAAGCCGTTATGCAGTGGCTGCAACAGCCTGAGATGTATCAGGGAAAGACTGTTGCTGAACTGCGTGAACGTATCACGCTGGATTTTAATCCGCAGGGCCTGGGTAACCAGGCCGCTATCGAGCGTGCGATTGAGTACTTTTTGAAAGACAGTCTGTCGGTACATCACCCACAGTGCGTCGCCCACCTGCACTGCCCGAGTCTGGTGGTCAGTCAGGCGGCGGAAGTCTTGATTAACGCCACGAACCAGAGCATGGACTCCTGGGATCAAAGCCCGTCAGCGACTATCATCGAGATGAAGCTGATTGAATGGCTGCGTACTCAGGTTGGCTATCAGTCTGGCGATGCGGGCGTATTCACTAGCGGCGGCACCCAGAGTAACCTGATGGGGCTGATGCTGGCACGTGATGCTTTCTTTGCCCGTCAGGGACATTCGATCCAGCAGGATGGATTGGTTGGTAACCTGAAGAAAATTAAAGTGTTCTGTTCTGAAAATGCCCATTTCTCGGTGCAAAAGAACATGGCTTTACTGGGGCTGGGTTATCAATGCGTTACGCTGGTAAAAACCGACCGCTTCGCGCGGATGGATCTGAACGATTTAGCAGAGAAAGTGGCGCAGGCCAAGGCTAACGGCGAGCAGATTCTGGCGATTGTCGCGACAGCCGGTACCACGGATGCAGGTGCGATCGATCCTCTGCGGGCGATTGCGACGCTGGCGGCAGAGCATCAGATTTGGGTACACGTTGATGCAGCCTGGGGCGGCGCACTGCTGCTGTCCGAGAAGTATCGCGATTATCTGGACGGTATTGAACTGGTGGATTCCATTACGTTGGATTTCCATAAACAATTCTTCCAGACCATCAGCTGCGGCGCATTCTTGCTGAAAGAAGCCCGCCACTATGAGCTGATGCGCTATCAGGCAGCTTACCTGAACTCTGAGTTCGATGAAGCACAGGGCGTCCCTAATCTGGTGTCGAAATCATTACAGACGACGCGCCGTTTTGATGCGCTGAAACTGTGGATGGGTCTGGAAGCGTTAGGCCAACAGCAGTACGCGGCGATCATCGATCACGGCGTTACGCTGGCACAGCAGGTTGCGCAGTATGTGGATGAACACGCGTCACTGGAATTGGTGATGCAGCCGCAGTTGGCAAGCGTTCTGTTCCGTTTCCGCCCGCAACAGCTGGCGACAGCGAATGACGCGACTATCGCATTGCTTAACCAACGCATTGGCGATGCTCTGCTGGAATCAGGCCGCGCCAACGTAGGTGTCACCGAATTTAACGGTGTTACCTGCCTGAAACTAACGTTGCTGAACCCAACGGTCAACCTGGGCGATGTCAAAGTTCTGCTGGAACTGGTTGAAAGCACGGCACAGCCTCTGCTGACTGCCTAATTCCTCTGCTTTACTGCATCGTGAAAAGCCGATAACAATAACAGGTTATCGGCTTTTTTTATGACGTGCTTCCTCGTTCACAATGCACGATTAACGGTTGAACCTGCACTGCATCATGCTTCATCATACCGGGTTTTCTAGCCGTATTATTTCGCGGGCGCGCTGATGCCGTGGCTACGGAATAAATAGAAATTCTGGGATAGATGAATAAATGACATCACAAAAAGCAACACTCATTGGGTTAACCGCCGTCGTGCTTTGGAGTGCCATTGTCGGGCTGATTCGAAGCGTGAGCGAAGGATTTGGGGCGGTTGGCGGTGCGGCGATGATCTATACGTTAAGTTCGGTGATGTTATTCATTACGGTCGGCTTTCCTAAAATCAAAACCTTCCCGGTATCCTACCTCATCGCCGGCAGTATGCTGTTTGTCTGCTACGAACTGTGCCTCTCTTTATCCCTTGGCTATGCCAATAGCAGCACTCAGGCAATCGAAGTCGGCATGGTTAACTACCTCTGGCCAAGCCTGACGATCCTTTTATCCGTCTTGGTTAATCGGCAAAAAACCAGCCTGGTTATCATCCCCGGAATGCTGCTGGCTATCACGGGCATTGGCTGGGTATTAGGCGGTGACGAAGGGTTATCCTTGAGCAGCATTATTAATAACCTCTATAGCAATCCATTAAGCTATGGGTTGGCTTTTGGCGGCGCCATTATCTGGGCGATTTACTGCGCGATAACCAAGAAAATCGCTAACGGCGCGAACGGTATTACCCTCTTCTTTATGCTAACGGCGTTGACGCTGTGGGTTAACTATCTGCTCGCCCCTCAACCTGAATTTATTATCAGCACGCCCGTTATTATCAGCTTGATTCTCGCTGCTGGCGCTATGGGGTTCGGTTACGCCGCATGGAACGTGGGTATTCTTCACGGTAACGTCACCGTCCTGGCGACCGCGTCTTATTTCATACCCGTCATTTCCGCAGCGCTTGCGGCATTTATTCTTAATTCGACGTTAACCGTTGCTTTTTGGCAAGGCGCGGCAATGGTTAGTCTGGGATCGCTACTGTGTTGGTGGTCAACCCGCTCCGCTACATAAAAAAGTCGTGGAGCAGGCAAACTAACATGTCAGGATGCAAGGCGAATTAATACGAATATCCCGGTTTTTTCGCCAACGTATCCAAATGCGGCTTGATGATCGGATCGTAAACCTCATCCTTCCAGCGATCGGGCTGAACCTCGTTCAACGCGACAGAAAGCGAGTCGTCGGAAGAGCCAAAATGCTTCTTCAGAACCGCAGCGAGATCGCCTGCGACAGCTTTCTTCTCTTCTTCAGACAAGTTTCTTGGGAAATATTTGACATCAATATGGGGCATGAGAGCGTCCTTTTCAGTGATGAAACAGCACGTTGGTTAAGTTAGTTAAGATAGCTAGTGTGTATGAAGACGGCAATAGGGTAGCTCGCCCGATGATAAACAACCAGCCTGAGACAAATTGGCCTAAACTCATCGAAGTGTGTCATTCAGGCCACTGTTAGCGATCGGTCAAATTCTTATACTGCTCCTGTTTGGTGCATAACGGCACCGCCAGTTAACCTGATATGGGAGCAATAAGATGAAAATAACGCAGATTCGCAATGCGACATTACTGCTGGAATTTGGTGGAAAAACGTTTCTGATTGACCCGATGTTGGCACCAAAGGCAACCTATCCCGGCTTTGCGGGGACGGCAAACGCGCATTTGCGTAATCCACTGGTCGATCTTCCTCTGCCTATGGCGACGATTCTGGATGTTGATACCGTGATTGTGACGCATACGCACCTCGACCATTGGGATGATGCAGCCATTGACGCTATCCCGAAAACGATGCCGATATTCAGCCAGAATACGCAGGATGCTGACCTCATTCGGCGCGCAGGATTTACCTCCGTGCATGTTCTGGGTGAGCAGACGGAATATGACGGCATAACGCTGATCAAAACGTCTGGCCAGCACGGTTCTGATGAAACCTACGCTAATCCACAGATGGCGGAACGATTGGGTGACGTCTGCGGGATTGTCTTTCGACATGCTCATGAGAAATCGTTTTATCTGGCTGGCGATACTGTCTGGAATCAGCATGTTATTGCTGCACTGACGCATCACACGCCCGATGTAGTGGCGCTGAATATCGGCAATGCGGTCATTCCCGGTTTCGGTTCCATTATCATGGGAAAAGAGGATGTACGGCGTGTGCATCAGCTCGTGCCCAACGCGGTGATAGTCGCGACGCACATGGAAGCGGTAAACCATTGCCTTTTAAGCCGTGCCGAACTGCGTGACTATCTGCACGAAGAAAAGCTTCAGTCTATCGCGCATGTGCCAAACGATGGTGAAAGCGTGCAATTCTGAACCAGGTAATAACCAGAACCTATTGATGATTTAATGAGGGCTATTATGGCTGTGCTAACCGTCGCGGTGGTTGTCTCCGAGAATTTTAGCCCGTTTCATTTATCTATACCGAGCATGGTTTTCAGCGACATGCTCTATGAAGAAAAACAATTTGAGATCTTTTTCTGTGCGGAAAAGCCGGGCATGGTTGCCTCTGAACACGGTTTTTCCATCAACGTTGATCGCGGGTTTTCGGCGTTAGAAAACGCCGATTTGATCGTGGTTCCCTACTGGAGTCATCCAGAGACGCGACCTTCCGCACCGCTTCTGGATGCATTACGTGCAGCAGCAGCCCGAAAAGCACAGATCGCCGGATTATGTCTGGGAACTTATGTGCTGGCTTACGCCGGATTGTTAGATGGTCGCCGCGCTTCGACACACTGGGCGTTTGAGCAGGATTTCATCGCCCGCTTTCGTCATGTGCGGTTGGATACCAACGCGCTCTATGTCGAAGATGAGCATCTGATTACCTCTGCGGGCACGGTGGCAGCAATTGACTGCTGTCTTTATCTGGTGCGTCAGCACTGCGGCAGCGCTATTGCTAACCGTGCCGCCCGTCGTCTGGTTATTCCGCCTTACCGGGAAGGTGGCCAGGCCCAGTTTATCGAACATCCGGTGCCGGAAAATACGCGGGATAGCAAAATCAATCAGCTACTGGATTATCTGCGCAGCCAGCTCCGTTCGCCCCATTCTTTGGATACGTTGGCAAGCCGCGTGCAGATGAGTCGCAGGACATTTACCCGGCACTTCTTCCGAGCCACGGGGATGACCGTCAGCGACTGGCTAACGGCGGAGCGACTTCACCATAGCCAGGCATTGCTGGAATCGACCTCTTACTCCATCGAAGCGATTGCGGATAGCGTAGGGTTTCAGTCAGCGGTAACCTTTCGCCAGCAATTCAAACAGCGTTTTAGCGTGAGCCCGACCGACTGGCGTAAAACGTTTCAGGATAAAAGCAGCGTCCGCTAATTTTCATCGCGAACAGGAAAGTAGCGAGATCATTATGCTATTGGTGAAGATACGGATCGCCGCCTATGCTTAAAACGTGATTATGATCACATTCATCAATGCCACGAACACAACACCTCACTGACAAACACACGCCCTTTCTGACTAACGTTAATCGCCTATCGTGACACTTTGTTTATGTTTATCCACGATAAAACATGGAGACCCCATGCAAACGCGTAACACGAAGCTGATTATTTTCAGCGATCTCGACGGATCGTTACTCGATCATGAAACTTATCGGTGGGATGCCGCGCAACCGTGGCTGAGGCGGCTGGCGAGCGAGGCAATTCCACTGATTATCACCACCAGTAAAACGGCGGCCGAAGTTGACCCCTTACGGCAGGCGCTCGGGCTGGAACATTATCCCTATATTGCGGAAAACGGCGCCATTGCAGCTCTCCCGCTAACATGGCAAACGCATACCGATTATCCACGGAAGCGGGTTGGCGTGGAATATTCCGTCATCCGTGATCGGTTGGCACAGTTACGCGCATCCGGTTTCCGCTTCAAAGGCTTTGGCGATATGAACCGCGCGGAAATATCAGAGGTTACAGGACTAACCGGGCAAGATGTTCAACGAGCCCAACAGCGTGAAGGCTCTGAACCGCTGATGTGGCTGGACGATCAAAATGCCTTGCCGCGTTTCTGCCAGTTATTGGCAGATACAGGTTTGGTTCTGACGCAAGGTGGTCGCTTCTATCACGTCATGGGCGCCCAAACGAGTAAGGGATTCATGAGTAACTGGATAAAAACACAGTATATCAAAAAATACGGTACTGACGTCAAAACGCTTGGTCTGGGAGATGGTCCGAACGATATATCCCTGTTATGCGCAATGGACTACGCCATATTAATTAAAGGCAAGGTAAATCAAATTGTTAGCCTGCCTGAATCGTACCGTGGCAAGCAATATTGCACGCGTGATTCCGGGCCTCAGGGCTGGAGTGAAGGACTGACGCATTTTATCGGCAACGGTCATTTCTCGGCATAAAACAGCCACAAGATGGTATGGGAGCACATGATGAGCGAATTTTATCAAGATGGCATCATTACCAATTTTCACAATCTTACCCACAGAAGTACGGAAGAACTGGAATATGAACTTCAGGTATTCTCTGGGCAAAATAGCATGGGGCTGATTCTGCCCTCGCTGTATTCTGAGCTGGAAGGCCCTGCGCTGAGCCATATTATCGATCAGCTCTCTCAGGTTGCTTACCTTGGCGAAATTGTGATTGGGTTGGATCGCGCCGATCGGGAGCAGTTTCTTCATGCCCGAAAATTCTTCTCTCGCCTGCCGCACCGACATCGTATTCTGTGGAACGATGGTCCGCGTCTAAAAGCGCTCAGCGATGAGCTGGCAGAAAAATCGCTGGCGCCACAAGAGCCCGGCAAAGGCCGCAATGTCTGGTTTTGTGTCGGTTACACGCTGGCATCGCGCCGTTCAGCCTGTGTTGCTCTGCACGACTGTGACATTGTCACGTACGATCGTGCCATGCTAGCCCGCCTGCTCTATCCTGTGGCGAATCCGCACTTTAATTATGATTTCTGCAAAGGCTATTACGCCCGCGTTGCTGAGGGAAAACTGAATGGCCGCGTAGGACGCCTGCTGGTTTACCCGTTACTGAAATCGCTGCAAAAGGTCTATGGCAATTCCGACTATCTGGATTACATGCGCAGTTACCGCTATCCGCTTTCCGGCGAATTTGCCATGCGTACCCCTATTCTGAACAACCTGCGTATTCCGAGCGATTGGGGACTGGAAATTGGCGTGTTGTCAGAAATTCATCGCGGCACTGCAACCCGGCGTATTTGTCAGGTGGATATCGCAGATCGCTACGACCATAAACATCAGCCGATGTCTGAAGACGATCCGAACTCGGGGTTGCAGCGAATGGCGGCAGATATCACCAAAGCGCTGTATCGCAAACTGGCGATCCTCGGCGTGAATATCACCACAGACTCTTTCCGCGTCCTGCGGGCAACCTACTATCGCACCGCCCTTGATATGATCGATGCTTTCGAACATGACGCCCGCATGAACGGCCTGAGTTTTGATCGCCATAAAGAGGAGTCCGCGGTGGAACTCTTCTCTGATGTGATCACTTTTTCTGGTCATGCCTATAGCGATAGTCTGGGCGATAAACCCTTTGTACCGAGTTGGAACCGTGTGCAGTCTGCTTTTCCCGATATCCTTGAACGGCTGTACGCTGCGGTAGAGGCCGACAATCAGGAAACGTGATGCTTTCCTCGCTACCTCATAGGGCAAGCGCATCATGATGCATCATTTCATGCGTCATGGTGGATCCCTCACATAAGTAATTCATATCAGTTGATTTAATCACTTGGTGAATAAATCAATTTTTTTTACCTTTAAGCGATACGCAAAAAAAGTGAAATGTCCCGCCATACGGGGAAATGTGTCGTAAGAAAATATTATTTTACCTATCTGACAAGGGATTAGCGATTTATCGATAAGGAAAACTGGCGCGCTTTATGCTTTAACTCTCCTGCCATTATGCAACTAAGGAGAGTGTTTTTATGAATTTTTTAATCAATGAAAGCGACGTGTTAAACCCGAAACGCAGAGCATTATTAAAACTTTCTGGCGCCCTGCTGGGGACGGCAGCAGTAACTACAGGGTTAAGTTCTCGCGTTTTTGCCGAGACACAGCCTGGGAACGCAGCATTTACCGCGCCGTCGGCCGATAACCCGATCCGCATTAATTTCAATGAAAATCCACTGGGTATGTCACCCAAGGCGCAAGCCGCTGCACGCGATGCCGTTGTGAAAGCCAACCGCTATGCAAAGAATGAAATTTTGATGCTTGGCAATAAACTGGCTGCACACCATCAGGTTGAGGCACCTTCCATCCTGCTGACGGCCGGCTCGTCCGAAGGTATCCGGGCGGCGATTGAAGCCTACGCGTCGCTGGATGCACAACTGGTTATTCCTGAATTAACCTACGGCGACGGCGAGCATTTCGCCAAAATTGCCGGAATCAAGGTGACGAAAGTCAAAATGCTCGATAACTGGGCCTTCGATATTGAAGGGCTAAAAGCCGCCGTTGCCGGTTACAGCGGTCCCTCTATCGTTTATCTGGTCAACCCCAATAACCCGACGGGCACGATTACGCCAGCGGATTTAATTGAACCGTGGATTGCCAGCAAACCTGCCAATACGATGTTTATTGTCGATGAGGCCTATGCCGAGTTCGTCAACGACCCGCGTTTTCGCTCTATTTCGCCAATGATTACCCAGGGCGCAGAGAACATTATTCTGCTCAAAACGTTCTCCAAAATACACGCCATGGCCGGCATGCGCGTTGGGTATGCTGTTGCTCACCCCAACGTCATCGCGTTGATGGGCAGGTATGTCGCAGGCGAGAAAATCAACTTCAGCGGCGTGGATGCCGCATTGGCATCCATGAACGACTCGGCATTTATTACCTACAGCAAAAAGAGTAACGATGTGTCGCGCCAAATCCTGCTGAAAGCGCTGGATGACCTGAAGCTGCCTTACTTGCCGTCAGAGGGAAACTTTGTTTTCCACCAGTTGGTCGTGCCGCTCAAGGATTACCAAAAGCATATGGCAGACGCGGGCGTGCTGATCGGTCGCGCGTTTCCTCCGGCAGATAACTGGTGTCGCATCTCGTTAGGGACACCGCAGGAAATGCAGTGGGTAGCGGATACCATGCGCGAATTCCGTAGCAAGAACTGGATTTGATTCTCCGTCATACCGCTTTTATCGTACCGCGATGTGTCTCTTAGGTCGGTTTTAGAAGAGACACATTCGACAGCTGCCCCTCGCTCTGAGGGGCGCTGATACCTGATCCGCATCGTTGAAACCCGAGTAACGCTTGACCCGCAGGGAATTGCGCGGCTAAATGACCTCATGCCTTTCACTATTTATATTGATATCAGGCACAAGCAGAATATGAAAACGGTCAGGGAGAAATAAGAGCATGATTATTTTTGTTACCGGTGCAACGGCTGGGTTTGGTGAGTCAATTACTCGTAAATTTATTAGCGCAGGCCATAAAGTGATCGCAACGGGTCGCCGCCAGGAACGTCTGGATGCGTTGAAGGCAGAGCTGGGCGATGCCCTGTATACGTTAAAACTGGACGTGCGCGATCGTCAGGCGATTGAACAAGCCGTTGCCACCCTGCCGGCCGAATGGCGGACCATTGATGTGTTGGTAAACAACGCCGGATTGGCGCTGGGTCTGGAACCTGCACATAAAGCGTCGGTAGACGATTGGGAAAATATGATCGATACCAACAACAAAGGGTTGGTCTTCATGACGCGCGCGCTGCTGCCAGCCATGGTGGAACGTAATATCGGCCACGTCATTAACATCGGCTCTACCGCAGGAAACTGGCCATACGCAGGCGGTAACGTGTACGGTGCCAGCAAGGCATTCGTGCAGCAGTTCAGCCTGGGGTTGCGTGCCGACCTGTCTGGCACCCGAATTCGCGTGACGAATATTGAACCAGGGCTGGTCGGTGGAACGGAGTTCTCGGCCGTGCGCTTCAAGGGTAACGACGACAAAGTCAGTAAAACCTATGACAACACAACGCCGCTGACGGCCGAAGATGTCTCCGAAGCCGTTTTCTGGGTGGCTACCCTGCCAGCACACGTTAACATCAACACGCTAGAAATGATGCCGGTTAGCCAGTCTTTTGCTGGGTTAAGCGTACACCGCGAAGGCTAATCATTACTGAAACACAAGAATTAAGGGCATGAGCGTGGTTTCATGCCCTTTTCTATAGCGTACACACCGCGGTTTACCAGATACTGCGTGATTATAGTGCCGTTGAAGTGAAGGATGTATACTTCTCGTTATAGGCAACCTTTCGTTTTGCACGAAGCGCGAAGGTTACAGGGAACGGCGGTCGCCTTTTGTTGTCTATCGCTTGCTGTACGCTTTATCATTCTGCGGCATCAGCGTTTGTTTTTATCATTTGTTCTGTCAAGGTGAAACATGAACCACTACTCTTTTTCTTCTTTGATTCGGGCCTTCATCCCGCTTTCTCTGGTTATCGTTTCCGCTGCCTGGCAGCCTGCTGCACTGGCAGAGACGCGCCATATCATTGTCGACTCCGGCGACAGCACCTTGTCGAAAGAAGCGGCGCGTCAAAGCAAAGAGCAATGGGACTCAACCCGCTCACTGCGTAATAAAGTGAATAGCCGCGTTGAGAAAGAATTCGATAAAACGGAAAAAGCCATTGATGGGCGTGAAAAATGCAACGCCAGCTACAACGTCAATGCTTACTGGGAAAACACGACCGATCGCTGCCTCGATCGTCGTACTGGCCGCCCGGTTACCCCTTGATTCTTCACCCACGCCTTCCGGCGTGGGTTTCCCCCTTTTCTTCGTATTACAGCTCAAAAGGTGACATCGCCTTTAAATTCAACGATTATCGCTTTATCACATGGCAACATTGGCTTTTATACCCTAAATAATTCGAGTTGCGTGAAGGCGGCAACCGAGCGACAAATCGGTTCTAACCGATTTGAACAGCGCTAGCGCTGGCCTGAAGGGTGAGCCTCTATGAGGCTCATTAATCCCCAGGAGCTTACACAGGTAAGTGACTGGGGTGAGTAAGGACAAATTGGTTAAGCCAATTTGAACGCCGTTTACGGCGGCCCTTCAGGGCGAGGCTCAGAGATGAGCCGAGTATTGCCAACGCACAAGCAGCTTGAAGTATGACGGGTATATCCAGAAAATGGAGTGCATCAGGATGAATATGGATTCAGCACGGTTCTTTTCACGCGCTTTTCACATCAAACTGTGGGGCGTGTTCATTATGTGCCTACTGGTCAGCTCGTGCGCAAGCTCATACCCAGAGACGGACAACATCACGGCTATCACCAATAACAACGGAACGATTGTTGCTGAGTCCGATACCTACGTTTATAAATTCACCGACGCCAGAGCACAAAAAGAGTATCAGGACTATTACGCGTTTTATCGTGATTACAAAGACATTATCCTTGGTGTGAGGGTCGATTTTTCTCTCCGAAATGGTCAGGTCTACGCGAGGTATAAAAACGTGATTGATACTCGCCGATTGACTAAAACGCAGGAAGTTGATTTACGCGAACTCTTCGCGGCGAACATTCCCACGACAATGGGAAAAGGTGAAGTCACCTTTAGCGCAAGCGGCACATTCAGTAAGAAAGACGGTTCACTGGTCAGCCCGACCCAAAATGGGCGTCTGCCGCAGCCTATTCCCGTAGTCATCAATAGCAGCGATAACTCTGGCAAAGAGGTACTGCTTGCCCCTCTCATGATTCCGGCTGTCGTCCTTTTCCCGCTGTTTATGATGTACGGCTGCGCCACCGGGCCCTGCGTTTAACCTTCTTCAGGCCATCAATGATGGCCTGATTCCGCTGCTTTTTCGCGTTATCTTCATCGTTTGATATACTCAAAGAGAATTTTTTCAGAGAAAAGGATCAAAAGATGAAAAAAACCGTCATTTTTGGTGCCGCGTTATTCCTGATTGCTCCGTTGGCTGCACAGGCATCTTGCGAAAGTGTGAAAGCGGATATTGCCCAGAAAATCATCGCCAATGGCGTACCTGAGTCCGGGTTTACGCTGGATATTGTCCCGAACGATCAGGTGAATCAAGCCGGTGGTCAGGTGGTTGGTCACTGCGAGAATGATTCGCACAAGATTGTTTATACCCGCCATGCCGAGGGCGACGTCAATACTGAAAGTGCGTCTGCGCCAGCAGAGGGCCAGCCGGCCACAACACCGTAACCCTTCCTCTGGATGTTCAAAATAAATGTTCAAAAGGCGCTTTCGCGCCTTTTCTTTTGCCGTTATTTCTGTCTGGTTTCAGCCTGCCCTGGCCGTTGGCTTGCAGGGATCATTCTGGCGGAAAGCAGCGTGATGGCAGCAATCAGTGCGGAAACGATAAATACGCCGTGGATTGATGAAGCGACTTGCGATGCCAGTGTATCAAGCTGATTTACGCTCAGCAGGATGCGCTTGGCCGGATCCATGAGTGTCTGGAGTGGATCGCTCACGTCCGGTAATCGCCAGTGCAGATTGATGTTCAGCGTGGCACCAAGGATTGCCGTGCCCAACGCGGAACCCAGCATGCGGGTAAACATGGCGGAGGCCGTCGCAATGCCGCGGATGGAGTAGTCCACCGAGTTTTGTATCGACACCAGAAACGTTGTGCTACTTAGCCCCATTCCCGAACCGATCAGAAATGCGGCAAGCCGCGCCCACATGAGATTACTGTCTGGCTGAACGGTTAACAGCGTCAGGCTGCCGATAATCAGCACAACGCCGCCGAGCATTGCCGTAAAGCGATAAGACGTCCACAGCATTAAGCGTCCACTCAGCGTACTGGCCAGCGGCCAGCCAATCGACATCATCGCCAATATACTGCCAGCTTCCAGCGGCGTTTTACTCATCACACCCTGAATAAACGTCGGCAAAAAGGCACTCACGCCCATCATCGCAGCCCCGACGACGAGTCCCCCGAGATTACCGGCGATAATGACCCGATTGCGCCACAGTGCCAGCGGAAACAGCGGCTCCGGCGTGCGCTTTTCCTGCCGGACCAGCAAAATGCAGCCCACCGCAGAGATCGCAAGCAGCGGAATCACCCAGTAGCCAAACACCTCTGCCTGTAGCAGCGCCATCAGCAGGCTGGCGACGGACACCACCAGATAGAACGCGCCCATCCAGTCCAATTGATGTTGGCGCACGGTATTGATCGTCGGCAAGTAGCGAGCCAGCAGGAAGATGGAAAATAGCCCAATCGGCACGTTAACCCAGAAAACCAGTGCCCAGTTGAAGTGTTGGACGATAAACGCCCCCAGCAGCGGGCCGATAATCGCGGAAAAGCCCCACACGCTGGACAGATAGCCTTGTATTTTCGGGCGTTCTGTCGAGCTGTACACATCGGCAACAATGGTGAAGGCGATCGGGGTAATTGCGCCCGCGCCCAATCCTTGCAAGGTGCGGAAGACAATCAGCCAGCCCATCTGCGTCGAAAATCCGCACAGAATCGACCCCAGCAGAAACACGATCATGCCGAAGAAGAATATCTTTTTTCGGCCATACAGATCGGCCAGACGGCCATAAATCGGAATACTGATCGACTGCGTCAGCAAATAACCCGCAAAGACCCACCCTAACAGGGAAAACCCACCTAAATCCGCGATGATGGTGGGCAGCGCCGTGGCGACAATCGTCACCTCAATCGCCGCCGTAAACATGGCGAGCATACAGGCAATCAAAATCCAATGGCGATGTGGGACAGGCGTTTGTTTCTGGTTATTCTCTGTTTTCATTATATTTTCAGGATAAGAAGAAAAACTGTCAGTGAGTATAACAGGTGGCGTGGCGGAGAAAATTTATTCCCGCAGAGAAGCGGGAATAGAAGACGGCGGAAATTAGTCGCTGACGGCAGAAAGATCGATATAAGACGAGAGATCCCGCTGTTCGGCACGCGGTAAGTAAGGCAGTTCGCCCAGTTGCGGTGCCGGGATCTTTTTCCGCAGGACATGAATGATTTCGGCGTAATTCGCCAGACCGGGATTGATACGGTTAGCGACCCAGCCGACCAGCGGCAAACCATCGTTAATGATCGCCTGCGCCGTCAGCAGCGCATGGCTGATACAGCCCAGCTTGATACCGACAACCAACACCACGGGCAGTTGTTCCTGTACTACCCATTCGGAATAGGGACGTAGATCGTTCATGACTGTCCGCCATCCGCCCGTGCCCTCAACCACCACGATATCGGCCGCCTCGCCCATGTGGCGCAGACCTTGCGTCATCGTGCAGTAATCAATCGTTCCTTCACTGGCGCTTATTTCATCCTCTCGCAGTGCGATGGGGTTAACCATGTTATAGGGCAATTCCAGCGAGGAGGCCGCCTGTAGCAGCAGTGCATCTTTATTTCGCAGGCCCGCTTCCGTCTCTTCGCACCCTTTCGCTATCGGTTTATAGCCCGCAACCGATTTGCCTGCCAGCGCCAGTTTTTGCAGTAGCGCCTTGGATACCACCGTTTTGCCAACAGCGGTATCAGTACCAGTGACAAAAATACGTTTCAACATGGGATAACTCCAGACCACCTGAATATCAAAAAACAAGCACAGCCAAAATGCTTTCCAAGCGTGAAAGTCTAGGCTATGCCTCATTCAGGCAGTTTGCGTTAGCGCAATGTTTTGTTGCTCTACGCCTTTCTGGTTATCCCTGTAGTAGTTTAACCAGCAGCGATCCGTTATAGAGAGCGTCTTTTACCAATGCCGCACCGGGCATCGTCCCCTGATTGTAGAACTGGGTCGCTTCCACCTGGATGTTGTGGCTATAGGGCGGGAATGACTGCTGTTGAATGCAGCCTAAAATGGCAGGGTGCAAAATGCTGGCCGCTTTATTCAGGGGGGAACCCACCAGAATTTTATCGGGGTTGAAGAGATTAACCATGATGGCGACGATTCGGCCTACGTTATTCCCGACATCGTTAATAATATCTTTAGCTAACTGATCGCCCTTGAGCGCAGCGTCACACAGGTTCTCAACGCTAAGCGGTGAGCCGTGCAGCAGTGAACTCATGGACGTATTCATGCGCTGCTGCGCTAACTCCAGCATATTTTCCGTGCTGGCAACCGTTTCCAGACAGCCATGATTGCCGCAATAGCAACGCTTACCATAAGGATCGACCTGCGTGTGCCCGATTTCGACCAGATTTCGACTCCCTGCATGCAGGATGCGTCCGCCGGTAATAACACCTGCGCCAACATTATGGTCGATCACCACCTGAATCACATTTTGGCAATCGCGCGATGCGCCGTATAGCGCTTCGGCCATCGTCCAGGCACAAATATCGTGCTGCAAATACACCGGTAGCCCCGTACGCTGTTCCAGCGCCGGGCCAATCGCCATTTCCTCAACGTCATAGAACGGCATCCGGTGAATAACGCCTTTACTGGCGTCAATCATGCCCGGTGCAGTAATCGCAATTGCCGTTAATCGCTCCAGCCGTTTCTGGTGACGAATAAAAAACTGGTCGATTTCATTCAGAATACGCTCAAGCAGCGGCTGCGGAGCTTCTGCGGGAAGCAGGATATCTTCTTCCACAACCAGCTTGCTGCTGAGATCGCGCAGCGCCAATGAAATGCTATTGTGGCTGATGCGGGCGGAAAGATAGTGCCAGGCTTCGGTATCCAGAACCAGACCGATAGCAGGACGCCCTCTGCTGCCCACATCCTGGTATTCGGTTTCCTGTACCAGATGGGCTTCCAGCAGTTCGCGGACGATTTTGGTAATACTGGCGGGCGCGAGCTGAGCGCGTTTGGACAGTTCGATACGTGATATCGGGCCGTACTTATCGATCAGCCGATACACCGCTCCGGCATTCATTTGTTTGATTTGATCGATGTGTCCTGGTTGACCGTCGGCTATCACAAACCTGGCTCCTACTTATTCGCATTATATCCGGCACTGCTGTTGAAAAATTTATCTTTATTATTACGGCATGACTATTTTTCACGCTGCAAAATAAAAAAACTGCGGGTATGGTGGGGCTTTTCACTAAACTCGTCAAATATTTGATTCGTTATGTGATTTAGCGCGCATATTTTAATGATTATCCGCCCAGCATCAGCGACATTAGCATCTTAGCCGCCGCACTCTGCGGATGATGCCGCGCCGTCACCAGCCAGACTTCCGTTGTGGCGTCCTCTTCTTCCAGCAGCAAATATTTCACGCCATCGACCCGAATACGCAAAAACGACGCAGGCAAAATGGACACGCCCAATCCCGCCGACACCAGCCCGACGATGGTCATCGCCTCGCCCACTTCTTGCGTAATGTAGGGACTGATGCCATAGCGTTTCAGCAGCGTCAGCGTATCGTCATACAATGCGGTTCCCACCGCGCGGGAGAAGAAAACGAACGGTTCATTCGCCAACTGTGTGATGTTGATTGCCCGCCCAGCGTCCTGCTGTGCTAAGGGATGGGATTCCTGCACGACGGCAATCAGCGGTTCACGTAATAGCAACTGATGATCCAGCGCGTCCGGCAGCGGGTTATTGCGCATAATGCCGATATCGAGCTTACCATTCAGCAGCGGTTCAATTTGCTGTTTGGTGTTGAGCTCCATCATCTGAATATGCACTTCCGGGTACGTTTGACGAAAACGCAGCAGGCTACTGGAGATCTTTTTGATAAACGGCGCAGACGACGTAAAGCCGATCGTTAATTCCCCAATTTCGCCGCGTTGAATGCGGGACGCCCGCTCTGCCGCCTGATCGACCTGACTGATAATCGACCAGGCTTCTTTCAGGAACATCTCGCCCGCCGGGGTGAGCTGGACATTACGGTTGTTGCGCGCCAAAAGCTTCGCTCCCACCTGCTCTTCCAGAATTTGAATCTGTTGGCTCAGCGGCGGCTGTGAAATGCGTAATCTTTCTGCGGCTCGGCCAAAATGCAGTTCTTCGGCGACCGCAATAAAATAGCGAAGGTGACGTAGTTCGATATTCATATGTTAAACATATCAATCATGATTATTAATATATTATACAAAATAATATCACTCTTCTATGATCCTCTCATTGTTGTTTCACGCCCGATTTACCTTTTCCGGTAAGGAATTATTGTGAGTAACCTGCCATCTTCTGCACCGAACGACTGGCCCCTTTCTGCGGCCGACGATGCGGATGATATTGCCCTGAGATCTTCGGGTAAAACCCCCTATATTGCCCGTGGTACGCCACAATTTATGCGCGTCACGCTGGCGCTGTTTTCTGCCGGATTAGCGACGTTTGCTCTGCTGTATTGTGTTCAGCCGTTGCTGCCAGTGCTGTCTCAGGATTTCGGTATTTCGCCGGCCACCAGTAGTTTGTCGCTTTCCGTATCAACCGTGATGCTGGCGTTCGGGCTACTGTTCACTGGCCCGCTCTCCGACACGATTGGTCGTAAGAATGTCATGGTCGTGTCCTTAATGCTGGCTGCGCTCTGTACCGTGATTTGCGCATTTATGACCAGTTGGAACGGCGTATTGATCATGCGGGCAATGATTGGCCTGTCGCTAAGCGGCGTCGCGGCGGTCGCCATGAGTTACCTGAGTGAAGAAATTCATCCCAGCGTGTTAGCGTTCTCGATGGGGCTATATATCAGCGGCAACTCGATTGGCGGCATGAGCGGTCGTTTGGTCAGCGGGGTCTTGACGGACTATTTTCCGTGGCGAGTTGCCATCGGCACAATCGGCGTACTGGCGCTCATTGCGGCGATAACCTTCTGGCGTATTCTGCCCGAATCACGCCATTTCCGCCCCGGATCGCTACGGCCGAAAACGTTGTTGCTGAATAGCAAACTGCACTGGCGCGATGCGGGTTTGCCTCTGCTGTTCCTTCAGGGGTTTTTACTGATGGGGGCGTTCGTTACCCTGTTTAATTACATTGGATATCGGCTGTTAGCCCCACCGTATTTACTCAGTCAGGCGGTGGTTGGTTTACTTTCCGTGGTTTACCTCACCGGAAGTTACAGCTCGCCAAAAGCCGGGGCATTAACCGCGCGCTACGGACGCGGCCCGGTGCTAAGCATTTCTATCCTCCTGATGCTGGTAGGGCTGGGGATAACGGCGCTGACACCGGTATTCGCTATCTTTGGCGGGATGATGCTCTTTACCGCCGGCTTCTTCGCGGCGCACTCGGTAGCCAGCAGTTGGATTGGCCAACGGGCACGGCGCGCGAAAGGTCAGGCGTCATCAATGTATCTCTTTTCTTATTATCTGGGCTCAAGCCTGGCCGGCACGCTGGGCGGATTCTTCTGGCATGCATTCGGCTGGATGGGGATCACCGTATTTCTGAGCGCACTCTTACTGCTCGCGCTGGGAGTCAGCCTGATACTTAAAAAACGGCTTTAAACACCTTTCTTACCGGAGTTTACTCGAATCAAGGTAAACTCCGCGCTGTTCCTTTCACTCCCCTGTATTTCCCCACCAGCTCTGCTGAAAACGATGATATCCACAGTTGCCGAAGTGTGTGTTTGTTAGTATAAATATAAGTATGTTGTAACTAAAATGACGTAGATTATGAACCGCTATACGCTAATCGATCGTATGAATCACACTTTCCAGTCGTTAGAGAAGAAACTGGCCCTGATGCAACAACAGTTTGCCGAGTATCGGCTACTTGTCGGTCGCGTCTATTCCCTTCCCCCGGTGGAAAAAGGAGCGGAACATGACCCGATTGAGCATATCACCGTCACGCAGTACGTTGGGCAGGAGGCAAGCGATAAAGGACTAGCGCACTTTCAGCGTCTGTTCATTCACCACTACCCCGAAACACTCAGCAGTAAAAGCGCGATCCGCTTGCCAGGAGCACTCTGCTTTTCCGTCAACGCCGCCCAGTATCAGCAGGCACAGTCACTCATCGCGGAAATTAACGCGCTGAAAAAAGAGCTGGAGCAGATTATTACCGTCGAATCGGGGCTGGAGCCAGAACAGCGCTTTGAGTTCGTCCACACGCATTTGAAAGGATTGATCACGTTGAGCGCTTACCGTTCGTTGACGCTCATAACGAACCCAGCGTCAGTCCGCTTTGGCTGGGCGAACAAGCACATCATTAAAAATATGACGCGTGTGGAATTGCTGGAACAGCTAACCAAGAGCCTGAATGCGGCAAAAAACGCAGCACCGTATACCAAAGCGCAGTGGATTGAGCATATAGAACAGGAGATTGACGCGGTCTTGCCGCTGCCGGAAGAAGCGGTCTTGAAAATCAAACGCCCGGTCAAAGTGCAGCCCATCGCACGCGTTTGGTATCCCGAACAGCAGAAACAGGTTCAGCATCCCTGCCCGTCCCCCCTGCTCGTGCTTTGCCAACTGGAGTCAGGCGGCGATGTGCCGATTATCGGTGAACTCAACCCTTATGATGCCAACAATATCAAGCATAAACACAAACCGAAAGCAGCCGAACTTCGCCTGCTCATCCCACGTTTACACCTGTATACCGATGCACCGGAATGAAAAAGAAAAAAGCCTGCTGATAAACACCAGCAGGCTACGGAATAACGCGCTAACTACCGCGCCATTACTTTTTCAGGCTACCGACCATATCTTCTGGCCGAACCCACTCATCAAACTGCGCTTCGGTTAGGTAGTTCAGTTTGAGCGCAGCGGCCTTCAGCGTCAGCCCTTCTTTGTGCGCTTTCTTGGCAATTTCTGCCGCTTTGTCATAGCCGATGTGCGTATTCAGCGCCGTTACCAGCATTAGCGATTCATTCAGTAGTTGATTGATGCGATCGCGATTCGGTTCGATCCCCACCGCACAGTGCTCATCGAAGCTCTTCATACCATCAGCCAGCAGGCGAATCGATTGCAGGAAGTTATGAATCACCATCGGGCGGTACACGTTCAGCTCAAAATTACCGGACGCCCCGCCGATATTCACGGCGACATCATTGCCCATAACTTGACAGCACAGCATGGTCAGCGCTTCACACTGGGTTGGATTGACCTTGCCTGGCATGATGGAGCTGCCCGGTTCGTTTTCAGGAATACTCAGTTCACCGATACCACAGCGCGGGCCAGAAGCCAGCCAGCGCACATCGTTGGCAATCTTCATTAACGATGCGGCCAGCCCCTTCAAGGCTCCGTGCCCGTGAACCAGTGCATCACAGGTCGCCAGCGCTTCAAATTTATTCGGCGAGGTGACAAACGGCTGACCGGTTAGTTTCGCCAGTTCCGCCGCCACGCGCACCGCATATTCAGGGTGCGTGTTCAGCCCCGTACCAACCGCGGTACCGCCCAGCGCCAGCTCGCAAATGTGCGGGACGCTGTTTTCGATATGCTTCAGGTTATGCTGCAACATCGCGGCCCAGCCGGAGATTTCCTGTCCCAGCGTCAGCGGCGTCGCATCCTGTAAATGCGTACGACCGATCTTGACGATATCCTTAAACTGTTCAGCCTTCGACGCCAGCGTGGCGTGTAGCGTCTTCAACTCAGGAATCAGGTGTTCGTTGATCGCGACCACGGCAGCGACATGCATCGCCGTAGGGAAGACGTCGTTGGAACTCTGACTTTTGTTTACATCATCATTGGGATGAACCAGCCGATTGTTGCCCCGCTCTCCCCCCAGCAGTTCACTGGCGCGGTTAGCCAACACCTCGTTCATATTCATATTGCTTTGCGTGCCAGATCCCGTTTGCCAGATCGCTAACGGGAATTCCCCGGCATGCTTGCCCGCTAACACTTCGTCCGCCGCCTGAATAATCGCATTTCCCCGATCGGCAGGCAGAAGCGTGAGATCCATGTTGACGCGGGCCGCCGCGCGCTTGGTTTGCGCCAATGCATAAATCAGCGCACGTGGCATTTTCTCTTCAGAAATACGGAAGTGTTCCAGCGACCGCTGCGTTTGTGCGCCCCATAAACGTTCAGCAGGAACGTCAATCGGTCCCATTGAGTCTTTTTCACTACGCGTCGTGCTCATTACCTTTCCTCCTTAAAATACACATTCAACTAGTAGAAGACATTGAATCACATCGCTGGGCCTATTCTGATAACACCCACTGGCCTGATAACACACTTATTGTGTCTACTAACACTGTCTGGCATCGCGCTACATAAAACATTACCATGAAGCGAAGAAGATGCAGTGTATTCATAATCACTCAAGTAATTAACAGCTAGCATCACAGAAATTAACAATTAATGTAATAGCAGGAAGCCGACATGCAAAAAATGCTCAACTGTGTCCAGCACTACGCCTGGGGCAGCAAACACGCCTTAACTGAGCTATACGGCATTGATAATCCTAATAATTTACCGATGGCAGAACTTTGGATGGGCGCCCATCCTAAAAGCAGTTCGGCGATTATTGATGAAAAAGGCAACACCCGTAACCTGCGGGACATTATTTCCGAAGACGCAACGACGCATCTTGGCGCAACGATTGCGCAACGTTTTGGCGAACTGCCCTTTTTATTTAAGGTATTGTGCGCGGAACAGCCGCTTTCCATTCAGGTTCACCCTAGTAAAACATCGGCAGAACAAGGCTTTGCGAAAGAGAATGCCGCTGGTATCGCGCTAGATGCAGCCGAAAGAAACTACAAAGACGCCAATCACAAACCGGAACTGGTCTATGCACTAACCCCTTTTCAGGCCATGAACGGGTTCCGAGAATTATCTGAAATTGTGCGCCTGCTGGAACCGGTTGCCAGCGCACATCCGTCAATCGCGGCGTTTTTACAACAGCCCGACGCGAAGAACCTCGCCATGCTGTTCACCAATCTGTTGAGTATGGAAGGTGAGCAAAAATCACGTGCGCTCGGCGTACTAAAGGCCGCGTTAAACAGTCAAAATGACGAGCCTTGGGCGACCATCCGCGCGATTACACAATACTATTCCGATGACAGCGGATTGTTCTCCCCGCTGCTGCTGAACGTCATTACGCTTCAGCCTGGCGAAGCCATGTTCCTGTTTGCTCAAACGCCGCATGCCTATCTGAAAGGCGTGGCACTAGAAGTCATGGCGAACTCGGATAACGTGCTGCGGGCCGGGCTCACGCCGAAATACATTGATATTCCAGAGCTGCTGGATAATGTCGTGTTTGAAGCCAAACCCGCAAACCAACTGCTGACGACGCCACTCCGACAGGGTAATGAACTCAGCTTCCCGATCCCTATTGATGATTTTGCTTTTTCGCTGCACGAACTGACCCAGAGTCCGCAAACGCTCAGCCAGGACAGTGCCGCCATTGTATTTTGTGTTGACGGCCACGCCGTCCTGCAAAAAAATGAGCAGCGGCTCTCGCTGCGCCCGGGGGAATCCTGCTTTATTTCCGCCAGTGAGTCACCGATAACGGTTGAGGGACAGGGGCGTCTCGCTCGCGTATTTAACCGATAACTTGTTCCATACGCTGTCGCGACCCACACATCGCGTAACACATTGCGGTGATAGTTAATTGTGTGGTCGTTAGTTGCGTGATAGTTACCAGCGTTTCGCGTTGAAAACGCGCATTTTTTTACTAAAGGATGAATAAAAATGAAGAAGTCGTTAGTCGCCGTAGGCATTATTGTTGCTCTGGGTGCCGTCTGGACCGGCGCATCCTGGTACACCGGCAAACAGTTGGCTCAGCAGATTGATGGTTTTACCGATACGCTGAATACTAAACTCAAGCAATCCTACCCGAACGCTGGATTGAAAGTCGTCTATCGCGACTATCAGGGCGGCATTTTCAGCAGCACGCTGTCCTATGTTTTACAGACAGACGGTACAGCAAAAGGCGCACAGTTCCTCGCCCCCGGTGAAGAACTGGTCTTCAACGAAACGGTATCTCACGGCCCATTCCCGCTGGCACAGCTCAAGAAATTCAACCTCGTCCCGGCGATGGCTTCTGTCCATACCGAGCTAGCCAACACGCCAGCAGTTAAAGCCTGGTTTGAGCTAACGAAGGATAAGCCGTTCTTTACGTCCGAAACTCGTGTCGCCTACAACGGTGATACGCAGTCACTCGTGACGCTGGCTCCTATCGACCACCAATCGCCAGAACAGAAATTCTCCTTCAGCGGCGCGGAAGCGCTGGTGGATATCGGGCACGATCTGCGCAGCAGCAAACTGGACACCACCATCAGCAGCGTGAAGATGGAAAGGAAAAATGCCTGGGGCCAGACAGAGAACGTCGATATCGCCGATTTCGCCATCAAAGGGACCAATCAAAAAGGCAAATTCGATCTTGATCTCGGCGATGGCAGCCTGTCCTTTAAAGCGATGACGTTTACCGTAGAAGGCGGCGATCCCGTAACCCTGAACGACTTCTCTCTGCAAAGCAGCTCAACGGAAGATGACAAGAATCTGGCGGGCAAAATGGCAGTGTCGCTGGGTTCCTTAGTTATCGGTGACCGTAATCTGGGCTCTGGTAACGTAAACATGTCCATCTCACAGCTTGATGGCGCAGGCACCAAGCAGTTCCTCACCGCCTATCAGGAAAAAGTGCAGAAACTGTTGCAGGATACCGCCGTTGTGGATCCCGATGCTTACCAGCACGACGTCGCCATGTCTGTTCTGCAATACCTGCCACAGTTGCTGAAAGGCAACCCAAGCATTGAGATTTCCCCCATTAGTTGGAAAAACAGCAAAGGTGAAGGGACGTTTACGCTGGCGCTGGATTTAACCGATCCATTGCAGAGCACGGATAAAGCGAATGATCCGACCCTCTCGGATGAAGAAAAAATCATTCGTCAGTCGGTCAAAAAACTCGATGCCAAACTCAATCTGCCGCTGGATATGCTGGCGGAGTTGATGGTACTGAGCGCGCCCAAAACAGCCAATGCGGAAGAGCAAAAGCAGCTGGCAGACATGGCGAAACAACAGGTTAATATGATGGCCGATATGGGTCAGGAGAACCAGTTGAGCGTCACGAAAGACAACGCGATTACCAGTTCACTGCACTATGCCGATGGTCAAATTGACTTCAACGGCAACAAAATAGCATTGGCCGACTTCATTGCCCCTTACTTCTCCGTTCCAACGGAAGAAGGTGAAGAGTCTCTGCCTGGTGCACAGGAAGAGCCCGTCACGCCACCGGCACAGTAAGCCATACCCGGTAATATGACGTGCTAAAACACACGGTGGCCGCAGTTCAGCCACCGTTTTTTCTGCCCGACCTCTTCCGTTTGATGTTGAGATAACTCCATGTCCGCGTTAAAACCCTTTCTGGAATCCCATCAGGCCGCGATCTACTTTGTTGCCGTGATAGCGGCGGTGGCAACGGCTATGGTGCTGCCAGAAACTGAGCAATGGGATGTCACGATTAATCCGGCGCTGGCGCTGATGCTGTTTGTCACGTTCCTGCAAGTGCCGCTGACCACGATCGGAAAAAGCATCACTCAGATCAGATTCATCGGCGCACTGCTCGTTGCCAACTTCATCGTGATTCCCTTGCTGGTCGCGGCGCTGCTGCCCTTTCTCCCTGCCGAACCGCTGGTGAAGCTGGGCATCATACTGGTGTTACTCGCCCCCTGTATTGACTACGTGGTGACATTCGCGCATCTGGGGCGTGCCGATGCCGCGCGCCTGTTGGCCGCAACGCCTATTTTACTGTTGCTGCAAATGCTGGCCTTGCCCTTCTACCTGACGCTATTTCTCGGCCACGACGCCGCCGGGCTCATCGTCTTCGCCCCCTTTATCAATGCGTTTATCTGGCTGATTGCCGTGCCTTTAGCGCTGGCAGCGCTTCTGCAATGGCTGGCGGCACGCCAGCGCACGATAGCGATATTTACAGATGCATTCGGCTATCTCCCCGTTCCGGCTACCGCACTAGTGCTGTTTATCGTGGTGGCGGCGGTTATTCCACAGCTGCGCGCCACCTGGGCGACCGTGCTGCTTGCGGTACCGTTTTACCTACTCTTCGCGCTACTGGCACCGCTACTCGGCTGGTTCACTGGCCGCGCGTTCCGGTTGGATTCCACTGGCGGACGCGCTGTGGCCTTTAGCGCCAGTACGCGTAATTCTCTGGTTATCTTGCCGCTGGCGCTGGCTATACCGGGCGCGCTGCCGCTACTTCCCGCGGTCATCGTCAGCCAAACCTTAGTGGAATTAATCAGCGAGCTCATTTATATCCGGGCGATCCCTAAGTTGAACGCTCGTGACGCAGGGCAGGAAAAGCAATAACAGCTTGTTTTTTTTGCTCAATGATTGTTCAGGGAGTTCGAGTTTCAGCGGTAACAATTGGCTATTTACCACGATTTCTTTTTATACTTTGTCGTACGAAAAACAGTAATCAGACAATAACATTATGATTGATTTACACCTGCCATTGACGGATATCCACCGCCATTTGGATGGCAATATCCGTGCCCAGAGTATTCTGGAGCTCGGACACCAGTACAATGTAGCGTTACCTGCCCGCGATCTTGAAGCGCTTCGACCTCACGTTCAGGTCACCAAAAATGAACCTGACCTGGTGAGCTTTTTACAAAAACTCGACTGGGGCGTAGCCGTGCTCGGTTCACTGGACGCCTGTCGCCGCGTCGCTTATGAGAACGTTGAAGATGCCGTGAAAGCCGGCTTGGATTACGCCGAACTGCGTTTCTCCCCCTACTATATGGCGATGAACCACAAGCTTCCGGTTGCTGGCGTGGTTGAAGCAGTGATCGACGGCATTACCGCGGGCTGCCGTGATTTCGATACCGATATTCGCCTGATTGGCATCATGAGCCGGACATTCGGCACCGAGGCGTGCCAACAAGAGTTGGATGCCCTGCTGTCCCAGCGTGACCGCATCGTCGCACTCGATCTGGCTGGTGATGAGCTGGGACACCCTGGTGCGCTATTCACTTCCCATTTCCGACAGGCTCGCGATGCCGGTTGGCACATCACGGTTCACGCCGGTGAAGCGGCCGGGCCGGAAAGTATCTGGCAGGCGATTAATCATCTGGGCGCAGAGCGTATCGGACACGGCGTGACCGCCATTATCGATCCGCGTCTGATGACGCACATGGCAGAACATGGGATCGGTATTGAATCCTGCCTGACATCCAACATTCAGACCAGTACGGTGGAATCCCTGGATAAGCACCCGCTCATCCACTTCCTGCGTTATGAAATCCCCGCCACGATCAATACGGACGACCCAGCGGTTCAGGGCATAGAGATCCGTCACGAATATGAAGTCGCCGCACCACTTGCCGGCCTGACAACGGTAGAAACCCGTAAAGCGCAGGAAAACGGCCTGAACATTGCGTTTATCAGCGAGCAGGAAAAGCAGCAACTGCGTGAAAAGGTTCTGCGGAAACGTAACGCTGCCTGATAGCACGATCGGCTATAACCACCTTGTGCGACACGAAAAAACGGCTAACTTTTGTTAGCCGTTTGACACGAATTTATTACCGATAAGTTACAGAGATCAGCTGGTCGGGTTCGCCGAAGAATGGTGCGTGGTGATCAACCACTGCTTCTGTTTCGCGTCCCAGGCGTAAGTGTAGGTATAGCGCGCTTTGGCTACGCTACCATCACCGAATGTGAAGGTGTAGGTTCCGGTATCAACGGCCTTATTACAGCCGATACGGATCGTGCTGGTATCAATCTTGCCAACCGGCTTTTTCGCCAGGAAGTGTTCGAAGTAATCAATGCGCTCTGCGTCAGTCGTACGCGGTTTATCGGACAGCGTCGGCAGCAGCACCGCGTCTGGCGCATAGTTTTTCGCCACCATCTTCGCATCCCCCGTCTGTAGCGATGCATTCCAACGGTCAAATAACGACGCAATTTCTTTTTTGCTGGTTTTTACACATTCCATACTCTGAGCAGCCTGCACAGATGCGGAAGCCAGCGTCCCTAACATCGCTAAAGTTAACACCGTTTTTTTAAACATATTTCCCTCGATCTCAACTAATAATTATCGTCAATTGTGTCCTGCTCTATCGATAACGCATCTCGATGAGCCACACTTGTTATAACGTAACAGATCGAAAAAGTAATAAATCTATGAAACTATCACTGCAATAGATTATTTCTTGTATTTCCGTGTGGTTACAAGTGGTTGTTACCAATGACAACGCCCTCGGCCTGTGTAAGACCGAGGGCGTTTTGTATGATGGAGAGACCGATAATCTCTTACTGACGAGGCGTATCCTGTTCCTTGTGCAGCCGTTTGGCATAACGTTGGGCCAAGGCAGCACAAACCATCAGCTGAATTTGATGGAAAATCATCAGCGGCAACACCATCGCTCCGACAGCCGCGGCAGGAAACAGTACGTTTGCCATCGGGATCCCATTCGCCAGGCTCTTCTTCGAACCACAGAAGACAATGGTGATTTCATCGGCGGTGTTAAAGCCCAGCTTGCGGGCCGCCAGCGTATTGACCACCAGCACAATCGCTAACAGCACCATCGAACAGCCAACGACGGCGAGCAATGACCAGCCGTTGATTTGTCCCCAAATCCCCTGCACAACCGCTTCGCTGAAAGCGACATAGACCACCAAAAGAATTGATGACCGGTCAGTAATATTAATCAACTTACGGTGGCGATCGACCCAGCCCGCAATTAGGGGACGAGACAGATGGCCAATCACGAAAGGCACCATCAGCTGCATGATAATGGAACCGATAGCATGCAGCGTATCCGTTTCTCCGCCCTGCGTGTGCATCAACAAACCGACCAGAATCGGCGAAAGAAACACGCCTAAAATACTGGATGCAGATGCACTACAGATCGCCGCCGCCACGTTGCCGCCAGCCATTGAGGTATAAGCAATCGCCGATTGCACCGTCGCTGGAAGCGCACACAGATAGAGGAAGCCAAGATACAAGGTCGGCGTCAGCACAACTGGCGACAGCAGGCTCATGCCGATGCCCAGCAGCGGGAACAGAATAAACGTGCTGGCAAACACCACCAAATGCAAACGCCAGTGCCCCATCCCTGCGGTAATCGCTTCGCGCGAGAGCTTTGCGCCGTGCATAAAGAACAGGAGAGCAATCGCCGCCGTTGTCAGATACTCAAAGAAGACCTTCACGCCGCCTTCAGCAGGAAGAATCGACGCCGTCAGCACAACCAGAATCAGAACCAATAAAAACTTATCAATGCGTAACCGTTGTAACCACCCCATGCCTGACACCTTTCCCCTAGCCTGTTATCGATCTAATTCATACCCTAACAAGACGGGCGACCCGAAGATCGCCCAAAAACAGCAGTCTACGGCGATCCTAAGATCGCCTGTTTAAACAAACCGTTAACTATCTGGAATAAAACGCGGTAAATCTAGCTATTTTTCAGCGTGACGGCTTTTTTCTGCTCATGAGAAAGCAGCCCCAGTTCGATCAGTTCCATCACCTGAATGGCCTGATGCACGCTAACGGGGTTTTCTCCTTTACCGAGCAGCGCATCGCGTACGGCGGCATAGTAAGCCGGATAGTTGCCCGGAATCGTGGCGACCGTTTGCTCCGCCGTGATGCCATCACGAGACAGCGTCAGCACGCCATCACGCTTATCCTGTCCCCAATCGGCCAGCGGTGGACGTTCACCCGCTTTCAGACGATCTTCCTGCGGGTCGAGCCCGTATTTTACAAAGCTGCCGCGCGTGCCGTGCACGGTATAACGTGCAGAAGCCGCCGCCGCCAGCATGCTGGCGTGCAGAACCACCCGGCGCTGTGGGTAAATCAGCGTCGCATGGAAATAATCCGTTGCCTTACTCCCCGGTCTCAGTTGCGCCATGTCCACCTGAATCGCCACCGGCAAACCAAACAGCTCTAATGCCTGATCAAGCAAGTGCGGCCCCAGATCGTACCAGATCCCGCTGCCTTCGCTGCCGTCTTCACGCCAGCGCTGGCGAACTTCAGGGCGGAAGCGATCGAAATGTGATTCCATGTACACCACATTCCCTAACGTTCCCGCTGACAGCAGCTGTTTCAGCGTCAGAAAATCGCTGTCCCAACGGCGGTTATGGAAAACAGAAAGCATTTTTCCGACACGGTCGGCGATGGCACCCAAGTCGTATGCTTGTGACAACGTCACCGTAAAAGGCTTATCGACGACGACATGTTTGCCCGCTTCCAGAGCCTGTTTCGCTAGCGGGAAGTGCGTGTCATTGGGGGTAGGAATAACAATGAGGTCAATATCGGGATCGTTAAATAACGCCTGAGGGTCTTTCTCTACTCGCAGATTTGCCCAATCCGCATGCACTTTTTCAGCACTGCTGCTGGACACAGCCACCAGCTCCATACCTGCCGTACCTGCAATCAACGGCGCGTGGAATGTCTTACTGGCATAGCCGTAGCCCAGCAGTCCAACACGAACGGTCTCACTCATGACGATTCCCCTTAACTTATTTTGACTTTGTGATTTCTCACTCAGTATATACCCGTCATCCGCCAGATTGCAGAGAGGGATAATAGTCAGGGGAATCTGATTCGTTAGCCGCCTACGGCATTGGGCATCCGCTCTCCCCACGCTACAGGCAACGTTTTGGCTGCCGGATAGTTGATTTCACTGCTGCGACGGCGGAAATCACTGGGGCTGACGCCGACTCGCTTACGGAACACGCGTGAGAAATAAAGCTGGTCGTCATACCCCACCACGCGGCCAATGTTGGCGATAGATTCCTGCGTTGTCTGCAATAACAGCTTGGCGCGGATGACACGCTGATCTTCACGCCAGCGCAAAATATTAATGCCCACCTGTTCACGGAACAGATGCGCCAGCCGCGACGGCGACAGACAAACGTGCCGTGCGACTTCGTCAATACGCAGCTCTCCGGCCAGATTGCTGGTAATAAACTGGCAGGCTTCTATCACGCGCGGATCCATGATCTTCTGCGGGCTCTGCGGATCTTCTTCCATCGCGCGGAGCAACAGGCGTTCCAGCAGATTCATGCCCAACTCTTCTGAAAAACGACGCCCGGAACGCTGCGTCTGCTCTATATTGGCAAACAGCCTGTCGAACTCCAGTAGTAACTGGTTATTCGGCAGGCTCATGCGGCCAATGCCGCTGCTTTTGGTATGCCATTCCAGCCAGTCGGCCCAGTAGGCACGCGGGCGAAAATAGACCCAGCGGTGATACCAGCAGTCACTGCTCGGTGAACGACCATAGAAATGCTTCGATTTCGGCGGGAACAGCAGCAGATCGCCAGGATTGCAGAAAAAGGTCTCATCGCCATCAAAGACCTGGCCCTGTCCTTTCATGGTGAGATTAATGATGTAGCCTTTCATACCATCGGGGCGATCGATAAAGAAGTCGAGCGGTCCTTCTGCCAAAATCGGCGTCAGACCTGCCACGAGGTAAGCGTTGAACGAATATCCCGGCAGCAGCGGATTAGGCTGAGATTCATGCGCCATACGGTGATACATCGAGCCTCCGGTACACGCTAGTTATGAGAGAAAGCGGCAGGCTCTGACCTGCCGCACAGGCATTTATACCGTTTTCTTCGCCAGCTGTTTGTAGCGGTCGAAGATAACCGCCGCCAGCAGAATCAGACCGCGCACCACATACTGGGCAAACGGCGAGATATTCAGCAGGTTCATCGCGTTCTCCACCGTACCCAAAATCAGTACGCCGGCCACCACGTAAGAAATTTTACCGATCCCGCCCTTCAGCGACACCCCCCCCAGCACACAGGCAGAAATCACGATCAGCTCATATCCGATGGAGGTCATCGGCTGGCCGCTGGTCATGCGCGAGGCCAAAATGATCCCCGCAGCGGCTGACACCAGGCCGGACAAAGCGAAAATGATGATCTTGGTACGCACCACCGGTACCCCGGCTAGACGCGCCGCTTCTTCATTGCCCCCAATCGCCAGCGTATTGCGGCCAAACGTGGTTTTGTTCAGCAGCAGCCCAAACAGAATCATGCAGCCGATAGTGATCCAGATTGGCGCAGGTAAGCCCAGCCAGTTGGCATAGCCCAGCGCGAAGAAACGCTCATCTTCAATCCCTACCGCTTTACCATCGGAAATGATGTACGCCAGACCACGTGCAATCTGCATCGTCGCCAGCGTGGTGATCAGCGCGTTGATCTTCAAACGGGCAATCACAAACCCGTTGAGCAAACCGAACACCACGCCCAGCAGCAGCCCGGCACTCACCCCGATCCACAGGCTCTCGCTGATATTGATCACCACTGCCGTGGCCACCCCGGCGCAGGCAATAATGGAGGCCACCGACAGGTCGAAATCGCCAGAAGCCAGACAGAACAGCATCCCGCAGGCCACCATGCCGGACATGGAGATCGCCAGCCCCAGCCCTTTCATATTGATAAACGTCGCGAAATTCGGGACAAATATCGCACAGCCAAGAAACAGCACGGCAAAAACCACCAGCATGCCGTAGTTATCCCAAATGCGGGATAACCCCGAACTGCCGTTCTTCTTCTCTGAGGTTGCAGACGTAACCGTTGACATTATTTTGCTCCTTCGCGGTCAGGCAACCGCAGATTCGATATCGGGGGTTCGTAACATAGCCAGACTGAGCACCTTCTGCTCCGTGGCATCGGCATGCAGCAGTTCGCCGGAAATCGCCCCTTCGCGCATGACGATAATCCGGTCGGCTAGCCCAAGCACTTCTGGTAAATCGCTGGAGGCAAACAGCACCGCGATCCCCTGATTCGCCAGTTCATAGATGACATGATAAATTTCGTGCTTCGCGCCAACGTCAATGCCGCGCGTGGGTTCATCGAGCAAAATGACCTTCATCTCTTCGGACAGCCAGCGGCCAAGAATGGCTTTCTGCTGGTTTCCGCCGGAAAGATTCATAATCAGCTGTTCATCGGACGGCGTTTTGATATTCAGCGCCGCAATCCGTTCCGAGGCGTTATCCGCCTCCCACTGATTATTAATAATAAAACCGGCTTTCAGGCTCTTACGTCTTGCGCTGATATTGATGTTGTCACGCACCGAGTGGACAGGAATGATACCGTCCGCTTTACGATCTTCTGGGCAGAGCATCACGCCCTGGCGAATCGCGTCGATGGGGGAATTCACCACCAGCGGCTTGCCATCCAGCAGCACCTGACCGCCAGTGATTTTGGTCGCGCCAAACAGCCCTTTCATCAGTTCGCTGCGGCCAGCGCCTACCAGACCAAATAGCCCGACAATTTCCCCCTGCTTCACGTTCAGGGACACGGTGGATTTCACGCCCGGCGCTTTCACGTCTTTCAGCGTCAAACGCGCTTCGCCGTGCGGACGCGGCGCATAGCCATAGATATCCCCCAGGTTACGCCCTACCATCGCCTGTACCAGCGACTCATGGTTCACCTGCTGCATATCGTCAAACGTGCGCACATAGCGACCATCTTTAAATACGGTAATGGCATCGCTCAGCGCAAAAATTTCTTCCATTCGGTGCGAAACGTACAAAATGACCCGGCCTTCGCTGCGCAATTCCGTAATCACGCGAAAAAGCTGCTCGATCTCACGGGCAGACAGCGAACTGGTCGGTTCATCAAAAGCAATAATTTTGGCGTTGCGGGCCAACGCCTTGGCGATTTCCACCATCTGCCATTGCCCGATAGACAGGTATTTCAGCGGGGTATCAGGATCGATATCCAGTCCCAGATGCTGTAGCTGGAGCTTGGCTTCATAGCGCAGTATCGAATAGTTCACCATGCCGTATTTATGCGGCAGTTGCCCCAGATAGATGTTCTCGGCGACCGTCATTTCCGGCACCAGGTGCAGTTCCTGATAAATGATGGCAACACCCGCATTCAGGGCGTCCATCGTGTTAGCAAACTGCACAGGTTTGCCCTGAATATGGATTTCACCCGCTGACGGTGAATAGTTGCCGCTCAGGATCTTTAACAGCGTTGATTTGCCCGCCCCGTTTTCCCCCATCAATGCATGGATCTGGCCGGCATGGCAGGAAAAACTGATATCCGAAAGCGCCTTAACACCGGGAAATTCTTTACCAATCCCATGAAACGACAAATAGGGTGACTGTGCTGTCATGTCTGTTTCCTCATAACGATGCAGGTAGAGCGCGGATAACTTCGATCAGGATAACGTCGACCAGCGTCATGCCGATCGGCGTTATCCGCGTCTTGACGAAATCAGGCGTGATTACATCAGGCCTTTTTTCTCCAGTTCGACCTTAAAGTTGTCACGAGTGATCAGCACCACGTCGGTCACTTCGGTGAATTTCTCCGGCTCTACACCTTTGGTGACCCAGTCGTTCAGCATCTGGATACTCTTGTAACCGTGAATATCCGGGCTCGGCAGCAGTGAACCAAAGAAGCCAGTCGCCTGACCTTTGGACAGCTCGCTGACCGCATCCACGCCGTTGATACCGATACCAATCACGTTTTCGGCTTTAAAGCCCTGACCTTCCGTCGCACGCACGCCACCCAGTACGGTATTGTCGTTCATGCCGATAATCAGCCAGTTTTTCACACCGGGGTGCTGAACCAGCATGGAGTTAGCGGCATCAAACGCACCGGGGATATCGTTAGATTTGGTCGGCACCTGATAGATCTGTTTTTCTGGGAAACCCGCCGCCTTCAGCGCATCCATAGAACCAGAGGTACGGCGACGCGCGGTGTCCAGTTCGTTCGCGGTAATCGCCATCACGGCCGTTTCATCCACTTTCCAGCCGCGTTTGTTCATTTCTTTATACAGTTCCTGCCCCTGACGCTCACCAATCTTGGTGGCCGCCATCATCACCAGCGGCACCGTATCCATCGGCTGGCCTTTGGCGTTCACGAACTGATCGTCAACCGCGATCACTTTCAGATCGTAGCTGCGCGCTTTTGCCATAATGGCAGGCCCCAACTTCGGATCGGGCGTACAGATAACGAAACCTTTTGCTCCACTGGCCGCCAGGCTGTCAATCGCGTTCAGGGTCTTTTCCCCATCGGGAACCGCAATTTTTATCACATCAAAACCGAGATCTTTTCCTGCTTTATCAGCGAACTTCCATTCGGTCTGGAACCAGGGCTCTTCCGGCTGTTTAACCAGAAATCCCAGCTTTAAGTTCTCCGCCATAGCTGATTGTGACATAACCGCAGCCAACCCGATTGCTGCCAGCGCCTTAGTGAATTTATGCATGATGTTCTCCGGTGTAATTATCTTTTCATTCGCCAGCAACGCCGAAACGCGTTCACGTTGTGGGTAAGGTATTTCCGGTCTGGATAAAGGAAAAACACAGACTTAGCGCAATCCTTTACTCAGTAGCATTCAGACGCTTTATGTTTTAGTCGTTATTTCCGGTCCGAATATAGAGCTTTATCACATCCCGGAACAATGACAGGTTTGTGCATACATTTAGCAATTTTAACCAATCATTAACCTTTGACGAGCTTCACAAAATGGCTGCTGGCGACAGAAAAATACATACTTCCAGCTAACCGCTCCTAACCGCCTCTTCCTGTCCCTGCCTATCGTAAACACCAACGATCTGGGATTAATGAGGAGCAAAGCATGAGTGCGGGCGCTATTACGATTGGCCTCGACTTCGGCAGTGATTCGGTACGCGCCTTAGCCGTTGACTGCCAAAGCGGGCAAGAGTTGGAAACAGAAGTGGTCTACTACCCCCGCTGGCGCGAGGGTAAATATTGTCAGCCTGCCAACAACCAGTTCCGACACCATCCGCTGGACTACATCGAATCGCTGGAACAGGCGATTAAGGTGGTGGTTTCCCGCCTGACGAACGAACAGCGGCAACACATCATCGGCATCGGCGTGGATTCGACCGGGTCTACTCCCGCACCGATTGATGAACAAGGTCAGATCCTCGCGCTACGCCCCGAATTTGCCGACAACCCCAATGCGATGTTCGTGCTGTGGAAAGACCACACGGCAATAGAGGAAGCCGAAGCCATCAATACGCTGTGCCGGAGCGGCCAATTTCCGGATTACACCCGTTATATTGGCGGCGTTTACTCGTCCGAATGGTTCTGGGCCAAAATCCTGCATGTCTCGCGTGAAGATGCCTCGGTGCGTCAGGCGGCCGTCTCCTGGATAGAACTGTGCGACTGGGTGCCCGCCCTGCTTTCCGGCACGCAGGCACCTGCCGATATCCGCCGTGGTCGATGCAGTGCCGGGCATAAATCACTCTGGCACCCAAGCTGGGGAGGACTGCCGCCGAAAGACTTCCTGCACGCGCTCGATCCCTGCCTGACAGAGAAATTACAGTACCCGCTGTTTACCGATACCTGGACCGCCGAACAGCCGGTCGGCACCATCACCGCCGAGTGGGCACAGCGGCTCGGTATTCCCGAGACCGTTATTCTGGCTGGCGGCGCGTTTGACTGCCATGTCGGCACCGTCGGCGCAGGCGCACAGCCTTATACGCTGGTTAAAGTGATTGGCACCTCCACCTGCGACATTCTGATCGCCGACGACGCGCGCATTGCCGATCGCACCATCGCCGGTATTTGCGGGCAGGTCGACGGCAGTGTTGTTCCCGGCTATATCGGCCTCGAAGCCGGGCAGTCCGCCTTCGGAGACATGTACGCCTGGTTTGGGCGGCTGTTGGGCTGGTCGTTACAGGAAGCGGCGAAAGACTATGCCGAACAAGGTCATCCTGAACTCAAAACGTCATTACAGGCGATGGAAGCCACACTGCTGGAACGGCTTACCCGCAGTTGGGCGGAAAATCCCACGCTGGATCACCTGCCTGTCGTGCTGGACTGGTTTAACGGCCGCCGAACGCCGTTCGCCAATCAGCGCCTAAAAGGCGTGATTACCGATCTCAATCTGGGTACCGATGCCCCCACGCTGTTCGGCGGCTTTATTGCGGCGACGGCCTTTGGCGCGCGCGCGATTATGGAATGCTTTGAAGATCAGGGCGTTCCCGTCGAGAACGTGCTGGCGCTGGGCGGCATCGCGCGGAAATCCCCCGTCATCATGCAGGTCTGTACCGATGTGATGAATCGTCCTTTGCAGATCGTCGCTTCCGATCAGTGCTGCGCGCTCGGCGCGGCAATCTTTGCCGCCGTCGCCGCCGGCGTTCACGGCGATATCCCAACAGCACAGCAGCATATGGCCAGCGGCATCGAACGCACCTTAATGCCAGACAGCCAGCGCGTTGCCCGTTATCAGCAGCTTTATGCGCGCTATCAGCAGTGGTGCCGCCTCGCGGAACCCGCCTATAGCCCAACGTCTACGGCAAAAAACTAATTTTATCCCTCTGGGATCACGTTACAGGAGTCATCATGGATCATTTTAAGCAGCTTGAAGTCTGGTTTGTCATCGGTAGCCAGCACCTCTACGGACCGGAAACATTACGTCAGGTAAAAGAGAACGCGGAAAAGGTCGTCGCCGGGTTGAATCAACAGGCCAACCTGCCGGTTAAGCTGGTGCTGAAGCCGCTGGTGAAAACACCGGATGAAATTCTGGCGCTGTGTCGCGATGCCAACTATCAGGATAACTGTATCGGCCTGCTGACCTGGCTGCATACGTTCTCTCCCGCCAAAATGTGGATTGGCGGCCTGAGCGTACTCAGTAAACCGCTGCTGCAATTCCACACCCAGTTCAATGCCGAAGTGCCGTGGGACACCATGGACATGGATTTTATGAACCTGAACCAGACCGCGCACGGCGGACGTGAATTTGGCTTTATCGGCGCCCGGATGCGGCAGGCGCATCAGGTGGTCGTCGGCCATTGGCAGGATAAAAATGCCCATACCCGTATCGGGAAATGGATGCGGGTTGCTGCCGCCATTCAGGAAAGCAAACAGCTGAAGGTCGCGCGTTTTGGCGACAACATGCGTGAAGTCGCCGTTACCGAAGGCGATAAAGTCGGTGCGCAGATCCAGTTTGGTTATTCCGTCAGCGCCTGGGGACTGGGTGACTTAACCGCCGTGGTTGATGCGGTATCCAAAGGCGATATCAATGCGCTGGTCGACGAATACGAAGCCAGCTACCTGTTGACCGATGCGGTGAAGCTCAACGGCGCTAACCGCCAGAATTTGCTGGATGCGGCACAGATCGAACTCGGGATGAAGCGCTTTCTGGAACAAGGCGGCTATCATGCGTTCACTACCGATTTTGAAAACCTGTACGGTTTGAAACAGCTACCGGGGCTGGCAGTACAGCGTCTGATGCAACAGGGCTATGGGTTCGGTGGCGAAGGCGACTGGAAAACCGCCGCGCTGCTGCGCATCATGAAAGTGATGGCCGGTGGTTTGTCGGGCGGGACGTCCTTCATGGAGGACTACACCTATAACTTCCAGAACGGTAACGATCTGGTCGTCGGTTCCCACATGCTGGAAGTCTGCCCCACCATTGCGAAAGAGCAGAAGCCGATTCTGGATGCGCAATACCTTGGCATTGGCGGAAAAGCTGCCCCTGCCCGCCTGATTTTCTCCACGCCAGCCGGGCCGTCGCTCAACGCCAGCGTGATCGACATGGGCGACCGTTTCAGAATGCTGGTTAATCTGGTCGATACGATCGAACAGCCGCGCCCGCTGCCGAAATTGCCGGTTGCCCGCGCCATCTGGAAAGCGCAGCCATCGCTGGAAGTCGCGGCTGAAGCCTGGATTCTGGCCGGCGGTGCGCACCACACCGTCTTTAGTCAGGCATTGGATCTCGAGCACATGCGGCTCTACGCCGAAATGCAGAACATTGAACTACTGGTGATCGACAACGAAACCCGACTCCACGAATTCAAAGATGCCCTGCGCTGGAACGAGGTGTACTACAAACTTTGTAGCCGCTAGACGCAAATATCAGGGGCAGATTCCCGCACAATCTGCCCCTTTATAGGCATCCGCCATCCCCCCCTCTGATTCGCCATCATTCTGTCGTCCGTCGTTGCCCGAAACACCCTGGTATTTTCTGTCAATTCGTTATTTTTCATTTTCATTTGTTTGTTGTTGAAAAATAAGCGTACTTTATTACATCGCCCTCTAGACAGGCTTTCTCGCTTGCATATACTTAGTCATCTCAACCACATAACTATTAGACCAATCACCATGACCGTTCATGACTATTTGCTCAAATTCAGGAAAGTCAGCTCAACAGAAAGTCTGGAAAAACTCTTTGATCACCTCAATTATTCTCTGACAGATAGTCAGGAAATCATCAACATGTATCGTGCTGCGGATCATCGGCGGGCTGAACTGGCATCCGGCGGGCGCTTATTCGATATCGGCTGCGTGCCAAAATCCGTCTGGCATCACGTCTTGTAGTGGTTAGCAATCAATATCGTTGTTAGCAACAAAAAAGCATAATTATGCAATAATTTCCTTCCGGGCTATTGCTCAGAACGCGCCTTGCGTGACGGTCTGACAGCCCGGAGTTTCTCTTATTCAGAGACGCTGACCTTTCTCCCTTTGCTGGAGACGTCGATAACCCTACTTTGGGTATGTTGTCGAAAACCCGACAATGCCTGATAATAGTCCGGTTTTGTTTTGTAGGCACCGTAATGACCGAATACGCATTGCTCTTTGTTAGCATCCTTCTGGTAAATAATTTCGTCTTAGTGAAGTTTCTTGGGCTGTGCCCCTTTATGGGCGTGTCCAAAAAGCTTGAGACGGCGATTGGCATGGGAATGGCGACCACGTTCGTGATGACGCTGGGCTCCATGTTTTCCTGGCTGATCAACGAATTTATTCTCGTTCCGCTCGATATTCTCTATTTACGCACCATGGCGTTTATTCTGGTGCTCGCCGTGGTGGTGCAGTTCTCCGAGATGTTCGTGCGCAAAGTCAGCCCTGAGCTGTACCGCCTGCTGGGGATTTTCCTGCCGCTGATTACCACCAACTGTGCCGTGCTTGGCGTCGTCCTGCTTAACATCAATCTGTCGCACGGTTTTCTGCAATCGACGATTTATGGCTTCGGCGGCGCTGCGGGCTTCTCGCTGGTGATGGTGCTTTTTGCCGCCATTCGGGAACGCCTCGCCGTGTCGGATATTCCTGCGCCGTTCCGCGGTTCGTCTATCGCGCTGATCACCGCTGGCCTCATGTCGCTGGCGTTTATGGGCTTTACCGGACTGGTGAAATTCTGATGAGCGCAATCTGGATTGCCATTGCGGCATTAAGCGCACTCGCGCTGGCATTCGGTTTGGTGCTCGGCTACGCCTCCCGTCGGTTTGAAGTTGAAAACGATCCGATTGTGGAAGAAGTGGAAGCTATGCTGCCACAAAGTCAGTGTGGCCAGTGCGGCTACCCTGGCTGTCGGCCTTACGCCGAAGCGGTTGCACTGAATGGTGAAAGTATTAATAAATGCGGCCCCGGCGGCGAAGCGATGATGTTGAAGCTGGCTGAAAAGCTCAACGTCGATCCGCAGCCGCTGGAAGGCGATGCCGACATTCAAGCACCTGCACGCCACGTTGCCTGGATTGACGAAAGCAACTGCATCGGCTGCACCAAGTGCATTCAAGCCTGCCCGGTTGATGCCATCATCGGCAGTACCAAAGCGGTACACACCGTCGTCAGCGATTTATGCACTGGCTGCGACCTCTGCGTCTCCCCTTGCCCGACGGACTGTATCGAATTACGTCCTATCGCGCCGACTCCCGCTAACTGGAAATGGGATCTCGATACGATTCCAGTACGCGTTATTCAAGTAGAACGACATGCTTAAGCTGTTTTCCGCCTTTAAAAAAGACAGGATCTGGGATTTCGACGGAGGCATTCATCCGCCAGAAATGAAGACGCAGTCCAGCCGGACGCCACTGCGTCATATTCCGCTGCCAGAACAGTTCATTATTCCTCTCAAACAGCATCTTGGACCGGAAGGTGAGATCTGCGTCAGCGTCGGCGATAAAGTCCTGCGCGGCCAGCCGCTGACGCGAGGAAGAGGCCGCACGTTACCCGTTCACGCACCGACGTCAGGAACGGTGAACGCGATCCGCCAGCACACAACGGCGCATCCTTCTGGCTTGTCAGAACTCAGCATCATCATCGTCCCGGATGGTGAAGATCGCTGGTGCGAACGCCAGACCTTGACGGATTATCGCGCACAGAGCACCGATACCCTACTTGCCCACCTGCATCAGGCAGGCATCGCGGGGCTGGGCGGCGCGGGGTTCCCTACCGCCGCCAAGTTACAAGGCGGGATGCGCGGGATTGAAACCCTGATCATCAATGGCGCAGAGTGTGAGCCCTATATCACCGCCGACGATCGGCTCATGCAGGAGTGCGCCGACGAGATTATTCAGGGCGTCGATATTCTGTCGTTCTTGTTGCAGCCGAAACGTATTCTGATTGGGATCGAAGATAACAAACCGGAAGCCATCGCCGCCCTGCGGCTGGCCTTGGGTAAACGTAGCGATATGCAGCTGCGCGTTATCCCAACCAAGTATCCGTCAGGCGGTGCCAAGCAGCTCACCAAGATTCTGACCGGCAAAGAAGTCCCGTTCGGGAAACATTCCGCCGCGATCGGCGTGTTAATGCAAAACGTCGGTACGGCCTTCGCCATCAAACGTGCCGTGATCGACGGCGAACCGCTCACCGAGCGTGTGGTGACGCTAACCGGTGAAGCCCTGCGTCAGCCCGGTAACGTGTGGGCGCGTCTGGGGACGCCAGTACGCCACCTGCTCAAACAGGGTGGCTTCCATGTCAACAAGCAGCCGATGGTGGTGATGGGCGGTCCGCTGATGGGCTTTACCCTGCCATCTCTGGATGTGCCGATCGTCAAAATCAGTAACTGCCTGCTGGCGCCGTCGCATGCGGAAATGGAGCCGGTCGCCGAAGAGCAATCCTGTATTCGCTGTAGTAAATGTGCTGACGCCTGCCCGGCAGGACTCTTACCACAGCAGCTTTACTGGTTCAGCCGTGGGCAGGAACACGAAAAAGCCCGCAATCACCATCTGTTTGACTGCATCGAATGTGGAGCCTGCGCTTACGTCTGCCCCAGCAATATTCCGCTGGTACAGTACTATCGTCAGGAAAAAGCCGAAATTCGGGCAATCGACGAAGACGCACAGCGTGCCGCACAGGCTAAAGTGCGCTTTGATGCTAAACAGGCGCGTCTGGAGCGAGAAAAAGCCGCGCGCGAACTGCGCCACAAACAGGCAGCGGCCGGTGTATCCACTAGCGATAAAGATGCTGTCCAAGCAGCGCTGGAACGCGTACGCCGCAAACAAACCGCAGAAACTGAGATCGGTGTGCCAATCGAGGTAATCCCCGATGCACAGCCGGATAACAGCGCCGCCATCGCCGCACGGGCTGCCCGCAAAGCACAGGCACGTGAAAAACAGTTGCGTGAAGAACGGGCGCAGCAGGAAACGCCAACTGCCAATGTTCCAACTGCCGAGCTTGACCCACGCAAAGCTGCGGTAGCCGCCGCACTTGCGCGCGTTAAAGCACGTAAGGCAGCCCAGCAGACTGACATCAGCACAGGGAGCGCGGAAGACGTGACGGCTCCCGTTGTTTCCAGCGTGGTGGCAGAGCCTGTCGTGGCTGTTGAAACACAAGAGCCGGAAGATCCGCGCAAGGCCGCCGTGGCAGCCGCTATCGCTCGCGTTAAAGCCCGTAAAGCCGCACAGCAGACGGCGACAAACGTCGAAGCATCCGTTTCATCGATTGCACCTGACGTAGTTGCAGAACCTGTTGCGGCTGTTGAAACACAAGAGCAGGACGATCCGCGCAAGGCTGCCGTGGCCGCCGCTATCGCTCGCGTTAAAGCCCGTAAGGCTGCACAACAGACCGCGACAAATGCTGAAGTACCCGTTTCATCCGTTGCTCCTGACGTCGCTGCTGAGCCTGTCGCGGCCGTTGAAACACAAGAGCCGGACGATCCACGCAAGGCTGCCGTGGCCGCCGCTATCGCTCGCGTTAAAGCCCGTAAAGCCGCGCAGGCATCGTCATATCAAGAGGAATAAATGGCTTTTAGAATTGCGAGTTCACCGTTCACACATAACCAGCAGCGCACACAGCGCATTATGCTGTTGGTCATTCTGGCCTGTCTGCCTGGCATGCTGGCGCAGACCTATTTCTTTGGCTACGGCAACCTGATTCAGGTCGGACTGGCGTCGGCCACTGCGCTCATCGCGGAAGGTGTGACACTGTCACTCAGAAAGTTCGCCGTGCGTACGACACTGGCTGACAATTCCGCACTATTGACTGCAGTGCTGCTCGGCATCAGCCTGCCGCCGCTTGCCCCCTGGTGGATGGTAGTCATGGCAACCGTCTTCGCCATTATTATCGCCAAACAGCTGTATGGCGGGCTGGGACAAAACCCCTTTAATCCCGCGATGATTGGCTATGTGGTACTGCTGATCTCTTTCCCGGTTCAGATGACGAGCTGGCTACCACCTGTGCCGCTGCAAACCATTTCCGTCGGTTTCCATGATGCGCTCGTCATCATCTTTACCGGACACACGCCTGACGGACACACCATGCAGCAGTTGATGCACAACGTGGACGGTGTCAGTCAGGCAACCCCGCTGGATACGTTTAAAACCAGCCTGCGCTCCGGCCAAACGCCGCAGGACATTCTGCAACAGCCGATGTTTGCGCAATCGCTGTCTGGCATTGGCTGGCAGTGGGTGAATATCGGTTTTCTCATCGGCGGGCTGTTTTTACTGATGCGCGGCACCATTCGCTGGCATATTCCAGTCAGTTTCCTGCTTTCGCTGATGTTCTGCGCGTCACTCAGTTGGGTTATCGCACCGGAGAAATTCGCTCCGCCGATGCTGCATCTACTGTCCGGCGCTACCATGCTCGGTGCCTTTTTCATTGCCACCGATCCCGTTACCGCCTCGACGACAAACCGTGGCCGTCTGATTTTTGGGGCGCTGATTGGGTTACTCGTCTGGTTAATTCGGACCTACGGCGGCTACCCGGACGGCGTCGCGTTTGCCGTTCTGCTGGCGAATATCACCGTGCCGCTGATTGACTATTACACCAAGCCACGTGCTTACGGCCACCATCGCTGAGGAGACGACAATGATAACAACAATGCGTCGCCACGCGACAACACTGGCCCTGTTTGCCGCGTTCACTACCGCCGTCACTGCCGTGGTGAACATGCTGACGGAACCCACGATCTCGCATCAGGCGATGCTACAGCAAAAAATGTTGTTAGATCAGGTGGTTCCCGCCGAGTTATACAATAGTGACATTCAAAAGGAGTGTTACGTTGTCACTAACCCAGCATTAGGATCGTCAGCGCCACATCGCGTGTTCATCGCTCGCCAGGATGGAGAGCCCGTTGCTGCCGCACTGGAAAGTACCGCGCCGGATGGCTATTCTGGTGCCATTCGGTTGCTGGTTGGTGCCGATTTTCATGGCAAGGTACTCGGCGTTCGTGTAACCGAGCACCATGAAACGCCGGGACTGGGTGATAAAATTGAAGTACGAATCTCTGACTGGATCACCCGATTCAGCGGACAAACGGTACAGGGCGAGCAGGATGCTCGCTGGGCAGTGAAGAAAGAAGGCGGAATGTTTGACCAATTTACCGGCGCCACCATTACGCCACGCGCCGTCATTAATAGCGTAAAACGCAGCGCCCTTTACCTGCAAACGCTGCCATCACAAATCAACACGCTGTCCGCCTGTGGGGAGAACCAATGAGTCAAACCAAAGCGCTTTTCATTGAAGGGTTATGGAAAAACAACTCGGCACTGGTTCAATTGCTGGGTCTCTGCCCTCTGCTGGCCGTGTCATCAACCGCAACTAACGCCTTGGGACTCGGGCTGGCAACCACGCTGGTTCTCACCTGTACCAACATGGCCGTCTCCGCGCTGCGTCGCTGGGTACCAGCAGAAATCCGAATTCCCATTTACGTTATGATCATTGCCTCGGTGGTCAGCACCGTGCAGATGTTGATCAACGCCTATGCCTACGGTTTATATCAATCGCTGGGGATCTTTATTCCGCTGATCGTGACAAATTGTATCGTCATCGGCCGTGCAGAAGCCTTCGCTTCCAAGAATGCCGTCTTCCCCTCCGCTATTGACGGCCTGGCAATGGGGCTGGGAGCGACCAGCGCACTAGTGGTGCTTGGTTCTTTACGTGAAATTCTGGGTAACGGCACGCTATTCGACGGCGCGGATTTGCTGTTGGGTAGCTGGGCAAAAGCTCTCCGCATCGAGGTTGTACACCTTGATTCCCCGTTCCTGCTGGCCATGCTGCCACCGGGTGCGTTTATCGGTCTGGGGCTATTGCTGGCTGCGAAATATTTGATCGATGAGAAAATGAAACAACGCCGGGCCCGTGCCGCTGTCACCGAAGGGAAAACGGCGCCGACAACAGGCACCGTAGGGGAATCGCTGTGAACAAAGCCAAACGGATCGAGATTTTAACGCGGTTGCGTGCCAACAATCCCCATCCAACAACGGAGTTAAATTTCAGCACACCGTTTGAGCTGCTCATCGCCGTTCTGCTTTCTGCACAGGCAACTGATGTCAGCGTCAACAAAGCAACGGCAAAACTTTATCCCGTCGCGAATACGCCGGAAGCCATACTTGAGCTCGGCGTAGACGGCGTGAAAGACTACATCAAGACCATCGGCCTGTTTAACAGCAAAGCGGAGAACGTCATCAAAACCTGCCGTCTGTTGCTGGAAAAGCATCAGGGCCAGGTTCCTGAAGATCGCGCGGCGCTGGAAGCCTTACCCGGCGTCGGGCGAAAAACGGCAAATGTGGTTCTGAATACCGCGTTTGGCTGGCCGACCATTGCCGTTGATACCCACATCTTTCGCGTCAGCAACCGTACAGGATTTGCGCCGGGTAAAAATGTTGAACAGGTCGAGGAAAAACTGCTGAAAGTCGTTCCTGCAGAATTTAAAGTCGACTGCCATCACTGGTTAATCCTGCATGGTCGTTACACCTGCATCGCACGCAAACCACGCTGTGGCTCCTGCCTGATTGAAGATTTGTGCGAATTTGGCGAGAAGATCGACACCTAATCTATTAGGGTCTGGTGGAATCCTATTCACCAGACCGCCAGTCCTATGATTCCACGTTCTGCTTTATCCTGCTCTCTTTCCACCAGAATAAGTTACGCGCCCCTTGCTCCCCACGCCCCAGATCCTCACAACCTTTTCTAATGCATCCTCGATCAAAAAACCTGTATAAAAACACACATAACCACTATTTAAGGCTAATAAGTTATTTTTAATAGAAAATTTAGTGATTGAATGTCACTTGATGTGATTATTTCCACATTCATCTTGTTGTGTGCATTTGATGGATTTTTATACTCACTGCATATTTAATGATATGCAAAAGATTAAACCGCATATTCATTCATAGTTAATGATATTGTCTTGATTTTAACTAAAAGGCAGATTATATCCCTTTTTGAAAAAATAAATACGACAAACCGAGATAATAGTTTGATGGAAAAGCAAGATATGAAATTAAACTCTGCATAACATTTGATTTATAGTTTTATCCAGCCATCAAACCCACTTGTAACAAAACATGTCAAAAAGCTTGCCTGTCCGTAAAATAACGTCAATATAACGCCGTTTTTCCTCCCCATAACAATGAAAAGAGGTCGCAGTTTCACTGTCTCACTCTTGTTATTTTCTCGTTAAAAAAAACGAGATATGTAAAATCAGAGGTCTTTGTGTCAACAGCAAACAACAACAGCGAATCCACCGAAAGCGTCAGCATGAACGCTTTCAAACAACCAAAAGCGTTTTATCTCATCTTTAGCATTGAGCTATGGGAGCGTTTTGGTTACTACGGCCTGCAAGGCATCATGGCCGTTTATCTGGTCAAAATGCTGGGCATGTCCGAAACCGACTCCATCACCCTCTTCTCCTCATTCAGCGCGCTGGTATACGGTTTTGTCGCCATTGGCGGCTGGCTGGGTGATAAAGTCCTCGGTACCAAACGTGTGATCGTGCTGGGTGCTATCGTGCTGGCGATCGGTTACACCATGATTGCCTATTCAGGCCACAGCGTGGCGTGGGTTTATATCGGTATGGCAACCATTGCCGTCGGTAACGGATTGTTTAAAGCCAATCCGTCAGCCCTGTTGTCTACCTGCTATGCGAAGGACGATCCGCGTTTGGATGGTGCCTTCACCATGTACTACATGGCAGTGAACATCGGCTCCTTCTTCTCTATGCTGGCGACACCGGTGCTTGCAGCTAACTATGGCTGGAGCGTTGCCTTCTCCCTGAGCGTAGTCGGTATGATTCTGACGCTGGTTAACTTCATGTTCTGCCGCAAGTGGGTTAGCACACAAGGTTCTCAGCCAGATTTCCAACCAATCAACCTGAAAAAACTGGTCATTACCCTCGCGGGTATCGTTGTGCTGGTCGCGATCTCCACCTGGCTGCTGCACAATCAGGGCGTTGCCCGTTGGATTCTGACCATCATTTCCCTGGCCGTTGTCGCCATCTTCATCAAAGAGATGCTGGCGGTGAGCGGTGCTGAACGCCGGAAAATGATCGTTGCGCTTCTGCTCATGCTGGAAGCCGTGGTCTTCTTTGTGTTGTACAACCAGATGCCAACATCGCTGAACTTCTTTGCGATTCGCAACGTCGAGCACGCCATTTTAGGTTTTGCCTTTGAGCCGGAGCAGTATCAGGCGCTCAACCCGTTCTGGATCATGGTTGCCAGCCCGATTCTGGCTGCGGTTTACAACAAAATGGGCGACCAACTGCCGATGGCACACAAGTTTGCGATTGGTATGGTGCTGTGCTCCGGTGCGTTCCTGGTGCTGCCGTGGGGTGCCAGCATGGCAAACGAACAGGGTATCGTGTCCGTCAACTGGCTGATCCTCTGCTATGGCCTGCAAAGTATCGGGGAGTTAATGATTTCCGGTCTGGGTCTGGCGATGGTCGCTCAACTGGTGCCACAGCGCCTGATGGGCTTCATCATGGGGGCCTGGTTCCTGACATCAGCTGGTGCCGCCATTATCGCAGGCTATGTCGCTAATATGATGGCCGTGCCTGAGAACGTCGTAGACCCGCATGTATCCCTTGAGGTTTACAGCAATGTCTTCATGCAGATTGGTATCGTTACAGGCATCATCGCCGTTCTGATGCTGCTGACCGCGCCGAAACTGACGCGCATGACGCAGGATGTCGCCACCGACGTTCCTGCGGACGCCGCCACTACGACAGCATCCGCCTGATAACCAGCCTGAGCCCCTCACACCGATGAGTGTGTGAGGAGTGATGAGCAAAGCGTTTGAATGATAAAAAGCCAGACAATGTCTGGCTTTTTTACGTTGGTGACCCGTCCTGAATGACGTTTACTTCACTGGCAGCGTGACGTCCTTGAACATCGCTTCTATTTCATCATTTGAACGCAGCGCAACGGCAGTATCGACGACATCACGCGTTAAATGCGGAGCAAAGCGCTGGATAAAGTCGTACATGTAGCTACGCAGGAACGTGCTGCGGCGGAAGCCGATTTTCGTCGTGCTGTAGCTGAAGATGCTGTTCGCGTTGATGGTCACCAGATCGGTTTCCGTTTGCGGATCGACCGCCATATTGGCAATCACCCCTACACCCAGCCCTAAACGCACGTAGGTTTTAATCACATCGGCATCCGTGGCGGTAAAGACGATACGCGGCGTCAGCCCCGCACGGTTAAACGCGGTATCCAGCTCGGAACGCCCCGTAAAACCAAAGGTATAGGTAACGATGGGATAAGCGGCCAGCTCTTCAATGGAGATGTCTGTTTTGGAGGCCAGCGGGTGATCGGGTTTTACCACTACCGCGCGGTTCCAGTGGTAGCACGGCAGCATGATTAGATCGTCGTACAGGTGGAGCGCTTCGGTCGCAATAGCAAAATCCGCAGAGCCTTTCGCGACGGCCTCTGCAATCTGCGTCGGCGAGCCTTGATGCATGTGCAGCGACACGCGAGGATAGCGATCGATGAAGCCTTTGATGACGCTTGGCAGCGCATAGCGCGCCTGCGTATGCGTGGTCGCCACGTACAGCGACCCTTTATCGGGATAGGTATGCTCTCCGGCAACCGCTTTGATGGCATCGACTTTCGACAACACTTCACGCGCAATGCGGATGACTTCCTGTCCGGCTGGTGTCACCTGTGTCAGGTGTTTTCCACTACGGGCAAATATCTGAATGCCCAACTCATCCTCCAGCATGCGGACCTGTTTACTGATCCCCGGCTGGGAGGTGTACAACCCTTCTGCGGTAGAAGACACATTCAGGTTGTGATTAACAACTTCAACAATATAACGAAGCTGTTGTAGTTTCATAATTTATCCCATTCCCAATTGAAGTGTGCGCGTGGCATCTCACGACGTTCTGGCGACGTTCCGTTTTATTGACCTTGACTACGCCTTAACCACCTGGCGCATATTTCCATCAATTAATGTCATTTAATCATAAAAATTATTTTTATATAACCATTTTTACATAGCGAAACGATAAAGAACGCAGTGCGTGCGATTATCACCGAGGTAAACCGCATGATTCTCTATCACGGATCAACAATCCTCATGCTACCGCAGGACAATCTTCATACATCTGTTTTATCTGGAGATTTTCTGCGATCGAAAAAGCCAGCCTTACGGCTGGCTTGATATCGCTATTTCTCGCGCATAACCCGGTTACACGCAGGGTGACAGAAAGAGGTTATTTCTTCCCTTCAACCCATTTGCCATCGATGTAAAACGCTGACCAGCCAGTTGCCTTGCCATCTTTTTCTGACGAGACATATTGCTGTTTGGTCTTACGGCTGAAACGCACCTGCGCCTTATTGCCATCTTTATCAACCACCGGAGCTTCCGCCAAATAGCGCAGCTTTTCCGGCAAGCGATCTTTGAAGCGCACCAGTTCTTCTACCAATGGTGCCCGCGTCTCACGCGATTTCGGGAACGTATTAGCCGCGAGGAAAACGCCTGCCGCCCCGTCACGCAGGACGAAATAGGCGTCGGACTTCTCACAAGGCAACTCAGGCAACGGCACCGGATCTTCCTTCGGCGGCGCAACCTCACCATTACGCAGGATCTTACGCGTATTCCCACAACTCTCGTTGGTACACGCCATGTATTTACCGAAACGTCCCATTTTGAGATGCATTTCGGAACCACACTTCTCGCACTCAACAATTGGGCCATCATAGCCTTTGATGCGGAACTCGCCGGTTTCGATCTCATACCCGTCACAGGCTGGGTTATTACCACAAACGTGCAGCTTACGCTGATTATCAATCAGGTAGCTGTCCATCGCCGTACCACATTTTTCACAGCGGCGGCGGGCGCGCAGCGCGTTGGTTTCAGCATCATCGCCTTCCAACACGTTCAGCACTTCGTTTTCTGGGATCAGGTTGATCGTGGTTTTGCAGCGCTCTTTCGGCGGCAGAGCGTAGCCGGAACAGCCCAGGAACACTCCCGTACTGGCGGTACGAATCCCCATTTGGCGGGAACAGGTTGGGCAGTCAATGCTGGTCAACACCATCGCATTAGGGCGCATGCCGCCTTCTTCAGGATCCTGCTCGGCCTTTTCCAACTGCTGGCTGAATTCGTTGAAGAACTCATCCAGCACGGCTTTCCATTCCGCCTGATTATTGGCGACCTGATCGAGACGACTTTCCATCCGCGCGGTGAAATCGTAGTTCATCAATTCGCGGAAGTTTTCTTCCAGTCGATCGGTAACGATTTCGCCCATCTTCTCGGCGTAGAAACGGCGGTTCTCTACACGAACGTAGCCGCGATCCTGAATGGTTGAAATAATAGACGCGTAGGTAGACGGACGGCCAATGCCACGCTTTTCCAGCTCTTTAACCAGTGAGGCATCGCTGTAACGTGCCGGTGGCTTAGTGAAGTGTTGCCCTGGCAGCAGCTTCTGTAGCGACAGTGCCTCGCCCACCGCCACGGTTGGCAACGTGCGATCTTCATCATTTTTACGCAGCGCAGGCATGACTTTCGTCCAGCCATCGAAACGCAGCGTACGGCCTTTCGCACGCAGTTGATAATCTGCGGCTTCCACGATTAACGTGGTGGAATCGTATTGCGCAGGCGTCATTTGACAGGCGACGAACTGACGCCAAATCAACTGATACAGCTTCTGTGCATCGGCTTCCATATCTTTCAGGCTGTCGGCCAGCACGCCAACATCGGAAGGACGAATCGCTTCGTGCGCTTCCTGAGAGTTTTCTTTACTGCTGTAAAGGTTCGCGGATTCGGGCAGATAGCGCTTGCCGAATTCTTCGCCAATATAGCCACGCACCATCGTCAAGGCATCCTGACTGAGGTTCGTTGAGTCGGTACGCATGTAAGTAATGTAGCCCGCTTCATACAGACGCTGCGCCATCATCATGGTTTTTTTCACGCCAAAGCCAAGGCGTGTACTGGCAGCCTGTTGCAGCGTTGAGGTGATGAACGGCGCGCCCGGCTTACTGCTGGTCGGCTTATCTTCACGATCGGCAACCTTATAGCGGGCGTTTTCAAGCAGGCTAACCGCCGCCTGTGTTTGCTCTTTATTAACTGGTTTAAACGGTTTGCCGTTATGGTGCGTCACCTGCATTTGCAGTTGAATATCGCTGCCTGCCAGCAAATCGGCGTGCAGTTCCCAATATTCTTCTGGCACGAACGCTTTGATTTCGCGTTCGCGATCGACAATCAGGCGCACCGCAACCGACTGCACGCGTCCAGCGGACAAGCCGCGGGCGATTTTTTTCCACAGCAGCGGGGATACCATGTAACCCACCACGCGATCCATAAACCGACGCGCCTGCTGTGCATTAACGCGGTCAATATTCAACGTGTCTGGTTTTTCAAATGCCTGTTTGATGGCATTTTTCGTGATTTCGTTAAACACCACGCGGCTGAAACGCTCATCTTCACCACCAATGATTTCCCGCAGGTGCCAGGCAATGGCTTCCCCTTCGCGGTCAAGGTCGGTTGCGAGATAGATGTGGTCGGCATTTTCCGCCAGCGTTTTTAATTCGGAGACGACCTTCTCCTTACCCGGCAGTATTTCGTAGTTGGCTTTCCAGCCATGATAAGGGTCGACGCCCATACGATTAACCAGCGCGGATTTCTCATCCTTTTTGACTTTCTTTTTCGTTTTATCTTTAGTTGAGTCCGCGCTCTTTTTACTGACTGAGCCACTCGTCGGCAAATCGCGTACATGACCCACGCTGGATTTCACCACGTAGTCATTGCCTAAATACTTATTGATCGTTTTGGCTTTTGCCGGGGACTCGACGATAACGAGAGCTTTACCCATATGTACTATTACCTGCTGAATTCTTCTGAAAATCAGATATTTTTCGGGGCATCCAGAGCGGATTCTACTGACTGCGCAAAATCCCACACTCTACCTGATAAATACTGCCACGCAACCTAATTAGCATGGAAATCCTGTTTTATCCGCTTCCTGCCATACTCAATATCGGCAGGTAAGCCACTAAAATGTAGTCTATTTGCATCATAATCTACCCTTTACGCTGAAACCGTATCGCAGTACCCTTTATTTTTATGCAACTTTTGAAATAACCGTGTTGATTTTAGAAATAGCCTTGTTGATATAGTGCAGCTACCCTCTTTTTCAAGGGTAAGTACAGGAGTAAGAATCATGTCACCTGAACATCAGGTTAACGAAGAAAAGCGTCCTATTGACCGCCAGCGCTTATTAGTTGAAGCCAATGAGATCATTAAACATCACGATGACTATTTGCATGGCATGGTCGCAGATAGCGTAGAACAAAAAAACGGCGTGCTGGTTTTTCGCGGTGAGTTTTTTCTCGATGAGAATGGAATGCCAACCTTAAAAAGTACCGCGGTATTTAACATGTTCAAGCATCTTGCCCATGTTTTATCCGAAAAATATTATCTGATTGATTAAATACCTTGATGGATAATATGCAAATGCCCGCAAATTCGCGGGCATTTCATTGTGTACAGCCTTATTCTAAGAGTTACAGCAGGGGCTTTGAACCACGTTGCCACCAGCGCAGCATCAGTCGTTCTGCGGTGTCTCCTGCGCTGCCCGTCAGACGATCCAGCAGGCGTTTACGACGCGTATAGCGAACGCTTAATACTTCATGGCTGGCCATTTCAGCAATCAGCAGGTCGTCACTGGTGCCGATGGCATCAATCAACCCCAGATCTTTCGCCTGAGTACCAAACCAGTGCTCTCCCGTCGCCACCGAATCAATATCCAGCGAAGGACGCATCTGCTGTACAAAATCCTTAAACAGCATGTGCGTGACATTCAAATCTTCACGGAATTTCTCACGGCCTTGTTCGGTATTTTCACCAAACAGCGTCAATGTACGCTTGAATTCACCCGCGGTGTGCAACTCAACATCAATGTCTTTATTTTTCAGCAAACGGTGGAAATTGGGAATTTGCGCCACAACGCCAATAGATCCCACAATCGCAAAAGGGGCCGCTACGATACGGTCAGCTACGCAGGCCATCATATAGCCACCGCTGGCAGCCACTTTATCCACGGCGACGGTCAAGCGCACGCCACCCTGACGTAAACGTTGTAATTGCGAAGCCGCCAGCCCATAACCGTGCACGACACCGCCGGGGCTTTCGAGGCGCAACAGCACTTCATCCTGCGGCTTCGCGACAGCCAGCACGGCGGAGATCTCTTCACGCAGCGAACTGACTTCGCCTGCATCCATACTGCCGTTGAAGTCGAGAACGTACAGGCACGGTTTTACACTTTTCTCTTCGCCACGTTTGGCACGCTGTTTGTCTTGCTTTGCAGTTTCTTTTTCTTTCTTCTTTTCTTGTTTTGATAACAGCTTACGTTCGGTGTCGCTCATACAGGCAGTCTGCATTTCGCGCTGCATTTCCTGATATTGCTCGCCCAGATTCGAGACCTGCAATTCACCTTTATGCTGGCGCTTACGCTGCGTCATCCCGAATGCCAGAACGACTAACGCACCAATAGCCACCACGATAGTGAGTACCTTAGCCAGGAATAAACCGTACAGAGAAAGTAATTCCACAAACACCGTCCTCATTGACTGCGTATTAATTAATGTTGGTTTACTCACCAACCATGGCGTTGACGTCGAGCGCCATTCCCTTCCTATAACCTAACTGATGGCACGCAATATGGCGATGTTATTCCTGCGTTTTTTATGCCTATTGCTGCTTTTTACAACAGCGCAGGGATAAATAGAGGCAGTCTCATTGAAAACGGACGACATTTGAGGCATAACACCCCCATTCACCCTGCCCGGATGCGCCGTCATCTGGCGTTCCGAGCGGTACGACCCGACATATTTCGCCGTGCCGACACGCAATGGCAGGTCTATTATCTGAAGCGTGGCGGTTTGACGCCACGGCAAGAGGAATTCATTGTGCATTACCAGCCTAAAATCGATTTACTGCAAAACCGCATCATTCTGGTGACTGGCGCTGGCGACGGCATTGGCCGGGAAGCCGCCCTGACCTATGCCCGCTACGGCGCACACGTCATCTTATTAGGCCGGACAGAAAGCAAACTTCAGGCAGTTAAACAGCAGATCGAGCAGGAACACGGTACGCCAGCACACGTAGTTGTCTGCGATATGCTGGCCTTATCTTCCGCGCAGTGCTTTCAACTGGCTGACGAACTGGCGCAGGTTGTGCCGCACCTGGACGGTGTCCTCCACAACGCCGGACTACTCGGGGAGATCGCCCCTGTCACACAGCAAACGCCGGAGATCTGGCATCAGGTTATGCAGGTCAACGTCAACGCCACCTTTATGCTGACACAGGCGCTGCTGCCTCTGTTATTGAAATCACCTTGCGCGTCTCTGGTTTTCACCAGTTCCAGCGTAGGCCGCGAAGGTCGCGCCGGCTGGGGAGCCTACTCCGTATCCAAGTTCGCGACAGAAGGTCTGATGCAGGTGCTGGCAGAAGAATATCGTTCACAAGATCTGCGCGTGAACTGTATTAATCCCGGCGGAACGCGTACGGGAATGCGCGCCTCAGCGTTCCCCAACGAAGATCCGATGAGACTGAAAACGCCGGCAGATATTATGCCGCTGTATCTCTATCTGATGGGCGATGACAGCCGCCGCAAGACGGGAATGAGTTTTGACGCACAGCCGGGTAGAAAAGCCGGTCCAGCCGAATAATAGAGAAGAACACGCACGATGAGCGATGAACGCCACCAGCAACGCCAGCAGCGCCTGAAAGAAAAGGTCGACGCCCGTATTGCCGCCGCGAATGAAACGCGCGGCATCCTGATCGTTTTTACCGGCAATGGGAAAGGCAAGACCACGGCCGCATTTGGCACCGTCACGCGGGCAATAGGTCACGGATTACGCGCGGGCGTGATCCAGTTTATCAAAGGTGAATGGCCGAACGGTGAGAAGAACCTGCTGCAACAGCACGGCGTGGAATTTCAGGTCATGGCGACAGGCTTCACCTGGGAGACGCAGAACCGTCAGACAGATACGGAAGCAGCACAGCATGTCTGGCAACATGGCAAACGAATGCTGGCAGACCCACAGCTCGATCTCGTCGTGCTGGACGAACTGACGTATATGCTTAGCTATGACTACCTGGATTTAAGTGACGTTGTAACCGCATTAAAACAGCGCCCTGCCGGACAGACGGTCATTATTACCGGCCGCGGCTGCCATCGTGACTTGCTGGAAATGGCCGATACCGTGACGGAAATGCGCCCGGTAAAACATGCGTTTGATAGCGGGATTCAGGCACAGCAAGGGATTGACTGGTAAAATCGCCATCGGCGAGAAAAGAAATATAGCGAAATGAAAACGGGCAGCAAAGGCTGCCCGTGGAGCGTAGGGATAATACTATTAGCCGTTACGTTTCGGCTTCGGAGACGTACGACGTGCCGGAGCGGTACTAATCTGGCTATGGCGTTTTACTGCACGACGGATCTGGTTCGCTTTCACCCGACGGCGCTCACGCTCAACCGGCAGTTTTGATACCGTTTCAGCAGGAAGCTGCACCAGCTCACGCAGGTAATTCAGCTGTTCCAGCGGCATCTCAGCCCAGCCACCGCGCGGTAGACCTTTCGGCAGCGTAATATCGCCGTAGCGCACGCGAATCAGGCGGCTAACCTGCACGCCAACCGCTTCCCACAGACGGCGAACTTCACGGTTGCGCCCTTCGGTCAGCGTCACGTTGTACCACTGGTTCAGACCTTCACCGCCCTGATAGCGGATAGTACGGAACGACGCCGGGCCGTCTTCCAGCTGTACGCCTTTGCTCAGTTGCTTGATCTTTTCGTCATCAATTTCGCCGAAAACCCGCACAGCGTATTCACGCTCAACTTCGCGGCTGGGGTGCATCAGGCGGTTGGCTAACTCACCGTCCGTCGTGAACAGCAGCAGGCCGGAGGTATTCACGTCAAGACGCCCAACCGCCACCCAACGAGAACCCTGAATTTTCGGCAGACGGTCAAACACCGTCGAACGCCCATCAGGATCGTTGCGGGTACACAGCTCACCTTCCGGTTTGTAGTACACCAGCACGCGGCACACGGTTTCTTCGGTTTCCTTAACGGTAACCACATGACCATCAATACGGATTTTGGTGGCTTTCGTCACTTCGACGCGATCGCCCAGTGTGGCAACCTTACCGTCAACGCTGACGCGTCCAGCCTGAATGATACCTTCAATTTCGCGGCGTGAGCCATGTCCGGCGCGCGCCAGAACTTTTTGTAACTTTTCGCTCATTGAGCAACCTCTAGTGTCGCCTTCCCAGGCGTCGGGGGGAGTCATAACTACCGATAAAATTCAGCCAGTTACGTAAAAATAGTGTGTACGTAAAAATCGTTCGTAGTATTCAATGCTGGCGCGATTATACCGATCTTCGCGCCATTTGTATTCCCATTGTTACAGCCTGTCACAGCGCTTACAGGAACGGTGTGACATCACCCGTGCCTTCACGGGCGACGCGTGGCACGGACTCGGTCAGGTCGATAACCGTCGTCGGCTGTTGACCCAGCGAACCGCCGTGAATAATCAAATCCACCTGTTTCCCCAATCTTTCCTGAATTTCTTCGGGATCGGACTCGGCGAAATCATTTCCCGGCAGCATCAACGTTGTCGACATCAACGGCTCATTCAACGCGGCCAGCAGTTCCAGCGCAATCGGATTGGACGGCACGCGCAGACCAATAGTTTTACGCTTTTCATTCATTAAGCGACGGGGAACCTCTTTCGTCGCTTTCAGAATAAAGGTGTAATTGCCCGGCGTATTATTTTTAATCAACCGGAAAGCTGTGTTATCCACGTGGGCATACGTCGAGAGTTCAGACAGATCGCGGCACATCAGCGTGAAGTTATGATCGCTCCCCAGATCGCGAATCCGGCAGATGCGTTCCAGCGCGTTCTTTTCGCCCAACATACAACCCAGCGCATAGCCAGAATCCGTTGGATAAACAATCACCCCGCCTTTATGCAGAAATTCCACCGATTGATTGATCAATCGCGGCTGCGGATTCTGCGGGTGAATATAGAAAAACTGACTCATGGTCCTACCTCATACGTCTGACATTTCGCGGCGTTGTACATTTCACCCCGCGTCGTCGTGCAATAGGATTATTATAGAACGTGTTGATGGTAAAAGATTGTTATTTCATAAGATCGCGATGCCATTACACTATGGCGCGCGGCGAATCAGCCAGTAACGGATGATGCCAAACGGGTTCGACATCGGCAGGCAGCCACAACTTGCGGCCCAGCTCAATCCAGGCGCATGGCAGGTGAAAATCCGATCCTTGCGATGCCATCAGGTTGAAATCACGCGCATAGCGACCCAGTTGCGTTCGTTCATCCGGTGCCTGTTGACATTGCGCTACTTCCATCGCGATCCCGCCGCTTTCTGCAAACGTGGCTAACAGGCGCTTTAGCCATTTGGCCGTCAGATCGTAGCGCCCCGGATGTGCCAATACTGACACGCCGCCAGATTGATGAATCGCTTCGATGGCTTGCGGGATACTGCACCACTGCGGCGGCACGTAACCGGTTTTGCCTTTCGCCAGATATTTTTTGAACACCTGATTCATATTCGACGCGATGCCCAATTCAATGAGATAACGCGCAAAGTGCGCCCGCGTAATCTGCCCTCCCGTTGCCAGACGCTGTGCGCCAGCCAGCGCATCGGGAATGCGGGCTTTTTCCAGTCGAACCGCAATTTGCTCCGCCCGGCTCTGCCGACACTCCGCCTGCTGTTGCAGCAATCCCGTTAACGCCGGGTGCGCAATATCCATCCCTAGTCCGACAATATGGATCTCATGGTTTTCCCACAGCGTGGAGATCTCCACACCGGGAATCAGCCTCAGCGACAGCTCCTGTTGCGCAATCGCATGCTGTGCTTCTTCAAGCCCACGGGTCGTATCGTGATCGGTAATAGCCAGTACGCTCACCCGCATGTCTACCGCCCGGTTGACTAGCGCTGTCGGCGTTAAAACGCCATCAGACGCCGTGGTGTGGCTATGTAGATCGTAAAGTGGGAATGACGATATCGGTTGGGAATCTTCTGGCACAAGCCTATCCATTAACAAGAATCATGCGAAGGCCGCATGATGCCATTAATAGGAAGCAAATGGTAATGCCCGCCGTTTTGCTGAGTAATAAAATAATCATATTGAAGGTGTTGACATTTTATCGTCGAACCAGTTAACTAGTACGCAAGCTCAGTACACAAACAGTAATCAGTGATAAACAGCGAGATGATGACAATGGCAACGCAGAAAATGATGAAGCATGGTTGGTGGCGCTCTTCCCTATCGCGGGTGGACTAATCACGCATCGCTGTTATCACACATGCAGATATTCCCAGGCCCGCTTAACTAAGCGGGCTTTTTATTTGATGGGCACAACATTAAAACGGGTAGCAAGAATGCAAACAACACAACCTACACTGGAACTGCTGCGTACCGAGGCCGTTTACCGTAACGACCCTAGCGCTATCTTCCATCAGCTCTGCGGTGCCAGACCTGCAACGTTGCTGTTAGAGTCGGCTGAAATCGACAGCAAGGAAAACCTGAAAAGCCTGTTAATCGTTGATAGCGCGCTGCGTATCACTGCACTGGGCCAGCGCGTTTCCATTCAGGCATTAACGGCAAACGGCGCCAGCCTCCTGCCGCTTCTGGATGCCGCGCTGCCTGCAGAGATTATTAATCAGCCGCGTCCGAATGGTCGTGAACTCACCTTCCCTCTGGCAGACGTCATGCAGGATGAAGACGCTCGTCTGCGTTCGCTGTCGGTCTTTGATGCCTTACGCCAGATTCTGACGCTGGTTGCCAGCCCGGCAGAAGAACGTGAAGCCATGTTCCTCGGAGGGCTGTTCGCCTACGATCTGGTCGCCGGATTTGAAGCCTTACCTGCGCTGAGCCAGCAACAACGCTGCCCGGATTTTTGTTTCTATCTGGCAGAAACGCTGCTGGTGCTCGATCACCAAAAACGCGTGACTGCCCTGCAAGCCAGCCTGTTTACGCCTAACCAGAGCGAAAAGCAGCGTCTGCAACAGCGTCTGGAACAGCTGCAACTTCAGCTTACCCAGCCAGCGCCCGCGCTGCCGCGCCAGTCCATCGAGGACATGACGCTGAGCTGCAACCAGAGCGATGAAGCCTTCGGCGAGGTCGTCAGCCAGATGCAGGAAGCCATCCGCATCGGTGAAATTTTCCAGGTCGTGCCGTCGCGCCGCTTCTCTCTGCCGTGCCCTTCACCGCTGGCCGCCTACCAAACGCTGAAAGACAACAACCCCAGCCCTTACATGTTTTACATGCAGGATCAGGATTTCACGCTGTTCGGCGCCTCACCGGAAAGCTCGCTGAAATACGATGCCGACAGCCGCCAAATCGAAATTTATCCGATTGCCGGTACCCGCCCGCGCGGTCGCCGCGCTGATGGCTCGCTGGATCGCGATCTCGATAGCCGTATTGAGCTGGAAATGCGTACCGACCATAAAGAGCTGGCTGAGCATTTGATGCTGGTAGATTTAGCCCGCAACGATCTGGCGCGCATCTGTCAGCCGGGCAGCCGCTACGTTGCAGACCTGACTAAAGTCGACCGCTATTCCTTTGTCATGCATTTGGTTTCCCGCGTGGTGGGGACGCTGCGTGAAGATCTGGATGTGCTGCACGCCTACCGCGCCTGCATGAATATGGGCACGCTGAGCGGTGCGCCGAAAGTCCGGGCAATGCAGCTGATTGCCGAGAGTGAGAAAACTCGCCGCGGCAGCTACGGCGGCGCGGTGGGCTATTTCACCGCTCACGGCGATCTGGATACCTGCATCGTGATTCGCTCCGCCTATGTCGAAGACGGCATTGCCACCGTTCAGGCGGGTGCAGGCGTGGTTCTGGATTCCAACCCTCAGGCTGAAGCCGACGAAACGCGTAATAAAGCCCGGGCCGTACTGCGAGCCATTGCCAGTGCGCACCATGCAAAGGAGATTTTCTGATGGCCGACATCCTGCTGCTCGATAATATCGATTCATTCACCTACAACCTGGTGGATCAACTGCGTGCCAGCGGTCATCAGGTCGTGATTTACCGTAACCATCTGCCTGCCGATGTGATCATCGCGCGGTTACAGCAAATGGAAAGACCGATTCTGATGCTCTCACCTGGCCCCGGCACGCCGGCCGAAGCGGGCTGTATGCCGGAACTGCTACAGCGTTTGCGCGGTCAGTTGCCGATTATTGGTATTTGCCTCGGCCATCAGGCCATTGTGGAAGCCTACGGCGGCCATGTCGGTCAGGCGGGTGAAATCCTGCACGGTAAAGCCTCGGCCATCGACCACGATGCCAGCGGCATGTTTAGCGGTTTGCCACATCCGCTACCGGTCGCCCGCTACCACTCGCTGGTCGGCAGCCGTATTCCTTCTACGTTGACCGTCAACGCCCATTTCAACACGATGGTGATGGCGGTGCGTAACGACGCCGACCGCGTCTGCGGTTTCCAATTCCACCCTGAGTCGATCCTGACCACGCACGGCGCCCGGCTGCTGGAACAAACGCTGGACTGGGCGCTGGCTTAACGAGGGATACGATTATGCAATTATCTTCTACGCAACCGTCTACTGCTCAGGATGTCATGACCATGCAACACATACTGGAAAAATTATACGGCGCGAACAGCATCAGCCGTCAGGAAAGTCAGGCGCTGTTTGGTGCCATCATTCGCGGTGAACTCGAAGCCAGCCAGCTGGCAGCCGCGTTGATTAGCATGAAAGTGCGCGGCGAGCATCCCGATGAGATCGCCGGTGCCGCCACGGCTCTGCTGGCCGATGCGCAGCCGTTCCCTCGCCCTGACTATTTATTTGCCGATATCGTCGGCACCGGCGGTGACGGCACGAACAGCATCAACATTTCGACAGCCAGCGCCTTCGTTGCCGCCAGCTGTGGTCTGAAAATCGCCAAGCACGGCAACCGCAGCGTATCCAGCCGTTCCGGTTCCTCCGATTTGCTCTCCGCCTTCGGTATTAAGCTGGATATGAGCGCGCAGGATTCCCGTCAGGCGCTGGACGATCTGGGCGTGTGCTTCCTGTTTGCCCCGCAATATCATCTGGGCTTCCGTCATGCCATGCCGGTTCGTCAGCAGTTGAAAACTCGCACCGTCTTCAACGTGCTGGGGCCGTTGGTTAACCCTGCTCGTCCGCCATTAGCGCTGATTGGCGTGTATAGCCCTGAATTGGTTCGCCCTATCGCCGAAACGCTGAAGGTGCTGGGCTACCAGCGTGCCGCGGTTGTACACGGCGGCGGAATGGATGAAGTCGCGATTCATGCGCCAACGCAGGTTGCCGAGTTGAACAATGGCGAGATCGAAACCTACGAACTGACGCACCGCGATTTCGGTCTGGATGCGTATCCGCTGTCTGCCTTACAAGGCGGTACACCAGAAGAAAACCGTGACATTCTCGCGTCACTGCTACAAGGTAAAGGTGAACGCGCGCACGCTGCTGCGGTTGCCGCCAATGTTGCGCTGCTCCTGAGATTATTCGGACAAGAAAACTTGCGCCAGAATGCGCAACAGGCGCTTGAAGTCATTCATAGTGGACAAGCTTATCAACGCGTGATCGCACTGTCCGCCAGAGGGTAATGGAACCATGCAGGAAACCGTATTACATAAAATTGTGCGCGATAAAGCGCTCTGGGTTGCCGAGAGAGAAAAAGCACAGCCATTGGCCTCTTTTCAGCATGAGATCGTGCCCAGTCAGCGTGACTTTTATCAGGCGCTGAAACAGGATAAGCCCGCGTTTATTTTGGAATGCAAAAAAGCGTCACCATCAAAAGGATTGATTCGCGATGATTTCGACCCGGTGGCGATTGCCCAGGTCTATAAAGATTATGCGTCCGCTATTTCTGTTTTGACCGACGAGAAATATTTTCAGGGCGACTTTGCCTTTCTGCCGCAGGTCAGTGCGGCAGTACATCAACCGGTGTTGTGCAAAGACTTTATTATTTCGCCTTATCAGATCTATCTGGCTCGCTACTATCAGGCTGATGCCATTCTGCTGATGCTGTCTGTACTGGACAACGAGCAATACCTGCAACTGGCCGACGTGGCGCACAGCCTGAAACTGGGCGTGTTGACGGAAGTCAGTAATGAAGAAGAGTTACAGCGGGCCATTCAGTTGGAAGCACGCGTCGTCGGGATCAACAACCGCGACCTGCGCGATCTCTCGATTGACCTCAACCGCACTCGGACGCTCGCACCGCGTCTGCCCGCTGGCGTCACCGTAATCAGTGAGTCCGGCATCAACCGCCATGCGCAGATTCGTGAACTCGGCGCTTTTGCTCAGGGGTTCTTGATCGGCAGTTCGCTGATGTCCGAACCGGATCTGAACGGCGCAGTACGCCGCGTTATTCTGGGTGAGAACAAGGTCTGCGGCCTGACGCGCGCCGCGGATGCACAGGCGGCTTATCAAGCCGGCGCGCTCTACGGCGGATTAATCTTCGTCGCCAGTTCGCCGCGTTGTATTGACGCTAAACAAGCCGCCGACGTCATCGCTGGCGCTCCACTGCGCTATGTCGGCGTTTTCCGTAACGCCCCTGTCGAACACATTGTTGCTATTACTACACAGCTGGGGTTATCCGCCGTTCAACTGCACGGCGATGAAGATCAACAAACGATCGACCAGCTACGCCAGCAACTCCCTGCGGCCTGCCAGATTTGGAAAGCATTGAGCATCGCAGATGTTCTGCCAGCGCGCGAACTCACCCACGTCGATCGCTACGTGTTTGACAACGCTCAGGGCGGCAGCGGGAAAACCTTCAACTGGTCGCTGCTGGCAAACCAGTCATTGGATAACGTGCTGCTAGCTGGCGGCCTGAATAGTGATAACTGCGCGCTGGCTGCACAGCAAGGTTGCGCAGGACTGGATTTCAATTCCGGGGTAGAAAGCGAACCGGGAAAAAAAGACTCACATAAAATTGCTGCGGTTTTTGCGACATTACGTCAACCGCAACACTAAAACAGACGGGAAAATTATGACATTACTCAACCCTTATTTCGGTGAATTCGGCGGACAGTTTGTTCCGCAGATCCTCATCCCGGCGTTACGCCAGCTGGAAGAGGCTTTCGTCAGCGCACAAAAAGATCCTGAATTTCAGGCTGAATTTACCGACCTGCTGAAAAATTACGCGGGTCGTCCGACTGCGTTAACCCTGTGTAAAAACCTGACCGCTGGGACGAAAACCAGACTGTATTTGAAACGTGAAGACCTGCTGCACGGCGGCGCACATAAAACCAACCAGGTACTCGGACAGGCTCTGCTGGCGAAGCGCATGGGTAAAAGCGAAATCATCGCTGAAACCGGTGCGGGCCAACACGGCGTCGCGACAGCGCTGGCTTGCGCCCTGCTCGGCCTGAAATGCCGCGTTTATATGGGCGCGAAAGACGTTGAGCGCCAGTCACCGAACGTCTTCCGTATGCGCCTGATGGGGGCAGAAGTCATTCCGGTTCACAGCGGTTCTTCCACGCTGAAAGATGCCTGTAACGAAGCGTTGCGTGACTGGTCTGGCAGCTATGAGACCGCACACTATCTGCTGGGAACAGCGGCAGGCCCGCACCCTTACCCGACGATTGTGCGCGAGTTTCAACGCATGATTGGCGAAGAGACGAAAGCGCAGATTCTGGAAAAAGAAGGTCGCTTGCCGGATGCGGTATTGGCCTGCGTCGGTGGCGGTTCTAATGCAATTGGGATGTTTGCTGATTTCATCGACGATACCAGCGTCCGGCTGATCGGCATTGAGCCTGGCGGTTTGGGCATTGAATCCGGGCAGCACGGCGCGCCGTTAAAACACGGTCGCCTCGGAATCTATTTCGGCATGAAGTCCCCGATGATGCAAACGTCCGACGGACAAATTGAAGAATCCTACTCGATTTCCGCCGGGCTGGATTTCCCATCCGTAGGTCCGCAGCACGCTTACCTGAACAGCATCGGCCGCGCTGACTATGTCTCGATTACCGATGACGAAGCGCTGGATGCCTTCAAAGCGCTCTGCCGCAGTGAAGGCATTATCCCTGCGCTGGAATCCTCCCACGCGCTGGCACACGCGTTGAAGATGATTAAAGCGGAACCGGAGAAAGAGCAACTGCTGGTGGTCAACCTGTCTGGCCGTGGTGATAAAGACATCTTTACCGTGCACGATATTTTGAAAGATCGGGGAGAAATGTAATGGAGCGTTATCAACAGCTGTTTAATCGCCTGTCGGAGAAAAAGGAAGGCGCGTTCGTTCCGTTTGTTACGCTGGGCGATCCCTCCCCTGAGCAATCCCTGAAAATTATCGACACGCTGATTGCCGCCGGTGCCGATGCGTTGGAGTTGGGTGTGCCCTTCTCTGATCCGCTGGCTGATGGCCCAACCATTCAGGATGCTAACCTGCGCGCCTTTGCCGCAGGCGTCACGCCCGGCCAGTGCTTTGAAATGCTGGCGGCCGTACGTCAGAAATACCCGGAAATCCCGATTGGCCTGCTGATGTATGCCAATCTGGTCTTCAGCAACGGCATTGATGAATTCTATCAGCGCTGCGCGCAGGTCGGCGTTGACTCGGTATTAGTAGCGGATGTTCCGGTGGAGGAATCGGCACCTTTCCGTACCGCTGCGTTACGGCACGGCATTGCCCCTATTTTTATCTGTCCGCCTAATGCTGACGATGAGTTGCTGCGCGAGATCGCTTCCTATGGCCGTGGCTATACGTATTTAGTATCACGTGCAGGCGTTACCGGAGCGGAAAAACGCGCCCAACTGCCGCTGAATCATTTGGTAGCCAAACTGAACGAGTACCATGCCGCCCCTCCGCTGCAAGGATTTGGCATTTCCGATCCGGCTCAAGTGCGGGAAACGTTAGCATCAGGCGCAGCGGGTGCCATTTCTGGCTCAGCGATCGTGCGGATTATCGAAAAAAATCTGAACCAGCCTGACGTTATGCTGTCCGAGTTACACGCCTTTGTCAGTGAAATGAAAGCCGCTACGCGTTCATAACGCTTTTCAGGCGCGCGATTTGTGCTTAACGCAAGCCCTATCGCGCGTTGAATAATGTTTCAAATTATTTCTTATTTAATTAACGTGAAATATTTGCAATTATTATTTAATGTCTAATTTCTTATAATTGTAAGAAATATTTTCAAATTGAAATAATCATTAATCCCCGCCACAAAGAAATAAACCAAGTAACTATTTATTTTTTAAATTGCATAAATCCCGCCAATAAAATACGAAGAAAATCACAGAATTGAGATCATTTAAAATTATCTCTTTTTAACGATCTTGTTCACATTACTGTAAGAAATAATAAATAGAATGGAACCGCTGAACAAAAGTGGCAGCGCGTTTTTAAATAATAATTCTCTTTGACTTGGGATAATAAAATGAAAGCTAAAATATTGACGATGATGGTAACTTCCTTAATCAGCTTAAGCTCCATGGCTGTTACGATTGACTATCGTCATGAAATGCAGGATACGGCAAAAAACGATCATAAAGATCGCCTGCTGATGTCCCACCGTTTTGACAACGGCTTTGGCCTGTCAATGGAAGCCAAGTGGGCACAATCTGGCAGCGATAAGACACCAAACAAACCGTTTAACGAAACCGTCAGCAACGGTACTGAAGTTACCGCTAGCTACCTGTACAAATTCGATAAAACCTTTGGTCTGGAAGCTGGTTTAAACATGGTTTCCACGTCCAATAACAACAACTACCGTCCATATATCAAAGGAACGGCAAACATCACCGATTCCCTGTACTATGGTCTGCGTTACCGTGCATCCTATCTGCGTAACAGCAATAACATCGGTAACCCGAATTCTGCTACAAACCCTACTGCTATCACTGGCTACACCATCACCAGTACGTTGGGTTATAAACTGCCTGCGAACTTTGTAGTTGAATACGAATTTGAATATAACAAAAATAATAAAGCAGGTTCTCAGTGGTATTTGGCGGATAGCGAAAATTATGAACTGAGCCACGATATTAAACTGGCTTATAAATTTGACAAAAACTGGACGCCTTACGCTCAAGTCGGTAACGTCAAAGGCAGCACAATCACTGACGAGCGTCAAACTCGCTACCGTGTTGGTGTACAATACAGTTTCTAATGGCTAACGCCATCTAGATAATTGCTGTAATAAAAATAGCGTTCTCTTTATTGGTTTGTTATTTCCTGTCTATAAAAACGGCGACGTTATTTACGTCGCCGTTTTTTATGATGAACAATCAGAAGCGGTAGCCTACGCCAAACATAAAGGCCCATGGATCAAGCTTAGTATGGATACTTTGCTGAGCGTTACCGGCTTTAAATTTCACATCGGTATCAATATCCATCCACCATACGGACATGTTGACTAACCAATTCTTGTCCAGGTTATAATCCAGCCCAGCCTGCGCAGCAACGCCCCAGGAGTTTTTCAGGCTCAGATCGCTCAGGCCCGCACCTGTCCCCTTGTCATTAAATTTCTCATCGAAGAACATCGTGTAATTCAGGCCAACACCTAAATAGGGACGTAATTTATCTTGAGCATCACCAAAATAGTACTGTGCGACCAGTGAAGGCGGCAGGTGTTTCACTTCTGCAATCGTGCCCGTGCCAGGCGTGCCGACTTTGTGTTTGAACGGCGTAGCCGCCAGCAATTCAACGCCAATATTGTCCGTCACCAGGTAGCTAAAAGTCAGGCCCAACTGAGTATTGTTGTTTACCTGAAACTCTCCCAACCCCAATACATTGTCCGAACTTTCACGTGGATGCACGGTTGCTGTACCCGCACGAACAATAAAATCACCTGCTTGATGAGCCTGTGCCAATGTAGGCATAAGCGCCGCTGCCAATAATAAGAAAGATGCCTTTTTCATTACCCACTCCATTTATAGGGTTTAAATTTCGAGCGAAATATAACCCTAAGTAGGTATTCTTGTTTTAAGCCAGATCACATCTTTTAAAGATTTTACACGTAAATTGAACCATATCATTTATCGCTAACTAATTAAAAATCATAGAATTGATCCAAATCAATAAATGACAAAAAGTACATAACGTGCTCTGCCCGCAAATTGCATTACCGCGCGAACGCATTCAACGGTAGATTTTTATTTTCATTAACGTGATTCACGCTGGCTGGGGGCAGTTAGTCATCCAATGAGCGATAATATCTGTATGCACTGCGGCGCGTGCTGCGCTTATTTCAGAGTGTCTTTCTATTGGGCTGAAGCCGATGACGGCAGTGGCGCTGTACCCTCTCAATTCACCGAACCCGTTTCCCCTTTTTTACGCTGTATGGCGGGTACGAACAGCAAAACGCCTCGTTGCCAGGCACTTGAAGGCATAGTCGGGGATACCGTCAGCTGTTCTATTTATGTTAATCGCCCTTCACCGTGCCGTGAATTTATGCAATCCGGCGAAAATGGGCGGATCAACGATGCCTGCAACCGGGCACGAGAAAAATATGGTCTGCCACCTTTGGTAACAATTTCATCACAGTCTTTCATTACTGAAGGGAAAAGCAGCATTGCATCGTTGACGGGGTGCCACAGCACGGATTAACAGGTTACAATCATGAGTTAAGTTCTATCCGTTGATTTATCTTTTTCAAGGAGCCTGCATGCCTATCACGGCTAACACGTTGTACCGTGACACAATGAATTTTACCCGCAACCAGTTCATCAGCATCTTAATGATGTCACTGTTGACGGCATTCATTACTGTCATACTGAATCATGCGCTATCGCCTTCTGTAGACGAATTACGGATTCTGAGCACCTCCGGCAGCGATCTGTCATCGTCTGTCGAATCCGGCTTGATGGACTTGATTCAGCAGATGACGCCGGAACAACAAACCGTGTTGCTAAAAATGTCGGCGGCAGGCACCTTTGCTGCGTTAGTGGGCAACGTACTGCTGACAGGCGGGGTTCTGATGCTGATCCAACTGGTGTCTGATGGACATCGCACCAGTGCACTACGCGCAATCGGTGCCTCCGCCCCTTTTTTACTGCGCCTGCTTTTCCTGATCCTGCTGTGCACGCTGCTCATCCAGCTTGGTATGATGCTTCTGGTCATTCCTGGCGTGCTGCTGGCCATTGCCCTGAGTTTGTCGCCCGTGATTGTGGTCACTGAAAAAAGCGGAATTTTCAGCGCGATTAAAGCAAGCACCAAACTGGCCTATGGCAACTTACGCGCAACCGCGCCTGCCATCGTGATGTGGTTGTTGGCTAAAATCGCTATTTTGCTGGTCGTGTCGAAGTTACCGATTTCCTCGCCTACTGTGCTCGGCGTGGTTCTGAACGGGTTAAGCAACCTGATCTCCGCGATTCTGCTGATTTACCTGTTCCGCCTTTATATGCTGCTGCGCGCTTAATTGCCGCTCTTCCCCTATGCCGCAGTTCTGGCGGCATAGGCTTCACCACTCCCTCGTTCACGACTTGCCCAATCGTAATTTTCTGCAAATTATTACAATATCTCGGGAATGGTGTTCCACAATGAAGGATAATGGCATGAGCTATCGGATAACTCTTGTGGGTTATGATTACGACACTGTTGAGTGATGGATTGACATAATGAAGCAACTTCTTGATTTTATACCGTTGGTCGTGTTTTTTGCGGCTTATAAACTCTATGACATCTACATCGCATCGGGCGCATTAATTGCGGCAACGGCGCTGTCGCTCGCGGTCACCTGGGTGATGTATCGTAAAATAGAGAAAATGACGCTGGTCACCTTTGCGATGGTCGTCGTTTTCGGTTCGCTAACGCTGGTGTTCCATAACGATCTGTTTATCAAGTGGAAAGTCACCATTATCTATGCGTTATTTGCCGCCGCTCTGCTGGTTAGCCAGTTTGTCATGAAGCAGACCCTGATTCAGAAAATGTTGGGTAAAGAGCTAACCTTGCCGCAGCCCGTCTGGGGAAAATTGAATTTAGCCTGGGCGATGTTCTTTCTGGTGTGCGGGCTGGTTAACATCTATATTGCTTTCTGGCTACCGCAAAGCGTGTGGGTCAATTTCAAAGTCTTTGGTCTGACGGGTGTGACGCTGCTGTTTACGCTGCTTTGTGGCGTCTATATCTACCGTCACTTGCCTGGCGACCAGGAAAAATCAGAAGAAGAAAAAAGCGAGCAACCGTAATTCGCTAAAGCAATACACATTGTTTGATAAAGACACTATGCCCGTCAGCAAGTACGCTTTGACTGGCGGGTATACTCAACTTAACCAACTTGACTGATTGCACAATGAGCACACAAAACGTGTTACCACAGGGCGAACTGGTTCTCCGCACGCTGGCAATGCCAGCCGATACCAATGCGAACGGAGATATTTTTGGCGGCTGGTTGATGTCGCAAATGGACATCGGCGGCGCAATTTTGGCGAAAGAAATTGCCGAAGGCCGTGTCGTTACCGTACGGGTCGATGGGATGTCGTTCTTAAAACCTGTCGCCGTCGGCGATGTGGTTTGTTGCTATGCGCGTTGTTTACGCACTGGCCGTAGTTCTATCAACGTCAACGTTGAAGTTTGGGTAAAGAAAGTGTCGTCTGAGCCTATTGGCCAGCGCTATCGGGCTACCGAAGCGTTATTCACCTATGTCGCAGTCGATGAAGAAGGTCATCCGCGTGAACTCCCTGCCGGCAAGAGCCACTTCACGCCAAGCGAGTAGCGTTCATCGGCGTAAGCTGCCCTGAATAGCGATTGATACGAAAACGGGGCGTCATCTGCCAAGATGACGCCCCGTTTCTTTTGTGTATTTTTGTACTGGCGTGAATTATTCGACTGCCGCCCCGCCGTCAATTTTAAAGACGATGGTCACAACCAAATCTTTGCCTGGCTTGCCCGCTTCATAGCGCCATTTACGCATCGCCTGTTTAATATCACGCTCGAACATATTACGCGGTTCGGCAGAAAGCACGCGAACGTTGTCAACGCGCCCAGACTCGTCCACATCAAACTGCATTTTTACCCGCCCCTCAACACGCAGGGAAAACGCGCGGGCAGGATACTGAGGCTGCGCGCGGCTCAACGGACGTGGCCCACTTGACTGCGCACTTGCGGCGGGCGCAGGCGCCTGCTTCACCGGCGCATTATTCACATTGCGCGTCGGTTCTTCGCTGGTAAACGGCGAAGGTGGCTGTTTTTCAACGGTCGGCTCACGTTTAACCGGCTTCGGCTGCTCAACCTTCTTCACGGGCTTGGGTTCCGGTTTAGGTTTCGGCTTGGGCTTTGGTTCAGGCAATGGCATAGGAACCGGCTGCGGCAATGGCTCCGGTTCTGGAATCGGTTCCGGCTCTGCTTCTGGCTGCTTCACCGGTTCTGGTTCAGGGGCAGATTTGGCAGCAGGAGCCGCTTCATAGGCCGCAGGGTTCACCATCACAACGCTGATGGGCTTAGATTCCTGCGGTAATTCGATTGAATTATTAAACGATGCGTACAGTAAACCTGCAATCAGTGAACCGTGAAAACCAACTGAAAGTATGAATGGCCATGAGTAACGGCGGGTCAAAAAAAACTTTTTTTGCGGCATAGTCTGTCTTTATCCTCTTATGCCGCCCAAGTTTAAATGCAAATAGCAATCATATTCAATAACAACCCGTGGAATTGTCAAAAAAACAGAAATCGTGGGGGGATTACTCTGGCAAATCAACCTATTGTCCTCGAACAACATCACGTATGATGGTAGAAACACGCGTCTCTTACCCGATGGCGTTTGGCCGCTGGGCGCTGACCCGGCATCCCAAACGAAAAGGGTACCTTCCTACCTGTGAGGTCACTATGCTCTATGTCATTTATGCTGAAGATAATGTTGATTCATTAGCAAAACGCCTGTCGGTAAGGCCCGATCACCTTGCCCGCCTACAGGCATTGCGCGATCAGGGGCGACTGGTTACCGCGGGTCCTTTACCTGCTATCGACAGCGAAGATCCCGGTCAGGCTGGCTTTAGCGGTTCCGTCATTATCGCCGAATTCGCGTCACTGGATGAAGCAACCGCATGGGCTGACGCCGACCCCTACATCGCGGCAGATGTCTACAAACACGTCAGCGTGAAGCCATACAAAAAAGTGTTTTAAGGGTCATACTCTAAATAATTCGAGTTTCAGGATGTCTCTCATTTCATCCCGATGAGCTTACTGAAGTAAGTGATTCGGGTGACTGACAAATCTGCCAGAGGCAGGTTTGAACGCTGCTTGCAGCGGCCCCTACGGGGAGAGGTACACGTAAGTGTACCGAGTAGCGTAGCCAACGTACATGCAACTTGAAGTATGACGAGTCTATTGATATAGGTCATGGTTGTACCAGAAAATCATGGCCCCTTACCTCCCCGCCAAAAGCTGAAATATTTTAGTCATTTAACAGTGATAGTTTGACCGCTATTCATATATAGAGGGTCAACAATCATGTTAATGCCAGCGATTTTGCGAAACGGAATTGCTACTATCCGCCGCCGTCATCGCCTCAGTATTCTCTCCGGATTGTTATTGATCATTGGGTTATTTTCTTTACTGCAATTGGTTTCCGTCGGCGTCATTTCTCAAACGATGACTCAGGTGCGGCAGGATATTTCCGCTAACGAAAGCCTTCGCCAGCAACAAGCGTTAATGGATAAAGCGCGGATGGAAGTGATGAACGCCAGCGATAAACTTAACCGCGCGGGCATTTATCTCCTGGTAGACAAAGAAACAGGGTCTGAAGGCAGTTGGCACAGTCTGATGGATGAGGCAGAAGTGTCTCTCAAACAGGCGCAGGAGCACTACCAACAGCTGGGGACAGTCACGACGGTGGAAGCGGACACGACGGCTTTCGTTGATTTGAAGAAGAGTTACAGCCAGCTCTATTCCGGGCTTGTTGAACTCGCTCAGGGAATAAAAACCACCAACCAGATCGACATTTTCTTTGCCGTTCCCGTTCAGGCTTATCAAAGCGATTTTACCCAGAAATATTCACACTATCTGCAAGACACCGATGCCCTGCAAAAACAGCACGGGCAACAATTTTTATCTTCTCTCGACCAGGCTAAAACGATTTTTATCACGGTTCTGGGGCTGTTACTGGCGATCGCCATCGCAGTTTGGATCGGCGTGAGTCGGGTCATTATTCGCCCACTGAAGCACATCATTGCCCACTTAAAACTGATCGCCGCAGGCGATCTTTCTCATTCGGTAGATGCCGAGATACGCGGTACACGCGAAATTGGGCAACTTAATACCAGCGTCATTCAAATGCAGGAAGGTCTGGTGACATTAGTCAATCAGGTTCGCCAGGGCGTTGACCACATGGTGACGCAGGTTGATCGGGTTGCAGCGGATAACCATCAGCTTTCCGAGCAGGCTAACCGCCAGTCCCATGAACTCAAAGTCACCACCGAGCACATTATTCAGCTTAGCCAACATCTTGAGCAAAATGCGCAGCATACTCAGCAGGCCAACCTGCATGCGGAAGACACCAGCAAGATCGCTGCACAGGGCGAAACCATGATGAATGACGTCAAAGCCGCGATGTCAGACATTGCAGGCAGAACGCGCGAAATGACGGAAGCCATTGGTATGATTGAAAACGTGGCGTTCCAGACGCATATTTTGTCCCTGAACGCCGCAATAGAGGCCGCACGCGCTGGGACGATGGGACGAGGCTTTGCCGTTGTCGCACGAGAAGTCGGTACGCTGGCGTCGCAAAGCAGCCATTCGGCACAAAATATTAATGTGCTGATTCGTGATTCAGACAACAGCGTAAGCGCAGGAACGCGGCTGGTAAACAAACTGAATGATAGCCTGCAAAACATCATTCAGACGGCGAAAGGCACCGGCACGTTTCTGAGCGAGATCTCGGAAATATCGCATCAGCAGACCGAAAGCATTCATGAAGTCACCACTCGTCTCAGTACGTTGAATGATACCGTCAGAGAAAACGCGGGACAGGTTGAAGCCTCTGCGCGCACCTTCTCCTCACTGCTGGAGCAAACAGAACGCTTAAATACTTCAGTGTCGCTGTTTATCCTGCCCTCGACGGAGGGTGACAGTAACCCGATGATCGATCAGAGAGAAATAACCCAGCGCATTCCGGTTATGGGATGAGCCGATGAGGGAATAAACACGGCATGTGATAAGACGTGAGATAAAAAAATAGCGACCATACCTCGGGTCGCTATTTTCCTCACTGGCTTACCAGTCGTAAGTTACCGCATAGAGCAGTGCCCGCCGTTTGTGCTTTTGCTGCAAATAACGGGCAGAGCGAATATGGCGATACGTACGTGATTGAGCTTCCAACCAGCGACTTCTTCTACGCTGCACCTGACGTAACATCCGCCAGCGCCCCACTTCATTCCGACTGCGTTTCATTATGCGACTCTTGTTAATACACTCGCGCCGGGCATTATACCCCCCTGATGCGTGACGACAATCGGTGAATTGCCCTCTTTTTACTCATAGCTTTTATACCCTAAATAATTCGAGTTGCATGACAAACGTTAACGTTTGAACAACGCAAAGCGTTGGCCCGTTAGGGCTAGGTTTATTTATAAGCCTTGTAACGCGGCAAGAGAGGGACAAATTCGTCGGGAACGAATTTGACCAGCCAATGGCTGGCCTTCGGTGAGAGACAGGATGTCTCTCATTTCATCCCGATGAGCTTACTCAGGTAAGTGATTCGGGTGACTGACAAATCTGCCAGAGGCAGGTTTGAACGCTGCTTGCAGCGGCCCCAACGGGGCGAGGTACACGTAAGTGTGCCGAGTAGCGTAGCCAACGCGTATGCAACTTGAAGTATGACGGGGATATTCAGAGGAAAGGCATTTCCCCTTTTATAAATCTATGCGTACACTTTGTTAATTCTTTGCAGAAGGGAACTATGCTGCTTTTATGTCGACATTTTATACCGTAATAAGTTGGTTACTGGTTTTTAGCTACTGGTTGCTGATTGCAGGTGTGACCTTGCGTATTCTGATGAAACGTCGGGCGGTGCCTTCTGCAATGGCTTGGCTACTGGTGATTTATATTCTGCCACTTGTCGGTATTGTCGCTTATCTTTCGTTTGGCGAGCTCCATCTTGGCAAACGTCGGGCTGAACGCGCCAGCAAAATGTGGCCATCAACAGCAAAATGGCTGCGCGAATTAAAAGAGTATCGCCGTATTTTCGCGACGGAAAACAGCGAAGTCGCCAGCGCGTTATTTCAACTGTGTGAAAGGCGGCAAGGGGTTGGCGGCGTTAAAGGCAATCAGTTACAGCTGATGACCACGTTTGATGACACCATTAAAGCGCTATTGCGTGATATTGAACTTGCCCGTAGCAATATCGAAATGGTGTTCTACATCTGGCAATCCGGCGGTCTGGTTGAGCAAGTCACCTCTTCCCTTATCGCGGCGGCGCGGCGCGGGGTGCACTGTCGCATTCTGTTGGACTCTGCCGGCAGCGTACAGTTTTTCCGCCAGCATCACCCCGAACTGATGCGTACTGCCGGAATAGAGGTGGTTGAAGCCCTGAAAGTGAATCTGTTCCGTGCTTTCCTGCGCCGCATGGATTTACGTCAGCACCGTAAAATTATCCTGATCGATAACCGCATTGCCTATACCGGCAGCATGAATATGGTCGATCCCCGTCTTTTCAAACAAGATGCCGGCGTCGGGCAATGGATTGATCTGATGGCGCGCATTGAAGGGCCGGTAGCGACCACGCTGGGGATTATTTACTGCTGCGACTGGGAAATGGAGACGGGCAAGCGCCTGCTTCCGCCGCCGCCGGATGTTAACGTCATGCCGTTCGAACAAGAGAGCGGCCACACCATTCAGGTTATTGCTTCCGGCCCCGGTTACCCGGAAGAGATGATTCATCAGGCGCTGCTGACGTCGGTCTATTCAGCACGTAAGCAGTTGATCATGACAACCCCCTACTTCGTGCCGAGCGACGACCTGCTGCACGCCATCTGCACCGCTGCCCAACGCGGGGTCGATGTCAGTATTATTGTGCCGCACAAGAATGACTCCGTACTGGTCGGCTGGGCCAGCCGCGCCTTCTTCACGGAACTGCTGGCCGCTGGCGTAAAAATTTATCAGTTCAAGGACGGACTGCTGCACACCAAAAGCGTACTGGTTGACGGACAGCTTAGCCTGGTCGGTACGGTAAATTTGGACATGCGTAGCCTGTGGCTGAATTTTGAAATCACGCTGGTGATTGACGATGCCGGATTCGGCAGCGATTTAGCCTGCGTGCAGGAAGACTATATCGCCCGCTCACGCCTGTTAAACGCGGCACAGTGGCAAAATCGCCCCTACTGGCAACGCATTGTCGAGCGACTGTTCTACTTTTTCAGCCCCCTGTTATAACCTGCTCGCCACGCGAATTATTTAGGGCATACGCGTTTTCCCGTGTTCTAATATGTCCATTGGGAATTAACAGGAATTACGTTATGGATTTGAATAATCGCCTGACCGAAGACGAAGCATTGGAACAGGCCTACGACATCTTTTTGGAGCTTGCAGCGGATAACCTCGATCCGGCAGATATTTTGCTGTTCAACCTGCAATTCGAAGAACGCGGCGGCGCAGAGTTATTCGACCCCGCGGAAGACTGGGCCGAACACGTTGATTTCGATCTGAACCCCGACTTCTTTGCCGAAGTCGTCATTGGGCTGGCCGAAGAGGAAGGCGAAGAGATCACGGATATTTTTGCCCGCGTGCTGATTTGCCGAGAAAAAGACCATAAGCTTTGCCACATCCTGTGGAAAGAATAAGTTATCTCGCTTAAACGTAAGGCGTCTCCCTCAGGAGACGCCTTTTTTACATCTGTCACCAATAAAACAGGTTACTGTGGTTCGACTTCTTCCACCGGTAACAGCGCCTGAGGATCGACTTTCAGGCACGAAACCGCGTGCGTAAAGCTTCCCTCCAGCAATGGACGGGTCTTCGAGCACTCAGGGCCGACAACCGGACAGCGGGTGCAGAACACGCAGCCCGATGGCGGATTGATCGGGGAAGGCAAATCCCCTTCCAGCAACTGGATCTTCTTGTTTCGTTCCTGATCGGGATCGGGAATCGGCACCGCAGACATCAGCGCGCGGGTGTAGGGATGCTGCGGATTTTGATAGACCTGATCGTACGTTCCCAGCTCTACCGCATGACCCAGATACATCACCAACACGCGATCGGAAATGTGCTTCACTACCGATAAGTCATGCGCGATAAAAATCAGCGACAGGCGCATTTCACGCTGTAGCTGGCGCAGCAGGTTAACCACCTGCGCCTGAATCGACACGTCCAGCGCGGAAACCGGTTCATCACAGATAATCAGTTTTGGTTCCAGAATCAGCGCGCGCGCGATCCCAATACGCTGACACTGGCCGCCGGAGAATTCATGCGGATAGCGGTTGATCAGGTTCGGCAGCAGCCCAACCTTTAACATCATCGCTTTCACGCGATCTTTTACCGTCTGCCGATCCAGTTCGGGATGATAAACCTTTAACGGCTCGGCAATAATTTCGCCGATGGTCATACGCGGATTCAACGACGCCAGCGGATCCTGGAATATCATTTGAATATCGCTACGTGCTGCACGCCATTGCTCGTCGCTCATGCCCAGCAGGTCTTTCCCCAGCCAGGTGACGCGTCCGTCGGTCGCTTTTACCAGTCCGATAATGGCACGCGCCAGCGTAGACTTACCGCAGCCGGATTCCCCCACCACGCCCAGCGTTTCACCTTCATATAAACGCAGCGTCACGCCATCGACCGCTTTCAGCTTTTTCGGCGGCTGCCAGAACCACTGCTTATCATCTCTGACATCAAAGTGGACTTTCAGGTCGTCCACTTCTAACAACACCTTTTTCTCGTCCGCGTTGTTCATACCACCTCCTCAATCGCTCTAAAGCAGGCGCGCAAGCGGCCATCACCAAAAGATTCCAGCGCAGGTGCGCTGTGGCAGACATCCATTGAATACGGGCAGCGTGGTTGGAACGGACACCCTTTCGGCAGACGTAATAAGTTAGGCGGATTACCCGGAATAGTCGCCAGCACCTCATCTTCTGCATCCAGACGCGGTACGGCATTGAGCAGGCCGACAGAATACGGGTGGCTTGGATGATAAAAGACATCGCGTGCCGCGCCGTATTCCATGGTGCGCCCGGCATACATCACCAGCACTTTGTCACAAATGCCGGCAACGACGCCCAGGTCATGGGTGATCATGATGATCGCGGTATTAAACTCGCGCTTCAGCTCGTTCAACAGCGTCATAATCTGCGCCTGAACCGTCACATCCAGTGCCGTTGTCGGTTCATCAGCAATCAGCAGTTTTGGACGACACAGCAGCGCCATCGCGATCATCACACGCTGACGCATCCCGCCGGAAAATTCATGCGGATACATCTTCATGCGCTTACGCGCTTCCGGCATTTTAACCGCATCCAGCATTTTGACCGACTCTTCAAACGCCTGGCTTTTGCTCATACTCTTGTGCAGCATCAGCACTTCCATCAGCTGTTCACCGACGCGCATGTAAGGGTTCAGCGAGGTCATCGGGTCCTGAAAAATCATACTGATTTCTTCAGCACGCAGCTTATTCAGCTGGCTTTCAGGTAAGTTGAGAATTTCTTTGCCACGAAAACGCGCCGAGCCGCCGATGCGCCCATTGCGGGCCAGCAGTCCCATTAGCGCAAACGCCGTTTGTGATTTACCGGAGCCAGACTCACCGACAATCCCCAGCGTTTCACCCGCGTTGAGCGTGAAGTTCAAATCATTAACCGCCGTCACGTCTCCGTCCTGCGTTTTGAACGTTACCCGGAGATCCTGAACATGTAGCAGCGCGTCGTGCGCGCCCGTTAACTCAATCTTGCTCATGTTGATGCTCCTCAGCGATCTTTCGGGTCGAGGGCATCACGCAGGCCATCGCCGATAAAGTTAAAACAAAACAGCGTAACGACCAGAAACGCCGCCGGATAGAACAGCAACCACGGCGACACTTCCATTGAGTTCGCACCATCATTCAGCAAGGCGCCCCAGCTGCTTAACGGTTCCTGCGTTCCCAGACCCAGGAAGCTCAGGAAGGATTCGAACAGAATCATGCTTGGCACCAGCAGAGAGGCATATACCACCACCACGCCCAGCACGTTCGGCACCACGTGACGTAACACGATACCGCGCGTGGAAACACCAGACACCATCGCCGCTTCAATAAACTCTTTACGTTTCAGGCTCAGCGTTTGGCCGCGCACGATACGCGCCATATCGAGCCAGGACACCATACCGATGGCCACGAAGATCAACAGCATGTTCTGCCCGAAGAACGTGACCAGCAGAATCACGAAGAACATGAATGGGAATGAGTTGAGGATCTCCAGCAGACGCATCATCACTGAATCCACTTTCCCGCCCAGATAGCCGGACATCGCGCCATACAGCGTCCCGACGATCACGGCAACCAGCGCTGCCGCCACGCCGACCATCAGCGACACGCGACCGCCGATAGCAACGCGAACCAGCAGATCGCGGCCAGAAGAATCCGTACCGAAATAGTGTCCAGAGGTCATATCCGGCGCGGCTGACATCATGCCCCAGTCCGTATCGGCGTAATCAAATGCAGACAGCATCGGAGCAAAAATAACAAACACGGTAATCACCGCCAGCACAAACAGGCTGGCCAGCGCTGCACGGTTATGGATAAAGCGCAGGCGCGCATCCTGCCACAGGCTGCGCCCTTCAATTTCTGTCTGCTCGGTGAAGTTCTCTAACGCTTCAACGTTTTTTCGATTCCAAAACATAGCGCCCCCAATTAATAGCGAATTTTCGGATCGATAACAGCGTAGAGCACGTCAATGATCGCATTAAAGAGAATGGTTAAGCCGCCGACCAGAATGGTCAGGCTCAGTACCAGTGAATAGTCGCGGTTCAGCGCGCCGTTTACGAACAGTTGTCCAATACCGGGTAAGCCAAAAATGGTTTCAATGACCATTGAACCGGTAATAATGCCCACAAACGCCGGCCCCATATAGGAGAGCACGGGCAGCAGCGCAGGCTTCAGCGCATGGCGCAGGACGATGCGACGCATCGGCAGCCCTTTGGCGCGCGCGGTGCGGATGAAGTTAGAGTGTAAAACCTCGATCATCGACCCTCGGGTGATACGCGCGATGCTGGCGATATAAGACAAAGACAGCGCCACCATCGGTAAAATCATGTATTTGGGCGCCCCACCGTTCCAGCCCCCGCCGGGTAACCAACGCAGCGTAATGGCGAAAATCAGCACCAGCAACGGCGCGACGACAAAGCTGGGAATCACCACCCCCGTCATGGCAAAACCCATCACGGTATAATCCCATTTCGTATTCTGATTCAGCGCAGCAATCACGCCAGCACTCACACCAAAAACAATCGCCAGAATGAATGCTGCGGCCCCCAACTTTGCAGAAACGGGGAAAGACGTCGCAACCAAATCGTTCACGGAATAGTCTTTATATTTAAAAGAAGGACCGAAATCACCCTGTACCAGTTGCAGTAGGTAATTACCGTACTGCGTCATCATGGGGTCGTTCAGATGATATTTGGCCTCGATATTCGCCATCACTTCCGGCGGCAAATTACGCTCACCGGTAAAAGGGCTGCCGGGTGCCAATCGCATCATGAAAAACGAAATGGTGATCAGGATGAATAGTGTCGGAATCGCCTCCAAACAGCGGCGAAGAATAAATTTTAACATTGCCCGTACCTATAAAAGGCTGGCGACACAGTAGCGTGCGCCAGCCATTATTATTAGTGCTTGATGATATAAAGATCTTTCACGTAAACATTATCCAGCGGATCGTTACCGGTTAATCCACCCACATAAGGTTTCACCAGTCGGGTATTCGCATAGTAATAAACTGGGATGGTGACAGCGTCTTTATCCAGCTGTGATTCAGCCTGCTGATAAATCGCGGCGCGCTCCTCGTCAGTTTTCACCTGTAAGGATTTCGCCACCAGCGCATCAAACTCTTTGCTCTTATAGTGCGAGGTGTTACTGCTGCTGTCTGACAGCATGCTGTTCAGGAAGGTTGATGGTTCGTTATAGTCCGCACACCAGCCAGCACGCGCGATATCATAAGTCCCCTGATGACGGGTGCTGAGGAAGGTTTTCCATTCCTGGTTTTCCAGCTTAACGTCCACACCGATATTCTGTTTCCAGATAGACGCTGCCGCGATCGCCATCTTCTTATGTAGATCGGAAGTGTTGTACAGCAGGTTCAACGTCAGCGGTTTGTCGGCGGTGTAACCGGCTTCCGCCAGCAGTTTCTTCGCTTCTTCGTTACGCTTCGCCTGCGACCAGGTGAACCACTCAGGCACTGCCGCTTTCAGGCCATCGATATACGGTGGCACAAAACCGTAGGCAGGCGTATCGCCCTGATTTTTCACTTTGTTAGTCAGAATATCCTGGCTCAGCCCCAGACGCAGTGCATTACGAACCCGAACATCGTTAAACGGTGGCTTCTGGTTGTTGACTTCGTAGTAGTAGGTGCACAGGTACGGATTGACCTTCACTTCATCCGGGATCTCTTTCTTCAGTTTCTGGAAGAGTTCGATTGGCAGGTTGTTGTACGTCATGTCGATTTCACCGCTGCGGTAGCGGTTAACATCCGTCACTTCAGATGCGATCGGCAGATACGTCACCTGGTTAATCACGGTATGGGCGTTATCCCAGTATTGCGGGTTGCGCTCCAGCACCATTTTTTCGTTCACAACCCACTGTTTCAGCGTGTAAGCACCATTGCCTACCCAGTTTTGCGGCTGGGTCCATTTTTCGCCAAATTTCTCGATTGCCGCTTTATTGACAGGCGACATGGCTGGATAAACAGGCAGTTTATAGAAGTAAGGCACCGCTTCGGAGAGCGTCACCTCAAAGGTATGATCGTCCAGTGCTTTCACACCCAGCGTATCGGGGGATTTTTTACCGGCGATGATGTCATCGATATTCACCAGATGACCATATTGCAGGTAGCTGGCGTAAGGTGATGCCGTTTTCGGATCGGCCAGACGCTGCCAGCTGTAGACGAAATCTTGTGCAGTAACCGGCGAACCATCTGACCATTTGGCATCTTTACGCAGATGGAACGTCCAGACTTTAAAATCTTTGTTATCCCAGCTTTCCGCTACGCCGGGAATGGTTTTGCCGTTAACGTCGGAAATGACCAGGCCTTCCAGCAGATCGCGCGACACGTTGGATTCCGGTACGCCTTCAATTTTATGCGGGTCGAGGGAGGAAACCTCAGCGCCGTTGTTACGAACCAATTCCTGTTTTTCTGCTAACTGAACGCCGGCGGGAACGGTCGCGGCAAAGGCAGAAACAGCCATCGTGCTACTCAACGCCGCGATAATAGCGGCAGCTACTCTTTTTTTAGTTGTGATGTGTGTCATTATTTTCTCCTGTAATGTTGTCGTGTTAGTTATCCCAGCACGATTCCTGAATTAGCACCCTGTGAGAAAACGATTAATCGGTTCCAGTCACGCCCCATTCCCACATAGCAGGAATGGGTAACCAGAGATTAAACACCAAATTAATCGCTGCTCGCTCACTTCATTTGCATCAAACCGTAAATGGCATCACGGCAGATTAATGCTTAATGATATAGAGATCCTTCACCCGTAGATTATCCAGCGGGTCTTTGCCGGTAATGCCGCCGACATAAGGTTTTATCAACCGGGCGTTCGCGTAGTAATAAACCGGCACGATCGCCGCATCTTTATCCAACTGAGATTCCGCCTGCTGATAAATCTTTGCACGTTCATCGTCCGTTTTCGCCTGTACAGCCTGCTCCATCAGCTTGTCGAACGCCGCGCTCTTATAATGCGCCGTGTTATTGCTGCTGTCTGACAGCATACTATTCAGGAACGATGTCGGTTCGTTATAGTCCGCACACCATCCGGCACGCGCCACGTCATAATTGCCTTGATGACGTGTGCTGAGATAGGTTTTCCATTCCTGATTTTCCAATTTCGCATCGACGCCTAGATTCTGTTTCCAGATCGAAGCCGCCGCAATCGCCAGCTTTTTATGCAGATCTGACGAGTTATAGAGCAAATTAAACGTCAGCGGTTTCTCTGCGGTATAGCCCGCTTCCGCCAGCAGTTTTTTCGCTTCTTCATTACGTTTCGCCTGTGGCCAGGTAAACCACTCTGGCGTATGCGCTTTCAGGCCGTCCGTAAACGGAGGAATATAACCATAGGCCGGAATATCGCCCTGGTTTTTCACTTTATTGGTCAATATGTCTTGATCAAGCCCCATGCGCAGAGCCGTACGAACCCGTACATCGTTAAATGGCGGTTTCTGATTATTGATTTCGTAATAGTACGTGCAGAGATAGGGATTGATGTTAACTTCTTGTGGGATTTCTTTTTTCAGCTTCTGAAATAGCTCAATGGGTAATTTATTATTGGTAACATCAATTTCACCCGCGCGGTAGCGGTTAACATCCGTTACTTCAGAAGCAATCGGCAGATAGGTGACCTGATTAATCACGGTCTTGGCGTTATCCCAATACTGGGTATTACGCTCCAGCACAAGCCGCTCATTCACGACCCAGGATTTCAGGCGGTAGGCGCCATTCCCTACCCAGTTTTCCGGCTGAGTCCATTTATCACCAAATTTCTCCACTACCGCTTTATTTACCGGTGACATGGACGAGTGATTCAGTAATTTATAAAAGTATGGGATCGGTTCGCTTAATGTGACTTCCAACGTATGGTCGTCGAGTGCTTTTACGCCCAGCGTATCGGGAGACTTCTTGCTGGCGATAATGTCATCGATATTCAGCAGATGACCATATTGTAAATAGCTGGCGTAAGGAGAAACGGTTTTCGGGTCGGCCAGACGTTGCCAGCTATAAACGAAATCTTGCGCGGTAACCGGTTCGCCATTTGACCACTTGGCGTCTTTGCGTAAATGGAATGTCCAGACTTTAAAGTCGCTGCTTTCCCACCGCTCAGCCACGCCAGGAATCGGGTGTCCGTCAGGATCGGAAATCACCAACCCTTCATATAAATCACGCGCGACGTTGGATTCCGGTACACCTTCTATTTTATGTGGATCCAGTGATGACACCTCAGCGCCATTGTTTCTCACCAGAACCTGTTCTTTCGCCAGATCAACACCGGCAGGTACATTAGCAGCCTGAACATTCACGCATGACGCCATCACTGCGGCGGCAATCATACTGGTAACAAAGCATCGTTTTGTTTTGCGAATTTTCACTTTATAAACGCCCCTGTCTTGATACAACGCCATACCGGACTCTATGCATAAAAATTGCCGTCACATAGAGCAGAAAAGATCGCCCATTATCCAAATAAATCATAAAATTAATTTATGGGTGAATAACGAATAATAGGCCGAAACTCGAAGCTATCAAAAGCGGACACATTCGCCAATATTTTTACATTGATGTTGCTTAATTTTCTTTACTACAGCCCGGAAAGGGTTTTATCTCAACCATTCGAAGAAATCATTAACCCCATGATAAACAATGACTTTTGTTTTTAATTGCAAATATTTTTTAAATATTCAGCAATTTATAGATTTTGAACAAAAAAACATCGTAGTGGGTTTCATCATTTTCACAGCACAAAAATGATGATGCACGCTTACCTGTCCGCGTCATTATCTGACCGAAATGTTATTATTTTAACAATTCCATTACTCACTTTGCACAATAAGCGCCTGAAACGTCCCTGAGGTAGAAGACGATCAAAATAACTAACCCGATTAAGATATAAGCACTGTTTATACGAACACGTTTTATACGAACAACCCATTCCCATTATACGAACAAGCCGCCACCGGAATTTCTTCCACCAAGGCTTCGCTTCAACGCACGCTGTCCATCCTTTACCAATCCATTTTAGGTAGAAAAGCCGCTGATTTTATCTAGTTAATGATAGTCATTATCAATATCAGATTGCTGAATGGTGTCAGCATAAAGAAAATTCGATATTGATCACAAAAAAGGCACCCACAAATAGGTATGCTCATTTCATACCGCAGCAGATACGTAAATCCTCTTAATTTTGATGTATTTTCAAAACAATATTTCAAAAATTTACGGTATCGGCGGTTACAGTATTTTAAAAAGCAGCAATCGCGCCACAACGGCGGCTGACAAGCTCTTTGAGTCAATTAATGCGAAATAGGCAGAAAAGAATAGCCAGGTAACGGAAACGCCCCCCGCTCGTTTATCTATACTGTTCTATTCGGCGAACAATTGACTGAAAGAGTTTAACATTTATCAGGAGAGCATTATGGCCGTAACCAACGTTGCTGAACTTAACGCACTGGTCGAAAGAGTGAGAAAGGCACAGCAGGAATTTGCCACTTACACTCAGGAACAGGTGGACAAGATCTTCCGCGCTGCCGCACTCGCTGCATCGGATGCCCGTATCCCGCTGGCAAAAATGGCGGTTGCCGAATCCGGCATGGGGATCGTGGAAGATAAAGTCATCAAAAACCATTTCGCATCTGAATACATTTATAACGCCTATCAGGATGAAAAAACCTGCGGCGTCCTCTCTACTGATGACACTTTTGGTACGATTACCATTGCAGAGCCGATTGGCCTGATTTGCGGTATTGTTCCCACCACCAACCCCACTTCTACCGCGATTTTTAAAGCGCTGATCAGCCTGAAGACCCGTAACGGGATTATCTTCTCTCCGCATCCGCGTGCAAAAAATGCGACCAATAAAGCTGCAGATATTGTTCTGCAAGCGGCGATTGCGGCAGGTGCGCCGAAAGATATCATCGGCTGGATCGATCAGCCTTCCGTTGAGTTGTCCAACCAACTGATGCACCACCCGGATATCAACCTGATTCTGGCTACCGGTGGCCCGGGTATGGTGAAGGCCGCGTACAGCTCCGGTAAACCAGCAATCGGCGTTGGTGCTGGTAACACGCCTGTTGTCGTTGATGAAACCGCGGATATCAAACGTGCCGTTGCCTCTATTCTGATGTCGAAAACCTTCGATAACGGCGTCATTTGTGCGTCAGAACAGTCAGTCATCGTCGTAGACAGCGTCTATGATGCCGTGCGTGAGCGTTTTGCTACCCACGGCGGCTACATGCTGAAAGGCAAAGAGCTTCATGCCGTACAGGGTATTTTGCTGAAGAACGGTTCACTGAATGCCGACATCGTAGGTCAACCCGCACCGAAAATCGCAGAAATGGCAGGCATCACCGTCCCTGCCAACACTAAAGTGTTGATCGGTGAAGTTACCGCGGTCGATGAGTCCGAACCGTTTGCGCATGAAAAACTGTCCCCAACGCTGGCGATGTATCGTGCGAAAGACTTCAACGACGCCGTCATTAAAGCGGAAAAACTGGTCGCAATGGGGGGTATCGGTCACACATCCTGTCTGTATACCGATCAGGACAATCAGCCAGAGCGCGTGAATCATTTCGGCAATATGATGAAAACCGCACGTATTCTGATTAACACACCGGCTTCTCAAGGTGGTATCGGCGATCTCTACAACTTCAAACTCGCTCCGTCTCTGACGCTGGGCTGTGGCTCCTGGGGCGGAAACTCCATCTCCGAAAACGTCGGTCCGAAGCACTTGATCAACAAGAAAACGGTAGCCAAGCGAGCAGAGAATATGTTGTGGCATAAACTTCCCAAATCCATTTATTTCCGTCGCGGCTCATTGCCCATCGCCCTTGAAGAAGTCGCCTCCGATGGTGCTAAACGTGCATTTATCGTGACCGACCGCTTCCTGTTCAATAATGGCTATGTCGATCAGGTGACGTCCGTATTGAAACAGCACGGACTGGAAACCGAAGTTTTCTTTGAAGTTGAAGCGGATCCAACGCTGAGTATCGTGCGTAAAGGCGCTGAGCAAATGCACTCCTTCAAACCCGATGTGATCATTGCGCTGGGCGGCGGTTCACCAATGGATGCGGCGAAAATCATGTGGGTGATGTATGAGCACCCTACGACGCACTTCGAAGAGTTGGCGCTGCGTTTCATGGACATCCGTAAACGTATCTACAAGTTCCCGAAAATGGGCGTCAAAGCCAAAATGGTGGCGATTACTACGACCTCCGGTACCGGTTCCGAAGTGACGCCGTTTGCCGTCGTCACCGACGATGCTACCGGGCAAAAATACCCGTTAGCGGACTATGCGCTGACGCCAGATATGGCGATTGTTGATGCCAACCTGGTGATGAACATGCCGAAATCACTGTGTGCGTTTGGTGGGCTCGATGCGGTAACACACTCACTGGAAGCCTATGTTTCCGTGCTGGCAAACGAATATTCAGACGGACAGGCGTTACAAGCGCTGAAGCTGCTGAAGGAGAACCTGCCAGACAGCTATCGTGACGGCGCGAAAAACCCGGTGGCCCGTGAGCGCGTGCATAACGCCGCGACGATTGCTGGGATCGCGTTTGCCAACGCCTTCCTCGGCGTCTGTCACTCAATGGCGCATAAACTGGGCTCGGAATTCCATATTCCACACGGTCTGGCTAACGCCCTGCTGATCTCAAACGTCATCCGCTATAACGCGAACGATAACCCGACCAAGCAGACAACGTTCAGCCAGTATGACCGTCCGCAGGCACGCCGTCGCTACGCGGAAATAGCCGACCACCTGCGTTTAACCGCGCCGAGCGATCGTACCGCACAGAAAATCGAAAAATTGCTGAACTGGCTGGAAGAAATGAAGACCGAGCTGGGGATCCCAACCTCGATTCGAGAAGCTGGCGTACAGGAAGCCGATTTCCTGGCTAAGGTCGATAAGCTGTCAGAAGATGCGTTCGACGATCAGTGTACTGGGGCAAACCCACGCTACCCGCTGATTTCCGAACTGAAACAGATTCTGCTGGATACTTACTACGGTCGTAAGTTCTCTGAAGAAGAAAAAACGGAAGCGGTTGAACCGGTAGCAAAAGCCGCTAAAACCAGCAAGAAAGCCGCCCACTAACGTTCTTGCTGTTACCGTCTTACCCTAAAGGCGGTTTATCTCTCTGCACTGCCCAACCCGTTTAGGGTTGGGCATTTTTATAACTCGCACACGCATCAACACGCTATTTATTAATAGCTCGCCAGTCGGATATTTAACCGCCTTACTCGCTTTCCTTACGGGTTAATCCCAGCGCAATCTTATAATGTTTACGACACACAGAAACATAGCTCTCATTGCCGCCAATAACGACCTGTTCCCCTTCATGGACGGCATTACCTTGCGCATCTAATCGCAATACGCAGTTGGCTTTACGGCCGCAATGGCAGACCGTTTTTAACTCAATCAGCTTATCTGCCCACGCTAATAAATAGTGACTCCCGGAAAACAAATCGCCACGAAAATCAGTACGCAACCCGTAGCACAATACCGGGATATCTAATTGGTCCACGACATCGGAAAGCTCACTCACCTGCTCGCGGGTTAAAAATTGACATTCGTCAATTAATACACAATCTACGGGCTGAGCACGATGCTCTTTCTCCAGCAATCCAAATAAGGGTGTCTGCGGATTAAACAATAATGCCGGAGACGAAAGGCCGATCCGTGAACTTACAATCCCCACGCCGTGCCGATTATCTATTTCTGCAGTGAACACCAGCGTACGCATCCCACGCTCCTGGTAGTTATATGACGACTGCAATAGCGCCGTCGATTTCCCTGCATTCATTGCAGAATAATAAAAATAAAGTTGAGCCACTCAGCTACTCCAAAAGGCAGGCTATATACTCGTCATACTTCAAGTTGCATGTCCGTTGGCAGCGTTCAGTCACCTGAATCACTTACTTGAGTAAGCGCATCAGGATTCCCTCTCTTGCCGCATTACAAGGATTATAAATAAGCCTTGCTCTGGCAGGCCAACGCTTTGCGTTGTTCAAACGTTAACGTTTGTCCTGAAACTCGAATTATTTGGAGTATATGATCTTCGTGTCGTAAAAACTTATTGTAACAACTCGCCTTCACGCTGCGCAATGGGCTATTCCCCGACCACATTTTGTCCATATGCCCACCAGCGGCGGCCTGTTACGATAAAAGATATAAACATTCCTTATAACAACGGTGCGGCATCAATAAGCCATTCTCTGTCGTTTGAGGGAGAAAAACGGCATACCAAATGTATTTTTTTGATAACAGGAAAGTATTTATATTTATGTAACATACAATGTGAGTTCTGTTTTAAAAATGATGTTTTTTAACAAACTTACAAATTTGACTATTGCAGAAAGGAAAATAGCACTCTATTATCACACTACACGCCACCAATAATATTAATTTGAGATTATCACAATGAGCGAAGCACTAAAGATTCTTAACAACATCCGTACTCTGCGTGCCCAGGCAAGAGAATGTACCCTGGATACTTTGGAAGAAATGCTGGAAAAACTGGAAGTCGTGGTTAATGAACGCCGCGAAGAAGATAGCCAGGTTCAGGCTGAAGTTGAAGAACGTGCGCGTAAATTGCAGCAATATCGCGATATGCTGATTGCCGACGGTATTGACCCTAACGAATTATTACAGTCTTTAGGTTCAGTGAAAGTTGCAGGTAAAAGCAAACGCGCTGCCCGTCCGGCAAAATATCAATACACTGACGAAAACGGCGAAGTTAAAACCTGGACTGGCCAGGGTCGTACACCGGCAGTAATCAAGAAAGCAATCGAAGAGCAAGGTAAATCTTTAGACGATTTCCTGCTGTAATTGTTTATAAGTACTGAATACTAAAAAACCCCCGATAGCTATCGGGGGTTTTTCTTTGGTAACGCGTTTTGCAAAGTGAAAACAGATATGTCAGCGTTTTTAGCTGCTCTCTGTTTTTGTAAAACAGAGAGCAATCATTACATTCTGTTATTTTTCTTCTGCTTCAATCGTTTCCTGCAGCCATTGCGCAAATTCCTGACCTAAACCGTCATGGCGCAAACCATATTCCACGAATGCCTGCATATAGCCTAATTTATTACCACAGTCATGGCTCACGCCTTTCAGGTGATACGCTTCTACCGTTTCTTTTTCCATCAGCATTGCGATGGCATCAGTTAACTGAATTTCATTGCCTGCGCCCGGTGGTGTTTTCTCCAGCAGAGACCAAATATCCGCAGAGAGTACATAACGGCCAACAACGGCTAAATTAGACGGCGCTTCGGAGGCTTTCGGTTTTTCAACCACGCCCACCATCGGTGCACTATCCCCTGCTTTTAATTCCACGCCTTTGCAATCAACCACGCCATAGCTGCTTACATTCTCAACTGGCTCAACCATAATCTGGCTGTGGCCTGTAGTAGAAAAACGTTGCAACATTTCGCTCAGGTTATCTTTTTTCAGATCGGACGCATATTCATCAATAATTACATCTGGCAGAATAACTGCGACGGGTTCATCTCCCACTAACGGGTGCGCGCACAATACGGCATGGCCCAGCCCTTTAGCTAATCCCTGACGCACTTGCATAATGGTGACGTGTTTAGGGCAGATAGATTGAACTTCTTCCAACAGCTGACGTTTAACACGCTTTTCCAGGATGGCTTCCAGCTCAAAACTGGTATCGAAATGGTTTTCGATAGAATTCTTAGAAGAGTGTGTAACCAGAATAATTTCATTAATCCCTGCTGCGATACACTCATTAACAACATATTGGATCAGCGGCTTATCTACCAACGGCAGCATTTCTTTAGGAATGGCTTTGGTGGCAGGCAGCATACGCGTCCCTAATCCAGCAACCGGTATGACCGCTTTTTTTACTTTTTTATTCACAATAGACATAAACAGCCTCTTATATACCGTTCAAATAATGAACTTTATTTATCTAATCAAGATAACCGAAAGAGTATAACGACTTTAACAAGAGCACGCTTGTCCCAACATTACTGTTCAATAAAAATAAGATAACTCCCTACATAGTAGGAAATAAAAAATAATACCGAAAGATGGGTATGGCCCGAAATCCGCACCGTCTTGCGCTATCAGACTATTCTGTCGTCAACATGAGGCGTAAACGACCGCCGCCACCCCATATCTGACATTGCCATGCCTCGCACTGATAGTTCAACTGGTTGAGATAGGCACCTTCAAGCGTGCCTAAAGGGACGCCGCTATTCAGTGCTATTTGCTGTTCGTTAACATTCAACGTCGCGTTTAACCCGGCAGAAATCAGTATCAGCTGTTTTAGCTGTCGATGGTAATACCCCACCAGCAAAGGAAAACGACCGTCCAGACTCGCCTGGCGCAGCAGTTGGTTTACCTGCTTTAATAACGTCGGCAGATACGGCAAACGGTGCTGCTGATCGGCCAAATGCTCCTGAAGCAACCCATTGAACAACGTTCGAAGCAGTAACGCGGCCAGCGTCCCATTATTATTGACGCCCTGAGTGACATCAAGACAGTAGAACGCCAGTTCCGTCTCCGAAAGCGCGGCAATATCCAACACCAGACCCGGCTGTTCCGCTGCCGTTAACTGACGGTAATTAACACGGCAATGAGCTAGCGTTTGCTGAACGGGGGGCTGTAGCTGGGCAAGCAGTTTGGTTACCGCTTCAGGAGATTGATTGAGGGAATCCATGTCCTGCATCAGTTGATCCATCTCATTCAGCTGTGAAGTAAACATATCGGGATACAGGCAAGACATTACGGCTTCACGCAGGCGTGCATAATCACGAATCGGCTTCAGTAACACATCCTGAACGCCAAGACGCAAGACTTTGGCAATGTCCGCCATCTGGCTGGTTGCAGAAATGATCAGTATTGGCGTATCGTTGTCCTTCAAACGCAGGCGTTCAAGGAACTCGATGCCTCCCATCGTCGGCATTTTCAGATCGCAAATCATTAAATCGGGTTGGTAGTGTTCAAGAATACTTAGCGCATCTAATCCATTAATCGCCTCCTGAACGGAAGCCCCAAGAGAAGTCAGATAACCAGCGAGCACAGATCGAAAAACGGCCTCGTCATCAATGACTAAAATATGCTTACCCGCCAGTGGTTGTTCCATCAGTACCCCTTACTTCAAACACCGAATAATCACACCTGCTTTAGCGCCGACATGCCGGATAGACAGCATACTTACGCATTTCTAACGACATGTGTTTTAACTACGACATGCGCCCTTAGTACCCTAAGGTCTTCGTTACGATTCTTTCGCTAGCGGCAACAATTCATCACGCATCTTTTCTACCGCCTTATAACCGGCCTCAATCGCCTCCTGCGCCCGATGAAAATCTAACGTCGCGATCTGAGGGCAATACGGTTGCAGCAGCACATCAGGCGGATCGCCTGCCATCCGCGTCATCTTCAACCGATTTTCCAGAATCTGGATCGATGTGCTCATGATCTCCATCGCCGTTGGCGAACTTTCTGTTGGCTGACGTCGGCTTCGCAGTAAACGTTCACGAATTCTGCTACGCCAATCTTGCGGGACATTTTCCGCATCAATGTCTGACGCCGTCGGTTTGATCGACAACAAGTCCTGATGATTCAAACTGGCATCGTGCTGAAGATCAACCGCAATCACAATATCAGCCCCCATTGCCCGTGCCAGAGAAACAGGAACAGGGTTAACCACCGCGCCATCCACCAGCCAGTAATCGTTAAATCGAACGGGGGATAGCAGGCCAGGCATACTGCAAGACGCGCGCATGGCCTGATGTAAATCGCCTTCTGTCAGCCAGAGCTCACGCCCTGTACTCAGGTTTGTCGTCACCACGCCATATTTGATATCACAGTCTTCAATCTGTGTTGTCTGGAGCAAATGCTTCACGCTATTGAAGACACGATCGCCACGCAATAAGCTGCCGCGCTGCCAGGAGAGATCCATCAGTCGAATCACGTCCCAGTAGCCAAACGCCCTCACCCAGCGATCCATTGAAGCTAAATTGTTGGTGGCATATGCCGCACCTACCAGCGCACCGATAGAACAACCTGCTACAACGTCAACCGCTATCCCCATTTCTGTTAACGCATTAAACACACCAATATGCGCCCATCCCTTCGCTGCCCCGGATCCCAAGGCTACTCCAATCTTTTTCCGTTGCATGATCGAACCACCCGTCTTCATTTTAGCGCACATTGCTACACGTAGAGTTTCTTAGGTAACATATCGGCATCCTGCATAGGGATCTGTTTATTATTTATCAGTTTTTATCTTAAATTTTCTTCAGGAGACGTCGTGTCAGAATCTTGCCCCTGTTGCAGTGGATTGCAGTATAACGCATGCTGTCAACCCTACCTCACGCATGCCGCAACAGCGGCTGAACCCGCCATATTAATGCGATCGCGCTATACCGCCTACGTCAAACACGATGTCGATTACCTTATCGCCACCTGGCATCCCGATCTCCAGCCTGAGAAATGGCGCGCGCCTCTCGCTGAAAGCTGCCAGAACTCACAATGGCTCGGCCTTACTATACTGGCAACGTCTCCCGGAAAAACGCCCGATGAGGGTTATGTGGAATTCGCCGCACGTTATATCTCGGAAACGGACAGCCAGCGAACAGAAGTAATGCGAGAACGCTCACGCTTCCTTCGCCAGCATAATCGCTGGTACTATATAGACGGCGTTCATGTGCAGACAGGCAGAAATGAACCTTGCCCGTGCGATTCCGGCAAAAAATACAAAAAGTGCTGCGGACAATAGAACACAGGCAGTCGCCCGCGCGGCGTTACCGCTGCGGTACCATCAGATCGTTATTTTAGTTTTTGGACAGGATCCACGCGCTCATGCAATCCCAAAATATACAAAGAAAAGTATTACGAACCATTTGCCCTGATGCAAAAGGGCTCATCGCAAAAATTACGAATATTTGTTACAAGCACGAACTGAACATCGTGCAAAACAATGAGTTTGTCGATCATCGCACTGGCCGCTTTTTCATGCGGACCGAGTTAGAAGGAATTTTCAACGACACCACATTGTTAGCCGATCTGGATAGCGCGCTTCCTGAAGGGTCTTCCCGTGAGTTAACCGCAGCAGGCCGTCGTCGCATCGTCGTTCTGGTGACAAAAGAAGCCCACTGTCTGGGCGATCTGTTGATGAAAAGCGCCTATGGCGGTCTGGATGTCGAAATTGCTGCCGTCATCGGCAACCACGATACCTTACAGACGCTGGTCGAGCGGTTTGATATTCCTTTCCATCTGGTCAGCCATGAAGGATTGACTCGCGAAGAGCACGATCAAAAGATGATCGCGCAGATCGATCAATACAAACCCGATTACGTCGTGCTGGCGAAATATATGCGAGTTCTGACGCCGGCGTTTGTTCAGCACTACCCGAATCAGGTGATCAACATTCATCACTCGTTCTTACCTGCCTTTATCGGTGCTCGCCCATACCATCAGGCTTACGAACGCGGTGTGAAAATCATTGGCGCGACGGCACACTACGTCAACGATAACCTGGATGAAGGTCCCATCATCATGCAGGACGTTATTCACGTCGACCATACTTACTCGGCAGATGACATGATGCGAGCAGGCCGTGACGTTGAGAAAAATGTCCTGAGCCGTGCATTATACCGCGTGCTGGCACAGCGTGTTTTTGTCTACGGTAACCGCACCATTATTCTGTAATTGGTTGATCGCGCATCTTTTTGTATAAGGATGCGTCGAACGGAATAAAAAAACGGCAACCGCATTTATTTTTGATATATACCGCTTTACAGGGGCGCGTCATTTGCTATGATGCGCCCCACTTGAAGCGAAAGCCTCTTGTAGCAAGGCCAGTGGTGGGGTTCCCGAGCGGCCAAAGGGAGCAGACTGTAAATCTGCCGTCACAGACTTCGAAGGTTCGAATCCTTCCCCCACCACCATTTCAAAGCAATATTTCTGAATTAAATCCCAACGACAAAGCATCAAATTCCCATCAGGGGAAGGTGAGAACCTTCGACCAAGGTTCGACAAAACCGGTACGGTTTTGAGCAACGCACAGCGTTGACCCGCAGGGTGAGGTGCGAAGCGCCGAATTATCCTTCCCCCACCACCATTTCAAAGTAGTTCCTCTGAATGACATCCCAACACCAAAGCATCAAATTCCCATCAGGGGAAGGTGAAAACCTTCGACCAAGGTTCGACAAAACCGGCACGGTTTTGAGCAACGCACAGCGTTATTTCCCCCACCACCATTCACACAGATAATCCGCGCGACATCGGCGATGGGGGCAAAAAACAGACCTTACGCTTTTCCTTTCCAGCGCCCCGGAACATAAGAGAACACCGGGAGCTGCCATGACCAGCGAATTGCCGCCAGACGCACCGCCAAACCAATAGTGAATGACGCCAGCAAGTTAATATCGTGGTTGACGTTAAGCGATTTGAGCCCCAGATATAAAAGCGCGACTAAAAGCGAGACGCTGGCGTACAGCTCTTTCTTCAGCACCATGGGTGTACGGTTGCAGAAAATATCGCGCAATATTCCACCGAAAATGCCGGTCACGATACCCGCCATGACCACCACCGTCATCGAATAATTCAGCTTCAGCGCCACATTGCAGCCAATAATGGTAAAGGCAATGAGTCCCATCGCATCCAGTACCAGAAAGAGGCGATGCAAATGGTGCATAAAGCGCGCAATGATAATCGTGAAAAGCCCCGCACCAATGGTGAGGTAGATATAGCCGGGATGCTGCGTCCAGCCGATGGGATAATTACCGAGGAGAATATCGCGAACGGTGCCACCGCCAAGCGCGGTGATAAAGGCAATCATGCCTACGCCAAAAATGTCCATATTGCGACGTCCGGCGGCCAGCGCCCCGGACATCCCCTCAGCCGTAATCGCGATCAGATAGATGTAAGTCAGCACACAAGTTATCCTGTGAAATGTGCCACTCCCTCTGTCCGCTTTACCTGAGAGTTTACGCAGCAGTGCTGCTTGCCCCTTCGGTGGGTTGCATCGCAACCTCTCTCCAGTTGGCTTCAATGGAATTCGCAGTTAGGGGAGCCTGAGCGATTATGGGAGTTTGCGCCTTCGGCGGAGCGTTATATATACCCTAAATAATTCGAGTTGCATGACGGGTATACGCCCTCTCTCCTGCGAGGTGCGGAGTATAACGGTCGACAAGCCCTAGGTTCAACTGAATATAAGTGAATCTTATTTTTAACGATTCTCATCTGCACTAATCGTCTCTGAAGCCACGGCAAGACGTTCATCTACGCAGTCCGAAAGCGTAGCCTCACCGTGACGGCATACCTCATTTTCTGCTACCATCTCGTCACATTTTTTAGCGAATGGCAGCGAACATGAAAGTTGTATCTTTTAATATCAATGGCCTGCGGGCGCGCCCTCATCAGTTGGCCGCCATTATCGAACAACACCAGCCGGATGTGATCGGGTTGCAGGAAACCAAAGTCCACGATGACATGTTTCCGTTAGAGGATGTCAGCCAGTACGGCTACCACGTTTATTATCATGGGCAGAAAGGGCACTACGGCGTCGCGCTGCTGTGTAAAACGCAGCCGATTGCGGTACGTCGCGGTTTCCCAACGGATGAAGAAGATGCACAGCGCCGAATTATCATGGCGGATTTCGCCACGGAGCACGGCACCTTCACGATCGTTAACGGGTATTTTCCGCAGGGAGAAAGCCGCGACCATCCGGTGAAATTCCCTGCGAAAACGCGTTTCTATCAGGATTTGCAAACCTATCTGGAGCAACACCACAGCGCCACGCAGCCGCTGATCGTAATGGGTGATGTCAATATCAGCCCCACCGATCTGGATATCGGCATTGGCGAGGAGAATCGCAAGCGCTGGCTACGCACGGGGAAATGTTCTTTCCTGCCGGAGGAGCGTGAATGGATGGCGCGTTTGCAAGGCTGGGGGCTTATTGACACCTTCCGTGCCGCCAACCCCGAGAGCACCGATCGTTTCTCATGGTTTGATTACCGCTCAGCCGGGTTTGATGACAACCGCGGCCTGCGTATCGACCTGATTCTCGCCAGCACGTTCCTGGCCGAACGCTGTGTTGCTACCGGTATTGACTACGACATCCGGGGAATGGAAAAACCGTCCGACCATGCGCCAATCTGGGCAGAGTTTGCGCTGTAAGAGTAGGTTGCTCTGTAGAAAGAGTACGTTGTAAAAATACTATCCCCGCCGTGCATCAAAGTACGGCGGGGATGAAAAAGCGGCGGAAGCATTGCGCTTATGTTTGCTTAATCCGCAGTTATTGCTTAACCAACTGCCATATCAGGTTGTTTGTACCCAGCGTTTGTTTGTCCCGCACGCATTGCAGAATCACACCTTCGACCTTTAGCACCGCACCTTCAGAATAGTTACGATTTTCATACACACAGCAGCGCAGGCAGTTGTTATTTTGCTCCCGCACCGTCGTCCCGGCCCCCCACACTTCCGGTGGCACCGGAACCACAATATCCGTTCCACCACGATTAGCCTGCGCCAGCGTGGGCAGCACCAGCATCACACCGGCAAAACACAAAGACACTAACGATTTCATTGCTCCTGCTCCTTCGCTTTTTTAGTCTGAGGCTTGCGCCGTTTTGTGGTGCCCGACGGCGGCGCAGAAAGCCCTTTAAACGCTCTCACCGCACCGTTTTGTTTAGCCTGCTGAATCAACTCCTGTAAGGAATGGGTCAGCGGTTGCATAAAATCCTGATAGCGGCATTTCTTCTCGCTGATTTGCGTCAACGTGGCTTCCCAATGCGCTGTCATGTCGGGGTGTGCCGCGCTGGCAGGCAGTGAGTGAATCAACGCCCGCCCCGCTTCACTCGCGTGAATATAGCGCGCTTTCTTAAACAGAAACGTCCGCTTAAACAATAATTCGATGATACCTGCTCGCGTAGCCTCTGTGCCTAAACCATCGGTCGCCCGCAGAATTTTCTTCAGTTCTTTATCCTGCACAAAACGTGCGATACCCGTCATCGCCGATAGCAACGTTGCATCGGTAAACGGTCGCGGCGGCTGCGTTTGGCGCTCAACCACCTCACCGCGTTCACACAGTAGCTCATCACCTTTTGCCACCACGGGCAGCGGCATGCCTTCGTTTTCTTCGTCACGTTCTTTACCGCCCAGCAGCGTACGCCACCCGGCTTCGGCCAGGAACCGCGCTTTGGCAATAAATTTACCACCCGCAATATCCAGTTCAATGACGCACTTGCGAAATACGGCGTCCGGGCAGAATTGCATGATGTACTGCCGTGCGACTAACCCATACACTTTACGCTCATTCTCCGTCAGCGAGGCGCTTGCGCTACGGGCGGTGGGAATAATCGCGTGGTGAGCATCGACCTTACCATCGTCCCAGCAGCGGTTACGCCGATCCACATCCATAACCGGCTGTGGCAGCAGGTCGGGCTGGTGCACGGATATCGCGTTTAAAACGGCATGACGCCCGGCAAAATGCTCCTCTGGCAGATAGCGACAGTCAGAACGCGGGTAGGTGATCAGCTTATGGGTTTCATAGAGCTTCTGGCACACGTCCAGCACCTGCTGCGCGCTGAGCCCGAAACGCTTTGCAGCCTCAATCTGTAGCGTCGACAGCGAATAAGGCAACGGTGCAGTTTCCGATTCCCGTTTATCATTATAGCTAGTGACAAATGCAGGCTGGCCTTCGATACGTTTGACGACATGTTCCGCCAGAGAACGATGCAATAAGCGCCCTTCTTCATCCTGATACGGTTCACAGGATTCGCTGGGCTGCCAGAGCGCGACAAAGCGCTCATCGGCAGGCGTCACGATGTGGGCTTTCACTTCAAAGTAGTCTTTGGGGACGAAATTTTCTATCTCTTCATCCCGCCGCACCACCAGCCCCAGCACCGGCGTTTGCACACGGCCAACCGACAGCACGCCGTCATAGCCGGCATTGCGTCCTAATATCGTATAGGCGCGGGTCATGTTAATGCCGTAGAGCCAATCCGCACGGGAACGCGCCAGTGCCGACACGCACAAGGGAATGAACTCTCTATTCTCACGCAGACGAGAAACCGCGCGCTCCACCGCTTGCGGGTTGAGGTCGTTGATCAGACAGCGACGCACCTGCTGGCGTTTCTCTTCCGGAAGAGACAAATATTCCAGCACCTCATCCACCAGCAGTTGCCCTTCACGATCGGGGTCTCCCGCGTGGATCACTTCGTTGGCATCATTCAGGAGTTTTTTAATGGTGTTCAACTGCTTGCTGACCGAGGGACGCGGTTGCAGCAACCATTTTTGTGGGATGATAGGTAAATCGGCAAGTGACCACCGTGCATAGCGCGCATCATAAACATCCGGCTGCGCCTGCTCCAGCAGGTGCCCCACGCACCACGTCACGACATCATTCTGACCGCAGGCAATAAAGCCGTCGCCGCGTCGATGCGGTTTGGGTAACACGTCTGCAATCGCCCGCGCAAGGCTGGGCTTTTCGGCAATAAAAAGTCGCATTATTCACCCTATCGCACACAGGCTGGACATTTCCCGCGTAACTCGCGGGAAAGCGCACTGTAAAACGGGTGGGAAGTCGATATTTTTCAAAAGATGACGATCAGAAGTAGTGAACAAACGTGTCGGTATCAAGCGGCGTGACCGTCGTTGAGGCTTTGAGCTGCGGCGTCCCCAGATAAAGGAAACCAACAATTTCATCCTGTTCACGACAGTTGAACGCTTCACGCACCAGCGCATTGTGCGTCCAGGCGCCGCTACGCCAGATACCGTTAAAGCCCTGCGCCAGTGCCGCCATCTGCATGGCCTGAACCGCACAGCCTGCGGAGACAATTTGCTCCCATAGCGGGACTTTCGGGTTCTCTTCACAATGTGCGACAACGGTGATAATCAGCGGAGCGCGATAAGGTGCCTGACGCGCTTTATCAATCCCGGCGTCGTCCAAGCCTTCCTGCTGCGCCGCACGGGTCAGCAGCGCACTAAAACGATCCAGACCGTCATTTTCGATCATAAAAAAGCGCCACGGCTGCATGGCACCATGATCCGGCGCACGCATACCCGCGTGGATAATGTTATTCAATGCGTCACCCGTCGGTGCCGGCGCGGTCAGGCGCGAGGCCGAACGACGATTCAATAGCAATTCAAGAGCATCCATCGCACATCTCCTGTCTGGCAATATAATTTCTGCAATACACGCTATTTCTACGGTAGAAACGACTGTACGGCAACGTTGCGCGCCACGTTAGCACAAGTAGAAGTTTTGTTACAAGATAACCCCGACAGGGTGCGCTTCCGCGGCGATTTAATGCTGACTTTTTACTGCCCGCTCATTAGGATACTATCACTCCTTGTGCTTCATCACTTGCCAGAGGGCGAGTTGAAGGACGTAGAGCACACGTTGTTTACCCGTTCATGGAGATATCATGCGCACATTGTGGCGAATTTTTAGCGGATTTTTTAAGTGGACATGGCGTCTGCTTAATTTTATCAGAGAATTTATTCTCAATATTTTTCTTATCGCCCTGATTCTGGTTGGCGTTGGGATCTACTCACAGGTAAAAACAACACCGGAAGTGGCCACGAAGGGTGCGCTACTGGTCGATCTGACGGGCGTGGTCGTTGATCAACCCACCGTCAATAACAAACTGCGTCAATTAGGACGCGAATTCTTCGGTGCATCGAACAACCGTCGTCAGGAAAATTCTCTGTTCGATATCGTCGACAGTATTCGTCAGGCAAAGAGTGACGATAACATCACGGGAATGGTGCTGGATCTCAGCGACTTTACCGGTGCCGATCAGCCGTCTCTGCAATATATCGGCAAGGCGCTGCGCGAATTCCGCGATAGCGGTAAACCCATTTATGCCGTCGGCGACAGCTACAATCAGTCTCAATATTATTTGGCCAGTTTTGCCAATACGGTGTCGTTGACGCCACAAGGCAGTGTCGATCTGCACGGTTTTGCGACCAACAACCTCTACTTCAAATCCATGCTCGACAAGCTGAAAGTGACCACCAATATCTTCCGTGTGGGAACCTATAAGTCAGCCGTTGAACCGTATCTGCGTGACGATATGTCTCCTGCTGCACGCGATGCCGATGGCCGTTGGATCAATGCGCTGTGGCAGCAGTATTTAAATACGGTTTCCGCTAACCGCCAGATTACACCTCAGCAACTTTTCCCAGGTGCGGCAGGCATCATTGCGGGCTTGCAGGCCGTTCAGGGCGACACCGCACGCTATGCACTGGATAACAAGCTGGTTGATGAAGTCGCATCACGTTCCGTGACCGAACAATCGCTGGTTAAAGCATTCGGCTGGAATAGCCAGAAGAACAACTTTAATTTCATCAGCATCTACGACTACACCATCAAACCGCCGGTGCAAAATAACAACCAAATTGCGGTTGTGTTTGCCAATGGCGCAATCATTGACGGGCCGGAAACACCGGGAATGGTCGGTGGCGATACCACGGCAGCACAAATTCGTGCCGCACGTCTCGATCCTAAAGTCAAAGCGCTGGTACTGCGCGTCAATAGCCCCGGCGGTAGCGTCACCGCGTCGGAGTTGATCCGCTCAGAACTGATGGCGCTTCGCCTTGCAGGCAAACCGATCGTGGTCTCCATGGGCGGTATGGCGGCATCAGGCGGTTACTGGATCTCAACGCCAGCAAACGCGATCATCTCCAGCGCCAGTACACTAACAGGGTCTATCGGCATTTTTGGCGTGATTACCACGTTCGAGAACTCGCTGGAAAGCCTTGGTGTTCACACGGATGGCGTTGCCACTTCCCCGCTGGCCGATTTGTCGATTACGAAATCGCTACCGCCTGAATTCTCGCAGATGATGCAGCTGAGTATTGAACGCGGCTATAAGAACTTCATCGATATTGTGGCACAGGCACGTAAGAAAACGCCGGAGCAAATCGATCAGATCGCGCAAGGTCACGTCTGGGTCGGTAGCGACGCAAAAGAAAATGGTCTGGTCGATCAGATCGGTGATTTTGATGACGCCGTGAAGAAAGCCGCTGAGCTGGCCAAACTGGGGCAATATCAATTGAACTGGTATGCGGAACAGCCTGGCCTGCTCGACACGATGCTGAATCAGGTGAACGCTTCCGTTTACGCCCTGCTGCCCGTTGCCGTTCAGTCTATGTTGCCAGCACCGGTCGCACAGCTGGCGGAGGCCGTGCGGTCACAGCCGTCTATCATGAATAACCTAAACGACCCGCAGAACCGATACGCATTTTGCCTCAACTGCGGAGAAGTCCGGTAGCGTTTACAGTAGCAGCCCATATGTACCCTAAAAGCCCGGTAATAGTCATTGCTTATGATAGTATTATCGGGCTGTTTTTCCCTCTATAATTCTCGGTTTACTCCTTACTCATACCACCATGCGAAAGAAATCCATTTATGTCGCCTATACAGGCGGCACCATCGGCATGCAGCGCTCTGCTAATGGTTATGTACCGGTATCCGGTCATTTACAGCAGCAGTTGGCAAAAATGCCTGAATTCCACCGCGAAGAGATGCCATCGTTCACGATTCATGAATATGACCCGCTGATCGATTCGTCCGACATGACGCCAGCGGATTGGCAATCCATCGCGGACGATATTCAAGATCACTACGATGATTACGACGGTTTCGTGATTCTGCATGGTACTGACACGATGGCGTTCACCGCCTCTGCGCTCTCGTTTATGCTGGAGAATCTTGCCAAGCCGGTTATCGTGACAGGGTCACAGATTCCGTTGGCGGAATTGCGCTCAGACGGCCAGACCAACCTGCTGAACGCGCTATACGTTGCGGCTAATCATCCGATTAATGAAGTCGCCCTCTTTTTCAATAACAAACTGCTACGCGGCAATCGCACTACCAAAGCCCATGCGGATGGTTTTGATGCTTTCGCCTCTCCAAATTATCCGCCACTGCTGGAAGCGGGTATCCATATTCGTCGGCTGGCGCCCACCGTGGAATGCAACAACTGCCCGCCGCTAAAAGTGCACCACATAACGCCGCAGCCTATCGGGGTGATTACGATTTATCCCGGCATTTCTGCCGATGTCATCAGTAATTTCCTTCGCCAGCCGGTGAAGGCGCTCATCCTGCGCTCCTATGGCGTTGGCAACGCGCCGCAAAGCCCCGGCTTACTGCACGAATTACGTGAAGCCTCCGCGCGCGGCATCGTGGTCATCAACCTGACGCAGTGTATTTCCGGGCGTGTGAACATGGGCGGCTATGCGACAGGTAATGCGCTGGCGCATGCGGGAGTGATCAGTGGCTTTGACATGACCGTTGAAGCCGCATTGACCAAACTGCATTACTTATTGAGCCAGCAAGCGTTAAGCGCCGATGAAATTCGCCATTTGATGCAGCAGAACCTGCATGGGGAATTGAGCGATAAAGATTGAGTTAATCACGGAGTCGTAATGAAAAAAGCATTGCTATTAGTTGATTTACAAAATGATTTTTGTCCCGGCGGCGCATTGGCCGTTAATGAAGGCGACCGAGTTATTGCGGTTGCCAACCGTGCGATTGAGGCCTGCGTGGTCGCTGACGTTACCGTGATCGCCAGTCAGGATTGGCACCCCGAGAATCACGGTAGCTTTGCCGTTAATGCGAATACCAAGGTTGGAGAAATCGGCGAGTTAAATGGATGGCCGCAGATCTGGTGGCCGGTTCACTGCGTACAGGGAACCGCCGGAGCTGATTTTCATCCAGCACTTAATCAGTCAGCCATTCAGTGGATCGTACAAAAAGGGACTCAGCCAGAGATCGATAGCTATAGCGCTTTTTTCGATAACGGACATCGGCTTAAAACCGAGTTGGATGCGTGGCTACACGCCAACCACATCACCCATTTGACCATTCTGGGGCTGGCGACAGATTATTGTGTTAAGTTCAGCGTGTTGGATGCCATTGCGCTGGGTTATCACACGGAAGTATTGGTGGACGGCTGTCGCGGGGTTAATCTTTTGCCCGATGACAGCGAATCTGCATTGCGGGAAATGGTACAACGTGGGGCGATCCTGACGGATATGACGCAGTTTCTTGCCACACTGTCTTCAACGCACTAACCATCGTCACTGTCGCACAGCATCACGACAGCCAATAAGGCTGCCTGCTCACACGTTAAGCATTGGGCTTCAGCGTAACGATCGCGTCAGCGATGTTAAACTCGCGCTTCAGCTCCTGCTTGCTCTTCATCACGATTTCGCCATCAGTGCCAATCGTCATGTGCTCAGCCTGTTCATTATGGCGAGCCTGCCACATCATCACCATTTGTAGGCAGTTTTCTTTCTGTTCAGCCGTCAACGCGACACCGTCTGGCCATTTGCCCAGCTCTACCGCCGTGACTAACCGCTGGTAAATTTCTGGCGTCATGGCGTCGATCAGATCATTGAGTTCCATATCCGGTTTCTGCTCCGAAAAAGGTCTGAGTTATTCTTACTGAGTTCTGTTATTGACAGGGACAATTATTGACGGGGTCAATGTACTGACAGGCGCACTTAATAGCTGAATCGTTTAAAGCTATACAGTATCAGCTTGCCACTGCCCTATTCATCACACACAGATTACCCGTCAACGCGCTCGCCATCAACGTCATCGATAAAGCTCAGCGAAGCAGAATTTACGCAGTAACGTTCGCCCGTGGTTTTCGGGCCATCAGGGAAAACGTGGCCCAGATGCGCATCACACTGCCCACAGCGGATCTCGATACGGCGCATATTGTGTGAATCATCTTCCAGATAGCGGACCGCTTCTGAGGAGACTGGCTGATCGAAGCTCGGCCAGCCACAACCGGAGTCATATTTGCTGTCGGAGTAAAACAGCGGGGCCTGACAGCACAGACAGTGGTAAACGCCGGTGCGCTTGTTATGCAGCAGTTTGCCTGAAAATGCAGGCTCCGTACCGCGTTGCTGGGTGACATAGCGCTGCATCTCTGTCAGTTCAGTATTATCGGACGGGGTACGCGAAGCAGAGTCGTTAGTCATGGAAGTCTCACAGCGGGTGTTATCAATTCAATTAATCATTGATTATAACAAAAAATTAACAACCTGACAGGCCGTTCTGGCCTAATATTAGGAATGTTATTAGCATGAACATTTAATTGTGATGCATGTCACATATTGAGATAACACAGGCTTTATATGATGCATTCCGCCCTCATATCAGTCTTAGATGTTACTTAGTTACAGGCTCGAGCGGTTTTTGCACAAAGATTGGTCATAGGTTTGACTTACAGCAACTATTGACACGATTCCGCTTGACGCTCAGCAAGGTTTTTGTAATTTTACAACCAACCTTTTATTCACAAACCAATAGCTGGTGGAATATATGACTATCAAAGTAGGTATCAACGGTTTTGGCCGTATCGGCCGTATTGTTTTCCGCGCTGCGCAAGAACGTTCTGACATCGAGATCGTTGCAATCAACGACCTGTTGGACGCTGATTACATGGCGTACATGCTGAAGTACGACTCAACTCATGGTCGTTTCAACGGCACCGTTGAAGTTAAAGATGGCCACCTGGTTGTTAACGGCAAAACCATTCGTGTTACCGCAGAGCGCGATCCTGCAAACCTGAAGTGGAACGAAGTTAACGTTGATGTCGTTGCTGAAGCAACTGGCCTGTTCCTGACTGACGAAACTGCACGTAAGCACATCGCTGCTGGCGCGAAGAAAGTCGTTCTGACTGGTCCATCTAAAGATGACACTCCGATGTTCGTTATGGGCGTAAACCACAAAACTTACGCAGGTCAGGAAATCGTTTCTAACGCATCTTGCACCACCAACTGCCTGGCTCCGCTGGCAAAAGTTATCAACGACAACTTCGGTATCGTTGAAGCACTGATGACCACCGTTCACGCAACGACTGCAACGCAGAAAACCGTTGATGGCCCGTCTCACAAAGACTGGCGCGGCGGCCGCGGCGCAGCACAGAACATCATCCCATCTTCTACCGGTGCTGCTAAAGCTGTAGGTAAAGTGATTCCTGAGCTGAACGGCAAACTGACTGGTATGGCGTTCCGCGTCCCTACCCCGAACGTTTCTGTTGTTGACCTGACTGCGCGTCTGGAAAAACCAGCTTCTTACAAAGAAATCTGTGCAGCAATCAAATCTGCTTCTGAAGGCGAGCTGAAAGGCGTGCTGGGCTACACCGAAGACGAAGTGGTTTCTACCGATTTCAACGGCGAGAAACTGACTTCCGTATTTGATGCTAAAGCCGGTATCGCACTGAGCGATAACTTCGTGAAACTGGTTTCCTGGTACGACAACGAAACAGGTTACTCAAACAAAGTTCTGGATCTGATCGCTCACATTTCTAAATAAGCGTCAGCGATGATTCGGTGAAAAAAGGGCGACGTGATGTCGCCCTTTTTTATTGTTACTTGCAGATTTCTTTTTACAACGAAAAACAATCAAAAAAAGGCACTATCATGCATAACACAATTTTCTCACTCCCCGTCACAAAACAAATTAGCGCCACCCTCAGCCAGCGTCAGTTGGACCAACTCCCCATCGTCGTCATTGACCATCCTGAAGTGCGTGCGGCAGTAGCGTTACAAGGGGCGCACTTACTCAGTTGGCAGCCGACCAATGAAGAGCCGGTGCTCTGGCTAAGCGACAATACGCCATTTACTCATCACGTTGCGATTCGCGGCGGTGTACCAATCTGTTTCCCTTGGTTTGGTCCTTTCGCCGATCCTAATCACGGTTTCGCCCGTCTGCTGCCGTGGGAATTTACCGCCCACAGCGAAGATGAGCACGGTGTACAGCTCACCTTTAGGCTGAAAGACAATGAAGAAACACGGAAGAGCTGGCCGCATGCGTTCACGCTCATCGCCCGCTTCAAGCTGGGCAAAGAATGTGGCATTGAATTGGAAGCACAAGGTGATTACAGCATTACCAGCGCGCTGCACACCTATTTCAATATCGGCGACATCAGCGATATCCGTATTACCGGTCTGGGTGAGTCATTCATTGATAAGGTGAATCAGGGCAAGCTGTCTACACAACAAGGCGATCTGGTCTTTACCGACCGTACAGACCGCATCTATACCCAGCCACAGGATACCAGCGTGGTACATGACGCCGTCCTGAAACGCAGCATCGAAGTACACCATACGCACCATAGCGATGTCGTGTCATGGAACCCCGGTGCAGAGCTCTCTCGTACGATTAGCGATATGACCGATGAGGGCTATAAAACGTTCGTGTGTGTGGAAACTGCGCGAATTAATCAACCGTTTGTCGCATCCGCCAACGCGCCGGCGCGCCTGGCGACGGTTATTCGCATCAAGAAATAACCACCGCCAGAGGTATATGGCGATTTCGCCATATACCTCTTTCGCCTCAACTACACCACATCCAGATGCTGTTTACGCGTCGGCGGTGGGAACGCTTGATCGAGCTGTGCGATATCTTCCTTCGATAGCACCACGCCCAGCGCTTTGGCATTTTCCTGAACATGCTTCACCGAACCGGCTTTAGGAATCGCGATCACACCCGGCTGACGAATAGCCCACGCCAATAAAAGCTGAGCAGGCGTGATGCTATGTTCGTGCGCAATGTGGTTCACTACCGGATGCGAGAATAATCCGTCACGTAGACGCCCGGCCTGCGCCAGCGGGCAATACGCCATGATAGGAAGCTGCTGTTGCTGACACCACGGCAGCAAATCAAACTCAATACCGCGCGATGCCAAATGGTAAAGCACCTGATTGGTCATACAGCGCTGTCCGCCGTTTAGCGACCACAGCTCCTGCATGTCCTCAAGGTCGAGATTGGAGACGCCCCACTGGCCGATTTTACCCGCCTGCTGCAATCGTTCCATTGCGGCGATCGTATCCACTAACGGGATGCCTCCGCGCCAGTGCAGCAGATACAGATCGATACGCTCAGTTTGCAGTCTCTTCAGGCTGCGTTCACACGCCTGTATCGCCTTCTCGCCTCCCGCATTGTGCGGGTAGACTTTCGACACCAGATAAACGCTGTCACGACGGCCGCGTATCGCTTCACCGACCACCTCTTCCGCCCTGCCATCCGCATACATTTCGGCCGTATCAATCAGCGTTAACCCAAGGTCGATACCCGCTTGCAGCGCCGTCACTTCCTGCGCTTTCATGCGGGCATCTTCGCCCATGTACCATGTTCCCTGACCGATCGCTGGTACGCGGGTGTTATCTGGAAAACGAATCGTTTTTGTCACGCGCTTCTCCCTTGTTTACCGTCAACGTAACGTGTTTGCCGTCAACCTAACATGGCATTCAGCGCACCATAAACGTGCAAATGGGGTGATATCACCCCATTATTGTACGGCAAATGCACCATGCTTACGAAGAGCATTAAAAGCGCTCACGAAATGCATCAGAAGCGGTAGCTGACGCCTGCGCTCATTAAGATGCTGTGGCTACTATCGACAATCGGGCTGTCCTTCATTTCGTCAGACAAACGTGTGTAACGACCCACGGCCCAGGCGCTCCAGCTTTGGTTAATCTGATAACCGGCGCTCAGTTCAAGATACGGGGCCCAGCCATCACCAGGACTATACTGGTTAAAGCCGGAACGCGCGGATTCCTGTGCGCTAACGCCGTAGTAATACTGGTTCATGTTTTCACTAAACCAGGTGGCGCCGATACCAGGGGTGATGCTCAGATCGCCCATTGAGAAGCGATAAAGATAGGCGGTATCCCACGCGAAACCGTTGCTGTAATCCAGCGTATCACCTGCCAGCACAGTACGAATTTCGCCCCAGTCGGCGATATGACGATAGGCCGCACCCGCCATCAGCGTACCGCGGCGTTTATCTAACTGCTTCATACGCAGATCGTCGCTATCTCCCGGTTTAAACCCTAAAGGCAGGTAGTAAGCCGTTAAAGAGAGACGATTTGCGCCGTCATTCCACAGGTAGTATCCACCACCCAGCCCGCGGAAATAAAAATTTTCACTTTCATAATTCAGTACAGGAAGCGGATAAACGTCATTATCAACACCACGGTACACGGACGTTGAACCCGCAGCGCCAAGGCCCAGAGAGACATCTGCGGCATAGGCTGAAGGCAGGAGCACGGCACCAGAAATCAGTGCGGCCAGCATACATAGTTGAGGTTTTTTCACAGTTTTCTATTTCCTATTACAGATAAATATCATGAAACATGATAAGCCAATTACACACGTTCGCGTTCAGGTTATATAAAAATAACATTAACGAATAACCTATATATTCGATAGGTTTTACGTGCGCTAACGTCGGTAATAGGCAGTGTCCTTAAGGCTGAGCGCCTATTCTCTATAATGTTACACGGATTTTCCTGAAAGTGAGTCCTTGAAATATCTTAAAAATACGTCTGTGGACTAGAGGAAATTTTACGGATGCAAACTACGCTTTAATACAGAAGGTGACGTCTTCCTGACCAGCAGGCATGAATAAAATCACGACGCCCTGACGCGACAAGTTGGCATAAGGGTTGCTGGACTCAGGAGATTTCTTCTTTCGGAGGGCAATACATTAATAGGCATATATTCCACGCGCTCTCTTAATCTGTGCTAATCGACGAAGGACGGGCATCGCTATGAACATATTTGATCACTACCGCCAGCGCTACGACGCTGCCAAGGACGAAGAGTTCACTCTGCAGGAATTCCTTACTATCTGTCAGCAGGATCGCAATGCTTATGCGAACGCGGCTGAACGATTGTTAACGGCTATCGGTGAGCCTGTAATGGTGGATACCGCCCAAGAATCACGAATGTCGCGCTTATTTTCGAACCGGGTGATTGCTCGCTACCCGGCTTTTGAAGAATTTTACGGTATGGAAGAGGCCATCGAACAGATTGTCTCTTACCTGAAGCATGCCGCGCAGGGATTGGAAGAGAAGAAACAGATTCTCTATCTGTTGGGGCCGGTTGGCGGCGGCAAATCCTCTCTGGCCGAACGTCTGAAAGCACTGATGCAGCGCGTACCCATTTATATCCTCAGCGCCAACGGCGAACGCAGCCCGGTGAATGACCACCCGCTCTGCCTGTTCAACCCGCTGGAAGATGCCGCAATACTCGAAAAAGAGTACGCCATTCCACGGCGCTATCTCGGCACCATCATGTCACCGTGGGCAGCCAAACGCCTCCAGGAATTTGGCGGCGATATTTCCAAATTCAAAGTCGTCAAAGTATGGCCATCGATTCTGGCGCAAATCGGGATCGCGAAAACCGAACCCGGCGATGAGAACAATCAGGATATTTCAGCGCTGGTCGGCAAGGTCGATATCCGCAAGCTGGAACATTATGCCCAAAACGATCCCGATGCCTACGGCTACTCTGGCGCATTGTGCCGCGCGAACCAGGGCATTATGGAATTCGTCGAGATGTTCAAAGCGCCGATCAAGGTGCTCCACCCGCTGCTGACCGCGACACAGGAAGGCAACTACAACGGGACGGAAGGTATTGCTGCCCTGCCGTTCAACGGGATTATTCTGGCGCACTCCAATGAATCCGAATGGGTGCAGTTCCGTAACAACAAGAACAATGAGGCGTTTCTTGACCGCGTGTACATCGTGAAGGTGCCATACTGCCTGCGCGTGTCCGAAGAGGTCAAAATTTACGACAAACTGCTGAACCACAGTGAGCTGACGCATGCGCCTTGTGCGCCCGGCACGCTGGAAACACTGGCTCGTTTCTCCATTCTGTCGCGTCTGAAAGACCCCGAAAACTCCAGCATCTACTCCAAGATGCGGGTTTATGACGGGGAAAGCCTGAAAGATACCGATCCGAAGGCGAAATCCTATCAGGAGTACCGCGATTACGCGGGCGTGGATGAAGGGATGAACGGCCTGTCGACCCGCTTCGCGTTCAAGATTCTGTCACGCGTCTTTAACTTCGATCACAGCGAAGTCGCGGCTAACCCGGTGCACCTGTTCTACGTACTGGAGCAGCAGATCGAACGTGAGCAGTTCCCGCAGGAGCTGGCAGAGAAATATCTGGAGCACCTGAAAGGCTATCTGACGCCGAAATACGCGGAGTTTATCGGTAAAGAGATCCAAACCGCCTATCTTGAATCCTATTCCGAATACGGCCAGAACATTTTTGACCGTTATGTTACCTATGCGGATTTCTGGATTCAGGATCAGGAGTACCGTGACCCGGATACTGGCCAGCTGTTTGACCGTGAATCGCTAAACGCCGAGCTGGAAAAGATCGAGAAGCCTGCGGGCATCAGCAACCCTAAAGACTTCCGTAACGAGATCGTCAACTTTGTCCTGCGCGCCCGTGCCAATAACAGCGGCCGGAATCCAAACTGGACGAGTTATGAAAAACTGCGCACGGTCATCGAGAAGAAGATGTTCTCCAACACCGAAGAGCTGCTGCCAGTGATTTCGTTTAATACCAAAACCTCAACGGATGAACAGAAAAAACATGATGACTTCGTCGATCGTATGATGGAGAAAGGCTACACCCGGAAGCAGGTACGTTTGCTGTGCGAATGGTATCTGCGGGTGAGGAAATCATCATAATGACGCACGATGCTGGCAACAGCGTTTGGGGGAAACATGGCCTATTTTATTGATCGACGGCTAAACGGCAAAAATAAAAGCACGGTGAACCGCCAACGCTTTTTGCGCCGCTATAAGTCGCAAATAAAACAGTCGATTTCCGAGGCCATTAATAAGCGTTCGGTGACCGACATCGAAAGCGGGGAGTCGGTGTCGATCCCCAATGCAGACATCAACGAACCGATGTTCCATCAGGGCCGTGGAGGACGCCGCCACCGCGTCCACCCGGGCAACGACCACTTCGTACAGAACGACAAAATCGAGCGGCCACAAGGAGGTGGCAGCGGTGGTTCCGGTCAGGGGGACGCCAGTAAAGATGGCGAAGGCGAGGATGAGTTTGTCTTTCAGATCTCCAAAGACGAATATCTGGACCTGCTGTTTGAAGATCTGGCGCTGCCTAACCTGAAGAAGACCCAGCATCGGCAGATGACCGAGTACAAAACGCACCGTGCCGGCTACACCGCTAACGGCGTTCCCGCCAATATTAGCGTGGTACGGTCGCTGCAAAACTCGCTGGCACGCCGTATGGCGATGACGGCGGGTAAACGCCGCACGCTGCATGAGTTGGAAGAGACGTTGGAACAGCTGGCGCATACCGAGCCCGCACAATTGCTGGAAGAGGAACGGCTGCGGCAGGAAATTACCGAACTGCGCCAGAAAATTGCACGCGTGCCGTTTATCGATACGTTTGACCTGCGCTACAAGAACTACGAGCGCCGAGCCGAGCCATCGAGTCAGGCCGTGATGTTTTGTTTGATGGACGTGTCCGGCTCCATGGATCAGGCGACGAAAGACATGGCGAAGCGCTTTTATATTCTGCTGTATCTGTTCCTCAGCAGAAATTACAAAAACGTCGACGTTGTCTATATTCGCCATCACACGCAGGCGAAAGAGGTCGATGAACAGGAGTTCTTCTACTCTCAGGAAACCGGCGGCACCATTGTCTCCAGTGCGTTAAAGCTGATGGAGGAAGTCGTACGCGAGCGCTACGATCCGTCACAGTGGAATATCTATGCGGCACAGGCATCGGATGGCGATAACTGGGCTGATGATTCACCGCTGTGCCACCAGATTTTGGCGAATCAGCTTCTGCCGATGGTGCGCTACTACAGCTATATTGAGATCACCCGGCGTTCACACCAGACGCTCTGGCGCGAATACGAAACGCTGCGCGATACATTCGATAATTTCGCTATGCAGCATATTCGCGATCAGGATGACATCTACCCTGTCTTCCGTGAACTTTTCCGTAAACAAACCGTAGGGCATTAGCCATCTCTCAGCCAGTTACCTGTTAGTCGTTGATGAGTAGAGTCATTGATGATCAATAGTTAGCTGGCTGATTTTCTCTCTGCGCATTTTTCTATAAACATGCATTTAAAATGCATGTATTATAAATGACATTATACCTGCACAGAGAATCGCTTATGAACATTGATAAATTCAAACACCAGCACACCGAGATACTCGAAAGCATTAATACCCTGCGCCAACTCTCCCAGGCAGGCGTGACGGAGAATGCTGCTGACATCGCCCGCGCCATCGTCGCCATGAGTTCAACCATCAAACTGCACCTTTCCGCAGAAGATAGCGTGCTTTACCCTTCGCTTCAGCGTAGCGGTGACGAACAGTTAACGAAAATGAGCAAGCATTATCAGGATGAAATGCAGACCATTGCCGCCGATTACGATGCATTTTCCCGTCGCTGGAATACGGCTTCACAGCTGATGGGTCACGACAGAGATTTCCGGGCTGATGCCAATCACGTATTGCGCAAAGTCTATGAGCGTATGCAGCGGGAGAACCATGATTTTTATCCCCGCATTGAAACGGCCTGAGTAGATTAAGCACACTTGGCTACAGGGCGGAAATTCTCTGACAGACAACAACCTGACGGACAACAACTCCGCCCCGTTCATTCCCTTTCATGCGATCTTACAGCATCCTTTCTCGCCACATTAACGTGACGCTGTCACAAAGATAACGCTTTCTTTCCGCCAGCGTGCGCATTACCCTGTCGACCCCATAAAACGTAGATTTCTGTTTTTGTTATGCAACGATTTGTTCTGATCTTACTGACTCTGGTTCTACTCGGCCCTCTGGGTATCGACATCTATTTGCCGCTGATTCCTGCCATCGCCGTGGCGTTGAACAGCCCTGAATCGCTGATTCAATCCACCATCGCCCTGTTTATTCTGATCATGGGGTTAGGCCAGCTTCTGGCTGGGCCGCTGGTCGATAAGTACGGTCGCCGCCCTATGGCGCTGGCTGGCGTAGTTATCTATATCATCGGTGCCATCATGGCCGCGCTGGCGACCAACGCCACGCTATTCGTTCTCTCACGCCTTTTTCAGGGTATGGCCGTCTGCTGTACCGCCGTTGCCATTTTCAGCAGCGTGCGTGACAAGTTAAACGGTGACGATGCCGCCAGAACCTATGGCTTTCTCAACGGCACGCTGAATATTGTGCCAGCGCTGGCACCGCTCTTGGGCGGGCTGTTGGCCGAAGCCTTCGGCTGGCGTGCCCCCTTCTGGTTCCTCGCGGGCTACAGCGTTCTGGTTCTGGCACTCGTCATCCGCTTCCTGCCCGAAACGCGCCCAGACTCAACGTTGCCCGTGTACGGTTTGCCGCTGCGCCAATATGCGCGCCTGTTATCCGATCGCCATTTTCTGGGATTTGCCTCCGTCAACGCGGGCGCGATGGGAATGGCGTTAACCTATGTCACCTTTTCCCCTGTGGTCTTGATGAATCAGGCGCAGCTCACGCCGCTTGAATTTTCGATTGCCTTCGGCGCAAACGGCTTTTGGATCATGCTGGTCAGCTTTTTTGCGAACCGCATTATCCGCAAAGTCGGCCGGCCACGCTGTCTGGCTATCGGTAGCCTACTGATGGGCTCGGGTTTCCTTTCGCTGCTTGGTGGTGTTCTGCTCTTACCTGACGCGCTGCAAAACACCTGGCCGACCTACATGCTGCCCGTCGCGCTGGCCTGTGCCGGTCTGGCATTTTTGATCGGGCCCTCCACCAGCTATGCGCTGGAGCCTTATTCCAATGAGGCGGGGATTGCGTCGGCGATGGTAGGATTCGTGCAAATGGCGGGGGGGGCGGCGCTGGGGTTGATGGCGATGGCGATCCCTCTGCCATCAAAAATATCGCTGGCGCTAGTCATGCTCTGTGCCGCCCTGCTGGCAATACGCGCCCGCCTGCTCACACGGCACCACAAGGGCAGCATTACGTCACTGCCCCGTAATTAGTTAAAAACTAACGAGCATACCTTTCCACGGACAAATCATCGGACTCAATCTCCGGTGATTTGTTCGACAGAATATCCGCCAACAACTTCCCTGAACCGCAGGCCATGGTCCAGCCTAACGTGCCATGTCCGGTATTCAGATACAGATTTTTCAGCGGTGAACGCCCTACCAGTGGCGTGCCGTCTGGCGTCATCGGGCGCAGCCCCGTCCAGAATGTCGCTTGTTCAATCGGGCCGCAATGGGGGTACAGATCGCGTACCACCATCTCCAGCGTCTCACGCCGTTTAGGGTTCAGATCGGTATTAAAGCCTACGACCTCTGCCATTCCTCCAACGCGGATGCGGCGATCAAACCGGGTTATTGCCACTTTGTAGGTTTCATCCAACACGGTAGAAACCGGTGCAGAGGCATCATCCGCCAGCGGAATCGTCAGTGAATAGCCTTTCAGCGGATAAACCGGAATATCGAACCACTGGCGCAGCAGCCCCGTTGAATAGGAACCGCAGGCCATCACATAAGCGTCCGCCACGATCATTTCATCGTCGCACTGTACGCCCGTCACGTTTTGCCCTTCCACCCGCAGTTGGCGGATGTTACGTCCCAGCTTAAAGGCGACACCCGCATCGGCAGCCATCGCCGCCAGTTGACGGGTGAACAGCTGACAATCCCCCGTCTCATCATGCGGTAAACGCAGCCCACCGGTTAGTTTCTCCGCCACGTTCGCCAGCGCAGGCTCAACGGAGGCCAGCTCATGCCGCGTCAGCAGTTGATACGGTACGCCAGCCTCTTCCAGCACGGCGATATCCCGTGTTGCATTGTCATATTGCTGTTCGGTGCGGAACAGTTGCAGCGTCCCGCCTTGCCGACCTTCGTACTCGATACCGGTCTCTCGCCGCAGCGCTTGCAAACAGTCGCGGCTGTATTCCGCCAGACGGACCATCCGCGCTTTGTTGGTTTTATAGTGACGCGCATCGCAGTTGAGCAACATTTGCCACATCCAGCACAGCTGTGCGGCCGTGAAATCTGGCCGGATGGCCAGAGGCGCATGGCGCTGAAACATCCACTTTATCGCTTTCAGCGGTATTCCCGGCGCGGCCCAGGGCGCGGCATAGCCGGGGGAAATCTGTCCGGCATTCCCGGCGCTGGTTTCTAACGCGGGCTCCGGTTGCCTGTCGATAACGGTGACATCATGCCCTGCCTGCGCAAGATACCAGGCGGTACTCACGCCAACTACGCCACTTCCCAGAATCACAACCCGCATGCTACCGCTCTCCCTTTGTCTCCGCTAAAGACCGTCTAATCTGCTAGAAAACTGTTTATTTAATGGAATAAAACACTAGGTAACAGGTGAAACTGAAGACTACTCTAGCATTTGGGAAGGAATTGTCACCCGTCTCAACGATAACATTTATCTATTGTTCTTTATCACCTCAATCAATCTTCTCGAGGACGTTCGTAACGAAATAACTGTGAAATCATTCACAAAATAGGCATTCGTTTTTTAGGAAGAAACGGCAGAAAAGATAAAAAAAGACGGAAATGTTAAAAGTCAGATGAATGAATACGTTAGCTAAATAGCGCATTTTAAAATCATGACAACCATCACAAAAAAAGCTCCCTATTCATCCCTGTCAAGCCACGCAACCGCGTAATTAAATACAAATTTGAGATATTCATCAAAAAAATGCTTTATCAGTTTAATAACATTGTGTTCACACGATAATTATTCATATTTCAGAGGTCAACGATGAAAATTGGATTAGTCATTAGTGGCGGCGACGTTAGCGGAATAAATAACTTCATCTTTCAGGTGAACAGAATGACAGATGCTGACATCGTTATTTTCGCTGGTGGAATCAATGGCCTTATCGACAATTGCTGCAAAGCGATTACTCGTCGCGATCTGGTTGATTATTCCATCTCATCAATGCCGTTGATGACGTCAGGGAGAAGAGCCGAAAAATGCAGAAAAGCTGATTATGAGAAAATCGTCAAGAATATACAAAAACAAAAACTCGATGCGCTCATCATGGCTGGGGGAGATGGATCATTCCAATTTCTCAAAAAACTCAGCCACTATGGTATTCATTGCTACGGCGTAGGCATGACGATTGATAATGATATTTCAGGAAACAGCTACACGATTGGTTTTTCTACCGCCTGTGAACAGGTAATGAGTGAGGTAGAAAAGTTACGCAATACGGGCCGGGGATTACAAGGCCGAGTATTCATGATTGAACTGCTTGGTGGTTATTGCGGAGAATTAACATTACAGGCGGCGTTGAAGAGCAATGCTGACATTGCGCTTATTCCAGAATCCCCCTGGGACATGGATGCGTTATCACAATGTATTCGGGAGAAAATTGCAGAACAGAACAGCGTGATTATTTTATGCTCTGAAGGCTATACCCAGGAATATACACCCGGCTTTCAGGGCGCGATCGACACTATTATCAAGAAGCTAGAGCACAAAATTGGAATCCGTATCCGAAAAACAATTTTGGGGTATGGTTTACGAAATGGCGCGCCCACCGGGGAAGAAATTATTCAGGGCACCCTTTTAGCAGAAGAGGTCGTTCGGTGTATCAACACTGGGCTGACAAATAAAATCATCATTATTAATAACAACAACAAAGCTATTCCCATCGACTTAGAGGAATCGGAACGCCGATTAGTTGATGTAGAAAGTCATTTTTATAAGCTCGCGAAAGCTCATCATCTTATATGAGGCCATTATTATGTTGAAAGTTCTTTGCGTATGCGGCTGTGGATTAGGCTCCAGTTTCGCTATCGAAATGAGTGCAAAATCCGTACTAAAAAAACTGGGCATTGAGGCAGAAATAAATCACACCACGATTTCAGAAGCCTCTGCCTTCCGTTATGACGTCATTTTAACGCAGAAAATATTTGCTGATATTCTGACTAGCGATGCCAATGAGGATGAGAAAAAAAGAATCATCATTCTTAATAAATTGACCGACAAAGATGAAATAGAAGAAAAAATTTTAGCCTATATCCAGGCTCATAAATAACATGAGGTGAAAAATGAACACCGTTATCAATTTCATTGTGAAAGATTTATTAGGCCAGGCATCCATATTAATCGCACTGATCGCCATGATTGGTTTGATTCTACAGAAAAAGTCAGTCGGGAAAATTGCGGAAGGAACGTTCAAAACCCTGCTGGGTTTCCTCATCATGATGGCGGGGATTAACATCATCGTCGACACCCTAACGTATTTGAACAGAATCTTTACTCAGGGTTTTGGCATGACCGGCTACATCACCGATGTTGCCGCTATTGCCGGACTGGCCAACCGCGAACTCGGGTCAGAAGTGGCATTGACGCTCATGGTGATCTTTGCGGTCAACATCCTTATTGCACGCATTACCCCCTTTAAATATATCTTCCTGACAGGACAAGCCCTGCTGTGGATGGCAACAATCGGTACGGTTATCGGCTATAAATCGGGCTTGACCGGCGCGACACTGATCCTAACCGGAGGCATATTTGGCGGCATTATGGCTGTGCTAATGCCCGCGCTAGCGCAACCGATTGTACGCAAAATCACGAATTCTGATGATGTTGCGCTCGGGCATTTTTGTACCATCGGGTATTTGGTGCAGGCGGCCGTCGCCCGCGTAGTCGGCAAAAACTCCAAATCCACAGAAGATTTAACGCTGCCCGATAACTTCAAGTTCTTGCAGGATACCTACCTGTCGATGGCCGTCGTCATGGTGCCGATGTACCTCATCCCCGCCGTGGCGGCTGGGCCAGCCTACATCGCGCAGTACGCCAACGGCGTTAACTATCTGATGTATTCCTTCATGCAGTCCATGCAGTTTGTCGCAGGGGTGTTTGTTCTCTACAGCGGTGTACGCCTGCTGCTTAATGAATTAGTTCCTGCATTCCGGGGCATCGCGATGCGTCTGGTACCAAACGCCAAACCCGCGCTGGATTGCCCGGTGCTCTTCCCTTATGCGCCCAACGCCGTGATTGTCGGCTTTCTAGCCACCACCGTCGGTTCTGTTCTGGGGATGCTGATCTTCCCCATGTTTGGGTTGGCGATGATTCTGCCGGGTTTATTGACCAACTTCTTTGCCGGCGGGACAGCCGGTATTTTCGGCAACGCGCTGGGAGGGCGTCGTGGCGCTGTCATCGGTGGCGTCGTTCATGGTCTTTTCATTACCTTATTGCCTGCCATTCTGGTGCCACTACTGGAAGTATTCGGGTTTACCGGCGTGACCTTCAGTGATTCTGATGTCATCAGTACAGGTCTGATATTAGGACACGCATTCCAACAAGATTGGTTATTTGTCGCCGCGTTTGTCGCATTCGTTGCATTCATTGCCTTTATTGCAAATCGAAAATTATCGCAATAGTGCATGGCCTTTCTATGGTCTGTCGTCATTAATATCATGCAAACTGGTTAAGAGGTCACTATGTTTTCTTTTCTCAAGCATTTTTTATCTTCCGGTTTCTCTGCCGATCGTCGTGGTAATGCGGATGACAATCTCGCCAGAGAAATGGAAAAGGAATTAGCAGAACTGGAGTCTTGTTTAATACAAGACCCAAGCCATAGTGAAACACAGAAAACATTAATGATTAAATACAACCAGGCCATTCAATTATTTTCTGGGCATCCTGATTATCGACATCGCGTTGATAATCTTTTTATCAAAATTGATGAACTCAGAAACACCATTCGTAAAAATATATGAGGCGTTATGAGCATAAAAAACTTCCTGTTACAACATAACTGTATTCAACTTGGCGTGGTATGTAAAACGTGGGAAGACGCGATCTATTGTGCCGCACAACCATTAATTGACGCAAAATTTATCACGGCGGAGTATCCCATTGCGGTGATAAAAAACACTAAGGAATATGGCCCTTATTATGTTTTTGATGAAGGCATCGCGATTCCACATGCTCGCCCTGAATGCGGGGTGCAGGAGAATTGTTTTAGTTTACTGACGTTACACACGCCCCTCTCTATTCAGGGAAGCGAACCGGTAGATATTTTAATTATGTTCGGTGGCATTAGTAGCGACGCGCATATTACGGAAGGTATTGCCTCCATCGTCAATTTACTGGAAAAAGACGACATGATCTCTCGTATTCGAACCGCCATCACATCCGATGACATTGCTGGAGCATTATGAAAAAACTTATTTTGATAAATGGTATACCGGCATCGGGGAAAAGTACGGTAGCTCGAATCATTGCGGATGAATTGCATCTCCCACGGTTAAGTCTCGATGAGATAAAAGAGCCTTTCATGGTGCAACTTTGCGACACCATTGATAGAACGTTAAACAGAAAGCTAGGGTACGCAGCTTATCAAGCCATGTTTAATATCGTTCGGCAGGCCCCAAAAGACAGCACGATGATTCTTGATGCGTGGTTTGGATTCCGAGAAAAATCACTATTGCAAGAATATATCACGGCGTGTGACATCCACCACACGCTTGAAATATGGAATGCTATTTCATCCGAACGAGTAGCAGAACGTTATCAAGCCAGAGTGCATAAAAGAATAAAAGGTCATCCCGGTGATGAGTACCTTCCGGAGTTAATGGCACTCGCACATCAGGCTCACCCGATGAATATTGGTAAGTGTTACACGGTTGATCAGGATAAGGACATTAATTATCAGGAACTCATTCAATGGATTAAAAGCCACCTGGATTAATCGATTATTAATATTAATTTTATGAGGATAATTATTATGAACACCATGACCACGGCTGAACACCGGGGATACCAATTAATTTGCGACGCAACGGGCTCAATGATGGTTATTGCCTGCGATCAACGTGGTGGGATGCGAACGTTATTAGCATCGACCCCGGAAGCGCAGGCCACCATTACCAATGAAACATTAGGAAAAACAAAATATGACATCACACGTTATCTGGCGGCAGAAGCGGGATGCGTGCTGGTTGATCCGATTTGCGCCATACCCGGTTTGATCGATGAAAATATCTTGCCTCGTGATACCGGTCTGCTCATTGGGCTTGATGCGTCAGGCTGGGAAACGACGCCAGAAGGCTATCGGATCTCCACGCTGGTTGAGGGTGTCACGGCGCGTAAAGTGCGTGAGTGGGGAGCGACAGGGGGGAAAATTATGATCTACCTGCGCCCTGATATACCGGATGCCAATACCCGTAACCTTGAAACCCTCCGTACCGTGATTCAGGACTTTGCGCAGGAAGATTTACTGCTCGTCGTCGAATTTCTGACCTATTCTCTGGAAAATGAATCTCGCGACGCCTACATTTGCCGCCTGCCCGAACTCATCCCAGCAGGCTGTCAGGCCTGTATCGAGGCAGGCGCAAAGGTTTTAAAAATTCCTTACCCCGGATCTGATGCAGCCTGCGCGCACGTTACCGCGCTCTGCGGTAACATCCCCTGGGCAGTCCTGTCTGCGGGTGTCGATCACGCAACGTTTCTCCCTCAGGTAGAAAGCGCGTTAAAAAATGGCGCATCTGGCGTCATTGCCGGACGTTCACTCTGGAAAGACTGTATTTCCCTCGAACGTGCAATTTCACAAGAGAAACTGTCTACCCTCGCGGTCTCGCGACTCAGAGATATTCAGGCACTCCTAAAACGCTATCAACGGCCCTAATCCGGCCTACATTTTTTGCGCTCTCGCAGGAGAGCGCACTTCCCTATCCTCCCGTACATACGCGTGCATTTTCTACCCTACCAACAACCTTTTACCATCAAACACGTTCGATTCCTCAATTGCCGCTCCTCCAAAGCTCAGCTATAACTAAATGAACAACGATGATTTTTTGGCTGGGCCAACCGGAAGGCAGTAAACGGAATCTCACGTACAGGTTTGCTATATTAGGGGGCGCGCTGATGGCTATATCCACGGATAATCAGGTAAAAAAAACACTTCGCCTGAGTGATGGACCGGACTGGACGTTTGAGTTGTTGCAGGTTTACCTTGATGAAATTGATCGGGTGGCCAAGCTGTATCGTCTGTCGACCTATCCTCATCAGATCGAAGTCATCACCTCAGAACAAATGATGGATGCCTATTCCAGTATAGGAATGCCGATCAACTATGCTCACTGGTCGTTCGGGAAGAAATTTATCGAGACCGAACAGCGCTACAAACACGGGCAGCAAGGGCTGGCGTACGAAATCGTCATTAACTCCGATCCCTGTATCGCGTATTTGATGGAGGAGAACACGCTGCCGATGCAGGCGCTGGTCATGGCGCATGCCTGCTACGGACACAACTCGTTCTTCAAAGGTAATTACCTGTTCCGCAGTTGGACCGACGCCAGCTCCATCGTCGATTACCTGCTGTTCGCCCGGCAGTATATCGCGCAATGCGAAGAGCGTTATGGCGTGGACGAAGTGGAGCGGCTGCTAGATTCCTGCCATGCGCTGATGAATTACGGCGTTGATCGCTACAAGCGTCCGCAAAAAATTTCGCTTGAAGAGGAAAAATCCCGCCAGAAAAGCCGCGAGGCCTACCTGCAAAGTCAGGTTAACGATCTCTGGAAAACGTTACCACGGCGTGAACAAGGGGCTGCACCGGAGCAAGCGAGACGTTTTCCACAAGAACCGCAGGAAAACCTGCTCTATTTTATGGAAAAAAACGCACCGCTGCTGGAGCCCTGGCAGCGTGAGATTCTGCGCATCGTGCGGAAAGTCAGCCAGTATTTCTATCCGCAGAAGCAGACTCAGGTGATGAATGAAGGCTGGGCGACGTTCTGGCACTACACCATTCTGAACCACCTCTATGATGAAGGCCGGGTCACTGAGCGCTTCATGATGGAATTCCTGCACAGCCATACCAACGTGATCTATCAGCCGCCGTACAATAGCCCGTACTACAACGGGATAAACCCTTATGCGCTGGGCTTTGCGATGTTTCAGGACATCAAACGCATTTGCCAGTCGCCGACGGAGGAAGACCGCTACTGGTTCCCCGATATCGCGGGTAAAGACTGGCTCGATACGCTGCATTTCGCGATGCAGAACTTCAAGGACGAAAGCTTCATCAGCCAGTTCCTGTCGCCTAAGTTGATGCGTGATTTCCGGCTATTTACCGTGCTGGATGACGATCGAAACAACTATCTGGAAATTGCCGCGATTCACGACGAAGAAGGTTATCGCCTGATCCGGCAGGAACTCTCCGCGCAGTACAACCTGAGCCATCTGGAGCCGAATATTCAGGTCTGGAATGTGGATCTACGCGGTAATCGAGCGCTGACGCTGCGCTACGTTCCGCATAATCGCGCCCCGCTGGATAAAAGCAGTCAGGAAGTATTGAAGCACGTCCATCGCCTGTGGGGGTTCGACGTCTATCTGGAACAGGCTAACGCAGATGGCAGCATTGAGCTGCTTGAACGCTGCCCGCCGCGTAACGGAACGGCATCCGCGTAGCGAAAGGTGACACAGCCAAAGACAAAGGGGATTCAGGTTGTTGCCTGAATCCCCTTTTCACCTATTCACCTATTCACCATCCAGCAAAGCGGTATGAGCCTTAGCGGCGTACTTCTGCGATATCCCGTGGGATAGCGCTCTGCATACTGTGCCAGATCGCTCCGCTTTCTTTACCGTAATGTCTGACGACATCCATAACCTGATCGTACAGCTCTTCGCTGCGCAACGTTTCCAACCGACCGTAAAAATTCACCGCCAGCTTGCGGGCTTCCGGATTGGAAAAATAGTAGCGCCCTACGCGAATATATAACCCTTTGAGACCGTTCAGAATCAGGCCATAAATCGGATTGCCGGAGGCAAAAGCCAAACCACGGAACACGTTGTAGTCAAGTTGTGCAAAGGCTTCTGCGCTATCGTCTACGGCGTTTGCCTGAGTCAACACATCACGCACCTTTTCCGGGTTATGCCGTAACGCCGTCCGAATAAAGATGGCGGCGATATTGGTTCGCACGGCCAGCAGGTTGTCGATCAATTGCGGCACGCTATCGTGATCGAGCCGCGCCAACGTTTCCAGAATATTGAGCCCGGAAGTTTCCCAAAAATTGTTAATCTTTGTTGGTTTCCCGTGCTGTATCGTCAGCCAACCATCGCGAGCCAAGCGCTGAAGTACTTCGCGCAGGGTAGTACGGGTCACGCCGATCAGTTCGGAAAGTTCTCTTTCCGCGGGCAAAATAGAGCCAGGAGGAAAGCGGTTATTCCATATACTTTCGATAATGTATTCTTCCGCGAATCCAGCCGGACTTTGCGCCTTTATAACCATGTGTTTGATAATCCGTAGCGGTGATTGCCGAAAAAAGCCGAATCATAATACCAGACGAAAGAATCATGATATAGCGCCGCACTCAGGCACCGAACCATTTCAATGAAAAATTGTGACTGCAAACCGCCCTCTCGCCGCGTAGAACGGTAGACTTCTGACCATTTGTAAAGTTTTTACGATATGATGAAAACCATCAAACTATTCTAACGAGTAAGGATTCTTCTCCCATCATGATCGGCATGCCCCTCCACCGCGCGCTGTTAAAAAATTTCCTGGGATACGCGCCAGACTGGTACAAACTGACTATTTTTTGCTTCTTGTTGGTTAATCCGCTGCTGTTCTATTTTGTCAGCCCGTTTTGGGCCGGTTGGTTATTGGTCGTGGAGTTTATTTTTACGCTAGGCATGGCGCTGAAATGTTATCCGCTACAGCCCGGCGGCCTGCTGGCGCTACAGGCTATCCTCATCGGGATGACCAGCCCGCAACAGGTGTGGCATGAGGTCACGGGGAATATTGAAGTCCTCATGCTGCTGGTGTTTATGGTGGCAGGCATCTATTTCATGAAGCAACTGCTGCTCTTTGTCTTTACCAAACTGCTGCTGCGTATTCATTCCAAAACGCTGTTGTCACTCGCTTTCTGCGGTGCCGCCGCCTTCCTTTCCGCCTTCCTTGATGCGCTGACCGTGATTGCCGTCGTTATCAGCGTTGCTATCGGGTTTTATGGTATTTACCACCGTTTCGCTTCCCAACAGAGTGAAGACAAAGCCGATATCAGCGACGACAGCGCATTAAGCAGCGAGGAACATCATCGTACACTGGAACAGTTTCGGGCGTTCCTGCGCAGCTTGCTCATGCACGCTGGCGTCGGCACGGCACTGGGCGGGGTGATGACGATGGTTGGCGAACCTCAGAACCTGATTATCGCGAAAAGCGCAGGCTGGGATTTCGTCAGTTTCTTCCTGCATATGTCACCCGTGACCGTCCCCGTGTTTATTTGCGGTATCCTGACCTGCGTGCTGGTTGAGCGTTTTAAACTCTTCGGCTACGGCGTAAGCCTGCCGGACAACGTGCGTCGTGTGCTTGAAGATTACGATCGGGACATGACAGAAAAGCGCACGCCGCAGGATAAGGCACGTTTACTCGTACAAGCGGTGATTGGCGTTTGGCTCATTGTCGCGCTGGCGTTTCATCTGGCGGAGGTCGGGCTGATTGGCCTTTCCGTAATTATTATGGCTACGACGTTCTGCGGAGTGACCGAAGAACATGCCATCGGTAAAGCGTTTCAGGATGCCATGCCGTTTACCGCGCTGCTGACAGTTTTCTTTGCCATCGTCGCCGTCATTATCGATCAGCAGCTGTTTTCACCGATTATCCATTACGTCCTGCAATCGTCTGAAAGTGCGCAATTGACGCAGTTCTATCTGTTCAACGGCCTGCTTTCGTCGATATCAGATAACGTCTTCGTTGGTTCAGTTTACATTAACGAAGCACGCAACGCCTTTGAGAACGGCCACATCTCGCTCCCTCAGTTCGAGCTGCTCGCCGTGGCGATCAATACCGGCACCAACCTGCCTTCTGTCGCCACCCCAAATGGGCAAGCGGCGTTTCTGTTTCTGCTGACCTCTTCGCTGGCTCCGCTTATCCGCCTGTCTTACGGACGTATGGTGATCATGGCGCTGCCTTACACGATTGTGATGACGCTGGTCGGGTTGCTTGGCGTTGAGTTTACGCTAGTGCCGTTTACTGACTTTTTGATGAATAATCACTGGATTTCTTTGCCAAATTTGACCCTATCGGGCAGTCACTCATAATCACGATCGTGTATAGTAATCACGGCAGCGACCATTTCCGCCTTGATGATGTTATCAATACGATGTTCGCCGCCGTAAAATGACAGAAAAAGCATCAAATAAACATATCGTTACGTTTTGCACAGTGAAATGATGGCAGTGAAGCCAGAACGGTTTACACTGCTGCTTTAATCATGTTTAGCATGGAATATTTTTATGTTGCGATTTCTTAATCGTTGCTCACGCGGGCGTGGTGCGTGGCTGCTGCTGGCGTTTACTGCTTTAGCGTTGGAATTGACCGCGCTCTATTTTCAGCACGTTATGCTATTAAAACCGTGCGTGCTGTGTATCTATCAGCGCTGTGCGCTATGGGGCGTATTCGCCGCGGGTATTGTTGGTGCCATCGCGCCATCAACAGCGTTGCGTTATCCGGCCATCGCACTCTGGATATACAGTTCCTACGAAGGAGTTCGCCTGGCATGGAAACACACGGATATCTTGTTAAATCCGTCGCCGTTTACCACCTGTGATTTCTTTGTTAGCTTCCCGTCATGGTTGCCTTTAGACAAATGGCTTCCGGCCATTTTCAATGCGACAGGGGATTGCTCAGTGCGTCAGTGGGAATTCCTCTCTCTGGAAATGCCGCAGTGGCTGCTTGGTATCTTTGTCGCTTATCTGGTGATTGCCGTGCTGGTGTTGATCGCTCAACCTTTCCGTCCTAAGCGCCGCGACCTCTTCAGCCGTTAATCCATAAGCGGATGAATACAGAAGGCGCTTCACATATAAACCGAAAAGCCCGACACTGTTGTCGGGCTTCTGGTAACCGTTTCTACGCCTCACAGGCTTGCTCCGACGCTCACTGCTGTGGTCTGTAGATATCGCGATAATGGCCTAATCGCTCGTTGAAGAAAGGCCTTTTTTCCTGCGGGATTCTTCGTGATATTTCATCTGCGTCGATCTTTTTTTCCTGACTTTCCATGAAAGCAATCGTGGAGGCAGCAAAGTCGGTGTACTGCTCGCTGTACTCAAGAATGATTTTCTCAAAGTTAATCACATGCTCTCCCCCTCTGCTGGTTATGCTGCTCTAAAATTATACAACACGCCACGATTTATGCCGGAGGTGACAGCATGATTAGCACAAGGAAAAAGAAAAATGTGAAGTGGCAGGCAAAACGCAGATGAGCATTCCAGTTCCGGCAGTGAAGTACGGTGTTTCACCTCAACGAGATGTAAACCACCAGCCCCTTTCTGAGCGTTTTTTCTTCATTAACATGCGCCCTAAGCCTATAGTACCTATCGCAGGTCAACGATGACTTTCCACCCTATGAGGTATTTCTATCGCAATTGATTTATTCAGGAGAAACAATCATGTTAGGTAATATCAATCTCTTCATCGCCGTATTGGGCGGCATTCTTTTTCTCAGCTTCCTGGCGGCGTACCTAAGCCCCAAATGGGATGACTAATGAACACTGACGCTCCCCCCGATAAAAAGCCCCTCTTCTGAGTGATTCAGACTGAGGGGCTTCTTGTTTTAGCCAGTAAACAGTTTTAACCAGCAAACAGCTTAATCAGAAAACCGCGTCAACCAGGCAACCGCCTACACCGAGCAGAAACTATCGCGCCCATTCGGGTTTGTTTAAAATGTGCAGTAGTTAACAGATGAAATAATGTGAACTAGGACTGTATCACGGTTTTTGCAGAGCATTACCGCAAGCCGAGCCACTACGCAATCTGTAGTTGCATCGTTTTGCGGTAATTTTTTGCCCCATATATGCCCCAAGGTATTTGCCGTTACCGACCTCCCAGCACCCTGACGATGAAAGAAGCAGGGTCGTATGGATTGAACGCCAAATCGATTCCTGATCCCGCCGCTTGCATAAATGCAATAGAGAAGCCGCTTCCAGATTTATTGTATGTCCTGATGGTATTCGCATTAAAATCCGGTGTTACGTCGATTTCTACTCTGTAGCCCTCTGGGACAAGAGTTGCCGTTGTTACGCTAAAGACGCCGAGCGAGTTTCGCGTTATTGATAGCACCTTGCCAGAAACTTCAGTCGCTGAAGATGTCCACTTCCCCCTCCCTGACACCCCTCCTTGAACATCATTGTTTTTCACATTCGACCAACTATCGCAAACCAATCCCTCAACAGCAGCAACGCCTGCGTTCTGCCCTACAGCGAACGTGATCATATGCCAGCCGCGTGTAGTGACGTGCATATAGCATGCAGTGTTTATCTGCGAGTAATCCTCTGTCGTTCGGTTTTTTTTCGCTGACCCACTGATGGATCGACCTGACAAAATATATTGACGGTCACGCAACACTGGGATTATCTCTACATCAGACGGATAATCTGGCTGTTTGGCTCCGTTATCCAGTATCAGGTTAAAAGAATATGGTGTGCCGTTAGAATTGATTGACGGGTAAATGACGGCGCTATCCGAATTCAGGAAAAACGCCATCGTCACGTTTCCACCTGTTGCGTCATTCGGCAGTAATACACCAATAGCCTCTGGATTATCGGTTCCACCACCGAGCGGAGGGGATGAGCCGTCAGTAAATTCACTGCGAGTTAAGGTTCTGCTAGATGAAACTGGCTGAAAGAAGAACGCTGGAAGCATTACGTCACCGGTTGCCAGCACGCAGGGGTTTTTGTAATCCTGTTGCATGAAGAACGCGGCGAATCTCTTGCCAATTATGGGAAGGAAATCTTCTCTCAGGTGCAGGCCGTCATGACAAGATTCACTAATGCCAAATTGCTGGATGATGTCACGTTTTGTATCAACGAAAGCGCAGCCGAATTCTTCTGCCATTTCTTTCGCCGCAGCATCATATGAACGGGACAAGTAACACTCAGTTAAATTACCCATCGGAGATGCGTTTGCAGCACTCACCCATTGCGTAGTGCCAAAAACAGTAACGCACCGGCCGCGAAGAATTTCACGAGCGATAAATTTACGCATCAAAAAAGAGTAATTTTTAACGCCGTATAGCGCATCACCCTCTGCATTTTCTGGGTTGCTGCCGTTATTCGTCACAACTTTTATGTCATTGACGCCGAGCATTATCGTAGAAATCACCCCTATCGTACCGTCTTGCATGGTGCGACGGTAATTCACCATTGCGGTGTCTCCAGGTGATGCCATGTTTTGGCTTGACCATGCTGATTGGGTCAGGGATGTCATTGTTTGCGCGATCTGCGCTGGATAGTTAAGTGGGTATTGCCCAAAGTCAGGTCGTTGTCCCCATGTAATGGAGTCACCGTAGTTAACCATCGCTACGGCCTTATTTGTCCGCATTAGCGCCTGATACTCAGCATAATTTCGAGACTCTGCGTTGCGGAGTTTTTCATAATCATCAAACTCCAGCATGCCGCCAGATGTGACTAATTTATGCAATTCATCATCAACTGTGATGGCTGAAACTGGCTGGCCGGGAACGAGATTGCGCTCTGGATTGAATTTAAACAGGTATCCGATATCTGTGATGAAAACGCTCTGGCCATTCTCATATTGAGAGTATGCTTTTGCGTCTGATAGAGACATGCGAATTAATTGCCTAGAGCCGATTAGCTCCTCTATTCTGTCTGCGAACTGGTCAGGATCGTATTTCAGTACGTTAGAGAAATAGAATTGCTGCACATTCATGGAGTCATAAATAGCCATAGAATGACCCTGAACGGTAACAAATTTAGCAATCTGACCGTTGTGAACGGGATAACCACCAGCGTTTATTAAAATTGGCTGAGCAACAGGAACGTGGCTGCCGTCCTCGTTTTCGAGGTAGACCTGAATCTGATTGCTGGGGATTGTAGGGTCTGTATCAATCAGACCGATATAGATTTTACCATTGGCGTTGGCCTTGAATGACCGCGCCAGTGTGAAGAGTTGGGCGGGCATTGATACGATAACATTAGGCGTAATATCTGCCATTGTTTTCTCCAGACGTGTTTGTGCTACGCAGAGAACCTGCGTTATGAAGTTTTTAAGTAATTACGTGATTAATACGGCGTGCTATGCTGAATAAAAAAAAGGAGGTTGGGATGAGTAACAAAAAAGAAAAATTCATGTCCGATACCATGGTAGAACTTATTGTTGGTTTCACTGCCTTCGTTGGACTTTATATATGGATGTATAAATCTCTGTCTCCCGGCTGGCGATTTCTTGGCATGGTTTTGATATCGCTTATTGTCGGCGTTGCTGTGCAGTTATCCATGATGGCTGTCAGTAGGTGGCGAACGAATAGATTAGAAAAGAAACGATCATCAGATATGTGCCGCACCATTGGTGTTCAAGAAGATTCGACAAAGACAGAGGATGTCGCAAAATGTTGGCGGTACTTGATTGCAAGATATTCGCCAGATTTGCTAGCTAACAGGTTATCAGACGCCATAGGGGTGCTTGTAACCACCATAAGTACAATCATTAGCGTTGGGATTACCGCATGGTATTTTGGCATGATAGCCTACTTTGCTTGGCATGGTGATTATGGCGAGCCGATCCTCTTATGGCTTCCGCTGTTTTTCCATGTGGCCCTATCGTTATGCGTTTCAATAATATGCGCCACTTGTGGGCTTATCTTTAATAGATACCCAGGAGAGGCTCGAGGGTTTAACAAAAGGTATGATGAAGCAAGAAAAACAGATGCCTTTTTATCGAGTAAAGAATTCCGAGACTCTATACATGGATAAGCCATCCGTGGCTTGCCATTATTGCTCACGACCGCCTTGCAATGCCGCCGACACCGCCCGATTAACAGCTTCAAGATTCCTCTCGAAAGCCATGCTGTTTTTGGGTGTGTTGGCCAGCCTTAGCATAGAGTTACGCACAACTTTACTTTCATACGCGCGTGCCATTGCACCATAGCTTAACCCAGCACCAAGCGCAGGCAGTCCACCAACGAACAATCCGGTTGGTACTGATATTTGCATCAGTTCCTGCCCGGTGGGCGTTACTGCCCCGGCTCTTGCTGCCCTTCTCGTTTGATCCAGATAGGTATTCAATCCATTGAGATATTGGCGGTCAGCTCCTTTAAAGAGGATTCCCGTCTGATTTGACAGGCGGTTTATCTCATTAAGGAACTTGTCAGGGCTGCCACCGGATTTCTCGTAAGCCTTACCGATGACAGACGCGCGGGCTGCGATTCTGCCTCGGTTATCGAGAGACCGGTAAAGTTGCTGAATCTCGCTTTTCTTGTTGCTGAATAGCAGGTTATTAGCAACTTCTGGCGTTAACTCGCCACGCTGCAAGACGGTTTTTAACCGGGTATTGTTGACTAACTGCGCTTCGTTAGCATAAACAGCATTCGCCTGTTTATACCTATTTGCCGCCTGAGCTCCGAGATTGTCGGTAACGGCCTGATTAACATCATTAGTCATCGCTGCGTACACGCGATTAACCGCTGCCTGTGACTGATTAGGCCACGCGACACGATCGCCCTTCACATCCTGCCTGAACTGCGTGCGCAGGTCTCTCAGTAGACTAAAGTCAGTGCCATTCGCTAGCTCGTCACGGTACGTCTGCAACTTACTAACAGTCTGCGAATCTGCTGCGCCGCCAAGGCGTGACAGGCGGTTGATCTCGTTATCGATAGCGGTAATGGCCTGAGTTGGCTGTATTGTGCCAACACCACGCATAGCATCATCAACCTGGCTCAATCGCTGGCCCGCAGCCTGCTTAATCTTGCTCGTTTGACGCTGTAAGCTTTGCACTATTTCTTCCGGTGCGGCAGCGTTGAATTTCTCCGCGTACCGCTGCACAAGCTGATTACGTGATTCCTGCTGAGCACGGCGCACGGATCCAGTTCCCGTAACAGGTATTTTCTCACCCAGTGCTCTGGCAGAATTACCCGCAAACGTCCCCGGTGTGATTATGTCACTTGTCAGCAATGGGGCATTGTTTTGTTCAGCAAAGCGAATCGCCTGTTGCGCTTCCGGCTCGATAACTCCTCGGGCCGCGCGATACCCTGCACCGACAGCATTACCAACACCGCGAACCAAGCCGCCTATGCCAGCATTAATCCCTAAATCCTGTAACGTTCCGGTGGCTGCCTGCTCAATGTTTTGATTTCCGCTGTTCTGTGCTGCAGAGCCGACTAAGCTTTCAGCACCAAGACGAGCCGCGAGATTAGCCCCGCGATCGGCCAGCCCAACCCCGGCGGGAACAGCTTTAGCCGCCGGGTTAATAAGGAATGGCAACACATCTGCGGCAATCTGTCCGGCTTGCGTCTGCGGGCCAACTCCTTCGGGAAGTGACAGGCGCGGCGCAGGTTTATATGTACCATCACTCAGGCCAAATTTCCCAGCAGCCCACGCAGCAGCACTGCTGAACGCATCAGCAACCATCGGTGCTATATTCGCGGTATCAACAGCGGCCTGTGCGATAGCACCGCCAGCTTCTGACACGCCAAGTAGCGCATTTTGTGCCAAACTCCTTCCTTGCGGTTGATTCGGCATGGCTTGCGTCTGCTGTTCAGGATTGTCGAACTGGTCAAAAAAGTTTGATAACTGCTGCTGAGATTGTGGTAAGTATTCTACCGCCTGCTGGTCATGCAGTGATTCAGCATAAGCGGTTGCAGCCTCTGGCGTGCTGAACATCCCCAAATGCCGTCCGGTACGCAGATAATTATCAATAGCCTCATCATCTGACATCACCCTACCGTCATCAGTAACGGTAGGGATAAGAACCTCTCTCCCGTCGAAATTCGCTGACATGCTGCGAACAGTGCTGATGCTACCATCTGAATTTCTGACAATTGGCCTATTATGAAGATCAATATTACCTGGCTGCATCATTCCCGGCGTAAGTTGTTGCTCATCAAACTGATCGAAAAAATTAGCCATCACTCCGCCTTATGGTAGGTATCCATATTTCGCCTGAAACTGTTGAGCTAATGCTGGGTTATTTTGCAGAGCCTGAATTGCTGCTGCTGGAGCCTGCCTTGGTTGAGCCTGTGGCTGCTGTGCCATTTGCTGAGGCTGCCGCTGCTGAGCTTGTTGTTGCGCTGCGTCCTGTGCATCATATGCTTTCGATGACACCTTCATTGCTTCATATGACAATCCAGATTCACCACGGAAGGTTTTAAATCGATTTTCCAGTTTCCTGTTCTTCACCTTCAACGCGGCATCACTTTCACCTGGCTGAGGTAGATACAGGTTTGCATATTCTTTTGTTTCTGCCTCGGTTATGGCTGCGCCAGTATCCTTGCGCAAAATGGCATTCACAGTATCCCTGGCGTTGAGCAAATAAGATTGCTCAGCCGGGGATAATGCATTATTTGCGATCATGCCATCTCCAAGCCTAGCGGCAATAAATGCCGCCCTCTGAGGGCTTACTTGCCCAGAATCTACAAGCTGACGCATCCCAGATAGCCCATCTTCAACACGCATGGCGAACCCAGCGGCTTGTTTTGAGCCTTCTGATGCTTTACTGAGTATTCCGTCAGCTTCCCTTACAGTTAATGGCTTGCGCATATTTGGATCAGTTATTGGATCGGTAATCTTTCCCCTTTCTTCCGTGCCATCGGCATAGTATTTCATCACCGAACCATCAGGCATCGTTTCAACTTTAAACAATTTATTCTGCTCAGGCTTTATTCCTGCCGCCTGTGCAAACGCTTTGGCCCCCCCGGGATCTGTTTTAAGCATTTGCGCATACTGCGTGTAGTTCTGCATGGCAGATGTTGGAGCGTATGCGGCAGTGAGAGCATTGGCACGACTTATATCCTGCCCTCTCCGAGCAGTTTCTGCCGTCAAATCCTGACCGCGTATTGTTACTTGCTGCTGAGAATGCTCAAGCGCACGCCCTTCGCGCTTATCCAGCACATCCAGATACTCTTTTGGCCCCAGCGAGAACATAGCCAGATTGCCGAATAAGTCAGATGCACCTTGCGGGTTTTGCTGGTAGGTCTGCCCGACATCAGCCGGATTTACGCCGACGCGGTTCAGTTCGGTAGCATTGCTTTTCAGGAAGCTGCCGAATGCTTCCGGCCCCTGTCCCGCGGCCAACTGCGCATTCATCGCAAGATTACCCATCGTTGTGCGGTGGTCATCATCAATGAAGCCCATACCTTTCTGTACGTTCTCAAACTGGTCAGGGTATTTAGCTGCTAAATCACGCATGGCGCTACGGTCGCCAGATTTAAAAGCGTTGCCGTACTCCTGCTGGAATGCCTTCTGACGCTCAGCTTGCTGGTTTTGCTTGTATGCTTGAGCAACTCCTGTTAGTCCCTGTAAGGCTTGCAGCCCAAGGTTATTTGCTCCAGACCTTTGTATCTCATTACTTCTTTCAATGAGCGCAAGCGTCGTATTAATATCATTCGCTTGCGGGGCATTTGGATTATTATTACCAATCCCTGCCAGTAAGGCCCCTCCAGACGTCCACGGTTGGGTAGTAGCCATTATTCACCTCAAAAAAGACCGCCAAGCAACCCAAGACCGCCGCCAATGGCGGCTCCAATTCCAGTGCCTAGACCAGGTATGACGCTACCAAGTGCGGCCCCTGAAGCAGCCCCGCCAAAAGCGCCACCAATACCAGAACGAAGAGCAGATGGGCTATTTGCATTAGCCGCCGCCAGTGCAGCCTGTTGCTGATATAGGGACGAAACATTGTTTGCATAGTTTTGCCCCGCGTTAGCCTGACCCTGCAATGCTCCAAGGCCAATATTTGCAAGATTTTGTGCGTTATTCATCTGCCCTGATAGCCAACTTTGCCCAAGAGATGGAGCAATTGCTGACAATTGATTGCTGGTGGCAGTTGAGCCAAGGCCACCAGTGGCCTCTGCCGCATTGAGGTTTTGATACCTGGCTTGATTCGCCATTTGGTTGTATTGATCTGAATTGTAATAACTATTAAGGGCGCTATTTTGCCCATCTAGTGTTGATAGGTTTTGTAGTTGTGATACATATTGCTGAGCCAGTGGAGTGAAAGGGGCAAGGTTATTCATCACCGTCTGCCATTGCTCCCGCTGTAAGGCAGTTGAATTGTTTAGCGCTTGAGCTTGTGCATCACCTCCTCCACCGCCCCCCTTCCCGCCTTTTTCAAAACAAAATGGTTCTTCGCCGCGCAGTTTTCTGCCCAGCGTAAATGCGTATAGCATGGTTATCTCCCGTGATTGAGGAAGTCGGTTAGTTCTTCGCGAGTGGCTGAATAGAAGGTGACGTCATCAACGCCTTTGAAGTATTTCTTGATGGTTCCGATGCGCTTTAATCCGATCATGGCGCAGTAGATTTGCCCGTGACGGAACTTGCGAGCAGCAAATGAAGTGACACATTGAACATTGGTTTCCGACAGAATGAAGCGCCAGAATGACAGCCCGATATCTTTGCTAAACCCTCTAGCATCAGGCAGATACATTGCGTGGCAATCGAAAGCTAGCGGCTGAATCTCGTGGTAGTAGACGATGCCGCCGAACTGGCCGTGCGCATTGACCTCGAAATATCTGCATTCCGGCCTGTAATCGTATCCGTCGCCGTTATTGCTCCCCGCGATGATGTCAGGGTGATTACCCACCGCTTCAATCAAGTCGATGTTACGCGTTGGCTTAAATGAAATCATGAAGCGCCTCACTGAGTGGCGATGATCTTTATCTGTGTGGCTGTGAACGTGCTTCCGTTGGCCTTGATCATCATCGTGATGCCGGGTGACACGATGTCGTCACCCTCATCGACAGCGAAAAAGGTGTTTATGAACACGTCATCAATGGTCGTAGCAGAGTCACGGCTAACAACAATCGTGTCAGGTACGGTTGTGCCAAAGGTTATCTGCATCGAGCGGTTGCCGGATGAAGATGTGTAAGTGCCGCGCAGGTTGATCTTGAAGCTCAGGTTTTTGAACTTGTTCAGCGCTTTCATACGCCCGGCAGCCACGTCAAAGAACGGCAATAGCGTGCCGCTTGTCGGGGTCAGGGTTCCGAGCAAGGTCAGCAAGTTTGTTGATGTGGTTGGGATGACAAGCGAGACGCCAGAGTAAACCACCTCAGATTTTTGCCGGTTCATGTACGCCTGATATGCTGCAAAATTCGTCTCAAGCGTGGTGATTCTGGTTTCGTGATTGGCTATCTGCGCGGTGTTTGCTGCAATCTGCGTTGTGTGAAGCGCGATTGTTGCCTCCGCCGAGGTAATTCTCGCCTCATGATCAACAAGCGTTGCTTCTGCTGCAGTAATTCTTGTTTCGTGATCGGCTAACTTTTCCTCGGCAGCGTCAAGCCTAACTTCATGATCAGCCAGAATGATGTCCTGCTCGTCATTCTTAACTTGCGCCTCATACGCTCCTGCTCCGGCCTGATTGGCCTTGCCCGCCACATTACTGGCGTCCGTAGCCTGCTGGATGACATAGAGCATGTAAGGCTGGGAAAATATTGGCGGTAGTAAAGTTGAGTTGATGCTCTGCGCCCGTACCGATACGGGTACATTTAGTGATGGATCTGCCATTTATTCCACCCTGATTTGACATCCTGATAGGGTTACAGGGGCTTTTGTTATGACTCGCACCTTGAAGCCAATGTTTTTGCGGATGCGGCCGACACGACGCCATAGAATACGCTTGTCGTATACGAATGGCGCGTTCTGCTCAATCATCTGCTCGCGGCCGTAGTTGATTCCGTCCGTTGTTGCAGACAGAAACAGGCGGTCAGCGATTTGAGCAACACCGGTACTGCATTCCAGTTCGAAATCAAACACCCTGGCGTTATCTGTCTTGAACAGCGGAGTGAACAACAGGTGCTCTTGCTGCTTTTCATACTGAGCAGATGACGCAAAATTAAACTGACCGGTCACCGCTTCCAGCTTATCGCCGCAAGTGATCGTGTTATCTTCGAACATGAAGTCAATGCCACGGTACACGTCATCAAGCAGGCCAGTTTTCAGGATGGCCCACTGTGGCCCGTTCTGGCTGGCTGCCGAGTCGAACACGAGCACATGGCGTGGAAGATGGATAATCAGCAGTTCGTGAGCGTCGAAGCGTATCGACTCCATCACGCCGGTAGCTAACTCCGCCGCCGCGTATCCCCGCAGAACCTTCTCCACTGATGCGGTAGCAATTACTGACGCCTGCCCTGACGCAATGACATACACAGACGGCGCACCAGTAGATTGATGGCTGATGAATGCGAAAGAGTCACCGAAAGGCGTTTTGCAGTATGTCCCAGCAATACCCTTCTGAACCATCAGCGATGGCTGAGCCACATACAACGCAGCGCCAGCAGTGGTAGCGCCAGTCAGGGAGAAATACTCAATCGTTGACGTGCCGAACGTGACGATGAAATCATGCCACGTACCCATACCAACAATCCCGTCAGGCTGGGATTCTGCCCGGTACTCTGCGCTGTTGCGGTCAGGATGCGACTCATCTTCAAGGTCGGAGATAAACCATGAATCCGTACCATCTTTCGACCATGCATAACGACCACGCAGCCGGGTAACGTCGCGCACAGAGCCAAGGTCATATTGCGTATAGGTGCTCGATACGGGCCAGTTAGCCATCGTCTTGACGGTCCCATCGTAGCGATACAGCACCAACTGACCGCCAACGCCGACCGCCTGAGACGTGCGACTTGCCGCCATGCTAACCCTGCCCGAGCCAGACACCGAACCTACCACCGACGCGCCGCGATACAGACTACCGCCGCAAACGCGATATACGGCATTCTGAGCGGTGTTAAACATTGCCCCACGCGATACTCCTGCAACATCAGAACGCTTGTCTATGCCGGGGAATGAGCGCAAATATCCGCTACTGTTGAGCACCTGCTTGGGTGTAGCAAGCATATTGACCGGTAGCAGATCAACATAGTCAGAATCGCGGAAGTTTTTGCCAACACCCTTAATCAGGGGGAGTTGTTGTATCGGCATCGGGCTTCTCTCCGGGGAAGTAATGCCAGCCGTTCAGCGTGGCAAGACTGTTGCCGCTGCCAATCGGCATACGACTTGGGTAAGGTGCGCGTTTTGAGCGCTCAATCGCGGTCTGCTTATAGAGCAATTCCTTGCCGTATTTAGCAATGGCGATGATTTTTGCGGTGGCTTCGAGTGAGTAATCAGGAGCGATTCGGCAAGCCAGGTTATGATAAACGGCGCTCACGGCGCTTGAGCGTAAACCGTGGTCATCGCCTTCTGCTGGCAGATTATCCATGTCGGCGAACTCATAGCCGGTGATTATGCCTTTACCATCCTGATACCATTCCGCCATCATTGTTTCGAGGTCGTCTACCGCATCTTGCATTGACTGCGGCTCAACATCGGTCAGGGTGGCATTGGAGGCGATCGCCAACTTACGCAATGCAGCCCTGACCAGATCACCTTTAGTTGCTATCAGCATCACTCACCGCCTTAGGCTTTGGCCCCGGCTTCTTGCGTTGAGCAGGCTCAGGCTCAGGCTCAGGCTCAGGCTCAGGCTCAGGCTCAGGCTCAGGCTCAGGCTCAGCAGGAGCATTCAACAACTCATCGGGATGCGCAAACCATCCAGCATCGATAAACTCTTGCAACTCATCGTCGCTGACAATTTCCCAGTCGTAACCAACCCCCTTCCACTTCTTGCTCTCGCCGTGGCGAAATACCATGTTTGACATGTGATTCTCCGAAAAAAAGGGGCCGAAGCCCCATAGAGTGAGGGTGATTACGCTTGGCTTGCCAAGCCAACACCAATCGCTTCCGGACGAACTGCGGTAGGCGCATACCACAGCGCGATGCGGCATTTCCCCGCAAAGGTGTTGATATCACCCTGATAGGCGACAACACCATTCAGCCCAACGCTATCAATGCTGAAACTTTGGGTTTTCATGCCAGAAAACAGCTCATGGTTGATTGGGATCGGCTGTGATACCAAGCGAATGGAATCATCAGCCCAGAAAACGTTCGTTTCTGCCGTAGTGGTGTTCAGGATATTCACCGTCATCGTATTGGCTAACGATGTGTTGACGTTGGCGTAAGCCAATTGCTCTTTCGTCAGTGCGGTATCATCCAGGGCGATTGGTTTCGGCGTAATTTCAACATGAGTGGCGTCGATTACGCGGGTGATCGAGAAGGTGGCATCATGCGTCAGCACGTTTTTAGCCATCTGCGAAAGAAACTTAACGCCGGTAAAGCTGATTTTGTCTCCGCGCTTGAAGCCGGTTGTTGAGGACAACACAACAGTAGCGACGCGGTTATCAACGTTTTCGCGGTTGCCGTCAGTGTCAGCAACCCATGCCTGTGGCTGGAATTTCTGTGCGCCGCTAACGGTAATCCCTGTTGCAGTTGATGCTGTCAACCGTGGCATTTTCGGAGAGCGGAGAACATCATTGAAACCAGCAACCTGCTTCTGAATGGTGCCAGTTTTATATGCATCCTCAGGAATGCGCCCGAAAAAGTCCTTGCCCGTCAAATCCTGACCAGCGCCACGATAATCCTTACCGTTAAAGAAGAAAGACAGTCCAGAACTGCGGTTCAATTCACGAGAGAAGATCAACTCTTCTGCCTCTGAGATGAAGTCCCACCCGGTAGTGGATGAACCGATAGGGCTTGCGCTAGTAACAACGAGGGAGCCCATCTCTGCCGCCTGTTTAGCAACGGCTGTTTCAACGTTGTTAGCGAGTTTTTGACCAGATGCCTTAATGCGGCGGCGCAGCGAACGCTCGTCACGAACATCATCGGCACGGAGGGTGAAGAAGTCATTATCAGGAACTCCCATGTTACATTTAACGGAAAGCTCCAGAATGCCAGTAGCCTGACCGGTCAGATCCCAGCCCTGCATGGTTGGCGCTTCTTGCTCCAGAGGCATCCATACGGTGTTCTGGGAGCGCTGCATATCGCCAGCCGGCGGTGAATATTTACCGACACGCTGCGCCATCGGGGTGAGATTTTCCACGGTCTCAATGATTTCATCGACCATGTACGTGATTACTTGACCTTCATTCAAAGCCATTATCGTGATCCTTTATTAAGTTTTGCCTTGAGTGCGCGATAGGCTGCCGTGTCGCCTTTGCTTGCCGCCGCTTCCATTTGCCGACGAATTGCATCGGTGTTAGCCGACGCCACATCACCTGCAATGGATTGGTCAGCCGGAGGCGCGGAGGAAACCTGAGTCCCGCGAGGCTTGAGAGTTAAACGGTCTGATAGTCGGGCCAATTCAATCAGTGCAAGCTGTCCGTCCATCGCCAAAAGTTGGCGGGTTTTCTCTGGGTTGGCTCCCAGGTGATACATGAGCGCGGCGGATTTCTCGGGGAAGAGGCGCATGATGTCCGCACCGACCTGCGGCGGGACAATTTGCATGAATGCGTCTTCTTTCTCCTGATAGTCAGGGATGTTGAGTTTTTCCGCTGCGTCATAATGTTTACGGGCCGCTTCGACGTAATGCGCTGACTGCTGGGTGTACTCCTGAACTTTCTTGCCCTGTTCTGCTACCGCATTGCTGCGTGCATCCATGGCCTTAATCTGCCACTCGGAGTTAGCCTGTTGAAAGGCTGCGAGCGCCTGATTCTGGTCAAAGTTGTACTTAGCTAGCGCTTCGTCAGAGAAGAAGTCGTTTGCGCTGGGCTGGGCTGGTAATTCAGGAGTTACCCGTAAGTTCTCCGGCAATTCACCGCGCTTTACTGCCTCCGCCTGTTGCTCAAGCTCTCGCTGGCGCTTGCGTTCAAGGCGGCGCTGCGCGAATTGCGCATTGGTTGCCGGGTCTTGTTTAGGCTTGCTCTCATCGTCTTTCAGGACAATCTCAAAGCCTGCATCCTGCGACTGTGCGTCGTTGGCATTTGACGCTGTATCGACTGCGGTTTCCGCCGCGTTATCGACAGGCAGGGGTTGGCCTTCAGTTTCCTGAATTTCGGTGGTGTCGGACATGATTAACTCTCTCTTATTGAGGTGACTCGGCTACGCTGCCGGAAGGTGAATTTTGTCTCTGCGATTGCAGGATGTTGGCAATATCCATACGCTGCTTATGCGTCTGGTCATCACCCTTGAGAAGTAACTCAGCATTTGCGCGAGCATCTTCGCTGCGGCCTTGCTGGAATGAAGCAACTGTTTTGAGGAACTCTCTAAACTCAGCTTGTTTATCGAGATCCATGTTGTTGAAGATTTCTGCGATTTTCGCAGCGTTAAGCTGATTCTGCGCCTCGACCTTAGCGGCATCGATTTGCAGTGAAAGCGTTTGGTTGTTGGCCTTAGCCAACTCAGCCTGACCTTGCAGCAATACACCTTGAGCCTGAACCATTGCTGGGTCTTGCTGCCCTTGTTTCGCCTGTTGCGCCTCAATAAACCATTGCTGTTCTTCTGGCGTCTCTGGTCGTTTGGCTCCCATCTGGATTAGTTGCTTGTTGGCATAGTCGCGCATCAATTCAACACCCTTGCCATCCAATAACGTGAAGTATTGGAGCAGCAGCAACTGATATTCAGGCGTTCCCTGTGGCGTCTTGCCGAGCAATTCCAAAATCTCAGCGCGGTTCTGTTGTTTCATTGACTGGAATGACGGCCCAACATCGGTGTAACACTCATAGCGGCCACGAATGTCATTCATCACCACATGCTGTCCGGTGCTCAGGTCAACCATTTCAGCCAGCAACTGAACATCTTTCTCGCTGCCATCCTCCAGTGTGATGGTCACGTTGCGGGGGACGTCATAGATATCGTTGACGATGGATTGATAAATCTCCCCATCACGACGCATGGCTGTAGCCAGGTTGTCCTGAAACACATACGTTTCCATGTCGGAACGCATGTTCAACTGGTTAACAGTATCGAATGCAACCTGACCACTGTTAACCGCCTCCGCATCCACGCCGAGAGTGGCAACCTCTTTCACTGCATTGGTTGCCGCTTCCAGCATGTAGGCATTAGCCTGTGGAACCTCTGGATTCTCCATGTATGCGATGGGCTGAGTTGGCAAGTCACCGTTGTTTTCATCCGTGCGATTCAGCAGGTAATACGGGTAATCGTCGTTACCGTCATACATGTGCTCGTAGCCGAGGATTTGCTCAGGCCAGAAGATAGGCTTCTTCTTCGGCGTGCGAGCAACAATATCGGCATTGAAAGACATGATCATGTTGCGCAGGCGCTGCCCGTCTTTTGTCAGGCGAACGACGCCCTCATACACTTCCTTGCTCTCAACGAATCCCCACTCGCCATAGCACGGTACGATGGGGATGTGCTCACCGGCGATCAGTTGCTTATCTTTGTAGATGTCAGTGCATGAGAGCAGTGTTTTATACACACGCTTGCGCTTAATCTTGCGCTCTGCAATCTTCACCATGCCGCGTTCAGCAAGTTCGTCGATAACATCCTTGATATCTTGCTTGAAGTAGCTTACGGGCTCGCCTGTTAGCGGATCCTGATAGATAAACGCAGTCTCTTTCTTCTCCACCACTTCATAGAATTCAGCGATGTGAATCGTGTCTTGCGTCAGCCAAGGGAATACCCAATCGTTTGGGCTCTGGAAGCTCGGTTGATTGCTTGCGTCGAGGTCATGATCTTCTGCGAAATCTTCCCACCCGTTACGGCTCATCGAGTGGATGACCGTGCAGTGACGAGCATCGCTCTTGTCCATCTGCTTGCTGTTACTGTCCCAGATGACACATGAACAGGCTGAGTGAATGGGCTCGCGGCGGATAATCTGGTTGTTACTGGTCGGGTCTTGGTCTTCGTACTCCGTGACGATGCGCCATGCGCCAACACCGGCTTCGACTTGCTCACGCACAGCAACGTTAACGGCTATCTTTGCTGAGTTATGCCGCATGTCGGTGCGGTACATCCCCATGAGTGTGTCCGCTGCGTCTGGCTTAGCGCCGTCCTTCGGTCGGTACAGAACATCGATAGGATTCTGGCGCATCTCTGCAACCAGCTTACGAACCACCGGGCGAACCACGTCGAACTGTCCGCGATACTGCAAGGTTGTGTACTGCGTTAGCCAGTCGTCCCATTGGCTCACCCGACTGAAAAATAAGTCGTTCTTTGCCTCGGTTCTGGCTTCATCTCCGGCTGTCCAGTCTGCGTCAAAGCGACACAGAATGCTCTCCAGCCTGCTTTCGTTATCAGCCATTATCTTCCTCGGGAAACTGGTTTAATCGGTGCGGGAATTTTCTTTTCTTTCGGCTTCTTGATGTCACGCATCAGCTTGGCAAAACGACGCATCATGTAGCCGTAGCGAACGGCGTCTAACACGTCATCATTGGTTTTTACTATCTTCCCGTTCTCATCGCGGTGATAGAGACGGAACTCTTCAAAGAACGGTGCGCAGGTGTTGAATACCCTGAACCGGCTATCAAGCATCAGGTCGCGAAGCTCTATCAGCCCTGACTCGACAGAGTTTCCGCCATCAGGGAATGTTGCGTGATCTGGAAGCATGGCGAATCCAGCATCAGCGTATTGCTTTTTGAGTTGCTCACCGCCGCCCTTCTCATGCTGATGTCCGTCATGGGGCCATGCGACAGGTATCTTATTCGCCCATGCTTTGACAGCTCCCCATGCTTGAACTGCCGTGTTTTCTGATTTCTTCCATACTCTAGCGAGGTAGAAAACATCCTCGTCTTTATCCCACCATAACTGGATGTGAGCCTGCGGGTGATCCCATCCGAAATCCTGAGCGTCGATAACGTAGAAGTGATCAGGGCATTCGAACGGCTGACACTTGATGGTTTCTTCCGGTATCTGGAAGATTCGCCCGCTGCCCATTGTCGGGATGCCACGCGCACGGGCTTCTCTCTCATGTTCTGGGTAAGAGGCGACAATCTGCTCTTTCTGCTCGTCGCTGTAGTGGTCGGCATCATAGATAGTCATGTTGACCATCTTCTGAGCCTTGCTGGGGTTTTTGATGAATTTCTCTACAACCTGAGACATACCCATGAGCGGCGTAAACGTCAGGATAGAGAACTGGCCATATTTATTTGTACGCGTCAGGCCTTCGCTATAGATGGGATACGGCGGCTCTTCGTCAAACCATACGCCGTGTATCGTGTCACCCTGCCACCTGGCGCGACCTTGTGAGTACGGCTTGAAGTAGCAGATAGACATGCCATCTTCAACACCATCGGCGGCGTGGTGTCTAACGAGCAGGTGATCGACAAGGTTGGGGAAGAATGGCGACTTCTTCCAGCTAATGATGTCCTCTTTCGGGATTGATCCGTAGCCGGGCTCATCGTTCTCTTCGATACGACCACACAGAATGCGCTGCGTCGTCTTCGTTACTGTCTCGTTAGTCTCGCCACCTACCCAGAATACAACCGGTTCATAGAAGCGCTTACCCTTCCATTCTTCTCCATACAGTCCATCATCTGGATAACCTTTCGTGCCGGGATAGCGCCCGGTGAGATGAAAGGCCACCTCTGCGCCACCGGTATAGGATTTCCCCAACTGGTTGCCAGCCATAAAGCATCTTTCAGGGTAATCATGCCCAGAGTCGATAAACTCTCGTTGCTTGCTGTATGGAGTGAATTCGTAAAGCAGATGGGTTTTGCGGTAGTTCTCTTCCTCTTCCAGTAATTCGAGCAATTCTATCTGCTCGTCTTCTGTTAGCTCATCGATATCAATCGTCGCTGCGTTTGCCACGTAGAAGCTCCTGAATTCGAGAAAGCCGCTTGCCGCGATCTCCCTTATCAGGTGTCACGTCTTCAACCTGCGACTGTTCTTTGAGGCCCAGGTCACGGGCAATGATGTTGGCGTTGAGTAGGTCAGCAGCAGCGCCGGAGAATTTCTGGTCGTAGATGATCTCTTCTGCTCGTGTGGTGACGTCAGAAAAGCCTTCCATTACGCGGAAGGTTCCCCATGTTTGCCGAGTGATATCGAGAAAAATGCATAGCCCGGTTAGCGTCATAGCTCGCATCTTTGCGATAGGCTCTTGAGTTACTACACCCTGATATGCGAACGCTTTCATTTCCCACAATGGGTTGGCTTCAACCCATTCGAAATACTCACAGCAGGCTGACCATAGCGCCTCGGGCGATTCAAATTTGGGATTACGCCCATGACTGCTACGGGCCTCCCAGAATCGATTGCCCTTCGGTGCTGCCATAATTTTCACTTCCCTTTCGGTTTCGGTTTTTTCTTTACGCCGCGAATTCCATCAGGTTTTGTTGGGTCGTTTTTCGGAGAAGGCTTCTTGCCTTTTTTATCAATCGCCATAATCATTCCCTCATCCAAATAGTGTCAGCGCTTCTTTAGCCTCGCGAATAGCCTTTTCGGCACGGGCCAAAGGCGTTTGTTCAGTCGATGCCGGTGTGTACTGATCTTTGAACAGCTCGTAATTCAGCTTAATGCCAGCAACAAATGCAATGGCCTTCTCTGCCGCTGCGGTGTCAGATTGCACAAGGCGCAGCAGTTCCAGATTCATTTGCTGAACGTCTGTTAATTCTGTGATTGCGGTCATTTGGTTTCCTCTGATTTCTTTTGCGCTTCGATTAACCCATGCTTCAGTAGCTCGATAACTCCCAGCGCTTCGCACAAACTGATTTCCCCGTCATAGTCATATATCACCGACTCCAGGCGATTCAGTAATTCCAGATTGACAGGGAATCGCTTTTCAATTCCTAGACGCGTAACATTGCCCATAACAGAACAATCCTCTACAAATAAAAATACCGGCCCCGTAATACGGGATACCGGCATGGTGGGATATCTATATAAAACTCTGTCAATGCCACCAGTAAGGCAGCATTTGCAGAATTTTATAAATCAAACAGGCGTTGCCAGCCAATCTTCGGCAAACAAATCACCTTGTGATGGAACCCAACCCGGTTGCATGTGGCCTTGCGCGTTTTTCAGGTCGAGATGTGGCTGAATGGTGAATTCACCAGTAATGCCAGCTTTAGCATAATCAGAACCGGGGTGAGCCTCGCTTACCGTGTAACCGCCAGCTTTGATAACGAACTGGCCTTTGCCATTCCAGCCTTCACGGTAAATCTTCGCACCGCTCTTAACGGCTTCAAGTGCTTGTCCGAAATTCATCGTTTCACCTTTAGTTAATGTTGGTTTATTCGCAGCCTTGCCACTTCTTCACAGAGTTGCGCAGCCACTTCCCGTCTAGTTCCGGGCCGTCAAGATGTGGATCACCTCGTTGGTGTTGCACAATCTGATTCCTTGTCGGGGGAATGCTTTTCATCGGCAAGTCGCTTCTCTTGCTCAGATTTGAATTGCGCCTTGCAGATACCCTGTAGCGCGTACACTGTCGCAAGCACAAACCATCCTGAGTACACAGCAAAAACTACATAGGCAATATCGGTAGCGGCGTCATAGATTCGCCAGATTAAAGGCTCATGCGTGTATTTTTTCTCTGTACTCTCACGTATAGATGTCACAGAGAAGCCAATAAGATTAATAGTTCCGAACAACCATCCTGCGAAGTAACCTATGTTTGTCATTCCATCAATTGCATAGAGAGTGCCGAACAGCAGAGAAAGAATTATGATGGCATCAATAACGATGCCCGATAGATATTTCATGTGATTGCCTTAAGCATTGCTCACGGACGTATTGCCGGTTCAGTGGTTCGGGATTCTTCGATTTGCCGAATGCTTTTCTTGTCAGCGTTACACTTCTCGATAACGGTCAGCAGTTCTTCATTCAGCGTTACGCTTTCGCCATAGGTCATTCGATATGGAATATCAGGTGCAGGGCAGTCCTGTAGAAGTTCAGCGGGGATCGGCACTACTGGAGCTATTACGTATTCTGTCCGTGTGCTCTCGCAGCCGGTTAACAACATCATCAGGAATATGCCGAATAGCACATTCATCGGCCGATAATTTTTCACGGATGTAAACCACAGTAGTTTCCGACCGCTGCTGTATCTGCTGTTTTGCATCTGCGTTAGACCGTGTTATTGAGTTGAATATGCGCATTGACTGGATCACATTTCCAGCGATGGTTTCAGCCTGCTGTTGTTTCCGCTCTGCCGCTTTGAGGTCTTTCTCTTTATCACTGTATGCGTCGTGGTAGTAGTAGACGCCGAATGACAGCAGGCCCAGCAACGCAACGAGAGCGGCGTAGAGATAGGGCTTCATGACAGCAGCCACGCGGCAAACAAAAACCAACCCCAACCATCAGAGCCGTTTAATGCCAGGAGCACTGCGCAAAATAAACATATCGCTGTCATATTTACCTCCCAGCCAGGCATAGTTCACGCTCCACCGCCCTACGGTCAGTTAATCCGCGCCAGACTTTACCGCCAGCTTTATCCCAGCGCTTTAGCTCGTCACAGGCTTCGGAGGTGTCACCGGCATTAAGCTTGCGCAGCATCGTTGAGCGATTCAGAGCGCCAGCTCCTACGTTGTAGGTGAAGGAGATAAGCGCAGCTTTACGCATATCGGTCATCGAAACCTTGACGGCTTTCTCTACAGCAGCGGCGGCAGGTGCAATGTCTTTCGCTAAAAGACCATCGCATTCGGCTTGGGTGTATTTCTTCGCTGGGATGATGTCGGAGCCAGTGTGCCCGTAACAAACAGTGAGCACACCAACCACATCGTAATATGGGGTATAGCGAACGCCTTCGTGCCACTGAATTAACACTGTGGTGATAGCAATCGCACCGCCTGCGGCTGCGCCGGCAATCTTTTTTCGTAGAGAGGGATTCATTCACTAATCCTCTTCATGACCTCGGTCACCGAAGAAAGGCTTTCTGCATCTGGGCTTTTCTTTGTCAGATAGTCAGCCAGAAGTTGAGTGCGGCGCTCTTCTTCTTTTCTCTCTCGATATGCATCAACTCGACCGCTGATGAATGAAAAAACAGAGACGATTGCGCCAACAGCACCAAAGAAGATGAAAATAAAATCCTGCGTTGCTATTCCCGCCGCAGAAGCCCCGGCTGCCACCCAAGCAAAAAATTGCGTAATTACATTGCTCGGCTGATCATTCATTTTGTAATCCTGCATACCCGCGCACCCACATCATTACCGCCGAGGCTATTCACGTAATCCCGGTCGTTTTCGCAGAGAACGCGCAATGATCCGATTTGCGCACCCCATGCGTCTCGCTTCCATACCTCAACAGTCGCAATGACATCATCATCGTTTTTGGCGTTAGTGAGCCCATACGAAACGATTGCACGAGGCAGGGCATATGCAGCGGCATTAATGCGGGAGTTAATTTCCGCGCCTGCATATGACAAGAAAACCAATGCCAGTAGCCACGGGGATGAGCTAACGAACCCCGCTTTCAAAAATTCTGGTATTTTCACGGGAGCCTCGCTGTGAGCAGAAATAAAAAAGGCCACGCAATAGCGCAGCCTGAAATAGAAAATCCCCGTCGATTGACAGGGATTGAATGGGGTTGTGGTGGCCGGTGCTGATCCCCAGCTTTGGTGTCATGTCGATTTCAGAGGCTCGCGGCACCGTGACGCTCTCGAAGCGCATCAGCCTGCGCATTCACCACAACTACTGCCGCAGCAACTTAAGAGTCACTAACGGCAGCTTAGGTATAAGTATGGGTAAATGGGTAAACCATGTCAAGCACTTTCAAGCAACATGTTTGACTTTCTCTACACGTTTGCGACTTTTGAAAGCATTTTGCAGAGGCTCGTACAAAATGAACAAGCTGGCATTGAGAATTTGTGCAACCTCCTTCCTGCACGTTTCCTCTGATGGCTTTCTCCACCCTTCACCCAATCTCCCTTTATCGATTTTGCGTGGCCTTGCGGCCTTGTGATAGTACGATGCAATTGCTCGCTTAGATGATCCGTGAGCGTAGTAGCTGAGAAGAATACCGAGAGCCCTTGTGTCAATGACCATGACGGAATCCACGACCTGAGAAATCAACATCCCGTCATCATCGTTGCACATGGGCCGACTCATCACCCTGCTTGGCTCCACTCTCTCCATGAATTGTGCGATAACGCTGCTTTGCCGTTTTTCCAATCTGCCCGAATAAACCCAGGCACCCCACAACTCTAACCATCCGTTGATCCAGTCGTGCTGTTCCTTTGTCAGGTTTAATTCTGCGATTGGCATTTCTTCCTCCGCTCTGGATAGGCATCCCATGACTGATAATGCGTTGGATGGATGGTTGGGGTGATGGGGGTGAAGAGGTTCAGGATGTAACTAATCAATTTCATAATTCCACCCTTTCGTTTTGCCACAGCGGAAGAGGCTCTTTGCATCCGGCCTTTCTGATTCTGGCCTTTGCGTTTTTCTCTATCTGAATCAGCTTTTCGATGTTCTGCCGGCGCTGATTTTCTTCCCGGCGCAGATATTTAACGCTCTCCATGTATCTGTTTTCGGTTTCGCAGAGGTGAAGCAGGTAGTTGAATGGCTCAACCAGAGCATCACAGCGACGGCATCGCAGGGTTCTCTCTTTTTCATCAACCCATACGGCGTCGTGGTGGCAATGAATTTTCTTTCCGCTTTCGCGCCTCATAGCCAATTCGTCGGCGATATCTTCTTTCCTTTCCGGAAAAGCGACGACATTGCTTAATTCGCTTTCGGTATCAGTGGTCATGCTGCCTCCAGCTCAGTGATGACGATATCCAGACCGCCGCCCTTCACTCGCTCGCCCCGCCTTACCCTGAAATCATCTATCTGCTCGTCGTCCAGCATGAATCCGGCGTGTGTGAGCGAATCGAAAACCGCCTTTTGCAGGTTGTCGAGGTCACGGCGTCGTTTATCTGGAACGTTGGCGATGATGGAAATTTTCAGTCTTGCGGGAGTGTTGATATCGAGGTTTTGCTGCTGGATTATCTGGATGATTCTTTTCCGGTATTCTTTGCCTTTCTCGCTGATGTAGTGCCTGTGTCGTGCGTGTCGCCAGTAGGTGTTTAGGCTTGGCGGCCACGGCAACTTGAGGTGATATTCAGTCATCGCTTTATCTTTCCCTCCGCCAGTAAAACCGCCTGCGTTCTGATTACACCTTCTAGGTGTGCCAGATGTGCGCTATCTGCGTCTGTGAGGCGCGTACGGCGGTCTATTTCGTCATGGCATGATGAGCATGTCCACGCACCAAAAAGGTCGTCTGGCTTCATTCCTGTGCCGCAAATCCCCGACATGCGGTAATGCGCCAGCACTACGGTTTCAGCATTGCCGTTACAGATGCCCGGAATTCTTACCTGACACTCGCGGCCTCTGGCTTCTTTCCTAAGATTCGCCATTTTCCTCTCTCACTCTCTCAGTTACTTCGCCCTCTAAAAGCAGCCTGGCGCATTCAGCACAGGCATGAGTTTCGTCATCAATCAAATCAGCATTGCAATTAGCACAGAGTGATTGACCCTTGTAGCCCACTACGCATGAGCGCAGATTGCATGATTTTTGGTGGTCACTTATCTCTTGCTGAGTCAGTAGCATTTCTCCCCCTCATACGGTCAAATTTTCTCGTTAGCAGGCCGTAGACATAATCGAATGTCTGCACTTGGCTTGCTGGCGGGATTTTTATTGGCTTGTTTCTACTGCGGCGTGTTGGCTGGAATATCAGATTGTCGATGGCTTTCTGGGTCGGGCTAAGCTGCTTGCGCATTTGCTTTACCCCATTCGATGAATTGCCTGCCGCAGCGCATAAGAACATCTCGATCCACAGTGCTTAACTGTCTTGCGGCAGGACGATGCCGATTCCATATCAGCAGCATCGAACCCTTGTTATTTCCACTAACTGGCTTGCCAGTTGACTGATTTATGAATGACAGCCTTCCGCCAGTAATGAATCTAACCTCGCTGACATCTCTCATAGCCTGCTTAAACCAACCCACAGAGGTGTCAGCCGGAACCAGCATAACTACCCCAGTAAAATAACAGTCTTCTTGCTGAGCTTTTTTTACCCACGGCATTGGGTCTGAATAGGGAGGATTGCAAAAAACATAGCCATTTGGGAAAACTACTCCCCATGGGTTCTCATCAGATAACGCATCCTCATTCTCAGTTAGATAATTTTCGTGGAGGTGGTTTTTGTCGCTAGCTGCAACATCACCCACAAATGAAAATTCCGCGTTCAGAGCGGCATAAATCTCCGGCGGAGTTCTCCAGCAGCCTTTGTCCTGTGGTGCTGTGTTTGATTGAATTGTCATCCCCGCACACTCCGCAGTAGTTGATCGATGCGAGCCACAGGATTAGATGGGATAGATTTCTTGCGCTGCCGAGGCGCGCTGTCTTTCCTACCCTGCGGACGCCCCATTTTGATGTCTGACTTCAAATCAAAACTTGGCACGTACTGATAATTGCCGCGCTTACCAGATCGATTTAATTCTCCGCGGTTCAGCATGTCGTGAACTGCGCATGAGACGTTGTTTCGCTCACAGCCAGACATCTCGCAATGAATTCTTATTTCTGGAAATGTAGCTCTGTCGTGAGTTTTGAAATACTCACGGATTATTGTTCGTGTGCTCATAATTTTTTATCTCCGAATCGTGTAGCCCATTCGATTTCAAGTCGTGACGCATCGCTGAATTTCACGCCCTGCTCTGTGCCAAACCAGTAAATAGCCTCAATCACTTCCACCATCTGACTAACCTTCATCTTGCTTGTGCGTTCGCCAAACATGACAACGCCACCGCCGATACCGGGTGCGGTTCGCTGTTCCTGTTTTTTGGTTTTTGCTACAAGTGCGGTGATCAGGTCTTTCCAGTCCGCTTCGTCGTACTTCTCGCCATACCATGTCACTTGCTCGGACAGGTCTTTCAGAAGCGGCCACATTTTTTTGTTCTGCGGCAATGTGCGCTTTCTTTCTTCGACAGTGACGACTAACGGCTTATCTGAATCGGTGGGTAACTGCTGAATAAATTGAATGGCGTTCTGTTTACGGGCTTGGTCTATTAGGTGATAGACCTGTTTCAAAGCTATCCTCCGATATTCACCTTGATAGCAAAAACCTTGACCGGCTCAGCGCCAAAGTGTTTGTGAGTGATAGTCTTTATTTCAAAGCCATCGTAGGGGATATCAATGCGGCGATCTGCATCGTCTTTGCGCGGATAGCCGCGGGTAATGATTAAGCGGTCGAAATTTTTTGGCTCACCCGTTGAGTGACGAACCAACCGTTTAAACCAATACGGGTTGCAGAGACGGTACTCTTCCGTTTTATCACCACGCATCATTGCGTCAAAGTATTCGCCATTTACTGCCAATTGAAGATTCGCCATCACCCCTCCTTCACTGTTATTCCGGCTGCGCGGCACACTTTGTGTCCCGGAGCAAAACATCTGATTCTGTCTTGGCTTATTCGCCAACCGCGTTTCCTTGCGTCTCTTGCACATTGAGACCATGACTCACCAACAGATTCATAGAAGTCAGGGGATCCCCATTGCTTAGATGTGCAAGCATCGCAATCACAATAAAAATGTGCGGTGTAATTGGCTGCTATCATTTCTCACCGCCAACAATCAAATTGATGCCAACTCCGATGCAGGCAGACTTAACATCATCAAGGTTTACGGCAAGCGGACAGTCAATATCGCCATCAGGATAAAAAGGATCATCCGGCAACGTCACCACCAGCGCCGCGCGACTGGCGGACCATGCTGCCTTCCATGCCTCCCACTCCCTGTCTATATCTTCATCGTTGTATCCATCGCCCGTGCTGCTGCGTAACGCTTCCCAGCCACTCCTAAACTGGTATCCCACATTTCCTTCAGCCCACCAAAATTCAAAACTACCGCGCATCTGTTCTGTGCTCATGGCTTAACCTCCTGTGCTGCCGATATCCTGGCCTTAACCTCTGCTAGTGTTGCGCCTTCTTCATACACAACAATTCCGTTTGCGAGGGAAATCTTTGCACCCAATACGCTGCCGTGATAGCCAGTCTTATGGGGTTCGATTGCGATAACTTGCTCCGGATCAACCATGCATTTCCCGATGCTGATTAGTTTCCCCATAACTAATACCCTCTCTTTGCGCAAATTTTTCTCGCTTCTTTGATCTCATCAGGGGTCGCTGTTCCATTTTTTTCTGAGAAAAGCAGTGACTCGCTAAAGTCACCCCATGATCCGGTTCTTTTTTCTGCGAACAAATCATCCCATTCAAACTCCCACTCACCAGATCAACGGTAGTGATAAACACAAAGCCATGTTCTGTGATTGGCGGGATATCCGTATAGAACTAAAACCCGATCACCACGCCAGGCGAATAAACTCTTAAGCCACTTGAACATCACATCCTCCGGGCAAAAATAAGGCCCGCGATTATTAGCGAGCCGATTAGTTCAGATAAATACAGGTAAATCATGGTTAGTCCTGTGGGGTTGCTGGGAGCGGTTGCCAGTGGGTCGGTTACTTATGCGGCAAGGTGTAAACGTGTCGCCATATTCGTAAAAACTACCCTCATAGAACGTGGCAGGATATACCTCAATACCGCCATCAACGACCAGTACCGTGTCCGTCCGTTCAGGCATCCGCTCGCTTGTCTTAATCCACTCACTCATTGCAAGCCCTCCGGTAACCCAACGTTAATCCCGCACTTTTCTAACGCCAAAACCAGGCGATTGATGTCTGCCATATCAGCATTTTCAAGTGCATTAAGCGAACACCACCCTGTTACAGCGTTCTTAATGGCTTCCCGTTTTTTACGATGTTCTTCTTTAGCTAGGTAAGCATTCATATCTGGGTAGCAGTTGTTGATATCGAACTGCCGTACGAATTGAAATCTACCTTGCGTGCCAGTTATGTACTTCCTCCCAATCTTGATTATTTTTATCTCAACCGGAGCCTGCAACGCTCCACGATTGTTTCTTTCTTCGTGTAAAATAACGTCTCCAACTGATAGTTTCTTAACCCACGATTTATCTTTCACTCTTCACCCCTTTAACTTTTCTCGCGCACAAACTCGCGCCGCCTATTCCTGTTTGTTTATATTGCTCACACTCTTTGCATGTGCCGTCTGCTCGGCAGCCGGGGATTTCGTTAGTCATGAGTATTTCCTGTTTTTCGGCCCATGCATGATGAATTGCGCTCGGTAATTCTCTGGGGCCGCAGTACCTTTTGGCGCTAATTTCAGCGTGGGGTTTTTACCGCTGGCAATGATTCGCATAATCGCTCTGTATTCGCATGGTGTTTCGGCTCGAATATATGCATATGACCTCACCTTGTCTCTGTGCCGGCAGACTGGCTTTTGAAATTTCCAGACCTTCATATCACTCCTCCTGTTTATTCGGTCTACCAGCCACCGCCACCTTTTTTGGCGTATGACTTTGGTTTTTCTTCTCGCTGCTCGAGCTTCTTGCGTTCAGCATCCTGATTGCAGTCGTAAACAGCGCCATGACGTTGCTCAACGAACACAACGCCGGTTTCTCCGTGCCGGTTCAGACGCAACAGCAATTCGGTTTCTGACTGATTGGCGTTCTCGTCGTTAGCGCCTTCACGGTAAATACCCAGCCAGTAGTCGCAGTCCTGCTCTATCTGTCCGGTGTCGCGTGAATCGCTCGGTAACGGGCGTTTGTTGGTTCGCTTCTCAAGGTCGCGGTTAAGTTGGGTGAGCAGCACGACGACGCAATTCAACTCTTTCGCCAGCGCCTTTAGCCCTTTAGTGATAATCCCGTAGGCCAAATCGTTACGCTCTGCTTTTTCAGCTTTCATCAGGGTGAGGTAGTCAACCAAAATCATGCCAACTACGCCGCGCTCGCGCTTGATACGGCGGCTTTCTGCAACGATGTGGGATAGTGATAATCCAGGCGTATCGTCGATGTAGAGATTGCCGTTTTGAGCAAGCGACATACCTTTAGCAGAAGCCATGGCGAATCGGTTGTCGTCGTAGCCATCAACGTAGAAATTTGATGAACTGACGCCAGAAACCTGAGCAACAGAACGCTCGACGATTTGCTCTTCTGGCATTTCCAGAGAGAACATGATGGCGGGTAGGTTTTCTTCGGTAGCGCAGTGGATAGCCATTTTCAGATAGAGCGTGGTCTTACCCATTTTTGGCCTTGCACCGACGACGAATAGCGACCCTTTCACGATCCGCTTAGGCTCAAGCATTGCATCGAGCGATGGGATGCCAGATGTCAACCCGTTAGCTGTAGCATCACCCTTCATGCGCTGGTCTACCACGTCTATCCAGCGCCCGAACGCATCAATGAAAGGCACCGCACCACGATCCCTTCCGGATTTCGTTTTATCAGCAACACGCATCGCTATAGCCTGAAAGTTTTCAACTTTTTCCGCCGTAGATAATCCGTTTCTGGCATACATGCTTTCGATAATCTGATTGGCCTGCTCAATGCAGTAACGCTCGACAGCCTTGTCTTTCACCACGTTTGCGTAAGCGATTATGTTCGCCGCCGCAGGTGTGTTCTTGCTCAGTTCTGCCAGATAAGCGAACCCGCCGACAAGATCGATTTGTCCAGAGTTTTCCAGTCGATCGGATACGGTTAACAGGTCTACCGTCTGGCGGGTGGTGTTCATTTCCTGCATGACGCGGTACACCACGGCGTGCTGGCGGTTGTAAAACGCATCAGGTTTCAGGAATGAAAAAACTTTCTGAGCACGATCGCTCTGCGCATCCAGCATGAGGCTACCGATCACGCATTGCTCAGCCTCTACGCTGCTGGGCGGGACGAGGTAATCAGCGTTCATTGTCATCATGACCCCCTTCCCTGACTTTCAGGTACGTGTTGTCGTTCAGGTAAAACTCGAAATCGCGCTTACGCCATGTCGTTCCGGTTTTCTGGTTAGGTCGGTTCTCCAGCATCCAACGGCAATTCATCGATATATACCCCAGATACTCGCGCCACGCCTCAATCGTGAAAGGCTTGTTATCCAGCTTGCGAGTGATAACCCCGGCTTTCTTCCAAAAGGTGCGGATCAGGTTTTTCCGTTTCTCGCTTAGCAGGCGAATTTTTGGAGCTTCTGGCAGGATTTCATGGTAAGCATCAACAACGTCTTGGCAGGATACGGAAGGTTTTTTCTTCTCCTGATTTTCCGCTGCTGATGCACACTCATTAGATTTATCTAATGAGTTATTATTTAATTCATTGTTTGTGGGAATCTGTTGGGAATCTGTTGGGACAACATCCCCGACGGCACTACTGCTATCTGGCTTTGCGTTGGGAATCTGTTGGGAATCTGTTGGGACAAAATTAGGCTGATATTCGTCGTATTTTACCACCAATAGTTTGGTGAATTTTCTCGTCGACTCAGCGCTAACCATGCCCAGCTTTATGAACTTTTTAAGCAGGTATTGAACTCGATCTGAGCTTACCCCTGTCTCCCTGACAAGTTTGTCTCTTCCGGTAATGAATTCACCTCTGCGCACCAGAACTTCACCGAACTCAGTGTTAACCAGTGCCGGCGCATGGTTGGCCGACAGGATGATGTGAACCCACAAATGCACTGCCTCAGAATCCGTCCTGTAGAATGGCAATTCCATTATTTTACGGTGCAGCAAGGCATACCCCTTACCGCCAGTAAATGGCGTTTCCTGATGCCGCCTAGCCTCTCTAGCTATGGCAAGATTAGTTACGTTGCTCACCGCGCTCCTCCTTCGATTTGTTCTCTTCCAGCATCTTTCGCAACTTTTCAGCGGCAACAGGGCTGACTTTGTTGAGGAAGTCCAAGCGTGTGAGGTTTTTATGGTTTGCCGTGTGGTGTGATACACGTCTTTTCATGTATAATTACCCCTGTGAATTGATCCAGTTAAAAGTCCATTGAAATCTGAGAATCCTCGGTCTTGCACACCGGGGATTTTTTTATGAGCAACAGAGCAACTTGCTTAGCTAAATGCGCTAGCTCGTCGTCGTTAACTCCCCACTCCAATACCGCAAGCATCAGAGATACTTTCGGTATCAGCGTGTCTTTCCAGCGTGAAATCTGTGATTCATGCACGCCCATCAGGTCAGCGAATTTCGCCTGACCCATAAGGGCTATCTTGCTCAAGAGCGATGAGTTAATTTCTCGCTGCTTCTTGCGTGTACTTGCGCGCTCCATCAGTAATAATTTTCCTGTTTTAAATGCATAGGCATCCCGTGGGGTGCCACTTGTTTGTTGCTCCAGACCGTCCAGAGCGAGTTCAGCGGGTTTAAAGAGCGATAAAGCTATGCTGCTGGTCTGTATGAATTCGGTTCGTGCTTGAGTTGACCACCTGTCACTAGCTCTAGTCGGTAGGCGTCTTTTTCAGGGATCAACTCTTTCCACTGGGATACGGCTGAATCACTGATGCCCAAGGCTTTGGCAACTGCTCTGCCACTTCCGAAGTGGGCAATGACATCTTGCTTTCGCATGTCCACATTCCTTTTTATTAAGAGTTCTTAAATTATCAGCCAGCAGGAAACTTAAGTCAAATGGTTTTAAGATTACTTAATGATGAAGAGTGAAAGTATCGGTCAACGCATACGCAGACGCCGCAAAGATCTGCGACTAACACAGGCATCGTTAGGCAGCCGCATAGGGCTGTCTGGTAGCGCTATATCTCAATGGGAGGACAACAAGACCAGTCCAAACGGAGATAGCCTCATATCGTTGTCTAGAGAGCTACAATGCTCTCCTGAATTTATATTGTACGGAGAGGATTCCGTATCAAACGTAGAGCTTGCGGCTATTGACTCTCGCCTTGTGCCCGTCATTAGTTATGTTCAAGCCGGAGCATGGACTGCTGAATGTACCATCCGTTCTGTAGATGGAGGTATTGACTTTTTGCAGACCAATCTTGATTTATCGGCATCTGCTTTCGCTCTGGTTATAAAAGGCAACTCAATGCAACCTGATTTTTCCGAGGGTGATACGGTTATTATTGATCCTGATGTATCCCCTATTCCTGGTGACTTCGTTGTAGCCAGGAATGGAGATGATGAAGTCGTATTCAAAAAATACAGGCCGCGTGGCGTTATCAATGGGACAGACGTTTTCGAGCTAAGCCCGCTGAATGACGACTACCCAACCATGCGGTCCGATGAAACCGCGATTAGAATCATTGGCACTATGATCGAGCACCGCAGGTACAGACGAAAACGCTAACCCTAACCCAATCCTGCCCACCACCCAGCCTAAGAGCTGGGTTTTTTATTGCCTAAATTTCAAGTCATCTTAATAACTTAGAAAATATTTTAAGTTTTCTTCAAAATAATACTTGCGCCATGACTTAAGAAGTCTTAAATTTACCTCACAGCACGACGCAGACCACCGCCAAGTGCTCCGCTCTTTAACATGAATGGGAATTCTTCCGGAATGTCTGGAAGACCAAAGTGAATGCTTTGGGGTTAATGCAGATGATGGCCGCGACCTAGGCCACTTTCCACTAGTACGGGATCGGATTTAGTCACCCGACTGTATTAACCACCAAAGCACTCACCGGAGGTAACCATGAAAATAGATAAAGAGAAATTTCAGGATGCCAAGGAAGTGGCAAAACAAGCTGTTGCTCATCACTGCAAAACAAAATGGTGGTTAGCAATGAATCATCTGAAACGTGCGTATGGTTTTACTGAACGAGGAGCGCAGCAATGACAACAATCATCGTTAAGGCAGCTAAAGACAACGCTAAGCGTCGTAAATACCTCAAAACTGGCGCGTTCTTCGCACAGAAAGACGCTGATAGAGGGTTAGCAATGAAAATTAGCGCAGCGTGGGACAGGCTTACCGCCCGTAAGCAAGTCGGAACTGCTGATGTACTGGCGCAATTGGTAATTCAGTTGCGTGATGGGGTGCCGAAAGAAACAGGCGCATCTGTGTGCTTGCCAAATGTAGCGTTGTTTAACGTAGGGCATCGTAAATTTGAAAATGTGACAGTGAGGTAATTATGGAAGCAATTGAAGTTAAGAGAGATGAATATGGTTTTTGGACTCATCCTGATTATTTTGAGCCAGCTAACGGGATGGACTATGGATATCCCGGTGAGTTTGATGCGTGGCTCAGCAAAAATAATCTTGAGTCATACACACTATCACTGGAAGACGATATCGACGCATCAGACTTCGCAGAAAGATATGCAGATGGTGAATTTGATGCAGATGTTTCTGGCTGGAACCCATCAAAACCAAAAGGCGATGGCTGGTTTATCGGCTCACTGCACGACACGGAAGATGGGCCTTATTGCATCTGGTTACGCAAAAAACAACAGGCTGCATAACGCAGCCTTTTTTATTGCATCCGATTAATAACTGAATCAGTACAGAGAGGTGAGAGATGAGTATTAGCGCAACGATTAAAGCAAAGCAATTAAATGGCGTGGTTCCTTGTGGTTATGGGCCATACAGGAAATACGTTGAAATTGATGTGGAAGATTTGGATATTGCTGACGCGGTTAAAGCCGACGAGATTGTCACTGAATACGACGCCGATGACATCCTTGATGCGATTGGCGCTGTCGATGTAATTAATTGGCTTAAAGGTCAAGGTTTCACCATTTCAGAAGAATAACCCCGCGCCAACACCAGAGAATACCACGCCACCAATAGGTGGTTTTTTATTAACTAAAATCAAGGAAACAAAATGAACATTAACGATTTAACTATTGGCCAGGCTAAAGAGCTAGCGTCTATTTTCGGTAATGCCAGCAATAATGAGCCATCGATTGGAAGTCAGTTCATCGGCCAGCCAGTAATTATCCGCACTTACTCTGCTGGCGTCTGGTTCGGCGTTCTCTCTGAGAAATCAGGGAATGAAGTTATCATTAAAAACGCTCGCCGCATGTGGCGGTGGCAAGCTAAAGAGTCGATTTCACTCTCTGCCGTTGCGAAGTTCGGCATTGATCAATCTAAATCGAAAATCGCTCCAGCAGTTGAATCCATCTGGCTGGAGGCTATTGAGATCATTCCTGCCACGCCAGAGGCAACGGCACTGATTGAGGGTGCTAATGATGTCGAAGCTGAATAAAACTGACAAGTACGGCTCCGGCTCCGGCTACGGCTACGGCGACGGCTACGGCTACGGCTCCGGCGACGGCGACGGCTACGGCTCCGGCGACGGCTACGGCTACGGCTACGGCTACGGCTACGGCGACGGCTACGGCGACGGCTCCGGCTCCGGCGACGGCTCCGGCTCCGGCTCCGGCGACGGCTCCGGCTACGGCTACGGCTCCGGCGACGGCTACGGCTACGGCGACGGCTACGGCGACGGCTCCGGCTCCGGCGACGGCTCCGGCTCCGGTTAATAAAATAAATATATGGCTGCGCCTGCGGCCTTTTTACGCCCACTTGCAACATCGGGGAAAATCATGAGGCCAGAAGAACTTGTCGGATACACATTATATTACTCAGTAATGGGAGTGGCATTGTTATTGATGCTGCTGTTTCTGAGTGTTGTTTTGATTATATTTATATAGAGAGGGATTATGAGCAAGAAAGACCACGCAGTAGCGATTATGCAAGAATATTTCCCGAACGGCGGCCGCGACTTTGAAGGCGTTTGCGAATTATTTGATGCGATACGAGACGGTAAAATACCACACATTCACCTGCAACCTGATGTTGGCGATTCTCAATTTGAAATTCTGGCACGACCATTGATTCGTTATATTGCCGAAAATCACCACCCACACACTCACATTATCATTGACAGTCAGCACGCAGAATTGTCAGAGGGAGTGCAGTCTATACAAACAGACGAATACATTAAAGGGTGAGTTAATATCCTAATGCCTACATCGTGGGCATTGTGAAATTAATTAACGCCCTATTGGGTATTGGAGATAGAGATGACAAAGAAAGAAAAGCAATTCGTAGACGATATGATTCGGTGCCGTGGTATCGACTTTGCCCGCATCGGAATGATGGTTGAAGTTTACGGAGATATCGGAACTATTGTCGGCATGAACGGCAGCGCAAATTTAGATGTGGTTTTTACTAACCAACTCAAATACGGAAAACATGCGCATAACTGCCACCCAACAGACAGAGTGAAATATTTCGACGCTGACGGGAATATTATTGCTGATTACACAACCAAAAAGACGGCGGCATAGTTATAAATCAACGGGAGGGAGTGATGAAATGTCCGCATTGCGGCAAGGATTTGGTCGTTGGAAGCATACCAAGCACACATATGGAACGCTATGGACAGCGAGTTCTTGTTGCAACGGAATGCTGTGGTAAAGCAGTTGTTTGCCAGCCATACCTTGCTTTTAGAGAAACAAAATACACCGGAAATATCACAGAAGATGATTGGGGAACCCCATTCAAAACTGAATAACTACCGCATCACCTACTAATTAATCAATCAGGAGTTACCCATGCAGTATTCATATGCTGGGGCTGCCCGCGTGGGTAGCTCAGGTTTCGACGCAATTAAATCAATACAACACTCTCGCACAAATATATTAACGAGCGATGATTTTAAACCACGAACGCTCGTTGACATGATTATTCGGTTTTTGAATCGGAGATTGCAGCCGTGAAACATACGCCATTCAGAACTGATTTTGATGTAGACAAGGCGCTAATTTCATTATCAGACACAGACAGAGCGATGATTGATAAAGCGGCAGACTCTGCGTTTAAATCAAGCAGCATTGATCACAAGATTGTTGATGCGATATATGCATCAAGCATCGCGCCGCATCATGAATGCGCCAGTTTTGTTTCTACTGATGAGTATCAGGAATTGGCTACCAATTTCATTGTGGATTTAATTTATTTATTTGAAATTCATCGATTGAAAAAACAAAGCGCGGATTTCTTTAATGACATTGGACTGGATGAATTTGATAACAGGAGATTGATGTAATGGCATCTCAAATAGTCAACCAGATTTTTGAGTTGGTTAATCCATTAAAATTAGAGTTTGAGCAGGTATGCAGCGAACCATCACTTAATTTCAAACGTGAATCAGAGTTCGCCATGCAGATTTTTGCCAACAATGACTATCTGGCAAAGGTGGCGATCGGAAATCAGGTCAGCACCCGCAGCGCGATAATGAATGTTGCCGCCATCGGCATCACGCTTAACCCAGCACAAAAGCTGGCGTACTTAGTCCCACGGAAGGGTGCTATCTGTTTAGACATCAGTTACATGGGGCTAATGCATATTGCCCAGCAGTCAGGTGCGATCAAATGGTGCCAGTCCGCCATTGTTCGCAAGAATGACCAGTTCCGGCGCGAGGGATTGGATAAACCGCCTATCCACGTTTACAACGATTTCGACACCGCTGAACAGCGCGGTGATGTGGTTGGCGCATACGTGGTAGCCAAGACTGACGAAGGGGACTATCTGACGCACACAATGCGGATAGAGGATATTTTCGCAATCCGTGACCGGTCTGAGGCTTGGAAGAAATACAAGCAGGACAGCAGCAAGAAATGCCCATGGGTTACAGACGAAGAGCAGATGATCCTCAAGACAGTAGTCAAGCAGTCAGTCAAGTATTGGCCCCGAAGAGAGCGACTTGATAACGCCATAAACCACGTCAATACGGAAGGCGAAGAGGGTATCAACTTCAAAGCAGAACGCCAGCCAGAGCGCGACGTGACCCCCGCCAGTATGGAGATACTGCAAACCATCAGCGACATGCTCACAGTCATGGATAAAACGTGGGACGACGACCTGTTGCCGCTGTGCTCAAAAATATTCCGGCGTGAACTGCGTGAGGCGAAGGATTTAACGGAGGCTGAGGCGGTTAAGGCTCTTGGATTCCTGAAAAACAGGGCGGCAGCATGACACCAGAAATCATCATGGAGCGCACAGGGATAGATGTGCTTCAGGTTAAGCAGGGAAGCTATGAATGGCAGCGGCTGCGCCTTGGCGTGATAACCGCCTCAGACGTGCATAACGTCATTTCAAAGCCACGCAGCGGGAAGAAATGGACGGACATGAAAATGTCCTATTTCCTGACGCTACTAGCAGAGGTTTGCACTGGCGTAGCGCCAGAGGTTAATGCTAAGGCGCTGGCTTGGGGGAAAGAGCACGAGGACGACGCCAGAACGGTTTTTGAGTTCACAGCAGACGTTACCGTAGCATCGACACCAATCATCTATCGAGATGATGCTATGCGCGTTGCGTGCTCTCCTGATGGGTTGTGCAGCAATGGATTTGGACTTGAACTTAAATGCCCTTTCACGTCTCGCGACTTCATGCGGTTCAGACTTGGCGGACTGGATGCAGTCAAGTCTATGTATATGGCTCAGGTTCAATTCAGTATGTGGGTCACGGGAAAGGATGCATGGTTTTTCGCTAATTACGACCCGCGCATGAAGCGTGAAGGGATCCACCACATCGTTATTGAGAAAGACGATGATTACATGAATGACTTTGATGAAATGGTGCCGGAATTTATCGAAAAGATGGATTCATCACTTGCTGAAATTGGATTTATTTTCGGGGAGCAATGGAAATGAAACGCTCACCATTTTATCGCCGTGGAGGAAGGGACTCGCAAAACAAGGGAATGAAGGAAAAAATAATCTGGCAGTTGCAAAAACACGGCAGGCCGATGACAGGAAGTGAATTGGCTGAAATATTCAAAATGGATGTTACGGATTTAAACAAGTGCAGGCGGTTTGTTGTTAGTGAAGTTGGTCAATCATCGGTTTCAGTGGAAAAGATAGTTGATGATTTCATATACACTCTAATGAAGAATCCGGAAATAAAGTTAGTTAAAAATAGAAAGCTAATGAGTTGCCGTGTTTCATACAAATCATTCGCCACATCCAGTCGTATATCAAAAATAAAGCACATCGCCGAAGCAATCCATCGACGTGAGTTAATCGCTCGCGGTGAATATATCTCGGGGTAAAAATGAACACAGCATATCTAACAGCGGCTAACCATGCCGCTGCATACGAACGCGAACGTAATTTCACTCAGGCCAAAATGATGTGGCTTGCAGCATTGCGTCACGCTAATACGAAAGATAAACCGTGGTGCGAATTACGCGCTGAGTTTTGTGAAAAGTGGAATGACAAGCTGGAGGCAATCAATGGCTGACGTTGCTGATTACGCAAATGACCTTACTGATTTAAATATTCAGCATGCATTAGCTAACCGACCTACTCCAATGAAATTCACAGGAAAGTGCAAATACTGTAGCGAGAAAATTAACATCGGTCATTTCTGCGATGAATATTGCAGAGAGGATTACGAGAAATTGGAGAGAAATAAAAAATGACATTGATTGAAATGGAAGGATTTCTTCGGGGAAAATGCATTCCGAGAGACATACTGGTAAACGAAAGCAACGCTCAATATTTATTGCGTAAATTAACTGAATTACAAAAAGACAACGAGACTCTACGCGCAATGATGCGTGAAGTGGAAATTCAGCGGAATGCGCTGGTTGCGGAAAGTGCTTCTATGAAGCATGCGATTAGTGAAATAAATGATAGCGCTGAAGAGGTTGAGCATGACGGATATTTAACATTTGTTATCAACCCTGACTGCCTGTATTGCGCTGTCGATTTAATTGAAGACGACACACCCGCTACCGACGCCGCAATTGCTGAAATCGGGGCAAAGGCTATTCGTGACTGTGCTGAATCATTACTCGCTAATGACGATATCGGAATTGAGCATGAATATCCGCTAATGCTGAGCTACGCCAACAAACTTCGCGGAGGTGGGGTGTGAATACAGGTAAAGAACAATTAATTTCAATGCTCAACTCAGAGGGTGTGCGCCGACAGCAGCTCGTTGATTGTGTGATTGAAGCCAAACACAACAAACGTGAAAAATTCACTGAAATCACATTCGGGACATCCTGCGCTGACGTTGTTGATGCATGCAACGGTCAAAAAATGGTTGGTATTATCATATGGGTTCCGCGTGATGTTTATGACGCGAATACTAAAAAGACTGGTGAATAACATGAATACTTTGACGAATGAACGGCTGGAAAAACTGAAAGGGATGGCGTCTGTTTCGCAATTACCGGCATTGGGTATTCAGCCCACTGAGTTACAAGAAATGGTGTCGCGCCTTCTCGCATCCGAAAGCACACTCCAGCGGCTCAACTACACCTACAACGGCGGCGTAGAGTGGAAACCACCCGTAGGCTCGCAACCTAACTTTAGTCTTCTGGACGCAAAACAGGCTCGGATCGATGAGCTGGAAACGCAGTTGGCAGAACTGCATAACCAAGAGCCGTTTGCATGGGCTCGTCGCTTAATCCGCATTAAGGATGGAGGGATTGAGAGCTATCGGATTACGCAAACCAAGACCGAAAACAGCGAGGGGATTCTTTACCGCAACGAGATTGAGCCTTTGTATAAGCGCCCCGTTCCACCAGCCGCAAGCCAGCCTTACACGGTGCCGGATGCCATTAACGGGGGATACTCTGACATTCTTGAAAGCGGCGCGGTTGATGGACTGACGCGGAGTGAATCATATGCGAAGGGCTGGAACGACTGTCGCACCGCCATTCTCCGGTCAGGCAACTCTCCGAGAGTGCCTGATGGCTCAGTGCCAGAAGGATATGCACTGGTCCCAAACACGATTTACCTCGACGAGTCAGATATCGAATCCATTTGCTCGCAGTGTGGAGACGGAGGGGGTAACTACGGGGATTTCACGTGCGGGATACTATGGGTCGGTGATATTCAGGATGATGAAGGAAATATCACACACGGCCTACATATATATGCTGATGATTATCCAGAGGAAGGCAGTATCACGCTGGCTAAGTTCTCCGCCGCTCAGCAGCATAAGGGGGAGTAGATGATTATCGGCTTCATTCTTCTCGTCAGTGCATGCGGTAATGATTACTGCGATGCCATTCCCGTTTCTGAGCGTGTTATGACGTTTAACGAGTGTCAGAATTGGGTAACGCTGATACACGAAAAACGACCTCATGCCACGTTATTGTGTGCGCCGGTCAACGACGACTAACCAGCCGCCACAGCGGTTTTTTTACGCCTGAATTAAGGAGATGAGGATGAGTATGGATAAACACTGGTTTCCACAATCAATAGGAAGCCGAACGATTATTGATAATAGCGGCACTGTTGTAGCCAAAGTAGGCTCCTATATGACAGATGAAGATGTCAATTTAATCGCCTCGGCGCCGGAGTTACTCGCAGCGTTAAAGTTTGCGAGGCATGTAGTAGAAAACTTACTTCCTGCACATAGCCATTCAAGAAAAAGGGTCATGCAGATGGCTGACAATGCCATAGCTAAGGTCAAAGGTGAATCATGAAAATATCTTCATTAAAACCAGGCGATATCGTCTGGTCCGTGTTACGTCTCAATATGGGCAATACAACGATTAAAAGCATTGGTGTATTCAGCGTTAAAGTTTGCGAGGTGCATGAAAATTACGTGATCGCATCATGGAACGGCAACCCACGGGAAAAATTTAGAGAAAGGACAATATCAAAATGGCGCAGAAATAAACCCGTCACAATCCGACTGATGACTGGTAATTACAGATTGGCGACCCGAGAAGAAATTAAGAGCATGAAAGAGGCTGAAACCTCATGAAGCAACAACGCTAACAGCAAAGATATTTCTAGCCGCTCTTGTAGCGGCTTTTTTGTGCACGCTATTCACTCTCGCCAGAGAGATTCTATGAGTGCATTCGAATGGGCGGTGGCGATTCTGTTCGCTGCGGCGATATTCCGATTTCTGTAACGAGGTAATTATGACTGCTGACGAATGGCTGAATGAGTGTCTGCTAATTGATGGAGGTCGGCAGATAAAACGCAAGGATGCGCTGGAACTATCTATACCACGTGAAGAGTTTGTCAGGGAAGTGTTCAAGGGAATACAGCGCACGGTTGAGATGGTAATTCCAGAAGTTGAAGAGGATGAAACTGTGCAGCACTATCGTGCAAGAGTGATTAGCGCAGCTTTCAAATCCGGCGCAACAGTGATTACTAATGCGGGGTGATTATGCAGAAAGAAACAGAGAACGCTCTGCGCAGCGTTGCTAAAACATGTCTCAGCGAAATCATCGCTCAGACGAAAGGCCAGCCGAAAAAAACCACGATCCAATCATAACCCGCATTCTCGATAAACACGCAAAACGCATCACTGCCCTACCGCCTGGCACGTTCAGCGCTAAACGGTGGCTGTGCTATTTCGTGCGGAAAATAGATACTGAGGTAAAAAATGGATAGCGTTATTCAAATGAACCCCAGCAAATGGGTTTCGGAGGATTTGCTCATGTCATTAACCGGCATGACGAAGCACATGATACAACATGCGAGACGAACGTCATGGATGGAGGGGCGAGAATATCGACATGTTGCTCCCGACATGCAGCCCAAGCAAAACAGCCCGATCATGTACAACCGACACGAAATTGATAATTGGGTAGAACGTCAACGACCCGCGATCCGCCGTAAAATTTCTGCTTAAATACCCCTCCCCATCCACCGATCAGGATTTCATATGAGTAACTACCCAACTGGGGTCGAAAGCCACGGCGGTTCACTCCGCCTTTGGTTTATTTATATGGGCGTTCGAGTCCGTGAAAATTTATCAGTACCTGATACTGCAAAAAATAGGCGTTTAGCTGGAGAATTGCGATCGTCTATTTGCTATGCAATAAAAACAGGCACGTTCAATTACTCATCGCAGTTTCCTCAGTCAAAAAACCTTAAAAAATTTGGACTTGTAGCTCCCGGCATTAGTGTTGGAGATCTGGCTAAAAAGTGGCTTGAACTTAAGAGAATGGAGATAACGCAAAACGCGCATAAGCGCTATGTATCGTACATCAAAGTGTGCATTGGTATTATCGGTACAGGACGTTTGATTTCTTCAATAACACATGAGGATGTTTTGACAACAAGAATGGAGTTAATGACAGGATACCAAATATGCGGGAAGCATCAAAAGAAGCGTGGTGAGAAAAAAGGACGCACAGTGAGGACGGTGAATACTTACATCACCTGTCTATCATCCCTATTCGAATTTGCGGAAAAAAACGGGTACATCACAAAAACGCCGTTTTCTGGCGTTGACCCCTTACGTAAGAGCAAAACGGATCCAGACCCACTCAGTCGTGATGAATATAACCGACTGATAGCCGTCATCCCATCAGAGCAAATCAGAAATCTATGGATGCTAGCTGTCAATACAGGGATGAGACACGGAGAGATAGCGGCGCTGGCGTGGGAGGATATCGACACGAAAAATTGGACGATAAATGTTAGCCGTAATATCGCAATGAAAGGGCATTTCACTCCTCCTAAAACGGATAATGGTAATCGCGTCATTAATCTGACCATTCCTGCGATAAGAGCATTGAAAAGCCAGATGGAATACACACGGATGGGTAAACAACACAAAATAGACGTCCATCTGCGAGAGTTCGGTAAAACTCGCACAGATGAATGTACGTTCGTTTTCGTCCCTCGCCTCACAGCAAGAAATGGTCATGGCGGAGATTGGTACGCCCCTGGATCATTCGGTGCAACGTGGAACGGGTTGTTGAAAAAAGCCGGGATAAGGCATCGAAGAGCGTATGAGTCAAGACACACATTTGCATGTTGGGCATTAAGCGTCGGGGCAAATCCAAGTTTTATAGCTGCACAGATGGGGCATGCTTCTGCGCAAATGGTTTACAACGTTTACGGGAAATGGATGAATGACAACAATCATAATCAACTTAATATTCTAAACGCGAATTTTACTGATGATGCCACACTGATGCCCCAGGCGTCATTCCTGTGACACAAAAATCCTTTTAATTCAATCACTCACCTCGCCCATTCGGGTTTGTTTAAAATGTGATCCTGCCAGTCCACCACTTCACTCTCACGTACAGCAATATGGCGCACGGAGATACGCTCCCGGTGCATCGCCGTCTTAGTGCCGCTGACCAGCGGATGCCACTGCGGTAAATCTTCACGTTCATGAATCAGGCGATATGCACAGGTCGCCGGCAGCCAGTTAAACGTCAGCAGGTTTTCACGCGTCAGCTTGATGCAGTCCGGCTCGTACTCGAAGCGTTTCTCATAGTTACGGCACTGGCAGCTTTTAATATTCAATTGATTACAGGCGACATTGGTAAAGTAGATTTCCTCCGTATCCTCATCAATTAGTTTATGCAAACAGCACTGACCGCAGCCATCGCACAGCGACTCCCATTCATCGTCAGACATCTCAGACAACGTTTTTTGCTGCCAAAAAGGGCGTTCAGTCATGTTTCTTCCAGTTAACTTAAGTTGATAAATCGATAGCGTTGTAAATAAGATACGTGATTCTGGCGGGCGCGGCGGGGAGGTTTTGCTGCCCGTCATTCAACACGGGCAGCCGGGGCATTAGATAATACGTGTGCTCAACGTCCGGTCATTCACCGTAATCGTCAGCATATCGCCAGACAGGATCGGACCGACCCCTTTTGGCGTACCCGTCAAAATAATATCGCCCGCGCGCAGCGTAAAGAAACGGCTCATGTAAGCAATCAGCGGCAGAATCGGCGTAATCATATCACGCGTGTTGCCCTGCTGGCGCACTTCATCATTCACTTTTACACCCAATTCGGTTTGCTGCGGATCGCCAAACTCGGCAACCGGAATGAAACCGGAGATCGGGCAGGAACCGTCAAACGCCTTGGCTTTTTCCCACGGCTGGCCTGCTTTTTTAAAGTCGGACTGCAAATCACGCAGCGTCAGATCCAGCGCTACACCGTAACCCGCAATCGCCCGAGCAACACGTTCTTCATTCGCCTGCTTTAACGGCGTACCGATTAGCACCGCCAGTTCAACTTCGTGGTGAACCGAACCCAGATTTTTAGGAATGGCAACGGGCTGACGTAAATCACACAGTGCGGTTTCAGGCTTGATGAATAACACGGGCTCAGCCGGGGTCGCACTGCCCATTTCTTTGATATGTTCTGAGTAGTTGCTTCCGACGCAAACGACTTTATTTGCTGGGAAATCAAGCAGCGCGCCCTGCCAGTCTCTGTGTTGGTACATGGGTATTCTCCTGCCCTGTCTGTTGGATTATCGCTGCTTTCGTGGCACAGAACACGACCAAAAGGAAAACAGCTATATAAGAACACGATGGTGCAAAACCATCGTTATATCATCGCAACGGGGGTTACCCCAACAGATTTCAGGAGAGCAAGGCTGGCGATCGCGTGGTCTGGAGAAGGCGTCATAACTCATCAAAAATGGAAACAATTAAATTATGACGGAGTAAAACGAGGAAGATGAATATTTATCGCGCGGAATATCATGTAAATGGTCGGGATATTCCACGCCAAATTATGTTTGCGGCTTTATCTGAAAGTACGCGCTGGTATTATTTTTTTACACTTACATCGGCGTGTTTAATAAGCTCTCGACCGGAGGTGGAACTTGCAGATAAAAGCCCTGTTCCTGTAGCGCAAGTTTCACTTTTTCTATATCGGCATTCGCCAGTTTTTTACGACCATCCAACGGTAAGACCATGGCTAACTGCGGCGTGCCAAAGCTTTTCATTAATTCTTCCGGCACGCGTGAGAAATCGTCTTTTTTTTCAACATAAAGATAGGTCTGATCGCGTTTAGCACTTCGATAGATCACACAAAACATTTTTTTTACTCTATTTGATGGGAATGCCATCTTGCCTGTATATAATTGTGACTATAACATGCTTACAGCGCTCTGGAATATCATGCCTTAAATGTTACTCTAGGGATTAAAAGATGCTGAAACTGAGTCAGGATAGATGTCACAAACGCCAATAGAGTTAAAAGGCAGCAGCTTTACCTTATCGGTTGTTCATTTGCATGATTCCCAACCCGAGGTAATTTACCAGGCACTACAGGAAAAAATAGAGCAAGCGCCTGCTTTCCTGAAAAATGCCCCCGTTGTCATTAACGTTGCCGCATTAACTGCGGAAACTGACTGGATAAAATTACAGCAGGCCATTTCATCAACCGGCCTGCATGTCGTTGGCGTCAGTGGATGCACCGACGATGCATTAAAGAAAACCATTGCGCAGGCGGGGCTTCCCCTTCTGAGCGAGGGTAAAGCACAACGCCGGGTAGTCGAACCCGTCGCCGCCGTTCCTGCTGCGGTGAAAACGAAAGTCATCAACACCCCCGTTCGCTCCGGCCAACAGATTTATGCCCGGAACTGTGACTTGATTGTCACAAGCAGCGTCAGCGCGGGAGCTGAGGTGATTGCCGATGGCAATATTCATATTTACGGCATGATGCGCGGCCGAGCCCTCGCAGGCGTTTCTGGCGATGTTCAGAGCCAGATATTCTGTACGCATCTGGCCGCAGAACTGGTCTCTATCGCTGGCCGTTACTGGCTGAGCGACCAGATTCCTGAACCGTATTTTGGGCAGCCAGCGCGGATCAACCTGAACCAGCTGGACAATGTTTTAACGATAAAACCTCTAGACTAGAATCTCCCAAGGAAACATTTATGGCACGCATCATTGTTGTTACATCGGGTAAAGGGGGCGTTGGCAAGACCACATCAAGCGCGGCCATTGCTACCGGTTTAGCCCAGAAAGGAAAAAAGACGGTTGTCATCGATTTTGACATTGGGCTGCGTAACCTCGACCTGATCATGGGATGTGAGCGTCGCGTAGTGTATGACTTTGTGAACGTTATTCAGGGTGATGCCACGCTGAATCAGGCGCTGATCAAAGATAAGAGAACGGATAATCTCTACATTCTGCCGGCATCACAAACGCGTGATAAAGATGCCTTAACGCATGAAGGCGTAGAGAAAGTGCTCAACGATCTGGGCGACATGGAATTCGATTTTATCGTGTGTGATTCACCCGCCGGGATTGAAACCGGTGCGCTGATGGCGCTCTATTTCGCCGACGAAGCGATTATCACCACCAACCCAGAAGTCTCCTCCGTTCGCGACTCCGACCGCATTCTGGGCATTCTGTCCTCGAAGTCACGTCGCGCTGAGCGTTCTGAAGACCCGATCAAAGAGCATCTGCTGCTGACGCGCTACAACCCAGGCCGAGTGAGCCGTGGCGATATGCTAAGCATGGAAGACGTGCTTGAAATTCTGCGGATTCCGCTGGTTGGCGTGATCCCTGAAGACCAGTCCGTACTCCGCGCCTCTAACCAGGGCGAACCTGTCATTCTGGATACTGAAGCCGATGCCGGCAAAGCCTACGCGGACACCGTTGAACGTCTGCTTGGCGAAGAGCGTCCTTTCCGTTTTGTTGAAGAAGAGAAGAAGGGTTTCCTTAAACGACTTTTTGGGGGATAAATTATGGCTTTACTGGACTTCTTTCTGTCCCGCAAAAAAACGACAGCCAATATTGCCAAGGAACGGCTGCAAATTATTGTCGCGGAGCGACGCCGGGGAGATAGTGAACCCCATTATCTGCCGCAGTTAAAGCGGGATATTCTTGAGGTTATCTGTAAATATGTACAGATTGATCCTGAGATGGTGACGGTTCAACTTGAGCAAAAAGGAGATGATATTTCCGTGCTTGAGTTGAACGTTACATTACCGGAAGCGGAAGAAACGCCTAAATGATTTTTCTGCTGTAGTATCCCCTGCTTTTACGCAGGGGATATCTATTCCCCGTCATACTTCAAATTACGTGCGTTTCATTTCATAACGGACTGTATATTTAGCCAGTCTTTTATTTCTTCTTTTGTTTTTTTCGCTATATTTTCATCACCCTATTTGCTGCTTTTTCCATGATGGCGTCATCACAGCAAATAAGGCGTATTGATAAAGCGTGTTTAGCGGGGATTAATAGTGCTGCACAATGTCACGCAGTTCATCGCCATATAACTGACCGCGCCAGCCAGATAACATTTCCGGCGTTCCTGCGTCTTGCCCACTTAATTTCCAGTGCCAGTTCAGCAGACGGTTAATTTGACGACGTGATGCCAATAACTCGGCGGATAATCCACTCTGTTCGCTCACGCGCTGTACCAGTGCTTTGATATCTTTAAACGCTTTTTTATAGCCGGGATAGTCGATCAAATTAATCACCGGCGGCGGGCAATCCGCATCAGTAATGCCGTCCGTCTGTGCAACACAGTCCAGCAGCGTTTTCCCGTGGTAGCGAATTTCCGGGCCGCTCAGCCCCAGTGAGCTCAGTTCACCCAGCGAAGTCGGCAGACAACGCGCCACCTGCAACAGGTTCTCTTCACGTACGACAAAATTCACCGCGCTGTCTCGCTCACGCGCTTTACGCAAGCGCCACTCAGCCAGACGCTGAAGGCAAGCCAGATGCCGGCCACGCAGCTGCCAGGCATTGCCAAATTCGCGGTAGGCCAGCGCTGGCGCCAAAATATCCTGTTTACGCTGACAAAGCAGGAGACATTCGTCCAGCGCAGCGTTCATCCACCCTGCGGCTTGCGTATCCGCCACCAGCCTGGCTGCCATTGGCAACAGGTAGAACACATCGGCGGCAGCGTAATCACACTGTTTTTCACTCAGCGGGCGGGCCAGCCAGTCCGTTCTCGATTCGCTTTTATCCAGCGTCACGCCCATGTAGTCAGCCACCAGCGCAGCGAAACCATAAGAAAGCGGCTTGCCTAAAAATGCGGCCAGAATCTGTGTATCAATGAAAGGCGTCGGCAGTGTTCCAAACGCATTGAGAAACACTTCCAGATCTTCACTGCCCGCATGCAGGAATTTAGTGACCTGTTCGTCACGCAGTAACGCCTGAAAAGGTGCCCAGTCGGTAATCGTTAACGGGTCAATAAGTGAAAGCTGTTCGCCGTCATACAATTGAATCAACCCTAATTGCGGGTAGTACGTGCGGGTTCTGACGAACTCCGTGTCCAATGCCACCTGTGGAAAGCGTCGCGCCTGGGCGCAAACCTGTTGTAACCCGATGTCGGAAGTGATCAACTGATAATTCAAAACGTCATTCTCTTGGTTGTTTTTACTTTACGGTTCTGGGTCAAATCCGTATCGCCGTAAAAAATTCCCGGCGGACATTTTTAACGTCGCAGGCGACGGCCCATAGGGTGACGATGCTACGTTCGCCATAAACATAAAAAAGAACGCCGGATAAACCGGCGTGAAAACATCATATCGCGTCCTGCCTCTCTCTGGCAGTCGTTTTCGTGGAAAATCGTCAGGCGGCAGCGTCTTTCTTCACCTTCTTATCGTCGCGCAATTCGCGGCGCAGGATTTTCCCCACGTTAGATTTCGGCAAATCGTCGCAGAATTCGATCTCTTTGGGCACTTTATAGCCGGTAAGATTTCGGCGACAGTGGGTAATGAGTTCCTCTTTCGTTAACGAGTTATCGCGTCTGACCACAAAGGCTTTGACTGCCTCGCCGGATATCTCATTCGCCACCCCAACCACCGCCGACTCGGACACTTTGGGATGACGGCTGATGACATCTTCAATTTCCGTCGGATAGACGTTAAAGCCGGAAACCAGAATCATGTCTTTCTTACGATCGATGACGCGCAGGAACCCTTCATCATCAGACGTGACAATGTCACCCGTTGCCAGCCAGCCGTCTTTTAACACCTCATCCGTCGCGGCAGGCTGTTGCCAGTACCCTAACATCACCTGCGGCCCGCGCACCCACAGCTCACCGGACTCACCCGGCCCAGCGTCGTTGCCGTCATCATCAATGATTCGGACATCCGTTGATGACACCGGTAGCCCAATACTGCCGCTGTAATGTTTGAGATCGTAGGGGTTTACGGCCACCAGAGGTGAACTTTCCGTTAGTCCATATCCCTCAAGCAGATGTTTACCCGTTAGCTTTTCCCAACGTTCTGCCACCGCTTGCTGAACCGATGCGCCACCGCCCACCGATAAACGTAGCGTTGAGAAATCCAGCTCGTGGAACTCTTTGTTGTTGAGTAGCGCATTAAATAACGTATTGACGCCGGTGATAGCCGTGAATGGATATTGCTTCATTTCTTTCACGACCGCCGGGATATCACGGGGGTTGGTGATCAACAGGTTCTTCCCGCCCAATTCAAGGAACAGAAGGCCGTTCACCGTGAGCGCAAAAATATGATAGAGCGGCAACGCCGTGACCACCAGCTCATTGCCTTCTTGCAGAAGAGCGCCGTATGCCCCTTTACACTGTTCGAGATTCGCTAACATATTGCGGTGCGTGAGCATGGCACCTTTAGCGACGCCCGTCGTGCCGCCGGTATATTGCAGAAATGCCAGATCGGTATTGATAATATCGGGCCGAATATACTGCTGACGCCGTCCTTCCTGCAAAACACGACGGAATGATATCGCATCCGGCAGATGGTATTTAGGTACCAGTCGCTTAATGTACTTCACCACGAAGTTGACCAGCGTGCCTTTTGCCGTAGAGAGCTGGTCCCCCATGCGGGTCAGGATGACGTGCTTCACCGCCGTATTATGGACGACTTTTTCCAGCGTATGCGCAAAGTTAGACACGATAACAATCGTGCTCGCCCCACTGTCTTTTAGCTGATGTTCCAGTTCACGCGGTGTATACAGCGGGTTAACGTTAACCACCACCAGACCCGCGCGCAACACGCCAAACAGCGCAACGGGATATTGCAGCAGATTGGGCATCATCAGCGCCACCCGATCGCCCTTTTGTAATTTAAGCTGGTTTTGCAAATAGGCCGCAAACGCCCGACTCCGCTCTTCCAGCTTGCGAAACGTCATCACTTCACCCATGTTGACGAATGCAGGTCGGTCGGCATAACGCTTCACGCTACTTTCAAACATTTCAATCAACGACGAATAGCGATCCGGATCGATTTCCGCCGGCACATCCGCCGGATAGCGTGATAACCAAATTTTTTCCAAGACGTCACTCCCGAGATATTTTTTTAGTGGCATCGTCGTCGCCCTCAGAGGCATATTGTTATTAACATTATTTTAACTCAGCCTACCAGTTAGCTAACAAACAATGTTAAGGTTGCGAGAGCGATCACTAATTTATTCTTTATTCAAAAAAAATCAGGCAACCTGCGTCGCCTGATCTCTTCACTCCAAACAAAATAATTTTATTCTGTCACGACATTCTCAATCCGTGCCGGACCAGGCCAACCGCCGTCAAATCCCCATCCGGGGCCCCAGCCATAGCCGTAACCCGCACGCCATCCCCATGGGCCATAACCATAGCCGCCGGGTGGCATCATCAGGCGCTGAACGACATTCCAACGTTTGTAGCCTTGTGCGTCGATCACAACGTAGCGATAAGGTTTATCACCGATAGCGCCCTGTTCGGTACCGACAATCGGCCCGACAACGGTGACCAATTGGTCTTTAAAATCGACGGGCTCCAGAAAGCGATTCACATAGGCAATAAAACGCCCTTCTGATGGCATATCCAACCGCGGTTTCGCGCCGCTATCCAGCGGCATGCTGGCAATTTCCAGACGCGTTTTATTCGCCTCATTGCGGATGCTGACCACCCGACCGCCAAAGCGAGATTCTTGACCGACATAAATCTGCGGCGCATTCATTACCCGCACCAGATCGTCCTGCGGCGTTGGCGACGTGCCTTTAATGACATCTGGTATCGTGACACAGCCTGAAAGCAGCAGCGCTGTCGCCGCCACCAGACAGAGGCGGGCTTTTTTCTGATTCAGATGCAGAATTTTTATCCGCATACCTTTCATCTGTGCGCTCTTCATTGGTACAAACATGGCACAACCCCTCTTCAGATATCTGATAGTTAGACTGCTCAGCATCGAATAAGTTGCTGTTTATCCCCGTTATACTTCACACCGAATGTGCACTCTAATTATTCGCGACCGGGGAGTTTTTTCCAGGTCACTTCATTGCGCAGATAGCGCGGTTGCGCATTCTCAACGCTGACCGCTTTTCCTGCCTGCCATAGCTGACAGGCCAGCGGCAACATGTCCTGCGCCTGCGGCAGTAGCACATTGCCCTTCGCTAACACCAGCGAGGCATGGCTGACCAGTTCAGGATAGGTTTCCCATCCGGTTCCTACCGTGGCCCATTCGCCTGACAGCGCGACAGTTAACGCCCGCACCTGTTCAGGTTTCAATACGGCTTCCTCGGATTCGCCCTGCCAGCTACCGTCAGCATCGCGCTGATAGCAGCCCCAGTATACTTCACCCATTCGCGCATCAATGGCCGCCAGCACTTGCGTCGCCTGCGTCAGGCGGAAAGCGCCCTGCGCCATCGTCGCCAGTGACGATATACCGAGCATCGGTAAATCCGCCCCCAGCGCCAGCCCTTGCGCAATGCCGATGCCAATCCGCACCCCGGTAAAACTTCCCGGCCCCTGACCAAAGGCCAGCGCATCAAGATCGTTAAGCGTCAGGCCGCTGTCGGCCAGTACCTGCTGAACCATCGGCAGAATACGTTGTGTGTGCTCACGGGGACAAATTTCGAACAGAGAATGAATTTCGCCTTCATTCCAGAGTGCGACGGAACAGGCTTCCGTTGCGGTATCAAGCGCTAGAATTCGCGTAGACATGCCAACCTCAGGCAGGATAAATAAATCTTAACAACCCGTATCATAGCATAAGCCCCTGTCGTGCCGCAGCCCTTCCCGCCATCGGTCAGGCCATGCAGCAATCGCCAGTTGGGAATTATGTGTTACGCGTCAGGAAATTAATCGCCTGCCCAATATCTCGGGTCCGCGGCGTTGGCGGCAGGCTGTTAAGGAACACGGCACCATACGGACGCATCACCAGTCGATTATCGCAAATCACAATCACACCGCGATCTTCAACGTCACGGATGAGGCGACCCACGCCTTGCTTCAGGGTAATTACCGCATCGGGAACCTGTACATCGTCAAAAGGCTCACCGCCGCGCAGCCGACAGTCTTCGATACGCGCCTTCAGCAGCGGGTCGTCCGGCGAAGTAAACGGCAGTTTATCGATAATGACGCAGGAAAGCGTATCGCCACGCACATCCACGCCTTCCCAGAAGCTGCTGGTCGCCACCAGTAAAGCATTGCCCGCCGACACAAACTGTGACAGCAGCTGCGCCTTGCCGGTCTCCCCCTGTAGCAGCACCGGTAGCGTCAGCATGGCGCGGAACTCAGCGGCCAAATCGCGCATCATCTGATGCGAGGTACACAGCATAAAGCAGCGTCCCTGATTCGCTTCAATCAACGGTTGCAGCATCGTCGCCAGCCTTTTCGCCGCACCGGGACGATTGGTTTCCGGCAAATGGCGGGGAACGCAGAGCAGCGCCTGATTGGCATAATCAAACGGGCTGGGCAACAGGAGCGTGTTCGCGTTATCCAACCCCAGCCTATCGGTGAAGTGGAAGAGTTGATCGTTAACAGACAGGGTAGCGGAGGTAAATACCCAGGCAGCAGGCTTGTCCTTCATCAATTCGCGAAAACGATCGGCGACGGACAGCGGCGTCAGCGCTAACACGAAATGGCGCGAATTACATTCGTACCAGTAGCTATAGCCCGGCTGCTGTACCTCTTTTAACCGCTTCAGGCGGTTGCGATAAAGCGTGGCACGCTCAAAGGCGGCATCCAGTAGCGCAGAGCGGCCAAGCGACAGTTTCGCGACGTCGTAACACAGCTCCAATGCATCATCCAGCAGCACGAGCGCGCGCTGAAGCGACGGCTGTTCGAGCACATCGCGCAGGTTCCCGCGAAACCCTGGGTCGCCCAGCGCCAGCCGAAAATCCTGCGTACTTTGCGTCAGGCGGTCGGCACTTTTTTGCAGTTGAGAGGCATCGCGCACTTCGGTGCGGTAAGCAATGATGATGTCTTTCGCCAGATCCAGCAGTTGACGGCTGGACAATTGCTGACCGAAGTACTGGCTGGCGATGTCAGGAATCTGGTGGGCTTCATCGAAAATCACGACATCGCTTTCTGGGATCAGCTCGGCAAAACCAGTCTCCTTGACCACCATATCCGCCAGATAAAGATGGTGGTTAACCACCACGATATCAGCATCCATCGCCTTACGCCGCGCCTTCACCACAAAGCACTCTTTATAGTGCGGGCAGTCGCTGCCCAGGCAGTTATCGTTGGTGCTGGTCACTAACGGCCAGATCGCGCTGTCTTCCGCGACGCCTGAACAGGTCGTGACATCGCCTTCCGTCGTTTCCGACGACCAACCGCGCAGCCTGACCAGTTCGCTCAGCGTTTCGGCGGGTAAATCACCGCCGCCCAGCGACTGCTGTTCGAGCCGTTCCAGACAGAGATAGTTCGAACGGCCTTTCAGCAGTGCGAGTTTGCCTTTGTACTTCAGCGCCTGCGCAATCGTCGGTAAGTCGCGGCTATAGAGCTGATCCTGTAACGCTTTCGAGCCTGTCGAGATGATGACTTTTTTATCGGCACGCAAGGCAGGTGCAAGGTAGGCATAGGTTTTACCGGTTCCGGTTCCCGCTTCCACCACCAGTGCCGTTTTAGCGTCGATGGCACGCGTTACCGCCTGCGCCATCTGCCGCTGTGGTTCACGCGGTTTGAAGCCCGTGATCGCTTTCGCCAGCGCGCCGTCATTAGCAAAATCATCGATTACCCGATCGTTCGTCACGCCTGCTCTCTTTCTCATAGGAAAACATAGTTAGGAAAACATAGTCTGCCGCCACTAACCGTTTCAGGCCACGGCAAAAAATATCGCGCTGATTATGCCAAGAGTCATCCGACGCTACCACCTTAAATCAGGAAAGCGTGCCGCAACCTGCTGTGTTAGGCTTGGCGGCTGGTATTGATTGATGTCACTATTTTAATTATCCCCACAATGGAGAAACCCCACCTCATGGCGATCACACGAATTAATCCTGAAGCCCGCTGGTCAGACGCCGTCATCCATAACAACACGCTCTATTACACTAGCGTGCCGGAAAATCTGGATGACGACGCACAGGCGCAAACGGAAAACGCGCTGGGCGCGTTAGATGCGATACTGCAACAGGCGGGAACGGATAAGAGTAAGCTGTTGGACGTGACGATTTTTCTCGCCGACGCGGATGATTTTGCCGCGATGAACGCCGCGTGGGATGCCTGGGTCGTGGCGGGCAGCGCGCCCGTACGCTGCACCGTACAGGCTAAGTTGATGCATCCGAAATTTAAAGTCGAAATAAAAGCGATTGCGGCAATATAACCGTATATCCCTTTTTCATCTCCTAACGAAGAGGATGGACGTTACTGCTCGTCTTCCTCTTCACCATCGTCAAAATGGTGTTCTTCGTCACTGTCATTAAATGCGTCATCATCTTCGTCAAACATCACCGCGACGTTGTCACCCTGATGATTCTGACGGATCTCCGCGGCAACCTGTGCTATCGCCTGGCCGCTGCTCATGCCCTCAGACATGAGTTCCTGAATACGCTCTACGGCATCTTGCTGCTGCTTGTGCGTCAGCGCGGGCATACCTGCAATCATGATAATTTCCTGGTTGGTAAATTCGCACGTATCATCGCATGCTCGCTTCGGCATACACCAGCATTTCTGCTTTGTGGTACGCTGTGGTCAGTGAAATCGACACGCGATCAACACAACCACACTGTAGACACAACACGAAGAACATGACTGCCGCCAATACGACCCATGTAACCAACACCAGCGATTCGGCCACCGCTCGCTATCACTCGCTGCCTTACTATCCGACTGTGCTGCTCGATCGCTTTGCGCCTTTTTCCCAACAGCCATGGGCGATGTTGCTGCATTCCGGGTTTGCCGATCATCCGCACAATCGCTTCGATATCATGGTCGCTGACCCGCGAGTCACGCTGTCTACGCGGGGAAACAGGACAGAAATAACACGTGACAGTGTAACTAGCGCCGTAGAAGGCGATCCCTTTACTCTGCTGCAACAGCAGCTCGATACTCTGGTATTATCCACAGAAGCACACCCTGATTTCCCTTTTCAAGGGGGCGCACTTGGCCTGTTCGGCTATGATTTGGGACGTCAGGTTGAAGCGCTGCCTACTCAGGCTGAACGAGACATCGACCTGCCGGATATGGCAGTCGGTTTATACGACTGGGCACTGGTTGCCGATCACCAGCGACAGACGTTAACGCTGATCGCACATCATTCCCTTCAGGCGCGGCTCGACTGGTTAGCCAATCCGCCTATTAGCGCCCCGAAAGACGATTTCAGCCTCACTGACGCCTGGCAGCCGAATATGTCACGCGAGGCGTACGGCGAAAAATTCCGCGCAATACAGGACTACCTTCTGGCGGGAGACTGTTATCAGGTTAATCTGGCGCAGCGTTTTTCTGCGTCTTACCATGGCGATGAATGGCAGGCGTTTTTACGGCTGTCCGCGGGAAATAAAGCGCCCTTTTCGGCCTTTCTGCGTCTACCAGAAAATACCGTCATCAGCGTATCACCGGAACGTTTCCTCTGGCTGGAAGATCGCCGTATTCAAACGCGTCCAATTAAAGGCACACTGCCACGTCTCGCAGACCCGGAGGCTGATAAACAGCAGGCTGCCCGGCTGGCTGATTCAGAGAAAGATCGTTCAGAAAACCTGATGATTGTCGATCTCCTGCGTAACGATATTGGCCGCGTCGCGGTGCCGGGCAGCGTCCGCGTACCAGAACTGTTCGTCGTCGAACCGTTTCCTGCAGTGCACCATCTGGTCAGTACGATTGAAGCACGGCTACCGGATGATTGCCCCGCCACCACGCTGCTACGCGCCTGTTTCCCCGGCGGATCAATTACCGGTGCCCCCAAAATCCGCGCCATGCAGATCATTGAAGAGCTGGAACCTCAGCGCCGTAATGCTTACTGCGGCAGCATCGGCTATATCAGCCTGTGCGGCACCATGGACACCAATATCACCATCAGGACGTTATTAACCGAACGCGGCAGAATTTACTGCTGGGCGGGCGGCGGCATCGTTGCTGACAGTCAGGAACAGGCGGAATATCAGGAAACGTTTGATAAAGTGGGCCGTATCCTTCCCCTGCTGTCCGGTTCCCAGACAATTCAGGTACCGAATAAATGAGTGAGATCGTCTTGCCACCAACGGCTTTTGCGCTGAACGACTTTATTACGCGCTTTCAGTTACAGCTTCCACCATCGTTGCGGCCTGTGCACCAGCAGCGTCAGGCCGCGGTTCTGGTGCCGATTATTTGCCATCCTACGCCAACACTCTTGTTGACTCGACGCTCTGCCGATCTGCGTAAGCATGCCGGGCAAGTGGCATTCCCCGGCGGGGCGGCAGACAAAGAGGATCGTTCGCTCATCGAAACGGCGCTGCGTGAAGCACAGGAAGAAGTGGCTATCCCGCCAGAAAACGTTCAGGTATTGGGCGTATTACCGCCGTTGGACAGCGTCAGCGGCTTTCAGGTCACACCCGTTGTCGGGCTCATCGCCGCCCAGACCCGCTTTCATCCCAATGAAGACGAAGTCGCCGAGCTGTTTGAAATGCCGTTGGACGAAGCTTTCGCGCTAACGCGTTATTACCCGTTGGATATCGAGCGCAAGCAGCAGCGCCACCGGGTTTACCTCTCTTGGTATCAGCAGCAGTTTGTCTGGGGGCTCACGGCCGCCATCATCCACCAGCTCGCCTTACAGATTTCCGACAGACCCTAAACTCAAGGCCGCATTCAGCGGCTTTGGGTTTTCTACTTTTTTTCCTTCACTAAATATCCCTAACTTAAAAGCGGACTTCCCGTTCACAAATCATTCAGAGATAGATTTTACAATGACTTAGCGCCTATTTGAGATAAGTTAAATTGTGCAGTGCCATAAGTTTATTTCATGCGAAAAAGAAAGCCACACGACATATTCCACACTACAATAGCGCGATTTGACGAGTTTTATTCTAATCTTTGGGTATATATCCACCAAAATTCAGGTCATGTCTCGCCAGAACCGAAAACACCAGATAATTCGCAGCATAACTATCTGATTGTGGTGAAGGAACCGGACGCGGACGATCGGAAAATAGAGGGTGGATACCGCCCTGAGCCTTTGAGGAGTTTCGCGTGATAAGCGTTTTCGACATGTTTAAGATCGGTATTGGCCCCTCTAGCTCTCATACGGTTGGACCGATGAAAGCCGGTAAGCAATTTGTCGATGAATTGATCAACCAGGATTTACTGACCGCGACGACGCGTATTGCCGTTGATGTGTATGGCTCGTTGTCGCTAACGGGTAAAGGTCACCACACCGACATCGCCATCATTATGGGTCTGGCGGGCAACATGCCGGATACGGTTGATATTGATGCCATCCCCGGCTTTATCCGCGATGTTGAGCAACGCGAACGCCTGCTGCTGGCTAATGGGCAGCATGAAGTCGATTTCCCACGCGAAGGCGGCATGGTTTTCCGCAGTGAAAATCTGCCATTACACGAAAACGGCATGACCATCACCGCCTTTGCCAGCAATAAAGAAATTTATAGCAAAACCTATTACTCCATCGGCGGTGGTTTTATCGTTGATGAAGAGCATTTTGGCAAAGACAGCGCTGCTGACGTCTCCGTTCCTTACACATTCCATTCCGCCAAAGAGATGCTGGAGCACTGTAAACAGAGTGGCCTGTCGCTTTCTGGGATGGTGATGCGTAACGAGCTGGCGCTGCACAGCCGTCAGGATATTGACGCGTACTTTGCCGATATCTGGCAGACCATGCGTGCCTGTATCGATCGCGGTATGAACACCGAAGGCGTGTTGCCGGGCCCGCTGCGCGTACCACGTCGGGCATCTGCGCTACGTCGTATGCTAGTGTCTTCCGATAAGCTCTCCAACGACCCGATGAACGTGGTGGACTGGGTTAATATGTTCGCGCTGGCGGTAAATGAAGAAAACGCCGCAGGTGGCCGAGTGGTGACTGCGCCAACAAACGGCGCGTGCGGCATCGTCCCTGCCGTTCTCGCTTATTACGACCACTTTATCGAACCGGTTAGCCCGACCATTTATATCCGTTATTTCCTCGCGGCAGGCGCGGTTGGCATTCTGTATAAAATGAACGCGTCCATCTCCGGTGCCGAAGTGGGCTGTCAGGGTGAAGTCGGCGTGGCCTGCTCAATGGCAGCCGCTGGGCTGGCAGAACTGATGGGCGCCAGCCCGGAACAGGTTTGCGTCGCCGCTGAGATCGGCATGGAACACAATCTGGGCTTAACTTGCGATCCGGTTGCTGGTCAGGTTCAGGTTCCGTGCATCGAACGTAACGCCATTGCTTCCGTTAAGGCGATTAACGCTGCTCGCATGGCAACCCGCCGTACCAGCGAACCTCGCGTTTCGCTGGATAAGGTGATTGAAACCATGTACGAAACGGGTAAAGACATGAACGCCAAATACCGAGAAACCTCACGAGGCGGGCTGGCGATCAAAGTACAGTGTGATTAATCCGTTCTCATCACCTTACGATTTTTACCACCGTTAACGAAAAAGCCCCGCCAAATTGGCGGGGCTTTTTGTATTAGCGAGACATGGTTAACATATAAAGGCGAGTTCGCAATTCAGCAAAGGTGTCATTTTCTGCTTTCAGCATCTGCCCATTTTTACATAAAACGAGATCATTCAACGATCCCATCCCGCCATACAAATTAAGAATGCTATAAATCGCATCCTGTCGATCCTCATCCAAGTAAGCACGCAGTCGCAACAACATTCCCGACCAGTCATTCATGTCGCAATCTGCTAATAAAAATGCCATCTCATTCAATACGACTTTTATTTCAACCAATTTTGTCATTTTAAAAGCTCGTTATACATGACTTCAACGCCCGTACTTCCGTGCGCACGATATCCATCATCTGCGCGCCAATCTCACCAATCAGCTGCGCCTGTTTCAGGCGTTTCTGCTCTTTCTCTTTGTTAAAGATCGGACTGAGCGCGTTGTTCGCGTGCTCAACGTCACGGCTCAGCGTGGTGATGTCCTGCACCTGTTTCGCTGTATCCCGCAGCAGCAGGGTGCCGTCGCAGTACTTTGGGTCTGGCTATGTCAGCCGCCGTCACGCCGACCGCAATGATATGACGCGCTATTACAGCCCCAGCCTGTACCTTACCGCCCACTGGCTGGAAGCCGCGGGATTTGGGTACGATACGCGGGTCACTATCACTGTTGAACACAGCAGACTGGTCATTGAGACTGAACTAAGGTTTTGATCACCACGAATGATGATCCCGGTGGTTCCGGGATCTTTGAATGTATTTTATTTATCTTTATTCGCTTTGAGCCGGGACATAATCCAGATTCCTACCCCTAAGGGAATCCCCCCCGATAGACCTTTTCTAGCAGAGTCAATAACTCCGTTCTGCCATGAAAAGTAAAAAAAACCATCCTTAAAAAAGAATACAGATGCGATACCTAATCTAATAAGGAGCACAGTTAAAGCAATGAACACTGTGAATGACGTGATTAGAATCAAAAGAGTTTTAATTCCTATTTTATTTGCCATTTTGATTATTCCTGATTGCCTTTACTTGGTTCTCCGCCTCAGAAGTCGCTGCTTCTGAACTCAAAGCACCGACTACCGCTCCTACGGATTCCGCAGCTCTATCTGAAACAATAGGATTTAGCTTATTACTATAGGTGATTAGTTTACCGCCAGCAGCACCAATCGCCGTACCAATCCCCGCCGCGATGGATGCCGTCAACGGATCTTTATTCTGCAATTTTGCTCCTGCGTAAGCACCGCCAACACTCACAACTTCTGTAAACCAGAATCCTCTGCCTTGTGTGACTGCCCCAGCCCCCGTCGCAATCAGCGCATCGGTATAGCTAAATGAACTATTTCCCATTAACTGATTACTAATATTTGCTGTACCACTAATGGCTCCGCCGCCAATTATTGTGCCAGCACTCAACATACTGGGTAAAAATACCGGCGCGACAACCACTGATGCTCCAACTCCCCACGCGATTAAAAGACCTCGGACAGGATCCTGCCCTTCAGGTATCGTACCTGTGATCAACTTGTGCATCGCATACTGCCGTTCTTCTTCTGTTATCGGATTAAGAATATTACCGTTTTCATCCGTCAGGTTGGTATTGGTGTACAACGACGTTGCCGACTGCCCAAAATCTCTTAGCCCCTGTGGCGTGCTCTTTAAGTCAAAACCAAAAAGATTATTCTCAACCACATTGCGCCCGGACTGTGCGCCGCTGGCGGCAGAAGCAGTGCTGTTGCTTGCCAGACCGGATACCAGCCCAGAGGCCAGCGTGGAAAGTGCTCTGACGGATTGTTTTTCTTCTTCCGTCAGGTCGTTCGCCGTCTTGCCGGGATATTGTGTGGCCATAATCGCACGAGCGGCCAGTTCGCCGCTGGAGGCACCAATCGCCCCCGCCGCCGCATCCTGTCCCGACAGTTGCGCGACCACCGCCCCCACCACTGCGTGCGCCATCGCGTTGGCCGCGATATCCGACGCCGTGATTTTGCTTTCATCCTTCGATATCGTGACATCTTTCACCAGTTGCGCCAGGTACGGCGATGCACCGCTGGCTATCGCTTTCTGGATGTCCCCGCCCGCCAGAGCCTGAATCGCCGCCGTCGCCGCGCGCTGGAAGTCGCTGCCCGTGCCGTATTTCTGCATCTCGGCCTTGTAGGTCGGTGATTCCGTCAGCGCCTTTTTATAGTCCTCCCACATCGCGACCGAATCACCGTCCTGCGGACGTTTGACTTTGGCGTCGCCCTTGGCTTCCGCGGCTTTCTGCGCCTTCAGCTCGCCTTCCGTGCGCACGATATCCATCACCTGCGCGCCGATTTCACCAATCAGCTGCGCCTGTTTCAGGCGTTTTTGCTCTTTCTCTTTGTTAAAGATCGGGCTGAGCGCATTGTTCGCGTGCTCAACGTCACACAGACCGAAATGACGCGCGATTACAGCCGAAGTCCAGCCTATACCTCAAAGGTGCCTAGCCAGAAGCTACGGAATTTGAGGCCGATACCACAGTCATCATCACCGCTGAACATGGACAACTACTGATCCATATAGTACTTGAATGACAGACACAAAATGATTTACAGCATCCCATTAGCCAATTTTATATTTCAAACAAATATCATTTGCTGTTAAATGACCATTAATTAGCTCATTGTATTCACTTTCTGTAATTTCTACTTTTTGTTCTTCAGTTCCCTGAGTTCCTGACAAACAGAAAAAAACATACTGACAATTATTTAATTTCCTTACTCTCCACCAATCCTCGGTTGAGAATTCGTCATCTACCAATGGGACCTTTTCAGGATATGAAAATGATTTCATTGTGTAGTATTTATCCATATCATTCATTTCACTTACCACCATTATATTTATTCAAATCAATCAACTGAGCGTTTGGCTTGTGTGAAAAATCCATTACAGCCTCAGAAACACCACCAGATGTTTTTCCTCCAGGCAACCAAAATTTATTTGCACCAAGCTCATTCCCTGATGGGATTTTCAAATTCTTAATATCTTGCTTCTTGATATAAAAAACGCCTGTATTTGAATTACCTAAGTAGCCCGACTCTAGTCCCAGTTTTTTCTCCACAATCCTGAGATTACCACTTGATTCTTTTATCAATTTGTCGAATTCAGATTTGGGCATCACAAACCCATTATCTGGACCAATAGTTCCATACTTTTTCACATCCCCCATTGAGGTAAATCTCACAGCCCCATCGTCAAACTTAGCCAAATGCGCATCTATTTCAGCTTTTGACATGTATGTTGATGGCTCAGGCCGTTGTCCTTTTGGAGTATTAACAATCTCATTTATTTTAGATTGGCTTAATTTTGAATCTCTAGCTGACACACCTGCTTTACCGGGTAAAAGCACACCAACGCCTGTCCCTGCAAGCAAAGCGGCCCCCTCAGAGACAACCGCCAAGCCTTTACCAAACTCACTGGCATATCGGTCTATGACCGCATTATCGTTACCCGTCTCCTGCTGTACAAATCTGGCAACATCTGGGTCAATCCCCTGTAAGAATCCATTTTCAACATATGCATTATAAGCATCATTTGCAACCTCACGGCCAAATGCACACGTATCAGGGTTCTCTTGACACGATGCTATCTGTTTTTCCCTGTCTTTTTCTGCCTGCTTACGTGCCTCTTCAAGAATAGGAGTAATATCCTCTCCTTTTTCTTTGGCTGCTTTCACTTTTCTGTCCAGCGCATACATATCGCTGGAAAGATAGTTATTCTCAACCGCATTACGCCCTGACTGTGCGCCGCTGGCGGCAGACGCCGTGCTGTTGCCTGCCAGACCGGATACCAGCCCGGAGGCCAGCGTGGAAAGTGCGCTGACCGACTGCTTTTCCGCTTCCGTCAGGTCGTTCGCCGTCTTGCCGGGATATTGTGTGGCCATAATCGCACGGGCAGCCAGTTCACCGCTGGAGGCACCAATCGCCCCCGCGGCCGCATCCTGGCCCGACAGCTGGGCAACTACCGCCCCCACCACGGCGTGCGCCATCGCATTGGCTGCGATATCCGATGCCGTGATTTTGCTTTCATCCTTCGGTAGCGTGGCGTCTTTCACCAGCTGGGCCAGATACGGTGATGCACCGCTGGCAATCGCTTTCTGAATATCCCCGCCCGCCAGAGCCTGGATCGCCGCCGTGGCCGCCTGTGCCGCACGCTGGAAGTCACTGCCTGTGCCGTATTTCTGCATCTCGGCCTTGTAGGTCGGCGATTCCGTCAGCGCCTTTTTATAGGCTTCCCATTCCTGTGCTGAATCACCGTCCTGCGGACGTTTGACTTTAGAGTCACCCTTGGCCTCCGCGGCTTTCTGCGCTTTCAGCTCGCCTTCCGTGCGCACGATATCCATCACCTGCGCGCCGATTTCACCAATCAGCTGCGCCTGTTTCAGGCGTTTCTGCTCTTTCTCTTTGTTAAAGATCGGGCTGAGCGCGTTGTTCGCGTGCTCAACGTCACGGCTCAGCGTAGCGATATCCTGCACCTGCTTCGCCGTATCCCGCAACAACAAGGTACCATCGCTCACCGCAGCATAGGTGGTGCTGGCGGCACTGCCGCTGTTACCCAGCGACATCAGCGCCGACGGGACCGTCATCGCCAGCGTCGAGAGCATACTGCCACTCATCGAGGGGCTCGCGCTGAGACCGATGCCACTGTGCTCCACCTTGAACTCGGCTTTGTTGTTCAGCCCGCTCCAGCCCAGCGTCCCCGTTTCCAGCCGGTTTTTCTCTGCGCTGGCGGTGGAGCCAATCACCGCGGCGTCAAGCTGAGTGTGTTCACCGGTTTTTATACCAAATCCGTCTTTACCGGCAAAGAACCCCGTCTGCTGCTGCACGCTGTCATAGTTGCTGTGGATCTTGTCTTTGCTGGCACTGAGGTAACCACTGCCACTCATCGATCCCCAGGTAAAGCTGCCGCCGGCGGCCACGCTGGTCTGTTTGGAATCATAACGCTCGCTGTCCTGCTGACTTTGCAGCAGCAGATTACGTCCGGCATCAACATCAATACGCCCGCCGTTCACCTGCGCGCCAGTCAGTCGCGTATCACGTTCGCTTTTCAGCGTGACGTGGTTACCCGCATCCACCGTCGTTTCTGACCAGCTATTGCCCGTCCCGGTTTCCCGCCCTTTCGCCGCATTGACGTTAGCAAAAATGCTGAGCCCCGCGCTCCCGTTGCTTAAGCCCAGACTGATGCCGATATTCCCGCCGCTGCTGCTGTTTTTACCGCTGATCTCCTCGCTGTTACGCGCAGAGAGCAGGTGGATATCCCGCGCCGCGTTCATCATGACGTCGCCGCCCGCCTTAAGCTGGCTGCCTGCGACTGTGATATCCCCGGTGCGCGATTCAATGCCAATATCCCCCGCCGCGTTGAGCGTCGAGCCAAAGCTCTGCTTCTGCTCGCTGGTCTGGCTGGAGCGTGAGTTTTGCGCCCCGATAGAAATACTGACGCCAACAAAAGAGGCTTCCCCTTTGTTGTTCAGCTCGGACTGGCTGCCCTGATAGGCCTGATACCCGGACAGCCCGGCTTTCATGCCCTGAAGCAGCGCCAGCCGACCATCGCTTTCACTTTTTGCCGCCTGAATGCTCTGCACCGCGCTGTTGAGCGCCGAGCCCACCACGCCGGAGAGCGCCACGGTCAGACCCGCGGTTTTCTGCTGAAACTCCTGCTGCTGTTTGCGCGTGTCATAGCCCGGATCGAGGGTGACGTTGTTGCCTTGCAGGAGAATGTCTTTCCCGGCCACCATATCGGTGCCGCTAATGGTGACATCATTCCCGGCCTTCACCGTCACCGAGTCGGTCGTACTGCCGAGGGTGCTGATGCTCTGGCTTTGGGTCGCCGCCTGATCGCGCAGTTTCTGGCTGGTCGAGGTTGAACCGATGGTAAAGCCGATGCCGCCACCGCTGAACAGGCCGCTTTTTTTCTTGCTGTGCTCTTCATAGTTCTGGTAGTTCTCGACGCTGGCAGCGGTGTTGACGTCATGATTCGCCAGCAGCGTGACCTGCTTGTCACCGACCACGGAGGAGCCCTGCAGGTTGATATCCTGATTGGCTGCCATCGTGACACTGTCACCCGATAACAGACTGCCTTTCTCATTAGTCTGCAACGTTTCCTGCAGGGTATGCGTCACCGTCTTCGAAAAGCGCTTCTTCTTGACCTGGGTTTCTTCAAAGAACGTGTGTTGCGTTTCGGTGGCCGACAGCAGGTTGATGTTGTTACCCGCCTGTGCCGTCACCGCACCGCTCGCCACACCCTGCGCCGCCTGCAAGTTGATATCTCTGCCCGCCTGCAAGTTCAGGCCCTTGCCCGTCGTTAACTCGGTACTCTGCTGGGTGATGTTTTGCTGCCAGTCGGCATGACGGTTCCACCCGTTGCCGCTGTAGGTCTCTTCCTCTTGGGACAGCAGGTTGAGATCGCGTCCGGCTGCCAGTGTCGCATTGCCTTTGGCGTTCAGGCTGGCCGCTTCGGACAGCACATCCCGCCCAGCCACCAGATTCAGATCGCCCCCGCTCAGGAGCTGGCTGTTTGCCACCGCCTGAGTACGGCGCTGCGCGGTACTGCCCCCCTGATACAGCGTCTCTTTCAGCGTGTCCTGCGCCGTCAGACGGATATCATTACCCGCCGCCAGCGTCAGCGCCGTTCCACCGGAAAGCGAACTGGCATCGATCTGAATATCCTGGCCCGCCACCGCGCTCAGCGCACCGCCGGCATTGACGGTGCTGCCCTGCACAGCGGTGTTCAGCGCGGTGTTGTTACTACCCCAACCGATATCCACGCGGTTGTTGGTCAGCGTCAGCGCCTCAATCGCCACATTACCTTTGGCGTTCAGCGCCATGTCCTGTCCGGCGTTGAGCGTAGCCGCCACGTTGCGGATATCCTTGCCCGCGCTGAGCGTCAGGCTGTTGCCCGCCACAATCTCGGCGGTTTTGCCGAGTTCAGTGAAGACCAGCGAGCCGGTGCCGCTGCGCGAAGCCGTCGGCTGTGCGGTCTGGAAGTTGCGGCTTTCGGTTCGGTTGATGATATCGCCGTTGATGCTGGCGAGCTGCAGCGTGTTGCCTTCAATCCGGCTGCCGCTGTTGGTGATATTGTTGAGCGCCACCAGATTCAGACCGCCGTCTGACTTGATCAAACCGCCTTCGTGGTTATCAATCTTGTTGCCGCTGGCAATCGCCAGCAATTCCACCGCGTTAAGCGTACCGCTGTTGGTAACGCTGCCGCCCGCGTTCAGTTCAACCTTGTTCGCGACAATCGCGCTGCCCTGCAGGTTGCTTTTATCCGCCTGCGCCAGATACAGCTTCGGTGCCAGCACGGTTTGCCCGTTGACCTCGATATTTTCCCACCAGACCATGCTCTGGCTGAGGTTCGCGACCTGATCCGGCGTCAGGCTGACGCCCAACTGCAGGTTCATGCCTTTCTGCGCCGCAGCCGCGTTATCCAGCAGTTTCTGCATCTGTTCCAGATCGGAGCCGGTGCCATTCAGGTGGCGCTGCCCGCTCTGTTTCAACACCGCCTGACTGATGTAGCGGGTATCAAACTCCGCATCTCCGAGGAAGCGGTAATCGTGGTCTGCATCCAGATTCAGTTTATCCAACAGATAGGACGATCCCAGTACCCTATCGGCCTGCGTCCACTGTGAGCGCGTCTCGACCGGTACCACCGTTGACGGCTGCTGTCCCAGTAGCGTCTGCAGATCGCTGAACAGCGCGTTATCCACCTGCCCCAGTTGTTCCAGTTTCGGGTTGGTGTGGATCAGGTAACGGCTGTCCGCATTTGGATCGACAACCAGCAGCCCGTTATTGCCCGTCGGCAGCGGATAATCGGCAAGCGGGTTGGTGCTCAGATTTTGCAGCCCGTTGCCGATGGCGCTCAGCAGCGCGGCGGCAGAGAGAGGTTGTGGCGCAGCTCCGCCCGGCAGAGTGTCTGCACCGACCGTCGGCTTCGGTGCGTCAATCGCCGCCATGCCCGGTGTGGCCAACGCAGCAGGCGCTTCCACCGTGCCCGCTATCGTGACGCCCGTTGCGGTATTGTCCACGTTAACCGGCGTCAGGCTCTTGCCGCCATCGGGCCGCTGACCTGTCGACGTCAGTGCGACCGCATCGGGGTTGTTGACGTGACCGGAAGCTGAAGGCGCTAACACCACCGCGTCACCGGTGTTGAGCACCAGCGGCCCGGCGGTATTCGGCGCCGCAATTACCGCGCTGATGTTATCCGCCTGCGCGCCCGCTTGCAGCACGATGCCTGCCTGCTGCGTCAATTCGACCGCATCGGGATTGCTGACGTGCCTGGAAGTAGAAGGTTGTAACACCACTGCGTCACCGGTATTGAGCGTCAGCGGCCCGGCAGTATTTGGAGCCGCGATGGCCGTGGTGATGTTGTCCGCCTGGGCGCCCGCGTGCAGCGCGGTGCCCGCCTGCGGCGTCAGCGTCACCGTTTTGCCTGTCGCCGTCACGCCTGCGGCATTGCCGGCGAGCGTTGCCTGCCCGCTACCTGCTTTGGTGACGTCTACCGTACCGGCGTTAAACGACGAATCCTGACTGGCCAACTGGCGCGTGGTCTGCTTCTGCAAGGGTGACAGCGTGGTAATGGCATCCAGCACTGGTTTGGTCGAGGCAGGCATAAACCCGCCGCTGCCCGGTTGCAACGTGGTATTGCTGACATCCTGTTTAACATCGGCGGTAATGGTGCCGCCCGCCTGAATTAAGGCGTTATAACTTTCGCCTTCGGTTTTTTCGTAAGTTGGGGTGCCGGATAGGATATAGCGCATGAAATGCCACATTCTTGAACTATCATAGCCCTTCATCCCTCCAAAACCGAATAACCTTCCATTCTCATAATATTCACCTGGCCGATATTTAATCGTTGAACCAAAGGATTGAAAATACCCAGGCAACAACATTCTACCCTGTTGATTTTCATAGGTTAGATATTCGATAGAAGTACCAGCCTGGTAAGAGAGATTATTTATTATATCGCCACTGATAAATATATTTTCCAACGCAAAAATTAATGACGCGTGATTATTCACCTCTATAGAGTTTATAAACAAATCATTATCAGATTTAATAACCCCTTCGCTACCTTTCGCAATAATATCAACAGATTTTTTTGTAGCTATAAACTTTTGAACATCAGCACGTTCAAATGGAACATATACAGCAGAAGTGGAACTTCTATTTATTCCGTGATCATCTGTTTCATGAAAAATAACGACTCCATAATCCTCTGGTTTAAACCACCCAATGGGAATATCCGCCGTCGTTTTCCCCGCCCAATCCGGCACTGAGTCCCCCGCCAATTCCGTTTCCGTCACCACCAACCCCTCACGCTGGTTAGTCAGCGTGCCGGTGTTAATGGTGATATCGCCGGACTGGGTTTCGATGGTGCCGGAGCTGTTGAGCAGCGAGGTGCTGGCGTTGCCCTGTGCGTCACGCTGAATGAGCAGGTTATTGCCTGCCAGTATGGTGCCGAACACGTTGGTCAGCGAATCCGACAGCAGGCGCATGTTGTCGCCCGCATACAGCATGCTGCTGTTGTGTAGCAAACCGCCGGCCTGCACCAGCAGGTCACCGGTGGTGCCAATCAGCCCTTGGTTATTCAGCGTATTGTCGCTTATCAGTGTCAGATTACCGCCCGCCTGAACGCTGCCCGCTTCTGCCTGTACGATGTCTTTTGCACTGATCCGCGAGTCCCCGCCGCCCGCCAGAATGCGGCCCTGATTGGTCAGCGTGCCGGTGCTGGTCAGTTGGACGGATTGACCCTGTAACGTCCCGCGCTGGTCGAGGTCACCCGCCACGTTCAGCGTCAGCTGCTGTCCGGCAGCCATGGTTTGCGTGAAGGTCAGCGGACCGGTGACATCGGCGCTCAGGTTGCCCAGCGCCACCAGTTGCCCGTCCTGCTGCAGTTCATGGGTTTTCAGGCGCAGGTCCTGTGCGCTGTAGAGTTTCGCGCCCTGACGGTTAATCAGCCGCTGCGTCTGCAGCGCCAGCTGTGTCAGCCCCAGCAGCGTGCCGTGGTTGTCCAGCTCATCCGCGATAATCTCCAGTTCACCGGCCTGCACCAGCCCGTTATTCACCCACTGCGGAATGTTCAGCGTCAGTTTGTCCTGCGCCATCAGGCTGCCCTGCTGGGTCAGCTGCGCGGTGTTGAGCACCAGCCCGCGTCCCTGCAACCAGCCGTGGTTGTCCACCGCCGCCGCGTTCAGCGTGGTGGTGCCATCGGACAACAGTTGTCCGCTCTGCTGGTTGATAATCCGGTCGGTCGCGTCCAGTTGCAATGCCGCGGTGCCCTGCACCGTGCCACCGTTGGTGACGGTGTTGCCCGTCAGAATGGTGGCGGCGGCCTTGATGTCGCCCTGATTGTCCAGTGCAGTCGCCTGCACGTTCAGCGTGGCATCGCTGCTTAAACGCGCCTGCGGCGCATTGCTGAACTGGCCGACAACGGTGGCATTGAGCGCACGGTCGCCACGCAGGGTGCCGTGGTTAGTGAGTTCATCGGCACCCAGCGTCAGCGTGTTTCCCTGTATCTGCCCGCGGTTGGTGATGTCATGTGCCGTCAGGCTCAGGTCGCCGCCGCTGACCAGTTGGCTGCCCTGTGCGCCCTGATAGGTCCCGCTCAGCTGCAGCGTCCCGCGCTGCACGCCCAGCAGATTGCCCTGCTGCTCCAGGTCACGCGCGGTCAGGCGCAGGTCGTCCGCTTGCCACAGCCCCTGATTACTCAGCACGCCGGTGGTCAGTTCCCCTGTGCCGCCGCTGAGCAACCGCCCCGTCGCCAGGTTATCGACGCGATTGGTGAGCTGCAGCGTAAAGCCGCCGATACCCGTTAGCGTGCCGCCGTTCTCCAGCGTCTTGCCGGTTAACGTCACCGCGCCCTGCGAGAACAGCTCACCCTGATTGTTCAGCACGTTGCCATTGAGCGACAGGCTGTTCAGCCCCGCGACGGTGCCGCGATTGCTGAATGTGTCACCGTTCAGCGTCAGTGTACCCGCCTGCCATAACCCGGCGTTGTCCGCCTGTTTAGCCTGGAGCGTAGCCGCACCGTTGCTGAGCAACTGGCTGCTTTTATCGCCGACATAGCGCAGCACATCAAGCAGGCGCAGCGCGTCGGTACCCTGAATACGACCCTGATTCTCCATCTCACGGGCGCGCAGTTGCAGGTTGTTAGCCTGCAGCGTACCGGCATTGCGCAGCGTGCCGCTGTCGAGGCGACCTTCGCCGTTGGTCAGCAGTTCCGCCCCGGCGCGGTTAATCAGCTCGTCACGGTTAGTCACCGTCAGGCCGTGGCTACCCAGTATGCGTCCGCCATTATCCAGCGCGCGGGTGGTCAGATTCAGCGTGCCCGCGGCTATCTCACCGCTCTGGTTCAGGCGGTCGGCCGTGATAACGGCATCGCCATCGCTCAGCAGGCGAGACGTTTCACGTCCCTGATAAGTGCCCAGCAAATCAAGCCGTAGCCCGTCCTGACCGAGCAGCGTCCCGCCGTTGGTCAGGCCGTTCGCCGTCAACGCCAGCGTGTTGCCCTGCCAGAACCCGTCGTTAATGACATCACCAGCCTGCGCCTGCAGGGCACCGTTGGTCAGAAGCTGGCCGGTGCTGCCGACCGTCAGGCCATCGCGCAGTTCCAGTGTGATGCCACGCTCACCGATAACCGTGCCGGTGTTGTCGAACGCGCCACCATTCAGCGCCAGCGCCCGGCTTTCCCAGCGCCCGCTGTTGCGCAGCTGATTGCCGCGCAGCGTCAGCGTGTCGGCAGTATGCAGCAGGCCCGAGCCCTGATAGTCGCCGTCAAGCGTCAGCGCCCCGTCGGCAATTACGTTGCCCGCGTTGTTTACCGCACTGCTGTCGAGCGTCAGCTTACCCACGCCGGAGACCGTGCCCTGATTGTCGAGCAGGCTGGCGCTCAGCCAGCTGTCACCGCCGGAGAGCAACGTGCCCTGATTGGTTAACCGGCTGGCGGGGTTAGCGCGGTCCAGCGCGATGGCTAACCCGTGGTCCCCCTGCATCCGCCCGCGGTTGGTCAGTTGCTGGGCCTCAAACGTCAGGCGGTCCGCCTGCACGTCACCGTCGTTTGCCGCCGTCGCCGCACGTAATGTCGCAAGCCCCTGCGACAGCAGCGTGCCGCCCTGCTGGTTGCCAAGGTCAGTGGTGGTCGTCAGCGACAGAGCGTTGAGACCAAAAATCTGACCACGGTTGGTCAGGTCAGTGGCCTGCAGCGTGATATCGCCCGCCTGCCACTGGCCGTTATTGTCAACCTGGTCCGCCGTCAGCGTACTGCTGCCCTGGCTCAGCCAGTTGCCCTGATTGCGTGCCGTTCCCGCAATTGCCAACGTCAGGGCATCCACGCCCAGCATCTTGCCGTGGTTATCCAGCGCCTGCGCGTCCACCTTCAGCTTACGGGCTTCCAGCGTGCCCTGCTGCTCGATATGGTTCGCCACCACGCCCAGCGTGCTGCTGCCGCTGATAAGCCCGCGATTATCCAGTTGATTACGCACATTCAGTTGCAGATCGTCCGAGCCCAGCATCTGCCCGCGGTTCAGCACATTCGTCGCGCTGACGTTGATGTTTTTACTGGTGAGGTCACCGCTGTTAGTCAGGGTGCCGTCCAGCGTCAGTTGCAGGTCACGCGTGCCGTTCAGCTGTCCGCCATTGGTCACCTCATCGGCAGTAATGGCCAGTGTCTGGCTGTTCAGCGCGCCCTGATTATCAAGATGATTGCCGAGCGCCAGCGTCAGCCCGTTCACGCCCATTAGGGTACCGTGGTTGACGACGTCATTGGCCTTGAGGGTCAGCGCATGACTGCTGATGTCACGCGTATTATTCAGCGTCCCATTCAGATGTAGATTCAGGCTGTCGACGCCGGTGAGCGTGCCGTGGTTGGTCAGGTCGTTCGCGTGCAGCGTCACCGCCGCTCCGTACAGCGTGCCACGGTTGGTGAGGCTATTACCGGTTGTCAGTTCAAGGCGGTCGAGGCCGTTGATTTTCCCACTGTTATCCAGCCTGTCGGCCTGCGCAGTCAGTTGATAGCTGTTCAGCGTGCCCTGATTGGTTAAGGCGTCATCCAGCGTCAGTTGAAGACCGTCAACGCCGGTGAGGGTGCCTTCGTTGGTCAGCGTCCGGGCAGCAACAGTGGCGAGCTTGCTCCACAGCGTGCCCTTATTGTGTAATTCGCCGTTTGCCAGCGTCGCCTTCAGCGTTTTATCGCCCTGAATATGGCCGACGTTGGTCAGGTTTTGCGCGTCCAGCGCCAGGCTGTCCGCCTGCCACTCGCCCTCGTTGCTTGCCTCGGCCGCGTTCAGCACCGCCATGCCCTGCGTGAGCAGCGTGCCGGTTTGCGCATTGGTCAATTTATTTTTCGCCGTCAGCGACAGCGCCGACAGTCCCAGTAGCCGTCCGGCATTCCCGACGTCATCCGCCGTCAGCGCCAGCGTGTTGCCCTGCCAGAACCCGTCGTTCATGACCGTGGCTGCCTGCGCCTGCAGGATACCGTTGGTCAGCAGTTGGCCGGTGCTGCCAACCGTCAGGTCATCCCGTAGTTCCAGTGTGATGCCACGCTCACCGATAACCGTGCCGGTGTTGTCGAACGCACCGCCGTTCAGCACCAGCGCCCGGCTTTCCCAGCGTCCGCTATTGCGCAGCAGATTGCCGCGCAGCGTCAACGTGTCGGCGGTATGCAGCAGGCCTGTGCCCTGATAGTCGCCATCGAGCGACAACGCCCCGTCGGCAATCACGTTGCCCGCGTTGTTTATCGCACCGCTGTCGAGCGTCACCTTACCCACGCCGGACACGGTGCCCTGATTGTTGAGCTGGCTGGCGCTCAGCCAGCTGTCGCCGCCGGAGAGCAACGTCCCCTGATTGGTTAACCGGCTGGCGGGGTTGGTACGATCCAGCGTGATGGCCAACCCGTGGTCCCCCTGCATCCGCCCACGGTTGGTCAACTGCTGCGCGTCAAACGTCAGGCGGTCCGCCTGCGCGTTGCCGTCGTTTGCCACCGTCGCCGCACGCAATACCGCAATACCCTGCGACAGGAGTTTCCCGTTTTGCTGATTCGTCAGGCCGTTGGCGGCACTCAGCGACAGCGCATTAATACCAAAAATCTGTCCGCGGTTGGTCAGGTCAGTGGCCTGCAGCGTGATGTCACCTGCCTGCCACTGCCCCTGATTATCAACCTGATCTGCCGTCAGCGTGCTGGTGCCCTGGCTCAGCCAGTTGCCCTGATTGCGGGCCGTTCCCGCAATTGCCAGCGTCAGTGCATCGACACCCAGCATCTTGCCGTGGTTATCCAGCGTCTGCGCGTCCACCTTCAGCTTACGGGCTTCCAGCGTGCCCTGCTGGTCGATATGGTTCGCAACGATACCCAGCGTGGTGCTGCCGCTGATAAGCCCGCGGTTATCCAGTTGATTACGCAGATCCAATTGCAGATCGTCCGAGCCCAGCACCTGCCCGTGGTTCAGCACGTCCGCCGCGGTGATACCGATACGCTGGCTGGTAAGGTCACCGGTGTTGGTCAGGGTGCCGTCCAGCATCAGTTGCAGGTCACGCGTGCCGTTAAGCTGCCCGCCGTTGGTCACGTCGCGGGCGGCAATGGCGAGCGCCTGGCTGTTCAGCGCCCCCTGATTATCAAGATGATGGCCGAGCGCCAGCGTCAGCCCGTTCACGCCCGTCAGAGCGCCGTGGTTGACGACGTCATTGGCCTTGAGGGTCAGCGCATGACTGCTGATGTCGCTAGTATTATTCAGCGCTCCATTCAGATGTAGATTCAGGCTGTCGACACCGGTGAGCGTGCCGTGGTTGGTCAGGTCGCTGGCGTTCAGCGTCACCGCCGCCCCGTACAGCGTGCCGCGGTTGGTGAGGCTATTGCCAGTTGTCAGTTCAAGGCGGTCGAGGCCGTTGATTTTCCCGCGGTTATCCAGTCTGTCGGCCTGTGTGGTCAGTTGAGAGCTGTTCAGCGTACCCTGATTGATTAACGCCTCATCCAGCGTCAGTTGCAGCCCGGCCGCCCCGGTGAGGGTGCCGTCGTTGCTCAGCGTCCGGGCGGCAATAGTGGCGAGCGTGCTCCACAGCGTGCCCTGATTGTGTAATTCGCCGTTTGCCAGCGTCGCCTTCAGCGAGGTATCCCCCTGAATATGACCGACGTTGGTCAGTTGCTGCGCGTCCAGCGTCAGGCTGTCCGCCTGCCATTCGCCCTCATTGCTCGCCTCAGCCGCGTTCAGCACCGCCAGGCCCTGGGTGAGCAGCGTGCCGGTTTTCGCATTGTTCAGGCGGCCCGTTGCCGTCAGCATCAGTGCCGACAGCCCCAGCAGTTGTCCGGCATTCTCGACGTCATCCGCCGTCAACGTCATCGTCTTCGCCTGCCACTGGCCTGAGTTCTCCAGCCGTCTGGCGGTCAGCGTGCTGTCGCCCTGACTCAGCCATTTTCCGCTGTTGCGCGCTGTGGTATTAATCGCCAGCGTCAGCGCATCCACGCCCAGCATCGTGCCCTGATTGTCGAGCGCATCCGCCTGCACAAGCAGTTGGCGGCTTTCCAGTGAACCCAACTGATCGACCTGATCAGCCTCCAGCTGCACCCGCTGACTGCCGCTCATCAGGCCGCTATTGCGCACCGTCTTCTGCAGCGTCAGGTGTAGCGCGTCACCGGAGACCTCGCCCTGATTGAACAGGTCAGTCGCCGACAGCCCCAGCGTCGCCCCATAAAGCTGGCCCTGATTGGTCAGGCGGTCAGCAACGGTCAGTTGCAGTGCATCAATGCCGGCAATCTCGCCGCCGTTAAACAGGGTATCGGCCGTGATGTCTGTCCGCTGCCCCAGCAGCGTGCCCTGATTCTCCAGCGCGTGTCCTTGCAGTTGGATAGAGTTTGCCTGCCACCGTCCGCGGTTGGTGAGCGTCGCACCGGACCAGTCCAGCAACCCGTCAGTCTGCAGCGACCCGCTGCCCTGATAATTTCCCGCCAGTGACAGCGAGGTGACGGCCAGCACGGTTCCGGCATTCTCCACCGTCTCGCCGATAAGGGTTGCCGTGCCGTTGCTGGCGAGTGAGCCCTGATTGGCTAGCTGCGTGGCGCGCAGCTGCGTGTCATCCCCGGACACCAGCGTGCCGCGGTTGTCCAGCACACCGTCTGTTGCTCCGCGGCCCTGACGTGTGGATGACGCATTGAGTTGCTGAATATCTGCCGCCAGCGACAGCGCCATCGGCAGGAATGAACCCTGATGTGCAGCGCTTGCAGGCGCGACCGTGATGCCGATATCGCCTTCGGCCTGCACCCGTCCGGCGTTGGTGAAACTGGCCGCCTGAAGCGTCAGGTTATCCGCCAGCCACTCGCCGTGGTTCTCTGCCTGAGCCGCCTGCAACACCGCCGCGCCCTGCGTCAGCAGCTTCCCGGTCTGCTGGTTGGTCAGCCCGTGCTGTGCTGTTATGGAGAGCGCGTCAATCCCCAGTATCTGCCCGGCATTCACGAGCTCATCAGCCTGCAGAGTCAGGCTCCCCGCCTGCCACTGTCCGCGGTTGTCCACCTGCTGTGCCGTTACCACGCCATTTTTCTGGGTCAGCAGGCTGCCATCATTAGACAGGTTACCGGCAATCGACAGCGTCAGCGCATCCACGCCCAGGATTTTGCCCTGATTGGTCAGCGAGGCCGCATCCAGCGTGACGGTTTTTCCTTCCAGCGTGCCGCGTTGTTCGACGGCATCTGCCGTCACCGCCAGCGTGTTGCTGCCGCCGATCGCGCCCGCGTTATCCAATAACCCCGCCACATCCAGTTGCAGATTATTAATGCCCTGCAACTCGCCACGGTTGTTCATGCCCGCCGCCGCAACCGACAGGCTGTCGCTGCGCAACGTGCCGATATTATTCAGGTTGCCGCCGAGCGACAGCGTTAGCGTATCGACACCCGTGATGTCGCCGTGGTTAACCAGACGATCTGCGGAAAGCACGACCGAGTTCCCCAGCACTGTGCCCTGATTGGTAACGTGCTTCCCTTGTAAGGACAGCGCACGGCTTTCCCAGTGCCCGTTATTCGCCAGCGTGTCGCCGTGCAGCGTCAATGTACCCGCCGTATTCAGCAGGCCACGGCCCTGATAGTCGCCGCGCAGCGACAGGCCTGTCGCCGCGACCAGACGGCCGTCGTTAATCAGCGACAGTCCGGTCAACGACGTATGGCCCAGACTGGACAATGAGCCCTGGTTATCCATCAGGCGCGCGAACAGTGTGGCGTCCCCACCTGTCGTCACGGTGCCACGGTTAACTAGTGTGCCTTTGCCATCCGTTGCGGGTAGCGTCAGGGACAAGGCCTCATCCCCCTGAATCTGCCCGTCATTGGTCAGATTCTCTGCCGCCAGCGTCAGGGCTTTCGCCTGCCAGTCTCCGGCATTGACGGCATCCGCCGCCGTGAGCGTCGCTACGCCCTGAGACAGCAGTTTTCCTGCCTGCCGGTTGGTGAGCCCGTAGGTCGCCGTCAGCGCCAGCGAGGACACACCAACGATTTTCCCCGCGTTATCCAGTTCATCGACCTGCAGCGTGGCGTTTTTCGCCTGCAAGGTCCCCTGATTATCAAACCGGTGTGCCGATGTGGTGCTGTCGCCCTCGCTCAGCAACTCACCCTGATTGGACAGGTTGCCGGCTATCGCCAGCGTCAGCGCATCGGTGCCGTGAAGCGTGCCCTGATTGGTAAGGCGTGCTGCTTCCGCACGGAGCTGATTGCTCTGCAGCGTGCCGGCGTTAGTCAGGTTGCCGCTCAGGAAGAGCGACAGGTTAGTGATACCGCTCATCGTGCCGCGGTTGTTGAGATATTCACCGTCTGCCGTCAGGGTTAACGCCTGCAGCGAGCCCCGATTCTCGGCCTTCGCCGCCTGAAGGCGCAGCGACTCTCCGCTGAGCCAGTCGCCGCTATTGGTAAAGGTATCGGCGACAGTCAGATTCACCGCGCCCCGCGCCTGTGCCTGCCCGCTGCTGGTGAGGGTCATCGCCTGAATAGCCAGTGCATTACCCTGCAACGTCCCGGCCTGGCTGGCGGTATTGCTGTTAATCGTCCAGTTCCCGGTGGCCAGCAGGCTGCCGCGGTTGTCCAGTTGCGTAGCGGTAATCTGTCCGTCGCCGGTAATACTGGTTTTACCCGCGTTGAGCCAGCGCTCGGCATTCAGCAGGAACTGCTGCGCCTGAATCGCGCCATCGGTCTCCGCCTGTCCGGCGTTCACCGTCAGGTCGGTGCCCGCCAGCAGCGTGCCGCGAGCGGATTGCGTCAGGGTACGCGTGGCGTCCAGTTGCAGTGCGTTGTCGGCCTGCAGTGTCCCCTGATTGGCGAGCGTACCGGTGTGCAGTTGCAATGCCGGTGCGGTGAGCGTGCCGGCATTGCTGAGGCGGTCAGCGGTGACCTGCAGGGTGTTGCCGGCCTGCATCAGGCCGCGGTTATCCAGCGCGTCTCCCAGCGTCAGCGCCAGTTTTTCACCCGCACTGAGCGTGCCGCGGTTCACCAGACTACCGCCGTGCAGCGCCAGCATCTGTTGTGCATTGATAACATTATGGTTTTCGGTCGTCTGACTGGTCAGATCGAGTTCGTTCGCGGTCACCTCGCCCTGATTGGTGAACTGGTTAGCTTGTGCGTTCAGCGTCGCAGCCTGCAGTGTGCCGTCATTGGTGAGGTGGTCGGCCAGCAAAAACAGCTGATTATCGGTCAGAATGTTGCCCTGATTGTTCAGCACCGTTTGCAGTTCCAGTTTCACCTCGTTCCGGGCGCTGAGTAATCCGCTGTTGTCCAGACGCTGTGCGTTAACCGTCAACCGCTCGGCCGCCGCCAGCGTGCCGCGATTCGTTATGTCACCGCCGCTGAACGTCAATGCCTGCAGTGCGGCGATATCGCCGCGGTTGTCCAGCGCATCCAGCGTCAGCGTGAGGGTTTTCCCCGCCAGCGTACCGCGCTGCACCAGACGTCCGCCGTCAACGGTGAGCCCATTACCGGCGGTCAGATTGCCCTGCCAGTCGCCCTGCTGCGCTACACGCACCGTGGCACGGTCTTTCGCCTGAAGCTGGGCGCTGCCTGCACCGTTAAGCGTTTTCGCCTCGAGTCGCACATCCTCAGCGCCCGCGCTCCCCGCCAGCGATACGGCGTCGCCGCGCACCTCAAGCACCGACTCCGCTTTGATGCCGCTTTGCGCATCCTGCTGCAGCGATTGCCCTGCGTCGATCGTCACCTTACCGGCAGCAAGCTGGGTAGACTCAAGAGTGACGCCGTCACTTTTTATGGAGGCGTGATGTGCTGATTTGACCTTGCCCTGCGCATCGACGCCCGCACTGATGACGCTGTTTTGCGCGTTCAGCCCGCCACCCGATGACAACTCGATATTTTGCCCGGCACGCAGCGTCGCGTCCTGCAACGTGATGTCCTGTCTGGCGTTCAGCGTCAGCGCGTCACCCGCCTGCTGTTTACCCCGCAACGCCAGCGCATCCGCGTCTGCCTGAATCGTGCCTTGCGCCACCGTATCGCCCAGGGTGAGTTTACCGTTGGCCGACAGCGTGATATCGCCACTGCGCGCACTCAGATTACCGACGTTGACGCCTACGCCCTTATCGCTGGAAACCAGCTTGATGCGGTTGGTGTACATGCCGCCCAGTGCGCCCGTATCCAGCGCGACCTTAACGCCGCTATCCGCCGCCTGCGCCGTCACCTTGCCCGTCGCGTCAACCTGATTGGCACCGAGCACAATCCGGGTATCGTTGGCATTCAGCCCGGCATTAATCTGCGCCGTGCGGGCAATCAGGCTAAGGTAGTCACTTTTGCTCGCATCCAGCCCCTGCCCGGTCAGCGTGATATCGCCGCGCTTCACGTCGATATGTTGCAGGTTTCCCTGCGCATCCAGCTGGGGTTTTCCGGTGGTCAGCGTCACCTGCGGGGTATTGATAAAACCGCAGCCATCGCAGGTAATGCCGTTCGGGTTGGCCACGATGACGCTGGCCTGTTTGCCCCCCACTTCAAGGTAGCCCGCCAGCGTACTGCGGTTGGTGGACACCACTTCGTTGATAATGGCGTCGGCGGCTTTACCTTTCAGGTTGGGGTTGTTCTGGATCAGCCCGCCGAGCTGGGTAGGGTTCAACTGGGCCGTGCCGTTATTCAGGATCAGGCCGGGCTTGTCGACGTTAAAGTCCTGGTACTGGTTGTGGGAAATCCCCGCGCTGTTTGGCGTGGCGATATTGATGACCGGTACGCCATTACCCGCCTGATCCAGCGAGGTGTTGCCCGCCGCGACCTGCACACCCGCCGCCATCGCTGGCAGCAGCGGCTGAAACGCAATAAGGTGGATCAGCGTGTACGCCAGCAGGCGCTGTGTGGTTTTTACTGGTTTCATCCCTGATCCCCGGTCTTAATGATTAACAACGAAACATTAAAAATGAATAATTAAAACGACAGCCCAACGCGGTAATACACCACGGCGCTATCCGGTTTTTATTAGAAAGATTCACAATGGAATAGCCCAGTTGGTAATATAGCTCAGCCTGATGTATTTATTGCTGTCGTTATAAACCAGCTGATTAATGTTATTAACATTAATACAACGGTTAATATAATTTTTATTTAACCTATTTTTATCTCTTTCACCCAGCAGCGAGCTATTGTGATAATGAATTTCCTTAGTGGAAAAGCAGTATCCGGCATTGCTTCCGCCAACTGGGCTCATCGTCGTTTGTAGCTGATTTAATTGCAATAATAAATCGTGCTGTTGCCGAGATGGCTCGACCACCTCGATCTGACGCTGCTGAATGTCATTTCGGTTTGCTAGATTAAGTGGCACAGAAAATACGGTATAAAAAAATAGCGCAGGCATGATAGCAATCAGCCTGAAAAAACAACGCATGTTTCATCCCTGATGATAATAGTTTTTTCGGCATAGTAGAACCGTTAATTACCAAGCTCAATATGTCAGGTAATATATAATTTTATGACAATAGATTTGCGTTAAGTTGAGATAAAATATCCCCTTAACCAATAATTTCAGGTTTATTACACCTCGTCGTACAATACTGCCTATTTCATGACCTCCTCTTATCGCCCCACCGTCTGGACACGCTTAGAAACAAGATATCAACAGCGAAACCATATTCTGTTCAGGCATAAAAAATCCGGAATCAGAAAACTGATTCCGGATTGTCTCTTATTGGTAGGAATGTTCAAATATGCTTAAACGTTAAACATTCTACTTACGCGGATCGCATTACGCTTCTTCAGCGTCTTCTTCATCCACAATGCGTTCTACACGCACCAGATCGATACGGTATTCGGAAACCTCAACGATATGGAAGCGCAGGTGGTGCAATTCGATGATCTCGCCGACTTTCGGGAACTCATCACTGTGCGCCAGCAACAGGCCAGCCAGTGAAGCGTAATCTTCCTTCGGGTCAACCAGGTCGCTGCTATCCACGACCTGCTGCAAAGCATGCAGGTCTGTTCCGCCTTTCACCAGCCAGCCTTCGCCGTCCGGAATGATATCCAGCGTTTCGTCTTCATCCGGGAACTCACCCGCAATCGCTTCCAGCACGTCCAGCGGCGTAACCAACCCTTGCACCACGCCAAACTCGTTGGTGATGATGACCAGGCTGCCTTTCGCACGACGCAGGACAGGCAACAGGTTAATCACATCCAGCGTTTCGGGCACGACGATCGGCGGGTTCGCTGCAGCGAAGCTTTCTACATCCGTCTGTGTTTCCAGCGCCACCAGCAGATCCTTGGCACGGACGATGCCGATCAGTTCATCCAGAGAACCGCGACATATTGGGAACAGGCTGTGAGGCGTGTCCAGCAATTGCATACGGATCTGTTCGACGGAACTTTCACTATCCACCCAGGAAATTTCAGTACGTGGCGTCATCACGCTGCGCAGTGAACGCGATGCTAATGTCAGCACGCCGCTGATCATATTGCGCTCTTCCTCAGCAAACTCTTCTGTCGTGAGCTTCTTCTGGGGTTCATCCGCATCCAGATCGTCCGTGTTTTTCCGTGAACCCATCAGGCGCAGAATGGCCTCTGCGGTACGCTCACGCAAAGGACGATGCGACTGGTGCTTCATAAAGTTATGACGGGCAATCTGGTTAAACAGTTCGATCAGAATAGAGAAACCAATCGCGGCGTACAGGTAGCCTTTCGGAATGTGGAAGCCAAGACCTTCCGCCATCAGGCTCAGACCAATCATCAGCAAGAAGCTGAGACACAGGACAACCACCGTTGGATGCTCGTTAACGAATCGGGTCAGTGGTTTAGAAGCAATCAGCATGACGCCCATCGCAATGATCACTGCCGTCATCATCACGCCCAGATGATCGACCATTCCCACCGCGGTAATCACGGCATCCAGAGAGAACACGGCATCCAGCACGACGATCTGTGCCACTACGGCCCAGAAACTCGCATGGGCGCGATTGCCATTGCCGTCGTGCGTTTTGTTCTCTAGCCGTTCATGTAGCTCCATCGTAGCTTTGAACAAGAGGAACACACCGCCGAACAGCAAAATCAGGTCACGACCCGAGAAGCTGAAATCACCAATGCTAAACAGTGGACGCGTCAGCGTGACCATCCAGGAAATCAAAGACAACAGGCCCAGACGCATTAACAACGCCAGGCTTAAACCGATAATGCGGGCTTTATCTCGCTGTTTGGGGGGTAATTTATCCGCCAAAATGGCGATAAACACCAAATTGTCGATACCCAGAACAATTTCAAGTACCACCAGCGTCAATAAGCCTGCCCAGATTGAAGGATCTAGCAAAAATTCCATGTCAGACTCCAGAAAATGAACGAGCAGATGACATCAATGCATGAGCCGCATTGAATGGTAATAAAAAGAGTTGATGTGAATCAGAGAGATTCTGAATGTGGTCTGAGTGACCAGCTGAGTACAGAAAACCGCCAGCATTAGCGGGGAAACAGAGAACGTTTTGTCGGTGACAGTCCATGGGAAGGGCTGATGCCCGGTGCTCCTAAGCAATTTAAGGGACGTTTACTCTAACAGGTTGTTACCAATTTTCACAAAGAATTTCGTCGTTCGGCTTCGCATTGATAACACGCTCAAATTTTCCGCTTTCGCCCCCTTTTAGCCGCCCGCTTAACTGGTCAGCATTAGAGCATCATCACACTATTTATTTTTTCGATAACTAAAATAAATCTGTCAGTCACGATTTCTCGCCTGACAACCTGGAGGAACACAGTGAATGTCATGAATCCACGGTAAATTTTTTTCTTACAGCCATACTAATACCGCGACGGTTAACGTTCAGTGGCTGAACGCTAACCCTGTTTCCTGACACATTGACTCTTTTTGATCGTGAACGTGAGGAGGTAGCAAGTGAGTATTGCAATCATGTTGTGCACTCACGGCGCCACTGCGGGACCGCTGTTAAAGACAGCAGAAATGATCCTTGGCGAGCAAAGCAATATCGCCTGGATCGATTTCGTTCCTGGAGAAAACGCCGAAACATTGATAGAAAAATATCAGGAAAAACTCACGCAGTTAGACACATCGCAAGGCGTGCTGTTTCTCGTTGATACCTGGGGCGGTAGCCCATTCAACGCGGCCAGTCGTCTTGTCACCAACAAGGAAAACCATGACGTTATCGCCGGCGTCAATATTCCCATGCTGGCGGAAACTTTTATGGCTCGGGATGATAATCCATCCTTTTCCGATTTGGTTTCTATCGCTCTGGAAGCCGGCAGGGATGGCGTAAAAGCGCTGAAGTATCAGGATACGCCAAAAGCCGCGCCCCCTTCTCCTCCACCGCCGCCAAAAGCCAAGGCCGTTCCCACACCAGCAGGCTCCGGTGAACACATGAAGATCGGATTGGCGCGTATTGATGACCGTCTGATTCATGGTCAGGTCGCCACCCGTTGGACGAAAGAAACCAATGTTTCGCGCATTATTGTCGTCAGCGATGAAGTCGCCGCCGATAACGTGCGTAAAACGTTGCTGACTCAGGTTGCGCCACCGGGCGTTACCGCTCACGTGGTGGATGTCGCAAAAGCCGTCCGTGTTTACGACAACCCCAAATATGCCGCCGACCGGGTGATGCTGTTGTTCACCAATCCGACGGATGTATTAACGCTGATCGAGAATGGCGTAAAAATCACCTCGGTTAATATTGGCGGGATGGCATTTAAACAGGGGAAAACGCAGGTCAATAATGCCGTGTCTATCGATGAGAAGGATATTGTTGCATTCCGAGAATTAGATAAACGCGGAATTGAATTGGAGGTTCGGAAAGTTTCAACCGATACCCGGCTAAAAATGATGGATTTAATTAACAAAATGCCGCGCTGATACCTATCGCAATGCGAATGTGATTAACGCGAACATCACCATCAATAATAGCTTTATAGACCTGACGATTTTCAAGATAGGTATTTATGTCGATATTGAAAAGCTTCATGCCGACATAGAAAACTTTACGTTGACATTGAAGGCGTTACGTTGACATTGAAAAACAACGGGGATGGCGATTTATTTTTACTCAGACACATTTTATAGGAGAAGTACGATGGAGATTACCACACTTCAAATTGTGCTGATATTTCTCGTCGCGTGTGTTTCGGGGATGGGTTCAATTCTTGATGAATTCCAATTCCACCGTCCACTCGTCGCCTGTACGCTGATTGGCGCAGTATTAGGTGATTTAAAAACCGGGATCATTATTGGCGGTACGCTGGAAATGATCGCGTTAGGCTGGATGAACATCGGTGCAGCGGTGGCACCAGATGCGGCTCTGGCCTCCATTATTTCAACCATTCTGGTTATCGCTGGTGGTCAGGGGATCGGCGCCGGGATTGCGCTGGCAATTCCGCTCGCTGCGGCCGGGCAAGTATTAACCATCATTGTTCGTACCATCACGGTCGCGTTTCAGCATGCGGCAGATAGCGCAGCAGAGCGAGGTAACCTGACGGCCATCAGTTGGATTCACGTCTCCGCCCTGCTGCTACAGGCCATGCGTATCGCGATCCCTGCGGTCATCGTCGCAATTTCTGTCGGTACCGATACCGTTCACGCCATGCTGAACTCCATCCCGGAAGTGGTCACCAACGGTCTGAATATCGCCGGTGGCATGATTGTCGTCGTAGGTTACGCGATGGTCATTAACATGATGCGTGCAGGCTATTTGATGCCGTTCTTCTATCTTGGCTTCGTGACCGCCGCGTTCACCGAGTTCAATCTGGTGGCACTGGGCGTAATCGGTATTGTGATGGCGGTGCTGTATATCCAGCTCAGCCCTAAATATAACAAGGTTCAAGGCCAGCCGGTTTCATCAGGCAATAACGACCTTGATAACGAACTGGATTAACAGGAGTGAGCAAAATGGTCGAAAACACGAATGTCAAAAAACTCACTGACAGCGACATCCGCGCGGTGTTTATCCGTTCCAACCTGTTTCAAGGCTCCTGGAACTTTGAACGTATGCAGGCACTCGGCTTCTGTTTTTCCATGGTGCCAGTGATTCGTCGTCTTTATCCTGAAAATTCAGAGGAGCGCAAACAGGCGATCAAGCGTCATCTGGAGTTCTTCAACACACAGCCGTTTGTTGCTGCCCCGGTACTTGGCGTAACGATGGCAATGGAAGAACAACGCGCTAACGGCGCCCCCATTGACGATGCGGCGATAAACGGCCTGAAAGTCGGACTAATGGGGCCACTGGCTGGCGTCGGCGACCCAATATTCTGGGGCACTGCCCGTCCGGTATTCGCCGCACTTGGTGCGGGGATTGCTATGAGCGGCAGCCTGTTAGGACCAGTCCTCTTCTTCGTTCTGTTTAACCTGGTTCGCCTGCTGGTACGCTACTACGGCGTCGCCTACGGCTACCGTAAAGGGATCGATATCGTCAGCGATATGGGCGGCGGTTTCCTGCAAAAAATGACCGAAGCAGCTTCTATTCTTGGCCTGTTTGTCATGGGGGCATTGGTCAATAAATGGACTCACGTCAACATTCCGATGGTGGTGTCGACGGTGACGAACCAGAACGGGGAAACCACGGTGACCACCGTTCAATCCATCCTTGACCAGCTTATGCCGGGACTCGTTCCCCTACTGCTGACGTTCGGCTGTATGTGGCTGTTACGGCGCAAGGTAAACGCGCTGTGGCTGATAATGGGCTTCTTCGCCATTGGTATCTTCGGATACTGGATCGGCCTGCTCGGCGTGTAATCGTCAATGGCCGGGTGCTAATACGCCCGGCCATTTTTTATGACAAATATGGATGCTTAACGAGCAAAGGTAATACGGATGACAATGACAGATATCACGCTGGTCGTGTTGATTGCGTTAGCACTGGTTTATGCCATCTATGATGAGTTCATCATGGATAAACTCAAAGGGGAAACCCAGCTCCTCGTCCCTCTGAAACGGACGAATCGGCTCGATACGCTGATTTTTATCGGCTTAATGGGGATCCTTATTTATCAGAATGTGATGAGTAATGGCGCTATTCTTACCACCTATCTTTTGATTTCTCTGGCCTTCATGGCGTGTTATCTGGCCTATATTCGTCGTCCTAAACTGGTTTTTAAATCAACCGGCTTCTTTTATGCGAATATATTCATTCCTTATAACAGAATTAAAAATATGAATTTATCTGAGGATGGCGTATTAGTGATCGATCTTGAGAAACGGCGTTTATTGATACAGGTTACCCAGCTTGATGATTTAGAAAAAATATATAAATTTATGATTGAGAATCAATGAGGTAAACTTATCAGGCGAATTATTTTAAATAACCGCGAATATACACCTCATTTTCTGGTGGTATTTTAACCCCAATAACCTTGGCGTTATTTTATACGATTAGTCGATTCCGGCAATCAAATGAAAATAATTATCAATTGCATTATTAACACGTAAAACTTTTAGTGTTGTTTATCGCATAAATAATATGGTAAGGTTGCGCCGTCATTGGGGAGTAGCCGATTTCTGATTAATTAATATTCACAATAATTCATCAGAAATGCTCGTATCAACATACTCGTTTATCTTCGGTTATCGAGGCATAAACGTGGTGCGGGCGGCCAAGCGTGATTGGCAGGCGAGACCATAGACACGTAAGATCGTCATTCGGGTTGGGGATGATCTGCGTGTATATGGTTAATCGTCCAGCCGAGGCTATTTACAATGAATATGTCAGCAACACTTATCCTAGCATTTGGTATGTCAATGGATGCCTTCGCCGCGTCAATCGGTAAAGGTGCCGTCCTGCATAATCCTCGTTTCCGCGATGCCATCCGTACCGGGCTCATTTTTGGCGTTATTGAGGCTATCACCCCGCTGATCGGTTGGGCACTTGGTTTCTTTGCCAGCCAATACATTCTCGAGTGGGATCACTGGGTTGCGTTTACGCTGCTATTGATTCTTGGCGGCCGTATGGTCGTTGAGGGGCTCAAAGGTTCTTCAGACTGCCGCTGCGAAAAAGTCAAAAATCATAGTCTGGCGCTGCTAATCTGCACCGCTGTCGCCACCAGCCTGGATGCCATGGCAATCGGCGTCGGTCTGGCTTTCCTTCAGGTGAATATTTTCCATACCGCAATGGTGATTGGCTGTGCCACCATGATTATGGTGACTCTCGGTATGATGATTGGCCGCTACATCGGCCCGATTCTCGGCAAAAAAGCGGAAGTGATTGGCGGGTTGGTTCTGATTGGTATCGGCTGTAATATCCTGTACGAGCACCTCGGCTACGCCGCCTGATATCGCCGTCATAGTTCACGTTGCATGACAAAACGCGAATTATTTAGGGTATAAAACACTTTTCACATCAACGGGCAGCCCGACTATCGCGCTGCCCGTTTGTATTCTTCTCGATTAAGCGACGACGTCGCTATCAACACGCTGGTGCAAGCGGATAATAAAATCCGTTTCACAGCTAAATGCGGCGGCCGCACGCAATCGCTCGCTAACGTCTGGCGTTGCTCGCCAGGCAAAGGGCGTCATCTGCAATAGCGCCGCAGCCTCGTTCCCGGATAGCTGCATCGGGTATGCAAGCGTTTGCTGCTCCATAAGCTGAAAGCCGACGAGCGCTTCATCTTTGCTCGGGTGCAATAACACCTCATCGTAGACTTCCGCTTTCAGTTGATAAAGATGTCGAGGCCCCGGAGACACCGTTACCACCCAACCTCCAACCTTAATGGTGCGCTGTAGCTCCGCGTCGTTACACGGCGCGTAAATTTTTACCACAGCATCAAGGGATTCGTCGCGAAAAGGCAGTCTCTGGCTGGATGCAACGCAAAACTCAACGTTTTCATACCGTTTTGCCGCACGCTGAATCGCCGCTTTGGACACATCCAGTCCGTAGATCGTCATCGTTCTGTGCGATGTAAGACGCTGCGCCAGCTCCGCGGTGTAATACCCCTCACCACAGCCGATATCCAACAGCGCAGCAGCGTCATCTGCCACAATAGCATCAACGTGTTGCGCCACGGCGTCGCGTAACGGTTGATAGTGACCGGCTTCCAGAAAACTGCGCCGTGCCTGCATCATTTCAGCACTGTCCCCAGGCTGTTTTGAACGCTTAAACTGTACCGGCAACAGGTTGACGTACCCTTCTTTCGCACAGTCAAAGCTATGTTTACCACACGTCCATTGCCGCGGGTGTCGCTCCAGAGGTAACTGGCATAGCGGACACTGATAACTCATCGGCACATTTTCCTCATTAAAAACGTCTTTATTACGTTACGGGTAAAGATAAAACGCAGACAACAAAAAACCCGCACCATGGCGGGTTTTGCAACAGAGCTGTAAAATTACAGCGCAGTGACGTTTACTGCGGAAGGACCTTTCTGGCCATCCTGAATTTCGAATTCTACGTTCTGGCCTTCAGCCAGAGTTTTGAAGCCGTTGCCTTGAATTGCAGAGAAGTGTACGAATACATCTTTGCTGCCGTCAGCAGGAGTGATGAAACCAAAGCCTTTAGACTCGTTGAACCACTTAACCTGACCTTTAATCTTTGCCATTTCAAATATTTCCTTTAATTGTTTAAACCGCCCAAAAGGCGTTATACAGACAAACCAAAGTCGTTACTGCTTGAGGCACTAAGATAAGGATCGGCAGAGAAGCAGCATGCAACGCTAAAGGTTGTACTTAAGTCTTCTTTACTGAAAATGCCATTCATATACAGAACTGTACCTCGTTTTACCCAGAAGCGTTATTACACACTATGTAATCGATGGCAAGGCCTTTTTTATCAGTCGTGGACATGCCGCACAAATTCACGTCATCCCTGATTCATTAATACACGATAACGTTCGCTAACGCCTATATTCACAGGCTGCTTCTGACTCCGCACAATAAGCGCACGGCAGATTCTATTATGCAAAAAAATACGCGACAGCCGTCGCATTTCTGGCACAGGCGCACCAGCAATCATAACAAAAAGCTATAATTGGTGTGCGACGATGAAGGGATATTGAACATTAACGACAAGCGTGCCCGAGAGCGGCCACGCTTATATCAATGTTTAAAATCGATTGTCATTTTTATGCTATGTATATCTTTCGCATTAATACATTACATAATAGAAATTATTTATAACCTAACCTTTCGTTACGTCAGGAATTAACTTGTTTGAACCAACAACACTAATAATGCCATCAAAAAAGTCAATAAGACCAAACTTGCCAGCTTCCAACGTCGTTCTGATTTTGTGCTCATATCGCTTACAATCCTTTCGTATAAACTAGAGACATCTCTCACAATCTTTATGGTTTATCGGCAGCCATTGTTATTTTCTTAAGGCTACATCAGATTTCTCTCTTTTTTTGGCGTAAATTTCGCCATGTGTATAGCTATGTATAGCTGCGCGACAGTTCACTGCCGTTACCGTTAGACTTTCGTTGTAACCTTAAGTACGATTCATTAAATTAAAGCAACATTTCTGTTACTAAAGGAGCATGATGCGTTCCTTACCTGCGCAAGCGCGTGCTACGAGCCTGCGAACAGTGATTTCTTGTGTCATGAGACACCCTCTAATATTGACTCCCCGCCCTTCTCTGCCTCTTGACTTAAATGATATTGATAATTATTCTCAAGTAACACTTTCACGGTTTGTAAGGATATCCGCATGATTGGTTTTCACTCCCGTTTACCTGCCCTGTTCCGCCGCATCGCGCTGCCGTGCGCCTTACTGCTTTTAGCCAATGCATCCGCTCAGGCGGCTGAAAAGCTTAAAGTCATCACCACCTTTACCATCATTCAGGATATCGCACAGAATATTGCTGGCGATGCCGCAACGGTCGAGTCCATCACCAAGCCCGGTGCAGAAATTCATGATTATCAACCGACACCGCGCGATATTGTTAAAACGCAGTCTGCGCAGTTGGTACTGTGGAATGGGATGAATCTTGAGCGCTGGTTTACACGCTTTTTCGAAAACGTAAAAAATGTGCCCGCCGTTGTGGTAACGGAAGGCATCACGCCACTTCCTATCCGCGAAGGTGCCTATAATGGCAACCCAAACCCACATGCCTGGATGTCACCCTCCAATGCATTAATCTATATTGAAAATATCCGTAAAGGCCTGGTGCAAGCCGATCCCGCCAATGCAGAGACGTATAACCGTAACGCCAAAGCCTATGCGGAAAAAATTAAGGCTCTCGACGCCCCGCTGCGTGAACGTCTCTCCCGTATCCCAGAGCAGCAGCGCTGGTTAGTCACCAGTGAAGGCGCATTCAGCTATCTGGCAAAGGACTATCAGTTCAATGAAGTCTATCTCTGGCCAATCAATGCCGATGAGCAAGGGTCGCCGCAGCAGGTACGTCGAGTTATCGATACCGTGCGTGAGAAGGCTATCCCCGTGGTCTTCAGCGAAAGCACCGTTTCCGATAAACCGGCAAAACAGGTGAGTAAAGAAACGGGGGCGAAATACGGCGGCGTGCTGTATGTTGATTCGCTGTCCACAGAAAAAGGCCCTGTGCCAACCTATATCGACCTGTTAAAAGTGACGGTGGAAACCATCGCGAAAGGATTTAATCAATGAGTAGCGATCGAGCAGTACAGTCATTAGAAGTCAATGATGTTTCGGTTACTTATAGCAACGGGCATCAGGCTATTCGCCATGCCTCGTTTTCCCTGACCGGCGGTACAATTTGCGCCTTGGTTGGCGTAAACGGCAGTGGAAAATCAACGTTGTTCAAAAGCATCATGGGGTTGGTCAAGCCAACTTCAGGGCAGGTACTGCTCAACCAGCAACCCATTTATCAGGCGCTGAAACAGAATCTGGTTGCTTATGTTCCACAAACAGAGGATGTGGACTGGAATTTTCCCGTTCTGGTTTCCGATGTCGTCATGATGGGGCGCTACGGACGGATGAATTTCCTGCGCATCCCGAGTAAGCAAGATCGCACCATTGTGGCGGAATCGCTGGAGCGCGTCGGGCTATCGACGCTGCAACATCGCCAGATCGGCGAGCTATCCGGCGGTCAGAAAAAACGCGTGTTTCTGGCGCGGGCGCTGGCTCAACAAGGTAGCGTGTTGTTACTGGATGAGCCGTTCACCGGCGTCGACGTTAAAACGGAGAACGCCATTATCGATCTGCTGCGCACCTTGCGTGATGAAGGCCATTTGATTCTGGTCGCGACCCATAACCTCGGCAGCGTTCCTGAGTTTTGCGACAACGTTATTTTAGTCAATCGCACCGTTTTAGCCGCAGGTCCCACGCACAGCACCTTTACCCAGAGCAATTTGGAGAAAACGTTCGGTGGCGTTCTGCGACACATCAATCTCGGAGGATCTCATCTTCACGATGATGACGATGTTCGTTCGGTGACGGTGCTGACAGACGATGAACGTCCGGCCGTGTTCTATGGTTCAACCAAGAGCGATCCTCCTGCGTCACGCGCCATACCGGAGGAGAAAAAGCCCTGATGATCGATATTCTGTTGCAGCCATTCAGCTATAACTACATGGTCAAAGCGATCTGGGTCAGCGCGATTGTCGGCGGCGTATGCGCTTTTCTTTCGGCGTACCTGATGCTGAAAGGCTGGTCGCTGATGGGCGATGCGCTCTCCCACTCTGTCGTCCCCGGTGTCGCGGGTGCCTATGCATTGGGACTGCCCTACGCTGCTGGTGCATTTTTTACTGGTATGCTCGCCGCGCTGGCGATGACCCTCATCCGTCACATTACCCGATTGCGCGAAGATGCGATTATCGGCTTTATTTTCTCAACGTTTTTCGCGGTCGGCCTGCTGATTATTTCGCTCAACCCGACATCGGTTAACGTGCAGTCCATCATTTTCGGCAATATTTTGGGCATTGCCGACGAGGATATCCTGCAAGTTGAAATCATCATCGGCGTGACGTTCCTGATTCTCTGCCTGCTGTGGAAAGATCTGCTGGCCGTGTTCTTTGATGAGAACCATGCCCGTTCGATTGGCCTTTCCCCGCTGAAGCTGAAAATTCTGTTCTTTACGCTGCTGAGTGCCTGTACGGTTGCAGCGTTGCAAACGGTCGGGGCGATTTTGGTGATCGCGATGGTGATTACACCGGGTGCCACCGCTTATTTGCTCACCGACCGGTTTGGTCGTCTGGTTGTGATTTCTATTGCACTGGGCGCAATTACCAGTGCTGTAGGCGCGTATCTGAGCTTTTTCCTGGATGGCGCAACCGGCGGCGTGATTGTCACATTGCAAACCGTCGTCTTCCTGTTGGCGTTTGTCTTTGCACCCAAGCATGGGTTGCTGGCATCGCGCCGCCTGCGGTTACGCGATCAATCAGGAGATGCGTTATGACGCTAATGAGCTGGTTACTCGATCCCCTGTCCTATCCATTCATGCAGCGTGCGCTACTCGCCGCTGTCGTCACCGGTACGGTCTGCGCGGTCCTGTCGTGCTATCTGGTGCTGAAAGGCTGGTCGCTAATGGGTGATGCCATTTCCCATGCCGTGTTGCCCGGTATCGTTGTCGCGTTTTTATTGGGGATTCCGCTGGTCATCGGGGCTTTCGTTTCCGGTATTTTTTGTGCGGTAGCAACGGGATACGTGAAAGAGCACAGCCGGGTCAAAGAAGATACGGTAATGGGGATCATCTTTTCCGGTATGTTTGCGCTGGGGCTCGTCATGTTTGCACGCATCGATACCGATCAGCACCTGAACCACATTCTGTTTGGTAACGTGCTGGGCATCACCCAGCAAGAGCTGACGCAAATCTTACTGATTGCCGGGGTAACGTTAGCCATCATGTTGTTAAAACGGCGAGATTTCATGCTGTACTGCTTCGATCCCAACCATGCCCGCGTCATTGGTCTGCCCGTTAAGTTGCTGCACTACGGATTGCTGAGCCTGCTGGCAATGACCATCGTCGCGTCACTACAGGCCGTCGGCGTTATTCTGGTGATTGCGATGCTGATTGCGCCGGGCATCATTGCCTTCATGGTCTGTAAGCGCTTTGAACATATGGTGCTCGTCGCTACGCTGGTTTCTGTCATTTCCTGTATTGCTGGCACCTTGATCAGTTTCTATATCGATGGCGCGACTGGCCCTTGTATCGTTATTGTTCAGGCCCTGTTCTTTACGCTGGCGCTGACGTACCACCAGCTTAAACTACGTCGTCAGGCGGCATCTCAGGTTGCCAGCGACGCGCTGTAATCCCCACACGCCACAGGTCTCTTAGCATGACGTAACCGGAAAGCCACCGCCGGTTACGTCACTTATGCCTATTCCACGTCTTCATCCTGCGGATTGAGCGTCATCCTAACTCCGTTATTTTTAATTCCGGCTATACTTGTTTCTCGCTATCACCGTCTATCGGTTATCACTGTGCTGTAGATTCCATTTTTATTGCGCTCAATGGGTTACCGTAAGCGAATCACCCCAGTGAATAGCAGGGTATCGGGCAACATCAACGGGAGGATGACCTTATGTGGCAAGCTATCAGCCGACTTTTGGAAGAGCATCACGGTACTGCGGATATTCAGGAACATCGCGAATTGTCCGGCGGTGAAATACATCCAGCCTGGTATGTCCGTTACGGCGAGCATGACGTCTTCGTGAAATGCGATAGTCGTGAAATGCTGGCCAAATTCACTGCTGAAGCCGATCAACTTCACCTGCTGAGCCGTAGCAATACCGTACGAGTGCCAGCCGTCTACGGTGTCGGTAGTTCACGCGATCACAGCTTCCTGCTTCTGCAATTCCTGCCCGTTAAACCGTTGGATGCCCACAGTGCCTGGTGTCTGGGCGAACAGTTAGCTCGTCTGCACCAGTGGAGCGATCAGCCGCAGTTTGGGCTGGATTTCGACAATGATCTCTCAACAACGCCTCAGCCAAACAGTTGGCAGCGGCGCTGGGCGACCTTTTTTGCCGAACAGCGTATTGGGTGGCAGTTACAGTTGGCAGCGGAAAAAGGGATGCACTTTGGTCACATTGAAACGCTGATCGCACGCGTTGAGGAACGTTTGGCGGGGCATCAGCCTCAGCCATCGCTCTTGCACGGTGACCTGTGGCCAGATAACTGTGCGAATAGTCAGGATGGCGCTTATCTGTTCGATCCGGCCTGCTATTGGGGAGACAGAGAATGCGACTTAGCGATGCTGCCACGTTATCCGGCCCTGCCCGCACAGATTTATGATGGCTACCAGAGCGTGTGGCCGCTGGATAAAGGCTTTATCGATCGTCAGCCTATTTACCAGATTTATTATCTGCTTAACCGCGCCAATCTTTTCGGCGGTAAACACATCGTTGAGGCGCAGCAGCTCATTGAGCGGCAGCTTTTAATTTAGTGAAAGGCCGTTGTTCTACGAGAAGAAGTTTGAGCTAAGGTGAGAAGGATACCGTGTCTGGCGCAGCGATTGCGCCAGACCGTCACTCAAACTGGTAGCCCTAACAAGCGCAGCACCAGATAACCTACACCAGCAATAATCACCGGCAGAATATAAAGCGGAAAGAATTGCACAAAAATCGTGTGTCCAGGCACAATGACACGAGACTCCAGCGTCTCACGCGTGTTCCCGCCATCCCCTTTCATCTTCTCCAGGATCAGTTGATCTTCAATGCCTTCCTTTATTGCCTTCGCCTGACGAGACATCCGGGCGCCCGAAACCTGCAATGCCAGGCCAATAAAAATCAGGATGTAGATCAGCCAAAACATCAGCGTCGCGGCACTGAAAAAGCGCGTAAAATCCGGCACCGGCGAGTTGAACCAAAAAATGTTCAGGAAAGGCGTGTTAAAACGCACCATGTCGACCATCAAATGCAGGAAATCCAGGAGAACAGCATCAATACCCTGTTTCTTCTGGGTGTACGCGTAGAGATAGTTAGCCAGCGAGACGAAAGTTGAAAGCAGCGCGGGAATAAAAAGGATCCATCCGGCAATGCGTTTAACGACGGCAATACGGCCAGCCTGTTGATACGTCATGAGAACCCCTTCTTAGCGACGCAACATCGGTAATATATCGTTTTAGTACGACGGGTAGCCTACTGTAAGTTTACGCGCAGTCAACACTTTATCTCCCGCACCGCCAGATCAGCCACAATAGCGGTACAACCTCGTCATCCTTCACTCTGCATGCGTGTTTTGGTTGTTATTCGGCCCCCATGGGCCTCGTCCAGACGGGCCAACGCTTCACATTGTTCAAAACGCTGGCGTTTCGTCCTGCAATTCGACTTCTTTAGGGTATAGTTTACCATTAAATTTTCCTTTTCTTTGCTGACGGAGCCAGTGGTATGTCCTTTGATTCTTCTATACGAGCGGCGATTTTCGATATGGATGGGTTGCTGATTGATTCAGAACCGTTGTGGGATAAAGCAGAGCTGGAAGTGATCGCCTCGTTGGGCGTAGACATTTCATTACGGCAATCCATGAAAGATACTCTGGGCCTGCGCATCGATATGGTTGTCGAACTTTGGTATCAGCACTCACCCTGGACGACACCCAGTCGGGATGAGGTTGTCCGCCGTATTATCGATCGCGCCATCGAACTTGTTGCCGAACAGCGCCCGCTTTTGCCCGGCGTCGAACATGCCCTGCAGCTGTGCCGTGAACAGAATCTTAAAATTGGTCTGGCTTCCGCGTCGCCGCTCCACATGCAGCAACAGGTGCTGCGAATGTTTAATCTGGAGCACTACTTTGATGTCTTAATGTCAGCAGAGACGCTGCCGTATAGCAAACCTCATCCTGAAGTGTATTTGAATGCTGCAAACGGACTCGGCGTTCCCCCTACGCAATGCGTGACGCTGGAGGATTCGGTAAATGGCATGATCGCGACCAAGGCGGCGCGCATGCGTTCAATCGTTATTCCGCAGGCTGAGTTCCGCGCTGACGCACGTTGGGCGCTGGCAGACTATAAGCTGGATTCTCTGAGTCAGCTGACCGCTGAACACGTAATGTAGGCGTATTGGTGTAGAAATAAAGAAGCGGAAAGATAGAAAAGCAGGCGCTGCGGGAGATGGAGAAAGCGTGGTCAGCCAATAGGCTGACCACGCGTTAAGACATTATAGGAAATCAGCACGCTTCGGCGAGAAAGCATCGATCAGGACGCTGCCGTCCTCCAACGAAACCACGCCGTGCATCTCGTTTTTCACTGCCAGATAGGCGTCGCCAGTTTTCAGGATACGTTTTTCACCTTCGATCACGACTTCAAAGCTGCCAGCGGCAACATAAGCAATCTGATCGTGAATTTCATGGAAGTGCGGCGTACCAATGGCACCTTTATCAAAGTGCACGTAAACCATCATCAGCTCATCGCTCCAGGTCATGATCTTACGCTTAATGCCACCACCCAGCTCTTCCCACGGCGTTTCATCATCAATAAAGTATCTTCTCATTATCATCTCTCCTCTAACGCTTGTATTGCCCATACCTTCTATTGCGTCAATAAACCGTGCACGACAACGAGTGTATGACTATGGATTGCGACATTTTAGCCACATCAGTACCAGAAGAAACATAAAATAAGCAAAACCATGACGGCCCTCAAGAAATAAATAAAACATTATTTCATTTTTATTGAATTCACATCCCATCCAAACTATCATCCCGCATAACAAGAAAGAACCGGGCATGTTGAGGAACAGGTGACGTTGTCACTGCCACGCAGCATCATCTGTTTCGCCCGGCGCTTTCGCCAGGGATGATTCCTGCTTCAGGAACCGCGCCTGATTTTTGTTTTTCTCTGAAAGAGAGGCTAAGCAATGCAAGTTCGTCAAAGCATTCACAGTGATCACGCGAAGCAGCTGGATACCGCAGGCCTGCGTCGTGAATTCCTGATCGAGCAGATTTTTTCTGCCGATGCCTACACTATGACCTATAGCCACATCGACCGAATCATCGTCGGTGGCATCATGCCCGTGCACAGCGCCGTTACGATTGGCGGTGAAGTGGGTAAACAACTCGGCGTCAGCTATTTCCTGGAACGTCGCGAACTCGGCGCTATCAACATTGGCGGCGCAGGAATCGTGACTGTCGATGGTGAGCGCTATGACGTGGGTAATGAAGAAGCAATCTATGTTGGTATGGGCGTGAAAGACGTGCAGTTTACCAGCGCCGATGCGGCTAACCCCGCTAAGTTCTACTACAACAGCGCACCAGCACATACGACATACCCTACCCGCAAGATTACTCAGGCTGACGCATCACCGCAAACCGTGGGTGAAGATGCCAGCTGCAATCGCCGCACGATTAACAAATACATCGTTCCTGATGTATTGCCGACCTGCCAGCTAACAATGGGATTAACCAAACTGGCTGAAGGCAGCCTATGGAACACCATGCCTTGTCATACGCATGAGCGCCGGATGGAAGTCTATTTCTACTTCGATATGGACGATGAAACGGCCGTTTTCCACATGATGGGGCAACCGCAGGAAACCCGTCACATAGTTATAAAAAACGAGCAAGCGGTGATTTCACCGAGTTGGTCGATTCATTCCGGTGTTGGCACCAGACGCTACACCTTCATCTGGGGCATGGTTGGCGAGAATCAGGTTTTCGGTGACATGGATCACGTCAAGGTTAGCGAGTTACGTTAATCGCTTTCAACCGGAATTACCGGTGTTCCCTACAGTAACAGCTAACGACTAAGTATTGTCGCTTATAGAGAGATTACAGATATGATTTTAAATTCTTTTGATTTGCAAGGTAAAGTTGCTCTTATCACAGGTTGTGATACGGGTTTGGGTCAGGGTATGGCTATCGGTCTGGCGCAAGCGGGCTGTGATATCGTCGGCGTCAACATCGTTGAACCGAAAGACACCATCGAAAAAGTCACTGCATTGGGACGCCGTTTCCTCAGCCTGACCGCCGACATGAGCAACGTCTCTGGTCATGCAGAGCTGGTAGAGAAAGCCGTTGCTGAATTTGGTCACGTTGACATTCTGGTTAACAACGCCGGTATCATCCGCCGTGAAGATGCGATCGACTTCAGCGAGAAAAACTGGGACGACGTAATGAACCTGAACATTAAGAGCGTTTTCTTTATGTCTCAGACCGTTGCGCGCCAGTTCATCAAACAAGGTAAAGGCGGCAAGATCATCAACATCGCATCAATGCTGTCCTTCCAGGGTGGTATCCGCGTACCTTCTTATACCGCGTCAAAAAGCGCCGTTATGGGTGTAACTCGTTTGATGGCGAACGAGTGGGCAAAACACGGTATCAACGTCAACGCAATTGCACCGGGATATATGGCTACCAACAATACCCAGCAGCTGCGTGCCGATGAAGAACGCAGTAAAGAAATCCTGGATCGTATCCCAGCAGGTCGTTGGGGCTTACCGCAGGACCTGATGGGCCCAGCCGTATTCCTGGCTTCCAGCGCATCTGACTACATCAACGGTTACACGATTGCTGTTGATGGCGGCTGGTTGGCTCGCTAAGCGCAATTTTTCTTAGCGGCATTTCGCCAACTTGCGATAAAAAGCACAATTCCGGTTGTGCTTTTTATTTATTTTTCAAGTCGTTATTTCTTTTTTCACGATTCTTTCTCCTGCCAAAATCCTTTCTTAAAAAAAATCAAAACAACGTTCCGACTTTGATCACACTTTCGATATTGCGTGCATGACGACAAGGTTAATAGCGCAATATAATCAATCAAAACAGTGTTTCTATTTATAAGGAACTGTTCCACGGTTCCATAAGAAGGTACTCCATGAGTATTTTTGAAAACTTATACACCAGCAGGAAATCGCAGCTCGACGAATGGGTTGCTGCACTTGATAGCCACATTGCCTGCGTTCAGGATAAAGGCCGCAGCCAAACTAAGCCGACGTTATTATTGGCCGACGGCTTTGATGTGGAAAACTATGCCCCTGTGGTGTGGCAATTCCCGGATGGGCACAGTGCACCTATTTCTAATTTTGCCAGCCAGCAAAACTGGCTCAGAACGCTGTGCGCCATGAGCGTTGTTACGGGTAATGATATTTACCAACAGCACGCTATCGCACAAAGCGAATATTTCCTGGATCACTTCGTTGATGATAATAGCGGCCTGTTCTACTGGGGCGGTCACCGCTTTATTAATCTGGATACGTTGGACGGCGAAGGACCAGAATCCAAAGCTCAGGTGCATGAATTAAAGCACCACCTGCCCTATTACGCACTATTGCACCGTGTGAATGCGGAAAAGACGCTGAATTTCTTTCAGGGTTTCTGGAACGCACACGTTGAAGATTGGGAATCACTGGATCTGGGTCGCCATGGCGATTACAGCAAGAAACGCGATCCAAATGTTTTCCTGCATGCCCGCCATGACGTCGTCGATCCGGCACAGTGGCCTGTTCTGCCGTTAACGAAGGGGCTGACTTTTGTTAATGCCGGCACAGACCTGATTTATGCCGCGTTCAAATATGCAGAATACACGGGCGATAGCCACGCCGCAGCCTGGGGTAAGCATCTTTATCGCCAATACGTGTTGGCGCGCAACCCTGAAACCGGTATGCCAGTGTACCAGTTCAGTTCACCACAGCAGCGCCAGCCGGTACCGGAAGACGATAACCAGACGCAATCCTGGTTTGGCGATCGCGCCCAGCGCCAGTTTGGCCCGGAGTTTGGTGAAATCGCACGTGAAGCCAATGTGCTATTCCGCGATATGCGCCCACTGCTGATTGATAACCCACTGGCAATGCTGGATATTCTCCGCACGCAGCCCGATGCCGAAATGCTGGATTGGGTTATTTCAGGGTTAAAAAATTACTACCAGTACGCCTACGATGTCACCAGCAATACGCTGCGCCCGATGTGGAACAACGGTCAGGACATGACAGGCTACCGTTTTAAACGCGATGGCTATTACGGCAAAGCGGGAACGGAATTAAAACCGTTTGCATTAGAAGGTGATTATTTATTACCGCTGGTTCGTGCTTATCGTCTGAGCGGCGATGAGGACCTGTACGCACTGGTTAACACCATGCTGACGCGACTGAATAAAGAAGACATTCAATCCATCGCTAGTCCGTTACTGTTGTTAACCGTCATCGAACTGGCCGATCACAAGCAATCAGAATCCTGGGCACATTACGCCGCGCAATTGGCGAGCGTTTTGTTTGAACAACATTTCCATCGTGGCCTGTTTGTTCGCTCCGCACAGCATCGTTATGTTCGTCTGGATGATACCTATCCGCTGGCTTTACTGACTTTCGTTGCCGCCTGTCGCAACAAATTAAACGATATCCCGCCGTACCTGACACAGGGTGGATATGTTCACGGTGATTTTCACGTTAACGGGGAAAATAGAATTGTTTATGACGTGGAATTAATTTATCCAGAGTTATTAACAGCTTAATTTTATGTTTTTTTAATGGTTCACAATTAATCAATAGGTAAGCATTATGAATGAAAACAGAATGCTGGGGTTAGCCTATATCTCCCCCTATATTATAGGGCTGATAGTTTTTACCGCTTTCCCCTTTGTTTCGTCATTTATCCTCAGTTTTACTGAGTATGACTTGATCAATCCGCCTGAATTTACGGGACTAGAAAACTATCACCGTATGTTCCTGGAAGATGATCTCTTTTGGAAATCAATGGGCGTCACCTTTGCCTATGTATTTCTGACCATTCCATTGAAATTAATCTTCGCACTGTTAATTGCGTTTGTACTTAATTTCAAATTACGTGGTATCGGTTTCTTCCGTACTGCTTACTATGTGCCTTCTATTCTGGGCAGCAGCGTGGCAATCGCCGTATTGTGGCGTGCACTGTTCGCCATCGATGGTTTGTTAAACAGCTTCCTCGGCGTGTTTGGCTTTGACGCCATCAACTGGCTGGGCGAACCGTCTCTGGCACTGATGTCGGTAACCCTGTTGCGCGTATGGCAGTTCGGTTCCGCGATGGTGATCTTCCTGGCTGCATTGCAGAACGTTCCGCAATCACAGTATGAAGCGGCAATGATCGACGGCGCATCCAAATGGCAGATGTTCCTGAAAGTAACGGTACCGCTGATTACACCAGTTATCTTCTTTAACTTTATCATGCAGACCACTCAGGCATTCCAGGAGTTTACGGCACCTTACGTCATCACTGGCGGCGGTCCAACGCACTACACCTACCTGTTCTCGCTCTATATCTACGATACAGCGTTCAAGTATTTCGATATGGGCTACGGTGCTGCGCTGGCATGGGTTCTGTTCTTGGTTGTTGCGGTATTTGCGTCTATCTCCTTTAAGTCGTCGAAATACTGGGTGTTCTACTCCGCTGATAAAGGAGGAAAAAATGGCTGACATGCATTCAAACCTGACTACAGCACAAGAAGTTGCTGCTGCAGAAGTACGCCGCACGCTGCGTAAAGAAAAACTCAGCGCCGCTATCCGTTACGTGATACTGCTGTTTGTTGGTTTACTGATGCTTTATCCACTGGCGTGGATGTTCTCAGCATCGTTTAAACCGAACCATGAGATCTTCACTACGTTGGGTCTGTGGCCTGCTCACGCCACCTGGGACGGTTTCGTTAACGGTTGGAAAACCGGTACGGAATACAATTTCGGTCACTACATGATTAACACTTTCCAGTATGTGATTCCGAAAGTGGTTCTGACCGTTATCTCCTCGGTAATTGTGGCTTATGGCTTCGCTCGCTTTGACATTCCGTGGAAGAATTTCTGGTTTGCCACGCTGATTGCCACCATGCTGCTGCCAAGCACCGTGTTGCTGATTCCGCAGTACCTCATGTTCCGTGAAATGGGCATGCTGAACAGCTATCTGCCACTGTACTTGCCGGTCGCGTTTGCAACACAAGGGTTCTTTGTGTTCATGCTGATCCAGTTCCTGCGTGGTGTACCACGTGATATGGAAGAAGCAGCCCAGATCGATGGCTGTAACTCTTTCCAGGTTCTGTGGTATGTGGTCGTGCCGATTTTGAAACCAGCCATCATCTCTGTTGCGCTGTTCCAGTTCATGTGGTCAATGAACGACTTCATCGGTCCGCTGATTTATGTTTATAGCGTGGATAAATATCCGATTGCGCTGGCGCTGAAAATGTCTATCGACGTTACTGAAGGCGCTCCGTGGAATGAAATTCTGGCCATGTCCAGCATCTCCATTCTGCCATCCATTATTGTTTTCTTCCTGGCACAGCGCTACTTCGTACAAGGCGTGACCAGCAGCGGAATTAAAGGTTAATAGAGGATTTATCATGGCTGAAGTTATTTTCAATAAACTGGAAAAAGTATACTCCAACGGTTTCAAAGCCGTTCACGGCATCGACCTGACGATCAAAGACGGCGAATTCATGGTTATCGTCGGCCCGTCTGGCTGTGCGAAATCCACCACGCTGCGCATGCTGGCAGGCTTGGAAACCATTAGCGGCGGCGAAGTTCGCATCGGTGAGCGCGTTGTTAACAATCTGGCGCCAAAAGAGCGTGGGATTGCGATGGTGTTCCAGAACTATGCCCTCTACCCTCACATGACGGTAAAAGAGAACCTGGCGTTTGGTCTGAAACTGAGCAAAATTCCTAAAGAGCAAATCGAAGCGCAGGTAGCAGAAGCGGCCAAAATTCTGGAGCTGGAAGAACTGATGGATCGTCTGCCGCGCCAGCTGTCTGGTGGTCAGGCACAGCGTGTGGCCGTAGGCCGCGCCATCGTTAAAAAACCAGATGTGTTCCTGTTTGACGAACCGTTGTCAAACCTGGATGCCAAACTGCGTGCTTCCATGCGTATCCGTATTTCCGACCTGCATAAGCAGTTGAAGAAAAGCGGTAAAGCGGCGACAAGCGTATATGTTACCCACGACCAGACTGAAGCAATGACCATGGGTGACCGTATCTGCGTGATGAAACTCGGTCACATCATGCAGGTCGATACGCCGGATAACCTGTACCACTACCCTGTCAACATGTTCGTTGCTGGCTTCATTGGTTCACCAGAAATGAACATCAAGCCATGCAAACTGGTCGAGAAAGACGGTCAGGTTGGCGTTGTTGTGGGTAATAACGCGCTGGTGTTAAGTGCTGAAAAACAAGATAAAGTGCGCAGTTATATCGGACAAGACGTATTCTTCGGTGTTCGCCCAGACTATGTTTCCGTGTCAGATACGCCATTTGAAGGCAGCCACTCACAGGGCGAGCTGGTTCGCGTAGAAAACATGGGCCACGAATTCTTTATGTACATTAAAGTCGATGGCTTTGAATTAACCAGCCGCATTCCTTATGACGAAGGTCGGCTGATTATCGAGAAGGGACTGCATCGTCCGGTATATTTCCAGTTCGACATGGAAAAATGCCATATTTTTGATGCAAAAACAGAAAAAAATATCTCTCTTTAACAGGAGTAGTAACCGATGAAAAAAGCGATCCTACACACGTTAATAGCTTCATCTCTGGCGTTAGTGGCAATGCCGTCTTTAGCCGCTGATAATGTGGAATTGAGAATGTCATGGTGGGGCGGCAACAGCCGTCACCAACAGACGCTCAAGGCCATTGAAGAGTTCCATAAGCAGCACCCGAACATCACCGTAAAAGCGGAATACACTGGCTGGGATGGTCACCTGTCTCGTCTGACAACACAGATCGCCGGTAATACCGAGCCAGACGTGATGCAGACCAACTGGAACTGGCTGCCGATTTTCTCTAAAAACGGTGATGGTTTTTACGATCTGAACAAAGTTAAAGATTCTCTGGATCTGACTCAGTTCGAATCCAAAGAACTGCAAAACACCACGGTCAACGGCAAACTGAACGGTATTCCAATTTCTGTTACTGCTCGCGTGTTCTATTTCAACACCGAAAGCTGGAAAAAAGCCGGTCTGGAATATCCGAAAACGTGGGACGAGCTGCTGAACGCCGGTAAAGTGTTCAAAGAAAAACTGGGCGACCAATACTACCCTATCGTGTTGGAACACCAGGATTCTCTGGCCCTGCTGAACTCTTATATGGTTCAGAAGTACAACATTCCAGCGATTGATGTAAAAGGTCAGAAATTCGCCTACAGCGATGCGCAATGGGCTGAATTCTTTGGCATGTATAAAAAACTGATCGATAGCCATGTCATGCCTGATGCGAAGTACTATGCCTCTTTCGGCAAGAGCAACATGTATGAAATGAAGCCATGGATTACGGGCGAATGGTCTGGTACTTACATGTGGAACTCCACCATTACCAAGTACTCTGACAACCTGCAACCACCAGCAAAACTGGAATTGGGTAGCTACCCAATGCTGCCAGGTGCGAAAGATGCCGGCTTGTTCTTCAAACCTGCACAGATGCTGTCTATCGGTAAATCGACTAAGTATCCTAAAGAGTCTGCTCAGTTGATCAACTTCCTGCTGAACAGCAAAGAAGGTGCTCAGGCTCTGGGTCTGGAACGTGGTGTTCCGTTGAGTAAAGCGGCTGTTGCTCAGCTGACTGCTGATGGCGTCATCAAAGACGATGCACCAGCGGTTGCCGGGTTGAAACTGGCGCTGTCTCTGCCACATGACGTTGCCGTTTCTCCTTATTTCGACGATCCGCAAATCGTTTCTCTGTTTGGTGATACCATCCAGTCTATCGATTATGGTCAGAAATCTGTGGAAGACGCCGCGAAATACTTCCAGCGTCAATCTGAGCGTATTCTGAAACGCGCAATGAAATAATGTAATACCCGATTTACCCTGTAATTCATCCCTGCCGTACTGACGGCAGGGATTTTTCATTTAAATTAAAACAACCTCGATATTCAATTCGATCTCCCTCACAATTTGAAACCCCATTTTACTTTTTGTTACCCAAGACGATCTCGATCACAGAACGCAGTTTAATAATAAATAAAATAGAACTTGTCCCAAAAAGCATAATGCGCGTTTTTTATTAAGCAATATCCTAACCAATAGGGAATATAACAATGAAATTTAAATTACTAGCTCTGGCTGTTACGTCATTAATTAGTGTGAATGCAATGGCTGTAACAATTGATTACCGTCATGAAATGATGGATACTCCGAAAGCCGATCACAAAGATCGTATTTCAATGTCACACCGTTTTGCTAATGGTTTTGGTTTATCTGTAGAGGCAAAATGGAAGAATGGCGAACCAGCTTCAAGAGATCAAGTAACGCCAAATAAACCGTACCATGAGACGGTAAGCAACGGTACTGAAGTGGTTGCCAGCTATGTTTACAACTTCAATAAAACCTTTTCTTTGGAACCAGGTTTCTCTTTAGATTCAAACTCTACCTCCAACAACTACCGCCCTTACCTGCGCGGAAAAGTCAATATTACTGACGATCTGTCTACTTCTCTGCGTTACCGCCCATATTATAAGCGTAATAGCGATAAAATCGGCACTTCTTCACCAACACAAGAGAACGGTTATAACCTGACCGCTGTTGTTAGCTATAAATTCCTGAAAGATTTCCAGGTTGATTACGAATTAGATTATAAAAAAGCGAATAAAGCGGGCGCTTATCAGTCTGATTTCGACACATGGAAAATTGATCATGATGTGAAATTGGCTTATAAGTTAGACAAAAACTGGAAACCTTATATGGCTGTAGGTAACGTTGCAGATTCCGGTACTAACGATCATCGTCAAACTCGTTACCGTGTTGGTGTACAATACAGCTTCTAATAACGGTCTTATTATTTAAATAAGCGTTATAAGTTGGAAAAAGGGATGTTAGTGTTAATTGATTCACCCAGTTTTATTTTTATCATTAACATCTCTTTATTATGATGTCCGTCGTAGGTTAGTTACGTTTCGTTGTTACATGTAGTGTCGTTAACTGCGATTTAGCTACATGCGTTTTAGCTGTTGGAATTGCTGTGTCTGATTTACCCTCTTCGTGTATGAATGTTATTTCTTTATTAAAATTTGCGGTTCAGGGTGGTCATTTTTTCTCCGATGTGATGGCTACCCTATTTTTTACCACCGCCCAACGATTTCCCCCCTCCTTCCCTTTGTCAGGTGATCTATCATGATTGTTCGTTCTCTGCTTGTCGGGGCCATTATGATGTCTGTAAATGGATTCAGTTACGCCCAACCTGTTTTTCCTGTCTGGCCGCACGGCGAAGCGCCAGGAGCCTCTTCTTCAACGGCACAGCCACAAGTGGTCGAACGGAGTAAAGATCCCTCTCTTCCCGATCGGGCAGCAACCGGTATTCGCAGCCCCGAAATTACCGTTTATCCAGCAGAAAAGCCCAACGGCATGGCATTGCTCATTACGCCCGGCGGTTCTTACCAGCGCGTCGTGTTGGATAAGGAAGGCAGCGATCTGGCACCTTTCTTTAATCAGCAGGGATACACGCTTTTCGTGATGACCTACCGTATGCCCGGTGAAGGCCATAAAGAAGGTGCCGACGCCCCGTTAGCCGATGCACAGCGAGCCATCAGAACCCTGAGAGCCAATGCTGAGAAATGGCACATTAATCCACAGCGCATCGGTATTATGGGATTCTCCGCCGGTGGTCATGTTGCTGCCAGCCTCGGAACCCGATTTGCGCAATCCGTTTACCCCGCGATCGATGCCATTGATAGCGTAAGTGCACGTCCTGACTTTATGGTGCTGATGTACCCCGTGATTTCGATGCAGGCGGATATTGCGCACGCAGGCTCGCGCAAACAGTTAATCGGCGAACAGCCGACGGAAGCGCAGGTGCTACGTTACTCTCCAGAGAAACAGGTTACCGCACAAACGCCCCCTACATTTCTGGTGCATGCGGTTGACGATCCGTCAGTGTCGGTTGATAACAGTCTGGTGATGTTCAGTGCACTGCGGGCAAAACAGATTCCGGTTGAAATGCATCTTTTTGAGAAAGGTAAGCACGGTTTCGGCCTGCGCGGTACCAAAGGACTGCCCGCCGCTGCCTGGCCTCAACTGCTGGACAACTGGCTACGTGTTTTACCGGTAAACAACGAACAACCGAAAACTGCGCCATAAAAGGCGGCACATACCATAGCCGAAATAAATCGTTACGCCGTCACCGCTTCCGCAGGCAGGAATAATCTCTTATACTGTATAAAATAACAGTTTTATTTGAGAAGTTTCATGACTGCGGAAGGACACCTGCTGTTTTCTGTTGCCTGCGCGATTCTGGCTAAAAAAGTTGAGCTATCGCCAGCGCTGGCTACCGGAGATTGGTGGCACATTATCCCCGGTGCACTCCTTACCGCGCTACTGCCCGATATCGATCACCCCAAATCCGTCCTCGGGCAGCGTCTGAAGTGGCTTTCTGCGCCTATTGCCCGCCTCTTTGGTCATCGTGGATTTACCCACAGCCTCCTTGCCATCGCCGCCGGTATTTTCTTTATCCAGACGCGCCTACCGCCAGATTGGCCGATCCCGACGGATGCCTACCATGCCATGATCGTCGGTTATCTGAGCCACATCCTTGCTGATATGCTGACCCACTCCGGCGTTCCCCTGCTTTGGCCCTGTCGCTGGCGTTTCCGCTTACCGCTCTTAAACAGCCAAAAAGGCAATCAGCTAGAGCGCTTCCTGTGCATTGCCTGTATCGGTTTTTCACTGTATCAGCCGCAGAAGAATTTGAATTGCTGCACTTACGAGCAGTCATTTCGCTTTTTGCAATCCGCGCAAACCTACCTCTTCCAATACGTGAAATAACCGCGTTACCTAGCGTAATACCCTAAATAATTCGAGTTGCAGGACAAAACGCTAGCGTTTTGAACAGCGCTTGCGCTGACCCCGAAGGGGTGAGGCCATAAGGCCGAATAACGCGGCAAGAGAAGGACAAATTCGTTGGGAACGAATTTGACCAGCCAAAGGCTGGCCTCCGGTGAGAGACAGGATGTCTCTCATTTAATCCCGATGAGCTTACTCAGGTAAGTGATTCGGGTGACAAATCTGCCAGGAGCAGATTTGAACGCTGCTTGCAGCGGCCCTTCAGGGCGAGGCCCACGACGGGCCGAGTATTTGAGCGTAGCCAACGCACATGCGGCTTGAAGTATGACGGGTATAGACATATCTCTGTAACATGATGGCAAAAGACCTGCTATCCTGTGCGCGTTTGTTATTTTTTATCGCAAAAAATCACACTGCCTCCACCTACTTACGCTGCTGCGCTGGGTTGCGGGCAATGTGGTGCGATTCACTGATAGGGAGAAAAGCCGGATGAATTTTCCGCTACTCATAAATATTCTGCTATTTGTCGTATTACTACTCGGACTCGGTTATGCCAGCCGTAACGCCTCCTGGAGTCTGGCAAAGAAAGTGTTGCTGGGCTTGGTTGTCGGGGTGCTATTTGGCCTGGCGCTGCATCTGATTTATGGCGGCGACAACCCGGTCATCAAACAGTCCATCTCATGGTTTAATATTGTCGGTAATGGCTATGTGCAGTTGTTACAGATGATCGTCATGCCGCTGGTCTTTATCTCCATTCTGAATTCCGTTGCCAAGCTGCATAATGCGTCGTCATTAGGGAAAATCAGCCTATTGACCCTTTCCACCCTGTTGATCACCACGTTAATTTCTGCGCTGGTTGGCGTCTTTGTGACTAACCTGTTTGGCCTGACGGCGACCGGACTGGTACAAGGCGCGCAGGAAACCGCGCGATTAACGGCGATTGAAAACAACTATGCTGGCAAAGTTGCTGACCTTAACGTTCCTCAGCTTATCCTGTCATTCATTCCTAAAAACCCGTTTGCTGAGCTGACTGGCGCGAACCCGACTTCCATCATCAGCATCGTCGTCTTCGCAGCGTTCCTTGGCGTTGCGGCTCTGCAACTACTGAAAGATGACGCAGTGAAAGGCGAACGTGTTTTAACCGCCATTGACACACTGCAATCCTGGGTGATGAAGCTCGTTCGTCTGGTGATGAAATTGACCCCTTACGGCGTCATGGCGTTAATGACCAAAATGGTTGCCAGTTCTAACCTGCAAGACATCCTCAAGCTGGGCAGCTTTGTTGTCGCGTCCTATCTGGGGCTGGCGATTATGTTCGGTGTCCATGCACTGATTCTGTCTTTCACTGGTATCAATCCAGCACGTTTTTACCGTAAAGTCTGGCCGGTGCTGACGTTCGCGTTTACCAGCCGTTCCAGCGCAGCGACGATCCCACTCAGTATTGAGGCACAAACGCGCCGTATTGGCGTACCGCAATCTATCGCCAGCTTTGCCGCCTCTTTCGGTACGACAATCGGTCAGAACGGCTGTGCAGGGCTTTACCCGGCGATGCTGGCCGTCATGGTTGCGCCGACGGTCGGCATTAACCCGTTGGATCCCGTCTGGATCGCGACGCTGGTTGGTATCGTCACAATCAGTTCTGCCGGCGTAGCCGGTGTGGGCGGCGGCGCAACCTTTGCTGCGTTAATCGTCCTGCCTGCAATGGGGCTGCCGGTGACCCTCGTTGCGCTGCTGATCTCCATTGAACCGCTTATCGATATGGGCCGTACGGCGCTTAACGTCAGCGGTTCGATGACGGCCGGTACCGTCACCAGCCAGTTGATGAAGCAAACAGATAAAACGGTTTTCAACGCGCAGGATGACGCTGAGCTGACGCATCGCTAAGCCACGTTTGCCATGCAAAAGAAAACGCCGACGGCTGATGCTGTCGGCGTTTTTTTATGGCGGACATCCTTGTCCGTCATCCTACGTTTTTTTATGACGATATCGTACAGTCAGGTGACTTAGCGCTGTGGATTAGTGTCGTAAGCCTGGCAGCTCTGGAAGCCTTTATTGAGAACATGTCCAGTGTCGTTGTAGCTCACGAAATAGTTCTGCGCGGTGCCATCGCGGTTTTTCAGCAGATAATCACTACAGGTTCCCTTGGCATTCACCAGACGCCTTTCCATTCCGCTGCCTGCGAGTTGATGAACCTGCTGCTTCGTCATTCCCACCTTCACATCTTTCACCACGGGCTCATTAACATAGCTTTCTGCCTTGTTATAAGCCGAACATCCCGCCAGCATGACAGCACCCGCTGCCGCAATACATACCAGTAATCTGTTATTCTTCATGTCATCACCTCATTATTAATGGGTCACCCTAAGGCTAGTCGGCGGCGACCACTTTTTCAAATCATAACGCGGGTATGTAACATCTTGGCCGATAGTCAAAAACGGGTTATCTATAGGGAAAATGACTACCTGACAGCTTGTTCTTTTTCTTCACGCCAATTCGTTTTACACTCAGGCAATCGTAATAATTCTTTTGCAGTATCAATAAGTTCAGGAGGGGGATGGCATGTCATTACAAAACGACATTATCACTGCGTTGGGAGTGAAAAGCAGCATCGATCCAGCACAGGAAATCCGTGTTAGCGTTGATTTTTTAAAGAATTATCTGAATGCGCACCCGTTCGTTACGTCGCTCGTTTTGGGTATTAGCGGCGGTCAGGATTCCACGCTGACCGGCAAACTGTGTCAGACGGCTATCACGGAATTACGCAATGAGACGGGAAACGTACGCTATCAGTTCATCGCCGTTCGACTGCCTTACGGCGTACAGGCGGATGAAGCCGACTGTCAGGACGCCATCGCCTTTATCCAACCGGACCGCGTATTAACCGTCAACATCAAACCCGCCATTGAGGCCAGTGAAGCTACCTTGCGTGCCATTGGCGTAGAGCTGTCCGATTTTGTAAAAGGCAACGAGAAAGCCAGAGAGCGCATGAAAGCGCAGTACAGTATTGCGGGAATGAACGCTGGGTTGGTCGTCGGCACCGATCATGCGGCAGAGGCGGTAACGGGCTTCTTCACCAAATACGGTGATGGCGGTACCGATATCAATCCGATTTTCCGACTGAACAAGCGTCAGGGCAAAGCGCTGCTACGTGAACTGGGCTGCCCTTCTCATCTTTATACCAAAGCGCCCACCGCCGATCTGGAAGAAGACCGTCCGTCTCTCCCCGATGAAGTCGCGCTGGGCGTCACCTATGAAAAGATCGACGACTATCTGGAAGGCAAACAGATCGATGCGAACGATGCGGCCATTATCGAAAACTGGTATCGCAAAACCGAACACAAGCGCCGTCCGCCGATTACCGTTTTTGATGACTTCTGGCGGTAAACCCTCGCGGTGAGCACCACCGGACGCGGATAACGGCGTCCGGTTTGCTCTTGATTTCTTCTGCACAGATAATTGGAAGAATGACAGGAATAAATATGGCACCACAGCGCGCCACGCTCACGGGCTTACTGGCAATCGTTCTATGGAGCACATCCGTCGGGCTGATCCGCAGCCTGACAGAAGCACTTGGCCCCATCGGCGGCGCGGCGATGATTTATTCCACCAGCACGCTATGTCTACTGGCTTTTTATGGCCTTCCCCGCATTAAAACGCTGCCCCGGGTCTATTTGTGCGCAGGCGGTGCAATGTTTGTCTGCTACGAGATATTTCTGTCTCTCTCCATCGGGTTAGCGGATAGCCGCATGCAGGCGATAGAAATAGGGATGATTAACTATTTGTGGCCCAGTTTGACCATATTCTTTTCGCTTTTTATCAATCAGCAAAAAAGCCGTTTTCTGCTCTGGCCCGGCCTCGCACTCTCGCTGGGCGGCATTGTGTGGATAATGAAAGGGGACAGTAACTGGACGCCAACGCTACTGTGGAACAATATTCTTGCTAACCCGCTAGCCTACAGTCTGGCGTTTTCTGCGGCCCTGACCTGGGCGCTCTACTGCAATATCACCAAGCGCTATGCGCAGGGAAAAAGCGGTGTATCGCTGTTCTTTTTCGTCTCATCCCTCGTGCTATGGATTCAGTATTCCTTCAGTACTGAAGGTACGATTTCATTAACCTTACCGAGTGCGCTGCAACTGATCTTTATGGGCGCATCGACCGCGTTGGCCTATTCCGCCTGGAATATCGGTATTCAACATGGCAACCTGACGCTGCTGGCAACCGCGTCCTATTTTACGCCCGTGCTTTCCACGTTTCTTGCTGCACTCTGGCTCAACATCACGCCCGCTATTTCATTCTGGCAAGGCGTCGCCATGGTCACCGCAGGTTCACTACTCTGCTGGTATGCGACACGGTCGCCCACGACCTGATCCGCTGTCGTCCCCCGCGCTTTCTGCTGGCGTTTCCCGGCCAATAAAACCTTAATTTGCCCGCGGTCACATTCTTTTCGCTAACCTGTTATAGTCACCTCCACATTTCGTTACCTAAAAAAGTCACACATGTTAAGGCGTTTCTTTTCGTACTATTCCCCATACAAAGGGTTATTCGTCCTCGATTTCGGCTGTGCCATTATCGCAGGCCTGCTTGAATTAGGGTTTCCGATGGCGATTAAGGCGTTCATCGACAAACTGTTACCGGCTCAGGACTGGTCGCTGATCCTATTAGCGTCGGTGGCACTATTGGCAGTCTACCTGCTGAATACCGCGCTGATGGCCATCGTCAACTATTGGGGACATGCGCTAGGCGTGGGTATTGAAACCGATATGCGGCGGCAGGCATTTGAACATCTGCAAAATTTGCCGTTCCGTTACTACGACAATATGAAGACCGGCCATATCATCACCCACGTCACCAAAGATCTGGAAGAAGTCGGGGAAATCGCCCACCACGGTCCAGAAGACCTCTTTCTCGCGATCATGACGTTTATTGGTGCGTTCATCCTGATGGCGACGGTTCACCTGAATCTGGCGTTGCTCACGATTATTATCGTGCCGTTCATGACGTATCTCGTCAGCCGCTATGGTGCGCGCATGACGGAAACCTGGCGTCAGCTATTCGGTCAGGTTGGTAACTTTAACGCCCGCATTGAAGAGAGCGTTGGGGGTATCCGCGTCGTTAAAGCGTTTGCTAATGAAGCGCATGAGAAGAAACTGTTCTCCAACGATAACGAAAATTACCGCCGGACCAAATTACAGGCGTATCGCATCATGACCGCCAGCATGACGCTCAGCTACCTCAGCACGCGCCTGATACAACTTATCGTGATGCTGGCAGGTATCTGGTATGTCATTCAGGGTGAACTCAGCTACGGCGGTTTTATCGGCTTCCTGTTGCTGATTGAAGTATTCTTCCGCCCGGTAGCCAAGATTACCTCGGTGTTGGAGAGTTACCCCAAAGGCATTGCGGGCTTCAAGCGCTTTACCCAATTGATCGATACCGTTCCCGAGATTGCCGATGCTCCTGATGCGCATGATGCCGGGCCGTTGAAAGGCGATATCCGGTTTAATCAAGTGAGCTTTGGCTATTCCGCCGAACGCCCGATTCTCCGTAATATCGATCTGTCGATTCGTGCCGGAGAAACCGTGGCATTCGTCGGTCCGTCCGGCGCAGGCAAAACCACGCTTTGTTCTCTGCTTCCCCGCTTCTACGATTTAACCAGCGGAGCCATCACCATTGACGGCATGGATATCCGTCAGATGACGCAGGCATCGCTGCGTGGCCAAATTGGCATCGTGCAGCAGGATGTCTTCCTGTTCGGCGGCACCATCCGGGAAAATATCGCCTACGGTAAACTTAATGCCAACGATGATGAAATCATGGAAACCGCACGGCGTGCACGGTTAGATGAACTGATCGAGAATCTACCTGATGGGTTGGATACCGTGGTCGGCGAACGTGGCGTTAAACTGTCGGGCGGGCAAAAACAGCGTTTATCTATTGCGCGCATCTTCCTGAAAAACCCGCCTATCCTGATTCTTGACGAAGCCACATCCGCGCTGGATACGGCAACAGAGCAGGCAATACAACAGTCACTCAGCGAACTTTCCGCAGGGCGTACCACGTTGGTCATCGCCCACAGACTAGCCACCATACAGAATGCCGGACGCATTGTGGTGGTGGATAACGGCAGCATCATTGAGCAAGGCAGCCATCAGGTACTGCTGGAACAAAGCGGTATCTATGCCCGGTTACATCAGGCACAGTTCGGTCAGGCCTGATTTTTCTCTTCCTTCGGCGAGGTTTATCCTCGCCTTTTTCTTTCCGTCTTTTTCTCTCTGCCTTTTACGCATAGATGTGACTTCAGTGGTTCCCTTTGCAATAAATTGCATTTAAAATGCACCTATTATGATTTCATCAGGACATGACGTACATGGCGAGAAAACCCCTGGGAAAATACCGACAGCGGGAGATCCGTACCGTCGGGTTGATGATCGAATTGTATGAAAAACACCACCCTGAAACCGGTGATAGCGCGCAGTATAGAGACTTATTCAACTATGCCATCAAGCGCTTGGAGCGCTGCCATTTTGGCGAAGAAAAACCCGCCTGTAAGCATTGCCCTATCCACTGCTATCAGCCCGCCAGACGCGAAGCGATAAAAGCGATTATGCGCTGGTCGGGGCCGCGGATGCTGTTACGCCATCCCATTCTGGCAATACGCCACTTGATTGACGATCATCGGCCGGTACCGGATTATCCGAAAAAAGAAGCAGCGTCAAAAGCGTCAACCGAGCGGGCAACCCGTTTAGCCGCGCAGCAAACTGCCCCGACGGATACCGACCCTGCGTTGAAATAGGTAAGGTGAAGACGAATCAAATAGGAAAAGGCCGCTTGCGCGGCCTTTTTGGGTGACACTGTTACTCTTTGGGAGAGGCGTTCTCTACCCTGCTTTTTAGCTTTTGCCCCGGACGGAACGTGACCACACGGCGCGCCGTAATCGGAATATCTTCGCCAGTTTTTGGGTTACGTCCCGGACGTTGGTTCTTGTCTCGCAAATCAAAATTGCCAAAACCCGACAACTTGACCTGCTCGCCATTTTCCAAAGCGCGACGAACTTCTTCAAAAAACAGCTCGACTAGCTCTTTGGCATCCCGTTTGCTCAGCCCGAGCTTCTCAAACAGGTATTCTGACATTTCAGCTTTAGTAAGCGCCATAGGTTCAATCCCTCAAGGATGCTTGGAATCGCTGTTTTAATGCTGCTACGCATTCTGCAACGGTAGCGGCAATTTCCTCTTCTGCCAGTGTACGCGTGGTATCTTGCAGGGTCAGACTGATAGCCAGACTCTTATAACCTTCCGCTACGCCCTTCCCTCGGTACACGTCGAATAAGTTTACGCCAACTAACTGATTTGCGCCAACTTTCTTACACTCGGCCAAAATATCTCCTGCGGGGACATTTTCAGCGACCACAACGGCAATATCACGACGGTTCGCTGGGAAGCGGGAAACCTCGTTCGCCTCAGGCAATACGCGGTCTGCAACCTTATCCCACAACAGTTCGAACACTACGGTGCGCCCGTTGAGATCCAACTTGCGCTCCAGTTCTGGGTGAATAACGCCAATAAATCCAATACGTTCTTCGCCCAGATAAATAGCAGCACTTTGTCCCGGATGCAATGCCGGATTATTTTCGGCCTTGAATTCGATTTCAGACAGCTTGCCCGTCAATGCCAGTACAGCTTCTAAATCGCCTTTTAAATCATAGAAGTCAACAGCCTGACGCGCCAGATCCCAATGCTCTTCATAACGCGTACCGGTAATCACTCCCGCCAGCATCAGATCCTGACGAATACCCAGGTCAGCACTGCTGTCCGGAACAAAACGCAGCCCGCTTTCAAACAGGCGCAGACGGCTTTGTTGACGGTTCTGGTTGTACACCGCCGCGCTCAGCAAGCCGCTCCACAGCGACAAACGCATCACCGACATTTCCGCGGAAATCGGGCTCGGCAGGCTCAACGACGCTTCATCAGGGTGGATTAATCCCTGAATTTTCGGGTCAACAAAACTGTAAGTAATTGCTTCCTGATAGCCGTGATCGACTAATAATGTCTTCACACGCTTCAATGACAGTGACGCTTCGCGATGCGAGGTCATGATCAACGGCGCCTGAGTCGGAATATTCGGAATGTTGTTGTAGCCGTAAATACGCGCGACTTCTTCAACCAGATCTTCTTCAATTTCCATGTCAAAACGCCAGCTTGGTGCCGTCGCCTGCCAACCTGCGTCGGTCTTCACGACATTACAGCCCAGACGTTGCAGGATATCGCTAACCTGCTCATCGGCAATCACATGTCCAATCAGACGATCCAACTTCTCACGACGCAGCGTAATCGTTGCACGCGTCGGCAGGTCTGCCGTGCTGGTCACATCAACAACCGGGCCTGCTTCACCGCCACAGATATCGATCAGCAGGCGAGTCGCGCGCTCAATCGCTTTGTGCTGCAATGCCGGATCGACGCCACGCTCGTAGCGGTGGGAAGCATCGGTGTGCAAACCGTGGCGACGTGCGCGTCCGGTAATCGACAGCGGATTAAAATAGGCACATTCCAGCAGAACGTTTTGCGTAGCGTCATTGACGCCAGAATGCTCGCCGCCAAAGATACCGCCCATTGCCAGCGCATGCTGCTGGTCAGCGATCACCAGTGTATCCGCATTCAGCTTCGCTTCGTTGCCATCCAGCAGCGTCAGCGCTTCGCCCTCTTTCGCCATACGCACGATGATGCCACCATTGAGGCGGTCGAGATCGAATGCGTGCATCGGCTGTCCGAGTTCCAGCAGGACGTAGTTCGTCACGTCAACAACTGGGTCGATAGAGCGAATCCCACAGCGGCGCAGTTTTTCACGCATCCACAGCGGCGTTGCTGCCTTAACGTTGATACCTTTCACCACACGACCTAAGTAACGCGGGCATGCCTGCGGCGCATCAACCTGAATCGGGAACGTATCCTGAATCATTGCGGCAACGGGCTCAATAGCCGGTTCATTCAATGCTAACTGGTTCAACACGGCCACATCACGCGCCACGCCGATGATACCGAGGCAATCAGCACGGTTTGGCGTCACGCTGATTTCAATCGCGTTGTCATCCAGCTTCAGATAGTCACGAATATCCGTGCCTATCGGCGCATCTGCTGGCAGTTCGATGATGCCATCGTGATCATCGGAAATACCCAATTCGGAAAATGAGCACAGCATGCCTTCAGACGGCTCACCACGCAGTTTGGCCGCTTTAATTTTGAAATCGCCCGGCAACACGGCACCTACCGTCGCCACCGCCACTTTCAGCCCCTGACGACAGTTCGGCGCGCCACAGACGATGTCCAGTAGGCGATCGCCGCCTACATTAACTTTCGTCACACGCAGTTTGTCTGCGTTCGGGTGCTGTCCACATTCAACCACTTCACCGACAACCACGCCGTGGAATGCGCCAGCAACAGGCTCAACACCATCCACTTCCAGCCCTGCCATCGTGATTTGTTCGGATAGCGTTTCACTGTCAACCGCCGGGTTTACCCACTCGCGTAACCAGAGTTCACTGAATTTCATGATGTATACCCGCCTTACTTAAACTGTTTGAGGAAACGCAGATCGTTTTCGAAGAATGCACGCAGATCGGTCACGCCATAGCGCAGCATCGTCAGACGCTCCATACCCATACCGAACGCGAAACCGGAATAGACTTCTGGATCGATACCGACATTACGCAGGACATTCGGGTGCACCATGCCGCAACCCAGTACTTCCAGCCATTTGCCGTTTTTACCCATTACGTCCACTTCAGCAGACGGTTCGGTAAACGGGAAATAAGACGGACGGAAGCGAACCTGCAAATCTTCCTCAAAGAAATTACGCAGGAAATCATGCAGCGTACCTTTCAGATTGGTGAAGCTGATGTCTTTATCGACGATCAACCCTTCCATCTGATGAAACATAGGCGTGTGGGTCTGATCGTAATCGTTACGATAAACGCGACCCGGCGCAATGATACGAATCGGCGGCTGCTGTTTTTCCATCGTGCGAATCTGAACGCCAGAAGTCTGCGTACGCAGCAGGCGTGTCGCATCGAACCAGAACGTGTCGTGGTCAGCACGCGCAGGGTGATGCCCAGGAATATTCAGCGCATCAAAGTTATGATAGTCGTCTTCGATTTCTGGCCCAGTTACGACTGAAAAACCCAGCTCGCCGAAAAAGGTCTCAATGCGATCGATGGTACGCGTCACCGGATGCAGACCGCCGTTCTCAATAGTGCGGCCCGGCAGGGATACATCGATGGTTTCCTGCGCCAGACGCGCATTTAACTCCGCGGACTCCAGCATGTGCTTACGGGCATTCAGCGCGTCCTGAACGTCTTGCTTAGCCTGATTAATGACGGCACCTGCAGCAGGACGTTCTTCAGCCGGCAACTCGCGCAGCGAGGTCATCTGAAGGGTTAAGTGACCTTTTTTACCCAGATATTCGACACGCACATTTTCCAGTGCGGCAACATCCTGGGCCTCTTCTATAGCTGTTCTGGCTTTAGCAACCAGCTCTGCGAGATGTGGCATTGTGTTCCTCTTTTTCTGCCTATGTGGCCAACGGTCATGATTGAAGAATATCGTTTTACTAAAGCGATAAATATTACTAAAAACAATAGCAAAAACCGATTATCGTAAACAAAAAAGCCTCCCTTAGGGAGGCTTAAGCGCTACTTTTCGTTTCTTTTCTTACGCGCAAAGCCCCCTGAGTTCAGGCGCTAAAGTAAAAAAAGAAACGGAAAATAGCAGCATTCATACTTGCGTTACCTTGTCTTGAGAATCACAGTCTTGAGAATCACAAGCAGCCTTGTGAATAAAAAAGGGTTTAGATCAATAAAAAATCTGTGACGCCTGACGAAAAGAGGGAGCTAAAGCTCCCTCTCTCAACTGACTTACGCCAGTGCTGCTTTCGCTTTTTCGACCAGAGCGCTGAACGCTAATTTGTCGAATACTGCGATATCAGCCAGAATCTTACGGTCAATTTCAACAGAGGCTTTTTTCAGGCCGTTGATGAATTTGCTGTAAGACAAGCCGTTTTGACGGGCTGCTGCATTGATACGTGCAATCCACAGCTGACGGAATTGACGTTTACGTTGACGACGGTCGCGGTAAGCGTACTGGCCAGCTTTGATTACTGCCTGGAAGGCAACACGATAAACGCGCGAACGGGCACCGTAGTAACCTTTCGCTTGTTTCAATATTTTCTTGTGACGTGCACGGGCAACTACACCACGTTTTACGCGAGCCATATGCTCTCTCCTAAAGTCTTATTCTGAATTAAAAAAAGGTTACTTATGCGTACGGCAGACATGCGATAACAAGACCCAGATCCCCTTTGGAGACCAGACCTTTTGGACGCAGGTGACGTTTACGCTTAGTTGACTTTTTGGTCAGAATATGACGCAGGTTAGCATGCTTACGCTTGAAACCACCGCTGGCGGTTTTTTTGAAGCGTTTAGCGGCGCCACGTACTGTTTTAATCTTTGGCATTTTTATTTCCACTTCGCATTGTTAATAAAACGAATCAGATAAGGCGAACAAAACCGCACAAATTTATTGCTTAGCGCAAGATAAAAGCAGCGCGGTTCTGTTACTTGAGTGCCTTACTGTTTCTTCTTCGGTGCTAGCACCATGATCATCTGACGGCCTTCGATCTTCGTTGGGAAGGACTCGACGACTGCCAGTTCACTCAGATCGTCACGAACGCGGTTAAGCACTTCGATACCAATCTGTTGGTGCGCCATTTCACGACCGCGGAAACGCAGTGTAATTTTGGCTTTGTCACCATCTTCCAGAAAGCGAATCAGGTTGCGTAGTTTGACCTGATAGTCGCCATCATCGGTACCAGGTCGGAATTTGATTTCCTTGACCTGAATAACTTTTTGCTTCTTCTTCTGTTCCTTTGTGGCCTTACTCTTCTCATAGAGGAACTTGCCGTAATCCATGATTCGGCAAACCGGCGGCTCGGCGTTCGGACTGATTTCAACTAAATCAACACCTGCTTCCTCGGCTTTTTCTAATGCTTCATTCAGACTGACAATGCCAAGCTGTTCGCCTTCGACGCCCGTCAGGCGTACCTCATGTGCGCGAATTTCTCTGTTGATGCGATTAGGACGCGCCGGTTGAACTCGTTTTCCGCCTTTAATACCTTATTCCTCCAATTGATGAAGACTACGGCTGCGAATCTCTTGCTGCAGCTTACTGATGACTTCACTGACATCCAGGCTCCCCAGGTCTTTACCGCGACGAGTACGGACAGCAACTTTTCCTGCCTCAACTTCTTTGTCGCCACAAACCAGCATATAGGGAACCCGCCGTAAAGTGTGCTCGCGGATTTTAAAGCCTATCTTCTCATTTCTCAAGTCTGCTTTTACGCGAATGCCCGCTTCTTGCAGTTTTCGGGTCAATTCGTTGACATAATCAGACTGGGTATCGGTGATATTCATAATCACCACTTGAACCGGAGCTAACCAGGTTGGGAAGAAACCGGCGAATTCTTCGGTCAGAATACCGATGAAACGCTCCATTGATCCCAAAATAGCCCGGTGAATCATAACCGGCACCTGACGTTCGTTGCTTTCGCCAACGTAAGACGCATTCAGGCGACCCGGTAATGAAAAGTCGAGTTGCACCGTACCACACTGCCACGCACGATCCAAACAGTCATGCAGGGTAAATTCAATTTTTGGACCGTAGAACGCTCCTTCACCCGGCTGATAGTCAAATTCGATGTTATTTTCAGTCAATGCTGCGGCCAAATCGGCTTCAGCGCGATCCCACATCTCATCGCTACCGATACGCTTTTCAGGACGCGTAGACAGTTTCACCACGATTTTTTCAAAACCGAAGGTGCTGTACATGTCATACACCATCTTGATGCAGCTGTTCACTTCATCACGAACCTGTTCTTCCGTACAGAAGATATGCGCATCGTCCTGAGTAAAGCCACGCACGCGCATCAAGCCATGCAGAGAGCCTGATGGTTCATTACGGTGACAGCTACCGAACTCAGCCATACGCAGCGGCAGATCGCGGTATGATTTCAATCCCTGATTGAAAATCTGTACGTGACCTGGGCAGTTCATCGGCTTGATGCAGTATTCACGGTTTTCTGATGAGGTCGTGAACATCGCTTCTTTATAGTTTTCCCAGTGACCGGTTTTTTCCCACATCACGCGATCCATCATAAATGGACCTTTTACTTCCTGATACTGGTACGACTTCAGCTTCATGCGCACAAATGCTTCCAGCTCGCGGAAGATTGTCCAACCGTCATTGTGCCAGAACACCATACCCGGCGCTTCTTCCTGCATGTGATACAGGTCCAGCTGTTTACCGATCTTGCGATGGTCGCGCTTAGCTGCTTCTTCCAGACGTTGCAGGTAAGAAGCCAACTGCTTTTTGTCCGCCCATGCCGTGCCGTAGATACGTTGCAGCATTTTATTTTTGCTGTCGCCGCGCCAGTAAGCGCCCGACGTTTTCTGCAATTTGAAATGGTGGCAGAAACGCATATTCGGTACGTGCGGGCCACGGCACATATCGATGTATTCTTCATGGTGATACAGACCCGGACGATCATCGCGACTGATGTTCTCATCCAGAATCGCCATTTTGTAGGTCTCACCGCGCGCAGCGAACGCATCGCGCGCTTCCTGCCAGCTGACTTTCTTCTTAACGACGTCATAGTCGGTGTCAGCAAGCTCGTGCATACGCTTTTCGAGCAGCTCAATATCTTCCTGAGTCAGGGTACGGTCAATATCTACGTCATAGTAAAAACCGTTATCGATAACCGGACCAATCGCCATTTTGGTATCTGGCCACAGTTGCTTGATGGCATGACCCAATAAGTGCGCACAGGAGTGGCGAATGATTTCCAGACCTGCTTCATCTTTGGCGGTGATGATGGCTAACTGCGCATCGGTATCGATCTTATCGCTGGCGTCAACCAACTCGCCGTTGACGCGTCCGGCGATACAGGCTTTTGCCAGACCGGGACCGATATCAAGAGCAACATCCAGGGGAGAAACGGCGTGGTCGTAATGACGCTGACTTCCATCAGGAAGGGTGATAACTGGCATTATAATTCCCTTATTTACAGTGGTGAGCCACACGAAAGCTCACATGCAAAAAATCGTATATCAATTGAAAATCAAAAGTGTTAACCATGCTATTTCTCTGTACTCTGTGAAATATATACACATGATGCACACGACTAAAGGCGTGCACTAGCGTGACATGGATAACGTCGGGGACAATAATACACCTTATAAGTGCTGTATACTCCAAATAATTCGAGTTTCAGGAAGGCGGCAAGAGAAGGAATCCCGATGAGCTTACTCAGGTAAATGATTCGGGTGAGTGAACGCGGCCAACGCACATGAAACTTGAAGTATTACGAGTATATTAAAGCCGGATGGGTAGCCTGCACATCGTTACCGCATGATGAACAGGCCACGGAAGTGTTTACTGTGTTTGCGCCGACTTCAGCGCCGCGTTATTTTTGCGGGAGAATCGGAAACCAAGCCAAATAACGGCAATCCAGAACGGAATTAAAATTACCGAAATGCGAATTCCCGGCGACAGCAGCATAATCACCAAAATCCCCGCCAAAAACGCCAGACACAGGTAGTTGCCCCACGGATACCAGAAGGCTTTGAATGCAGGAACAATCCCCTTCTCCATCATCGCCTGACGGAAACGCAGGTGTGCAAAGCAGATCATGATCCAGTTAATTACCAGCGTCGACACCACCAGCGCCATCAACAGCTCAAAGGCTTTGCCTGGCATCAGGTAGTTGATCGCTACACCGAACGATGTCGCTAATGCTGACAGCGCGATAGAACGAACGGGGACACCACGCGCGTTGACCTTCGCGAGAGACTTCGGTGCATTCCCCTGCTTTGCCAAACCGTACAGCATCCGGCTATTACAATACACGCCGCTGTTGTAAACCGATAACGCCGCCGTGAGTACCACGATGTTAAGTACGTTTGCCACCATATTGCTATTCAGCGCATGGAAGATAAGAACAAACGGGCTCCCGCCATCAACGACATTTCCCCACGGATAAAGCGATAACAAAATAGACAGCGCACCGATATAGAAAATCAGGATGCGATAGACCACCTGATTGGTCGCCTGAGGAATAGAACGTTTCGGATCGGCAGCTTCTGCAGCGGTGATACCCACCAATTCCAGACCGCCGAATGAAAACATGATCACCGCCATAGCCATGATCAATCCACTTGCGCCATTCGGCATGAATCCGCCATGGATCCATAAGTTACGCACCGTTGCCGTTTCGCCGCCATTGCCACTCAGCAGCAGCCAACTGCCGAAGACAATCATCCCGACGATGGCCAGCACTTTGATAATGGCGAACCAGAACTCCGTTTCCCCAAACATCCGCACATTAACCAGATTAATCAGGTTAATGAGTACGAAAAATATCGCTGCGGACAACCAAGTCGGCGTCTCGGGCCACCAGTATTGGATATAAATCCCCACTGCCGTCAGTTCAGCCATTCCTACCAGAATAAACATCGCCCAGTAGTTCCAACCGGCCAGAAAGCCCGCAAAGTCGCCCCAGTATTTATAGGCAAAATGGCTGAACGAGCCTGCTACAGGCTCTTCCACCACCATCTCGCCCAGCTGTCGCATGATCAGAAATGCAATCATTCCGGCAATAGCGTAGCCCAATAAAACGGACGGCCCGGCCATTTGGATAGTCTGCGATATCCCTAAAAACAATCCGGTACCAATCGCGCCGCCCAGCGCTATCAGTTGAATATGCCGGTTTTTTAACCCTCGTTTTAAAACCAGTTCCTGTTGATCGTTTGCTATGTTGTTTTGCGCATTTGCCATGTTGTTTTTGTGCTTCCTGTAAAGCCTTCTTCATTTTTATAACCATGCCAGCTCACGTCATCAGTATGAAGGAGACGCAAACAGGCAAAGGGATAGGGGTTTAAACGCGACACAGTGATGGCGCCATTAACGTTCAGGAATGACACTTTTAAACGTTAATTCCACGTCATCACGCTCGAACTCGGCGGTAAGCGCTTCAGGTTCACTTTTCTCTGCATTCTGGGGCAGCAATTTTTTCAATAACGTTAACTGCTGGCGTTGCTGCTCTACGATCTCTTGCAGCAATTTCACTTGCTCATTCGCTCTGACGCTCGCCCGATTAACAAAAAACCAGATCAGTGCGGCCAGCAGCACAACCAGCAAGACAAAAACCACTTCTAATATGTTCACAACGACTCCACCTATAACCACTTATGACAGTACCTGTGGGCTATCTTAACACCGTGACGTAGCCAAGTTCGATACCCAACCCTATCCGTTCCCCATATCATATCGATACGCAGCGCTATCGTAGCGGTGCAAAAATAAAAAACGCGGGGAACGTTTTTCAACGTCGCTTGCGACGACCAGAAATGGCACACCATAAAAAAAGCCTGTCGGTAAGGACAGGCTCAGGTATCGATAGAGAATATCAGAACGGGTAATCGTGGTAGCCCATTTGCTCAGAGATATTTCTGGCGGCAGTATGCAGCGTAGCCACATATTCGTGTTTGTTTTCTTCTGAAAAACGAATCGTCGGGAAAGAAATACTGAGGCCAGCAATCACCACGCCAAAGCGATCGAATACTGGCACAGCGATACAACGCAGCCCTTCTTCCTGTTCTTCGTTATCTTCTCCGTAGCCTTGTTCGCGGACAACGTCTAATTGGTTGAGAAGATCTTCAGCAGTACATAGCGTGTGTGGCGTACTGCGGGTGAATTCAACAGTCGACAGAATTTCTTCCACTTCGCCACGATCGCGCCACGCCAACAACACTTTACCGATTGCGGTACTGTGCAGCGGATTACGGCGACCAATGCGCGAATACATACGCAGGTTATACATCGAATCAATCTTGTGGATATAAACGATGCCGTCTTCATCCAACGCGCCAAGGTGGATCGTTTCCCGCGTTAGAGCAGACAACTCTCGCATCTGTATATCCGCACTGCGGATTAAATCGACGTTCTGCAATGCTTTTGCCCCAAGTTCAAACAACTTGAGCGTTAGCGAATATTTCTCTGATTCACCTTCCTGCGCGACATAGCCCAGGGATTTCATCGTCTGCAAGAAGCGGTAAACGGTACTCTTGGACATCATGACTCGCTGAGAAAGCTCGGTAATACCAATTTCTCTCTCTTCACCTAATGCCTGCAAAATACCAAAAACCTTTAAAACGGACGACACGGAATCGGGTTGTTTATCTAAATCTGCAATAGCCATTTTTGTGGTTACCCTACTCAGGTTTTTTTGTTTTAAAAAAAATAGAACAATGGTTTTAGTATAAAGGGAACGCTTTGATTATGGCAATGGAGCAACAACGATAATCAAGTTAAGTTTGAGAAATAACCGCGTCAGAGACTTAATAAAATAATATGTAAGTAAATATTTTAAAATAATCCGCGCCATAAAATGTGACGCGGATTTATTAGTATTATTAGTTCCAGACTGAATCAGGAACCTTCGCCAGATACAGCGCAGGTTTGCCATCTACGTCAGAAGTAAACAGGACTTGTTTATTATCCGGCGTGAAAGAAGGATGCGGGTGAGTCACCTGACGGTCCCCTTCCAACACTTCCCAGGATGTATTGTGCTGTGCAATACGATGTTCTTTGCCTGTTTTCAGGTTGAAAACATACAAGAACGGATCGTTCTCGATTTTATAGCCACCATCGTCCTGCACGTCGACCGGTGCATCGGAACCATCACCGACCAACAGCGTGCCATCATAGTTACTCATCAGGTGAGAACACGGTGGCATTACGCGCAGTTGACGATCTTCCAGCGTAACCGGATCGATGCTGCGGATATAACGATTGCTATCGTCTTTAAGGTAAGAGACGTAAATCATCGCTGAACCATCTGGTACCCAGAATTCGTGGGTGCAGCTTTCGCCTTCAGCATGCTCTTTCACTTTACGCATGTTGGTCCCATCTTCGTTGATGAACCACATACGGGCATCAACCAGGTCATGCGGACCTTCGTGGCAGAAAGCTACCGTGTTGTCATCACCCGGACGATAAATTGGGTGACCCAGCCACTGGTTTTCCTGAAGGATAGTCTGCGCTTCGCCCGTGACCAAATCGACACGAATCAGGCGGCAGCAAGGATTAGTGAAGTAGAATTCCTGGAATTTTTTCCAATCGGTCAGTGGTTTCCAGTCTTCTTTTTTGATCTCAATACCGACCATTTTGGTGCAATCGGAGTTGGCGACCCAGGTACCGTAGCCGACCCAGTCGTCAGGCACCTGATAAATCGTTTTCTCTTCCAGTGTCTCCAGATCGACACGCATCAGATTACGGGTATTTTTAACGTAATACAGCGCATCGTCATTCGGGGACAGGAAGCCGCCGAAGGTGTTGTCGCCTTTGCCTTCCGTCAACTGTGTGGCGCTCTGCTCTTTTAAATCCAGCAGATAGTAGTTCCACGGGCCATCAAACGCAGCGCCAAACAGCAGCTTACTGCCGTCATTGAAGAAACACTTCTGGTAGAAATAGTTGCGATGGCAGATAACATCGGGCGGGGTTAAACGCACAACTTCGGTGCCGGTTGCTGAATCCTGGTAGGTATGGAACGTTAGGGGGATCTTGTTACCTTTGGCCATCCGTAAATCCTTAGAACTTATCATGAAGAATCTGACGCCACACGCGCATACTCTTCGATAACCTGACATTCCGATCGCCCAGCAAACGAGTTACCCCGACACCGGTTGTTCAAAAATCAGGCCACCAATCTCACGCGAGACGCCTGTTATATCGGCATTATAGAAACAATGTTTCATTTTTCCGTGATCGTGGTTTTATTTTATAAAACATTCTTCATGTTTTCACCACCTGTTTCAGATCTAATGAAAACACACGAACGGAGAAGACGCAGGTTTGCTGGATCAATAAATGCAGAAATAACAAAGGCCCGAACGGGCCTTTGGGAAGAAAATATCGTGAATTACTTCAGGTAATCGCCAGAGCGCAGCGCTTCAATACGCTTATCCAGCGGCGGGTGAGACATAAACAGTTCGCTGAAGGATTTCGATTTTCCGTTAATGCAGAAAGCCATCATGCTGCTCTCTTCCTGCGGTTCATAGCTGGTCTTCAGGCGTTGTAGTGCAGCGATCATTTTCTCACGCCCCACCAGCTTGGCTGAACCCGCATCCGCATGGAATTCACGGTAGCGTGAGAACCACATGGTGATAATGCTGGCAAGAATACCAAACACCAGTTCCAGCACGGTCGCGACAGCAAAATAAACCAGCGGGTTACCGTTACTGCTTTCCCCTTCATCACGGTTGCCGGACAGGAAACCGGAAACGACCTGAGCAATCAGACGGGAAACGAAGATAACGAAAGTATTCACTATCCCCTGAACCAACGTCATGGTCACCATGTCGCCATTCGCGATGTGGCTGATTTCATGCGCGATAACGGCTTCTGCTTCGTCACGACTCATGTTTTGCAACAAACCGGTACTGACCGCTACCAGCGATGCATCACGACGGGCTCCCGTCGCAAACGCATTGATGTCCGGAGCATGGTAGATTGCCACCTGCGGCATCGCGATCCCAGCCTGCTGTGACTGTGTACGAACGGTTTCCACCAGCCAGCGTTCAGTTTCGTTACGTGGTTGTTCAATGACTTCACCGCCAACGGACCGTAACGCCATCCATTTAGACATCAGCAGTGAAACAAACGCACCGCCAAAGCCAAACAGCCCAGCCATAATCATTAAGCCCTGGACACTGCTGGACTGAATTCCCGTCAGGCTGAGTACCAGCCCGAAAACCAACATCACCGCCAGGTTGGTGATCAGGAAAAGCGCAATACGCATCATAAAGGTCTGATTTCCTCTCGCAGAAAGATAAAGTTTGCAACACCTACATCGTATGGGTTGCCGTGGCATTTTCAAGCATTCTTAACTTTTCAGTTACTAAATCCACATAACTTTACACTTTTCAAAAGGAAAGCGGCGTCCTGCCTGATGCTAATCCTGATGTATCAGCGTGACAGCGTTGACCGAAAATCGATAAACGCGTCGGCGCGATCGACCTGTATCGCCCCCACCCCAGCGCGAATTAATGCTCCCCATACGGCGTCAGGGTCCGCTAAGGCGCGGGTGTCGCTATAGTCGAGAGAATGCGAGCAATCCAGCGTGTTCACCCAAATCCGTACCCCAAGCCGTTGAAACTCGGCATACGCTTCGGTCACCGCCTCAATATGATCAAAGTTGGCTTCCACAATAGCGACGCCAATATCATCAACCTGCCGCAAAATATCGGCAGTTTCTCCCCGCTTGAGGTGGATCATCGGCATATAGGGTATCTGAGTATCCTGCGACGGCGATGCCATAGGAAAATGGGCAGAAGCAAGATCAACCGGGCTTTTCATGATCACGCCCGCACTCAGGCCTTTATCGCGAATATCGCGGGCGATCACACCAAATTCGTGCTCATGCTTAACATCCACATTGATGACAACCCGCCCTCGCGCCTCTTCGAGGATTTCATACAGCAGCGGCACCTTTTCGTCACTCAATGGCCATGCAGAACCGCCGTCACTCCCACGCAAACGTGCCTGGCGAACGTCCGCCAGCGTCATCTGGCTAACGCGACCGCGCATATCGCTCGTGCGATCGAGCGTATCATCATGAATCACGACAACGTGACTATCTGCTGTCAATTGCGCATCAATCTCCACGATATCGATGCCCAGACGAATCGCCTCGCGCAGCGCCGCCAGCGAATTTTCCGGTGCCGATGCCCAAACACCGCGATGTGCCACTGCTAAAACCGTCGCGTTTTGCGCTGCGATCACGTCTTGAGTCATACCTTTATTTTGCTTTGTCATCAGTCAAAAACTCCAAATAAACGGGGAATATCACGAATGACGGGAAACCGACTGCGCGAAATGCTGCAATAGGAGATCGCCCCGCGAAACCACATTGTCCAGCGCCTGCTGTGGCGTTTCCTGCTCTGCCCAGACCTTCTCCAGTTCTTCATCCATGATGGTGCGAATTTGCGGCATATTACCCAAGCGGAACCCGCGCGTATAAGGCAGCGGCGGTTTATTGGTGAGCTGTTTCATAGCAACATCGCTGCCGGGATATCTGGCATAAAACCCCTGCTCGCGCGTGAGTTCGTAAGCGGGTTGCGTCACCGGCAGATAGCCCGTCATCTGATGCCATTCAGCGGCATTCTCCGGCAGCGTCAGGAAATGCAGGAATTCAGCAATGCCTTGATAATGCGATGCCGCTTTCCCTTTCATGACCCAGAGGCTTGCCCCGCCGATAAACGTATTCTGCGGCGCACCTTTAACATCTTCGCTGTAAGGCAGCATGCCGACACCGTAGTGAAATTTGGCATAGTTCTGGATCTTGCGTAGCCCGCCTGATGAGGTAGTTAATATGCCGCAGTCGCCGTTATAAAAGCGGGCGGTGCCTTCATCATTGCGGCCAAAATAGCTGAATTCGTTCTTTTTCATCATCTCCGCAAGCTGGGTGATGTGTGCGACCTGCAACGGACCGTTCACCAACAGATGCGCATCAATACCGTCGAAGCCATTGTTTTTCGTTGCGATCGGCAGCCCGTTCCACACGCTAAACGCCTCCAGTAATATCCAACCCTGCTGTCCTGCGTTCGTATAGCCGCACGTCATCCCACTCTGACGCAGCCGCGCCGCATCGTACGCCAGTTCATTCCAGGTCCGTGGCGGCTTATCAGGATCGAGCCCCGCCTTAATAAACGCATCTTTGTTGTAATAGAGAACGGGGGTTGAGCTGTTAAACGGTTGAGAAATCAGATGCCCGGTTTGGCTGTCGCTGTAAAACAGCGCCACCGCGGACAGAAAGGCTTTTTCGTCGTTATCGATACCAACCTGCTTGAACAGGTCGAACACCGGGATAATCGCCCCGCTGTGTATCATATTCGGCGTACCGACATCATAAACCTGCAAAATATCCGGTGCGTTACCGGTGCGATACGCGGCAATACCCGCGGCCAGCGTCTGTTCATAGCTGCCCTTATAGATGGGTTCAACATGGTACGCCGTCTGGGATTCGTTAAACCGGTTGACCAACCGTATCAATTCCGTATTCAGGTTGCTGTCCATGCCATGCCAAAACGTCAGTTCAACGGCCGCCCTGGCAGACTGCGAGACGAGCAAAATCATACTTAACAGCATCAGAAAAACAGACGTGAGCCTAAACCGAATCATCATGATGTTTTCTCCGGTACTCTTTGCTTTTAGGAAAACTGCGCTGCTTTTAGGAACGTGTCGTTTGGGAAATGTGTTTTAGGAAAACGCTGTACAGGTAACGACGCTAGGGTTCGCCTGTGACACGTAGATGACTGGGGAAGTGATGAACTGTATCGCGATATTTCAGCAGGAGGTCGAGGCGGACTTTATAACCGGACAATCTTGTGGCGAGCAGAACGCCGGCTGCCCGCCACGGTATTCATTAGCTTTGAGCGTGAGCCATATCTGCACGCATTGAAGCGCTAACCGGTTGATGTTTAGGTGGTTTCACCCACAGGGTGATCAGCAGCGAAACGACAGACATAATGATGATTGCCATAAATGTGGCCTGGAAGCCTCCGAGCTGAGCGGCGATAAATGAGCCAGACAGCGCACCAATGCCGAATCCCTGATAAATCACGCCGTAGTTTTTGCTGTGATTTTTCAGGCCGAAGAAATCGCCAACAATCGCAGGGAACACCGTGATATTGCCACCAAAGCAGAAAGCAATCGCGCTGACACAGATAAAGAACAGAACCGGATTGAGCGGCAGGAACGTCATCACGGATACCGCAAGAATCGTCATGAACAGCGTAAAGCTGATGACCCGCATACGCCCAACACTGTCAGAAAGCGCGCCAAGTACAATGCGTCCCACAGTATTAAAAATCGCAATCGCCGACACGGCATTGGCCGCCATAGCCATATCCATTCCAGCCATTTGTACGCCGATATCTTTCACAATACCGATCAAATACAGCCCACTCATGCACGCGGTGAAGAAGATAATAAACAGCAAATACGACTCTTTCGTTGCCAACATTTCAGCCAGCGAGAAATCACGCGTCTGCCCCTGAACCGCAGCCTGTTGAACTGGCACCGCAGCGGGTTCTTTCAGCAGTGAACTACCGACCAGAATCATCGCCATGACGATAATCCCCCAGTAGAAAAAGGCTTCTGACACACCGACTTCCGCAATCAAAAAGCTGTTTACATATTTGAACAACAGGCTTCCGGTACCAAATGCGCCAACAGAAATGCCCGCGATTAACCCTTTGCGATTCGGGAACCATTTGATCAGGTTGGACAGCGTCGTGATATAAGCCGTACCGTCAGCAAAACCGACAACCACTCCCATCAGCAAATAAATCAGCGTCAGCGACGGGCTTACTGCACTCGCCATCAGCCCCGCGCCCAGCGCGATCCCGGCAATCATGGTCAGGCGACGCAGGCCAATGCGCTCCTGAAATTTACCGGCAAACAGCGTGGCAAAGGCCAGACAGAAACTGGTGATAGAAAACGTCGTCGCCACTGAACTCAGCGTCCAGCCAAATTTGTCCACCAGCGGCTGATTGAACAAACTCCAGGTGTAAATCGTGCCGAGTCCCATTTGGGTGATAATGGTACCGAGGACAATGAATCCCCGATTAACAGGTTTGGTATTCATGGGTTTTCCCCTACATCAAAAATTGGTCCGATTCACTCGGTACGCTAAAAAATATAAGCTGATGTGGAGAAGAGAAAATCCATCAAAACACTGTCAGCTTATGGGCTGAAGCCAGTATACAAGCGGGCTGACAGTGGTTGATCGAATAGGGAATGAGATGCCTGAAACGCGGAATGAAATGCCTTTAAAGGCGCATCAATGACCTGAACGCCTTTATCTTGCTCCGGCTTACCGGCACTTCAAAGTCCAGATCGTTCAATCGCAGGATATAGGTGTTGTTAAACCACGGCACAATTTCACGGATTTTTGTCAGGTTGACGCAGTAAGAACGGTGGCAGCGGAAAAAGTACTCTTCCGGCAAACGGCTACAGAACTCCGTAATATTCATCGGCATGATGAATTCCTCACGTCGGGTATAAACCAGCGTGACCTTTTCCTGCGCCGCGGCATAATAGATATTGTTGATATCCGTAACGATAATTCGTTCGTCTTTCATCAGGTTAATGGTGTGCTGCGCACTTCTCGGCGCACCAGAAGACGCCCCCGAGTCGACAGCGGGAGCTGTTTGCCGCTGTTGCCAGGTCGCTTCCAGCTTACGCAGCATCGTGACGATGCGTGATTCATGATACGGCTTAAGAATGTAATCAAAGGCTTCGACCTCAAAGGCCTCCACCGCATGTTCTTTGTACGCCGTAATAAAAATGATGTAGGGCTTATGCGCGAATTTGCTGATATTTTGCGCCAGCCAGACGCCGTCCAACGAGGGAATATTGATATCCAGAAAGATCGCATCGACCTCGTTATGTTGCAGATACTTCAGTACATCCAACCCGTCATCAAATGTCGCTTCAATCGTAATATCACTGTGCTGTTTGATGAGGTAACTCAGCTCTTGCTGCGCGAGGAACTCATCTTCAACAATAATGGCTTTCATGGGTTGCCTCCTGTTTGTTCAGCAGCAGAATATCCCGGCTGCGGTACCTGAACGGTATCCGGCAAGGCCGACGGTATTTTATCTTCCCGTGGGATGTAGAAATAAATCTCGGTTCCAGGTTCCAGACGGCGAATATGCAGACCATCGCCATAGAGCAGGCGAACCCGGTGATGGACATTCAGCAGGCCGATTCTATTCCCCGGTAGTTCATTGCGTGCCACGCGATCCATGGTTTCCTGACTAATACCGTGTCCCGTGTCTTTTACCGCCACAAGCAGCCTATCGCCCTGCTCTTTCACGGACAGCACCACCGTGCCTTTTCCTCTGCAAGGCTGAATGCCATGCACAATCGCGTTTTCCACCAGCGGCTGAATTAATAAGCTGGGGATCTTATACGCCAGATCGTCATCGATGTCGTAAATCACCGTCAGCTTGGCGCCAAACCGTGCCTGCTCAATCGCGATATAATCCTGTATCTGGTACAGCTCTTTTTTTATATCGATCAGCGCATCATCGTTAAGCTCGAGGTTATAGCGCAAATAGCGCGACAGATTGATCACCAGTTGGCGTGCGGTATCGGGATTAATACGAATAGATGAGGAAATCGCATTCAGCGCATTAAAGAGAAAGTGCGGGTTGATTTTACTTTGCAGCGCTCTCAGTTCCGCCTTATTTGCCATATCACGCAACTGCTCGGTACGGGATACCTCAATTTGCGTTGACATGATTTGTGATAAACCGACAGCCATCACGCGTAATGAATAGGTAATTTTGTGGGCATGGCGATAATAGATTTTCAGCGTACCGGTCACCTGCCCGTGTTCCCACAGCGGAATGACAATCATCGAATGGATTTCTGGCGTCAGGTGCTGTTCATCATTATTTTTAATGATGATTTTACCGTCATGAATCGCCTGTTGCGTCATTGGGCTGATAATGTCGTGGCCGATATTATATTTTTCCTCCCCAATCCCCACATAAGCCTGAATATGCTGCGTATTCGTTATCGCTACCGCGTCCGCATTAATCTCAGTACGAATAATGCGACAGATAGCCGTCAGCGAATCACTGTTGATATTGCGGAAATACGGCAGTGTTTTATGTGCGATATCTAGCGCTAGCTTGGCCTGTCTGGCGGCAATCACCTCTTTTTCATTCGCCACACTCTGTACCAGCAACACAATCAGGCCAATACAGACAGAGCCGAGAATCATCGGCACCGCAATTTTTGAAACAATATCCAGCCCTAACTCGATCGGCGTCGCCCATGCCACAACCAGCAGCATCGTTAACGATTCGCACAGCATGCCGCCCAGAATCCCGATGCTCCACTGCTGCTCTTTTTTGACTTTCTTATTGATGTAGCCGGAAGTGATACCGGCGATGATGCTGGTAATCAGGCAAGGTACGGAAGTGATGCCATCGATATCAATGAGATAACGGTGCACTCCCGCAATGATACCGGTCGCAATTCCCACCCAGGGGCCGAAAAGAATACCGCCAGACATCACGGCAATGACGCGCACGTTGACGAGCGACCCTTCAACATTAATACCGGAATAGGTGCCGAACAGCGCAAACAGTGAAAAGATGGCTGTCACCGTCGCGCGCTCTCCCGGCGAGTGTTGCTCTTTTTGCAGTAATTGCCGGAACTGACGTGTTCTGGTCAGGAAAAACAGGCAAATCAGCATCAGCGCGGCGCGGTCAAAAACCGCAAGGAGCATCTCAAATATTTCGTGCACGGGACATCCGGTACAGGTTTACAAGCCTGCACTATAGAAAAAATGTGATCCGGATTCCACTTTTTAGTCTATTAGCCGCGTGTGCCGTGCAAAAGGATGAAAGCCAGCAGACGCTGGCTTTTGGAAAGGAGGGGTATCGCACAACCATTATCCGTCTATTTACTCACTTAAACGTCTATGGGCTTATTCAATTTCAGTAGCTGAGTAAATTCCTCCGCAGGCATCGGATGCCCAAACAGGTATCCCTGTGCTTCCTCACACCCTTTGCCCCGCAGTCGTTCGCTCTGTTCTAATGTTTCTACCCCCTCTGCAATCACACCCAGACCAAAACTTTTCCCGAGATACAGGATCGCCCGGACAATCGCCGCGTCTGGCGGAGATTCACACATGGTTCTGACAAAAGTCTGATCGATCTTCAATCGAGTAACCGGGTAGTTTTTAAGCATACTGAGCGACGCATAGCCTGTCCCATAGTCATCAAAGGCAATACCGATTCCCGCTTCACGCAGCGCTTTTAACGGCTGCAGCATGCTTTCATCGTAACGCAGGATGATATTTTCCGTAATTTCCAGCTCCAGCGAGCTTGGCTGCAATCCGGTACGCGCAAGAATATCCATAATCTTTTGCGCCAACATGCCGGTACGAAACTGTGCGCTGAAAAGATTAATGCTGATGCGAAAATAGCTGTCGCTCTCCCGACACCATTCCGCCGCCTGCCGGCATGCCGTTTCGACGATCCAATCACCGACTCGCTCCGCCCACGGGCCATTTTCCAGCGCAGTAAGAAAGGCGGCAGGGCCAAGTAATCCTCTTTCCGGGTGACGCCAGCGCAGCAACGCCTCTGCGCCAACAATCTCATTTGTCGCCAGTTTTACCTGTGGCTGGTAGAACATCTCAAATTCATTCTGCTCGTAAGCCCGCACAAACTCGAGCTGGAAGGCATGCTTGGCCTGAAAGACTTCGAGCAGCTCGCGCGTAAAAAAGCGATAACAGTTTCGGCCTTCGGATTTCGCCTGATACAGTGCTAAATCGGCGCTGGTCAAAAGATCCTGCACGGTCAGCCCATATTCTGGGTACAGCACGGCACCAATGCTGGCGCTAATATTGATTTGATGATCGTCAATAATCATCGCCTGTGAAATTTCATGAATAATTTGCTCAGCAATTTTCCCCGCGACTTTTTTATCATTCAGGCCGGGAAACAACAGCGCAAACTCATCTCCACCCATTCGCGCCACAACATCACCGGAGCGAACCGTGGCTTTTATTTTTTTGGCGACGTGCACCAGAATATTATCGCCGCTGGAATGCCCCAGGCTGTCATTCACATCTTTAAATCCGTCCAGATCGACCATCATGATGCAGACTGCGGGTTCATTCTTTAGCACGGTTTCCAGATTGGATGTCAGCAGCGTACGGTTTGCCAACCCGGTTAACGGATCCAGATGCGCCAGCAAAAACAGGCGTTCCTCATTGCGTCGCCGCTCTGTGATGTCGCGCAATATTGCGCCATAGCTAATATTGTCGTTGTCTTCCCACATTGAAACCGACAATTCAACCGGAACCAGGCTACCGCTTTTGGCTTGTACGTTCAGTTCCAGCGTCACGCCTTTCATCAGCGAATCACGGTCGGCAACCAGATGATTAAGCTGTACGACAAAGGCATCGGGCACGATGGTATTAATACTGCGACCAATAATTTCCTCGTCGGTATATTCCAGCATATGTTCCGCGGCGGTATTCCAGAAGGTGATCATCCCCTTCTCATTAACGCACAAAATGGTATCAGGCGAGGTATTGGCAATATTTTCAAAGCGGACCTGACTGGCTTTACGCGCCAGCTCCAGACGCCGCATTTCCAGCTTGTCCATCACTAATGAAGCCAGATCCTGCAAATTATGCTCATCACGTTTGGTGAATGCCGCTCTGGGTTTTAAATCGATAATGCACAAGGTGCCAATGGCATGCCCGGACGGCGTAATTAAGGGAATGCCGGCATAAAAACGAATGTAGGGAACGCCCACAACCAGCGGGTTACTTTTAAAGCGCGCATCCTTGAGTGCATCGGGCACCACCATGATCTTTTTCTTTAGGATCGTATGCGCGCAAAAAGAGATATCGCGAGGCGTTTCACAAAAAGGAACCCCCACGCTGGCGGCAAACAGTTGGCGTTCAGCCTCCACCAACGACACCAAAACGATAGGCACGCTAAAGATGTTAGCGGCCAGACTAATCAGGTTACTCAAACTCGGGTCAAATAATACGTTCTTAATTCCATACTCACGAAGAGCAGCAAGACGTTTGTCTTCATCTTTGCTTATTGGGGCACGGCTCATGGGTTCCCCCCTCCCATCGTATTTAATGTTCAGATTAGACAAAAATTTAGCTATAAATCCAAAATGTTGCAGCAATGAGCACGATAAGAACAGCGGGCCAGTGTTATCAAACCAAAGCCCCTTCTCTTGCCTAGAATCACGACGCGTAGCGGCTGAGTGTTGAGTATGGCAAAAGATCCAGACTCTATCATCCCTTCGAATCATTAATAATAACAAGTGGAAGTATCAATTAAGATGATAGATGAAAAGCGAAATAGAAAGATACCGACGCACTCACAACGTTGGACGATGGAAGCAAAAAAGAAAGGGGGGATGGTTGGTATATTCAAATCTTCACGATTGATAACGACAACATATTATCAAGTTATTAACAGAATATAACCAACCGGGGAATCATCAGGCAGGAAAATAGGTTATTGAATGCTCAGGTGTGTCGTTTTTTGCCCGGATCACGACATCCCAAATCCCGGTATAAGGCACCGTTAAATACACTTCGCCTTCCGCATGACGGCAAATAGAATCCTGCGTAGCACTATTCTCTTCAGCCAATGCTTCCTGTTCACCATTGCTCATTTGCACTTCAAATGTATTTGCACACCGAACTATTACCGTATCACCACCAAACAGACTTAAACACGTGCGAATTACAGACATACATCCTCCGCGACACGCAGTCATGCGCATGCTTAATGAAACGAATTTATTGGTTATATTTCCCACAGCGGGATTTCCATAAAAGCAAAATGCATACGGTCGGATTGTGATTTAGATCAAGTGACACACACGTTTAAAGCAAATCAGGGGGTGGAATAAGATGATACTATGACCGCCTGATACTTATTAGGATTTTTGATAGTCGAGCAATCGCACCTATGTATGCCGACGTTATCTCACCTATCCAAAGGGGTTTGCCGATCTAAATAACAACTTAAATCGTTTTCAAAGTTGTATTCAGGAGCAACGCTTGTGCACAGCAATGAGAAATAACTGTAGTTTTTTTTAAACAAAATTAATACCCGCTTGATAAGTGACAACCTAAGTTGTACATTGAACGAATGAAAACGACACTTGCAGAACGATTAAAGACCGCCAGAATCGCACAGGGGCTTAGCCAAAAAGCGCTTGGCGACATGATTGGCGTATCTCAGGCCGCCATACAGAAGATCGAGGTGGGGAAAGCGTCGCAGACAACCAAAATTGTTGAGCTTTCCAATGCACTACATGTTCGCCCTGAATGGTTGGCAAACGGCGAAGACCCAATGCGTAGCGACGGGGTAACTCGACCTGTCCAGGAATCGAGCATTCCGCCAAAATCAGAATGGGGCACCGTATCAGCTTGGGACAGCACGACAGAACTATCAGAGGACGAGGTGGAAGTGCCCTTTTTAAAGGATATTGAGTTTGCCTGCGGCGACGGACGCGTTCAAAGCGAGGATTACAACGGCTTTAAGCTCCGTTTTTCTAAAGCTACGCTGCGTAAGGTTGGCGCAAATACGGACGGTTCAGGGGTGCTTTGTTTCCCGGCAGCGGGCGACAGTATGGAACCCATCATTCCTGATGGAACCACTGTCGCGGTTGATACCAACAACAAACGCATCATTGATGGCAAGCTCTACGCCATCGCTCAGGAAGGCGGCGGTAACGATAAGCTCAAGCGAATCAAGCAGCTTTACCGCAAGCCTGGCGGCCTTCTCGTCATCCATAGCTTCAATCGCGAGGCTGACGAAGAAGCTTACGAATCAGACGTCGAGATCATTGGCCGCGTGTTCTGGTATTCGGTACTGCTATAGTCCCGATACTGGCGGTATCCCGCACCATCGCCGTCTCTCTTTTCCTCTCACTAAAGCCGGTGGACCGATACGGACACCGGCTTTGTGTTGCCGCCGCCAATTGCGCGTTACAAATAAACGCTGCGCCGCTAAAAAACGTTTACCCTCTCCCAGATAACCTTACCCACGCGCCACAGTTTTATACAATCACCATGCTATTGTTTCATCAACCCTTGTTGATGTTGTGTTATTCATCCTGTCTATGTGTTCCTTTCCCGTCCTATGGCGGGATTTTTTTTTGCCCTTCATCTGGTCCCTTCTGCGCGCGGCTCCGCAGGTTGTCATTTCTTTTTACAACCAAAAATAACTCAAATTAAAACTAAAGATGTTGACATAAAAACAACTATAGTTTTAAATAAGCACATGGCAGCAGAGCAATCTCTGCAAAGATAACAACCCAGTTTTCACGTCAGTAACAACACACATGCATAACAATAAGGTGATTTATGACTGAACCACAATTTCGCAGTAAAGGTCCTGAACTTCTGGTCGAACTTTCTCAACACGTGGCCGATACGGTCAAAAACGTCACAGAGTTGGATCCGCAAACCGCCGAGCTGGTCGGTAATGCCGTTGCCAAACATATGATGACCGTATGGGGCGGACAAAATGTTTATTTCCCAATGGGAATATCCTGGCGCGCTTCTCAACGCGATCTTCAAATCTATGCGGAATTTGATGGACGCAATCACAGCGCGCTGGCTAAAAAATATAATGTCTCCCTGCAATGGATTTATAAAATTGTCAGAACAATGCGAAAAGAGGAATTACAGATAAAACAACACTCTCAGGCATAATACAAAAAGTCATAAATTAACAACCAGATGGTAATTAAAGGAGCAGAATAAAAATAGATAATTGACTAACAGCGATAACCTCTGATTTTAATAACATATAACTTAAATTATTCGAATTGTGGCAAATGCAACAAGGTATTCCTATACGCTGCCCTCAGCCAACGCACGCAGTTTAAAGTATGATAGAGAGACTCAAAGATAATACCATCTAGCAATTAATAGAATGGGTACATTATTGTACCCATTCTTTTTGATATCGCTAACGCTTTACTCTTAGAAAGGATTCCTTCCAGCACACGATCCCCCATGCAATGAATACCGAGTTATTCCCCTCCCCTTATTTAAATCAACTAGCTAAAAAAACCACAAACATGCATTTACAATGCACAAATCAATTTTTGACCGCTAAGAGCATGATAACGTTGCCCCACAATCCCGCCGACATGTTGAGAGTGTCGAGTGAAAAAAATAAATGGGGGCAATTGAGAGCAATGAGTGAGAAAGCAAGAAGGCGGTGGCAACGCCGTCCTGGCACCACCGGAGGAAAACGTCCCTGGAACGACTGGCGCAATGCTCTAACCTGGCGCAGAGCAACACAACTTCTTCTACTGGCGATCAACGTTTATATCGGCGTCACCTTCTATTTTTGGGTACGCTACTTTGAAACCGGCGGCACAAGTCTTTATATGCCGAGACCGGGTGGTATTGAAGGCTGGCTGCCAATTGCAGGATTGATGAACGCTAAGTTCACATGGGAAACAGGTAATTTTCCTCCTATTCACCTTGCGTCAATGCTATTACTTGCCGCATTTATTCTTATTAGCGTGTTGCTGAAGAAATCGTTCTGTTCCTGGCTGTGTCCTATCGGCACGATTTCCGAGTGGGTAGGTGCGTTGGGGAAAAAAATAGTTGGCCGCCATTTCATTCTTCCGAAGTGGCTGGATATTCCACTACGCAGCCTGAAATATCTGTTAGTAGGTTTTTTCCTCTACATCGCTTTATCAATGCCGGCACAAGGCATTTATATGTTCCTGATGTCGCCCTACGGCCTGATCGCCGATGTTAAAATGCTCGGCTTCTTTCGCAATATCGGCACCATCACACTGGTCTGCGTCTTTCTCTTCACATTCGCCAGCCTGTTTGTCCGTCATTTCTGGTGTCGTTACCTCTGTCCTTACGGTGCGCTCATGGGGGTATTTTCGCTGCTGTCCCCCTTCAAGATTCGTCGCAACGCCACCAGTTGTATAGACTGCGGCAAGTGCGCCAAAGCCTGTCCGTCTAACATCCCGGTAGATAAACTGATTAAGGTGAGAACAGCGGAATGCACGGCCTGTATGACCTGCGTCGAATCCTGCCCGGTGGCCTCAACGCTCCACTTCTCACTGACGAAACCTTCCGGCTCGCAGGAAAAAGGCAGCGAAACAACCAAACCGCTATGGCGACACACTGCGCTGTCCGGTATTGCGATGACGGTGCTGGTGCTCGGCATCCTTTTCGGCATGATCGGCTTTGCGATGTACATCGGCGGCTGGGACAGCCCGATTCCCGAACACATGTACTTCCGGCTAATTCCCGGTTCACAGAGCATTGGTCATCCATAAAGAAAAAGGGGCCAAATTGGCCCCTGATATTCATCTGCACTGAACAGCAAATTACATGTTGTCAATAATGTCTTGCGCAAACTCGCTACATTTACGCAGCTTAGCGCCTTCCATCAGACGTTCGAAATCGTAAGTCACGGTCTTGTTCTTGATCGCGCCTTCAACGCCCTTAACAATCAGGTCAGCCGCTTCGAACCATTGCAGGTGACGCAGCATCATTTCAGCAGACAGAATAACGGAACCTGGGTTCACTTTATCCTGACCCGCATATTTCGGTGCCGTACCGTGCGTGGCTTCAAACAGTGCACATTCGTCACCGATGTTCGCGCCCGGAGCAATACCGATACCGCCAACCTGTGCCGCCAGGGCATCAGAGATGTAGTCACCGTTCAGGTTCATACAAGCGATCACATCGTATTCAGCAGGACGCAGCAGGATTTGTTGCAGGAACGCATCGGCGATCACGTCTTTTACCACGATCTCTTTGCCGGTGTTCGGGTTCTTGATTTTCACCCACGGGCCGCCATCGATCAGCTCACCGCCGAATTCTTCACGCGCCAACTGGTAACCCCAGTCTTTGAACGCGCCTTCGGTGAATTTCATGATGTTGCCTTTGTGCACCAGCGTGACGGAATCACGGTCGTTAGTGATCGCGTATTCAATTGCAGCGCGAACCAGACGTTTGGTGCCTTCTTCGGAACACGGCTTCACGCCGATACCACACTGCTCAGGGAAACGGATTTTGTTAACGCCCATTTCTTCACGCAGGAACTTGATCACTTTGTCTGCTTCAGCAGAACCCGCTTTCCACTCGATACCTGCATAAATGTCTTCGGCGTTTTCGCGGAAGATCACCATGTCGGTCAGCTCAGGCTGTTTAACCGGGCTAGGTGTACCTTCGTAGTAGCGTACCGGACGCAGGCAAACATACAGATCCAGCTGTTGACGCAGTGCAACGTTCAGAGAACGAATACCACCACCGACTGGCGTTGTCAGCGGGCCCTTAATCGCCACACGGTATTCACGGATCAAATCCAGCGTTTCGTCTGGCAGCCAGACATCTTTACCGTAGACCTGCGTGGATTTTTCACCCGTATAGATTTCCATCCAGGAAATCGCGCGCTTGCCCTGATAGGCTTTCTTCACAGCGGCGTCAACGACATTGATCATGGCAGGCGTTACATCGATACCAATGCCGTCACCTTCGATAAACGGGATAACCGGATTGTTTGGAACAACCAGTTTGCCTTGAGCATCAACTGTGATTTTCTGACCTTCTGTCGGTACAACTACTTTGCTTTCCATTAACCTCTCCTTCGAGCGCAATTTTGTTAATGACTTGTAAGATGCGTGTCAATACTACTTGAATATTTAGCCCGCGCCAATCGCAAACCATTTCGAGTATAATGCTTTTGTTTTCCGCGACTATAAAGATGATGAATAAATTCCCTGTTAAAAATCACAAAGTTAAACGATTCAGCTCACAGCCGGTAAGAAAAAGGCAGCCTGACAACGCGCCGCGCCGCATCGTTTTGTTCAATAAACCCTTCGATGTCCTGCCACAATTCACTGATGAAGCCGGACGCCGCACGCTAAAAGACTACATTCCGGTTAGCGGTATTTATGCCGCCGGTCGTCTGGATCGCGACAGCGAAGGTCTGATGATTCTGACCAATGACGGTAAACTTCAGGCTCGACTCACCCAGCCAACGCAAAAAACAGCCAAAATTTACTATGTTCAGGTCGAAGGCATTCCGGACGATGCCGCACTGACGCGCTTTCGTACAGGGCTGGATCTGAACGACGGCAAAACGCTACCCGCAGGAGCGGAAATCGTAACGGAACCCAGCTGGCTGTGGCCGCGTAATCCGCCCATACGCGAACGTAAAAGCATTCTGGATTGCTGGCTAAAAATCACGCTGTATGAAGGTCGTAATCGGCAAGTCCGTCGTATGACGGCAAATATCGGGTATCCTACCTTGCGTCTGATTCGATACGGTATGGCTAATCAGACGGTAGAAAACCTGTTACCCGGAGAATGGAAGGAGATAACGGATGTTTAAGCCTCATGTGACAGTCGCCTGTGTGGTACAGGCCGAAAACCATTTTCTGGTCGTCGAAGAGTTGATTAACGATAAATTGTTGTGGAACCAGCCCGCGGGTCATCTGGAAGCGGACGAAACGCTGATTCAGGCGGCAAGCCGTGAGCTGTGGGAAGAAACAGGTATTCAGGCTACGCCGCAGAGTTTCTTACGTCTGCACCAATGGATCGCGCCCGACAGTACGCCATTTTTACGTTTTTGCTTCGCACTCGATCTGCCTACGCGGGTCGACACCCAGCCGCACGATAGCGATATCGAATGCTGCCGCTGGCTGACCGCCGAGGAAATTCTGCATTCTCGCCAGCTTCGCTCGCCGCTGGTGGCCGAAAGTATTCGCTGCTATCAGCAGCCAGAACGCTATCCGTTAACCGTACTGGGCGCATTCAACTGGCCGTTCTAGGCATCCTGCTATTTCTGCTGTGCGCGAGCGAGCCACCGCACAGCAGGAATAGCGATGCAGCCCTCGGTTCAACATGCTAAAATATGCCGCTTGTTTTTCGCATCAATGCGTCAGTAAATTTCAGTTCGTGAGACTTCCATGTCAGATAACAGCCAGAAAAAAGTGATTGTCGGTATGTCCGGCGGTGTTGATTCCTCCGTTTCCGCTTACCTGTTACAGCAACAGGGCTATCATGTTGAAGGCCTGTTCATGAAGAACTGGGAAGAGGACGACGACACAGAATATTGCTCAGCAGCCACTGACCTTGCCGATGCGCAAGCCGTTTGCGACAAGCTGGGTATCGAATTACATACCGTCAACTTTGCCGCTGAATATTGGGACAACGTTTTTGAACTCTTCCTTGAAGAATACAAAGCGGGCCGTACCCCCAATCCCGATATCCTGTGCAATAAAGAAATCAAATTCAAAGCCTTCCTGGAATTCGCTGCCGAGGATCTCGGTGCAGACTATATCGCGACAGGCCACTATGTTCGCCGTCATGACGTTGACGGCAAAAGCCGTTTACTGCGCGGCATGGACGGCAATAAAGACCAGAGCTATTTTCTTTATACGCTGAGCCACGAGCAGATCGCACAAAGTCTGTTCCCGGTCGGTGAGCTGGAAAAACCGCAGGTGCGCAAGATTGCCGAAGCGCTTGAGCTGGCAACCGCGAAGAAGAAAGATTCGACCGGTATCTGCTTTATCGGCGAGCGCAAATTCACTGATTTTCTGGCACGCTACCTGCCTGCACAGCCGGGTCCGATTCTATCCGTCGACGACAACAAACCGATGGGGCAGCATCAGGGGCTGATGTACCACACGCTGGGGCAGCGTAAAGGCTTGGGCATCGGCGGCGTCAAAGACGGCGGCGAAGATCCCTGGTACGTGGTGGATAAAGATGTCGCCAACAATATTTTGTATGTCGCGCAGGGCCACGAACACCCTCGTCTGATGTCGTACGGCTTAATCGCACAACAGTTGCATTGGGTTGACCGTCAGCCGCTAACCGCTGAATTACGCTGTACGGTGAAAACCCGCTACCGTCAGGCGGATATCCCCTGCACCGTCACGCCACTTGGCGACGATCGCATTACCGTGCGTTTTGATGAGCCCGTTGCAGCCGTGACGCCGGGCCAATCCGCCGTTTTTTATCTGGACGACGTGTGCCTTGGCGGCGGCATCATTGAAGAACGCTTACAGGAGTAACCGTGGCTAAGAATTATTATGAGATTACGCTGGCGTTAGCAGGCATTTGCCAATCAGCGCATGCCGTCCAGCAGTTGGCCCATACGGGTCACTGTAATAACGATGTGCTGCATACCTCGCTGAACAGCGTATTGAACCTTAATCCGGCGTCCACGCTGGCCGTTTACGGCAATGACGAGCAAAACCTGAAAGTTGGGCTGGAAACGCTGTTAGGCATTCTGAACACCAGCAGTAATAAAGGCGCGGGTGCGGAATTATCACGCTATGCTTTCAGCCTGATTGCGTTAGAGCGCAAGCTGAAAGCGAAGCCTGCCGCGCTTGACGAATTGGGTAAACGCATCGGGCAGTTAGAGCGCCAACTGGAGCATTTCGAGCTGCTTTCCGAAACGATTGTCAGCGCGCTGGCTGCAATTTACGTGGATGTTATCAGTACGCTGGGGCCACGTATTCAGGTTACCGGCTCACCGGAAGTGCTGAAAAACAGTCAGGTGCAGGCGAAAGTGCGCGCTGCCCTGCTGGCCGGTATCCGCTCTGCGGTACTCTGGCAGCAAATTGGTGGTGGACGCTTACAGCTGATGTTCTCACGCGGCCAGTTGGTTAAAGAAGCAAAACAGATATTGGCGCGTTGCCCATCCGTTTGATGGTATTCTTGCCGCTATCGCTGACGCTGGTGTGATTAACACCAGCGTCACAAAACCGGTTGCTGTTATTTAAACTCATTGTTTTTTTATTGAAATTAATTGTTTTTATTGAAATTAATTGTTTCATTGAAATTAATCGTTATTGAAACCAATCTCAGGAGTTGCTTGCGATGGAATTATCCTCACTGACCGCCGTTTCCCCTATTGATGGACGCTACGGCGATAAAGTCAGCACGTTGCGCACCATTTTCAGCGAATTCGGTTTGCTGAAATTCCGTGTGCAGGTTGAAGTACGTTGGCTGCAAAAACTGGCAGCCTGTGCAGAGATCCAGGAAGTTCCTGCATTTGATGCTGACGCAAACGCTTTCCTTGATAAAATTGTCGCCGAATTCAGTGAAGAAGATGCGGCCCGCATTAAAACCATCGAGCGTACAACCAACCACGACGTGAAAGCTGTTGAGTACTTCCTGAAAGAGAAAGTTGCCGCGATTCCTGCGCTGCACGCCGTCAACGAATTCATCCACTTTGCCTGTACTTCAGAAGATATCAACAACCTGTCTCACGCGCTGATGCTGGACACTGCTCGCCGCGACGTCATTCTGCCGCACTGGCGTCAAATCATTGATGCGCTGAAAACGCTGGCGCAGGAATACCGCGATATCCCGCTGCTTTCCCGCACACACGGTCAGCCAGCCACGCCATCCACCATCGGTAAAGAGTTTGCTAACGTGGCCTACCGCATGGAGCGCCAATATCGCCAACTGCAACAGGTTGAGATTCTGGGCAAGATTAATGGCGCCGTCGGTAACTATAACGCTCACCTGGCTGCCTACCCGGAAGTGGACTGGCACCAGTTCAGCGAAAGCTTTGTCACCTCGCTGGGCATCAACTGGAACCCGTACACCACGCAGATCGAGCCACACGATTACATCGCCGAGTTGTTCGATTGCATCGCGCGTTTCAACACGATTTTGATCGACTTTGACCGTGATATCTGGGGCTACATCGCGCTGAATCACTTCAAACAGAAAACCATTGCAGGCGAAATCGGTTCCTCCACCATGCCGCATAAAGTGAACCCGATTGACTTCGAGAACTCAGAAGGCAACCTGGGTCTGGCGAATGCCGTTCTGGCGCATCTGGCCAGCAAACTGCCGGTTTCTCGCTGGCAGCGTGACCTCACCGATTCCACCGTGCTGCGTAATCTGGGCGTCGGCGTTGGCTATGCGCTGATTGCCTATCAGGCCACGATGAAAGGCATCAGCAAACTGGAAGTGAACCGCGATCGTCTGGCTGACGAACTGGATCACAACTGGGAAGTGTTAGCAGAGCCGATTCAAACGGTCATGCGCCGCTACGGAATTGAAAAACCGTACGAGAAACTGAAAGAGCTAACGCGCGGCAAACGCGTTGATGCAGCCGGTATTCAGGCATTTATCGACGGTCTGGCATTACCGGAAGCGGAAAAAACGCGCCTGAAGGCGATGACACCAGCCAACTACATCGGCCGCGCTATCGCAATGGTCGATGACCTGAAATAATCCTCTATCACGACCTCTCTCTGGCGGGCGCCCTGCCCGCTAATTAGCTGCCGCACCAACCATTTCCAGCCCGTTTAAACCCGGTTTATGCTCCCTGTGGATAATTTAACAAATAAAATAAATAACGTTCTCTGCGTATAATGTTGATACGCGGGAGCGACATACGTGGCAGATGAAAGATAGGATACATAAAAATATTTCCATAAATATGACCCTATCTATTCGACAGAGGATATAACGATGCGGATTCTGGTCGTTGAAGATAATGTATTATTGCGCCACCATTTAACCGTTCAGATGAACGAAATGGGGCATCAGGTTGACGCCGCGTCTGACGCCAAAGAAGCGGATTATTTTCTGCATGAGAATATGCCGGACATCGCCATTGTCGATCTCGGGTTACCCGATGAAGATGGCATGAGCATGATCCGTCGCTGGCGCGCGCATCAGGTCAAACTCCCGATTCTGGTGCTGACGGCCCGTGAAGGCTGGCAGGACAAAGTTGCTGTGCTGGAAGCCGGAGCGGACGACTATGTAACCAAGCCGTTCCACATGGAAGAAGTCGTCGCGCGCCTGCAAGCGCTGATGCGACGCAACAGCGGGCTGGCATCGCAGGTCATCAGCCTGCCGCCCTTTGAGATCGACCTATCACGCCGCGAGCTGGCGATCCACGCATCGCCTATCAAGCTCACCGCGTTCGAATACACCATTATCGAGACGTTGATTCGTAACAAAGGAAAGGTCGTCAGCAAAGAGTCGCTGATGCTACAGCTGTACCCCGATGCAGAACTGCGTGAAAGTCATACTATTGACGTGCTGATGGGGCGACTGCGTAAGAAAATTCAGCAGGCAGAAGCACCGGATGTGATCACGACCGTGCGTGGACAAGGATATCGTTTTGATATTGATACACCTTCAGGCTCAGTATGAGCGATAAGAAGCCCCCCTTCTCGCTTCGCATTCGTTTTTTACTCGCGACAGCGGCCATCGTGTTGGCGTTGTCGCTCGCCTATGGCGTCGTCGCCATTATCGGTTACAGCGTCAACTTTGATAAAACCTCATTCCGCCTCCTGCGCGGCGAAAGTAACCTCTACTACAGCCTTGCACAGTGGCGCGATAACCAACTGAACATCATCACGCCGCCCGACGTTGATATCAACTTTCCTACGCTGGTGTTGATATACGATGAGCATGGCAACATGCTCTGGCGTGAAAAGCACGTTCCCGAGCTAGAAGCGCTGATCAATCCGGAATGGCTGAATAAGACGGCCTATCATGAATTGGATACCGACACCGATACCAGCAGCGCGGTATTAACAGGCAATACCTTGCTACTGGGCAGTCTGCGGGCGCTGAATGGTGCGCACAGCAATGCGTTAACGCATTCCATCGCCGTGAACGTTTATCCGAAGACCGAGCATCTCCCCTCCATAACTATTGTTGTCGTCGATCGTATTCCGCAGGAACTCCAGCAGGAAGACGTCGTGTGGGAGTGGTTCAGCTATGTTCTGATCGCCAACCTTCTGCTGGTGCTTCCTCTGTTGTGGCTGGGCGCTCACTGGAGCCTGCGCCCTATTCAGCATTTGGTAAAACAGATCGCCGAGCTGGAAAAAGGCACGCGCGAACAGCTGGATGAAAATCCGCCGCGCGAGTTGTTCAGTCTGGTGAAAAACCTGAATATCCTGCTGAATAACGAACGCCAGCGCTACCATAAGTACCGCACGACGCTCACCGACCTCACGCACAGTTTGAAAACGCCTCTGGCCGTCTTGCAGACCACATTACGTGCGCTGCGTACCGGTAAAGAGATCACTATCGATCAGGCTGAGCCTATTATGCTGGCCCAGATCAGCCGCATCTCGCAGCAGATTGGCTATTACCTGCATCGCGCCAGCGTACGCTCCGAACATAATTTACTGATACGCGAAGTGCACTCGGTTCCGGCGCTGCTGGATGGCCTGTGTTCCGCGCTGAACAAGGTGTATCAACGCAAAGGCGTGGTACTGACGCTCGATATTCCCCCCGAACTGACCTTCGTCGGTGAGAAGAATGACTTCATGGAAGTGATGGGCAATATTCTTGATAACGCCTGTAAGTACTGTCTGGAGTTTGTCGAGATTAGCGTGCAATACTCCGACCACAAGCTGCATCTGATTGTGGATGACGACGGCCCTGGCATCCACGAGAGTAAGCGCGAAATGATTTTCCTACGCGGGCAGCGCGCCGATCGCATGCGCCCCGGGCAAGGTATCGGCCTTGCCGTCGCCGTCGAAATTATTGAACAGTATCAGGGTGAGATCCTCATCAGCGACAGCGCACTGGGCGGCGCCCGAGTCGAAGCTATTTTCTCCCGCCAGAACCTGAGCCAGAATGAGGGGTGAAAGGCAGTACAGCGCGCGATGCTTCCGCTATACTCGTCATACTTCAAGTTGCATGTACGTTGGCTACGTTCACTCACCCGAATCACTTACTTAAGTAAGTTCATCGGGATGAAATGAGAGACATCCTGTCTCTCACCGAAGGCCAGCCGTTGGCTGGTCAAATTCGTTCCTGACGAATTTGTCCTTCTCTTGCCGCCTGCATGAAACTCGAATTATTTAGAGTATATACTTATTGCCACAATGCGGATTGTTTTAAAATACTGATTATTTCAAGAAAAATCATGTCTTCAAGAACAGTCATTTCCTCAAAAACGAGTTTCTGGAAAACAGTATGGACTATCAGCTCAATCTCGACTGGCAGGATTTTTTAGCGAACTACTGGCAAAAGCGTCCGCTCCTGATTAAAGGCGGCTTCACGCATTTCATCGATCCGATTTCACCTGACGAACTCGCCGGTCTGGCGTTGGAAAACGAGGTCGATAGCCGTCTGGTCAGCCATCAGAACGGGCGCTGGCAAGTCAGCCACGGCCCTTTTGAGAGCTACGATCATCTGGGGGAAAGCAACTGGTCGCTGCTGGTACAGGCCGTCGATCACTGGCATGAGCCCTCTTCCGCCTTGATGCAGCCATTTCGACAACTGCCGGACTGGCGTACTGATGATTTGATGATTTCATTTTCCGTTCCCGGCGGTGGCGTAGGGCCGCATCTGGATCAGTATGATGTGTTCATCATTCAGGGTACGGGGCGCCGCCGCTGGCGCATCGGTGAAAAAATACCGATGAAACAGCACTGTCCGCACCCAGATTTGCTGCAGGTCGAGCCGTTTGACGCAATTATTGATGAAGAGCTGGAACCGGGCGATATCATCTATATTCCACCGGGTTTCCCACACGAAGGCTATTCGCTGGAGAACTCGTTGAACTACTCTGTGGGTTTCCGTGCGCCAAATGCACGCGAGCTGGTCAGCGGCTTTGCGGACTATGTGCTTTCCCGTGAGCTCGGCAGCCATCGCTACAGCGATCCCGAAATTCCCTCCCGTGAACATATCGCCAGCGTGCTGCCGCAAGAGCTGGATGCGCTGCAAAAAATGATGCTGGATTTGGTGCAACAGCCGGAGCATTTTCAGCACTGGTTTGGTGAGTTTATTTCCCAGTCCCGCCATGAGCTCGATCTCTCACCGCCGGAGCCACCTTATCAGGCTGGCGAAGTGTATGAATATCTGCAACAGGGTGAGCCACTGCGTCGTTTAGGCGGCCTGCGGGTCATCTGCGTTGGGGATAGCTGCTTCGTTAACGGAGAGAAAGTGAACAGCACGCACAAGGCTGCGCTGTTTGCATTGGCTGAGCATCCTACCATTGATGCAGAACAGCTGGGCGATGCACTGGAAGATCCTTCCTTCCTCGCGCAGCTCACCGTGCTGATCAACAGCGGCTACTGGTACTTCGCGGATTAAGGCCAAGCCTGAATAATAGTTAGCACAATAATAAGGCGGGAATGTCCCGCCTTATTCATCTCTTCAGGATAGAAGCTATTACGGCTTTGCCCGCAGCGCCGTCAGTTCCGCAATACGCATAATCACAGAGACCGCCTTTTCCATGCCTTCCAGCGTGACAAATTCATGTTTGCCATGATAGTTGTAGCCGCCGGTAAACAGGTTCGGGCACGGTAACCCCTGAAATGACAGGTGTGCGCCGTCAGTGCCGCCACGAATCGGTTTCATATTCGGCTCAATATCGCAATCCCGCATCGCCTGCTGCGCCAGTGCAATAATGTGCGGATGCTGCTCAACTTGCTCACGCATGTTGTAATAGGTATCGGTAATCGTGACTTCAATGTAGCAATCTGGGTGCAGCCCCGCGCCGACCTTTTCCGCAATATCCAACATCGTCTGTTTACGCTGCTCAAAGCCGTTGCGGTCAAAATCCCGAACGATGTAATGCAAGTCTGCACGCTCCACAGAACCTTTCATGCTGTGAAGGTGGTAGAACCCCTGGTAGCCGTCCGTTTGTTCCGGTGATTGGCTCTCCGGCACCTGCTGGTGATAGCGAGAGGCGAGCGTCAGCGCGTTAACCATCACGCCTTTGGCGCTACCGGGATGCACATTGTTGCCCACAATTTTCACCTGAACCGACGCGGCGTTAAAATTTTCATACTCCAGTTCGCCAACACCACCGCCGTCCACGGTATAAGCCCACTGTGCGTTAAACGCTTTAACATCAAAAAACTGAGCGCCCTTGCCAATTTCCTCATCAGGCGTAAAGGCAACGCGAATATCGCCATGCGGGAGCTGGCTTTTTTTCAGGCGCACCAGCGCGGTCATAATTTCCGCAATCCCCGCTTTATCATCCGCACCCAGCAACGTTTTGCCATCGGTGGTAATCAGCGTGTGCCCCAGTAGCTGGTGCAGTACCGGGAACATTACGGGTGACAGCACTTCGTCCCCTACGCCCAGGGCAATATCGCCGCCGCGGTAGTTTTCGAGAATCTGCGGATTAACATTCTTGCCGCTAAAATCCGGCGACGTATCCATATGTGAAATAAAGCCGATAGCCGGAACGGGCCAAGCAACGTTAGCCGGAAGCGTCGCCATCAGGCAGCCCTGCTTGCTGAGCACAACCTGCTCAAATCCCAGTTCGAGCAATTCCTGCTGCAACGCACGCGCCAGTTTCAGCTGACCGTCGGTGCTCGGCACCTGCCGGACGCCGGATTTAGACTGTGTATCAAATGAAACGTAGTTCAAAAATCTGTCGAGTAATTTATCCATCTTATTTATGCCCCCTGAACCCTGAAAGGCATTATGGATAGGGCTACCCCGGCAGATATTGCGTCAGGTCAGTTTTTTCCCGATTTAACAAACCGTCATACCAGAATTCAGGCCAAAAAGCGGCAACTGGGTCACGAAGAATGCCCAAATCAGGTAACAATAAGGAAACATTCGCGCTAATTCAGTGACTGAATCACCACCAGTCGTTCACCCATCGGCAGGAAGTGGGGTCACACAAGTTGGCGTTAGGCAACGTTTCCCGTAAAATGCCGCCCTTAACTGCGCACGCTGTCTGAAAGGTGATAACCCTTGGTACGATGCAACGGCGATACCGTTGGTCGGCCAAATCAGGAAATAGAGCCCGATCTTAATGAAAGAAAACTCCCTGGCTGTGCCGGTCGTTGAATTGCTCAACGTCCATAAAGGCTTTGATGGCAAAGACATCATTTCACATTTTAATCTCACCATTAACAACGGCGAGTTTCTAACGATCCTCGGGCCATCCGGCTGCGGCAAAACCACCGTACTGCGCCTGATTGCCGGTCTGGAAACGGTCAATAGCGGCAATGTCATGCTGGAAGAGCAGGACATCACCCACCAGCCCGCCGAGCAACGGCACGTTAATACCGTATTTCAAAGCTATGCCCTGTTTCCTCACCTCAGCGTGTTTGAGAACGTGGCGTTTGGCCTGCGCATGCAGAAAACGCCCGCCGCAGAGATTGCGCCACGCGTGATTGAAGCGCTGAAAATGGTGCAGTTGGAGGAACTGGCGCAGCGCCGCCCGCACCAGCTGTCCGGCGGCCAGCAACAGCGTGTTGCCATCGCCCGCGCCGTCGTCAATCAACCGAAAGTTCTGCTGCTGGATGAATCCCTGTCCGCGCTCGATTATAAACTGCGTAAACAGATGCAGAACGAACTGAAGGCGCTGCAACGTAAGCTGGGCATCACCTTTATTTTCGTCACGCACGATCAGGAAGAAGCGCTGACCATGTCCGACCGTATCGTGGTGATGCGCGATGGACGCATCGAGCAAGACGGCACGCCGCGTGAAATCTACGAAGAGCCGAAAAACCTGTTCGTCGCCAGCTTTATCGGTGAAATCAATATCTTTGATGCCATCGTGCTGGAACCGTTGGACGAACAACGGGTGCGCGCTCAGGTCGAAGGCCACGAATGCGTTATCACCGCCAGTTTCCCGGTCACCGTCGGCCAACACCTCAACGTGTTGCTACGACCGGAAGATTTACGCGTCGAAGAGCTGGCCGACGGTATGCAGGCGGAAGGCATGGTGGGCTACGTGCGCGAGCGCAACTATAAAGGCATGACGCTGGAATCCAACATCGAGTTGGAAAACGGCAAGATGGTCATGGTCAGCGAGTTCTTTAACGAAGACGATCCCGACTTCGATCATTCACTCAACCAGAAAGTCGACGTCACCTGGGTGGAGAGTTGGGAGGTTGTCCTGCACGATGAAGAAGTCGCGTAAACGCTTTCAAAACACCATTATCACACTCATCGTTGCCTGGCTGGTGCTGTTCGTTTTCCTGCCCAACCTGATGATCATCGCAACCAGCTTTCTGACACGCGATGACACGCATTTCGTCAGTCTGGTCTTTACGCTGGAAAACTATACGCGATTGGTCGATCCGCTTTATGCTTCAGTCTTGCTTCATTCACTGAACATGGCCGTTATCGCCACGTTCTGCTGCCTGCTGCTGGGCTATCCGTTTGCTTTTATTCTGGCGCGCTTACCGAAAAAAATTCAGCCGCTGATGCTATTTCTGCTAATTGTGCCGTTTTGGACCAACTCACTGATCCGCATTTACGGGTTGAAAATCTTTTTGAGTACGCGCGGCCATCTGAATGAATTCCTGCTCTGGACGGGCCTTATCGATACGCCGCTGCGGATTATGTACACCTCCGAAGCCGTGATTCTCGGCCTGATTTATATCCTGCTGCCTTTCATGGTGCTGCCGCTCTACTCCAGCATTGAAAAGCTCGATAAATCCTATCTGGAGGCCGCCCGCGATCTGGGGGCGAATAAATGGCAGACCTTTATTCGCGTGGTGATCCCGTTGACCATGCCGGGGATTATCGCTGGCTGCCTGCTGGTGCTGCTGCCTGCCATGGGCTTGTTCTTCGTTGCCGACCTGATGGGCGGTGCCAAGAATTTGCTGATCGGTAACGTCATTAAAAGCCAGTTCCTCAACATCCGCGACTGGCCGTTTGGTGCTGCCACCAGCATCTGCCTGACGCTGGTCATGGGCGTGCTGCTGTTTATCTACTACCGCACGGCCCGCCTGCTGAATAAAAAGGGAGAGCTGGAATGACCGGACGCTTAATCCGCGGTGGATTTATGTCCATCATTTACGCTTACCTGTACATCCCGATTATCATTCTGATCGTGAATTCATTTAATCAGGCGCGCTTCGGCATCAACTGGCAGGGATTTACGCTGGACTGGTATCGACTGCTGATGAACAACGACAGCCTGCTTCAGGCCGCGCAGCATTCGCTGACGATGGCCGTTTTTTCTGCAACGTTCGCTACGCTAATTGGTTCCCTAACCGCCGTTGCGCTGTATCGCTACCGCTTTCGCGGCAAGCCTTTTGTCGGCGGCATGCTGTTCGTGGTGATGATGTCGCCGGATATCGTAATGGCCATCTCGCTGCTGGTGCTCTTCATGCTGCTGGGCATCTCGCTCGGATTCTGGTCGTTGCTGTTTTCCCACATCACGTTCTGCCTGCCGTTTGTGGTGGTGACCGTCTATTCGCGCCTGAAAGGTTTTGATGTGCGGATGCTGGAAGCCGCGCGCGACCTGGGCGCCAGCGAAGCGATCATTCTGCGCAAAATCATTCTGCCGCTGGCGATGCCAGCCGTGGCCGCCAGTTGGTTGCTCAGCTTTACGCTCTCGATGGATGACGTGGTGGTTTCCTCGTTTGTCACCGGCCCCGCGTATGAAATTCTGCCGTTGAAGATTTACTCGATGGTTAAGGTTGGCGTCTCCCCTGAAGTCAACGCGCTGGCGACGATTTTGCTTATTCTATCGCTCGTGCTGGTGCTCAGTAGCCAGCTGATTTTACGTGACCGCACCGGAAAATAAGGCAGCGACTCACGCGATGAATACCGCTATTTTCATACCGTTTGACATCAAGCAGGTATTTTCTTTGGGACCTATATGGAGGTAAACATAATGAAAAAGTGGCCACACCTACTAGCAGCCTGCACGCTGGCGTTTGGCATCAGCACCGCCAATGCCAACGACGGTAAAACGCTCTATTTCTATAACTGGACCGAATACGTACCGCCGGGTCTGTTGGAACAGTTCACTAAAGAAACGGGCATCAAGGTGATTTACTCCACCTATGAATCCAACGAGAGTATGTATGCCAAGCTGAAAACCTATAAGGACGGTGCCTACGATCTGGTCGTGCCATCAACTTATTTCATCTCTAAGATGAGCAAAGAAGGCATGCTGCAAAAGATTGATACCAGCAAACTCAGTAACTTCCATAATCTCGATCCGAACCTGCTGCACAAGTCCTTCGATCCGAACAATGACTACTCTATTCCCTATATCTGGGGCGCGACGGCGATTGGCGTTAATCATGAAGTGATTGACCCCGCCAGCGTCACCCGCTGGGCAGACCTGTGGGATACGAAGTATAAAAACAGCCTGCTGCTGACGGACGATGCGCGCGAGGTATTCCAAATCGCCCTGCGTAAGCTGGGTTACTCCGCGAATACCACCGATCCGAAAGAAATTGAGGCCGCCTATAAAGAGCTGCAAGCGCTGATGCCGAATGTACTGACGTTCAATTCAGACAACCCTGGCAACCCGTTTATCGAAGGCGAAGTCAATCTGGGTATGGTGTGGAACGGCTCTGCCTACGTGGCGCGTCAGGCAGGTACACCGCTGGATGTCATCTGGCCAGCAGAAGGCGGCATCTTCTGGATGGATAGCCTGGCGATTCCAGCCAACGCCAAAAACGTTGACGGCGCGATGAAGCTGATCGATTTCCTGCTGCGCCCGGAAGTGGCGGCACAGGTTGCGGAAACTATCGGCTATCCGACGCCAAATCTGGCGGCGAAAAAATTACTCCCGCCGGAAGTGTCAGGGGATAAAACGCTGTATCCGGATGATGAAACCATCGCCAAAGGCGAATGGCAGAACGACGTTGGCAGCGCCAGCACGCTGTATGAAACCTACTTCCAGCAGCTAAAAGCGGGTCGTTAATCACACACGCTATCGCGATACAAATCGGATTTCTCTATCGGAATCGGCAGACCGTTGGCAAATCTATTTGCCGAACAAGAACGGTGGTAACGGAATAGAAGAGTAAAGCGTTTGCGCCAGGGACAAAAACGTCAGGAACGTTTTTGAACGTCGCTTGCGACGGCTCTGCAAGAGTGAATCTCATGGATGAGATTCATATCTGCGCAATCCGAGCTTACAGGGAGGTACTTGCAGCGTCTTTACGATCTATCCGTTACTACCGCTCGACGCGCTTTATCTGCAACCTCTAGCTTTCGTTACCATAAACTATGTTTCTACTCTGATTACAAATATCATCTCAACCCATCAAATTGACAGCTAAAAGCATTATCCTGACGGCATTAGGAAAATAATTACGCTCCGCTTCTTCTATAATGATTTCACACCCACTGGAATCACGATAAGGAACACCACCATGCTGCAACTCTCCAGCCACAGTTTTCAGGACGGCGAAAAGATCCCAGGCGAATTTGCGTTTGCCGTACCGGATGCAACTAGCCACATTGCACTGTCTTCTAACCACAACCCCCATCTTGCCTGGCACGATGCTCCCGCAGGGACACAGTCTTTCGTGTTGATCTGCCACGACCCGGATGTACCCAGCCGTGGTGACGATGTGAATCAGGAAGGTCGCGAGGTTAGCGCGTCTCTGCCGCGTGTCGATTTCTACCATTGGTTATTGCTGGACATTCCAGCCAACGTCAGTGAGATTCCCGCCGCCTCTCATTCCACTGGCATCACTCCGCGTGGGAAGGCAGGTCCAAATGCCCCCACCGGGCTCCGACACGGCATCAATGATTACACCGTCTGGTTCGCCACGGACGAGCAGATGAAAGGCACCTACTATGGCTATGATGGCCCTTGCCCACCGTGGAACGATGCGCTCGTCCATCATTACATCTTCACGCTTTACGCCCTCGCAACACCGGCTTTAGCGATAGACGGCGAACTTAACGGGGCGAATGTCCGTGCTGCGCTGGCTAACGCGCCAGTATTGGCAGAAGCGACACTCACCGGGCTGTATACGCTGAACCCCGCTTTGTTGTGATGATAATAATGACGCGTTATAAGAATGACAGGCTATGGGCGTGACCGCATTACGCTCTGCGGGCCCGCCTCTTAGTGTAGAGTCGGGCTGGGCACTGCCGTCAGGCCAGCCGCTACAGCGGTATGGCCTGTGCGCGCTAGCTCAACCGCACTTGCGCACGCCGCAGCAGACAACGCGTTTTCATTTTTATGAAGCCACGCTGCTGCTGGTTCTCTCCGGCCAATTGACCCTTCTCGAACAGAACGGCACAACGGTTGTCGATACCCCGTCTCAGCTTTGCCTGATTACGCCTGATGCCAGTGCCGATTTGACGAAAACGCCCGGCGGTCATGATGCCGTTTTCCGGTCAGTCTTTCTGACGTTTTCATCCACGCTTTTGGCACGGTTTTATCACCGCTATCCTGAAAAATTAGCCCCTGTATATCATCCTGCTCCTTTCACGCACCTCGCACTGGATGACGAGCTTACTCGCACATTGCAGTATCTGGTTGAGGGAATAACGAGCAACGTACTCAGTGAATCGCGCCTCGAACTGCGTCTGATGGATATGCTGCTGGTACTATCGGAACGGGGATACCATTTTGGCGCACCGCCGCAGCCTGGTATTACGACACAGCTACGTGCGCTCATCAGCGAAGAACCGGAACACCACTGGACGGCACAGTCCGCGGGGCGACGGCTGGCGATGAGCGAGGCTACGCTGCGCCGGAGGCTATCCACAGAGCAGACGCGGTTTGAAGTGCTGTTGCTGGAGACGCGAATGCAGCACGCAATGATGCTGGTGCAGACGACGTCATGGAGTATGCAGCGTCTGGCTGAAGCCTGCGGGTATAAATCCTCGGCGCGCTTTTCCGAACGGTTTAAAAACCGTTTTGGCTGTTCGCCCACCAAGATTCGTTAATCGTCATTTACTGCACTGCACATCCTGCCGTATTCAACGCAGTTCTGATGTGAAAACAACGATTATCTTCAAAAAAAACGCCCTGTCGGATAACCCACAGGGCGTTTAACGATCTCAGTCGATCATAACAATTTTAGCGTATCAGTCTTTCTGTTCCTGCGCTAAATCGTTAGCGATTTTCACCGTTTCATCCAGATAAGGATCGGGTGCCTGATAATCTTTCGGCAAATCTTCCAGCGATTTGAGCGGTTTTTTGCCTTCTCTCGCCAGTCGATCGTTAATCCGTTTCAGACGCATCGCTTCATCATCATCATTCTCTTTCTCACGCTGAGCAAGATTGAGCGACACAATGTTACGCTTATCCTTCATCGCGTTGTAGCGGGCAATATCTTGCGCGACGTACTGGAACTCAGGATCTTTGGCGATACGCTCCTGATGATGCTCATTCAGTTTGCTAATCAGCGCCTTCAGATCGCCACTTTTCGTGTAATTAGCCGCTTTGATGCTGTCCCACGGTAGCGCGTTGTCTTCAAACTTCTCGCCGGTATCTACCGTTTCCGTACCCGTTGGCATCATCACGTCAGGTGTCACGCCTTTCATCTGAGTACTGCCGCCGTCAATGCGATAGAACTTCTGAATCGTGTATTGTACGGAACCCAGCGCCGGCCAGTCAGGACGCAGCATTTGATCGTAAATCCGATTCAGCGAGCGATACTGTTGCACGGTACCTTTACCAAACGTCGGCTCACCCACGATCAAGGCACGGCCATAGTCCTGCATTGCCGCCGCGAAGATCTCGGATGCGGAAGCACTGAAACGGTCTACCAATACCACCAGCGGGCCTTTGTAATACACAATGCCGTCGGTGTCGCTGTCTTCACGCACTTTGCCGTTATTATCGCGCACCTGAACCACAGGGCCGCCTGGAATAAACAGGCCGGAAAGCCCTACCGCTTCCGTCAGCGCACCGCCGCCGTTAGTACGTAAGTCAATCACAATGCTGCTGACGTTTTGTTTTTCCAGCTTTTGAAGCTGAACTTTTACGTCATCCGTCAGGCCGACATAGAAGCCGGGGATATCCAGCACGCCGACTTTGTCTTTACTGACCGTCTTGACGGACATTTTGACTGCACGGTCTTCAAGACGGATACGTTCGCGCGTCAGCGTGACAATGCGGGTTTTCGTCCCTTTGCCTGCGGGCAGAATCTCCAGACGCACCTTGCTGCCTTTCGGCCCTTTAATCAGCGCGACAACATCATCCAGACGCCAGCCGATAACATCGACCATCGGCTTGCCGCTTTGGCCTACGCCAACGACACGGTCACCCACGGTAATGTTTTTGCTTTTCGCAGCCGGACCACCGGGCACCATGGAATTAATCATGGTGTAGTCGTCATCCATCTGCAGCACCGCACCAATCCCTTCGAGCGACAGGCTCATTTCGGTATTGAATTGCTCGGTGTTACGCGGAGACAGATAGCTGGTATGCGGGTCGATTTCACGCGCAAAGGCGTTCATGACGAGTTGGAAAACATCTTCGCTGTTGCTCTGCGCCAAACGGCGAATCGCAAACTGGTAACGCTTGGTCAGCGTCTCTTTGATGTCTTTATCATCTTTGCCGGTCAACTTCAGGCTGAGCCAGTCATATTTTACCTTGGCATCCCACAGGCGGTTAAGTTCACCGACGTTTTGCGGCCAAGGCGCTTTGCTGCGATCGAGCTCAAACGTGTCATTGCCCGTCAGATCGATCGGTTTATCCAGCAGCGACAGCGCGTATTGAAAACGCTCAAACCGACGCTTCTGCGCCAGATTGTACAACGCGTACGGAACGTCCAGCTGACCGGATTTCAGCGCGTCACCCAACTGGGCTTTTTGCCCGGAAAATTGCGCCACATCAGAGGCCAACAGCACGTTGTGGCTGTAGTCCAGCATGTTGAGGTAGCGGTTAAAAATTTTCTCAGAGAACTGCGCATCCAGCATAAACTGGCGATAATGCGAACGCAGGAAACGTGAGGCCACCCTGTCGCTAACGGTAGCATGTTGAGGCTCCTGATGTAGCTGAGGGATCTGCTCAACACGCGTAATGTTTTCATTTGCAAAACTAGAGCCCGCCAGCAGTAAGCCTGCGATGGCGGTTATTCTGACTAAGTTGTTCATGCCCAGGTTGGCCTCCGTATCAGAACTGCAAATGTTCTGCGCGTACAATCATTGCCAGTCCAGAAGCCAATTGTACTCTGACTTCGCCTTTGGCAATTTCAAGCACGGTGGCATCCATGGCGTCTTTGCCGGCTCTGACTTTGATTTCCTGACCGATTTGCAGTTTGGAAACATCCGTAACCGCGACCCGCTGACGCTCATTGTTGGCAGGTTTTGCCTGACGAGATTGAGCATTAGCAGACTGCTGAGAAGAGGACTGCGATTGGTCGGAAGAAGGCTGACGTGGTTTACGCGGTGCACGGTTTTGAGACGCATTGTTCTGAGACACATTGCTTTGCGGAGAATTGCTTCGCGGTGCACTGCCTGAAGCATCGCGACGTGGCGCACGCTTCTGAGCGGGACGAGGAGTACGTGCCGCATCTGCCGATTCTCCGGCTGCTTCACGTTTTTTCGCCTGCTGCTCAGCACGCTGAGCCTGAACTCGCGCTTTCGCTTCTTCCAACTGTGTGCGGGCATGATCGACATGCTGCTGTTCCAACTCGCCGCACGGATTACCATCCAGATCGACACGTTGGGCACCCAATTTTACACCGTACAGATAGCGCCAGCTTGAGGTATAAAGACGCAGCGCAGAGCGTAATTGCGTCTTACTGACGTTATCGGACTCCGGTACACGCTCAACAAGATCCTGAAAAATACCGATCTTTAACGGACGAGTTTCACCTTCAGTGGTGAAACAAAGCGGGAACCGCTCTGCCAAAAAGGCAATAACTTCTTTACTACTGTTCAACTTAGGTTGATTTTCCATGAAATTTCCTGATTACAACGGGTTTGCCAACCGGCGCAGGCATGAACAGGCGTCATTATAATGACGCCATCGGCAATTGCCACGTTAACCTTGTCTCAACATGAGAGAATTGATGAATGTCATCACATCGCTCGCTTCCAGTTGAGCACAAAGTACGCTAACCACGGCCTTCAGCCCTTCTTCATCATCCGCGTCAAAACGCTGATAAAGGGTGCTGTCAATATCCAGAACGCCAATCAGTTGCCCGTTAACGACAAGCGGTAGCACGATTTCCGCATTACTCGCGGCATCACAGGCGATATGACCAGGGAACGCATGAACATCATCCACGCGCTGAATGCGATTTTCAGCTATCGCCGTACCGCATACACCTTTGCCAACAGGAATACGCACACAGGCAACCTTGCCCTGAAACGGTCCCAGGAAAAGCGTGTCGTTATCCAACAGGTAAAACCCTGCCCAGTTAACCCCATCCAAACGCTCAAACAGCAGCGCACTACTGTTTGATAAGATCGTAATAAAACGGTTTTCATCCGCGATAAGCGATGACATGTCGCGAATGAGATCCTGATAAAATTCTTGTTTATTCATAAAGTATATCGTTGTCTTTTCAACACAGTGCGAACAATTCCCGCACAGACTGCATTAGCATCGGTTACAGAATGCCATAAGATTCGCACCTTCGCGCGAAGAATCATTCGCTTTACTGTACCGCTGTCACGCATATCGTGCTATTTCCACCTGAAAAATAATATCGGGCAGAGATCAGAGCCTTATATGAATTTATCATTCGTTGAGCCTTCAGTTACACTAAATACACCCTAAATAATTCGAGTTGCGTGCAGGCGGCAACCGCGCGCATCCCCAGGGTGCTTACTCAGGTAAGTGACTGGGGTAAGTAAGAGCAGCCAACGCACAAGCAGCTTGAAGTATGACGGGTATAGCTGTGAATACGTTATCTATCGTGAATATAACGGGACTCAACACCTTCTACCGGATCGCAGGAAAAATGAAAATACATAATATAGCCAGTCCTGCGCCGTTTCCCTCTCCCCGACCGCCGTTAACCGAGAGGGCGAAAAGGTCTGTACCTGCGATCGATCGTTATCATCGCTGCCCGGAATGTGATGCCTTTTTTGCTCTACCGCCGTTGAAACGTAACCAGACAGCGAACTGCCCGCGCTGCGATGCCAGAGTCAGCTCAGGCAGAGACTGGCCGATTTCACGACTTGCTGCAATGGCTGTCGCCATGCTGGTATTGATGCCGTTTGCTTTCACGGAACCGTTAATCAGTATTCGTCTTCTGGGCGTCACCATCAATGCCAGTCTGTTTGAAGGCATTTGGCAGATCACCCGTCAGGGGCATCCGCTCACGGCAAGCATGGTCGCCTTCTGTACCGTTGGTGCGCCGCTCACGCTGGTCTTCTCGCTGTTATACCTGTTCTTTGCCCCCCGAATCGGCATGAATCTCCGGCCCATCCTGCTCATGTTGCAACGGTTAAAAGAGTGGATGATGCTGGATATCTATCTGGTCGGTATGGCTGTCGCCGCGATCAAAGTCCGTGAATTCGCGGATGTTCAGGCTGGTACCGGGCTGGTCGCCTTTCTGGCGCTGATGAGCTTAAGTCTGTTGACGCTGATTCACTTAAATACCGACCAGCTTTGGCAGCGGTTTTACCCGCGCATGAGGCCGTTGATTGCACCTGATCGCTATCGAATCTGCCTTTCCTGCCATTTCACCAGCTCGCCAGACAATCGAGGGCGCTGCCCCCGTTGTCATATTCCGCTTCGCTTACGCCAGCGGCACAGCCTGCAAAAATCCTGGGCAGCACTGATTGCTTCCATCATTTTACTGTTCCCCGCTAACCTGTTGCCCATATCAATTATTTATGTCAACGGTGCCCGTACGGAAGACACGATCTTCTCCGGCATTCTTTCGCTCGCATCGGGCAATGTTCCTGTTGCGCTGGTAGTGTTTATTGCCAGTATTCTGGTGCCGTTTACGAAAGTGATGGTGCTGTTCGGGCTACTGGTGAGCATCCATCTCCGGTCAGAAGGCAATATCATGATGCGCATGAAGATGCTGCGCGTTATCCGCTGGATTGGCCGCTGGTCTATGCTCGATTTATTTGTGATTGCCCTGACGATGTCACTCGTCAACCGCGATCAACTCCTCGCTTTCACCATGGGGCCTGCTGCTTTTTACTTTGGCGCGGCGGTGATTCTCACTATCCTTGCCGTTGAATGGCTGGATAGCCGACTGATGTGGGATAACACTGATGTGGAATAACAATGCAAGATAATACGTCCGGGACACCAACCGAAGCGACGGTGAAAAACAAGCGTCGCCTATCGCCATTCTGGCTGTTGCCGCTGATTGCGCTGATGATTGCCGGCTGGCTGATCTACACCAACCAGCAGGAGCGCGGTACCACGGTCACCATTGATTTCGTCTCCGCTGACGGGATTGTCGCCGGGCGTACCCCCGTGCGCTATCAGGGGGTGGAAGTCGGCACGGTGCAAAACATCAAGCTGAGCGAAGATCTGCGCACCATACAGGTCGAAGCCAGTATCAAAAGTGACATGAAGGAAGCGTTGCGCAGCGGTACGCAGTTCTGGCTGGTCACACCGAAAGCCTCTCTCGCCGGAGTTTCAGGATTAGACGCGCTGGTGGGCGGTAACTACATCGGGATGATGCCCGGTTCCGGCGAACCGCAAGAGCACTTTTCCGCGCTGGACACGCAGCCCAAGTACCGCGTGAACACCGGAGAATTGCTGATTCATCTCCATGCGGATGACCTCGGTTCACTGAACACCGGTTCGCTGGTTTACTACCGTAAAATCCCGGTGGGAAAAGTCTACGACTATACGGTTTCTCAGGATCGCCGCGGTGTCATGATTGACGTGCTGGTGGAACGCCGTTTTACCCATCTGGTGAAGAAGAACAGCCGCTTCTGGAACGTGTCTGGCTTTAATGCGGACATCAGCGTCAGCGGTGCAAAAATTGAGATGGAGAATCTGGCGGCGCTGGTTAACGGGGCGATCGCGTTCGATTCACCGGAAGAGAGCGAGGACGCGGGTGCCGAACAATCCTACCGCCTCTATCCCGATCTGGCACAGAGCCAGCGCGGGGTGAAAATCGCGCTGGATTTACCTTCCGGCGACAGCCTATCCGAAGGCCGTACCCCGCTGATGTATCAGGGACTGGAAGTCGGCACGCTGAATAAAATCACGTTGAACCCGGACGACAGCAAGGTCAGCGGAGAGCTGATCATCGATCCTTCCGTGGTTTCGCTGATGCGGGAAGGCACGCGTATCGAACTCAGCAAACCCCAGCTTTCGCTCAGCGATCTGAATGTTTCACGTCTGCTGAGTGGCCCAACGCTGACACTCATTCCCGGCGAAGGCGAACCGCGTCAGCATTTTACGGTGCTGGATAGCGGACAACAGCAACTCACCCAGCCCGGCGCGCTATCTATTCAGCTTACGGCGGCACAAAGCTATGGCATTGATAGCGGTCAACCCGTATTGCTGCACGGCGTGCAGATCGGTCAGGTGGTGACGCGCACGCTGGATGAACAAGGCGTCAGCTTCATTTTGGTGATCGAACCGCGATATCGCCAGCTGTTGCACCGCGACAGCAAATTCATCGTTAACAGCCGCGTAAATGTAAAGATGGGGCTGGATGGGATTCAAGTGCTGGGCGCCAGCGCCCAAGAGTGGGTCAGCGGTGGTATTCAGGTTTTACCGGGCAGTAAAGGCGACGTGCAGACCCGTTACCCGCTGTTCAGCGATCTCGAAAAAGCCGAAGAAGGCATTCGAGGTTCCACGCCCTCGCCTACCCTCACCTTAGTGACCGATAGCCTGCCGGATATTCAGGACGGTTCCATCGTGCTGTACCGTAAATTCCAGGTAGGCGAAATCATGCGGGTGCGGCCAAAGGCGGATACCTTTGAAGTTGACGTTTATATTCGTCCCGAACACCGTAAGCTGCTGACGGAAAACAGCGTGTTCTGGGCAGAAGGCGGCGCCCGTGTGCAGTTGAATACCTCGGGCCTGACCGTGCAGGCTTCCCCACTGAATCGGGCGCTTAAGGGCGCTATCAGTTTTGATAATCTGGAAGGTGCACCGGAAATTAAAGGCGGCAAACGCGTCCTGTACAACAACGAAACGGCGGCGCGCGCCGTGGGGAGCCGCATCATTCTGCGCACCTACGACGCCAGTAAGCTCGCACCGGGTATGCCGATCCGCTATCTGGGCATTGATATCGGCCAGTTGGATTCGCTGAAGCTGTCCGAACAGCGTAACGAAGTGCTGGTGCAGGCCGTGCTCTATCCAGAATATGTGCGTAATTTCGCCCGTGCCGGAACGCGTTTTTCCGTCGTCACACCGGAAATTTCCGCCGCTGGCGTGAACCATCTGGAAACGCTATTCCAGCCTTATATCAACGTCGAGCCGGGTAACGGCAGCGTCACGCGCAATTTTGAGCTGCAACAGGCCACTATCTCCGATTCTCGCTATCAGGACGGCCTGAATATCAGCGTTGACGCACCGGAAGCTGGCGCGTTGCAGGTCGGTACGCCTGTGCTGTTCCGCGGCATAGAAGTGGGTACGGTAACCGGACTGTCGCTGGGTACGCTCTCCGACCGTATTGCCGTGTCGCTACGCATCAGCAAACGCTATCAGCATTTGGTACGTGATAATTCCGTCTTCTGGCAGGCTTCGGGTTACAACCTGGAATTCGGATTGGTTGGCGGCGTCATCAAGAGCGGAACCTTCCAGCAGTTTATTCGCGGTGGTATCGCTTTCGCCACGCCGCCCAGCACGCCGCTCGCGCCTAAGGCGCAGGAAGGAAAACATTTCCTGCTACGAAACGAGGAACCCAAAGAGTGGCGACAATGGGGTACCGCGATTCCGAATCCCCCCAATAATTAGCGCACATCCCTGACAGGGCGGCGACAATCGCCCTGTCGTTTTCACATGATGTATAAAGATCCGTGATACACTTCGCCGCTTCTTTCCCTCGTTTTACTGAATAACCTGTACGGAACCACGCCGTGGCAAAATTTACCCCAGCCAACCTGCCTGCTGAATTTCTCGACACGATGCGAGACATCATGCCTTCATCGCTTTCGATGGAAGATTTTATTACCGCCTGCCAGCGTCCGCTGCGCCGGAGCATCCGTGTCAATACGTTAAAAATCAGCGTCGATGCCTTTCTTCAGCTCGTGCAGCCTTATGGTTGGCAGCTTGAGCCGATTCCCTGGTGTCAGGAAGGTTTCTGGCTGCTGAATGCGGAAGAGGAAAATACGCGGCTGGGCAATACGCTGGAGCACCTGAGCGGCCTGTTTTACATTCAAGAAGCCAGTTCCATGCTGCCCGTTAGCGCTCTGTTCCATCGCAACGATGCATTGGAAACGGTTTTGGACGTTGCAGCCGCACCGGGTTCTAAAACGACGCAGATCGCAGCACGGCTGAATAATAAAGGGGCTATCGTCGCCAATGAGTATTCGGCCAGCCGGGTAAAAGTACTGCATGCCAACATCAGCCGCTGCGGCGTCAGCAATACCGCGATGACACACTTCGACGGGAGGGTGTTCGGCGCGGCGCTGCCAGAATATTTTGATGCGATACTGCTGGATGCTCCGTGTTCCGGTGAAGGCGTAGTGCGTAAGGATCCGGCGGCGATGAGCCACTGGTCGCAGGAGAGCATTACCGAGATTGCCGCCACGCAGCGCGACCTCATTCTGAGCGCGTTCCATGCCCTGAAGCCCGGCGGCATAATGATTTACTCCACCTGTACGCTGAATAGGCAGGAAAATCAGCAGGTCTGCCATTGGCTACAGGCACAGTTTCCCGACGCCTGTGAATTTGAATCGTTACGCGATCTCTTCACCGATGCCGAACGCGCCACAACGGAAGACGGCTTCCTGCACGTCTTCCCACAGATTTATGACAGCGAAGGCTTCTTTGTTGCCCGTCTGCGGAAGACCGCTAGCGTACCGCCGCTGCCGCGCCCGGGTTATAAAGTCGGTAAATTCCCGTTCTCTCCGGTTGCCCCCAAAGATTGCACGCCACTCATACAGGCGGCGCGTAAGCAGGGCATTCATTGGGATGAGACGTTACTGCAACTTTGGCAGCGTGATAGCGAGATCTGGCTTTTCCCTGCGGCGCTGGCCCCCGCTTTTGGCAATATCAAATTCTCACGCATTGGCATTAAGCTCGCCGAGCGCTTCCCTAAAGGTTTTCGCTGGCAACATGAAGCGATTGTCGCGCTGGCCGATCCAAACGCAGACAATGCCTACTCACTGACCGATGACATTGCCTGCGAGTGGTTCCAGGGCAAAGACTGTTATCCAGAACCGCTCCCTGCAGCGGATGAGCTGATTTTAACCTACCAGAACACGCCAGTCGGTCTGGCCAAGCGCATCAATAGCCGGATAAAAAACAGCCTGCCGCGCGATTTAGTGCGGGATGGCGCATCCTCAACCCAGCCACGTTCTAAAGAATAAATGCGGTTTCTGCATCAGGTGGTGATAAAACCACCTGATGAACCGTGCGTTCCCTCTTTCCTCACGGATTTTCATCTATCATCTCTAGAGAGAATCAGTAATGTCTGGAGAACGGCATGTTTGCGTTAGTGATATTTGTTTGTTATCTCGGGCATGGCTGTGACGATTTGGTCGTCGGCGCCTACAACACCGAAGCACAGTGTCTGCAAGCGATGGACGAACAACGCCTGCGCCGCGCTGGCTGCTTCCCCATTGAAGAGTATATCGATGGCTTCTGGATCCCCGCTCAGGAGTACGCTGATTTTTAGTTTTCCCACCTGAGTCTTTTCATCGACACACGCCAAAACCGCGCATACCAAAGTGAAAGTGATTAGCGTGTGCAGCGTTGTATTCCGGCCCCAGCGAGTTACCGAAAAAGCGACAGCTTTCCCTGAACGTGGTGCGCAAATAGCTGCCGCGATCGTCCGTTGCCGACCACTGATTCAGGACGCTAATCTGCCGTCCATCAGAGAGGCGAAACGCCGCGATATCCCACGCGTCCGCCGTCGCATGCTCACTCAAACGCCCTTCCGGCCGATGATAAACATTTCGACAGGCGTAGCTGCCCATATGCTCGATACGCGCCAGCGAGGTGCCAAGCGATTGCGCCTGTGGTATTGCGACCTGCGCCACAAACATGGTGCTACTCAACGCCAGCGGACAGCTGGCAAGGAAACTGGAACTCAGCGCGACCGCGCCAAAACCTTGCACCCGCACAGGCGACACGACTGGACATTGGCCACTAATATCATTGGCCTCGGAGAAGCGTAGCCGTCCGCTTTCCTGCGCCTGTTTTAACACCACCAGACAGGCCCCAGGATCGTTGGCAACAGATTTCATTTTCAGTCGGGTGATAAACGTAGGCGGGTCATCGACGGACAGCGGAGAGAAGGGATCGTAACCGGGCGGAAGTTGACGTTGGATCCAGGGTGCCAGCGCCACTAACACCCCCAGTATCACCGCAAATATCAACCATCCTCGCATCAGCATCGCCCCCCGATTATTTCCTTCTCCTGAGTAATATTATGCCATTAACGCAAACTCAGCCGGATTCATCCCCAGTGATACCCCCGCTTCCACGATTTTCTGCCACTCCTGATCGGACAGATAAATACCGTCAGCATGGCGCTGCGCCTGAGAAATACGTTCTGGTTCACCAGCGATTAAAATAGGCTGTGCCGGATCGGGCGCCGTTGAAGAGCGAACATAGTCCAGCATCGCATCATATTCTTTTTGCAGCCACGCCATCGAAACCATACTGGCGGGATCGATAACAATCGTCGTCATGTTATTCACTATCGCCCCCTGACGTTCATTTTCCGGTTGAATGGTTCCACCGCCGGAGAGCAATCCCGCCAGCATTTCAGCCGCTAAAATCAATCCGCCACCTTTATGTTTCGCAATCGGTTTTAAGGCACCGTGTTTCTCGCCTTCCCACATGACTTTCGGATCGTTAGTAGACACGCCGTTGCGATCCAGCATGACCTCTTCATCAAACGTTTTACCTGCCAGATACGCAACACGGGTTTTCCCCAGCGCAACCACGCTGGTGGCGAAATCCAGAATAAAGGCCGCGTTATGCTCCGTTGGCGGGAATGCAATGCAGATAGGGTTCGTCCCGAAACGGGCTTCACTGCCACACCAGGGCGCCACAATCGGGTCGAGATCGTTAACATTGACGAAATGTATCGAAACGAGCCCGGCGTCCGCCGCCATTTCTCCATAGGTGCCGATGCGCCCCAAATGGCAGGTAGACGACAGCGTCATTAAACACACACCCGTCGTTTTCACCCGATCAATAGCCGCCTGCATCGCTTCTTTGCCCGTACGCTGACCAAAGCCCCGATCGCCGGTAAATTGCAGCACCGCCCCGCTATCGCGCAGTAAACGCGCCGGGGTATTCGGGTGCATGATGCCTTTCCCGATAAACTCCACATAGTGCGGCAACATCCCCACACCGTGGCTGTCATGTCCTTTCAGGTTCGCGGTCACAAGGTGCTCGGTGACAATACGGGCTTCGTTTTCTTCACATCCTGCTTTTTGCAATACGCTTTGCATCGTCGCCATCAGACGGCTGACTGAAATCTGCATGTCTCTTCCCTTTATCTACCGATGAGTATTCACAGGTTTCATCCTACTGCGGAACGGGAATGAATGGCACAGCCAATAAAGAACAATATTTTTGAAAAAGAATAACAAATCTCTCTGATATTCATTGCCAGAGCATGGCGCTATGATTTCTCACACCAAGGCAAACCGCCTAATTAACACTATAAAATGTGAAGGAATGACCCATGAAAAGCATCAAAAATTTTATCGCAGTTATCGCACTTTCTACTTTGTCTTTCGGCGCTTTTGCAGCACAAGAAATCGCGACCGTTTCTGTTAGCGGTGCAAAAACGTTAGACGGTTTCGAAGCACAGGTTGCGCAAAAAGCCAAAAAAGCGGGTGCATCGTCATATCGCATCGTTTCCGCTACCGGTAACAATCAATTACGCGGCACCGCGATTCTGTATAAATAAATCGAACCAGACGTCAGGGAGCCTCAGGGCTCCTCTGTCGCATCGCTCTCCCAATCTTGCGCCCACCTACCGATTCTTACCTCTCCTTTTTTGAATAAAATATAAACAAATCAAGCGAGATACCAATCAGTGCGATTGCTTTAACCATCTGGTGAAGGATCTCCCCCAGCAGTACCATCCCCGACGTTGTAAGACGTACACAGAGACGGCTGACATAGATAGGGTTGCCTGCTTATCGGGCATAGATAATATGGATTTTATTTAAATGAAAAAGACATCGCGTTTTCTTCTGGCGCTTGCCGGATTATGGTTTTCCGTTACGGCTTATTCCGCAGCGTCTCCCTCACCTCACACAGAGGAAACACGGATACCGGCCATCAAACTGATCAATACGCCCGACAATCATTCGGCCTTCGTGACAGGCAGCGTGCCAGCGCTGGAAAAAATCACCGCACAGAAATTTTGGCTCAGTAACTCCACTGAAGCCTGGGAGATGAACGTCCACCCAGCACCGCGCAAGCAATATGTCATCACGCTGAAGGGCACGTTGAAATTTCGGGTCAGCGATGGTTCTACTTTCCTACTTTCTCCCGGAACGGTTTTGATTGCCGCCGATACGCAGGGGGAAGGACACAGCTGGGAGATGGTTGAAGGCACCGAGTGGGTCAGAATTTATATTCCGATTGTGGATGATAGCGATTATTTCACCCCCGACGCATCGGGCGCTGCGGCCACCAAAACGCACTAATTTTCCGCAGTACATTGGCGACAGCAGTCTGTCGCCAACCTATTAATCCTCATTCGCATCAAAGGGGTCTTCAACATCGTCTTTACTGTCATCGCGTTTGCGAGGAATCTCTCCCCGATCTTTCGGCGCGTCTTTTGCCGGATGCTCATCTTCATCCTTGTGGTTGGTACTCGTATGTTTATCCGTCATCGTTTCCTCCCATCACGTCGTGTTCTATCAATTTAGTCGATAATCGCTACAAACGGGGCATGAATCTACCGATTTAGTCGTGATAAAAGGTATTCTTATAATAAGAAAGAGAACAATTGATTTCATTCTCTCTGAAATAGCCAGTGAGGGTAAATATCTATAGGTGATACGAAGCAAGACATAATTTTCGATGAGTCCTGAAAATAAAATCTGCTGAAGATTAGTATAAAACACAAATAAAAACCCCCAGCTTTACGCTAGGGGTTCTTTATTACTTCTCTTGACTGCTCCGGCTTAAACCATCATCGCTATCGCAAGAAAAGCATCACTTAAAATTTATAGTGCAGCTTTATTACGGCGCAATTTTTATAGTGCGACAACGTTGCCAGCTGCTGGGCCTTTCTGGCCATTTTCAATGGTGAACTCAACCTTCTGGCCTTCGTCCAACGTTTTGAAATCGTTGCTCTGAATAGCGGAGAAATGTACGAATACATCTTTGCTGCCGTTGTCAGGAGTAATGAAGCCAAAACCTTTACCCGCGTCAAACCATTTTACTAAACCAGTCATTTTATTAGACATAGAAATTACCTTAATTTTTATAGCGCCTTCCGGCAAATAGGGCCTGTGCACAGAATTTAATTAGCAACGAGAAGGAGGCTCAAAAGAAGGGATATCTATGGATAACACTTGGAAATGAGAACTGCTTTACTAAACTGCTTTTAGGTCTGCGAATCAAACCGACCACTCATTAACGCATGTATAAATATCTTTAGCAAGCATTTATTTTTAAATTATTTAAAAGGCCTATCCAAGGCTAAATTCGCCAGCCTCTGAAGAAAAGATAAATCAAGAAGGTTACGGGTTAAGTGTACTTTTCCATGCATTGACGTTTTAAATCAAAAAAAAGACTGAATACGATTCCTGTATTCAGTCTAGGGAAATGGCTCTTGGGAGAGCCGTGCGCTAAAAGTTGGCATTTATACAAGCTGTACTAGCCCTGTAGATTTAAGCTTAGCCAACTCCTCCACGTTTTCCAGCCTCAATCCGCTCGCAATTATCACAAATGGAACAGATTTCACACTTTGTTTTAACCATTAAGAAGTAACTGGTTAACATCAATAGGCAAATCAATTACTTCACGGTTTCACATCTGGTTGACACAGTTGCTCTGCACGCTCGATAAATGGCTGAAGGCTTTTCTTCTGGCCGGGATGTTTAGGATCGTCCAGCCAGATAGCGTCTATCGGTTGTGCACTCACCTGCCCGGATTTCATTTGCGCAATAGCAACATCGTTTAGCGGGTATTGCATCAGCGTCCCGGTATGTAAGGCGTACAGCGCATTACCAGGGCGGCAAATCAGTTGAACTTCTTCACGGGTGAAAGCCCAACGTTCGCCGTATTCCAACCGGCTGATATTGGCCAGTTTCGCAGCAGCAAAAGCATTCACAGAAAGTGAGGTAAGCACGATAGATAGCAAGAGTTTCTTCATCATGGTATTCCCGACATGGCGTATTCAGACAATGATGTGTGTGAGTTTTGCAGCCTTATCTGAATCAGAGAAAGACAGCCTCAAACCTTATAAAACAGAATGTTGTATATCACTACTGAGGCGATCATAGCGACAGAGGGAGATGAAGTCGAGCGCGACGTCGGGAATAGCATTAGCGGTCTGATACCGGCAGAAAGGTCATTCAGGAGGGGGAAAATAGCGGGATAAAGAGAACTGTATCCCGCATCATTCAAATCATCATTGGCCGACAGAAGCGTCGCTTGTCGTTAGGCTGAGGGGGCCGCAGACATTTTTTTCAGGTCCTGATCGATGAAGAACAGGCCGCCTTCGCTGGCTTTGACCAGAGCCAGTTTGTCCAGAATGGAACGGAACAGTTTCTCTTCTTCGTGCTGTTCAGCAACGTACCATTGCAGGAAGTTAAATGTAGAGTAATCCTGCAGCGCCATCGCCGCATGTGCCAGCTCGTTAATTTTTGCTGTAATCAGCTGTTCGTGTTCATAGGTCTGCTTGAAAACATCAGCCAGTGAATCGAAATCAATTGGCGGTGCGGCAATCGCGCCTAATACAGGCAGGCTTCCCGTGTCATCCAGATAGTCAAACAGGCGCTGCATATGCTGCATTTCTTCCTGAGAATGTATTTTCAGGAAACTGGATGCGCCTTCAAAACCTTTGTCACCACACCATGCGCTCATCTGCAGATACAAATTCGCGGAATAAAATTCCAGATTAAGTTGCTCATTCAGCTTCTGAATCATTTCTTTTTTTAACATATTAACTCCCTATTTTCCCGGCAGGTGAAATTATTTAGGGCATTATGCCTGAAAAAATAAAATAAAAAACACTTTATTAACACTACGGAGTGATTAATAAAATAAACAATAAAAACAATTAGTTATTTATTATTGTTATTGATATTTATTATCACTTAAATCTTAGGGGAATATATTATTGCGAATCATTTTTATTATCAAAAATAACAACCGCGATTCATATCGCTTATGAAAACCCTGTATTAAAAATGATTCCTATTTCGTAATGAGAATAATAAACATCCACATGACAAGGTGAACACTTGCCATTTTTCTGTTGCTACTTTACCGTGGCGCACATGAGTCTGTGATCAACCGGCAGGAGAAAATGGTATGGGATATAATCTGGCAGAATTGTCCAAAGAGGATATGGATAAAGTTAACGTGGATTTGGCGGCATCAGGCGTTGCCTTCAAAGAGCGTTACAATATGCCGGTCATTCCAGAGGCCGTTGAGAGAGAACAACCCGAGTACCTGCGTAACTACTTTCGCGAACGCGTGATGTTTTATCGCCAGCGCTCACTCCAGTTCTCGCGTTTGCCCTACGAACCCAAGGCTAAATAACCTTACCCCCTCATTCCAGTCTATGCCGCCTGTACCGCGGAAAACATCCCTTTCCGCGGGTTACATTCTTACACAGCAAAAACCATTTTCTACTTGCATCTCGGCCCGCACAGGAGGTTAATGGAGTGGCAACCTAACCTTTTATCTAAACGAGGCAAGATATGAGTAAAGGACTGGATAGCAAAAAGAACAGCAAGAAGAAACCGCTGAAAACGGCCGCCGAAAAGCGGGCTGACAAAAGAGCGAAGAAAACGCAGGCTGATATTACCTAGGTATTGATAACCTCAGTTTTGGTAACCGAAGTAATGCGCCGTGCCAATCGGGTAAACCCGAAAATGGGTTTACCCTCATAGTTACATTTTATCCCTTATCCGCGATCGTCCTCAGGCATTTCAAGCACCATCAGCAGAAAAGCATATTCCAACGCAATATCATCATAGCGTTTGAAACGACCGGATTTTCCGCCGTGCCCGGCATCCATGTCGGTGTATAGCAACACCAGACGATCGTCCGTTTTGACTTCCCGCAATTTCGCCACCCACTTAGCAGGCTCCCAATACTGCACCTGAGAATCATGCAGCCCGGTAGTCACCAGCAAGTGTGGGTAACGCTGTGCGATAACACAGTCATAGGGACTGTATTGTTTGATGTAGTCATAGTAGGTTTGCTCATTCGGATCGCCCCACTCGTCATACTCACCGGTTGTCAACGGGATAGACTCATCCAGCATCGTCGTCAGCACATCAACGAATGGAACCTGAGCGACAACGCCTTTAAACAGTTCGGGCGCCATATTCACCACCGCCCCCATCAATAATCCTCCCGCACTGCCCCCCATTGCGAACATGTTTTTCCTGTCGCCATAGCCTTTTGCTATCAATGCCTGCGACACATCGATGAAATCCGTGAAGGAATGCATTTTATTGAGCAATCGACCATCGTCGTACCACTGTTGCCCAAGTTCACCACCGCCGCGAATGTGTGTTAAGGCGAAGACGAATCCTCTGTCCAACAGGCTCAAGCGACTCACGCTGAAATCCGGATCCATGCTATGGCTATAAGCGCCGTAGCCGTAGACCAGTATCGGGTTCTTGCCTGGGCTGAAATGATCGCGATGATAAACAAGAGAAACGGGAACCTCGACGCCATCTCGAACCGTGATCCACACGCGTTCGCTCCGGTAATTGTCCGAAGAGAAATCTTTCACTTCGGCTTGTTTAAGTAACTGCTGCTCGCCCGTGTCCAGATTCAATTCATACTGCGTGCTCGGAGTGGTCATTGATGAATAACCATACCGCATCAATGCCGTGTCTGGCGTAGGATTGTACGACAGCCACGTCACATAGCTCGCGTCATTAAAGGCGATCGTTTTTTCTTCCTGCGTATGCCAGTGAATCTGGCGTAAGCTGGTCAAGCCGCGCTCTCTTTCTTCAACCACCAGCCAGTCGCGGAAAAGCTCAAACCCTTCCAGCACGCGACTTTCGCTAGGTGCAATCAGTGTTTCCAGCGTTTGCTCATCGGGCTTATCAGCGCGGTAAAGGCCAAAGTTTTTTCCTTCTCGGTTGGAACGCAGGTAAAATTTGCCCTGATAGTGATCGATGCCATATTCATGATCTTTCCGGCGTGGAATGCATACCTGCGGCACGGCATCCGAGCGCGTCGCGTCGAGCAATAACACTTCCGTCGTCGTGGTGCTGCTGAGATAAATGGAGATATAGTGCTCTGATGTCGTTTTACTCAGGCTGACATAATAGGTGTCGTCTTTCTCTTCATAGACCAGCTCATCCTGTGCCGGATCGCTCCCCAGACGATGACGATAGACCTGATACGGCAATAGCGTTTGCTCATGTTTGCGCACGTAATACAGAACCGTCGAATCCGCCGCCCATTCCGCTCCTGCCGTGACATTTTCGATCACATCCGGTAGCCACTCGCCGCTGTTCAGATCGCGAAAACGAAGCGTGTACTGCCGGCGGGATAAAAAATCCTCCGAGAGTGCCAGTAGCCTATTGTCGGGGCTAACTTCAAGCGTGCCGAGGCTATAAAACTCATGCCCTTCCGCTCGTTGATTTCCGTCCAGCAGCGTGTCCCACGCGTCCATTTCCTGCTCAGGCTGGCGCAGATAGATAGCGTACTCTTTGCCTGGCTCGTAGCGACTTTGGTAACGATAGCCTTTTCTGACATACGGTACAGACATATCCGTCGACGGGATGCGCTTAACCATTTCGTCATACAACGACCGTTTGCGCGCCTCATGAGGTGCCATGACAGCGTCGCTATAGGCGTTTTCCTGCTCCAGATAGGCCAGCACCTGCGGATCGGCGCGCTGGTCATCACGCAGCCAGTAATAATTGTCGATACGCGTATCGCCATGCATGCTCATCACATGAGGGCGTTTTTCAGCTTGCGGTGTTTTCATCGCGTCGGATCTCGTTGTCTTACCATAAAATTTTAACTCTACAAGAAGAGTGGCACGATTGATCGGCAATGCCAAGGCGCGCCCTTATCACTTGGTGCGCTTTTGCGCACCGCATTCCAATGCATGCCCTCTTTAATGCGCACGCAAACGTTTTCGTTTATACTGCGGCCATTTTTCACAACCCGATCAGGTATAAGGTTATGTTAACGATTGGAACCGCCCTGCGTGCGGATGCCACACGAGTGATGCTGCTTGGCTCCGGTGAATTAGGCAAAGAAGTGGCGATTGAATGTCAGCGTTTGGGTATCGAAGTGATTGCGGTCGATCGCTATGCCGATGCCCCGGCCATGCAGATTGCGCATCGTAGCCACGTCATCAATATGTTGGATGGCGATGCGTTGAAAGCGTTGGTTGAAGCCGAGCGTCCTGATTACATCGTGCCGGAAATTGAAGCCATCGCAACCGACATGCTGGTAACACTGGAAAAACAGGGTCACCATGTTGTTCCCTGCGCCGAAGCCACACGCCTGACGATGAACCGTGAAGGTATCCGCCGTCTGGCAGCCGAAACGCTCGGCGTTCCTACCTCCACCTATCGTTTTGCCGACAGCGAAGAGAGTTTTCGTCAGGCGGTAGACGCGATTGGCTACCCCTGCATTGTTAAACCTGTCATGAGTTCATCCGGCAAGGGGCAAAGCCTGATTCGCTCCGCGGAGCAGTTAGATCAGGCGTGGAACTACGCCCAACAGGGTGGACGCGCAGGCGGCGGACGCGTCATCGTGGAAGGGTTGGTGAATTTTGATTTTGAGATCACTTTGCTAACCATCCATGCGGTTGACGGTATTCATTTCTGTGCGCCTATCGGGCATCGTCAGGAAGATGGCGACTATCGCGAGTCCTGGCAGCCGCAGCAGATGAGTGCGCTGGCGCAAGAGCGTGCGCAAAAGATGGCCAGCGATGTCGTGAAAGCGCTCGGTGGCTACGGCCTATTCGGCGTTGAACTGTTCGTTTGCGGCGATGAAGTCATCTTCAGCGAAGTCTCCCCTCGCCCGCACGATACCGGCATGGTGACGATGATTTCTCAGGATCTGTCCGAGTTTGCCCTGCACGTCCGCGCTTTTCTGGGGCTGCCAATTGGCGCAGTTCGCCAATATGGTGCATCGGCTTCCGCTGTGATTTTACCAGAACTGGAAAGCAACAACGTGCGCTATCAGGGGCTGGAAAGCGCGCTACTCCCTCACACGCAAATTCGCCTGTTTGGTAAGCCGGATATCGGTGGCAAACGTCGTATGGGCGTGGCGTTAGCCAGCGCAGAAACCACGGACGATGCGGTGGCAATCGCCAAACATGTCGCTGCGGCTGTAAAAGTCAGCGGCTGATAGGCTACTGCCAATAGGGTGACGGACAAGGATGTCCGTCATAAAAAAATGTAGGGAACATTTTTCAACGTCGCTTGCGACGGCCCGTAGGGTGGCGGACAAGGATGTCCGCCATAAAAAAGGCCACTCGTAGTGAGTGGCCTTCGTCATTCAGTCACGAGCATACTTAGGCTTTTGCACCTGCAACGGCTTCACGCGCCAGTTCGGTAATACGCGCGTAATCACCGCTCTCCAACGCATCGTTCGGCACCAGCCATGAACCACCGACGCACAGCACGCTTTTCAGCGCCAGATAATCGCGGTAGTTATTTGGTGTAATGCCACCGGTCGGGCAGAAACGGATCTGAGCAAACGGACCCGCGATCGCCTGAAGCGCTTTCACGCCGCCGTTAGCTTCCGCTGGGAAGAATTTGAACTCACGCAGGCCGTAATCCATACCCAGCATCAGTTCAGACACCGTGCTGATACCCGGAATCAACGGGATATTGCCGGCAGTCGCGGCTTTCAGCAACGGCTCGGTCAAGCCGGGGCTGATGGCGAACTGGGCACCCGCTTCCACAACGGCAGCCAGTTGCTCAGGGTTTGTCACCGTACCTGCACCCACGATGGCCTCCGGTACTTCTTTCGCAATCGCGCGGATCGCGTCGATGGCACAGTCGGTACGCAATGTCAGTTCCAGAACGCGAACGCCGCCCGCGACTAACGCTTTTGCCATCGGCACCGCGTGTTCCAGTTTGTTGACCACAATCACAGGAACAACGGGACCCGTTGTCAAAATCTGTTCCGCGCTCGTTTTCCAGTTTTTCATCAAAAGTTATCTCCAGTCATGCCCGAAGGGCATCATTAATTATATAGCGCGCCCCTGCCACAGGGATCTGCGTCGCCGCAGATGTCCGACCGCACCGTTAGCCATACATTAAAAACTGTGGGATGCCGAACGTTCTCGGTATCTCAATTACTGACGTATTATCAAAGAATTACTCAAACTCATTCCAGGAGCGACCATCGCGGGTAATCATCGCCACGGATGCCACTGGCCCCCAACTTCCCGCCTGATACGGTTTCGGTGCATCATTGTCCATCGCCCACGCATCCATGATGGAATCCACCCATTTCCAGGCCTCTTCCACCTCATCACGACGGACGAACAGCGCCTGAATGCCGCGCATGGTTTCCAGCAGCAAACGCTCATAAGCATCGGCCAAATGCTGCTGATTAAAGGTTTCCGAGAAGCTCAGATCCAGCTTCACCGTTTGCAGGCGGTGTTTGTGCTCTAATCCCGGAATTTTATTCAGAATCTGGATTTCCACACCTTCATCCGGCTGTAAGCGAATGATCAGCTTATTCTGCGGCAGTTGCTGGTAAGAATCGTGGAACAGGTTCAGCGCAGGGTTCTTAAAGTACACAACCACTTCTGAACATTTGGTCGGCAGGCGTTTACCGGTGCGCAGGTAGAACGGCACGCCAGACCAGCGCCAGTCGTCGATATCAACACGAATCGAGACAAAGGTTTCCGTACTGCTGCTTTTGTTCGCGCCTTCTTCTTCCAGATAGCCAGGCACTTTATGTCCCTGAACAAAACCAGAGGTATATTGGCCGCGTACGGTCGTTTCATGCACGTTGGAACGGTCGATACGACGCAGTGAACGCAATACTTTCACTTTTTCATCACGGATGCGGTCGGTCGTCAGATCGGACGGCGGCGACATCGCAATCATCGTCAGAATCTGCAACAGGTGGTTCTGGATCATGTCGCGCATCTGGCCGGCTTTATCAAAATAGCCCCAGCGCCCTTCAATCCCGACTTCTTCGGCTACCGTGATCTGCACATGGTCGATCGTCCGGTTGTCCCAGTTTGAGGAGAACAGCGAGTTGGCAAAACGCAGCGCCAGCAGGTTCAGTACGGTTTCTTTGCCCAGATAGTGGTCAATACGGTAAACCTGACACTCGTTGAAGTATTCCGCGACCTGATCGTTAATGACGCGAGAAGACGCCAGATCGGTACCCAGCGGCTTTTCCATCACCACGCGCGCCGGCTCTTTATTCAGCCCGGCGGTTCCCAGCCCTTTGCAGATCGCCCCGAATGTGCTCGGCGGCATCGCAAAATAGTTAATGGTGGTGCGGTTTTTCTGGTCAAGCATCTTGCCCAGCTTGTTAAACGCCTTCGTGTCTTCCACATCAAGATTGCAGAAATCCAGCCGGCTGCTTAGCGTTTCCCACAACTTGTCGTCGATGGCTTCTTTCATAAAGGTGTCAAGCGCTTCGCGCACGACGCGGGTATACTCCGCTTTATCCCAATCGGCACGGCCCACCCCGATAATTTTGGTGTCCGCATGGATGTGGCCTGCTTTTTCCAACTGGTACAGGGAAGGCAGCAATTTACGGCGCGCCAGATCGCCCTTGGCACCGAAAATAACCAGATCGCACGCTTGGGCTGTTGAAGTTACCGCCATGTTCATCTCCTCGTTGCAGGATGCTGTAATTTTATTACAGCGATAATGTACTCTTTTTGACTACAGCCAGTAAACCCATCATAAAAATGCTAAATAATGGTCGCTATTGGTCGAAAACCACACATAAATCGGTCTGTGCAGCGGCTGAAATCAATTATGCATTCGCCCTAAAGCGAAATTTTTCGTCGTTTCTGACAGTCGATTACTTTTCTGAAAGTTAGACACATGTCATGTTCTGGCAAAAAAAGGGCCCAACTTAGCGTATTGCCCTCTGCCAACCACTACAGGGTCGTAGTATATTTTCACGACTTGCATTTTTTCACGTAACATTTTTTCACGTAATGCATGCCAGTGTACCTTTAGTTGAAATTGGAAAAACTTACATGGCCCTTGTCGTATGAATATGCTGGAAAAAATCCAGAGTCACCTAGAACTCTTGAGCAAATCGGAAAGAAAAGTTGCTGAAGTGATCCTGAGCACTCCGCAGACAGCCATTCACTCCAGCATCGCGACCTTAGCCAAAATGGCCGACGTCAGCGAGCCAACGGTCAATCGTTTCTGTCGCCGCCTTGAAACGAAAGGTTTTCCCGATTTTAAACTACATCTGGCACAAAGTCTGGCAAACGGTACACCCTATGTGAACCGTAACGTTGAAGAAGATGACAGCGTTGACGCCTACACCAGTAAAATCTTTGAATCCGCAATGGCTGGACTGGAACAGGTGAAATCCAGCCTGGATGTCACCGCCGTCAACCGCGCCGTGGATTTGCTGACGCAGGCGAAAAAAATTTCTTTCTTCGGTCTGGGCGCTTCCGCTGCTGTCGCACACGATGCGATGAACAAATTTTTCCGCTTCAATATCCCCGTCGTTTATTTCGATGACATCGTTATGCAGCGCATGAGCTGCATGAATTCCAGCGACGGCGACGTCGTGGTCTTGATCTCCCACACTGGCAGAACCAAAAGCCTGGTCGAAATGGCACAGCTGGCACGTGAGAACGACGCGACCGTTATCGCAATCACCTCAGACGGCACGCCGCTGGCGCGTGAAGCTTCGCTGGCATTGCGGCTTGATGTGCCTGAAGATACTGATGTTTATATGCCGATGGTGTCCCGCATCGCCCAGTTGACGCTGATCGACGTTCTGGCAACAGGCTTCACGCTGCGCCGCGGGGAAAAGTTTCGTGATAACCTGAAACGGGTCAAAGAGGCCCTGCGTGAATCTCGCTTTGATAAAGACGAGCGATTGATTAACCCCTTCAGGTGATAGATAAGTTTTACATTGTGCTTTTTTTTTTAGTTATACCTATGAAAAATGAGCGGTATCATCTACCCGCTTCATCTTTATATGGCCAAAGACTACAGGCATGGAAAGATGGTGGGGATTACCTGTACAGTATGATAATCAGACTCAACACGATGTTCGGATAACGCAGGTGAAATAGTTTTGTTGTAAAGTGACATTTTGCACCGTTATTCGACGCTTAATCGCAACACTACAGCTTCACAAGTGAACGGAGTTATACATGTCCAGACGGCTCAGAAGAACCAAGATTGTCACCACCCTGGGGCCCGCTACCGACCGTGATAATAATCTCGAAAAGATTATCAATGCGGGCGCTAACGTAGTACGCATGAATTTTTCTCACGGCACACCAGAAGATCATCTATTACGTGCCAACAAAGTTCGTGAAATTGCGGCTAAATTAGGCCGCCACGTTGCCATTCTTGGCGATCTACAGGGTCCAAAAATTCGTGTTTCTACCTTCAAAGAAGGTAAAATTTTCCTGAATGTCGGCGACAAATTCTTGCTGGATGCCAACTTAGCGAAAGGCGAAGGCGATAAAGAAAAAGTTGGGATCGATTACAAAGGCTTGCCGAGCGACGTAGTACCTGGCGATATCCTGTTACTGGATGATGGTCGTGTACAGCTGAAAGTGCTTCAGGTTGAAGGCCTGAAAGTTTATACCGAAGTCACCGTTGGCGGCCCGCTGTCCAACAACAAAGGCATCAACAAACTCGGCGGCGGTCTGTCTGCCGAAGCCCTGACGGAAAAAGATAAAGCCGACATTATTACTGCCGCAAAAATTGGCGTCGACTATCTGGCCGTCTCTTTCCCTCGTACTGGTGAAGACCTCAACTACGCTCGCCGCCTCGCGCGCGATGCTGGCTGTCACGCCAAGATCGTATCAAAAGTTGAACGTGCTGAAGCTGTCTGCTCAGATGCCGCGATGGATGACATCATTCTTGCTTCCGACGTGGTGATGGTAGCAAGGGGCGATCTGGGCGTTGAAATCGGCGACCCAGAGCTGGTGGGCATTCAGAAGAAATTGATTCGTCGCGCCCGTCAGTTGAACCGTGCGGTCATTACCGCCACGCAGATGATGGAATCGATGATCACCAACCCGATGCCAACGCGCGCAGAGGTGATGGACGTTGCCAACGCCGTGCTAGACGGCACCGATGCGGTCATGCTGTCAGCAGAAACCGCTGCGGGTCAGTATCCTGCTGAAACCGTCGCCGCCATGGCGAAAGTCTGTTTAGGCGCGGAGAAAATCCCAAGCATCAACGTCTCCAAGCACCGCCTTGACGTGCAGTTTGATAACACGGAAGAATCCATCGCGATGTCTGCGATGTATGCCGCCAACCACCTGAAAGGGGTGACGGCACTGATCGCCATGACGGAATCAGGCCGTACCGCGCTGATGATGTCCCGTATCAGTTCCGGATTGCCGATTTTTGCCATGTCTCGCCATGAGCAAACGCTGAACCTGACAGCATTATACCGCGGCGTCACCCCCGTGCATTTCGATAGCTACACGGATGGTGTGGCTGCCGCTAACGATGCGGTGATTCGCCTGCGCGATAAAGGATTCCTGATGTCTGGGGATCTGGTTATCGTCACACAGGGCGACATCATGGGTACCGTAGGCACGACCAACACGATCCGCATCCTGCGCGTGGAATAATCCTTACCATAACCGTCCGCTAGCAGGCAGACGGTTCATTCCAGTAAAAAGCCGGACGATTTCTCGTCCGGCTTTTTTTATCTCTCTTTCTGTCAGTCTACTATCCGCCGCGCATCTCGCGCTTAGTGACGTGATATCAACTAATTGCGGTATAAATCATCTCGACAGTACGGTTCAATCTCACCCGGTTTACGGGTTTTCAACAGCTTCAGAATCCAGGTGTACTGCTCAGGATTCGGCCTGACCAGAATTTCCACCTCTTCATTCATGCGACGGGCAATATAGACGTCATCCGCCTCTGCCAGATCATCCATCGGCGGGCGAATATATACATCCAGGCAGCCATCTTTAGCGTTATATACCGGGAACAGCGGAATGATATCAGCGCGGCATACTTTCATCAGCCGTCCGACGGCAGGCAGCGTGGCCTTATAGGTCGCAAAGAAATCAACGAACTCGCTGTGTTCAGGCCCGTGATCCTGATCGGGCAGGTAATAGCCCCAGCACCCCGAACGCACAGAACTGATAAACGGCTTAATACCGTCGTTACGCGCATGGATACGGCCACCAAAGCGACGGCGTAAACGATTCCACCAATAATCCACCAGCGCATTCTTTTGATTGTGGAACATGGCCGCCATGCGCTGCCCGCGCGAAGTCAGCAGCATCGCAGGAATATCGACGCCCCAACCGTGCGGAACCAGAAAGATCACGTTCTTCTCTTGTTCTTTAATGCGGTCCAGAATGTCTTCACCGTGCCAGCGAACATATTTCTCGATTTTCTTCGGGTTACGAATCCCCACTTCCACCATCATGATCATCGACTGAGGAGCCGTCGCAAACATGTCATCGATGATGGCTTCGCGCTGCGCATCTGTTAACTCCGGCATACAGTACAGCAGGTTAATACGGGCACGACGGCGTGCGCCTTTGGATATTTTCCCGACAAAACGCCCTAACCCACCCAGAACCGGATTTCTTAATCGTGCCGGAATATAGGCAGCGAGCGCCATTGCGCCAACACCTAACCAAACTCCCCAATAGCGCGGATGAAAAAAGGCGCGTTGAAACTGGGGAACAAATTCAGCGTTCGATTTTTTTTCTTTTTCCATGCCTAAACTCTTCAGATCAATCAATAAACATAATCATAATTGCCACCCAGCGTTTGGCAACACCCGCCGACAATTACGCAAAAACATACCTGCTCGACAATAAAAAACCAGGAACCGTACTCTATAAATGAAAATGCCGGCAGCAAGCCACCGGCATAATATGCAGTCGATATCTATCCTAAATAATTCAAGTTGCATGAAGGCGGCAACCGCATGAATCCCCAGGAGCTTACACAAGTAAGTGACTGGGGTGAGTAAGGGCGGCCAACGCACAAGCAGCTTGGAGTATGACGGATATCGTTAATCAAACTTAAGCTGCGGCACGACTTCTTTCACCTGCGCCAGGTAATCACGACGCTCTTTGCCCGTCAGCCCTTCAGAGCGTGGCAGTTTAGCCGTCAGTGGGTTGACCGCCTGCTGGTTGATCCAGAATTCATAATGCAGGTGTGGGCCCGTAGAGCGTCCCGTGTTGCCAGACAACCCGATACGATCGCCTCGTTTCACTTTCTGTCCGGGTTTAACCAGGATGCGATGCATGTGCATGTAACGCGTGGTGTACTGGCGACCATGACGAATGGCCACATAGTTCCCCGCCGCACCGCTGCGTTTCGCGATGACGACTTCACCATCCCCGACGGCCAGAACCGGTGAACCGACAGGCATCGCAAAGTCGACACCTTTATGCGGTGCGACACGCCCTGTCACCGGGTTCAAACGACGCGGATTAAAGTTGGAGGAAATACGGAACTGTTTCATGGTCGGGAAACGCATAAATCCGCGCGTCAGACCGGAACCTTCACGATCGTAGAATTTGCCGTCTTCTGCACGAATAGCGTAATAGTCTTTGCCACCAGTATTCAAACGCACGCCGACCAGCTCACTCTGCTCGCTTTTACCATCAAGCATTTCGCGGGACATCAGTACGGAGAAGGTATCGTCTTTGCGTAATTTACGGAAATCCAACTGCCATTGCAGCGCTTTTATCACGTCGCGCACTTCTGTGCTGGTCAAACCGGCGTTTTTTGCGCTGCTGACAAAGCTACCGCTGACCCGGCCATTCAGGACGCTGTTGCGCCACTCGCCTTTCAGCGTTTCAATGCGTTCTTTGAAATCAGCACCCACGCGCTCATAGATGCGGGTTTCACGGCGGGACATCTGCCAGGTCAAACTTTGCAGATCGCCATTTTCTCCCAGCGCCCATGAAATTTGCTGACCGATTTTCAGATTCCGCAGATCTTTGTTCTGCTCTGCGAGTTGGGTGACATCCGCAATATCGATACCGTACTGCGTCAAAATGCTGCTTAAGGTATCGCCCGTAGACACCACGTACTCATGTACGCCGCCTTCATCGGCAACCTTATCATCTAGCTCATCTTGTGGAATGTCGTCATCCGGCGAGGGTTGGTCTATCGGTTCACTGGCTTCAGGCGTCAGCGTACGCAGTTGGCTGGTTTCCAGGTCGATATCTTTCACGATGACAGGAGCATCATCGACGTGGGGATAAACAAAAGGCCGCCAAACAGCAACGGCCAATGTCACAACGGTAAGCGACCCCAGCATGACGCGATGGGGCCGAGGTAAGCTGTTATACGCCAGAGCGATAGTTCGGACTATCTGCTGCACTTATTCGTATCCTCATGATTTTTCCTCCAGACAGCTCACATACTGGTTCGATAGCTGCAACAAGAAATCGGCATAGCTATCTCTACCCAGTGCAATATTGCTTCCCAATGGATCGAGCACACCCGAGCGCACGTCGGTTCCCTTGGCAACAGCATTAATAACGGCTGGCCTGAATTGTGGTTCAGCAAAAACGCATACGGCTTTGTGCTCAACCAACTGTGTTCGTATTTGATGTAAACGCTGTGCACCAGGTTGGATTTCAGGGTTAACCGTGAAGTAACCCAAGGGGCTTAATCCATAGTGTTTCTCAAAATAGCCATAGGCATCATGGAACACGAAATAGCCTTTACCCTGCACAGGCGCTAGCATCTTAACAATTTTTTCATCTGCTTGCGCGATTTTATCCGTGAAATAAAGCAGATTCGCGTCTAGTTTGTCCTTATTCTGAGGCATAAGTTCCAATAATTTTGCATGAATGGCAATCGCCGCCTGTTTTGTCATCTCCGGCGACAGCCAAATGTGCATATTGTACTCGCCGTGATGGTGACCATCGTCGCCGTCATCATGGGCGGCATGGCCGTGATCGTGGCCTTTTTCATGGTCATCATGTGCCTGTTCATGCTCACTCTCATGATCGTGCCCGACCTCTTTTTCCAGCTCGCTTTTAATGGCTGGCAGCGCGGAAAGCGCGATCTGCTTTGCAGGAGAAATTTTCGCTAACGGCTTTCCGAGGAAGGCTTCCATTTCCGGCCCGACCCAAATCACCAAATCGGCGGACTGTAAACGCTGGACATCAGACGGGCGCAAGGCATAATCGTGGGGCGACGCGCCATCAGGCAACAAAACCTCAGTTGGCGTTACCCCATCGGCAATCGCCGACGCAATGAATCCCAAGGGACGAATTGAAGTAATGACCGCCGCGGATGCCGCACTGATTGACATCCCGCTCGCAAGTAGCGCGGTGGCAACAAACACATTTTTTAACCATTTTTTTTGCTGAATAGATTTTTTTTGTTGAATAGATTGTTGCATGAAAGTCGATCCCATCGATTTTTATCGTGTTGCTTGTTATAATATAACGTCACATGGGTTGTGCAAACCGAATTATATGTCCACATTGGTATCACTTAATAATATTTCAGTTACATTTGGCAGCCGAAAGGTCTTGTCAGATATTTCTCTTACCTTGCAGGCAGGTCGAATTCTGACACTGCTGGGGCCGAACGGCGCAGGGAAATCGACGCTGGTACGCGTAGTCCTGGGGCTACTCTCCCCCACCTCTGGTTCGCTGGTCCGGGATCCCGCGCTGCGTATCGGCTACGTTCCACAGAAACTGCATCTGGATACCACGCTACCGTTGACCGTCAGCCGCTTTATGCAACTGCGTCCCGGCGTGAAAAAACAGGATATTTTGCCTGCCCTTAAGCGCGTTCAGGCGGCACACCTGCTGGAACAACCGATGCAGAAACTCTCCGGCGGCGAAACCCAACGCGTGCTGTTAGCGCGCGCGCTGCTCAGCCAGCCCCAGCTTCTGGTTCTGGATGAACCGACACAAGGTGTCGACGTCAATGGGCAACTGGCGCTGTACGATCTCATTAATCAACTGCGACAGGAATTCCATTGCGGTGTATTAATGGTCTCGCACGATCTGCATTTGGTGATGGCGAAAACGGATGAAGTCCTGTGCCTTAATCAACATGTATGCTGCTCCGGCACGCCTGAAGTCGTTTCCCTTCATCCCGAATTTTTAGCGATGTTCGGCCACCGCGGTGCGGAGCAATTGGCGATTTATCGCCACCATCATAATCATCGTCACGATCTACAGGGACGTATCATTCTGAAAAGACAAGGTGGAAACGACGCATGATCGAACTGCTGTTTCCCGGTTGGCTGGCGGGGATATTGCTAGCAATTGCGGCAGGCCCGCTCGGTTCGTTCGTCGTCTGGCGGCGGATGTCTTACTTTGGCGATACGCTGGCGCATGCGTCCTTACTCGGCGTCGCTTTCGGCCTGCTGCTGAACATCAACCTGTTTGCTGCCGTCATCGCCGTGACGCTTATTCTGGCGCTGGGGCTTGTCTGGCTGGAACGCCGTCCCTATCTGGCCGTTGATACGTTACTCGGCATCATGGCGCACAGCGCACTGTCACTCGGATTGGTTGTCGTTAGCCTGATGAATAACGTGCGCGTGGATTTGATGGCTTACCTGTTTGGCGATTTGCTCTCCGTCACGACAGAGGATCTGTGGGTCATTGGCGGCGGCGTGATTGTCGTTATTGCCATTATGCGTTGGCAATGGCGCGCGCTACTTTCGATGACGATCAGCCCGGAGCTGGCGCACGTCGACGGCGTGAAGCTACAGCGTACCAAGCTGCTCCTGATGCTGACCACCGCATTAACGATAGGTATTGCCATGAAGTTTGTTGGTGCGCTGATCATTACATCACTGCTGATCATTCCCGCTGCCAGCGCCAGACGCTTCGCGCGGACGCCGGAACAAATGGCGAGTATCGCGATTATCGTTGGCATGATTGCCGTGACGGGCGGTCTGGCCTTCTCGGCTGGTTACAATACGCCAGCCGGCCCCTCAGTGGTGCTGTGCGCATCGTTGCTGTTTATTGTCAGCCTGCTTAAACGGCAACCCGCCTAACAGCGATACAAGATAAAAAAGCCCTTCTGAAATAACATTCAGAAGGGCTTTTCTTTTTGGCGTGTGGGCGAACTGAGTTTATTTCCGGTTCGCCATATCGGGAATGATTAAATCACCCCGCAAGACATACGAACCCAGCACGTCTTGCGTTTTCTCATTGAGCCAGGACACGATTCTGGCCGCTATCGCATCCATCGAATATTCAATTGCCGGTATCGCCGGAATGCCAGGAATATCGAGAGACCCCGCCAGGCTGAATACCATGATGTCTTTTGGCACAGATTTATTAAACGCCTGAAGCTGTGTGATAACACGCTTGGCTTCCAGCTCATCAGCCACCAGAAGCGCATTGAAATTCAGTGTCGTGCTGTTATTGAGCAACACTTGCAGCGCCACCGACGACGATGAAGACGCATCCATAAAAATCAGATTGCGGTTAAACGGCAAAAAGTTATTTTCCAGTGCCCGCTTATACCCTAAAAGCACCTGCTCCGCAGAACTGCTGGCAGCGGGATTAATCAATGCGATTTGCCGTCTTCCTTGCCGAATCAGGTAATTGCACGCCGTTTCCGTGGCGAAAGCGTGATCGAATTGCAGGCTGTTCGCGGTGTCCGTTTCCATGCAATCGATCAGAATGATGTTTTTATCGGCCAGATTCAGTGGAAAACGCGCACCAATGATTAAGATGTCATCACACAGGCCGCTGGTCAGTTCATCAAGCACGCTCATCACTTCTGCCCTGCTGCTGGCAAACCGCAGTAAGAGGTGCTTTTGATGCCGGCTAAAGTGTTTTTCCAGCGCGTAAAGATAGCCAGTCGTCTGATTGATGTTGTCCTGAGCGCAAATAACGCCAATACAGCCGGTTGACTGACTCAGTAGCGATTGAGCGATAACGTTCGGCCGATATTTAAGCTCATCAACCGCTTTTAACACTGCAAGACGGCTAGCTTCCTTTACGCCGCGTGAACCACTCAACACCCGGGAGACTGTGGCTTTAGACACCCCAGCTAAACGCGATACATCGTTGATTGTAGACATCATTTGCCCCTGGAAAACGCTAAATCCGACTCAAAACCCTGAACACCAACAGCGCCTTGTATTGCCTTAATACTGTTCACTTAAGCGTGGATTTAGGGGGAAACACGGTGATGAGGTTCCCGCAGGGATACCTCGCACCGTGGTAGCCCCCGGTATCTTGATTCTTAAACGAGCGGCATTATTGTATTGCTTTGCAGTATAACCGTTTCTATCCAGCATGGAAACCGATTATCCGTTTAACATCCAATAAGTATTTCTGCCAATAAGATGTGATGTAAATCTAATTAATACGGCCAGAAAACATCACATATTGACCGCCATCACACTTCTCTTTTCTTTGCATGGAAAACGGTTTCCATATGATATCCAATCATACTAGCAATAACTTTTTACATTCTGCTTAGCGGAAAATGCGGTCCGCTGAGGAAGAAACATAACGGATATAGGCTCACTTTAACAAAAGGCTGCCACACACGATATTCTTATCCGGCCTGTTAATACAATAGGTTACGGAATACAACGTGGCGATAACATACTTGGTGACGATCTGTCGCTGCTACGGCGACACACGAGAAAGGTGTTCACATGAGTTCCTTATATCAATCAACGATTGCCGCTATCGAACAATCGATTACCCCGCTGGCCGGGCGCTTAGGACAACAAAAGTATGTGATCGCTATCCGCGATGGCTTTACCGCCGCACTCCCCTTTATGATCATCGGCTCATTTATGCTGGTGTTTATTTTTCCTCCCTTTTCCGCTGATACCACTGTCGGATTCGCTCGGACCTGGCTCGATTTTTCTATCACCTATCGCGCACAGCTGATGCTGCCCTTCGAACTGAGTATGGGGCTAATGACATTTTTCATCTCCGTAGGTGTGGGTGCCAGTCTGGGACGACAGCTTAATCTCGATTCCGTCATGTCCGGTCTGCTGGCGTTTATGGCTTTCCTGCTCGTCGCCGCCCCTTACGCCGATAACAAAATTTCTACCGAGTACCTGTCAGGGCAAGGGATCTTCACTGCCTTACTGACCTCCATCTACGCCACCCGTGTTTACGCGGCGCTGAAACAGCACAACATTACCATCCGCTTGCCAAAAGAAGTGCCGACGGGAGTCGCCCGCTCGTTTGAAATCCTCATTCCCGTGTTGGTAATTGTCGCGACGCTGCACCCGCTCAATCTTTTCGTTGAAGCACAAACGGGCATGATCATTCCCGAAGCGATTATGCACTTGCTGGCCCCGTTGGTGTCCGCCTCAGACTCGCTGCCAGCCATTCTTCTGTCCGTGCTGCTGTGCCAGCTTTTCTGGTTCTCAGGGATCCACGGTTCGCTGATTGTCACAGGCATCATGAACCCATTCTGGATGACCAATCTGGCCGTGAATCAGGCCGCGCTGGCGGCTGGAGAAGTCTTGCCACACATCTATTTACAGGGCTTTTGGGATCACTATCTGTTGATTGGCGGCGTCGGATCGACGCTACCGCTGGCATTCCTGCTGTTACGCAGCAAGGTAACGCACTTGCGGACCATCGGTAGAATGGGTGTCGTACCGAGCTTCTTTAACATAAACGAACCGATCATGTTTGGCGCGCCCATCATCATGAACCCGATGCTGTTTCTCCCCTTTGTTTTCGTCCCGATGGTTAATGCCGTACTGGCTTACACCGCAACCAAAATGGGGTGGTTGGCGCAGGTGGTATCACTCACGCCCTGGACAACACCGGCCCCCATTGGCGCATCGTGGGCCGCAAACTGGAGTTTCAGCCCGCTAATTATGTGCCTGCTGTGCATGGTATTTTCTGCACTGATGTATTTGCCGTTCCTGCGAGCCTACGAACGAACGTTAATGAAAACCGAGGAGCAAAAAATACAGGGTGATTTATCGCTGACAAAAACGGTGAGTAGTAATTAATGGCATAAATAAAGAACTCGCCAAAGAAATTAAATAAAAAGGAAAATAACGCATTCAGTGTCGAGATATTTTTATTACTCATATTCACCGACCTGAATGCTATTTAAGAACGCAGCATAGAAAATACGTGCTGCGAGTATTCGTTCGCATAAAAATAGGTCATATGATGATTACATTAGAAGATGCAGTAATGGAAATTATCGTCAATGCAGGGCAGTCACGCAGCCTGTGTTTTGAGGCGCTACACGCTGCGCGTAAAGGCAACATTGATGAGGCCAAGAATCTGTTGAAGGAGGCCGATGGTTACGCGCGCAAGGCCCACCAAATGCAGACCCAACTGATCGAACAGGATGCAGGAGAAGCCAGACAGCCGATGACATTGATTATGGTTCATGCTCAAGACCATTTAATGACATCCCTGCTCGCCCGCGAATTATCAGAAGAGATTATTCATCTATACCAAAGAAAATAGTTCATTTTAATACCCTATAGGGAGGGTCGATTACGTCAGTTATTTAATTACGCTGTACCCGTTAAAAAAAATAACAATCACCTTGTTCTGAGCGCCGTGTCATTATTCACGTCAATCAGAGCGGGATGGTTATTGTCTGAAAATAACTTACCGAATTGAGATGACTATGACAAATTCCAAAAAACTGCCCGTTACGCTGGCGGTGCTGGCTGCCCTTTGCTCCGGTTCCGCATTCGCACAAGAAATGATTACTCAGGAGCAATTGGATCGCATCGTTGCTCAGGCAGTAGAAAAAGCACTGGCGGAGCGTCAGGCCAAATTAGACGCCATCGCCAGTAAACAGGTCGACCCGCTGACCACGCCGGATGCCCCCAAGACGCCTGACATGGCGATACCCTATGGCATCAACTTTACTGGCTATGCCCGTTACGGCGCGCAATTCCAGAGCGGTGACCAGAAATATGTCGCGGTCGATGGCTCCTACAACGGGGCTTCCGCACTGGGCCGTCTGGGCAACGAAGGCAACGGCGGTGAATTCCAGCTTTCCAAAGCGTTCAAGGGTGACAACGGCGCGATCTGGGATGTCGTCGTGATGATCGACCACTGGGGCGACGAAGTTAACCTGAAAAAAGCCTATGCGGGCGTCACCAACCTTTTTGCCTCTCAGCCGAATGCTTATCTCTGGGCCGGACGTGATTTCCACCAGCGTCCACAGCAGGGGATTAACGACTACTTCTGGATGAACCATGACGGTCAGGGCGCGGGGATAAAGAACTTTGAACTCGGCGGCATTCAATTCGATGTTGCTGCCGTCGCGGCCGTAGAATCCTGTAACCCCGAAGTCATCACGAATAATGCGAACCCCTCACGCATCAGTTGTACAGGCAGTTCCGGCACGGGCGATAAAGGCAATTACGCGCTGACGTCCAAAGTGCATGGCATCAAGCTGGGGCCGTTGGATCTTGCGCTGTACGCGAACTACGGTTTTGACTCAAAAGCGGTGAATAGCGATGCACGTCTGAAGGCCTGGCAAGGCGGTGCGGTCCTGAGCCATACGGGGAAAAATAGTCTCAACCAGTTTATCACCCGCTATTCGGATAACGCCGATAACAGCGTTTACAACAAAACGAACAACCTGAAAACCTTCTACGCCAGCTTTGAAGGTAAGTACAAATTTACTCCGCAAACGCAGGTCGAATACCTGCTGGCCTACCACGACTACTCAAATGATTCCGCGAGTCAGGACGATCGTCGCAACTATAATGCCATCGTGCGCCCCATGTATTTCTGGAATGATGTGCATTCCACCTGGCTTGAAGCAGGCTATCAGCACGTAGATTACGGTCAGGGTGGTGATAACAAAGGATGGAAACTGACGCTTTCCCAGAATGTCTCGATCGCGATGGGACCGGAGTTCAGACCGATGCTGCGCTTCTATGTCACCGGCGGGGAGGTGGATAACAAACATACCGCACGGACAACGACCGGCGTCAACACGAAGCTCGACTCGTTCAACGTTGGGGCAATGTGGGAAGCCTGGTTCTAATCGCATACATTCAGGGAGACCCTGTGGTCTCCCTGAATCTGGCAAAACAGCGATTAGGCGCTACGTCGAGTCACTCGTTAACTTAAATCTTCACGCGTTAAGCCAAAATGCCGATAGGCGTGCTGCGTCGCCATCCGACCGCGCGGTGTGCGCTGAATAAACCCTTGCTGAATCAGGAACGGTTCCAGCACGTCTTCAATGGTTTCACGCTCTTCGCCAATGGCGGCCGCTAAATTGTCCAGCCCGACAGGGCCGCCCATGAATTTATCGATAATCGCCAACAGCAGCTTACGATCCATGTAGTCAAAGCCTTCGGTATCCACCGCCAGCATATCCAGCGCCTGTGTCGCCACATTACCGGTAATCGCCCCTTCCGACTTCACCTCGGAGAAATCGCGCACCCGGCGTAATAACCGATTGGCAATACGCGGCGTACCCCGCGCGCGACGCGCGACCTCAAGGGCACCATCCGGCGTCAGATCCAGCCCTAAACACTGTGCGCTACGGCTGACGATATACTGCAAATCCTCAACTTTATAAAACTCCAGGCGCTGCACAATGCCGAAACGATCGCGCAGCGGCGAGGTTAACGAACCCGCACGCGTTGTTGCGCCAATCAGCGTGAAAGGCGGCAAATCGAGTTTGATTGAACGGGCGGCAGGCCCTTCGCCGATCATGATATCCAACTGATAGTCTTCCATCGCCGGATACAGCACTTCTTCCACTACGGGCGACAGACGGTGAATTTCATCGATGAACAGCACATCATGCGGTTCGAGATTAGTCAGCAGCGCGGCGAGATCGCCCGCTTTTTCCAGCACCGGGCCCGACGTCGTGCGCATATTCACGCCCATCTCATTGGCGACAATATTCGCCAGCGTCGTTTTCCCCAGACCGGGAGGACCAAAAATTAGCAGATGATCCAACGCATCTCCGCGCTTACGGGCTGCCTGAATAAAAATTTCCATCTGCTCACGCACCTGCGGCTGCCCCACATACTCGTTGAGCAATTTAGGGCGGATCGCACGGTCGATAAATTCTTCTTCGGGAACGGCGTCAGCGGAAATTAAACGATCGGCTTCTATCATGAATACCTCACAGCGCCGCGCGCAGTGCATCCCTGATTAGGGTTTCACAGTCAGCGTCGGGACGCGCAATCTTGGAAATCATGCGGCTAGCTTCCTGTGGTTTATAGCCCAACGCAACCAGTGCTGCTGCGGCTTCCGCTTCAGGATCGCTAACACGGCTGTCTGCGGCAGCAGGTGATGCCAACGGAATATCGCTGACCGGATTAAACAGATCGCCGCTCAAGCCTTTGAAGCGATCTTTCATTTCAACGACTAACCTTTCCGCCGTTTTCTTACCCACGCCCGGAAGTTTAATCAACGCACCGATTTCTTCGCGCTCAACCGCGCTGACAAACTGCGTCGCGGACATTCCTGAGAGAATCGCCAGCGCCAGCTTCGGCCCAACGCCATTCACTTTAATCAGCTCACGGAACAGCGCTCTCTCCTGCTTATCATTAAAACCGAACAGCAGTTGCGCATCTTCGCGGACAACGAAATGGGTAAAGATAATCGCTTCCTGATTGAGCTCAGGGAGCTCGTAAAAGCACGTCATCGGCATATGGACTTCGTAACCCACGCCGTTAGCTTCTATCAGCACCTGCGGCGGCTGTTTTTCCAGGATAATGCCTCTGAGACGACCTATCACGTTGCGCTTCCTTTTACTTAGGGAATGAATGGCTTGAAGTATGACGAGTATATAACATAAAAAAGGCTGGATGAATATCCAGCCTCCTGTTTCAGCGCAGTCGTCCTGCCAGCGGGTTCACTTTCGCCGCCGATGTACGCAGCAGGCTTTGGCTAAAATGACAGTGGGTAATGGCAATCGCCAGCGCGTCGGCGGCATCCGCCTGCGGACTGGCCGACAATTTCAGCAGCGAGCGAACCATATGCTGCACCTGCTTTTTATCCGCCGCGCCCGTTCCTACCACGGTTTGTTTAACCAAACGCGCAGCGTATTCAAACACAGGCAGATCCTGATTCACCCCCGCGACGATAGCCACACCGCGCGCCTGCCCCAGCTTCAAGGCTGAATCCGGGTTTTTCGCCATGAAAACCTGCTCAATCGCCATACAGTCTGGACGAAATTGCGTAATGATTTCACTGACGCCAGCGTAAATCAGCTTCAGTCGCGTGGGCATATCATCCACCACGGTGCGGATACAGCCGCTGCCGAGGTACGTCAGATGACGCCCTTGCTGGCGGATAATGCCATAGCCCGTCACGCGCGAACCGGGGTCGATGCCTACTATTATTGTCATAGTGCTACGATTGTCATCGTGCCGCTCCGCCGATTCGCCCGTGTAGGTAGCCGTTTCTACTCCGCATTACCGACCTGCCATTACAGCAGTTCAGCCACCTCATCGGAGATCTCACCATTATGGTAAACCTCCTGCACATCGTCGCAATCTTCCAGCATGTCGATCAGACGCATCAGCTTCGGTGCCGTTTCCGCATCCATATCCGCCTTGGTGGACGGAATCATCGATACTTCAGCCGATTCTGCTTTCAGACCCGCCGCATCCAGCGCATCTTTCACGTTACCGAACGTTTCCCACGGCGTGAAGACGTCAATCGCACCGTCGTCGTACGTCACGACATCGTCCGCGCCCGCTTCCAGCGCCGCGTCCATCACCGCATCTTCATCCAGACCTGGCGCGTAAGAAATAACGCCTTTCTTGGTGAAAAGGTACGAAACGGAACCATCAGTCCCCAGGTTGCCGCCAGTTTTCGTAAACGCATGGCGTACTTCGGAAACGGTACGGTTACGGTTATCACTCAGGCACTCCACCATGACAGCCGTGCCGCCCGGGCCGTAACCTTCATAAATGATGGTTTCCATGTTGGCATCTTCGTCACCGCCGACGCCACGGGCAATCGCGCGGTTCAGGGTATCGCGCGTCATGTTGTTGGACAGTGCTTTATCGATCGCTGCGCGCAGACGTGGGTTAGAACCCGGATCGCCACCGCCCAGACGGGCTGCGGTAACCAGTTCGCGGATAATCTTGGTAAAGATTTTACCACGTTTGGCGTCCTGTGCTGCTTTACGATGCTTTGTGTTAGCCCACTTACTATGACCTGCCATAAAAATCTCCGAAAAAAGCCTGTTCAGGCCGGATAAATAACAAATTCCTCAATCGCCTGCCGGTTGCTCCAGGACTTGGTCAACTGTGCCGCGTGGGGCACATCCAACCACTGGTAGGCAAGATGCTCGGATAATTGCACCTCGCGCTCAGCGGGTAACGCCAGACAAAACCAATGCTCGGTATTGTGCGTAACCCCCGGCGCATAGCGACGTCTCAAATGAGCAAATAGCTCAAACTCAATACAGCGCTGACAGTCAAAGAGTGATAACGCTTCCGCGGATATATCAATGTTAACTTCTTCTTTGACTTCACGCTGTGCGGCATACGGCGCACTTTCCCCTTCCTCTATGCTGCCGGTTACCGACTGCCAGAATTCAGGATCGTCACGCCGCTGCAACATCAGCACCCGCCCGGTGTCACGGGCATAGATCACCACCAGAACCGAAACGGGTCGCTTATATACCATCTTATTCGTTCTCGGATTTTCCATCCTGAGCCGCTTTCCCTTTTACGACAACCGCAATGGCAAGCTCTTCCAGGGAGGCCGGGTTGGCGAAACTTGGCGCTTCCGTCATCAGGCACGCTGCAGCCGTCGTTTTCGGGAAGGCGATAACATCACGAATGTTATCGGTGCCCGTCAGCAGCATCACCAGACGGTCAAGGCCAAACGCCAGGCCTGCATGCGGCGGCGTACCATATTTCAGTGCGTCCAGCAGGAAGCCAAATTTCTCACGCTGCTCTTGTTCGGTAATACCCAGAATACTGAACACGGTTTGCTGCATTTCACCGTTATGAATACGCACGGAACCGCCGCCCACTTCATAACCGTTAATCACCATGTCATACGCGTTGGCGATCGCCGAAACCGGGTTAGCAGCCAGTTCAGAAGGCAGCATGTCACGCGGTGCGGTAAACGGATGGTGCATCGCAGCCAGCCCGCCTTCGCCATCTTCCTCAAACATCGGGAAATCGACAACCCACAGCGGTTCCCAGCTATTGTCTTTCGTCAGGTTCAGATCGCGGCCCAGCTTGAGACGCAGCGCGCCCAGTGCATCGGTCACCACTTTCGCGCTGTCTGCGCCAAAGAACAGGATGTCGCCATCTTGTGCCGCAGTACGATCCAACAACGCAGACAGCATGTCGTCACTCAGGAATTTCGCTACCGGGCTTTGAACTCCTTCCAGACCCTTGGCACGCTCGTTGACCTTGATGTAAGCCAGACCTTTCGCGCCGTAGATTTCAATAAACTTGCCGTATTCATCAATCTGCTTACGGCTCAGCTGTGCGCCGCCCGGAACGCGGATCGCAGCAACGCGGCCTTTGGCATCGTTTGCCGGGCCGGAGAACACTTTAAAGTCGATGTCTTTAACCAGATCGGCAACGTCAACCAGTTCCAGCGGGTTACGCAGGTCCGGCTTGTCGGAACCGAAACGGCGCATCGCTTCTGCGAACGTCATGATCGGGAAATCGCCCAGATCGACGCCTTTCACGTCCAGCCACAGTTCACGCACCAGTTTCTCCATCACTTCACGCACCTGCGGCGCGGTCATGAAAGAAGTTTCCACATCGATCTGGGTGAATTCTGGCTGTCTGTCAGCACGCAAGTCTTCGTCGCGGAAGCATTTCACGATCTGATAGTAACGATCAAAACCGGACATCATCAGCAGCTGTTTGAACAGCTGTGGAGACTGCGGCAGCGCATAAAACTTGCCTTTATGTACGCGGCTTGGCACCAGATAGTCGCGCGCGCCTTCCGGCGTCGCCTTCGTCAACATCGGCGTTTCAATATCCAGGAAGCCGTGGTCGTCCATAAAGCGGCGAACAAAACTGGTGATACGTGCGCGCGTTTTCAGGCGCTGTGCCATTTCAGGACGGCGCAAATCCAGATAGCGGTATTTGAGACGTGCTTCTTCGGTATTGGTTTGGTTGGAATCCAACGGCAGCGCTTCTGAACGGTTAACAATAGTCAGTGCGCTGGCAAAAATTTCGACTTCACCCGTCGCCATATCTTTGTTGATTTGGCTTTCTGGACGGGCGCGTACTACACCGGTAAGTTGGATGCAGAACTCGTTACGCAACTCGGATGCCAGTTTAAATGCGTCCTGACGATCCGGGTCAAAAAACACCTGAACCAGCCCTTCGCGGTCACGCATATCAATAAAAATCAAACCACCCAGATCGCGGCGGCGGTTAACCCAACCGCACAATGTCACTTCCTGGCCCACATGGGACGAATTCAACTGCCCGCAATAATTAGTACGCATCACGATGTCCTTTTACTCATCCGCCAGCTCACACGTTTTCACGATGGACTACTTTTCACGGTAGATCACAGCGCAAAAACAGTGGCATTTTCGCTGCACGGCATGGTTTTTCTGGATTACTGTCCGGTGAAAAAAGGCGGCTATTATAAAGGATATTCGCCCGAACGATAAGCATGAAGGTAACGCTCTGCGACGCTGCCGCCTACTCTTTTTACGAAATTTCCTTTTCGGTTAACGGAATGTTCACTAATCGGCATAGAGTTGTTGCAAAAGTGAGCACCAGAGGAAGCCTAAACCATCAGCCCAAAGAGGTAGAACTCATCAATACGTATCGCGTGAGGATTTAGGGAAACCGACCTTCCCTTTTAATAAAACCTGCTAAAATTACCAAGTAACTGCTGATTTTTATAAAAATTTTAATAAAAGCGCTTTCCCATTACTGGCAAATGCGTATGGTTTACATGGAGAACAACTATGTATTCATTTGTTGCCCGCCAACCTATTTTAAATCAACACCTCCAAACCGTTGCCTACGAGCTCCTTTTTCGCATGGACGTCACCAATAAATTTCCTGACGTCAGTCCTGAATTTGCGACCGCACAGCTTATTTCCGATCAGTTCTTAACCAATCCGCTGACAAAATCCGTGGTTGAACAACCTTACTATATTAATTTTCCCCATCAGATGCTGATCAATGGCCAGGCAGAAGTGCTGCCACAGGAAAAGGTCGTTATCGAAATTCTTGAAAATTCGCCCCCCGACAACGATCTCTTTGTTGCTGTAAAAAAGCTAAAAAGAAAGGGCTTTAAAATTGCACTTGATGATTTTTCGATGGATTCAGAGTGGGATCGGTTTTTACCTTACATTGACATCATCAAATTCGATTTAACGCTGTCGACGTTTGCTGATATTGAAAATTTCATCAAAAGAACCTCGCCGCGCAAATTAACCTATCTGGCCGAAAAAGTAGAAACGCATGAGCAATACCTACAAAGCAAAAAGCTGGGTATCTCACTTTTTCAGGGGTATTTCTTCAGCCGTCCTGAGATGATCAAGTCGAAAAAATTGGTCAGTAACTCCAGCAATACGATCAGGCTACTGAGAGAGGTGAATAAGCCTGAAATCAACTATGCCACGATCGAGGAACTGGTCTGTGCCGATCTGTCGCTGTATTATAAATTGATGCGCCACATCACCAATATCAAATACAACACCCGTTTTGGTATCACCGCGACCTCGATGTCTTTCCGTTCCATGGCAATGCTGCTCGGGCAACGGGAGCTCAAACGTTTTGTCTCATTAATCAGCATTACCAACAGTAATGAAAATAAACCCAGCGAGCTTTATCGCACCAGTTTAATTCGCGCCAGATTCTTCGAATTATTACACGCGTCTTTTAATGTGAAGGACGATACCACCGAGGCGTTTCTCTGCGGATTATTATCGCTGCTCGATGCCGTATTAGATTCGCCAATGCCGCTGCTGCTCTCGCAAATCGCCCTATCGGAAAAAATTAACCAGAGCTTATTGGATCATACCGGCGAGCTCGCGCTTTATCTGACGTTAATTTCTAAATATGAACAGCAAGAATGGGAAGGACTTGAGCAGCTTTTAACTCAACTAGGCCTCGATGAAGAAGACTTCTTTACCCTGATAATGGAAGCAACACAGTGGGCAGATGAGATTTTATAAACGATTTCTCTCGGCTTGCTCGCACAGCTCTGACAATTACGCGATAATCACCGCCATCCTGCTTGAGATTCAATGACGTTATGGTGCGATGATGTACATCGGATTACCACAATGGCAACACCCCGCCTGGAGTCGGCTGGGATTAAACGATCTTGCCGACTACAGCCGCTACTTTACCTGCGTTGAAGGTAATACGACCTTTTATGCACTGCCTTCACGCGAGGTCGTCGGGCGCTGGCATGATATGACGCATGACAACTTCCGCTTTTGCTTCAAGTTTCCTTCAACGATCAGCCATAAAGCCGCCTTGCAGAACTGTGATAGCGACGTCGGCCTTTTTTATCAATGTCTTGAGCCGATTGAACACCGTATCGGGCAACTTTGGTTACAGCTCCCTGCCGCCTTCGGCCCTGCACAGCTCCCCGTTCTGTGGCGTTTTCTTGATGCCTTACCGCAGGGGTTTGGCTACGGCGTGGAAGTACGTCACCCGCTGTTTTTTGCCAAAGGCGATGAAGAGCGCGCGCTGAATCAGGGGCTACAGCAGCGCGGCATTAATCGTGTGATTCTCGATAGCCGCCCGGTTCACCACGCCGCGCCAGACAGCGCAGCCATGCGTGAAGCCCAGCGTAAGAAACCTCGCGTGCCGGTACACGCCGTGCTCACCGCCACACAGCCGCTGATCCGCTTTATCGGTAGTGAAACGCAGGAAGAAAATCTTCGCTGGTTCGAATCATGGCGTAACAAGCTACCGCAGTGGCGCGAGGCAAATCCCTTCTTCTTTATTCACACGCCGGATATTGGTGATGCCCCTCCGCTGGCGCAGCAGCTTTGGCCGCTACTCGCCGAGATCGACCCGACCTTACCGCCCCAGCCGGATTGGCCACAGCAGGCGACGCTCTTTTGATCCACCCGCCTGGCGGGTGTTAGCCCGTTTGGTTATAAACCATTTGGCAACGCAACGTATTTCCGCTAAAAAAATCGACCTTTACAGGCGACAGTTGCGTTAGGTAAAGCTATTATTCTGCAAGCCGTTTTCGGTTAGGTTACGGAGTAAAACATGGTAAGTGCGCTCTATATCGTGCTTGGCGCAATCTTGTTGATAAAGCTGTCAATTGATGTTGTGAAACTCAGAATGCAGTATCGCGTGGCCTATGGCGACGGCGGATTTTATGAATTGCAAACGGCGATCCGGGTACATGGCAATGCGGTAGAATATATTCCGATCGCGGCGATTTTGCTGGTGCTGATGGAAATGAACGGCGCCCTTATCATCATGATCCACTTTTGCGGCATTTTATTGATTACCGGACGTTTAGTTCACTACTACGGCCTGCGGCATCGCGAATTTCGCTGGCGGCGTTCAGGTATGGCGGCAACCTATGCCTCGCTCATCCTGATGATTGCAGCAAACCTCTATTACCTCCCTTGGGATCTGGTTTTCACGCTGTATTGATGGCTTGAGGCAAAAACTATATCCGCCGCTCTCGGACGCACAGACATTATGCGTCCGGGAATCAAAAAGCGCGCCCACACTATGCGTCTACACAATGTGAAAGGTGAAGGCCACGGTGTATTCTGCTAGAATACGGCCTCTTTAATTAAAATCACTCTCAGTGCACTTTCCGCCATGCCAAACCGCGATATGCTTTTCTCTGTGCCAATTGCCAATTTAGGCGATTGGACATTCGACGAACGCGTTGCTGACGTATTTCCCGATATGATCCAACGCTCTGTTCCCGGCTATTCCAACATCATCTCGATGATTGGCATGTTGGCCGAACGGTTCGTCCGCCCGGATAGCCACGTCTACGATCTAGGATGCTCGCTGGGCGCGGCTACGCTGTCCATGCGACGCAATATCCATGTTCCAGGCTGCAAAATTATCGCGGTAGACAATTCTCCGGCCATGGTGAAGCGCTGCCGCAGCCACATTGACGCTTTTCGTTCCGATACGCCCGTCGAGATTATAGAAGCCGATATCCTCAACATTGATATCGAAAATGCGTCGATGGTAGTGCTGAACTTTACGCTTCAGTTTCTGGAACCCTCCCAGCGTCAGGTGCTCATCGAACGTATTTATCAGGGATTAAATCCCGGCGGCGTGCTTGTGCTCTCAGAGAAATTCAATTTTACGGACAAAGACGTTGGCGAATTGCTGTTCAACATGCACCTCGATTTTAAACGGGCAAATGGCTACAGCGAGTTAGAAATCAGTCAGAAGCGCAGCATGTTGGAAAACGTCATGCTGACCGATTCGGTAGAAACCCATAAAGCTCGGCTGGCAAGCGCCGGTTTTGAGCATAGCGAAGTTTGGTTTCAATGTTTTAATTTTGGTTCGTTATTAGCCGTGAAAGCAGAGGAAAAGGCGTGATCGATTTCGGCAATTTTTATCAGCAAATCGCAAAAGGCCCGCTCAGCCACTGGCTTAACACGCTGCCTTCACAGCTCAGCAGTTGGCAGCAGGAATCCCTGCACGGTAAGTTCAAACTCTGGTTTAACTCGCTGGAACACCTCCCATCGCTGACGCCAACCTCTCTGGATTTGAACGACAGCGTCACCGCGCGCATGGAACCCGATATTTCCGAGGGTCAGCGTGAAGGCATTGAAAAACTGCTGCGTAACCTGATGCCCTGGCGTAAAGGTCCCTTTTCGCTTTACGGTGTGGATATCAACACGGAGTGGCGTTCTGACTGGAAATGGCAGCGCGTTCTGCCACACATCAGCCCGTTGAAGAACCGCCTGATTCTGGATGTAGGCTGCGGCAGTGGCTATCACCTGTGGCGGATGGTCGGTGAAGGCGCCACAATGGCAGTCGGCATTGACCCTATGCAGCTGTTTTTATGCCAGTTTGAAGCCGTGCGTAAACTGCTCGGTGACGATCAGCGGGCGCACGTTTTACCACTCGGCATTGAACAACTCCCCGAACTTGCCGCTTTTGACACGGTGTTTTCGATGGGCGTGCTGTATCACCGCCGTTCCCCGCTCGATCACCTGTGGCAATTGAAGAATCAGCTGGTGGCGGGTGGTGAGCTGGTGCTGGAAACGCTGGTCATTGAAGGTGATGAAAATCAGGTGCTGGTACCGGGAGAACGCTACGCGCAAATGCGCAATGTGTATTTCATCCCTTCCGCCGCGGCCTTGACCACATGGCTTGAGAAATGCGGATTTATTGATGTCCGTGTCGTCGATATCTGCACCACGACAACGCAGGAACAGCGTCGGACAGACTGGATGATCACGGAATCGCTGGCTGAATTCCTCGATCCTGAGGATCCAACGAAAACGGTGGAAGGTTACCCCGCGCCAGTACGAGCCGTACTGGTTGCGCGTAAACCGGGAGTCTACCAGCCCTAGCGGCTGCGCTAGATAAAAAAAGCCCCAACAACACGTTGGGGCCTGGTACTTGCCATGCAAACCGAAGGGTATGCTGCGCGGCAAAATTGAAGAATGACAATGTCGTGTTGATTGCAATGCTGTGTGCGCAGTATCTATATCGCTACACCGTGACATTCCTTACGTTATGACACGTACTGCATTTCACGATCTGGGCTGACTGCCCGTTTCATTGCTGCTACCACATCGCCATCCACGCAATACTGGCTAAATTCGTCTAATTCCGTATCAGAACACATCGACACGCCGATTTTTCGGTAGCGCATAGGGGATGGTGTCCACTGACCGGCAGAACTGTGCAGTTCCCGAATACCGGCCTGCTGGAATTTGTGCAGGTTAGTTAACCTCACGCCGGAACCCGCCATAATGATTGGACCGCGACTGGCCTGTGTTAGTTCACGCAATAACCGCAGCCCATTCTCCGCCGTCTGCTGCTGCCCGGAAGTCAATATGCGCGATACGCCAAGCTCGGTGAGCTGTTCCAGCGCAATGTAAGGGTTCAGGCACATATCGAACGCGCGATGAAAGGTCACCGCCATTCCCTGCGCCACTGCCATGATTTCGCGCATTTTGGGCAAATCAATGTGCCCTTCCTCATTCAGCACACCGACAACGACACCGGGAAACCCCATCTCGCGAATCTGCTCAATGTCGTATTTGATGGCAGCCAGTTCCGTCGCGCTGTAGCAAAAATCGCCGCCTCTCGGGCGCACAATCGGGTGAACAGGAATTGCGACCTTTTCACGAGCACTACGTAGCGCGCCATAGGATGGTGTTAATCCTCCTTCCCGTTGTCCTGCACAGAGTTCAATCCTGTCAGCCCCAGACTGCGCTGCTGTTATGGCACAATCAACGCTATAACAGCATACTTCCAGTTTCGTCATCGCTGCTCCTCCATGTAAACTCCCAGACTACTTTTCTTAATTAGCGAAAAATCGGCGAATCATCAGGCCGATTAAAGTAATAACTATGGCATTCACATTCATATCGTGAGGAGACAGGAGTCACAATGAACGCGATACATTGCCAAAATAAACATGACATAAACCACAATTTTATTAATCTGTTCCAGTGTAAAAGAAAATGGCATGAATAACGTGACATGCCATTTTACCTTTCAGCCAATGTTATCTTCCTGATTACTCTACATACGCATCCTTCACTATTTTCATCATGAAGACATTTCGCTCGCGACAATCTCGCGTATATCAAATGGATGGAATTTTATTGTCACTTTCCCGTTGGTTACCGCCAGCGTCGGATTAGGCATTCGTTCTTTTTCGCCTTGCGGAGAACTGAATTTCAGCTTGATGCCCGGCATACGCAGCGCCTCATCAGACAAGCAGGCCAGCGCACGCTGATGCAGCGTTTCTGCCTCTCCAGACAGCACCAGTTCCACATGCTCCCACCCTTCATGCGGATAATGTTTTTTCCCCGGCCACGGTAGCTCGATACACGTCATTTTCCAAGGGCCTACCGAGATAGCATTATCCAGTATAAACAAACAGATTGGGCGACCATTGATCTGGTTTTCAGACAGTAAACGGCCAGCCTTTAGCAGCACCGCTTTCCAGGATTCAGCCGTCGTGTTCTGGTTACAGCGCAGAGAAATATGGTCAGCATGAAATGCACCTAAATCCAGCTGTAACACATCGGCCAATTCCTGTAACGCGTGCTCAAAACGCGCTAAATCCGTTATCAAATCATTGGGTAACATATCGGGTAAAACTCCTCGCGGCATCTCACATTATCAATAACCATTTGCGCGGTGAGAATATCACACCCGAGGCACATCCTAATTAAATTCTACTTTTCTCTCTGTACATTTATTTACACCTCCGTTACGTGAAACGCATTAAATGCAAAGAAAAGATAACCACGCCGTTTGATTAATAAACGGAAATGTTTTTTACTCGGCGTTAATCTGCGATACTTCTCGCAACCTATTCTGGGAGGAATCTTAAATAAGAGTCGCCCCATTGAACGCCTAAAAGAAAACGTATAAATTAAGAAAACAAATAATAACGCAGAGATATCATCATGGTTTTACTCATTATATCCATCGCGCTTATCGCTATTGCGGCATACGCTATTTTTCGTCATTTTAAAACCAGAGACTCACATAAAATTGGTGTAAATGGTCGTTCAAGAAAACGTTAAGATCGTAATTTTGATTTATTTTTATTCTACCTAAAACCACATTCTCTTTTTTGTCGTGTTCTCCTTATCTCTTTTTCTCCTCTCATCGTCCCTTTTTCATATCCCGCCTGGCGGGTATTTTTTCGCCTGAACATCCCGTTGCCCCTCCCCGTCTGCTGACGAAGAAAGGCAAATATGGTATAAGCAAGGCTTAATTTTTTATTTAAGGTAAACCGGTGAATATTCAGGCTCTTCTCTCCGAAAAAGTCAGCCAGGCGTTAACCGCCGCGGGCGCGCCAGCAGACAGCGAAGCTCAGATTCGTCAGTCGGCAAAAGCACAGTTTGGTGATTATCAGGCCAATGGCGTCATGGCCGTGGCAAAAAAGCTGGGCATGCCGCCGCGACAACTGGCCGAAAAAGTCGTCCAACTTTTGGCGCTGGAGGGCATTGCGGAAAAAACAGAAATCGCAGGCCCGGGATTTATTAATATTTTTCTCGATAAGCAGTGGGTTGCGAGCCAGGTTGAGAACGCCCTGAATGCACCAAAACTGGGTTTAACGCCGGTTGAGCCACAAACGATCGTGATTGACTACTCTGCCCCTAACGTCGCGAAGGAAATGCACGTCGGCCACCTGCGCTCAACCATTATTGGTGACGCATCAGCCCGTACGCTGGAACTTTTGGGCCACAATGTCATTCGCGCCAACCACGTCGGTGACTGGGGTACGCAGTTCGGCATGCTGATTGCCTACCTTGAAAAAATGCAAAACGAAAACGCCAGCGAAATGGATCTGTCCGATCTTGAAGCGTTCTATCGTGAAGCGAAGAAACACTACGACGACGATGCCGATTTCGCCGAGCGCGCACGCGGCTACGTGGTGAAATTGCAGGGTGGTGATGAATACTGCCGCCAGATGTGGCGCAAGCTCGTCGATATCACCATGACGCAGAACCAGATCAACTATGAACGCCTCAACGTCACGTTGACCAAGCAGGATGTGATGGGTGAAAGCCTGTATAACAGCATGCTGCCGGGTATCGTTGCCGATCTGAAGGCAAAAGGTCTGGCGGTAGAAAGTGAAGGCGCTACGGTGGTTTTCCTTGATGAATATAAAAACAAGGAAGGCGAACCGATGGGCGTCATCATCCAGAAAAAGGATGGCGGCTACCTCTACACCACAACGGATATCGCTTGCGCCAAATACCGTTATGAAACCCTGAATGCCGATCGCGTGCTTTACTACATCGATTCCCGCCAGCATCAACACCTGATGCAGGCCTGGACCATCGTGCGTAAAGCGGGTTATGTACCTGACTCCGTCAGTCTGGAACACCATATGTTCGGCATGATGCTGGGCAAAGACGGTAAGCCATTCAAAACGCGTGCAGGCGGGACGATTAAACTGTCCGAACTGTTAGATGAAGCCTACGATCGCGCACTGAAGCTCATCGCAGAGAAAAATCCACAAATGGAAAACGATGAGTTAACCGCGCTGGCGAAAGTGGTTTCCATCGGCGCGATCAAATACGCCGATCTGTCGAAGAGCCGTACCACGGATTATGTTTTCGACTGGGACAACATGTTGGCGTTTGAAGGTAACACGGCGCCTTACATGCAATACGCTTACACCCGCGTCGCGTCTATTTTCAAGCGTGCAGGCATACAGGAAGACAGCTTAACGCAGCCGATTACGCTGAGCGATGAGCGTGAATTTGCGCTTGCCACACGCCTGCTGCAATTTGAAGAAACCATCACCACCGTCGCCCGTGAAGGCACGCCGCATGTGATGTGTAGCTACCTGTACGATCTGGCAGGTCTGTTCTCCGGTTTCTACGAGCACTGCCCGATTCTCAATGCCGAAAGTGACGACGTGCGCCAAAGCCGCCTGAGACTGGCGCTGCTGACGGCGAAAACGCTGAAACAAGGTCTGGATACGCTCGGCATCGAAACCGTCGAGAAGATGTAATTCTTCATCGACTGAAAATCGAACCGTCGATTGACAACAAAAACGCCATTGGTGCTGCCACCAATGGCGTTTTTTTATGACGGACATCCTTGTCCGTCACCCTACGGGCCGTTGCTGTGCAACGTTGAAAAACGTTCCCTACGTTTTTTTATTCCGTAATGGCTTAACGTTATCACACGCTACGGCGGGCGAAATCCCGAGGGCGGAATCCTAACAGCGCCAGCGTGGCAAAATAGGAGCCAGCTCCCGCGACCACAACCAACAGCAAACGCAGGATTCGCATCGTCATATTGCCGTCATCCCACGCGGGCATCCACCACAGCATACCCAGTAAGACTAATGACATCACAATAACTGCCGTGAACAGGCGAATCAGAAACCCCCGCCAACCCGGCAGCGGCTGGAAAATATCCTGCTTACGCAGTTGCCAGTAGAGCAATCCTGCATTCAGGCAGGATGCCAGACCGATAGATAACGCCAGACCAGCATGTTGCAACGGACCGATAAAGATCAGGTTCATAACTTGCGTCAGAATCAGCGTGACGATCGCTATTTTGACCGGTGTCTTAATATCCTGTCGGGAATAAAAACCGGGTACGAGCACCTTGACGACAATCAATCCCATCAGCCCAACCGAGTAGGCAATCAACGCCCGCTGAGTCATGAGCGCATCAAAAGCGCTAAATTTGCCGTACTGGAACAGCGACACCGTTAAAGGTTTCGCCAAAATACCTAGTGCGACCGCACTCGGCAGCGCCAGCAGGAAACACAGGCGGAGCCCCCAATCCATCAGACGGGAGTATTCGTCATGATTGCCACTGGCAAAACTCTTCGCCAGCGACGGGAGTAAGATCGTTCCCAGCGCCACACCCAGAACGCCGGAAGGAAACTCCATCAGGCGATCGGCGTAATACATCCATGACACCGCACCTTCACTGAGGAAGGACGCGAAAATAGTGTTGATGATGAGCGAAATCTGGCTTACCGAGACGCCCAGAACCGCAGGCCCCATCAGCTTCATCACCCGCCAGACGCTCGGTTCCCGCCATTTCAGGCGTGGCAAGACCAGCATGCCAATCTTTTTCAGATGCGGTAGCTGGTAGCCGAGTTGCAGTAAACCGCCAACCAACACAGCCCAGGCCAGCGCCATCACCGGTGGGTTAAAATACGGGGCGGCAAATAGCGAGAAGCCAATCATGCTGACGTTAAGCAATGTCGGAGCAAACGCCGGTACCGAGAAACGGTTCCAGGTATTTAGCACCGACCCCACCATAGAGGTCAGCGAGATCAGCAGAATGTAGGGAAACGTAACCCTTAACAGATCCGAGGTCAGCTCAAAGCGCTCTGGCGTCGCGGCAAAGCCGGGAGCGGTCACCATAATGACCCAGGGTGCGGCAACCATCCCCGCGACGGTAACCAACGCCAGAATCAGCGTCAGCATACCGGAAACATAAGCGAGGAAGGTTCGTGTGGCTTCATCACCCTGCTGGCTTTTATATTCGGCAAGAATAGGCACGAAAGCCTGTGAGAATGCGCCCTCTGCGAAAATTCGGCGAAGCAGGTTGGGCAGTTTGAATGCCACAAAGAAGGCATCCGTCGCCATACCTGCACCAAAAATACGCGCGACGATCGCATCACGCACGAATCCTAAAATGCGCGATAGCATGGTCATGGAACTGACGGCAGCCAGTGATTTAAGTAAATTCATCCGATTATGTTCTGAACGGTTCAGGACCGATTATTAACCCGTTGAGGTCATCCTGATTGCGAGGTGCGACTAGTCTACGCATTGCGCGAGTAATAGCTACCGCACATTGTCATAACCGCTGAACTTTTCAGCTTTTTCCCAGCAATTTTTCAATCATGCGTTGGGACAGCAACGCATGGTTACCTGATGTTTCCGCTGGTTTCCGTTGTTCAATGGCCGCCATAAAATGCTGCACCGCACCGACAAATCCGCGTTGTTCCAGCGTGGTTTGCCAGGATGGCACGGCTGGGCGGAGCGTCATCCCCTCACGGTCTTCACGCCATTCACGCATCTCATCCACCTGGTAGAGCCCGCCATGGGTAACGGCCTGAACCCATTCCCGCTGGCTTCCAGCCTGACGATGCATGCTGGTCGTCACCTGACAGTTACCGCTCTGGAAATGGTGCTCGGCATACAGCAGTTGGCCGTCCGCATTCGCATGCAAGACGCCGTCAATCAGTTGAGCCTCGCCGCCAGCCAGCCAGAGCGCCGTGTCCACCACGTGCAGGTAGTCATCCAGCAGAGTAAAACGCACATCCTGTGGCCCAACGCCATTAATCCGGTGTTTATCCATGCGCAGAGATGCTGGCTGATCCAACCGCTGTTTTAGCTGCTGATAGCACGGCGCGAAACGACGATTAAAACCGACCATCAGAATTTTTTGTCGTTGTTCCGCCAACTCGACCAGCGCTTCCGCCTGCTCCAACGTCTCTGCCAGCGGTTTATCCACATAAACATCGACGCCAGCCTTCAGCAGTTGGCTCACAACAGAAAAATGGCTGGCGGTGCTGCTGTGCACGAAAACGGCATCGCATTGTGCTGCCAGCTCGTCCAACGCGGAGAAACTCGTCATCCGATAGTGCTGACAAATCCGCTGCGTCTTTTGCCGATCGGGAGAAAAGGCGCCGACCAGTTCCCAGCGATCGGCCTGACTAAGAATCGGCAAATACGCTTTCTGCGCGATAGAACCCAGCCCGACAACGCCGACGCGGGGACGTTGGGTAAAACCGCTATTCTTTGGGACGCTTTCCGCAGACGTAATCTGAGGCTTCATGACTGACTTTCTCCCTGATACAGATTCATTACGCTAACAGCGCGGCAAGCTGACGTTTGAGTTCAGCGACCTCTTTTTCTAACGCCTCAACGCGTTCGGTCAGCGGATGCGCATCATCGCTTATGCTTTCCGCTTCAGGCGTCGCCGCATCACTGGTCTCACCGCTGAAAAGGTGTCGATAGCGACTTTCCCGCTTACCCGCTTCCCGCGCCAGACGGACGACAAACGGCCCGTCGTCGCGCTGCTGCAACTGTTCAAGCGTGGATTCAGCCTCGCTGACATCTGAAAATTCATACAGCCGGGCCGCGCGGGTACGCAGTTCACCCGGCGTCTGTGGGCCACGCAGGAGCAGCGTCGTCACCAGCGCCACTTCCGCCGGTGACAGTTTCAGGTCACCAAACTCAGAATTGCAAAAACGATGTTCATACTTCACGACACGATTGCCAAAGCCGCTGAGCGTGCGCAGGAAATGCTTCTTCACGAGTAAATCCAGCGTTTGCTGCACCTCGCTTTCACTCAGTTCCATCACGGGTTCGCGGTTGGTTTTCTGATTACAGGCCGTGGTGATGCCGTTTAACGACATCGGGTATTGGTCCGGCGTGGTGATCTGCTTTTCCAGCATGCAGCCAATCACGCGGGCTTCACGAGCATCCAATTGGTATTTCATCATTTTTCCTTAACGCGGAGACTTCCACTCTGCGTTGGTCAGCGCGGTTAATACATGGTCCTGCCATTTGCCGTCAATGAGCAAATAATCTTTCGCATAACCCTCACGTTCAAACCCCAAACGCGCCAGTAAATTCCCGCTACGCTGGTTATGCGGCATATAGTTAGCCATGATGCGGTGCATATGCTGCTGACGCTGCATATAACGTATTGCCGGTTGCAGCGCTTCGAACATCAGCCCCTGCCCCTGCCATTTTTGGCCGAGCGAATAGCCCAGATAGCAGGCGTGAAACGATCCCCGCAGCACGTTGCTGAAATTAGCCACGCCGTAGACTTCGTTTTCATTCTGATCCAACAAGAGGAAGTAATAGGCGCTGCCCTGCTTATGCATATCGTTAATTACGCTCAGCCGCGCCTGCCAGCCTGATGGATAGCAATGGCTGGCGTCTCTCACGGGTTCCCACGGCTTAAGGAAATCACGGTTTTCAGAATAGTATTCAGCCAGACGCCATGCATCACGTTCATGGGCCAGACGCACCACCAGCCTGTCGGTTGTCAATTGCACTCTTGCTGGCGTTGAACGGTAGCCAAACATTTTTCCCCCTGCCTCTCCATGTTATCGATAAGTAAAATTCATCGCCGCTGAAAAAATCACTATTTCACATAAGCAGAAAATATCGGTATTTCCGATAATCCTTACTATAACCACATAAATTCATAGACGTAAAATCCTCGTCGCCGAGTTATTGCGCAGTTGAATCAGGAAAGCCATTTTTTCTCACCGAAATGCTACTCGGATAACGTTAAATCGATAAAAAAATATTATCCAACAATAGGCTATACCAAAGTCGAATTAGAGTACAAAATAGTCACGTCTGTTATTTTCCTCCTTTCTTCGTTGTGGTGAAACATGCCTCTGATGTCGCAAGCTCGGAGCTTGGGTAAATATTTTTTATTACTCGATAATATGCTGGTGGTTCTGGGATTCTTTGTTGTTTTTCCCCTTATTTCCATTCGTTTTGTCGACGATCTCGGCTGGGCGGCATTATTAGTCGGTATCGCATTGGGATTGCGTCAGTTTATTCAGCAGGGGCTCGGTATTTTCGGCGGGGCCATTGCTGACCGGTTTGGCGCCAAACCGATGATTATTACCGGGATGCTGCTACGCGCCTCCGGTTTTGTGTTTATGGCAATTGCCGACGAACCCTGGCTGCTTTGGCTGTCTTGTGCGCTATCCGGCCTCGGCGGCACACTCTTCGATCCGCCGCGCACTGCACTGGTAATCAAACTGATTCGCCCACAAGAACGTGGCCGTTTTTACTCGCTGTTAATGATGCAGGATAGCGCAGGTGCCGTTATCGGTGCCCTTATCGGCAGTTGGCTGCTCCAGTACGATTTTGAGATCGTCTGCTGGGCGGGTGCCGTCATCTTCGTACTCGCGGCGGCGCTCAATGCCTGGCTGCTGCCAGCCTATCGCATCTCAACGGTCAAGACGCCGATACGGGAAGGTCTGACGCGCGTTATTCGCGACCGCCGTTTCCTGATGTATGTGTTAACCCTGACGGGTTACTACATGCTGGCCGTGCAGGTGCTGTTGATGCTGCCCATTATGGTCAACGAAATCGCCGGAACGCCGTCTGCGGTGAAATGGATGTACGCCATTGAAGCAACGCTATCGCTGACGCTGCTGTACCCTATCGCTCGCTGGAGCGAGAAGCGCTTCCGGCTGGAACAGCGCCTGATGGCAGGACTATTCATTATGTCCGTCAGTATGTTCCCTATCGGGATGACGACAGAGCTGCAAACCCTGCTGATGCTGATCTGCCTGTTTTACATTGGATCGATTATCGCCGAGCCCGCGCGTGAAACCCTGAGCGCCTCGCTGGCAGATTCCAGAGCCAGAGGCAGCTATATGGGGTTCAGTCGGCTTGGGCTGGCGCTTGGCGGCGCGATTGGCTACAGCGGCGGCGGTTGGTTATTCGATACCGGACATGCGTTGAACCAGCCGGAACTGCCGTGGTTCATGCTCGGCACTATCGGGTTCCTGACGTTAGTCGCGCTGTATTGGCAGTTCAATCAACGCCGCATCGAGCCTGCGATGCTGGGCGGTCATTAGTCTGAATTTTACCGACGAGTTTGATCTCGTCGGTAAAGCCCTCCTATACTTTCCTAATACATTCAAACAATTGTTTCGTCGCGAGCCTTCTCGCACGTTCGGGTTACCTTGTTTGATGCTGGGTTACACGCGTGGCCGCACTGCGGTCTTTGTCCACATGTCATTTAGGAGACGACGTATGAAGCTCTACATTTACGATCACTGTCCCTATTGCGTTAAAGCGCGCATGATCTTCGGCCTGAAGAATATTCCTGTCGAACTGCAAATACTGGCGAATGACGACGCCGCAACACCAGAGCGGCTGATCGGCCAGAAAATGGTGCCTATTCTGCAAAAAGACGATGGCAGCCACATGCCTGAAAGTATGGACATTGTTCATTTCATTGATAATTACGACCGCAAGCCGCTGCTGACCGGCTCCACCAATCCCGCCATCACCGCCTGGCTGCGTAAAGTCACAGAGTATACGCCGCGCCTGATTATCCCTCGCTTCGCTCAGGCAGCCTTTGAAGAATTTGCCTCCGCTTCCGCCCGGCAATACTTTATTAATAAGAAGGAAGCCCAGCTAGGCAGTTTTGCTGACCACCTGAGTCATTCTCAGGGGCTGATTAAGAAATTGAACAATGACTTACAGGATCTCGATCCGCTGATTGTCCAACCAAACGCCTGCAACGGTGTGCTATCAACGGATGATATCGACCTCTTCCCGCTGCTCCGCTCGCTGTCTATCGTGGCGGGTGTCACGCCCCCTTCGCGCGTTGCGGACTATCGGGATAACATGGCGAAACAGACTCAGGTAACGCTGCTCAGCAGCCTGGCAATCTAACCCTTCGATTTTACTCCGCCGCTTCGTCCTGAAGCGGCGTTTCGCTGCTGTTTCAGTGCTATCCTATTGTTTACCCTGTGCATCCGGCGCACGCTGCCGATGCGTAATCGTGCTGATTGCTAACACAGATAGATTGCCCGTATGAACACACGCCACCTATGAGTAGATTGTGCGCGTCAATAGCATTAAGAGGTCAGAATAATGAAAAAATCAGGATGGATGGCAGCGGCCGCAGTGCTGCTGGCTTTTACACTCAGCGGCTGTAATAAACTCACGCAATACACGCTCAGTGAACAGGAAGTGAATGAGTACCTGCAAAAACACAATGATTACCAGAAACAACTGGGCGTGCCTGGCGTGGTGGATGCGCATATCGTTTTAACCGAGCTATCCAGCCAGATTGGCCGGGCAGAACCGGGGAAAGTCACGCTAGCGGGCAATGCGAAGGTCGATATTTCGTCCCTGTTGGGCAATCAGGCTGCCGATATGAAGCTGACTCTGAAAGCACAGCCGGTATTTGATAAAACGCAGGGCGCGATTTACCTGAAAGACATGGAACTGGTTGATTACACGGTACAGCCGGAAAAAATGCAGACGATAATGAAAACGCTAAGCCCTTACCTCAATCAATCGCTGAAAAGCTATTTTGACCAAAAACCGGCTTACGTGTTGAATGCGGATAAGAGCACAACGGAATCGCTGGCGAAGAAGATGGCGAAAGGCATCGAAATCAAACCGGGCCAGATTGTTATCCTGTTTACTGACTAATACCTACTCGCCGATAGCACACATCATGTCTGCTATCGGCGTACCAGGTTTCATACTGCGAGGTTTCATTCCAGCGTACTATTCTTCTGCTTCCGACTCGTCGTCTTCTTCATCGCTTTCACCCAGCTCATCTCGCATCGCTTCCAGCGCTTCGCGGCACACAATCGCCAGCGTACGATAAAATGCGGTCGTAGCGTGACTTTCCACTTTCCCGAGAAAACGATCGCTCCACGGTAAGAGATATTCATCAAACAGGGTAATCTGCGCCGCCGTTTCGTCTTCTTGTGCCTGATCTTCCAGCCATGACGCCGCAAGCAGCAAGCTACCGAAATGGCCAACCGCGCCGTCATTTAATGGCATGCCGCGCTGTTGTAGAAAGGTACGAATTTCCGCATCATCAGCATCGCTTTCATAGGATGAGCGCAGCGGCGAAACCGAGCCGTTCTCACTATCAAACAGCGCCTGATAATCCGCCTCCATCGCGGGTAAATCCAATCCCTTTTGCAAACGGGCCAGCAAGGCATCCTGCTCCAGCGGCCAGTGCGGCGCCAGTTTCCCCTCTTTAATCAACGTGAACAGCGGCGTCAGCAAAGGATCCTGCGGCTGGCGATAAAACAGCGTGCCCAATAGGCGGCACACAATAGAAAACTCGTTCATTGATAACCCTATTTATTTTTAAGTGACGATGCCTTTAAGTGACAATGTTTTTAAGTGACAACGTCACAAATCAGCAAGCTCAGCGATAGCAGGCATTCCCCGCTGTTCGAGAAAATCCAACACGCGCCGAGGGCTTACATTCAATATCCGATCCTGCGGGAAATTCACTTCCTGCAAAATACGTTCACAGTGAGTAAAGTCTCCCAGAGAAAACGCAATATGGGAATCAGAACCTAAAGAAAGTAACCCACCCGCGTCACGCACGGCTTCCGCGATCGCCCGACAGTTTGGTTCACTGCCTTTGCGCGAATGCATGAAAGAGGAGTTATTCAGCTCCAGCGCCACATTATATTTCGCCGCTGCTTCCGCAATGGCGCGGATATCGACAGGAAATTTCGGGTTACCGGGGTGGCTAATGATATGTGCGTCGCCACGTGCCATGGTCGCGATCATCGCCGTCGTATGCGTGTCTTTATCCTGTGGTGGAAAAACCGGCTCATGAAAGCCCGCGATAATCACATCCACCTGATCCAACATGGGTCCGGTGCAGTCGATATCGCCTTCAATGTTTTTGATATTCGCTTCGATACCGCGCAGGATACCGACGCCATCAACCAGACGCGGCCAAACGCGCATATTCATGAAGTGCCAGTAATGCGGCGCATCCGCCATATCCGGGCCATGATCGGTAATGGCGAACAGGCGGATATTCTTCTGCTGTGCTTCAGCAATGTAATCATGCAGGGTACTGTAAGCGTGCGTACTGGCAACGGTGTGCATATGTAAATCGACGGGATACATAGGTTCTCCTGGGTCAGCGTTTGCAAGTCAGCATACCATTTTCGGGGGTATTCCGCAGCCAGTGAGCGAAATTACAACGCATGATTAACACAAATGAAACATCAGACTTTTGCGTAACGACGGGGAATGAATGGAAGGCGAGCGCAAAAACGGTGAGCAAAGCAACAAATTGCGTTAACTTTAGCTAATTGCACGTATTGAATGCAGAAGTTTGTTGACGCTGTTCGGCAATTTACCTACATTAGCGCCGTCCGCTGATATGCGATACGGCGAGACCACGGTGAGGTGTCCGAGAGGCTGAAGGAGCACGCCTGGAAAGTGTGTATACGTGAAAACGTATCAAGGGTTCGAATCCCTTCCTCACCGCCATATAAAAGAAAACGCCCTTGACGCAAGTTAAGGGCGTTTTCTTTTATATCGTTGGAACGAATGAGAAGCAGAACTCACGAGTCAATCCCCCTACCTACTACTCACACCGATCTCCCTTGACGTAAATCAAGGGTGTTTCCTTTTATCGTGATGGAAAGGACGAGAAACCTTGACGAAGAGTGACAAAACGGCAGGATATAGCCACTCTGATAAAAGGATAACATCATGCGTCATATTTCGTTTTATAGCCTCTGTGCAGGGATAATATATAGCTTATTTTTTGCCAGTTCAGTAAGTGCTGCAAGCTTCGACTGTAAGAAAGCAGAAGGAAAACTGGATCGTACAATATGCAAGAATCCTGAGCTTTCCTCTCTGGATGAAGAAATGAGCGCATTGTATTTTAGTATAAAAAACGATCCTATCATTCCTCCTGAAGACCTCAAGATAAGGCAGAGAGCATTCCTTTCAAAAAGAAATAATTGCATGCGCGAAAAGCATTTAGCGACATGCCTGGATAATCGTTATCAAGAGATTATTAATGAATATCACCAAATACCAAAAAGCATAGATATAGACACTTTCCAGTTTAGTATGAATATCAAGAAAACTTACATACGGTTTGATATTGCGCATCCTGAATGGCCATATCTGGCTGAAGTTTATATGAAAGCAACCGGGTGTTCAGACGGGGCGTGGTGTGAGTCAAATGGATATCTGGCCGTTAAAGACACCATGACTGAGTTAATCACACAGGTTATTTATTTACCTCACGCCTATTTCTTTACCGAGTACAGTGATAACAAAGTAAGAATTTCCTACAATAAGCAAACAAATGGTTTATTATCCATATTTGACAACACCCAAGAAAACGAAGTTAACATTATCATCCCGTGCTCATCGTCCAGAGACAACACCAAAGAGAATAACTTTAAATATACTAACAACAAGCTTTACTTTCTGATTGATAAAAGTAGCTGCGCAAGAGCAATGGATCGATTAGGCAGGAAAATAAAATGAAAAAAAATAAATTAATACTATTATCTTTACTGGCATTTTCAAGCGCACCACAGGCCATTGTTTGCCCTGCGGCGCAAAGTGATGTGGAAAAGAAAATATGTTCTTCTGAACCTCTCATGCAACTGGATGCGGCATTAACCAAATGGTTTTATCAGGTAGAAAAATCACAGATTAATCCTGAACAACTTCATGAGGATGAAAAGAATTGGTTGCAGCAACGCGATCGGTGTACCGATGAATCATGCCTCATTGCTTCATACAAGTTTCGCCTCTCGCAACTGAGAGAAAGTGAGCGCTACAGCGATGCCAGAACCGTCGCCAGCACTCTGGATCAGGTTAGAACGACTCAGGTCATGCCATATGTCTCTGAAGAAAATCCAGTTTCATTCAGTAGTTCTGAATACTCTCTTCAAGCGGAAGATTGGGTCTATAAACCGTTCTATACCAATAAAGAGCGTATAAAAGTACGCGATATACTGAAAGAAACCATCCCACATTCAACGAATGAAACCCGAATAGAAAAAATTGTAGGGAGCATTATCGAAAATAAAACGACTTATCTCTATATTCTTCATTACAATGGTATTCATTACTACGACAAGGCATTGAGAAAAAACAAATACAATAACACATCACAGTTAATTCAAGTTTCAGAGCAAGGCGACATCAGAATCGTTGACAATAGCAGCGATGAGAACATCCCTAAAGATCAGAATATTAACTATCGGTTAAATAGCTTTGAAATCGATGATGTAGGGGATATTTATTTCATTAATAATGACAATGCACATCCAACATTAAAAAAATGGTCAGCCCGCCAACAAAAACTTGAAACGCTTTCCGAGGATGAACTTTCTCAACATAGAAAAAAACACCCCGATAACGGAACATGGTCATGGACAGGTAAATGTGGCGATGTCGAGTGTAAAAGTCGAGGTGGGTTAGATAACTCTGCACATTATGCCTTGCATTACCCTGAAACCGCCAGAAAGAAACCTTCTGATAATTATACTGGTTATGATGCTTATTTCGCAGATAGTCTATTTTATGTTAACGATAATGGCGAAGTTAACACGATATTAAAAGAGAATGATGATAACAGGAATACCTGGCATTTATTTTGGGAACCGACATGCGCTCACAAAAACGCATGTTATTTTATCAACCACCATGGTATGGCTGGCATTTGGCAAGTTAATCAACAAGCCAAAACGTTAACACACACTACACCGCTAAGCAGAATAGATGAGATAAAAGCTATTCACCACGGCAATAAAGACTATATATTCATGTTATTTGGCTCATTAAATGACATATATGTCACAACAGCAGCAAATACCAATAAAAGTGAATAAAGATATTTTGTTATCCTGTAAAACCACCTTACACCAAGGTGGTTTTTAGCATCATGAGGCATCGGCAGAGTTCGCGCTGATATCTGAACTCTGCCGTTTCGTTACAGCTATCTTGCCCCTAGCGCCAAATAGTTGCCCGCAGATTCATCGACGCGGAATTGTTCAACAGTACGTGACAGCTCTTGCGCCTGCTCGTTTAACGATCTTGCCGCAGCCAATGCTTCTTCAACCAGTGCCGCATTCTGTTCGGTACTCTGATCCATCTGCGATATCGCGAGATTGACCTGTTCGATACCGGAACGCTGCTCTGCACTCGCCACGCTGATCTCGCCCATCATGGACGTGACGCGGTGCACGCTTTCAACCACTTCACTCATCGTATCGCCAGCCTGCTTCACGAAATCCGTGCCCTCACCCACCTTGGCAACGGAATCATCAATCAGGCCTTTAATTTCCCGAGCGGCGGATGCTGAGCGCTGCGCCAGCGTGCGGACTTCACTCGCGACTACGGCGAAGCCACGGCCTTGTTCACCGGCACGTGCTGCTTCTACCGCCGCATTCAGCGCCAGAATGTTGGTCTGGAAAGCGATGCTGTCGATAACGCCGATGATATCCACAATTTTACGCGAAGACAGGCTGATGGAATCCATCGTCACGACAACCCGGCTGACAACGTCACCACCGCGCACCGCCACGTCCGACGCCGATACCGCGAGTTCATTCGCATAGCGTGCATTGTCCGCATTCTGTTTCACCGTCGCGGTCAGCTGTTCCATTGCCGCAGCCGTCTGCTCTAATGCGCTGGCCTGCGACTCGGTACGAGCAGACAAATCGCCGTTACCTGATGCGATCTGCGTTGAAGCGGTAGCAATCGAGTTAGTACTGCTGCGAACCTGATTAACCAAATGAGACAGGTTGTCGCGCATCGCACGGATAGCGTAAAGAATGCTGGTTTGATCGCCCTGCTTTGTTTCAACATCGACGCGTAAATTACCTTCCGCGATTTCGCGTACAACATCCACGGCATACTGCGGCTCACCGCCAAGCTGGCGCATCAGCGTACGCAACATGTTCCACGCAAACGCGGAAATGATTAACAGCAGAACCAACCCTAAGGACAACAGGATCAGCGCATTACGCCAGAATGTTTGCTGGATATCGTCAATGTAATCACCGTAGCCAATCGTCCAATCCCAAGGTTCGAATTTCATGACGGCATAAAGTTTCTCAACCTTATTCTGCTGCCCCGGACGCGTCCCTTCTGCAATCACGGTGCCGATCGTATTGCCCTGAAGCGAAGCGCGGTAGCGTTCCCCTGCTTCTTTACCACCATTGGCGTCGATGATGCCGATACGTTTAGGGTTAGGATGAACGTAGTTCACATCATTCGTATAACCGCGCACAAAGAAATAGCGATCGCCCTGATGGAAACTGCCAATCGTCCGTTTAGCCTCTTTTTCCGCTTCCTCGTGCGACAGCTGACCGCTTTTTTCAAGGTCATATGCCTTTTGTGCCGCCGAGTGAGCCAGTTGAACTAATGTAGAAAGCTGGCCGATGCGTTCGCTCATCATCGTGTTATAGAGCGTATTCAGCGCCACCGCAGATAAAATTAACATCCCTAACAAGGTCGTACCGCATAGCAGTGCAATTCTGGTTCGTAATTTCACTATATATTTCTCTCTAACCGCTTTTCAGAAAATTCCGAACAAAAAATTACACTACATTGCCGTTCTGAACCATACCATCCAGGGAGTAATGATAGATTTTTTAACAAAAAATAATGAAAAATTACCCTATTCGCTCAATATAAAGACGATATCGAACAGTAAAGACTAAAAATCATGATAAAAATGATCGAAATCGAAATTAATAGGTAAATAACGTTACAGAAATGACAACACCAGGTCATTATCCGAAACCTGATAGGTTTGTTGGTCGTGTATGTCTATTACGTGCGTCGATGACGTTCGTGAGTCGTGTCTGTCGATGGCTCTACATCGATGAACAGAGAGAAGAAGAATCAGGGTATTTGGCCCCTAAAAAACAAAAGCCTCCGCAAAAGCGGAGGCGTTCCCTCTAATGACAAGGCGCGCTAAGCGGTAACAGCCCTGTCTTCCATGGCTTTTCGCCAGCCTCCCAACCAGTAAGACCGGGCATTAATTGATTGATAAGGACAAAATTCCTTTGGTCTACCGACAATACCTGCTTGATAACCACGTGAATGAGCCCGTTCCAGGCGATCGCGTTTCTGTCTCTTCATGCCTTATTTCCCTCATTATTTATCTGGTGGAAAGAAAACAATGATTACTTTATAAGCAACCACAGACTATCAATACCGATTCTGTCGCCAAAGGTCAAGGCGCAAAATTCACGCCAGTGTCATATTTGTGATCCAAAATAAGAATTTTCCCCACTCAATAACGAAAAACCGTAACTAATTGAAAATAATAAAAAACCTCTAAAAACGTAATGCAATCACAGCATTACATCTTTAGAGGCCTGATTTTTTAGAAACGTCATTGTTCCAAATTATGATCGGACGATACCGAGCACCTGTAACGATCATTGCCAAGTAACAGCTAGTTTAGCGTCGCTGCCTGCTGGGCAATCGACTGAGAAACCTGCTGCCAGCCTTGCTCCAACGTTCTGACCAGCGCGTCATAGCCGTCTTCCGTTTGTGGCAGCACTACGCTAAAGGGGCGCTTAACCACTTTTCCCTGATAGGTCAGCATCCACTCTCCGCGTACGATAACGTTGCCATCATAGCGGCCATGAAACCCCGTAACAGAGACGTTCAACACCGCCTGATCGCTTCCCTGCGGCTGTGTGGTCACGATCCAACCGGGCAGTTTATGCCCCAGGTTCGTCACCAGAGCCTGCTGTAATTGCTGATCCAGGGGGCTGGCCCACAGGTTGTTGTTGGCAATGACATACTGCACATCGTTAGTCTGGTAGACCAAACCTGCATTGACGAGGTAGTCCGCCACGCTGACATGTTCAACCCAAAGCGGATGCCCCTGAGTCACCACGGCCTGCGTCGCGTTGGTCTCTGCTATTGTCGGTAGCTGATAATACGTCTTCTGCGTATTGCTACTGCTGCACGCGCTCAATACCAACGCCAAAGCCAGTGTCCATGCTTTCATCATTATTTTGCCCTCTTCGGTTGAGGATCCTGACTACCCGGGGCCTCAAACACTAACGCGTTGCTTTTCTCGTTCAGGGTGCGCAGCACAGGCTGTAGCTCCCGCAACACCTGATCCAAGCGCTGCATATCCGCCACCATCTTGTTATACGCCGGTGAACCGGGTTGGAAGCCTTTCATACTGCGGTTCAGTTCAAGCAGCGTTTTTTGCATGTCTTCCGGCAGATCCTGCATCGCTTTGCTGGACGTCAGCTTGTTTAGCGTCGCCAGCGTTTTTTGCATTTCACGCAGCGTGGCCTGACTTTCCGTCAGCGTCTTCGTCGCTTCATTGACCATCGGATTCAGCGGCAGGTTGTTCACCTTATCTAACACCGCCATCAGCTTCTGCTGAATCTGCGACAGTCCGCCATCAATGGTCGGCAGGACCGGGTAGCCATCCATAACGAACAGCTTTTTATCCACCTTCTCTTTTGGATAAAAGTCGAGATCGATATAGAGCGCTCCCGTCAGAAGGTTAGCCGATTTCATCGACGCGCGTAGCCCCATCGATTGTGCCTGCTTCAGGTGCTGTTCAAAGTCGAACGAGCCGCCAATCTTCTTCTCGAAACGATCGGGCTCAATACGAATCAGTACCGGAATGCGATAATCATCATCCAGTTCCTGCTTCATATTGCGCGGGAAAAACGGCGCTTCGGCAACCGTGCCCAGGCGAATACCGCGGAATTCAACCGGCGCCCCCGCCTGTAAACCACGGATCGACTCACTGAAGAACAGCAGATACTCTTTATATTCAGTGTATAGCGAGTCCTGAATGCTGCGCTGACTATCAAAGAGTCGATACTGCGCCATCGTCTGGGCCGCATCTCCCAGCTCCCACCCAGCAGGCACGTCAAAGCTGACACCACCGCTAAACAGCGTGGTCAGCGAACCCATTTCGACACGCATTCCCTGGGCCGACATATCAAACGCAACGCCGCTGTCTTTCCAGAAACGAACATTGGTCGTAACCAGACCGTCATACGGCGCAGAGATAAATAGCTGATAGCGCATCTTGCGCGCTTTCGGATCGAACTCGCTGGTTTCCACCGATCCCACCCGATAACCACGGAACAGAACCGGATCGCCCGCATTCAGTTGCCCGGATTGTTCACTGTCCAGTATTACCCTGATGCCTTTCGCATCCGGCGAGGCCAGCGGCGGCGCATCCAGCAAGGTAAACTCGCGTTTCTCATCCTTATTGGCTCCGGGCTGGAGCTCAATATAAGCGCCGGATAGCAGCGTCCCAAGGCCGGAAACCCCTTCCCGACCAATTTGTGGTTTCACCACCCAGAAAGCGGAGTCCTGCTTTAGCAGTTTCTCCATGCCATCATGCAAACGCGCTTTGATTTCCACTTGATGAAGGTCGTCGCTCAGTACCACGCTCTCTACCACCCCAACGTCTACGCTACGACTTTTGATGGCGGTTTTTCCCGCTTCAATACCCTCGGCGTTGCTGGTCATCAGCGTGATTTGTGGCCCTTGATGACTGAAATGGTAAAACAGTATCCAGGCGCCGATTAGCACCGTGACAATCGGCACAATCCAGACCGGCGACCAGCGTTTAATCGTTTCTACATCCGCAACGGCATGATTATCTTTCGCCAACGGCAGGCTCCTTATGAAGAACATCATTGCGACGATCCCACAACAAACGGGGATCAAACATCATCGCGGCAAACATGGTCAAAATCACCACGGCCGCGAACAGCACCGCCCCAACGGCGGGATAAATACTCATCAGGCGACCGATGCGCACCATCGCAGACAGGACGGCAATCACGAACACATCAATCATCGACCAGCGTCCAACAAACTCAACCATCTCATAGATGACATGCATCCGCTCGCTGTCTTCCGTTTTTTTGGTTTTGCCGTTGGCCTGCCAACAAAGCCAGCCTAAGGCCAGCATTTTTAGCGATGGCACCATGACGCTGGCGACAAAAATCACCATCGCAACAGGGTAAGATCCCATTCCCCACAGCAGGATGACACCCGACATAATTGTCGATCCCATGCGATCGCCGAAAGCTTCGGTCACCATAATCGGCATCAGATTCGAGGGGATATACAGCATCACAGAGGTGATCAGCAGGGCCAATGTCCATTGCAGGCTATGCTTCTTACGAGCATGTCCACGTGAGTGGCAGCGTGGGCATACTAACTGCTTGGCTGGCAGAATAGCGGTGCAACATGAACACGAGCGCAGCCCTTGCGATAGCCCACTTTCCCCCAAGAGCGGGGGCGCAGGCAAGGCCGGAGGCGGCACGATGTCATTCCATAGCCAGCGACGGTCGAGACTTTGGAAAGCCAGCAGTTGCAATACACAGAACAGGACAAAAGGCATAAAACTGGTGCCGATACCGATGTCGCCATAGGCCATCAGTTTGACAAAGCTAACCAGCACACCAGCCAGAAAAATCTCCGCCATTCCCCAGCTTTTGAGATGGAACAGCATCTTACCCATGCTTTTTTTCAACGCCAGCGGCAGCGAGGCGTGCAGGCAAAGCAGAATGAGGGTCAGCATACTTACGGCCGGAACTAACTGAACAAAAAGCATAAACAGCGTCGCGACGCTGGCATAGTTTTCTGCCACCATCACTTTGGGAATTTGTATCAGGGTAATTTCGCTGGTGATTCCCGCCACGCGCATAGAAACGAAGGGGAAGAGGTTTGCCAGCAATAGCATGAATAGCGCGCTCACCGCGTAGCCAACCGGCCGTTTGCGCGGTTCCGTCTGTCGGCTGGTTAGTGCAGTTTTACAACGCGGGCAGGTCGCCTTCTGACCATGCAAGAGTTCGGGCAGCTCCACCAGCAGGTCGCACTGCGGGCAAAGTATATAGTCATCATGATGATGATCGTGTTGAAGATTACAGTCATGCCGATCGTGATGGGAACACATACGTCCTCTCCTTCAAAACTCGTCAGCTTATGACTGAAAACCCCATCAATACGGTACGTTACGCCCGTCTTGATAGGGTCATACAATCACGTGGATTAGCCGTTTTTCTGTGCTTCCAACTCTTCCCAACGTTCGAAGCAGGTTTCCAGCGCACTTTCCGCTTCCGCCAGAGCGTTTAAGACCTGCTGTGTCTCTTCACGTGGGCGGCTAAAGAAACCGGCGTCATTCATCTGCGTCTGCAACGACGCAATGTCTTGCTCCAGTTGCTCAAGGCGCTGTGGCAACTGCTCTAATTCGCGCTGCTGGTTATAACTTAATTTTCCCGTGCTTCGTTTAGCGGACGGTGCGGTACTCGCTGCCGTCGTGGTTGTAGCTGCCGCTGGCGCAGTCGTCGTTCTCAGTGGCGTTGCCGTGGCACGCTGCTGCTGTGCATCGTAATACCCACCGACGAAGCGAGAGATCTTGCCTTCACCTTCAAAAATCCAGCATTCGGTCACCGAATTATCGACAAACTGACGATCGTGGCTGACCAGCAGAACAGTTCCCTGATAGCTTTCGATCAACTCTTCCAGCAGTTCCAGCGTTTCCACATCCAGATCGTTGGTCGGTTCATCAAGAATCAACAGGTTGCTGGGCTTGAGGAACAAACGCGCCAGCAGCAGGCGGTTACGTTCCCCGCCCGACAGCGCTTTTACCGGCGTCATGGCGCGTTTCGGATGGAACAGGAAGTCCTGCAAATAGCCCAGTACATGACGTGAGCGGCCGTTGACCATCACCTCTTGCTTGCCTTCTGCCAGGTTGTCCATCACCGTACGTTCTGGATCGAGTTCGGCGCGGTGCTGATCGAAATAGGCCACTTCCAGCTTCGTACCACAGTGCACGCGTCCGCTGATCGGTTCCAGATCGCCCAGCATCAATTTTAGCAGCGTGGTTTTACCACAGCCATTCGGCCCTACCAATGCAATCTTATCGCCGCGCTGTACCTGAGCAGAGAAATTACGCGTCAGGACTTTCTTTCCACCCTGAGCGCCCTGATCGACATGATAGTTCACGTCTTCCAGTTCAAACACAATCTTGCCGGAGCGGGCGGCCTCTTCAACCTGCATTTTCGCCGAACCCATCACTTCGCGGCGCTGTGCGCGTTCCTGACGCATAGCCTTCAGCGCACGCACACGGCCTTCGTTACGGGTACGACGGGCTTTGATGCCCTGACGGATCCACACTTCTTCCTGCGCCAATTTGCGATCGAATTCCGCATTTTGCAGATCCTCCACCCGAAGCGCTTCTTCTTTTCCTTCCAGATATTTATCGTAGTTACCCGGCCAGGAAACCAGCTTGCCGCGATCGAGATCGACAATGCGGGTCGCCATATTGCGAATAAACGAACGGTCATGGGAGATGAAGATAATGCTGCCCTGGAACGTTTTCAGGAAGGTTTCCAGCCAGTCAATCGTCTCGATATCCAGATGGTTAGTCGGTTCATCTAACAGCAACACACGCGGCGAACTCACCAGCGCTCTGCCGAGCGCGGCTTTACGCAGCCAGCCGCCGGAGAGTGACGCCAGCGGCGCATCAGCGGACAGACCAAGCTGTTCCAGCACTTCGTGAATGCGACTTTCCAGTTGCCACAGGCCCTGATGCTCCAGAACGTCCTGCAACTTAGCCAGTTGATTCAGGTTCTTTTCGCTCGGGTCGCTTTCTACCAAACGCAGCATGGCGTGATAATTTTTCAGGTAATCCGCCTGTGCGGCGACGCCTTCGGCGACAAAATCAAAGACGCTGCCAGCGACATCACGTGGAGGATCCTGTTGTAAACGCGCGACAATCAGATCCTGTTCATAGGTAATGCGGCCATCATCCAGCGGAATCTCTTTGGCCAGAATTTTCAGCAGGGTTGATTTGCCCGCACCGTTGCGTCCAACCAGACAAACGCGCTCATTCTCTTCGATATGAAGTTCGGTGTTATCCAACAGCGGTGCATCGCTGAACGACAGCCACGCACCTGAAACACTGATTAAAGACATCGGTTACTTTTCCTCACCGGCATGCGTCAGCAGCCAGCAGTTATGAATCTGACGATTACGGGCAAAATCCTGCGATTGGGTCTGCGCGGTAATTTCTTTGGCATTCAGCCCCAGCGCGGCCAGGCCAGCGCTATCCATCTGGAAGCCGCGTTTATTGTTTGAGAACATGATGGTGCCGCCACGACGCAGCAGACGTTTGAGATCTTTCATCAACGCCAGATGATCGCGCTGAACATCAAACGACTCTTCCATCCGTTTTGAGTTAGAGAAGGTCGGCGGATCAATGAAGATCACATCGAACTGTTCATTGGCGTTATGTAACCATGACAGGCAATCCGCCTGAATCAGGCGATGCTGACGTCCGGTCAGGCCATTCACCCGCAGGTTTTTCTCCGCCCATTCCAGATAGGTACGTGACATATCGACGGTGGTCGTTGAACGTGCGCCGCCCAATCCGGCGTGTACGCTCGCCGTGCCGGTGTAGGCAAACAGATTGAGAAAATCTTTGCCACGGCTCATCTCACCCAGCATTTTACGGGCGATACGGTGATCGAGGAACAAACCGGTATCGAGGTAATCGGTCAGGTTGACCCACAGCTTGGCGCCAAACTCTTCCATCAGCAGGAAGTCACCTTTCTGCGCCAGCTTCTCATACTGGTTTTTGCCTTTCTGACGTTCACGCGTTTTCAGAACCAGACGGTTCGACGGCAATTCCAGCACGCTCAGCGTCGCGTTAATGACATCAAACAGGCGCTGACGGGCTTTTTGCGCATCAACGGTTTTCGGTGGCGCATACTCTTGTACGACAACCCAACTGCCGTAGCGGTCGACCGCCACATTATATTCAGGCAGATCGGCATCATAGATGCGATAGCATTCAATCCCCTGCTGACCCGCCCATTTCTCCAGCTTACGCAGGTTCTTACGCAGGCGGTTGGCAAAGTCTTCCGCGATTTGCCCTGCGGATTCACTCTGCGTTTCTGCCAGTTGATAATTTTTCTGTACGCAGTCCAACGGGCCGTTTTTCGCCTTGAATTGGCGTTCAGCACGCAGTTGCAGACAGCTCAGCAGCTCCGGCGATGCGCTGAACAGCGAGAGTTGCCAGCCGCCAAAATCGCTTTTCATCTTACGACCCAGCATATTATGCAGGGCAATCAGTGCGGGTTCACTTTCCAGACGCTCACCGTAAGGCGGATTACTGATGACCGTACCTTTAGGGCCTTCCGGCAACGGGTTCTGGAGCTGTGCCGCATCTTTTACACCGAAAGAAATCAGTTCAGCCACGCCTGCACGACGTGCATTGGCCTTAGCGATATCAATCACCCGGCGGTCATTATCCGATCCGAAGAAGCGTGAGCTCGTTGCCTGCAAGCCTTGACGGGCGCGCACTTGTGCTTCCGCAGTCACCTCGCGCCAGAGTTCGGCGTCGTGTTTTAACCAGGCGTTAAATCCCCAGTGCGTACGGTGTAAACCGGGTGCACGATCGGCAGCCATCATCGCTGCTTCGATCAGCAACGTCCCGGAACCACACATCGGGTCGACCAGCGGCGTGCCGTTTTGCCAGCCGGAACGTAACACAATCGCCGCAGCCAGATTTTCTTTCAGCGGTGCCAGCCCCGCCAGATCGCGGTAACCGCGCTGGTGCAAGCCCTCACCGCTTAAATCCAGCGACACGCTGGCCGTATCGCGCTGCAAAAAGACATTAATGCGAATATCCGGCTGCTGTTTTGCCACATCCGGTCGCTGCCCGGTTTTACGCGTAAAGCTATCCACAATCGCATCTTTGACTTTTAACGCGCCGTACTGGCTGTTGCGGATATCTTCATTAGTACCGGTAAAATGCACGGCAAAGGTTTTATCGATGCTGAAGATCGTTGACCAGTCAATCGCCTGCACGCCCAGATATAAATCCAGATCGCTGTGTACCTTGAATTCATTCAGCGGCAGCAGAATGCGCGATGCCAGACGGCTCCACAGCAGGCTCTGGTACAGCAGGCGATTGTCACCCTCAAAATGGACACCGCCCTGCACCACCGCACAGGACTGCGCACCCAATGATTCGAGTTCGCTTTTTAATAACTCTTCCAATCCCCGCGCCGTACTGGCAAACAAAGCATTCATGTCGTCACTATCACCAAAAAATAGATTCATAAAAGAAATTGAGGCGCATTATAGCTAATCCGAGACGCTTGTCATAAAGTTGCCGTTTTACTTTGGCAAGGAACAGGTCAGTGATTGGCGTAACGCGGCTTTATATTCATCCGGTAAAATCGATGCGGGGGCTACAGCTGTCCCACGCGATGGCGTCTGTCAGCGGTTTGGCGAACGATCGTGCCTTCATGATTACCGAACTTGATGGAACATTTATTACCGCTCGTCAGTATCCACAAATGGTGTTGTTTACGCCGGCGCTGCTGCCGGATGGGCTGTTTATTGCCGCACCGGATGGCCAAACCGCCACCATTCGTTTTGCCGATTTCACCGCAGCCCCGCAGCCGACAGAAGTCTGGGGCACACACTTTACGGCACTTGTCGCCCCCGACGCCATCAATGCCTGGCTGAGCCACTATTTTCAGCGCGCCGTCCAGCTTCGCTGGGTGGGCAATGAACCATCCCGGCGGGTTAAGCATTATCCAGAAGTTCCCCTGGCATTTGCCGACGGCTATCCGTTTTTGTTAATCAATGACGCGTCATTTCAGGCACTGCGTCAGCGCTGCTCCGCCGGCATTAAAGTCGAACAGTTTCGTCCCAATCTGGTGGTGACGGGTGCGGACGCTTTTGCCGAAGACAGTTGGAAGACCATTCGGATTGGCGAGGTTATTTTTGACGTCGTCAAACCCTGTAGCCGCTGCATTTTCACCACCGTCAGCATTGAACGCGGTCGTAAGCACCCATCAGGAGAACCGCTGGCAACGTTGCAATCGTTCCGCACTGCCGAAAACGGCGACGTTGATTTTGGGCAAAATCTGGTCGCCAGAAATACGGGCATTATTCGCGTAGGCGATACGCTGGAAGTCCTGGCAACCAAGCCGCCGCGCCCTTACGGTTCTGGTCAGGTGGTCGAGAGCCTTGTCGTTCCCGAGAAAAGCGAACAGGCTGTCACCCTTCACTATCAGGGAAAAGCGTTACAAGGGAACAATCAGCAGATTTTACTGGAGCAGCTAGAGCAACAGGGCGTTCGAGTCCCCTATTCTTGTCGGGCTGGATTGTGCGGGTGCTGTAAATTGACGCTAGTCAGCGGAGAAGTTTCTGCACTGAAACAAAGTGCTATCAAAGGAAACGGAGAAATTCTTACCTGCAGCTGTATTCCGCAGAGTGACCTTCATTTGCAGTAGCTAAGAAAAGCTAGCACACATGCAGCTTGAAGTATGACGGGTATATGCCGGGGTTTAGACGACCTTGGCGTATTCAAATGCTGACGTGCCTTCACCTAATGTGGTTTCCCACTCAGCGCTATGTTGAATAGCGGCAGGCATTAACCTGTCGTGCATGATTTTTATGGCATCGCCCAGCCCCATAGTTTTCCCGCTTAATGACAGCTGTTCCTGCGCCAGCAGACAGAGACAGGCTTTATCCCCTGCTTCCGCTACCAGAAAACAGGCTGTTTCATGAGTTTCAGTGAGCTGTACCTGCACAATGTCCCCCGCCTGCGGCGAATGGGTCACGGCATCCGGCTGTTGGATGAAATGCCAGCTTTTCGGCATTAACGGTTTGAGGAATCGGGTCGCCACCAGCGCGTTCAAGACTAATTCGCCCTGAAGGTCGCGGTGCAGCGCCGCTTTCTGGCATTTATCATTATAGGTAAAAAATAACGCGGCGTCGTCAACGCAGAATGCGCATTCATTGAAAGCATCCGGAGTTAGCATTTTAGAGGGGAAACGAGAACGGAATAACATGCCGTTAGCCAGATCCAACATCAGGCGATCGTGTTCAGTATCAAAATACCAGCGCCAGTTATCGTCAGGTTTTAACTTCATATTATTTACCCTTCGTCTTCACAGTAGAAATATCAGAAATGGCTGATTGTGTTTTCTTACACTTCATTAATCGTTCGTCGACATAAACGTCGCGGTAAGAAGATCAGACATCGGTTGATAGATTATTTACGCAAACGGATAAAATATAGACTAGCTGGGGGGATAAATAAACCCCCAGCTAAAAATGAAAGGACTTTCGGATTAAATATGTGTAACGATATCTTTAATCAGACGAGGGCCATGGAAAATAAAGCCCGAATATATCTGCACCAGCGACGCACCGGCCGCCATTTTTTCGCGTGCGGCGACTAAAGAATCAATTCCGCCAACGCCAATAATCGGTAAACGTCCTGCTAATTCCTGTGACAAACGGCGGATAATTTCCGTGCTGCTGGTCTGCAACGGACGTCCACTTAATCCCCCCGTCTGCCCACAGTGGTTTAATCCCTGAATTAGTTTTCTGTCGAGCGTTGTATTCGTGGCAATCACACCGTCGATGTTATGACGAACCAAACTATCGGCAATTTGGATCAATTCTTCTTCGGAAAGATCCGGCGCGATCTTCACCGCCACGGGGACATATTTCTGATGTTTCTCTTTTAATTCTGCCTGCTTGTTCTTTATTGCCAGCAAAAGATCGTCCAGCGCTTCACCATATTGCAGGCTACGTAACCCCGGCGTATTGGGTGATGAAATATTGATCGCGATATAGCCTGCATGGGGATAAACCTTATCCATGCAGATCAAATAATCGTCTTTACCTTGCTCAACTGGCGTATCTTTATTCTTGCCGATGTTGATCCCTAATACACCGCCAAAGCGTGTTTTCTTTACATTCTCAACCAGATAATCCACGCCTTTATTATTGAAACCCATCCGGTTGATCAATCCTTCCGCTTCCACTACGCGGAATAATCTCGGCTTATCATTACCGGATTGTGGGCGCGGCGTTACCGTCCCTACTTCAATAAAACCAAATCCCATCGCACCTAACGCATCAATACATTCGCCGTCTTTATCTAATCCCGCCGCCAGACCGAGTGGGTTTTTAAAAGATAATCCCATGCAGGTAATCGGTTTAGTCGGAACGGACTGACGGACGAGAAATTCAAAAGGCGTGTTGGTAATACGGCGTAATTGTTGGAAGGTCAGCTCATGTGCACGCTCTGGATCGAGCTGAAACAGGGCTTTTTTGATAACGGGATAGAACATATTGTCTCCTGAGATCCCTATCGCAAAGGTATCTTGCTTACGCTGAAAGTAAGCAATAGTGGATTACGGTTTAACTCACGGTCGGAGATGGTAGTGCCATCTTTGCGGAAAGTAAAACGTTTGCGGAAGTGATAAACGGCATAAGAGAGAATGCCACACGCGGCAGGATACCGCGTGTGGCTGTGCTAATCCTGCGGCAGGATTAGTCTTGCAGTGCCTTGCTGATCTTCTCAAACAGATCGCCAGACAGGTTTTCCAACGTCTTCAGTTGCTCCAGCGCCTGACGCATTTGCGTCTGACGTTTAGCATCATAGCGTTTCAGACGGATCAACGGTTCGATCACACGAGCCGCAACCTGCGGATTACGCGTGTTCAAGTCACTTAGAATCTCCGTCAGGAAGCGATAGCCGCTACCGTCTTCGGCATGGAAAGCCGACGGATTAGCGGCCGCAAACGCCCCCACCAGCGAACGCAGGCGGTTAGGGTTGTTCAGGCTGAATGAACGGTGTTGCAGCAGTTCACGCACGCGGGTCAGCACATCGGCTGCCGGGCTGGTGGCTTGCAGCACAAACCATTTATCCATGACCAAACCATCCTGATGCCAGCGGTTATCAAACTGCGTCAGCAATTCATCACTCACCGGCAACTGTGCCTCAACCGCCGCCGACAGCGCCGCCAGCGAATCAGTCATGTTATCCGCCTGACGAAACTGCGCCTGTACCAGTTTACCTGCCAGCGCGTCATCGCTGAATGCCAGATAATGCAGGCAGACGTTGCGCAGCGCGCGTTTACCCATATCCGCGTGCTCGATGCGATACTGTGGCGCCTGATTCGCGTGGTATACCGCTAGCCACTCATCCGCCATCTCTTTCGCCATCGTATGCGTCATGCTTTCGCGTACGGCAGCGATCGCCGTCGGATCGATGATGTCAAACAGCTCGGCAATCTCATTTTCGCTCGGCAACGTCAGAATCTGCGAAGCCAGCATCGGATCCAGTTTGTCATCCAGCAACACACCACGGAAGGCATCGACGACATGCATCGGCACGGAAAGCGGCTGCTTCTGCTGGTAGCGGGAAACATTCAGACGGATGTAGTTGGCCAACAGGCTCTGTGCTGCATCCCAACGTGAAAACGCATTGCTGGCGTGACGCATCAGGAACGTCAGCTGTTCATCGCTCCAGGCATAGTTCAGTTTTACCGGCGCAGAAAACTCACGTAATAAAGAAGGAATCGGACGGCAAGGAACCTGATCGAAAATGAACGTCTGTTCGGATTCGGTGACATTAAGCACCGACGCCAGCAGTTGGCCGTCTTTCTGTAACGGAATCACCTGCCCTTGCGGATCGTACAGTTCGATATCCAGCGGAATGTGCAGCGGCAGTTTGGCTTGTTTATCGGCACCAACGGGCGTCATTTGGCTCACGCTCAGCAGATATTGTTGCGTCTGCGGATCGTAATCATCACGCACGGTCAGCACCGGCGTACCTGACTGGCTGTACCAACGGCGGAACTGCGTGAGATCGACACCGGAGGCGTCTTCCATTGCCTGCACAAAGTCATCACAGGTTGCTGCGCTGCCGTCATGACGCTCAAAATACAGACGAATACCTGCCTGGAAGCCGTCTTCACCTAATAAGGTGTGCATCATGCGGATCACTTCCGATCCCTTTTCATAGACCGTCAGCGTGTAGAAGTTATTCATCTCGATCACCTGATCGGGACGAATCGGATGCGACATCGGGCTGGCATCTTCAGCAAACTGCGCACCGCGCATCACACGCACGTTATCAATACGGTTCACCGGGCGCGAACCCAGATCGGAGCTGAACTCCTGATCGCGGAACACCGTCAGCCCTTCTTTCAGGCTAAGCTGGAACCAGTCGCGGCAGGTAACGCGGTTGCCCGTCCAGTTATGGAAATATTCATGGCCGATCACCGCTTCAATGTTCAGATAATCTTTATCCGTCGCGGTTTCTGCCTTGGCCAGCACGTATTTAGAGTTGAATACGTTCAGCCCTTTGTTCTCCATCGCCCCCATGTTGAAGAAATCAACGGCGACGATCATATAAATGTCGAGATCGTATTCCAGACCGAAACGCTCTTCGTCCCACTTCATCGCATTCTTCAGCGAGGTCATCGCCCAGCCGGCGCGATCGAGATTGCCACGGTCAACATACAGCTCCAGCGCCACATCGCGGCCAGAACGTGTCGTGAAGCGATCCTGAAGGACATCGAAATCTCCGGCAACCAGCGCGAACAGGTAAGCCGGTTTCGGGAAGGGATCCTGCCATTCAATCCAGTGACGCCCACCTTCCAGCTCCCCTTGAGCCATACGGTTGCCGTTAGAGAGTAAATAAGGATAGCGTGCTTTATCCGCCGTGATGCGCGTGGTGAACTTTGCGAGTACATCCGGCCGATCGAGATAATAAGTAATGTGACGGAAACCTTCGGCCTCGCACTGTGTACACAGTGCTTCACCTGATTGATATAGCCCTTCTAGCGCGCTATTGGCGGCGGGATTGATTTCCGTTTCGATGCTGAGCGTGAAACGTGCAGGTAATTGTGTCAGAATCAGGCCATCGTCCTGCTGCTGATAATGCGTCCACGGCTGCCCATCAACGCTCAGCCCGATCAGAACCAGCCCTTCGCCATCCAGCTTCAACGGCGCGCCAGCATCCCCCTGCAACACCACCTGACTCACGGCTTTTACGCGCGTTTTCTCGGCATGGAGATCGAAATCCAGTGCAATGTCGGTAATGGTATAATCCGGCGCACGGTAGTCATGGCGATATTTTATTTGCGGCTGTTGATTCATATAAAGTTTCCACCTCGTCATAAGCATCAAAGATCAAGTCTAAGCCTGTTATCTTAATGTTACCACGACAAAATAATGAGGATAATCATCGTATCGTGGTTCGCTCCCGCACGTCTCGCTATGTTGTCGTAATGTAATAAACGGATAATCAAGGTATACTGACCGGACATTGCTGATTGTCCCGATGGTGGATATGCATCTTACGAGGATGCTGTAACGCATTATGACTTTGCACACTTCCCCGATTCTACACGCATTGCTGGATACCGATGCCTACAAGCTGCACATGCAACAGGCGGTGTATCATCACTATTATGATGTTGACGTTGCGGCTGAATTTCGCTGCCGCGGTGATGAGTTATTAGGCATTTACGCCGACGAAATAGCCCATCAGGTCGATCTGATGCGCTTCTTGTCATTGAGTGACGACGAGTTTGCCTATCTTTCTTCTCTGCCATTCTTTAAGCCGGATTATCTACACTGGCTGCGAGGCTTTCGTTTCAATCCGCAGCAGGTTTCGATCAAGAATAATGCTGGCAAGCTGGATATCCGCATCACCGGACCGTGGCGTGAAGTGATTTTGTGGGAAGTTCCCCTGTTGGCTGTGATCAGTGAAGTCGTACATCGGCACCGCTCGCCCGACGTCACAGCCGAGCAGGCTGTCGCCCGACTGTCTGCCTCACTGGAGAGCTTCCACCAGAACAGCGCGGATGTGGATCTCAGTCGCTTCAAGCTGATGGATTTCGGCACGCGTCGGCGTTTCTCTCGTGATGTCCAGCAGACGATTGTGACGGCACTGCAAGCTGATTTCCCTTACCTCATCGGCACCAGTAATTATGATCTGGCACGCCGTTTGGGCATCACACCTGTCGGCACGCAGGCGCACGAGTGGTTTCAGGCGCATCAGCAGATCAGTCCGACGCTGGCAAACAGCCAGCGTGCCGCGCTGCAAATGTGGCTGCATGAATATCCCTCGCATTTAGGCATCGCATTGACAGACTGCATCACTATGGATGCCTTCCTGCGCGATTTCGACTTACCGTTCGCCGAAGCCTATCAGGGGCTGCGTCACGATTCCGGCGATCCGGTCGATTGGGGAGAGAAAGCCATCGCACATTATCAGCGCCTGAATATCGATCCGATGAGCAAAACGCTGGTCTTCTCCGATAATCTGAATCTGGATAAAGCGCTGACGCTGTATCGCCATTTCGGGCAACGCGTGAATCTGGTGTTTGGTATCGGCACGCGCCTGACGTGTGATATCCCCGGCGTGAAGCCGCTGAATATCGTCATCAAACTGGTGGAATGCAACGGCAAGCCGGTGGCAAAGCTCTCCGATAGTCCGGGTAAAACCATCTGCCAAGATCAGAACTTCGTGTGTGAGTTACGCAAAGCGTTTGACTTACCCCGCGTGAAAAAGGCCAGTTGAAACGTCCCTCTTATCCTCTAATACCCTAAATAATTCGAGTTTCAGGCAGGCGGCAAGAGAAGGAATCCCGATGAGCTTACTCCAGTAAGTGATTCGGGTGACTGACAAATCTGCCAGAGGCAGATTTGAACGCTGCTTGCAGCGGCCCCAACGGGGCGAGGTACACGTTAGTGTGCCGAGTAGCGTAGCCAACGCACATGCAACTTGAAGGATGACGGGTATTGACCAACTTTGCAGCAGATTCACTGTGATGAGCGAAAACTTCGCGCCATTCCAGTGATTTCTGCTTGTGTCCTGTTGCATCACAAGTAACATAGCAAATGGCTCGGATTGGGCCATTTGGCGTTTTAACCACGATATATTTCTTAAACACGATTAATTAAAGAGAGAATTTTATGAGCGTAGTGCCTGTAGTCGATGTACTGCAAGGCCGTGTCGCCGTTGACAGCGAAGTCACCGTGCGCGGCTGGGTACGTACCCGGAGAGATTCTAAAGCCGGTATCTCCTTTATCGCCGTTTATGACGGCTCCTGCTTTAATCCGTTACAGGCTGTCGTTAATAATAATCTCTCCAATTATCAGGATGATGTACTGCGACTGACCACCGGTTGCTCCGTAGAAATCACCGGTAACGTCGTCGCCTCTCCGGGCGAAGGCCAGAGCTTCGAGCTGCAAGCCACCAACGTCAACGTCGTCGGCTGGGTTGACGATCCCGATACCTATCCGATGGCGGCAAAGCGTCACAGTATCGAATACTTGCGTGAAGTGGCGCATTTGCGTCCGCGCACGAATCTGATCGGTGCCGTTGCGCGCGTTCGTCATACGCTGGCGCAGGCGATTCACCGCTTCTTCCACGAGAACGGCTACTTCTGGGTATCTACCCCGCTGATTACCGCATCTGATACCGAAGGCGCGGGCGAAATGTTCCGTGTTTCCACCCTCGATCTGGAAAACCTGCCGCGTACCGAACAGGGTAAAGTGGATTTCAGTGAAGATTTCTTCGGCAAAGAAGCATTCCTGACCGTATCTGGCCAGTTGAATGGCGAAACTTACGCTTGTGCGCTGTCCAACGTGTATACCTTTGGCCCAACGTTCCGCGCGGAAAACTCCAACACCAGCCGCCACCTGGCCGAGTTTTGGATGATCGAACCGGAAGTTGCTTTCGCCACGCTGGATGATGTCGCAGGTCTGGCTGAAAACCTGCTGAAATATGTTTTCCAGGCCGTGCTGAACGAGCGTGCCGATGATATGGCGTTCTTTGCCGAGCGTGTTGATAAAGAGGCCATAACCCGTCTGGAAAAATTCGTCAGCTCCGATTTCGCTCAGGTGGATTACACCGACGCCGTCGAAATCCTGCTGAACTGCGGAAAACAGTTCGAGAACCCGGTTTACTGGGGCGTTGACCTCTCCTCCGAACATGAACGTTATCTGGCAGAGCAGCACTTCAAAGCACCGGTTGTCGTTAAGAACTACCCGAAAGACATCAAAGCTTTCTATATGCGTATGAACGACGACGGTAAAACCGTTGCCGCGATGGATGTTCTGGCACCGGGAATCGGTGAAATCATCGGCGGCTCTCAGCGTGAAGAGCGTCTGGCAGAGTTAGATAGCCGTCTGGAAGAGATGGGACTGAATAAAGAAGACTACTGGTGGTATCGTGATTTACGTCGTTACGGCACCATTCCACATTCCGGTTTCGGTTTAGGTTTTGAACGACTGATTGCCTATGTTACCGGTGTACAAAATGTGCGCGATGTGATTCCTTTCCCACGCACACCAAGGAACGCCAGTTTCTAAATAAAAATTTAATATAAGTAAAACAAATATGTAGAAAAGAAGAGTCGGGTTTCCCGGCTCTTTTTTTTTAATTTTTGTTATGTCTCACAAAGTTCCCTGAAATTTACATTTAGACACACATTATTTCCATTTGTTACTCGATTACGAAGTTTGTAGCATCTTTAGGGTGGATTAACTCGCGAGCGAATGGAAAACTGCGTTCAGACACAGGAAGACACCAAACTTTCAGGAATAGTTCCGTAAAGAATTATTTATGGCAGTGGCAGGTGTCTAAATAACACCAATGAGGGTAATAATGATGAAACGCAACATTCTTGCAGTAGTAATCCCAGCTCTGTTAGTCGCGGGCACAGCCAACGCAGCAGAAGTTTATAACAAAGACGGCAACAAGCTGGATCTGACTGGTAAAGTTACCGCTAAACACTATTTCTCTGATGACAGCAAAAACGATGGCGACAAAACTTACGCTCGTTTAGGCTTCAAAGGTGAAACTCAGATCAGCAGCGAACTGACTGGTTACGGTCGTTTTGAATATGAATTCAGCGCACGTAACGCTGAAGCAGACGGCGGCAAAAGTGACAAAACTCGTTATGCCTTTGCTGGTCTGAAATTCGCTGACTACGGTTCTTTCGACTATGGTCGTAACCTGGGTATTGCATACGACGCACTGGCTTGGACTGACGTCCTGCCTGAGTGGGGGGGCGATCAGTCTAACTCTGATAACTTCCTGACTGGCCGTTCTACCGGTGTTGCTACCTACCGTAATAAAAACTTCTTCGGTCTGGTTGATGGCTGGAACTTCGCTGTTCAATACCAAGGTAAAAACAGCAAAGACACCCTTAACAACCGTAGTAATGCCAATGGTTCTGATATCGATACTCAGAACGGCGACGGCTGGGGTATTTCTTCTTCCTACGAATCTGACATTGGCTTAGGCATTGTTGGTTCTTACGCTGCAGTTAACCGTACTGATGAACAGAATGCACTGGCATCTGGTCGCGGTAAAAAAGCTGAAGCTTGGGCTACTGGCCTGAAATATGACGCTAACAACGTATACTTGGCTGCTACATATGGTGAATACCGCAATGTTAGCTACATCGGTAAAACTGTAAACGGCGTTACTACTGACTTTGCAGACAAAACCAAAATCTTTGAAGCTGTTGCTCAATACAACTTTGATTTCGGTCTGACTCCATCTCTGGCTTACGTTTCTGGCAAAGCTAAAGATGATGCAAACAACAAAAACGCTTACATCACCAAATATGTAAGCCTGGGTGCAACCTATGCATTCAACAAAAACATGTCTGTTTACACCGAATATGACATCAATCTGATCAAGTCTGACAATGCCTACGGCCTGAACGACGACGATAAAGTTGCTGTTGGCCTGACTTACCAGTTCTAAGTCATCGCAGCATAACGTAACGAGTTAATCGTTCGTATTGCATGAAAAGACAGGGCTTCGGCTCTGTCTTTTTTATTGCGTGCCAGATAGTCCTCTTTCCGGACCGTCACCCGCGACGTTGAAAAATACTCCACGCGTTTTTTTGTTTCAGCTTTACGCCACGCTGCGCCAATTATTCTCACCTAACCAGTCTTTTATTTCGTCTCTCTCCTTCTCCCTGTTATTTCCCTTTCTTTTTGACATCAACGGTTGGCAAAGCCTTTTACTGACGGTACTCTGAGAATTCTTATTTCATCTCAGTTATGGAACATTCTGGCAATGTTTGAAAATATCTCTGCCGCACCGGCCGATCCTATTCTCGGGCTGACCGATCTTTTCCGCGCCGATGACCGCGCGAATAAAATCAATCTGGGTATTGGTGTCTATAAAGATGAAACCGGCAAAACCCCGGTTCTGACCAGCGTAAAAAAAGCAGAACAGTATCTGCTGGAAAATGAAACCACCAAGAACTATCTGGGCATTGACGGTCTGCCAGCATTCGGTCAGTGCACGCAGGAGCTATTGTTTGGCAAGCAGAACGCCATTATTGCTAGCAAACGTGCTCGTACAGCACAAACCCCAGGCGGAACCGGGGCGTTGCGCGTAGCAGCGGATTTCATTGCCAATCAGACGTCCGCAAAACGCATTTGGATCAGCAACCCAACCTGGCCAAATCACAACAACGTCTTCTCTGCTGTCGGTTTGGAAGTGTGCCAGTATGACTACTACGATGCAGCGAACCACGCATTGGATTTTGATGGCTTGCTGAATAGCCTGAACGCTGCCCAAGCGGGTGACGTGGTGCTGTTCCACGGCTGTTGCCATAACCCAACCGGTATCGATCCTACTGCTGAACAGTGGGCTAAGCTGGCCGAACTGTCGGTAGCGAAAGGCTGGCTGCCGCTGTTTGACTTCGCCTATCAGGGCTTTGCCCGCGGTCTGGAAGAAGATGCGGAAGGTCTACGTATTTTCGCCGCGAAGCACGATGAACTGATCGTATGCAGCTCGTACTCTAAAAACTTCGGTTTGTACAATGAGCGCGTCGGTGCCTGCACACTGGTTGCTGCCGATGCCGCAACGGCAGACAAAGCATTCAGTCAGGTGAAAGCCGCTATTCGCGCAAACTACTCTAACCCACCGTCACACGGTGCGACCGTTGTGGCTACCATTCTGGGCAACGAGGCGCTGAAAGCCATTTGGGAGCAGGAATTGACGGCAATGCGCGAACGCATCCAGCGTATGCGTCAGCTGTTCGTGAATACCTTGCAGGAAAAAGGCGCGCAGCAGGATTTTTCCTTCATCATCGACCAGAATGGGATGTTCTCATTCAGCGGCTTGACCAAAGAGCAGGTTCTGCGTCTACGTGACGAATTCGGCGTTTACGCGGTGAATTCTGGGCGTGTCAACGTTGCAGGAATGACGCCGGAAAACATGGCACCGCTTTGCGAAGCGATTGTTGCCGTACTCTGATCGTTTAGCGATCAAAAAAGCCGACACTGGTGTCGGCTTTTTCATTTCTGCCCTTACTGATAAAAAGTACAGAAACTACCAAATCGCGGCATCTTCACGCAGGAAAGGATTCGTTTTGCGCTCATGTCCTAACGTTGACATCGGGCCGTGCCCCGGAATAAATGTCACATCGTCCCCTAGCGGCAGCAGCTTATTCTTGATGGACGCCATCAACGCCTGATGATCTCCCTGTGGAAAATCAGTGCGCCCTACACCACCGTTGAAAATAACGTCGCCCACCTGAGCCAGACGCGATTCCGCATCAAAGAAAACAATGTGGCCCGGTGTATGGCCAGGACAGTGGAAAACCGCCAGTGTCGTCTCGCCCACACTGACCTCATCACCTTCCTGCAACCAGCGTGATGGCGTCAGCGGCGCACACTCTTCCAGACCAAACATCCGGCTTTGTGCCGGTAACCCTTCCAGCCAGAAGGCATCTTCAATCTGCGGGCCAATAATCGCTACCTGATAGTGCTCGGCCAATTCCGCTGCCGCACCTACATGATCCAGATGTCCGTGCGTTAACAAAATCTGCTTAACCGAAATCCCTGCGTCTGCAACGGCGCGTTTAATTTTCTCTGCATCGCCACCGGGATCGACAATCGCTGCTTCATTTGTTTTTTCACACCATAACAACGTGCAGTTCTGGCTAAATGCCGTCACTGGGACAATTTGATATTTCATATCACTCCATGTTGAATAAACTGATCGGCTCGCGCTGTAAGCGAGCCGTATCAGAAAAAAATTTAGTGCTGCGGTAGCGAATTACCAGGTACGAACCGGGCCGGTATCGATGTGAACGAAATCGCTGCGTGGGTAGTAACCAACGCCGCCGGCACGCATCTTCATCGCCGCTTTACGAATGTTGGCCAGTTGAACGCCTTCAATATGGAAATCCATCGCCTGCCCCTTCGTGTGGTAGCTCTGCTTTGCCACACCTCTGCTATGCGCACGCAATTCATTATTCGTATCTATCGCGCGATAACCAGAAATCAGCTGTACGGGCTTATTGGTGCCCAGCATAACCTGTAAACGATAAAGCTGATCGAAAAGTTGGGGGTCAATCGTTTTGACTTTATTGGCGCGATAATCGCGGAAAAAGTGATTCAGGCGGGAGAGTTCTGATTTGTTATACCGTTTACCATCAAAAAATTCCGTTTTTAGCCGTTCTCCGGTATTCAGATTGTCCAGCGTCAAAATTCGTGGTCGGGGCGTAGATAACGTTGCAAATGCCTGACCGGGAAGCAGTGCGATACCAAACGCGGCACCACCCAGTGCAAGCCACTTACGGCGATGATTGTCAATGTGATCCATAGAACAGGTACCCTGGCTAAAAAACGGTAATAAGTATAAAAGGGGGGGCGCAAAACGCACCGCCTTGAACCTTAACTGCCAGAGAAAAGTGAGTCAACCCGCTTTGCTTACGGGTTTGCGGGAGATCGCATCGATCCCCCGCAAAACGATAAAATACCAATACAACTAATGTCCGTATTTTCAATACTTACTGAAGCAGCAGCCCTGCTCTGGAGAGCACTTTCGTCCCCGCTCGGGCGGTATCATCATAATTGTAAATATCTGTGCGGAACTGCGGCCTGCCATCTTCTGCTACCCAGGCCGTCAGATAATAGAGATTGACCGGGATCCGGTGTTTCATTGAAACAAAGGTGGTATTCCCCTGATCCAGCGTGGAAGAAATACGACTATTATTCCATCCCGCATCCTGCAATAGCATGCTAGCCAATTCCGATGCCTTATTAACTCGCACACAGCCGGAGCTCAGCGCTCGAATATCACGCTGGAACAGATTGTGATTAGGCGTGTCGTGCAGATAAATGGCTTCCGAATTTGGCATATTGAATTTATAGCGTCCCAGCGAGTTATTCGCACCAGGCGCCTGACGCAGGCGATAAGGGAAGCGCTCAGCTGAGACCACCTGCCAATCAATCATTGAGGGATCGATCGCTTCTGCATCCTGGCTCCAGCCGGACAACACCGTATAGCCATGACGCTGTAGATAACCGGGATCGCGCACCACTTTAGGAATGATGTCCTGCCGGGTTAGCGTCGTCGGGACATTCCACGGCGGATTGACCACCACGTTATACAACGAGCTACTCATCAACGGCGTCTTACGCTTAGGCTGCCCAACAATGACGCGCGACGATAAACGCTCAGCACCATCCTGATAATAGATCAGCGAATAATTGGGGATATTCACCATAATACCGGTGTGCACATTATCCGGCAGTAGGCGCAGACGCTGAATATTCAGCGCAAGCAGCGTCGCACGCATTTGCGGGGACACATTGAGCCAATCGCGAGTACGCTTACCAATGACGCCGTCGTCCTCCAGCCCTTGCCAATGCTGGAAGCGTTTAACCGCTTCAACCAGTTCACCCGTATAACGATCGCCAACCTCAGCACCGCTCTCGACCAGAGGAGACTGGCCTGTCGGTATCGTCGTCGCGGCGGTATTTTCGTTAAACAGCGTAATGCTCTCCGTTGACGACAGCATGCCGGTACGCTGCAGAATTTCACGCAGTACCGCCAGCTCCCGGCTCTGCTGTTCTGGACGCAGAGATTCCGTCAGATTCAGACTCGGCCACGGACGGTTGTCCGTCAGCATCGTCTTCAGCGCCTCATGCATTTTGGCGTACTGCGAGTGCTGCGGTGCCAGAGAAACCACATAGGCTGCGCTAGTGCCCGATTTCACGGCCTGTTGCCATTGAGAAACAATATTCAGCGCTGGCGATTGCAAACGATAAGGCACGCTGCTGTACAGCCAGTCATTGCCGCTACGCTCCACCCCAGAAACGAACTGCAAATAACCCAGCATCGCATCAGATAACACGACATCACGCGCAAACCCGGTCAATTGCGGATCGGTCAGCCAGGTCACCCACGTAGTGAACTGCGGTTGTACACCAGCGATCGCCACTTCGGCAAGTTGCTGCTGAAACTGTTGCACCGCGCGGTTATCCGCCCACATAGGTTGCATCTGATGTTGGGCATAAAGCGATGATAAATCAGAGAGATAATGTACCGTCATACCGTGCGGCAGCGCAGCCAGAAGCCCTGCCCGGCTATTTTCTACAGACACCGCGCCCGAGCTTTGTGCTAAGCCGGATACCACCGTCGGAGATGCTGCCAGCACCGAAAACGAAGGAGACAGGCTTCCGACCCAAATACAACCCACGCGCAACAGCAGCCTGACCATTTTTCGTTTATGTAACAACAACATCCATTTATCCCCTGTACTTATTAATCACTATGCTTTTACGACAATCCACGTTGAACATGGAAATAACAAACCGAGTTCGCTCGCATACGGTCACACTGGCTTTCGTTTTCCATTGTAGAAAACGATAAAGAATGAAATATGATCGTTTTTTATATAGCGTCCGTTATTTACGGCCACCACTGTACAATATACAACCGCGAATCCTTTTACGGCCTGCAAACGTTTTACCGTCAGTATATAAAGAGAAAAATATTTTTGCTTCTTCTTCTGGTTATTATCTTGCGAGTTTGATGAACCTATTCGCCGTCCGCATTTTCTTTATGTAGTTTTTTATGAAAAAAATAAAGCCGCTTAAAAAAGCGACTTTATCATTATAGAGGAAAAGTGCTGCAAGGTTTGCAACGATAAAATTTATTGTGCCCTACTACGAAGCTTGCTCCTGCGTCTCAGGCGCTTCCGCTCCGAAACCACGCAGCCCGACCACATGGACGTGCTCGTTGTTCTGGTAGACTTTACGCACCAGCTTATAGGTGGTTCCTTTCTCGGGGCTGATATTTTCCGGTGCCGCGATGACCAACTGCATCTCCAGACGATCGCAAAGCTCGAACAGCGTGGCGATCGATTTGGCATCCAGACGCGCCGCCTCATCGAGGAAGAGCAGACGGCATGGAATAATATCTTTGCCGCGCAGGCGTTTAGACTCTTCTTCCCAGCTCTGCACCACCATGACCAGAATCGACATCCCGGTACCAATCGCTTCCCCGGTCGACAGCGCCCCACTTTCCGCCCGCAGCCAGCCATCCGCACCACGGTTAACCTCAACTTCCATTTCAAGGTAGTTTCGGTAGTCCAGCAGCTCTTCGCCGATCGTTTGCGGCGTGCGCTGTCCCATATCAATCTCAGGATTCAGACGCTGATACAGTTTTGCCAGCGCTTCCGAAAAGGTCAGACGGTTGCTGTTAAACAGATCCTGATGCATTTCCTGCTGTTCGGATAACACATTAAGCAGCGTGGTATGCGTTTCCCGCACGTTGACGTTGAGACGAACACTCTTCACCTGACCAAACGCCACCGCTTGCAGCCCCTGGTTCAACATCCGAATGCGGTTCTGCTCACGCTGGATCGTTTTACGAATGATGTTTGCCACGCTGCGTGAGCTGATTGCCAGCATCTGTTCACGCGCCGTCAGCTCTTCAGTCAGACGGTTAAGCTCGATTTCCATCTGCTCAATCGCTTCCACCGGGTCATCGGTGCGGATAATATCCTGACGAATACGCTCACGCAGATGCTGGTAAACAGCAATGTAGAACTGGATCTTACGCTCTGGCCGCTTCGGATCTTCCGAAAGCCGCAGCACATCGCGCAGATGCTCGTTGTCCGCCACCGCCAGACGCAGCGCACCCAGCGCTTTATCCGACATAGAGCGCAGTTCATCGCCTTCCATGTACGCCAGCTCGCGACGGTGCAGACGGCGTTCAACGCCGTTATCTTTCACCAAACGCATAACCGCACACCAGCCCGCTTTCGCGGTGACAACCTGCTCGCGCATCTGGTGATAATCGCGCTCCAGCTTGCGCAATTTCTTCTGCAAACCGTCCATTTCGGCTTCACAGAACGTAATCTGTTTTTCCAGCTGATTACGCCGCGAACGGTTGGTGCTTAATGCCGCATGCAGCTCATCACGGCGCTGGCGAGCACGTTCTTCGGCGTCGGTATCCGCACGTACGCCGATATCCTGAAGTTCTTGCGTCAGCTCCTTCAGCATATCCTGTTTGGCATCGTAAGAACTTTTCAGCGATGCCTGAACCTGACTGTACTGCGTCAGCTGTGCCTGATGCTGGCGAAGCTGCTCGCGCGCTTTTGTCCGCTCCGCCTCAGCCAGTTCCAGACGATGGCGCAGTTTGTCGTTCAAACCGGCATTTTCACCCAGCATGCCGGCCGAATCGGCATAGCTGAAGTGCGCACGACGCTGTACAACTTCGGTCAGCGCAAACGCCTGCTGTTTTGCCTGCCGCTGTGCGTTCTGCGCCTGAGTATAATCTTCCTGCAACTGCTCATGCTGCTGCGGGTCGCTTTGCAAGACAGAAACCAGCGGTTCCAGCTTAGCCAGCGTCGCACCGTGCTGTTGAATGAAGCGGGCAGACTCTTCGGTCTCATCCAGCTCCGCACGAATCTCCTCCACGCGATCTTGCAACGTCTCGTCACAAAGCAGGCTAATCCGCGGAATCAGTTTATTCAGCTGTACGCTGGCTTCTTTCGCCTGCTCGTACTGCTGACGCTGCTGCTGGTTTTCGCCATCAAAGCTGGCCATCGCACGATCCAGCTCGCCGCGACGGGAACTGAGCGTACGAATTTCCGCTTCAGGATCTTCATCAAAAACGACCGCCAGATGCGTACCAATGAAACGGCTGAAAGACTGGTGCAGGCGCTGCGTTTTCTGCACGTCAAACGACAACGTCGCATACTGTTCGGCCAGCGCTTCGCGCTCATCGCGCAGGCTTTCCAAACGCATTTCTCGCGCGGCGCGACCAAACAGCGGCACTTCCGGGAAGCGCGAATAACGCCACTGGCGCTCCGCGACTTTCACCACCACCGCGCGTTCCAGTTCTTCAACGGCAAACACGCTGTCATCAAACGACTGCGGGTCGCCCTCGATCAGATACAGGTCTTCCGGGCAGTCTTCCAGACCCGCAAGCTGATCGCGCACCAACGAGAGATCGGACACGACAATGGCATGGCGAGAGGGACCATAAAGCGCCGAGAAGTACGGCGCATCATCCAACGTCACGTCATCATAAATTTCAGACAGCAAGACGCCGCCAAAGCGTTCCGCCAACGCATTCAGGCGCGGATCTTCTGAACCACCGGGCTGACTCAGCCGCTCAATCTGCGCTTCGATCTGCCGCTTGCGGGCGGCAATATCGTCACGCTCAACCGTGGTTTCACGCTCGCGTTCAAGCAACTGCTGCATGAACTCCGTCACCTGGCGGCTATCTTCAAACGTTTCGCCGCTCTGTTCACTCAACTGCGTCAGCATTTCCTGCGCAGCTAGCCAGACTGGCGCACGCGCCGTCAGTTTCTGAATGCGCTGCTGGATTTGCTCCAGTTCCTGACGCAGCGCCATACGGCGCTCACCCGCCTCCGCCACCAGTGATGACAGGCTTTCAATGCGGGCATCAAGCTCTTGCTGGAGCGATTCCAGCTCTTCTGGTTGATAATCCTGACCATTACGCTTGCTGAAATCCTGCAATAGCCGCTCGGCATCCTGCTGCTCACGCAGGCGCTGTTCAAGCTCGGACAGGCGCATCCGTAACGGCTGTACCCGCTCCGCCTGATAGCGTTGCGAAGAGCTGTCACGCAGCAAATCGCGGGCAACCTGCCAGGCTTCATCACGATTCACCGCACCGGCAATCTTGCTCACCAGCTGATAGGCTTGCTCAAACTGGCCGTGCGCCGCATCGGCCACGCTCAGTTTCTGCTCCAGCATCAGCAGAATTTCTGTCGCTTCCTGTTCTTTCGCCTGATAGCTGTCCAGCCACTCGTCCGCGTTATCTGCCGTTAAATCCGGCAACTGACACAATGTGCGAGCGCGCTCCAACGCCTGTTGCGCCTGCTGGTACTGAATGGCACGCGTTTGCTGTACGTCCAGCGCCTGTTGATAATCGGCAAGCTGGCTTTTCAGCTCATCCACTTCCAGTTCGGCTGCGTCGGCTCGCTCTTCGTTTTCCGCCTGCTGCTCACGCGCTTCTTCTACCACCTCGTTCTGTTCTTCGAGGCGATAGCTTAGTTCTTCCAGATCGGCGTTATAACGCTCGATTTTTTCCTGCTGGCGCATCGCGGTTTGCACCAGATTCAGGTGGTCGCTGGCTGCCTGATAATCCGTTTCCAGATCGCCTTCCGCACCGCTCTGCTCCGCGAGTTCTCGCGCCATTTCCACATGACGGTACTGTTCGCTCGACAGCTGCTTACGGCTGGAGAACAGATCTCGGCGCAATTCCAGCGCGCCATCCAGATGAATACGACGCTCATTGGCGTGCCGCATGTAGTCGGCGGCAACATAGGACGTCGCTTCAGAAATCAGGTGCTTAAACAGATCGCGATCGGACTGGGTAACGCGAATCGCTTCCAGCGTCATACGGTTCTCACGCAGCGCCGCTTCCATATCCTGGAACGCTTTGCGCACACCGCTGTTTTCCGGCAGCAAATAGTCACGCAGCGAGCGAGTGATGGCGCTGGAAATACCGCCGTACAGCGAGGCTTCGATCAGACGATAGAACTTGCTGCGATCGGAGGCAGAACGCAGGCGACGCGGCACTACGCCTAAATCAAACATCAGCGAGTGATAATCGGTGATGGAGTTAAACTGCTTGAACTGAACGCCTTCCATCTCCTCGACGCGATCTTTCAGCTCCTGCAATGAGAGCACCCGCGCCTGGCGATCGCCGACCACCTGCGTCAGGATTTGCGTCGGCTGTATCGCCGTCGGTAATCCCTGAATGGTGAAAGGTTTGATATCGACTTTACGATCACGCCCTGCAACCTGCTGGAGGCGAACGCCAACCAACACGCGCTGATGGCGCGAGTTAACGACATCCAACGTGGAATAGCAGACACCGGCACGTAATTTACCGTGCAGACCTTTATCGCGAGAACCGCTGGTAGCACCGGCTTCGGTGGTGTTTCTGAAGTGCAGCAGCGTCAGGTCAGGGATCAGCGCCGTAATAAAGGCGGCCATCGTAGTGGATTTCCCTGCGCCGTTACCGCCGGATAGCGTAGTAACCAGTTCATCCAGATCGAAGGTGCGGGCGAAAAAGCCGTTCCAGTTGACCAGCGTTAGTGAGCGAAATTTACCGCGTTCAATCATTCCTGTTCATCCTCAACACTGAGAGCCCATCCCAGTAGGCGTTATTGGTGCAGTCAGTTTGGACACGGACAGCGCGCAGAAACCGGAGCGTACACGTAGTACGTGAGGATTTCGAGCACTGCCCAGGTTCAAAATGACAAATAAAATAGCTCTAATGGGATAAGCTCTTATTCATCCTCGCCCGTTTCTGGCGCGGTATCATCGGTGCGATCGTTATCGTCGCTGTCATCTTTCAGCGACAAACTACCTTCAACAGGCATCGCTTCACCATCACGAATCATGCGCAACTGCGCTTCGCGGGCATCATCGCCGCTGCGTACATCAGCGCCGAAACGGAACACCGATTCGGTAATTCTGAATTTGCTGCTGTCATTTCCCATAAAGTAGATCATGCCTAACCGACGTAAGCGGTTAAGCGAGGTTCTGACTTTTTCCTGCAGCTTTTGGCGATCCAGATCGGAACCGGTAGAACGCTGGTTAACCAGCTTCAACAGCTTGCTTTCATCCGCCAGACTCAGCAGTTCTTCATACAGCTCTTGCTGGCTGAAAATGCCTTCGTGCGCCAAACGCTCCGGGCTCAGGTAGAGATAGCAGAGAATTTTCCCTACCATCATATCCAGCTCAGACAGCACAGAACGGGGGATAAGCGTAGTGGAACGCGGACGCAGATAGAAAAAACCTTCCGGCGCGCGAATCAGCTCCACGTTGTAGCGGCTGTAGAATTCCTCCAGCACTTCCTGGAAATCCATCAGAAAGACGTGGTTCTCCAGCTCTTCAATGCCAATATGACGCCCGGCACGCAATTGGCTGTCCAGCGCAGGAAAGAGGTTATTCGACAGCGCGGTTGCCAGCTTCACTGGCATAAATTGTTCAATATTTGTCGATGACATGGGCCTGCACCTTGGCTCCGTAATCATTGATTGCCCGCCACAATGCAGGTAATCCGGTGAAATCAGCTTCGGCTACGCCCAGGCGTACTGCCTGGTCGACCACGATTCGGGCAACATCAAAATGCCGCGAACGAGGATGCTGCGCGAGGTATTCACGCATCACTTCCCCCAAGTCCAGCGGAATCTGTTGCGCTTTATATTTATGCAGCGCCTGCTCGACCAACGCGATCAACTGCTCGCGCATTTCACTAAACTCTTCGTATTCCAGCTCCGGCGGCAATTCGCCGGTTACTTCTTCACTACGTAGCGTCAGCTCTTCATCACGCATATCCAGCAGACGGTCTGCGTTGGCGAACGTCAGCGCCCAGGGACTATCGAAATAGCTCTGCACCGACTGACGCAGGCGCTGGGCAAAGACGCGGTTTTTATCCATATCAATCGCGGTACGGATAAACTTATGGACGTGGCGGTCATAACCAATCCACAGATCTATCGTCTGCTGTCCCCAGCTCACGATGCGATCGAGTTTGTTTTGCAGGTCAAACACCAGTTTGTCGACAGATTCCAGATTATGCGCATTATTCATAATCGCATCCTGAATGCTCAACAGGCTCGCCTGCAACTTGTCGCCTGCGGCTTCCAGCGTATCCTGCAATTCACGCAACGTAGACGACGTTTCCGTCAGCAGTTGTTCACAGCTGCTGATCGCGGCACGCCAGTCCTGGTTTAACAACGCCGCGATATCGTCTTTCACGCCCTGTTGCTGTTCATCCATTACACGCTGTGACAGATCGATACTGTCAAAAATTTCAGCGACGGAGTATTTCAGCGGCGCAAACACGTTGCGATGCCAGTGAAACTCATCGCCACCTTCTTCCGCTGCATCAGCCGCACGGCCTAACTCCTGCGCCACGATAGAAAGCTGCATGGAAAGGCGCAGCGTCGAGAACTCACGCTGCCGAATGTAATAATCAGTAATGCCAATTCCCAGCGGCGTCAGACGATAAATCGCATTGCCTTCCGCCTGTTCGCTGGTAAAACGGTTAAGCAACCGCTGGCGCACCAGATCGTTAATCGCGTTATTGGCGCGAATAGTAATGGTTTCGTTCGTCTGATCAAATCCCTGACTCACATGGCGGAAGGCATCAATCAGCTCCCCTTCACTCATTTCACCATCCATGCGTTCGCCGTTAAGCGTGGCGATCGCCATCAAAAACGCCAGGCGTTCAGTAGGGAGGGAAATGGAGAAATCGTTTTTTCGTGCCCAGGCGACCAGTTCGGGTACAGTCTGGGAAAAATCACTCATAATGCATCCTTCAAATGGGGTTTATGCGCCATGACATGGATATAACGGCCCAAACTCACAAAAGGCTCTTGCCGACAATACCGCTGCTCGAGCTCCAGAATGTCGGCAAATTTATCAATTTGCTGCTGCTTATTCTGTAGATAGTCATGAAACACACGCACGCCAGTTTTTCCGCTAATAGTCAGCCCCATTTCATCAAGCCAGCCGTACACGGCTTGCGGATCCAGCGGGTGATCTGGCGATAGCGAACGCCGTTTATTCTTCGGCATTCCGGCCTGAACATAATCAAAGTTGCCCAGCACCATGTTACGCATCAACAGCCCATGATGGTTATAAAACATCAAAGACAGCGCGCCACCCGGCGACAAGCAATCATACAATATTTTCAGCATCTGCTGCGGTTGCGCGACCCACTCCAACACCGCGTGGAACAATATCAGATCGGCGGGGCTTTCCATATATTGCGCGATATCCTGTGCGGCACACTGCACAAAACGCATATTATGGGTGACGCCCTGCGCTGCTGCCGCATTTTTGGCGCGCTGAATCATCTCATCGGAAACATCGCACAACAATACCTGATGTCCTAAAGCCGCCAGACGACACGCCATCTGCCCTTCACCGCCCCCCGCATCAAGGATGCGCAACGGCCGTGCCGGAAGCTGGGTCAAAAGATCGCTAAGATCCTGCCACAATACCGCCAGCCGAAGTTTCCCCTTCGTTGTGCCATAGATATTCTGAGCAAATTTTTCGGCGATATCGTTAAAATTGCGATCCTGCATCAGTCATTGTTCCGCATCATATAAACGGGGCTCTCGTGCAGCACATGTCTGCGCGATGCGATTTTTCCAGCCTGCCATTTTGGCACAGGCTGGCTTAGAATAAATGGCCTTACCGCATGATATCTTCCCGGATGCGGTTTTTTCACTCAAAAGGAATGCAATTTTATGCTTTTCACACTCAAAAAGTTCGTCGGTGGCCTTCTGCAACCTCTGCCATTGCTATTGCTTCTGATGGGTGTCGGCCTGCTGCTGCTCTGGTTTACCCAACGGCAGCGCACGGGAAGAACAATAATATTAGCCAGTTGGCTGGCGCTTATTCTGCTCAGTCTGCAACCTGTCGCCGATAGGCTGTTATTACCACTGGAATCACACTACCCAACCTGGCGGCAAACGCCGCAGGCGAGTAAAGCCGACTATATCGTCGTGCTAGGCGGGGGGTATACCTATAACGCGGAATGGGCACCCAGTTCCAATCTGATCAGCAACAGCCTACCGCGCGTTACGGAAGGTGTTCGCCTGTATCATGCCAACCCCGGCGCAAAATTGATTTTTACCGGCGGGGCGGCACAGGGTAACCCTGTCAGCAGTGCGAAAACCGCGGCGCTGGTAGCAGAAAGCCTGGGTATTCCGCCACAGGATATCGTCATTCTGGATACGCCAAGGGATACGGAAGAAGAAGCGGCGGCAACCGCCAAGATTGTTGGCGATCGCCCTTTCTTGCTGGTGACCTCGGCCAACCACCTGCCTCGCGCCATACGATTCTTCCAGGCCCAGGGGCTTGCGCCCATTCCGGCTCCGGCGAATCAGATGGCGATCACGTCCGCGCTCAACCCGTGGGAGAAAGTTTTTCCATCCGCTTACTATTTATCACACAGCGAACGCGCCTGGTATGAAACACTGGGTCGCCTCTGGCAATCGCTGAAGGGAACCTCGACGACACCGCACAACGCCGAACAGCAACAAACTCATTCCAGCCAAGGGGACAGCTCTCGGGAAGCCACATCAAAGAGCTGACGGTCTAATTGGCCCGTGTGAATATAGCGGGCCACGGCTTCCCAGATAGCATACAACCAGCGTCGGTAGACAAAGGACTCCGCTACCGGTGCCTGTTTCAGGTAGTGATAAAGCAACTGCTCCGGCATGCCGGATTCACAAAGCCGGAAGAGCTCATACTCTCTGGGCGCCCACAGCATCATGCCCGGATTAATCATCGCCAACAGCTGATCGCTACGTGCGTCCTTCAACATGCTGCGCAGCGAAAGATTACCGTGTACCAGCACACAGCCATCCTCGAAATCTTCAAACAGCATCGCCAGACACTGGCGAGAGCGATAAAGCACGCCCCGATCCTGTTGCGTCAGCTGTGGCGCACTGACGTTGAGCAACGTCGACCACAGCACTTCCACACGCTGTTGATACCAGCTAGCCCAATCGTTGTCCTGTGTGCTATCGACAGAACCAACGCAACCATGACTATCAATTCGGTGCCAGGCTAATATGCTTTCAGCAATCTGATCCATCAGCAGCGTCCAGCGCTGTCCGCTTCTTGGTGGCGCCTCCACCGACACGCCACGCAAGCGCTCAATCAGCAACAGTTCCCGATAAGGCTGCTGTTGCGTCAACACCAGCCCGTAAACGGTTGGTAAACGGACATCCCCCTCACGCGCCAGCATCGAGAGCTTGTAGGCTTCCTGCTGCGCCACCCCCTGGCATACATAGCTCTTAGCCAATAAGGGAATGGCGTTGCCTTCTTTATCATACAAGGCATACAGATCTGCATAGGGCTGTTCGCTTATACGCTCAAGCCGGCTGAGGCTTTCCCCCAACACCGTGCTAAGCTCCGATTTCAACTGTTCCATAAACAGCTATACCTCCGTTGAGCCAAATGACTCCATCCACCATGATGCGGCGAGCAGGCGACAAATACTTCAACGCAGATCAAATATACTCGTCATACTTCAAGTTGCATCTGCATTGCTCAAAGCGCTAACGTTTTGTCCTGAAACTCGAATTATTTAGAGTGTAAGCGGGGATCAACTCCGACAGGGAACACGCCCTGCCGGAGTTGTTGCAGCGATGTTCTCTGCTGACGAGCAGGGAACATCGTGAGTGACAGGCTAGTGAATTAACACGCCGCCATTATTCGCGTTCAAAGGCACCCAGATCTGGCGCTGAACCTTTGTAAGGCAGTTTGACATCTCCACCCTTGTTGATTAGCGCACTACCCGACGCAAGATGCAGGCTCTTCAGTACCGGCAAACTGCCATCAGCCTGACGCGGCGCATCCCATCCGGTCACGGAAACGCTCTCGAAATCAGAATCTGATACCGCAATTTTCAGATCCCATGAGTTATAGCGCATGTTCGCTCCATCGGAGAACGACAGATCTTTACCACCATGAGAAACGTTATTGCGTAGCGTACCCAATCCAATCGCTTTTCCGTTTGCATCAATACCGCGGATATTAAAGTTGGGGTTATTTTTATAGCCCGTGTTGTTAAAGAAATCGTTCGCTACCGGATGGTGGTTAGCATAAAAACCGGCCGCTTTATTTAAAAACGCAACCGAGTTACGCACGGTATGTTTCACCGCATTTGCCACATAAACGCCACCGTAGCCACCGATTTTAAAACCATTACCATTACCTGCCGGCAGAGACTGCGTCGTCCCCGGCAAATAACCGTGTGACCAGGCCCAGGAGTTTTCAATCAGCACCGGAGAATAGGCATTAATTAAATCGAAGCCATCATCCGAGTTTGACCATGCGCGGCAACCGCGGAAAATATTACCTGGCTGATTCGCCGGGATATGCGCACCAAATCCATCTCCACTTTGGCCTGCACCATTCGATGTCAGCGGATCGTAATTATGGTGAGAGTCGCTATTCAATACCAGGTTATATCCCCCACGCTGGATAAACAAACCCGTACCCATAATATGGTGAATATTTAACTGTTCGAATATATTATTGCTGCCCCGAATCCACACACCCCAGGATTCATGGTTCAGGTTATTACGCTGTGGAACACCGGTTATTTCCAGCCCTTTCAGAGAGATCCAATCTGCCACAACGTTGAAGCCTTTGACGCGGCAATCATCCTGCATCTGGCTGAAATCAAATACGGGCACTTCTCCGCTGTATGCCCAATACTCAATACGTTTGCCTTCGGTACCGCTCTTATTCAGCGTAATCGCGTTCACCACATCAGTACGCGTTGCACAGACGTTCAGTCCCTTGGTAAACACGTATTTACCGCCACGGATCCACAGGCGGTCGCCGGGATTTAATGTTTTCTGCGCGCGATCGATCGTTTTCCAGGGGGAGTTTTTACTGCCGTTATTCGCGTCATTGCCGTTGGGCGCCATGTAATACACCGCCGCGCTGCTGCCCGCCGCAGCTCCCATCAGCATACCGCCGAGAAAAATTTTTGCGATATAACGTTTAGCATTCATATCATTACCGTCCTTAGTTGAAATAACAAAAACGCCATGCAAAAACATGGCGAATTGATAGTAGCATTTAAATATGAAAATAAAAGTTCCACCCGCTACTCATCAACCCAGAATGGAAATAAATCATCTGCGAAATAAGCGGCGTAGCGTAATTTAAGAATTTTTAAGAATGCTTATCTAAATAATTGCTAAATAATTTAAAAGATAATATGTCGTATAAAGAAAAAACGTCATGGAGAAAATCTATTCCGGCAAGAATAGACTCCCCCATGACGTATTTATCGCAGCATAGCGTGATAGATCTTACTGATTCGCCATGACGTGCCGTACGCGGGCCAGATCTTCTGGCGTATCAACGCCGACGCTAGGCACCGCTTTCGCAACCGCAACGTGAATCTTCTCGCCGTACCACAGCACGCGCAGCTGCTCCAGTAATTCGATTTGCTCCAGTTGGCTCGGGGCCCAACTGACATAACGGCGCACAAAACCCGCACGGTAGGCATAGATGCCGATATGACGCAGGAAATGATCGCCAATGGTTTCCTTAGACTGAGCAAAACGCTCTCTGTCCCAGGGAATCGTCGCACGGGAAAAATACAGCGCGTATCCCTCGGCGTCGGTAACCACTTTTACTGCATTCGGGTTGAATGCTTCTTCGCTGGTTTCAATCGGCACCGCCAGCGTTGCCATTCCCGCTTTACTGGCTGCGAGGTTTTCCGCCACCTGACGAATGATCACGGAAGGAATGAGTGGTTCATCGCCCTGAACGTTAACGATGATGTCATCGTCGGTAAAACCGTAGCGCTCGATGACTTCAGCCAGACGCTCCGTGCCGGAATTATGATCGGCGCGGGTCAGACACACTTCACCGCCAGCCTGCCGCACAGCCGTTTCAACATCGGGATGATCGGTAGCGACAATAACGCGCTGCGCACCCGATTCCAACGCCCGTTCCATCACATGGACGACCATCGGTTTGCCGTTGATGTCCGCCAGCGGCTTACCGGGCAGTCGGCTTGACGCAAAACGCGCAGGAATGATTACGGTAAAAGTCATTGTGTTATCTCGTCCGCGCCGAGTTTACGCGCCTCGTTTTCCAGCAACACGGGGATGCCATCACGAACCGGATAGGCCAAACCATCGACCTTGCATATCAGCTCCAGTTTCTCTTTATTAAAATACAGCCGACCATTACAAACAGGACAGGCAACAATCTCAAGTAAACGGTGATCCATGCTTCCTCCATCTTTGGCCGATCGATGACCGGCTGAGGGTGCTGGCAAAGCCCGCTGGACGATGATGATGGGTAGATCGTAAAGACGCTGTAAATACATCCCTGTACGCTCGGATTGCGCCATCCATGGCGCAAACGCTTTACTCTTCTATCCCATCATCACCGCTTTCATTCTGCGAAAAATTTGCCAACGTTATGGGCCAATCTATGACCGACATTTTCTTTCTCGCTATGGCAGCGATCTACTATGGCGATACCTTCAAGAGATATCTAAAACCGTGGTACGAGCCGATTTACGCTCTGCTACCAGTATGTTGCTTAAGCACATTTTCCAGTTTGTCGAGCAACTGCGTGCCGTGGGGCTCAGCGAGCACGGCATCGACCGGCAGAAACCACCAGTTACCCTGAGCGAACGCCTTACATTTCACGGCATCTTTTTCCGTCATTAGCAGCGGCTGCGTGGTATCCTGAGTCAGCGATCCGAGCTGTTCTGGCTGGTACGATTGATGGTCAGCAAAAGCGATTTCACGTGCAATGCTGACGCCAGCCTCACGCAGCGTAGCAAAAAAACGCGGGGGATGTCCGATGCCCGCCATCGCGACCACATCCTGCAACTGACTCAGCGGTCGGCACTCACCAGAAAGTAAGTTAACCGCCATACCCGCGGTTAATGTCATACCTATCTCATTTGCTCGCGGCGTACCGCCGTTAACAATGACAGCATCCACCGAGGCCAGACGGCTTTCTCTTTCCCGCATTGGACCTGCTGGCAACCACCATCCGTTGCCAAAACGCCGCACTCCGTCAATCACAACCAGCTCAATATCTCTTTCCAACGCATAGTGCTGTAATCCATCATCGGTGATCACCACATCTAGCGTGTGCTGTGCCAATAACGCACTCACGGCATCCCGACGACGAGGAGCAACCGCAACAGACGCACCGGTACGTTGAAAAATCAGCACTGGCTCATCGCCTGCCTGCGCCGTCGTCACCGCTTCATCCAGCAGCAGAGGATAACGTTCAGCTTTCCCACCGTAACCGCGTGACACCACGCCGACACGATAGCCTCTGCGCTGTAGGTGCTCGACAAGCCAAATGACCACCGGAGTCTTCCCATTGCCGCCTGCCGTCAGATTTCCTACAACCACGACAGGGACGGGAGATCGCCAGCTTTTCCGCCACCCGAACTGATAGCTCTGGCGGATCAGAAACGTGACGAATCCGTATAGCCACGAAAGCGGCAGCAGCAGCCAATAAAGCCGAGAGCGACCAGACCAGATACGTTCAATCATTCGCCAAACTGCATTTTGTGTAGCTGCGCATAGGCTCCGTTTGCCGCCAGTAATGCAACATGGTTACCACGCTCAATGATTCTGCCATCTTCAACGACCAGAATCTCATCCGCTTTTTCAATCGTGGAGAGACGGTGTGCAATCACCAGAGCAGTACGATCTTTTTGCAGTTCGTCTAATGCCGCCTGAATCGCGCGTTCCGATTCCGTATCCAACGCCGATGTGGCCTCATCCAGTATCAGGATCGGGCTATCACGCAGCAACGCGCGGGCAATCGCGATACGCTGCCGCTGTCCGCCAGAAAGCATCACGCCATTTTCACCAATGACCGTATCCAGACCGTGATCCATCTTATTGATGAAATCCATCGCATGCGCCATTTTCGCCGCGCGCTCAATTTCCTCACGGCTATAGTGCTCATTGCGGGCATAAGCGATATTGTTCGCTATCGTATCGTTAAACAGATGCACGTTTTGAGAAACCAGCGCTACCTGATTACGCAAGGAGGACAGGCGATACTCGCGTAAATCGTGGCCATCGAGCAACACCTCACCGGATTGGATGTCGTAAAAACGTGTAATCAAGCTGGCAATCGTTGATTTACCCGAACCAGAGCGCCCAACCAACGCCACCGTTTTCCCCGCTGGGATATGCAGATTGATATCCTTCAGTGCCAGATTTTCTTTCCCAGGATAAGCAAAATTCACCTGACGGAATTCGAGTTCGCCTTTCGCGCGCTCGATTTCGCGTTTACCCGTATCGCGCTCCTGTTCCATATCCAGAATCGCGAACAGCGTCTGGCATGCGGCCATCCCGCGTTGGAACTGCGCGTTAACGTTGGTCAGTGATTTTAACGGGCGCATCAGCGCTATCATGGAAGAGAACACCACCGTGATCGTCCCGGCAGTCAACGTTTCCATTACGCTAGGGAAGCTGGCGGCATACAGTACAAATGCCAGCGCCAGAGAAGCGATCAACTGGATAATAGGATCGGAAATGGAGGAGGCAGATACCAGTTTCATGCCCTGTTGGCGCATCCGGTTGCTGACCTGATCGAAACGTTTAGTCTCAACGTCCTGGCCGCCAAACATCAGCACTTCTTTATGGCCTTTTAGCATTTGCTCCGTGCTGGTGGTGACGTGTCCCATGGTGTCCTGCATATTTTTACTGATACTGCGGAACCGTTTGGACACCACGCGCATAGCGATCGACACGATCGGCGCAATCACAATCAGAATGATGGACAGTTGCCAGCTGTAGTAGAACATCAGAACGAACAGGCCGATAATCGATGCCCCTTCCCTGACGACCGTCACCAATGCGCCGGACGCAGAGGCCGCAACCTGTTCTGAATCATAAGTGATGCGGGAGAGCAGCGTCCCGGTTGATTGCTGATCGAAGAACGACACCGGCATACCCATGATATGGGAGAAGAGACGGCGGCGCATATTCATCACCACTTTGCCTGAAACCCAGGCGACGCAGTAGCTGGATATAAATCCTGACACCCCACGCAGTATCATAAGGCCGATGACAACCAGCGGCATCCAGATCAATACGGCACGTTCCGCCTTGCCGAATCCGTCATCTAACAAGGGTTTAAGCAGAGAGAGCATTAATGTATCGCTGGCGGCGTTAATGATGAGAGCAATCGCAGCAACACCAAGCCCTGCTTTAAAAGGAGAGATCATCGGCCAAAGGCGACGAAAGGTCTGCCAGGTGGAGAGATCTTTATCATTCAGCATGTAGTAAACCTGAAGCGGAAAGAAATAGCCGACTATTTTACTCATTATACCGCCCTACGCCAAACCACTGATGATACCAACGAGGCGATATGTGATCCCTGAACCGTAGAATGTGCCATGAATCGCTGAAAAAACGCGCACTTAGCTGACCAAATGATGCGGTATCAAGCCATGAGTAACCATATTGTCGATATCGTTCGACAATCTTTACTGAAGGCAGCCGCCACGGGTTATAGCGTGCAGCAGAAGCGATAACGAATTCGGAATTAACCGCACGAATGAAGGGAGGAGAGGAAGATGTCTTACTGCCATGATGAGGGATTTGTAACAAATTCGCACGCAGCGCACTGCGTTCTAACCGAATCAACGCCCTTTCCGCATCCGATTCCAGATCGCCCGTTAATAAAACACGGTGTTTACCATCATCAACGCGGATCACACAGGAGTCATTGTTTTCCGCTCGTTCAACGAGCGCTAGCGGCCACAGCACGGTAAACGTGAGATTCTGCCAGCGCCAACTCTCACCGCGTAGACAAGAGCGATGATTCATCGCGTTGGTGGCGCTATATATCGTAGCTTCAGGGTAGGCCGTCTGTAGCGTTTCCAGCCCCCCGATATGATCCATATGACTGTGGCTCAGGATAATGTTTTCCACGTCAACTCCCCGCCAGCGCAGGTAAGGCAGAATTTCTCGCGTCGCCATGTCGCCCCCTTCCCAACGGTTTCCCGTATCGTACAGCACCGCCTTTCCACGTTGCTCAATCACGATGGCCAGACCGTGGCCAACATCCAACATATCCACACGCCAATCCGGTTCATCGCTCTTTATGCGGAAGGCTAATAAAACCAGAATCAGCGCGCCGACACTCGCCGGATGAATTCGCCACCAGCGAAATCGCCATATTACAACGGCCCCCCACCCCGCGACGCTTCCTAGCAGCAGTGATGCATCAAGATATACCCAACCCGTTTGCAGATACGTCAGCGGTGCGAACACCACACGCAGCGAAACATCCGCCAGCCACCAGAGCATGTCGCTCAGCGGCGCGAATGCCATCGTGCTCAACGCCAGCAAAATAAGCGGCGTCGTCACGAACGACACTAAAGGCACCGCCCATAGATTGGCTGGCAGAGAGGTAATGCTAAAACCGTGGAAAATATTAAGCTGCAAGGGCATCAATAGCAGAGTAATTCCCGTTTGCAGATGGATCCAGCGTAGCCAGAACCATCGGCGCCGCATCTGTAATCGATGAGGAAGCGGTGCCCACTGAAACCAGAAAATCAGCGATGCCACCGCGAGGCACGATAGCCAGAAACTGTCTGACAGCACGCTCAACGGATCGCTGACCAGAATCAGCGCAACGCACCATAGCCAGACCTGCCAGGCTGAACAGTTAACGCTCCACACTTTTAAGCAGACCCACACGCTAAGCGCCAGCGCAGATCGCACAGCAGGAGGATTTCCTCCTGCCAGCCAGACATATCCCCAGGCAACCACCGCGCTCGTGAGCAATGGGAAACGATAGCCGATCCACTGCACGGGAAAGCCATACTGCAACATCCGCGCGATTCCCCACCCAACCAACCCCGCAAGCACGATATGGAGGCCGGAGATCGCCATCAGATGCATCGTGCCGGTATTCTGAAGGAGCGCCTTGAGCTCTGAGCTAACCGTTTTCATCTCGCCAAACGTCAGCGCCAGTAAAATAGAACGCCACGGTAATCCCTGCACCTGCTGTTCCGCCTGTGCGATTGTGCGCTGGCGGAAATCACAGCGACTATCAGCCACCTTTGCCGCAAGTACACGCCCCGATAGCGGTTGCCGTTTGGCTATCGCCCAGCGCTGGCTATCAAAGCCGCCTTCATTTAGCCGACTATGGATAGGACGAAAACTGGCGGTTATCGCCCAGCGTTGGCCGCCGCACCAGTTTTCCATCGCTGGTGATAGGGTCAGTTGGGCATACAGCGGCGGGAAGATTCGCCGCTGATTGATCTCTTCCAGCCGAACCGTGATCCCATCATCACCGTGTTCACTGAACCGTATGCTGCTTATTGTCACGACAGTATTAACCGAATCCTGCGTGAAACGATCGATTTGCAGCAGCAGGGTTTGAGCATTCAACGCCGCCCAACAAAAACTCACGGCAACAAGGGCGACAAACCGTACGCTTGCATGACAATATCCGCCCAGTACCACACAAATAGATAGCCCAACGCCCCACCACAGCAGCGTTTGCGCTGGGAGCTGCGGCAAAAAAAGCAGCGGCAGAATACCCAGCACGCTGGCCCACGCCAGACTATTTACGGACATCATCTCTTTTACTGATATCGTCCCTTGCCATGACACTCCCTTACCTCTTTCCCTGTTGTTCGCTCAGGAATGTTGCAATAACTCAACCTCATGCAAAAGAACGAAAAACGCAGGTAGGAAAATGCCTCGCAAGAAAGTGGTTAACTTGCAAAAAAGGGCATTCGGCGTGCGAGCTGGATTCCAATTCTCGGGGCATTTGACATCATCAGCAGCGACAAAATCATTAACAGCCACCACCGACGGTCAAACAAGCAGATAAGCAAAAAAGCAGGATGTGGCGTAAGAACCAAAAGAAAAAGGACCGCAGAAGCGATCCTTTTACAGTAGGAAATAATTTACAGCAGAAAGCGGTTTTACCGTAAAAACGGGGGCGTTAAGTTACTTAACTTCGCCCATCGCCTTCAGCTTTTTAGACAGCTCACGGCGTTCTTTCGACAGATCCGCGTTCTTGATGATGTAGTCATCAACACGATCTTCATAATCACCGCGCATGTTGGCGATGATACTTTGCACGTCCTCAATGGACATACCCGGTTTCAGATATTCGCTCAGGTTGTCCAGCAGCAGAACGCGCTTCTGGTTATCGCGAATTTTCTTTTCGTTGTCGACGATTTCACGCTGAAGTTTGTTTTTACGACGAAACATGCGCACGAATTCCAGTACATCCTGGAAACACGGCTTAGTGTCCTTATCCATCTTTTACCCTTACCTTAAGTCATACATAAATTCTTTATGCATTCACCATACAGGTTATACCCAGCGTCTTTCAAGCAGTGGTTACGCCCTTTGTGCTAACGCCTCGCTGAGCGGATAATCTGTCATCAAACCATCAACGATAATATACCGCAATACGCTGATTATGAACCTCTTCAATGGCAACCTCAGTATCGAAAATATCTTCCAGAACGTCGGACACCATGATGTCCTCCGGTTTTCCCGTGTAGATAATCTGCCCTTTGCGCATCGCAATAATGTAGTCTGAATAAGCAGAGGCAAAGTTGATATCGTGGATAACCAGCACGATAGTTTTACCTAGCTCATCGGCCGCCCGGCGAATCTGCTTCATCATCGCCACCGCGTGTTTCATATCCAGATTATTCAGCGGTTCATCCAGCAGCACGTATTCGGTGTCCTGACACAGCACCATCGCGACATAAGCACGCTGTCGTTGACCGCCGGAAAGTTCATCTAAAAAACGATCTTTCAATTCGGTCAGATTGAGGAACGCCAACGCGGCGCTGATGCGCTCACGATCGTCAGCATTCAACCGTCCTTTGGTGTAAGGATAACGGCCAAAACCCACTAGCTCTGCCACCGTTAAACGGCTGGTAAACTGGTTTTCCTGCCGCAGCACGGACAAACAGGTGGCGAGCTTGTCGCTTGGTGTTGTCATCACATCCATGCCGTTAACTTTTACCTGTCCGCGATCCGCTTCCAGCAAGCGGCTGATGATGGACAACAGTGTCGACTTCCCTGCACCGTTCGGGCCGATAATCGACGTGACGCCGCCGCGGGGCACCGTCGCCGTGACATTATTTAATACCGTCACGTTATTATACGTTTTGGTTACATTGCCGATCTCAATCACACGGAAACCTTTTTCAGTAGCAACACAATGAACAGCGACCCACCCACAAATTCGATAACGACCGACAGCGCCCCGGACATATCCAGCAGATGCTCAAGCACCAGTTGTCCGCCAACCAGTGAAATGACGCCCAGCAGGAAAGCCGCAGGCAACAACAGACGATGCTGGCTGGAACCAATCACTAAATACGCAAGGTTCGCGACCATAAAGCCTAAAAAGGTGAGCGGGCCGACCAGCGCTGTCGAAATGGCAACCAGTACGGAAACCAGCAGCAGAATGACTGTGACGCTACGCTTGTAGTCAATACCAAGATTAATCGCGTTGTTACGTCCCAGCGCCAGCACATCAAACCGGAAACGCATGCGCCAGATCACCACCGCGACCACCAGCGTAATCACAACCGACAGCGCCACCAATTCGGGAACGGTGCGGGTGAAGGTGGCGAACATTCGTCCCTGTAAAATGGCGAACTCCCCAGGCGTCAGCAGACGCTGCATTAAGCCCGCCATGCTGCGAAACAGCGTGCCGCAGATAATCCCGACCAGTAGGACCAGATGCAAATTATTGCGGCTGCCGGTAAACAACCAGCGATACAGCAGCGCAGAGAAGAGAATGAGCAGCAGCGTCTCAAGAACGAATTTGCCTTCAACACCCAGCCCCGGAATGCCGCTAATGCCGAAAACAAACACCAGCGCGGTCTGAATCAGGATAAACAGGGCTTCAAACCCCATAATCGACGGCGTCAGCACCCGGTTATTTGTCACCGTTTGGAACAGTACCGTCGACGCGCTGGCGGCAAATGCCACCAGCAGCATCGTCGTCAGCATCAGCCCGCGGTGCGTTAAAATGTAGCGCAGGTTGCTGCCTAGGTTGATGGTCATAAACAGCACGATCACCACGACAGCCGCGCCAGCCAGCCACATCAGCCGCTGCGTCGGCGATAACCCTGTACGTTTTTCGCTGACGGCTCCGGTCAGCACCGTATTACGTTCATTGACTGACATGACGTTTCTGGCTTAGCAATAGGAGAAGGAAAACGGCAGCGCCAATGACGCCAAGAATCACACTCACCGGAATCTCGAAAGGATAGCGAATCACACGGCTGATAATATCGCAGCACAGCACCAAGCCGCCGCCGAGCAGGCACACCCACGGAATCGTTTTTCGCACATTGTCGCCCATCATCATGCTGATCAGGTTCGGTACGATCAGCCCGATAAACGGCAGGCTGCCAACCACTACGACCACCACGCCGCTGACGACCGCGATAATGCACAACCCCATCAGCATTACCTGCCGATAGTTAAGGCCGACATTGACGGAAAACTCACGCCCCATACCTGCGACCGTGAAGCGGTCAGCGATCCAGCAGGCCACCAGCGTTAATATGCCAACCAGCCAAAGCAGTTCATAGCGCCCTTGCAGAACACCGGAAAAATCGCCCGATTCCCAGTTGCCGAGCGCCTGTAACAGATCAAAATACATCGCGCCGAACGTGGTAATTGAGCTGATAACCGCGCCCAGCATAATGCCGACCAGCGGCACCACCAGCGCGGATTTCAGCACAATCCGCTGTAGCAGCATCATGAACAGGAAAGTGCCCCCCAACGCAAACAGGCTTGCCACCACCATCTTGGTGAAAATCGTCGCGCTGGGCACGGCGATCATCACCACCAGCAAACCTAAGCTGGCCGATTGCGTGGTTCCCGCCAGAGACGGTTCAACAAAACGGTTTTGCGTCAGCAGTTGCATGATGAGACCGGCAACACTCATGGCGCTGCCAGCCAGCAGCAAAGCCAGCGTACGGGGAACGCGGCTGATAAAGAAAATATCGCGCATTTCCGGGTCGTTCCAAACGGCCTGCATCGTCAACTGCCCTGCCCCAACAAACAGGCTGACAACGATCATGCAGGCCAGAAACACAAGACCCAGCGAATAATAAAAAGACTTCATTGGTTCTGCCGTAATCTGCCGTTATTTCTTATCCAGTGCGTCGCTGACGGTACTCACCAGGTTTTTATAGCTTTGCAGCCCCCCGGCGATATACAGCGATGCTGAATCCAGGTAGATCACGCGATTATTTTTCCAGGCGTTGGTTTTGTGAATCAGCGGGTTATCCAGCACCTGCTGGGCAGATTCCCCACCCGGGCGACCAATCGCGCTGTCACGGTCGAGGATAAACAGCCATTCCGGGTTCACGTTCAGTAAGAATTCTGAGGTCACTACGTTGCCGTGGCGTCCGGATTCCGGGAACTCGGTCGCAGGTTTGAAACCTAATTCATCAAACACAAAGCCAAAGCGCGATTTAGGTCCATAGGCAGACATTTTTCCACCGCTGACCATCAGAACCAGCGCATTGCCCGCATTTTCCGTTTTGGCGCGCGTTTGAGCGATCTGCTGTTTAAAGTCATCAATCTGTTTTTTCGCTTCTTCTTCTTTGCCGAAGATGGTGCCCAGTTGCTCGATGCGCTGGATGAAGCTCGCCATAAACTGGTGCTCATCCACATCCATCGAGATCGTCGGTGCAATGCCGCTCAGCTTGTCATAGGCATCACGCGTACGCCCACCGGCAATAATCAGGTCAGGTTTAGCGCTGCTCAGCGCTTCATAGGCCGGTTCAAACAGCGTCCCGGCGTTCAGGTAAGCATCACCGTTGTATTTTGATAAAAACGCAGGCAGCGGCGTGCTGCTTTTCGGTACACCGGCGATCCCTTCGACTTTCAACGCATCCAGCGTATCCAATGAGGCAGGATCAAACACAATCACTTTCTTCGGCGGCTGTGGAACCTGTGTGGTGCCCTGCGCATGCTCAATGCTTACCGTATGACTTCCCTCTGAAGACGATGCCTGCTGATCGCAGCCAGCCAGAACAAACATAGATGCCAGTAACGTCGCCTTCACTGCAAACGCCGCATTTAATCGCACCGCATTTAACCGCATAAGTGTGTTCTCCATTTTGCTGTTTGTTGCCGAACGCTACCCCGCAGCGTGTTCTACGGGGTAATAAAGAATTTAATTATCATTCGCATTAAAAATAAAATTGTAACCGAACGGACACAGTCATGCCTAGCGATTATGTCTACCCACCTATTGATGTACGTCAGAGAAGTGATGCAAATCAGGAAAGCGCCACAGAAAAGTCGATTAAATGGTATCCTTGCCGTTTTCCAGACTGTTTTGCCTGATTTCAGGTTCAGCGCATACACGTAGCTAAAGCTAACTGCATATATGGCCGAGAAAACACAACCCACTTTTTTCATACACGACTACGAGACATTCGGTAAACATCCGGCGCGCGATCGCCCCGCGCAGTTTGCGGGTGTCCGTACCGATATGGATTTCAATATTATCGGCGAACCGCTGGTCATTTATTGTCGACCGACCGATGATTACCTGCCGGAGCCGGAAGCGGTGATGATCACCGGAATTACGCCACAGGTCGCACTGGCAAAAGGCGTCAATGAGGCGGAGTTCGCTCGTCAGATCCACGACGCGTTCAGCGTGCCCGGCACCTGTATTATGGGCTACAACAACATTCGCTTTGATGATGAAGTCAGCCGGAATATTTTCTACCGAAACTTCTACGATCCTTACGCTTACAGTTGGCAAAACGGTAATTCTCGTTGGGATTTACTGGATGCGTTACGCGCCTGCTATGCCCTGCGACCGGAAGGCATCGTCTGGCCTGAAAATGATGACGGCCTGCCCAGTTTCCGCCTTGAGCACCTGACGAAAGCAAACGGTATTTCGCACGAGCAGGCGCATGATGCGATGTCCGATGTTTATGCCACCATCGCCATGGCAAAACTGTTCAAGCAGGCGCAGCCCAAGCTGTTTGAGTACCTGTTCACGCTACGTAACAAAAACAAAATTTCCGCGCTGATTGATATTCCGCAGATGAAACCGCTCGTGCACGTGTCTGGCATGTTTGGCGCAGCAAGGAGCAACACCAGTTGGGTGGTGCCGCTCGCCTGGCACCCGGACAACCGTAATGCGGTCATTATGTGCGATCTGGCTGGCGATATGACGCCGCTGCTGGAGCTGGATAGCGAGACATTGCGTGAACGGTTATACACTCGTCGGGATGCACTGGAAGCCGATCAGAGTGCGGTTCCGCTCAAGCTGGTGCACATCAATAAGTGTCCGGTCTTAGCGCCTGCCAATACCTTACGGCCGGAAGACGCGGAAAGACTGGGCATCGATCGTCAACGCTGTCTGGACAATCTGGCGCTGCTGCGTAACAACGCGAGCGTCAGGGAAAAAGTGGTGGAGCTGTTTGCCGAAGCGCCCGCCTTTGTCGCATCTGATGATGTCGATTTACGCCTTTATGATGGCTTCTTTGGCGATGCTGACCGCATGGCGATGAAGATTATTCAGGAGACCGCCCCGCAGAATCTCCCCGCGTTGGATCTTACGTTTGCCGATAATCGCCTGGAACCGCTGTTTTTCCGCTATCGCGCTCGCAATTTCCCCGGCACGCTGGACGACCGCGAACAGCAACGGTGGTTGCAGCATCGGCGTACGGTATTTACACCGGAACGCCTGCAGGACTATCTGTCAGAACTCAGCAATCTGTATCAGCTTCATGAAGACGATAAAGAGAAGATGGCGCAGTTAAAAGCGCTGTACGCCTATGCGCAGGAACTGGTGGGATAACGAGTAAGAAACACAGGGCACATTCTTCAACGTTGCTGACACAACGGCCCGTCAGGGTAGCAGCTAGGGATGGCACACCATAAAAAAGCGGAGCACACAGGCTCCGCTTTTTCTTTCATGCGAGTGCTCAGTTGGCTTACACCGGCTCTTCACTGCATTGCGGCACTGGCTGACGGAAACTGCGCGTTACAAACGCCAGATAGAGTAATCCGATCGTTGCCCACACCAGACCCAGCGTCATCGAGCTGGCTTCCAGATTCACCCACAGCGCGCCTACCGTCAACGCACCCAGCACTGGCAGCACGAGGAAGTTAATGGTGTCTTTCACGGTACGGTTACGGCGTTCACGAATATAGAACTGTGAAATAACCGACAGGTTCACGAACGTAAACGCCACCAGCGCACCGAAGTTAATCAACGCGGTTGCCGTCACCAGATCGAACGACACCGCAGACAGAGCAATCACGCCAACCAGCAGAACGTTCAGCGCTGGCGTACGCCATTTCGGGTGAATATAACCGAAGAAGCGCTCAGGGAAGACGCCATCACGCCCCATCACATACATCAGGCGGGAAACACCCGCGTGGGCGGCCATACCGGATGCCAACACCGTGACGCAGGAGAACACCAGAATAACGGACTGGAAGAATTTACCCGCGACGTACAGCATGATTTCCGGCTGAGACGCATCTGGCTCTTTAAAGCGAGAAATATCCGGGAAGTACAGTTGCAGGAAGTACGCCACGGCAACAAAAATCACGCCGCCGATCAGCGCCGTCAGGAAGATGGCTTTTGGAATCACCCGACCGGCATCCTGCGTTTCTTCCGACAGCGAGCTGATGCCGTCAAAACCAAGGAACGAGAAGCAGAGAATGGTTGCCCCGGTAATCATAGGCACCACGTGCGCGTTCTCAGACCAGAACGGACGCGTGCTGGTCAGCGTACCTGCACCTTCACCCAGATAAACACCGTGGATCACCAGACCCAGGAATACCGCCATGATAGCCACCTGTACCACCACGATAATGGAGTTCAGGTTAGCAACCAGATTGATGCCACGCAGGTTAAACAGCGTCATCAGCCCAACCAGCGCCGCGACAAAAATCCATGACGGCACGCCGGGGAAGATCGCTTCCAGATAGATTTTCGCCAGCAGAATGTTGATCATCGGCATGAACAGATAGTCCAGCAGTGATGACCAGCCGACCATAAACCCAACGTGCGGGCTGATCGCTTTTTGCGCATAGGTATAAGCAGAGCCCGCAGACGGGAAACGTTTTACCAGTTTGCCATAGCTCAGCGCAGTGAACAGAATAGCAACCAGCGCAAACGCATAGGCGGTCGCCACATGGCCGTCGGTCAGGCCAGACACGATACCGAAGGTATCAAAAATGGTCATCGGCTGCATGTACGCCAGCCCCATCATAACGACAGGCCACAGCGTGAGCGTTCTTTTTAGCTGAGCACGTTTGGCACCAGCATTAGGCAGGTGAGAATCAAGCGACATGACGCGCACCTCCGTTCATCACGGCAGGAGCATACGCACCGGAAACAAATGAATGGATACAGGGTTCGCCTGAATCACGATGAGAAGAGGTAGCTGAAACAGCACCAGAAATAACTTGCGACGGCGTCGCGCCATAACCAATACCTTTGCAGCCCAAACCGGCGGGCACCGGTGCGAAACTTACTAATTGCCCCATCTTTCCTTTCCTCACTGTGCTCACAGGCACACACAAAATTATCTATCCGGATCGTTGTCCGGCCTCTTTGGTTGAAGACCCTATACCCAGCAAACCTGAGCTACAGAGAAGGTAAGAAACCACACCAATACCCCTGTAACCTGAAGTATGACGAGCATAAATGTAAAAAAATAACCGACGCTATTAGACGTCGGTTATTTTGCAAGGCGCGTATTCTGCACCAGACGATCCCATCTGACAAGGCTCTGAGAACGTTGGAAACAATTTATTTATCCCCATCAGGCATCAAGCGGCATATACGTTGGTTTTTTGCATTCAAAACAGTCATGTTTTGCTCCGCAGCCTGAACCATTTAGGGTAAATACGTTAATACTTGTTATGAAAAACGTTGCTGTTATGTGTGAAGCTAAAAAATGTGTGAAGCCCAAACAAAAGCTTGTGCTTAAAAATTACAACTCCTGAAACCGCTTTTTCTTTTCGTTTTGTAATCTTTCCAGCTCAAAAATCACCTGCTGAAGATCCCGCTCCTGTGCCGCGTTCAGTGAAGGGAATTTGAAGCTCAAACGCTGCGTGAGTTTCAGTTCGCCTTTGTTATCGACAACCTTCACCATAGCCTGACCGACGAACTGCAAATCGACGCAGAAGAAACCGTGATCGGCAAGATCCATCTCCACGCTCTTAATGATGTCGCCTTCGGTCAACAGCCCCGTGGTGTCACGGTCGGTATACAGACTCAATCCGCCCAGAGAGAGATCTTTAATCGTAAACAGGAAAACACTCTCATCCGGCAGCTCGCCACGGCACGTCAACGGCGGCCACAGCGGCGTATTGATGCGGAAATAGGTTCTACGTTGGATAAGATAAAGCAGCTCAGGAATCTGCGCGCTGAAGGCTGGCAGCCCGTCGTACGTCACCGTTTTCGCGATTTCGGCATTAAATTCGACTTTTGCGCCAGCAGGCTCTGCGACAAAAGACAGCGATCCGGCATACAGCGCGCGGTTGTTTTCACGCTCAATGCCGCCTAAATCGAAGACAAACAGGTTGTTGTCCGGGACAACGTCAAGAATTTTACTGATGAACTGACCGTGAGAATGATGAACCATCAGAGACGTGTCATTCTTCTTTAATTCGCGCAGTGTTGCACAGATAGCCAGCTTGTTGCGCTTAACAAACTGCTCTTTCAAATTTTCATTCACCGCTTTCATCCCCACCATTTTTACATGGATTTGTGCCAATGGCTTATATTGATGCACGCCTCTCCGTTATCTTTCAAGTCCCATGTGTGCCACTACGATGCCACCGTACTGGCTGCATATTGAAAACGATTATGCGGAGCGTCTGAAATCGTACGATATAGATTTGTGCAAACGATATCGGCAGTTTGCCCAACTACTTTAGCGGAATAATAGAAAAAAAGTGAGCAGAAGCGACCAGATAATGGCGTTTTCTTGTACATCGTTGATTAGTACAACACTGCCATTATGCGCCTCTTCTGCCCCAGTGTATTGACGTCGCAGTGCTATTCAGTGGGATAGTGATACAGCAGCCAGGTTAACGCCAGCAAATCGGCACTGCCGCCCGGGCTAAGGTTTCTGGCAATCAGCGCTTCATCCATCTCTCTCAGCGCCTGCCGATCCAGCGTACCAGCCAGTAACTTCCGCGCGTAATCTTGCACAAACGCCAGCCCGTCCATGCCGCCGCGTGAAACGACATTGGTGTCAGGATTGTGAGCCATCAGTACCAGTAGCGTCCGTAACAGCGCGGTGTCGTCATCCGCCCCGGCAGCCATCGCCTGCTGCAAGGCAGGCAACGCATATTGGCATACGGTATTGAAACCGCTGGCGGCTTCTCCCCTCGCGCCCGTCAGGCCATGACGTTGATAGAGATGCTCACCCGCCGTCGCTGCTCCAGAACACGTCTCCAGCTCATTCCGTACCAAATCGTGACACATTGCCGCCACGCTGTCGCACAGGCTGCGCTGCGTCACAGGCTCTCCCCGCCCTGCCAGCCAGCCGGCGGCGGTGCACAGCAGGCCAAACGCGAAAATCCCACCTTTATGAGTATTCACGCCTTTCGTCGCTGACAGCATCGCCTGTTCGCAGGCGATGCCGATAGGTCGAACCTGAGACAGCAGCTGCGCTAGCGGTGTGTTAGCGTGCTGATAACCCGCATCGGTAAAATGCCGAAACCAGGGCGAAATCGCCTGAATACTGGTCTGAAACAGCGCCACATCCATATCACGATGAGCACCGTTATTGGCGCGATCCACCAGTCCGGGCTTCGGCGTCAGCATCACTTCCATCGTCAGCGCGTGCGCGACCCGCAGGTCGATGTCCGGTAACGGGTCACATTCCCGATAATCGCAGGCGGCGGAGCGGGACACCACAGCCGACAGTACAGCGTCAGGCTGGCGTAAAGTAGGCATTGACCTTTTCCTCAATGTGCTCGAGTAGCTCGGGCAGCGAATGGCGGCGCGAACGGCTACAGGCGTGCGCCATTTGATCGCACAACAGGCAGGTGCGCCCACGGTGCGCCAACATCGACCGGCCAATCGATCCCTCTTCCGGGCTGAAGATATCGAAATCCCACAGCCGCCCCAGTTCATGACTATCTTCCAGCGCAATAGTCGCCGCTTTCACCGACAGCGCATCTTTGGTAATCGCCCACAGCCCTTCCGCCCCGGTTGCCAGCCAGCATGTCTGCTGTTCCAGCACCATCCACCCTCTTGTCTGACACAAAAACGTGAATGCCTTGATCGCTTCGGTCATCACCTGCCGATAACCGTCGCTATCTTTTACCGGTCCCGGCGTAACCAGCGTCAGCGACACCAGCGTCGCACCGTGCCGGGCGAGCCATTCTTGCTGGCGAACTGCGCGGCGTTCCTTCGCCGCGAGTAAGGTTTCCAGCGAGATGGAAACAGCATTTGTCATCATCGATTCCCTCATGCGTTCACGCTTATTCGTCGGCTTCTTTCACCTGACGAACGACGTCAATCACGCTGCCATCGCGATAGCGAATAACGCCGACGATGCGATCATGAAACTCAATAGCACGAGGTTCGCCAACCAGCTCAATCGCACGCTGGTAAAGCGCCTCAATCGTCATCACCGTCAGCCCCGCCTGTTTCAGACGTTCAGCAACTTCAGGGCGCGCTGGGTTGACGGCAATGCCGTGATCGGTCACCAGTACGTCAATGCTTTCTCCTGGCGTAACGCGTGTCGTCACCTGGCGTACCACGGTCGGGATACGGCTACGAATCAGCGGCGCAACGACAATGGTCAGGTTTGCGGCCGTCGCGACGTCACAGTGACCACCGGACGCGCCGCGCATCACACCGTCGGAGCCGGTGATCACGTTGACATTAAAATCGGTGTCAATTTCCAGCGCGCTGAGAATCACCATATCCAACTGATCGCAGCAGGCCGCTTTAGAACTTGGATTGGCGTAAACGTTAGTGGAAATCTCTACGTGATTTGGGTTCTTCGCCAGCGACGCCGCCGCATTGGCATCAAAACACTGGGTATCGATCAGTTTTTCGATCAGCCCTTTTTCGTGCAGATCGACAATACCGCCAGTGATCCCACCGAGAGCAAAGCGCGCCACGATATTCTGCTGACGCATTCTGTCTTCAAGGAAACGCGTACAGGCCGTCGAGGCCGCGCCAGAACCGGTCTGGATAGAGAAACCGTTTTTGAAATAGCCGGCATGTTCAATGACGTCTGCCGCTGAACGGGCAATCAGCAGCTCACGCGGATTGCTGGTGACGCGCGCTGCGCCCACGCTGATTTTGGCCGGATCGCCGACTTCATCAACCTGAACGATATAATCCACCTGATCCTGCACGATGCTGGCTGGCATATTGGGGAACGGCACCAGACTTTCGGTCAGCAATACCACTTTACGGGCAAACTGTGCGTCAACCATCGCATAGCCCAGCGAGCCGCAGCTGGATTTCCCGACGGTGCCGTTGGCGTTACCAAATTCATCGCTGCACGGTACGCCCAGAAAAGCGACATCGATATTCAGCTCACCGCTTTGCAGCAAATGCACACGGCCGCCGTGAGAATGGATCTGTACCGGCTCTTTCATGAGCCCGTGAGAAATGGCATCAGCCAGCTTGCCGCGCATCCCAGAGGTATAAATCCGGCTGACCACGCCCGCTTTAATATGGTCGATCAGCGATGCGTTACAGCTCATCAGCGAGCTGGAAGCCAGCGTCAGATCGCGAAAGCCCATGCGTGCCAGTGTATCAACCACCCGATTAATGACTTTATCGCCTTCGCGAAAATGGTGATGGAAAGAGATCGTCATCCCATCTTTCAGGCCGCTGTGACGAATGGCGTCTTCCAGATCGGCACACAGTTTGCGCTCATGCTTTTGGGCGACGTCATTCAGCCACGGCGTATTCTGATTGGCGTTGACGAAGGGTTGCAGATGACGTTTTTCCGGGTACTGCTTTTGCAGTGCTTCAATAAAATGACTCATTGTCTAATCCTGTGATTCCTGAGAGCGGCCGTTGCGGTGTAATCGCGCAACGGCTATTTGCGAACGCCGGAGGCCTGAGCACGTTCCAGCACCCTTCTGGCGTGGTCGATAATCGGCCCGTCGATCATTTTTCCGTTCAGGGAAATAACGCCCAGACCGGCACGTTCGCCCTCTTCGGCGGCTTTGATCACCAGATGGGAATAGTCCACTTCATCCTGCGTGGGGGCATAGGCGTTGTGTAACAGCTCAATCTGGCGCGGGTTAATCAGGGATTTACCGTTGAAGCCCAGCTTGCGGATCAGATCGACCTCTTTCAGGAAGCCGGCATCGTCATTGACGTTGGGATAGACCACGTCGAAGGCGTCGATACCGGCAGCGCGGGCTGCGTGCAGCACCGCGCAACGGGCATAAAACAGCTCAGTGCCGTCACCACGTTCCGTTTGCATATCCATCACGTAGTCAAACGCCGCCAGCGCAATTCCGATCATACGTTCGGAAGAACGTGCAATCGCGACCGCGTTGATTACGCCGACCGCAGACTCGATCGCAGCCATGATGCGTGTGGAGCCGACTTCACGCCCGCAGGCTTTTTCGATACGGACCAGATGGTGTTCCAGTTCATCCACATCATCGGTGGAGTCCGTTTTCGGCAGGCGAATCACATCGGCACCGCCGCGCACGGCCGCTTCAAGATCCAGCAGGCCAAACGGCGTACTTAACTGGTTGATACGCACGACGGTTTCAATGTCGCGGTACATCGGGTGTTGGAGCGCATGGAAAACCAGCAGGCGTGCGGTATCTTTCTCCCGCAGGGAAACAGCGTCTTCCAGGTCGAACATAATAGAGTCAGGCTTATAGATGAACGCATTGGACAACATGGCGGCGTTGGCACCCGGGAGGAACAGCATACTGCGGCGAAGTTTATTCATTATAATTTCTCCCATTCAATCTGCTGTCCGTCTGTCGCACGCAGTACCGCGCTTTGCACGCGAGCACGGATGACACAATCCAGCGCGCCTTTGTCATCCACAATGATCGTCCCTTCCTGTACGCCTAGCGCCTTCAGCGTCTCATCCACAACCTGTTTGATTTGGTGGCCGAACTGTTTCATGACTTCGCTGTTAATGACCACGGTGAGTTTCCCGTCTGCCGGCGCCACTTTGACCAGCAAATCGCTGGATTCAAAGGTGCCCGCCAGGGACTCCTTAACAATCTTCATAGATTTATCCTGATTAATTTTAATTACGCGTATTCGGGTTCGTAGTAGTGCTGTAAATGCTCAAAAGTTGAGGCAGGCACGATGTCCTGAATACGACTGTACTGCCGAAGTTTGAGTAATTTCCTGACTTCCGAGGCGGAAATAGCCAGCCCTGAGGTTTGCCGCTTACGTTCAATTTCAATCACATTTAGCGCAGGGGAAGACATCGTCTGGTCTTTTTCCAGCCAATAGTGCATGTCCTGATTGTACTGATACGTCACCGGGCAAAAGGGTTCGGTGCCGACGAAGCGCTGGGTGATCCCGAGCGCTGGCGCGATATATTTCCTGAAAATGATTAAATCCAACGCCGCATGGGCGCGGGTGATTAGCTTCTCTTCCTTCAGAAAATAGCCGGGAAACGTCGCTTTAGAGATCATGTAGTTTGAGCCGGCATGTACCGTCAGATTGCGGATGTGTTCCACGCCGCGCTGTACCATTTCCAGACGTTCGCTAAACGGGAAAAAGGAAACGTCTTCTCGTACCACGAAGACGTGCAGCCAGTCGCACGACTGCGCCGCATGTTCTGCCAGATAGCGGTGCCCCAACGTGAAGGGATTCGCATTCATGACAATCGCGCCAATCTTTTTATCTGCCCGCGTCGCGAGCGATTCAGGGTGCGCAAAAGCCGCCAGAGACTGGCAATACTGCTGAATGCCAATCGGTGTGTTTTCCATCAGTACCGCACTGTCCTGATAGCGCGCCAGCGGGTAGAAACCACATCCGCGGAAGATGTCGACATTTTCCGGCCGGGTATAGAGAAACAGGTGGAAGTGCCCGCGCTGCGCTGCCTGCTGCATCACTTCATTCACCACCTGCACGCCCAGATTGAGGTGTCTGAATTCAGGGTCGACCGCAACGCACTTAATGGTGTTGGAGGCCAACCCCGCGCAGGCAATCATCCGCCCGCCTAGTTTGCCAACCACCACGATGTCAATATCGTCATCCATGCCGAGCTGGCAGTGTGCAAGGAAGTGGCGTACCGCGTTCCTCTCCTGCTCCCGAAGGCGCACATCCAGCGTGTCAAAAAAGACGGAATCATTGGCATACATCACGGTTCTTCCTGCAACTCGAATTATTTAGGGCGATCATTGCAGGCTGCCGGTTTTAACGCCGACAGCCAGGTACTTACACTTGCACTCAGTGCGCAACGGCTTCCGCAGCGGTCGGAACCGATTTCAACGGCGCAGCCGCATCCACTATCGTGTTGCGCAAATGGCCAATGTTCTCGATTTCAACTTCAATGCAGTCACCCGCGTGCATAAACAGCGGCGGATTGCGTTTTTTCCCCACGCCACCCGGTGAACCGGTGATGATCACATCGCCCGCGCTCAGTTCAGTAAAGGTGCTGATGTATTCAATCAATTCAGCCACTTTGTGGATCATGCTGCTGGTGTTGTCGTCCTGCACCATGCGGCCATTCAGATACGTGCGGATCGCCAGCACATGCGGATCGGGAATTTCATCCGTGGTGGTCAGATAAGGGCCGAACGCGCCGGTTTTCTGCCAGTTCTTGCCTGCGGTAAACCAGCTGTGCTGCCAGTCACGCGCAGAGCCGTCCATGTAACAGCTGTAACCCGCGACATGAGAAAGCGCGACATCCTGAGCAATATTCTGTCCGCCTTTACCGATAATGACCGCCAGTTCGCCTTCATAATCGAACTCGCTGGAATAATGCGGCTTGATAACGGGTGTCGCGTGTCCGGTTTGCGAATCCGCAAAGCGCACAAATAGCGTTGGCGCGGGATTCAGTTCATTAAATTCCTGACGCTTAGCGGCATAATTCATTCCCACACACAGAATTTTCCCAGGCGTAGTAATAACCGGTAAAAACGTCACATCGGCGACCGCAATATCCGGCGTACTCATACTGAATTCATGCGCAACCTGTAATGCATTCTGTGCCAGTAATGCTTTCAGATCGGGGTAACGGTGGCCAATTTTACTGCCGAGATCGATTAATCCCGTTGGCGTATAAATGCCGTAACTGTCTTTACCGTTATAACGATAGCTTGCAAGTTTCATAATATTTCCTGTGCAAAATAAACCCACGCGTATTGGCGGTTTTTATTTCGTTAACTCAACACATTTTTTCAACGTAATATTTATTTGGTTCAGCCTCTTTTATTTTCTGAAGAGCATCAGACTAAAAAGTTGGCGAGCACCAGCAGTGAAACCGAAACGTTAATCGCGCCGCCGATACGTGTGGCAATCTGCGCGAAAGGCATCAGCACCATACGGTTACCTGCCGTCAGAATCGCGACATCACCGGTACCGCCCTGTCCGCTCTGGCAGCAGGAGATAATGGCAACATCAATCGGGTGCATACCGATTTTTCTACCCACAAAGAAACCGGTCGCGACCAGCGTTACCACGGTAGAAATAATCACCAGCAGATTTTGAATCGTAAAAGCGTTCACCAGTTCCTGCCACGGCGTAATCGCCACGCCAACGGCAAACAGAATCGGATACGTCACAGAGGTCTGGAAGAATTTGTAAACGACCTGAGAACCTTCCAACATTTTCGGTGAAACGCCGTGAGCCAGCTTCACCAGCACCGCTGCGAACAGCATGCCAACCGGTGCAGGCAGGCCAATCAATTTATGGCCAAGCATGCCCACCATATACAGCAGGATGGCCAGCAGCGCGCCTGAAGCAATGGTCGTAACGTCTGCTTTGCCGCTAAAGGCAGAAGCCGGTGTGCTGCTTGCGCCGCCGCCCAGATTATTGCCTTTATTCGGCATCAGCTCGCCTTCACCGGTCAGGTGTGGATAGCGTTTACCCAACTGATTCAGCACGCCGGCGAGGATGATGGCAGTCAGGCTGCCCAGCATTACGATAGGCAAGACGCGTCCCAGCGCAACGCCCTGATCCATATGCAGAATCGTGGCATAGCCGATAGACAGCGGGATTGCTCCTTCACCCACCCCGCCCGCCATAATCGGCAGAATCAGGAAGAAGAAGATTTGGAACGGATCCAGACCGAGCGCAATGCCCACGCCCATCCCCACCAGCATCCCGGCGATTTCACCGCACAGCATCGGGAAGAAAATGCGCAGGAAGCCCTGAATCAGCGTCTGCCGATTCATACTCATGATGCTGCCGACAATGATGCAGCAGATGTAGAGATACAGGATGTTGGTACTTTTATAGAACTTGGTCGTGGATTCAACGACAACGTCCGGCAGCAGGCCATAATGCACCATCGCCGAAGGAATGAAGGTCGCACAGATTGCCGCCGCCCCCATTTTGCCGATAATGGGCAGACGCTTGCCAAATTCACCACAGGCAAACCCGAAGAAGGCCAGCGTCGCCACCATCACGACGATGTCGCTCGGCAGCTTGCCGTTCAGGCAATCGATACCGATTAATACTCCCGCCAGCACAAAGAGCGGCACAGGAATAATACCTACTTTATAGGTATCAAGAATGTGCCACCATTTTTCCTTTAATGAGACCTTCCCAGCCGCCTCATTATTTACAACAATATATGAATCATCAGTCGTACTCATAACTCACTCCCCGTTTTATTTTGTCAGCACATCATAGGGGCCAGGCACATATTATTATGTGATTCCCTTCAAATTAAAAAATGAGTTTTAAAGGTGTTTATGGTTTTTATGGTTTATATTCAGAAATCGTTTATTACGCAGGCAGTTAGCCGAATTTACACTCAAAATAAATTTTAAGGTTTTTATGGTGTTTATGGTTTTTATTTCCTAAAAATGATTATGTTGATAAAAAGTAATTAAGTTGTTTGCTAAAGAAAAAAGAGTCGTTTAATTTTATCTATTCATTCTTACCGCCATAGTGGTAACAATCTATTTAAACGTGTTATTGCTCACAAGTTTTTTCCTCTCAGTCCATTCTTATTACCTTTCGTGATAAATTCAGCAGCTATTTCTCGTTTACCGTCAGGCAACCACACATCATGAGATTGAGACTTTCCTTTCATATCAAATTATTTATCTATTTGATCGTCTTCTTCTCTGTGTTACTTCTGATGACAGGTATTTATTATTATCACGATATCGATAAGCAACTGTATTCTGAACTGGGCACGCGCGCGCAGGTACAGGCCAGAGAGATCGCCATCATCCCGACGCTGGTTGAATCGGTAAAAAATAGAGATATCAAACAGATATACACTCTCGCTCAGCAGTTAAAACAGCGTAGCGATGCCAGCTATATCGTGATCGGCGATAATCAGGCGCGTCATCTGTTTCATTCTGAATACGCGGAAAGCGACAAGCTCGTCGGCACGCAGATGGTCGGCGGCGATAACTTCGACGTATTAGCGGGAAAAAGCGTGATCACCGTGCGCCACGGCAGTATAGGCGTCTCACTACGCAGCAAAGCGCCAATCGTCGCTGACGGTCAGGTTATCGGTATTGTCTCCGTTGGCTACCTGAAAACTCACATCGACAACCTGACGCTCAGTAAGCTGGCGCATATCCTACTGGCCATTCTGGCGCTGTTTGTCGCACTGTTTATCTTTTCCTGGTGGTTCTCACGTAACCTGAAGAAACAAATGTTTGGCCTCGAACCCCTTGAGATTCGCATGTTAGTCAGGCAACAGAAAGCGCTGCTCGAATCGATCTACGAAGGGGTTATCGCCATCGATAAACAGCACCGTATCGCTGCCATTAACCATGCCGCCAAAGAGATTCTCGGGTTGAACGAACCCTCTTATCTGTTGCGCGGCAAGCCAATTGATACCGTGATTAAACCCGTGCCCTTTTTCTCCGGCGAGGCCATGTGGAACAGCGATACCCACGATGAGATCTGTCGCTTCAATCACGCCACAGTGATTGCCAGCCGGGTGCGAATTATGCTGGAAGACGAGCTTCAGGGCTGGGTCATTAGCTTCCGCAGCAAGAACGATATCCATACGCTTAGCATGCAACTCAGTCAGGTGAAGCGTTACGCGAACAGCCTGCGCATTCTGCGCCATGAGCAGTTGAATTGGACGGCGACGCTGGCCGGGCTGCTGCACCTAAAACGCTATGACGAAGCGATCAAATATATTGAAGCGCAGTCGGAAAGCGCGCAGGTGGTGCTGGATTTTGTTTCCCGCCGCTTCTGTTCACCCGCGCTATGTGGGCTACTGCTGGGTAAGTACGCGACGGCTCGGGAAAAAGGCATCGAGATTGTTTTCGATCCACGCTGCCAGCTCACCCATATTCCCCCCGCGCTGAGCGAGACGGAGCTCATGTCCATCATTGGTAATTTGCTGGATAACGCGATGGAAGCCACATTAGCCACAACGGCGCCACATTATCCTGTCGAGGTGTATATCTATGACAGCGAACAAGAGCTAGTCATTGAAGTCGCCGATCAGGGAACGGGTATCGATCCGGCGATTGCCGATAGCCTGTTCGAAATGGGCGTAACCAGTAAAACGCAGGGCGACCACGGGCTAGGGCTGCATTTGGTGGCTAGCTACGTTAATCAGGCACAGGGAATTATCGAAGTTTCGGCCAACCAGCCGAATGGCAGCGTATTTTCTCTATTTATACCGATATCCCCCCAATAATTTAAGCGGCGTGCATTGAACAACGCACAGGCCACTTGAGGTATAACGGGTGCCAGGTTTTATTTTATGTTTCAGAGACTAACAGGGATTCACACCATGCAGCACACTGAACATTTCGATGTCTTAATCGTTGAAGATGAAAGTAAGCTGGCAACTATTCATGCTGAATTTATTGAAAAACATTTCAATCTGCGTGTCGTCGGGATTGCCGCTACGCTTTTTGAAGCCAAAAAGCTCCTTCAGCAGCACAGGCCACGCCTGATCCTGCTCGATAACTATTTGCCCGACGGTGAAGGGGTGTCGCTGATTGAAAGCCAACTGCTCAAAGGAATGGACTGTTCCGTCATCTTTATTACCGCTGCCAGCGATATGAATACCTGCGCGCAGGCCATTCGCTGCGGGGCTTTTGACTACATCATCAAGCCGCTCTCCTACCCGCGGCTGCGCTCTTCACTGGAGCGATTTATTCAATTCGTGAAAACTCAGCACACGTACAAAATTGTCGATCAGCAGAACGTCGATATTCTCTATCAGCTGCAATCGTCCGGCGCCGCCCCCTCCTCGTCAGCAAAAGGCATTGAGGAAAACACGTTGGGGCTGATCAAGCAGATTTTTGCCAGCGATGGCGGTGAGACACTGTATTCAGTCGATGATATCGTCGAAAAAACCGGGCTTAGTAAAACGACGGCGCGCCGCTATCTGGAGTTTTGCGTTGAAAGCCAGTTTCTCGATATCGAAATGCGTTACGGAAAGATTGGTCACCCACGTCGGCTGTATCGTACAAAGCACACCCACTAGGTATCTCCCCTACTCTCTGGCGGCGAAATTTGTCACCAGAGGGTATCCATTACCGTCAGGGACAGACGCCGATGTGAGACACAGACGATAAAAAGTGTGACAAAAGTCCCGGACAAAGAATAACGCCATTAATCAGTCTGTCAGATCTACCGGCATTAAGAACAAACTTAACCATTCGTTATTTTCATCCTATTTGTATTTCAATATATTTCTAATTTAGCCACTTCCCTCTCTATTTTTTAAAATTTAAAAAAATAGTCACGATTTCCTGTGTTTATTCTTAAACGATTGCAGTAACACACATTGGTAATTCAACCGGCACCTGCTGTGCAGTTGTCCAGCCGCGAGAGATAAACCTCACAAATTATTATTAGTTTTTTCTCTCACACTAAAAAAAGCCACCATAAATCCGATAAGCACTATGGGTCATACCTTATTAATACTTACCGACACCAGTAATTTACCCCGGAGAGACGTCATGTTCTTAGCCAAAAAAATCAGAAATCTTAAAATATCCCAAAAGCTTTATCTTGGGTTCGGGGTCATCCTGCTACTGGTCATCATCGCATCGCTACTCAGCGCAGGGCGTTTCAGAGAAATTCGTGATATTTATGAGAAAACCAATCTTATTTACAACATCAACATCGAAGTTTTTCAGGCCAAAATAAACCGCCTGAAGTATTTTTATTCTTATGATGAAAAATCGCGTGAAACCATGGCGGGTTTCGTTAAACACGCATCAGAATTAACCGCCGAAGCAAAAACACTCTCATGGAGTCCAGAAGGGGCTACTCTCGTCAATGACCTTGACCAGCACCTGACCGAATTCCAGAACGCTATCACCGAGATGGGAAAAGCCACGCAGCGCGTGGTAGAGAACCGCGACAAAATCAGCGCCGCCAACGGGCAAAACATTACCGCAGATTTTTACACCACACTGCGCCAACAACCTGCTGATAGCGCCACACAGTCTCTGACTGAGGATTTGGCAACACAGGTTTCAGAACTGAAGCCGCTCTCCTATGAGTTGCAGCTTAAGCAAAATGCTGATGCCGCGAAGAAGCTCGATGAGGCTTTTAGCCGCGTTGACAGCAGCTATCAGGCTGCCGTTGCGGCGCTGACGCCTGAGCAGAAGGTTGCCGTAGAGGACTTGCGAAGCTATGTCACCCGCTATAAAAAGCTCAATAGTGATTACTTTCAGAGCGTCAACGACCTGAGAAAAGCAGAAGACGGCGTGAAGGTCGGCGGGGATAAAAGCAGCGCCTCCATTAAAGCGATTATCACTATCGTCAAAGAGAAGAATGACGCGCTGGCATACGGCTCCGCGACCATCACAATGATCATTGGCCTCGTCGCCGTGGTGATCGGCATTATTATCTCGCTGCTGATTACCCGCCAAATCACCCGCCCCGTAATTCATAATCTTTCTCTGGCGGAAAAAATCGCCGCAGGCGATCTGACCTCAACGATCGTGGCTGACCGCAATGATGAGCTGGGCCAGTTAACGGCCGCCATGGGGCGGATGAATGAAAAGCTGCGCCATATGATCAGCGATGTGCGTGACAGCGTGGACAGCGTGTCCGCCTCTGCGGCCAAGATTGCCGCCGGTAATAGCGACCTCTCCTCGCGCACCGAGCAACAGTCTGCCGCCGTCGTGGAAACCGCCGCCAGCATGGAAGAACTGACGTCGACCGTAAAAAACAACGCCGAGAACGCCAAACAGGCGAGTCAAATTAGCACTGAAGCATCACAAAATGCGCACAAAGGCGGCGAAGTGGTACGAGATGTGGTGGATACCATGTCAGGCATTTCAGACAGTTCACGCAAGATTGCCGATATTACCGCCGTTATCAACAGCATTGCTTTCCAGACCAATATTCTGGCGCTTAACGCCGCCGTAGAAGCCGCAAGAGCCGGTGAACAAGGTCGTGGGTTCGCCGTGGTTGCCAGCGAGGTACGGACGCTTTCTCAACGCACATCGCAAGCCGCGAAAGAGATCGCCAGCCTGATATCAGAATCGGTGTCGCGCATCAATGTGGGCACGCAGCTGGTTGCCAATGCGGGTACCGCGATGGATCAGATTGTCTCGTCCGTCTCGCGGGTTAACGACATCATGGGGGAAATCGCTTCGGCTTCCGATGAGCAAAGCCGCGGCATTGAGCAAATCTCCCGCGCCATCAGCGAACTGGACACCACGACGCAGCAGAATGCGGCGCTGGTGATGGAATCCTCGATCTCCGCTAACTCGCTGGAAGAACAGTCTGCCATCCTGGAAAGCATGGTAGCGAACTTCCGCCTGTCCGATCACGAGGGGCGTAAACCAAAAGCGAATATCCCTGGTTTGCCGCCACAGCAGAAACGCCTGTTGCCTGCATCAAAACAATCGCAGGACTCCAGTTGGACAACGTTCTAATGCTCCACCTCTCAGCCCTGATATTCCGTCAGGGCTGAATTCAATAGAACAATATTATTTCAAAAATAAATAAATCATCGAATAATCAGTTAGCTACGTTATTTTGTCATTATTTACATAAAACACTATGCATTTGCACAGCCCGCCTTGATACCCATCACAGAATGTTATTATCCCCTACTTTGACACTAACATCGCGATAACACAGCCCGATAACTCATGTAGTGAGACATGAAATTGTCGTTTGCAGTTAAATAGCAATCAACAGTGAAATAGCAGTCAGCAGTGAAAGAGTGGTTAGCAATAAAACGTAGTCATTTTTTTTACTAAAAAGCGACATACATGGAGAGTTATAATGCAGCATCTTGCCAGTCGAATTCGTAACACCAAAATTGCTCATAAGCTGTATGCGGGATTTGGCATTATTTTATTACTCGTGATTATTGCCTCATCGCTTAGTACAAAAAGATTTAAAGACATTAAAGACATCTATGAAAAAACCAATCTTATTTACAGCGTAAACATTGAGGTATTTCAGGCAAAAATAAATCGCGTTAAATATTTCTACGCGCCCGATGAGAAAACAAAAGATATTCTGGCAAAATTTGTTAAAAGCGCGACCGATTTAACAGACAGTGCAAAAACGCTGGCCTGGAGCGCCGACGAGTTAGGCCACATTAACAGCTTAAAAGAAAATTTAGAGAGTTTTCAGACCTCAGTATCCGCCATGTCCGTTGCGACGCAGAAGGCCGTTGGGATTCAGGAAAAAGTCACTCAACTGCATGCACAAGCCACGCTAGAGCCCGTGACACAGGCCATTCATAGCACCAGTTCATTCCCCGATAACGATGCTTATTACGCTCTTAGCAAGTTGGCTTTCTTGTTAAGTGAAGTACAAAAGCTGAGTTATGAACTACAAATAACAAAAGATGAGAAGACATTAACGGCACTGAATAGCCGTTATGCAGAAACGGAATCAGCCTATCAGGCATTGCCAATTTTACCTGCCGACCTGAAAAGCCAGGCCGATGCATTACGAAATAACATTAAGCAGTACCAACAGCTTAATGCAGACTATTACACCGCGTTCGATGACGTGAAAAAAGCAGAATATCTGGTCATGAGAGCCGGTACGAAAAGCAGCGCAGATATCAACGCGCTGACGGCTATTATCAAAGCGAAAAACGATGAACTGGCCTATCATTCTGCCACCGTTACCATGATTATCGGCCTTATCGCCGTCATCATCGGTATCATTATTTCGATCTACATCACCCGAATAATCACCAGACCTATCATTCATAACCTGTCGCTGGCAGAACGTATTGCCAGTGGCGATCTGACCACCTCGATTCATACCGATCGCCACGATGAACTTGGTCGGCTTACCCTCGCGATGGGCACGATGAATGAGCAACTGCGCCACGTTATCTCCGAAGTGCGGGACAGCGTCGGCAGTGTCAGCCAATCAGCAAGTAAAATCGCCACAGGCAATAGCGATCTTTCATCACGTACCGAGCAGCAGTCGGCCGCCGTCGTGGAAACCGCAGCCAGCATGGAAGAACTGACGTCGACGGTGAAAAACAACGCCGATAACGCCAAGCATGCCAGCCAGATCGCCGCCGATGCCTCCAAAAATGCCCTTAAAGGCGGCGAGGTTGTGAAACAGGTTGTGACGACCATGGACAATATCGCGGCCAGCTCCAGGAAAATCGCCGATATCACCACCGTCATCAACAGCATTGCCTTCCAGACCAACATTTTGGCGCTGAACGCCGCGGTAGAAGCCGCACGCGCCGGCGAACAAGGCCGCGGTTTTGCCGTTGTGGCAGGCGAGGTCCGCAGTTTGTCGCAGCGCAGCTCTCAGGCCGCCAAAGACATCGAAGCCCTGATCTCAGAATCGGTCGAACGCACCAGTGCGGGTAGCCATCTGGTTGCGGTTGCCGGAGAAACCATGGAGCAAATCGTTGCTTCCGTATCTCGTGTGAACGACATCATGGGGGAAATCTCATCCGCCTCCGAAGAACAGAGCCGGGGAATTGGGCAAATCGCACAGGCCATCAGCGAGCTGGACACCACGACGCAGCAAAACGCCTCGCTGGTGATGGAATCCTCCATTTCCGCCAACTCGCTGGAAGAGCAGGCCGTGCTGTTAGAGAAGTTACTCGAACACTTCCGCGTGTCCCAATCTGACAACCGCGCCGCTTCACGAGCGTCATCCTCTACGCCACGGCATGCGTTGCCAAAACGAGTGTCAACGGCGGACAAAAAAACCGCCTCGTCAGAAAGTGACTGGACGTCGTTTTAACCCCTCACGCCCGGATAGCCTCATGCGTATCCGGGCGTATCAAGCACTCTGTTCGTAGTATAAAAAACCGTGATATCAAAGCCCTGATGCACGTTGCGGTCAGTTCCGCTAACCTTCGTTCAACGGCATTGTTGAAGGATTAGGGTACTGATAGTCAAACCCAAGTTCATGGCAGATACGCAGCCCATCAACAATCCGACCCTGATCGCTCTCGGTTACGGGGGCAAACTGCGGTGGAGACACGCGCAATCTGCGCGCCTGTTCGGGGTAAAAATCCTGTCTGGCCGGGTGTTCTGGCGCGCACAGGTTATAGATATGTCCACCGTTCGGTAGCTTAAGCAGCAGCAGAATAGCCGCCAGCACATCTTCCTGATGCACCAGATTCACACCATGATTGCCACGCGGCAAATGGGTTTTACCGGCAAGAAAACGTCCGGGATGGCGATCGCCGCCGACCAGTCCCGCCAAACGCAGGATATCGACGGAGGTATCAGGCAGATGCTGTAGCCACTGTTCGAGGGACACCAGCGTCTTCCCAGCGACCGTCGTCGGCTGTAGCGGCGAGTTTTCTCTTACCGTGCCGCTGCCATCACCATAGACCGAGGTTGAACTGGTGAAAATAATGCGCGGAACATGAAACACGCGCGCCATATTCACCAACTGCTGTACCGCCTGGGCATACCCTTCTCCCCCCTCCGCCGTTCGGCTGGCGGGCAACGTCACGACCAAGACATCAACCTGTAGTAACGCGCTAAGCTCGTCAGCGTCGCATTCCAGTTCCGGCGTTAGAGCCAGTTGATAGCACTCAATCCCACTCATACGCGCCGCTTCCACGCCATCCAGAGTGGTTTTTGTTCCCGTCACGTGGTAGCCGTGTCCATTCAACGTCAGAGCCAGCGGCATACCTAGCCAGCCCAATCCAACAATCGATACTTTTTTCATTGCCATCCCCTCATGAGGAATCATCTTACTTCGGCTATCGTGGTGCTAATAAGATAAACGATGTTCACCCTATGATGCTAAACCGTCATTATAGCTGTTCATCACATTTAGCAGGAGAGCGATAATATTTGATGGGACAAGAGATAACAAATTGGTGGGGTAGCATGCAGCGGTGAATCAGAGAAAACGTTGGGGCGTGCATTAGCATCCCCAACGTGAATAGAATGAACGATTAGTTATTAAAACATTGATATGTCCATAGTGAATTCGTATGGTTTGCTATATCGAGGATAAATGCTAATTGAGCAATATGCACCTGACGTTAGTTTCTCTGCTGAAGAACTAAACACCGGGCCAGTATTATTTAACACATATCCCGCGGTAAACTTACATTTCTCTCCAGCTTTGTTTTGATATGTAACATTTGTCGAATATTGACTATAGGTATTGTACATCGGAAAAGAGCCTGTTTGCGTGGCACCTTTAGCTACTGAAGATGGGAATGTTGCATTCCAATCCTGTGCGACTCTTACCAGTTCTTCGCCACCATAAACAGAATATTTAATTACCGCTGGCCTTGTTGTTTCAGCGATAACATCAGCAATGGAGAAAGAACCATAGAGCGCCAGTGCTCCTATCATTAACCAAGATCGTACACCGTATTTCATTTCTATATCCTTATATTAATCACATAAAGTAACTTCTACTTTTTATTAGTAGTGGGAAATACCTCTCCACACTACGACCTTAACGTTATAAAAAATCAATCACACTATTAGTTTGATAGCTATATCATTCCGGTAATAATTAAAAACACATTTTAGACAGTGACCATTATGCCGCATCACTAATTTCTCTCGTTCTCACAAGAATCATTAAATTAGTGATGTGTATAAAACCAATTCTCATGAAATATCTTACAACTTACCCAAGGGGAATTAAATTAGCATTTAATAAAAAAACAAAATTATGCATTCATAGAATTATCATTTATTATCCTTATCGTTAACTTAAATATAGTTTATATCCATTATTATCTATTAGATTTTGATACTCATGTGCTTTCCTCACCCCTGCTCTTTCCACTCACCTGCCCCCACAACAATGCGTATCCCCAATCAGTGCTAAAAAAGAGTTGCACAACGGCCCATACATGGTTTAGGTTATCCAGTAAGCAGTAGCTATTGATTTAACAATCGTTGACACAACAAAGAGACAACTTATGACACGCGTTCTGTTTAACCACCATCATCACCATCATCCTGATTAGTCTTTCGGGCAATTGGTGCTGGAAGACGTTCAGATCTTCCAGTGGCGCAGAACACAAAGAGAGCCCTCGGAAGATCATCTTCCGAGGGTTTTTTTATGCTCACTCTATTTCCAAAAATTTAAATTTGACAGGTTAATGAGGTTTCCATGCTGGATAAAACACGTTTACGGATAGCAATGCAGAAGTCAGGCCGCCTGAGCGACGATTCTCGCGAACTGCTGGCACGCTGCGGGATCAAAATCAACTTACAGCAACAGCGTCTGATTGCGTTCGCAGAAAATATGCCGATTGATATCCTGCGCGTACGCGATGACGATATCCCCGGTCTGGTGATGGATGGCGTAGTTGATCTGGGCATCATCGGCGAAAACGTGCTGGAAGAAGAGCTGTTAAACCGCCGCGCTCAGGGCGAAGATCCGCGTTACTTCACGCTGCGCCGTCTGGACTTTGGTGGCTGCCGCCTGTCGCTGGCGATGCCGCTGGACGAAGCCTATACCGGTCCTGAATGTCTGCAAAATAAACGTATCGCCACCTCTTATCCTCACCTGCTCAAACAGTATCTCGACAGACAATCTGTCAGCTTCAAATCCTGTCTGCTTAACGGTTCCGTCGAAGTTGCGCCACGTGCCGGTCTGGCCGATGCCATCTGCGATCTGGTATCAACTGGTGCCACACTGGAAGCCAACGGCCTGCGCGAAGTGGAAGTGATTTACCGCTCCAAAGCCTGCCTGATTCAACGCGATGGCGAAATGCCCGCAGAAAAACAACAGCTGATCGATAAACTGCTGACCCGTATGCAAGGCGTGATTCAGGCGCGCGAATCAAAATACATCATGCTGCACGCGCCTAGCGAACGTCTGGAAGAAGTCATTTCCCTGCTGCCCGGCGCTGAGCGTCCGACCATTCTGCCGCTGGCGGGTGACCAAAGTCGCGTCGCCATGCACATGGTCAGCAGCGAAACGCTGTTCTGGGAAACGATGGAGAAGCTGAAATCGTTGGGAGCCAGCTCCATTCTGGTTCTGCCTATTGAAAAAATGATGGAGTGATGACGATGGCTGATAACACCAACAGCACCGGCAGTTTCAGCACGCTCGTCGACTGGCAGCGCTGCTCTGCAGAAGAGCAGCGTCAGCTACTGACTCGCCCGGCCATTTCCGCGTCAGACCGCATTACCGCCATCGTCAGCGACATTCTGACAAACGTAAAAAGTCGTGGTGATAACGCCCTGCGTGACTACAGCGCCCAGTTTGATAAGGTTCAGGTGAATGCGATTCGCATCACCGATGCCGAGATCGCCGCTGCCGCGGCGCGTCTGGGTGATGACGTCAAACAGGCGATGGCGATCGCCGTGCGCAATATTGAAACATTCCACAACGCGCAAAAGCTGCCGACTGTCGATATCGAGACGCAGCCGGGCGTGCGTTGCCAGCAGCTCACTCGCCCTATCGCGACCGTCGGCCTGTATATTCCTGGTGGCTCCGCCCCGCTGCCGTCAACCGTACTGATGCTGGGTACGCCTTCGCGCATCGCCGGCTGCGGTCGCGTTGTGCTGTGCTCCCCGCCGCCGATTGCCGATGAAATTCTGTATGCCGCCCAGCTGTGCGGCATTAAAGAAGTCTTTCAGCTCGGTGGTGCGCAAGCGATTGCTGCGATGGCGTTTGGCACCGAGAGCGTGCCGAAAGTGGACAAAATTTTTGGCCCTGGCAACGCGTACGTCACGGAAGCCAAGCGTCAGGTTAGCCAACAGCTTGATGGCGCAGCCATTGATATGCCCGCTGGCCCATCCGAAGTTCTGGTTATCGCCGACAGCGGCGCGACGCCCGCGTTTGTCGCCTCCGACCTGCTGTCGCAGGCAGAGCACGGCCCGGATTCACAGGTCATTCTGCTCACGCCAGACGCAGCCATGGCCAAAGCCGTGGCGGACGCCGTTGAAGAGCAACTCACGCAGCTGTCCCGTGCGGACATCGCGCGTCAGGCACTTGCCAGTAGCCGCGTCATCGTCGCGCGTGATTTGGCGCAGTGCGTTGAAATCAGCAATCAATATGGTCCAGAGCACCTGATCATCCAGACGCGCGACGCCGAATCACTGGTTGATAGCATCACCAGCGCCGGTTCCGTGTTTTTGGGCGACTGGTCACCGGAATCCGCTGGCGACTACGCCTCCGGCACTAACCACGTTCTGCCGACCTATGGCTATACCTCAACCTATTCAAGCCTGGGTCTGGCCGATTTCCAGAAGCGCATGACCGTACAGCAGCTCACGCCGCAGGGGTTACTGCAACTGGCACCGACCATAGAAACATTGGCACAGGCCGAACAGCTGACTGCCCACAAAAACGCCGTTACCCTGCGTGTCGCAGCACTGAAGGAGCAAGCATGAGCAGCATTGAAGAACTGGCACGTGCCAACGTCCGGGCGTTAACCCCCTACCAGTCTGCCCGTCGTCTGGGCGGCAACGGTGATGTTTGGCTGAACGCCAATGAATACCCGGAAGCCCCCGCGTTTCAATTGACGCTACAGACGCTGAACCGCTACCCGGAATGTCAGCCGGTACTGGTCATCAATCGTTACGCCGAGTATGCGGGTGTTCAGCCGGAGCAGGTTCTGGTCAGCCGCGGTGCCGACGAAGGCATCGAATTACTGATCCGTGCATTCTGCGAACCGGGGAAAGACGCCATCCTGTTCTGTCCACCGACCTACGGTATGTATGCCGTTAGCGCCGAAACGTTTGGTGTAGAACGTCGCACAGCAGCCAGTAAAGCTGACTGGCAGTTGGATCTTGAGTCTATTGAGGCACAGTTGGATGGCACCAAAGTCATTTACGTTTGCAGCCCGAATAACCCGACCGGGAACCTGATTGCACGGGAAGATTTACGCCAATTGCTCACGATGGCACAGGGAAAAGCGCTGGTCGTTATCGATGAAGCCTATATTGAATTCTGCCCGCAGGCGACTACCGCAGTATGGCTGGCCGAGTTTCCTCATTTGGTGATTCTGCGTACCCTGTCCAAAGCCTTTTCGCTCGCCGGGTTGCGCTGTGGCTTTACGCTGGCAAACCCTGAAGTGATTCAGCTTCTGCTGAAAGTTATTGCCCCTTATCCACTGTCCACTCCCGTGGCGGATATTGCGGCGCAGGCGCTGAGCCGTGAAGGGATCGCCAAAATGAAGGCGAATGTTGAGGAGATTACGTCAGCTCGCCGCTGGCTGAGCGATGCCTTAAAAGACATCCCCTGCATTGAAGAAGTCTTCCCCAGCGAAAGTAACTATCTGCTGGCGCGCTTCACCGCCTCCCCTTCGGTATTTAAAACGCTGTGGGATCAGGGCATTATTCTGCGTGACCAAAATAAGCAACCGAGCCTTGCGGGCTGTTTGCGCATTACTATCGGCAACCGCTACGAATGTGAACGCGTTGTTGCTGCATTACAATCATTGCCGGGCATCAACGCTTAATTTTAAGGAGCTCACGTGGGCCAGAAATACCTCTTTATCGACCGTGACGGAACATTGATTGCTGAACCGCCTGAGGATTTTCAGGTTGACCGTCTGGATAAACTGGCGCTGGAACCAGATGTCATTCCCTCGCTGCTGGCGCTGCAAAAGGCCGGTTATACGCTGGTGATGATCACGAATCAGGATGGGCTGGGAACCGAGAGCTTTCCGCAGGAAACCTTCGATCCACCGCATAACCTGATGATGCAGATTCTGACATCGCAAGGCATCCATTTTGAGCAAGTGCTGATCTGTCCACATTTGCCGGCGGATAACTGCACTTGTCGCAAACCCAGAACCGAGCTGGTAACCAGCTATTTGAATAATGGCCTGATGGATGTGGCGCATAGCTACGTCATCGGCGACCGCCAGACCGATATCCAACTGGCGCAAAACATGGGCATTACCGGCCTGCTCTACCAGCGCGGCGGGCTGAACTGGCAAGCCATTACCAACCAACTGACCAAGCGTGACCGTCATGCGCACGTCAACCGCGTCACGCGTGAAACCGCGATTGATGTGAACGTTTGGCTGGATCAGGAAGGCGGCAGCAAAATTAACACCGGCGTCGGCTTCTTCGATCACATGCTGGATCAAATCGCCACCCACGGCGGCTTTCGCATGAATATTGAAGTGAAAGGCGACCTGTATATTGACGATCACCACACGGTAGAAGATACCGGTCTGGCGCTGGGCGAAGCGCTGAATAAAGCGCTGGGTGACAAACGTGGCATCGGTCGTTTTGGCTTTGTCCTGCCAATGGATGAGTGCCTGGCGCGCTGCGCACTGGATATTTCCGGGCGTCCGCATCTGGAATACAAAGCGGAATTCAGCTACCAGCGCGTGGGCGACCTGAGCACGGAAATGGTCGAGCACTTCTTCCGCTCGCTGTCTTATTCCATGGCCTGTACGCTGCACCTGAAAACCAAGGGGCGTAACGATCATCACCGCGTGGAAAGCCTGTTTAAAGTCTTCGGGCGCACGCTGCGCCAGGCAATTCGCGTCGAGGGTGATACGCTGCCGAGCTCGAAAGGAGTGCTCTGATGAAGGTCGTCATTCTTGATACCGGCTGCGCCAACCTCTCTTCGGTAACCTATGCCGTTCAGCGATTGGGGTATACCCCCGTAGTCAGTCGCGAGGCCGAGATAGTCCTGCAGGCAGATAAGCTGTTTCTGCCGGGCGTTGGCACCGCGCAGGCGGCGATGAATCAACTGGAAGAGCGTGAACTGATCGCGCTGATTAAAGCCTGTACTCAACCGGTTCTCGGTATTTGCCTCGGCATGCAGTTACTGGGCACACACAGCGACGAAAATGGCGGTATCCCCACGCTGGGGATTGTCGATTCGCCAGTGCAAAAGATGGTTGACCACGGCTTGCCGCTGCCGCACATGGGCTGGAATCAGGTCATTCCGAAGGCCGGACATCGTTTGTTCCGCGATATAGATGACGGCGCCTATTTCTATTTCGTTCACAGCTACGCCATGCCGGTCTGCGAAAACACGATTGCACAAGCCAACTATGGTGAAGCGTTCACCGCCGCGCTGGAAAAAGATAATTTCTTTGGCGTGCAGTTCCACCCTGAGCGTTCTGGTGCTGCGGGCGCGCAGCTGCTGAAAAACTTTCTGGAGATGTAGAGCGTCATGATTATTCCCGCATTAGATCTGATTGATGGACAGGTTGTCCGTCTGCATCAGGGTGATTATGGCCAACAGCGCCAGTACGGCAGCGACCCGCTTCCCCGCTTGCAGGATTACCAGCAGCAAGGGGCTGGCGTGCTGCACCTGGTGGATTTGACCGGTGCAAAAGATCCCTCTGCCCGCCAGATTCCGCTATTAACCACGCTGTTGGCTGGCGTTAGCGTACCGGTTCAGATCGGCGGCGGCATCCGCACCGAACAGGACGTGGAAGCGTTATTAAAAGCTGGTGCCAGCCGTGTCGTTATCGGCTCCACCGCCGTGAAACAACCAGAACTCGTTCAGCAATGGTTCACCCGCTACGGGGCAGAAGCGCTGGTGCTGGCGCTAGACGTGCGTATCGACGCCAACGGCACGAAGTTCGTCGCTATCAGCGGCTGGCAGGAAAATTCTGACGCCACGCTTGAGCAGGTCGTCGAACAATATCTGCCGTTCGGTCTGAAGCACGTGCTGTGTACCGACATTTCCCGTGACGGTACGCTGAGCGGTTCCAACGTCGAGCTCTATCGTGAAATCAGCCAGCGCTATCCGCAGATCGCCTTTCAGGCATCCGGCGGCATCGGCAACCTGGAAGATATCGCCAATTTGCGCGGTAGCGGTGTGCAGGGCGTTATCGTTGGTCGTGCGCTGTTGGAAGGTAAATTTAACGTCGCGGAGGCTATTTCATGCTGGCAAAACGGATAATCCCCTGTCTGGACGTGCGTAACGGCCAGGTCGTCAAAGGTGTGCAGTTCCGCAATCACGAAATCATCGGTGACATCGTGCCGCTGGCGCAGCGCTACGCGCAGGAAGGTGCGGACGAGTTGGTTTTTTATGATATCACCGCCTCTTCCGACGGTCGTGTGGTTGATAAAAGCTGGGTATCCCGCGTTGCTGAAGTCATCGATATTCCCTTTTGCGTGGCGGGCGGTATTAAAAGCGTGGAAGAAGCAGGTCAAATCCTCTCTTTCGGCGCGGATAAAATTTCCATCAACTCACCAGCGCTGGCCGACCCAGAGCTGATTACCCGACTGGCCGATCGTTATGGCGTGCAGTGCATCGTCGTCGGGATTGATACCTGGCACGATGCCGCGACGGGTCGCTACCACGTTAATCAATATACCGGTGATGAAGCACGAACCAAGGTCACGACCTGGGAAACGCTGGATTGGGTAAAGGAAGTGCAAAAGCGCGGCGCGGGTGAAATTGTTCTGAACATGATGAATCAGGACGGCGTGCGCAACGGCTATGATTTACACCAGCTAAATCTGGTGCGTGATGTCTGTAATGTTCCACTTATCGCTTCCGGCGGCGCAGGCACCATGGAACATTTTCTGGATGCATTCCAAACCGCCCACGTGGATGGCGCGCTGGCAGCATCGGTGTTTCACAAGCAAATTATTAATATTGGCGAACTGAAACAATATCTTAAGCAACAGGGTGTGGAGATTCGAGTGTGTTAAGCGAAGAGTTCTTTCTAAACGACGAACAACGGAACCAACTCGATTGGGAAAAAACGGACGGCATGCTGCCGGTTGTCGTGCAACACGCGGTATCCGGTGAAGTGTTGATGCTGGGCTACATGAATCAGGACGCCTTACAGGCCACGGAGAAGAGCGGCAAAGTCACGTTTTTCTCGCGTACCAAGCAGCGGCTGTGGACCAAAGGCGAATCTTCCGGCCATTTCCTGAATGTCGTCTCGATTACGCCAGACTGCGATAATGATACCCTGCTGATTCTGGTCAACCCTATCGGGCCAACCTGTCATCTGGGGACCAGCAGTTGCTTCTCGCCTGCTGCCAGCGACTGGACGTTCCTCTATCAGTTGGAGCAACTACTGGCCGAGCGTAAGCACGCTGACCCGGATAGCTCGTATACCGCACGCCTGTATGCCAGCGGCACCAAGCGCATTGCGCAGAAAGTGGGTGAGGAAGGACTGGAAACCGCACTCGCGGCAACGGTACATGACCGCGAGGAGCTGACCAATGAAGCAGCGGATTTAATGTACCACCTGCTGGTGCTGTTGCAGGATCAGGATTTAGATCTGGCGACTATCATCAACCGCCTGAAAGCGCGTCACAATAAGTAAGCCTTTTCCCGCGTTATCAGTCATTGATAACGCGGGGTTTTAGCATGACAAATCGCGGCGTTAAGAATGACCAGCGCCTGAATGCACCTTACGCCCCCCTTTCCAGGTTTCCAGAACCGGGATATCACGCATACCTTTGACTGGGTTATTCTTATCTGCTGAGTCATAGGTCAACGGGGAATCTGCCAGAATCACAAAATCAGCACATTTACCTGCGACGAGCGAACCTACCCACCGATCGGCATGACATTGCCAGGCGGCATCATAGGTCGCGGCTTTAAGCGCGGCGAAACGGGAAATCCGCTCTTGCTCGCGCAACACAGCAGGAGCCGCCTGTTGAGGTGCGCCTTCCATCACCCGTGAAATAGCCTGTTCCATCATGCGCAGCGGGCCAAGCGGTGTAACACCGTTATCGCTGTGTAGCGTAATCCTCATCCCGTGATTAAGAGCGGATTGGCAGCGGTCGAGGTGATCTGCGCGCTCCTCTCCCAATATGGTTTGCTGAAATGCCCAGCCCCAATACCCCACATGACCAATTAAGAAGCTAGGCGAAATACCGCGTAGCACCATTTCAGACAGATGCTCATCAGTCAGCAAGGATGCATGTTCCAAACGATCGCGGCGCTGTTCATAAGTAGCCGATGTCACACCAGCCTCTTTAAATGACGCTAACGTCAGCCTAATGGCTTCATCGCCATTCGTATGAATCATCAACGGCCATTTATGTTGCACAACGCTACCCACCAGCGTATTGATGCTCGTGAGAGGATCGAAGTTAAAGGCACCGATATTTGTTTCACTCGGCGTTTTTTCATAGCTGCTGTTACAGCAATATGGCGAGGATTGATATCCCGTCAGCCCTTGATTAGAGCCATCCGAAATAATCTTGATATACGGTAAGTGAAAATGTTCATCACCGTATCCTGGGGTGTAAGAATCAACCACGTTACTCTTGAAATCATTATCACTCGTCACGAGCAGCGCGCCACCAATCCGCACCGGACAGCCCGGCAGATGCGCCCATTTATTCAGCAAGTTCACTTGATCAAAAGCAGACTGCTCGCTTTTGGGCTCAACGCCCGCATCGAGCATATAAGTCACACCGCGCTGACTCGCTACACCAAACAAATGGTGCACTGCGGCGACTAACTTCGCCGCCAATTCTGTTTGGGGGTAACTACGGGTAATGACGTCCACAACGGGCTCTATACCCGTGATTTCTTTCAAAATGCCGTCTGATGGAGCATCAACGCCTTTAGTTTTGACAAGTTTAATGGCACAGGTGTTGATATAGGCAAGGTGCATCGAGGCATTGATGACAAAAACGGGTCTTTTATCCGTCACATGCTCATCAAGAATGGTGGCATTGAATTCCTTCTCTCCGCCAATAAACAAGGAAGGGTCGGCACCAAAGCCAATAAGCCAGTCCAAATCCGACTTTCCCGCCACCTTCTTAGCCAGATTGGATGTCACCCAATCTCTATTATAATCGTTGCGTAATATCTGTTCTTCAAACGGACTAACATCATTGCCGATAGCAGATAACATCGCCGTATTAATGATATGTACATGCGGTTCAATCAGTCCTGGCAACAGTGCTTGCTTACCTGATAATAGGTGCTCCGATGTGTTTTTCGGCATTTTGACCTTCACATCTTGATATGAACCCGTTGCAACCACCAGTCCGTCATGAATCCCCATCGCTTCAACCGCAACGTCCCGCCCGTCCTCCAGCGTCAGAATCGCTTTTCCAGGACTACCGTCTTTATTTAGCGCAGAACGGAACAATTTCGTTTCGGTAAACAGACTATTCTCTTCTTCCGGGATCTCAATTGACGTTTTAGGGAGAAATGATTTCCACAGAGGACTGCAACAGGAACAGCTTATGCTGCCGGAATGACCACACGCTTCACTCATACACTTTCCTTATTTAGAGATAACGCATTAGAAATGTTAATGTACCGAATGAAAAGTAGGTAACAACCGTCAAAACTTCAACATCCAAACGGTTGGAAATCAAAAAATTCATATTTCGTGTGTGGACGATCACTGCGTCGATCGAATAAGCGGGAAAGAAGCGGCGTACAGCGTAGGATCGTCCCTGATTGATCATCAGGCTAAGTCATCTATCGTGTAGCATTTCGGAAAAAAGAAGAACAATGATAAGCATAAAAAAGCACCCAATAAAGGGTGCTTTTATAAGGCTGGTATTTATGGCTAACGATTAACCATAAATGTTAGCGCGGTCGCGGAGTTCCTTGCCCGGTTTAAAGTGAGGGACATACTTACCTTCCAGCTCAACTTTATCACCCGTTTTCGGATTACGACCTACACGCGGTGCACGGTAGTGAAGTGAAAAGCTGCCAAACCCACGGATTTCTATACGATCGCCTTCGGCTAACGTAGAAGCCATTTGTTCGAGCATTTCTTTCACTGCATCCTCAACCACTTTGGCCGGGATATGAGATTGCTGTCCAGCAAGCCTTTCAATAAGTTCAGACTTGGTCATAGCTCCTCCAAATGCGTGGCTATCAATAACCAGGATAACTGACTACCGTTACAAGAATGAGCAACTTACGTTGCTCATTCTACCGTTGTGATTACTCGCCTTTAGCTGCTTTGAACGCTTCTGCCATTGCGTTGGAGAAATTGCTTTCTTCAGGCTTGTTGTTGACAGTTGCGATTGCATCTTTCTCGTCAGCTTCGTCTTTCGCACGGACAGACAGGCTAACAACGCGGTTTTTACGATCAACACCGGTGTATTTCGCTTCAACGCTGTCGCCAACGTTCAGTACCAGTGTTGCGTCTTCAACGCGGTCACGAGAAGCTTCAGAAGCACGCAGGTAGCCTTCTACGCCGTCTGCTAATTCAACTGTAGCACCTTTGGCGTCAACTGCTGTAACTTTACCAGTAACAATAGCACCTTTCTTGTTAACAGACAGGTAGTTATTGAACGGATCTTCAGCCAGTTGTTTCACGCCCAGGGAGATACGCTCGCGCTCTGCGTCAACCTGCAGAACAACCGCGGCGATTTCATCACCTTTCTTGTATTCGCGAACGGCTTCTTCGCCAGCCACGTTCCAGGAGATGTCGGACAGGTGTACCAGACCATCGATGCCGCCGTCCAGGCCGATGAAGATACCGAAGTCAGTGATAGACTTGATTTTACCTTCAACGCGGTCGCCCTTGTTGTGGGTTTCAGCGAACAGCTGCCATGGGTTAGATTTGCACTGTTTCAGGCCCAGAGAGATACGACGACGTTCTTCGTCGATATCCAGAACCATCACTTCCACTACGTCACCAACGTTAACAACTTTGGATGGGTGGATGTTTTTGTTGGTCCAATCCATTTCGGAAACGTGTACCAGACCTTCAACGCCTTCTTCGATTTCAACGAAGCAGCCGTAATCAGTCAGGTTAGTCACGCGGCCAGTCAGACGCGTGCTTTCTGGGTAACGTTTAGCGATAGCAACCCATGGATCTTCGCCCAGTTGTTTCAGGCCCAGAGATACACGAGTACGCTCGCGGTCGAACTTCAGCACTTTAACAGTGATTTCGTCGCCCACATTGACGATTTCGCTTGGATGTTTAACACGTTTCCAAGCCATATCAGTGATATGCAGCAGGCCATCAACGCCGCCCAGATCAACGAATGCACCGTAGTCAGTAAGGTTCTTAACGATACCTTTAACTTCCATGCCTTCCTGCAGGTTTTCCAGCAGTTGATCGCGCTCAGCGCTGTTTTCAGATTCGATAACTGCACGGCGGGAAACAACAACGTTGTTGCGTTTCTGATCCAGCTTGATAACTTTGAACTCAAGCTCTTTGCCTTCCAGATGCAGCGTATCGCGAACCGGACGAACGTCTACCAGAGAACCTGGCAGGAACGCACGAATGCCGTTCAGCTCAACAGTGAAACCGCCTTTAACTTTACCGTTGATAATACCGGTAACAGTTGCAGCTTCTTCGTAGGCTTTTTCCAGCGTCAGCCATGCTTCATGACGTTTAGCTTTTTCGCGAGAAAGCAGCGTTTCACCGAAGCCATCTTCGATAGCGTCCAGAGCAACGTCAACTTCATCACCAACCTGAATTTCCAGTTCGCCCTGTGCGTTTTTGAATTGCTCTACCGGAATGGCAGATTCAGATTTCAGACCGGCGTCAACCAGTACGACATCTTTGTCAATAGCAACAACAACACCGCGTACGATGGAACCAGGACGGGTTTCGATTTCTTTCAGGGATTCTTCAAAGAGTTGAGCAAAAGATTCAGTCATGTTGATAATCTTAAGGGTTTCAATTTAACGTCCATCTGGCATCCTGCTCGATGGGGTTGTTTAACATGCCCCGCTGTGCATCCTTACAGCGAGGTAAAAATTCTGTGTTCTGTGATTACGCTAAAATTTCGCGGGCATAAGCCAACGCGCGCGCTATCACTTCATCGATTGTCATTTCCGTTGAATCCAGCACCAACGCATCGGCAGCCGGTACTAACGGCGCAACAGGACGGTTGCGATCGCGCTCATCCCGTTCTTTTATCTCAGACAAAAGACGTTCAAAGTTAACATTAAAGCCCTTCGCCTGCAACTGTAGCATGCGACGTTGTGCGCGTTCTTCCGCGCTGGCATCCAGGAAAATCTTCACGGGCGCATCAGGAAAGACCACCGTTCCCATATCACGGCCATCGGCAATCAACCCCGGAGCCTCACGGAAAGCGCGCTGCCGACGTAACAAGGCTTCACGAACACGAGGAAACGCCGCAGCCTGAGAAGCCGTATTACCTACCGCTTCAGTACGAATTTCGTGGCTAACGTCTTCGCCTTCCAGAATGACTTTTAACTGCCCGCTTTCTGCAACAAAGCGCACATCAAGATGAGAGGCCAGCGGGACCAGCGCGTCTTCCGAACTGATATCGACATGGTGGTGTAACGCCGCCAGAGCCAAAACACGATAGATAGCTCCCGAGTCCAGCAGATTCCACTGTAAAGCTTCAGCCAATGCCTTACACAAGGTACCTTTGCCTGCGCCGCTCGGTCCGTCAACCGTAATTACCGGTGCCATCACCGTCATTTCTCTCTCCTTTAATACTGGGAAGTTCCGCTTATGCCGTTTTATGGCATCACGGAGCCTCATTATACGCATCAATGCAAAGAAAGGTTACCCAAATGCCGGAATGGTGGGAAAAATAAGGCATTCTCTGAATGCAGCGCGCAATTCAGGAAGAAAAACAGAGCGCCGTTTGAGAGAAGCAGAGCCAGAAAAAAGGCACGGAGACCGTGCCTTAGAGAAGAATTAAGCCAGTTCGCTGAGGCGCGCCAGCTGTTCGAAGTAGTCGGGGAAGGTTTTAGCGGTACATTTTGGATCAAGAATCGTGACCGGCGTATCCGACAGCGCCACCAGCGAGAAACACATCGCCATACGGTGATCGTTGTACGTCCCGATTTCTGCCACTTTCAGCTTGGTTGGCGGCGTAATGCGAATGTAGTCGTTACCCTCTTCCACTTCCGCGCCAACTTTACGCAGCTCAATCGCCATGGCGGCCAGACGATCGGTCTCTTTCACGCGCCAGTTATAGATATTACGCAGCGTAGTAGTACCGCCCTGTGCGAAAAGCGCCGCCGTCGCGATAGTCATCGCGGCATCAGGAATGTGGTTCATATCCATGTCGATCGCATGCAGTTCACCGCGTTCGCATTCAATATAATCCTCACCCCAGCGCACGATCGCCCCCATTTTTTCCAGAACATCAGCGAAGCGAATATCGCCCTGCACGCTATTACGGCCAACACCGGTCACGCGCACCACGCCGCCTTTAATCGCCGCGGCCGCCAGGAAATAAGACGCTGATGACGCATCGCCTTCCACCAGATAGTCACCCGGTGAGCGATACTGCTGGCGTCCCGCAACAAAAAAGCGTTGATAGTTCTCATTACGCACTTCAATACCAAACGCTTTCATCATATGCAGCGTGATATCGATATACGGTTTAGAAACCAGATCGCCCTGAATGCTGATTTGCGTATCCTGCGCGGCCAGAGGCGCGGTCATCAACAGCGCCGTCAGGAACTGGCTGGATACGCTGCCATCGACACTGATTTCGCCGCCCTGAAAACCACCGTGCAGACGCAGCGGCGGATAGTTTTCCTGCTCCAGATAATCAATTTTCGCCCCGCCCTGACGCAGTGCGTCGACCAGATGCCCGATTGGCCGTTCTTTCATACGGGGCTCACCCGTCAGCACAATGTCGCCATCCGTCAGGCACAGAGCGGCAGCCAGTGGGCGCATTGCTGTACCCGCGTTCCCTAAAAACAGCTCCAGCGGTTGCGATGCCGTAAACGCGCCCCCCAGACCGGTAATCTCACACACGGTCCGATCGGAGGACAGATGATATTCCACGCCCAGCGCCGTTAACGCAGTCAGCATATGGCGGACATCATCACTGTCTAACAGGTTAGTCAGCCGGGTCTTTCCTTCGGACAAGGCGGCCAGCAACAGCGCGCGGTTAGAGACGCTTTTTGATCCTGGAAGGTTAAGGGTACCGCTAATCAGCTTGATGGGTTGTAGGGTCAGGGATTCCTGCATGTAAAGCCTATTCTTTCAACGTGGACATAAAAACCCCGGAAAGTCCGGGGCTGATCAAAATGTATCGAGGGGCGGTCTTAATCAACCGTGGCGACGAGCGAAGTCAGCCATGAATTCCGTCAGCGCTTTCACGCCTTCCAACGGCATGGCGTTGTAGATCGACGCACGCATGCCGCCCACTACACGGTGGCCTTTCAGCGCATGCAAGCCCGCGGCAACGGATTCTTCCAGGAAGACTTTATCCAGCGCAGCATCCGCCAGCAGGAACGGTACGTTCATACGAGAACGGTTCGCTACCGCGACGTCATTACGATAGAAATCATTACCGTCAATCGCGCTATACAGCAGGTCGGCTTTCTCCTGGTTGCGTTTTTCCATTTCAGCCAGACCGCCGTGCTCTTTCAGCCATTTGAAGACCATACCGGACAGATACCAGGCAAAGGTCGGCGGCGTGTTGAACATGGAGTCATTGTCCGCTAGGATCTGATAATCCAGAATCGATGGCAGCTCACGGCGCGCTTTACCCAGCAAATCGTCACGCACAATAACCAGCGTCAGACCCGCAGGGCCGATATTTTTCTGCGCACCGGCGTAGATCACGCCATAGCGGCTGACGTCAATACGGCGAGACAGGATGCTGGAAGAATAGTCGGCGACCACAATTTTGTCGCCAAAATCCGGCTCTTCTTCAATCGCAATACCGTCAATGGTTTCATTCGGGCAGTAATGTACAAATGCCGCGTCATCAGATAATTGCCATTCACGCATCGGTTTAATGCCGCGCAGGCCGTCTACACGCGTTTTCACATCGATAACGTTAGGCGTGCAGTACTTTTCTGCTTCATTGATTGCGCTGTGCGCCCAATATCCGCCGTCGATGTAGTCCGCCGTGGTACGCTCGCCCAGAAGATTTAATGGGACTGCCGCAAATTGCGCGCGAGCGCCACCGTGGCAAAAAAGCACTTTGTAGTTGGAGGGGATTTTCAGCAAATCACGCAGATCTTGTTCGGATTCAGCGGCAACCTGCATAAACTCTTTACTGCGGTGGCTGATTTCCATGACCGATGTACCCAGGCCATTCCAATTACACAATTCCTGTTCAGCACGACGCAGTACTTCAACCGGCAGCATTGCTGGACCGGCGCTAAAATTAAAAATCTGAGTCATTTCCCCTCACCACACCTGAAAAATAGCGGTTGTTTTATCACCGTTGTTACAAATACCATTTTTATAAACCTGTCGGTTATAAAAATACCGCTGTTACAAGATAGTAGTTATAACGGAACGACCGCCATAACCACACTACTTTTACCCTGCTATCGGTTTTATCACTCGTCAATCGCGGCTGCAACGCTTATTGCGCTTTCATTATGCAAAACGGCACGTTACGCCGTCTGTTCTTTTTCACTGTTGTCGATCTGTTATGAATAAATAGAGTCTGGACAGAAAAATCCGTATCATGCCGCTTCCGCTAATCTCGATAAGAGTGAACACCATGACTCAAACGTTTATCCCAGGCAAAGACGCCGCCCTGGAAGATTCCATCGCCCGTTTTCAACAGCAGCTCCAAGACCTGGGGTTTAACATCGAAGAAGCGTCATGGCTGAACCCGGTGCCAAACGTCTGGTCTGTCCATATTCGAGACCGCGATTGCCCGCTCTGCTTCACTAACGGCAAAGGTGCCAGTAAGAAAGCGGCACTGGCTTCCGCGTTAGGTGAGTATTTCGAGCGTCTGTCCACCAACTATTTCTTCGCTGACTTCTATCTCGGTAAGACGATCGCCAACGGTGATTTCGTTCACTACCCGAATGAAAAATGGTTCCCGATCCCGGAAGATGATGCCTTGCCGGAAGGCATTCTGGATGCCCGCCTGCACAAGTTTTACGATCCCGAGCAGGAACTGAGCGCTAGCGATCTTATCGATCTGCAATCTGGCAATGCCGACAGAGGCATTTGCGCGCTGCCGTTTACCCGCCAGTCCGATCAGCAAACCGTTTATATCCCGATGAATATCATCGGTAACCTGTACGTTTCTAACGGGATGTCCGCCGGGAACACCGCCAACGAAGCCCGCGTTCAGGGGCTGTCTGAAGTGTTCGAGCGCAGCATCAAAAACCGCATCATTGCCGAGTCCATCAGCCTGCCGGAAATCCCGCAAGCGGTACTGAATCGCTACCCTGGCGTGGTCGAAGCGATTGCAACGTTGGAAAAAGAAGGCTTCCCGATTTTCTCTTACGATGCCTCACTAGGCGGGAAATACCCGGTTATCTGCGTAGTCCTATTTAACCCGGCTAACGGCACCTGCTTTGCCTCCTTCGGCGCGCACCCTGATTTCGGCGTAGCGCTGGAGCGTACCGTCACCGAACTGTTGCAAGGTCGCGGTCTGAAAGATCTGGACGTCTTCACTCCACCGACGTTTGATGATGAAGAAGTGGCCGAACACGCCAATCTGGAAACCCACTTTATCGATTCCAGCGGCCTGATCTCCTGGGATATGTTCAAGAAAGAAGCGGATTATGAATTTGCTGACTGGAGCTTTAAAGGGTCGACAGAAGAAGAATTCGCCACGCTGATGGCAATCTTCAAGCAGGAAGATAAAGAAGTTTATATTGCCGACTATGAGCATCTGTCTGTTTATGCCTGCCGCATCATCGTGCCGGGAATGTCAGACATCTACCCTGCTGACGATCTGTTATTGGCCAATAACAGTATGGGCGCTCACCTGCGTGACACGCTGCTGGCGCTGCCTGGTAGCAAATGGGAGAAAGAAGACTATCTGGCTCTGTTACAACAGTTGGATGATGAAGGGCTGGACGACTTCACCCGCGTACGCGAACTGCTCGGCATTGCCACTGGTAAAGATAATGGCTGGTTTACTCTGCGCGTTGGCGAATTGAAAGCGATGCTGGCACTGGCCGGCGGCGATCTGGATCAGGCGCTTAGCTGGACAGAGTGGACGCAGGACTTCAACGACTCTGTCTTTACGGCGCAGCGCAGCAATTATTACCGTTGCCTTCAGACCCTGCTGTTACTGGCTCAAGAGCCTGAGCGCGACCCGGCAGAATACTACGACGCCTTTACCAAAATGTACGGCAGTGAAACGGTCGATGCCGCCAGCGCCGCTGTGGCTGGCGAAGCCTGCTTCTACGGTTTGTTTGCCGTGGATGATACCTTTACCACGTTACCTGCACACCAGTCTCTGTTGGCGGCCTATGAGAAACTGCAACAGGCTAAACGTCGTTACTGGCAGGCAAAATAATGTCTGACTGAGGCAACCAGTGCGTCTTATATTGATGAATACGCGCTATAGCAAATAGCAATCTGCCTCTGGTAATCCCAAATAGCCCTTTATTTTAAAGGGCTATTTTATTATCCACAGGGTAATATTTATTATTCGTAATGCATAATCAGAACATTGTTATTGAATAGTGAATTTTTAATTAAATTACGTCGACAAGGTGGTACTGAAATTCTACAAAACATGATTTTTATTAACGCTAAATCGGTAGGTTTAACGTATCCCATTCAACTCTTTTTGCAAAATTTAAAATATTTTTTTATTATTAAATTCAATCAATTAACCTAAAAAACACGGTATCTAACCCTCCTCACCACCTTGTTAATTTCTTGCAATATGATCCACGTCAAATTTTACCGTATACTGCTTTGTTAGTATCTCAATGCTGATAATTTTTAAGAGAGAGTTAGTGTGAAAGCTGACAACCCCTTTACTCTATTACTCCCGGCTGCAATGGCAAAAGTTGCTGAAGACGCCGGAGTTTATAAAGCTACCAAACAACCGTGTACGACGTTTTATTTGGCGATAACTGCGGGTGTATTTATTTCGATCGCCTTCGTCTTTTATATTACTGCCACCACAGGAACCGCGACGATACCTTTCGGTATCGCAAAGTTGATCGGTGGTATCTGTTTCTCCCTTGGCCTCATGTTGGTTGTCGTCTGCGGTGCAGACTTATTTACCTCAACCGTACTCATCGTGATAGCCAAAGCCAGTGGACGTATTACCTGGAAGCAACTAGCCTATAATTGGGCAAATGTCTATGTCGGCAACCTGATTGGCGCGCTTTTCTTCGTTGGGCTTATCTGGTTCTCGGGAGAACACATGGTCGCGAACGGTGCATGGGGCCTCAACGTCCTGCAAACGGCGGAACACAAGCTGGAACACACATTTGTCGAAGCACTGTGTCTAGGTATTCTGGCTAACCTGATGGTTTGTCTGGCTGTGTGGATGAGCTACTCTGGCCGTACACTTACCGACAAAATGTTTGCCATGATCCTGCCTGTCGCCATGTTCGTTGCCAGCGGCTTTGAGCACAGTATCGCGAACATGTTCATGATTCCTATGGGCATCGTTATCAAAAATTTTGCGACCCCAGAATTCTGGAACGCAATTGGAATGGTGCCTTCTCAATTTGAACATTTAACCGTTAGCCACTTCATTACCGATAACCTGATTCCCGTCACCCTGGGGAACATCATCGGCGGTGGTGTCCTGGTCGGTTTAACATATTGGGTAATTTATTTGCGCGGTGGAGACAAGCACCACTAAGGTGCAATCGGCCGCAACGTCGGGTTTTAAGAAATCCATATCAAAGGTAGGTGTAAAATGACCGAGCTGAATGAAAAATTGGCCAATGCATGGCAAGGCTTTAGCAAAGGTGAATGGCAGGATAACGTCAATGTTCGTGACTTTATCCAGAAAAACTACACACCGTATGAAGGTGATGAGTCTTTCCTGGCTGGTGCAACCAAAGCGACTTCTGCCCTGTGGGACAGCGTCATGGAAGGCATCAAGCAGGAAAACCGCACTCACGCCCCTGTTGATTTTGATACCAATGTTGCCGCAACTATCACGTCTCACGACGCGGGATACATCAACAAAGGTCTGGAAAAAATCGTTGGTCTGCAGACTGACGCTCCGCTGAAACGTGCGTTGATTCCGTTTGGCGGCATCAAAATGGTTGAAGGTTCATGCAAAGTTTACGGCCGTGAACTGGATCCTCAACTGAAAAAAATCTTCACTGAATACCGCAAAACGCACAACCAGGGCGTGTTCGATGTTTACACCCCAGATATCCTGCGTTGCCGTAAATCTGGCGTTCTGACAGGTCTGCCTGATGCCTACGGCCGTGGCCGTATCATCGGTGACTACCGTCGCGTTGCGCTGTACGGTATCGACTACCTGATGAAAGACAAGTTTGCTCAGTTCACTTCTCTGCAAACCAAACTGGAAAACGGCGAAGATCTGGAAGCAACAATCCGTCTGCGTGAAGAAATTGCCGATCAGCACCATGCCCTGAGCCAAATTAAAGAAATGGCCGCTAAATATGGCTGCGATATTTCTGGCCCAGCAACAACGGCTCAGGAAGCAGTTCAGTGGACTTACTTCGGCTACCTGGCCGCGGTGAAATCACAGAATGGTGCAGCCATGTCCTTCGGACGTGTGTCCACCTTCCTGGATATCTACCTTGAGCGCGATCTGAAAGCCGGCAAAATCACCGAAGAAGAAGCTCAGGAAATGATTGACCACCTGGTCATGAAACTGCGTATGGTGCGTTTCCTGCGTACTCCTGAGTATGATGAGCTGTTCTCTGGTGACCCAATCTGGGCAACCGAATCTCTGGCTGGTATGGGTCTGGATGGTCGTACGCTGGTAAGTAAAACCAGCTTCCGTTTCCTGAACACCCTGTACACCATGGGGCCGTCTCCAGAACCGAACATGACCATCCTGTGGTCTGAAAAACTGCCACAGAACTTCAAAAACTATGCTGCTAAAGTCTCCATCGATACCTCTTCTCTGCAATACGAGAATGACGATCTGATGCGTCCTGACTTTAACAACGATGACTACGCGATTGCGTGTTGCGTAAGCCCAATGATCGTTGGTAAGCAAATGCAGTTCTTCGGCGCCCGTGCAAACCTGGCAAAAACCATGCTGTACGCGATTAACGGCGGCGTGGATGAAAAACTGAAAATGCAGGTTGGCCCGAAATCAGAACCGATCAAAGGCGACGTTCTGAACTTCGACGAAGTGATGGATCGTATGGATCACTTCATGGACTGGTTGGCGAAACAGTATGTCACCGCACTGAACATCATCCACTACATGCACGACAAATACAGCTACGAAGCGTCGCTGATGGCACTGCATGACCGTGACGTGTTCCGTACTATGGCATGTGGTATCGCGGGTCTGTCTGTTGCTGCTGACTCCCTGTCAGCCATCAAATATGCCAAAGTTAAACCGATTCGTGATGAAGATGGCCTGGCTATCGACTTTGATATCGAAGGCGAATATCCGCAGTTCGGTAACAACGACGCTCGCGTAGATGAACTGGCTTGCGATCTGGTTGAACGTTTCATGAAGAAAATTCAGAAACTGGCTACCTACCGTGGCGCAACCCCAACTCAGTCCGTTCTGACCATCACCTCTAACGTGGTATATGGTAAGAAAACCGGTAACACGCCAGACGGCCGCCGCGCAGGTGCACCATTTGGACCAGGTGCGAACCCAATGCACGGTCGTGACCAGAAGGGTGCCGTTGCCTCTCTGACTTCTGTTGCTAAGCTGCCGTTTGCTTACGCGAAAGATGGTATTTCTTATACCTTCTCCATCGTACCAAACGCGTTAGGTAAAGATGACAACGTGCGTAAAGCTAACCTTGCCGGTCTGATGGATGGTTATTTCCACCACGAAGCTAGCATCGAAGGCGGCCAGCACCTGAACGTCAACGTCATGAACCGTGAAATGCTGCTTGATGCGATGGAAAACCCAGAGAAATATCCGCAGCTGACTATCCGTGTATCTGGCTACGCAGTGCGTTTTAACTCCCTGACGAAAGAACAGCAGCAAGACGTCATCACCCGTACTTTCACTCAGTCAATGTAATTTCCATGACTGTCTGAAAAGGCGTAAAATAAAGGCTCCACGTCAGTGGGGCCTTTTTCTCACCCCCGATTGTCGTCCAGGTTGTTAGCCTGTTTTGCCAGCCCGCTATATTGCTCTCACCATGTGGATGGCTCGCAAAACAGATTCGACGCAGCATCTGTCACACGGTGTTCTTCTGTCAGCAATCCCTGTCAGAGTGATACCTGCTTTCTCATGACTGCGCTCATAAAGACCGCTATTGTTCGGTCAAATTTGGAGAAAACCTCGCAATGTCAGTAATCGGTCGCATCCACTCCTTTGAATCCTGCGGCACCGTCGATGGCCCAGGCATCCGTTTCATCATCTTCTTCCAGGGTTGCCTGATGCGCTGCCTGTATTGCCATAACCGTGATACCTGGGATACGCACGGCGGCAAGGAAGTGACGGTGGAAGAACTCATGAAAGAAGTCGTGACCTACCGCCACTTTATGAATGCGTCCGGCGGCGGCGTAACGGCATCCGGCGGCGAGGCCATCCTTCAGGCCGAGTTTGTACGCGACTGGTTCCGCGCCTGCAAGGCAGAAGGTATTAGTACCTGTCTGGATACCAATGGGTTTGTACGCCGCTATGATCCGGTCATTGACGAGCTATTGGACGTCAGCGATTTAGTGATGCTCGATCTGAAACAAATGAACGACGATATACACCAAAATTTAGTTGGCGTATCCAATCACCGTACCCTGGATTTCGCTCGCTATCTGGCAAAACGCAACCAGCGCACCTGGATACGTTACGTGGTCGTCCCCGGCTGGTCTGATGATGATGCGTCTGCGCACAAGTTGGGTGAATTCACCAAGGATATGACGAACATCGAGAAAATTGAGCTTCTCCCCTACCATGAGCTTGGCAAACACAAGTGGATCGCAATGGGTGAAGAGTACAAATTAGACGGCGTTAAACCACCGAAGGCCGATACCATGGATCGCATTAAGTCGATTCTTGAAAGCTACGGTCACAAGGTGATGTACTAATCTCTGACATTTCTTGAAAAAATAGCGCGCTCATGGCGCGCTATTTTCATTGTAGCGAAGAGATATCCTTAAACCGTTAAGCGCAGCGCTAAGCCAGATTTCCTGCTGCCTTGATTTTCACCTGTACTGCATTCCCCGGCAAATAAGCCAACGGAATTTCCTGATAGTCGATGATTTCAACGCTGCCCGGCATCGCTCCCGTTTCTTCTGCAAGGCAAATAGTTTGTTGCTGCAGTTCGCTTTTTATCTTTTCACGATCGTTATCCGGCATTTTCACTACGCGTTCAATCTGTGCGCCAACCTTCCCTAACGCCACACCTACCGCATTTGCCGCATCAAAATTCAGCGGACGCATGACCTGACTGATGCCAGATAAAACGTCAGGCAGTAAAATACTGCCGCCACCAACAAGCACAGCGGGAATAGCCGCGTTTGACGATTTGATCCGATCGATAGCACTTTCCACTTTATCAATCATCTGACGATAGGCCTGCTGGCAAAATACATTATCCATTTCAGGCAGCGGACGAGGAAGATCGGATGTCCATCGTTCACGATGGAGTTGCAGCATAATATCGCTGAGCGTTAACGCCTCCCCACCAAAGCTGACGCCCTGTTCAAGCAGGCGATAGCCGACGCTGTCAGGTCCAAGCGTGAGTTTTCCATCCGGAGACTGCCGCACGCAGGTTCCACCGCCAATACCGATAGAAATAATATCCGGCATTCTGAAATTCGTTCGCACATCGCCCACTTCAACGGCGATGGCCGATTCACGCGGGAAGCCATTCACCAACACGCCAATATCTGTTGTCGTGCCGCCGACATCGATAATCAGTGCATTATCCAGTCCAGAAAGGTGGCACGCCCCGCGAATCGAGTTCGTTGGCCCACAGGCCATCGTCAGAATAGGGTACTGCTTCACCATACTTTCGGACATCAATGTGCCGTCGTTTTGCCCGAAGAACGGCGTAGCCGTAATACCGTGCCGGACTAGCGCTTGCGTAAAGCCACTAACAAAGCGGTTTGCCGTGCTTTGCAACGAGGCATTCAGGATTGTCGCGTTTTCCCTTTCCAGTAGTCCCGTGCTGCCTATCCGGTGGGACAACGACACGGAAACGTCAGGCAATGCAGCATTCACCCACTGAGCAACCTGCAGTTCCTGCTTATTGTTTACGGGAGAAAATACGCCACAAATTGCCACGCTATCCACATGACCGCGCATCCTGTCACAGGCTGCTAATACTTCATCCTGCAATACGGAATGAATCTCTCGGCCATCAAATTCATAGCCGCCATGAATTTGGTAGAAATGCTCGCCTAATGTCGTTTGCCACTCGTCATCCCAACCAAATAGTGGCGGAACGCTATCACTGCTTGGCAGGCTCAGGCGCAATAATCCAACGCGATCCAGCCCTTTCCGCTCAACAATCGCATTGGTACATTGTGTTGTGCCCAACATCGCGTAGCGAATATGCTGCGGTTCGATGCCTGACTGCGCCAATACTTCAGCAATCACCCGTTCGATGCCGCTATAAATATCCAGGCTGGTAGGAAATTTGGCCGTCGCAATACAGCGCAGGTCCGCATCTAAAATTGCCGCATCCGTGTTGGTGCCGCCGACATCAATCCCGAGTCGGTAATCATTTTTATGTAACATCGGGAAAGCCTCAGCGATTTGCAAGCTGTTCTATCGGCACATACAGCACCGGATAACCGAAATACTCCGGTCCCGCAACGTCAATCCCTTTTGGCGTTCGCCACTTGTCATTGCACGGATAGGCAATGACATCGACTCGCTGCCCATAACGTAAATGTTCCGTAATAATCGGACGTCCGGTTTCACTGTCTACTATGGAGATTAAATCAGGCACAACAGCCAGCAGATTATCCTGCGTAGGATCTGTCACCTGTGACGAACGATAAGCAAGCAATAGCTCATTCTGGAAAAGCACCGTAAACGACTCACCTTTGTCGTTCCCCATGCCATCCAACACCACTTTGCCCCGCGCAAAACCACCGGTTGTACGCCGAGCCACATCAACAATTTTTCCTGATGCAACGATATGGCCGTTCAGCACGGTAAGCAGAGACTGTACCGGATGGCTGCCCGACTGATGAGCCTCTCGCAGCATTCTTCCAATATCCCGCGCCAGAGTCAGGGTCCCTTTGATAGCACTGCGCTTAAGCTGGCTACCGCGCAACGGATAATCGCACATGGCGCATGCGGCCCCCATTTGTTCCACAATTGAGCGTGCTAACCGTTCTGACCACATACCATCTATAGGGTTAAGAATGACAGCGTTACCCTTCTCATCTGCCAATGTATTCGGGGCGGAGGTTAAATCATCGAGAAAAAAGGTCACCATCTGCGCTTCGGGGAAGGCTCTCCCCATCGCATCACAATCAATAACAGGCAACCCTTTCGCAGCCGCAACCACTAACGGTATTAGTGAGTTGATGCCGCCGACTTCGATAGAAAAAGTCCCAGATGCTGACTCAGTGAGATAATTCTCCATTGTTTCAAACGCTAAGAGAATTTGCCGCGGTGAAATGATTTTTTCGACAGAGACGGTCGGCGCGCCCATCGTACTACACGGGATAAAAAGCTCATTATCCTTTACGTCATCCAGATTCCATAACGTTACAGGCTTCCCATGACGCAAAGCATTTTTCGCAATTAGCGATCCTAAATAAGGATCCCCACCACCGCCGGTGCCAAGGATTGACGCTCCCAGAGCGATGTCGTCTATCATTTCAAAATCAATATAGCGGACCATTACTTATCCAATAACCACTGAACAATCTAGGATTTAGAGAATGAATGGGCAGACTCTGCCAACTGCGGGAATATTTTCCGCATAGCGATATACATCACCAAGCTGATTATTATGCCATCCAATGTAGAAACGGATGTGATCGTAAACAAATCAAAGAAATCTGTAGCTGTTAATAAGCTTACAAGACTGCCGCATAACCATGCGATAGAGGCACAAATATTCAGTAATGGCGGTTGCGATGCGTCCTGCTTTAAACGCGAAGAGTCAAAAAAGTAATATTCAGCAAGGTAAACCCCTGCAATAGGGGAGATTAGGACGCCGAGTAACGACAAAAACTGGGTGAAGTTATTAATCATGCCGTTATAAGCCAAAAACAGACCAGCAAATGCCATCAATACAACGAGTATTGGCCGGGATATTGCTCTGACAACAACAGAGAGGCCTAATGAAGCTGAGATTAAATTAGAACTATTCGTCGTCCATTGAGCAAAAATTAAAATCACAATCGCTGAAACACCGAGACCGATGGTAAAAAATATTTCAACCAAATCGTCACTACCAACCATATGGGTCAATATGAGTGCAACAAGAATCGTTGCGCTATTTCCCAGTAAAAATCCCAAGCCTGAGCCTAATATGGCATCTTTACGTGTTCTGGAATAGCGTGCGATATCAGGCGACATGATACTTGCTGCGACTATCCAGATAGAAACGACGTAAGAAATAGCACTCCCTAAACTTATCGGTTTTTTAATGACAACCTCAGCAGGAGAAGCATGGCCATTAGCCGCGAGATATATTCCGGAGATGATGAGTATAAGCATTAACGGGACGCTTAATGCGCTTAGTTTCCCTAACGCACGAACGCCCCAAATGGCTGTCGAGGCCATTAGGACCATACCGAAAAGCAGGATAAAAAAGCGCCCAGGTTCGAGCTGATAATGTAACAGTGCTTTTTGCAGCATCACACCAAAGAAATCGAGTTGAAAGGCAAACCATCCAACCAGTGAAACAGCGGAAAACACGCCGATCACTTTCCCACCTAGCCGCCCAAAAACAGAAATACTCAGTAGCGTTGTTGATAGCCCACAGCCATAACCAACGTTCGCACATAATGCAGCAAGAACACCCAGTAACGCTGATCCAATAAGCGTGGCGATAACAGCTTGAGAAAAAGGTAATCCACTACTTAGAAAAGACCCGAGAAATAGACCAGAAATATCGATCCCGATAGCCAGCCATATCAAGGCAATGACATACCAGCTTTTTCTGGCTTCTACAGGAACCTTTTCGTATTCGTAATCATAGATCTGCCGCTCCTGTTGTTCTTTTTCAGGCACAGCTTTCCCTTGAGACATATTTCCTCCATTAAATAAGCAGCAAATAATTATTGTATCGTTGTGATATTTTATAGAGGTTGCCTGACGGCGTATAGAACAATGGTGCCGTCAGCAAGCTAACAACACCATTGTGCTTATGAGAGACCCTGATGTGACGCATAAAACCACACTTTTCGTGGCAACCACATCAGCGATGTGGCGTGACAACAAGATAAATGGGTTTCATATCGATTAATACAGATATATTTTGATGTTAACATTCAGATATGTAATGTATGCGAAGGAAATGCTATGCGCTTAGATAAACTGGAGATCCGCTGGTTAAAACTTTTTTGTAAAATTGTTGAAAAACAAGGGATTACCAATGCTCAGGCCGCGACAGGCTTAAGCCAACCTGTACTGAGCCACTACCTGTCTCGCCTTGAGGATACGCTCGGGTTAGTCCTGTGCGAACGTGGTCGCGGCGGTTTTGCCTTAACAACCGAAGGCGAGGTTGTCTATCAGGAAGCAAAATCGGTCATTTCTACCCTTGATGATTTTGCTAACAGACTCGCCCGTATCAAGCATCAACTTATCGGTAAAGTCAAATTAGGTTGTCTGGATAATATTGCGACCCACCCCAATAATGTTGTATCTCAGGCGATAACTGAGCTTTATGCCCAGAGCCCTGAAGTCAATGTCGAACTTGAAATTATGGAATACCTTCCGCTTATGGAGCGATTAAAGAATGGACACCTCGATATCGTTCTAAGCGCCCTACCTGATGATATCCCCTCAGACATTTTTTATGAGCCTGTATTCGTTGAACACAGTTACTTTTATTCACTAGCAGAAAATGCTGAAATTATAGAACGCGAATGGCTCAATGGTGAATTAAATCCTCGTAGACTGCTCATCGGTGGACATGCTTTCAACGAAATATCTAAACAACTAGGTCCTGTATCAAAGCAAGGTTTCCACCAAACAGCCTGGCATCTTGAGGGAAGCCTATTACTCCTGCTTGCAGGTACCCATATTGGATTTCTTCCCGACCATTATGCTGCCGCTTGGGTGGAAAAAGGAAAACTTGCGGCAGTTGCTCCAGATCGTCTAAAGCTAACCAGCATATTTTATCTGGTACGAAACGCAAAACAGCGCCTTAGTCCGGTGGCTGAAGCGCTGTGGAATAACATGGTCGAAGCGGGACAAAGCTCGCTGGCCAGCCTTGATGCCGCTAGCTCAAGCAGCAGCTAACGGCGTTGGATGATGATCGGCTTTTCTGAGCAACATCATCAGGTAGATCATGGCAACAGCGGCAATCAGTACAAACAGCAAGCGATCGGAGTAACTCTGCATCAATACCGCAGCAACGCTTGGCCCGCAAAGACTGCCAAGCGTGTAGCTGAGGAGCAAGGCCTGATTCATCGCTACCAGCTCATCAGGGCGTACTTTTTCACATGCCCACGACATGGCAACGGGATACAGCGTAAACCCTGCGCATCCCAGCAGGAACAGCGACGGTGCCATGGCATAGTGACTGATGCTTAGCATGGCAATACAGCCAATAATGACAACAAAGACTAACACCCGCAGAACCAACAGCCGCCCATATCGATCGGCCATACGTCCAATAGGCCATTGACCGATAATCCCAGAGCTGATCAGCAGTGCCATCCAGTATCCAACCTGCGCATCATTCATTCCCTGATGAGAGAGATACAGTGGCATCAGGCCATACAGCGATCCTAAAATTGCGCCGGAAATAATACAGCCATGTACGCCTAAGCGCGCACTGCGATACGTCAGCATTTTCCACATACTAACAGACTTTTCTTGCTGTTCTGGCGGCGTAGGAAGACGAGTAAACAACAGTGGCAATACTGCCAAAATAACCAGTGCGACCATCCACGGCAGCACGTTCAGCAATGCTGTCGGCAATACGCCAAGCAGGAGCTGTCCAATCACGCTACCGAGGTAATAGGCAATCATATACGCAGCCAGCAGTTGCCCTCGTTGCGTCGGCGTTCCGCTACACAACAAGGCGCTTTCAACCACGACCCAGATTAATGCACAGCCGATCCCAGCAAGAAAGCGCCAGAATAGCCAACTGCCAATATCCGTAGAAATACCGAGACCAGCAATCGCGATGCCAAATAATAAAGCGGCGAAATAATAGCTGCGGTTAAACCCATAAAGTTTGATTAATTTACCGGCGACTAGCGTTCCAACCAGATTGCCGCCGAAATAGGATGAGCCAACGAGGCCAACCTGCCAGACGGGAAGAGATTGATAACTCAGCCAAAGTGGTACCAAAGTATTTAATACCGCGATACAAACTGTCAGCAGCAAGAGTCCGCAGAGCAATAGCAGCACTGGGCGGGAATAAGCAGACATAGCGAAGTGGATAACCAAACAACCGGAGAAGAGTGAGCGCATCATGCCACTGCGTATATAAAAGTCAATCCGGGCAAAAAGTGCTAAAAGTCCTTTCTCAAATTATGGATTGAAAGAATTCATCAACGTCCACAGAAAGGCCTCCACGATTGAAAACAGAAAGAAGCTACTCAACTGATTTTACATCAGTTTTAGCTTTAAAATTAAGTCGAACGGGTTGTTTAAGATAGAGAAGCTATTTTTACGATGAAAAAATATTACCGAACAGGAGGCGTAAAAAAAGCGCCTTTAAACGGGCGCTTTTTTCAGGTCATCGGCGATTAACCAATAAATTCCAGCCCGCCCATATACGGACGCAGCACTTCAGGAATTTCAATACGGCCATCAGCCTGCTGGTAGTTTTCCAGAACAGCCACCAGTGTACGACCAACTGCCAGACCAGAACCGTTCAACGTGTGAACCAGGCGGGTCTTCTTGTCGGACTTGCTGCGGCAGCGAGCCTGCATACGACGCGCCTGGAAATCCCACATGTTTGAGCAAGAGGAGATTTCACGGTACGTATCCTGCGCCGGCAGCCAGACTTCCAGATCGTAAGTTTTGGTGGAGCCAAAGCCCATGTCGCCTGTGCACAGCAAGACTTTACGATACGGTAATTTCAGCAATTGCAGTACCGTTTCGGCGTGGGTCGTCAATTCTTCCAGCGCCTGCATCGAATCTTCAGGACGGACGATTTGTACCAGTTCAACCTTGTCAAACTGGTGCATACGAATCAACCCACGCGTATCGCGACCGTAAGAACCCGCTTCAGAACGGAAGCAAGGCGTGTGAGCGGTCATCTTCAACGGCAAGGATTCTTCATCAAGAATCTCGTCACGCACCAGATTGGTCAACGGAACTTCAGCCGTCGGAATCAGCGCATAGTTGCTGTTTTCCGCTTCTTCGCTCAACGGTCGGGTATGGAACAGATCTTCGCCAAATTTAGGCAACTGACCGGTACCGTATAGCGTGGCGTGGTTAACCAGATAAGGCACATAGGCTTCCTGATAGCCATGCTGTTGCGTATGCAAATCCAGCATGAACTGGGCAAGCGCACGATGCAGACGGGCAATTTGCCCTTTCATCACGACAAAACGCGCACCCGTTAATTTCACCGCAGCGGCAAAATCCAGTCCGGCAGCCATCTCGCCGAGTTCAACATGATCGCGCACCGGGAAATCATACTTGCGCGGCTCACCCCAGCGAGTCACTTCCTGGTTCTCTGTATCATCCTTACCAAGCGGTACAGAGTCGTCTGGCAGGTTTGGGATCGTTAGCGCCAGATCGCGAATTTCATTCTGCAACTGATCCAGCTCGGCTTTCGCGGCATCCAGTTTTTCGCCTAATGTGTTGACTTCACGACGCAAAGGCTCGATATCTTCACCGCGTGCTTTCGCTGCACCAATCTCTTTCGATCGGGAGTTACGCTCTGCCTGCAGGTTTTCGGTTTCTACCTGCAATACTTTACGACGTTCTTCCTGCTTACGCAGGGTCTCAACATCCAGCTTAAAGCCTCTGCGAGCCAGTAACTTTTCGGCGACTGCGTCTAGCTCATTACGCAGTAAATTGGGATCGAGCATGCTAATCCTGTGCTTATGATTATCAAATGAAATGATGGCGTACACGGCGCGCTACGCGGCCGGTTTCAGAAAATACCTCAATAACCTTACCGCAACGCTTAGTTCAACGGTAGCGTTTTGTCGGGCTATTTTGATCCTGAGCGGCAAGCCAGGCGAGCTTTTCACCAATTTTGCCCTCAAGGCCGCGCGAAGTCGGCGTGTAATAGTGCGTATCCGCCATTTCCTGTGGAAAGTAGATCTCGCCAGCGGCATAGGCATTGGGTTCATTGTGTGCGTACCGATACTCTGCCCCGAGCCCCATTTCTTTCATCAAGCGGGTCGGTGCGTTGCGCAAGTGCTCAGGAACATCATAGTCTGGCTTCTCACGCGCATCCTGCATCGCCGCTTTGAACGCGCTATATACGGCATTACTTTTGGGCGCGCAGGCCAGATAAACTATCGCCTGAGCGATGGCGCGTTCTCCTTCCGCCGGGCCAACGCGAGTGAAGCAATCCCAGGCGGAGATCGCCACCTGCATCGCACGCGGGTCGGCATTGCCGACGTCTTCCGACGCAATCGCCAGCAATCGTCGGGCAACATACAGCGGATCGCCACCGGCGGTGATTATCCTGGCGTACCAATAAAGCGCCGCATCCGGCGCAGAGCCTCTTACCGATTTATGCAGCGCCGAAATCAAGTCGTAATAGCGGTCACCTTTGTTATCAAAGCGGGCACTGCGCTCGCCAGCAATTTCATTGAGGAGCGCCGGCGTCAAGACACGCATGCCCTGCGCATCAATTTCCGCCATATCCGCCATCATTTCCAGACTATTCAGCGCACGTCTGGCATCACCATTGACCAATTCAGCCAGCATCCGTGCGGTGTCGGCAGGCAGAACAATATTCTGTCCGCCGTATCCCCGCTCGCTGTCACTCATCGCCTGCTGCAATACCTGTTCGATATCTTCTACCGTCAGCGCTTTCAGCAAATAGACACGGGCACGAGATAACAACGCGGAATTAAGCTCAAAAGAGGGATTTTCCGTTGTTGCCCCAATGAAGGTGATCGTTCCATCTTCGATATGTGGCAAAAACGCATCCTGCTGGCTTTTGTTGAAACGATGGACTTCATCGACAAACAAAATGGTACGACGCCCCGCATTGCGGTTTTGTAGGGCACGTTCAATCGCTTCACGAATTTCTTTAATACCGGACGTCACGGCAGAAATGCGTTCTACATCAGCCTGCCCGTAATGCCCAATCAATTCTGCCAGCGTGGTTTTTCCCGTTCCTGGCGGTCCCCAGAGAATCATGGAGTGCAACTGCCCTGCCTCGATTGCCCGTGGCAAAGGCTTACCGGCGCCTAACAGGTGCTGTTGACCAATATACTGCGCCAAGGTCTCTGGCCGCATACGCGCGGCCAGGGGCTGGAATTCGTTGTGGGAAAAATCAAGGGACAGGTTGCTCACTCTGGCCTCACTGACGCTGGTCATCCAGCGTGACGCCTTTCGGCGGTGTGAACGTAAATTGCGCGGCATCAACAGCGGCATTTTGCTGGTTCTTCAGCACATAAGTGCTCCGCTGCCCATCCTGTTCCGTCGCGGTAAACTGCTTGATTGTGCCGTTTGTCGTCACATTAATCGCGAACTGTTTCAGATTGCCACTCGCGGATTTCGGCGTAAGCTCGAAGTCATCGCCTTTCTGACGCACATTGTATTTATTCCAGTCGCTGGCATCGTTACGCGTAATCAGAATGAACGGCGTATTTCCTGTTGCATCCTTCAGCCAGGTTGCCGTGACTTGCTCCACAAACGGATTGTAGAACCAGAGCGTTTTTCCGTCAGAAATCAGGGTACTTTCATCAGGTGATGTGGTTTTCCAGTTAAATAAGTTAGGACGCTTCAACCACAGTTCACCTTCCCCTTCCTGCACGGCTGCGCCATCGGCGCTGGTGACTTTCTGGCTAAAATTTGCATGGAAACTGTTTACTTTATTGAGGCGACCCTGCAAATCTTTTGCCGCGTCCGCATAGACAGCGGTTGAGGTCATACCTGCAACCAGGCAACTGATAGCTAACCACTTTTTCATACGCATAATCCTTTGAATTTCCTGATATAACAACCTTCACATATTGACGTCAGATGCTTTGCACGAGACCTATGTGATTTGTGGATCGGTGTTATTTGTCGATCTACGTTATCTGTAGATCTATGTTATCTGAACCCACTCGGGCGGTGATAGGTGAATTATCTGCTTATCACCGCTTTTACGCTTCTTTGCATAAGGGCTGCACGCGCAGCCCTTATAGTAGAGTGAGATCAATCAATACAACGCGCTTATTCCATGGATGGCGGAGCCAATACCTCGCGGTTGCCATTGTGCCCAGGGGAGCTGACGATGCCCTGTGCTTCCATTTGCTCAACGATTCGCGCGGCGCGGTTATAACCGATTCGGAACTGGCGCTGTACACCGGAAATGGATGCACGACGCTTATCGACCACAAATTCTACCGCCTGATCGAACAGCGGATCGAGTTCTTCATCGCCATCAAGACCGAGACTTCCGCCTTCAGCATCATCGCCACCGCTGACAATATTATCGATATATTGAGGACGGCCACGCGCTTTCCAGTCCTGAACGACAGCGTGCACTTCCTCGTCGCGGACAAAAGCGCCATGAACGCGGACAGGTATCGAGGAGTTAGGAGCCATATACAGCATATCCCCCATCCCCAATAGCGATTCTGCACCGCCTTGATCGAGGATAGTCCGTGAGTCGATTTTGCTGGACACCGTAAACGCGATACGCGTCGGAATATTCGCTTTGATCAATCCGGTGATAACATCAACGGAAGGACGCTGCGTTGCCAGTACCAGGTGAATACCCGCAGCACGCGCTTTTTGCGCCAATCGGGCAATCAACTCTTCAACTTTCTTACCCACCGCCATCATCAGGTCAGCAAATTCATCGACCATCACCACAATATACGGCAGTTTTTCCAGCACTGGCGGCGTCATGTCCATACTGTCACCCGGCTTCCAGAACGGATCGGGGATTGGGCGTCCCATTGCATTTGCCGTCATCACCCGTTCGTTGTATCCCGCCAGATTACGCACGCCAAGCGCCGACATCAGCTTATAGCGACGTTCCATTTCACCGACGCACCAGCGCAACGCATTTGCCGCATCCTTCATGTCGGTCACGACTTCCGTCAACAAATGCGGAATACCTTCGTACACCGAGAGCTCCAGCATTTTCGGGTCGATCATGATAAAGCGTACGTCTTCCGGCGTGGCTTTATACAACATACTGATGATCATAGCGTTGACGCCGACCGATTTACCCGAGCCCGTCGTACCGGCGACCAGCAGGTGTGGCATTTTCGCCAGATCGGCAACGACAGGATCGCCTGCAATATCTTTACCCAGCACAATCGACAGCGGCGATGGGTTATCGCGGAATTTGTCGCAGTCCAACACTTCGCGCAGATAAACCGTTTGACGATGCGCATTCGGCAGTTCCAAACCGACATACGGTTTGCCCGGAATCACCTCAACAATACGCACCGCGACAACTGACAGAGAACGCGCCAAATCGCGCGACAGATTCGAGATACGTGCCGCTTTAACACCCGGTGCCAGATCCAATTCAAACCGTGTGATCACCGGCCCTGGCGAATGATCGACCACATCTGCTTTTACCCGGAAATCAGCCAGACGCGCTTCAATTAATCGCGCCGTCTGTTCCAACGCGAAATTATCAACAGGCGCTTCGCTGGCTGGCGGCGGCGTCAACAAATCCAGCGTTGGCAGCGGCGTAGTCGGCTTCTGTAGCGGTTGTTCATTACGCATCAGGAACGGATGAATCAGACCATCCATTGCAGGATGATGCGTTGGTGTTGCTACAGTTTCCTGTTTCTCGGCCTCAACAGGCGCTGACGTTGGTTGCGCTGGCTGACCAAACGTCAACGGATTGCGATCATCAGCGTCGTCGTCATCCTCACCAGCATGCATCGGTGGAAGATCGGATTCGGCACGATAAGACGGTTGCGTATACGGAGGTTCACTAAACGTAGGCGGCTCAGGCTCACGATTATTCTCCGCGCTAAACGGCGAGAATGAAAAGTCGTTATGCGCTACCACAGGAGCTGGCTGAACTGGCTCACTGACCACTGGCGATGCTGCCGGAGCTGGCATGCCCTCATCGCGCTGCAACGCATTAGCATCATAACGAGACTGCTGCTGTGCAGCGAAATCTCTCGCGAGCTGCGCTTGCAAAAGCGCGTCTTCATCTTCTTCCTGTAACGGATATTCATCACCGTAACGCTGACGCTGCTGATTCAGGTATTCCTGCTGCAAAGCGGCTTCCTGACGGGCAATATCATCCGGTGTTTCTTCCTGATAGATATCGTTCGTCAATTCCGTTTCCGCACTCTCATTCTGCGCCTGTAACCTTGCCTGCTCTTCGGCCAACCGCTGCGATGGCAGTTTGATTCCATATGACGCCAATTCGCGACGAGTAGGAATGCGCACCGGATTAGGGCGCGGCAGTTCCGGCCCGACGCCGCGTTTAATCTGCGGGTTGTCATCCCCATCGGCGCTGAACGCCGGCATAAAGGTATTGTTCGCGTTGAAATCCGCATCACGTGCAGGCTGTGGCGCTTCAGCAAAGGGCTGAACCACCGGTGCCGTTACGATTGGCGGTACAGCACTCTCTCCGTAGCTATTCCCGTAAGGTGCATACGCGCTGCTATGGCGTTCAGGCGACGTCGCAATCTCTGGCATCGCAGCAGGCGTTTCAGGGATTTCAAACGAATACAGCGGCGGGTTTAGCGACGATGCCGTATCAATCGGAGATGGGGCAACAGGTGGCACAATAGCAGACGATGCGTCAGGCAACCGCGAATCAGACGCAGCCAGTTCAGGGAATGTTGACCCTGCTGCTGACGTTTCTGCTGAGAAGTTCTCTGCTGTAGTGGCCGACGCGCTTTCGGCGGAAGATGATGACGCTTCCATCTTATTCTCTGCCACAATGTCGTTTGCAGCATCAGCCACAGAAGGCGCAGAAAACAGCACATCATCGTCATCGCGCTGTTGCGTTACCGCCTCATCCGACGCTTCATCGTGGCGCAGGTTAAGCACATCGCGTTCATCTTCTTCACGGTCGTTTTCTTCGCGGTAGTCTTCATCGCGACGTGAGCGGTTTGACATAAATGTCAGACAGCCCAAAACACCGGCACCAATTTTTTCAGCGATCGTTAACCATGACCAACCGGTAAACAGTGTTAACCCAGCGCCCCACACGCACAGCAGAATCAGCGTCGCGCCCATGCTGTTGAAACGCGGGATCATTGAGCTGCTCAACAGGCTTCCCAAGACACCACCGGAAGCAAAATAGTAGAGATCGTCAATATTCAACGCAGCCAGACCACACGAGGTCAGGATCAGCGCCAATGTCCCAATCAGGCGAAGTGAAAAGGTAAAGTAGTCGATAGACTGGTGGTTATCACGCTGGCGGAAAGCAGCCCAGCACAGGGATAACATAATCGGCGGAATGGCATAGGCCAGCACACCAAAAATAAAGAACAGCGTATCCGCCAGCCATGCGCCTGCTACACCACCAAGGTTGTGAATCGGCTCGTGCCATGCAGTCTGTGACCAACTGGGATCGGAGGGGCTGAAACTGAGTAGTGCGACACTGAGATAAACTGCAAAAAGTGCCACAACGATTAAAATCGCTTCAAGCAAGCGACGTGTTCCACTGAGTTTTTTCAGGGTAACGTCTTTATCTTCTGTATATTCCTGGCTCAAGAGTCTCTCCAGGGGCCTGTAAGGTTTATGACAAAGCGCCGAGAAAACCCGGCGCTGGGACTGTATAAATTCACAGGAGTGTAGCTGAATTTATCGGGTTTTGCACCCACACGTTTATCGCGTCTTAATAACCAGACGGTTGCTTTGCTTCACTTCTTCCATCACCACGTAAGTACGGGTGTCGTTTACGCCCGGCAAACGCAGCAGCGTTTCACCCAGGAGCTTACGGTAAGCAGACATATCCGGCACGCGCGTTTTCAACAGGTAGTCAAAATCACCAGAAACCAGATGACATTCCTGAATTTCTTCCAGCTTCTGCACCGCAGCATTAAACTGTTCAAACACATCAGGCGCGCCGCGGTTTAGCGTTATTTCAACAAAAACCAGCAGTGACGCATCCAGATAATGCGGGTTTAGCAGTGCTGTGTAGCCGTTAATGAACCCCTGTCTTTCCAGACGACGCACACGTTCCAGACAAGGTGTTGGCGACAGCCCAACACGTTTGGACAACTCGACATTGGAAATACGCCCATCTTTTTGCAATTCGTTCAGGATGTTACGATCAATACGATCGAGATCTTTTCCTGGCCGTTTTTTAGTGTCTACCATTATTATTGTCTCTCTTCACTTTTCCCTGCACCCGCTTACCCCGATAGACCTCATGTATCAGAGCTACCCTTAAAGAAGACACGCTGCCTATTTTGTATATCAAAAGTCATTAACTTCTCGTTCTCGCCCCACGTATTGCTCACCCGCGAAAAAGACCATCACGTCATATCCGTGGCCCAAAGGCCTACTACCTGCGCAAAAACGAATAAAAAGCCGAGCTTTTAACTGTTCACATACAAAAAATTTCCTCTTACCCAGATGTTTTCGCAAATGCACAGCCGATTGTCAAAGCAAAACAACGAAAATCAGAAGAAACTGCCAGATTGGATAAGCCAGAGCCATTCGCCGAGGTGACTTCAATCATTTTACTTATGAATGTGGCTGATTTTTCAGCGATTTGTCGTCACCATCGTCATTAACGATTAAACAAATAGCCAGCAACTTTTCTGCATACTTTTTTTACTCCTGTAATTTCCTTACAATCATTCTCATTGTCCGTGGTAGAGACTGTTTGTAATAAGTCAGCGTGTTTGTCGTAGAGACCGCTCATATGAACATTATCCGCCGTCATGAAATGAGGAAAGCATGGGTACCGTTAAACATCACAAGTTATTGATTCTGGGTTCAGGCCCTGCTGGCTATACTGCCGCTGTTTATGCTGCACGGGCGAATTTACAGCCAGTATTAATCACTGGTATGGAAAAAGGCGGTCAGTTGACGACCACGACCGAAGTAGAAAACTGGCCGGGCGACGCCGATGATTTAACAGGCCCACTGTTAATGGAACGCATGCACGCGCATGCGACCAAATTCAATACCGAAGTGATCTTCGATCATATTGAACGTGTTGATTTGCAGAACCGTCCCTTCCGTTTATTTGGTGATAGCGACGAGTACACCTGTGACGCGCTGATCATCGCCACCGGGGCATCGGCTCGCTACCTTGGTCTGCCGTCTGAAGAGGCATTTAAAGGCAAGGGCGTTTCCGCCTGTGCAACCTGTGACGGGTTCTTCTACCGCAATCAGAAAGTTGCCGTGGTGGGTGGCGGGAATACCGCCGTCGAAGAAGCGCTGTACCTATCTAACATCGCTGCGGAAGTGCATTTAATCCACCGCCGTGAGACGTTCCGTTCAGAGAAGATTCTGATCGACCGTCTGATGGACAAAGTCAAAAACGGCAACATCATCCTGCATACCAACCGTACGCTGGACGAAGTGCTGGGCGATGACATGGGGGTGACTGGTGTTCGTATCCGCGATACGCAAAGCGATGCAGCGGAAGAACTGGAGCTGGCTGGCGTGTTTATCGCTATCGGCCACAGCCCAAACACGGCCGTGTTTGGCGGTCAACTGGAACTGGAAAACGGCTATATTAAAGTGCAATCCGGTATTCACGGTAACGCGACACAGACCAGCATTCCTGGCGTTTTTGCCGCAGGCGACGTCATGGACCACATTTACCGTCAGGCCATTACCTCCGCAGGTACTGGCTGTATGGCGGCACTGGATGCAGAACGTTACCTAGACGGATTGACCGTCAGCAAGTAATACGCAGTTAAGAACGGAGCGGCGACAGCCGTTCCGTTTTCTTCCCTTTGCTTTACCTCACGCAACACAAAAATTGATCGTCTCACCCATTTCCCCTCTCCTTTTCGTTTGCAGCGCGTCCTCGTCGCGGTAACATGGCGTCATTCTGCATGATAGAAGATAATTTTGTTAACTAACAGTTACATAAGAGTTATTTTCTGTTAAGTCCATTTCAGCAATATAACGAACTGGTGCCTGATGAAAAAAACCAGACAGCAAGAACTGACCGCCTGGCTGAAACAGCAGAGTAAGCTGGCGCAACGTTGGCTACGAATTTCACTGCTGCTTGGATTCCTGAGCGGCGCGTTAATCGTGGCACAAGCCTGGCTGTTAGCTACGCTGCTTCATGCCTTGATCATCGAGCATGCTTCCCGTGAATCCCTGCTCTCTCCCTTCCTTCTGCTGATCGCCACATTCGTTCTGCGAGCGCTCAACAGTGTGTTACGCGAGCGCGTCGGTTTTCTGTGCGGACAGGCGGTGCGACAGCAAATTCGTAAGTTGGTACTGGATCGATTGCAACAGCTTGGCCCTGCCTGGGTACAAGGCAAACCCGCCGGCAGTTGGGCAACGATGATTCTTGAGCAGGTTGATGACATGCAGGATTATTACGCCCGCTACCTGCCGCAAATGTATCTTGCCGCGCTGATTCCGTTGCTTATCTTAATCACAATCTTCCCGATCAACTGGGCTGCTGGCTTGATTTTGTTTCTGACTGCCCCGCTCATTCCGCTTTTTATGGCGCTGGTCGGCATGGGCGCGGCGGATGCCAACCGACGCAATTTCCTAGCGCTGGCACGCCTGAGCGGACATTTCCTCGATCGCCTGCGCGGAATGGAGACGCTACGTCTATTTCATCGTGGCAAGGCAGAAACTGAACAAATCCGCCACGCTTCCGAAGATTTCCGTAGCCGCACGATGGAAGTGCTGCGCATGGCGTTTCTCTCCTCGGGCGTATTGGAATTTTTTGCCTCCATTTCGATCGCCGTTGTCGCCGTCTATTTCGGTTTCTCTTATCTCGGGGAACTGGATTTCGGCCATTACGGAATGGGAGTGACGCTATTCGCCGGTTTTCTCGTGTTGATTCTGGCGCCGGAATTTTTTCAGCCTCTGCGCGATTTGGGTACGTTCTATCATGCTAAGGCTCAGGCTATTGGCGCAGCAGAATCGCTGGTGACCTTTTTAGCCGAGGAAGGCGAAACGGTAGGCTTTGGCACCCAAGTATTCAGCAGTGATACCGCCATTGCCATTCGGGCGGAAGATCTGGTTGTCCTCGCGCCGAATGGCACGCCGCTAACTCAACCGTTGACGTTCGATATTCGCGCAGGCGAGCGTATCGCGCTGGTCGGCCTCAGCGGCGCAGGAAAAAGCTCGCTACTTAATGCACTGCTGGGGTTCCTGCCCTATCGCGGATCATTGACCGTAAACGGTCAGGCCTTAAACACGCTAACGCCTGAATCATGGCGTAAGCAACTGAGCTGGGTTGGGCAAAATCCCCATTTACCGGAGCAGACGCTGCGTAGCAATATTCTGCTGGGCAACCCGCAGGCCAGCATTGTGGAGTTACAGCAGGCGATTGAACGTGCCTATGTGCAGGAATTTTTACCGCAGCTTCCACAAGGGCTGGAAACCACGATCGGTGACGGCGCAGCGCGCTTATCCGTCGGTCAGGCGCAGCGCGTTGCCGTTGCCCGTGCACTGATCCATCCTTGCAACTTACTGCTGCTGGATGAACCGTCAGCCAGTCTTGATGCCCATAGCGAAGAGCTGGTTATGACGGCGTTGAACGACGCTGCGCGTCACCAGACCACGCTGCTGGTGACGCACCAGCTCGCCGATATCACCGAATATGACGCGATTTGGGTCATGGACGGCGGTCGGTTAGTCCAACAAGGTGATTATCAAACACTCCGAGCCGAAGCAGGCCCCTTTGCGACGCTGCTGGCACAACGACAGGAGGCGCTGTAATGGCTCAGAGAAAAACGATGCAGGTATTAAAACCGTTTCTGGCGCTCTACCGTCAGCACATCTGGCGTTTAAGCCTGGGCGTCGTGCTGGCTATTGCTACGCTACTTGCCAGCATCGGCCTCCTTGCCCTCTCCGGCTGGTTTCTGGCGGGTGCCGCATTGGCAGGAATTGTCGGGCTACTCACCTTTAACTATATGCTGCCAGCCGCTGGCGTGCGGGGTGCGGCGATTGCACGTACGGCCGGGCGCTATGGCGAACGAGTCGTTAGTCACGATGCCACCTTCCGCGTTCTGCTGCGTTTACGTGTTTTCACCTTTTCACGCATTTTGCCGCTCTCTCCGGGTGGGCTGGCGCAATTTCGTCAGGCTGAACTGCTCAACCGGCTTGTGGCGGACGTGGATACGCTCGACCACCTCTATCTTCGTGTGATTTCCCCCATCGTTAGCGCATTCGCCGTCATTCTTATCGTCTGTTACGGTCTGAGCTTCATTGACGCCTCACTGGCGTTAACGCTTGGTGCCATCATGCTGGTGTTGCTGCTGTGTCTGCCGGTTCTGTTTTATCGGGCAGGAAACGGTATCGGGCAGGATTTGACCGCGCTGCGGGCACAATACCGCCTCCAACTGACGACCTGGCTACAAGGTCAGGCAGAGCTGACTGTCTTCGGCGCACTCGATCGCGTCCGCCAGCAGTTGGCACTGGTGGAAATTAACTGGCTGCGTCGTCAACGCCAGCAAGCCAATCTTACCGGCCAGTCTCAGGCGGTGATGATTCTGTGCAGCGGACTGACCGTTACCCTGATTCTGTGGCTGGCAGCGGATGGCGTTGGCGGTAATCCACAGCCCGGCGCGTTGATTGCACTGTTCGTGTTTGCCTCGCTTGCTGCCTTCGAGGCGTTGGCTCCCGTTACGGTGGCGTTTCAGCATATGGGACAAGTACTCGCCTCCGCCGCTCGGGTCGATCAAATCATTCGTCAGCCCGTTGACGTCACGTTTCCTGAGCATGGGCCAGAAACGTCACGCGAGGCCTCACTCGAACTCTCGCATGTGGGGTTCACGTACCCCGGTCAGCCCCAGCCCGTGCTACAGAATATTTCCCTTTCCATTAAGCCGGGCGAGCATCTGGCGCTGCTGGGCCGTACCGGATGTGGGAAATCGACGCTATTACAGCTGCTGACTCGGGCATGGAATTGTGAATACGGCGATATTACGCTGAATGGTCATTCTCTTGCCGATTGGCGGGAAGAAGATCTCCGTGCAATGATGAGCGTGGTACCACAGCGCGTGCATATTTTTAGCGCAACGCTGCGTGATAACCTGCTGCTGGCCGCACCCACTGCGCGGGACGAAAAACTGGCCGAGGTATTACAGCAGGTTGGGTTAGAAAAACTGCTGGAAAATGAAGGGCTGAATGCCTGGCTGGGAGAAGGCGGTCGCCAGCTCTCCGGCGGTGAACAGCGCCGTATCGCTTTAGCGCGTGCCTTATTACACGACGCGCCGCTGGTTCTGCTGGATGAACCCACCGAAGGGTTGGACGCAGAAACTGAAAAACGTATTCTGCAACTGTTGCGCCAGCACTGTGCTGATAAGACGCTAATCGTTATCACTCACCGGTTATACGGTTTAGAATCAATGGATCGCATCTGTATTCTGGATGACGGCAAAGTGATCGAACAGGGTAGCCATCAGGCGCTAATGGCAGAAAAAGGTCGTTATTGGCAATTCCGCCAACACGTTTAAGGCAAACTCGGTTGAAACACAACGTTTGAAAAACATGCGCCTATATCAGCTATCGTCCCAATCGCTTCAGTTTCCTGATCCGAACCATGCGCTAGATGACCCCAACGGCCTGCTGGCCGTTGGCGGCGATCTCTCCGTGGCCCGGTTAAAAGCGGCTTACCGACAGGGAATTTTCCCCTGGTTTTCCCCCGGTGAACCTATTTTATGGTGGTCTCCGAATCCGCGAGCGGTGCTGTTTCCTAATGAACTCCATATCAGCCGCAGTATGAAAAAATTTCTGAAGCGCCATACGTTTCACGCCACGCTGAATCAGGCGTTTGATGATGTCATTCACGCCTGCGCGCACGAGCACCATGACGGTACCTGGATTACGTCGGGCATTATCTCAGCCTATCGCCAGCTTCATTTGGCTGGCAAAGCGCATTCTGTCGAGGTATGGCAGGATGACAAACTGGTTGGAGGGTTGTATGGCATTGAACAAGGAAGATTATTTTGCGGCGAGTCAATGTTCAGCCGTACGGATAATGCGTCAAAATACGCGCTGCTGGCATTTCAACAGCATTTTATTCGCCACGGTGGTGAACTGATCGATTGTCAGGTGTTAAACGCCCATACTGCGTCGCTGGGCGTGAGTGAAATCCCTCGCGATCGCTTCCTGCAACAGCTTTCTCAATGGCAGGATCTCGCCGTCGACGAGGGCTGTTGGTTACCACAACGGCTCGCCGAACCAGTACTATGACAGAGAAAACCGGGTAAATAACGTCCCAAACGTGAACGCTTCTTTACATAATGGCGGTTTTTCGGCATTATCTTGCGGTTAAAAAATAAAGGTAGTTAAACCTAGAGGATTCGATGGCCAAAGAAGACAATATTGAAATGCAAGGCACCGTGCTTGATACGCTGCCCAACACCATGTTCCGCGTTGAATTGGAAAACGGGCACGTGGTTACCGCTCATATCTCCGGTAAAATGCGTAAAAACTATATCCGCATCCTGACGGGTGACAAAGTCACTGTAGAATTAACCCCGTACGACCTGAGTAAAGGCCGCATTGTCTTCCGCAGCCGTTAACCGGTTTGCTCATCGCTAAAAACAGCGATATATGAGGATGTGACTCCCTCCCCAGCCCTTTCCTTCATGGCAAGGGCTTTTGCTTTTTGGGCCTATAACCTGCTTGTCATGGATTCCATGTATGAAGCCTAACTCTCATCTATTTTCCCCTCTCTCCTTTCAGGAGAATACGCCGCTTTATCGCCAGCTTTACGAGCGGGTGCGCCGTGCTATTAGCATGAGCCTATTGGCACCGGGCGATCGCCTGCCTTCTACGCGTATGCTTGCGAAAGAACTCGGTGTGGCGCGCGGGACGATAGAGCAAGCCTACTCGCTGCTGATTGCAGAGGGCTACCTACAGGCACGCGGTCAGGCTGGAACGCTTGTGAATCCCGATTTACCCTTAACGCCGACTCCCGCTATCGACGCGCCGGTGTCCCTCACCGCTTCCGGCGATGAACAGGATGTACTGTGGCGCCCAGCGCAGTTGCTGCCTTTTCAGATGGGGGTTCCCGCCTTTGACGCATTCCCCCGCAAACTATGGGCGCGGTTGGGTGCACGTTATCTTCGCAGCATGCAATTACCGGATTGGGATTACCCCGCCCCCTATGGTTTACCCGCGCTAAGGAACGCCATCGCGTCTTATCTGCAAGTGGCACGCGGCATTGACTGTACCGCAAATCAGGTCTTCATCACCTCGGGGTGGCGTGCCAATTTGCAACTCGCCATTTTAGCGCTGCTGAAATCGGAACAGCGCGTATGGGTTGAGGACCCCGGCTATCCTCCCACCCGCCAATTGTTATCCCAATCTGGGCTCTGTCCGATTCCGGTCTCCGTCGATCGTGAAGGGCTTAACATCGAGCGCGGCATCGCGCTGGCGAATGACGCCACAATGGCCGTTGTCACTCCCGCGCACCAAAGCCCTCTGTCGATGTCGCTATCACTGCCTCGGCGACAGGCGTTATTACAGTGGGCAACGGCCCAGAATGCCTGGATAGTGGAGGATGATTATGATGGAGAGTATCGCTACGTCAGCCGCCCGCTTCCAGCGCTTGCAAGCCTGGATCGTCACGGTCGGGTTCTGTATGCAGGCACCTTCAGTAAGGTGTTATTTCCGGGGATTCGTCTGGCCTATTTAGTTGTGCCTCAGGCGCAAGTTGCCGCCTTTGAACGCACAAGCCGAATTTTCTTCGCTTCAGCATCGCCAACAATGACGCAATCTATCGTTGCCAGCTTCATCGCTGAAGGCCATTTTGCCCGGCATATTCAGCGCATGCGACGCCTTTATGCCGAGCGTCGCACTGCCACAATCGCATCGCTGCAAGGTATTTTAGGGAATCGCATACACATTGACTCGCAGCCGGGCGGCATGCATTTAGTTTTACGCCTGCCGGATAGCATTAGCGATCGGCAGCTTGCCGACCGCTTGCTGGCTCAAGGGATTGCCGTTCAACCACTATCGCGTTGGGCCATATCAGGAAACGGTGATAACGCTTTATTAGCCAGTTTCACTAACTGCACCACCGTAGCTGAATCAGAACGGCTTGCCACGCTGATCCGCGCCGAACTTGAACAGCAACAAAGGCTAGATTAGCTCAGATTCGCTTTTTCCAGCCCGTACAGCTTATCTGCGGAACCGGGAACCACCTGAAACGCAACGCCCAGACGATTCCAGCCATTAATCGCGATAATCATAAAAGATAAATCAGCCAGCTCTTCTTCTGACAGCTGTTCACGAACGCGCGTAAACACCTCGTCCGGTACGCCGTGCGGCGGAAGATGAGTCAATACTTCAGTCCATTCAAGCGCAGCACGCTCGCGCGGGGAAAAAAGCGGTGATTCGCGCCAAACCGCCACATGATGCAGGCGTAGTTCGCGCTCCCCATTAATCTTGGCTTCTTTAACGTGCATATCGACACAGAACGCACAGCCGTTAAGCTGAGAAGCGCGCAGCGTAACCAGATGGCCTATCTCAGCCAGGAACGGTTTCTTATGCAAAACGTTATTGAATTCCAGATACTTCTTGGCGGCATCGGGAGACTTGCTGTAGTAATCAAGACGTTGGCTCATCGTTCACTCCAAAATGAGAAAGGGTTGAGGTGGAGCGAGGCGGCCACATATCAGCTCAAGCGCGACAAGGCCAACCGCTCAGTAGCCGCCATTGTGTGAAATCTTGGCCTATCCGAAAAGATCCAAGAACCGCATTTTCAACCAGGCCATGATGCCAAATAGCCCCAAGAAAGTAGCAAACTTCCAGTAAAAATCCACCTGCGTAGCAGGTGGCATTGAATGCGCCCCATAGGGGCGTACTAAAATCCCTAAAAAGAAGTCTCTGCCAGAGACTGTTAAACTTAAATCAAAAGACATTAAGGCAGAGCCAAAACATACTGATGACCACGCCCACAGGACGTGGTTTTTGAGTTAGCAATAAAAAAGGGATGCCTCAGCATCCCTCTTAGATAACAACATACGATATCGATTAATTAACGCTTTCCGCTTTCCGCTTCTGCGCGCTCTTGAAGCCGTACGTCAGCTGTTGTGTTTCTTTATCCAGTTCCACCGTAACAGAACCACCGTCCACCAGCGAACCAAATAGCAGCTCGTTGGCCAGCGGTTTCTTGAGGCTTTCCTGCATTACGCGTGCCATCGGTCGGGCACCCATGGCTTTGTCATAGCCTTTCTCTGCCAGCCAGTTACGCGCTTCATCACTGACTTCCAGCGATACGCCTTTCGCATCCAGCTGTGCCTGAAGTTCCACGATAAATTTATCGACAACCTGCTGAATAACGTCGGCAGACAGATGGTTGAACCAGATAATGCCATCCAGACGGTTACGGAATTCCGGCGTAAACACCTTCTTGATCTCTTCCATCGCATCACTGCTGTTGTCCTGATGGATGATACCGATAGATTTACGCTGTGTTTCTCGCACGCCTGCGTTGGTGGTCATGACGACAATGACATTACGGAAATCAGCTTTTCGGCCATTGTTGTCCGTCAGCGTACCGTTATCCATTACCTGCAACAGCAGATTAAAGACATCTGGGTGCGCTTTCTCGATCTCATCCAGCAGCAGTACCGCATGAGGATGCTTAATCACAGCATCCGTCAGCAGGCCGCCCTGATCGTAGCCCACATAGCCGGGAGGCGCACCAATCAAGCGGCTGACCGTATGACGTTCCATATATTCGGACATATCAAAGCGCAGCAGTTCAATATCCAGCGCTTTTGCCAGCTGTAACGTCACTTCCGTCTTACCGACACCGGTAGGACCGGCGAACAGGAAGGAACCGACCGGTTTACGCTCCTGGCCCAATCCTGCACGGCTCATCTTGATAGACTCAGACAGCGCTTCGATAGCCTTGTCCTGTCCGAACACCAGCATTTTCAGACGGTCACTGAGGTTCTTCAGCACATCGCGATCGCTGGCGGAGACAGTTTTTTCTGGAATACGGGCAATACGGGCGACAACGGATTCGATGTCACTCACATTAACCGTTTTCTTCCGCTTGCTGACCGGAACCAGACGGCTGCGTGCGCCCGCTTCATCGATCACATCGATCGCTTTATCCGGCAGATGACGATCGTTGATATATTTCACCGCCAGCTCTACCGCTGCGCGAATCGCTTTCGACGTATAGCGAACATCATGGTGAGCCTCATACTTCGGCTTCAGGCCATTAATGATTTGTATGGTTTCTTCCACGCTGGGTTCAGTGATATCGATTTTCTGGAAACGACGCGCCAGCGCCCGATCCTTTTCAAAGATATTGCTGAATTCCTGATAGGTGGTTGAACCAATGACGCGAATCTTGCCGCTGGAAAGCAGTGGTTTAATCAGATTCGCGGCATCAACCTGACCACCGGACGCGGCACCCGCGCCGATAATCGTGTGAATTTCATCAATGAACAGAATGCTGTTTTTATCCTGTTCGAGCTGTTTCAGCAACGCCTTGAAGCGTTTTTCAAAGTCACCGCGGTATTTGGTGCCCGCCAGCAGCGCGCCGATGTCCAGCGAGTACAGCGTGCACTCCGCCATCACTTCTGGTACATCACCCTGCACAATACGCCAGGCCAGCCCTTCAGCAATCGCGGTTTTACCCACACCAGATTCGCCGACCAGCAGCGGGTTATTTTTACGACGGCGGCACAATACCTGAATCGTGCGTTCCAGTTCCTTATCCCGGCCAATGAGCGGATCGATACCGCCAACGCGAGCCAGTTGATTCAGATTGGTGGTGAAGTTTTCCATACGATCTTCCCCTCCTGCCTGTTCTTCATTGACGGGATTTTCAGGGTTCGGCGCCTGATCGGTTTCTTCTTTACGCGTGCCGTGAGAAATAAAGTTCACTACATCCAGACGGCTGACGTCATGCTTACGCAACAGGTAGGCGGCCTGAGATTCCTGTTCGCTAAAAATCGCGACCAGAACGTTGGCGCCGGACACTTCGCTGCGGCCGGAGGACTGCACATGGAAGACTGCGCGTTGAAGTACACGTTGGAAGCTGAGCGTTGGCTGAGTTTCTCGCTCGTCGTCACTCTGCGGTAATGTTGGTGTGGTCTGCTCAATGAACGCTTCCAGTTCCTGGCGCAGCGCGGCTAAATCTACCGTGCAGGCTTCCAGTGCTTCACGGGCGGCTGGGTTACTGAGCAGAGCCAACAGCAGGTGCTCCACGGTCATAAACTCGTGTCGGTGCTCACGCGCTCTGGCGAAAGCCATGTTGAGACTGAGTTCCAGTTCTTGATTGAGCATAGGCACCTCTCCCAATAAATCGCCTGACTTCAGGCTTTTTCCAGCGTACAGAGCAGCGGGTGCTCGTTTTCTCTGGCATAACGATTGACTTGTACGACCTTGGTCTCAGCCACTTCAGCACTGAATACGCCACAAATTGCTTTACCCTGATAATGCACGGTTAACATAAGCTGTGTGGCGCGTTCAATATCATAAGAAAAGAACTTTTGCAGGACGTCAATAACAAATTCCATCGGGGTGTAATCATCGTTATTCAACACCACGTTATACATGGACGGCGGCTGCAATTTTTCTTTCTGTTTATCGGCGGTCAGGTTCTCAGATTGTGACCACGTACTGTTGTTTCCCATTCTCTATCCACATCATGTAACGAATATCGCGACCTGCGACATTGGTCTGTTATTCCCAATAGATTCGAGAAGCAGGAAATGAGGCCTGCGACTTGAAAGATGACGGGTATCTCTGTATTTACAGTATCACGTCTACTTTTTATTTTACCACCTGAGGGATTAAATGGTTCCTGGAAAGTAAAATTCAAGGCCTGTAACCGATATCTTGAGTACGCAACACGATCGCGGGTTCATCAATAGCGTTATCTGCATCAAACTTTGACAAACTCCCCTCAACACCTCGCCGTGGATCGCTTGACGCCGGGATCGATTTCACTAAAGTGTACGGATGAATTGATGGGGTTTTAATCAATTCGTATTCGTAGTAACCAAATAACCACACCTTACTGAAAAGAATACTCTTGCGAAGGATGTCAATGCATGGAGACAGGTACTGTTAAATGGTTCAATAATGCCAAAGGGTTTGGTTTTATCTGTCCAGAAGGGGGTGGTGACGATATCTTCGCGCACTACTCAACCATTCAAATGGATGGCTACCGGACTCTGAAAGCCGGACAGGTTGTCAGGTTTGATGTTCATCAAGGGCCGAAAGGTAATCATGCCTGCCTGATCGTCCCGCAAATCGCCGAGGCCGCATCCTGACCCCTTCTACACCCTACACGTTTACTCAGAATACCTACGCTAAACCGTAAAATGACTATAATGCGACAAATGCCGTTCATTACACTGAACGGCATTTTTTTATTGATATATACCGTTAACGCTAATCCGCCCGCCCGCGAGCCAGCCACAGCACGCGGGAAAACATGCTGCGAATAAGCGGTGGAATTGCATCGCTGCCCATCGCCGCAGCTTCCATTGCCACTTCAATCGCCAGATCGGGTTTGGATGAACGATGGATAGCCTTAATGATGATTTTGTGCATCGATAGCGGCACCTTCTCCGGCAACTGTGCGGTGCGGTGGTAAACATGGCTGAACCCCTCACGATACATATAGTGCTCCATGTCCGATGCGGGCAAAACGGTCAGATGATCGCGTTCACTCTCGTCCTGAACGGTTAACATGCTTTTCGCCGTCGCGGCATACTTTTTCCCCGCATCGTCGCCATCGACCAGCACATGCCACTCAATCCCCATACGCCGTGCGAACCTCAACAATGGCCGGAGCCCGGACTGGGCAAACTCAATCACCTTCACCCCTTCCGCCTCAAAATGGTGCCCGCATTGGCGCGCCAGTTCATTCAGCATCCAGACTTCGGTTTCCCCTTCCACCAGCAGCCAGCAGCGGGCGAAGAGCGAAGCAGGTCGATTCATACGAATGTGAAACGCAATGCGCCGACTGTCTTCCGCACTCATGCCCTGACGGCCAATACGATATGTCGCAACCCGTGAAGATTCCCGCACCAGACGGCACACCTGCTCCATCGGCACCAGCGACAGCAGCTCTCCCGAATTCGTTGTCGTGACTTTCTGGAGCGGCAACTGCACCAGAAGCCCCCAGGCGACGGATAGCATAATCGGGTGCAGGCGGGTTTCAGGGTCTTCAATCAGCAAGAGCGGACGGGCATGCGGATCCAGCGCCACCGATCCTTTCGCCTGCAACAGCGTAGAAAACAGCTCCAGCAGGATAATGCGGCGACTGCGGCTATTCGGATCGGCAATCAGGCGGTTGATGTTGTCCAGCGATCGCCACGATTTACCGTTGTGCGCTCGCGCATGACGATGGTGGCGTCGATCGTTACCCGTGGCACTTTGCTCGGAAAAATAGTGCTCCAGCAGTTGACGCATCGCCACCAGACCATGACGTAACTCTTTATCCGTCAGCTTCTGCGGATTTTGCGCCAGCTCGCGCATCAGCTGCTCAAACTGCTGAGCCAGCTTTTCATTACTGTTATCTAACGTCGCTGCCAGCGTCCCGGATCGCAGACGCCGCATAAAACGCGCATCGCGCAGCCGCAGCACCGGATGCAGACGGATAATCTCTCTGGCCAGTTCGTCAATATCATCCAGCGGTATCGGGTGCCCGTCTGCGTCCAGAAAGCTGCGCCAGGTGAAAACCGACTGGCTTTCGTCCACTTCACCTTCCAGCCGATAGAAAATGCGATATAACGACGCCTCGCCTTCCACCCAAACAGGGTTAAGTGAACGGTAGCGTGGCGATAAATGGTGGCCGGGTGCGGTTTCACAAAAGGTGAAAATAACCTGAAGATGCTTCTCCCGACTATTTTCATCCCCCGGCGTGAAGTGAAAATCCTGCATATCAAAATGATAAAGCGGCAACGTCGGTGCCAGCAGCAGTGAGAGCGCGTCCAGCAGGCTTGATTTCCCCCAGGCGTTCTCACCAATCAGCACGTTATTCTCGTCCAGCACCAGCGACAGACGATTGATTCCCCGAAACCCCAGGATTTCAATACTTTCCAGATGCATCCTTCTCTCCTATAGCGGCTGCCTGCGGTTTTCTGCTGCCAGAATGCCCACCGTATAGAACATCCTGCCAGACAGCGCTTTACTCGCTCCGATAATTTGTTTAATTTTAATAGATTATCGTTTTTCTTCCCGCCAAGTGTAGCCGATGAATCCCACGACGTTGTTAACACACGGTTATGTTGCTAACGCATGGTTTGCGTTTCCGCCGTGTCGACGTCTATCGGGATCGACATGAAGAAGAAAAGCCTCACTGTCTGAGTCTGACTACGGTCACTCCAGCTCATCCTAAAATACGGGTTAGCGCCGTTTTTCTCGCGTAAGGACATCAATTCTGTGATGTATTCAGGATTATTAATTATTTTATTACCGCTCATCATTGGCTATCTGGTACCGCTGCGCGCCAAAAAAGCATTACAGCTGATTAACCAGCTGCTGAGTTGGATGGTGTACGTTATTCTGTTTTTGATGGGAATAAGCCTGGCCTTTCTGGAAAATATCAGCAGCAATTTGTTACTGATCTTCCGCTACACCGCCGTCTTCGCCTTCTGTATTGTCGCGGCAAACGGCATTGCCCTGTGGCTATGGGAAAAGCGCAACGCATGGCGCAGCAAGTACAGAGATGCCGCCCCGCCTTCTCGACTGCGCATGATCCTTGAATCATTCAAACTTTGCAGCGTGGTATTCGGTGGTTTTTTACTCGGCTTAACGCACTGGTCAGGATTCACCTATGCCAGCAAAGGCAGCGAATATGCCCTGATCTTTCTGCTATTTCTGGTCGGTGTCCAACTGCGTAACAGCGGGATGACGCTGCGCCAGATCATATTAAACCGCCGCGGTCTGGTCATCGCGCTTATCGTCGGTATCAGCGCGTTAGGAGGCGGGCTGCTTGCCGCGTGGGTATTGGGGCTGCCGCTGAAAACCGGTCTGGCGATGGCATCCGGCTATGGATGGTATTCACTGTCTGGCATTCTCCTGACCGACGCGCTTGGACCCGTCATCGGCAGCGCTGCGTTTTTCAACGATCTGACCCGCGAACTGCTGGCGATCATGCTCGTTCCCGCGCTGGCACAGCGTAATCGCTCCTGTGCGTTAGGGCTTTGCGGCGCCACCTCGATGGATTTCACGCTGCCCGTTTTGCAGCGCAGCGCGGGTATCGATATCGTGCCTGCCGCCATCGTACATGGCTTCTTATTAAGCCTCGCCGCTCCGATACTGATGGCGTTATTTTCCTCATAAGCGCACACTGCACGCCGTTTTCCCCCGCTTTTATGGGCCGTGATTGAGAGTGATTTTCATTGCCCATCACCAAAATTGCGCTAAATCAAATTTACCTAAAGTTGCAGTAAAAAAGCCTTTTTACCTGCCTCGGCTGACACTATGCTTTAAACAAGCATTTTAAATGCAACTTAAAAAAGGAAGTCATTATGTTTTGTGTGCAATGTGAACAAACAATTCGTACCCCTGTTGGAAACGGCTGCTCTTACGCGCAGGGCATGTGCGGCAAAACCGCAGAAACCTCCGATCTGCAAGACTTGCTGGTCGCTGTGCTGCAAGGGCTTTCTGCCTGGGCGCTGAAAGCGCGCGAGCTGGATATCATCGATCACGAGGTAGACAGTTTTGCGCCACGCGCCTTCTTCTCTACGTTGACCAACGTAAACTTCGATTCCCAGCGCATTATTGGCTACGCACAGGAAGCCATCACACTGCGTGAGTCTCTGGCTGTACGCTGCCGTCTGCACGATGCCACCGCGACGGTGGATCACCCAATGGCAACGCTGCAACTGGCTGGCAACGATATTCCGACCTTACTGCAACAGGCGGCGGATTTTGCGCTGGACAGTGATAAAGCTATCGTCGGTGATGATATTCACGGCTTGCGCATGCTCAATCTCTACGGCCTGAAAGGTGCCGCAGCCTATATGGAGCACGCTCACGTTCTCGGTCAGTACGATGAAGCGATCTATGCCGAATATCATGCCTTCATGGCATGGCTGGGCACACAGCCATCCGATGTTGATACCCTGCTGAACAACGCAATGGGCATCGGTAAAATGAACTTCAACGTCATGGCGATCCTCGACCGTGGCGAAACCGACGCTTACGGTAACCCACAGCCGACCGCCGTTAACGTCCGTCCGATTGCGGGTAAAGCCATTCTGATTTCCGGCCATGACCTGAAAGACCTGCGCATGTTGCTGGAGCAAACCGAAGGCACGGGCGTCAACATTTATACCCACGGCGAGATGCTGCCTGCGCACGGTTACCCAGAGCTGAAAAAATTCAAGCATCTGGCAGGTAACTACGGCAGCGGCTGGCAGAACCAGCAGACAGAATTCGCCAAGTTCCCTGGCGCAATCGTCATGACCTCTAACTGCATTATCGATCCAAACGTCGGTAACTATGGAGACCGCATCTGGACGCGCAGTATCGTTGGCTGGCCGGGCGTGAACCATCTGGAAGGCGACGATTTCAGCCCAGTCATCGAACAGGCACAGGGTCTGGCGGGTTTCCCATACAGCGAAATCGAGCACATGATCACCGTTGGCTTTGGTCGTGAAACCCTGCTGAGCGCTGCTGATACCGTGATCGATCTGGTCGCACAGAAAAAACTGCGCCACGTCTTCCTGGTTGGCGGATGCGACGGTAGCCGTGAAGAACGTAGCTACTTCACTGACTTCACGCTGAACGTTCCACAGGACTGCCTGATCATGACGCTGGCCTGCGGTAAATACCGTTTCAACAAACTGGACTTCGGTACGCTGGAAGGCCTGCCGCGTCTGCTGGATGTCGGCCAATGTAATGATGCTTACTCCGCCATTATCCTGGCCGTCAAACTGGCAGAAAAACTGGGCTGTGGCGTGAACGATCTGCCACTGAGTCTGGTGCTGTCCTGGTTTGAGCAGAAAGCGATCGTCATCCTGCTCACCCTGCTGTCCCTCGGCGTGAAGAATATCTACACCGGACCAACGGCTCCGGGCTTCCTGACGGACAACCTGCTCGCCATTCTGAACGAGAAATTCGGTATGCGGGGAATTACCACCGTTGAACAAGACATGAACACCATTCTGGCCGCCTGATGAATTAAAGCGGACGGAGGAGCGCGTTCCTCGTCATGCTGCGTGAGGTGTCGGCATTGGCACCTCACGCTAAGCCCGGTTGCTTATGGGCCGCTATTTTTACACGCTTCACCGCATCCGTTTGTTATGGAGATTGACTATGACCATGCCCGCACTACAGACAGTGCCAGTACCACAGACGGGGCCGACGCCGCTTTGTTCTAACCGCATGCAGGTGCATTCCATTACTCAGGAAACGCCCGATGTCTGGACGATTTCACTGGTTAATCATGATTTTTATCCGTATCAGCCGGGTCAGTATGCGCTGGTCAGCATTGCTAACAGCGCGGAGACGCTGCGGGCTTATACGATTTCTTCTTCACCGGGGCTCAGTCGCTTTATTACTCTCACGGTAAGAAGGCTGGACGACGGTATCGGATCCCGCTGGCTGACTCAAACGCTGAAAGTCGGCGATTACCTGTGGCTGTCCGATGCACAGGGCGAATTTACCTGCGCTAACGCGGTCAGCGATCGCTACCTGATGGCGGCGGCAGGCTGCGGCGTCACGCCGATTATGTCGATGTGCCGCTGGCTGCTGGCAAACAAACCGCAAACCGATATCCACGTAATTTTCAACGTGCGCAATCCGTTACAGGTGATTTTCGCCAGCGAATGGCAGGATCTGGTGCAGCGTTATCCGCAACAGCTACATTTGACGCTGATGGCGGAGTTTGACGCCGCGCCCGGTTTTCTCGCCGGACGTATCAGCGGCGATCTGCTGGTCGAACACGTGCCAGATATCGCCAGCCGTACCGTGATGACCTGTGGCCCGGCTCCGTACATGAACCAGATTGAAACCCTGAGCCAGCAGCTTGGCGTTGCCTCAAACCGCATCTTCAAAGAACAATTCCGTCCAGCAGATGAAGCGCTGGATGAAGATGCCGATCAGCTCACGTTGACCATCAGCCGTCCGCTGAAAAATCTGCGCGTGCCGGTGGGTGTCAGCCTGCTGGCGGCTCTGGAAGCCAACAAGGTACCAGTTGTCGCCGCCTGCCGCGCCGGTGTTTGCGGAAGCTGTAAAACCCGTGTTCTATCAGGTAATTACACCACGACCAGTACCATGACGCTAACACCAGTTGAAATCGAACAAGGCTATGTTTTGGCCTGTAGTTGCCAACTGCAAGGCGACACCGTTCTGGCCTGATACGCCCCTTGCTTTACCCCCTTCTGCCTGGTAGCGTCTGCTATCGGGCAGGTAGGTTGTGTTAAATTAGGCTTGAGTTTCAGGCGAATACCAATCCCATACTTTTCCTCACTTTTTTCCTTTTCCCCGTTATTTTTTCCTTTTCCCCGTTATAGTAAGCCATGGTTATATTTTGCTGTGGAGCCGCTGGCACATGACATCCCCCTCAGCCCCGATCTTGATTCTGGGCGCAACTGGCTACATTGGCCGCCATTTAACCGAGCGGTTAAGCAAACAAGGCAATCGGGTCATCGCTGCGGGCCGGAATACCGAGTCCCTCGCGTCACGGAATTGGCCGGGTGTCGACTGCCAACAGGTGGATCTCGCCAAGCCAGAGAGCCTGCCTGATGGCCTGTGGGGAGCGGAAACGCTCTATTATCTGGTGCACAGCATGGGCGACGGTGCGGACTTCGTGGCAAGGGAGCGGATGGCGGCAATGAATCTGCTGCTGGCACTGGCCTCCAGCCGCGTAAAACAGATTATCTATCTAGGGTCGCTTCAGGCGAAGGATGACACCTCACCGCATATGCAAGCACGCCAGATTACCGGTGATATTCTGCGCAGCAGCGGTATTCCCGTCACGGAGCTGCGTGCGGGCATTATTATCGGCGCGGGCTCAGCGGCGTTCGAGATCATGCGTGATATGGTCTATAACCTGCCGGTGCTGACGCCGCCGCGCTGGGTGCGTTCTAAATCGTCCCCTATTGCGCTGGAAAACCTGCTGGTCTATCTCATCGACATCCTGCAACACCCCGCGACAGAAAACCGCATCATGGACGCCGCAGGCCCCGAATACATCAGCTATCAGACGATGTTTGAGCGTTTCATTCAAATTAGCGGCAAGCGCAGAGTGCTGATCCCCGTTCCGATGCCGACACATCTGGTGTCCGTCTGGTTCTTGCATCTGGTGACCTCGGTTCCCCCATCCATCGCCCGCGCGCTGATTCAGGGACTAAAACACGATTTACAGGCCGATGGCCGCGAACTCCAGGCCTTGATTCCACAAACGTTGATTAGCTTTGATGACGCCGTACGTCTCACGCTGCAAAGCGAAATGGAGAGCGTACAGCAAGCAGACTGGGGCGATGACACCGAGGTTCGCGCGCGCTGGAAACCCAATTACGGTTTTTACCCCAAACAGGCGGGTCATACGATGGAGACAACAGCCTCCAGTCAGGCGCTCTGGCAGGTCATCCAGCAGGTCGGCGGCAAGGAAGGCTATTTTTACGCAAATACGCTGTGGAACATCCGCGCCCGACTCGACGATCTTTGCGGTAACGGCGTCATTTATGGACGCCCCGAGCGCCCGACACTGGAAGTGGGCGACAAGATTGACGGCTGGAAGGTTATCTCGATCAAGCCACAGCGTCAGCTGGTGCTGCTGTTCGGCATGAAAGCACCGGGGCTGGGTAAACTCAATTTTACTATCACGGACAAAGGCACTCACCGAACCCTGGATGTCCGCGCCCGCTGGCACCCTTCAGGGTTCAACGGGCTGGTTTACTGGTTTCTGATGATGCCCGCTCACCTGTTTATCTTCCGCGGCATGGCGACTCGTATTGCGAAGCTGGCAGAGAAGGAAGCGATTTAGCGGCTGCCGTACTTCTCAAGCAGCGCGTCAACCATCGCTTCACTCTGCGCATCTGGCTGGCCTTGATAGTTTTCAGGGCGGAAATGCATCTGGAAAGCGGCAATCACCTGCCGCTTCTCACGCGCGGTCATCGTGTCCTGCACCGCATAGCCATAGCGCCCCAATTTTTCCAGCAAAACCGCTTCATCCACTGGTTGCGTCGTCGGTCGTCCGTTCAAATAAAATGCGACCCGCTGTGCATCCGGCCAAGCACCAACTCCCGCCTGCGCCAGCGCTTGCCAGGGGAATAGCGGCCCAGGATCTTGTTTCCGCTGTGGGGCAATATCGCTGTGTGCGACGACATTCTGCGGGGCAATCTGATAGCGGTCGACAATATCGCGGGCGAGAGCCGTCACAAGTTGAATCTGCGAGGCGGTGAACGGTTCCCACGTATAGCCCGTTAACGTGCGCTTATAGCCCGCGTTTTCGATCTCAATACCAATCGAGGAATTATTCAACCGGCTAAACCCGCGCCAACTGCTAGCTCCTGCATGCCAGGCCGCCTGAGATTCCGGCACCAGTTGCCAGGCAAGCGGCTTGCCGCGCTGCAAGGGCGGATGTGCTGGAATGAGATAATGCGCACTGACGTGCTCATCCGTCAGAATATTCAGCGAGGTGGCAAAGTCTTCCGCCGTGTAGTGAATCACCAGAAAGCGAATACGCGACTCCTGCACCCGCGACTGCAATGCGGTCTCCAGCACATAATTATTCTGTTCTTTCAACGAAGAGGCTGATTGGCAACCCGCCAACAACCCCAGCGCTATGCAGACCATCCATTTCAACATCGTTATTCCACTATATATACGCTCTTCCACTCCATCTCTTCGCCAACCCACTATATACTCTAAATAATTCGAGTTTCAGGAAGGCGGCAAGAGAGGGACAAATTCGTCGGGAACGAATTTGACCAGCCAACGGCTGGCCTCTGGTGAGAGACAGGATGTCTCTCATTTCATCCCGATGAGCTTACTTGAGTAAGTGATTCGGGTGAGTGACAAATCTGCCAGAGGCAGGTTTGAACGCTGCTTGCAGCGGCCCCAACGGGGCGAGGTCCACGTAAGTGGGCCGAGTAGCGCAGCCAACGCACATGCAACTTGAAGTATGACGAGTATAAGCGATTAGCGGTGAACTTTTACTGCGGTACCGCTAACGGTCACCATCAGCATGCTGCCATCCTTCCCGACAGTTTCATAGTCAAGATCGATGCCTACCACGGCATTCGCACCTAAATCAGCGGCCTGCTCCTGTAGCTCTTTGAACGCGATCTGGCGCGCCTTACGCAGCTCTTTCTCATAAGCACCGGAACGGCCGCCGACGACATCACGAATACTGGCAAAAAAGTCACGGAAGATGTTCGCGCCCAGAATGGCCTCGCCGGTTACAACGCCACAATATTCAGTAATGGTGAAGCCTTCCAGGGTCGGCGTAGTGGATAATTGCATGTCGTCTCCTTTCACTGCGGTTTACTACCAATAGGCGGCACTGCTGGCAACCCGCGATGAGAAAGCGAGCATCCAAGCTGTAAGCCGTTATTTTGTGCTATTATTTAACCAACAAATCGCTTATTGGCAAATTTTAACCCACGGTGATTGCATAACTATTCTGCCGACGTTAACATTCGCCGCATCAATGTCTATTCAATTCTTACGCATGAGTATTCAACTAAACGGCATTAACTGTTTCTACGGCACATACCAGGCGCTATTTGATATCACCCTCGACTGTCCTGCGGGTGAAACGCTGGTGCTTCTTGGTCCCAGCGGTGCGGGAAAGAGCTCGCTGATACGCGTTCTTAATCTGTTGGAGATGCCACGTTCTGGCACGCTTTCCATCGCCGGTAATCAGTTTGATTTTCAGCGCACGCCATCCGACAGCGCGATCCGTGAGTTGCGTCAGAACGTCGGGATGGTGTTCCAACAATACAATTTATGGCCGCATCTGACCGTAGCACAAAACCTGATTGAAGCGCCCTGCCGCGTGCTGGGGCTGAGTAAAGAAGAAGCTAAAGTGCGGGCGGATAAACTGCTGACGCGTCTGCGCCTCAATGACTTTGCCGATCGCTTTCCTCTTCATCTTTCCGGCGGGCAGCAACAGCGTGTTGCGATTGCGCGTGCGCTGATGATGGAACCTCAGGTGCTGTTATTTGATGAACCCACCGCCGCACTGGATCCAGAAATTACCGCTCAGGTCGTCAACATCATCCGTGAATTGGCAGAAACCGGCATCACGCAGGTGATTGTGACCCACGAAGTTGAGTTTGCCCGTAAAACGGCCAGTCGGGTAGTGTATATGGAAAACGGCCGCATCGTTGAACAGGGGGATGCGACGCACTTTACCCAGCCGCAGACGCCTGAATTCGCTGGTTATTTGTCACATTGATTACTATCAGGAAAATGATAATGAAAAAATTGATTGTTGCAGCCTTATTCGCAGTGAGCGCCGCCTCTGCTAACGCCGCGGATACCATCCGTTTCGCGACAGAAGCCTCCTACCCTCCGTTCGAATTTGTCGATGCCAATAACCAAATTCAGGGTTTTGATATCGATCTGGCCAATGCGCTGTGCAAAGAAATGCAGGCAAACTGCACGTTCAGCAACCAGGCTTTCGATAGCCTAATCCCCGGCCTGAAATTCCGTCGTTTCGAAGCTGTCATCGCGGGAATGGATATTACCCCAGAGCGTCAGCAGCAGGTGTCATTCACTCAGCCTTACTATGACAACTCCGCACAGTTTATTGCCCAGAAAGGGAAAGTAGCCGATATCGCCGCGCTGACGGGCAAACGCGTTGGTGTACAGAATGGTACGACCCATCAGAAATACCTGATGGAAAAGCATAGCGATATCAAAACCGTACCTTATGATAGCTACCAGAATGCCGTGTTGGACCTGAAAAATGGTCGTCTGGATGCTGTATTCGGTGATACCGCCGTCGTTAATGAATGGCTGAAACAAAACGATACGCTGAGCACCGTGGGCCAGAAGGTGACGGATAAAGGTTACTTCGGTATCGGTCTGGGCATCGCCGTGCGCCAGAACAACGATGAGCTGCTGAAAAAATTCGACGATGCGCTCAACAAAATCAAGCAGGATGGCACTTACGAGACCATCTACAAAAAATGGTTCCAGCAGTAATCTGACGCTCAATGATTGAATTTCAACCTCTTGCAAGCGCCGCCGGGATGACCGTCGGCCTTGCCGTTTGTGCACTGGTGCTCGGCCTCGTGCTGGCGATGCTGTTTGCCGTTTGGGAAACTGTCCGCTGGAAAGCCGTTAGCTGGACGGGAACGGCGGTCGTCACGCTGCTGCGCGGCCTGCCAGAAATTCTGGTCGTGCTGTTTATCTATTTCGGCTCGTCCCAGTTGCTGATGATGCTGGCAGACGGTTTTACCCTGAATCTCTTCATTGTGCAGATTCCAGTAAAACTGGATATCGGCATGTTTGAAATCAGCCCCTTCCTGTGTGGCGTGATTGCGCTGGCGCTGCTGTATGCCGCTTACGCTTCCCAAACGCTGCGCGGTGCGCTGAAAGCCGTCCCACAAGGACAATGGGAATCAGGTCAGGCGCTGGGGCTCAGTAAATCCGCGATCTTTTTCCGTCTGATCATGCCGCAGATGTGGCGCCACGCGTTGCCGGGATTAGGCAATCAGTGGCTGGTATTGCTGAAAGATACCGCGCTGGTGTCGCTGATTAGCGTTAACGATTTGATGCTGCAAACCAAAAGTATTGCGACACGGACGCAGGAGCCTTTTACCTGGTACGTTGTCGCCGCGGCGATTTATTTGATTATCACATTGTTAAGTCAGTATGTGCTGAAACGCATTGAACTGCGCACCACGCGTTTTGAGCGGAGGCCTTCCTGATGCTCGCTTATTTACCTGAGCTATTAAAAGGCCTGCATACCAGCCTGACCTTAACCGCCGTCTCCATCGTCGTGGCACTGGTGTTGTCGCTGCTGCTGACCGTCGTGTTAACACTCAAAACGCCTGTCATATCAATGCTGGCGAAAGGCTACATTACGCTGTTTACCGGCACACCGCTGCTGGTGCAAATCTTCCTGATCTACTACGGGCCCGGACAGTTTACCTCTATCCAGCAGATTCCCTGGCTGTGGAACCTGCTTTCGCAACCGTGGCTATGTGCGATGGTAGCGCTGGCGCTCAATAGCGCGGCTTATACTACGCAGCTGTTCTATGGTGCGGTAAAAGCGATTCCTGCCGGACAGTGGCAATCCTGTGCGGCTCTGGGAATGAATCAGAAGCAGACATTACGCATTTTGCTTCCGTTCGCATTTAAGCGCGCGCTGTCTTCTTATTCAAATGAAGTGGTGCTGGTGTTTAAGAGTACGTCGCTGGCTTACACCATCACGCTGATGGAAGTCATGGGCTATAGCCAACTGATGTATGGCCGGACGTATGACGTGATGGTATTTGGTGCCGCTGGGATTATCTACCTGTGCGTCAACGGGTTACTGACATTGTTGATGCGCTGGGTTGAACGCCGTTCGCTGGTATTCGAACGCCGTAATTAATCCTTAGCGTACTTATCCGCGCAGTTATTCGCTTAGAAAGCAGGCTTTGATAGCCTGCTTTTTTATGGCGTGCCATCCCTAGCCCCCTTACGAGCCGTTGCTGACACAGCGTTAAAAATTTCTCCCGGAAATTTTTTATTGCCTCCTGCTGCAAAAACATGCAATAAATCGACTTGTTAATCATTTTAATTGCATACAAATTCAATCAATGGCATGGTGATCGCTATGACGCCGGAATCCTTCCGCGCAGCGACTATATTTATCAATATAAGAAAAACAGGAGTAGGTAATGAAAAAATTAGTGCTCGCCACCTTGCTGGCAGGGATCGCCTTCAGCGCCACCGCCGCAGACACCATCCGTTTTGCATCATCAGCCACCTACCCACCCTTTGAATCACTGGATGCCAACAATGAGATCGTTGGTTTCGATATGGACCTGGCGAAAGCGTTGTGCAAACAAATGCAGGCGACCTGTACGTTCACCAATCAGGCGTTTGACAGCCTGATTCCCGCACTGAAATTCCGCCGCTATGACGCGGTGATTTCCGGTATGGATATCACGCCAGAGCGCAGCAAGCAGGTCACGTTCACCCAGCCTTACTACGCCAATTCAGCCGTCGTTATCGCGCAAAAAGGGAAATTCAGCGATTTTGCTGCGATGAAAGGCAAACGTATCGGTATGGAAAACGGCACCACGCACCAGAAATACATGCACGACAAGCACCCGGAAGTGCAAACCGTTTCTTATGACAGCTACCAGAATGCGGTACTGGATCTGAAAAATGGCCGTATTGATGGCGTATTTGGTGATACCGCTGTCGTCAACGAATGGATTAAGACGAACCCTGAACTGGCAACGGTTGGTGAACACGTGACTGACGCGGAATACTTCGGTACCGGATTGGGCATCGCCGTTCGTCCTGATGACAAGGCGCTGCTGGAGAAACTGAATAAAGCGTTGGACGCCATCAAAGCGGACGGCACGTATAAAACCATCAATGATAAGTGGTTTCCGCAATAAGATTTGATCTACGCGGTGTGATATCGTATGAAATCATGCATATAACGCCGCTTTTTTTTCGTCCAGGCGTAAAAAATTGCGCTGAGGTGATCGTTGCCGTCGAGTGAGCGGCAGGACGCCGCGAAAGCCAGTGCCGCGTCGGGAACGCGTCACTGGCGGCTCGAAAAAACGGGAACGAGCGCCGAAGGCACCGCGCAGCGGCGCAATTCACGCCAAAAGCCAATGGTCAAGGAGCTGCGGCAATTGAGCGCTCCTTGTCGGGCGTGTGATGAAATCATAGAAAAACACCAGAATTGACACGCCCGAAACATTCATATTGTCGAACATGGATACAACAGTAAACTGTCACAAATATAACGTTTTTCTTTCCGCATTTAACGCTTATCAAGCGCGTTTCAGTAACGTCAGCACTTCATAATGCGCCGTGTGCGGGAACATGTCGAATAACTGTACGCGCAGCGCGCGGTAATTCGTCAGCTCTGTCATGTCTTTCGCCATGCTTTCAGCGTTACAGCTGGAATAGAGAATATAGTCCGGTGCCATACGGCTCAGGTAGGCGCACAGTTCGCTGCCGATACCTCGGCGCGGCGGATTGACTAGCACCAGCTCGGGAATTTCCGCTTTACCTGTCGCGAACTGCGTTGAATCCAACGCCTGAAATTCCACCTGTTTTAGCCCAAGCTGCTCCGCAGAACGACGCGCGCAGGCTATCGCCTCGGCGCTGATTTCAATTCCCGTCAAACGCATCTCGGGTGACGCACAGTGCAGGCCAAAACCCCCTACTCCGCAAAACAGATCCCACATGCTGGTGATATTCAGTTCTGCAACCCAGTCACGTGCCGTCGCATACAGCGCGGCCGCCACCTGCGGGTTCGTCTGGAAAAAACTTTGCGGACGGATATACAGCGGCACCTGATTGAACTGTTCGGCCAACGCGGCAGCCTCACTCAGAATGATTTCCGTTTCCCCTTCCATTATCGCCTGATGGACCGGCTGGATGTTGGCGGATATCACCTCAAGCTGCGGTAACTGCTGCTGTAGCCAAGGCAATGCGGCACGCAGCTGCGCCAGTTTGGTTTCCGAACGTAAAACAAAACGCAACATAAACGTGCCGCGCTGCGTACTTTCCGTCAGCAGCAGGTATTTCAGTTCCCCACGGCGTCGAGCCACGTTATAAGGCGTCAGCCCCGCTCGGGCGATGAAGACTTTAAGCACGTCGAAAACCGGCGCGAAGCTGGACGGATAAAGGGGACAATCGCAAAGATCCACCGCCGTTCCATCACGATGCAGCATCCCCAGCAGCGGGCGTTCCACACTGCCGCTCACCACCATTTTGGCTTTATTACGAAAGGCAGACTGTGCAGAGGGCTGCACCGGCAGCCAGCGCTGCACGGCGTGCGGCTGTAGCAAGCCTGCAAGGTGCTGTTGCTTATCGGATAGCTGCTGTGGGTAGGCTTTTTCCAGCCATTGGCAGGAACGACAGGTTCCCGTGCTGTAGCGGGCACAATGCATAAAAATCTAACTATTAAAAATAATACGGAATGAGAGGATTATACCACCCTGATGGCGTCATCCTGCGATCTTTCCGCTTGTTCATGGGCAACACCAGCAGCCAGACTGGTTCAAGAGAGATAAATGTCTATTTCTGGCGCAGAAAAAAACGCTTACTGCGTCGTGGCAGAAACAGTAAAACAATCACCAGAAGGTCTGGGATCTTTTGCAGCAGAAGCTGATGCAACACGGCAGCATTGTTCTCTCCTGAAATATGGAATATCGCGGGCATAAACTCACTGAACGACGCCAGCAACAGATAACACACCACCGCGGCCTGACAGGCCACATAGCCCCAGCGCCCCCAGTTCACACCAGCCAAAACGGCAAAGCCGCAGCGAATCTCAACGCCAACGACAACAAGTGATAACAGTAACACCAGCGTCGAATCCCAGGCTTCCGCGTTGCTGCCAATCCAGCCGCTAAAATCGCTGAGCCCTAACTCCCACACCAGCAGCAAAATCCCCAAAAAACGGGTCGCAATAATCGCAATCCCCGCCACCATGACTGGCACCGGGGCATAAACTTTGCGTTGTGTCATTTCCTTCTTCGTGTACAGAATTTCAACGCTCTCCCTTCATGCGGCCATTTATCCGCCAAAAATACGACACCCACATAAAATGGGATGCAGATATAAAACTTACTCCAAATATAAAACAACAACGCCCCCATACTCTGGCGGCGTTGCTGGAAATTTTCGCTAGGCTAACAAATTTCGGTGAGAGATCGAATCAGCCGCGTCTCGCTTTTTGCATATCGCGATAGCGCTGCTTCTCTGCTCTCGCCATAAACCACCAGGCGATAAAGCCAATAATACCAACGACTAACAATATCAGGGAAGCCAATGCGTTAATTTGTGGATTAACGCCCATTCTGACGCTGGAGAACACCAGCATTGGCAGCGTGGTTGAGCCGGGTCCTGCCACGAAGCTGGCGATAACCAGATCGTCCAGCGACAGCGTAAACGCCAGCAGCCAGCCGGAAAGCAGTGCTGGGGCAATCATCGGCACCGTGATAATGAAGAACACCTTGAGCGGATTCGCGCCCAGATCCATCGCCGCCTCTTCAATAGAACGGTCAAGTTCACGCAGGCGCGCGCTGATCACCACGGTGACATACGCGGTACAGAACGTGACGTGCGCCAGCCAGATAGTTAGCATCCCTCTTTCCGCTGGCCACCCAATAGCATGCCCCAATGCCACAAAGAGCAACAGCAGCGACAGGCCGGTAATCACATCTGGCATAACCAGCGGCGCAGTCAACATAAAGGCAAACCCATTAGCGCCACGGAAGCGGCCAAAACGCACCATGACCACGGCGGCAATCGTTCCAAGAATCACAGCCATTGTGGCCGAGGCGGCGGCAATGGTCAGGCTCAGGAGCACCGCGCTGATCATCGCCGTATTATGAAACAGCTCGACGTACCAGCGTGCTGACCAGCCTGCCCATACGGTAACCAGCTTAGAGCTGTTGAACGAGTAGATCACCAGCATCAGCATCGGCGCATAAAGGAACGTAAAGCACAGCACCAAAATCACGATACGCCACGGTGAGCGAACAACAGGTAAATTATTCACGCTTCACCCTCCGCACTTTTGCTCTGATGCTTGTGGAACCAGATAATCGGCATAATCAACAGCAGTAGCATGACAACGGCAACGGCAGACGCCACCGGCCAGTCTCGGTTATTGAAGAATTCCTGCCACAGAATACGGCCAATCATGATGCTGTCCGGCCCGCCGAGCAGTTCAGGGATGACGTACTCCCCCACCGCAGGGATGAAGACCAGCATCGAGCCCGCGATAATCCCGCCTTTCGTTAAGGGGACGATCACGCTGAAGAAGGTTTTCAGCGGCCGTGCGCCCAGATCCAAGGACGCTTCGACTAGCGAATAGTCCAGCCGCATCAGCGCGGTATAGATCGGCAGCACCATAAACGGCAGATAGGAGTACACGACGCCAATATAAACCGCCAGATTGGTATGCAGAATGACCAGTGGTTCATCGATCACGCCCAGCCACAGCAGGAAGTTATTCAGGATACCGTTGTTTTTCAGAATTCCCATCCAGGCGTAGACGCGAATCAGGAATGACGTCCACGATGGCAAAATCACCAGCAGTAACAGAATGTTGCGCGTTGAGGGTTTGCTGTGTGCCACCGCCCAGGCCAGCGGGTAGCCGATAAGCAAACAGCACAGCGTCGACACGGCAGCAACCTGAAGCGATTGCATATAGGCGTCGAAATACAGCGGATCGTCCAACAAATGCAGGTAATTCCCAAGATTCAGGGAAATATCCAGCTTGTCGTCCATCCAGGAAACCAGATCGGTATACGGCGGGATCGCCCGCGCCATTTCTGCAAGGCTAATTTTGAACACGATCAGGAACGGCAGCATAAACAGCAGCAGCAGCCACAGATACGGCAGCGCGATGACGAGCTTGCGTCCGTGCTTTTGACGCCAACGCGCCATCAGCACACGGAGCCAGAGTCTGGCCTTGCCCGGTGGTTCCGCCGTGTTATGTTCGGGAAATAAAGTCATGGCATTCTTCCTCACTACACCGTCAGAACCACACAGCTATCCGCATCCCAACACAGCCGGACCTCATCTCCCCAGGTCGGTGCGCCTTTGCGATAGCGGTAAGCATTTTGTAACTGCGCGCTGATGGTTTGCCCGCTGTTGAGCCTGACGTGGTAAATCGACAGGTCGCCCAGATAGGCGATATGCACCACTTCTCCTACCGCGAAGTTACAGCCGTCGGCTGGAACCTCTTCACACAGCATGATTTTCTCTGGACGCAACGCGATGTAGACCGGAACGCCATCCACCACCGAGACATCCGAATCCACCTTCAGCGGATGCACCAGTCCGGGGCTTTTGATGATCAGCGCATCGTCCTGACGTTCCTGCAAGATCCCTTCAAACATATTGACCGAACCGATGAATTCCGCGCTGAAACGCGTATTCGGGTGCTCATAAATCTCTTCGGGCTCGCCAATCTGTACGAATTTACCGCGATTCATAATGGCAATACGACCCGCCATGGTCATGGCTTCTTCCTGATCGTGCGTCACCATCACGCAGGTCACGCCCACACGTTCCAGAATATCGACAACCTCAAGCTGCATGCGGTCGCGCAATTTTTTGTCCAGCGCACCCATCGGTTCGTCCAGCAGCAGCAGTTTGGGACGCTTCGCCAGACTACGAGCCAGCGCTACACGTTGACGCTGACCGCCGGAAAGCTGATGCGGCTTACGGTTGGCGAACTCTTGCATATGCACCAGCGACAGCATCTCTTCTACACGGTCTTTAATTTCTGCGCGCGGTAGCTTGTCCTGCTTCAGGCCAAAAGCGATATTCTTTTCCACCGTCATGTGTGGGAACAGCGCATAGGACTGGAACATCATATTGATGGGACGCTGGTAAGGCGGCACCAACGACAAATCCTGACCATCCAGAACAATCTGCCCCTGCGTGGGGAGCTCAAAACCCGCCAGCATGCGCAGCAGTGTGGATTTCCCACAGCCAGAGGCACCCAGCAGAGCAAAAATTTCGCCTTTATAAATCGTCAGGCTGACATCATCGACGGCAGCCTGACCATCGAAAGACTTCGTCAGGTTACGCACTTCCAGCAGCGGCGTGGCCGCTTTTTGAGGTTTTGATTGAGGGCGGGGGATCGCGTCATTCACTTCGCATTGCTCTCCGGCAAAAGCAGAACAAGTCACACCGTGGATGCCGCCATTCAGGGCTTTTGCATTCAGCGGTGTGACACAATATAGAGCGCAAACAGGCGGTATCTCCGCCTGTTTTTTGCCACACTTTATACCCATCCATTATCGGGTTGCCGCAACCAGCAACCCTCAAGCTCTTGGGCAACGATTCAGATCCAAGAGGCTACTTGCCGCTTTTAACTTTAGTCCATGCACGCGTACGCGTACGGTCAATCTGAGGAGATTGCACTTTAAGCGTAAACAGTTTGGCACGCACATCCGCCGGCGGATAAACGCCTGGGTTATTACGAATCTCTGCGTTCACCAACGGCAAGGAGGCCAGATTACCGCTCGCGTAATACACGTGGTTACTGATTCCCGCCATCACTTCCGGCTTCATCAGGTAATCCAGAAACGCATAGGCCTCATCCAGATTTTTAGCATCTTTTGGAATAGCGAGGACATCAAAGAATGCCAACGCGCCTTCTTTCGGAATGCTGTATTGGATATTCACCCCGTTCTTCGCTTCTTTCGCACGGTTTCCTGCCTGCAGAATATCGCCCGCCCAGCCTACTGCGACGCAGATATCGCCGTTTGCCAGGTCGTTGATGTACTGCGATGAATGGAAGTAGCGAATGCTCGGACGCAGTTTCAGCAGCAGATCGGTCGCAGACGTGGTGTAATCACCCGGTTTGGTACTGTTCGGATCTTTACCCTGATAGTTCAGCACGGTTGCAAAGATCTCTTCCGGTGCATCCAGGAAGGAGACACCGCAGCTTTTCAGTTTTTCCAGGTTCTCTGGCTTCAGAACCAGATCCCAGCTGTCAACCGGTGCATCGGCACCCAGCGCGGCTTTGACTTTCTCAACGTTATAGCCGATGCCCGTGGTCGCCCACAGGTAAGGCAGGGCATATTTATTCTCTGGATCGTGCTGCGCAATCAGCTTCATCAGATCAGGATCCAGATTTTTGTAATTCGGTAACTTACTCTTGTCTAATGGCTGAAAAACTCCCGCAGAGAGCTGGCGCTCCAGAAAGCTGGCAGAAGGCACCACCAGATCAAAACCCGTGCTGCCTGCCATGAGCTTGCCTTCCAACACTTCGTTGGAATCAAACACGTCATAGACGACTTTAATGCCGGTTTCTTTCTGGAAATTGGCTAACGTGTCCGGCGCGATATAGTCGGACCAGTTATAAACATGCAGCGTTTTCTCTTCCGCAGATGCGGTGACGGACGCGGCCATCAGCAAGCCGGTAACAACACCCGATAGCCATTTTTTACGTTGGGTGAACATCCGTTCCTTCCTCCATATAAGGGGGTGATTCATGGAAATAAGCCTGTATCGTTCCGATACAAAATATGTCCTGCCGCGCTATCCAATCGGTGAATGAGTATGCACCGATTTTTATTCGCTCAAACACAGACATAGCCCTGATTCAGCTGTCTGTGTCTTACAGGAATAAAGCATAACCCCACAACATCTTGTGCACCATACTTGAACGTAAAAAATGGGTTTTAACGATTATTTATTCACATTTTATCGATGTGATGAAGGTGTTTAGCGGCAAACAAAGAGAAATATCTGGCAATAATGCGAAATACCCAGAATAAGTGTCGGCGAGAGGAAAATAAGTAAAACCAATTGCTGCCTTTGGCAGCAACCGTATCAATGCAGATGTGAGGTTGTGGCTCTTACAGCAGAGCCCTCTTCTTCCTCGCCGATAAACAGCAGATTATTAGCGCCGGCCTCGAGGATCACCATTGAGATTTGTTCTTCGGACTGCTGCATGAAATGTCGGAACTGTTCCAACGTCATGCCAGCGGCAACGCTGAATGACTGGCAGACAATCAGCTTCGGCAGATTATCGTCCTGAACGTCGATAAACGCCTTGACGGTCAACGAGCTGGCGTTAATCTGACTCAGATCGCCGACCAGAGGAATCAATGCGCTGGGCTTCACTTCGGCAAGTGCGGAAAACAGAATCACGTTATCTACCAGATCAACTTTTGCATCGAACACGCCATCAAAATTTTGCATATGAGGAAGATGGAGCGCCTGACAGGAGTCACATTCGAAATACAGAATATTCAGTTGATCCAGCCACCGCCGTAGCATAGCCAAATCCGGGACGATGAGTGAATCCATCATGTTTGCCTCATACCTGTCGCCGTAAAAACAGCGTTGTTGAAAAGAAAGCACCACTCACGCCGGAGCGATGTTAAAACGTAAAGCAGAAGCTGCCGTAAAACAGAAACATCGTTAAAAACGGCCCATAGCTTACGGAATATTGCACGACGATGCCATGATAAAAGCGAGCCATCACCTGCTTTCCTCATTCCACTGCGCGGCGATGTGCTGAATAGCGCCGTTGCACGATGCCCACACGCCAATCGGGAACGCCGTATTTTACGGCGCTGTCTCTGTTTCAGAAAGCTAACTTTTACTTATTGTTGCCGAAGTTGCGAAGCGCCTCTGAGTACTTTGTTCAATAAACTCAATCATCATGCCGGCAATATCGAACCCGGTCGTCGTTTCAATCCCTTCCAGCCCCGGCGAGGCGTTGACTTCCATCACCAGCGGCCCCCGGTCAGCGCGCAAAATATCAACGCCAGCGACATTCAGCCCCAGCGTTTTCGTCGCCTTGATGGCTATCGCACGCTCCTGCGCTGTAATTTTCACGTTATTCGCCGATCCGCCGCGATGCAGGTTTGAGCGGAATTCCCCCGCTTTTGCCTGCCGTTCAATCGCTGCAACAACCCGATTACCGATCACAAGACAGCGGATATCTTTACCCTGCGCTTCACGTACATATTCCTGCACCAGAATATGCGCATTCAGCCCGCGAAAGGCATCAATCACGCTTTCCGCAGCCTGACGCGTCTCGGCCAATACCACGCCAATCCCCTGCGTGCCTTCCACCAGTTTTACGACCAGCGGCGCGCCGCCTACCATCGCGATCAGGTCACCGGTATCATCCGGCGAGTGGGCAAAACCGGTGATCGGCAGGTCAATGCCTTCGCGGGCAAGCAGCTGTAGTGAATGCAGTTTGTCGCGGGCGCGAATGACCGCAACAGAATTATTCAGCGGGTAGCTTCCCAGCATTTCAAACTGGCGCAATACCGCCGTGCCGTAAAACGTGATCTGTGAACCGATACGCGGAATGACCGCGTCATATTTATCCAGCCGACGCCCACGGTAATGCACCGACGGTGCTGCTGAATTGATATTCATGTAGCAGGAAAGCGGATCAATAATCTCAACGCTGTGCTTGCGCGCCTCAGCCGCTTCACGCAGACGTTTGCAGGAATATAACGCCCCATCACGAGACAGAATGGCTATCTTCATAAATATCCTACAGATACTAGCGTATCGCCCATCCTTGTTGATGTAAGTAGTCCAGCATGAATGGACGTAACTCTTTTTTCAGCGTCCGTTCGACGTGCTCACTCCAGCTCTCGCGGCGGCTACCGGTGCGTTGCAGATAATATTCCACTATTTGCTGATCGTATTGCGCCAGCACATCGCGATCGAGCGGCTGATAGACATTTTCATGCAGCATCATGGCGGTAGGCATGCGTGGTTTCAGCATCGGTTCCGCGTCCGGGTGTCCCAGACACAGGCCAAACAATGGCATAACCAGCGACGGCAATTGCAGCAGTTGTGTTACATCAGCAATTCGATTACGGATTCCGCCGATAAATACCCCACCCAACCCCAGCGACTCCGCGGCGATCAGTGCATTCTGCGCCATGAGGGCGGTATCGACACAGCCAATCAGCAACTGCTCGGCCAGCCCGGTTTCTGCCTGTGGAAAAATCTCCACATGGCGGTGGAAATCAGCACAAAAGATCCAAAATTCTGCTGCCTGCGCTACATAGCCTTGCTCGCCGGTATAGTGAACCAGCGTTTCACGCACGGCAGGATCGGTAATACGGATAATGGCGCTGCATTGTAAAAAGCTGGAACTGGACGCGCTTTGTGCGGAGGTAATAATGGCGTGGCGTTGCTCATCCGTCACCGCCTGAGACGTAAATGCGCGAATAGAACGGTGGCGCTGTAGCAAATCAATGGTTGGTGTCACACTGGCATCCTTCAGTCGATAAAGTACATCTAATAGGCAGCTTGAAGTATGGCGGAATTATATCGTAGCTCAGGCAGAAGCTGCATTACTCCACCGCCTAATAGCTTCAGCAAATCGTTGTAACAGGTAATGACTACTATTTTTCATCAATGAATACAGGCATAGTAGCGTAATTCGCAGTAACCTCATTAACCGTAACACCTTTAGCCGTGACCTTGTCTGCAACAGACGTCACGCTATGCGTTTCAAGAATGAGAACATTTTCTAATTTTACAAAGGAGTTTACATGTTCGCTGTAATTTTCGGGCGCCCAGCTTGCCCTTATTGTGTACGTGCGAAAGAACTGGCAGAAAAACTGGCCGAGCAACGTGATGACTTCAGCTTCCGCTATGTAGACATCCATGCAGAAGGCATCTCGAAAGAAGATTTGTCCAAGACGGTAGGAAAGCCGGTTGAAACCGTGCCGCAGATTTTCCTGGATGAAAAACACATCGGCGGCTGCACCGATTTTGAAGCCTATGCCAAAGAGCATCTGGCTCTGTTCCAGTCATAATCATCGAACTGGCAAAACAATAGCGCGGCGAAAGTCCGCGCTTTTTTATGGCAATGAGATAGGCTCTTAGCGAAGATAGCGTCGATAAAGACCGCGTAAACATAGCACACCCAGCGCACCCAACACACACCAAAAGACCGCACTCATCACGTAGGCCAGCTCTTGCCAGAAAGAGCGCATCGGCGTATTCCACAGGTGAAGCACCAGTAAGCATACGGGCATCGCCGCCAGCGCGCCAAACAGCGGGTAAAGCAAGCGGCCGCGCGCGGAAAGAAAACAGGCTACCATGCCGGGTAGCAGAAAAAGCAACATCCCCGGACTGCCACGCAGCCCATCATTCACCGCGACATCCGAGACCTCAATCTTTTGGCTCAGGAATACTACGGTGAACAAGAGAAAACAGCAGGTCGCGCCCACCCAACCTTTATTTTTTGCCATAAATCGCCCTCTTTCAATATGCCTCCCAACCTGCATCCACCAGATACCGCAACATGCGAGAAAACATGCGGCATGGTAAAAATGATGGGTATCTTATTCCCCGATATGAAAAACATAAGGCTTCGCTACGATTTATTCGACGCGCAGGTTGTCCGCAGAAAAAGACAATAACCCGCCACATTTCTTCAACAGCGACACCACAATCATTAAATTAAACAATAATTACACTGAACAATTTTTATCGGATAAATTATACTGAACGAGGCTGATTCCTTTCAGCTGACGCGTATTGATACCGTCACGGGAATTCATGCATTTCATGGCTAAATCTAGCCGCTATAATGAATAACATCAAGAACTTACTGGTAAACAACAAGTTACATTCCATGAATATAAACGTCGCTGATTTGTTAAATGGGAATTACATTCTGCTTTTATTTGTGGTTCTTTCATTAGGACTCTGTCTGGGGAAATTGCGCCTCGGGCCAGTACAACTCGGTAATTCTATTGGCGTTTTAGTTGTTTCTTTATTACTCGGCCAACAACACTTTTCGATTAATACCGAAGCGCTGAGCCTCGGTTTTATGTTATTTATTTTTTGCGTGGGAGTGGAAGCCGGACCCAATTTCTTTTCTATTTTCTTCCGCGACGGGAAAAATTATTTCATGCTGGCGCTGGTGATGGTCGGTAGCGCGATGTTACTGGCGCTGGGTTTAGGTAAATTCTTTGGCTGGGGAATTGGCCTGACGGCGGGGATGCTGGCCGGTTCCATGACATCAACGCCTGTGCTGGTCGGCGCGGGCGACACGCTGCGCAATACCGCCAGTATGGGAAGCCAGCTCGGTATTGAGCAAGACCACCTGAGCCTGGGCTATGCGCTGACGTATCTGGTCGGGCTGGTCAGCCTCATTTTTGGTGCACGCTATCTGCCCAAACTCCAACATCAGGACCTGCCCACCAGCGCACAGCAGATTGCACGTGAGCGTGGGCTGGACGCAGACAGCCAGAGAAAAGTCTATCTGCCAGTGATTCGCGCCTATCGCGTCGGGCCGGAGTTGGTTGCCTGGGCGGACGGTAAGAACTTACGCGAACTGGGAATCTATCGCCAGACTGGCTGCTACATCGAACGCATCCGACGTAACGGCATTCTGGCCAGCCCCGACGGCGATGCCGTTTTACAAATCGGCGATGAGATCGCGCTGGTTGGCTACCCAGACTCGCACTCCCGCCTGAACTCCAATTTCCGCGACGGTAAGGAAGTCTTCGATCGCGATTTGCTGGACATGCGTATTGTCACCGAAGAGATCGTCGTCAAGAACCACAATGCCGTCGGCAAACGCCTTAGCCAATTGAAGCTGACCGATCACGGCTGTTTCCTGAACCGTATTATCCGCAGCCAGATTGAAATGCCGATTGACGATAGCGTCGTGCTGAATAAAGGGGATGTCTTGCAGGTCAGCGGCGACGCCCGTCGGGTAAAAAGCATCGCTGACAGAATCGGGTTTATTTCTATTCACAGCCAGGTTACCGATCTGCTGGCTTTCTGCGCTTTTTTCGTTATCGGTATCATGGTCGGACTGATCACCATTCAATTCAGCAACTTCACTTTTGGCATCGGTAACGCAGCCGGGTTGCTGTTCGCTGGCATCATGCTGGGGTTCCTGCGCGCCAACCACCCGACCTTCGGCTATATTCCGCAAGGCGCGCTCAATATGGTCAAAGAATTTGGCCTGATGGTCTTCATGGCCGGCGTTGGCCTGAGTGCGGGCAGCACAATCAACAGCAGTCTGGGAGAAGTCGGTATCCAAATGCTGGCCTCGGGGCTCATTGTCAGTCTGGTACCGGTGGTGATTTGTTTCCTGTTCGGTGCCTATGTACTGAAAATGAACCGGGCGCTACTGTTTGGCGCGATGATGGGCGCGCGGACCTGTGCACCCGCTATGGAAATTATCAGCGATACGGCTCGCAGTAACATCCCTGCGCTCGGCTATGCGGGCACCTATGCTATCGCTAACGTGCTGCTGACATTGGCGGGCTCGCTTATCGTGATTATCTGGCCTGAATTACCCGGCTGAAAAAATGTAAAAAATCGTCAATATTTTTTCCAAAGAAGTGAGAACTTTTTCTTTGCCCTAAAGTCTGAATAAGTGCCACTGCTTTTCTTTGATTCCCCTTATTGAGGAGCCCATCGTTCCCGCCTTTCAGGTTCAAGAGCGATGGGCGTTTTCTTTTCTACCTTGCGCTACCCACTCTCTTTCCTATTTCCCGATTGTCATACATCTGTAATCACATTCATTTCATAAAATGTTATTTAAATAACAAAAAATTAATTTTATTGTTATTTTTGTGACATTAAAATCATTGAGTGTCATAATCACGCTCTCTGATTTCTTATCGCTATCATCAAGGATTTGCCATGACTGACTACGCACGCTATATCGATCACACACTGCTGGCCGCCAACGCTACCGAACAGCAAATCATCACGCTGTGCGAGGAAGCGATAGCACACCGTTTTTATGCTGTTTGTGTGAATTCAGGCTACGTCCCCTTAGTCGCCGAAAAGCTGACAGGCACTGACGTTCAGGTATGCTCTGTTATCGGTTTCCCTCTCGGTGCAGGCCTGACGGCCAGCAAGGCTTTTGAAGCCAAAGCTGCGATTGATGCCGGCGCTCAGGAAATCGACATGGTAATTAACGTCGGCTGGCTGAAAAGCGGGAAGATTGACGCCGTCAAAGCGGATATTCAGGCCGTGCGCGAGGTTTGCGCCGCTATACCGTTGAAGGTAATATTGGAAACCTGTCTGCTTGATGACGAACAGATTGTACTGGTGTGTGAAATGTGTCGTCAGTTGGATGTCGCGTTCGTCAAAACGTCTACCGGTTTCAGCACCGGCGGCGCACGCGAAGAACACGTTCGACTGATGCGTAGCACCGTCGGCAGCGAGATGGGTGTCAAAGCATCCGGCGCGGTTCGCGATCGCCAAACGGCACAGCGTATGATTGAAGCAGGCGCCACGCGTATCGGCACCAGCTCAGGCGTTGCTATCGTTTCAGGTGAAGCTGCCGCAGCAGGAAACTACTAACAACAAAAATAGCTTACGAGCTGGGAATTTTATGGAAACGCGGCGCGACGAACGAATCGGCAGACTGGCTCAGGCATTAAAGAAAACCGATAAACTCCATCTGAAGGACGCCGCACAGCTACTCGGCGTGTCCGAGATGACCGTGCGCCGCGATCTGAATGCCGACTCCACCAGCGTTATGCTGCTCGGCGGCTACGTCGTGAGCGACCTGAAGAATAACGGTGTCACAAACTATTTTGTCTCCGACCAACAGACCAAGCACGTAAGAGAGAAGCAGGCTATCGGTGCGGTGGCTGCGCATCTCGTAGAAGCAAACGATACCGTTTTTTTCGACTGCGGCACCACTATCCCCTTCATCATTGATGCCATTCCTGATGAGCTGCCTTTTACCGCAGTTTGCTACTCTCTGAATACTTTTTTAGCACTACAGGAAAAAAAGGCGTGCAGAGTGATTTTGTGCGGCGGGGAATACCATCCGGATAACGCGATTTTCACTCCGCTCAACCAGCGCAGCGAGCTGGACAACATCTGTCCGAATAAAGCGTTTATTTCTGCGGCGGGTATCGAACTTAACGCAGGCGCGACCTGTTTTAACTTTGCCGAGCTGGGTATGAAGCAACGCGCCATGGCAACCGCACAGCGCATCATTATCGTGGCAGACAGCAGCAAATTCGGCCAGATCAAACGCGCCTGTATCGGCCCGATCACGCTGTTTGATACGGTCATTTCCGACAGCGCACCGGGCGAACCATACCTACGTTACTTCGCTAACAACGGCATTCAGTTAATCCACCCCGGAAATTAACCGAATAACCCACCGAACCACTGCTGCACCTTCATCATTACCGTATCCCAGAGGCGGCTAAAGAAACCGGCCTCGGGGATATCATCCATCGCCACCAGTTCGCGCTGCCCGATGCTTTTACCATCCAGTTGAAAATCAATGGTGCCGACCACCTGATTCTTGGTTAGCGGCGCGGAAAGCTGCGGCTGATTGAGTATAAAGCTGGCTTTCAGGTTCTTCATTTGCCCTTTCGGGATGGTCAGCGCGGCATCCTGTGCAACGCCAAGTCTCGCCTCTTTCTCGATACCAAACCAGACCCGCTGTGTAGTAAAGGGGGCATCCGCCTTGATAGGTGTCACCGTTTCAAAAAAACGGAAGCCCCATGTAAGCAGTTTTTCACTTTCGCGGAAGCGAATGGCATCCGTCTGCGCCCCCAACACCACGGAAATCAGGCGCATGTTGCCTTCGGTTGCCGAGGCCACCAGATTGTGCCCCGCGCCGTTGGTATGGCCGGTTTTCACGCCGTCCACATTCAGATTCGTGCTCCACAGCAGACGGTTGCGGTTAGGCTGGCGAATGTTATTGAAGGTGAACTCTTTTTCCTTGTGTAACGCATACTCTTCCGGCACGTCGCGAATCAGCGCCTGCCCTAACAGGGCCATATCGCGTGCGGTGCTATACTGCCCTGTGGCATCAAGCCCGTGCACAGTAAGGAAATGCGTATTCGTCAGGTTAAGCGCCTTCACATAATTGTTCATCAGGCTGACAAACGCATCCTGACTGCCCGCTACATAATCCGCCAGCGCAATGCTGGCATCATTACCGGACTGAATGACAATCCCTTTATTTAACTCAGAAACGGGAATACGGTCGCCCGGCTTAAGGAACATCAGCGACGAGCCACGCAACGCTGGATTGCCGGTTGCCCAGGCATCTTTTCCGACGGTCACTTCATCAGTCGGACTAATTTTACCGGATTTAATCGCCTGCCCAATGACATAGCTCGCCATGATTTTCGTCAGGCTGGCAGGATCAAGGCGCTCATCAGCATTGCTCTCCGCCAGCACTTTACCGCTGTGGTAATCCATCAGGATAAAGGCTTTGGCATCGATCTGCGGCACCGCTGGCAACTGTTCCGCATAGGTGAAGGGCACCAAACCAACAAGCAATACCGTACCTACAGAGAAAGACGTGAGTCTGGTCAGGAAAGGGGTTGTTTTCATGAGTTCGCCGCAATGTCCATCAGTCGTTAAAAATTCTTAATTTTCAATATGTTTTGAAAACTTTAGTAACATACAAAGGTAACGCGTCATCTCTGGGATGAAAACCGTTCCTTCTGTAAAGATAGTCAAAGAAATGAAAGCTTCTAAAAAAACGCTGATAAAAAAAGGACTTAGGAAAAATAAGGAATATCTGAAAATGTAGGTATCAGTTAATCAGAGGAAATAACGGACGGCACGAGGAACATGGCAACCCTGCCCCCTCGTGCCAGTGCATGGAAAACCCTTAGCGGCGCTCGCGCTTATCTGCACGTTTTGACAGCCAGTCGCCCAGCGTCTGTACCACCTGCACCAGAATGACCAGCGCAACAACGGTGATCACCATCACCTCGGTTTCATAGCGGTAATAGCCGAAGCGGATCGCCAGATCCCCGACGCCACCGCCGCCGACAATGCCTGCCATCGCCGAATAGCCGATGAGGCTCACCAACGTAATCGTGAGGCCACGCAATAATCCTGCTTTTGCTTCTGGCAGTAACACCGTGCCGATAATACGCATCGGGCTGGCGCCAAATGCTTCGGCCGCCTCCACGATGCCGGGGTCAATTTCACGCAGTGCGCTATCCACCAGACGCGCATAGAACGCGATGGCTGCCACCGACATGGGCACCGCCGCCGCCACTGGGCCAATCGTATTCCCCAAGAGAAACTGCGTGAGCGGTAGCAGCAAGACCAGCAGAATAACGAAGGGAATCGAGCGGATAATATTCACCAGCACGGTGCCAAACAGATAGACGGCACGGTTTTGCCAGAACAGATTCCTGTCCGTAACGTAAATCAGCAGCCCCAGCGGTAAACCGCCGATGATGGCAAGCAGCGTGGAAATCCCTACCATCTGGAACGTTTCGCCGAACGCCGCGACCAGATCGATCCATAAATCAGCCATGCAGCACCTCCACGTTCGCCGTCCTTACCTGAATATGTTCCACCGCTTCCGTCACTTTTACGGGATCGGATGGATGGGTCAATAGCGCCACGAGGATGCCTAGCGCACGATTGCCGATGTATTCGATCTTACCGTGCAGGATATTCACGGACACGCCAAAGCGCATCGCGACATCCGACAGCACGGGTTGTTCCGCCGATTCGCCGACGAACAGAATCTTCAATAATGTGCCCTGCAAATCTTTCAGCAAGCGCGGTGGCAAGGCGAGATCGAGCGTGTGGGACACCAGTTGACGCGTGAACGCGTGCTGCGGCGTCGCGAAAATATCAAAAACATCGCCTTCTTCCACAACCCGACCGCCCGTCATCACCGCCACCCGATCGCAAACGGCCTTAATCACGCTCATTTCATGAGAAATCAGCACGATGGTAATGCCCAATTTGTCGTTAATCTCTTTCAACAGCGCCAGAATAGCGGCTGAAGTTTCGAGATCGAGCGCCGATGTAGGCTCATCGCACAACAAGACTTCGGGATCGTTGGCAATGGCTCGGGCAATCCCTACGCGCTGTTTCTGACCGCCGCTAAGCTGCGCCGGATAAAACGATGCTTTATCCGCCAGCCCCACCAGATTCAGGATTTCCTGCACGCGCGTCGCAATATCCGCGTTGGATCTCCCAGCGGCTTTGAGGCTAAACGCCACGTTTTCCGCCACGGTACGCGTCTGCATCAGGTTGAAATGCTGAAAGATCATGCCGATTTTTTGCCGCTGTTCCCGCAGAAGCTGCCCTGACAGTTCGCTGATGAGCACGCCATTGACGCGCACACGGCCTGACGTCGGCCGCTGTAAGAGATTGATGGTCCGCAGCAGCGTGCTTTTCCCCGCGCCACTGGTGCCAACAATGCCGTAAACTTCCCCGCGCTGGATGTGCAGCGACACATTGTCTACCGCGCGATTTTCTGGCTGCTTCCCGTGAGAGAAGTCAACGCTTACCCCTTCTAACTGAATCATTATCCGCAAACTCCTGGCCTGAGCGGAAAAGAAGAAAGCCGGTCATAGACCGGCCAAATGGTATGTTGTGTAAGCCTGACGCTTACTGTGCGGGCGCTGGCGTTTTTGCCTGCATCCACTCAGGTTTCTGGAACTGGCTATACATCAACGCCGGATCGTTGATCACCGCGGAATACGCGGGTGATTCCACAATCGCCTTGGTATCTTTAACAAAGGGTTTGTCGAGATCGTCGGTGCGCACGGCAATAATGTTCTTCAGATTCTCATCCAGCGTTTCCAGCTTAATGGCCGCTGACAGTTTCAGGCCAGACGCCAGCGCGAAATTACCGTTCACCAGCGAGGCCGTCACGCTATCCAGCGTACGTGGCAATTGTGCTGCTTCCATCGGTTTGAAGACCAACCCTCGCGGGTTTTCAAGAATATCCTTCTCCGAAGCCTTGGTCGGATCGATGTCCGCCTTAATCGTAATCAGCCCCATCGATTGCAGAAAGCGCAGACCGCGCGCCAAATTGGTGGCGTCGTTAGAAAGGGTAACGACATCCCCTTTCTTCAATTCATCCAGAGATTTGATCTTCTTCGAGTAGAAGCCCATGCTGGCCGTCGGTACGGTAATCAGAGGGGAAATTTTTAACCCTTTATCAGCAGCGAACTTTTCCAGATACAGCGTATGCTGGAAAAGGTTGGCATCGATGCTGCCGTTAGCCAGCGCCAGATTGGGCTGAACATAATCGCTGAATTCACGCACGACGACCTTGTAGCCTTTCTTCACCAGCTCAGGTTTGATCGCCAAATTCACCATGTCGCCATACGGCCCTGGCGCCACGCCAAATGTGATCGTCTGTGGATCGCTGCTGGCCATCGCCAGTTGCATACCAGCAGCAAGTAGTGTGATGCCCAGCGCAGCGCGAACAGAATGCGTCAATGTCATTGTGTAACTTTCCTGTCTGAATGTAACTTGCTGTCATTATTAAGAATGACAAGTGAAATCATAAAGACTAAAAAGGCATATCATTATTTCTCATCGGCTGTCGCGGATGACCGGGGCAGGCTTCACGAAGAAAGAGGGGCAGGTATGATAACAATTTGGGGTCGTGATAACTCGACCAACGTAAAGAAGGTCCTGTGGTGTGCAGAAGAACTGGCGCTGTCTTATCAGCATATTGCGGCGGGTGGGCAATTCGGTCTTAACCATGAAGCCGATTATCTGGCGATGAACCCGAATGGCCTCATCCCCTGTCTGCGGGACGGCGATCTGGTGCTGTGGGAATCCAACACCATCGTACGTTATCTGGCGGCGCAGTATGGGCAAGATTCGCTGTATCTCGCGGATGCAGGCAAACGCGCCAGTGCTGAAAAGTGGATGGACTGGGCAAGCGCCCTCGCCGTCTCCTTCGGACCGGTGTTCATCAATATGGTGCGCGTCGTGCCGGAAAAACGCGATATGGCCTTAGTACAGAAAGGCATCGCCGAATGCGAACGCCTGTTCGATATTGTCGATACCGTTCTGGCTAATCAGCCGTGGCTATCCGGCAAACAGTTTGGCGTTGGCGATATTCCGCTAGGCTGTATTGTTTACGGCTGGCTGAATATGCCGATTGAGCAGCAGTCGCATCCGCATCTGGAACGCTGGTATCAGCAACTCACCGAACGCCCGGCGTATCAGAAGCACGTCATGATTCCACTGTCTTAAGATTGAGAGGTTGCTGACAAAGACTGTCGAGCGGTAGTAACAGATAGATCGTAAAGACGCAGTGAACACCTCCCTGTGCGCTCGGCTTGCGCAGATATGAATCTCATCCCTGAGATTCACCCTTTACAGGGTCGTCGCAAGCGACGTTCAAAGGCGTTCCTGACGCCTTTGTCCCTGGCGCAAACGCTTTACTCTTCTATTCCGTTACTACCGTCTTCGTTCCGCAAATAGATTTTTTACAGTCTGACAGGCACCGCAAGGTGCCTGATTTTTACTCCAGTCCGACTTTCAGCAATTTGCCATTGTCGTGATCGGTCAGCAAATAAAGGTAGCCGTCAGGCCCCAGCCTCACATCGCGAATACGTTCACCGCGGTTGCTCAGCAAGCGCTCTTGTGAAGCGACCTTGTCGCCATCAAGCGTCAAACGAATCAGGTTCTTCTCTGCCAGCGCGCCGATAAAGACTGAATTTTTCCACTGCGGGAAACGGTCGCTGTTATAGAAGGCCATTCCGCTGATGCCCGGTGATTTTTCCCAATAAAAGTCAGGGTTCGCCATCCCTGCGATCTCTTTTCCTTTCGCTTCTGGAATCTTTAACCCTGAATAGTTAATGCCGTGTGTCGCAATCGGCCAGCCGTAATTCTCACCGGCTTTAGGGATATTGATTTCATCGCCGCCTTTCGGGCCATGTTCATTTTCCCACAGCACGCCAGACCACGGATTAATCGCCAACCCCTGCGGGTTACGGTGTCCGTAAGACCAGATTTCCGGCCGCGCATTAGGTGTATTCACAAACGGGTTATCGGACGGCACCTTACCCTCTGCCGTCAGACGTACAATTTTGCCCTGTAATTTATCCAGATCTTGTGCGGTCGGGCGTTCGTTGTTTTCGCCCAGTGCGATAAACAGATACCCTTGTCGATCAAAGGCCAGCTTGCCGCCGAAGTGGTTACCCGTCGACAGCTTCGGTTCCTGACGGAAGAAGACTGTGAAATTCTCTAACCGCTTATTATCCTCGGAGAGTTTACCGTAGCCGACCGCGGTTCCCGCTTTACCCTCGCTCCCCTCTTCGGCAAAGCTCAGGTAGATGCGTCGATTCTGCGCAAAGTCCGGCGATAGCGCGACTTCCAGCAACCCGCCCTGTGATTTAGCGAAGACTTTCGGTACACCCGCTATCGGCGCAGACAGCGCGCTGCCCGCTTTCCATAAGCGTAAATTCCCGGCGCGTTCTGTAATCAGAATCCCCTGCTCTTCCGGTAAAAACGCCAATGACCACGGGTGGTCCAGCTTATCCTGTAATTCCGTCACCTTCGGTTCTGCCGCCAATAACGGGCTGGAAAACAGCAGCGTCGCGCCAAGCAGCAGCCAATGTGGCACGGCAGAAAATCGTCGTAACAAGGGGGGGGAAGCAGAATTGCGAGGCATCAGGCAATAGGACATAGCGTTGTCTCCATCCAACAAAAGTCCTGTAAATTTAGGCGGCAGGCGATGTTTGTGCAAAAAAACGGGGCAAGGTTTACATTTATTGAAGAAATTCAAAGAAACCAGTAGCTGAAGCGGCGGACATGATAAATTGGGTTATCTCGGCTGAATCATCCTGATTTTGTTTTCATCCCACGACGTCATCACATTTTTGTACAACCACATAGGCTGCACGTTATCAAACGATTCCTCGACGATATCAAGAAAGCCATCCGGTGTAACCTCACCAAGAAACGTCAGCGTCGTCGTTGAATTATCGAAAAAATAAGCACGATGGCAGAGTCGGATCATCTCAGAGAGATACACCAAGCTACGCTGATAACGCCCGAAGACCTTATCCTTCGGCACACTATGCCCGCCTAATGCAACACGCTGAGTTATTCGCTCATCGTTGAGTTCTGGATCTGACGTACAGACATAATAAAGGTAGGGTTTATAACCGCTTTCTCTTGCCGCTTTTACAAAATCGAGATGACTTTTGTGACTCATCACGGACTCATAGGTAAAAGAAAGCCGATCGCGAATCCAGTCCTCTCTCAAACCTAAGGAAATTCTCTGTGCCAGCCTGGCGGCTGATTCATCGGACAACAGTGCTTTATCGACCGCTTCCCCCAACAACGCAGGGAGATCAATATGTTTTGCAATATCATCGGGGTTAAGGTACTGCCCCAAAGGAACGGCGTACGTTTCTCTCAATTCTTTAGTCAACGTCGTTTTGCCCGATCCATTCGGGCCTGCAACCAGTCTCAAGCTCGGCAAAGCAGCTCCCTAAGCTTAATTGGCGGTTGACCGTCCACGGGTTTAATTTCTGAGAGCGTACCATCAGGTGCTTGACTGACCAGCCAGCCATCTTTGATATAAGTGATTGATACACCGGAATCTAACGCTTCTTTGATTGCCTGCTTTGAGGCACGGGCACCGATCTGCATTAAGGTCCGATTATCATCAATTTTGCTTTTACGCTGATGCTTCCGCACGACTTTAATTCGTTGCACCATCCTGCCTCCTGACTCGTGGTAATGATGAAAAATTATACCATAACGTTCTGCATGTATTTACTATTTAGCGCCGCTTTGCGAAGCACCTTCCACGAGACCTCATCACCACGGCGATAAAATGCTGAGTTTTACACCACTGACTATAAGGATAATCAACTATGGTGTAGAATCCTCCGGTTTTTATTTTCTGTTTATTTTGTGAGCGAATAATATGCAACAACCACGTATCGGCTTTGTTTCCCTCGGTTGCCCGAAAAACCTCGTCGACTCCGAGAGGATTCTGACCGAACTGCGTACTGAAGGTTATCAGGTCGTCCCACGCTATGACGACGCTGAACTGGTGATCGTCAATACCTGTGGTTTTATTGACAGCGCCGTACAAGAGTCGCTGGAAGCCATCGGCGAAGCGCTGAATGAGAACGGTAAAGTTATCGTCACAGGCTGTCTGGGTGCCAAAGAAAATCAAATACGCGAAGTGCATCCAAAAGTGCTGGAAATTACTGGTCCGCACAGCTACGAGCAGGTGCTGTCGCACGTGCATCAATATGTCCCTAAACCGACGCACAACCCGTTTACCAGTTTAGTTCCCGAGCAGGGCGTGAAACTCACACCGCGCCATTACGCGTATCTGAAAATTTCAGAAGGCTGTAACCACCGCTGTACGTTCTGCATTATCCCTTCCATGCGTGGCGATTTGGATAGCCGCCCAATCGGTTCGGTGCTGGATGAAGCGAAACGTCTGGTTGATGCCGGCGTAAAAGAGCTGCTGGTGATTTCTCAGGACACCTCGGCGTACGGCGCAGATGTGAAGCAGCGTACCGGATTCTGGAACGGGCAACCGGTCAAAACCAGTATGGTCAGCCTGTGTGAGCAACTGGCGTCTCTCGGCGTATGGGTACGCCTGCACTATGTCTACCCTTACCCGCACGTAGACGATGTGATCCCATTAATGGCGGAAGGCAAAATCCTGCCTTATCTGGACATCCCGCTCCAGCACGCCAGCCCGAAAATTCTCAAACTGATGAAGCGCCCAGGCGCAGTAGAAAGAACGCTGGAGCGTATTAAGCGCTGGCGCGAAATCTGCCCGGACTTAACGCTGCGTTCTACCTTTATTGTCGGTTTCCCCGGCGAGACGGAAGAAGATTTCCAAATGCTGCTCGACTTCCTGAAAGAAGCCAAACTCGACCGCGTGGGCTGTTTTAAATTCAGTCCGGTCGAAGGCGCGGCGGCAAATGCATTGCCAGATCAGGTGCCGGAAGAGATCAAAGAAGAACGCTTCCACCGTTTCATGCAGCTTCAGCAGGCCATTTCTACCCAGCGTTTGCAGGATAAAATTGGCCGTGAAGTGCTGGTGTTGATCGATGAAATCGACGAAGAAGGCGCGATTGGCCGCAGCATGGCCGATGCCCCTGAAATCGACGGTGCGGTTTACCTCAACGGAGAAACTGGCGTGAAAGTCGGTGATATCGTTAAGGTTAAAGTCGAACACGCCGACGAATACGATCTGTGGGGTAGCCGGGTTTAACACGCCCAGCGCGCCTAATACCGATCGTTTAAGGATCGAGATACACCGGGCGAAGTAACCAGTATTACCCGTCACGCCAGCTTTTCTGCCCGAAAGGCTGGCGTTTTATTTTCACGCCCCTCACCCTAACGCTGAAAATTCAATCAATAAACCACCCGTTCCTCGCCTTCGTCTTGCGTCCCCCAGTCAGGTAAAGTAGCCTTGAGGCATGATTAGTCGACTAGCCTTACCCGAGGCATAAGCATGTGGAAACGCCTGACATTCGGTTTGTTAGCCCTCATTGGCGTGCTGCTGCTCTCTGCTTTTGCCCTCGATCGTTGGATCAGTTGGAAAACCGCGCCATTTATTTACGATGAACTTCAGGCCTTGCCGAAGCGTCAGGTTGGAGTCGTACTGGGAACGGCGAAATACTATCGTACCGGTGTGATCAATCAGTATTATCTGTTCCGTATGCAAGGGACGATTAACGCTTACAACAGCGGTAAAGTCAGCTATCTGCTGCTCAGCGGTGACAACGCGCTGCAAAGCTACAATGAGCCGATGACGATGCGTCGCGATTTGATCGCCGCAGGCGTTCCGCCTTCGGATATCGTGCTGGACTATGCGGGATTCCGCACCCTGGACTCCATCGTCAGAACACGCAAGGTGTTTGATACCAACGATTTCACCATCATCACCCAACGTTTCCACTGCGAACGCGCGTTATTCATCGCGCTGCACCTCGGCATTCAGGCGCAGTGTTATGCCGTGCCTTCGCCCAAAAATATGATGACCGTGCGGGTTCGTGAATTTGGCGCTCGTCTGGGCGCGCTGTTCGATCTGTATGTCCTCAAACGCGAGCCGCGCTTTTTAGGGCCGCAGGTGCCGATTCCCGCAGAACATACCATTCCAGAAGATGCCCCGGATTATCCTGCCGTCCTGCCGGAGCAGGTGCTACCCTCGCCAGTTCATCAGGCTAAGCCTGACCAACCAGCGAAAGCCGAACCCGAACCGCAGAACGAGCACGCTGCACCGTAAGGTTTTTTCTACTCGGTTTTCCCTACCGCATTAGTGAGTTTGCGCCATAGCCATTCCAGCGGACCCTGACGAAAATAGCGCAACCAGCAGTGAGAAAAGACCAGATTGGCGATCCAGATAATAGGAACCAGCGCCAACAATTGCAGGCGGCTGAAGGCCATAAACAGACCAAGCTGGTTAAACAGCACCACGCAAATCAGCGTTTGCAGCAAATAGTTGGTTAACGCCATACGCCCGACATCCGTAATCCAGTACGTGATGCGCCATTGGCACAGCGTGCCCCAAAAGCCGTAGCACAGCGCCAGATAGCCTATCGCCTGCAAGGGTGAACTCAGCTCACGCGGAATTTGCAATAACAGCCCGCTCCAGCGATATTCCCAATCCACCAGCCACTGCCCCACCACGCCAATGCTGTTAATCGCCACGCCCAGTGGAATCAGCCACAGAGCCACCTTACGATAGTGCGCCGTGCTGAATTCCCCTTTCAGCCAGCCACTGCGCATCAGCCCTGCTCCTAATAGCATCGATCCCGCCAGCAGCCAGCCGTACTGCACGCCCAGCGACAACAGGCTTTCCGTGAGCAGATCGACGCGATTACTCCACGCTTCCGGCCCGCCTAACGCCCGCCAATAAGCCTCGTAGGTGATATCCGCCATACCCGGCAGCCAGAATCGACCCGGTTGCAGACTCAGAATCTGGCTCAGTACAAACAGCACGCCGATTCCCACCAGGTATAGAACTACCCCCGTACGCATTAGCAACTGGCTACTTTCCGCATGGCGAATCATGCCGTAACACACCAGCCCTATCAGCGCATAGTCGAGCAAAATGTCGCCATCCCACAGGAAAATGGCATGAATCAGCCCGACGATCATCAGCCAGAACAGACGTGCATGTACCCAGCGTTTCCCCCGCGGCAACAATAGCTGTAGCCCCGCGCCAAAAAGGAGAGAAAACAGCGTCAGGAATTTTGCCTGCGCCAGCAGATCCATCGCCGCCCACGTCAAGGCATCGGACAACGTGGGTTCACCTTGCCAGGCTGGATTGAGGTAGGCCGCATGCGGTAAAGCAAACGCCGTAATATTCAGCAGTAAAATACCCAGGATGGCGACGCCGCGTGCGAAATCCAGCGTAGCTATCCGTGAAGGTGGCCGCGAAAGTGGCAAATGAGGTGATGGTACAGTGTGAGAAGGCATACAAATTACATTTTCAAATCATCGAAGTAGCGATTGTATGCACAGAAAGGGAAAAAGCGAAGGTACTTGCTGATTTGACAATGACCGATGTGGCGATGACGAGGGGTATTTCCTTCATCATCGCCAATAAGAACGGGCTTAATTGTGGTGGCGAACCGCGCGCAGGAATTCCTGACGCGTGTTCTGGCTGGATTTAAACAGCCCACCGAGCGATGTCGTGGTCGTGGCGCTGGTCGCATCACGAATACCGCGCGCCTTCACGCAGTAATGCACCGCATCAATCGAAACCGCAACGTTATTGGTACCCAACAGCGTTTGCAGCGCGACTAAAATCTGCTGCGTTAAGCGTTCCTGCACCTGAGGGCGCTGAGAGAAAAACTGGACGATGCGGTTGAGCTTCGACAAACCAATGACGCCATCTTTCGGGATATACGCCACCGTTGCTTTCCCATCGATCGTCACGAAATGATGTTCACAGGTGCTGGTCAGCGTGATATCGCGCACGGTAACCATTTCATCGACCTTCATTTTGTTTTCAATGATGGTGATTTTGGGGAAATTGGCGTAGTCCAAGCCGGAGAATATTTCATCAACGTACATTTTAGCGATGCGAGTCGGTGTTTCAGCCAGGCTGTCATCGCTCAGATCGAGACTCAGCAAATTCATAATTTCCGTCATATGCTCGGCAATACGTTGCTTACGCGTATCCCGATCCAACAACGCCCCGCGCAGCGGCGTTTCGAGACCGCGTGCCAGCAGTGCTTCGTGCACCATAACGGCTTCTTTACTTAGTGATGACATTATTATTCTCCTGCAGGTGTAACTATGCCTATCGCACTATCATGGCCTTGATCAGACCCTAGCGCCGTCAACACTCTAGTTGAGAGAGTTACGATTATCCAGTGATTGTACGTCATGATTGTTGAAATAGATTCAGGTTATCAAGCGTAGCGGGTGTGCCTGTGTGCGTAGCGAGGGGCACATCTTGTGCACAGAAAAACCACGATTCAGTCATAAATGTCCCGTGATAAACAAAAAAGCACTGGGAACATATCCCAGTGCTTTTAGCGATAAATCACCTGATTTTTGCGGTCATCAGCGCGCTGACGCCGCATGTCGTGGGGCTATCAGAAGGTTTCCCAGTTGTCGTTAGCATTGCCTTTTTTACCGCCTGCGGCCGCTAATAACATCGGTTTTTCCACTGCGGGCGCTTTCTCTGCCAGACGCTGCTGAGGGCGACGATGCGCCTCTGCGGCCGACAGCTGGAATACCGATACGGCCTCGGTCAACTGGCGGGCCTGATCTTCCAGCGATGCCGCGGCGGCGGCAGATTCTTGTACCAGCGCGGCGTTCTGTTGTGTCACGCCATCCATTTCGGTCACCGCCTGACCAATCTGCGTAATACCGCGGCTCTGCTCGTCCGATGCCGATGCGATTTCACCCATCAGATCGTTCACCCGGGTAATCGCAGAAATGATGGAATCCATCGCTTCGCCGGTTTGCGTAACCTGATTTGACCCTGTATTGATACGTTCAACCGATTCCGTAATCAGGCTCTCAATTTCTTTTGCCGCCTGAGCACTGCGCTGCGCCAGATTACGAACTTCGCCTGCAACTACCGCAAAACCACGCCCCTGCTCACCGGCTCTGGCAGCTTCCACCGCCGCGTTCAACGCCAGAATGTTGGTCTGGAAGGCAATGCCGTTAATCACGCTGGTGATATCAGCAATTTTCTTCGAGCTGGTCGTAATGCTTGCCATCGTCGCCATCACATCTGCCGTGACGTCGCCCCCTTTCTTCGCCGCAACGGAAGCATCCTGTGCCAACTTAGTGGCCTGATGAACGTTATCGGCATTCTGTTTCACCGTCGCACTCAGCTCTTCCATACTGGCGGCCGTCTGTTCCAGCGCCGCAGCCTGCTGCTCGGTACGTGCGGACAAATCGTTATTGCCGCTTTTGATTTCACTGGAGCCCTGATGAATCGATGCAGAGCTGTCGCGGATAATGGATACCGTATTAACCAGACTGCCCTGCATCTCTTTCAGATAAGGAATCAGCTGTCCGGCACAGTTACGACCAAACTCGTCAATCGGGTGGTTAAGCTGCCCGGCAGCCAGCACCTGGAAATATCCTTTGATCATATTCAACGGCTTAACCAGGTAGTGAACCAGATAGCGATCCGTCATCAGCAGGATGATCAATCCAATAATCGCTGCCCCCAGCAGAATGTGATTACTCCAGCCAACCAGACCGTAGACCTCGCTCATTGACTCCTCTGACGAGGAAAGAATCGCCGTCTGGTATTTCTCCATATTGGCACCGAATGCCACGCTCAACGGCGGGTAGGTTTTACGGAAAAGCTGACGGAACTCCTCCTGACGATTCTCACGCGCAGCGTTCAACATCGGCGTCAACCCGTTATCCAATATCTGGGTCCACGCGGCGATCATATTGTCCGCGGTTTCTTTATCAACGCCGACGTGCTCAACGGCTTTAAACGCAGCCAGTTGATCTGACGTGTTTTTAAACGCGGTGGTTGCTGACGTAAATACTTTTTCTGCTTCCGCCGTTTCACCCGTTTGCTGGAAATCCATCGAGCGTAACAAGCGAGTAACCGTACGAAAATACTGGTCATTGCCTTTCACCAGCATCTCTACGTTTTTACGTTGAGTTTCGCCGGATTCCAATAGTTTGGTCATGCTGCTTAATGAGGTGGTGGTAAAGAAAGACGCGCCGCCCCATACAACCAGAAACAGACCCAATATTGTTAAAAGCATTGCCCTGATGGTGATATTTTTTAAAAAATTCACAGAAGACTCCTATAAATTATCTGGCGACTTTCCTCTGCGCTTTCTGCAACATGGCTGCACATTTTTAATTGGAAATACGCCTGGTGTTACGTCATTTAATGAAGAGCAGAGGCTCTCATTAGTTAGAGTTATTTTCCTTTAATGACAAAAAGATACACTTCCTTACAATAACGATAAGATATTCCTACCATACATTAACATTATCGGCACTTTGGGCAGGCACTTTACGCTTTTGCATCAACAAATGCGATCAAAATTAAGAATTGCGATAGTTTTTGACTATTGCTTCGCTACAACAATTTATCTACACATTTAACTATTTATTTTAATTATCTATTTATTTCCCCTCCTTCACTATTGCGTCAGGGTAAAATACAGTTTTATTTTTCTGGGATTATTCTTATTTTCCATTCTGGTCTCATCCGCAGAAAAATATGTCCCTATTAGTTATAAAGTTGATTGCGGTGCTATTAATTCAGGCCGCGATCGTTTTATCGCTTTCTAAGCCCAAATATTAATCCTGATGATAATTACGCCCGTCATTTTCATCATTCAGGCAAGGTTGCATGCCGCTGAGTTTACGTTGCATTTACATCCGAGTGGCGTAAGCCAGTTGCGAAATGCGCAGCTTGTCGCTAAACTTCACAAAAAATGAATAATCAAACACCAGTTCATTACGAAAAGAGAAAGATATGGATTTGACCCAGCTCCGCATGTTCTGTCTCGTTGCCGAAACGGGCTCCGTCGCACGCGCCGCGGAACAGCTTCATCGGGTGCCCTCAAATCTGACCACGCGGTTACGCCAGCTGGAACAGGAATTGGGTACCGATCTGTTCATCCGAGAGAAACAGCGCCTGCGCCTGTCCCCGATTGGGCACAATTTCTTGTGTTATGCGCAGCGCATTCTGGCGCTTAGCGAAGAAGCGATCAGCATGACGCGCACGGGTGAACCCGCAGGTAATTTCGCGCTAGGTTCGATGGAAAGCACGGCGGCAACCCGTTTGCCCACGCTATTAGCGGCTTTCCACCAGCGTTACCCCAACGTGTCGCTGTCTCTGAATACCGGTACATCAGGGGAAATCATTGAACGCGTGCGGGCAGGAACGCTAGCCGCCGCGTTAGTCGATGGCCCCGTCGTCTACGATGAGCTGAATGGCTGTTCATGCTTTACGGAACGACTCGTGCTGATATCCGACACGACGCACGCGCCGATTAGCCATGCGCGGGATGCCAGCCACGATACGCTGTTTGCTTTCCGCCCCAGCTGTTCCTATCGAAAACGCCTTGAGAACTGGTTCCGGCAGGATGGCGTGGTGCCCGGCACTATCATGGAAATTCACTCATACCATGCCATGCTTGCCTGTGTAGCCAGCGGTGCCGGGCTCGCCATGCTCCCCTATGCCGTTCTTGAATCGCTGCCCGCTGGCGCGCGCGTTCAGATACATGAATTACCGCCCGATATCGCCGCCGCGTCCACCTGGCTCGTCTGGCGACGCGATGCCTTCGGCCCGAATGTCGAGGCGCTTAAAAAGCTCATTATTGAACAGAGCAGCATGATTGAACCATCCGCTCAGTCGGAATGAACCCATTATTTTCCATGAACGACCCTTTTCAAGAGAGGACGATACAGTGAGCAATGCTACGTCCTGTCATTCAACTTACAACCCATAACGGAATGCCATTAGGAGTCTCCACCATGCAAATGATTAAAACCCGCGCCGCCATCGCCTGGGGTCCCAACCAGCCACTGTCGGTTGAAGAAGTGGATCTGATGCCACCACAGAAAGGTGAAGTGTTGGTACGCATCGTCGCAACCGGCGTGTGCCACACGGATGCCTACACGCTGTCCGGCAAAGATCCTGAAGGCGTGTTCCCAGCGATTCTTGGCCATGAAGGCGGCGGGATTGTGGAAGCGATTGGGGAAGGCGTAACCAGCGTTGCCGTCGGCGATCACGTTATTCCGCTTTACACCCCAGAATGTGGCGAATGTAAATTCTGTCGCTCTGGCAAAACCAACCTGTGTCAGGCTATTCGCTCCACGCAGGGCAAAGGCCTGATGCCGGACGGCACCACTCGCTTCTCCAAAAACGGCCAGCCGATTTTCCATTACATGGGCACATCCACCTTCGCAGAGCACACCGTCGTGCCTGAAATTTCGCTGGCGAAAGTGAATAAAGAAGCGCCGCTGGAAGAAGTCTGCCTGCTGGGCTGTGGTGTCACCACCGGTATGGGTGCCGTGCTGAATACCGCAAAAGTGAAAGCAGGCGATACGGTTGCGATTTTCGGCCTCGGCGGCATTGGTTTGTCGGCGATTATCGGCGCGCAAATGGCGGGAGCCGGACGCATCATCGGTATCGATCTCAACACCAGCAAATTCGAGCTGGCACGTAAACTGGGTGCTACCGATCTGATCAACCCGAAAGATTACGATAAGCCGATTCAGGACGTGATCGTTGAGCTGACTGATGGCGGCGTGGACTTCTCCTTTGAGTGTATCGGTAACGTCAATGTCATGCGTTCCGCGCTAGAGTGCTGTCATAAAGGCTGGGGGGAATCCATCATCATCGGCGTAGCAGGCGCAGGCGAAGAAATCTCCACTCGTCCGTTCCAACTGGTGACCGGTCGCGTATGGCGCGGTTCCGCTTTCGGCGGCGTAAAAGGCCGTAGCGAACTGCCAGGCATTGTCGATCGTTACCTGAAAGGTGAGTTCCCGCTGAATGATTTCATCACCCACACCATGGGGCTGGACGACATCAACACCGCATTCGATTTAATGCACGAAGGCAAATCGATTCGCTCAGTGATTCATTTCGGTTAATTGCACCACCGTCAGGAACAGAAAAAGGAGGCTGTACAGCGATGACTTCATCACTGGAACTGCTGGAAGAACACCGTATGTTTGGCGGCTGGCAACAGCGCTACCGTCATGTGTCAGAAACGCTGAACACCGCGATGACGTTCAGCATCTATCTGCCACCAACGCAGGATGACACGCCGCCGCCCGTGCTTTACTGGCTGTCAGGGTTAACCTGCAACGACGAAAATTTCACGACGAAAGCTGGCGCGCAGCGCGTTGCCTCCGAACTGGGTCTGGTGCTGGTTATGCCGGACACCAGCCCGCGCGGCGATGGCGTAGCGGACGATGCCGGGTACGATTTGGGTCAGGGTGCAGGGTTCTACGTGAATGCCACGCAGGCGCCCTGGTCAGCACACTACCGGATGTATGACTACATCAGCAGCGAACTGCCGGCACTGATTCAGCAGCATTTTAACGTGAACGACCGTCAGTCCATCAGCGGACATTCGATGGGTGGGCACGGTGCGCTGATGCTGGCACTGCGCAATCCGGAGAAATTCCTGTCTGCGTCGGCGTTCGCGCCGATCGTTAACCCAAGCCAGGTTCCGTGGGGGCGCAAAGCGCTCACCGCCTACCTCGGTGAGGATGAAACACAGTGGTTGCAGTATGACAGCTGCCATTTGCTGGCGAATAGCCAGAAGAAGCTGCCTATGCTGGTCGATCAGGGAGACTGCGATCAATTCCTCCCCGACCAGTTGCAACCGGCGAAACTGGAAGCGCTGGCAAGCCAGTATGACTGGCCGCTGACGCTGCGGACACAGTCTGGCTATGACCACAGCTATTTCTTCATTGCTAGCTTCATCGAAGATCACCTGCGCTTCCACGCCCACTATTTGTACGCATAAATAGTTGTCTGCATAATCGCGATACGAATAATGGGCTATGCTCATCTAGCTGATAACCGCACTCGGGAGATGTCTCCCGAGTGCTATTTTCACTTCCCTGTTACAGCAAATCTCAGTAAAACAATCACACACCTGCACCGTGCTGAATAACGGAACCAAGACAAACAAAAAGGAAATCTTGATGATACACGTTCATCACCTCGAAAAATCCCGTTCAACCCGCGCGACCTGGCTACTGGAAGAACTGGGCGTTGACTATGAAATCATTCGCTACGCCCGTGACCCAAAAACGTTTAGCGCCCCGGCGTCACTCAAACAAATCCACCCGCTAGGGAAATCGCCGGTGATTACCGATGGCGAACTGACGATTGCCGAATCCGGAGCCATTGTGGAATACCTGATTGAAACTTACGGCAACGGCAGGCTCCGTCCACAGAGCGGGCAAGCCCTGCTGGATTATCGCTTCTGGCTGCATTTTGCCGAAGGTTCCCTCATGCCGCTGCTGGTGATGCGTCTAGTGTTGGCGAAAACAGAATCTGCGCCGATGCCATTCTTCGTCCGCCCCGTGGCGCGAAAAATTGTGCACAGTATTGAGCAGGCTTTTATTCTGCCGCGGCTGACGACGCAGTTGCAGTTCATCGAACAACATTTGAGTACACAAGAGTGGTTTGCGGGAGAGTCGCTCAGCGGTGCCGATATACAAATGGCCGTCCCGCTGGTGTTGGCGAAAACGCGTCTGGATTTCAGCCGTTATCCGCATATCCAGCAATACATTGAACGGGTAGAAAGCCAGCCAGCGTTTCAACGGGCGATCGCTCAGGATTAACGGGGTAATCAGAGCACCTCCTCATCGGTGATAAATAACAAACCAGTCGAGGAGCGACAGAGAAAGAATTCTGTGAGCGTTTACTGATTATTCATGATCTAATAACGATATGCTGTTGTTTACCCCCGATATATTTCGAGCTATAACACTATTTCTGAGAGCTCGAAAGAGGGTGGTATACCGTCAGGATGCGGCATTGATACGTTGGGAGTGATTAATTTTGCAGAGAAAACGAGTTTCATCAACAGAGTTGTTTTCAGTCGGATACGATGCAGAAAAAAGTCAGTTGGAAGTCGAACTGCTGAATGGGAGCATTTATCTCTATAGCGGCGTCGCGCGCATGATTTATGAAGAGTTGATGGCAAGCAAGACGAAATACCGCTACTACGCCAGCTACATCAAAAATTCATTCCCCTACGAGAAAACACAGTAGCCTTTAAGGGCGGAGATCCCTCTCCGCCTCTTCTCTTCCCACAGATTTATTCTTCGCCAGACTCAACAGTATTAAAGGCCGCCAGCAGAACCTCTTCATTAAGCGTCAACGGCAGATAATGAATGGATTCCCCTTCCTGCAAGGTACGGGCAATAACGGCCTGAAGCGATGCGCGATCGTGAATATCCACATCCAGTGCGGCCAACGAGGTCGGCAAACCAAATGCCTTAAACGCCGCTTTCAGTTGGCGCAGCGTTTCACGATCCCCCAGCAAGGCACTCTGCACCAGAATGCCATAGGCCACTTTAGTGCCGTGCAGGAAACGTTCCGTTTGCGGCAACACCGTCAAACCGTTATGAACCGCATGCGCCGCGGCCACACGGGTGTAACGCTCACCCAACCCGCCAACCATGCCGCCTCCGGCAATGATCGCATCGACGACATCCAGAAAATCCTGCGTCAGTTCGCCACGTTTGACCGCTTCCAGCGCCGCCGCACTTTGTTGCAGCAACACATTGCGGATATCCAGCGCGGCCTGTAGCCCCAGCCGAACAGAAAGCGGCAGCGTTTCTGGCTGAGGACTAAGCACAACGGCTTCATACCACTTCGCCAGCGTATCACCGACGCCAGCCAGCAGGTATTCCACCGGCGCTGCCAGCAGAATCCGCGGTTCCACCAGCACCAGATGGTTAGCATCAGTGAAAATCTCGAAGCGCAGCGCCTGTCCGGCATCGTTATACCATACGGACAGCGGCGTCCAGGCTGCGCAGGTCGCTGCAATAGTCGGAATAGCCACCAGCGGCACGCCAATGTGACGCGCGGCAACCTTCGCCGTATCCAGCACCGCCCCGCCACCAACGCCAATCACAACCTGACAGTCATCACCCGCCTGTGCTACCAGCTTTGCGACTTCTCCCTCACTGCAATGCGCCCCAAACTGAACGCGTCGGGCTGAAGGCGCATCGAATTCGGCTGGCAAATACGGCCGAGTTGCCGCAATCGCCCGCTCCCCGTAGATCCACAGTGCGTTTTTCAGCACCTCTGGCGGATAAAACTCCAGCAGCTTATCGATAGCGCCAGAGAAAGAAAAATAGTTGGCGGGGCCAACCTGTACGCGGACTGTCGTTGTGTGCATGTTTGAATCTTCCTCGCCGCGCCTTACCTTGAGCGTGGCTCTTATTTTATGTTTGCCTGATAGATGAATCTGCTGCGCTACCCTATTGATAATTCCATCTTATTCACTTGCCTGCGCCAGCTTAAGAACTTTTTTACTTAATTTATGCTTTTTCGTTCATAGCCAACCAATCTCAAACACTTGAAGCTGTATTAAATTCTCTGAGATATGTGCTACCTTTCTTTTCCGTTATTTCATGACCCTGACCGCCAAGAGCGTTACCGACCATGATTCCTACCTCCCAAAGCCGACTGGAAATGCAGAACATTTCCATCTCCTTTTCTGGCTTCCACGCCCTCAAGCAGGTTAATTTCACACTGGAAGGTGGTTCGATTCATGCCCTGACTGGCGCAAACGGCGCGGGTAAATCCACGCTCATGACGATCTTATCCGGCGCTTACGATCACTATCAGGGCGACATACTGATTAATGGCAAGCAGGTCGATGTTCATTCACCGCGTGATGCCAAGCGGTACGGTATTCATCTGGTGCAACAGGAAGTTGATGTCGCGCTGGTTCCCACGCTGTCCGTGGCGGAAAACATTATGCTGGATACGCTGGCGCAGGACGGGCATCTGCTGAGCTGGCCGCAGATCTATCGTCAGGCGCAGGCGCTGCTCGATCAGCTTGGCGTTCACCTTAATGTTCGCCAGCGGCTGGATACCTGTTCGCTGGCCGAGAAACAGCAAATTCTGCTCGCCCGCGCCTTGTCCCACGAGTGTCGTTTCCTGATTTTAGATGAACCCACCGCCCCGCTGGATCAGGCTGAAAGTGCGCGCCTCTTTCAGGTAGTGCGCCGTTTACAGGCAGATGGCATCGGGATCGTGTTTATTTCCCACCGTATTCATGAACTGAGCGAAATCTGCGATACGTTGACCGTGCTGCGTGACGGCGAGTTTGTCAGCAGCGGCCCAATGCAAGGGCTTAGCGGCGAAGCGATCGTGGAGAGAATGCTGGGGCATCGTCTTGATGATATTTTCCCACCGCGCCGCACGGCACCTGCCGAAGAAACGCTGCTTCAGGTCACCGGTTTACACGACGAAACACTGCTGCACAATATTTCTCTTACGCTGCGCAAAGGAGAAATTCTGGGCATTGCCGGGCTGGCTGGCGCGGGGAAAACCGAGCTGTGTAAAGCGCTGTTCGGTGCGGAACCCTGCCAAATCGCACAAGGTGAATATCGCGGTAAACCCTGGCGACCGCATTCGCCACACCAATCCGTCGAACAGGGCCTGGCGCTGGTTCCCGAAGAGCGGCGTAAAGAAGGCATTTTTATTGATGAATCCGTCACCATGAATCTGAGCATCACGGCCACCGACAGTTTTTCCCGCTGGGGTGTTTTCAGCCGCAGTAAGGCAGTGAGCTGGGCGAAAAGGATCGTTGAGCAGCTTGCGGTTCGCACCACCGGTCCGATGCAAAAGCTGGCACGCCTGTCAGGTGGAAATCAGCAGAAAGTGGCTATCGGCAAGTGGCTACGCAGTGAAGCACAAGTTCTGATTTTTGACGAACCGACCAAAGGCGTTGATATCAAGGCCAAACAGGACTTGTTCACGCTGATTGACGGCCTCGCCCGTCAGGGAAAAGGCATTATTTATGCCTCGGGCGAGTTTTCCGAACTTGTCGGACTCTGCGATCGCATCTGCGTGCTCTGGGATGGCCGCATTGTCGCAGAGCTGAACGCCGCCGAGATTGACGAAGAAACCCTACTTTTATATTCAACTGGAGGAACTCCCGCGTGAGTCACCCACTTTCATCTAACGGGGCGCTCCCCTTCCGTCACCACGTTTTCGAGTTTCTCTATAAGTGGGGGATGTTGATCACGGTTGTCGCGCTGATTGCGCTCTTCGGGCTGGCATCGGACAACTTTCTCGATCCGTATAACATCATCAATATTCTGCGCTCTATCGCCATCGTCACGGTGATTGCGATTGGTGTCTCGATTTCACTGTCCGTCGGCGGATTTGACCTTTCCGTAGGATCAACGGCCTCGCTGGCTAACGCGCTGGTTATCTCACTGTTTGTCTGGTACGGATTCGGCACCACAGGCGCGATCGTTCTGACGCTGCTGCTGTGTACGCTGGTCGGGCTATTCAACGCCTTCCTCATCGTCGTGCTGAAGATTCCCGATATGCTGGCGACGCTCGCCAGCCTGTTCGTCATTCAGGGCGTCGCGATGACCTACAGCTACGGCGGCTCTATTACGCAGAACATGGTGTTGCCCAGCGGCGAGATGGCGGAGGGCGTCATTCCTGAGTTCTTTGCCACGCTGGGTCAGGTGCCGGTCATTGTTGTCATCATGCTGGCGGTAACAGTACTGGTACAGCTGTACCTGTCCCTCACCAAACACGGTCGCCGGATGTACGCCATCGGCGGCAACCCTGAGGCTGCGCGGCTGGCAGGGATTCGCACGGCGCGTTATCGGGTACAGGCGTATGTGTTTTCTTCATTGCTCGCGGCGCTGGGCGGCATTTTACTGGCATCACGCATCGGCTCTTCTCAGGTTAATGCCGGAGGCGGCTATTTGATGGATGCCGTTGCCGCTGCCTACATCGGTTTCTCACTGGCGGGATCTGGTAAGCCGAACGCGCTGGGTACGCTGCTCGGTGCTGTTATTCTTGGCGTCTTGCAGAATGGGCTGGTGATGCTCTCCGTGCCTTACTACGCCATGGATATCATCAAAGGTCTGGTTCTGGCACTCGCGCTGGCAATGACGTATATCCAGAAACGCTGACTCGCACTGACTTCCGCCCCGTTCATCCGAACTCGGGGCGGATTCACAATACAGCCCGTCCCCCCTTCCCTCATTGAATCGGCTTGTTGCATCAACACGTCGCACGGCATTCGTTCTATTATTTACTGACGTTATTATTAAGAAATAAATATTCCCTCATACAACAAAGAGGCGAATCAGAATAATCACAACGAATAACGTTTTCGCTTTAGGCCTGATGTGCGGCACTTTCATTCCCTTGAGGATATCTTTTATTCCTTCGTGGATATAATGTGCCTGACGCAGATAATCGATGGCAAAAGATTTAATCTGATGAAACGTTCAATTTTGGTAATCAATTAAAATTGATGAATATCATATTTTCTCTGCCGGGCAATATTCCTTCATACCCGGCGAAATCAAACTATATCCTACGAAATCAAACAGCATCCTGCGAAATCAAACTACAGCTTATTTGTATCCGTTCTGCTGAGCATACTCATCAATATTTTCAATCGTCTTTTCCATCAGTAGTTGCAGCGATGAAGCAGACGTCCAGGAGATATGTGGAGTAATCAAAAGGTTCGGCAGGGTTTTCGCCGCGATCATCAATGGATTGTCTTTTTGCGGCGGTTCCTGCGTCAGGCAGTCCAACGCTGCGCCAGCGATGACGCGTTGCTGCAGTGCCTCTGTCAGCGCGTGTTCATCAATCAATCCGCCTCTGGCAGTGTTAATAATAAACGCGGTGGGCTTACACAGTGCGAGCGTCTCCGCATTAATCAGATGCTGCGTGCTCTCATTGAGCGGACAGTTGAGTGAAATCACATTCGCCAGCCGCAGAACGTCTTCGAACGGCAGATAACCGGCACGACACTGTACGGCCCCGCGGTGCTCGGCAAAAATCACCTTCATCCCCAGCGCCTGCGCCAGACGTGCGACCTCCCGCCCAATCGTACCCGCTCCGATGATGCCCAGCGTAGCGCCCGCGATGTCTTTGACGGGATGATCAAAATAAGCAAACTGCGACTGGCTGGCCCAGCGATCGCTCAGTTGATCGCGGTACCACGCCATCAGGCTGTGCTTTAGCGCGAAAATCATGGCTATCACGTGCTCGGATACCGCCTGCGTCGAGTAGCCCGGTACATTTTTGACCGTGATACCCAGCTCTTTGGCAGCAACAAGGTCGATATTGTCAGTTCCCGTTGCCGTCACGGCAATCAGCTTCAACTCAGGCAACGCGGCCAAGGTGTCTCGCGTTAATAGGGCTTTATTCGTGATGATAACGTGGGTGTCTTTTGCTCGGGCGATAACGTGATCGGGCGAGGTGTAGTTATATTCAATCCATTCATGGCGACATTGTGGCCGCCTAAAACTCGTCTTTTTCAGGAAAATGGTTTCAGGCAGTGAGCCTTTATCCAAAAAGGTAATTTTTAACATCATCGTGCCCTGGTTGCTATTCATACACTGATTGCCGATTGCAGATATCAAGCGTTCCGCAATCGGCAATCACGGCAGGTATTCTCATACAAAAATAATGAATTAAATTCTCTGTACGACACAAGACAACGAACGTATTAATAACGTTACACTTCCTGCCTCATCGGAAATCCATCACTCCGTAACGTGAAGCGTAGTCAGCATTAAAGCAATTAACAATACCTAATATAATGAATTTCACTCATCGACATTGTTAGCGTCAATATTCAGAAATATCACAAAAAAATAAATCCCTGCTGATAATTGCGCATTGTTCTCATGACATAGGCAAAGAGATGGCGGTAATAACGGGTAACGGTGAATCCCCGCCGTTAATCAGACAGAATAAATGTGCGAGAAAAACCGTAGAAAGGGTGTCATGCAGTTGGAGAGAGGAAGTGAGCGAGGGTCATAATACCCCGGAATGAGCAGACCCATTCCGGGGAGAGGTTTCATTAGAAGTTGACGTTTACCGATACCCAGTAGTTACGACCAGGCAGTACGGAGCCCGAAGTCACTCGGTTGAAAGAGTAATAATCAGCCGTAGTAAATGCCCCTCTTCCTGTACCGTAAGTGCGGACACCACTGGTGAAATCCTTATCTAACAGGTTGTTTACTGCTCCATTCAAGGTCACATCTTTTGAAACCTTATAGGAACCGCCCCAATTAACCACCGTGAAGGACTTAAAGTAGGCACCTTTATCATCATACGCATCCTTCTGGGACGCGGACAAGGTACTGTAATTCTGCGTATAACGTGCAGTTTTGTCGCGATATTCCGCCTTCAACCATGTCGAGAGATTATCATTAACGTTCCAGTTAAGACGTGCGTTAGCCATGTGCTTCGGCGTGTTGGTAAGAGGCGCTCCTGGGTTTAAGCCACCTTTTTGCTCACTATCCGTAAAGGTATAGTTTACATTCAGCGTCCAATCCTCTGACCATAATGGAATTGTGGATCCCAACTCAACCCCTTGAGTCACTGCCTTGCCGATGTTTCGGTAGGTACTAATCGCAGGGGTAGTCGACACATCATAGCTGTCAATTTTATTGCGGAAATGATTATTGAACAGCGTTGCATTCGCAGCGAACCCGGTATAGTTCTCGTAGTAAACGCCCAGTTCAGTATTCGTACTCTCTTCTGGTTTCAGGTTTGGATTCCCAATGACAGTATCCGTTCCCTGATTCGTTACCCCGCTAACGCCATTATGGAGTTGCGCCAGTGACGGGGTTTTATAACCCGTACTTACACCACCTTTTATCGTCAGATCATCCAATGCATTCCAAACGACATAAGCACGTGGGCTGACATGACCCCCGAAGGTTTCATGGTACTCATAGCGTGCGCCGTAGGTTAAAGCTAATGAATCCAGCAAGCGCCATTCATCTTCACTAAACAGCGCCCACGAATCTTGCTTAAACTTATTCCCATCGTTAGCCAAAACGACGCCATCTTTCATCGTTGCATTCCAATACTGGCCGCCAATAGTAACCAAGTGGCTTTCACCTACTGGAGCCACCAGCTTCGAGTCAAGAATAACGTTGGTATTTTCCAGACGGCGTTTCTGACCTGCCGCTGCTGACCCCGCGGGAACAGAATCGGTTGTAATGAGGCGGCCTTTGTTATCCGTCTCGCTATAAGACAAGCTAGAGTTCCATGAACCAAAACTCAGTTGATTATCACTCCCCAGCGTTAACTTGCGACGTTGATAATGCAAGGAGCCCTCATAGCCCCCTGTAGCACCAATCGTTCCTAACTGATTTTCCTTATTATCATATTGCTGGTTGGCAACTTCCCCATCCAGCCATAGAGAATTCTTATCATTCAAGATCCAGGTTAACTTGCCGCCTAGCAAATAGTTATCTGATTTTACAGGGTTAGCGCCTCGCTGATTCAGTAAAGCTCCCTCTGAAGATTTCACTTCTGATGCATCGCGACGGAAGATGTTGCCGCGCAGGGCGAGCCCCAGTTTGTCTTCGATTAGCGCACCGCTGGAATAAATCGAGAACTTGGAAGCGTCACCATAGTCTCTGTCTTCCTGGAAGGTATGATCCAGCGTGATATTCCCAGCCCACTCTTTCGATGCTTTCTTGGTGATGATATTGACCACACCGCCCATCGCATCGGAGCCATATAGCGTTGACATCGGCCCACGGATAACTTCAATACGTTCTATCGCCGCCAGCGGTGGAATGAAACCGGTGTTCATCGTGCCAAACCCGTTCGGGGTGACATCCGATGAACCGTTCTGGCGAATACCATCAACCAGAATCAGCGTATAGTCACTTGGCATACCGCGGATGCTGATGTCCAGACCACCAGTCTTACCCGTTGAACTACGCACATCTACGCCTTCCACGTCGCTGAGCGCTTCGCCAAGATCGTTATATTTACGCTTAGTCAGTTCATCCTGACTGACAACCGAAATACTCGCCGCCGCTTCAGTGATTTTTTGTTCATAGCCAGAAGCTGTTACAACCATCGTATCGTCCTGTGCAGCGATAACAGGTGTAGATACGGTTGTAGCAAGCGCTAATGCCACCGATTTTCTTATATTTATTGCCATGCGTCTGTGTCCTCAAAATGAATGATTTACATTGAGTTTTTTTGTCGGACACATTGTAATGATCGGGAAATAATTGTAAATGAAAATTAAAATCATTTACATACGCAATAAAAAACAACGATAAGTCGGCATAAAATCATTTATAAACAGCATGTTAAAAACCATAACTCATCATTAAATCGAATTAATAAAAAACATCCCTGTGAAATCAAGGTGAATAAATTTGATTTAAATCAACATAGATTCATCACGAGAGATAAGCGTCGTGGTGCTGGAAAGAAAAAACCAATAAAAAAGGCGACACCCGTCAGGGAGTCGCCTGTTAACCATGCGCTTACGATTTAGTCTTTATGATCGGGATACGTCATATCCTGATATTTGACAAAACGCGTTCCACGGCACAGCTTATAGCCGAACCAAATCAGCAGGAACAGCGGGATACCGATGTACGTCGCCGTCACGCCATACCAGTCGATTTTATCTTCCAGGAATGCCTGATAGTTCTGCCCCAGCGTGATGATCAGGCAGAGCACAAACGCAAAGATCGGCCCCAGCGGGAAGAAACTTGATTGATAAGGCAGACGGTTAAGATCGTGGCCCTGCATAACGTATCCGCGACGGAAACGGTAATGGCTGATGGCGATCCCCAGCCAGGCAATAAAGCCTGTCATGCCGGACGTATTCAGCAGCCACAGATAAACCGTTTGGTTGCCATACAGAGAAGATAGGAAACACAGCGCCGCCACCACGGTTGTGGCATACAGCGCATTACGCGGCACGCCGCCTTTTGACAGTCTGGCAAAAATGCGCGGCGCTTTGCCTTCCGATGCCAGTGTAAACAGCATACGCGTCGAGGCGTACATCCCGGAGTTACCCGCCGACAGCACCGCTGTCAGGATGACCGCATTCATTACCGCAGCGGCAGACAGCAGCCCCGCGTTCTCAAACACCAGCGTGAACGGGCTTACCGTAATGTCTTTTACGTCATTACGCAGCAGGTTCGGATCGGTATACGGAATGATTAAGCTGATAATCAGAATCGCGAAGATGTAGAACAACAGGATACGCCAGAAAACCTGACGGATGGCACGCGGAATATTTTTGCTCGGATCCTGAGATTCCCCAGCTGCCACACCGATCAGTTCCGTACCCTGAAAAGAGAAGCCCACGATCATCGCCACGCCAATCATGGCAGAGAAGCCGCCGGCGAACGGCGCATCGCCAATTTCCCAGTTGTGGAATCCGGCATTTTCCGCACCGCTCATAATGCCCGTAATCATCATCACGCCAACGGCGATGAAAATGATGACCGTCGCCACTTTAATCAGTGAAAACCAGTACTCCGCCTCGCCAAATCCTTTCACGGAAATGTAGTTAAGCAGGAACATCAGCGCCAGGAACAGCGCGCTCCAGATCCAGCCGGATACCTCAGGGAACCAATATCCCATCACCAGCTGCGCCGCCACCAGATCGACCGCGATGGTCACTGCCCAGTTGTACCAGTAGTTCCAGCCCAGCGCGAAGCCGAATCCTTCTTCTACATAGCGGGAACCGTAGCTGGAGAACGAACCGGAAACCGGCATGAACGCCGCCAGTTCGCCCAGGCTGGTCATCAGGAAGTAAACCATCAGCCCAATCAGGGCATAAGACAGCAGTGCGCCCCCCGGGCCTGCTTGTGAAACCGTCGCACCAGACGCGACAAATAACCCGGTGCCAATCGATCCGCCAATGGCGATCATCGTTAAATGCCGTGCTTTCAGTTCACGGCGCAGGGTCGGTGCGCCCTGTGTAGCTTGTTGAATATCGTGCTGAGCCATTGTTATCCTGCGTGCTCGTGCTAAAAATCGAGGCGGGATTGTAGCAAATAGCGTTGTGCTGAATAGTTAAGATCGTCGAGTTATAAGAGAGCTTAATAACTCGCGTCCGATTATTAGCAGCAGAAAATATTTTCGCTATGGCGTTTCGCAGCAATAACTCAGGAAGCGCTGCAGCACATTTGAAAGATGTTTCTGTCGGTGATGTACCAGATACAGCGTCCGCGTGAGTTTAGGCAGCGGCACCTTCAACTCCACCAGAGACCCCGACGCCAGCTGTTCGGCGATGACATGCCGCGACAGGCAGCTGATGCCAATTCCGTGGCGAACGGCATGTTTAATCGCCTCCGAATTACCTAATTCCATCACCAGATGAAAATGCGACAGGTGCGTCAGCAGCAGATGATCCAGCACTTCGCGCGTACCTGAACCACGTTCACGTAGGATCCAGTGCGCATCCGCCAGCGCGGCTAATGATACCGAACCCCGGCTGAGCGGATGTTCAGGAGAACAAAATACCACCAGCTCGTCTTCCAGCCAGGGTTGCGTAATCAAATCAGGATGGTGGCAAGGCCCTTCAATCAAACCTAAATCGACACTGAATTCAGACACGCGAGTGATCACATCTTTCGTATTGCCAACATGCAGCTCCAGCGGAATTTCAGGGTAGTCATGGCGATAGCGGGCAATCATGGCGGGCAACAGGTAGTTGCCGATGGTGCTGCTGGCATATATGCGCAGCGCCCCATTATCACGGCGGAAAAGCTGTTCAATTTCCATCGACTGTTCAAGTAATGCCAGCGCCTTGGGGTACAGCAAGCGGCCGTGTTCATTAACCACCAGGCGTTTGCCAACGCGATCGAAAAGTTGAACCCCCAACTGCCCTTCTAAATCCGCCAGCGCGGCGCTGACAGCCGATTGAGACAGGGCAAGCACAACGGAGGCCTGTGTCGTTGAACCACTTTTCAGGACTTCGGCAAAGACTTCCAGTTGACGTAACGTGATATGCATAGTGCGCTCTTTATCTGAAATACCTATAGGTTATAAATATATAATCAATTTCTCTTTTAATCTCGTGGATTATAAGCTGGCTTCTCAATTCGGTACGGTCAGAATAGGCACCAAACCCATGGCTCTTCCTACAACGTTACAAGCGATAGTTCCACCCGATGGAGCAAAAGCACGATTACCCGGTCTGCTGTTAGTAAGTTTAATAACTTTTTCACTCCTCTGGCTGGCAAATATTCCTAAAATCGCCCACTGGGGACCGGGTTCGCTGACATTAGCGATTCTGATGGGGATCGTACTGGGAAACAGCGTTTATCCACGGCTTCATCCTTTGTGCGACCCCGGCGTGCAGTGGGCCAAGCAGCATCTACTTCGCTGGGGCATCATACTTTATGGCTTTCGTCTCAGCTTTCAGCAAGTGACTGCCGTTGGCGTTACCGGGATTGCCGTCGACCTTACCGTGGTCACGTTAACGTTTTTGCTCGCCTGCTGGATGGGCAAGCGCTGGCTGAAGCTCGACAATGAAACAGTGATTCTCATCGGTGCTGGCAGCAGCATCTGCGGCGCGGCGGCGATCATGGCAACCGCTCCCATCGTCAAAGCCTCCAGCAATGCTATTGCCGTCGCCGTTTCCACCGTGGTGATTTTCGGCACGACAGCCATGTTTTTGTATCCGTGGCTCTATCAGCTCAATCTCGACCATCACTGGATTAACGTCACACCGCAGATCGCCGGTCTGTACTTTGGTTCGACGATACATGAAGTCGCTCAAGTCGTTGCCGCCGGACATGCTGTCGATGGTGCCACGGAAAATATCGCCGTCATCAGTAAAATGCTGCGCGTGATGATGCTGGCGCCTTTCCTTGTCATTCTTGGGTTTTACCTGAAAAAGGCGACGCAAAAAAGTGATGCGCAAGATGCGATTCCACTGATGTTCCCGTGGTTCGCCTTGGGATTTATCGCCGTGGCCGCCTTTAACTCTTTCCAGCTCCTTTCCCCCGTCGTCGTTACGCAACTGGTCCAGCTTGATAATCTACTGCTGACCATGGCGATGGTTGCACTGGGGCTCACCACCCGCTTCAGCGCCATTCGTCAGGCAGGCGCAAAACCGCTGCTGCTGGCTCTCGTTTTATTTATCTGGCTGGTGGTTGGCGGTGCGGGAATCAATCTGTTCTTCGAGCATTTATTCGGTTAACGATAAATTATTTACCAGTTAACGCCTCATTAACCTGCATAATGTCCCCGTTATCAAAGGAGACCAATATGAAATACATCGGGGCGCACGTTAGCGCATCTGGCGGGGTCGATCAGGCCGTGATTCGCGCTCATGAGATAAAGGCGACGGCTTTCGCATTGTTTACTAAGAACCAGCGCCAATGGCAGGCTGCGCCGCTCAGCACCGAGGTCATTGACCGTTTTAAAGCCGCCTGTGAACAGTATGCCTATACACCAGCACAGATTCTTCCCCACGACAGTTATCTGATTAATCTGGGCCACCCGGACGCCGAGGCGCTAGAGAAGTCACGTATCGCGTTTATTGATGAAATGTCCCGCTGTCAGCAGCTTGGGCTGAGTCTGCTGAATTTTCACCCCGGTAGCCATCTGAAACAGATCGAAGAAGCAGACTGTCTGGCCCGTATTGCCGAGTCCATCAACATTGCGCAGGCGGAAACGAACGGGGTCACCGCCGTGATTGAAAACACCGCCGGACAAGGCAGTAATCTCGGTTTCCGCTTTGAGCATCTGGCGGCCATCATCGATGGCGTAGAAGATAAAAGCCGCGTTGGCGTCTGTATCGATACCTGTCACGCCTTCGCCGGCGGCTACGACCTGCGAACGGAAGCAGATTGCGAAGCCACCTTTTCTGAATTTGATCGCATTGTTGGGTTCCGCTATCTGCGTGGAATGCACTTGAATGATGCGAAAAGCGCGTTCGCCAGCCGCGTTGACCGACACCATAGTCTGGGGGAAGGCAATATCGGCAAAACGGCCTTCAGCTATATCATGAAAGATGCCCGCTTTGACGGCATCCCGATGATTCTGGAGACAATCAACCCTGATATCTGGGCCGACGAAATCGCCTGGCTCAAATCCGAAGCCCAGCGTAGTTAGTTTTTTATCCCATAAAAAAGCGCCAGAGGGTTACCCAACTGGCGCTAACTCATTCACATCCTTGTGTTATGGCATGATTTTTTAACGACGATAATCAAACTTACGCAACTTTCGCCAGTTGTTCATCAGAGCGTTTCAGCAGTGCGTACAGCACGCCAGCGACAACAGTACCCGCCACGATCGCTAACAGGTAGCCGATAACCGGGGTAATCGCGCCAGGAATCAGCAGCACGAACAGACCGCCGTGTGGTGCCATCAGCTTAGCGCCCACCGCCATTGACAGCGCACCAGTCAGTGCACCACCGATAATACAGCAAGGCAGAACGCGCATTGGATCACGCGCCGCGTAAGGAATCGCCCCTTCGGAAATAAAGCACAGGCCCAGAACAAATGCCGCTTTACCCCCTTCACGCTCGGTCGGGTTGAATTTCTTACTTGCCAGTACGGTCGCCAGCCCCATCGCCAGCGGTGGCACCATACCTGCTGCCATCACCGCCGCCATCGGCGCATAAATCTGGCTACTGAGTAAGGTTGTACCGAAGACGTAAGCCACTTTGTTAACCGGGCCGCCCATATCCGTACACATCATTGCACCCAGGATCGCCCCCAGAATCACCGCATTTGCCGTGCCCATGGATTGCAGCCAGCCTGTCAGGCCAGTCAGGATTTTCGCCACCGGCGTACCGACGACATAAATCATGATAAGACCGGTGATCAGCGTAGCAAACAGCGGAATGATCAGAATCGGTTTTAGCGCCGTCAGACTTTGCGGCAGAATTAGCTTATTGTTGATCGCTTTGGCAACATAACCGGCCAGGAAACCTGCGATGATCCCACCGAGGAAGCCCGCACCTGTACTCACCGCTAACATCCCGCCAACCAGACCCGGCGTTAAGCCTGGACGATCCGCAATGGAGAAAGCAATATAACCCGCCAGCACAGGCACCATCAGTGCGAAGGCAGAACCGCCACCGATCTTCATCAGCGCCGCTGCCAGCGTACCTTCTTGTTTAAAGGCTTCAATACCAAAGACAAACGACAGGGCGATACACAGACCGCCCGCCACCACCATCGGCAGCATATAGGATACGCCGGTCAGCAGGTGACGGTAGGGACCCGTTCCGCCTTTCTGAGCAGACTCGCTCGCGCTTGACGCGCTGGCTTGTCCAGACGGCTGATACGCTTTCGCTTCAGCCTGTGCTTTATCTAACTCCTGCGCCGTCTTCTTCAGTGCCAGCCCTGTGGAAGTACGATACATCTTCTTACCAGCAAACTTCGCCAGATCGACTTCAATATCCGCAGCAACGATCACCAGATCGGCCTGCTCCACTTCTTCTGGGGTAATCGCATTGCCCGCGCCAACGGAACCACGCGTTTCCACTTTAACCCACCAGCCGCGTTTTTTCGCTTCGCTTTCAATCGCTTCTGCCGCCATAAACGTGTGCGCGACGCCAGTCGGACACGCCGTTACGGCAACAATGCGCTTGGCAGTAGTAGGTTGCTGAACGGAAGCTGACGCGACGGCCTGATACGTCGTTGCTTCAGCCTGCGCCTTCGCCAAAAAGGCTTCCGGCTGCGAAACAGCCAGCTCAATGTCACCGACATAAACCTGCTTACCATTCAGTGCACTGTCCGCCGCAGCGGATGCACCCAGAACGATTGCCAGTTCAGCGTCGTTAGCCTGTTCTGTAAACGTCACCCCTGCTTTCGCAGCGGCAGCGCCGAGTAGGTTCTTCACCAGTTGGCTTCTCGCCAGGCCCAGTGATTTATCCAAAATCAGCAGCGTTTTCATTGTTTATCTCCTGCTGTATCAGTTAAAGGGTTTCAGGTCGACACGCGCCATCATCGCGGCCAACTGAGGACGATCGGTAATACCAACATTACTTTGGCTCACGGCCAGTGCTGAAACTGCCGTAGCCAAACGCAGAGTGTGCTCACTGGACTCACGCATTAATAAGCCATAAATCAACCCCCCAACCATGGAGTCGCCCGCACCTACCGTACTTACCACATCACAGGCCGGTGGTTTTGCCAGCCACGCACCGGATGCATTCACCCACAGCGCACCTTCCGCACCCAGTGAGATCACAACATGTGCGATACCCTGTTCACGCAGCGCGTGGGCAGCATCCACCACATCAGCCAGCGTAGGTAATTTACGCCCAGCCCATATCTCCAGCTCCCGGCGGTTTGGTTTCACCAACCAGGGAGAGGCCTTCAGTCCCGCCACCAGCGCTTCACGGCTGCTGTCGAAAATAATGCAAGGACACTGCGTACGCAGACGAGACATCCAGTCGGTAAACGCATCAGGATCGACGCCAGCAGGCAGACTGCCGCTAACCGCAACCATGTCGAACTGCCCCAGCCAGCTCAGCGAATCATTGACGAAACGCTGCCAGTCTTGCTGTGTCACTTCAAAACCGGAAAAGTTGAAGTCGGTTACGTCGCCATCTTTTTCGGTTAATTTGACGTTAATGCGCGTACGTCCTGGAACAACCTGGAAACGGTTAGCAATGCCCAGTTCGCTGAACAGTTGCTGAAAACCATCCTGATTGTCTTTACCCAGAAAGCCACCTACCGTGACATCAATCCCGAGATCTTTCAGCACTTTGGCAACGTTAATGCCTTTGCCTGCGGCGTGCAGACCCGCTGTCTGAACCAGATTGACTTCGCCTTTCTCAACTTCCGGGCAATAGCCAACCAGGTCATAAGCTGGATTCAGGGTGATTGTGGCTACTCTCCTGCTCATGCTGCCCCCTCGCCCAAACCGGACGTAATCGCGTCGCCAATAGCGGCCAGCGCTTGTTCCGCATCGCTACCGCTGGCGGTGAAGCGCAGTTTGTGACCTTTCTTCACGCCCAGCGCGACGACTTTCATCAGGCTGCGGCCATTTGCTGGTTTGCCTGTGCCATCCAGATTGGTGACGGTAATGTCACTACTGAACTGTTTGATCACGTTCACCAGCATGGTTCCCGGACGTGCGTGCAGACCATGCTCGTTGCGAATGGTAAATTCTGCCGTCAGCACTTCGCTTTCCTCCGGTACGTCGCTGGTCAAAAGTGCCAGCAGCGTCGGTGCGTCAGCCGTCAGCAGGCGTTCCGCTTTTTGTGCAATCAGCAGGTTGCTCAGGTAATCGATCGGTGCAAAAGCCTGATCGTCAGCCGCGGCCACCGTGACCAATAACGCCACGTTTTCACCGTCAACGCTGAAAGGCGTAGCCGGACGCGCCACCGCTGCTGCGCTGCTGAGGTTACCCACCGCGCTATCGCTGAACCACACACCTTGTCCCAGATTCAGCGGCTTGTTGCTGACTGCGGTGCTGACGAAGCTGGCGTCTGCTGCGCCGACCTGCTGAAGACGACCGGCATTCAGCGCCTGAAGCGTCAGCAGATTATCGGTCGCCACATCCAGCGCAATCAGCGAGGTATCAAAGCGGAATTCCGCCAGTTGTTGCTCGCCCATCAGCAGGCTACGCAGTTCTTCAGCTGATGTGGTGCTTGCCAAGCGAGCCGCTACGCGATCGTCGCTCAGGACGTGAGTCAGTTGGCGCAGCAACGCCAGATGTTCATCAGAGCGGGCTGCAATACCCAACACCACATAGGCGGTTTGATCTTCACCCCAGGCGATACCCTGAGGAAACTGGAATACTTGAACCCCGGTCTTCAATACCAGATCGCGGGTATCTGTGGTGCCGTGAGGGATAGCAATGCCGCTTCCCAAATAGGTGGATGTTTGCTGTTCGCGCTGTAGCATGCCGTCGACATACCCTGCGTTAACGCACCCGGCATCGGTCAGTGCTGAAGCAACAAGCTGTATAGCTTCCTGCTTATTGCTGGCCGCTGCGCCCAAATGAATATCTTGCTGTGACAACTGGAACATGGCTCTCCTCTCTTGCTGAAAGTTGAATCGTTTCAGCTTTTATGAGAAAAAAATGTGTCGATTGTTAGGGCGTTTCAAAAAAAATTCCGCTGAAACGTTTCAAAAGTCTCATTCTATTACGTCATTTATGCAAGCTTTCTACGCTGCTGACGTAACAGAATTTTGACATCACGCACATTTTAACGTGGATGATGCGCTGCCCGCCAACAAAAATCCGCAAAAGGCTGAAGCCGTGCTGACGAAAAATAATGAAACAAGATTTCTGTTTCATTATAAACCCGAGTAGTATGTCGCGCTCGACAGCCTCTGCCTATTTTCCAAGCGCTATCAATTTATGTTCACTCCAGCAAACACAACACGACGCCCGCTTGACCTGACATCGTCAGCATTCTTGGTTATTGCCTTTCTGACTGGTACGGCTGGTGCTCTGCAACTTCCTACGCTCAGCCTCTTTCTTTCCAGCGAAGTGCAGGCTCGTCCTTTCCTGGTGGGGATGTTTTATACCGGCAGTGCGGTTATCGGCATTATCGTCAGCCAAATGCTGGCTACGCGCTCAGACCGCCAGGGCGATCGCAAATCGCTGATCTTCGTCTGCTGCCTGCTGGGCGCACTGGCCTGCATGCTGTTTGCATGGAACCGTAACTACTTTATTCTGCTCTTTATCGGCGTTCTGCTGAGCAGCTTTGGCTCAACGGCAAACCCACAGCTCTTTGCGCTGGCGCGGGAGCATGCGGATAAAACGGGTCGTGAAGCGGCGATGTTCAGCTCCATCCTCCGCGCCCAGATTTCTCTTGCCTGGGTTGTTGGCCCCCCTATCGCTTTTGCGCTGGCGCTGGGATTCGGCTTCACGACGATGTATCTGACCGCTGCGGTCGTCTTTATCTTGTGCGGTATTCTGGTCAAACTTTTCCTGCCTTCCATGCCCAAAGCCGTGGAAAAGACCACCTCTACGCTGGAATCGCCGCGTCGTAACCGTCGGGACACGCTCTTGCTGTTCGTTGCGTGTACCTTGATGTGGACCTGCAACGGCATTTACCTCATTAATATGCCGCTGTATCTGGTGCATGAACTGCATCTTCCGGAGAAGCTGGCGGGGATCATGATGGGTGTGGCTGCCGGGCTGGAAATTCCGGTCATGCTGATTGCCGGCTACGTCGCTAAACGCTTCGGAAAACGTTTCCTGATGCGGCTTGCCGTTGCCTCCGGACTGCTGTTCTTTGGCGGCTTGCTGATTCTCGATGGGGAAATAGCCCTGCTGGGGTTACAGGCGCTGAACGCGATCTTTATTGGCATTCTGGCCGGAATCGGCATGCTCTATTTCCAGGATCTAATGCCCGGACAAGCCGGCGCGGCTACCACGCTGTTTACCAATACCACGCGCGTCGGCTGGATCATCTCTGGTTCACTGGCCGGGATCGTTGCTGAAATTTGGAACTATCACGCTGTCTTCTTCTTCGCACTGCTGATGATCGTCGGTTCCATCTATTGTATGTGGCGCATCAAGGACGCCTGATCGTCGTACATTAAGGTGCGGTATCGGCTTCCAGTTTAAGCAGGTAAACCATCGCCTCATCCCGGTGGCCGAAGCACATATCTGCGCGCGGCTGTAGCCCTGCGCAGACCGCAGGTCGCAGCGGTGAATGAAATAATCCGCAGCGCATCGCGTCATCCAGATGAATACAGGGCGTGTTTGCAGGCTTGCCATGCGGCAGCCCCGGCATGGGGGTTGAAATCGATGGCGCGGTACAACAGGCGCCGCAATGGGAGCGACAGTCCATCAGCAAACTCTCCGGTGGGCTGACAAGAAGTAGAGAGCGCCACGATAGCAGCCCCGTCGTCAAAAACCAATATCAGCCCTTTCATCTTATACTTGCCTGAACTCTTCGGCGCGAGTAACGTGTCGCCACAAAAATCACACTCCTTATAGCAGGTAATTTTTATGGCAAGAGCGAACGAGATTAAACGCGGTATGGTCGTTAACTATAACGACAAGTTATTGCTGGTAAAGGATATCGACGTCCAGAGCCCCAGCGCCCGTGGTGCCAGTACACTGTACAAAATGCGCTTTTCTGACGTACGCACTGGGTTGAAAGTGGAAGAGCGTTTTAAAGGCGATGATATTCTCGACACCATCACGCTGACACGCCGCACGGTCACCTTCTCTTATATTGACGGTGACGAATACGTCTTTATGGATGATGAGGACTACACCCCTTACCTCTTCAAAAAAGATCAAATAGAAGAAGAGCTGCTGTTTATCCCTGAAGGCGGCATGCCGGGAATTCAGGTATTGAGCTGGGACGGCCAGATCATCGCGCTGGAACTACCACAAACGGTAGACCTGGAAATCATTGATACGGCACCGGGCATTAAAGGTGCCTCAGCCAGTGCGCGCAACAAACCTGCCACCATGAGCACGGGCCTGACCATTCCGGTGCCAGAATACCTGAGCGCGGGTGAAAAAATCCGTATTCACATTCCAGAACGTCGCTATATGGGTCGCGCAGACTAAGATGAAAATTCGCGCTGTCAGCGCGATACCTGTCGCCGGATGATGCATCCGGCACACGTAAGCCTTCCACACGCATAGGAGCCTGCCATGCTAACGAAAGTCAATTTGATTACGGGGTTTCTGGGGAGTGGAAAAACCACCACGATCCGTCACCTTCTGTCACAAAAGCCTGAAGACGAAGTCTGGGCAGTGCTGGTCAATGAATTTGGCGAAATCGGCATTGACGGCGCACTACTGGCAGACAGCGGCGCCGTGTTGAAAGAGATTCCCGGTGGCTGCATGTGCTGCGTGAACGGTCTGCCTATGCAGGTTGGCCTGAATATGCTGCTGCAACAAAAAAAGCCACATCGGTTGATCATCGAACCAACAGGGCTTGGTCACCCGAAACAAATTCTCTCCTTGCTGACGAGTGACATCTATCAGCCCTGGCTGACATTGCAGGCTACGCTGTGCCTGCTGGATGCACGCCAGCTAAGTGAAGCACGTTACACAGAAAATGAGAACTTCCGCGATCAGCTTGCCGCCGCGGATATCATTATCGCCAACAAACGTGATACTTATACCACCGACGATCTCGCAGCCTTGCAGCAGTGGCAGCAGGCAAGCGGCGATGGTCGACAAATTATCGAGGCCAGTCAGGGAAGCATTGATCGACAATTGCTCGATCGGCCGCGACAACATTCATCGCAAGACCGTGTGCGCGAACTTCCAGATGGCGTCCACCACCATTCACATAAGCCAACAAACGGTTTGGCCGCGCTGCAATTACCGGGTGGACAACCCTGGCGACGTTCACTCAATCAGGGACAGGGATACCACGCCTGCGGCTGGATATTCGCACCTGAAACCGCTTTTGATACCGCAGCCCTGCTGGACTGGGTTCGTCTTTCTCCCGTAAACCGGGTTAAAGGGGTGATGCGTATAAAAGAAGGGACACTCGTCGTTAACCGTCAGGGACACGATCTTCATATAGAAACCCGATCAACGGCACCGATTGATAGCCGTATCGAAATCATTAATGAAACACCGGCAGAATGGAATACGTTACAAGCCTCGCTGTTAAAGGCTCGTTTAGCTAACGTGGACTAAACTGGAGTTTTTTCGTCTTTATTTGGATGCTTTACCTTATGTCTTTTGCTCGTATTTCTTCTATTTTAGTGCTCAATGTCTTGGGCATTGGTCTGTTTTTATCCTGGTATCTTCTGGAAAATCATGGTTTTTGGCTCACGCTCGACAGCCATATCTTTTTCTATTTCAACCGTCTCTTAGTCGATAGTCCGGCGTTTTTACATCTGGTTGCCATTACCAACAATCGCGCCTTTGACGGCTGTGCGCTCATTGCGATGGGCCTGCTGTATCTGTCGTTTTATCTGAAAGCCACGCCCGTAGAGCGCCGCCGTTTATTAATCATCGGCGTTGTCATGCTGCTTACTGCGGTGACGCTGAATCAGGCAGGACATTTCTTACCTGTGCAACACGCCAGCCCGACGCTCTATTTTAGCGACGTCAACCGCGTTTCAGACTTAACCGGTATTCCGACCAAAGATGCTTCATCCGACAGCTTCCCTGGCGACCACGGCATGATGCTGATGATCTTTGCCGCTTTTATGCTGCGCTATTTCACCCGTACCGCTTTCGCCATCGGCCTGGTCATCATGGTGATTTTTTCATTACCTCGCATCATGATTGGCGCACATTGGTTTACCGATATTGCCGTTGGTTCGCTCTCAGTTGTTCTGGTCGGCCTGAGCTGGTGGCTATTAACGCCAGCAAGCGATGCCGCTATTGCCCTGTTAAACCGACTATTACCTAAAAAATCGACAGTATAAATCCCTATGATTTCAGATTTTTTACATCGACATTTTTTAGCTGAACACATCATTAAATCTTATAAATAAAATAGTTAAAACTTCTCGCAATCCTGCTGCTGTTGCGGTAGTCTCGTTCAAGTTTGCTTTTTAGCGCATACTGAACTAGCAACGGCAAGAGAAATAATGTGCATTCCGACACATTTTCGCCGATGAGTGTTTGGCTAAGAAGAAACTCTGTTTTAGTCTGAGTCTCGTTTTCGTTTGGCATTTATACCCCAGTGAAATGGGGACACTACATAGCGATATTTATCGTTAAGGACAGCAAGGGAACATAACAATAATGGTCAAGTCTCAACCGATTCTGAGATATATCTGGCGGGCAGTGCCTGCCGTCGCGGTAGCAATGATGCTCTCCGCATGTGGAAGTAACAGTGCATACAACCATAAAGCTCAAACTGATATGCATGCAGTTAATGATAAAGATGGTCTTTTACTGCAAGCCTCTCAGGATGAATTTGAAGCATTGGTTCGTAACGTGGACATTAAGTCCAAATTGCTCAACCAATATGCCAGTTGGAAAGGTGTTCGTTACCGCTTAGGTGGTGATAGTCGCCGTGGCATTGATTGCTCAGCTTTCGTTCAGCGCACATTCCGCGAACAGTTTGGTATGGATTTACCGCGTTCAACCTATGAACAGCAAGAGATGGGCCAGAAAATTCAGCGCAACAAACTGCGCGTTGGCGATCTTGTTCTGTTCCGCGCGGGTTCAACCGGACGCCACGTTGGCATTTACCTCGGCAACGATCAGTTCGTCCACGCGTCAACCAGCAGCGGCGTCATCATTTCTAAAATGACGGAAGACTACTGGAATAAGCGTTATCAAGAAGGACGCCGTGTTCTGAGTAAAGGAACAACGACCAGCTAATCAATATCCGCTCCCTTGCTGTGATATTGCTTTGCTAGTAAAAGAACCTTGCTGTTAGCCAACGAAACGAGACGACATCAACGCCGCTTATAACAAGCGGCGTTTTTTTATCATGGACATCCTTGTCCATCACCCTACGGGCCGTTGCTAACGCAACGTTGAAAAACGTTCCCTACTTTTTTTTTATGATGGAGATCCTTGCCCGTCACCCTACTAGCCGTTGCTGACGCCACGTTAAAAATTTCTCTCGGAAATTTTTTATGCCTGCTTTTCACCCGAATCCTACCGCGCATCTCCCCTCTTCTGCGGCGCGCCGCGCAAAATATGACTAACTGAACAACCTGAAACATTAACAGGCCGTGATTAAGGTAGGTTTATCACCTGATTTCATGATAAAAAGAAAACACGCAGCTTCCCGATGGGAATGTTAATTATTTCAAGAACTTTATGCCGAGGAAATCGGCATTGTTGACGTTACGGTATGGCACGTCTGCATCAGACGCTCCCCAGCCGGATAACGTCCGCTCGCAGGAGATTACCGCCAGATGTTAAAACGCGTTATCGCTGCCGTATTGCTTTGCACGACCCATTTTGGGCTGCATGCCGAAACGATTGAAAACAGTGTCAGCTTTGCACTTTTGGGCGAGCCCAAATATGCCGGGAATTTCAGTCATTTTGATTACGTCAATCCTGATGCGCCCAAAGGCGGCAGCATCACCCTCAGCGCACTAGGGACCTTTGACAACTTCAACCGTTACGCGCTACGTGGCGTGGCGGCTGCACGAACTGAACGGCTCTATGATTCGCTCTTTGTTTCTTCCGATGACGAGCCCGGCAGCTATTATCCACTGGTTGCCCTGACAACACGCCATTCAGCGGATTTCCGCTGGATTGAAATCGAAATGAATCCCAATGCCCGCTTTCATGACGGGTCACCGATTACCGCCGCCGACGTCGCGTTCACCTACAATATGTTTATGACGCAGGGCGTGCCGCAGTTCCGCATCTATTTTAAAGATGTCACCGCCAAGGTCGTTGCACCGCTAACCGTACGTTTCGATTTTCCTGTCTCCGACAAAAACCGCATGTTCAGCCTGATGACACTCCCCATCATGCCGGAGAAGTTCTGGAAGAATCATAAACTCAGCGAGCCGCTATCGTATCCACCACCAGCCAGCGGACCTTACCGCATCACCGCCTATCGTACCGGGCAATATGTCACCTATTCACGCGTGAAAGACTATTGGGGAGCCGATCTGCCGGTAAATAAAGGCCAGTACAATTTCGATAAAATCCGCTACGACTATTATCTGGACGACAGCGTCGCGTTGGAGGCCTTTAAAGCCGGCGCCTTCGATCTGCGCGAGGAAGGGTCACCAAAACATTGGGCGACGCAATATCAGGGCGGCAACTTTGCGCGCGGCTACATCATCAAACAGGATCAGGTTAATCAATCCGCACAGGATACACGCTGGCTGGCATTCAATATCCAGCGACCGCTGTTTCAGGATCGTCGGGTGCGCCAGGCGCTAGCGCTGGCCTTTGACTTCAACTGGATGAACAAGGCGCTGTATTACAACGCCTATCAACGTACCGACAGCTATTTCCAAAACACGGAGTATGCCGCCAAAGGCGAACCCAGCGCCGAAGAACTCGCCTGGCTGACCCCGCTGAAGGACAAGGTGCCTGCTGAAGTCTTTGGTCCCAGCTACCAACCGCCCTCCTCCGACGGCAGCGGCTATGACCGACAAAACTGGCTTAAGGCATTAGCACTGTTGGAAGAAGCCGGTTGGGAATTGAAAAATCAACAGTTGGTTAATCGTAAAACCGGACAGCCGTTTACGTTTGAGCTGCTGCTGCCAAGCGCCGGCAACTCACAGTATGTCCTGCCGTTTCAGCAGAGCCTGAAAAAACTGGGCATCACCATGAACGTGCGCAATATCGACAGCACGCAGTTCAACAGCCGTATCCGCAAGCGAGATTTCGACATGACGGCCACGGTATACAGCGCGTTTCTCTACCCCAGTGCCGATCTGCAAATCCGCTGGAGTTCGCAATATATCGACTCGACCTACAACAGGCCTGGCGTCAGCGATCCTGCCATTGATTCGCTCATAGAGGACATCGTTAAGTATCAAGGGCAGAAAGCGCCACTGCTCTCACTAGGTCGCGCGCTGGACAGGGTACTGACCTGGAATCAGTTCATGATCCCGATGTGGTATTCCAATCATGATCGTTTCGCCTATTGGAACAAGTTTGCCATGCCTGCTGTGCGCCCCGCCTATTCACTGGGCTTCGACGGCTGGTGGTTCGATACCCAACAGGCGGCTACGCTGCCCGCAGAGCGACGTTAAGGAATCAAAATGGGAACGTATCTGTTACGCCGCCTCTTGCTGGTCATTCCAACCCTGTGGGCGATTATCACGATTAATTTTTTCATTGTACAAATTGCCCCAGGCGGCCCAGTCGATCAGGCCATCGCGGCAATTGAAATGGGGCACGGCAGCGGTTTTACCGCCAATAGTGGAATGGATGCCGGAATGGCGCGCACCGGCACCAGCGGCGCACCCAATATCGAAAACACTTACCGGGGTTCACGCGGACTCGACCCGGAAGTCATCGAAGAAATCACCAAGCGTTATGGCTTCGATAAACCAATCCATGAACGCTATTTTAAACTGCTGTGGGATTATGTCCGCTTTGACTTCGGCGACAGCCTGTTTCGCGGTTCTTCGGTGATGCAATTAATTAAAGAAAGCATGCCAGTTTCCATCACGCTGGGGCTGTGGAGTACGCTGATCGTCTACCTGATTTCCATTCCTCTGGGCATCAAGAAAGCCGTGAAGAACGGCACGCCGTTCGATACCTGGAGCAGCACGTTAATCATTATCGGTTATGCTATTCCGGCGTTTTTATTTGCGATCATTTTGATTGTGCTGTTCGCCGGCGGCAGTTATCTGGACTGGTTCCCGCTTCGAGGGCTGGTTTCCAGCAATTTTGATACCCTGCCGTGGTACAGCAAGATTACCGACTATTTGTGGCATATCACATTACCGGTTCTGGCTTCGGTGATTGGCGGTTTTGCCACCTTAACGATGCTCACCAAGAACTCGTTTATGGATGAGATCCGCAAGCAGTACGTTGTTACCGCGCGCGCTAAAGGGCTGGATGAAAAGAGCATTCTCTACCGCCATGTGTTCCGTAATGCCATGCTGCTGGTGATCGCCGGCTTCCCTGCCACGTTTATCAGCATGTTTTTTACTGGCTCGCTGCTGATTGAGGTGATGTTCTCTCTCAACGGGTTGGGTCTGTTGGGCTATGATGCAACGCTGCAACGTGACTATCCCGTCATGTTCGGAACGCTGTATATCTTCACGCTGATCGGCTTACTGCTGAACATCGTCAGCGACATGACTTATACGCTGGTGGATCCGCGTATCGATTTTGAGGGACGCCAATGAGCCGCTTAAGCCCGATTAATCAGGCGCGCTGGGCGCGTTTTAAAAGTAATCGCCGCGGTTACTGGTCGCTGTGGATTTTCATGGTGCTGTTTATCGTCAGCCTGTTTTCTGAACTCATCGCCAATGATAAACCGCTGCTGGTGAAATATGACGGTCAGTTCTATACGCCAGTGCTCATTGACCACAGCGAGAGAACATTCGGCGGACAGTTGGATACCACCGCTGACTTCCGCGATCCTTATATCGCCGAGCGTATCAGCAGCCACGGCTGGGCTATCTGGCCGCTGATTCACTACAGCTACGACACCATCAACTACGCCACTACGGCATCCTTTCCGTCTGCGCCAGACTGGCAGAACTGGCTGGGCACGGACAGCCAGGGGAAAGATGTGGTTGCGCAGGTACTGTATGGCTTCCGTATCTCACTGCTGTTCGGTCTGGCGCTCACAATCCTGTCCAGCGTGATTGGTATCGCCGTCGGGGCGACACAGGGCTATTACGGCGGGCGTCTCGACCTATGGGGACAACGCTTTATCGAAGTCTGGTCCGGCATGCCGACATTATTTCTCATTATCCTGCTATCCAGCGTGATTCAGCCAGACTTCTGGTGGCTATTAGCGATTACTGTCCTTTTCGGCTGGATGAGCCTGGTTGGTGTGGTGCGAGCAGAATTTCTGCGTACCCGAAATTTTGACTATATTCGCGCCGCACAGGCGATGGGCGTCAGCGACCGCGCTATTATGTTCCGCTGCATGCTGCCAAACGCGATGGTCGCCACGCTGACTTATCTGCCCTTCATTCTCTGCGGCTCAATTACCACGCTAACATCGCTGGACTTTCTCGGCTTTGGTCTGCCAATGGGCTCGCCGTCATTAGGCACCTTATTGCTGGAAGGGAAAAATAACCTTCAGGCGCCGTGGCTGGGCATTACCGTGTTTATGGTGCTTTCCATCGTGCTTTCCTTACTCATTTTTATTGGCGAAGCGGTGCGCGACGCCTTTGACCCCAGCAAGGCGCATTAATATGTCCAGTTCACCTTTATTGCAGATAGATAATCTCAGCATTGCCTTCCGCAAAGGCGATCAGGAGCAGCGCGTTGTCGATCAGCTGTCACTGTCGGTGAACGCGGGTGAAACGCTGGCACTGGTCGGTGAATCAGGCTCGGGTAAGAGCGTCACTGCGCTGTCGGTTTTACGTTTGCTCCCTTCCCCGCCCGTCATTTATCCACAAGGGGATATCCGTTTCGCAGGGCAATCGCTGCTGCATGCTGATGAAAAAACACTGCGTCAGATACGCGGCAACCGGATCGCGATGATCTTCCAGGAGCCGATGGTGTCGCTTAACCCTCTGCAAAGCATTGAGAAACAGCTGATTGAGGTGCTTTCGCTCCACCGGGGTATGCGCACCGAGGCAGCTCGCGGCGAAGTCATCACCTGTCTGGATCGCGTAGGAATTCGGCAGGCGAAAAGCCGGTTAAATGATTTTCCGCACCAGCTTTCCGGCGGGGAACGCCAGCGTGTCATGATTGCGATGGCGCTGCTGACACAGCCGGATTTACTGATTGCCGATGAACCCACAACGGCGTTGGACGTGACCGTTCAGGCGCAAATATTGAAATTGCTGAACGAGCTGAAGCAAGAACTGGGGATGAGTCTACTGTTCATCACCCACAACCTGAATATTGTCCGCCAGTTGGCAGATAACGTGTCGGTCATGAAAGCCGGTCAGGCCGTGGAGCACAATAGCTGTCAGCAGCTTTTCAGCGCACCGCAGCACCCCTACACGCGCCAGCTGCTGGATGCAGAACCGTCGGGCGAGCCGCTTCCGGTGGCAGACGATGGTGAACCGCTCCTTCGGGTGGAAAAACTGCACGTTTCGTTTCCCATCAAACGCGGCCTGCTGCGCCGTACCGTTGATGAAAAGCAGGTAGTGAACAATATCAACTTCACCTTACGGCGCGGCGAAAGCCTCGGTCTGGTGGGTGAATCCGGATCAGGCAAAAGCACGACCGGGTTAGCGCTGCTGCGCCTGATTCAATCACACGGCGATATCTGGTTTGACGGCCAGCCCTTACAAGGGCTAACTCGTAAGCAAATGCTGCCTTTCCGCCATCGGATTCAGGTTGTCTTTCAGGATCCGAACTCCGCGCTGAACCCACGGCTGAATGTGGAGCAAATTATTGCTGAGGGATTAACCGTCCATCATAAGTTAAGCAAAGAGGCGCGCGACCAGCGTGTGGTTGAGGCGATGCAGGAAGTCGGGCTGGATCCCATGACCCGCTACCGTTATCCCTCCGAGTTTTCCGGCGGTCAGCGTCAGCGTATCGCTATCGCTCGCGCCCTGATACTGCAACCGGAGCTGCTGATCCTTGATGAACCGACATCATCACTGGACAGAACGGTTCAGGCGCAAATTCTGGCGCTGCTGAAGTCATTACAGGAAAAGCACAAAATCGCTTACCTGTTTATCAGCCATGATTTGCAAGTTATCCGCTCACTGTGCCATCAGGTTATTGTGTTACGACAGGGCGAAGTGGTTGAGCAAGGTGAATGTAAACAGGTATTCACGCACCCTGCCGAACATTACACGCGGGAATTACTACAGTTTTCATCCTACACGACGGAAACACCGCCGGCATAATGCGGGCATACCGCAGCGCCAGTCTGCTGACGCTGCGGTTTAAAAGGGGTATTGTGCCGATACAGACTCAGCGATAGCGACACCGACGTTCTTCAAACGGCACATTGCCGTACTTTCATCATTGCGATGTAAAAACAGGCACGGTTCGCCTTCCCATTCCAGAACGGCGCATTCAACCTGAATTTCAGACAGAGACTGATGCAACTGGTGCATGATTTTCCATGCAATATCGCCGTCATGGCTCAACAGCTTGAGGCCAATCAGGTTATTCTCTTCTTCTCTGCCGCTCAGCGGAATCGGTTCAACATTGACACCTGCAAAACCCGATAACCAGCGATAACTTTGCGGCAAACGATGAACTACCGAAAGTTGGAAACTGTCCACTACTGTTTTCCTCAGGTAATAATTCACAAAATAGTAACATATTTATCATAGTAGCGTGTTCACACCATTTCTTGCCACCTTTCGTGAACAAAAAAACAACAAACACACTTTTTTCATATCGTGATAGTGGCTAACAAGCCTGATTGCAAGCGCTATTAATGCCAAATCGATCACGAATCTTTCTTCTTTTCCGGCTATATGTAACCTTTTCCATTTAATATCTCAACCCTTTTCGACCCATCCGTTCACTTTTGGGTCAAATATTTTACATTCGCAAAACAAAAAGCCATGACAGGCTATCGCTGTCAAAAAGGAAATGGAGAAAGAAGAAAACAGACTCAGGTGCAAGAAAGGGATTCCTACACCTGAGAAGAAGGGAAAATCAGGACGCTGCCGAGCGGTTCGCGTACATGTACAGCAGAAAGGCACCAATCGAACAGAGTGCCATTGATAGCACCATCGGCCAAGCGCTGTTGAATGAGGCCAGCGATAGAATAACGCCCACAATCGCGCCAAGGCCAAAGCGCAGCGTTCCCGCGAGCGACGACGCAGTCCCTGCCATATGAGGGAAATCATCAAGGATGACCGCCATCGCATTCGACGCCACCATTGCAATACAGCCGACAAACAGCGCAACGCCAAATACCAGCGGTAAGAACCCGAGATCGAACAGGCAGACAATCACCAGCCATATCCCCATCGCAAACTGGATCACCAGCCCCGCACGGAACATCGCCAACGCGCCCAACCGCCGCACATTACGGCTGTTAAACAACGTCACCACAAACAGAAAGACGACGTTCAGAGCAAAGTAATAGCCAAAATTCTGAGGTGACACGCCATATAGGTTGATATACACAAATGGCCCGGCGCTCAGGAAGGAAAACATGCCGCAAAACGACAGCCCGCTCGCCACCATATAACTGAATACCCGTTTGTGGCGGAACAGGATGGCAAAATTCCCGATGGTAGTGCGTAGATGAAACTTCTGCCGTTTCGCAGGCGGTAAGGTTTCTTTGATAAAAAAGAAAATCAGCGCTGCAGCCAGAAACGCCGCGCCAGAGATCGTCCAGAAAATGGAATGCCAGCTAAACCACAACAGCAGCCAGCCCCCAGCAATCGGCGCAATGAGCGGTGCGACCGTCATCACCAGCACGACAAACGACATCATGCGAGAAAAATCATCCCGCGAGAACATATCGCGCATCAGGGCATTAATGACCACCGCAGCGGCAGCGGCAGAAACCCCGTGCAGGAAACGCATGTAGATAAGCTGCTCTACCGTTTGCGCCAGCGCACAGGCCACGCCTGCAAACGCAAAAACCAGCGTACCACCGAGGATCACAGGTTTACGTCCCAGGCTATCCGCCATCGGCCCGTAGAACATCTGGCCAATCGCAAAGCCCAGCACATAGGTACTGAGCGTCATTTGAACGTGCCCGTCCCCCACGCCAAATTCGTTAGCAATGGTCGGTAATGCAGGCAAATACATATCGATGGCTAACGGCATTAGCATCGAAATCAGGCCAAGAATAAAAATCAGCCCAAGATGAGAAGAGCGGCGTAATTGCACTAATAACTCCAGATTAGAAAGAAGGTCATGCTATGCAGCATTATTTTACGCTGGCGATCTCCTCATCGCTTAACTCCCGGAATTCCCCCGGTTCTAGTTCGCTATCCAGCCAGATGTCGCCAATACGCTCGCGGTGTAGCTCCACGACCCGGTTCCCCACCGCAGCAAACATCCTTTTCACCTGATGATAGCGACCTTCGCTAATCGTCAGTCGAACGACATAATCCGTTATCTTCTCAAGCGTAGCGGGTTTAGTGAGATTCTTCTCGTTATGTAACTGTACGCCCGCTGTAAATTGCGCAGCGGTATCTTCGGCCAGCGGCTGCTCCAGCGTCACCAGGTAGGTCTTTTCACACTGATGCTTAGGCGAGGTAATGCGATGCGACCATTGTCCATCGTCCGTTAACAACACCAGCCCCGTGGTATCGATATCCAGTCGCCCCGCCGCATGCAGTTTGTGCGCCACCGGGACATCCATAAAATACAGAATGGTAGGATGATCGGGGTCGTCCGTTGAACAGACATAACCCTGAGGCTTATTCAGCATGAAGTAGCGCGGACCGCTCTGCTGTTCCAGCGGATTACCGTCAAACTCAACGCTATGCTCGGGGGATAGCTTGAATGCGCCGTTCTTCACCACGTCGCCATCAACGGTCACACGCTGCGCACGCAGTTCACGCGCCACCAGCGAACGGCTGATTCCCAAATGCTGAGATAAAAATTTGTCCAATCGCATTAAAGCTCACTACCTATCTCAAATAACTGCCTGTCTCAAATCGTGAGACCCTAAATTGTGAGGGGGTAGTATAACGGGGCTTTGTCCGCTCGTCCTGCAATTCACCGTCCATGAGTGGCTCTTTTTAGCCGACCTTCAGGCTACACGACCTTTGCTTATCCCTCGCGCCAGATATTGTCAGCAGGCATAATAGGAGCAATTTTTTATCTCTTGAGGGCAACCGCATGTCATCTATTCACGGTCATGAAGTTTTGCAAATGATGCTCGCATCCGGTGAGTCATTTACCACCGAACAGCTGATCAGCACGATAGAAGCCCGCTTCGGCAACGAGGCGCGTTTTCATACCTGTTCCGCCGAAAATATGACGGCCTCGATGCTGGTACAATTTCTGTCTGAACGCGGAAAATTTATCCCGCTCGATGCGGGCTTTACCACCAGCGCCAGTAAAATCTGTCAGCACTAGTTATGTCGTTCACACCGTCTGCCTCGTTCACACAGTCTTCCTCGTTCACACTACGGCCTTACCAGCGTGAGGCTGTTTCCGCCACACTCGACTATTTTCGCCGTCATCCCCAACCGGCCGTCATCGTTTTGCCCACCGGCGCGGGAAAAAGCCTGGTCATCGCCGAACTGGCGCGACTTGCTCGCGGCCGTGTTCTGGTGCTGGCGCACGTTAAGGAACTGGTCGCACAAAATCATGCTAAATACTGCGCCTGGGGGCTTGATGCGGATATCTTCGCCGCCGGGCTGCAACAGCGAGAAAGTCAGGGAAAAGTGGTCTTTGGCAGCGTGCAGTCTGTCGCACGCAACCTCGACCAGTTCGATAATGCGTTCTCTCTGTTGATCATTGATGAATGTCACCGTATTAGCGACGACGATAACAGCCAATATCAACAAATCATCCAGCATCTGCAAAAAACCAATCCACAGCTGCGGCTACTCGGCTTAACCGCCACGCCTTATCGGCTTGGTAAAGGCTGGATATATCAATATCACTATCACGGCATGATACGTGGCGACGAACGCTGTTTGTTCCGCGACTGTATCTATGAGCTGCCGCTGCGCTATATGATCAAACATGGCTTTCTGGTGCCGCCTGACCGACTGGATATGCCGGTAGTGCAATATGATTTCAGCAAGCTCGTCGCACGCGGCAACGGGTTATTCAGCGAAGCTGACCTGAATCTTGAACTCAAACGTCAGCAGCGCATTACACCGCACATCATCAGCCAGGTCATCGATTATGCGCAAACGCGGCGCGGTGCGATGATTTTTGCGTCCACCGTCGAACATGCCAAAGAAATTACGGCTTTGTTACCGGTTGGTCAGGCGGCATTAGTCAGCGCCGATACGCCAGCAGCCGAGCGCGATGCGCTAATTGACGCCTTTAAACAGCAGTCGCTGAAATATCTGGTCAACGTGGCGGTGCTGACAACGGGTTTTGATGCTCCGCATGTCGACCTTATCGCTATCCTTCGCCCAACAGAATCCGTCAGCCTGTATCAGCAAATCGTCGGGCGCGGTTTACGCCTCTATCCGGGAAAAACGGACTGCCTGATACTGGATTACGCGGGCAATCCACACGATCTCTATACCCCTGAAGTCGGTAACAGCAAGCCACATGCCGGCAGCCAGCCGGTGCAGGTCTTCTGTCCTGAATGCGGCTTTGCCAACCTGTTTTGGGGCAAAACGACCACGGACGGCGATATCATCGAACACTATGGCCGCCGCTGTCAGGGGTGGGAAATGGCGGAAAACGGCCAACGCCAGCAGTGTGATTTCCGGTTCCGGTTTAAAGTTTGTCCGCACTGCGGCGCGGAGAATGATATCGCGGCACGGCGCTGCCACCAGTGTGATGAAGTGCTGGTCGATCCCGACGATATGCTGAAAGCGGCGCTGAAGCTGAAAGACGCGCTGGTTTTACGCTGTAGCGGTATGAGCTTCGAGCTGGGGCAAGATGCAAAAGGAGAATGGCTGAAAATCATCTACCACGATGAAGACGGGGCCGAAGTGAGTGAACGTTTTCGCCTGCACGCCACCGCACAGCGCCACGTTTTCCTGCAACAATTTTTGCGCGTTCATCAGCGCGCGCCAGGAACGCCGTTTAACTGGCAGCATGCCGCCGACGTTATCGCGCAGCAGGCATTATTGCGCCCTCCTGATTTTGTCGTCGCCCGCAAACACGGAAAATTCTGGCAAATCCGTGAAAAGCTCTTTGATTATCAGGGGCGCTTTCGCCGCGCCAACGAGCTCCGCGGCTAAGTAATGCTGAGATTCATTTGCCCGCAAGGGCATATTCCGCTAGAATTCAGCCCGCTTTTGTTTGCAAAAGCTGAATAACCCAACCTGCTGCTGGGTCGCCTGTAGCAGGATTACTTTATATAAGTAGAGAAAAAAATGATTACTATCAAAGCAGAAGTACGTAAGGATCAGGGTAAGGGTGCGAGCCGCCGCCTGCGTTCCGCTGGTAAATTCCCAGCCATCGTTTACGGTGGTTCAGAAGCACCAGTTTCTATCGAGCTGGACCACGACTCAGTGAAAAACCAGGAAGCAAAAGAAGGCTTCTACGGTACTGCACTGATTCTGTCTATCGATGGCAAAGAAGTACAAGTTAAAGTTCAGGCTGTACAACGTCACGTTTACAAGCCAAAACTGACTCACATCGACTTCGTTCGCGTTTAGTTTGCGCTGAAGTTGTTTTCCGGGACGCCGGAAAAGAAGAACGCCGCTTATGCGGCGTTTTTTTTATAAAAATTAGTTAATTCGCAAAGGAATGTGAACATGTCTCGTGATATCCCACAGCGGCTTATCGCTATTGATGCCCTGCGCGGTCTGGTGATGGTGCTTATGCTGCTAGACCATGTGCGGGAAACCTTTTATCTGCACCTGCAACTCGCCGATCCAATTGATGTAACCAGCACCGATCCCATGCTATTCATCAACCGCACGCTGGCGCATCTGTGTGCTCCCGTGTTTGTCTTTTTAACCGGGCTCTCCGCCGCGCTTTACCATCAGAAAGTACAAGATCGCCGACAAACCGCCCTCTTCCTGTTCCAGCGCGGCGTAATTCTTATTCTTCTTGAACTCACGCTAATCAACTTCGCGTGGACGTTCCAGTTCCCGCCGCAGGTTATCTATTTACAGGTCATCTGGGCTATCGGCATGAGCATGCTCGCCCTCAGCGCGTTAATCTGGTTACCTGCCGGTCTGGTTTTCATACTCGGCATCGTTATCGTGGGCGGACATAATCTGCTGGACCCTCTGCAGGCTTCCGCCGGCTCCATCTGGTCCATTCCCTGGGCGATTCTGCACGATCGCGGTTGGATAGAAATTGGCGAAACATTCCGTATGCGTACCTCCTATCCGGTACTTCCCTGGATTGGTGTGATTTCGCTTGGCTATGCGGCTGGCGCGTTATACCGGAAAGACGTCTTTCCGCTTCAGCGCCAGAAAGTCTTACTCACTGCGGCGAGTATCACGCTGGTGCTGTTCTTCGTTCTGCGCAGTATCAATCTGTATGGCGACAAACCCTGGCAGCAGAGTGATGTCATCACGCAGACGCTCATGAGCTATTTCAACATCACGAAATACCCACCATCGCTGCTGTTTCTTTGCCTAACACTCGGTATCGGGCTTTGCCTGCTTGCGCTGTTTGAACGTCAGCAGCAGAAGCGCTGGCTTGTTATGCTGGCAAGCTTTGGTGCCGCCCCGATGTTTTTCTACCTATTGCATCTGTATGTTTTAAAAGGCCTGTATTTAACCGCTGTCGCAGTCTGGGGGAAAAATCAGGGAGAGTGGTTCGGCTTTTCCGCCGTCTGGCAATTGTGGGGGTGTACTCTGGTGCTGATGGTCGTATTATTTGCGCCGGTTCAAGCGTTTGCCCGCCTAAAAGCCCGTCGCCGAGACATCCGCTGGCTTAAATATTTCTAACCGTTATCGTTTCCAGACATTAGCAGTCGCTGCCCTTTTTCTGATGATAAGAAAAAGGGCAGCGTCGTCTTCTGGCACGAGGTTTACTGCTTGCCGCTACTCGTCCGACGCTGTAGCTGATCGCGCAGATTCGGCGGCGTGCCTTTAATCGTCAGCGTATCCGTCGCCGGATCCCAGAAAATCCGTTCTCCGAGCAATAGCGCATCAAAATTCAGGCTGATGCCGCCGCCGCTGCCTGCAAATTTGGTCAACTGGCGCAATGTCCCACGATCGGCAGGGAAGCTTTCTTCCAGCTCATAACCCTGCTCGGCTGAAAACTGCTGAAAAGTTTTCTCACCCAGCGGTGGCAGTTCCTGTGACAGCGACGCCAGTTCGATTTCCTCACCGGACTGCAACTGCTCATTGCAGTAGCTATACACCTGCTGACGATAATTCTGACGCTCGTTTTTATCTAGCTGCGCTTCATCACAATACTCATCGACTGCTTTCAACAAGCCGCGGTTTTGTGCTTTCGTGTCCAACCCTTCCGATGCGGCCAGAAAATCCATGAAGAAGTCAGACACTTTGCGCCCGACGCGGCCTTTCAGGAACGTCAGATAGCGTGTAGATTCTGGATTGGTTTCCCATTCGGTCAAATCGATACGCGCAACGATATCGGCATGATTGATATCCAGATAGTGCGTGGTGCTGATATCCAACTGTTCATTAACCCGCATGCTGTTGCAGCTATTGAGCACCGATATCAGTAAATACTCGACCGCCAGATAACGATACTGGCAGAACAACACGATACCGCCTTCGGCAAACGGGTATTTCGCCAGTTCGTCACGCAGACGTCCGGTTGCGGCACGTGAGAAACTCAGAAAGTCCTCATCCCCTTTGCGACAGGCTCGCAGCGCATCCGCCAGCTCACTTTGCTCATTAAACAGCCCGTAGGCCTTACTCTTGGCGCTGTAGACGCGATGCAGTTCAGCCATCATCTCTTCGACTGCCGCGTTGGTCGACAGCAGGGAATCACGCAACACCATTTCCAACGTTTGTTCGTCACGTTTAATTAGCTGATGCAGGGCAATCTGGGCGATATCCAGACTCATGATAAACTCTCCTTTTGGCAAGGCGCGTATTCAAACACTGATGCGGACAGCCCGCAACACATAAAGCCGCCCTTAACACCGGTTCGCGCGCTAAGCGTCTACACTACTTATTGATAAAAGTCCGTTTATTGATAAAAGTCCGTCAGGGATAAAAGTACGGTGATGATAAAAGTGCGGAAAAGCATAAGCCTATACGGTAAGATAAGCGACTTTACCAGCTTGAGATACGCCATTTTATGCCACAATCATCCCGTTATAGTGACGAACACGTTGAACAACTGCTTTCTGAGATGGTCAATGTTCTGGAAAAGCACCACGCCCCGACCGATCTTGCTTTGATGGTGCTCGGTAATATGGTGACAAACCTGATTAACACCAGCATCGCGCCTGCGCAACGTCAGGTTATGGCGCGTTCTTTCGCTGAAGCCCTACAGGCTTCGATTAAAAAAGCCGATAAAGCTCACTAAGTTTTGACCAACGTATGGTAACCAACCGTCAGCGCTACCGCGAAAAAGTCTCCCAGATGATCAGTTGGGGACACTGGTTCGCCTTATTCAACATTTTGCTCACTTTGGGGCTGGGTAGCCGCTATCTGTTTGTTGCTGATTGGCCGACCTCCCTGTTCGGTCGAATTTACGCGCTGGTTAGCTGGCTCGGTCATTTCAGTTTTATCGTCTTTGCCGCTTATCTGCTGGTCATCTTCCCGCTCACGTTTATTGTGATGTCGCAGCGCCTGCTGAGGTTCCTGTCTGCGGCACTGGCAACGACTGGGCTAACGATACTGTTAGTGGATGTTGAGGTCTTTACACGTTTTCACCTGCACCTCAACAGCACCGTTTGGGAACTTGTCGTCAACCCGGGACAAGGTGAGATTGCCCGCGACTGGCAGTGGATGTTTATCGGCATTCCGTTGATTTTCATGGTGGAAATGCTGTTCGGCACCTGGTGCTGGCAAAAATTACGCAGTCTGAATCGCCGCCACTTTGGCAAGCCGCTGGCGGGCGTTTTCATCTCGGCATTCTTTGCGTCGCACCTGATGTACATCTGGGCCGATGCAAATTTCTATCGCCCGATTACGATGCAGCGCGCCAACCTGCCTCTGTCTTATCCGATGACGGCTCGCCGGTTTCTGGAAAAACATGGTCTGCTGGATGCACAGGAATATCAGCGCCGGCTGACGCAGCAGGGCAATCCTGAAGCCATAACGGTGGAGTATCCGCTCAATAACATCACCTTCCGCGATAACGGCAGCGGCTACAATCTGCTGATGGTGATGATCGATGATACGCAGCCTGATGCCATACAAAATCGTATGCCGAACCTGTCGCGCTTCGCCGCAGAAAACGTGCGCTTTAGCGATCATTACGATTCGGGTTCGCAGCCAGACGCAGCCTTGTTTAACCTGTTTTACGGCCTCTCGACGACCTATATGGATGGCGTCCTGAGCGCGCGTAAACCGTCAGCATTAATCACTGCATTAAGCCAACAGGGCTATCAGTTCGGGCTCTTTTCAGCGAACGGCTTCAACAGCCCGCTCTATCGTCAGGCACTGCTTTCTGATTTCTCTTTACCTGCACCGCAGCAGCAAAGCGGCGATGCCATCATCACGCAGTGGCAGGAGTGGCTCAACCGCGATAATAACCCTGCCCCTTGGTTCTCTTATATTGAGCTCAGCAGCGCGCCGAAAACCGCAGATGGTAAAGGGACAGAACCCAACAACCGTGTAAATATTCAGGACGTTGACCGCCAGATCGGCCAAATTATTGGCACCTTGCAGGAAAAAAACATTCTGGATAACACCGTCGTCATCGTGACAACGGCACAAAACCAGAATGCCAATACCAGTAATGTGGCACGTTTTGCCCGAACCCAGTGGCAAACGCCGCTCATTGTTCACTGGCCGAATACGCCTGCGCAGACCATTACGAAAATGACGGACAACAAAGACGTCATGACCACGCTGATGCAGCGCCTGCTCCATGTTAAAAACAGCACGGATGATTATTCACAGGGCGAAGACCTGTTCTCTGCCCAACGACGCTCCCCGTGGTTGATTAACGGCAATGGCGGCACGTTGATAATCACAACGCAGGATCAGCTCATCGTGTTGGAAAGCAACGGCAACTACCGGGCTTACGATATGGCGGGAAATCGGCTGAATGATGAAAAACCACAGCTTGCCCTGCTCTTGCAGGTACTAACGAACGAAAGACGCTTTATAGCCAACTAACTGCCTAAATCTAAAGCAGTCGTTCCATCAGGCTATTGCAATAAGGTCAGGAAAAGGTAGTATAAATGCCCATAGCATCGGCACGTAGCGCAGCCTGGTAGCGCACCGTCATGGGGTGTCGGGGGTCGGAGGTTCAAATCCTCTCGTGCCGACCAAATACATATTCGGTAAGTCACGTTTACTACCGGAAACCCCACAGAAACCCGCATTCTCACTGAGTTTGCGGGTTTTTTGTTGTCTGTTATCTATCTGGATACCCCGTTTACAGCCGGAAAGTTTGGGACTACATTTGGGACTAAATCAACGTAGTCCCATAAAACCGTAGTCCCAAAGGTAACGATCATGGCAATTCAGGCAAAGCCCCTCACAAACACGGAAGTCAAAGCCGCTAAAGCAATAGACAAAGAATTGTCGCTACATGATGGTGGCGGGCTGCTATTGTTCGTCAAACCTTCCGGCACAAAGACATGGCGTTTTCGCTATTACCACCCACAGACTAAAAAGCGCACTACGTTGACGTTTGGCAGCTATCCGGCAATTTCTTTAGCTGATGCCAGACAAATGCGGGAAGCAGCCAAAGCTCTCTTAGAAAAAAGCATCGATCCACAATTCCACCAGCAACAGCAACGTGAACAAGAACAAGCCATCAACCTGAACACGTTCGCCAAAGTTTCCGCCGACTGGTACGAAGTGAAAAAGTCTCAACCGCTGGCCGAGAACACCATTAAAGATATCTGGCGTTCGCTGGAAAAATACGTGTTCCCGTTCATCGGAACCTTACCGATCACCCAGCTTACCGCTCGTCACTTCATCACCGCGTTGGAACCGATACAGGCCAGCGGCAAACTGGAAACCGTCAAGCGGGTAAGCCAGCGAATTAACGAGGTGATGGATTATGCGGTTAACTCTGGGCTGATTCCTGCGAATCCCGCCGCCAAGATCCGCAAAGCCTTTCAGACGCCGGTGAAAACCCATATGCCGACCATTCGGCCAGAGGCATTACCTGCCTTGATGAAAACGCTATCGGTCGCCAGCATTGAGTTACAGACCCGCTTATTGATTGAATGGCAGCTACTGACCGTTACCCGCCCTGCCGAAGCTGCTGAGACCCGCTGGAGCGAAATAAACCTTACAGATAACACCTGGACGATCCCCGCTGGCCGTATGAAGATGCGTCGTGATCACGTTATTCCCCTACCCCCGCAGGCATTAGCTATTCTGGACGCCATGAAGCCCATCAGCGGCCATCGAGAATACCTGTTTCCTTCCAGTAAAGAGCCCAAGCAGCCGATGAACAGCCAAACCGCTAACGCCGCATTGCGTCGTATGGGTTACAAAGGTGTGCTGGTGTCTCATGGCCTACGCGCCATATTCAGCACCGCTGCCAATGAAGAAGGGTTCCCGCCAGATGTGATTGAAGCCGCCCTCGCCCACGTAGACACCAACGAAGTGCGCCGCGCCTATAACCGCTCCACCTATCTTGAACAGCGCAAAGTGTTGATGTGCTGGTGGGGTGAATTTGTGGAAACAGCCGCAACGGGAAAAGTGATGGCGTCGGAAGGAGCCAGAGGTTTACGCATCGCCAATGGTTAATACTGTTTTTATATACAGTTAATTATTGATTCCTGTTAGTCGCCCTCCTAAAATGTCGTTATCCGGTACAAACCGAAAGAAACCCAGACCGTTAACCAGCCCCTTTACATCGGGGCTGTGCTATTTGATATACCAGCCGAGGGAATATGCTGAAAATACCTAAACACATGAGGGGAATGATCGAGGTCACTGCACATCAGGTGGCAAACGTCATGGCCGGTCACGGCAGCGACAATACATCTATCACCTATTGCACTGATGACTACCTGCCTGATTCCGTTCCCCACTATCAAGAGTCTGAAATAGAAAGCTATCTGCAAACCATCTTTCAGGCGGTAAGGTTCGGTATCATTAAACCGATCCGTGCGTCCCACACCAGTGCATGGGGTGATACCACCAATATCTGGACAACACAGATTGATGTAGACACTATCGATCGAAATACCCAGATACACGATGCCACGTTTCTTGCCGCTGATATTTGGCCGTGGGCTAACCAATTACTTTCCGATGATTCACCCTGGTATGGCTTTTCTGATCCCAAAAAAGACTTACCACTACCAGAAAATTGGGGCGAATTTGCTAACCGTGATACCGCATTGCTTCTTATCGCTGGTTTATCGAAGGCGCTTGAAGGTAAAAGCGGCGGTGTTTATAAATGGGGTAACAAACTGAACCAGAAAAAACTCGCAGAAGATGCAGCGCTGGCGGTGGGTTCGGTACTCGGTGAGAACACGCCGGATAAAACAGAGTCTTTTCGTAAGCTAATTGCGGAAGCTCTGGCGGCTATGCCTGCTAATTAACACCATCATTATTATTAGCGACAGAATAGCGGCCATGTTAGATCGTGGCCGTTACCAAACTCGCATAATGCTTTACCTCATTTGATTTTCTCTCTTACCAGCTCTCTTTATTGCCTACCACCCTTTAGCCCACAAAACCGCTTAACTATCTGCACTGACCGGACAACGCCGGTTTCATTGGAGATAAGCACGTATGAATTTGTTAGACAGAAAAATCCTGTTAAAGAAAGAAGTGAAAGCCATTCTGCGCGTTAGTTCAGACAGCAGCTTTCAGGAAATGATCAATGCCGGAGAATTCCCCAAAGGGTTTCGGGTTGGCTTACGGCGCGTAGGCTGGTTCGAGGATGAAGTTAGCGATTGGTTAAGGCAACGCATTGCCGAACGTGACCAGCAAACCGAAAACGTATAAGCCGACACCTTCATTTTTATTGCCGCGATAGCGGCATATCGGAATCAAAAAATATGATGATCCAAAAATCTGGCACTGGCTGGAACGGGCATTGCTACGCCCAAAATCAGGAAACAGCCTTTTTTATACACAATAGCGAGTTAATTTTTCTCTCTCTGAAAAATGCGCAACGCTTAGCAAACCCAATACAAAACGTATTGACGCTGGCGGGGCATCTGGCTTATCGTTTCACCGTTGCCGCAAAATCGGCGACCAGGTTTGACAGCCTGAATGTACAAGCGGACGACCGCTTTAGTTTCATGCGGTTTTTTTATGTCCGTAAACCAAGTTATGCCCAAATTATGGTGGGGCGTAATGGGGGAGCCTTCGGGCTCGCCGGTTTCTTGTACGCCGGTCTGTCAACCCTGTTACGTCTCACCACCCCGATTGACAGCGGAGTGGTGGGGTTTTCAAACCCGTACAAGAGGCCGCCGCTATGGTTGCTACCCCTACCCTGTTTCACCCTCATTTTACCTTTCTCTTTCTGGCGGTCTACCGCACAGCGCCGCACGGCAAACCGCACCGTAAAGCCATTATTGCGCCGAATGAGCGATCCGCTCGTCAGCATTTTGAGCCTGATTTTATTCTGTTCTTTGCTGGCCGCCTTCCCGTTCAGGAGGTGCGCCATGTTTGATAACACACCGCTGGAACAGGAAGAACTGATCGATCAGTGTCGTGCATTGGCTTATGCCATCGTGGAGTTAAGGGAGCCGCAGGCAAAAGAGATCCTGATGTTCATTCTTGCCGAACGGCTTGATGCGCTCCACCGTGCGCAGGAGGACGAGGCAGCATGAGCAACACGTTCATTCAAGACGTGCGAACAAAAGCCAACGGCCATTGGGAGGGGATTTTGCAGCGGTTAGGCATCCCGACCAATCGGCAGGAAAGCGAATGCCCCAACTGTGGCGGGAATACCCGCTACCGTTTTGACGATAAAGAAGGTCGTGGCACCTATTTTTGTTCTCACTGCGGCGCAGGAACCGGGCTGGATCTGGTGATGAAAGTGAATAAGTGTGACGCATGGCAAGCAGCGGAACAGGTCGCCGAGGTGCTGGCGCTTCCGTTGCCCGTCGTTCCCCCCGCCAGTGAAAAGCCTGATCATCGTCTGATTGCCGAGCGGGTAAATTCGCTGGTGGCGAAATCGGTGTCCGGTCAATCTGACTATCTACTGAATAAGGGACTGCTACGTCCCTCACTACTCTTAGATGATGGTTCCTTGTTGCTGGTGCTGCAAAACATGGATGGCACCACCACCGGCGCACAGCTTATCAAACCTAATGGTGAGAAAAAGTTGATTGCCGGTAGCCGCAAGAAAGGCGCATTCATTCCCGTTAGTACCCTACCCAAACACACGGACACCGTAATTATTGCCGAAGGTTACGCCACGGCGATTACGGCATCGTTACTGATACAGGGTGTCGCTATCAGCGCGTTAGATAGCGGGAATCTGATTCACGTTGCGCGGTCTTGCCGTGCTGTCTGGCCGGACGCCAAAATCGTCCTTGCAGCGGACAATGACAACAAACCTGATGGTAGTAACACTGGAAAAATCGCGGCTGAAAAAGCGGCACAGGCGGTAAACGGTTGGGTGGCACTCCCGCCGACAACTGAAAAAGCTGACTGGAATGATTACTATCAGCAGCATGGCGCGACGGTATCCATATCGGCCTTTGCAGCCTCACTTTATCAGCCAGGACAGAAACCGCTGCCGTCTTCCGATTCCCCCTTAAAACCTTACGCAGACATTCGTCATGGCGGGCTGTATTGGGTAGAACCGAAGACTGACCATGACAGCGGCGACATTATCGAGCGTGAAAGCTGGCTGTCTGATCCTATTACGGTGGCGGGGATTGGATCGGATGAGTCAGAGCGTTATCTGGTTCTAAGCTGGACGCCAAGCGGTGAAAGCCAGCCCCGCACCGAAGCCATTCCAATGCGCGATATTGGCGAACGTGAAGGCTGGGCGCGATTACGTGCGGGTGGATTGGCAGTCACGGCCAAAGGCGGGTTACGGGCAATACTGGCCGATCATTTGTGTCGCAGTCATGCAGGTTGCCGCTGGGCAATTGCCAGCGCGACCGGCTGGCAGCATGGAGCGTATTTGATGCCGGACGGTTCTGTTATCGGCACACCGAGCATTCCTGTTTTGTTCAACGGTAAATCGGGTGCAGCCAAAGGTTATGCCACCAGCGGAACAGCGCAAAGCTGGCGAGAAAACGTCGCAGCGCTGGCACAAGGTAATCCCTCCATGATGTTGGGGGTCGCTTGTGCCTTTGCTGCCCCGCTTATCGGGCTGGTAAACGCAGACGGATTCGGCGTCCATCTATTTGGCGGTTCCTCTGCTGGTAAAACCACCACTGGCAATATCGCCTCTTCTGTCTATGGCGATCCTAACGCGCTTAAACTGACGTGGTATTCCACTGCGTTAGGACTGGTGAATGAAGCCGCCGCCCACAATGACGGCTTTATGCCGCTGGATGAAATCGGGCAAGGCAGCAATCGCAAAGCCGTGGCCGATGCCGCCTATGCGCTGTTTAACGGTGTGGGTAAGATTCAGGGAGCCAGAGAAGGCGGCAACCGAGAACTAAAACGCTGGCGAGCAATGGCGTTCAGTACCGGTGAGATCGATCTGGAAAGCTATATCCGCGCTGACGGTGGACGGGTAAATGCTGGTCAATTGGTGCGCCTGCTGAATGTCCCGATCACCAAAGCGACGGTATTTCATAGCTATCAGGATGGCAAAGCCCATGCTGACGCGATCCGTGATGCCAGCAACGCGCATTATGGCGCGGTTGGTCGGGCGTGGATTGCTCACCTCTCCAGCCAGAAAGAAAACGCGCTGACAACCTACCGCGAAACAGAGCGGCGCTGGTTGTCACTCTTACCCGATGATGCCAGCGAACAAGTGCGGCGTGTAGCATCACGTTTTGCCGTATTGGAAACCGCTTTATTACTTTCGGCCTCTTTTACTGGCTGGACGGTTCAGGAATGTCACGATGCGTTACAGCATAGCTTCTATGCCTGGGTAAATGAGTTTGGCATGGGCAACCGTGAGGCCAAAGCCTGGGTAGAACAGGCCGACGCCTTTTTGCACCAGTTTGGCTATAGCCGTTATTTACCGCATCCCAATCCTGATCCACGCGATTTACCCATCAAGGATCTGGCGGGGTATCGGGTGAAGAAGCCAGGAGCCGATACGCTGGTGTTTCACACCTTCCCTACCGTATTCAATAACGAAATTGCCATAGGTGCCAATGCCACAGCGTTTGCACAGGTGTTGGCCGATGCCGGAATGCTGGACAAACCCGCCAAAGGCATTACACGTAAATCACTGCGCATTGACGGTAAGCAGCCGCGCTTTGTGGTGCTCATGACGCTCGACGATGAAGAAGAGTAAATCACGCATAAGGTAAAATAAGGTCGGTTCGGTAGGTTCAGTCGGTTCATTATTTTAATACATTGATTTATGGCTATTTTTATTTGAATAGTGAACCGACCCTGAACCGACTTTAGCTATTTTGAACCGACCTAACCAAACGCCCCTTTTCTGGCTGGCTTGATGAACCGACTTTCACACCGCGTGAACCTACCCCTAGGTCGGTTCAATTTTTAAAATAATAACTTGATCTATCAGTCAGTTGACTACGTGAACCGACTGAACCTACCGAACCGACCCACTTTTGCCTATCTATAAGAATTTGGCACACAAAAATCATGATGGGTTAAACCATTACCAGCGCGAAAGTGCGCAAACCGACACTGAGCGGTTACAGAAAAATTCGCAATGTGGTTCGCAGTTTGGTACGTAGTGGTACGCATTGCGGTGCGACCTGCGTACCTCGCTGCAACCCGCGTCATGCCTCATTTTATTTCAATTTGAAATCAATTTTTTGGTCGGTACGCATGTATCGAAATGCTATGGTTTTTGGCGGCGTCGGTGCGGCGGGAAACGTTATGGGGAACGTGCTTAAAATGGTAGATTAGGGGCGGTTTCGATCTATGGCCGAATAAAACAATACTGAGATGAGATTTTACTGGGCGCATCTTTAAGTGTATTTGCCGTCAGATCAAAATTTTCGTCTCTAACTCCGTTGTAACTTTTTAATAATTATATTATTTTTGTTGCATTGTATTCATGATCATATAAACCAATGTCAGAAATTCACTCATCGTAAGGATGGAGCGTAAAAAGTCATCAAAAATTGAAGATAATGGCAGGTATTAAAGCAAAATCAGCGATCTAGTTTAGACTATTGCTTCTACTACACACCACGCTTGCTCGCGGTGTCATCAATCAGTAAGGGGATAGCGTGCCAGTCAGCTTTGAAGAACTCAAAATTGGGGAATCGTATGAACGTCCCTACTTGGCTGATATGTGGGGTTACAAGGGATTTCAGGCAATTTCTAAAGGTGTAGTGACACCATCAGAAGGAAACTGCATAATCTTATTTGTGACAAAAGAAAAACAAGCAACACTAACTCAATACAATGATTTTCTAGACGAGGGATTACTACATTGGGAAGGAGAGAAAAAGCATTCTTCAGATAACAGAATTATAAATGCTAAGTCAATGAATGATAGGATATATCTATTTTATCGAGAAAGGCATCATTCTCCATTTATTTATTACGGTGAGATCTCCCTCAAAAAATATAACCTCCGTAAAATGGAACCAAGTTATTTTATATTTAATGTCGGTGAAAAACAGCAGCATTCAGATCTATTAGACGAAATTAAATCACATCAGAACGAATACAATTTACTCGAGCAAACTGAAAAAGACTCGATTGTAAAAAGCCGTATTGGACAAGGTTTGTTTAGGGATGGGGTAGTAAAATTATGGGGCTACTGTGCAGTTACAGACCTTAGCAATCTATCTTTGCTTCGTGCATCACATATAAAGCCCTGGAGAGATTCATCCAATCAAGAACGCTTAGATCCTATGAACGGATTGCTCTTGCAACCAACGCTAGATCACCTTTTTGATTTAGGTCTAATTACATTCAGCGAAACCGGGGTCGTTATGCTTTCATCAGTACTATCCCAAGACGATATCCAGAAGTTAGAACTGCGTGACAATCTCAAGTTAAGAAAACTTCCTGCTAAGCTAATGAGCTACATGGAGTACCACCGAAGGCATGTATTTAATGGTTAATAAAGAATTCGTTAGGACGCAATCTACGTAGGCTGCATTGGAACAGTATCCAATAAATATAACCATGCTAAGCATAACAGTAAATTTTTCATTTCGCATGTTGGTATTCACAGGAAAATATGAATGAATTACAACCTAGGGGAGTTCTTGACAGCTAATGCTAGCGCCCTCTTCGCCCTAGCCGGTGCATTGGGTGGTGGATTATTATCATTTTTCGGTGCCTTACTATTAAAGAAACGAGAATTTAATCTTAGCACTTCAGGGAAGTTATTAGATCGCCGTATTGCTGCTCACGAAAAAGTTATTTCTCTCGCGATCGAATTACGTGTGATGGTCCCCCTAGGAGGTTCACCTGATTCTGGGGAAGTCCGACGTGCTCCCCAAATCATGATTTCCCGAAATACATTTGAGGATTGGCTTGCTCGTTTTACACAATTAGCTTTAGAAAGTACCTCATGGCTATCTACCGAAACAAAAAAAGAAGTTAATTTTGTGCAAGACTACCTTGTAACATTAAACATGTATCTCGATAGCGTACCATCAGACAATTTCTTAGGATTAGGCGAATTAATTCGCCAAGATTTTGTTGAATTATCATCATCACTAGAAAAGAAAGCTTTCGCTTTCTTCCATAGTGGAATACACAAACTACAACCAGATAGTCTCAATAATTGGCATAAATATAAACAATCGGAAACGGAACAGCGTCTCAGTGCCACAGTTTTAGTCAGGAGTCATACAATATTTTCACAAGCACGTAACGATGGGGGGCATGCTAAAAATTTATTCCAAAAAACATATCCATTCCCGCCCTACTGAAGTATTTTACTAGGTAATGAGATATTTAAATCATGGATAAAATTCTTTGATAAAACCTAAATACCAAGCATCATCTAGAATGACGTTAATATTTATGCGTAGAGGCGAACCAACCATTAACTTATTGTTAAGTAGTGATAAAACACACTTAAATATTAAATATCAGCCATGACAATCATCTCTTAACAAATAGATTAAAGTGAATCATAACTAATATTTAAAATTAACAAAGGATAAATTAAAATGAAAAAAAGAGCCGAAGAAGTAATATTTTCCGAACTATCAGAGTTATGTATATCTCCTGGTTATTTTCATGCAATTGCTTATTTTTGCTTCAGAGATAATATAATACGTTACCGTGATGTAATGACAGCAGAGGATGTACAAAAGCAGTTTGGAGTAGATCACCTAGTTAGGACTGAAATATCAACACTTATTGGTTTAGCTTGTAAAAATGACATTAATATGGAAATTCAATCACCTAGAATAATTCAAGAGTACATAGATAAAACGGAGGCTCTTTTAAATGAAATACACCAATCAATGATGCCTGACATGAAGGAACTATTTAATGCCGAAAAAATTTCAAATCCAGAATTCAACCCATTTAAAAATGGTGCAATCATAAGAGAGGTTATTTTCTATGGAGGAGAATCCGCCCAGCACTTCCAATATACAGATTTATCATCTCTAAAGTATGCCAAAGATAGTGAATGGCTGACTTGCAGCAAGGGATTCTCTTCTGAGGAGGCAATATCAACTATTAAAGCAATACAAAAATTGCAAGATAGGAAAATAAATGAATTCATCCCTAGTTTGGATATTTATAACCCAAACAGTTGGACTGCATTGAATGCGTATAAATTTACAGCACAAGAAGCATCAACAGAAGCTAACATTGATTTGCGCGTAGTAACCAAAGTCATTGAATCCTTTGTTTCACCTATAGGAATGAGTGGTTTTTCTTCTCTCGATGATTTCAACCCTAAGAACGCTTATCCTATAATAAAAATTTCTGATTCTGAATACCTACTTTTCCAAAACTACAGCTTAGTTGAAGCCTTGTACGAAACACCATTTTTTTGGTTTTACGAAGATAAAGCTTACCGAAGTACTGCTATGAAGAACAGAGGTGAATTCACAGAAACATTTTCTGCACAACGATTAATGCATGTTTTTGGTGAAAGGAATGTATTTTCAAATATTGTTATTCTCGATTCAAAAAGTAACACTGTTGGCGAAATTGATGTTTTAGTAATATATGCAAATAGAGCAATAATCCTGCAAGCCAAATCAAAAAAATTAACTATTGCCTCCAGGAAAGGTAACGATCTTAGCTTGAGGGATGACTTCAAAAAAGCTGTTCAAGATGCTTACGATCAAGCTTACTCTTGCGCAAAATTAATTTTGGATTCAAATTATAAATTATTTACTGATAAAGGAAATGAACTTAAAATTGAAAGAAACTTTTGTGAGTTATATCCATTTTGTGTTGTTTCAGATCACTACCCGGCATTATCTTTTCAAGCTAGAAATTTTTTAAAATTCAGCGAAACGAAAATAATTAAATCGCCTTTTGTAATGGATGTGTTTTTCCTGGATGTAGTAACTGAAATGCTTGACACTCCATTATATTTTTTAAGTTACATAAATAGAAGAACTGATTATAATGAAAAAATTTTATCTACACACGAGTTGACTATACTCTCATATCATCTAAAACAAAATCTTTGGTTTGATGATGAGAATATGATGGTACACCTGGATGACGATATTTGTGCCGATTTGGACTTAGCTATGTTAGTAAGACGATATGGTGTTCCTGGGGAGAGAACACCCAAAGGCATTCTAACCAAATTCAAAGATACAACTATGGGAAGGTTGATAAATCAGATAGAAGAACAAAAAGATCAAGGAACAATTGATTTAGGTTTTATGCTATTGAGTCTAAGTGAAGATACTGTAAACCAGCTAAATATCGGCATTGATCATATAGCAAAACTAGCGCTGAATGATCATAAAAACCATGACTTGACCATTGCTTTCAAGGTAAGTTTTGCTGGACTGACTATTCATTGTAACTCAGCGCCGCTAGAGATTGCAGGCCCCCATTTGAAAAACCATGCTGAGAGAAGAAAATATAGCCAAAAAGCTAAAGAGTGGTTTGGCATATGCGTAGATCCAGCAACCAAACAGTTAAAGTTTGGTCTAAAACTTTCATATGAATGGGAACAGTCAGATGAACTTGACAGAGTTTTAGCTAATGCCCCTAAACCTCAGAGAAAAATAAATATTGGAACTGTAGTTAAAGGAAAAAAAATAGGACGAAATGAAATGTGTCCATGTGGCAGCGAGATTAAATACAAAAATTGTTGTTTGAAGAAATATTAATTATGATGATTAATGCGCTGCGTTTACTAGTGAACCTGGATAAATGCTAACTTTTTACCCTTAGTAGTTTACCAGATTAACCCTTCGTTTTATTTAAATAACAGGAATGAAAAATTGAGGAGGTTAGAAAAACCATGTAAAAAATAATTTCAATTTATCTAGTGCTAATAATCACATAATTTATCGGAAATATAATAAGGGAACAAAGAGAAACGAAAACCAGATGCTATTGGTCGATCTCTTGCCTCTCCCCTCAACAGCAACTACAATGTATACAAAACACACAATGTAGTGAGGTGGCAGTATGGGCGTCATGTCCGTTCGCTTAAATGATGAAACAACCGCGCAACTTGATGCGCTGGCTAAAGCCACAGGACGTACCCGCTCTTTTCTGGCTGGACAAGCTATTGAAGACTATCTTGCGCGGGAAGCCTGGCAGATAGCAGAGATCGAGCAAGCCATTAAAGAAGCCGATGCAGGCGGTTTTGTCTCATCAGATGAGATGAATAATCTATTTAAAAGGCTAGGAACGGCAAAACATGGAAATTAAATGGCTGCGTAAAGCCGCGGCCAATTTGGAAGCCGAATACATCTATATCGCGCAAGACGATCCACAGGCTGCCAGCCAGTTCGTAGATGAAGTCCAAAGATTAACGGAATTACTACCGCAACAGCCAGCAATGGGAAGGCCAGGCCGTGTGCCAGGAACGCGTGAGCTAGTGTTAACGCACTATCCCTACATCATCCCCTACCGCGCGAAAAATAATATGATCCAGATTCTACGCGTCTTTCATACGCACAGGCGTTTACCTTCTAAATGGTGACTTATGAAAAAAATAAAATCAGCATGGCTCATTACGTGGGAATGGTTTGGCGAACATGCGAAAGTAGATAATGGAAAAAGAATTGTTTCCATTGTAAATTACAGAAAGTCACATAAATATATTTATGATTTAGTCGGTAATTTATACATCAGTCATACCGCCTCAGTATCAGAAAAATTTACATTTGCTGCGAATAGTAAGAAAACAATCTATCCCCCATATTACTTTGCCAAAAACGGCATCACCTATGCCGATATCATCCATTGCGGTGATAATCCTTTCTTATATGCTCGTCGAGTTAAAAATATTATGATTAATGAAAAATCATTTGATAAAACATTGATTTGGGAAGAACTTCCCATCCCAAATTAAGATTAATATGTTGTCCACCTACCTACACGGTCGCCAATCAACACGTATGCTATGAGATGCTCTTTGATATTACTATTTCTGAATTATCGCGGACGATTATAACTTAATGAGCACCACAAATTGACGCTCACACAGATATGAAAGAAGACAAAAAACACAGCCAACAATCAAGATCGCCCGGCTGGGGCGGGAAACGTACCGGTGCAGGCGCTCCCGTTGGTAACACTAATGCGGTGAAACATGGGGAACGCAGCCGCCAGGCATTCTTTACTTTGGCGGGTGATAATGGGCGATTCACACCGTTGCAATTGCTACGAGTAAGAAACTTACTCCTTGCCGAACGTGTCGGCGAGTTGATGCACAGATCTCTTTCTGTGGGCACAGCCGAGTGGCGTGAGTTTATGTTGCTAGATGGGATTTTATGGCAACACACCCGAAAAATGATGGTGTTGGAGCGTCGTAAAGCAAAATTAAATTTACAGCACAGATAGCGCTAAAAACCCGCGTATATAACGGGCGAGATATAGCCATTTTTAAACTGACTTTTCTCTATGGGACTACGATTGGGACTATGATGTAAAAATAAAAAACACAAATTACTTAAAAATCAAAATAATAAATAAAAAATTCAACTTCTTTCGTGTTCGGTAAGTCACGTTTACTACCGGAAACCCCACAGAAACCCGCATTCTCACTGAGTTTGCGGGGTTTTTGTTGCCTGTTATCTATCGGCATACTCCGTTTACAGCCGGAAAATTTAGTTATACCGCCCCATATAACTACAAAAGCGTATAACTACCCCACTGACCAATACCGAGCTCAAAGCCGCCAAACCTGCCGAGAAGGAATACACGCTACAGGACGGGGATGGGTTGTATCTGCTGGTGAAATCGAGCGGCTCTAAAATCTAGCGCTTTAACTACTACCGCCCCGATACGAAGAAACGTGCGTTAATCAGCTTTGGTTCATTCCCTGCGGTTTCGTTGGCCGAAGCTCGACAACGACGTGAGGCGGCAAAGGCGCTTATCAGCAAAGGCATCGATCCGCAATTCCACCAGCAACAGCAGCGCGAACAAGAGCAAGCCATCAACCTGAACACGTTCGCCAAAGTTTCCGCCGACTGGTATGAAGTAAAAAAATCCCAACCACTGGCCGGGGAATAAATATTCCAGATAGCCAAATCAATAACACCACATTGCCCAAAGCAGATTGAGAATATCAGTGCAATTACACGGCTTACGCTGATCTTTCATCGCTATAACAGGTTCACCTATCAGGAAAATCTGCCTCGTATAAATACTAAAACGAATTTAAATGAAGCGCCGAGGGTTTGCGAGATCATTGCCCAACGTGAATCGGTCGTCAGTGCTATTAGGCGCTGCCTATTGTCGGTTCGATTACACGTGCTATTTGCGTGCTAGCGCAATGTCCGTCGATACTGCCGCGGACTAATTATCAACGTGCTGGCAAACGTAAAATAACATCAGTGCATTCCCCATAATCGTGGGTTTTTATATTAAGAGGAAGTGAAATGAAAAAATATGCAATTGCATTAATGTGCCTATTCTCAGCTTCAGCCTTTGCAGAAACCTATAAAGGCTATCCCGATATTCCAGGTACCGCAGTTAGTTTTGCCACGGAAATCGTAAGCTATACGCCAGGCCCTAATGTATCTTCAAGTTATAAAGTGCCCGAAAGAATACTTGGCGAGCCTAATCGCTACAGCACGAATGAAAATATACTTTCTCTCGGTGCAGCAGGTAGCGTTGTGGTTCGTTTTACCCCGTACGCGATTAAAAAGAGTGGTACTGCCGATGCGGATTTCTATGTTTATGAAGCAGGAACCTATGAATCGTGGGATGCCTACGTATCCAATGACGGCAGTGAATGGATCAAGGCCACACCCGTGTTTCAGGCAATTAATCCTGCATCCGCTCAGACAACAACCAATCGTGGTTCTGTCATCGGGTATGACGTCGACGTAATTGATTCCGAATCTGATTCATTTACCTACCTAAAAATCGTCGACACCAGTCTGTCGAAATATGCCGATTCACCGGGTGCCGACCTTGACGCAATTGTTTTGACGAGTGCAAAAGCGTTGGGAACGGAGGTATTTATTGATACCGACTCCCGTAACGGAAAAGTCTATAACCTGTATCAGAACGATATTACTGGCGCTGTAGGTGTCAAAATGATCAGCAAAGACAATACTGTTTCGTATGTTCCCTTCTCTACCGATGATTCGCTGAAAGCCATCGCACTATCTTTGCAAGGTGATTTCAATTGCGATGATGAAAAAGATATTAATGTTTTAGCCACACGAAAATCTGACGGTGTTCAGTTAAACATTATCAAACAGCAGAATGGGACAGCCATTAAGACTATCGATAACTCAGTGACTAAGTGACTAAGTGACTAAGTGACTAAGTGACTAAGTGATTCATTACAACAGGCATTCATTGAGTGCCTGTGATAATGATAAATAACCTCACCATGCCAGAGATATACCATAATGCAATCTTTTCACGGAGTATTAACAGTAACGATGCAGGCTGCTCCGATATTTTCATTTTTAAACCAATCTCAATAAACGGACTTAATTCACCGCTTCAACAGACTGCCATATTTCAATTTCCCAGTTACCATTGCTTCCGTCGCACAAATAACTTTCATAACATATGTCACCCGCCGGTCGATATCCTTGCGCATGAATGGCTTTATAAAAGTCATCCCAGGCTTTCGCAAAGTCACCCTTCTCCACAATGGTGTGCGTTACAGCATAAAGCCCGCCGGGGATGATTTCCCTGCGTATTTCCGTCCCTTCCGGCAACGTTGGCGGCATCTCTTTGCACGTAATCGCCACATCTGCCCGCAATTCATCCGGTTCTACTTTACTGGGGTCGTCCCAGTAAAACGCCAGAGATTTATCAATGGAGAGATGGTATTCCTTTGCCCATGATAATATCTCAGAAAATCCCTGCGGTATTTTCTCGTAATAGGGGCCAACGACCCGAAGACTCAGTACTTCCATAGATTCTGCAAGTTCAATTCTGATAGACATATTCGTACACTCCTGACTCGTGTAGATAATAAACCGGCACCATTAACCACACTAAGTGTATTGCTATATACCAATATCGACAACGTGCTTAGAGGCGAATTTCTTTTGTTTCTATCAACGGATTGAGCATTTCTACACAGATTTTTCCTGGCTTCGACGAACGCGGCCCCAGATAGGATGGGTTAACTAATCAAGGGCCAATCCCCGTACTCTGGATTAGCCCTTCACATCAATCCACGACAAACAATTTTGCGCCCGTCTCAGTGTAGGAGCGATGGGCTTCTGCGTTATCTGCGACCTGATAACTCATTCCCGGTTTGAGGACAAAAACACGACCATCGTCCAATTCAGTATGAAGTTCGCCCTCAAGGCACAGCAGAATATGCCCTTTTGAGCACCAATGATCGGCCAGGTAGCCGGGTGTATACTCCACAATACGAACCCGAATATTATCAAAACGCTGCGTTCGCCAGTAGGCGATCCCCGTGTCGCCCCGGTGCTCGGTGGGCTCTATTTGCGACCAGTCAGTCGTACCAAACGGAATGTTCTTCATGTCCATATTACTGCCCCTATTTTTTTGGTGGTTAACACTCCGCTTACTATCTCAGCCAGTTTTTAGCGTCTATCCCGGCAAATCAGCGTTTGGTGCCACGGTTCCACGGCATTTTCATTAACAGCTTTGCCATACCGCAAAAACCGGTCACCCCAGCAAACAGCAACCCTGCCCCCACAAAACCAGAGAGCAGGAAGAAAGCACTGTTTACGCTGTACCCCAGTAATACACCACTCAAAATAAGTACGCCAGCGGCGATTTGAACCTGCCGCATCAGTTCAATCGGCTGTTTATGATTCACCTCTGTCGGAAACCCCTCCTTTTTCCATGCAGCCATTCCCCCTTCCAGAAGAAAAACCGTTGCGGGTGCACCCGCCTGTGCCAGCAAGCCAGCATTCTGTTCCGAGCGCATGCCGGATAAACAGTGGAAAATAATCGTCTTTCCTTCCCTGTCATCATCAGGAAGGACATATCCAGCAGAGGAATTTAGCGGGTGCAGCTTCGCCTGTGCGATATGCTCGCGGGCGTACTCTTCCGGTTGGCGAATATCAATGAGTATCGCACCTTCATCTAACAATTTGCGGGCCTGGATGGGTGAGATAGCAAGTGGCGTTGGCATGATCGTGATCCTCTTTTGAGCTGCTGAAACCCGTCATAATGCAACCGTTCAACGTGGCGTTAAGCTGGCAAGGAAGGTGATATCGCTGATGATCTGCGTCTCACCTTTAATTTAGACAAATCTAATTAAGTAAAATCTAAATTAAATAATGGGCACGTGCAACAACTTTCCATACGGGGAAAGCAATCCACGCTGGACATCAATTTGGCGGCTGATACTCTGTAAATAGGAACGCTATTTTAAAAAACAGCCATGCTGCTGCGCTCGCACAAAATGCAGCAGTAGCTGCATGGGTAAGTCGCTGTATGAAACGGTATGAGTAAGTACCGTGCAAAATGATGCTATTTGCGAGCCACCTTGTGGCTCTGTTTACCGTACCAACAGGGAAACTTGAGAAACCGCCAAGATCGTTTCATGAAAAAATTAAAAGACACAGACTGGTATAAAAAGCGTTACTCCAACCGCGTTCTCTTCTGGAGAGAAATCTCACCGCTCGCCTTCCCTATCTTTATTGAAGGCCTTTGCGTCGTGTTGATGGGGGTCTTCAGCACCTTCCTGGTCAGTTGGCTGGGGAAAGAAGCCATGGCGGCCGTCGGCCTGGCTGACAGCTTCAATATGGTCATCATCGCCTTCTTTACCGCCGTCGCGTTGGGGACTGCTGTTGTTGTCGCGTTCAGCCTGGGGCAACGCAATAGAAAGCAGGCGCGTTCTGCAGCTCGCCAGTCAATGTCATTACTGGTTCTGTCATCGTTTCTGCTAGTCGCGCTGGTTGAATTCGCCGGTTCAGCGATTATCGATCTGATCGCAGGACAGGCCGACGAACAAGTTAAAGCTCTCGCTCTCACGTTCCTGCGCTGGACGGTGTGGGGGTATCCTGCTGTCGCCATCGCGCTGGTAGGCTGTGGCGCGTTGCGAGGAGCAGGCAATACCAAGTTGCCCATGGTCATCAACATTGGGATGAATATCCTCAATATTGCTATCAGTAGCCTGCTGATTTACGGCGCCTTTTCCTGGGATGGCCTCGGCTTTATTGGCGCTGGCATCGGGATCACCATTTCACGCTATATCGGTGCGGTATTCGTGATTTTGACGCTGATGCACGGTTTTAACGGCGCGTTGCGTATTCCCTTCAAGTCTTACTTTGCACCTTTTACCCTGACGATTCTCTATGAAGTGCTCAGTATCGGTATTCCCGCCAGCATAGAATCGGTGATGTTTAACATCGGTAAGCTGATCACCCAGCGCTTTGTCGCCGGTATGGGAACCGAAGTCATTGCCGGAAACTTTATCGCTTTCTCCATCTCAACGCTGATCAACCTTCCCGGCAATTCGCTCGGCGCCGCCGCCACAATTATCGTTGGCACACGGCTGGGGAAAGGCCAGATTATGCAGTCCACACGCCAGTTGAAGCACATCTTCTGGCTGTCCAATATTGGGCTGTGCGTACTTGCCGTACTGTCGGTGCCCAGCGCCAGCTTTTTGGCGTCGTTTTACACCAATGAGCCGGAAGTTATCGAAGTGGCAAAACACCTCCTGTGGCTCAACGCACTATTTATGCCAATCTGGGCGGCGTCCTGGGTGCTCCCTGCCGGCCTGAAAGGCGCAAAAGACGCCAGCTACACCATGTGGGTGGCAATGGCAGGCATGTGGGGATGTCGGGTCATCGCGGGATATATCCTCGGCGTGATGCTCGGTTTTGGCGTGATCGGCGTGTGGATGGGGATGTTCTTTGACTGGATTGTACGCGGTTTCTTCTACTACCGCCGCCTGATGAGCGGGCGCTGGCTATGGCGCTATCGCCCACCAACAAATTGATGATAGCGAGCGGGTTTCCGCTCGCTTACAACACCACAAACCGCTTAGCGACTCAGGCTCTTCACCGGAGCAAAGCGGGTCGCCATGATAATCAACACGACCACACCGACAGTCATAATCATCCAGGCCTGTTCCAGACCCGCCGTATGCTGACGAATAAAACCGGCCAGCAACGGCATCAGGCTGGCGAGGATATAGCCGCCGCCCTGCACAAATCCCATCAGTGAACCGGTTTTATGTGATTCGGTTACCTGATCCAACGCCACAATCAGCGATAGCGGGAACAGTGCACCAATGCCAATGCCCAGCATGATAATAATGGGATACGTAAACGTCAGCGGCGCGACGATCAGCCCAATCATCCCTATCAACATCACAATCAAAATAGGGAGAAGCAGCCTGCGCCGATCGGGAAAGCGGTTGATAAACGTGGACACCAGCAAGCCGGAAATCACCTCCGTCAGCGTTAATCCGCCCAACATCAGGCCGCTTTGCGTCGCATCCATCCCCAGTTGAATGTAATACGGTGGCAGCCATGCCAGCACCAGCGTATACGCACCCGTACCAATACCGAAGAACACCATCAGCAGCCAGTCCATCCCGCTTCTGCGCGTCGCCAGAACGACCGCCGCCTCCTGCTTCGCGGTATACGCTTTAGGTACACACCGCCAGGCCACTGTGGCAACCAACGCCACGATCCCCCAGCAGGCCAGCGCGCTTTGCCAGCCCCACGCATTTGCCAGCGGAGAAACCGATGAAGCCGCAAACGCCGCTCCGGTCATAATAGCCGTGGTATAAAAGCCCATCAGGAGACTGCTATGACGGCCAAAATGGAGTTTGATAAACGACGGCACCAGCGCCTGAATTAAGGCAATCCCGACCCCGGCAAGCGCAGCACTAACCAGCAGAGCAATACCGCTATTCAGCCACCAGCGTGCACCACACGCCAGGGCAATCACCACAATGCCCAATGTGATGCCCCGATACTCTCCGAGACGTGCCTGCAACTGACCGCCATATAACGCACACCACCCCATAGCGAACACCGGGAGCGTGGTTAACATGCCCGCCATGCTGTCATCCAGACCCGTTGCGGCCTGAATCTGATTCAGCAACGGGCCAATCCCCGCCAGTACGGGACGTAAATTCAATCCCAACAGGATAATCGTGAAGAAAAGAAAAGCCCGCGTGCGGGCCGTTGATGTCACTACCATGTCTAACCTCAATAACTTGAGCCAATCATTGCTGCTTGATGGTCAATATCTTCACATAAAGAATCTTAACGTCAAGATAAAATCTTATGACAGACCGACACGGCAGCTTTTGCTCAATGGCGACAAAGATGACCGGATATCGACCGACTGGAAAGTGACTGACTAAATGACGGGCGAAACTCGTTGCAGCTTTGACAAACAGACATAAAAAATGCCGCTTGCGATGGCCCGCAGGGTGTCGGGCAGGAAGCTCGCCATAAAAAAATCCGCCCTGAAAAGAGCGGATTCTTCCGACACATCTAACAACCAACGCTGAGGGTAAACAACCCCTACAGGGTTAGATTAGAAACGGTAACCTACGCCAACAGCCCAGGCGCCAACGTCAACACTGCGGATACGGCTTTGTTCGTAGCCCACATCCAGAGCAACGTCCTGGATTGGGTTGAACTGAACACCAGCACCGTAGGTGAAGCCGTAATCGTCATTGCTGCTGTTGTTCAGACCGTTGGTCGCGTTATTGGTGACTTTACCGTGGCTGAAACCAACAACACCGTACAGGCTTGCCCAGTCATTCAGACGGTAAGCTGGACCAGCAGTGAAGCCCATGTACTGGCCTTTGCTGTAGTCACTGCCATCGCTACCATTTTTTTCCAGGTAAGTGAAAGAGCTAATAACGCCCAGTGGGTTATTATCTTGCTCATAACGATATTTCAGGTTAAAACCTTTAACTTTATTTTGTACGCCCTGAGCATCACCTTGAGCATAACCTGCAGTTACAGTACTTTGACCAGCAAATGCAGAACCTGCGCCAACGGCTAATACACAAGCCAGAGCGGAAAGACACGCGATTTTTTTCATATTTACAGCCTCAAATTTATTTTATGAAAGACTAGCTAACACCGTAAATATAACAAAGAAGTTCGAGACTTGCCGCCCTATAAATATTTATCAATTAGCCTTTAGATGTAACAAATATTGTCAAAATCAACCTATCACACTAATTATATTAGCTTTTTTATTGTGACAGTTAGATTAAAAATAAATTCACCGCAAGGCCCTAAAACAGACAATTCTTAATTTCCCGCTCAGTTTGTATGCTAATTGAATTGAGCAAAAATAAAGCAATTAAATGATGCGTAAATAAAGGTCAATAAAAGTCAATTCATACCAGACAAATTGTTTACAATTGGATATAATAGCAACGGAATGTTATACCTGTTTTAAGGCCAAAAGCATGACCTTATTTTCCCACCGCTCGTCATCATTTGTACCCGTATTCCTCATCATTATCTCAATGCTTTCTATCCAAAGCGGCGCGGCTCTGGCCAAGAGTCTGTTTCCACTCATTGGTGCGACTGGCGTAACGGCGTTGCGTCTGGGTATTGGTACGATCATTCTGTGCATCATCTTCAAGCCGTGGCGTATGCGCTTTAGCAGTAACCGCCTGCCATTGCTGGTTTATGGCATCACGTTAGGCGGGATGAACTTTCTATTTTACCTCTCATTGCAGACGGTACCGCTCGGCATTGCTGTCGCACTGGAATTCACCGGCCCGCTTGCCGTTGCGATGCTAGCCTCACGCAGACCTATTGATTTTTTATGGGTTTTTCTTGCCGTTGCTGGGCTATGGTTCTTATTACCGCTGGGTCACAATATCGGCAATGTTGATTTGACGGGGGCAACTTGCGCCGTGGGTGCCGGTGCCTGCTGGGCGCTCTATATCCTGTTTGGGCAAAAAGCAGGCGCAAATCATGGGCCGGGAACCGTCGCAATCGGTTCCTGCATTGCCGCGCTGATTTTCTGCCCTATCGGTGCATATTACGCCGAGAGCACGCTGTTTTCGTTATCAATACTTCCGCTCGGTATTGCCGTCGCCATCCTGTCCACCGCACTTCCTTATTCTCTGGAAATGGTGGCATTGACTCGCCTGCCCGCCAGAACGTTCAGCACCCTGATGAGCATGGAACCCGCGATTGCCGCCCTATCCGGGATCCTCTTCCTCGGTGAGCATCTATCGTTCATACAGTGGATGGCGCTTATCTTTATTATCATCGCGTCAATCGGCGCAACGCTGACGATAAAACCGGCGGGTGCAGCCAAAGTAACGACTCAAGCAGAATGAGTGTGTATTTCCTTTGGGAAGTGTTGCAGAAAAATTTCACATTCCCGAGGAGAACGCAAAGTAATAAAACGGATATGGCGATAGCACGGGTCGGCTAAATCCGCCAAATACCGTTTCCGGTTTCTTGAATAGGTTTTTATTGTCCAGAGGATAATTGAATCCCGACTAAGGAAACTGCGGAGAAAAGACTCTTTATTACCCGTGCCGCTCCAGAGTTCCTCTTTACGCCATGCCCGAAGAGAGGCACGCCGTACCGCCTGCAAAAGCGTACGGCTAAAGCTGTAATCAACCCAAATCACGACATCAACATTGCGCCATTTGATATCACGCGTTCGATTATAGTTGCCATCCAGCACCCAGCTGTCAGGCTCCAACGCGCTTTCAAGACAGTGAAAAAAATCGACATCTGTCCGTTCTTGCCAGTCCTTCAGCCAAAACAACGCATCCATTTCAACGTACGGAATAGCCAGTTTTTCAGACAAGCGGCGAGCGAGCGTAGATTTACCACTTCCACTGGTGCCAATAATATTCACTCTCATTCTGCACGACTCTCTTTACCCGCACACATCTGTTTTAAGGGGAAAACAACGCTGCCGTCCTATTTTAATGAGGATAGCTGACGAATAATAACTATTTTCACCTAAGTGATGATGATATTTATCAATATATGAGATGATGTTTCAGAGGCAATTAAAATATTGCACTTACATTACGGCTTACCGCATTATTGATATCAGATAAATCCTGACTACAAATACCCACAACATCGTTATGCTAGAGCTATTCATTTGATAGGTAATTCTTTTCAATATTAATTTTTATCACTGCTATAATTAATCACATTGAACAGTAAGACTATGAATAATTAAAGAGAGGATAACTATTATGTCTACCGCCAAACTCGTGAAATCAGCACCGTCCGCACTGCTTTACACTCGCAATGATTTGGATGATAGCGTTAAAACCTCGACGATCGCACTGTTAAACCAACTTGTTGTTGATTTCATCGACCTGTCGTTGATTACCAAACAGGCGCACTGGAACATGCGCGGTGCAAACTTTATCGCCGTTCATGAAATGCTGGATGGCTTCCGCACCTCGATTATTGACCATCAGGACACCATCGCCGAGCGCGTGGTGCAGATAGGCGGTGTGGCGCTGGGTACCGTGCAAATTGTGGGTAAACAAACCTCACTCAAAAGCTATCCAACCAACATCCATAGCGTTCAGGATCACCTGAAGGCGCTGGCAGAACGTTATGCGATTGTCGCCAACAACGTACGCAAGGCAATTGGTAAAACGGAAGATGAGGCCTCTGCGGACATCCTGACCGCCGCATCACGCGATCTGGATCAGTTCCTGTGGTTCATTGAATCAAACATTGAATAATCGGCATTATCGTCCGATGAACGCTTTCAAGGCTGCTTAGGCAGCCTTTTTACTGCTATCTTCCCCACTCAAGCGGTCCCCTTTTCTGGTACAACCCGCACAAACCACGCATTTTATCCGTTAAGACGCTCAAAAAATTAGCTTTTGCCTGCATTAATTGGCCATAACACCAATCAACGGTTGTTTCCCTCGTATAAATCAGTTAATCATAGCAGCGCCTTGCCTGAGCGAATCGGAGGTGAAAATTTCACCGCTGGCAGGGCAATAAATAAAAGCAACAGGTTAAGCACAACACAGGGTAACTGACTCAGGCTTCACTTTTGTACGATGTACTATGCTTAAAACACCTGTAAAACAAAGCGTAAAACGCCTGTAAAACAAAAAGCTCCCACAACTGCTAATAGGAAGGATTTAATGAAATCACTACTTAAGGCCTCTTTGGCTGCACTGACGCTAATGATGAGCGTATCCAGCTATGCTGCTGAGAAAGAACTGATTGTCGCTACAGACACCGCTTTCGTCCCTTTTGAGTTCAAACAAGGCGACAAGTACGTCGGTTTTGACATCGATCTCTGGGATGCTATCGCTAAGCAGCTCAACCTGAAGTACACCCTGAAGCCAATGGACTTCGGCGGCATTATTCCTGCACTACAAACGCGTAACATCGATCTGGCGCTTGCAGGTATTACCATTACTGAAGAGCGCAAAAAAGCAATCGATTTCTCTGACGGCTATTACAACAGCGGCCTGCTGGTGATGGTCAAAGCAGACAACAACGATATCAAAGGCGAGCAGGATTTAGCGGGTAAAGTGGTTGCGGTGAAGAGCGGCACAGGTTCCGTTGATTACGCGAAAGCCAATATCAAAACCAAAGATCTGCGCCAGTTCCCGAACATCGACAACGCCTATATGGAACTGGGCACCAACCGTGCTGACGCCGTGCTGCACGACACACCAAATATCCTCTACTTCATCAAAACTGCAGGCAATGGCCAGTTTAAAGCGGTAGGTGACTCTATTAAAGCCCAGCAATACGGCATCGCGTTCCCGAAAGGCAGCAATGAGCTGCGTGAAAAAGTGAATGGCGCCCTGAAAACACTGCGTGAAAACGGCACTTATGCTGAGATCTACAAGAAGTGGTTTGGCGTAGAACCTAAGTAATTGCCGATTTAATCTGGAGATATTCCATGCAGTTTGACTGGAGTGCCATTTGGCCTTCTCTGCCCCTCCTGATGGAAGGGGCAAAAATGACGTTGTTGATTTCTGTTCTGGGTCTGCTTGGCGGCCTGGTGATTGGCGTGGTCGCGGGTTTTGCCCGCGCCTACGGCGGCTGGTTTTCCAGCCGCATCTCGCTCGTTTTTATTGAAATTATTCGCGGTACCCCGATTGTTGTGCAGGTGATGTTTATTTACTTCGCCCTGCCGATGATCTTCACGTCCGTGCGGATTGATCCTTTTGCCGCCGCCGTGGTGACCATTATGATTAACTCCGGTGCTTACATCGCGGAAATCACCCGTGGTTCGGTATTGTCAATTCATAACGGCTTCCGTGAAGCGGGCCTGGCGCTTGGGCTGTCTCGCCGCGCGACGCTGCGCCATGTGATTGCCCCACTTGCCCTGCGCCGCATGCTGCCGCCGCTGGGTAATCAGTGGATTATCAGCATCAAAGATACGTCGCTGTTTATTGTGATCGGCGTAGCTGAACTGACTCGTTCAGGGCAGGAAATCATCGCGGGCAACTTCCGTGCGCTGGAAATCTGGACTGCGGTTGCCATTATTTACCTGTGCATCACGCTAATCCTCAGCTTTATTCTGCGTCGTCTGGAAAGAAGACTTAAGATTATATGATTGAATTTAAAAACGTATCCAAACACTTTGGCAAGACACAGGTCTTACACAATATCGATCTCACCATCGGCCAGGGTGAAGTGGTGGTCATCATCGGGCCTTCAGGCTCGGGTAAATCCACCCTGCTGCGCTGCATCAATAAGCTGGAAGAAATTACCAGCGGCGAATTGATTGTTGACGGCCTGAAAGTGAACGACCCGCGCGTTGACGAGCGTTTGATCCGTCAGGAAGCCGGGATGGTATTCCAGCAGTTTTATCTGTTCCCGCATCTCACCGCGTTGGAAAACGTCGCGTTCGGCCCTATTCGGGTACGCGGCGCGAACAAAGCCGATGCCGAGAAGCTGGCGCTGGAACTACTGGCGAAAGTGGGCCTGTCAGAACGCGCTCATCACTACCCTTCCGAGCTTTCCGGTGGTCAACAGCAGCGTGTAGCCATCGCCCGCGCGTTAGCCGTTAAACCGAAGCTGATGTTGTTTGATGAGCCAACGTCAGCCCTCGACCCGGAACTGCGTCACGAAGTGCTGACCGTCATGAAAGATCTGGCCGAAGAAGGCATGACGATGGTCATCGTCACCCACGAGGTGGGCTTTGCCCATAAAGTGGCTTCACGTCTGATTTTTATTGATAAAGGCCGCATCGCAGAAGATGGCGACCCGGAAACGCTGATTACGAATCCACCCAGCGACCGTCTGCGTGAATTCCTGCAACACGTATCCTGATCAACAAGGGGGCTTTCGCCCCCTTTTTCTTACTCGCTATGTTAGCGAACATTATGCCTCTGAGTGTGGATAGGCCTGCTCAATAAACGCCGCAAAATCCTGACACATCTTCTCATCACCCTGCGCATTATCCGCCAGCACGCGGCTACCATCGACCACGCGAATACGAGCTGACAGATCGAAATCCGCTGCAGGCTGAGGGCGCGTAGCCGACTGCGCCATCGTGCCCTGCGCCTGTTGCCAGGCTTCATCGACCGTCAGATTACAAGCCTGTGCCAGATAGGCGGGGTTGAAACCCTCACCGGTCAGGCTACGCAGCGTATCGTCATGGCTGACGCTATTACCCGGCAGCCAATAGTGCTGCGCTAAATCAGGCCCGATAGCGGGGTTATCCGTCAGATAGCCGTCGCGTTGCAGGAAATAGCTGCGCGTCTGCTCCACCGCCATCAACGCCAGCAGATACCCCTGATAAGAGCACGCCGATTCCATTGACAGCAGATGAGGGATCGCCAGCGTCGGGCGCGGGCTACCGCTAATACCCAAAATGCGCTGCTCGGTATCGCGCGCCAGTTTTGTCATTGCTTCCGGCGTACGCGCCTCGTCGTCCCATGAATAGAGTTGCCACTCAAAGTACGGCACCAGCAGGATGTGTCGCTCATTGAAAGCGCGCATTGGCTGCTGCGTGCTGATATCCGCACGGATCAATTCATCAGGAATCGTCTCTCCCTGCGCATTCTTTGCATAGCGTTTTAACCAGTCAGCGTCACCCAGCAGGCTGTCGCAAAACATGGACTGCGTTTCGGCATAGGCCATCGACGTTGGCGGAAACTCCTGTGAAAAACAGGGCGCATTCTGCTTAATATTGGCAAAATGCGCGGCGTGTCCACCTTCATGGAACAGCGTATTAATACCACTGGCACCACTGCCGATCTGATCCGGTTTTGCCAGACTGGTGAAATTAATCCGCGCCGGAACCCATTTTCCTTCCTGCACAAACGGCGGCACCGGGCCGTGCATAAAACCGTTCTCGTATTTACCTTTGCGTACCAGCAAATCGAGCTGCATTTCTGCACCGTTAAACCCAATGCGCAATCGCTTAAAGCTGTTAATCCAGCGCTCCAGCGACGCTGAGAAAGGGAAATAAGGATCGAGCTGACGCGTTACATCACCCGCGCTGGCATAGCGAATATTCCACGGTTGCAGCGCATCGTCGCCCTTTTCATTCGCCAGGTTTTTCAGGCTACGCGCATTCGCTTCACGGGTCTGTTCTTCGAAAGGATCGAGGATGGCAAAAAGCTGCTCCGGCGTCATCCGCTCCGTTTTATTGACCTTGTAGTCAAAATAGTTGCGGTAACCCATCTGGCGAGCGAAGCGGTTGCGCAGTGAAATCAGCTCGGGGAAACCGTTCTGCAACAGCCACTGTTCAAGGGAGCGCAGCGCCTGCTGGGAGCTCTGACGATAGGCTTCGGTATCATTGGTCGCCTGGTTGGTCAGCAGTTCCCCAAGTGAGGCGGAAACACGTTCACCCTTAGCATCCAGATGCGTCATTTCATAGGATTTACGCTTGGCGTATAGCGCACTTTCGGCGGCAATGATCTCATCCATCAGCGCCTGAGCCTGTGGATCTTCAATCACATTACAGTCGAAAAACCGATACCAGCCTTGCAAGCCGTGTAATAGCGCCTGCTGTTGCTCATTACGCGGGCTGTTTTCCAGTGTCGCAAGATGGGCTCTTAGCTCAGCCAGACGCTGCGGCTGTGAAATAAAGCGCTTATACGCACTCTCTGCGGCGGAGAAACGCTCGGACACCTCATCGTTGCCCGTTCCCATATACAGTTGCCAAAACAGCTCTTCTTTCGCCTGATGGACCGCAAGATAGTCGCGATTCAAGGCATTAAAATAGTCCGCTACCTGTTGCATGCTATTCCTTCTCTCTTCAAATGACAGCCGCCTGACAGCATGGTGTGGCGTGATAAACCGCGTCCACATCCGCTCCGGCGAACCCGTCAGCCAAGGCGCTTCTTAATCGTAGCGACCGCCTGTTCCATTGTCGCCGCTTCGCCGGCAGCAACCAGACAGCACGCCAGTTGCAGACGAATCGCCTGCGGTATCGCAATTTCACCCGTCAGGCACTGTACCGTCCAGCGCGAGGTGGTAGCGGCATCCTTCGCAATCGGCAACGCATCGGGTGCGACGCTGATATCCTGCCGAAGTTGCAGTACCTTGGTATTCTGCTGATGGATAAAATGAATTTCCGGGCAGCGTTGCGGGTTGGCGTAAACCTCCCCTTCCGTGCCGTGCATCAGAAGCGCACGCCCATTGATATCATTAAAAAACGTCCCCACGCGGGAAACATATTCAGGATGGGAAACGCTGGCAACACGCAGCGCGTCGCTTTCACCAAAGGGCGTTGCCACCTTGGCGAGCGTGTGGCTGCTATTACGCACCCCCATACGCCAGCGCAGCTGTAGCTGGCGATCGATGGCCGGGCACAGCGTCGAAACTGGGATAAACACCGGACTACCGTTATCAAGTTCGCGCTGAGCCTGCTCGGCATTGCCCGCAATCGTGACGCCGAGGTTACGCAAAATCTCCGCGCTGGTGACACGAGTCGGATCGTCGCTGACGCCATGTACCACGACCGGAAAACCCAGTTTTGCCAACAGCAGCGCCAACAGCGGCGTCAGATTAGCCTGCTTACGTGCCCCGTTATAGCTGGGAAGCACGATGGGCATAGGAAAACCCGCAGGCGGCGTCAGGCGCAACACATGCTCGTTCATCGCCTGATAAAAGCCCAGCATCTCAGCTTCAGATTCGCCTTTGATGCGAAACGCAATCAGCAGCCCACCGAGTTCCAGATCCGGTACGTCACCGCGCAGCATCGCGCTATACAGTTCATAAGCCGTGGCCTGATCGACATCACGCGCATGATTTTTCCCGCGCCCAACTTCTTTGATAATTTTGGTGTAATCCATGCTGGCCTCTCATTTGCGGCGACACAGTAAAGAACTTATCAATGAAAATAACATGTTTACCGGGTTTCTGGTCACTCTGGCGCAGAGGAAATTGCTATCGCGCCGCTTTTTGGCTGGTAATAGGAATACAACGAACAAACACCACGTGCAGACAAAGCAAGTGGATTATGCATGACCATAAGATATAGAAGGAAAAAGCCCACCATCTTGCTGTAGGTGGGCCCCACGTCCGCTAATTTATAATGACAAGTTTATGGGCACGATTTTTTATAACCACCGTGTATTATATCAGTTTTGCGTTATTGACCGATTTTGACGATCGACCCATTAGCTTGTTTCACCATGATATCAAACTTACCAGAACTATGTTTTTGAGCGTCAATTTCGTCTTCTGTCGCTAGACGAGCTCCTTCTGTTCCATTACCAATTAAATTCAGTTGTCTTTCTGACCCCACATTGGATATCCATCTACGACACATCTAGTAAAAAATGCGGAAAATGAAACGCCAATTAGACATATTCAGTTGTTGATTGCCTATTGTGCTGGTTTTAAATGACGCGACAAGATGATGCATCATGTTCAACTGAATAGTGCTAGTATTCAATGCAGGCAATAACGAGTAAGGATGTCCGACGCTGTTTTGTATAAAAAGCGTCATAGGGTTAATAGCAAAATCGCCTACACGGTATTCACCTTCAGCAACAATACATTTAACCAAAACATCACAACGACAGTGCAAAGGATTGATATTGGCCAACCCATGGGTCACCACAAGTGGCGTGCTTGCTACTGGTGGGTATTCACCTGAAATCCATATTCTCGTACCAGATGAATTTGCAGGCATAGCGCCTACATCATCCGCCGTTAACATGATATCTGCTGTTAATGTTTTACCGTTCACCTTGCGCACGGACGGTACACGACTATTAGCGTTAGCATTGGCACTCGCTGCTTCCGTTGCGGCATTATTAGCAGTTGTAATTGCAGCAGTGACATGGGTATCTGTCTCTGCTTTGGTATATGCCCCTACATCAGTTGCTGTCGGTACGCGAGACGAGCTTAGTGCAATCACCCAAGGCGCATAAACACCATCATCCCATTTCTGCCGCCAGGCATAGTCTCCACTATGGTTGATATATTCTTGCCCGACAAAATTATCGCGCCGAGAGACATGTAGTACACCGTATCCATACAGTTTCTGACCTTTATACGTCGGCATATCAGAAACAGTATTGGGATCGGTTATCATCACAACATAGTCACCCGATTTATCACAGTTGGCGAATGTCATACCGTTACCCAGCGTTCCACGTAATGACACGTTACTGTAAAACGCTATTTTGTCGGAAATATCCGCACCGTTTTTGGCTTTTTCCAAAGCACCAGCAGCAAGATTTACCGTTTCTCCTAAACCGAGATTTTCGGCAGTCAGCGCAATATTAGCGGTGCCATCAAACAGCACGCCGTTGATTGTCCGGGGTGTTGCAAGTTTTACCGCCGCCTGAGCGACTGCTTTCTCAGGTAACGCACCTACATCAGCCGCGGTAGGTTTGTTTTTCGTATTGTAATCACGTCGCCAACCAGGAGAATAATCAACACCGTTGTAGACATAAGTGAATTGAGCATTCGCTGAATCATTAAGCCCAGCTGGCGTTGTTGAAGGCGTAGTTACCCTGATTGTCGTGGCATCGTTTTGCCCCATAACCTCAACAACGGAGCCAGCCAGTGGTATCTGACCACACCCTGTATCAGAGATAATTTTATTGTGGGAATATGACCACGATCCACGACACACCCAATAGGCATGAACAAAGGCACCCTGACTTTCTAACCAGCCAATAAACTCAGCTGTTGTCCATAAACCGGCACTTCCTCCAATAGGGATCGAGGAACTATATGCACGCGATGAACCAAGATTGCGGTTAAACAGTTCTCTATCCAGAATATCCGCCCCGTTTTGGTCTTTCGCCAATTTCGTTGCACTAACAGATTTCACAAACGCCGTCGTCGCCACCTGCTGACTATTGCTGTCAGTTGCCGGCGTTGGCGCCTTCGGCGTGCCAGTGAAAGTGGGACTCGCCTTCGGCGCATATTGCGTATGCGGATCGGCGGCGGCGGCGTGTGTCGCCAGATCGCTGCCCGTTTTTTCCTGCTCTTTTTTCAAATAGCTGGTACGACTGGCCAGTTCTTTAGCCTGCCGGTTTGAAACGCCGTCCGGTCCACCCACGACCGGATCTGACGTTTCGATTTGGTAAATGCCGTCAACCCATTGTGGGTTCTCTGACAAATTCGCCATGTTCAAGCGCTCCCATGATTGTAGTTACTGTCGTAAGTTGCCGTCCGGTTGTAGCGGATAGGCACGGCCCAATATTCGATGCTGGCCAGATGACATCGCGCTGGGGCAAGCATCCCAATGGCATTGCGCAGCATGCTGGCCTGATCGTTGGTAATCGGTTGTTTTAGCAGCACGCGATAAACTGCCCACGCGGCTTTGTCGCCGTGCACATACAGGTCGTTGTAGGTGGTTTCACCGTCATAGCTCAGGCGGCCAATGTTCTCGATCAACGTGCTGTCACCGAAGCCAAAGCGGCGGATACTCTCTTTAATGCTCCAGGGTGTTCCTTTATTGCGATGCAGATCGATAGAGGCTTTGATCAGCGCACGTTTGGAATCATCCGATTCCGCCAGTTCCCAGCCGTCGCCAAACAACGAGAACTGCTCTGCCAGCCAGGGCAACACACTGCCGTCAGTGATATCAATCAGATAAACCAGCAAAGCATTCAGATCGATGTCATCCAAGCGGTCGGCCAGCTCCGCCAGCGAACGAAAGCTGGCGTCAGCCGCCAGCGGCGGTGGTAGCAGTTGTAGTGAATCAGCCATTCGACACCCCGACGACGCTGACATTGATGCCTGTACAGTTCGCCCATTCACTGTCATCAAGCACCATCAATGACGGCGAAACGAGCTCCACCTGATACACGCCGGGGATGGATAACGTGGCGATAATCTGGCTTGGGACAATGTCACGCCCCAGCGTGGCTGCACGAGTCTCAACCCAAGCCTGCACCGCTTTCTCTGCCGCAGCCTGAACGACACCAGCCTGTTCGCCGTTAAACAGCGTCAATTTGGCGTTAATGGCATAATCCACCTGCGTGGGGGATTTGGCAGAGACAAAATCCGTCAGTGGGCGCACCTGTTCGTCGGAGCAAAAACTTTCCACCAGCGAGAGCATGCTGCTGTCCGGCAGGCCAGTGCTGAGTAACGGATACAGCACCACCTCACCCGGTTCGGGCGACATCACCGCCACATCGACAATGTTTTGGTGTGCCCGCATCGCATGGAAGCGATACGCCAGTTTCGATCCCGCCGTACTGAACGATTCCGGTGCCAGTTGAACACGTTCACGCAGGCGATCGTCATCTTCCTCGGCGGAACCGCCGCTGCTTTTGGTGATATTGACAACGCTTAAATCGCTGTCGCCAATCTCATCCAGCAGCGTACTGATCTGGGCAGGCAGCCAGTCATTGCCCACATCGCCACTTTCGGTACAGGTCGCCAACACGGTGACGCCGCTACCGTTCACTCTCAGCAGTGCGTCGCTGTCGGTAGTGAAGATCACGCTATCCGATGCGCTAACGCGCGTGCCCGCAGGAATCAGCAGATCGCTGACTAACGGTGTTTCGGGGGTAAAGCGAAGCTCTGCACGCGCTGGCTGTGCCGCTAAACGGGAGACGCCGACCAGTTCTGCCAGATAATCCAGCATCGGTGCACGAGCAAACGCGACCAGGTTCTGCTTGGCGGCTTCCTGGACCGCGCTACGCAATAAAGTTTCCCGGTAAGCAAAGAGGTTGATCAGCAGGCGTTCGGCCTGCGCCGGATAGAGTGTTTTCCCCGAATCAGCTTCATATTTCGCGATCATTTCGGCGGTAATCTTCGCCGCATCGCGTTCAATAAAATTGGGTTCTGTCAGCGCCATAACAACTCCGTGGTCTGTGTCGCGCCGTTAGCGGTTTTCCAGCTAACGTGCAGCGTCAGGTGAGCCCCATTCACAGAAGGTTTAACCGCCAATAGCTGGCAGCGAGGTTCCCATCGTTTGATCGCGTCTACCGATTCCCTGACGACATGCGGGATCGCACGATCGATCGGATAATCGAGATACAGATGTAGATTGCTACCAAAGTCAGGCCGATGTGGGTCGCTGCCGCAGGGTGTCCGCAGGATGATGTGAATCGCCTGCATGATATCTGCCGTTCCTTCGACGATCTCGCCAGAACGTTGCAGCGCCGGTTGCCAAAAAACAGATTGAGTTTTCATAGGGGGCTATTGTCGCCCCCGGTGAAAGGAAGGAATATTAAAGCGGTTTAGGAAAACGCTAGTGCGAGTGGTGGTTGGAGTTGCCGCCGGCGTCCATGACGCTGCCGCTGGCGCTGACGTTGCCGGAGATGCTGACATCACCGCTGAGGCTGGCACCGCCGGAACCGGACATCCCGCTCTCGTAGGTGAGTTGCCCTTGTACCAGAAGCTTGCCAGTCACCGTCGTTTCTGGCGCATTGATAGTGACGCGCTGCGCGTTAACTACCACGTCAGTCCCGCTACTAATCGCAATATGCTGCACGCCGCCGTTGATCGTTAACGTATGCGTTCGGCGATCGTATTCAATATGCGCACCGTCAGCGAACGTTACCGCCCTTTTGTCCTTATCTGCCAACGTTGGTACATCAACAACGGAGTAAATCGCCCCCAGCACCAAACCATCTTCGCCGTTGTCATCCAGCAGCACTTCAACCTGTTCGCCAATATCCGGCAACCAGTAATCCTTATTGTTCTGCGTATTGCGCTGTAATACCGGCAGCCAGGCCGTTCGCAGATTGTCACACTCAGGTAAACGGACGCGCACCATCACGCGAACCTCATCCAGCGCACTGATCGTGCCAATTCGACGAGATAAACTCATAACCCCACATCCTTTTTACTCTTAACCGTTTGTGTTGTCTGGCTGCCATCCGGGTGGTAAGTCACCAGCGTTTTTCCACTGTCCGATTTTCTCTTGCCCGCTGTAATCGGCCCGCGAATCAACCCAATCTCCGTGGTGTAACCACTACCCCGTTCCAGAACATGGCGAGCCGATTCGATCAACCACTGACCAGAAAGTTGGCCGAACGACACCAGCTCCACTTTATTCCCCGCCGCCAATTGTGGACTGCCCATCAGCGTCATCGATCCCGTTTGTTGCTTTTCGTTATGCGCATCCAACACAGCATCCGTTTTCATCCGCACACCAGAGGCATCCGCCGCGCGGGCGTTAACTTTCAACGTATCTGCACTGGTCTCGGCGCCAGCAGACTTCATTTCGCTTTTCACGCCTCCGTCAGCTTCATAAACCATCAGTTTCTTTTCACTCCCTTTCTGATATTTCGTCTTGGCGTTTTTATAGACGTGGCTGATGGTGTCGCGCAGTGAAAAACGCGCGACATCCGTTGGCTTGATTTGTCGAACAGGTGCCTGGCTGCGCAGTGTTGCCAGATGAGAAAAAATCAGCTGGTCGCTAACCACTTTCACGACATAGCCATATTCGCTGGCAAGCCGCTTTAGAAAAGCGACATCGGTTTCCGCATATTGCGTAACACGATCGATCTTGATGATTTGAATCTTGCCTACCAGCATCAACTGATGCTTTTTCGCGATGCGTGTCGCAATGGCGGCTAGCGTCGTATCTTCAAAACCGCGATTTGACTTGGTTCGCAATGCACGGTTGACCGATGTCGCGACGCCACGAATCATCACTTCGCTGGGCGGTGCGCTAACCTCAATCTCATCAATCGAGAACGTGCCGCAGTTAAACAGCGTTTCACCGCGATAGCCCAGCTTGAGTGATAACGTATCGCCTGTACCGGGATACCACTTATCCATCCAGCGGCCGTCGGTATCGTCGAGCCTGACCTCGATCGCATCCGATTCATTCTTGATGCTATCGGTATACGTCACGCTGGTGACATACGGCGCGATATCATTGGTGATGTCTTTCTGCTGATACCACAGAGTGAACGCCGGTTGCAGCACGTCCGACACGGCGGGCGAGAGCAAGGTTAGTTCTTCCGTTAACGCAGCCATGGTGGGGTGTCCTCCGCATTACTGGCTTCTGCCTGTTCAATAATCGGAATCAGCACCACCAGGCCTGATGGCAACAGTGGCACAATCGGAATATGCGGGTTCGCGGCAATGATCCGCGGATAGCCGAGCGGATCGCCGTAATACCGATAGGACAAGGTATCCCAGCGTTCGCCCTGTGTAGTGATATGTTCAAGGTGCATATGCTTCAACCCTCTTCACAATTTCCGCCGTCAGTTTGCTCAGCGCAGGTTCCGCGCCTTTAAACGTGTCGCTAGCTGCATCAACATGTTTACTGATGGCTTCCACCCTCTCGATGACGTTTTTACTGTCGACGCCCTGCAACAAGTCGGCAACTTGCCTGACCTGTTTCAGCACATCATTCGCCGCTTTATTCACCGCCGTAATTTCAGGCATCATCTTTTCTGCCTGAACGGCGGCATCAGAAATGGCTTCTGCCGTTTTTTTAAACGCGGGCTCCACCTCACTTAACGGCGTCAATACATTCCCGACTTGCGTTAACAGCCCGGGAACTTGCAACAGCGCCGTTTCGGGATTTTTCTTCATCCGTTTTACAATCTGCACCGTGGTTTTCGCCGCTTTAAAGGCAGACTGCGCCTTCTTGGCATACGTAACGGCCGTACGTAACGAGGTCGCAAAGTCGTTCACTTTCTCGACCGCCTTGGTGATTGCGCTGACGTTAGGAACAGGCGTCTGTATCGCTGGCGGCTTGAGGGGATTCTTCGGATCGCCAATGTATTCGCGTAGCGTCAGTTCAGCATTCATAGCCAATACGTTGCCCTTCGCGTCGGTATGTTGGCTGGTCGAGGTCAGTGCCGTAATCACAAACCAGCCGCGATAGTCCCCATTACCGAAGACCAACGCCATCGCCTGATGCGCTCGCATCGCCTCATTCAACCGCTTCAGTTCCACATCCGGCGTGCAATATTGCTGGTGAAACACCAGGCTAATGCGAATCTCGTCCAGCTTCGCGCCGATGAATTGCAGACCGGGTTTACCCTCAATACGGCCATGCTCGGCATAATCTGCCCCGAATGACGAATTAAAGCCGTCCCAGTAGGCGGTCACTTTAAATTCAATATCTCCTAATACCGCAAACATCAGGCGTACCCCCTGCGCTCACGCTGAGCGAGCAGCTTGTTCAACATATTTTCCAGTTCATTCATACTAAGCGTCAGCGTCTTCGTCATTTCAGGCGTTGGCGCGGCCTTCTGGCCGTTGAGATAAATGGTGGGTGAGAAAGCGACCTGAACACGTTCGGAAGGGGCTGCGCTGACTAACTTACCTTTCGCTCCACCGACAGATGATGTCATTGCAACCCGCTGTTGCGGCGTTGCTACGAGCCCCACGTCCTTTTCAGCCTTAGGTGATTCAACATGCTGCGTCGGCTGTAGCGACAATGCAGATACTTGAGTGGGTTGCAGAACGGATGGAGTCATAACACTGGCAGCCACAGATTGACCGCTGGCTTCTACAGACACTTTTTTCGAGCCGATACCCAGAAAGTCTTTAACACTATCGGGAATAAACTCATCGATCGTTTTCAGGACATTTTTTAGTTCGGGGAAATAACTGACCAGCCCCTTAACCAAGGAGTCAATAATCACGCCACCGAGCTCACTGAGGCTGCTGGGAAGCTGAATACCCAGTTCGCTAACGGTATCAGCAAAGATGGAATACAGCACACCGTAGGGTGACCAATCGAGCAGTAAGGCTGTAATACCCACTACGCCACCAGATACCGCATTATTGAGTGCTTCCAGACCCGCATCGAAAGCATTGCCAATTTTTGAACCGAGATCTTTGAAAAATGCAGCGATTGGATCAAAGTAGTAGTAAATCAATGCAACTACTCCTACAATCGCGGTAATTATCCAACCAATTGGTGTTGTCAGCAGCAAGCGCCCCAGCACCAATATTGCTCGGCCTGCCATCATCAAGCCACTACTTAACATACCGCCAAGCATGCGCCCTAATGTTCCGGCTCCGCCAACCAACCAGTTCAGCGCCGCTCCCACACCTTGCAATACGCCCGTCGTTCTTAATCCCGCATTGAACAATTGCCAGCCGCGCTGAACTTGCAAAATACCGCCCCAAACGCTCTGCAAAGGCGATAACAACGTGGTAATCCCCAGTTTCGCCCCGCTCAATGCCATTCTGAACGCGAAGAAACCAGCAACGGCCATCACGATCCCGCGAACCAGTTCAGGGTTCGCCGCCGTCCAGGTCACCAATTGATCCAAAATGGGGATTAGCGCATCACTCAGAGAAACCAATACTGGCACCAGCGCTTCACCCACATTGAGTGCAATATTCAGCAACGACGTTGTCATTCGATTCCAGCGCGCGGTCAATGTGTCATTCTGTCGGGCGAAGTCGAGACCCAGCGTTTGCGTAGCGGCCGGGCTATTCATCACCTGCTGGTTAGCTTGATAGCTCTGCCAGTTCTGTTTCATCGACATCGCATGATTTACCGCTTCTGGCGTACGGAACACCTCCTGCAGCCCGTAGCTCTGCATTAAACTTTGCTGTGCGTCGACGTTGCCCGCTTTACTTGCCTTATCCCACAGTTGCTGGAATTGGCTACCTTTGCTGTCGATGAATTGGTTACTAATCTGAACCGCAGCGTCGTACTGTGAATAGCCGCCTTTCATATAGCTTTTTAGTGACGCGTTATAATCTACGCCCGCGTTGTAGTAACTGTCGGCAATGTCGGTTCGTCCCACGGCATTCATAAAGCTCTCCAGCCGGGCAGCCGTGTTCGCTTCCGTATCCGCGCCTTTTGTCGCGCTCAGACTGGAAACCAACTGACTCAGCGCCTGATTGCCCGTCGCTCCCATTGCCGTAAATCCTGGAGCCAGCGCAGTCGCATATTGCGTCATCGACGCCATGGAGAACCCCTGTTTAGTGCCCGCCAGCATACGGGAGAAGGATTCCTCCAGCGCCTTAGCACCTTTCAGGTTAAACACGTCATCTAATGTGGCCGACAGTGCAGTAAGATCGGACAACGCCGCGCCAGAGGCCGTTGACGTTTCCCCTAAAACTGCCGCAACATCCGTTGCCTGATCCGGTGACATGCCGTAAGCAAGCAGTTGCCCGGCACTACCGAGCAATGCATCTGGCTTTTGGTTCACCTGTTGAGAAGATTGACGCAGGCGCTGCCCCATCAACTTTTCTTGCTCACTCGATATCCCATGAGCAACGCTAATGCCACGCAACTGCGTCTCAAACGACGCATAGCGTGTGACCGACGCCACAATCGGCTTCATGACAGAATCAAACTGCGCACGCTTAGTCTGAAAATCCTCGGCGAGTTCACCACGACGGCTACGTAGCGTTTCCTGACGTGACTGGATACTCTCCAGCCGTTCCTGATTGGTTACCAATTTACTTAGTGACTGGCTCAGTCGGGACGTCACTTGTGTGCTACGCAAACTGACATTGCCAAAACGCTCCAGCGACTGATTAAACAGACGTTGCCACTCCTCAGCTTGTTTGAGTTTATCGCTAAGTGGCTGCAGCGATTTTTTTGTGTCATCCAGCGTGGCGCCAAACGCCCTGCCCAGCATGACACCGTTTAAAAGCATATCCACGGTTCACTCTCATTCAGAAAAGCCCCTTGCGGGGCGGATCGGAGACGGCGGCTTGCGCCGCTCCAGTGTGGTTTCCCCATCACAAACCGGGGATAAAACGAGGAAAAGGACGAGCGATAAGCGGGGGAAGAAGACAGGTGGTGAGGGAGGAAAACGGCCAGCGTCCTGTCGCTGGCCGGGTTGGGTGGATGGTGGCCTAATTAATCCTGTCAGTAATCAGTCTTCCTCACCGTTCTCACGTTTTATCTGTTCGCTGGCTTCATCCAGCCAGTGTTCAAAGTCGTCCAGTTCAAGCGCATCAATCTCACTCGGCTGAAAGCGAAACCACCTCGCCAGCAGGGCTTGCGCTTTCCACAGCAGCGCCGGCTGCGTTATCCAACCCAAGTAGTTGCTGAAATCGTTTTTGCAGCGCCATGTAGTCCTGCGCGTCCATCTCATCGATGTCTTCCGGCACCAGACCGGTCATGCGTGACAGCAGCGCGTCGTCCCAGTTGCTTGGGTCATCGCTGATTTTTTTCACTGCTTTGATGTCTTTGACTTTCAGACGCTTGAGCGAAATGGACTCCACGCGTTGACCAGCAGAGGTGGTATAAGGGAATTGCAGAGAATAGGTTTCAGTGTGCATAACGGCTCCTTAGTAAATGTCGGGAGCAGTATCGCGTATGGTGCGGAATAACGATTTTAAAGTGAATTAGAAAACGAAAATGGCGGGCATAAGAAAGGGGCCGAAGCCCCTTTCATTACGATAACGCGAACATTGATAATTAATGATGCAGCTCATCTTCTGCATAGAAGCGAACAACACAATTGCTTAGCGGGTAAGAGGTATCAGTCAGAAAGAAGCCGGCCGCTTTCTGGTTGTCATCTAAATAGGAACCATCGCTTTGATCGACTTGACCAGAAATCAAACGTGCTACCGATGAAGGATCCGCGCCAGCACGGCTGGAATACGGTAAATCAAAACCCGCTTCTTCCGCAGCATCCAAAATGTAGACATCTTCGCGGCATTGAAAATGAATATTATTTTCCAAGTCGATAATATCAAATACTTTTGCTGACATAGTCACCTCATTGATTGATAGAAACGCCCGCCCCACTGGCGGGCCTGGAAGATAAATTAACCGCCGATATTGGCGCGGTAGCTGTTCAGTTGATCCACGCCGCCCACCATGAAGATGTTGGACATATAATCCAGTTCCAGCAGATCTTCACCGTTCATCACCTGCTTGATGTAGGTGCAGTTGAACGCGCTGCTAAAATCTGGGTTTTCGTGCTGTTTGAACGTGCCCAGCGGATTCTTTTTGAACATGATGGTCATGTGCGTAACCAGCGGCACTTCTTCGATACGGCCTTGTGAGCCGTAGCGTTCCACGCTGGAGCGACACTGTAGCGCCAGCGACTGGTAAGGGTTCGCCGCCGCCAGCATCGCTTCGCGGTAGAATGAGTTCCATTTGATCTCACCTTCCAGCTTGTCGAAGCCCGCAGGCAGTTCGATCTTGCCGACCATGCCCAGCGCCTTGTGCTCCTGCATAATCATGGAGACATCCGGCAGTTTGATTTCCTGCGCACGCCCCAGCAGGTTGGTGCCGTTGATGTAGATGTTGGCGTTAGTAATACGGTTTACTTCAATTTTCCCGGCCATCAGTTAGTGCCCTCCAGCGTTACCAGGTATTCCGAGGTGATCTCCGTCTCAAAGGTCAGTCGCTCAAGCGGCGGCGGCGGAGTGAATTTGTAGTTAAGCAACAGGTGCCCTGCCGCCAGTTCGGTTTGTTCGTTACGCGCGGCATCGAACCAGCACTTGAAGCCCAGCAGTGCGCCATCACCGATCAGCTTGCGACCGTAGGCGTTGACGGATTCCACCAGCGCATCGATCAGCGCCTGATTGATCGGCATGTCGATGTACTGCTGGCTGAAATAGCGGATGGATTCGTTGATCACATCACCAGTACGACGCACGTTTTCGAAGTTCTTCATGTGCGTCACGGTTGGCCAGGCTGCGGTGCGGTTGCCCCACAGACGCAGACCGGAGCCGTAGCTGTTGAAAATGGTGCTGATGCCCTGCTCGTTCAGCAGGTTCACTTCGCTCTGCGGATCGTCAATCATTGCGGACAGTTGGCGCTCTACGCCGGTGATCCCTTTGATTTCCTGATTGGATGATGACCACCAGAAACCTTTTTCCAAATCGACTTTGGCACGCAAACCCGCAGCCCGCGCCGACAGCGGCTCCAGACGTTCGCTGTTGGTTTCCGCGTCGTACACTTTGACGTGCGGATAGCACAGGCGAGCGCGTTCAGAGCTGGTGTTGAAGTTGATCGTGCCTTCCGGGCCACGGCCGCTCAGCGCCTGCGCAAAAGTGGTACCGATTGGCGCATCGATGTAGGCAATCGCGCCCAGTTTGTCCGCCAGTGCGATCAGCTCGGTCGTTACGCTATTTTGCGTACAGAACACCGGCGAAATCAGAATCTTGGCAAAGAAGCCGTACAGGTTGTAGGTATCGTTCAACAGCTTCATACCGGTACGTTTGCCCGCGGCGTTGATGCTGCCGATGATGTCGGCGGCAGTCACTTTCGTGACATCAGCAAAGTCATAAGACGCGCTAACCACAGCGGCGGCATCGATATTTTTGCCCAGGTTTTTCAGGACGCCAGTTTGTGCATCCAGCGTATAGTCCTGACCTTCGACAAACGGCTGACTGCCTTCTGCCGCCGTCAGGACCAGCTTGGCAACCACGCGGTTCGCCAACTGTGCCGTATCGGTCGCTTTGTCAAAGGTGACTTTTTCTGCGCTCACAGACGATTTGTGTTTCGCCGGATCCAGCACGTTGATAACCAGAACCGTACCCGCACCATGATCGTAAATGGCATCCAGCGCCTGCGGGATGGTATAGCCGCCGAACTGGCTACCAAACTGTGCCGCGTCTTTTTCAGACAGGCACAGCGTGACGTCATTTACCGCACCCTGCGGCGCCGTACCAATCAGCCCAATCACCGCAGATTTGACGGTTTTTACCGGACGAGCACCGGTTTCAACTTCAATGGTTTCTACACCGTGTAAATAATTAGCGGCCAAGGGTCACCTCCGTTGCGCTATCAGCCAGAACCTGACCCGCGACAGGCAGCAAATAGCCCAGCGCGATCAGCGTTTTTACATACTCATGATCTGCCGGCAGTTCAGTCACCTGAGCGGGCCAAAGCAGGATTTCCTGACCATCTGCCAGCGTGACGCCGCTGGCGGGGCCGGTGTAGCGGTATTTCATGCGTCTTTCTCCTCATAATTAACCGTGGTAAGCAGTGGACCATCCGTCTGCTCGCGGTCTTCGATAAAAAGGGTTTCTGTGGTGCAATCGATGGCGTAATGCCAGCGTCCTTCGGTGTAATCCACGTAGCGGTCGCGTACTAATCGAATAGCGCGATGGCAGTCAGGCAGCCGATATCCTCCCAGTGCCTGACGGACGATATCGAGCGTGGCCAGCACGCCGTCTTCGCCATCCAGCTCCGGCAGCAGCACGGCCACCATCAGCTGTGGCCGCTGCGTCTGAACCGGAGAATCCGCATCTTCCGGTGCGGAAAACTCGGAGCCGCGATACCCCACCAGCACATCGCCGGGCGTCGGGAGATCTGGCCTGTTCAGAATGTTTTCTGGGCAGGACACAATCCGCCGTGCAGGTAAGTGCTGCTGGAGGCGAGCTATCACCGCATCGATCATTGGTCTGGTATTCATATCCGTTTCACCCGCTGTGTTGATGGCGCTCTGTTTTGGCGACGCATCGTGTTGATGGCGCTAGTATCCGGGTAACGGTTGCCTGCGGCTTTTAATCTGTTTTAGAAAAAACAGCGAAGTGGTTTATTTGAAAAACAACAATTAACCATATGAAAAATAAAAGTTATTTCGATAAAAAAAACGCCAACACAACCGTGCTGGCGCAGAGAAATATGGCAACGCTGACAACGCGAAAAGACAGAAGAGCAAGCAATGCAATGGGATTACCGATCCCAGTATTTTTCCGGCCGGGCGATGCCAACCATACAATCAACCGCATATTCCACGACATCCACGCCAAGACGGGTGAGATTTGCCAGCCAGACGCCGCTCACCTCCTTGGTTAATACCGCCATCTTGCGATCGGCCAGGTAATCCAGCGCATGACGCAGCTCCAGCGCTGAGGCATCGGCATACAGCCGCTGCATCAGCGCCAGCAGGAACATTTCATTCGCGGTATAAGGGCGTGTCTTATTTAATGCGATAAGCAAATGCCAACGCATCGATTCCTGCCGAATACGCTGCGTGTCAGCCATGATTGCCTCCCACATGCCGCTGCTGCACTAACTCCAGTTTGTTATAAAGCGCATCCAGCTTGGCTTCGATGACCGTCTGGCCGCGGATGTAATCCTCACGCCGCACGTAAGTCAGAGGTAAATCAGCACGGAACTCCAGAAACTCGCGCTCCAGCCGCGTCCACCCTTGTTCGCTCTTCTGCCGCGCGTTTTCCAGCGCGGCAAAACGCTCGTTTAACCGCTTTTCAATCTGCGTGAGCAGAATCCTCCCAGCGGCAAACAGGAAGCTCATAAATGACAACAGCAGGCCGACCAGCGACCAAAACTCCACTTCAATCTTCACGTGTTACCTCCCCTGCCTGTTGTAACGCTTCGATGTAATCCAGCAGCGCGTTAACCTGCGCGCTTAGTGCCTGATAGCGTTCTCCGTTGTCGCTGATGTTGGCGAGAATGTCGCGCTGGGAGACGCCTGAAGGTTGTAATTCGGCGTCAGCGGCTGCGCCGGAACCGGACGCTGCGCCAGTGCGGCGGGCAGCGGCGGTAATGTCTGTGGCACCGTCGGCGGACAGACCGAAAGCGGCGTTGTAATGCTGCACGAAGCCACGAGTAAACACGCACTGCACAGGCTGAACTTTGCCTTTTTCGTCAATGTATTGCTGAGTAACATGATCAATCTTCCGTTGCAGAACGGCGTTATCCGCCGCCAGTTTTTGACGCGCTGCCAGATAGCGCTGTTCGAGTTGATTCCCACGTTCTACCTGTTGCTGGTATTGTTCCGCCGCCGCGCGTAATAGCTGGTTCTGGGTTTCAGCCTGCTGCTGCTGTAGCAAATTAAACGCCGCCTGCTGTTTCGCCAGCGCGGCATCCCCCAATGCCTGCGCCAGTTGGTAACCCTGATTACGGCCGGTCAGGTAGACCGCGAGTAGCAGCACAACGGCAATCAGGACGGTGACCACGCGTGGCGAAAAAAGGGATTTCAGGCTAGTAAGAAACAGGCTATTCCACACAGCTCGCCCTCCCCCAGCTCAGATACCGTGGCGCCAGCTGATGCAAAATGCGGTCAGGATAATGGCGGTTCTCTCGCCAGTTGGCCGCGCTGCGCCCTGCATTGACGGTTTCCACATGGCCGAACCAGCGGAGGATGTCTTTCTCGGCGATCTTCGTGCGCTGTTTATCACGCTGTAACCAGCCAAGCCCGCCGTTGTAGGACGACAAGGTCATTGCCATGCGTTCACAGTCATTGCTGGCGCTAATTCGCGTCCACAGCCAGCGGTCATAGCCCGTCAGCGCGCGGATAGCCCAGGAGGGATTAAACGGTTGATTTGCAAGAAGTTCAGGAACGATACCGCTAAACCAGTCAGCGGTGGCCGGCATAAACTGCGCCAGCCCCTGTGCGCCGACGGGTGAAACGGCCCGTGGATTCCAGCCGCTTTCCTGATGCAGTTGCGCCGCAAAGTCAGCGATTGGGGCATTCATGCCCCAATCCAGCCGTGCGCTGCGGATCACGTCACTGCGGTACGCCTGCGCGGCACGAGGGATCGTGTCGGCGTAGACCGTCGCGCTAAAAAGCATCGGGCTAACAAGCAGCATGATGAGAAGGTGTCGCATATCACAACCCCATCGCTACGCCGATGCAAACGGCTGACACAATCAGCGCACGCCGCAGCATCGCAGCGGCAAACACGGTGTGGTGGCCGTCCCGAACCGGGAAACGTCCGCGCGGCGCAGATTCATCCCCTTGTTCGAGGAACAAACCGGGGCGCGCTTTAGGAAACAGCGAGCGATCCAGCCAATAACCTAATACTGCGGCGAGTGAAATAAGCGAGAGCTTATAGATGGTGACGGGAAGCTGCTGCGGTGAAATCAGCCCGATAACAGCAAAGAGGAAAGCGGATGTTACAATCCAGCCGGTAAGACGCGGTTTTTTGATTTTTTTCACAATAAAGCCTCCTGATAAGAACGGAGGCCATTATGCAAAATGAGGATGCGTTATGATTTTAAAGGAGTTTAAGTATTCCTGAGGCGCAATACCTTACAAAATTGAACCATTTATCGTCGTCATGCACTCGTCATACTTCACATGGCATGTGCGTAGACGTTGCTGCTGACAAAAAACTATCCGATTATCCGCAGATGATTTTGTCATCTGCTTTAGTTTTTGATGGTCTCGCTCTTACCTCATGGATTCGTTGCTGGCTGAAACCAGGCCGCCAGTTCCAGAATATCTTTCTCGTTCAGGGTACCTGCGGTATAGCGCAGTAAGAGCCACGCCTGAAGCCAGCTGTATTTCGCTTCCGCCAGCTCTCGTCGGGCGTTATACCAATCCTGTTCGGCCAGCAGAATATCCAGATTGATACGTTCACCGCCCGCGACGCTTAATCGCGTAGCGTTGACCGCTTCTTGTGCCGACGAAGCCGTCATTTGCCAGGCCTTAATTTTCGCCGACCCGTTGTTGTACAGGTTGTAGTACTTTTTCAATTCCGCCAGCGTTTGCTTGGTTTGATCGTCCAGTTCCGCCTGACTTTGCTGATATTCCGCTGCGGCTTGCCGCATCGATGCCGAGACAGAACCCCCAGAATAAAGAGGAACGTTCAGCTGCAAACCGACACTCTGCGTGTCGTATTTCTGATTGTAGTTGTATTCACTTTCCGAACGGCTATTGCGCGACGATGCCACCAGCGACAGCGTGGGTAAATGCCCGGCGCGACTGCGTTCAATTTCATAACGACTGACCGCCAGCCCTTCGCGCTGCGTCGCCAGTTTGGCATTGTGCTGCACGGCAAGATCGCGCCACTGCGCCAGCGTCTGCCTGCCTGATTCCGCAGACGGCAGTTGAGTGAGCGTCAAAGGATACAGCGCCGTGATATCCAGCGCCGTGCCCGTCATATTTTCCAGATCGGTCATCGCGGCATCCAGATTATCCTGCTGCTCAATCCGCTGTGCCTCAATTAGCGTAAAACGCGCTTCCGTTTCCCGCACGTCCGTTAACGTCCCTTCGCCCGCCAGCAAGAGGCGTTTATTTAACGCCAACTGTTCCTGATACGCCCGCTGTTGCGCATCCAGCAATTGCAGCTTTTCCTGCGCCAGTAGCGCGCTACTCCAGGCTTTATATAACCGCACCATCAGATCCTGACTGCGATCGCGAAAACGCTGATCGGCCATCAATGTACGGGCAACGCCCTGCTGATAACGCGCCCAGGCTGCGTAATCCAGCAGTGGCTGGCGCAGCGACAGCGTGGATGTATAGCTGTCATAATCGCGTTTTAGCGTGTTACCCGTGAAGCTATCCGTTTGAGTGACTTTGGAATGGCTGCGGTTAGCGCTATAGCCATACTGGAGATTGGGGAGCAGATTGGCGCGCCCGATATTTTCCTCTTCCTGACCCGCCGCTCGCTCAAACCCCGCCGCACGAAACTGAGCGTCGTTACGCAGCGCCAATTCCCAGGCATCAAGCAGCCCTAATGCGTTGGCGCCCGAAGAAAGCAGTCCAAACAGCACGATTATCGCGATCCTTTGCATAATTACTCTTCCGTTAATGCCAGATGCAGGCGATCCATTAAAGGCTTAAATAGATAATTGACGAATGACCGCTCTCCAGTACGCACAAACCCTTGTACCGGCATACCGGGTTTGATTTCCAGCCCCTCCAGCGCGCGTTTTCCTGCATCATCCACCATCACGCGCAGGCTGTAATAAGGGGAACCGTCTCGCTCATCCAGCAGTCGGTCAGCGGACAGCAGCTCGACCGTTCCCGCTACGCGCGGCGTCGTACTTTGGTTAAACGCGACGAACTGTAGCTCGACAGGTAGCCCCGGCCAGATCTTATCCACCAGCTCCACAGGGAGACGTGCATCCACCAATAGCGGCTGATCGTCCGGCACAATCTCCAGCAGCGTCTGTCCCGGCGCAATCACACCGCCTTCCGTAAACACTTTCAACCCGACCACCGTGCCGGAAACGGGCGCTCGCATCTGAATATTCGCCAGATTGAAATCGGCTTTTTCCTTCTTGCTGCCCACATCGCTCAGCAGCGCCCGCACTTCCGCCAGCTCGCTGTTCACTTCTTTGTCGTATTCCTGCTGGCGCTGTGCAATCAGCAGCGTTTGTTGCTCAATATCACGGCGGGTACGATTAATATCCCCCGCCAGTTGGGCAATATCGCCGTTAAGCTGCGCCAGCAAACGTTCGTTCTCCAGCATTTTGTTACGCGGGACATAGTTTTCCGCCGCCAGTGAACGCAGCCCTTGCAGCTGTTGTTCCAGCGTCTCTCGCTGCTTCTGTTTGCTGGTCATCACCTGACGTTGAGCGCTGAGTGACGCCTCCATGCCTGCAATACTGGAACGCATCCCTTCTGCTTCAAGCCTGAGCGACTGCTGACGGCTGCGCAGTAAATCACGCTGCAATGCCGTAATCATGTTCATCTCCGGCTTCTCGGCTAGCGGCTGCAAACGAGGTGTCATCACCATGTCACTCAGGCGCTGCTGCTCGGCAAGCAGCCGACCTTCCCGTGCCACCAGCTGTAAATACTGACCATCCAGCCCTTCACTCGCCGAACGCGCATCGACCTCATTCAGCGTTAACAGAATCTGGCCAGCCTCGACTCTGTCGCCGTCTTTCACCTGAATTTTATCGACAATGCCGCCCTGGTTGTGCTGCACAACCTTGCGGTTACCGGAAATCACGACGCTGCCATTCACCATTACACCCTTATCCAAGGGTGCAAACAGTGCCCACAGGAGAAAACCACCAAACCCGGCAAGCACCAGCAACCATCCCAGACGCACCGCACGTTTTTCATCACGCTGCGCCGTCTGGTTCATACTCTCTTCGCTTATTTCTGATGCGGACATGTCTTTCCCTGTTTTCGTCATTCCATGTTACCGCTGGACAGCGGCAGAAGGGGCCATTTGTGCCTGATTGGCAGCACGGCGCGGCTGCAGTTCGCTCAGAATATCGCGCGCAGGCCCAAAGCGTTGCTGCCTACCCTGATTAAGCACCAGAATCTTATGCGCCAGCGTCGTTAATGCCGGACGATGCGTAATCAGAACCACCGTCGCCCCCCGCTTCTGAAGATGCGAGATCGCCTGCGCCAGTGCCATTTCACCTTCGTTATCAAGACTGGAGTTCGGCTCATCGAGAACCAGCAGGCAGGGTTCGCCATACACCGCACGCGCCAGAGCGATGCGCTGCCGTTGCCCGCCCGACAGCCCGTTGCCGTCAGCGCCGAGAGGGGTGTCATATCCCTGCGGCTGGCTAAGAATCATTTCGTGGACGCCAGCCAGCTTCGCCGCCGCCACAATCTTTTCCGCATCATGTTCGCCAAAGCGGGAAATATTCTCCGCCAGCGTGCCCTTAAAGAGCTGCACATCCTGCGGCAGGTAGCCCATCGCCGGGCCAAATGCCGTTTTATCCACCTGGCTGAGATCGGCGCCATCCAATCGAACCTTGCCACGTGTCGGTGTTTGCGTCGCCACCAGTAGACGCGCCAGCGTGGATTTACCTGAACCCGATGCCCCCAGAATCGCCAGCGTTTCGCCCGCCTGAAGCGAGAAATGGATATCCTGCAATCTTGATGCCCCTTGCGGCGTCTGCAACAGAACATTCTCGACGCTGAGTTGGCCAACGGGCGCAGGCAACGCCATCGGCGTCGCTTTCGGCGGATATGCCGCCATGATACGACTCAGTCGATGCCAGGCCTGACGGGCGCTGCTTAACGGTTTCCAAATACCAATAAACTGATCGATAGGACTCAGCACACGCCCGACAAGAATTGACCCGGCAATCATCATGCCCGGCGTAATCTCGCCCTTAATCGCGAGCAAGGCCCCCACGCCGAGCATCAGCGATTGCAGAAAAACACGCGCATGTTTGGATGCCGCGCCGACAACCGCAGCCCGTTCACTTGCCAGATTTTGCAGCGTAATAAAGCGGTAGTGTTGCCCCAGCCAGCGGCGGCGCAAATTAGGCAGCATCCCCATCGATTCAATGACTTCCGCATTACGCAGTTGCGTATCCGCAAGATGCGTCGCCTGTAGCGCTTCATGGTTAGCCTCTTCCAAAGGCGACGTGGTGAGATACTGATTCAGCCACGCCAGCAGCACCAGCACCACGGTCCCTCCCAGCGCCAGCAGGCCGAGAACCGGGTGGATCAGGAACAGCACCAATAAAAAGAAGGGAAACCAGGGAATATCGAAGAAGGCAAACAGTGAGTTGCCCGTAATGAACTGCCGCAGTAACGTGAGATCGTTCAGCGCCTGACCCGCTTTGGCCTCACCGGCTTCCAGATTACGCTCAAACGCGGCGTTGAACACCTGTTGATTCAGTTGTAGATCGATCCGGGTCCCGAGCCTGACGACCACCAGGCTACGCACCCATTCGAGTGCCGCCATGAATACTCCCAGCCCGGCAATCAGCAGGGTAAGCATCAGCAGCGTGGTGCCATTCCCGGACGCCAGTACGCGATCGTAAACCTGAAGCATATAGATAGAAGGCGACAGCATCAGTAGATTAACGATGGCGCTGAAAATCCCAATGCTCCAAAAGCTGCGCCGGAAAGGACGCAGTATACTCAACAACGAACGTTCCTTATTTGCTAGTTGACTCACTGCGTTTGCCTCTCCTGTCAGGGCTGTTTATGCAACGTCCGTGTACCGCCATCAGGCAATGTCAGCGTATAGCCCTCTTTTTCCTTGCTAAAGAACGCCACGGACTGGCCCTGTTCTTTCGTCAGCGTGATACCGTCCGGCGTCGGCCGCCACCCGGCAGGCACGTCCGACAGCAGCGCTTTTAAACACACTGCATCACCCTCAAGACGCCAGGTGTTATCCACTAACGGCGTATTGTGCAGCACAACCTCACACTGCTGTTCCCCGCCACGCAATTGCCATACGCCGCTTAGTTCACTTGCTGAAGGCAATTTCAGACTACTTGCCATACATCCTCCGCTTATTGCACTTAACAGCGCCGCGATGATTAATTTTTTCATAGTGGCCCCTAGTCGATAACAGAAAAGGACGGGGAAACCCCGTCCTTGCTACATCACACGATAAAATCGGTTGCCGCAGAAGGCTGACCAACAATATGTACAACAAAGTCTGGTGTGGTCTGACCCGCAAAATTCAGCCACAGATTCGTGGTATTGCTACCCGCATCCCAGTCAAGCAGGGCTTCATTGCCACGTCCAGTGAACGCATCAACAAACTGCAAATCTTTATTTTGATTCAACGCTGACAGGTCGATTTTGTCGATGCCGCGTTGGAAGTCCGTGATGGTGTCATAACCGTTTTTATAGGAGGAGTCGCTCGCGCTGGCGTAAACAAAAATATCTTTGCCCGCACCGCCCGTCAGCGTATCTGCACCGCCGCCGCCGTAAATGACGTCATTACCCGCACCGCCGTTCAGGACATTATTCGCATCATTGCCGATAATAATATCGTTGCCGGAGCCGCCAATGGCGTTTTCGATCGTGACGCCGTGGGCGATAGAGACGTTACCTTTCAGGCCGCCAACATCAGAGAATCCGCCTTCATTCAGGTTGATACGCTGATCGTTTCTGTAGCCAGAGAAATCAAACGTATCCGTGCCACCCGCATCCCAAACAGAGAAGATCAGCTTGTCACTGCTGCTATTCGCTGAATAGAAATCACGGCCGGTGTTAGAGTTGAAACCGTATACCGTGTCACCGGTACGCGTGTTCATGTTTGCACCGTACAGATATTGGATTGCCGTGATGTCATCAATCAGCGGACCTGCGGCATAGTGCCCCTGGAAATCCCCTCCGGTGTTCTGCTCACTCCAGTAGCTCATCAGGCTGAACTGGCGCGTATCTTCCGCATAGGTCACATCGCGGTAGGTCGGGTTGCCTTCGCCAGCATTGTAAGAACCTGGGTGGTTCAGGCCCAGCGCATGACCGATTTCATGCGTCAGCGTCTGCTTGCCGTATTCCGTCGCCGGGTTACGCACCGTGTCGGAGTTGTAGTTAAACCAGGCGCTGCCCGCTGCCGAATGGTTACCCGGCATATAAGCGTAAGCCTGAGTATCGTAGTCCATACGACCGCTTGAATCACGGGTGTAGTTACCAAACGTGATGGTGGCCTTTTGGGTAGGGCTAACCTGAGTAAACGTGATATTGGCGACATCTGACCACGATTGCAGAGACAGTTTAGCTTGCTGCTCCTGAGCGGCGCTGAATTTCACAAAGCCTTGATCGCCAGAAGGGATAGACCGCACGTTCTGTAAGAACGAATAGGTCAGATTAGCGGATTTACCGAATACGTTCGTGCCATTCCAGGTCAGACCGTCGCGAACAATTTCCTTGGCTGCCAGATCGCTTGTGAACGAGGGTTTGCCATTAAGCTGTCCATCGCCACGGGAGTGGTAATTATACAGATCGTACACATCACTATATCCCGTACCCGCTGCATGCAATGCCGATTCCGCGGTATCCTTATCTTCATCTCGTAAAGCCATCTTTTCTTCTCCATAAGTCTGATCGGGATGATCAGAATCCTAAATCCCTTCATGCAATCGAGGTATTGCATGTACCGCGCGTGGTTGCGGGCTAATCGTCTCCTGGGTAGATAAAGCTCACTATACCCGTCATACTTCAAGTTGCATGTGCGTTGGCCGCGTTCAGTCACCCGAATCACTTACCAGTGTAAGCTCATCGGGATTCCCTCGCTTGCCGCCTTCCTGAAACTCGAATTATTTAGGGTATAAAAATATTTATATAAAAAACTCATATAAATAAAAATTATCTCTATAAGGAAATAATTAAGAAATAACGCCAATTATTTTCGTTATTATCAAATGATAAATAATAAAGTCACGGTGACTAATTTTTATTATTGGTATTGATATGGACAGCAAGAGAAACGGATGCCAGACCGCATTCGTTTTTGAAAAGGAAGGAAATTTTATTCGCTGCGTTAATTTTCATCATGGTACCTGTCCCTGGTTGATAAAAACCGCACTGCATAATGACATAAATTGTCACACACATTAACGGCATCCTTGCTGTTCCGAGACAAATCTAACAAATAAGAATAAAAAAATATAGCGCTAAATAGGGATTAATTACCCCTTTATTCTGCAAACGAATATATAGGAATTTGCTATGGCATATCCCGCTGTTCAATCGGGAAAACGGGCAGCGCCGCCAGCAGTTGTGCGCCATAGCCTTTGGTCAACAGGCGACGATCGTAAATGACGATCTCACCAAAGCAGTCATGGCTGCGAATAAGGCGTCCAACCTGCTGGATGAGGTTAAACGAGGCGCTGGGCAGGCTTTGTACGATAAACGGATGCCGTTTGAGACTTTTTAACCACTCGCCTTCCGTCAGAATCACCGGACTGTCGATAGGCGGAAACGCGATTTTATGGATATGCACCTGAGACAGGAGATCCCCTTTCAGATCCAACCCTTCCGCAAAGGACTGTAAGCCAATTAACACGCTAGTCTGGCCTTCCTTTACCCGCTGGCGATGTAGCTCGACCAACCTGTAACGCGGCTTATCTCCCTGAACCAGCAGCATCAGGCGTAAATCGGTAACCTGCGTCAGAAACAGCTGCATGGCACGCTGGCTGGCAAACAGCATCAGTATACCTTTATGCTTATCCTGCTTTAGCTCCGCCCGGAAAAACTGCGCCATTTCAGCAACATGCTGCGCTTCCGATTCCATCAGCGGTTCATAGCGCATTTTGGGAATCACCAAACGCCCCTGCTCACGGTGGTTGAACGGCGAATCCAGCGCGATGAACGTGTCCCCTTCCTGCTCACCCAGGCCGGAAAGCTCCTGTAGGCGCGCGAAACTGTTCAGCGAGCGCAGCGTTGCCGAGGTCACCACGACGTGCGACACCTTACTCCACAATAGCCTTTCAAGCTGGTCGCAGACGCGGATCCCCGCGCAGTGCAGATGAAGATGCGGCTGGTTATCACGCATTTCCCGCGTAATCCATTTAGAAACCGGCGCATTAGAGGATTTCTCCATTGCCGCCAGCCGCCACAGTTTACTCATAGACTCAAGGTAGCCCTGCTGGCGACTCATTTTCAGCAGAGCATGATAGACCCGCACCATGTCATGCTTCCCGGTTTTTTCGCTGAGGTCGTTAAGCATATACTCCGCCAGCGCCCGCAGCGTGTCGGTCAGTTTGAACAACCGTACGCAGAGTTCACGCATTTCATCCGGCATTTTGCCCATCGCAAAGCGGTACTCGGTTTCCTGCCCGTCATGGGGAAGAAACAGACCGCACATTTGCGAGAAAGACAGCACGCACTCGCGGATCTCCTCACAGTGGCTGGTTAACCGTTCGCTGTTAGCGAGTCGCGGCGGTGATTTAGGGGTAAACTGCGCCATACATTGCCCGATGAGCTGCACCAGCTGTTCCAACTGCGCCATCATATAAGCTGGATGAATATCACCGGACATCTCCAGCGTATCGCGGGCAACGTCAGGAATGTGGTGCCCTTCATCGAGCACCAGCAGGAGATTCTTAGGGGGAGGAAGTACCGACTCGCTTTCCATCGCCGCCATTACCAGCGCATGGTTGGTCACCACAACATCGGCCTGTTCGATCTCACGCCGTGCGATGAAGAACGGGCACTCGCGGTAGTAATGGCAGTTGTGCGCGAGACAGTTCGCTTTGTCCGTACTCAGCTTCTGCCACAGGCTATCGTCAAGTGAATCCTGATAATGATCGCGCAGCCCATCCCAGGCATGGCCTTGCAGCGCTTTCTCAAGCCGCACACAGGTACGCTTTTCCTCCTTGCTGGCGGACATCAGCTCATCGTCCAGAAAGAGCGGTAAATCCCCCTGCGCGTCAGGATCGGTTGCCAGCATCGCCAGATTACGTGGGCAAATATAACGACGACGGCCAAATGCGGCGGTAAATTTCAGTTCGGGAATAAACTTCTGCAACAGCGGCAAATCTTTGCTGTAAATCTGATCCTGCAATGCCACATTCGCGGTGCTGACCACCAGCGTTTTATCCTCCGCACGCCCCACCGCAATACCCGGAATCAGGTAAGACAGCGTTTTCCCGACGCCGGTTGGCGCTTCAATAGCCAGATGGCGCGGGTAATCGCCCGCCAGTGTTTTCGCCACTTCGGCAATCATCTGTCGCTGGGGAACGCGGGAAATAAAATCCGGGATTTGCGCTTGCAGGGCCTTATACCATTGACCAATCTGCAATTTTATTGCGGGGGACAGCGTCATGCATACTCTGTATCTGTGTAATCTGACCGCCATTGTCCCACAGACGCCCGGCGACGTCAGCCGATATCACGTGCGCGATAATTCTGGTCTCGACAATCTTCTATCCAGCGATTAGGGTAAGCTATTCTTTTTATCAAACACAGCCGTTATCGCGAGCGGTGCATTATATCTTCGGCCACAACTCATCTTCAGCAACGACTCTATCTTCGGTAAATTATGTCTTCGGTCCACGCCATTAACCAATCGTACTGGTTTTCGCCACGATTACCGCATGTTGAAAGCCGCAGCACGCACCACAGCAGCCATGCCTATAAAACACACAGCCATGCGCAATTTTCGATTGGGGCGATAGAACACGGCGAAACGCTTTGCCATTACCGTAACGACATTCACCACTTACAGGTTGGCGATCTGATTTTTATCGATCCCCAACAGCCGCACAGCTGTAATCCGCTGCCCGGAAAAACGCGCAGTTATCACATGCTGTATCTGGATGCGGAATGGTGTCTCGATCAAATCGCGACTCACTGTGGTTATCAGGTAGATACCTTGCGTTGCAACTGCGTCGTCTTGCGCGATCCCGACCTGTTTATGCATTATCAGCACGTCATTGCCCTGCTGTCTCTGGGAGACATTACATCGGCAGATAACCAGCTCAAAGCGATGCTGAGCCCCGTCTGGCGACAATATTGCCTGCCCGCGCCATCCTGTTTGCCAGCATTACCGCATCAGGTGTCGCAAACCACGACGCGCCATGTGCGCGAACGTTTGCTGAATAATTTGCAAGAAGCGCCCTCGCTGGAAACGCTGGCGGAGGAGCTAAGCCTGAGACGTGAAACCATCGTGCGACAATTTCGTCACGATACCGGCATTACACCGATGGCATTCCTGAATAATGCCCGCATTGAGTATGCCAAATCGCTGCTGAAACAAGGCACGCCATTGGTTGATGCCAGCTATCAAAGCGGCTTCTGCGATCAAAGCCATTTCCACAAAACATTTGTGCAATACACCGCCGCGACGCCGGGTCAGTACGCGCGATCAATATTTGACAATAAATAGCGGAACGCCTTGTCTAGACTGGCCTCGATTACTTATTGAGGTCAGACATACCATGTTCATCAATGCCACGTTCATCAATACCCTTTTTTCCGCTGATTCTCTCTTTCCCACTCATTTTCCCGCTCTGGCGCTGGCGCATTTTGTCGCGCTACTGAGCCCTGGCCCGGATTTCTTTCTGCTGACGGCCTACGCCATTCGCTACCGGCTGCGCGGCAGCGCGGGAATTTGTCTGGGCATCGCGCTGGGTAACGGTATTTACATTCTGCTGGCAGCAATCGGCTGGGCGGGCATTCAACATTCGCCTACGCTGTTTACCCTCATCGAGTTAGCCGGGGCGGCTTATCTCCTCTGGGTGGGTTATCAGTTAGTGAAAAGTCGTTCAGTGATCTCACTACAGGTGGAACAACAGTCCGACCGCTGCCCGACGCTGCATAAACAAATTTTGCTGGGACTCGGCTCGGCGCTACTGAATCCCAAAAACATGCTGTTCTACATCAGCCTGATGACCAGCATTCTTGGGCAAAATGTGACACCCACGCAGCAATTCGTCAGCGGTAGCTGGATGTTTTCTGTCGTTCTGGTGTGGGATCTGCTGATCGCCGCGCTGATCGCTCGTCCGTTGATTCAGCAGCGTTTAACGCGTTGGCTTAACCCGATTGAACGCGGTGCTGGCGTCATTCTGATGTTTTTTGGTGCGCTGCTTTTATTTCGCTAATGTGGTGTATTTAAAAAGCGCGGAGCGTTTCGATCTTGTTTCATGGGCTGAAGGCATTATAATTCGAGGCAATTAACAAAAGGATAACCTGATGACTCTTCAAAAAATCGGTATTATCGGTCTCTTTGCCTTTCTCGCCTTAGGTGGTATGTCCGGCATGATGCTGGTGGGCTACATTATTATCGAGCATGCAGGCTGAGGCTTTCGACCCACAGCACCCGCCGACTGCACGAACGGTGCCGCACGGAAACGCGGCAATTCGCATCACTTTAATTAATTTGGTTGCTCAGACTGAAACGTCTGCCAGTACTCAGGAATACGCGCGAAGGTCAGTTGGAACCAGGCCGTAAACTGTTCGGGCGTCTCCACCATCCGCTGTGCAATGTCGTCTATTGACTGGTATTCATAGTTCGACACTTCATCGGGATTCATCCTCGGAAGATCATCCGTCACGCCAAAATACACATGCCCCAATTCATGCTCAATCAGCCCGTTATCCAGCGGTAGGCGATAGGTGAGCGTAAACATCGGCGTCAGCGCACAGCGTAATCCCATTTCTTCATACAAACGGCGATGTGCCGCCTGTAACGTCTCTTCACCGGGCGCAGGATGGCTACAACAGGTATTGCTCCATAAACCGCCGCTATGGTATTTCTCCTCCGCCCGCTGCTGCAATAACAGCTGCTGGCGAGAATTGAAAATATAGACGGTGATCGCACGATGTAATGCTCCTTTTACATGTGCTTCCTGCTTTTCCATTACGCCCGTTGGCTTGTCATTTTCATCAACCAGCACCACTTCAGTCAACGGCATACCCTTCTCCTGCAATACCTTATTCTCCAACAGTCACACTGTATTACGATCAGCACAATTCGTCCCGCCACCCGAATTCTGGGCGGCGAGACAAACATCATTATAGCAGGGTGAAACTCCCGCTCTTCACACGCTGTGAATCCAGACCAATCATCACGTCGAACTTGCCAGGTTCCACCACCTGCTGCATGCGGGCATTGTAGAATTTCAGCGCATCCTGATCGAGCGTGAAGGTGACCGTGCGGGACTCTCCCGGCTGTAGCATCACTTTCTCAAAACCACGTAGCTCTTTCACCGGACGGCTGATGGAAGCCACCACATCATGCACGTACAGCTGCACAACCGTTTCCCCTGCGCGGCTGCCAGTGTTTTTCACCGTCACACTGGCGTCGATCGTTCCGTTACGCTTCATGGTCTGGCTCGACAGACGCACATCTGACACGCTGAAAGTGGTATAGCTCAGGCCGTAACCAAACGGATAGAGCGGACCATTGGCTTCATCGTAGTAGTGAGACGTATATTTGCCTGGGTTTTCCGGCGTGTAAGGACGGCCTGACGGCAGATGATTGTAATAAATCGGGATCTGACCAACAGAACGCGGGAAGGACATCGGCAGCTTACCGGACGGGTTATAGTCGCCAAACAGCACATCGGCGATCGCATTGCCGCCTTCTGTACCGCTGAACCAGGTTTCCAGTAACGCATCGGCCTGCTGATCTTCACGCACCAGTGCCAGAGGACGACCGTTCATCAGCACCAGAACCAGCGGTTTGCCCGTCGCTTTCAGTGCTGCAATCAGATCACGCTGGCTTTGTGGCAGGTCGATGTTCGAGCGGCTGGAGGCTTCATGCGCCATGCCTGCCGCTTCACCGACGACAGCAACCACGACATCCGCTTTCTTCGCAGCCTCAACGGCTTCATCGATCATCACCTGCGGCGGACGTTTATCCACCTGCACGGCATCTTCATACTGATTCAGGAAGTCGATAATGCCTTTGTGATTACTGACGTTGGCACCTTTAGCATAGAGAATGGTGGCCTTATCGCCGACAGCATTCTTCAGCCCCTGATAAACGGTAATCGTCTGTTTCGTCACGCCCGCAGCAGACCAGCTTCCCATCGTATCGCGCTGGCTGTCAGCCAATGGCCCTACCACGGCGATCGTGCCTTCTTTTTTCAACGGCAGCGTTTGCAGACGGTTTTTCAACAGCACCAGGCTCTTACGCGCCACATCACGCGCGTCCAGACGGTGCAAGCGACTTTCCGCATTGGTATCCACCGGATCGGAACCGACTGGCCCCAGATGACGATACGGATCTTCAAACAGCCCCATATCATATTTTACGTTCAGCACCTGACGGCAGGCATCGTCGATCTCCTGCATACTTACCGCCCCGCTTTTCACCAGGTCTGGCAGATAACGGACGAAATACTCGTCGCTCATACTCATGCCGATACCCGATTTGACCGCCAGACGCGATGCATCACGCGGATCGCTGGCCACGCCGTGCTTAATCAGCTCTTTAATCGCACCGTGATCGGTAATGGTGATGCCTTTGAAATTCCACTGATCGCGCAGAACATCTTTCAGCAGCCAGCTGTTTGCCGTCGCTGGCGTACCGTTGATGGAGTTCAACGCCACCATCACACCGCTGCTACCCGCGTCAATCGCTGCTTTGTAAGGCGGCATATAATCCTGGAACATGCGCTGAGGGCTCATGTCCACGGTGTTATAGTCGCGTCCGCCTTCCACTGCGCCGTAGAGCGCGTAGTGTTTTACGCTGGTCATCAGCGAGTGGCGTCCGGTTACGTCATCGCCCTGAAAGGCTTTCACAACCACACCGGCAATTTTGCTGGTCAGCCAGGTGTCTTCACCGAAGCCTTCCGACACGCGGCCCCAGCGCGGATCGCGGGTGATATCCACCATCGGCGCCCAGGTCATGTTCAGGCCGTCTTCCGTCGCTTCATAAGCCGCCACGCGTGCGCTTTTCTCAATTGCGCTCATATCCCAGCTGGAAGCCAGCCCCAGTGCGATAGGGAAAATGGTGCGCTGGCCGTGCACCACGTCGTAGGCAAAAAATAGCGGAATCTTCAGGCGGCTGAGCTGCATGACCTGATCCTGCATCGCACGAATGTCCGGGCGGGTTACCGTATTAAAAATCGCGCCAACCTGGCCGTTTCTGATCATTTCCCGAATGGCTTCTTTCGGGTTATCCGTCCCGACGCTGATCAATCGGAGCTGGCCGATCTTCTCTTCCAGCGTCATTTTCTTCAGCAGATCGGTGACAAACGCATCGCGTTGCTGATGTGAAGGCGATATTGATGCCGGCGCAGACGTCAATTCCTGCGCAAACGCCGGATTACAAGCAAGTCCAATTGCTATAGTCAGTGAAGTAAGCCATTTCATTCGTTATAAAGACCCAGTCAATCCAGGCGTCAGAGCAAAACAGAATAAGGCGCTGAAGCACAAGACAGGTTGAAGATTCCGACGGTCACATCCCTTCTCTGACAAGGCGAAAAACACCTTCTCCGGCCTTAAGCGAATAAGGCTTCCCGATAGTGGCTGCCGCACCGACGCACTCAAATGCACAGCGCGTAATATAGTGCATTTATTGAGATTTCATTTAATAAAAACTGCAAGAATAATGCTAAGCGATACGCATAATTCACATTCCCGCTTTCCGCCTGCATGATAATCCTACGAATAGCGCATTCAACCGATGGCAGAGCAGCGGTGAAGAGGATGATTTCTACCGCCTTTCGTGCTAATGCTAGGGCTTCGTTAACACAAGGAGCATCAGACATGTATCAGTTGTATATCGCCAATAAAAACTATTCGTCCTGGTCACTGCGTCCGTGGGTGCTGTTGAAAACGCTGTCGATTCCTTTCGAAGAGAAACTGGTCGCTTTTGCACCGGGCATGGCGCAGCCAGCATTTAAGGCCTTTTCGCCGACGGCAAAAGTCCCCTGCCTGATCGATGGCGAAACCCTCGTCTGGGATTCATTGGCGATTACCGAATATCTGGCTGAGCAGCATCCCGGCGTCTGGCCTGCCGATGCCAAAACCCGTGCCTGGGCACGCTGTGCCGCGGCCGAAATGCATTCTGGCTTTACCGCGCTGCGCAACACCTGCTCCATGAGCTGCGGCGTACGCGTCAAAATGAACGAAATATCTCCCGCTCTCAGCAACGACATTAACCGCATCTGCGAACTCTGGCAGGAAGGTCTGACGCGCTTTGGCGGGCCGTTTCTGGCAGGAAAACAGTTTTCGGCGGTGGACGCCTTCTTTGCACCGGTTGTGTTCCGTATCAAAACCTATCAGCTTCCCGTGTCACCGGAAGCCACTGCCTATTGTGACCACCTGCTAGCTCAGCCCGCCATGCAGCGCTGGCTACAGGACGCCTTAGCGGAAACCTGGCGTGAAGATGATCATGACGAAGAAGTGAAAAAAGCGGGAGAAGTGATAGAGGATCTGCGCGCTCAAGCGTGACAGCCCGTCGTAGGCGGTGGCTTGTTCAACCACCGTCAAGATATCCCCTTCCAAGCCATCAGGAAGGGGAGTACTGAGTTATTCGGTTTCGATACTCGCCATGCTCTGCGGTTGGCGAGAAGCTAGCGATTTTTGTTTCTTGTAGCTCAGCGCCGCGGCAGGCACCTCGCTGACTTTGCCAGTTTCCATCCACTTACGCAGACGGTTAGCATCGGCAAAGTGCGTGTATTTACCGAATGCGTCCAGCACCACCAGCGCCACAGGCCGCTGATTAATGACCGTCCGCATCACCAGACAGTGCCCCGCCTGATTCGTGAAGCCCGTTTTAGTCAGTTGGATGCTCCAGTCCGCTTTATAAACCAGATGGTTCGTGTTTCTGAACGGCAGACTGTACGTCGGATTAGAGAACGTCGCCGTTTTCTCCTGTGTGGTACTCAGTTGGCTCAGCAGCGGATATTGCTTGCTGGCGATCAGGAGTTTAGTGAGATCGCGGGCGGTCGAGACGTTATTGATGGACAGCCCGGTTGGCTCTACATAACGCGTGTGGGTCATACCTAGCGCACGGGCTTTGGCATTCATCGCGCGGATAAACGCCTGATAACCGCCCGGATAGTGGTGCGCCAGGCTGGCCGCCGCCCGGTTTTCTGATGACATCAGCGCCAGTAGCAGCATGTCATGGCGGCTGATCTGACTATTCAGACGAACGCGCGAGTACACCCCTTTCATTTCTTTCGTCTGGCTGATATCAACAGAGATAATTTCATCCAGCGGCTGATTGGCATCCAGCACCACCAGCGCCGTCATCAATTTGGTCACCGAAGCAATCGGCACTACCACATCTGGGTTACTGGAATACAGGATGTGGTTATCACGCAAATCCACCACCATGGCGCTACCGGAAGCAATTTCCTGATGCGCAGTGCCGGCGGAGTACGTCGGCGCTTTCGCCATAGCCTGAGGCAACATCACAGCATGGGTTGATAGCAGCAACAGGCCACAAAGAGAAAGCTTAAAATTTTTAGTCATTCTTCAATAACTTAAACAGTATTCTGTTAAATGAAAGGGATAGGCATCGGCATTATAATTTACCGCCCTTCCCCACGCACTCATGCAGCAGAAAAAGCTTTGTGACAAATTTTGACAAACGGTTTTATCAACCCACTGTTTTTTATAGCATTACGTCAGAGACGGTCTAATTTTGCGCATCTGGTTGAGCAAACGCAGGCTGACGCCGCTAAATATTCCAGCAGTAATCCCACTTGCCGCGCCGGACAACAGACAGAATGCGGGGTCATGCGCCAACGCGGGAAACCGAGCCAGCTGAACGGAAAAATAGAAACGAGAACAAAACGTCAGCAGCATTAATCCCAGCGGCCACCATGAACCCGTGCGCTGAAAAACGCGTGATTCCGGCAGATAAGCGCCTGACGTTTTCCCCCACGTCCACCCAATGCCCAGCCCAACGATCAACGTCAGCAGAAATCCCCCTGACGCCGCAAGCGGGATCAGCAGCGCATGAAAAATCGCGCTAACGCCCCACACCATGAAAACTATCGGCACAACCAACATCCGCGTCAGCGATTGTCGCCTCGGCTGGCTGGCTTTTATTCCGGCATAAATCAGGTAACCCAAAACGATCCACACCCAATAAGGCGTATGACGCAGAATAATCAGCAGGTCTTCCACGGCGGTAGATTCCTTCCTCAGCGGTAACAGTGACGATTACGGCGTGACTTTTGCCTGTTCGAGCGCCTGTTTCACCGCGTTAATCACGCCCTGACTCGATAACGTTGCCCCTGTTACCGCATCCACCTTGTTAATATCCTGCTTCTCAATGAGCTCCGGCACGATTTGATCCGTCGCACTCAGCATCATCGCTTCGGTATCGCCGTGCTTCAGCACTTCAGCGTTGGCAATCTTGCCTTCTTTAATACTGACAGTAACCTCAACTTCTGCCGCCTTGCCCTGTGCTGTACCGATGTAGGTACCGTCTTTATATTGCGCCACATCGTTGCCATAAACGGACAGAGAAAAAGCCATTACTACTGTGGCCAGTACCGCCGAAATAAATTTCTTCATCATTTCCCCATGCCTAAATCGAACAATAAAAACAACAATTCAATAACCATAAAATAACAGTTAATTAAAACCTAATAATTGATAATAAGATTTCGTTTCAATATTATCCAATGACAATTGAAGCCGCAGTGCACACTCTATACACCGATCTCTGAGTGCTTTCAACTGGGTTTCATCATCGGTCATCACCGATATTTCCACGAAATAACCAAGCGATTCAATATAATCGAGCGTAATGTGGAAAGCGTTTAAAAAGTAGATGCTGCGGATTTTATGAATTTCAAAAAGCGGTCGATACCCTAACGTCTGTAGCATGCTGTCGGTTTTTTCAAAGCCCTCAACGTTAACCGCTTCGCAGCGATCGACGCCCGGCCCTTTCACGATCCAAAGCTTAATCCCCGATGGCTCCATGCGGCGCACCAGCATTTTGATATTTTGCTGCTGCAGGCGATTCTCTGCATCATCGTAATAAACATCGTGCTCTTTATTTTCAAAGACGAAAGCCTCTGGGTGAAGGCTAAAAAGCGTATTCCGGAAAACGGCTATATCGTCGATGCGAAATTTAAGTTCGACTTCATATTTCCCTGTGAAATGTTCAACCATGTTCTTTCCCCTCACTGGACTCCCTGAAATAACATTGATTCCCGCCACATTGAACAGCGTTTTATTACGCTGTTGTACGGAAATTCAAGATAATAATGATTCAGTCATCCGTAAAATAGATCATACAGGTAACATAATATGGCCCAATGGCCGTCCTCTCACCCTCCTTGATTTACACCGTACGTCCTGTCACATGCTGGCACTGCGATAACATTACCGACCTTGATAATAAAACCGCATTATTACCTTACAACGTCAGATATCCTGAACGCAATTTCCTGTCAGAGAATGCCAGTTGACGAATGCCATCGGAGGTTTCCCAGCAAAAAAATGCGGTCAGCCCCCTTGCTGGACGCTGACCGCCGTTAATAGTAGCTGAGAAGGCAAAAACCGCTAGTTCTTCACGCAACAACCGCAGGTAATAGCAAAATCAGTGCAGAATCGAAGCCATGATGGTGCATAAACTCACGTAAAATCAGCAATCGGGCAGAGAAAGCGTTCTCAAGCGGGATGCCCTCCCAGGTCGCTGGACTCCCCAGCATGACGCGTTCCAGCCGTTTAAATGTCCGCTCCATATCATCCTGCGGCAAGCACCAGCCAGCATCCTCTTCTTCTGCTCCCGAAATCTGTGCAATAGTGACCAACGCAGGATCGAAAGAAAACAGAACGGAACCCGCAGGAATATCGTGGCGAATCCGCGTCACTTCATCCTCTACCGCCATGATCGCCAGCTCCATTTCGTCTGGCGTTGGGGGAAGATGCTTGAAAAACGTCGCCGCCGTTTTATCAAAACCGATAGTCAGTTGCAGAATTGCCGACGGTTGTGATGCCGTCCCGCAGACAACCGTCGTCTGCTGTTCGCCAATGCACAGCACCGTTACCGGCACCTCCGGCGCGACGCGCTGTCTGGCAAGCGAGTACGCATGTTGCAGGTTCACATCATTTCCCATCACGGCATCCCCTTATTTAGTGCTGACTCTCATGCTGGCAGCAGCGTGCAATACCGGCAATATCAGCGGGCGTAGTTCGGCAGCAGCCGCCAATCAAACGTGCCCCTGCCGCTTGCCACTCGGGCAGATACGCCGTCAGCGAACAGGTGGCATCGTGAGCGTTGCTCCAGGTTTTCGTTACCGCATCATACTGCTCGCCGGAATTGGGATAAACCACCAACGGCAAATCCGTCAGCGAAGACAAGTGCGTCAATGCTGGCGTCACGTTTTCCAGCGCAATACAGTTGATCCCCACGGCAACCACCTGCGAACAGGCATTGACCCGCGCCAGCACCGTGCGCAGTGGCGTACCATCGCTGAGGTGTTCACTGTCGCGCAGCGTGAAGGAGAACCAGGCCTGCGCCTGCGGGAACTCCGCCAGTAACGCAATCAGCGCCTCGATTTCCGCAAAAGACGGAAGCGTCTCACAGGCCAGAAGATCCGCTCCCGCCTCCAACAGCGCCGCCATACGCGGCCGATGGAACGCCATCATGTCAGCCTGCGGCAGCTGATAATCACCGCGATACTCCGAGCCATCCGCCAGATAGGCGCCGTATGGCCCCACCGACCCCGCAACCAGCAGCGACCCAGATTGTGGATTGTCGCGATGGTAATCATCCCGCGCCTGTGCCGCCAACTGCACGCTCTTGGCAATCAGCGCCAGCGACTCTGCTTCGCTATAGCCGCGCGCCGCAAACCCTTGTGGCGTCGCCTGATAGCTGGCCGTAATCGCGCACTGCGCTCCTGCCTTGAAATAGTCGAGATGGACCTGATAAATCAGCGCCGGGTTTTCAACCAGGACTTTCGCCGACCACAGTGGATCCGTTAAATCACAGCCGCGCGCTTCCAGTTCGGTTGCCAACGCACCATCCAGCACAATCGTGGGGGCCGTCGCCAGCAGTTCGGTAACCGTATTTTTACGCAATGTCTTCCACTCCTGTTAATCCACGCTTCTTCATTGACTGCGTGAAATAATAAGCACCGTAGCACAGCGCGACAAACGGAATTCCACACCACAGCGCAATTCGCTGGCTTGGATCAAACGCCAGTCCGACGCAGGCCAGTAAGCACAGCAGGAAACCAAGAATCGGCGTAATAGGGAACCAGGGTGCACGATATTGCAGGTCGGAAAGCGGTTTTCCCGTGCGGATATGGTGACGGCGGAACATATAGTGCGATGCACAGATGCTCAGCCACACCGCCACCACGGCAAAGCCGGAAATCGCAGACAGCGCGACGTAGACGGTATCCGGTGCGACCACGCTGGAAAACAGTGCCAGCAGGCCGCCCAGCATACTGACGGAAATCGCAAAGAGTGGAATGCCACGGCGCGTCAGGCGAGAAAAACGGCGCGGCAGCGTGCCTTCGTTGGACAGCGACCACAGCATACGCCCCGAGGCATACAGCCCTGAGTTAGCGGCAGACAGGATCGCCGTCAAAATCACGAAATTAAAAATATCAGCGGCGTAAGGAATACCAATTTTTTCAAATACCAGCACAAACGGGCTCTTCGCGATACCAGCCTCTTCCATCGGGATCATCGCCGCCAGTACCAGCACCGTGCCCAGAAAGAAGATCACCAGTCGCGCGACGGTCGTACGAATCGCCATCGGCACCACTTTCTGTGGGTTCTCGGTTTCCCCTGCCGCAATACCGATCAGCTCCGTACCGGAGAAAGCGAAGTTTACCGCCACCATCGTCATCAAGATCGGCAGGCCGCCATGTGGGAACCAGCCAGACGCGGTAATGTTCTGGAAGAACGGCGCAGGTGAACCGTCCTGCATAGGAATAAAACCGAACATCGCGCCAGCGCCGAGCACGATAAAGGCGAGAATCGTGACAACTTTAACGATCGAGAACCAGAATTCCCCTTCGGCAAAGAAGCGGGACGACACGATATTCAACAGGTAGATCAGCACACAAAACAGCAGACACCAGGTCCAGACTGGCACCTGCGGGAACCAATACTGCATGCAAAAACCGGCAGCGGTCAGGCTTGAGCCCAGCGCGACCGTCCATGTCAGCCAATACAGCCACGCCACGGTATAGCCCGTAGCCGGGCTAAGATAGCGGGAAGCATAGACATGGAACGCCCCGGTTTCCGGCATCGCGACGGACAGTTCCCCCAGGCTAAGCATCACCAGATACACCACCAGCGCGCCGATCAGATACGCCAATAGCGTCCCGGCCGCCCCCGTCGTGGAGATAATGTAGCCCGTATTAAAAAACAGGCCGGTACCGATGACGCCGCCGAGCGAAAGCATCACCAAGTGGCGAGCTTTCATGGTGCGCTTAAACTGCCCTTCCGTGCCTGATGCGTGTTGTTCCATGATGACCTTTCTTTATAGACGTCTAAACTTCCAGATAGATGGAGTGTTATACCGTCAACCGATTCGTAAAGTAAAGTACAGGCCAGCGCGAGAGTGATGGGGTGCGTTAAATCTGCACAACGCGATGAGAACACGAAGCCTGTGGGCAGGTAGAAAATGAGGAAACGGTGAGCGCCTACGGCTCACCAATCACGCGTGCAATATCTGTTGAGGTCTTCAAGGTGCGAATCTCGCTGAATAATTCAGTGGCGTCGTCGTACTCTTTACGCAAATAGCCGAGCCACTGTTTGATGCGTGCGACGTGATACATTCCCGTGTCGCCCTGCTTTTCCAACTGCACGTATTTTTGGAGTAGCAGCATAACCTCAGGCCACGGCATACGGGGTTCGTTATACTTAATCACGCGGCTTAAATTCGGCACGTTTAGTGCCCCCCGCCCGAGCATGATGGCGTCGCAACCCGTTGTCGCCATGCAGTCCTGCGCACTCTGCCAGTCCCAGATTTCGCCGTTGGCGATCACCGGAATCCGCAATCGCTGGCGGATTTTCCCTATTGCCTGCCAGTTAATACATTCGGCTTTATACCCGTCTTCTTTGGTGCGGCCATGCACGACCAGCTCGCTTGCGCCCGCCTGCTGCACCGCGTCGGCGATTTCAAACTGGCGATCGCCGGAATCCCAACCCAGCCGTATTTTCACCGTGACCGGCAAATGGGCAGGCACCGCCTCACGCATGGCTTTCGCACCCTGATAAATCAGCTCGGGATCTTTTAACAGCGTCGCTCCGCCGCCACTGCCGTTCACCAGCTTCGACGGGCAGCCGCAGTTAAGATCGACGCCATACGAACCTAGCTCAACGGCCCGCGCCGCATTTTCCGCCAACCACTGTGGATATTGCCCCAGTAGCTGTACGCGCACCAGCGTGCCGGACGGCGTGCGGCTAGCGTGGTGCAATTCAGGGCAAAGGCGATAAAAGGACTTCACCGGCAGGCACTGATCCACCACGCGTAAAAACTCGGTGATGCACAGGTCATAATCATTTACTTCGGTCAGTAGTTCCCGCACTAATGAGTCGAGAACCCCTTCCATCGGGGCAAGCAGAACACGCATAACGCTACTCGGTAACCATTCAATCGTTAATCACAGCCATTCATTGCACGGCTAAAAAAGCAGGCAATCTTAGGGGGTATTGTACGGGGAACGCAACGGGAAAGATAACGCCGGGCGGGCTCGGAGGTTGCCTCTTGTGAGCCTATCATCAATAATTCGTTACGAATTTGTGCCAATACCGTCCTTGCGGACCACAACGAAGTGACTATTTCTTATGTCGAATGTCAAAACTATGCAGAACGTCAAAACCGCTGCGCTGCAACGTCCACAGCTTTCTCTGCCGAATAATGCCGACAAGCTGTTGCTGCACTCCTGCTGCGCGCCCTGCTCTGGTGAAGTCATGGAAGCCATCACCGCTTCTGGCATCGATTACACCATTTTCTTTTATAACCCTAACATCCACCCACAGCGTGAATACCTGATCCGCAAAGAGGAAAACATCCGCTTCGCCGAACAACATAACGTGCCTTTCATCGATGCTGATTACGACACGGATAATTGGTTCGAACGCGCCAAAGGCATGGAGTGGGAGCCCGAACGCGGCATTCGCTGCACCATGTGTTTTGATATGCGTTTCGAGCGCACGGCGCTGTACGCCGCAGAAAACGGCTTTAGCGTTATCTCCAGTTCATTGGGGATTTCCCGCTGGAAAAACATGCAGCAGATTAACGAATGTGGCCAGAACGCCGCGCAGAAATATCCCGGCATCACCTACTGGGATTACAACTGGCGTAAAGGCGGCGGCTCGTCGCGTATGATCGAAATCAGCAAACGTGAACGTTTCTACCAACAGGAGTATTGCGGCTGCATCTACTCCCTGCGCGATTCCAATAAGCATCGTAAATCACAGGGGCGCGATATTATCCGCATCGGTAAACTGTATTACGGCGACGAAACCGAGTAACCGCATCACACCAGAATCCGGCACTGCGTGCCGGACTCTCTGCGTCTTACTTCTTCACATCGACCTGATAGAAAATATGCTTACCGAACGGATCGACCTCATAGCCGGTCACTTCCTTGCGGACTGGTTCAAAGATGGTGGAATGCGCAATCATGACGGCGGGTGCCTGATCGTGCATCATCTGCTGCGCCTGCTTGTATAGGGCAATACGCTGCTCGTGATCCTGTGAAGCGCGCGCTTCGATAATGAGTTTATCAAACGGTGCATAACACCATTTTGCCGAGTTAGAACCACCGTTGGCCGCCGTACAGGTAAAGAGCGGCCCGAAGAAGTTATCAGGATCGCCCGTCGCCGTTGTCCAGCCCATCAACGCCGCCTGATGCTCACCGCTTTTCACCCGCTTCAGGTATTCCCCCCACTCGAAGGTGACAATTTTGGCCTGCACGCCGACTTTCGCCCAGTCGGCCTGAATCATCTCCGACATCCGGCGGGCATTCGGGTTATACGGACGCTGCACCGGCATCGCCCACAGTTCAATCGTGGTTCCCTCATCCAAGCCCGCTTCTTTCAGCAACGCCTTCGCCTTCTCAGGATCGTAGTCATAGTCTTTCAGGTCGCTGTCAGCGCTCCAGACGCCCGGCGGCAGCAGGTTTTTCGCCGCCGTTCCGGTACCCTGGAAAACGGCGTCGATAATCGCGGGCTTATTAATCGCCATCGTTAACGCCTGCCGCACTTTCACATTATCCGTCGGCGCTTTTTGGGTATTGAACGACAGGAAGCCGGTATTCAATCCCGCTTTCTGCATCAGCACGATATCCTTGTTCTCTTTCATGCGCGGCAGATCGGCGGGATTAGGGAACGGCATCACCTGACACTCATTCTTTTCCAGCTTGGCATAACGCACGGAGGCATCTGGCGTGATGGTGAAAATCAGCCGATCCAGCTTCGCTTTGCCTTCCCAATAGGCGGGAAACGCCTTAAACAGAATGCGAGAATCTTTTTGATACTGCGCTAATTCAAAAGGCCCGGTACCAATCGGCTCCATATCCACACGCTCCGGCGTCCCGGCTTTGAGCATCGCGTCGGCATATTCCGCAGAGAGGATAGACGCGAAGTACCAGGCTAAATCGGCCAGAAACGGCGCTTCTGCATGGGAGAGCGTAAAGCGCACCGTATGGTCGTCCACTTTTTCGATGCTCTGAATCAGCGAACCAAAGGCCAGACTTTCAAAATTGGCATAGGTGCCTTTCGAGACGTTGTGATAAGGGTGCTGCGGATCTTTTTGCCGCATGAAGGAGAAAATAACGTCGTCGGCAGTAAAATCACGCGAAGGTTTGAAATATTTGTTGCTCTGGAATTGCACGCCTTTGCGCAAATGGAAGGTATACACGCGCCCATCGGCGCTGATATCCCAGCGCTCCGCCAGACTCGGTATCAGCTCCGTAGTACCAACTTTGAAATCCACCAGACGGTTATAAATCGGCACCGCGCTGGCATCCACGCTGGTACCAGACGTGTAAAGCTGTGGGTTAAAGTTTTCCGGCGATCCTTCTGAGCAATATACCAGCGTATTCGCCGAGGCCGCTGAGGCGACAGCCAGCGTCAACGCAGCCAATGTGAATCGTACTCCTGCTTTTTTCATCCCAGACCTCGCTTGTTATTTGTATTCCATCGCACGGTTATAAAAGTCATGACAATAAAATGACAAATAAAACCCTCAAATGAAATAATTTCTACGTTAGGATAACAATCAACGCTATCACTGAATAAACGTACTGAATAAAAAGGATTCGTTATGACAGACAGTCTGGCTCATCAGCTCAGCACGCGTTTTTACCGTTACCTCGCCGTCTCCAGCCAAAGCGATGCCAGCTCGACAACGCTGCCCAGCACCCCAGAACAGCATGAGATGGCGCGAGTGCTGGCGGACGAGCTGCGTGCGCTGGGTCTACAGGATGTCGTGATTGATGAGCACGCCACCGTGACGGCCGTGAAGCCGGGCAACTGTCCGTCCGCGCCGCGCATCGGTTTTATCACCCATATCGATACGGTTGACGTCGGCCTGTCGCCGCATATTCACCCGCAGACACTGCGCTTTACCGGCGAAGATCTGTGTCTGAATGCCAAACAGGACATTTGGCTGCGCACGGCCGAACACCCGGAAATTCTGCCGTATATCGGGCAGGACATTATTTTTAGCGACGGCACCAGCGTACTCGGCGCGGACAACAAGGCTGCCGTTACCGTGGTGATGACGTTGATGGAAAATCTGAGCGATGCCACGCCGCACGGCGATATCGTGGTGGCCTTCGTGCCGGACGAAGAAATTGGGCTGCGCGGTGCGAAAGCGCTCGATCTCAAACGCTTCGATGTCGATTTTGCCTACACCATCGACTGCTGCGAACTGGGTGAAGTGGTGTATGAGAACTTCAATGCAGCCTCGGCGGAAATTCGCTTTACCGGCGTGCCCGCGCACCCGATGTCGGCGAAAGGCGTACTGGTCAATCCGCTGCTTATGGCGCATGACTTTATCAGCCAGTTCGATCGCCAACAGACGCCGGAGCATACGGAAGGACGCGAGGGCTATATCTGGTTTAACGATCTGACGGCGAATGCCAATGAAGCGAAGCTTAAAGCCTCTATCCGCGATTTCGATTTAGCTGCGTTTGAACAGCGGAAACAGCAGATCGCCACGATCGCAGAGAAGATTGCCGCACAGTACCCGACGGGTAGCGTGACATTCAGCCTCACCGATATCTACAGCAATATCAGCAACGCCATTACCGACGATCGCCGGGCTATCGACCTGCTGTTTGCTGCGCTGGACACGCTGGGCATTGAACCCAAAGTGACGCCAATGCGCGGGGGCACGGACGGCGCGGCGCTGTCCGCCAAAGGATTGCTGACGCCAAACTTCTTCACCGGTGCGCACAATTTCCACTCGCGGTTTGAGTTTTTACCCGTGCCGTCATTTGTGAAGTCGTATGAAGTGGCGTTGAATTTATGCCTGCTGGCGGCGAAATAATCGCGTCCAGAAAAGAGAAAGGCGGACATCTGTCCGCCCCACCTACTTCTGCGCCGACCGCAGCGCCGACGGCGTCAGGCCGTATTCCTTTTTGAATTGATGACTGAGGTGGCTGGCAGAGCTGAACCCGCAGGCCAGCGCGATATCCGTGATCGGCTGCGTACCCTGTCGCACGAGCACTTCAGCGCGGGCCAGCCGCTGTTTCAGGACATACTGATGCGGCGCCATTCCCACACTCTGGCGAAACATGCGCGCAAAGTGAAACTCGCTAAGCCCCGCTTCCGCCGCCAGTATCTGTAGCGTCAGAGGCTGATCGAGATTCGCGTCAATCTGCATTTTGCTGCGCCGCAGTACCGCGGGTGCCAGCCCGCCGCGTACCGTCGGCAGCTCCCATTGCAACTGGGTGTAACCACGCAGCACCTGAATCATCAACAGCGTCGCCGCGCTGCCAAGAACAAGCTGATTCGCCGGGTCATCCCAGCGGTTATTCAGTAGAAACTGTCGATACAGCGAGGTAATCAGCGGATCGCTGCCAAATATCCGTTCTTCCGTGCAGATCGATGCCGGGCTGCGATCCCAGGTTTGCTCTGCCAACTGTCGCAGGTGCGTATCGTCAAAATACAGGTGAACAAAACTGAGGTCGCCACGGATATCCCAGGTCGAGACGCTTTGTTTCGGCATCAGGCAGAAACGATCCGGCCCGCCGCCGTTATGCCAGCCGTCCGCCGTTTGATGGTAGCTCTCATAGCCATCCGCGATATAAAGGCTAAGCGTATGGTGTTCGGTGTTTTCCATCGTGACGCGATCGTGGCGGTTAAACCAGGAGGCCAGCCGTACGCCGGACGTCAGCTCAACGGTGTCACGCAGCTCGGTTTTATGATGCAGCATGGTATCGAACGCTTTATAACGATGCATTGCTGCCTCCGTTTTCACTTAACCGCAAGATTCTGTTATTCACCGCAAGGAGCTGAAAGCCCGCGACAAACGCATGCGCCATACTGCCGACATGCACTCATGCGGAATCACTCAATGAATACCCTACTCTACTTTTCTGTCGTTCTGATTTGGGGCACGACCTGGATCGCCATCAGCCTGCAACAGGGCGAGGTCGCTGCCGAAGTGTCCGTGTTCTGGCGCTTTGCGCTGGCATCGGCCATCTTGCTGACGTTTCTGGCTCTGACGCGCCGCCTGCGTCCGCTTTCGCCACGCGCTCATCTGCTGTGTATGGTACAAGGGCTATGCGTATTCGGCGTCAACTTTCTTTGTTTTTACCACGCCATCGCCTGGATTTCGAGCGGATTGGAATCCATCATTTTCTCGATGGCGGTGCTGTTTAACGCCTTTAACAGCCGTCTGTTCTTCGGGCAGCCATTAACGCGCAACGTGGCGATCGCCACACCGCTCGGACTTATCGGCATCGTCGCACTGTTCTGGCACGATCTGACGGAGATCGACGCGCAGCCCTATCTACTGTGGGGGGTGGGATTGAGCGTTCTGGGCACGTACTGCTTCTCACTCGGTAATATGATTAGCGCCCAGCACCAGCGACAGGGTCGCGACGTCATGACTACCAACGGCTGGGGCATGGGATATGGGGCGCTATGGATGGGATTGTTCAGCCTGATGCAGGGATATCACTTCGCACCGGAATACAGCACCAGCTATCTGGGGTCACTGTTCTATCTGGCGATCTTTGGTTCAGTCATCGGCTTCGGTGCTTACTTTAGCCTGATCGGTCGCATCGGTGCCAGCCAGGCGGCTTACACCACGCTGCTCTTTCCGCTGGTGGCGCTGTCGATTTCAACACTATTTGAAAATTACCAGTGGCGGCCCAACGCGCTTATCGGCCTGCTGCTGATTCTGGCGGGCAACGCGGTGATGTTCTACCGCCCACGTCGCACGGCTGCACAGCCTGCCACGGCGAAATAACGCGATAAAAAAGGGAGCCACTGGCTCCCTATCTATTTTACTTGTCCGCTGGCTTACTGCGGTTTTGCGGACGTGGCGCGCGGCGTTGTCCTTCGCCATTGCCCTTACCGCTGTTGCCTTTATTACCACCCCACGTGCTATCGCTATTGCCGCCGGCTTTACGCGGCTGACGATTGCCATCGGCCGAGCGGCGTTCACCCTGACCTTGACTACGCTCGGACTGTCCGCGCGGCGCACCAGACTGCGCACGAGGCGACCCGTTACGCGCCCCGCCACCGCCACGATTGCCCTGGCGGCCATTCACAATCGGCTCGGCCTTGATAGACGGATCCGGCTCGTAACCTTCGATAGCGATACGCGGAATTTCACGCTTCAGCAGGCGTTCAATGTCACGCAACAGCTTGTGCTCATCCACACACACCAGCGACAGCGCTTCGCCCGTTGCTTCCGCACGACCGGTACGACCGATACGGTGAACATAATCTTCCGGCACGTTTGGCAGCTCATAGTTCACCACGTGCGGCAGTTGGTCGATATCCAGACCACGCGCGGCAATATCGGTCGCGACCAGCACGCGAATGCTGCCGTCTTTGAAGTTCGCCAGCGCACGCGTACGCGCCCCCTGACTTTTATTACCGTGGATAGCCGCAGCGGTAATACCGTCTTTTTCCAGCAGCTCAGCGAGATGGTTAGCGCCGTGTTTGGTACGGGTAAAGACCAGTACCTGCTGCCAGTTATTTTCACCAATCAGCTGTGACAGCAGTTCACGCTTGCGGCGCTTGTCGACAAAATGGACATGCTGCGTCACCAGTTCAGACGGCGTATTACGACGCACAACTTCAACCGAGGCTGGATTAGTCAACAACTTGTTCGCCAGCGCTTTAATCTCATCAGAGAAGGTCGCGGAGAACAGCAGGTTTTGGCGTTTAGCAGGCAGCTTCGCCAGTACACGACGAATATCGTGAATGAAGCCCATATCCAGCATACGGTCCGCTTCATCCAGTACCAGAATCTCAATCTGTGACAGGTCAACGGCGTTCTGGTGTTCCAGATCGAGCAGACGCCCCGGCGTCGCCACCAGAATATCCACGCCGCCGCGCAGTTTCATCATCTGCGGGTTAATGCTCACCCCACCGAATACGACCAGTGAACGCAGGCGCAGATATTTGCTGTACGCCTTCACATTCTCATCAATCTGCGCTGCCAGCTCACGAGTTGGCGTCAGAATCAATGCCCGAACCGGACGGCGGCCTTTCCCTTTATTCTGCGCTTCACGGCTGTTCAGCAGTTGCAATAATGGCAGCGTAAAGCCCGCCGTTTTACCCGTACCCGTTTGGGCACTGGCCATCAAATCGCGCCCTTCCAGCACGACAGGGATAGCCTGACGCTGAACAGGGGTAGGATCGCGATAACCCTGCTCTTCAATCGCGCGCAGAATATCGGCACTCAGGCCGAGAGAATCAAATGACATAAAAAGAACAACTCCAGATCCGCTCTGACCGGACAGCAGCCGGTGTAGTTTTCAGAGGGTCAGTAAGACGGGTTTGGCGGGCCACTATTAACGCAACAATTTACGTAACACTTCACGTAACAACGACATACGCAACAACCACGATGAACGGGCACAACTACGGTGCATGACTGCCGCCGATTGTAGCAGAGATTCTGAGCACTAAGGGATTTTTATCTGTGTCAGCCCGTTTTTGTATGGCGAGCTTTCTGCCCGCCACCCTACGGGCCGTCGCAAGCGACGTTGAAAAACGTTCCCTACGTTTTTCTAGCGGGGCGCAGTAATGGGCAATTTTGGCAGTATTCCTGTGGCTGCGACGCCTTGTAATAAAAACAGCAGGTGCGGCGAAAGCGCACGTCACGAAAGCTCACCGAGCGCCCCGCGACGGGAACCCGCGTTTTCGGACGAAAGAACGGCGTCAGCGGATTATCATCACAGCCGAAACGTTCACCGGGCGCAGCCAGTAAGGCGTCAAAGTCCTGCTGCACCTGCTGCGCCAGCGTCATTCCCGGTGCGCACACCGCCGCCGGATCGTCCCACTCAATGCGCTGCTCGTATAATGAAAACACCCGTACCGCGACGTTCTCCCACAGGATGCGCCGCGGCGCGCCCGACACCGTCGCCAGCGTATGCAGGATCGGCGACAGGTGTTGAGCAAACAGCGTGTCGAACAGGCTATTGCGCCATGCATCCCGCAGCCCCAGCTCCGGCTGGGATACGGTGAGATCGTACAGCGGCATGGTCGATGTCCACAGGTGAGCGTGTCCGAATTCCAGCACGCTGTTATCCAGCGTCATGTTCAGCCCTTTGTTATACACCGACATGGCGTACAGGCTGGCGGCCGTGGTTAAGAACCCGATGCGCTTTGCCAGCAGCGAAGCAGTAATCTTGATCGATGGCGACAGCAGCGGTGGCGTCAGCGTTTCCAGCAGCCAACGGCAATAGTCGGGATCTAACACCCTGCGGCTCGGGCAACTCGCCTGCCCTGCCCGCTGCGAGGCATCCGTTAATTGCAGCGTGCCGGAGAGCATCGCCCACTGCTGCGCCGTTAGGCGATTAGCCGACATCGGCTGTGGTCTCCACAGCTTCACGACCAAACGGAATACACAGCGGCGTGCCGAAGAACGGGTCGTCAATGATGCGACAGTTCAGGTTAAACACCGTTTTTACCGTAGCTTCCGTGAGAATGTCGCGCGGGTTGCCCTGCGCAAATACCGTTCGATTATGGACGGCCACCATGTGATGAGCATAGCGACACGCCAGATTCAAATCATGCAGCACCATGACGATGGTTTTCTGCTGCTGGAGGTTCAACTCACGTAGCAAATCCAGCACCTCCATCTGATGCGCCAGATCGAGATAGGTCGTCGGTTCATCCAGCAGGACAATATCGGTATCCTGCGCCAGCGTCATCGCGATCCATACGCGCTGGCGCTGCCCACCGGACAGCGAATCCACCGCGCGATCCTTTAATGCCAGCACGCCGGTACTGCGCAACGCCTGAAGCACTTTTTCTTCATCCGTTGTCGACCACTGCTTCAGCCACGACTGGTGCGGGTAACGTCCCATCTTCACCAGTTGATAGACCGTCAGGCCTTCCGGCGCGGTCGGCATTTGTGGAAGAATCGCCAGTGACTTCGCCACCTCAACGGTGGATTGCCGATGGATATCCGCTCCGTTGACAATAATCGTGCCGCTCGTGGGTTTCAGCAGGCGGGCAAACGACTTCAATAGCGTGCTCTTGCCACAGCCGTTACTGCCCACCAGCACCGAAATTTTCTGGGCTGGCAGCGTGATATCCAACGCATCAATCACAACCTGTTTTTCGTAACTCAGCGTCAACGACTGGCTGGTAATCGCCTCGCGGTCAGTTGGGGAGAGGCGTGTTGGCTGCACATTCTCTGGCATAATCTTGCAATCTCAATAACGTTGCCGAAGCAATAAATAGATAAAGAAAGGCGTCCCGAGCACGGAGATAAAAATGCCGGCCGGCAGATCCAACGGTAAGAACGCCGTGCGGCCGATCAAATCAGCCACCATGACCAATAAGCCGCCCGTCAGCGCCGACACCAGCGCCAAACCGGGAAATGAACGGCTCGCCAGCTTTTTCGCAATGTGCGGGGCCAGCAGGCCAACAAACGCCATCGCGCCTGCATAGGCAATCGCCGCGCCTGCCAGCGCGACACTCAGCGTCAGCAGCGCCAGCCGAATGCGTCCGACAGACTGGCCGACACCGCAGGCCAGCGCGTCATCCAGCTCATGCACGTTAACGTGCCGCGCCAGCCCCACCAGAAACGGGGCACCGAGCAGCAACCAACCCGCCAGCGCCGACACCTGCTGCCACTGCGCACCATAAATACTGCCCGTCAGCCACACATAGGCCGTCAGCGTGGTGCCTATTGGGCTAAACACCAGCATCACCGTCACCGCCGCACCCATAATGGCGGACAGCCCAACGCCAACCAACACCAGCCGCAGCGGCGATGCGCCCTGCTTCCAGGCCAGCAGATAAATCGCGACCGCCGTCACCCACGCCCCGCCCATTGCTGCCAGCGGCAGCCAGCGCTGGCTTACCGCCGTCGCCAGGAACGAGAGGAAGAATACCGCCGCTGCCGATGCACCGCTGGTAATCCCCAGAATATCCGGCGAGGCCAGCGGATTGCGTACAATGCTTTGCAGAATCAAGCCGGATATCGCCAGCGCGCCCCCCACCAACAGCGCTAACAGCACACGCGGCAAGCGCAGGTCGTTGACGATAAAGTGCACGCCGCTGTCTGCCTTTCCCAGCAGCGCCGACGCCACCTGCGCAGGAGACATCACCACCTCACCCAGCGACAGCGAGAGAAACATGACGGCTAACACCACCAGCAGGAGAGAGAGCGCCACCGCAGAGGTACGGCGATCAATCTGGCGCGAAATATTGCCCACACGCATGGTCCACACCTTACCCATGCCGCATCCCCTTTCTCGCCAGATAAATGAAGAACGGCGCGCCCAGCAGCGCCGTCATTGCACCAACCGGTACTTCCTGCGGCACAACCAGCAAACGCGCGACAACATCGGCCAGCAGCAGCAGCGTGGCACCGAAAATAGCGCAACCGGGCAACAGCCAGCGGTGATCGGCTGACAGCACGCGACGCACAATATGCGGCACAATCAGCCCGACAAAACCGATATTTCCGGCGATTGCCACCGCGCCTCCCGCCAGCCCGATCACGCACAGCCCGGACAATCCTCGCACCAGCGCAGTCCTCTGCCCCAATCCTTTGGCGATCTCATCGCCCGCCACCAAAATATTCAGGTGACGCGCCAGCAGCAGCGTAAGGAACAGCGCAATGACAAAGTACGGCAGGAGCGGTAGCAGCACCGACAGGTTGCGCCCGGACACTGAACCAGCCAGCCAGAACAGCATGCTGTCCAGCCCGTCCTGATTGATCACCAGCAGCGCCTGCGTGAACGAAATAAACAGTGCGCTAATCGCAGCGCCGGCCAGCACAATGCGTAAGTGGCTGGAACGGGCATTGCCCAGCGTTCCCAACACATACACCATCACGCCCGCAACGGCCGCGCCCAGATAGGCCGTCCACGCCAGCGCGATCTGCGAGGAAAAGGTAAACAGCGAAGACAGCAGGACGATGGCAAACATGGCACCGGCGTTAATACCGAATATCCCCGGCGAGGCCAGCGGATTGCGCGTCAGCGCCTGCATTAAGGCTCCAGCTACGGCAAGGCTGGCACCGACGACGATAGCAATCACCGTTCGCGACAGGCGAGTCGTCAACACCAGTATGTGGTCGATCTGCTGCGGATCGTAATGGAACAGCGCGTTGAACACGGTGCCAAATGAAGTCGTCGTCTGTCCCAACATCAAACTGGCGACAATACTCAGCAGCAGTAATGCGATACCCGCTGCCGTCACGATGCTCTGTCTCATCGCGTAGTGCTCTCCTCTGCGACATCGCGCTTTTTATCGGCAGGTTCGGTCTTACCAGCAAACTGCCGTTCGATGTCGTCCAGCATATTATTCGCCCCCAAAATGCCGCCAGACAGGCTCCAGGCTACGTTATCCACCGGATACACCTGTTTCTGCTGAGGCGCATGCAGCCGCTGCCAAAGCGGGTGAGCCTGCCAGTCGCGATAGTTCTGCGCCACCGCGGGCTTGCCTGAACGCAGTAAAACAAAGAACAGATCGGCGTCCACCACTGGAATGCTCTCTTTACTCGTGAGCTTTTGCATCACGCCTGACGTATAGCTTTCCGGCCGCGACCAGACAAAGCCGATTTCCGACAGCACCGATCCGGCAAAGCTGGCGGGCAGATAGCTACGCATGTGATCTTCACGGAATTCGAGAATGGAAACGCTGAGCGGCCAACGTTCGCCGAATCGCGCTTTCAGGCGGTCGCGCAGCGTATCCACGCGCTGATTCCAGTGGGATAAAATCTCGCGCGCCTTATCTTCCCTGTTCAGCGCGACGCCCATCATCTGTACCGTTTCTTTAAATTCCGACACCCTATCCAGCGCAATCGTCGGGGCGATCTGCGACAGCAGACCGTAGATTTTCTCATGCCGAAATGTAGACGCCACGATAAGATCGGGTTTGAGTAACGCGATGGTTTCCAGACTGGGCTGCGTTTCCAGCCCAACCAGCGTCACCCCCTGCAACGCGGGGCGAAGGTAGCGATAAATCGGTTTCTCCGTCCACGATTCCACCACGCCAATCGGTTGGATTCCCAGCGCCACAGCGGAGTCCGTCGCGCCCTGAAACAGCGTCACAACACGTAACGGCGTCCCTGCCACCGTGGTCACGCCCAGCGCATGCCTAATCTGACGCGGTGGTTCCGTCGCCTGCGCCAGCGTCACCAGCAGAAAAGACAACAACACGGCCAGCGTAAAACGCTGCCGTGTTGCTGAATGGAGGACGTGATTCAATCGGTTAAGCTTAGAAATCAATCGAATAACCCAGCGTCACCGTGCGACCGCGCCCAGAGAAATAGCGCGTGTTGTTATTGAGTGCGGCCTGTGAATAGTAGGTGATGTACTGCTTATCCAGCAGGTTAGCCACCGCCACGTTGAGCCGGCCATACGGCAGCTTGTAGCCCACCGCCGCATCCATCAGCAGGTAGCCGTCAAACGCCATGCCTGCATCGTCAAAGCTGCGGCCGAAGGCATAATTCGCCTGCATGAACGAACTCCATTGGTCGTTCCAGTTCGCCGACCAGCTGGTAATCAGGCGATCCGGCGCGATATTCAGGCCGTTGAATTTTTTATCCACCTTGCCATCGCCGTTACTGTCATACTTCCCTTCGCTGTGCGCGTAGGAAGCATTCACCTTGTGCCGTTCATTGATCTGGTAACCTGCGCTCACTTCGACACCACGAATCTGAGTACGCTGACGATCGGACACAAAGAAATCGCCTTGCTGCCTGACGCGCTCACCCAGTTTCGACTTGGATTCATAGTAGCTTGCTTCAAGATCGAAACGACCTTTCTTAAACCGGAATCCCGTTTCTACGTTATCCGTGACAATCGGCTTGAAGCCGTCAAAATTCTTCAGGCTAATACCCGGCTGTTCAATAGCACGCAGTGCACGGCCAACGTCCGGCATGCCAAATCCTTCCGAGTAGTTAGCAAACAGGCTCAGAGAATCCGTCGCCGCATAGACGATACCGGCGTTATATAGCGTTTCATTGAATTTCGGACTGCCACCTTCGACACTTACACTATTATTCGGAGATAAATTCGTACTTGATGCCAGTGTTCGATAATCATTAACCTGAAGCTTGGCAATTTCATGGCGTACACCCGCGTGCAGCGTGACATTCTCCAGCAGCTGATATTCACCCTGAATAAACGGTGAATAGTTGGTGTACTCCATCTCCGGCACATAGGTGCGCTTGGTCAGATAGAGATCCTGCTTGCCTTTATCGTACAGCGTATCGAAACCCACCGTGACTTTCAGCGTATCATCCAGCAGGTCATCTTTGGTCAGCGCCAGCTTGGTTCCGTACTTATTGGCAACCGATCGGGACTGATCGTACAACGTATTTAGAGGAGCAATGGACGTATCCTGAAAGGTATCCGACAAGGTTGCACCAAACAGTGCCTCATAGCGCTGATTAAACACCAGCGCGGACAGTTTCATCCCTGCCAGATCGTGGTGTTCATAGGTTAATCCGGTTGTCCAAATACTGTTATTCGGCGCTTCACCCGGCGGTGTGCCGCGTACCGACGTCGTTGGAATACCTTGTGTACGAATACCATCTACGCTGAGGTAGTTATTTTCACCTTTGATGTTATAACGATTCACGCTCAGTTGAATGCGCTGATAGTCATCCAGCCAGTAGCCGACTTTCGCTAACAGGTCGTAAGCGCGGGAGTCCATGGTATCGCCCTGCGTATTATCCACGCCGATGGGTCGGTTATTGCCGTCCAGATATAATCCCTGATTCTCATAGCCAATCGCGAACAGGTAGTCGAGATAGTCCTCGCGCCCATCGACCCGATACGTGGTTTTATAGCTGGCGGTTTCACCGCGAATCTTTTCCGTCGGGATCGTCGTCTGCACGTTGACGTGTTGATTAAATGAACCGTTTTCCGGCCGACGGGTAATGATGTTGATTACCCCACCCGTCGCGCCCATGCCGTTGGTGGCATTCGCGCCGTGAATCACTTCGATGCGCTCGACCATCGAGTAGTCTACCGTGTGCATCTCACGCCCGGTCGGACGCAGCGGATTAGATTGCGGAATGCCGTCGATCATCACCAGAGCTGCACGCCCACGGAAGGTTTCACCGCTGCCGCTCATTTTCTGACGGCTGGGGGAGAACGAAGGAAGCAGATTACTCAGAATTTGCGACGAGTCGGAGGTGACCTGCATCTGCTGCTCGATTTGCTCTTTGGTGATTACCGTAACCACCTGCGGCGCTTTCTGCTGCTGGATATTCGAGCGTGAGGCGGTAATCACCATCTCATCACCGCTCGCTTCACCCTTTTTGGTCGTGTCATCCTGTGCATACGTCGGAGCAATCAGCACGCATGGCATCAATGCGAGTAAAGTGCGCATCTGGTTCACTGTCCTTCCCCTTTGGTTATGTATCCAACCGTGAATAAAAATCACCACTTGTGACGAGGCGCTTATCTGAAAACAACCACCTCGGCACAGACAAAAAAACGCCAAAATGCTTCGCTGCACGCGAAACATCTTGGCGGGTTATTACCGGCTCAGGCATTGAACACAGGGGCTTTCCGCCCTATGCACTGCATCAATGCCGCCTGCTTGCTATGTAATTGCTAATAACAATTATTATCATTCAATGAAATAAATTACAATATTGCTACATTCCTAATGTTTTTATTTAAAATCAAATACATAAAAACAACACAAGTGGAGGTATCTGAAAGTATCGGCCGAATGCAATGTATTTTTGTGAACTCGATCACTCTAAATCGCCATAAACCTCTGTAACCCGTCATATGATTAATAGCCTCCAGAAATAAGAGACGACGCATCCTCTGAACGGCCTGCGGGATCGCTACCGTTGCCAAGATCACCGTTGATGAACAAGGAGCTATTCTTGATAAACAAGGAACTATGCGTGATGAACAAGAGAAAACTGGCGTTCGCCGCCATCGTTCTTGTCCTGCTCGGTGCAGGCTATGGCTTTTATCACCACCAGCAACAGCAGGAAAAACCGTTAACGCTCTACGGCAATGTGGATATCCGCACCGTCAATCTGGCCTTCCGCGTTGGCGGCAGAGTGGCCGGGTTGAACGTTGATGAGGGCGATACGGTGCAGGCCGGCCAGCCGCTGGCAACGCTTGATGCCGCGCCTTATCAGAATGCACAGCATCAGGCGCAGGCAAATCTCGCCAGCGCACAGGCACAGCTTCAGTTGGCGCAGGAAGGCTACCGACAGGAAGAGATCGCGCAGGTACGATCTCAGGCTGTCCAGAGTCAGGCGGCTTATGATTACGCCAACAGCTTCTACCAGCGCCAGCAGGGGCTGTGGGATAAGCGCGCCATTTCCGCCAACATGTTGGACGATGCCAGAACATCACGCAATCAAGCGCTTGCAGCACTACAGGCAGCGAAAGACAAGCTGAGCCAGTTCGAACGCGGTAACCGACCGCAGGAAATTGCCGCCGCGCAGGCCACAGTAGCACAGGCCGAAGCCGGGCTGGCACAGGCAGAGTTGGATAAGCAGGATGCCGAACTGCTGGCGCCGTCTCCCGGCGTGATCCTCACCCGCGCCGCCGAAAAAGGCAGCATGCTGGCGGCGGGCAGTACCGTTTTCACCCTTTCCCTCACTCGCCCGGTTTGGGTACGCGCCTACGTGAGCGAGAAAGATCTCGGCCGCGTCGTACCCGGTAGCCACATGCTGATTTACACCGATGGCCGCCCCAATCAGCCCTACCGTGGCAAAGTCGGTTTTGTCTCACCAAGCGCCGAGTTCACGCCGAAAAGCGTCGAAACCGAAGATCTCCGCACCGATCTCGTTTACCGACTGCGCATTGTCGTTACCGATCCCGATGACGGATTACGGCAAGGGATGCCGGTCACGCTACGCTTTGAAGATGTGCGCGCGGAAGAGGCCAATCGCACTCACGAGCCCGTTCGCCATGACTAATTCTCCTGCGCAGATCGCGCTGGACGGGCTGGAAAAACGCTTTGCCGGACAGGAAAAGCCCGCGCTAGCCAGCCTTACCGCCGAGATACGCAGCGGCGCCGTGACCGGGCTGGTTGGCCCAGACGGTGCGGGTAAAACCACCCTGCTGCGTATGTTGGCGGGGCTGTTAACCCCCAGCAGCGGTACGCTGCGCGTGGCGAATCTGGATCCCATCAAGGAGGATCGTCAACTGCATGCCATTTTGGGCTATATGCCGCAAAAATTCGGCCTGTATGAAGATCTGACGGTCATGGAAAACCTGACGCTGTATGCCGACTTGCGCGGTATTATCGGCGAAATACGCAAAGAAACCTTCGATCGCCTGCTGTCGTTTACCGACTTGACCCGCTTTACCGACAGACTGGCAGGCAAACTCTCCGGCGGCATGAAACAGAAACTGGGGCTGGCCTGTACGCTGCTCGGGCAGCCTAAGATACTCCTGCTGGATGAGCCTGGCGTCGGCGTCGACCCGATTTCTCGCCGTGAACTGTGGCATATGGTGCACGAACTGGCTGACGACGGCATGTTGATCCTGTGGAGCACGTCTTATCTCGATGAGGCGGAACAGTGTCGGGATGTGCTGCTACTGAACGAAGGCGAACTGTTGTATCGCGGTGCGCCGCGCGATCTGACCGCACGCATGGCCGGACGCTGTATTCTGATTGATACCGGCGATCGCCGACATCGGGATGTGTTGCAGGACGCGCTGCGTTTACCACAGGTCAGCGACGGTGTGATTCAAGGGCAGTACGTCAGGCTGATGCTAAAACCCGACGCGGATCGAGCATCGCTGCTCTCCGCCTTGCAGCTAGAAGCAGGCTGCCTGCACAACACCGAACCGCGCTTTGAAGATGCCTTTATCGACCTGCTGGGCGGTGGCCCAGCCAGCGATTCATCATTGGCGAGCATCATGCCGCAGATTGACGTCAGCGGTGGTGAAACAGTGATTGAAGCCCAGGCGCTGACGAAAAAATTTGGTGATTTCGCCGCGACCGATCACGTCAGTTTTCAGGTGAAACGGGGAGAAATCTTCGGCCTGCTCGGCCCGAACGGTGCGGGAAAATCGACTACATTCAAGATGATGTGCGGCCTGCTGGTGCCGACTGACGGCAAAGCGCTGGTGCTCGATATGGATCTGAAAACCAGCTCCGGCAAAGCCCGCCAGCATCTGGGTTACATGGCGCAGAAGTTCTCGCTCTACGGCAACCTGACCGTCGAACAGAATTTGCGGTTTTTCTCCGGCGTCTATGGGCTCAAGGGCAAGGCACAGCGCGATAAAATGGCCGGAATGACCGACGCCTTTAACTTTCAGCCCATTTATCGCCAGACGCCGGACGCTCTGCCGCTAGGGTTCAAACAGCGGCTGGCGCTGGCCTGTGCGCTGATGCATGAGCCCGACATTCTGTTTCTCGACGAACCGACCTCCGGCGTCGATCCGCTGACCCGGCGCGAGTTCTGGATACATATCAACGGCATGGTCAACCGCGGTGTCACCGTGATGGTCACCACGCACTTCATGGACGAAGCCGAATACTGCGATCGCATCGGACTGGTGTATCGCGGCAAGCTGATCGCCAGCGGCACGCCGGACCAACTGAAACAGCAGGCGGCCAGCGCACAGACGCCATCGCCAACGATGGAAGAAGCGTTTATCACGCTGATTCAGGCGTACGACGGGGAGGCAGAACGTGGTTGAACAGAATAGCGTTGAGCAGGACAGCACAAGCCAGCACGGTAGCACGCATTTCTCCACACGTCGTCTGCGGGCGCTGTGCCTGAAAGAGACACGACAAATCTTGCGCGATCCCAGCAGCGGGCTGATCGCGTTCGTGATTCCACTGCTGTTACTGTTTATTTTTGGCTACGGCATTAATCTGGATTCCAGCCGCCTGCACGTCGGTATCCTGATGGAACAGCAGAGTAAGGACGCGCGCGATCTGGCGAACACCTTTGCAGCATCGCCGTTTATCGAGCCGACCATCAGTAATAATCGTCAGCACCTAATTCAGCAGATGCAGGCTGGCAGCATTCGCGGCCTGATCGTCATCCCCACCGACTTTGCCGAGCGGCTAGCGCGGCCGGGCGATCGCGCGCCGATCCAGGTCATCACCGACGGCAGCGAACCCAACACGGCAAATTTTGTGCAGGGATACGCAGAAGGTATCTGGCTGCTGTGGCAGCAGCAGCGGGCAGAAGATCGCGGCGATACGTTCGAGCAGCTTATCGAGGTGCAATCGCGCTACTGGTTTAATCCGGCCGCCATCAGCCAGCATTTCATCATCCCCGGCGCGATCACCATCATCATGACGGTAATTGGTGCCATCCTCACGTCGCTGGTCATCGCCCGCGAGTGGGAGCGCGGGACGATGGAGGCGCTGCTCTCGACGCAGGTCACCCGTACCGAACTGCTGCTGTCCAAACTCATCCCGTATTACTTTCTTGGGATGATCGCCATGACGCTGTGTATTCTGGTTTCCACCTTCATCATGCAGGTGCCCTATCGCGGCTCGCTGATTTTACTGTTCGTTATTAGCAGCCTGTTTCTTGCCAGCACGCTAGGCATGGGGCTGCTAATCTCCACCCTCACCCGCAACCAGTTCAACGCCGCGATGGTGGCGCTGAATGCAGCATTTCTGCCAGCCATCATGCTGTCCGGCTTTATTTTTGAAATCGACAGCATGCCTGAATTCGTCCGCGGCGTGTCGTACCTCATCCCGGCGCGCTATTTTGTCAGCACGCTGCAAACGCTGTTTCTCGCGGGGAATATCGGTACGGTGCTGATGACTAACCTGCTGTTTCTCATTCTCTCCGCGCTGGTCTTTATTGGCCTAACGGCCTGGCAAACCCGGCGCAGGCTGGATTAGGGAGCGATTATGCTGCATCGTCTGTGGACGTTGATTATTAAGGAACTGCAATCGCTGCTGCGCGATCCGCAAACGCGCTCTATTCTGGTGCTACCCGTTATCCTTCAGGTTTCCCTATTTCCTTTCGCCGCGACGCTCGATGTGACCAACGCGACCATTGCGGTTTACAGCGAAGATAACGGCCCCCACGCGATAGAGTTGACGCAGCGCTTTGCCAAGGCGAAGTCCTTTTCTCACGTGCTGATGCTGCATAACTCGCAGGACATTGCACCGACGCTTGATAATCAACGTGCGCTTCTGATCCTGCGCTTCCCGCCGCAGTTTTCACGCGATATCGCCAGCGAGAACAGCACATCGCTTCAGCTTATTCTCGACGGCAGACGCTCCAACAGCGCGCAGATCGCCGCGAACGATGTGCAGCACATCGTGCGGGATTATCAGTTGGCATTGCTGGCGACCAGACCGGCTCAAAGCGGCGCGAATCAGAGCACTTCCAATCCAAACAACAGTGAGATGGTGGTGCGTCACTGGTATAACCCGAATCTGGACTACAAATGGTTTGTGGTACCGTCGCTGATTGCCATGATTGCCACCATCGGCGTGCTGATTGTTACGGCGCTTTCCGTGGCACGTGAGCGAGAACAGGGTACGTTGGAACAGTTACTGGTTTCACCGCTGTCCACCAGTCAGATTTTCATTGGCAAAGCCGTCCCCGCGCTGATTGTCGCCACGTTTCAGGCCACGATCGTGCTGCTGGCGGGCATACTGATTTTCCATATTCCCTTCGCCGGATCGCTGCTGCTGTTTTACACCACGATGCTTATCTACGGCCTGTCGCTGGTGGGCTTCGGCCTCCTGATTTCCTCACTCTGCTCAACGCAACAGCAGGCGTTTATCGGCGTGTTTGTCTTCCTGATGCCCGCGATTCTGCTTTCCGGCTATGTGTCACCGGTTGAGAACATGCCGATCTGGTTGCAGCACCTCACCTGGGTTAACCCGATTCGTCACTTTACCGACATCACCAAGCAGATTTACCTTAAGGATGCAGATTTCAGCATTATTTGGGGAAGCCTTTGGCCGCTGTTCATCATCACGCTAACCACCGGCTCGGCGGCCTATGCCATTTTCCGACGGAATATTGCGTAATAGCGAGTAAGGGAAATAATAGGTAGGAAGCTATCTGGCGCAGGAAACCACGCCAGATAGATGAGCAAGAATTAACGACGGTTACCAAAAATACGCAGCAGCATCAGGAACAGGTTGATGAAGTCGAGGTACAGGGTCAACGCGCCTACAATGGAGTATTTGCGGAAGCTGTCTTTGTCATCAACGGACAGTTGCTCGCCGATGTTTTTCAGCTTCTGGGTGTCATACGCGGTCAGCCCGACAAACACCACCACGCCAATATAGGTTACTGCCCACATCAGCGCTTCGCTCTTCAGCCACAGGTTCACCAGCGAAGCCAGCACAATCCCGATCAGCGCCATAAACAGCATACTGCCGAAACCGCTCAAATCCCGCTTTGTGGTGTAGCCGTACAGGCTCATTGCCCCAAACATCCCCGCCGTAATAACGAAGGTGCTGGCGATGGATTCACCGGAATACATAATGAAGATGCTGGAGAGCGTTAGCCCCGTCAGCGCGGAATAGAGCATAAACAGCGACGTGGCGACCGCACCGTTCAGACGCTGTACCATGCCGGAAATCACAAAGACCAGCCCCAGTTGGGCAATGATCAGTCCGAAGAAGGTGATCTGGCTGGAGAAGATAAAATTCAGTACGGCAGGCGTATTCGCCGCGTACCAAGATACGAACGCCGTCAGCAGCAGGCCGCAGGTCATCCAACCATAAACTTGTGCCATATAGGCCTGGAGACCAGACTGCGAGCGCTCAACGATTGAACCCGAGCGTGGATATCTGTCCATGATGCTACCTTTGCATAAAGTTATCTGATTAACGCGGCGCGAACCGCCTGTTTGGGGGAATGAGACTGAAGCGCCCTCCCCGCCATCCTTTTATCCTAACACAGAAATGGACTACCAGCGCTGCGCAGCCTGTTTATCGCTGTCGCGTGATTCCACCCAGCGTTCGCCTTCCGGCGTTGCTTCACGCTTCCAGAACGGTGCGCGGGTTTTCAGATAATCCATAATAAATTGGGCGGCATCAAACGCCGCGCTGCGGTGGGCCGCACTGACGCCAACGAACACAATTTCATCGCCCGGATAGAGTGCGCCCACCCGATGAATCACGCTCACACGCGGCAGTTCCCAGCGCTCACGGGCCAACTCGACAATCTCCGCCAGCGCCTTTTCCGTCATGCCGGGGTAATGTTCCAGCGTCAACGCACTGACGTCTTTCGCCAGATTGTGATTACGCACCTTACCCGTGAACGTCACCACCGCGCCGTCTTCATCACACTGCGCCAGCCACTGATATTCATCCCCTACGCTGAAGTTCTCTTCACCGACCCGAATACGCGTTTCTGTCACGATCAGCCCCCTGTTACCGGTGGGAAAAACGCCACTTCATCACCGTCCTGTAGCGGGTGAGTCAGCTCAACCAGCGACTGGTTCACCGCGGCCAGCAGCTTGCCCGACTCCAGCGCCAGCGCCCAGCGTGCGCCACGCTGGCACAGCACCTGTCTTACGTCCTCTACGGTGGCATACTCGGCAGGCAGCGACAGGCTGTCTGTCTCGATCAGTTCACGGACTTGCGCAAAAAACAGCACCTTAATCATGCTCCCTCCGCCGTAAAATCGCCGGATTTGCCGCCGCTTTTCGCCAGCAGGCGCACCGGACCAATCACCATGTCTTTCTGCACGGCCTTGCACATGTCATAGATAGTCAGCGCGGCGACAGAGGCTGCCGTCAGCGCCTCCATCTCTACGCCAGTTTTCCCCGTCAGGCGACAAACAGATTCAATGCGTACCCGATTGTGTTCCGGCTGCGCTTCCAGCTCGACAGCCACCTTGCTCAGCAGCAGCGGGTGACAAAGCGGAATCAGTTCCCAGGTGCGTTTCGCAGCCTGAATGCCAGCGATGCGTGCGGTGGCGAACACATCGCCCTTGTGATGGCTGCCGGCAATAATCATTGCCAGCGTCTGCGGCGCCATTTCAACGAAAGCTTCCGCGCGGGCTTCGCGCACGGTTTCCGCTTTAGCGGAAACATCCACCATCGCGGCTTCGCCAGCGGCGTTAATGTGGGTCAATTGTGGCGTAGATGATGGCGCCATGGATTTAGATGATGACATAGTGAATAAGGCTTATCGTTAAGAGGATTTTTTCAAGTGCGGGTAAAAATTGCACGGCTTCTGGCGCGCATCCAGCTGTTCCTGAATGATGCGTTCCCATGCAGTTCGACAGGCGCGAGTCGAACCTGGCATCGCGAAAATCACCGTCTGATTCGCCAGACCGGCAAGCGCACGGGATTGCAGCGTCGCCGTACCGATATCTTCATACGACACCATACGGAACAGTTCGCCGAAGCCTTCGATTTCCCGGTCGAACAAAACACCAATGGCTTCCGGCACCACATCCCCTGCGGTAAAGCCCGTTCCACCATTAATCAGAATGCCCTGCACATTGTCACTGGCAATCCACGCCGAGATCTGTGCCCGAATCTGGTACAGGTTCTCTTTCACAATGGCGCTATCGACAATACGATGCCCCGCGGACTGCGCTGCTTCGCGCAGATAGTCACCGGAGGTGTCATCTTCTGCCGTACGGCGCTCGGAAACGGTCAGTACCGCAAGGTTGAGAGAAACGAATTCGCTGCTGACTTTGCTCATGCCAGGCTCCTTTAAAAATCAGTGATGTCGCGGATTAACCGCCGATAAATGACAGGTTTTGCGTGATGCCGCTATTCCCTTCATGCAGGAAGTGGGTCTGCTTCTTCGCCGACAGCCCGCCCGAGATACGCATTTTCAAATCATCGAGATGGCGATCGTCGGCCAGTAAATCACGCAGTGGAATACCCTGTTCACCAAAGAGGCACAGATGAAGATTCCCCACAGCAGAAACCCGCAGACGGTTACAGCTCAGGCAGAAATCTTTCTCATACGGCATAATCAGCCCGATTTCGCCCTGATAGTCAGGATGGCTGAACACCTGCGCCGGGCCGTCGCTGCGTGCGCGTTGCTGTTGTTGCCAGCCTTGCTGTAACAGCTGCTGGCGAATCACCTCGCCGGAAACGTGGTGACGGCGAAACACGTCGCCCCCTTCCCCTGTTTCCATCAGCTCAATAAAGCGTAGTTGAATCGGACGGTGTTTAATCCAGTCAAGGAAGGTTTGCAGGCTGCCCGCGTTCACATCGCGCATCAGCACCGTGTTGACTTTGACCTTGGCAAAGCCGCAGTCAAATGCGGCATCAATGCCGTCCATCACCTGCCGGAATTTATCCTGCCCGGTAATCGCATGAAACTGGCGTGCATCCAGGCTGTCCACGCTAACGTTCAGCGCGGTTAGTCCCGCATCGCGCCACTGCGCAACATCCCGCGCAAGACGATAGCCGTTGGTGGTCACGGCCAGCGTACGAATCGCGGGGTTTTCGCGGATTGCGGCGATAATATCGACAAAGTCACGGCGCAGAGACGGTTCACCGCCAGTAAGGCGAACTTTTTCCGTCCCCAATTCGGCGAAAGCGCGGCTGACGCGCCGGATTTCATCAAGTGACAAAAAGCGATGCGGATTGGTGCCATTGGCCTGATAACCATCCGGCAGACAGTAGGTACAACGAAAATTGCAGACGTCTGTGATAGACAGACGCAAATAGTAGAACTTGCGCGCAAACGCATCAGTCAGTTGACTCACCATAAACACCTTTCCAAATACGGGAGATGCAGGCATTTCTACCTCGCACCCTGGTGACCGCGAAGGCCACGGCCAGGGCACCGTATCACGCGCACTACGCGCATCACTTAGGCACCAAGGCTAGGAGTTTGATTCCTATCGGTTATCCGTTAAGCAGCGGTGGATCAACCAATAAAGAATCGTGATTTCATTGAACAGTCTACTGCGAAAAAGCGCAGTCAACCACTCTCAAAACCGGTATATAAATAAATATATAACGAATTTTCAATACCTTATGATGCACAGCATACGGGAAAATGCGCCGCAGAAATTGTCTCAGGTCATGCCCGTGTGAGGATTTTTCGCGTTTTAAGCTGAAATCAGCTACCTTAGCGACGATCGTCATATGTCGTTCATATTCCTCTGGCTTATTCATAAGGTTTTCTATGCGCAATCGCACGTTGGCCGACCTCGACAGGGTTGTCGCACTAGGAGGCGGACACGGCTTAGGTCGTGTTATGTCTTCACTTTCTTCCCTGGGTTCACGGCTAACCGGCATCGTCACGACGACGGATAACGGTGGCTCTACTGGCCGCATCCGGCGCTCCGAAGGCGGCATTGCCTGGGGCGATACCCGCAATTGCCTGAATCAACTCATTACTACGCCCAGCGTGGCGTCTGCGATGTTTGAGTACCGGTTTAACGGTAACGGTGAACTTGCCGGACACAATCTGGGTAATCTGATGCTAAAAGCGCTCGATCACCTGAGCGTGCGCCCGCTGGAAGCCATCAATCTGATTCGCAACCTGCTCAAGGTGGATGCCTTTTTAATTCCGATGTCCGAGCATCCGGTCGATTTGATGGCGATTGATGAACAGGGCAACCCCGTTTATGGCGAAGTCGAGATCGATCAACTGGCGGCTTTACCGCAAGATTTGATGTTGTACCCGACGGTGCAGGCCACGCGCGAGGCGATTGATGCCATCGCCAAAGCCGACCTGATTTTGATTGGCCCCGGCAGTTTTCTGACTAGCCTGATGCCGCTGCTGCTGCTGGACGATCTGACACAGGCGCTCCGCCGCACGCCCGCCCCCATGGTCTACATCGGCAATCTGGGCAGCGAGCAGAGTAACCCCGCCGCCCGTCTGACGCTGGCGGAGAAACTGTCCTGGATTGAACACAAAGTGGGTAAATCGGTGGTGGATGTAGCGATAGTCGGCCCGAAAGTCGATGTCAGTCAGATGGGCGACCGCCTGATCGTGCAGCAAGAACTGGCCGCAGCAGATGTGCCTCACCATCATGACCGTGAGCTACTGCGCCAGGCTATCGATCGTGCGCTACAGCTGCTGGGTTCTCAATCCCGCAGCCACGGCGTATAAGTCACGCCAATCAGAATCCCTTCGGGACTCAGGAAACGCGTGACCTGCTGTCCCCAGGGTTCAAGGCGGTTCTCGACCAGCAGCGCATAGCCTTGCGCTTTTAGCGTACCGGTCGCTTCCGCCATGTCTGCCACTTCAAATTCCAGCCAGCTTTGCGGTTCAGGAAGATCCGCAGGCCAGTTCCCGTGCCCGAAACAGGATTCGCTGGCCTGTGACAGCGGCCACAGGGCGAAATGTTTCACACCATCCATTTCATCGCTCACCAGATAGTCGCTCCCTTCCGCAACAGGCTTCAGCGGTAACTTCAGCGTATCGACATAGAGCGCATGGCTGGCAGACAGCGATTTCACGATCGGCCCGAAACCCGCCACAAACAACACCTCAACACCCGGTATAATAGGGTCCATCATTGATCCTCAGTGAGCGCTGGCATCGTTAGGATGCAGCGATAAATTGTGCGCGCAGTGCCTGTAGCTCATCGCGCAAGGCGGCAGCTTCTTCAAATTCAAGATTCTGCGCATGCGTCAGCATCTTGCTTTCCAGCTCGCGGATTTTCAGCTCCAGGGCCTTCGGCGTCATAAGCTCATAGCGTGGGGCCGGTTCTGCCGCTTTACGGCTGCCTCGCCCTTTGCCTCTGTTCGTCGGCTGCCCCAGTTGCAGAATATCGGATATTTTCTTGTTGAGCCCCTGCGGCACAATCCCGTGCTCGGTGTTGTACGCCTCCTGCTTCTCACGACGGCGTTCCGTTTCGCCAATCGCCTTCGCCATGGATGGCGTAATCTTGTCGCCGTAGAGAATCGCCTTCCCGCGCAGGTTACGCGCCGCACGGCCAATCGTCTGGATCAGGGAACGTTCGGAACGCAGGAAGCCCTCTTTATCGGCATCCAGAATCGCCACCAGCGACACTTCAGGCATATCCAACCCTTCACGCAACAGGTTGATACCCACCAGCACGTCAAACTCACCCAGGCGCAAATCACGGATAATTTCCACACGTTCGACGGTATCAATATCCGAGTGCAGATAACGTACCCGCTCGCCGTGCTCTTCCAGATATTCCGTAAGGTCTTCCGCCATGCGCTTGGTCAGCGTAGTGACCAGCACACGTTCGTTAACCGCCGCACGCTGGCGAATCTCGGAAAGCAGGTCGTCCACCTGTGTCGCCACAGGCCGCACTTCGATGATCGGGTCGAGCAACCCGGTGGGACGCACCACCTGATCGATCACTTCACCGCCCGATTTTTCCAGCTCATAGTTACCCGGCGTCGCGGACACATAGATCGTCTGCGGCGCCAGCGCTTCAAACTCTTCAAATTTCATCGGACGGTTATCCAGCGCCGAAGGCAGCCGGAAACCGTACTCGACCAGCGTCTCTTTACGCGCGCGGTCGCCGCGATACATACCGCCAATCTGCGGCACGGTAACGTGGGATTCATCAATGACCAGCAGCCCATCCGCCGGTAAATAGTCAAACAGCGTCGGCGGCGGCTCGCCGGGACCACGCCCGGAAAGGTAGCGTGAGTAGTTTTCGATACCAGAGCAATAGCCTAGTTCGTTCATCATCTCCAGATCAAACTGCGTGCGCTGGCTTAGCCGCTGCTCTTCCACCAGCTTATCATTCGCCAGCAGCACCTTTCTGCGATCGGCCAGTTCCACCTTGATGTCTTCCATCGCCTGCAAAATACGCTCACGCGGCGTCACGTAGTGCGTTTTGGGGTAGATGGTATAGCGCGGCACCGTCTGGAGGACGTGCCCTGTCAGCGGGTCAAACAGCGATAGCCGCTCCACTTCTTCATCGAATAGTTCAACACGCAGCGCAATTTCGTCAGATTCCGCTGGGAAGATATCGATCACCTCACCGCGCACGCGGAACGTACCGCGCTGGAACGCCTGATCGTTGCGGGAATATTGCAGTTCAGCCAGACGCCGCAAAATAGCACGCTGGTCAATCAGCATCCCCTGCGTCAGGTGCAGCATCATTTTCAGATAGAGATCGGGATCGCCCAGACCATAGATAGCGGACACCGAAGCCACGACGATCACATCACGCCGCTCCAGCAACGCTTTTGTCGCGGAAAGACGCATTTGCTCAATATGTTCGTTAACCGATGCATCTTTTTCAATGAAGGTGTCCGAACTCGGGACGTAGGCTTCCGGCTGATAATAGTCGTAGTACGAAACGAAGTATTCGACGGCATTATCAGGAAAGAATTCTTTCATTTCGCCATACAGCTGAGCCGCCAGCGTTTTATTTGGCGCTAGCATCATCGTCGGCCGATTGAGGTCGGCAATCACGTTGGCGATCGTGAACGTCTTACCCGAACCAGTTACTCCGAGCAGCGTTTGGTGCGCTAACCCGTCTTCCAGGCCCTCTTTTAAACGACGAATGGCCTCAGGCTGATCGCCTGCCGGTTTAAAGTCAGAATTCAGTGTAAATACTTTACTCATCGTTAAGCACGCTACTTATCGTTATTACGCATCGCGCAATGCGATGTTCGTGGGTGGATGCTCGGAGGCAGGTAAAAGGCACAAGCTGACGATTTCAGGCACGGCTGTAGGTCGTCATCGGCATCCCTTGTCGCACCGTTATCATACTGACAGCGACCACGCTGACGCATGCGACATACGAGCTTTATTTTGAATGCCAATTGCGAAATCCGCCACCGCAATGATACTGGATATAAAAACAGCATCAAGAGAATTATCGCTGGATTGGATGATTAATCAACAAATGAATTTGCTAGCACATCCATCTTCAATCTACCAGATAAAATCATCATGATTTATCCCCAGACTTGGTAAAAATGTAACATGCAGGGACACGTGGTGACGTTAATTTATGCAACTACGCACCATTGCTGCTTAAGACGCTTGATTTTACTTAAGCATATGATAATAAATAGATTAGCAAAACCGTGGAGAATAGCGCCAACCTGGCGACAACCCGCGCCAGCTCTCGGTTAGAACGCGTTGTCTATCCATAATACACATAGTTATCCACAGAAATGGTGGATAACTCCCACAACCCCGCATCAGCACTGAGTTAGAGAAATACCCGCTTCATTCGTGATTCCCTCTGATATGGATTTTCTTCACACTCTTTCTGTGATTTATCGCATAAGTATTAGACGGAAAAAGACTAAAAACAGCAGAGAGCTAAATCGCAACAATTCAGGCATGGCGGGGAGTTAGGGGAAAATTCAAGAAGGTTTTAGCTATTAATCCATACCTGTTTTCAGGAAAAAATGCGATTAGCCCCTTTACAAGAAATGATGTGCTGTCGCAGACATCTGTTTGTTGATGACAGCATGTCGTACTACTACAGTACGATTGAGTAAAAATCGAAAGAGAATGAGATGAAAAGGTGAAGAACGGTTCATCCTAACTTTGGAAGATATCCAATCCCCCTGATAAGCATGAGTGGGAACAGTGATATAACGTTATCGTTTTAGAAACGAAAAACGTTGGCCTTCCAAGGCAAACCCAATAATGGGGCGAGCAGCAGAGGAAGCCAACGTATATAGCATGCAATGTATCACGCGTTTACATCAAGAAACAATAAATTAACCATTGATTTTACTTAAGATATTAATGTTCAGAACGCGTTTTTTTCTCTGTTTCTGAATCGGGTATGCTGGGCAGTTCAGGTAACTTTTTCTTTCTTCTTTCAGCATTCACATTAATTAATAATGTTTTTCTGCACTCACGCCAGTCTTTATCCGTTGGTTGCACGCCATGTTGATGGCCAGTGTAATATTTCACCTCATCACTTTTTATTTGCTTTGATAGATTTTTATCATAATAAACCAACCAGCAATAGTATGTCATAGTATTATCCTCAAAATATAATATAGAAATTATTAGATCATGGCAGGTAAAATCACCAAATATTTCTAAGGTGACAATAATTCAACCACGCCGAAATAAAATTACATCAATGACCAAATACATTCTTAACCTCTTCAACTAAACCAACGTACTGTGTTTTCAATGCACGTAGATTATATGATTTCGTATAATTCCAGTCTTTATCCCATCCTTCGCTACTAAACGTGCAAACATTTAGTTCTCCCAACTCCTTGAGAATTTTATCTAAATGTTCGTTGACCGTGCTAATAGATGACAGATTTGTACTAAAACCCTGTCCACGCCAGCGGACATTATCAGCAGCAGTGAAAGGAAGAGGTATGAGTTTGCCATAACTATTTTCCAATATTTTTTCATCTGCATTTATCTGAAAACGCATTGCGGCAGCTCCACCTTTAGTGAAAGTAATTTCACCCTCTTTCACACTTCTTAAAAGCATGGATGATGGCCCGAATGCATAAATTTCCCCATCAACACCAATGAGTGGAAACAGTTTCAGAAAGGCACTAAACGCACTATAATTCCCCGTGCCGTATGAGCAGTATTCAGCTTTATAAACAACCTGTCTGTAAGGATGAGACTCTACACGCAACACGTGATCGGTAATGGAGTTTTCATTTTTTGATAATAACCCTAACCCTAACTCTGCGCTACGTAGAAATTTTATATCATTCCATTTTTTATAAATAATTTTCGCTTCATTACTCAACATTTTGAACGTTTTTTCTATTGCATCATCTTTATCTAATACAGATTTAAGATAACTCAAACTTTGCCCAAATGAGTCTGCAATTTGTAAAGCGGACTTTATTTTACAGAATGAAAGATCGACTTTGCACGACTCCAGGACATAATAAAGATTACTTAATGCTAACAAATCCTGAATCATGCACTGTTTTTTCAACAGTTCTTGTGCCATCAAGGTATTCGATATTTCATTGAGATATCCCGTCGACATCCAGGGAAAAATATCTGACCAATTAGCGATCCAAGCACCAAGGACGGTATAATCCCCTTCGAGTGAAGCATCAGCTTTATCTTTCAAGAAAAAGTCATCATCGCTAAACTCTGATACCTGCTCATCCAGGATAACTGCCATTTCAGCCAGAACCTTAATACTTTTGTTAACCGGCTGTAAGACATCTACATCGTTATTTTTAACGTCTTTATTTAACTCTTCTACATTCTTAGTATCAGCGCTTTCATTTGCTTTTTTAATAAACTCCTCTAGCGTCAAATCCTTATCAATTTCTTTAGCTTTCTCATAGCCCGATGCGACAGAAAACGTATCAAGATCGTCCAGATTTTCTATTTTTTTTACTTCATCGGTAACTTCAGGATCGCTTTCCGGTTTTTGAAAATCTGGAATGGTAGGCGGAGGTGCAACGGTGTTTATTGTCGGCGCTTTTTCTAGTAGCTTGATCTCTGCAATGTCTGTAAAAGCTTTATTTTCGACAACCCTAAACCACTCATCCACCTGCTCTGCAACACACCCCCCACTAGACCAGGAAGTGCAGCCAACATTAACTTTTGACTCACTTTTTGAATTACCGCCATCATAAGTGGCCTTAACGGATACAGCCGTGCCCACGCTAGAATAAGAAAAGTCGGCGTTCCCACCATACTTCCAATCACTCATTTCTTCTGAGCTGGACATACTCATTGAGACTGTACCTAATCCTCCCCAGATGACGCCCACGACAACCCCATCACCATATTGCTTCACAAATTTTTGTAAAGAATTAACCCACTCTAACATCAGGGTATCAGAGCTATCAGACTGCCCTCTAACCGCATTGAATTTATTCAATACATCCAGAGCAAGATGTTTTGGTCCTGATTTTAATGAATTTATAATATCTTCGGCTTTGAGGTCGTCAAAATCAATATATTCCATGCCAGAGAGCATCGTAACGTTATAATTAACATTAATCGATTTACTGCTTGATGCAGTCGCATTCCCAACATAGGTGGAGAGAGAGGATGTCAGTTTCGATGCCCCAGAGACACCATAGCCTCCAGCGACGCCCAAGGACCCCTGATTAAGCTCATCCGTATAAACATATAAACTTTTCCCCGTCATAGATTTTACAACTTCTTTTTCTGGAATCATGCGGGTTATATTTTCAACAATAATAGAGGGACTGAATTTCCCTTCATTACCTGATATTGTAGAACCAATCCTAACCCCAATCAGTGGGTTATTAAAAGACTTATTACTTTCCATTTCAAATCCTTAGATTAATATAATTTCAGTAGAAAGAGGGTCAGTAACCGATAAGATAGATTTATTTAATTTATCTTGATACAGGTAAGATAAACATTTCCTATAGCACCTGAATCTAGGTTGCCCCCTTCTATCGACGTCTCATAATTTTTACTATCTCCTTTAGTCCATTCTGATTTATTATCTTTGGAACCCCATGGACAATCCCAATAATACTTCCCGACGAGTACACTACCATCGTATAGCTCAAAGCTACCTTCGGTTCCAGACCAGGAATTTGAACGACCGCATGAGCAAATGGTCACATTGGAGTCATAATCTATTTTTAACCCTTCAATCTTGTCTTTTGATATTTCATCATCTTTATTTCCTTTTTTATAGAACTTGCCCCAACTCTGGACTACATTTTTTACTGTTAATGTCATATTTTCAGAATATATTCTTATTTCCACCCATTGAGCGTAAGCCATAGCATTCCTTATAAGCAAATAAATTAAGAGAAAATAATCGATGAAGCACGAGTTTACCAATAGCTAAAGCGCTATATTTTTATTAAAGCATAAAAAGTTGCATTTTCTAATAAAAATAAAAGTCAAATGAGTAGAATAAAAAACCGCAACATCATGTTATATATGAAATATAGCAAAAGAGAGCGAAATTTAAAAACAAATCCATTAACCAAAATAGATAAAAATATCGGAAATACATCTTAAATAAGATATTATTTTGAGGGGTTTATTTAAATTAAATAATCATTGAATTTATATTAAAATGAAAAATAATCATTAGAATAATAGAGATTTGTATTGTTTTTTTTGAAATAATTTTAATGCTTATATTCTATTGGCATTAATCACCACAATTTCGCCACTATAGTGGCGAAATGAGCAAAAAATAGTTTATTAGAAATTCTATATTAGCGGCAATATTCTCACTAAGAGGCCTACGGATAGGCTAATGGTTCAATATCCAAATATGCCCCTAGGTTATGCTGCTGAAGATCCGATACATAAGGAATTTCGCCCAGCATTGGCGCGGGCAGGCGCTGTTGCAGCGTTTGCAGATACGGCTGATGCCATTTTCCGGGTGGCGTGATGTCGTTAGCAATCCAGCCGCCAAGTCGCAACCCAGCGTGTTGAATCGCTTGGGCAGTGAGCATCGCGTGATTAATGCACCCTAGCTTAATGCCGACGACCAAAATCACCGGAAGCTGTTCCTGTACCACCCAGTCAGCAAACGTATCCTGCGCCGACAGCGGCGTAAACCACCCGCCCGCCCCTTCGACCAGCAGCCAATCCGCCTGCGTTTCTAATGCCCGCAGCCCTGCGGATAGCGCCGAAAGATGGATAGGCCGCTGCTCTACCGCGCTGATAATATGCGGTGAAGTTGGTTCCATAAATGCCAGCGGGTTCACGGCCTCATAATCCAGCCGGACGCTGCTATTCGCCTGAAGCGCCAGCGCATCACTGTTGCGAATGCCATCGGCCGTCATTTCACAGCCGGATGCCACGGGCTTATAGCCTGCGGTACGGTATCCGGCCTGACTCGCCGCCTGAAGCAGCGCCGTACTCGCGACCGTTTTCCCGACTTCGGTATCCGTGCCCGTCACAAACCAGCGCTCAATCACGATAAATCACTCCATAAACCAGTTGATAGCTGAGCGGGTAGCCACCCTGCTCTTGCGGATAGTGGGCAGACAGCGCCGCCAAACGTGCCCGGCTCAATAGCCCCGGCGTGCGCCCTTCGTGCAGCCAGGTCGCCCCAATCCCTTTCAGCGATTTCATTAACGCTAATACATCAGGGAAAAGGCAGACCTCACGTTCTTGCACCAGATGATGCCGGTAAGGCTGACAGGCCGCGTCGATGGCGGAGAGCGGCAGAAAGCGATTCGTCCGCTGCGTGCCATCCAGCCTCTGCCACGCCTGCGACAGTTCGCTTAAGGAACCGTCTGCCAGTGTCGCAAACGCAATCACGCCTCCCGGCCGCGTGACCCGATACAGCTCTGCCAACGCGCGCGGTAACGAGTCGCACCACTGCACGGCCAGATTGCTATAGCTGATATCCACACTGCAATCCGCCAGCGGCAGGTTTTCGATATCCCCTTCCTGATAACGATCCGCAACGTGCTGCTCACGCGCCTGTGCGAGCATGGCCGTCGATAAATCCAGCGCGATCACCGTTTTTCCCCGTTGACGCCAGCGGCGGCTAAAGTGCCCGGTTCCACATCCCGCATCCAATACCAGTAAACCAGCGTGCGGCGGCATCAGCGTCAGCAGGCGTTCTCCGCTGGTGCGCTGCAGTTCGGCAAAGCGGTCATAACCTCCTGCAGCACGTCCAAACGCCTGCGCTATCGCCTGCTTGTTATAGTTTTCTGTCAGCATGGTGTAATACCGTAAGCAAGCGTCTGATATCTTCCGGCTGATGTTCCGCCGTCAGCGTAATCCGCAGGCGCGCGCTACCGGGCGGCACCGTCGGTGGTCGCATGGCACTGACCCACACGCCCTGTTCACGCAGGTGGTTCGTTAGCGCCAGCGCGCGTACGTTCTCGCCGACAATCAGCGGCTGAATCGCACTCTGTGAATCCATCAGTTGATAGGACGAGTTGGAAAAGCCCGCGCGGAACTGCTCAACGTTGCGCCGCAGCGCATCACGCCGCGCATCGCCCTGACGGACACAGTTGAGTGCCGCGCTCAGCGCACAGGCCTGCGCCGCGGGCATCGAGGTGCTGTAAATCAAATGACGGGCAAATTGCAGAAAGTATTCGGCCAGCGGTTCAGCGCACAGCACCGCCGCGCCGCTCACACCAAACGCTTTGCCGAACGTGACAATCAGCAGCTCAGGTTTAATGCCTTGCTGCCAGCTGCTCCCACGACCTTCATCACCCAGCACGCCAATCCCGTGAGCATCGTCCACCATCAGCCAGGCATCGTGCGCCCGGCACTGAGCCTGTAGCGCTGATAACGGTGCGGTATCACCATCCATGCTGAAAACGCCTTCGGTCACCACCAGCGTCTGGCCGTCCGTAGGCTTTTCCAGCAGCGCTTGCAGGCTATCGGCCTGATTGTGTTTAAAGCGTCGCAGGGTCGCGGGGGACTGTGCCGCCGCTTCCAGCAGCGACGCATGGCTGAGCTTATCGGCCAAAATACGGTCTTCCGCCTGTGCCAGCGCGGCCACCACGGCCTGATTCGCGGCATAGCCGGAAATAAACAGCAGCGCACGCGGATAGCCCAGCCAGTCGGCAAGCTGACTTTCCAGCGTGGCATGGGCATCGGTATACCCGGTCACATGTCCGGAACCGCCGCTGCCAATCCCGTATTGCTCAGCGCCCTGCTGCCAGGCACGCACAATTTCCGGGTGGTGGCTCAACCCCAGATAGTCGTTGCTGGAAAAATTCAGGTAGCAGCGATCGCCCTGCATCAGCCAGCGCCCGCTGCCGCCTTGATTAGCCAGCCTCACACGGTAAGCATCATCACGCTGGCGCTGTGCCAGCGCGGCGTCAATACGTTGCTGCCAGCTCATGATGCAACACGCCTTACCAGACGGCGCACTCGCAGGGCGTTATACCGCAGCATTATAAAACTGCTCGCTATCGGCATTAATCAGCTGTTCTGCTAACCGCTGTTGCTGTTGGTTATCCCCGTATTCGGTCGCCGTCTGCTGCGGGTTCAAACCTAATTTGAGGAACAGTGCCAGATCCTTGTCTTCTTTCGGGTTTGGCGTCGTTAACAGCTTGCAGCCGTAGAAAATAGAGTTCGCCCCGGCCATAAAACACATCGCCTGCGTTTGTTCACTCATCTGCTCGCGTCCGGCGGACAAACGCACATAGGAAGCTGGCATCATGATGCGTGCCACGGCTATAGTACGAATAAAATCAAATGGATCGACGTCCTCGTTCTCCGCCAGCGGCGTTCCTTTTACCTTAACCAGCATGTTGATCGGCACGCTTTCCGGCGGCGTCGGCAAGTTAGCCAGTTGCACCAACAGCCCAGCGCGGTCACGCACGGTTTCCCCCAGCCCAACGATGCCGCCGGAACAGACTTTAATGCCCGCCCCGCGCACTTTATCCAGCGTATCCAGGCGTTCCTGATAGGTACGAGTGGTGATGATGCTGCCGTAAAATTCCGGCGAGGTATCGAGGTTATGGTTATAGAAATCCAGTCCGGCGGAGGCCAGACGCTCGGCCTGATCGTTATGCAGCGTTCCCAGCGTCATGCAGGTTTCCATCCCCATCTCTTTGACGCCTTTTACCATCTGTTCCAGATACGGCATGTCGCGCTCGTGCGGATTTTTCCACGCCGCGCCCATACAAAAACGCGTCGATCCTGCCGCTTTTGCCTGACGGGCCGACTCCAGCACCTGTTCAACCTGCATCAGGCGCTCGGTGTCAATCCCGGTACGATAGCGGGAGCTTTGCGGGCAATACTTGCAATCTTCGGGACAGGCGCCGGTTTTTATCGACAGTAGCGTGCTTACCTGTACCTGACGGGGGTCAAAATGCTGGCGGTGGACCTGCTGCGCTTCAAACATCAGTTCCAGAAAAGGTTTATTAAATAAGTCTTGCGCTTGCTCAAGCGTCCAGTAAATGCGGTCAGCCATCTCGGCATCTCCAAACTAAAAACGTTTCGCCAGTGTAAATTAACCCGATATACTGTCAACCAAATAGAATCCATTTTGGTTTACAAAAGATCATCATGAGCCCGGAAGACATTGCTTTTGACCAGCGCCACATTTGGCATCCCTATACCTCGATGACCGAACCGCTGCCCTGCTATCCGGTGGTCGCGGCCAGCGGCGTCGAACTCCATCTGGATGACGGACGTCGCCTGATCGACGGTATGTCATCGTGGTGGGCAGCGATTCACGGTTACAACCATCCGACGATCAATCAGGCGGTGCAGACCCAGCTCAGCCAGATGTCGCACGTGATGTTCGGCGGCATCACACATCCGGCAGCAGTCGCGCTGTGTCGTCAGTTGGTGGACATTACGCCGGATGCGCTGGAATGCGTGTTTCTGGCGGACTCCGGCTCAGTGGCCGTCGAAGTCGCGATGAAAATGGCGCTGCAATATTGGCAGGCACGTGGTGAAACCCGTCAGCGCTTTCTCACCCTGCGTCATGGCTATCACGGCGACACCTTCGGTGCGATGTCTGTGTGCGATCCGCAAAATTCGATGCACAGTCTGTATCAGGGCTATCTGCCCACCCACCTGTTTGTCGATGTGCCGCCATGTGGCGCTATCAACGCAGGCGCTTTTGCCGACGAGTGGCAGGAAGCCGATATCATGCCGCTACAGGCGATGCTGTCGGCGCATGCCCATGAGGTCGCTGCCGTGATTCTGGAGCCCATCGTGCAGGGCGCAGGCGGCATGCGCTTTTACCATCCGACCTACCTGCGTCGGGTACGGGAATTGTGCGACCAATGGGGGATCTTGCTGATTGCCGATGAGATCGCGACCGGATTTGGCCGCACCGGCAAACTGTTTGCCTGCGAACACGCGGGAATTTCACCCGACATTATGTGTCTGGGAAAAGCGCTTACCGGCGGTTATATGACGCTCTCAGCCACGCTGGCCACCCGGACGGTAGCGGAAACCATCAGCAACGGTGAAGCAGGCTGTTTTATGCACGGCCCCACATTTATGGGTAATCCGCTCGCGTGCGCGGCGGCCAACGCCAGCCTATCGCTGCTGGCGGAGAACCGCTGGCAGCAACAGGTACAGCAGATTGAGCGGCAGTTGCGAGCAGCGCTACAGCCCTGCGCAGATTCTCCGCTGGTGGCGAACGTTCGCGTGCTAGGCGCTATCGGCGTAGTGGAAACACAGCGTCCGGTTAATATGGCGCGACTACAGCGTTTCTTCGTCGAGCGCGGCGTCTGGATTCGCCCCTTTGGTCGGCTCATTTATCTGATGCCACCGTTTATCATTCAGCCTGATGAACTGCGTAAGCTGACCGACGCCGTCTGTGCCGCTATCCGTGACGAACAGCTATTTAACTAATCGCCAGCTCAAGGCGCACACTCCCATGCGCCTTAACATCACTTCCCTATTTTATTTCGTATCACCACTATACCCGTCATACTTCAAGCTGCTTGTGCGTTGGCTGCCCTTACTCACCCCAGTCACTTACTTGTGTAAGCTCCTGGGGATTCGTGCGATTGCCGCCTTCACGCAACTCGAATTATTTAGGGTATATTCATTACCGCTCTTATAATTATTTCATGAATAAGATTTTCATTTTATTCATGAGTAACGCGTTGAATTATGCTGGTATCGAATGAAATAACAATAAACTGTTAAGCACACCACAGTTTATATTTAATCAGCCATAGACACTGACTAAATACGTGCTAAATTTCAGAGTGAAACATCCCAAGCATATATTAAAAGGAGATTTATTATGCTTATTATGAATACTCATCCGCCGCGTACTTTCCGCACATTGCTCCCCGTACTCTTGTCTGCTTTATTACTCTCGCCATTAACAGTTTCTGCCGCCAGTTCCTCAAAAGACGCAGATAAACTCTATTTTGAAAATAATAAATATTATGTATTCAATAACGTCTGGGGAAAAGATGAAGTAAAAGGATGGCAGCAAACCGTTTTCTATAATAGCCCAACCAGCATGGGGTGGAACTGGCACTGGCCAAGCAGCAGCTCCAGCGTCAAAGCCTATCCGTCACTGGTGAGCGGCTGGCACTGGACTGCGGGCTATACGGCAAATAGCGGATTGCCGATAAGATTATCCAGCAATAAGAGCATCACCAGCAACGTCACCTATTCCATCAAAGCCACGGGGACGTACAACGCGGCTTATGATATTTGGTTCCACACTACCGATAAAGCCAGTTGGGACACGGCCCCTACTGATGAATTGATGATCTGGCTAAATAATACCAATGCTGGCCCTGCTGGTGATTATATTGAAACGGTTTTCCTCGGCGGCAGCAGCTGGAACGTATTCAAAGGTTGGATCAATGCGGGTAATGGTAAAGGCTGGAATGTCTTTTCTTTTGTTCGTACGTCCAATACCAATAACGCCTCGCTCAATATTCGCCATTTCACCAACTATCTGGTGGGAACCAAGAACTGGATGAGCAACACAAAATATATCAGTAGCGTTGAGTTTGGCACCGAGATCTTTGGCGGTGACGGACAGATCGACATCACCAAGTGGAGCGTAGACGTCAAATAACGATTAAGTCATCGCCTTCATTCCTTTCGGTTCAGCCCCGTCCCCATGCGATCGCCGGGGGCTGAACCGAATTTATCCCACCCAGCACGCTTTTTCATTTTCAGTCTGGACGGTCTTGTTCACCCTTTAAGCAAGCGTACCTTCCCTTCCTCAACAAGATTCGTGAGCTGTGGCACGTCAATTCCATTAGCGTTATGATAACCCCCTCAGCTAATCAGGAATTTCCCATGCGTAATACGTTCATCGTTTGCTGGCAGTATTTACGCGCTTTCGCATTGATTTATCTCTGCCTGCTGGCAGGCAATGCGGTATCCGCGTTACTTCCGTTCACTATCCCCGGCAGTATCATCGGCATGCTGGTCTTGTTCACCCTTCTCGCCTCGCAAATTCTGCCCGCGCAGTGGGTGAAACCGGGCTGCCACCTTCTTATTCGTCATATGGCGCTGCTGTTCGTCCCTATCGGCGTCGGCGTCATGAATTATTACGATCTGGTCAGCCAACAGTTTGGCCCCATCGTGGTTTCCTGCCTGATCAGTACCTTTATTGTGATGTTGGTTGTGGGTTTCAGTACCCAGATAATGCAGCGTGAACGAGCCATGGCTGGCGATCGCACGCCGCCGAAGGATAACGAATAATGTTCAGCTATTTGTGGTGGTCTCTGCCCCTCACCCTGATTGTCTTTTTCGCCGCACGTAAACTGGCCGTGCTGACCAGGCTCTCCCTGTTGAACCCGCTGCTGGTGTCGATGGCGATTATTATTCCGCTGCTGCTGGTGTTGAAGATTCCCTACGAGCACTATTTTCAAGGCAGTAAGGTCCTTAACGACCTGCTGCAACCGGCGGTGGTCGCGCTGGCGTTCCCGCTTTATGAGCAGTTACACCAAATTCGCGCCCGCTGGAAGTCGATCATCAGCGTGTGCTTCATCGGCAGCCTGACAGCCATTATCTCCGGCACGCTGGTGGCGCTGTGGATGGGCGCTTCGCCAGAAATTGCGGCCTCAGTGCTGCCTAAATCCGTCACCACACCAATTGCGATGGCCGTCGCCAGTTCTATTGGCGGTATTCCGGCTATCAGCGCCGTCTGCGTAATTTTTGTCGGTATTCTCGGTGCCGTATTAGGCCACAGCCTGTTCAACCGCGTGGGTATAAAAACCAAAGCCGCACGCGGGTTGTCAATGGGCACCGCCTCCCACGCCCTCGGTACGGCGCGCTGTGCGGAGGTTGATTATCAGGAGGGCGCATTCAGCTCACTGGCGCTGGTCATCTGCGGGATCATCACGTCGCTGATTGCTCCGTTTGTCTTCCCCGTACTACTGCACATCGCTAGTTGAGGCCAGAGAGGGACGGTGTGTATCTCGCATCGTCCACTATAAAATTGAGATACATCTCGCATTTAGAAGTTAATTTGCAGTCATTTCATTCAACAAAGAGATTTTGATCACAATTTATTGCTACTCTGCTACCTAACATGACGTCATTGACGGGTAAAAAGAGTAAGCCACTATGCATCTACGATTTGAAAACGCCTTCCAGCAATTACCTGCCAGTCTGCAAGCCGCGATCCGCCCACTGCTCGATAAACCGGATTTCGCCGCCATGCTAACCGCGGACGAAGTGAATGCCGTCTGTGAAGCCAGCCAGTTAGACACCGATGCATTGGCCTTTGCGTTATTGCCGCTGGCCGCCGCCTGCGCACAGGCACCTATCTCGAATTTTCAGGTTGGCGCGATTGCACAAGGGCTTAGCGGTAATTTCTACTTTGGTGCCAACATGGAGTTCAGTGCCGTTCAGCTTCAGCAAACGGTACACGCCGAGCAGAGCGCCGTCAGTCATGCCTGGCTGCGCAATGAGCGGGGATTGCAGGCCGTCACTGTGAACTACACGCCATGCGGCCACTGCCGCCAGTTTATGAACGAATTGCGCAATGCGGCATCGCTGCGTATTCAACTACCGGGTCGCCAGCCTGCCGTGCTCAGCCACTATCTGCCGGACTCCTTTGGCCCCGTCGATCTGCAAATTGATACCTTACTGATGGATGACGTCAACCACGGTGCAACCTTGCAGAATGTGAATGCACTTGCACGTCAGGCGCTGGATGCCGCCAACCGTAGTCATGCTCCCTATAGCAACGCCATTAGCGGCATCGCGTTGGAAACCTCAAGTGGCAATACCTATACCGGGCGCTACGCAGAAAATGCGGCATTCAACCCTAGCCTGCCACCTTTGCAAGCCGCATTAAATCTGATGAACCTTGCCGGTGAAGATCTGTGCACGGTGAAACATGCCGTTGTCGTTGAACGTCGCAATGCGGTTGTCAGCCACTGGGCAATTTCGCAAATTATGCTGGCCGAGTTGGGCTGCACCGACGTTGAACACCACTTTATTGAGGAATAACAGCGGAGGTATGTGCAGGATTTCAGCAAAGGGAAGTGTGAAAAACGAGAGGTGAATCGATAAAGCCTGCATTTCGACTAAGATGCAAGCCATCTGTAACTATTTTAATTAACAATTTCTGTACATATTCTCTGGGTAATTTAAGATCCGCAACAGTTTTTATCGACAACACCTGAGTTTTTTTCTGTTATCCGAAGAGTAAAAAGTCATGGAATTAGAATACGAAAGCAAACGTCCTCTCCATATTCCCTACGCTGGCCCAATCTTGCTTGAATTTCCCCTGCTGAATAAAGGCAGCGCGTTTACCGAAGAAGAACGCGCTAACTTTAACCTGCATGGTCTGCTGCCTGAAGCCGTCGAAACCATCGAAGAACAGGCAGAACGCGCCTGGCGTCAGTATCAGGAATTCAAACACGATATTGAAAAACACGTTTACCTGCGCAATATTCAGGATACCAACGAAACCCTGTTCTACCGCCTGTTGGACGGTCACCTCAGTGAGATGATGCCTATCATCTACACCCCGACCGTTGGCGAAGCCTGTGAGCACTTCTCCGATATCTATCGCCGCGCCCGTGGCCTGTTTATCTCCTACCCTAACCGCGCACATATCGATGATATGCTGCAAAACGCCACCAAACAGAACGTGAAAGTCATCGTTGTGACCGACGGTGAGCGTATTCTGGGTCTGGGCGATCAGGGCATCGGCGGCATGGGGATTCCAATCGGTAAGCTGTCGCTGTACACCGCGTGTGGCGGTATCAGCCCAGCCTACACCCTGCCCGTCGTTCTGGATGTCGGCACCAACAACCCGCAGCGCCTGAACGATCCGCTGTACATGGGCTGGCGCCATCCGCGTATCACGGATGACGAATATTATGAATTTGTTGACGAATTCATTCAGGCTGTGAAACGCCGCTGGCCGAACGTGCTGTTGCAGTTTGAAGACTTCGCACAGAAAAATGCGACACCGCTGCTGAACCGCTATCGTGACGAAATTTGTAGCTTTAACGATGACATTCAGGGCACTGCCGCCGTCGCTATCGGCAGCCTGATTGCCGCCAGCCGTGCAGCAGGCACGCAGTTACGCGACCAGACCGTAGCCTTCCTGGGCGCCGGTTCCGCAGGCTGCGGTATCGCTGAACAAATCATCGCACAGATGAAATCCGAAGGGCTGAGCGAAGAAGAAGCACGCGCACGCGTCTTCATGGTTGACCGCTTCGGTCTGCTGACGGACAAACTGCCGAACCTGCTCGATTTCCAGAGCAAACTGGTGCAGAAAAGCGAACTGCTGGCTGGCTGGGACTGCAACAGCGATGCCATCTCCCTGCTGGAAGTGGTACGCAATGCCAAACCAACCATCCTGATCGGCGTATCCGGCCAACCGGGTCTGTTCACGGAAGAAATTATCCGTGAAATGCACAAACACTGTGCTCGTCCTATCGTGATGCCGCTGTCTAACCCGACCTCCCGCGTGGAAGCTCGTCCGGAAGACATCATTCGCTGGACGGAAGGCTCCGCGCTGGTTGCGACCGGTAGCCCGTTCTCCCCGGTGAACTATCAGGATAAGGTCTTCCCTATCGCGCAGTGCAACAACTCCTACATTTTCCCAGGTATCGGGTTAGGGGTACTGGCGTCGGGTGCGAAGCGTATCACTGACGGAATGCTGATGGCCGCCAGCCGCGCGCTGGCTGACTGCTCGCCGCTGGCGAATAACGGTGAAGGCGCTCTGCTGCCGGATCTGGCCGATATCCAGCAGGTGTCTAAGCGTATTGCACTGGAAGTGGGTAAAGCCGCACAGCTGCAGGGCGCCGCCGTGGTGACCTCGTCGGATGCGCTGCAAAAGGCGATTGAGCACAACTTCTGGCAGCCGCAGTACCGTAGCTACAAACGCACCTCATTCTAATGGTGTGTTACCGCTAAAAAGCGCGGCATTTGCCGCGCTTTTTTTATTCAGCTTTTCAGCTTCGGGTCGAGCGCATCGCGCAGGCCGTCACCCAATAAATTAAACGCCAGTACCGTCAGAAAGATCGCCAGACTGGGGAAAATTGCAACATGCGGTGCAATAACCATGTCCGATCGCGCTTCATTCAGCATCGCCCCCCACTCCGGCATCGGCGGCTGTGCGCCAAGCCCTAAAAATGACAGGCTGGCTGCCGTGATGATCGACATCCCAATGCGCATCGAGAAGAACACCACGATGGAAGACACCGAGCCGGGCAGAATATGCCGAAAGAGGATCGTCGCATCACTGGCGCCAATACTGCGGGCAGATTCAATGTAGGTCAGCTGTTTCAGCACCAGCGTGTTGCCCCGTACCAGACGGGCGAACGCCGGAATGCTGAAAATCGCGACTGCGACAACCACATTCGCCATCCCACTGCCCATAATCGCTACAACAGCAATCGCCAGCAATATCCCCGGAAAGGCAAACAGCACATCGCATATGCGCATGATGATTCTGTCCGCCCATCCTTCGTAGTAACCCGCCAGCAGACCCAGTGTCGTGCCGATAATCATCCCGACCAGCACCGAGAGAATGCCCGCCGCCAGTGAAATACGCGTTCCCATCAGGATCCGGCTGAAAATATCTCGCCCTAATGAATCCACCCCCAGCCAGTGTGCCGCAGACGGACCTTCATTCAGACGTTCATAATCGAAATAGTTCTCGGCGTCATAGGGCATCAGATACGGTGCCAGAAACGCGATCGCAACCAGCAGCAGCACAAACACGCCAGCGGTGACCGCAACGTGCTGCCGAAGAAACCGCCGCCAGAATTCACGCCACGGCGTACGAACCGGCTTATCCCTAATGACAGGGAGCGTCGCCAGCATAGCTTTACGTCGCCAGTGTCTCATTCCCTTTCCTTATTTATAACGAATGGCTGGATTAATCGCGGCATACAGCATATCCACCAGCAGATTGATCAGAATAAACTCTAGCGAAAACAGCAGTACCTCGGCCTGAATCACCGGATAGTCACGCATCTCCACCGCATCCACCAGCAGCCGCCCCAGCCCCGGCCAGTTGAAAACCTTCTCCACAACGATTGAGCCGCCGAGCAAGAAACCAAATTGCAGCCCCATCATCGTCACCACGGGAATCAGCGCATTACGCAGTCCGTGCTTCACCACAACCAGCGATTCACGCACGCCTTTTGCCCGCGCCGTGCGCATATAGTCTTCCTGCAACACATCGACAAACGACGCTCGGGTAAAACGCGCCATCACCGCCGCCACCGCCGCGCCCAGCGTCAGCGAGGGCAAAATGTAGTGCAGCCAGGTGTCCGCCCCCACCGTCGGCAGCCACCCCAGTTCGACAGAAAAAATCTGCATTAACAGCATACCGAGCGCAAAGGCAGGGAAAGAGAGGCCGGATACCGCCAGCGTCATTCCGATCCTGTCCGGCCAGCCATTGCGCCACACGGCCGATACGATGCCGATCGCCATACCAAAAATCACCGCCCACACCATGCTGCACACCGTCAGCCAAAAGGTCGGCATAAAACGCATGGCGATCTCTTCCGTGACCGGACGCTTCGACACCATCGACGTCCCCAAATCCCCTTGCAGGATATTGGTAAGGAAGTGCCAGAACTGGTGCGGCAGCGGTTTATCCAGCCCCAGATCCTGCCGAACCATCTCGATGACGGCAGCATCCGCTTCCCGCCCGGCGGCTAAACGCGCCGGATCGCCGGGTAACAGGTGAACGAACAGGAACACCAGCACCATCACAATCAGGAGCGTGGGAATCAGTCCCAGTAGTCGTTTAATAAAATAATTCAGCATGAACGGTTTTCCACAGACATGCGTCAGACTCCCTATAAGTGGACGTGTGTTGACCACTGCGGGCAGCCTTACGGCCACCCGACTCCCTGGTCATTCTTTTGCGGTGAATTATTCCTTCAGGTCGGCTTCTTCAAAACTGAACAAGGTATCCGGCATCACGTAAAACCCGGTCAGTTTTTTGCTGTTGGCCGAGACTAAACGCTCTGTCGCCAGGAAAATCCACGGCGCATCCGCCCAGATTTTGTCCTGTGCATCCTGATACAGTTTCTGTTTTTCCGTCCGATCCGTGGTTTTCAGGGCATTCGCCAGATCCGCATCAACCTGTGGGTTGCTGTAAAACGCCGTGTTGAACTGCGCAGGTGGCCAGGAAGCCGTCGCAAACAGCGGCGACAGCGCCCAATCCGCCTCACCCGTAGAAGCTGACCAGCCGGTGTAGAACAGGCGAACGCCCGTTTCTTTCACGCCTTTACCTTCCACTTCCGCAGCGCGCTGCCCCGCATCCATAGCGGTCACCTGCACTTTCACGCCGACCTGCGCCAGCTGTTGCTGTGTGAACTGCAAGACTTTCTGCGCCGTACTGTGGTTATGTGACGACCAGAGCGTGGTGGTAAAGCCGTCAGGGTAGCCAGCTTCTTTCAGCAGCTCGCGCGCCTTCGCCGGATCGTAAGGCCACGGCTGATATTTTACTGAATAATCAATGCTGCCCGGCAGTGGCCCTTCGGCGGGCGTCGCATAGCCGGAGAACGCGACTTTAATCAGCGCCTCTTTGTTGATCGCGTAGTTCAGCGCCTGCCGAACTTTCGGGTTATCAAACGGTTTCTGCGTCACGTTCATGCTGATGTAACGGTGCAGAATCGACGGCGACGCCACCAGAGCCAGCTTGTCATTTTTCTCCAACACCTTGGCCTGCTCGAACGGTATGGGATAAGCAAACTGAGCTTCGCCGGTTTGCAGCAGTGCCGCGCGCGTGTTGTTATCCACGACCGGACGCCAGGTAATGCTGTCCAGTTTCGGCAAACCCGCCTTCCAGTAGCCGCTGAATTTCTCGACTTTGACAAAATCGGTCTGATTCCAGGCCACAAAGCGGTATGGGCCGGTGCCTACCGGATGGAAGCCAATATCCTTGCCGTACTGCTTTAATGCCGCCGGAGAGATCATCACTGCCGCTGGATGCGCCAGATTGTTAACGAACGCCGAGAATGGCGTCTTCAGTGTGATTTTTACCGTCAGATCGTCAACCACGTCGGTTTTTTCGATCATCTTGAACAGGTTATATCGCTTCAGGCGGTTATCTGGATTACTGGCGCGATCCAGATTCACTTTCACCGCGGCGGCGTTAAACGCCGATCCATCGTGAAATTTGACGCCAGGATGCAGCTTAACGGTATACGTCAGGCCATCCGGACTCACGTCATAACTGTCCGCCAGCACGTTCACCAGCTTCATATCTTTATCGAAGCCAAATAGCCCCTGATAGAAGGACTTAGCTACCGTCTGCGATAGCGAATCGTTGGCATCGTACGGATCCAGGCTGGTAAAAGTGGAACCCACGGCGATAACCGCATCTTTGGCTGCCCAGACGGGCGAAGCCGCCATGACAGCGGTTACCCCTGCGGCGACTAACCAGCGCCGTTTTATCGTCATTACGCTCATGCTACGTTCTCCTTGTGAATCCCTGTCAGTAAGCGCCAGCTATCGGATGGTGCGCAACAAAGTGTCGCTCCCCCACCTGCACCAGAGGCGCCGTGATCGGTTCGTCGCCAAGCGCGCGAATCGGGCTGGGTATTTCATCAACCAGCAGCACCTGCTCACGCTGGCGGCATGAGGGATCGGCAATCGGGACTGCCGACATCAGCTTGCGGGTATAAGGATGCCGAGGCCGCTCGAATACGTCTTGCCGTGAGCCAATCTCAACAATCTGCCCCATGTACATCACCGCCACGCGATGGCTGATACGCTCGACCACCGCCATATCATGTGAAATAAACAAAAACGCGATGCCGAACTCACGTTGTAGTTCCAGCATCAGATTGATGATTTGTGCCTGAATCGACACGTCCAGCGCGGATACCGCCTCATCCGCAATCACTACTTTAGGGTTCAACGCCAGCGCTCTGGCAATGCAAATGCGCTGGCGCTGGCCGCCGGAAAACTCATGCGGATAGCGCCGGGCGTGTTCCGGCTCCAACCCTACGCGTGATAACAGCCATTCCACGCGTTTTTCCGCCTCCTGCCGATTGCAGATGTTGTGCACCAGCAGCGGTTCCATGATCGAGAACCCGACCGTCAGGCGGGGATCCAGTGACGCATACGGATCCTGAAAAATCAGCTGAATATCACGCCGTAGGCGCTGTAACGCAGCACCTTTTAACTGATGGATACGCTGGCCGTTAAAGGTAATGTCGCCCTTCTGGCTTTCAACCAGTTGGAGCAACGCGCGACCGGTCGTAGACTTACCACACCCTGATTCGCCAACCAGCGAAAGCGTTTCGCCCGGCCAGAGATCGAAACTGACGTTTTCCACCGCGTGTACCTGTCGGGTTACGCGATTCAATAAACCGCTACGAATCGGAAAACGCGTCACCAGATGGCTAACCTGTAAGATCGGCTCCGCCTGCGCGGGAACGGTATCCTGCGGTACGCTGTCCGCAATACGGACTGCGTTTTGATCCAGCAGCGGAAATTTTTCCGGGAACGGCTGACCGCGCATTGACCCTAACGCCGGTACCGCTGCCAACAGCCCCTGCGTATACGGGTGCTGTGGTGCAGTAAAGATCTGTCCAACGCTTCCCGCTTCGACGCTTTCTCCACGGTGCATCACCAATACGCGTTCAGCCACTTCCGCCACCACGCCCATGTCATGGGTGATGAAAATCACGGCCATTTCCATTTCACGCTGTAGCACGCGGATCAGTTGCAGAATTTGCGCCTGAATGGTGACATCCAGTGCGGTCGTCGGTTCATCGGCAATCAGCAGCGACGGCTTACAGGAGAGCGCCATCGCAATCATCACCCGCTGGCGCATGCCGCCGGACAGCTGATGCGGGTAGCGATCCAGCACGTTGCGCGCTTCCGGTATTCTGACCAGATCCAGCATGCGTAATGTTTCTGCACGCGCCGCGCGCCTGTCCATCCCCTGATGCAAACGAATCGACTCGGCTATCTGTTCACCGACGGGGAAAACGGGATTCAGCGACGTCATCGGCTCCTGAAAAATCATCGCCAAATCTGCCCCACGCAATGTGCGCATCACACGCTGACGGGCTCCACGGAGATCCAGCACTTGCCCATCGCGACGGCGGAACAGCATATCCCCCTGATGAATCACGCCGCCCGCATGTTCAACCAGTCGCATCAGTGCCAACGACGTCACTGACTTACCCGATCCGGATTCTCCGACGATGGCCAGCGTTTCGCCCCGATCGACAGAGAACGTCAAATTACGCACCGCGTCCGTCCGCTGTTCCTGCTGCTCGAAATACACACTCAGGTTGCGTACTTCCACCACCCGTTTTTCAGGCAAAACAAGCCCCGGGACGGGGGAAGACAGCGAGGCATAATGATCCTGTGTGGGCGACATGAACGGCGAATCTCCATATAAATGCGGCTGGAATCAGCGCAACGCGATCAGGGACAAATTATCAGCGATTTTCGACTATATTTAGCGCAAGGTATGATGTAAAGCGGAAACTGAAATCAGCACAGTGAAAAATTTCTTTTATAACATTAGGTTAATTGCAATAAAGACGCGCTATCAGATGCAATATCCCATGCAAATTCCCCCATTTTTGCCCGAAATGGTTCGAGTTGTGGGCAGAAGGCCTCTGTTTTTCACCATGACCCTGCCGTTCCGTGCCTAACGAGGATTCATGCGCATACCCTAAATAATTCGAGTTTCAGGACAAACGTTAACGTTTGAACAACGCAGAGCGTTGGCCCGTCAGGGCGAGGCTTATTTATAAGCCTTGTAACGCGGCAAGAGAAGGAATCCCGATGAGCTTACTCAGGTAAGTGATTCGGGTGACTGACAAATCTGCCAGAGCAGATTTGAACGCTGCTTGCAGCGGCCCCAACGGGCGAGGTCCACGTAAGTGGGCCGAGTAGCGCAGCCAACGCGCATGCAACTTGAAGTATGACGGGTATAAAAACCTATTCCTTGACCTGCATACATTCACCCACGTTACGAACTCTGACATAATTAATACTGGCATAGGAAACACGTTTTCGCCCATGAACGACGTAGTGGCGGGACACTTTTTATTAGTGAAACCAGACTCATTAATGAAACCAGCCTTATTGATAAAACAAACTGTATTGATGAAAAAACGGTGGAGTGAAGATGGAAAGCGTTACCTCAGGTTTACTGACTCTTGAACAAGCCCTGGAAAACATGTTTTCTCAGGTTCCTTCCCTCACCGAGACAGAGTGTGTATCCCTGTTCGACGCCGCAGGCCGGATCGCCGCCCATGCCATTGCTTCCCCGATTAATGTCCCACCTTTCGCCAATTCCGCGATGGATGGCTATGCCGTACGCTGTGCCGATTTATCCGTTTCCACAACGCTGCCGCTGGCCGGTAAAGCCTTTGCTGGCGCCCCCTTCACCGGTGAATGGCCTGTCGGGACTTGCATTCGCATCATGACCGGTGCGCCGATTCCCGCAGGTGCCGATGCGGTGATCATGCAGGAACAGGCTGACGTCAGCGAGGACGGCATCCGTTTCCTTCATGCGGTAAAACCCGGTCAAAATATTCGTCTGGCGGGAGAGGATATTCAGGCGGGTGCCAGCGTGCTGCCCGCGGGCTGCAAACTGGGCGTAGCGGAGCTGCCGCTGCTGGCTTCGCTGGGAATTGCGCAGATTGACGTGGTACGCCGTCTGAAAGTCGCGGTGTTTTCTACCGGGGATGAACTGCAACCCGTTGGCAAGCCGCTGGAAGACGGCCAGATTTATGACACCAACCGTTTCGCCGTCCGTTTGATGCTGGAACAGCTAGGCTGCGAGGTGCACGACCTCGGGATTATCCGCGACGATCCGGCAGCCCTGCGTGCCGCGTTCCATGAGGCTGACCAGCTTGCCGATCTGGTGATTAGCAGCGGCGGCGTTTCCGTTGGTGAGGCGGATTACACCAAGCAAATGCTGGATGAGCTGGGCGATATTCATTTCTGGAAGCTGGCGATCAAACCCGGTAAACCCTTCGCCTTCGGCAAATTACAACACGCCTGGTTCTGTGGCCTGCCGGGAAACCCCGTTTCCGCTGCGCTAACGTTCTATCAATTGGTTCAGCCGCTGCTGGCGCGTCTGTCCGGTTATACGCAATGGCACCAGCCGCCGCGTGTACGCGTCAAAACCACCAGCGCCCTGAAAAAGACGCCGGGGCGCACCGATTTCCAACGCGGCATTTTCAGCCGCAACGCGCAGGGTGAGCTGGAAGTGAGAACCACCGGACATCAAGGTTCGCACGTTTTCAGCTCTTTCAGCCTCGGTAACTGTTTCATCGTACTTGAGCAGGATCGTGGCCATGTCGCCGCAGGCGAATGGGTCGAAATCGAGCCCTTCAATGCGCTGCTGGGACACTGAGTATGTTGCCGGAACTGAGCGATGAAGAGATGCTGCGCTACAATCGACAGATTGTGCTGCGCGGCTTTGATTTTGACGGACAGGAAAAACTGAAGGCATCACGCCTGCTGATTGTCGGACTGGGTGGGCTAGGCTGTGCCGCCGCGCAGTATCTGGCCGCCGCCGGCGTCGGCCATTTGACACTGCTGGATTTTGATACCGTGTCGCTGTCTAACCTGCAACGCCAGGTTCTGCATCGCGACGCGCGTATCGGCATGGCGAAGGTCGAATCCGCGCGCCTGACGTTATCCGATATGAATCCGCACCTTTCGCTCGATACGGTTGATGGCGATCTCGATGACGAGACGTTGAACCAACTCGTCAGCAAACACGACGCAGTGCTGGACTGCACCGACAATGTCGCCATTCGCAATCGCCTAAACCGCATTGGCTTTCAGCTCAAGAAGCCGCTGATTTCCGGCGCGGCGATTCGGATGGAAGGCCAAATAAGCGTCTTTACCTATCAGCCCGATGAACCTTGCTACCAGTGTCTCAGCCGTCTGTTCGGCGCCAATGCGCTAACCTGCGTCGAAGCAGGCGTGATGTCGCCGCTGGTGGGCACCATCGGAAGTTTGCAGGCAATGGAAGCCATTAAGCTGGTGACCGGCTACGGCAAGCTGACCACTGGGCGATTGCTGATGTTTGATGCAATGACGCTGCAATTTCGCGAAATGATGCTGCCGAAAAACCCGCACTGCGACGTCTGTGGCGGATAAAGGAGCCGAGGAAAGATTGGTATCCGGCACGATAAGCCATTGAATACGGCGAAAATCAGTGACACAGTATCAAGGTAAGTCATCACGTAAACTGAGGAACACACCATGAGTAATGCTTTTTTGCAGTCAATCAAGGCCCGTCGTTCAATCTATGCCATCGGCAATAAATTACCGATATCAGAAGATCAGGTTACCGCCCTCATTACCGAAGCCGTTAATGAAAGCCCCTCCTCTTTTAATTCACAAAGCTCACGCGTTGTGATTCTGTTCGGCGAGCAGCATCACAAACTGTGGGATATTGTTAAGCAGCAGTTGAAGAAAATTGTGCCTGCGGACGCCTTTGCTCCGACAGAAAATAAACTGGCCTCCTTTGCCGCTGGCGCAGGTACCGTTCTGTTCTTTGAAGACACTGCGGTGATTGAAGCGCTACAGGAAAAATTCGCGCTTTATGCCGATAACTTCCCGGTCTGGTCTGAACATTCAACCGGTATCGCCCAGTTTGCCGTGTGGTCTACGCTAGCGCAGGAAAAAATTGGCGCCTCGCTCCAGCACTACAATCCGCTGATTGACGATGATGTGAAAGCACAGTGGAATCTGCCAGCCAGCTGGAAGCTGCGTGCTCAAATGCCATTTGGCTCAATTGAGCAACCAGCCGGTGAAAAAACCTATATTTCCTTTGAAGAACGTTTCCGCGTATTTAAATAATCCGCTGAACCCTTCTTTATAAACTAACAGGGGCGCCGCACGGTGCCCCTGTTAGTTTTAGGTTCAGATTTTAATCAGGCACCGGTGGCGCGAAAACCTGAATCGCCTTCTCTCTGATCCCAAACACCGCCGGCGTTTTACCAATCAGCTCGCCATCCGCATTGATATCGTGCGGCTTCGGGGTACTTAACGTCAGCTGTCTGGCAGAAAAGGCGCGTACCTTGCGCCAGCGACCGTGCGTTCCCCGGCGGATAAAGGGAATCAGTGCCACCATTTCCCACCAGTGGGACACCTCCAGGCTATACACATCCAGCCGACCATCATCAGGCGCGGCGCTGTCTGCTACCGCCATGCCGCCGCCGTAGAAACGGCCGTTGCCCACTGACACCTGCACGGTTCTCACCCGTTCTTTCATGCCGTCATGATCGATTTCAACCCGGAAAGGACGGCTTTGCTTCAAGAGCTTAAAGGCCGCCAGCGCATAGCCTAATGTTCCCCAACGTTTCTTAGACTTCGCCGACAGCCCGCGCGCCAATGCCGCAGAAAACCCAATACTGGAAACGTTAAAAAACAGATGCCCGTTGACCTCGCCTAAATCAACGGCGCGCCGCTGTCCGTTGGCAATAACCTGAACCGCCTGCCGGATCTCTCTGGGGATCCCCACCGTACGGGCAAAGTCATTCGCCGTCCCTAACGGCAGCACGCCCAGCGGCAAGCCGGTATCCACCAGACCGGGTGCGGCTGAATTTAACGTACCATCGCCACCGCCGATAATGACAAAATCCACCCGATCCGCATACGTGCGTATCATATCGCTGCACGAACCCGACGCGTTTTCATCCGGTTCGACGATGTTAATCCGGCTTTCCTGTAATAGCTGTTTCACATAGCGCGCAGAGGAATCGCCGTTTCGCGCCTGCTTATTAATCAATAAAAGCGCTGTTGGGCCTGATTCCTTCACTGCTGAATAATGGCTCATGGTCATCTACCCAACGTCACTGTTTGATTAAATCTAACCATAGGGATAATCAAACCGACAAGAGAGCTTTAACAAGCCCACAATAAAATACAAAACATTACGTTCCGACAATCTGCGCTAATACTTCCACACTGAAACCACTATACTGAACCCTACGAGTCAGTGATTCCTTTGTCCGCTTTGTTACACAGTTATTCCAGTAGCACGTGCACCACTATTTTTAGGTGAAAACAGAGGCTTATTCACCTATCCCATCAATGCTTCTCTGGGGAGATCATTTTGCAGACCGGATTCATCAATCACTCACGCTGGCTGGATAAAACACGCGCAATCGTAATACTCGGCTCCATGCTGCTCGCCGCATTTTTAGTGATCAGTTGGACCAGCTATGAAGTGGCGAAAGAATCACTGGAAGAAGAAATCGAAGAAAACACCCTGCCGCTGACCAGTGACAACGTCTATTCTGAAATCCAGCAGGACTTGTTAAAGCCCATCTTTATTTCATCGCTGATGGCACACGATACGTTTTTACGCGACTGGGCACTCAAAGACGAAAGCGATCCGCAGGCCATATTCCGCTATCTGAAGGAGATCGATCGCCGCTTCAACACCGTATTCTCTTTTTTCATTTCGGATAAAACCAAGCTCTACTACGATCAGCAACGCATCCTGAAAACCGTCTCGGAGTCATCCCCCGACGATCAATGGTATTTCCAGCACAAGACCCTATCGGATGACATGCCTTATGTTGTCGATCTCCGCGTCGATCCTGAAGACCGCACGCGTCTGGACATTTTCATCAACCATACCGTTATGGATTATGAAGACAACTTTATTGGCATTACCGGCGTGGGCATTCCGGTTGAGCGCGTTAAACACCTCATTGAAAAATACGAACAGCGCTATAACCGGACAATCTATTTCGTTGATAAAGAAGGCGATATTACGCTACACGGGGAAAGCTATACCCGCCCGTTGCAAATTCAACAGCAGCAGGGGCTGAACCGGATCGCAACCACGATTTTGACCTCTCCCGGCGGGGCTTATGAATATCAGTCAAACGGGGAGCATATTTTCCTTAACACCCGGCTCATCCCTGAATTCGGCTGGTATTTGATGGTGGAGCAAACCAGTCATCCCAGTGAAAAACGGCTATTCGCCACGCTGCTAAAAAACCTGGGAATCAGCACGTTTGTCAGCGTTCTCTTCCTCTTCCTACTGTGGTTGACCATTGGCGGCTACCAACGCCGTCTGGAACAGATGGCAACAACCGATAAATTAACGGGCCTCATGAACCGTCAGGCATTTGATTACCTATTCCGTCGCCTTGGGACGAAAAATGCCTTACAGCACAAATCGCTCTCCATTATTCTCATTGATATTGACCACTTCAAAAAAATCAATGACAAGTACGGCCACAACGTGGGGGATATGGTTTTAAAAGAGGTTTCCGCTATTTTGTCGACCAATACCCGCTCCAGCGATCAATCCTGCCGTTGGGGAGGAGAAGAGTTCGTCATTTTGCTCGACGATTGCGATCTCAACGCCGCGCAGCAACGGGCCGAAGCCCTACGCCACAGCATTGAGATCGCCCCCCTTCCCTATCGTGAAGGCCTCATTCAGGTAACAGCTAGCTGCGGCGTTGCGGAATATCGGGCAGGCGAGACGCTCAGCATGCTGATTAACCGCGCCGATATCGCACTTTATCAGGCAAAACAGCAAGGGCGTAATCAGGTGGTAAGCACACAATAACCACAAGGCATGTGCCTGCTTTCATTATGCAGGCACATTTCCACAGGAAACCGCCGTCTTCAATCAGGTATCAACCGGATTATGTTCAGTTTCCCGTTTGGCGTTTCAGCGTAATAGAGCAGGTATATCGGTCCGCCGGATGAATCGATACCGTGGTTTCAAACACGTTCCCCGAACGATCCAGATAGTGACGGACAATCTTTAATGCCGGATAGCCTGCGTCAACGCCCAGCGTTTTCGATATTTTGGCCGGTACGCCAACGGCAGAAATCGTCTGGCGTACTTCTTCCCCCTGCACGCCATAATGCTTTTCAATCAAATCGCTAATCAGAGCAAATGGATCGCTGCGTACCAGACTTTTGACCTTGGCATAATCCGGGCTAACGTAGCTATCAGTCCAGCATATCGGGGCGTCTTTTTTCTGGCTGTCTTCACGAATGCTGGCAATATGCAACCAGCGATCGCCTGGTTTGCCGCCGATAATCTGCGCCAGTTCCACATCCGCCACGACTTCATCAATCTTCTTCACTACGCGCAGGTTGGTTTTTGCCAGCACGAACAGATCTTCAAGGCTGGCCAGAGGATGATTGCGTTCGCGCTTTTCATCATTATCGACAACGACTGAACCCACGCCCTTGCGACGAGAGACCAACCCCGCCTCCGTCAGATCGCGCAGTGCCTCCCTGACGGTATGTCGGCTCACCTGATACTGCTCACAGAGCTCCAGCTCGGAGGGGATCAACGACCCCGCCGGATACTTGCCTAATGTAATGTTTTGGCTGAGTTCACGGGCAATGCGCTTATACAAGGGTTCTTTCATCGGCTCACGCTCTTAATCAATATTGATGCCCTGCATCACAAAATGACATTCAACCACTTCCCTAACTTGTCCGTACATGCTGTTATAAACACAACATGTACGGACAAGTAAGCATGTCTGCACATATAACCTTTTCAGGCCATGTCGCTATCAGGGTAAGCACGCTTAATCTTATCGCGGATACGGCCTGCATCTTATCACTAATACATTTGCTTCAGGAGGCATTATGGCTTCGAATGTGCTTGATTCAGTTCTCTTCCGTGATTCATTTGGTACCCCGGAAATGCGGGCAATCTTCGACGATCGTGAACTCATCCGTAAGTATGTGGAAGTCGAAATCGCACTCGCCAATGCGCAGGCACACTGTGGCGTCATCCCCGAGGAGGCCGCCGCAGAAATCACGGCCAGTTGCAATGCCGACACGCTCGATTTTGAACTGCTGCGCCACGAAACAGAAATTGTGGGCTACCCGATCCTGCCGCTGGTGCATCAGATTTCCAAACAGGCGGGTCAATCTGGCGGTTATGTCCACTGGGGCGCCACAACACAGGACATCATGGATACGGCCGTCGTACTGCAAATCCGTGATGCCTTCGCGTTAATTGAAGCGGATATCGATACGCTACGTTCTATTTTGGCCGGACTGGCTGCACGTTACCGCAATACGCCAATGGCGGGACGAACCCATTTGCAACAGGCGCTGCCGATTACGTTCGGCTACAAAGCCGCCATCTGGCTGGATATGTTCGACCGCCATGCGGAGCGCCTTGCACAGCTGCGCCCGCGCGTGCTGGTAGGCGAATTTGCAGGCGCAGCCGGCACACTGGCCTCGTTGGGAGATAAAGGACTCGCGGTACAAAAAGCGCTGATGGCGGAACTCGGTCTGGGCGTCCCCACCTCAACCTGGCATGTTGCCCGTGATGGGTTTGCCGAAGCCGTCAACCTGCTGGCGGTAATAACGGGCTCATTAGGGAAGATTGGCTATGACGTCATGCTGATGGCCTCCAACGAATTCGGCGAACTGTATGAACCGTTTGTCAAAGGCCGTGGAGCCAGCAGCACCATGCCGCAAAAGCGTAATCCGATCTCCAGCGAACTGATGCTGGCCTGCGCTAAAGGCGTTCGCCAACAGGCAGGATTGATGCTGGATGCAATGGTACAGGATCTGGAACGTGCCACAGGCCCCTGGCACGCAGAGTGGATTGCCATCCCGGAAAGTTTCATTCTCTCCGCTGGCGCACTTCATCAAGCCAAATTCATGCTAAACGGCCTCATTGTCGATGAGAAAATGATGCTGAAAAACCTCAACATGACCAACGGCCTGATTGTGGCAGAAGCCGTGATGATGGGGCTGGCACCCTATATTGGCCGTCAGGAAGCGCACGACATCGTCTACGATGCCTGCCGCATCGTAAATGAGAAAGGCGGTACGCTGGCCGACGTGCTCAATGCCATGCCAAGCGTCGCCAGCCGACTCGACCCTAAATTAATCAACGACCTGACCAACCCCGTCAATTATTTGGGGAGCGCCCCTGAAATGGTGGATCAGGTATTAAATAAAACGGAAAGAAACTATTAATCACCGGTGATTATCCCGCATCACCCTTATTAACAGACTGAGCTCAATACATTCCCAGACGCAGAATAATAACGCGTCTGGGCAGGCTCTCTGTTGCCGGAAATGATGGCGGATAACCATTATTTGCACGATTAAGGAGGCGCTATGTCATCCGAATCATCCACCAAGAAAAAAATAGTCGCGGTTATTATTCCTCTCCTGCTGGGATTGATTATCTGGTTTTCTCCGGTCCCCAGTGGCCTTACGCCGCAAGCCTGGCATATGTTCGCGATTTTTGCCGCCACCATCGCAGCGATACTGACGCAGCCGTTGCCGTCGGGCGCAATCATGCTGCTTGTCCTTTGCGTGACCATCTTCACCGGCACCTTAACCGAAGCCAAAGCGCTGGCCGGTTTTTCCAGCGGCACTGTCTGGCTCATCTTCTGTGCCTACATTCTCTCTCTGGGTTTTGTGACATCCGGATTGGGAAAACGTATTGCCTACAAAATGCTGTCGCTATTCGGCGGAAGCAGCCTGGGAATCGCGTATTCACTGGGCGTTTCCGATCTCATCATGGCACCTGCCATGCCCTCCGTCACCGCGCGATCAGGGGGAATTATCTTTCCCATCGCACGTTCGATTAATGAAGTATTAGGCTCAACACCCGGCGTCAGCGGTAAAAAGATCGGCGACTTTCTGATCATGGTCTGCTTTCAGTTTACCCCAATCACCGGTGCCATTTTCCTCACCGGCATGGCCGCCAACCCACTCGTTGGCAGCCTGGCGAAAACCTCATTAGGTGTGGATATTACCTGGGGCGGCTGGTTTATTGCCGCCGTCGTCCCCGCCATGTGCTGTTTCTGCCTGATGCCGCTGCTGGTTTACAAAATACTGAATCCGGAACTGAAAAAAACGCCAGAAGCCAAAGAGATGGGACGTCGGTCGCTGGCAGAATTGGGGAGCATGAAACCGGCAGAGAAAAAAGTGGCCTTTGGCTTTGTTCTCGCACTGCTTGGCTGGGGTACCAGTCTGATCACCGGTTTCTCTGCCACGTCCGTCGGGTTGGCATTGGTCGCCTACCTGTTCGTTACGCAAGCCGTACAGTGGAAAGAGGTACTTAACGATCGCGCAGCCTGGGATACCGTCATCTGGTTTAGCGTCATTATCAGCCTCGCCGCAGGGCTGTCTGACCTTGGTTTCATTAAATGGATGACCGTTAAGCTGGGTAACTCCATACAGGGTTTCGGCGCGATGGAAACCTTCGTTATTCTCGGCATCCTGTATATTTATGTGCACTACCTGTTTGCTACCGCCTCTGGCCACGTGGCCGCACTCTATGCGCCCTTCGCCGCCACCGCGATAGCCGCAGGTGCCCCGCCCATGATGGTCGCCATCTGTTTTGGTATTTTTAGCAACCTGATGTGGGGGAATACCGAGTATGGCGGCGGCCCTGGCCCCATCTATTTTGCTCAGGGATATTTTGAACGGCACCGTTTTTATAAAATCAATTTCTGCATCGTCACGTTTAACGTCGCCCTGATTTTTATCGTCGGCTTAATGTGGTGGAAATTGATTGGCTATTATTAATCGCCTGTCCTCCCCATACGCAAAAAGTCAGGGGAGGCCCGTTGCCTCCCCGTTATTTCATCATAATCGTCGGTCAGACCGCTCAGCCATTACAGGCCATCGTCTTTCGTCTGTACCCAAAACGCATGCACCAGCCCAGGAAAATAACCTAACAGCGTCAGAATAATATTCAGAATAAATGCTCCACCGAGGCCTTTCCCCAGTAACACACCCAGCGGTGGCAGAAGAATAGTAAAAACGATGCGCCAAAATCCCATATCAACCTCCGTAACATGATGATTACTTATGAAACTAGCTCAGGGTCCGGGATTTGTCAGTATTCATCAAAACAATTGGGATTAATCTTTGCTGAGAAAATGAAAGCCGGTGTTTCAGAACCACACTGCCATCTATCAGAGCATATCGCATGATACTTACTCATGCCTGAGTCCATGGATAAGATGACCGAACGCGTTACGCCACGTATTACCCCTCCTCATTATTAATTCAATTAATTATTTATAATAATAAGAAAAACCGTTAAAACATATTATTTGAAATACATAGCAGAGAAAAAACAACTCCCAAAATAACTAAACTCGCTCTGGATTTATATTTCCTGAGTGCCTTGCAAAATCGATTTAACTTTCTAAACTTAATCGCGATGCAAGGACTTGCATCTAAAAACAGCGATTAACATTGGAGATTGTTATGAAAAAGAAATTCGCATTCCCTTTATTATTGTCACTGACTACGATTTTCAGCGCGTATGCTTATTCAGAAACATCCAGTCTTAATGATAAAGAAGGCCCGCCAGTTAAATTCGCCGAAACAGCCTTCGCCCAACTTGATGGAAGCAACAGCGTATTATCCATTTCAGAAACAAGAGAGGCACCTGCACAAAACGGTGCGCTGCGGGCACCTGCGCCACCGCTGAGTCGGATTGCTATCTATGCTGTCGGTTCATCAAACTGCAATTGGGAATATATGACTACTGTTGGCCAATTTTCAACAACGTGCGATCACGGAGGGGCACAGCTTCGCGTTGCCGTACAGGAAATTGGCTATGGCGGTAATGCCATTGCCTGGATGAACTCTGGCCAATTAGCAAATTCTAAGAATTACCAGAATGATTCTATTTGTGTGGTAGGGACATCTTACGTTTTCCCTTGTCCCGTTGGTGGCACGGTGGTTGGCTGGATGAAATATTACAACCTTGACGGCTCGCAGAACGGTATATTTAAATTCCAGGACACCTCAATCAACGCTCCTTGGAATACACTGTACACTCAGATCAGCATTCAATAATCTCTTTCCGTTCCCATCAATACGTCCCCATCAATAAATAAAGGCCAATTCACACTTGGCCTTTTTCATTACGCGAACATATTAACCTTTACGGCTTTATCCTGAAAACGAAGCAACGCATCAGCAGCGCGTTGCAAGCTTTCTGCGCTCGCCCTTTCATTACGTGATAGCGCGCCATCAATCCCTTCCTGAATTTTGGAGAACACGTTCATAGGCTGGTGCGATGAAGCGGGCGCGGTGCCATCGTAAACGACTTTAGACAGCGCGGTAGGAGCCATGAACCCCAACAATGGTGACGATTCGTCGAGATCCATCTGTCCACTTTGGATCAGGCCATTTACAGCTTCGGTCAACGCTTGTGGCGTCATATTCGTGAAGTCGTATTTCTTAATCTGAGCAGCTGAGGCAGCAGCGTTATTTGCACTCGTTTCCTGCGTTTTTTCAGCTAAAACAGCAGCAAACGAGGCTTGATTACCAGCCTGAGCCGTTGAGTTAGCGATCGAGGCACGATGCGCAAAAAGGCTATTCTCTCCAGTCTCAATTTTCATATTCTTCCCTCCCAGTCGTTATGAATATGCAATGCATCCAAGCAAACGATATGTCAGCGCATTCAGTATAGGATTTTCGATGAAAATATCCCTATTTGATTGGAGGAATAGCGCCGTAAACGTCAGCCTGCTCAAATGTTAAGCGATACCGCAGCGTCCTCCCCGCTCAGCTTATGTGCAGCTAACAGCCTGGCTGGGTATAATCGAGATTCATGCGTAGTGCTGTTTATAAAGGATAAAAAATGAAAAAATTCGCGATTGCCCTCTTTGCTCTACTGCCCCTAACTCAAGTCGCGGCAGCAGACTGTGGCAACGCCAGCACACAGCTAGACATGAGCCAGTGTGCGGCTGATGAGTATAAAAAAGTGGATGGCGAGCTTAATCGGCTCTATCAGGATGTCGTCAAACGTCTGGTGATTGAAGAGCACAAGGCATTGCTTAAGTCAGCCCAGAGAAAATGGATTGCCTATCGCGATGCTGACTGTGAGTTTCAGACCTTCCCGACAGAAGGGGGATCGCTCCATGGCATGCTGTATTCCCAGTGCCTGACGCAGAAAACCGCCGAGCGCGTAAAAGAATTCAAAAGCATGCTCAGTTGTAAAGAAGGGGATTTGAGCTGCCCGCTTTAAGCCACTGCCAAGTGTGGAAAGCGTCACAGACTAAACGCGCGGTAAGTGTTTGAATAGTGGCGGAGAGAGGGGGGGATTTGAACCCCCGGTAGAGTTGCCCCTACTCCAGTTTTCGAGACTGGTCCGTTCAGCCGCTCCGGCATCTCTCCGTTTAGCAGTTGCCATGATGCCCGCTTTTACGGCATTTTAACAGCTGTGTTATTTTAACAACACACGCCCTCGCCTTTAAATTCAAGTGACGACTTAACGAGCAATAACAATGATTAAATGGCCGTGGAAAAACACTCAACCTCAGGTGCAGACGCTTGAACACTGGCAAGCTGCGATTTCCATCCCGCTTCTCGCGCCCTTAAGCGATGAAGAGCTTCAGCAACTGGTCACTCTTGCCGATCAGTTTCTGAAGCAAAAGCGCCTGATTCCGTTGCAGGAACTGGCGTTAACGGAAATCATGCAGCAGCGCATCGCTCTGTTATTTTCCCTGCCGGTGTTGTCGCTGGGAATGGATGCGTTAGATGGCTTCCACGAAGTTCTGGTTTACCCCGGCCCGTTTATTGTTGAAGAAGAGTGGCAAGACGACATCGGACTCGTGCATACGGGAAAAATAGTCCAGTCTGGGCAAAGCTGGGATCAGGGACCGATTGTCCTCAACTGGCAGGAAGTACAAGACTCTTTCGATCTCTCCGGTTTCAACCTCATCATTCATGAAGTCGCGCACAAGCTGGACATTCGCAGCAGCGGCGAAGCAACGGGCGTCCCCCTGATTCCGCTGCGTGAGATTGCCGTCTGGGAACAGCATCTGCATGGCGCGATGGATGCCTTGCAGGAAGAAATCGATCTGGTCGGCGAAGAGGCCGCCAGCATGGATCCCTACGCCGTCCACGATCCGGCAGAGTGCTTTGCGGTGCTGTCGGAATACTTCTTCAGCGCCCCCGAACTTCTCGACGAGCGTTTCCCCGAGCTATACCGCTGCTTCCAAAAATTCTATCGGCAGGATCCGCTCGCCCGTCTAAAAAGCTGGCAAAGCAGCACGAATTACCGTGCGCCATCCATTTACTAACTCATAAAAAAACAGCGAATTGTACATAGCCTAAACAGTCAGACGATAAAGCTGATTTTGCCGTTGACAGTACCGCGGGTGGCGGATATCATGCGCCCCGTTCACACGATTCCTCTGTAGTTCAGTCGGTAGAACGGCGGACTGTTAATCCGTATGTCACTGGTTCGAGTCCAGTCAGAGGAGCCAAATTCTTGTTTTCATGCCTCTTTGCGAATCCTTATGTGATTTAGATTCAATAAGTTAGCGCGAAAAATCTTCCCGATGCATTTTTAGTTTTTCCTCCGCATCGGGAGAATTTGGTGGTCAGATTTGGGGTCATGTTGGTTCGATGACGGAGTGACCCCCAAATGTCTCTTAACGACACAAAAATCCGCAACTTAAAACCATCCGCTAAACCCTTCAAAATTTCCGATTCCCATGGTCTGTACCTGTTGGTTAATCCAGGCGGTTCACGTCTCTGGTATCTCAAATATCGTATCAATAGAAAAGAATCTCGCCTTGGCTTAGGCGCCTACCCTGACGTGTCTTTAGCTAATGCTCGTCAACAGCGTGATGGTATCCGTAAACTCCTCGCGCAAAATATCAATCCAGCACAACAGCGCTCTGCTGAAAGAACCACTTCCACACCAGAAAAAACCTTCAAACATGTGGCACTGGAGTGGCATAACAGCAACCGAACATGGTCTGAGAACCACGCATCCCGCCTGCTTGCCAGCATGAACAATCATATATTCCCTGTGATTGGACACTTGCCGGTAGCTGAACTGAAACCTCGTCACTTTATCGACCTGCTGAAAAGCATTGAGAAAAAAGGTCTGCTGGAAGTCGCAGCACGTACCCGGCAGCATATGTGCAACATAATGCGTCATGCTGTGCATCAGGAGTTGATAGAGCACAATCCCGCGGCAAATCTGGAGGGTATCATCGCCCCGCCAGTTAAACGTCATTACCCCGCCCTTCAGTTGGAGCGACTACCGGAACTGTTGACTCGCATTGAGGACTACAAGCAAGGACGAGAGTTAACCCGCCTGGCTGTCTCACTCACCCTTCACCTATTCATCCGTTCCAGCGAACTGCGTTTCGCCCGTTGGTTTGAGATCGATTTCAAAAATAGAATCTGGACCATTCCTGCCACTCGCGAGTCCATCCCCGGCGTCCGCTACTCTGGCCGTGGTGCAAAAATGCGTACTCCACATATCGTTCCACTCTCCTGTCAGTCTATTGCTATTCTGAAACAGATACGGGAAATATCCGGACATCAGGAACTTATATTCCCCGGCGATCATAATCCGTATAAACCGATGTGCGAAAACACGGTCAATAAGGCGCTACGCCTGATGGGCTATGACACAAAAGATGAAATCTGCGGCCACGGATTTCGGGCAATGGCATGTAGTGCCCTGATGGAGTCTGGCCTATGGGCGCAGGATGCGGTTGAACGGCAGATGAGTCACCAGGAGCGTAACAGCGTTCGAGCGGCTTACATCCATAAAGCAGAATATCTCGATGCCCGTAAAGCGATGATGCAATGGTGGTCAGATTATTTGGACAGATGCAGAGAGGAATTCGTGCCACCCTATGTCAGGGGCCGCCAGTAGCAGATGGTATGAACCTTAGGATGTGACTAATTGGTAATTTTGAAAAAGGGTTCAGCTAATGGACCCTGTTTTAATTTGCATAAACAGCCATAGAAATGATCGGTCCACAGTCATTTCTCATAGCCAGATAGGCATTCTCACCACGCATTTTTTGCCGCAGGATATCTCGGTAACATCAGAAATGTGGAAACAAGATCTGGTTGAGGCGAAAAGTTCATTTAACTCAACAATCCCCCTGAGGTTATTATCATAGTGCCGTTTGATTTCGGATAAACCATGGCATACTGCCAATGTATGCGGGAAATTGCTTTTATTAACCGTCTCTTAAACATTGAGACCATTTATTATGAGCTTTCTGTATCACATCCCCAGCACGTTCATCTCACTTGATTATTTGCAAATAAAACCCCTTCAAATAACTGCCCTTGCCAAAATAAACAATCTTAAACTCCATACAGAAGATCAAGCTCAGAGCTAATTTCTACCAGACCGCAAAAAATCAAGGTTATTTCACTGTTCAAACGAACATACCATCAGAGCTGCCAGGTGAAACTAAAAGTGAGAGCTACGTAACGTTCCCTTAACACGACAATTGACGAATTTATTACGGTGGGTATTGTTTATATCTTACAAACGAGCAAACAAAACTGATCATATGAGCAAAAAACTGAGTATCTAAAACCATAACCCAGTTTGCTTGTCATTCAGTTATCGCTTTCAGCTCTGTCATTTCTTAACGATAGTTCAGAGGTAGTTCAATGAAACAGGACCTTGTTGCGGGTATAGATTCCTCCACCCAGTCTTGTACCGTCATGCTGCGTAGTCTTGAAAATGGCAAGGTGATCGCACAGGCTCGTAAGTTGCATCCACCGACCACACCGCCGTGTAGCGAGCAGGATCCGCAAGCCTGGTGGGATGCATTAGTCTCCGCGCTCACTGAATTAAAACAATGGTGGCCACGTATTGCAGGTCTGGCTGTCGGTGGCCAGGGGCACGGCCTCGTCATGCTTGATAATCACGATCGCCCGCTGCGTCCTGCGAAGCTGTGGAATGACACGGAGTCTGCACCGCAAGCGCGTGAATTGTGCGAGAAGATTGCTCCGGAAGAATGGGCACGCCTGACGGGCTCTGTTCCGGGGCCAGCAATGACCATTTCTAAACTGGCCTGGACAGAACAAAATTATCCGGGGCTGCTGGAAAAAGCCCACCGCATCATGCTGCCGTTTGATTATCTGGTTTACCGTCTGAGCGGTAGCTTTGTGTGCGAGCGCGGCGGGGCATCCGGTACGGGTTACTTCAACCCCTTCACCAATCGCTGGGAACCACAGCTGGCAGCGGTGGTTAACAGTCAAATTGACTGGATTTCCCGCTGGCCCACTATCATCCCGTCGCATCAACCTGCAGGCGTGGTGAAGTTGATGCCTGAGCTGGAGGAACTGGCGGGTGCAATCGTGGGTGTCGGGACCGGCGATAACATGTCTGCCGCATTGGGTATGAACCTGAAAACCGGTGATACCGGTATCTCTATCGGGACCAGCGGTACGTTATATGGCATCACCAGGAAAGGGATTACCGACAGCACCGGCACCATCAACGGTTATGCCGATGCGGCCGATCGCTTTATCCCCATGATTACTACGCTGAACGCCGCCAAAGTCACCGATACATTTCGCAAAATGCTGCGCGTTACCCCTGACGAATTCGACGAGCTCGCGCTGAGTTCGCCACCCGGCGCCAACGGTCTTCAGCTTGTTCCGTGGCTGGACGGCGAGCGCACCCCCAACCTTCCTGACGCCACGGGACACATGCGCGGATTACGTACCACCACAACGATGCAGGATATGGCTCGCGCCACCGTGGAAGGCGTACTGTGCGGCCTGCTGGCGGGCGGTCTGGTACTGAAACAACATGGCTTCACTGACGACGGTCGCATTGTTGTCACCGGCGGCGGCGCAAAGTCACGCGCCTATCGTCAGATTCTGGCTGACCTGACGGGCAAGCCCGTTTGGATTTCTCCGGTGGGTGAAACGGCAGCCGCGGGTGCAGCCATTCAGGCTGCCGCTGCCGTGCTGGGATGTACAAATATTGAAATGGCCGATCGCTGGAGTGTGCCGCTCGAGAAAGTGGCCGAGCCACAACAAGATGCGCGCCATGTCCTGGACGCTTACGTTACCTATGCCAATGCATTATCAGGAGAGCTGCAATGAGTTCAATAACTACCCCTGCAAAAATCAAACCGCCTAAGCAGCCGCTCAAAGTCCCTGCAGAAGCGGGTATCGCCGTGGTTTTCTTACTGGTCATGCTGGGCGGGTTTATCGCCACACCTAACTTCCTGACTGTTTCGAACATGATGGTGTTGCTTCTGAACGGCGCGGTCATCGGCTTCCTTTGCCTGGGACAATCCTTTGTCCTGCTGACCGGGGGTATCGACCTCTCCTGCGGCTCCATCGTGGCGATGACCTGCGTGGTTGCGGCGTTGCTGATGGAGAAATTTGGCATTCCGTGGCAGCTTGCCGTACCCATCGTGTTGGCGGTGGGTGCGCTGAGTGGGCTGGTAAATGGTCTGATAATCGAACGCACCGGCGTGCCGCCATTCATTGTCACCTTTGCGATGATGGGGGTTGCGGCATCCATACCACAAATTATCACCGGCGCCGAATCGATACGCGTGACGCAAATTGGTTACAGCCTCATCGGTCAGTCAAAACCGCTGGGTATTCCGTTCCCTGTCATAGCGCTGCTGCTGGCCATTGTTATTGGTGTCATCTTCCTGCGCCGCACCATCACCGGGACTCACATCTATGCGGTAGGCGGTAACGCAGATGCTGCACGCTTATCGGGGATCAGCATTCCACGCATCACCCTGTTGGTGTATGCAATTTCCGGACTTTGTGCGGCATGCGGCGGCCTGATTTATGGATCGCGTCTGATGACAGGCTATCCGACGGCGGGCCGTGGTGACGAACTGTTCTTCTCAATCGCGGGTGCGGTGGTCGGTGGCGTCAGTCTGTTTGGCGGCACTGGCAGCCTTATCGGCGCGATGATTGGCGCCATGCTTATTGCCTCAATATCGAATCTGATGAACGTGCTGAACGTCAGTGCTTACTGGCAGCCGCTGGTCATCGGCCTGATCATTCTGTTCGGCGTCACCTTCGATACCTTACGTACCTCGAAAAAAATCGTGATCCCCTGGCTCAAAGTCAGGAAGTCACGCAAAACACAACAATAACGCTTCTTAAACCCTGACCTACGTATATCCAGGAGATAAACATGAAACTCCGTACCACAATCACCGCAGGTGCAGCGATAGTCGCACTGTCTTGCATGCTCGCCGGCTGTAACCGTGAGGATACTGAAAGCACCGTGGGTGCCGGCAAAAAAACATTGGGCGTTACGCTGCCGAACCTCACCAACCCTTATTACGTTGCCATGAAAAAAAGCTTTGAAGACAATGCAGCGGCACAGGGCTTGAACGTAAAAATTTCGATTGCTGATAATGACGACGCCAAGCAACTTTCGCAGGTGCAGAACTTCATTGAACAGAAAGTGGATGCGGTCGCAGTGAACTGCGTCTCCTCAGGCCCGTGCGTGTCGATCATAAACCAGCTTAATCAGGCAAAAATTCCGGCGTTTGCCATCAACATCCTTCCGGATACCGAGGGGATGAAGCAGCAAAACGTCACGCTGGTTCAAGGTGTTCAGACCGATCAGCGTGAAGGCGGCAAGCTCATTGGCCAGCAGCTGTTGAAAGACATTGGTGAAAATGGCACTGCGACAGTGGGTATCGTGGGAGAACCAACATCCATTGCCGCAAATGCACGTGATGAAGGCTTCAAGGAAGCCGTGGCATCCAACAAAAACATTAAGTTCGTCGCGCTGGTCAATGGCAAAGTAGAAGAAACAACCTCCCTGAAAGTCACCACTGAAATGCTGCAGGGCAGGCCAGAAATTAACGTCGTGTACTCAGACACCGAACCTTCCGCGCTCGGGTCACTGGCGGCAATCCAGCAACTGGGGGTCAGTGACAAAGTGAAGCTGTATGCGTTTGTGGATAAAGAAGGCGTCAAAGCCGTTCAGAACAACAGCATATTGAAAGCCGGTGCGATTCAGGAGCCGGTTAAACTGGCTCAGTTGCTGGTTGAAAATGCCAGGAAGAGTCTGAACGGTGAACAGGTTCCAGCCATGATCAACAACCCACCGCTGCTGGTCACCAAAGACAACGCAGCATCGGTAATGGGTTCAGCATACTGACTTAAGTGAAAGGCGAAGAATGATGAATTATGTGGCGAAGCAGGTCAAAATCGGTTTTTCGGGTGTGCAGGTTCTCCACGGTGTGGATTTCAGCGTAAAGCCTGGCGAGATCCACGGCCTCTTTGGCCATAATGGGGCGGGTAAATCAACGCTACTGAAAATCCTGGCGGGCGTTAACACGCAGGATAGTGGAGAGCTGATGATCGGCGAAACGCCGGTGCACCTTGCTTCGCCACGGGATGCACTCAACAAAGGTATTGCTTGTGTGTATCAGGAACTCCGTCTCATTCCCGGCATGAGCGTCTGGCAAAACCTTTTTCTCGGACGTGAATGTCGTAAAGGCAGTGGCTTTATAGATGATGCAAGTATGATCGCGCATACCGAGAAAGTACTAAATGATTACCATCTGAGTTTCAGCGCTACCGCGCTGGTCAAAAATCTGTCACATCCTGAAAAGCAGATGCTGGAAGTGGTTTCTAACCTTGATCGCGACGCCCGTTTTCTATTCCTCGATGAACCGACGACCGCGCTGGAAGGTGCGCAGGCAGAAGAACTGCTGCAGGCAGTACAACGTATCGCACGCGAAAAGCAGATTGGCGTAGTGCTGGTCTCTCATAAATTAGACGAAGTGTTGGGTGTTTGTGATGAAGCAACCGTCATGTGCGGCGGCCGAGTGATTTATAACGAAGGCAAAAAAACGCTGAGCAAAAGCGCCATCATTGACGCTATTGTGGGCGATGCAAATGCTTATCAGGCGCCGTCTAACAGCCGTAGTCTGATCCGCGGCGCGATGGGCAAACCCTGGCTCTCGGTCACCAACCTGCAGACTGATCGCCTGAAAGGCATCAACCTTGAGGCATATCGCGGGGAAATTTTGGGTATATACGGGCTGGCCGGCGCAGGCCGGACGCGCTTGTGCCAGACGCTGTTTGGGTTGGAAACCGTTACCGGTGGTGACATCCGGCTGGGTCACAAAGAATACCATCCTTCTTCACCGGCAAAAGCCATTGATAAGGGGATTGCTTACCTGACAGAAGAACGTAAAAAAGATGGCTTCATTCCTCAGATGTCGAGCTATGCCAACGCCATGCTGCCGGTTCTGAAAAAATTCCGTTCTGGCGGATTTGTCAGTCACAGCGCTGCGCGGCAGGCCGCCGCTGAGTTGCTGAGCAAGATGAATACGCTGGGAACGCTGAGCGGACCGATTAAATCGCTTTCCGGAGGCAATCAGCAAAAAGTTCTGCTCGCCAGGGTCATTGCGCAAAACGCCAATCTGGTATTGCTGGATGAGCCGACCAAAGGCGTCGACATTGGGGCAAAAGCGGATATTTATCGCATCATCCATCAGCTGGCGGATAAAGGCTGCTGCGTCATCGTGGTATCGAGTGAGGAAGAGGAATTGCTGGACGTGGCAGATACCATTACGGTGTTCCGACAGGGTAAATGCGATGGTGTGATCATTCCTGCACGCGACCTTAAACCCGCAGATCTTCGCAAAGCCGCATGGGAGCATGCTGAAGCCCAGGCTTAGGGCACTCATTCCGAACAGAACGCATCCAACGGCCAGCTAAGCTGGCCGTTTTTGTTTCAGCGTTTAATTAACGTGCCAGCGGCGAGAGGGCAAAAAAAATGGCAGACTTTTACATCTCAGGTATACGCAGAGACAATGCAGGGCAACACATTCAGCACGTTAATTTTAATGATGTGATGTTATAAACGAATGAGCGCTTCCGGCGAAGCGCTCAGTGTCATTACTCAAAATCAGCGTGTCGTTTAAACATGGTTTCACTGGTTTCACGCAGTTGGTCCATGAGTTCAAGCACGATGGCATCGTAGGTGATAAAGCAGAGTTGCTCGAAAGAGGAACCCATTGGCTGCGAAAACTGGCCCGGAGTGCGATCGTTTTCAGTTTTGACCGTTCCCGGTAATACCAGTACGCAGTTGGCCAACTGGCCAATCGCAGAGTCTTTCTTCATGGTGACCAGCGCCACGTCGACACCACACTCAACGGCTTTCTGCGCAAGGCTCTTGAGACTGCCTGTTTCGCCACTGCCTGAACCAATAATTAACAAATCACCCGCTTTCGTATGAGGTGATGAAATTTCCCCAACTACGCTGACCGAGAAGCCTAAATGCAATAAACGGTTAGCGAACGCGCGGATGGCAATACCGCTGCGCCCTGCACCTTGCAGGAAAATATGCTTCGCATTACGGATCTTCCCGATAAAATGCTGTGCCTGATCATTGTCGATATTGAGCGCGTTTTGCTCCAGTTCCCTGAGAATACTGACAGTATTTTCCTGAACACCCATTTTCTTTTCCTCCGGTCAGGCAATTGTACGGCCACCATCCATGAGGATCGTCTGTCCCTGGATGTAAGAGTTTGACTTATCAGCAAGGAAGATGGCCAGGTTTGCGACATCATCGATTGTGCCCAGACGACGGACCGGAATTTTCTCCAGTACTGCGTCTAAATCTGCCTGCGTCGGGTAATTAACACGCATCATTTCGCCGGTGTCGATAAGACGCGGCGCAATAGCGTTGACGTTAACACCTTTTGGACCCAACTCCTTCGCCAGACCACGAATAAGACCTTCACCCCCCGCTTTACTGGCCGGATAGCTCACCCCCCCGCCAGTACCTGACAGCGCAGAACCGGAGGAGATGTAAACGATTGAACCCTGGTTAGTTAAGAAGTCATCGTAAAATGCTTTGACCGTATTGAATAAACCCGTCAGGTTGATTGAGAGTGTTTTGTTCCACTCTTCGAAAGTAATGTCTTTGACTTTATTGGCAAAAGCGACACCTGCGTTCAAAACCAGAATGTCGATACGGCCATAAGTTTCGATAACTTTTCTGCGCACTTCAGCCAGTGCCTGCGGATCAGAGACGTCCGTTTTGACAAAGAGCGATTTAACATTGCCAAAGGTCAGTTCTTCCGCAGTTTTGATGCCATTAGCCTCGTTATAATCGACAATGACGGTATGCGCACCGCGTTCGGCGAATTGTTTTGCAATTCCTTTACCAATCCCATGCGCACCACCGGTAATTAGCGCAACTTTACCTTCAAAATGACTCATCGGTTGTTCTCCTGAATCTTTGTACTTAACGTGAGAGAAATCCCCCACGTCTGCGGTCTACATAATGATTACGCGCTCAATTAAGAGCGCGTGAATGTATGTTGGATACTTAATGCATGACAGACTTTAAGGCCTGATAGCTTGCTTTAGGGTTGTCATTAAATAATGCGCCACCGACAACAATTAAATCAGCACCCGCCTCCTGTACTTTTTCCGCTATTTCCAGATTAACGCCACCGTCGACTTCAATTTGAATGTGTCGGCCAGCAATCATTTCTCTGGTTTTCTTAATTTTCTCGAGGCTTTTCTCGATGAAAGTCTGCCCGGGTTGCCCCGGGTTAATGGTCATAATCAGGATGTAATCAATATCGTCCAACAAATATTCCAGAACACTTTCAGGCGTACCCGGATTGATGACCACACCGGCTTTTCGCCCGGCCTTTTTTATTTTCTGTAAAATAAAATGCACATGCGGCGTTGATTCATAATGCACTGAGATCATTTCTGCGCCGGTATTAATAACATCATCAATATGTCTTTCAGGATTAGCCAGCATCATGTGTACGTCGAAAGTCATTTTGCTGGCTTTTTTCATTGCAGAGATTTGATTCGGCCCAAAGGCAATATTATTTACGAAGGTTCCATCCATTAAATCAACATGCAATATTTCAGTGTTCTCTTCTTCTAAAAAACGGAGCTCATCTTGCAGACTTAAGATATTCGCGCCAAAAATTGATGGTAAAATCTGTGCCATGGTAAGCAAACCTCATTTTTAAAATCAATGGAATACAGTGCTCAACCAATACGTCAATACTTCCCACGGGCCAGTCAGTACAAAGTCAGTACCCTGCCCCTGCAAGCCGACACCTGCGCCATGCAGGAATTGGGTTGCACCCGGAGCCACATACCCTCCTAAATACATCACGACAATACTGAACAGTAAGGTTGAAATAATTGAGCGGATGACGTTTCCGTTGCTGGCCATTACGGTCATGGTTGTCATATAGATGATTGACATCAGAACGCCGATGGGGAAAATCATGATCCCCGGTAAAATCAGTGCGCAAAGCATGGTCAACGGAATGGTGATAACGGTGACGGTGATGGTCGCTGGGTCGCCCAGTGCCAGGGCACAGTCCATACCGATGTTCAGTTCGGCGTCTTTACCCATCTGCTTTTGCATAATCTCTTTGGCACTTTTCCCAATTGGAGACAGTCCTTCCATCAGGACACCCACCACTTTAGGCAGGAGCACCATTACCGCAGCCACCCCCATTGCCATCGGGACAATAGTGGTCACAGGCTGTTTCGTCAGCAGTCCAAGCAGACAACCTACAATGACACCGATGATAGCGGGTTCACCAAACACACCCAGACGTTTCTGTACGCTCTCCAAATCAACGTCGAGCTTGTTCAGGCCGGGGATCAGGTCGATAATTTTATTGACCAGCAGTGCAAAAGGTAATGTCCAGCCTATATGGATCATGGTGGTACAGGTCGTCCCTTCCAGGCCATAATATTTCTGCCAACGGGGAGCAATTAAATCGCCAATAAACAGAGCGATAACGCTAAGTGCGACTGCCACGCCAAAACCGATAAAGAAGCTGTCAAACACGAAATAGGCCAGCGCGCCGGGAACCAGGAAGTGCATATAATTCCAGATATCAACGTTCAGCGTTTTGGTTAATTTAAGACGAACAAGTAGCAAATTAAGAATAATACCCACTGGAACAACTAAAGCGGCAAAGGGTGCCACCCATGCAGCCGCGCCCACCGCAGGCCATCCGATATCAGCCACAGTGAATCCGCTTCCCAGTTTTGAATAGTAGGCAATTGCCGGCTGCAGGGATGTACTCAACAGATTAACAACCAAACCTAAACCAATAAAACCGATACCCACGGTGATACCAGACTTAATGGCAGCACCGACTTTCATGCGGAAAACCAAACCCAAAATGAAGATGACAAGTGGTAGGATTGCCGTTGCCCCCATGCTTGTTATCGTTAGCATTATGTTTTTTAACATGTCCATCTTGTCATCCCCTGTGTTTTCTTATTAGTTTTTAGCCAGCTCTGTTAATAAATCCCCTAGTTTTTTTCGTAACACAGCTTCATTAATCCCGGTGATAAACCCGGCCACACTCATATGCGGTTTTCCGATATCACCTTTGTAGTTATTCGTGGTTAAAATCACATCAGCATTCTGTAATTCAGAAGGAAGTTCTGACATGCTGCATTTATTTATTTTGAACTGAGTAATGCCATATTCTGTACACACGGATTTCACTTCATCAGCAGCGATAGTTGACGTTGCGACACCGCTCCCGCAGGCTACGAGGATATTAATCATCATTATGCTCCTGAACTCTTATTGCATGACGGTGGAAATAAAAAGTGCCTGCGCTTTCTCGGAAGGAAGCTCAAGTAAATTTTGATAAAAGTCTTCCATTTGAAGATTACTAAAAAGGGCCTTCAGCAGTTGCAGCTGATTAGCCGGATCGGTAACGACCAAATTGATAATGAGTTTGACCCACAATTTATCGTCGCCATCAGCCTGATCAACCTGAACCGGTTCAGGTAAGCGAATAATATAAATCGACGGGCTGTTGGCCTGGTTGCTGTCGCAATGAGGGATCGCCACAGAATAACCATCAAGCAAAATACCGGTTGGATACATGGCTTCGCGTTCGCGCAGTGCTGCCAGATAGGTCTTTTTCACTATCCCTTCTGAATACAGCTTTTCATGGATGTGCTGCAGCACCTCATCGTAATTTTTGAATGCTGCACCATCTGCAACATTAATAGTGACTGTACTCACCTTTTCACCTCGCCTTTTTGCTCATTAGAGCAAATATAATCGATCACATGAGCATTTATAGCATGCCAATTTTCCGCGCAAACAGAAAACATGCAAAAGTTATAAGCTGATCACAAAATAAATGCATAAGTGCACGCAAATAATTGCTCATATGAGCAATATCGAGTAATTCATCGTTTAGATCAATCAAGTCAACCGGAGAGGGGAAGTAAAATTTTTATTATAAATCAAAGGGATGATGGATTTTTTGAAGGTTTATATATGCGGACTGACCTATGTCAGAGGATTTGGCAATGCTCTGATCTAAGTCATGAGGGTTTACAGAATGACTGATAGCAGTGCCTAATGCATGCCTGAGAGGAAGGTGATCAAGGGCGCGGGCTACGCCCCTGTTGCTGATGTTCCGGGATCTATTTCAATCAGGAATTGACAAGCTTCACCGCAGTATCGAAGTCAGTGATTAACACATCTAAAAGGCCTGACTTCAGTGAAGCGACGATGCCTTCATACTTCTGTTCTCCCCCCGCCACACCAATCACGGTTTTCGTGTTACGCAATTGTTCGGTTGAAATACCAAACCCAAGACGGCTCATCGGGCTATCAAGGATCTCGCCTTTACTGTTAACGAGAGTAATGCAGACATCCGCAGCGATATCTTTCTCAAACAGATTTTTTTGCCACGACTCGGGAAAAATATCACACAAACTGGATGAGCCCGTTTTCCAGGCGCCAATACCGGTGATGACAACATCCAGCTGAGAATAATATTGTTGGGTATCCACCACAGCCGGATCACTGGCCAGTTTTTGGGCCAGGCTTTCATCATCCACCCACATCGGCACATACATAGGATGTGCCTTGCCCTGAGAGATAGTCGACAGTCTGTGGATAAGGTCGATCGGGCCCTGGCTAAATTCAATGCCCGGATGAACGCCAGATAGCTGAACAACATCTAATGCCGGCAAGCTGGTGAGTTGACTCACTGTGCTGGATAAAACGCGTCCCCAGGCAATACCAACCTTCATTCCCTCAGCGAGATTATTGTTGAGATAACTTGCAGTGATACCCCCCAGCTTCTCATTCAGTTCTTCCTGATTGGACCAGGATTCTGACACGGAAAGCACGATTGCCTTCTGCAGACCATACTTTCCGCAGAGATTAAGTGCGATCTCTTCGTCAAGCAGTTGCTGCTTTGGAAAGAGAAACTTCACATACTCTTCCTTTATTGCCTCATCGATAAGACGCGCCGCTTTAAATCTCGAAATCTCGAGTTCTTCAGCAATCTCAGTTTTGGTCTTCATCTCAACAAAGTAACGTCGGACGACGAGAGAATAGATATAGCGGGGATCGTAACCTGACCAGCGGCTGTTTTTTATACGTTTAGGCATAGAGCATTCCATCTTCATCCAAAGACAATATCAGCTGAGTTAAACTGTTACCCCTGCAATTTACTCATAAGAGTACACTTTTACCTGCTCTTTTGACATGAGCAAATGAGTCTTATCTTTTGGCGGTGTGATAGCTGACACATCTGATGATAATGGGTGAAGAGACCAGAGTTTTTTAGACGGTGGCAAGGCTTTACATTATGTGCTCTCAATCAGTGACGCTGTGGCCTGTGATTTCTGTTTTTTGGCGTGAAACGGGTTACATTGCTCATGTGTTCCTCGCAGATAAAAATGCCCATCGGGTGCGGCCTGAGTTCCACCGGGACAACCATTCATCCCAGATTTTCCGTTTTTTCCATTAAGACCAGCCCCACCGTTTTGATTAACGATTACCACGGATCCCCCTTTTCCTCCAGTTCCGCCTTTCCCGCCTTCACCTCCCTGACAGGCAAACGCTATAACGGAAAATCCCGTTAAAAAAAGATAAGAAAACAATTGAGCTCTGTTCATGTCTTTTCTCCAGGTTGCATCGGGTTTCGTTAGTTAGGGTAGCTGATTTACATTTCAATCCGTTCACTTTGCGCTGCGCCATTCTAAAGCAGTACAAAACACATAGCGAAAAGATCTGATAGCCACATAAGCACAAGATAAAAATAGGATTTTAAGGGGTGTACTCATAAAATCCCCACATCCATGTGTGAATTTACCCATTTCGCAGCCAGTGACTCAGAAACTATTTACACGCTATAAGATTGGCCATCTGTTCCTGGTCCGGCAGACCGACGATCTGTTGAAGCATGTTGGCGTGGTTAAGATAATAAATTGCTGGCGTACCGCTTGCCCCCACATCTTCCATCAATTTCTGGTTGTATTGGATCTGCGAGAAAATCGGCTGCGGCGTTTTCTCCAAAAGTGCAGGCTTGTTTTTGCCACCCGACAACTCGAAATCCTGCCAGACCTTCGCGGGGTTTTCAGAAGACAATATCGCAGCCGCGTAACGGCCACTGTCGGGCTGCATGACACCCACTAACTGCGTTTTCAAAGCGATTTTATTGTCCTTAATATAGGGCTGCACGTCCTGTCTGAATTTTGTACAGTAAGGACAGAAGGGATCGGCAAACACAACAATCTGGCAATTTGCATTATTACTGCCTTCCGTGATACCGGCAGCTTTGGACAGTGTTTTCCACATCTCGCGGCCAGCAGGGATGTAAATCTCCTCTTTTATGACCTGTTCGCTGAGGTTACTTCCATTCTCATCGTACATATAACCTGATATGGCATGTTTTTTATCGGGGGTCAGATAAATTGTCACCCCCGTTCCCTGATATTTTCCCAACCAGCCCTGGACCCCGCCTGGAGCCGTGAAGGGTTTGATTATTTCTATACCTTGTTTTTCCAACTGCTTGACCGGTGCGGGAAGCGCTGCGGGCGTTGCTGCCTGAACCTGCGAGCCGATAAGTGCAGCAGATAACGCGAGGATGTATTTGTTCATTCTTATCTCAATATAATACGTACTCATTACGGGCCGTTGTTTAACAAACCTCCGGCCCTCCCGTCACGTGCTAAATGGCACTACTCACCCTTATCTCATCGTGACAAATTCTTCTGCCGCAGTTGGGTGAATTGCCACGGTATTGTCGAAGTCTCTCTTCGTTGCTCCCATTTTCAGCGCAACAGCAAAGCCTTGCAGTATTTCATCCATGCCTAAACCGATACCGTGGATACCGACGATTTTCTCTTCCAACCCCACACATACCAGCTTCATGCGGGATGGCTGGCGATGACGCGTCACGCCGGTGTACATGGCGGTAAAAGATGACTGATAAACTTTCACCTGATCATCACCATATTCCTCACGCGCCTGGGGTTCAGTCAGGCCAACGGTACCTATTGTTGGGTGGCTAAAGACGACTGTGGGGATATTGTTGTAATCCAGATACTCATCCGGCTTGTTGTTAAACAAGCGTTCTGAAAGGCGACGGCCCGCAGCAACAGCTGCCGGTGTTAACTCAACCGCACCGGTATTATCACCCACCGCGTAAACACCCGGCACGTTGGTATTCTGATATTTATCAACTTTGACGTACCCTTTTTCATCGAGTTCAACACCCGCCATCTCAACGTTCAACTTGTCATTGGCTGGCTCACGGCCAATCGCCCAGATCAAACAGTCAACCGTTTGTTCACGACCATCTTCCAGCTTCAGTGTCAGGCTGCCGTCCTGGTTTTTGACCACTGCAGTGGGGATCGCTTGGGTGTGCAACGTTGGGCCTTCGACGTTCATGACTTCAACCAGTGTTTCTGTGAGCAACGGGTCAAAACTGCGCAAAGGCGCATGCTTACGTACGAACAAATGGGTTTTTGACCCCAATGCATTGAGAACACCTGCCAGTTCAACAGCAATGTAGCCTGCACCAACAACTGCAGTGCGCTCCGGTAGCGCCTCAAGCGCAAAAAAACCATCTGAATCAATTCCGTATTCCGCCCCCGGAATAGAGGGATGGCTAGGGCGACCACCGGTGGCTATCAATATATGGTCAGCGGTAATCGTTTCCCCGTTGACCTCCACCGTATGTCCGTCCACAAACCGGGCAAAACCTTTGATGACATCTACCTTGTTTTTACCTAACACATTTTCGTATGAAGTATGAATACGATCGATATAGGCACTGCGGTTTTTTAGCAAGTTAGTCCAGTCGAGGCGGTTTAATGTGGTATCGAAGCCATAGTCTGGGCCATAAAGATGAATGGCCTCTGCGATTTGCGCAGCGTGCCACATTATTTTTTTCGGTACACACCCCACATTGACGCAAGTCCCGCCCAACTCCCGCGCTTCTATCAAAGCGCATTTCTGCCCATACATCGCCGCACGGTTGATTGAGGCGATACCACCGCTACCACCACCAATCGCGATATAGTCATAGTGTTTCGTCATTTTGTTCTCCAGGCAGCATCGCTGCGGTCATCGTTCAGGTAGCATCGCCAGAACTCGCACTCAATGCCTTGCTTATACGGTTGAGCCCCTCAGCAAGCATAGCGCGTGGACAAGCCAGATTAAGGCGGATGTGCCCGTCGCCGTTACTGACAAACATTTGCCCCCCTTCAAGCAATACACCCGCATGTCTGGCAAAAAAGAGGGTTACTTCTTCCTGATTACTGTCATCTACCAGACGAGAGATATCAATCCAGGCAAGATAAGTCCCTTCCGGAATGATAAAACGGGCCAGCGGATGATATGTCCCTAGGTAGTCCTGCAGAAAACGGAAGTTCTCGTCAATGTAGTGCCAGACCTGAGTCAACCACTCATCGCACTCGGACCAGGCGGCCTTGTTAGCCACCAGGCTCAGCGGAGAGATAAAATCATCATGCAGGCGAAGCCATTCGGCTCTCACTGAGGCATCAGGGATCATGATGTTTGCAAGCAGGTTACCCGCCAGGTTGAACGTTTTGCTGGTCGACATGCAGGTGATAATTTTATGATTTTCAGGAAAAATTGACGCGGCGGGGATATGCGTGACGCCCGAGCGGGATAAATCACAGTGGATTTCATCAGAAATAACCCACACATCATGTTTAAGGCATAACGCTATCATTTTCTGCAACTCATCACGTCGCCAAACTCGCCCGGTGGGATTATGCGGGTTACAGAGAAAGAAGGCTTTAATTCGCTGCTGGTCATCGCTCAGGGCTTGTTCCATTGCCTCAAAATCTACCGCCCAGTGGCCTTCGTTATTTCTAAGCGGGCAATCGACGACGCGACGACCGCTATAGTCCCCGGCTTTTTTAAACGGTGCGTAAGAAGGGGTCAGGATGAGGATGCTATCTTCTTCGTGGGTGAGTAACGGCACCAATCGGTTAAGCGCAGGGATAATACCGGGGGAGAAAACAATGCTTTCTTCCTGAAACCGGTATCCGTAATGCCTTTCACACCAGGCCCCAAAAATCTCATAGTAGTCCCTGTCATAAACGCGGGTGTAGCCAAGAATTTTTTTATCTAACCGGGAACGTATGGCTTCAAGCACCGGCTCGGGTGTGGAAAAAGCCATATCTGCTACCCAGAGGTTTATAAAACCATTCGCCGGTACTTCCGGCGCGGGGCCTTCATGGGCACCAAACATATATTCACGCCAGCCGTCGACGGTTAAGCTGTCTGTCCCTGCTCTGTCCACTGCTTCATCAAAATCGTATTTCATAGAGGTTACCCGATTAGTTTATCCAAAGAGGTCACAGCGTCACTGATTTTGCTAACGATTAGATATTCCTTTGCTTTAAAACCTAAAAAACCATTTGCAGAGTGATCAAGTCATCACTGGCACGTTGATATCAGTGTCGTATTTTCTGACCCGGTGCCTTGATCACCAACAGAATGCCCGCAAGGACTGCCAGCGTTGAAAATGCCATTCTGAGGCTCAGTGACTCGCCCAAAAATGTTACGCCTCCCAGCATCGCCAGACAGGGCACACTCAACTGAACCGTACTGGCTGCAACAGACTCAAGACGAGGTAAAAGTGAATACCAGAGTACATAGGCTCCGGCAGAAGCACCGGCACCAGAGAGTATTGCCAGGACAATTCCGATACCGTCGAAGTGCGCTCCCTGGCTAATGAACGGCGACAACACCAGGGCAAAAGGTACAGCAAGGATGAAATTTGCCGCAGTGGCCTGCGCTGCGCTGGGAGAGCGCTTTCCGCAAAGGGTATAAGCCGCCCAGGCAAGGCCTGAAAGCGCCATCAGAACAGCGCTGCCCAACGGGGGCGCTTTGGCACCAGGTAAGAGAAGAGCAGCCATGCCGGCTACAGCCAGCCCAAGCCCCGTTGCTCTGGAAAAAGACAGCCTTTCCCCATGGAAAAGGCCATGAGCCACCATCGCCAGTTGCACAACGCCAAACAAGAGCAAAGCACCTGTTCCTGTATCCAAATGGATATAGGCAAGGGAGAAACACAGGGCGTAGGCCATAAGAAAGAACCCGCTTTTCAAGCTCCAGACGCCCTGCTTTTTCCCCTCACGTCTCAACAACAGTGGTAACAAGACCACCGCCCCGCTCATCAGGCGAAGGTCACTGAACGTCACCGGGTCAATATGTTCGCCTTTCAACGCAATCCGACAGAGCACAGAATTGGCTGCGAATGCCATCATTGCTATCACTATCTTGAATCCAACAGACCGCCCCATCAGCGTGACGCCTCAAAATTAATAAATTACGTGATAATCTATCAATTAGTAGGTAGGATGGCAATATCTACTTATGGTAGCCAGACACTAAAATGGTACCCCTTTTCAGGTCATGCCTGGAGCATTGACCTTTATCATTGCCAGATTTATGTGAAGCCGTAGACCCGCTACTAACAAAGGAGAACATATGCAAGATTTCAACGTACTGCTCGAAGCAGCATCAGATTATAACGAATTTGTTGGCAGCGGAGCAGAAGAAGACCGCAACGCATTGCGGCATTTTGAGGGGCTTGCCAACGAGGCATTACCTGACGATGTCATTAGTAAGCTCTCGCAACTTCCGGGTTCGTACAGCATTCTGGTAGCTGCTGAAATGTGGTGCCCCGACTGCCATAAAAACTTGCCTGTAATCCATGCCATTGCCGCGTCAGCGCCAGCAATACGTCTGGGTATTATCACCCGCGACAAGGCTGAAGCCGTCTTTAAGGCACACTTTGGTGTCGATAAAGTCAAAATTCCGTTTGCCGTGGTACTGGATGAGAACGCGACTCCGCTGGGGCAGTTTATTGAACGACCTGAAAATGCTACCGGCAAGAATGGAGAAGTGAGCGAGAGGTACAAAAACGGTGAGCTTCTGGTCGATACCGCCCGCGAAGTGACTTCAATTTTTCCAAGAAAATAAGAGAGCGTTAAAGTTAAATTAATTGAATCTCAACTTGAAGGTAATAAACCTGGAAGTTGAGCAATGCCAGGGAAATAATAAAAATAAACCATAGCAACAATGCCCTTAGCCCTGCATCTAAGCAGGGCTTTTTTCGCGTAAAGAAAGCATGCTACGCAGTCTTGTATGTGCAACCAAAATGCTACGCCCGTTTATTCAGTGGCCAACGATAGCACCTGCAGCTTCACGAAGCTTTACACGCCCTTTAAATGTAAGCAGAACTCCAGGCAACGATAATCCCGGCAACATATTCCGCATCCTGAGGATGCGTCAGAAGATGATCTGCTTCACCCAGTGAGATAAAGCTTTTGGGGTGTCTGGCGGCTTTAAAAATTTTCTCTGCCTGTTCAATCAGCACGGTATCATCATTGGGAGCATGAAAAATCAGCAGCGGCTTATTCATGGTAAATACCTTCTCCGCTATTTTATGCTCCTGAATGTTATCCAGCATTTGCTTTTTGAGCGTGAATACCCGGCCTGCAAGCTCTACCGGGAAAGCGCCATGGTTCCTGATATCTTCGATATTGTCTTTGAACAACCGCTGTACATGCGTCAATTCGCCTGGCGAACCGATGGTTACGACCGCTCTGGCTTCAGGCACTTTGGCTGCAATAGAGAGGATTGCCGAACCGCCAAGGCTGTGACCAATCAGCAGCGAAGGAGCCTCGTATTCCCGACGAAGATAATCGACCGCGCACAGCAGGTCAGAAATATTCGAGGAAAAATTGGTATTGGAAAAATCGCCTTCGCTGTTGCCTAACCCGGTGAAATCAAAGCGAAGCACCGCAATTGAATTTTCTGTCAGTTTCCTGGCAATGCGTGCAGCACCTTTCAGATCCTTCCCGCAGGTAAAGCAGTGCGCCAACAGGGCAAAGGCTTTTGGATTTTCTGGCAATTCAAGCAACCCGGCAAGTTCCTCACCTTCTGCATTTTTGAAGGTAAATTTCAATTTTTTCATTATGTTAACTTTCAGAATGGTTGAATTACAAGCAAGATACCTATCAGCCGCCCCATCATGGGGCGGCTGATAGGTTACGACGAGCTTATCTGCGAACGGCCATGATACCGGCATCGACATCCCAGATGGCGCCAGTCACCCAAGAGGCTTTGTCGGACAACAGGAAGAAGATGGTATTGGCCACATCTTCCGGCGTACCGACACGCCCCAGCGGATGGAAAGCGTTCAGCGATTGCATTGCGCCGGCAATGTCTTCTTTCGCCATGAAGCCTTCATAAATCGGGGTATGCACGATCCCTGGCGAGACCGCGTTCACGCGGATACCCGCACTGGCCAGCTCAATGGCCAGGTTGCGTGTCAAGGCGTGGAGACCGGCTTTGGCCATGGAGTACGCGGAAGCCGGTGAGTCGCCGAGTGCGGCTTGCGCGCCAATGGAGCCCACGTTCACAATCGCCCCTTCACGGCCGTCGGCCAGCATGTTCTTCACCACGTCCTGTGTGATGAAGAAGGTTGCCCGGTTCAACATCAGGTACATGTCGTAATCGGCTTCCAAATGCTCGGTAAAGCCTTTCGGCATGAAGATCCCGGCCGCATTGACCATCAGGCTAATATCGCGATGATTAGCATTAATCTCCTGACGAATGGCGTTCATGCCCTCTTCGGTCATCAGGTTTGCCGCAATCACGGACACGGAACCCAGTGGGCTCAGCTCTTTCTGAACCGCTTCTGCCTTGTCTTTTTTATTGCCCGTCAGTACCACGCTGCCACCGGCTTTCAGCACCATACGCGCCGTTTCCAGACCCATGCCGCTGGTGCCACCCACGACAAGCAGTTTTTTGCCTTTAAAGTAATCGCTCATTTTGAACTCCGTTATTTGCAGGGTAGATTTGCCGGCAGTCAAGCAGCCGGCTCGTTCAGATTTCAGATGCTGCAACCGTCAGCGCCGCAGGTCTGGCCGTCGGTTTTTGCCAATTCAGCCGCTTTTTCTTCCCAGACTTGCTTCAACGCGTTCAGGAAGTTGTCCGCAGATTGCGCGCCGCTGATGGCATATTTTTCATTGAGCAGGAACAGCGGGACACCGCTGACCCCGATCGACCGGGCATGGGCTTCATCTTCAGCCACCGATGCTCGGAAGGCCTCATTGGCAAGGGCACTTTCAGCGTCGGCTCTGGACATGCCCACTTCGGTAGCTAACGCAATGAGCTCCTGCGGATCGAAAATGGAACGCCCCTCAGTCACACTGGCCCGATAAAACCGTTCTGCCATGGCGTCGCCCATATTGGCGTGACGTGCAGCCGCGAGCAGCGTATGGGCATCTTCGGTATCGCCAAAGAGCATGGTGTCAAAGTTATACTGGAGCCCTTCTGCCTTACCGGCCGTGCCCACCTGATTCATCATCAGTTCCGCCCCATGTTCCCCGCCAAACTTCTTGTAAAGGGCTTTGCGGAACGGCACGGCAGGCCGGTCGCCGGAAATACGGAAACTGTGGTGGCGGACCACGACCTGTTCCTTGTGTTCAAAGGCGGCAAGGCCCTGTTCGAAACGCTTTTTGGCAATCCAACACCAGGGGCAGACCAGATCTGACCAGATATCTATCGTAATAATCGGCTTAAGGGTTTGCATATTGGCTCCTGAATACCCCATTAATGTCGTCTGGCGGTGCCTCTTTATGTGGGCACCGCAAATACCACCAGCTACGTGGCGTTAGTTGGCTTCCCAGGCGGGATAATCGGTGTAGCCTTTTTCCGGCGACCCCGTCACGCCGTAATACGTCGTGCGATCGCTTTCAGCCAGCGGCCAGCCGTTCTGCATTCTTTCGACCAGATCAGGGTTGGCGATGTACGGCACGCCAAACGCAACAAGATCCAGTTCGTCTGCCTCAAGTGCGGTTTCGGCAATCTCGCGGGTGAAGCCGCCGGCGGCAATAACGGTGCCCCCCAGAGTTTTACGGAACGCGGCTTTGAAACCGGCAGGTACCGGTGCCTGGGTATAAACAGGTTGATAATAGAGGTGCACATAAGCCAGCTCACGTTGGCCGAGGGCCGCAGCGATACTGGCCCAAATCTCTTCTTCACCTTCATAAGGCGCCAGGTCGTAAATCCGCCCGAACGGTGAAATGCGCAAGCCCACCTTATTGCTACCAATAGCCGCAGAGATGGCATCAACCGTTTCCAGCAGGAACCGCTGACGGTTTTCCACAGAGCCACCGTATTCATCAGTGCGAGGGTTCAGTTCACTGCTGAGGAACTGGTCGAAAATGAAGCCGTTAGCCGCCATGATTTCCACGCCGTCAAACCCGGCCTCCATTGCCAGACGCGCTGAATGGACAAAGTCAGCGGTAACGCGTCGAACTTCTGCGGTTTCAAGCGCACGCGGCTGGCTTGGAACGACAGGCCCCGGTTCGCCAGACTCGTTCAGTGCAAAGACGGTGGTGTTAACCGCTTGTACGGTACCGGCGGAAACTGGCGCGATGTTGCCCGGCTGAATTGAGAGATGAGACATCCGGCCCACATGCCACAACTGAGCAAAAATACGACCACCCTTCGCATGTACCGCATCGGTCACTTTGCGCCAGCCCTGAACGTGTGCAGCGTTGTAGATCCCCGGGGTATACAGATAGCCGCGCCCTTCTTCAGAAACAGGCATGCCTTCGGTGATAAGCAGCCCCGCAGAGGCGCGCTGGGCGTAGTAAAGTGCAACGACGTCATCCGGCACGTCGTTCATTGTGCGGGTGCGGGTCATCGGGGCCATGACCACGCGGTTTTTTAACTGCATGCCTGACAGATTGTAGGGGGTGAACAACTTACTCATCGTATACCTCGCAAGGCGAAAGTGAGAAAAGCCCCGCTGGGGCCGGAGTTAATACTTAGCGGGCCGGGGAGCTGACGATCGCTTCCTGATGCCGGTTAAGCGTATGGCTGCACTATACCTACCTACTAGTTGATTGGTCAATAGGTAAAAGAACAAATCATGCTGTCCTTTTGTCACCGGAGACAGGCACAGGGAATGCTGTGTAAGGTGAGCTCCCGTCGGTGAGATGGTCGTCATCCTGTGAAATCAGGGAATTACAAATATCATTATTGGGCGTTATGGAGCTAAGACTGGCCGGTTCAGGGCGGCGAGGAGTCTTTCTCTCCCCTTATCATTGGGATATTAATCACCCCGATGGAGAAGAGTAAATGTCCAAACTTCACCTTACTGTTATCAGTACATTATGCCTGGCGTTGTCGAGCCAGGTCGCTTTTTCAGCCAGTTTTACGCTGACAAGTCATGAGCTTGAAAAAAACCGTTTCCCCGCAGCTCAGACCCTGAGTTCACCTTATGGATTTGGGTGCAGCGGTGGAAACCTTGCCCCCTCTTTTAACTGGAGTGGCGCGCCGGCAGGAACTCAAAGCTTCGCTCTCAAAATTTATGATAGGGATGCGCCGACAGGCCTCGGTTGGATCCACTGGCAGGTGGTGAATATTCCCTCATCTCTTCACTCGTTACCGGCTGGGATAACGGCGGATAACAAAAATCTCCCGCAAGGGGCTCTTCAGACCCGGACTGATTTCGGTATCCCGGGTTATGGCGGCCCTTGCCCGCCGAAGGGTGAAACGCACCGTTATGAGATTACGCTGACGGCACTTCGTGTCGACAAACTTCCGGGAATAACGGCGGACTCGACGCCCGCCCTGGTCGGCTTTATGGCAAAAGCGAACTCACTGGGCGAAGCCCATCTTCAGATTACGCAGGGCCGCTAACCGCAGCCAGGTTGCCGATAGCCTGGCCGGAAACCCGGACCAGGCTGGGGCTGAATCCGAAGCGAGTTCGAAATCTGGCGGCGAACTTAGACGGATTTTCATAGCCGACTTCCAGGGATATGCGGGTGACTGAAAGATCGGTCACCTGCAAAAGTGTCAGGGCGCGGCACATGCGAATGTCAGTCACCAGATGGGTGAATGACGTATTTTCGGCATGCAGATGGCGTCTCAGGGTGGTGGCCGACATACCCAATTCAGCCGCCACCTGCGCAGTATTCCAGTCTTGTGATATGTCTGCTGCAACGAGTTTGCGGATTTTTATCGCCAGTCCGGTATGTTGTTTCAGCGCGAAGAAAATTCGGTATTCATCCAGCCAACTCAGCATCTCTTCCATACGCCTGGCCACGATACTTTCAGGTATGTTTTCAGTATCTGTAATGGCCTCCGCAGTGTGATAAAAGGCCTGGCGAAAACTGTTGCCTGGCTCTGCCATTTTATTTGCTTCGTTCATGCTCATACGTGGGGCATGCATGAAGCAGTAGTTTTGGACGAAATCGGCACAAAAACTCAGCCATGATGCTTCGTACGTACCCGTTAAAGGTGATGGTGTATTGATGATATCAAAAGAGTGCCCCTCCCCGATGACCACCGCGTCCCCCGCTTCCAGCGTTATCTCCTCTTGCGCCCAGCGGATTATTTTCCTGCCATGGCGGACCAGGATGATTGTGGGTTCATCTATAGTGATATGGCACATCATCAGGGGCTGCGTATGCAGCACATGCGCTGTACTCCCCACATTAATACGACTGGATAATGTTCTTTCCATCATCGCCTTACGAAAAGGAATAGGCCTGCCCTGTAGGCCGACACTTTATGGATGGGCTTGCTTTTTTATAAAGTAATCCCGATTTTACAATACGTCAGTTTTCTCATTCAGATGGAGTGAAATATCATAATCCTCAGCACGCCGTCCACATAAGATGACGCTTATCCATTGATAAAACATGGCATTATCTTCGCTTAAGCACCTTTCTATCGATGATAGCTTTTTATGTTAATTAAACAAACCAACTAGTAGGTAGAATTACTATCAAGTTACATCCTGCAGGAGTGAATGATGCGTGAATTAACCCTTTACAATGAAGATAATTTTAGAGAAATCGAGAGGCATGAAGGGGTTGCGGTGGTGCGCTTCTCTGCCCCCTGGTGCCCACCTTGTCAGATGAGCGAAGACATTTTTAACCATTTTGCCGAGCAGATAGAAAGAGACGTCAAAGTCGGCAAAGTGAATGTGGATCTGGCACCGGTACTGACCACCAAATATGAAATTTGGGGACTGCCTTCCGTACTGATGTTCAAGGATGGGCAGTTGGTCCAGCGTATACCGGGTGTTAAATCGGCAGGGTTTTATCAGCAAGCATTGTCAGAGCTGAAAAAAGGGCAGTGATGCCATTTTATCTATGTTTAAAAAAGTCTCTTAGCGGTCTGATGCATCATCGGCAAGCGGTTACCTCTCGTTCAGAGTGATAACCGCTTTGTTATAAAATAACCGACCAGTCTGCTTAGCGTTATTTATTGCGTTGGAAGGCCGGCATCAACGCTTTGTTATGTTCGATCACTTCATCCAATGCATTTTCAAGCAGTTGACCGCTTTTGACTAGGGGATTAATAACCAAGGCACGCCATGCCGTATACCGATTACCACTGATGGCTGCCTCAATGGTCAATTGCTCAAAGCTTTTCATCAGTTGAATCAGACGAAGTACATCTTCCGGGAAAGGTTCGACATTCAGTGGTATCGGTCCAGAACGGGTGATCATTGAACTGACCTCAACCGCACAGTCATCCGGCAGGCCCGCAATCGCACCATCGTTTCGCGTATTGACATGCATGATGATGCGTTTGTCGTTATATATTGCGCTCATCAATTCACATGCCGCATCCGAATAGTACTGCCCTCCCCGACCTTCCAGCGCTTTCGGTTTCTCGGCGAGTTCCGGGTTTCGATAAATTTCGAATAGTTCTCTTTCGAGCTCCTTTACGATCTCACCACGAGTCCCTTCCCCTTGTGCTTCGCCAAGCTCCTGACGGTACATGTCGTCGCTCATGTAGTAATAACGCAGGTAGGGGCAAGGTATCATTCCCATATTCGCCAACAACCGATCCGGCCATTTGAAAGGAGGAATATTTTTAGGCACCAACGGATCATTCCCCTCTGAAATCAGCTCAATGACCTGAGGAAGCTTATCCTTACCCTCATGATAAATATGGCGCGCAAAAATGAAGTGATTAAGTCCCGCGACCTGCATGATAAATTCATTGATATCGCTGACACCTAAAGCACTGGCAATACCCTTTTGCATAATAACAGGCACGTTGCACAGCCCTACGGTTTTGACTGTGCTGTGTTTCAGTATCGCTTCAGTGACCATTCCCGACGGGTTGGTGAAGTTCAGCAACCAGGCATCCGGGCACAGTTGTTCCATTTCTTTCGCTATAGCCAATGCAATCGGGATAGTGCGGCATGCATTGGCAAATCCACCCAGACCATTGGTCTCCTGACCGATCATGTCGTATTTCAGCGATATCCTTTCGTCGCTGATCCGTGCGTCCAGGCAGCCGGCCCTGAACTGAGAACAAACAAAATCGGCACCGAGCAGTGCTTCTGTGCGGTCAAGGGTTTCATAAACCGGTATATCCAGCCCATTTTTTTCCAGCATCCGTCGGGTGAGGCCCGCGATAATCGACATTTTTTCACGGCCATCCTCAATATCAACCAGCCATAACTCGCGGATCGGAAATTCATTTTGACGCTTGATAATGCCTTCCATCAGTTCAGGTGTGTAGCTTGAACCCGCTCCAATAACCACTAACTTAAGACCCTTCATTAGATATTCCCCTCATCGTTGTTGTCAGGACGTCTGTTGGGCCAATTAAAGAGGACAAGGGGCTTAGTGGACAAACGATCAATTCCGGGGTAAGCATTACTGTAAATAATGCATAAGAGAAAATTAAGAAGGAAAATGATGAATGCTCGCTCAACAGAACATACTGGCACTATTGCATACGTTTGAAACGGCAGCACTGCATATGAGCTTTACTAAGGCGGCGACTACTCTCAATCTGACGCAAGGGGCCGTTAGCCAACGCATTCGTTCTCTTGAATCCATGCTCGGATTCAGACTGTTTATTAGAATGACCAGAAAGCTTCAGTTGACCGATGAAGGGGAGCGTTTACTTGGCGTACTCGCGTTTTCACTTAAACGCATCAGTGATGAAATAGAAGATATTCGCGTGCAGGGGCTGAGAGGAACCTTGTCTGTCGGCCTTCCACCTACCTTCGCTTTTCTCTGGCTGATGCCGCGCTTACCGGTATTTACCGAACGGTGGCCGGGGCTGAATATCAATTTCAGAGTGAGAGCCGGTCTGGTAGATTTTAATCTCGAACGAGTAGATGTCGCTATCTACTACAGTAATCTGAAATACCCCGATCTCTACTGCGAACGGTTATCTGAAGAGACGCTGGTTCCCGTCTGTATTCCATCTCTTGCAAAAAAAATCAGGCAAGCAAACCATTGGTTAGCTGAAGTCCCATTCATTCATACGTCTGAATCCGTTGACTCCCAGAATGTTTTTTCCGAATGGCGAGAATGGTGCAGGGAGTCTGGCAAAAACCTGCCTGTTGAAGATAATTTTTTGAGCTTCAACAATTGTCAGATGTCTATTGAAGCGGCACTCAATGGCGGCGGTATCATCATGGGCAGAAAACGACTCATTCGACATTACCTCGATGAGGGCCGACTGATTGCCCCTTTTGAAATAGAAATACCCGCCGGGCGAGGATATGACCTCATTATGCCACGAGAAAACCTTAACCGACCGGGCGTTCAGGCTTTGGCCGAATGGGTAAGAAATGTGTTTAACGAGGAATAAAGTCTGTTTTCGTTCTGATAAAGGGCAATGTAAGCCATATCAGACCTAATGCCAGAGAGCATGATGAAAATGTATGTCAGAAGTGAAAAAAGGGCAGTCATGCCCTTTTATATTTTCAACGCGATAACTATTGCGCTTTCAGTTGCTTAATCGCATCCAGCGTACGTGCGGAATAGACAACGGCAGCGCCTGCATTCAGGTTGATTGCCACACCCAGGGCTTCAGCAATTTCTTCTTCTGTGGCGCCAGCTTTAACGGCAGCTTCGGCATGGACGGCGATGCAACCATCACAGCGAGTCGTCACCGCACAAGCCAGTGCAATCAGTTCACGCACTTTCGCGCCCAGGAGGTTGGTCTTATTGCCGGCGTTGCCCAAAGCCATGACGCCTTTTAGTGTTTCCGGGGTCAACTTACCCAGATCACCAACACGTTGCATCACTTCTGAGCGGTATTCATTCCAATCTAACATGGGGTCATCTCCAGAATTATTTTCTTTTAACAATCATTAGGATCTGTTCAAGCGTATCGTTGAAAAGCTCAGGCTTATTAATCGCCCGGGAAACAACGCTAGCGCCCTCGCATAAATTCAAAATAAGCAGAGCCATTTTTGATGGCAGCAGGTCAGCAGTCAGCTCCCCTGCATCAACACCACGGCTGACAATCTTGGTCAACCAGGCAATCTGCATATCGAAATATTCGGTCGCCTGTACTCTGATATTCGGTGGCAGATTGGCCATTTCCGAAGACAAAGCACAGCACAGCGGCATACGCGACGTGCGATAGCTTTCGATGAAAAGCTCTACGTAGGCGGTAAGCATCTGCGCAACCGTATTCTCCGTCGCTTCAATCTGTTCAAATCGGTTTTTGGTATCGGTATGGGCCTGAATCACCACTTGTTCGCCCAAAACGTCTTTGGTTGGGAAGTGGTGATGAATACTGGCCTTAGTGATACCAATGCTCTTTGACAAATCAGCATAGCTGAATGCAGAGTAACCCCGTTCGCGCATCAGATGGTCCGCTTCATTCAGAAGCCTTTCTCGTGTCATGACTGACATATAATCCTCACAATTATAATCTACTAGTTGGTAGATATTATCTGCGCCTGTTGTTCCCTGCAAGGGGACATCAGTTCACAACAGTAATTTAACCTTCTCTGATAACGCGTTTTGGTCGGAGTTAATAGCCATCAGGCAGTAGGGAAATGACAGTGTTCAGGCATTTCCCTCTCTGAGCTTTACCTACACCAACCGAGTATCAATATTGACCGGGTTCGCCAACGTATCGTGGATCGGCGAGCTTTCTGGCAGTGCACGAACCATTTCTTCAAGCTGTTCACGGCTGGCGGTCGGACTGGAGAGCTTAACGCCAACACGGATCGCTTTCGCCCCGTTGCGAACTTTTTCGTCAAGACCCAGGAAACCGTTCAGATTAATGTCGAAGTTCAGGTCAAGTTCAATACCATCAAGCTCAATGCCCTTTTCTGCCGCCATCACAGTCAGAGTCGCGGTATAACAGCCGGCAAGTGCCTGCAAAATGTACTCAGCTGGGCCCATACCGCTATCAGTACCCGATAAATCAGCAGGTTCATCGCCAACATTAGCAAATTTTCCGGCGCGACTGGTATCAACCTGGCCGTTCTGGATAGTCGCATGAGTTTCCACACGGACGGATACCCCACCGTTGGATTTACTCTTCATGTTAAAGGTGAGATTGCCCAGCTCTGGCTGCTGGCGAATAGCTTCTCGTGTACCGCGAATAACATTAGCGTCAGCAAAAGGTTTTTTTGAATTAGTCATGACAACTCCTGAAGTGTCGAGTGATCTCAAAGATAAGGTTGGTGCCAAACGCAATCAACCTACTAGATGGTAGATTACTTTAAGATTGAGGTGTTGTCTACCACTATGGGGGCAACTTCTTAAGATAGAGCTACAAACAGGGACGTAAACGCTGCGATATCTACATTATGCGATGTATCGTGCTGACGTCCGAGTTCGGCATCTTGCTAAGCATCTTAATCGCTTGTGAGCTATGACCTCCTGACGGCATAGAATCTATGCATCTTTAACAGTACCCAAGTATAGAAGCATAGTTTTCAGTAATTATTGAGTATGAAGGACTGATCAAAAGAAACAATATAGGCAATCATCATAAAAGTTATTTCTCTCGTACTAAATAACCGTTATAGACTGAAATCACAGAACGATTGACCGAAGTGAAATCAACATTCAGCAATTCAATTAGCGGGGGAGCGACCATATGGAAATCCACAACCGGACTCCAAATGTATATGACTTGCTTGAAATAAACAAAATCCTACTTTCAACTTCAAATAATGGTGAGTCATTTGAGAAAGACTTACATCTCAATGGATTCATAGAAAAACCATGGGGATATGAGTATAGAGTTTATTGTGATTCTATTTTTGATGTATGGCGCCTTCATATATCAAAGAATCAATCCACTTCAATGCATTGTCATATACTCAAAGACACCGTCCTTATATGCCTACATGGTGATGGCGAGACCAGATTTCTTGATGGTACACATCAGGCGTTAAAATCTGGGGACAGCATATATATTGCAAAAGGTGTATTCCATCAGACTATTTCGGGAAAATCAGGCATCGAATTAATCGAAGTTGAAAATCCAAGAAACAAATTCGACTTACTCAGACTTAAAGATAATTATGGCCGGCAAAATATGGCATATGAAAAGAAATCACAGGAACATGATCTTTTACCTCCTTTGCAACAGATAGCTGCAGGCACATTGATCAGAGAACATGACCTACACAAATTAGCATACTTTTCCGTCAAAAATCTTGATAGAAAAATGTTGAATGACGAGGATGATTTTATTTTTATTTCATTAGATGTAAAAAGCCATCTAATGGGAAAGATTCATATCCTACGAGCTAAAGATGCCATCTCAGAAATGTACTGTGGTCAGAATGTATTTTTAATTAACGTCCCGTAACGCAATAAGAAGGAAAATAACATGTCTAATCCGACACGAGTAGTGATAATAACTGGTCCAGGTTTTCAGGATCACGATGTAGTTTATACTTACTATCGTTCTAAAGAGGAAGGATACGATATATCTATTGCAACAAAGGATGGAAGTGCAGTGACAGGGAAATATGGCATCACTGTTCCTATGGATAAAAGATCCAAAGACAATATTAATTTTGATCAACTCAACGCCACTGATTTTGATGCTGTTATTCTCACTGGCGGTCATGAAGCGCCTGATAGAGTTCGCCAAGATCAGAGAGTTAAAGATTTTCTAAAGCAGATGGTAATACAGGGGAAAGTTGTGGCTGGGCTCTGCCATGGTCCCTGGATTATGATTTCTGCCGGTATTCTAAGAGACAAACTCACCTGCGCTTATGTTGGTCTGAAAGACGATATGGTTAATTCCGGCGCCAATGTAATTGAAGCAGATGTAGTTGTCGACGGGAATATCATAACTTGCTCCTATTACGCTGAATGTGGAAAATTTATGCGTCAGACATTCGATGCAATAGATAGATGGAAGCGCGGCGAAACTCTTAAAGAACCGCTGGTGGTATAATTCGATGTTAATAGCAATGGATTTCGACGGGGTCGTGGTTGATGGAGTAGACGAATGCATGCTAATTACATGGAATGTATTACATGACAGACCTCTCAGTGATTTTAACCAAGATGTACTTCAAAACATCCCACGCCTGATGGCTAAACGATTCAGGAAATTAAGGAATTTTGTACGCCATGACGGTCACTTTATTGCCTCATTCACTGAATTTGGTAATGAAGCTATAGATAATGACAGATTCACTGCTATATATGAATCAATTCCAACTGAAGATAAGAAAATATTCAGGGATAAGTTCATCCATTATAGGAAGCTGGCAAGAAGTCTCTACCCTGATTTTTGGGCTGAACTACACCGTCCGCTATTGGATGTTTCAAATTTATTTGAAACAGCTAATGATATCTATATTGTATCAGGAAAGGATGAAGAGTCTATATTATACATTCTAAGTAAATATGGTTTAAACATACCCGCGAATAAAATATATGGAAGGATGACTGACAAAAACAAGACTCTTACCTTGCTAAAATCAATAGCCTTCGATAAAAACGAGGATATTCTATTTATTGATGACAATATCCAAAATGTTATTGATGCATTAGATCATGGCATTCAATCATTTTGGGCTAATTGGGGATACAACATCCCTGAGCATAAATTAATGGCACTTCAAAAAGGAATTAATGAATTAGATACCGAGGATCTCTTGAAATTAGTCAAGAAAACCTCTTAACGCAATATTATTTCAATTTTTTCTGTATGAGGAGTAATAACTCATGGCGAAAGAAATACTATGTGGTTTTGGAGTGGGTGTAGATGCCGTTGCAGGCTGGCTATCTTCTTATGGGGGAGAAGATTCTCCAAGCGATATATCTCGCGGTATGTTCGCTGGCGAAGTAGGTACTCCACGTCTTCTGAATCTATTTGACCAGTTTAATATCCCCACCACCTGGTTTATGCCTGGTCATTCCATCGAAACCTTTCCTCGGCAAATGGAAGCAGTTGTCAATGCTGGACATGAGGTAGGGGTTCATAATTACAGTCATGAAAACCCAATATCTATGTCGCCTGACCAAGAAAGAGAAGTCCTTCTAAAAGGCATTGACATAGTCACAAAATTAACAGGGAAGAGACCTACTGGGTATGTCGCTCCATGGTGGGAATTTTCTCCTGTAACCACAGATCTTCTATTAGAAAATGGCATCAAATATGACCATTCACTAATGCATCATGATCATCAGCCTTATTATGTCAGGAAAGGTGATTCCTGGACCAAGATAGATTATTCCAAGACACCGACCGAATGGATGAAACCGCTGGTACGCGGAGAAGAGACGGACCTTATTGAATTACCCGCCAGTTGGACAATCGACGATATTCCTCCTTTCATGTTCATGAAAACAAAACCCAACAGCCAAGGTTTCATGAATCCCAGGGACATCGAAGAGTTGTGGAGAGATCAATTCGATTGGGTCTACCGTGAGCATGAATATGCGATCTTTACTTTTACGATTCACCCGGACGTATCTGGACGCCCGCACGTATTAATGATGCTCGAACGCCTCTTAACTCATATGCTTGGTCATCCAGGGGTGAAATTCCTAAAATTGAATGACATTGCAGATGACTTTGCCAAGCGATCTCCACGGATAAAATAATGACACGGCAGCCGATGAGGCTGCCTGTTTTATGTATCTCAAACCATAAATCCGCTATTTTTTGATAGTTCGAGAATTCTGTCTCTTATTCCTGAAACGAGTGGGTTACGTAATGAGCTATCAATCCATACCAAATAGATTGAATTTATAGGGAGTCTCTCATGGACATTCACTTCAACGATCTGACCTCCTGCTATGCTTTGGGCGCATAAATACTCAGGCATCACAGTCCAACCAATATTTTCTCGGATCATTCTTTCTAAAATCCGCAAATCCGGTACAGTAATAGACGGACGAAGCAGTGCAAAAAATCGCGAAGAATCCTGGAAAACTTCCCTTATCAAGGGTAACTGTTCATCGTAAGCTATTAGAGGAAGCTTCGACAGCGTATCAATCACGTCCTCGTTTTCTTTGAAGTTGTCTGCTATGAGTGACGCTACCACAACTATTAACTTTTCCATTCCAATTTCAGCATATCCAAATTTTTGTTTATCCGGCATAGAAGTTGTGAAACCTAGTTGACAACTTCCGTCCAGAAGACAGCTGTATATGCGCTTCCTATTTCCTGTCAAAACTTTAAATTTAATACCTTCATTGAATAATATTTTCACCAAGTACGGTAATTTTGACCACATTAATTCTGCTGGCCCGATGAAAGATACTGTCCCCGAGGACTTTCTTGTACGTGATCTAAGCATCGACAACTTCAGTTCAATCGTTTCTAAATCTGAAGCCACCAATCTCGCCAATTCCTCCCCATCCACTGTAGCCACCACACCATGTGAACGACGAGTAAAGAGAACACATCCGGTAAAAGCCTCAAGTGAATGAATGTGGGCAGACATTGCAGGCTGGCTTATGCCCAACCGCATTGCCGCTTTTGAAATCGAACCAGCTTTGTATACTTCAACAAAACTTCGTAACTGAACCAGATAGCTCATACTGCGCATCCTTAAGAGCCTGAAGCTCTCCGATTACGACATAAAATCGAAAGCCTGCACAGTATTATGTTATAAACATGTTCCGTTAATGCTTCTATACATATTAACTTATTTTAACAATTAAAGGATTTTATAGGGCAAGGATAGAACATATCAAGATAACCCATTGATATAGCTATATTTAACGTGCGTTATACTGGTTGGCATTAAGGTTTCAAGCATGCCATGAGATTCGGATTGGCGTGTTGTCTTCTATTACATACCCTGGGGAGTGATAGTCGCTAAACCTTTAAATTGACTAAACAATCATTGTATTTTTATCTATTAACGTTGACAACCTCAACTCAAATCGAGTTATCACAAATTCCTTTGGTCAGCGAAGCGGTAGCTTCTTTTAGACCGGTTCGGACTACCTCTCGGAACATTAATCATCATCCCATGGTGCCCGTTTCCATTTTTCAGTCATGAAATCAATAAATACACTTAGCCTACGGGGTATTGGTTCTCGCCGCGCCCGGACAACACTGATCTGAGATGTGTTTGCTTCCCAATCAGGCAGAACTCGGCAAAGTTTCCCAGCTCTCAATTCATCATGAATATCCCAAGTTTCTCGAAGAGATATGCCAAGCCCCGCCAAACTCCAGGCATGCAATACGTCTCCGTTGTCACTGATAAGGTTGCCAGTAACGCTGATGCTTCTTTCATGACCGTCTTTACGTAACGTCCATGAATTGTGTAAAAAACCCGGGTAAGCGAATACTAAGCAGTTGTGATTTAAAAGATCTTCTGGTCGCTCAATGGGTGGATGATTCTTCAGGTATTCGGACGATGCGATGAGAATACGTCTATTATTTGCTATTTTTCTGGCCAGAAGGCGAGAATCAGCCAGATCCCCCATACGAATAGCCAGATCGAAATCACCACTGTAAAGATCCTGGATTTGGTCAGATAACCTTAAATCAAAGCCCACCCTCGGATGTACTTGGCAGAATGCAGCGATCGCAGGAGCAACATATTTTCGGCCAAACGGAGCGGGCGCAGTCAAACGAATATTTCCGCTTAACTCCTCACTATCCCCTCGGGAAAGTTCCTTCATCTCATCCAGAACGGCCAACGCTACACGAGCCCTCTCAGCTATAGCTCTGCCCTCGTCTGTAATACGTAGATTACGGGTGTTTCTTTCAAAAAGTGTAGTGCCAAGTGCAGTTTCCAGCCTGGCTATCTGCTTGCTCACCATCTTGGGGAGTATCTGTAGGTCTCGTGCTGCGGCAGAGAAATTGTTTCTGTCGACGACGTGTAAAAACACTTCAAGGTCGTCATTTCTCAAGTTTATTTTGTTCATTTTGGGGTAAGTGTTTGTCCGTTTAGGTCTATTTAAAGGATAAATAGATTGTTCCACAATAAGACTCAATATGACAAGTCTGTTATGTCGCATGCAGTCAGAAGAATTTTGCTTTAAGTCCCCCCATATAGAGGAAGTTAAAATGCCTAAACGTATCCTGTTTGTATTGACCAGCCATGACCGTAAAGGTCAAGCCGAGAGTAAAGATGCCGCACCCAGTGGTTTCTATCTTTCTGAGGTGTCTCACCCCTACGATGTACTCACAAAAGAAGGATATGAAATTGATTTCGTGAGTCCCAAGGGGGGCAAGACACATGTTGACGGTTTAGACCTCAGCGATCCGGTTAACGCCTCCTTTTGGAATAATGATTCCTTACGCGAGGCAACTAAAACCACATTAAAACCCTCGCAGATTGATCCTGACGTCTATGACGCCGTCTTCTATGCAGGAGGGCATGCGACGATGTGGGATCTCCCTGACAATATAGAGTTGGCGGGTGTTTCATCACGAATTTATGAAAAGGGTGGCGTTGTCGCTGCGGTTTGTCATGGCCCCGCCGGATTGGTGAATATTCGGCTTTCCGATAATGAATATCTGGTTGCAGGCAAAAAGGTGTCAGCTTTTACCAACGATGAAGAACGTGCCGTAGGGTTGTACGACATTGTTCCATTCTTACTTGAAGACACGCTGAAGCAAAGAGGTGCTGAGCATCTTGCAGCCGCAAATTTTCAGCCACAGGTGATTGTCAGCGAGAGATTAGTGACCGGACAGAATCCCGCTTCCGCAAAAGGAGTCGCTGAGGCAATGCTGCCTTTGTTGGCTTCTATTGAAAATAGAAGAGCCTGAGTTATGAAAGAACGCATGCCTTTTGTTATATATGTCTTTGCACTCTGCGCTTTTGCTTTGGGATTCACTGAATTTGTCACGATCGGCTTGGTTTCCAGGATATCAGTTGATTTAAACGTCAGTGTCAGTCATGTAGGTACAGCGGTGACAGCCTACGCCCTCGGTGCCGTAATTGGTGCTCCGGGATTAACTGCGTTGGCAACACGATGGCCTCGTAAAAGATTATTACTTGTTGCTATGGGCCTGTTTACAGTTGGCAATGGTATCGTCAGTGCGTCTGAGTCCCTAACGCCTATGTTGATTGCACGATTTGCTTCCGGTTTAGGGCACGGAGTGTTTCTTGCTGTTGCTTCAAGTGTGGCAACCCAACTGGCCGGGCGACATCGTGCCGGCGCCGCTGTTTCGGTCGTTTTTGGCGGTCTTACAATTGCGTTGGCATTAGGCGTACCACTTGGTACCTACATCGGTAGTCTGTTGAGTTGGCAGTCTATATTCATGGCAGTAACGGCAAGTGGAGCGATCGGTTTCATTGGATTGGCAATGCTGATGCCCACGGATCAAAATGATCCATCCTTGCAAGCAAATGCCATGGACGGTTTAAAAGCCATGTTCAATCCACTACTGCTTGCGGGAGCAGGAATTACAGTTTTGGCTTATGCAGGATCTTTTGCCCTGTATACGTATATTTCCCCGATTCTACTTCAGGTAACGCATGTAGACGAGCGTACGAGTAGTTTGCTTATGTTGGTATACGGCGTGATGGCCGCTATCGGGAATGTCTGGGGTGGCCGCCTGACTGACAAGCAAGGTGCAGACCGTGCAGTGATGACAGTTCTTATTGGTCTGGCGATCGTCCTCTTTGCTATGTGGTTCTCTGTCTCATCCTTAATGTTAATGGCATTGTTTATTGGCTTGCTTGGAGCATTGACATACGCAGCGGTTCCTTCAATGCAAGCAAGAGTGATCGGACTATCTCACATACATGCACCTGAAGCTCCAGCGGTGGCAGCAGGACTGAATATTGCCGGTTTTAACGGAGGTATTGCATTAGGGTCTCTATTGGGAGGTGTAGCACTGGATGTTACTGGTCTTACAAGCCCTACTTGGGTTGGAGGCGGAGTTGTAATAGTTGGTATTTTGTGGATGTTATTACAAATAAATTCAAATAAAAGACGCACCACCTCCGATTACTCCTGATAGTACACATAGCATTTAAAATGGCTCAGTGAACACCAAATCACTGAGCCATTTTATTTTACCTCTTTGAAAAATATCACAACCAGATACAAGTAGTGTTTATTTTACAAATTCAGCCTCTATTATTCTGGCCTGTTTAGTATCAATCGTAATTTTAAACACCTTTCAAAAACACAGCGACATTCATCAGCAATATCATTGTGTGAAAGGAGATGTACTATGTCAGAAAAGCCCACTTACCCAAACATTAGAGATGGAATTCCAGATTGGATAACTATCAGGGAGGCTGTTAGACTCTTCAACGGATTGAATGGGTGTAAAATAAAAAAAAGTGATTTTTATCGATTCGCGCTACAAGGTAAAATTCGTCTTTCAATATATTTTCAATCCCCAGTAATATTGAGGAAAATTAAATCACGAAATCATAAATTAAAGCTAAGACCAATAAAAAGTTCGTCAACGATGAAATCATTCATGCTTGCCGAAAGTTCCTTTGTCAGCGAAAACAATTTAACTTTCAGTACTGAAGGAAGATATATCCACCCTGTACAGAGAGTCATCGACACAACATTGCTCGGCTATGAATATGTCCTTATACAGCGTTTACTTGCACAATCATTAAAGATTCCACCACCTGTAACTGGAGCAAGGTCGAATAATTATGGCATTACCGTTTCTTTATTGGGGGAAGCGTTTCAAGTTTTCGAAAAGATGACATGGCATGAAAGAATCGAACGACAAGTAAAAAGGCTACCTAAAGATATTTCATCGGATGATTACGAAAAAATAGCACTAAACGACCTAAAAAAAGATTTTAATAAATGTTATTTTCCTATGCATGAATTACCGAGTGATGCCTGCTTTGTCCTCAGAAAAAGTGAACTTGATAAGTTGATCAACAAACCGATCGAAAAAGAAATACTTCCACCCTCTCCAACTCGGATATCCACCCCTCTATCACGCCTCTTCTGGCTTGCCTGCAAAAATAATGAAACTATCAGTCCGCTAATCATGCAACCGTATAAACTATTGTCCATTTTTGAACAATGGGCATCAGAGGAAGGCATTACCGATCGATTCAGTGGCGACACGCTCAAGGCTGCGCTTGAGCGCGGCTCGCCCCCTTCCCTGCCAACACAAAAGTAAGATGATGCCCTTCGCTATGAAAACCCGTATTAAGGATTGTATTTTCCGTAATACGGGCTCATCAGCTTTCTCCACACCACGACTTTGTGTTGTCGTGTTATCTCCCGGCTAGCGCTATATCTGCCACAGGAGAATACCGTGACATCTCATCAGTTATTACGTCTGAAACAGGTTGAAGAAAAAACGGGTCTGAAGCGCTCTCAAATCTATCTGTATATGAAAGACGGTACCTTCCCCCGCTCAATCAAGATTGGCCCGGCCAGTGTCGCCTGGCTCGAATCGGAAATTGACGAATGGATCAATATTAAATTAGTCCGCCGCTCAATAGGCTGAAGGGAGAAAATACCATGATTATCCCATCACTTAATTACGCCGTATTAACCGATGCCCTGCATGCATTGAAGGATGGCAACATTCGTTACTGTGAATCGCTAGGATTCACTTTCGAGGAAATGAATGCCCTCAACCAATTATCACTAGACGAGCTGTTTATCATCAGTCGGGAGTCTGCGCAGTTTTTGGCTGTGACGGTTCATCACGACGCATTACACCTGCTTCTGGCTAAATCCCGTGAGGAGGTTCTGCAGCAGCAACGTATCGATCATGCCATCCGGCTCGGGGGGTCAATTGCGCTACTCAACAAGTATTTTGGCCTCACCTCCAACGAAGTTTGCCTTCGCCGCCGGTTACTGGGCGTCCGTGTGCCTTATGGCCGGACGCCAGAGCCGGACGAAGAGACGGATGCGGACATCTGGCGGCAATGGCAACAATGCCGGGTGGCCAACCTGGAATCGACCGATGCGCTGGCCGCCATGATGCAGGTAACGCAAACCCTGCTGCCGAAAGTCGAAGGGCTGTCACTGACCATCGTCTGGAAGCGTATCGCACTTTGCGAACGGGAGGCGTCAGACCGGAGGGCCACACATGCCGGATGAGATCGACCGCGATCAGGAATTTAATGAGCAACGACTGGAAGAGATGATTGAACAGAGTCGTTTTAAGCCAGGGTCTACACCATCATTATTCCATTGTCGTGTGTGCGGAAAGCCCATTCCTGAAAAGCGACGGCAGGCACTGCCGGGCATAACCACCTGCACGGAATGTCAGGAAAAACTTGAACGCCGAAGACGTTAATAATGGTCACAGAGACATGCAGGAATATTTCCCCTGCATGTCTCTATCATTAACTATAAATCCACAGCCGTCTTTATTAACTATTTCACTTCCTTTTATTCCTCGCAGAGTTTTAGCCTCTCCACCGTTAATTTATCTCTCATTTTAACTTTGAATTTATCGTTTATATACCGCCCCGGATATCTGATCATGAAGACGTCATTACATAATAGTTACCCGTATTGACGTTAATTCGCTTGGAACGGGTATTGTTCTTTAAAAATAAGGTTCGGGCTGTCACATAACCACAATTCAGGGTGCCGCTGAATGTTCTCGCTGACCCGTTAAAACCGGAATGCAGAATTGGGATGTGACATTTATTTAACTCATCGTTGTTTTTAGTAGAGGAGGCCACATGCGAAAACCCATTTATCACGTATTTGTCACCCAGGAAAGTCAACCCGATGCACAGGGCGAAATAAACACGTATTGGACCAGGGTTGGCGTGGCGTTCGCTCATAACGGTAAGTCTGGCCTGAATATTATGCTGACACCCGGTATTGCTGTCTCCGGCAAGCTGGTGCTGCTTGAACCCAGAGAAGATAGCGGCATTTCGCAGGATACCGCCTCTGCTTAATCCGCTTTTGACCTTCCTCCGGCAGGGGCTTGGTATACACCCGCCGGGCTGACTGTTAAGAGACCACCATGCTATCCACCACAGCCTTTCTTACGCTGTCGATGCAGTGCGCCGCCAGCGTTCACCCGTCGACGGCACTTGATGTGGCGCGGGTCGAATCCGGTTTGAATCCGTATGCCATCGCTGAAATTCTGCCCGGTGGCAAAGGTGTGATTTCACATTTCCCCGCCAGCAGGGATGAGGCCGTCAGCCTCACCGGGCGGCTGGCGGCACAGGGCCGACGCTATTCGGTCGGGCTGATGCAAATCACCAGCACAAATTTCCGTCATTACGGCGTGAGCGCCCGTGACCTTCTTGACCCCTGTACCAACCTGTCCGTGTTTGAGCACATCCTCACCGACTGCTACCGCCGCGGCGGTTCCCTGAAACGTGCGCTCAGTTGCTACTACTCGGGAAATTTCACGACCGGCCAACAGCCGGAATCCGCGTTTAACCGGACCAGCTACATCCAGCGCATCGGCTACGCCGTACCGTCAACGCGGGAAGACCGGCAGCGACCTCCCGCCGAAAAGCTCGTGCCGGCAATCCGTTACCCCGCCGCCGTCATGCGTGGCGAGCTTACCGATAACGCCACGCCAGTTCTGACATCCCTGCGCTACCCCAATGCCGTGATACGCGGCGCGTTACCCATTCCCGGCCCCCTAGAGGAACAATGATGAAACGAAAACAGTATGACTGGCCCGTCCTCTCTTCCTTGTTAATAGCAAGCCCGGTGCTGGCAGCAGACAGCGGATTTAATAAAGCCAATGAGACGCTGAGCAACACCTCTACCGGCCTGCTCGGACTGGCCGCCGTCACCATCACGCTGGCCACCATGTGGGTGGGATACAAAGTCTTGTTTGACGGCAAGAGCCTCCATGACATGCGCAACGTCATCATTGGCGCCATCCTTATCGTCGGTGCGTCAGGTTTCGGTGCCTACTGGGCGTCATAAGGGAGGTAACGATGGCTACGCTGAACAAAGCACTGACGCGGCCTGCCGCCATAGCTGGCATTCCCCTCGTGCCGTTCGTGATGGTCAGCGGGGCCATCGTCCTGCTGGCGGTCTATGTCAGCTATTACCTGATATTACTGCTTATTCCCGCCTGGCTGGAGATGAAGGCAAAGGCCAGGACCGATATTCACTATTTCGGGCTGCTCTGGCTGGCCTTTAAAACCCGTGGCCGGTTTGGCACCAATAAACATTTTGGTGCCAACGCCCTGCTGGCAAAGCGCTATGACGCTGTCGACGTCTCGGAGTTTATTGAAAAAATGAAATTAAACGAGCGCGTTACGCTGGATAAATATATTCCGTATTCCTCCCATATTCATCCGCACGTCATCAGAAACCGCCAGGGTGATTTGGTTGCCAGCTGGGAACTGGAGGGCACCGTTTTTGAATGCGAGGATGAACATCACCTGACGTTAATGGCGACGCATCTCAATAACGTTATTCGTGCGTATGAAGGCCTGCCGGTTACCTTTTATCTTCACCGTATCCGGGAAAAGTACCACGATGTCTTTGACGCGAATTCAGGCATTCCCTTTTCTGATGAAGTGACCCGGCTGTATTACCAGCCGATCAACGAAAAACCGTTCTGGCGGCACCGGCTGTTTTTCACCCTCTGCTACGCGCCCTTCTCTCCGCTGGAGAAAAAGGCCATGAAGGCGCAGCCGTCCGGTAAACGCAAAGCGGCGCTGGATGATGCTCTGAAAGTGATGCTGGAATACCGGGAGGCACTGGCTTCCGCGCTGTCCCGCTATACGGCGACGCCGCTGGGGATGTATGAAGACAACGGGCGGGTGTATTCCGCCCAGTTGTCCTTTTATCACCGTCTGCTCACCGGCCAGTGGCAAAAGGTGGCGGTCACGCGTGCGGCGTTTTATGAAACATTAAGCACGCCGGATGTCTTTTTTACCACCGACACCGCCGAGTGCCAGACCGTCGGCGGCTCCCGTTTTTTCCGCAGTCTGGAAATCAAAGATTATTCGCCGGAGACCGCGACCGGCCTGCTGGACGCGCTGCTGTATGCCGAAAGCGAGTATGTGCTGACGCAGTCCTTCACCTGCATGGCCCGCGATGAGGCGCAGAAGCATATCCGTCTGGCGGAAAAGCGCCTGAATTCGGCGGATGACGACGCCATTTCGCAGCGCGAAGAGCTGATTGTGTTGCGTGACCTGCTCCAGTCCGGGCATGTCTCCTGCGGAAAATACCACTTTTCCCTGCTCGTATCCTCAGACAGCGCCGACCAGGTGGTCAAGGACACCAACGCGCTGGCGCAGCCTTTCGCCGACCTCGGCATCATGACGACGCTGTCTACGCTGTCGCTGCCCGCCGCGTACCTGGCGCAACTGCCGGGTATCTATACGCTGCGCCCCCGTCTGGTGGCCGTCAGCAGCCAGAACTTTGCCGACCTGGCGAGCCTGCACAATTTTCATCCTCATAAACGAAACGGCAATCCCTGGGGCGATGCCATCGCCATCCTCAAATCCCCTGGCGGTGGCGGGTATTACCTGAACCTGCACGACAGCCAGAGCGGACGGGATGACTTCAACGAAAAAACGCCGGGTAACACGGCGATTATCGGTAAAACAGGCTCCGGGAAAACGATGCTGATGACCATGATGCAGCAACTGATGCAGAAGTACCGCAATCCGGCGACCTTCTCCGCCTCAGCCACAATCCAGCGGTTCACCACGGTGTATTTTGATAAGGACCGGGCGGCGGAGATGGCAATACGCCAGATGGGCGGACGCTACTTCCGTATCCGTACCGGAGTGCCTACCGGGTTCAATCCTTTTGCGCTGGCCCCAACCCGGCGGAATATCAGCTTTATCAAACGACTGGTACGCATGCTGTGCGGCCGCAACGGCAAGCCGCTCGATCCGCGCGATGAGGAGCGGATCAGTGCCGCCATAGATACCATTATGCTCGACTACCCGCCGGAATACCGCAAGTTCGGTATCACCCGGCTGCTGGAAGTCCTGCCGGAGCCGCCAACCACCGACGCCCGCATCAACGGGCTACGTATTCGCCTTAAACAGTGGGCGCAGGGCGGCGAGTTCGGCTGGGTATTCGACAATGAGGAGGACACCTTCAACATCAGCAACATTGATAACGTGGGTATCGACGGTACGGAATTTCTCGATGATGACGATATTCGCGGCCCCATCACATTTTATCTGCTTTACCGCGTCACCGGCCTGCTGGACGGTCGCCGGCTGGTGATGTTCATGGACGAGTTCTGGAAATGGCTGGCCGATGTCGAATTTTCCCGCTTCTCGCTCAATATGCTGAAGGTGATCCGCAAGCTGAACGGCATCTTCGTCCCCGCCACGCAGTCGCCTGACGAAATCGTCAAGCACCCGATTGCCCCGGCGATTATCGAGCAGTGCAGCACGCAGATTTTTCTCGCCAACCCGAAGGCCAGCCGGGCGGATTACGTGGAAAAGATGAAAGTGCCGGAAAGCATGTACGACATCGTCAGAAACCTCGATCCGGGTGAGCGCTCTATGGTGGTCCTGAAAACGCCGTTACGCGCAGGTGAAACCCGGCCTTTTGTGGCGATGGCGAAAATGGATTTAGCGGGCCTCGGGAAACTTACCAAAATGCTGAGCGGGAGTGAAGACAACCTGAAACTGTTCGACACCCTGTATCAGGAAGGAATGCAGCCTGATGACTGGAAAGCCGCCTTCCTTGAACAAGCCCTGTAATAATCATGACGGAGGTAATGAAAATGCGGTTCAGAGATAGCATACTGGCATTATCGTTGTTTATTTCCACCCAGGCGATGAGCGCCGGAATACCGGTATTCGACGCCGTACAGAATACCGAATCCATGAATCAGTGGATCCAGAAACTCCAGCAATGGCAGGAAACCGTCACCCATTACAGAAGTGAACTTGATGCCTACAAGCAGCAATTAGCCACGGCAACGGGCGTGCGGGACGTTCAGGCATTTCTCCGCGAGGCCAAAAGTCTGAAAACCGATATTGATAATCTCCGTCAGAACGGTATTTCACTGGATGACCTGCTGAGCAACCAAAGCGGGTCATATTCGTCTGAACTGAATAGCTTGTATAACAAATATAAAACGTTCGATACCTGTAACCCCTCCAGCTCTTCGCAGCGCTATCTGGACAGCTGCAAACAGATGATCCTGAATCAGGCCGTAGCGATAGAAAATACGTCCGAGGTTGAAAATAAGATCACGGGCACGCTCGACGATATATCAGATTTATCAGACCGTATTGCTAATGCGCAGGATTCGAAAGAGTCACAGGACCTGGCTAACGCCATCGCGGCCAAAAGCGTACAATTGAATGCGCTGACCAGCCAGTGGGAGATGTCAGTCAAACAGACTGAACAGCGAACAGTGCTGCTGGAACAGCAAAAACAGAAGGCCTTTCAGCAACAGCAGTTAACTGCGCCCATTGCCGATCTGAACTCTCTATAGGGAGGTTAACATGTTGAAACCCGTATTAACCTTATGCGTCATGTCAGGCATTCTCGTCTTATCCGGTTGTAAAGAGACGAAATCAGAAGCCTGGTATAAAGAACATCCCGATGAAACCTATAAAGTCTATACGCAATGCCTCAAGGATGGCGAGGCAAGCGACAACTGCGAGTTTGCGCACCGGGCAGCACTCATGTTTGCCCAGACAGGCAAACCCGGCATCAGGGAAAAATTCGAGACACTGTTTCAGCAGGAAGCCCAAAAAAGAAAATCCGTCACTCAGTAAGATCCCCGCCAACAAAAACAGGGATCCCTCCCTGTTTTTATCCCCTGTCTGTTCCTGACTAATGAGAGGCACCATGTCCGGTGGTATTTTTGTTGGTATGGACAAAAACATCATGGATGGACTCAATGCCGTGTTAGAAGGTCAGTCTTCTACCTACGGCACCCTAATCAGTGTGATTATCGTCAGTTCCTTCACCCTATTTATTACGTATCGCGGGTATCAGACGCTTGGCGGCAAACTCCAGACACCGGTTGAAGATGTTGTCTGGGATGTGGGCCGCATGTTGCTGATCACCACCTTTGTTTTAAACCGCGATGGCTGGCTGAATGCCATCATTGCGGCCATTGAAGGGCTTAAGGACGGCATCAGTGGCGATGATAATGTCTGGGCGCTGCTCGATACGGTGTGGGAAAAGGCACAAGCGCTGGGGCAAACGCTGTTCAATTTGGACACTTCTACCTACGTTAAAGTGAATGGCGGCTTTTCCGAGGTGCTGGTCTGGGGCGGTGCAATCTTTCTGTTATTGGCTGCAACCTTTGTCAACCTGCTCGCCGAAATCACCATTCTGTTAATGACCACCACCGCCCCACTCTTTATTTTCTGCCTGCTGTACGGTTTTCTTAAACCCATGTTTGATAACTGGCTGAAAACAATATTTACCGCAATCTTAACGATCATGTTCTCTGCCCTGTCTGTCCGGATCGCCATCAACTACCTGAGTAAAATACTGGATGCCGCCACAGCAACGTCTGCTGAAAGCAATATGGTGACCCTGGCGGCGCAATGTTTGCTGGCCGGGATTGCCGCAGGCGTCGTGGTGTATTTTTCAGCGAAAATAGCCACTGCGCTGAGCGGTGCCGCCGTACAGGCCGTGTTACAGGGTGCCGCCATGAGCGGACTGAGCGGGCTGGTCAGCAAATCTGCCGACGTCGCCAGACCCGGCATAAAGGCAGGGGGCCGACTGACCGCCAAAGGTGGCATGGCAGCAGCCGCGACAACCGGCAGGTTCATTGCCGCAGGTGCGGGCAAAGCCGTGAACGCCTGGCAGAAACGTGCCACCGCCATCGAAAGCATGAAACGCCAGAATCAGCAGCGTCACCGTTAATCCTCCCGATCGCTAATTTCTTTTCTCCGTCACGCCGTGGCCTCTGCCAGCGGTGCGGCCTTCCTGCATTTATCCGATAAGAGGCTTCCATGAAATTCAGCATCTTGCTTCTGGTGTTGTGCGCGCTTACGGGCTGCGCGCAGCATCAGGGCGACCTCCCGCCGGTGTCCGGCGATCCCCAGCCGGTTAATTCCCCCGCCATAATTCAGGAGCTGACTCACCATGTCTGATATTCAGCGCATCATTAATGTCTCGCGCTCTTTTGAATCCATCCTGCTGGAAAAGGAAGAGCGTTCCCGCAAAACCGCCTGGCGGGTGGCCGCTGCCGGGCTGATTCTGGCTGCACTGGCAATTACGGCCATGATTATTCTGCTGCCGCTGAAAACCACTGACATTGAATTGTGGTCGGTGGATAAACAGACCGGTCGTTATGAGTATATGACCCGCATTAAAGAGCGGGATATTGCGTCTGAAAAAGCGCTGGCGCATTCACTGGCGGCACACTATGTCAGACTCCGTGAGGGATATAATTATTTCTCCCTCCAGCGTGATTACGACGACGTACAGTTATTTAACAGCGACAGCGTGAACCGGGATTATCTGGACGGGTTTAACGGCGACCAGGCACCGGACGTTATTTTTAATAAAGCCGAATACGTCGTCTATATCGACATTATTTCTAATGTGCATGCGCCTGCCACCGGGCCGGATAGCCTGGCAACACTGCGTATTAAGCGCACCCTCCGCCGTATTTCTGATAATTCAGTGAAAACGGACTTCTGGAATATCCGCCTGACTTATCGTTATGTCCCGCATCAGCAACTGACCGACAGTCAGCGTGAAGTGAACCCGCTGGGCTTTATCGTCACCAGCTACCAGCGCGATAAAGAACTGAGGAGCGAATGATGCTGAAAAACATCCTGCTCCTGACGGGCTTACTCGCGTCATGCGCGGCATGGAGTGCCGCCACCCCGCGCGGCAGCGGTTATGACGGCCGGATGCAGAACGTATCGTATAACAGCCAGAACGCCACGGTCGTCAATACCCGCCCTGGCTACGTCACCACGCTGCTGTTTGACGACGATGAAGCTGTGATTGATGCGCAAGCGGGCTTTCCCAAAGGCTGGACGGTGACGAAGAGTGATAACCGGGTAGGCATCAGCCCGAACCCCATTACCCAGCCGGTGACGGACGCCAGCGGCAACAACGTCAGCCAGGTGTTCCTGCCCACGGCAAAGGACTGGAAGACCAACCTCTTCGTGGTGACCTCAAAGCGTGATTACAGCCTGGAGCTGAACGTGCTGGACCACGATTCCCCCGCGCAGGCGTTCGTTATCCGTTACCACTATCCGGCCGAGGTTCGCCAGCAATCCGCCGCCGCCAGCGCCGCGCGTCAGACGCAGCAGCGTGAAAGACAGGAGAAGCAGCAAATAGCAGCAGCATTCGGAGAGGCCAGCATGCCACGCAACTGGCGCTACACCAAACGGGTCGCCGCGGGTTCGACCTCCATCGCGCCGGATTTTGCCTGGGACGATGGTCGTTTTGCTTATATCGGTTTTTCCCCCATCAGAACCCTGCCTTCCGTTTTCCGGGTGGTTAACGGACGGGAGCAGGCGCTTACGCCCCGGACAGTTAAGCAGGGTAATTACATTGTGATGGTGGTTCCGGCAGCGCCACAACTGGTGTTGCGTTACGGCACCTCGGTGGTGGGGATCGAAAACGACGGATTCGGGCGCATCCCGATAACCCGCAGCGACACCGTTTCACCGTCCGTTACGCTGGAGGCGAAATGACCGATAAACCTGTCCCGGACGAACCGGAAAAAACCACCGCAGAGCGGGAAGCGGAAGCCCGCGAACGCGCCCGGGCGGCAATGGCGTATCAGGAGCCGGAGCAGAAAACACCGCCCGGCCAGCCGGAAGTGACCCGTTTTCGTAAGGTATCCGGTCGCCGCACGCTGATCGTCAGCCTGCTGAGTCTGACGCTGGTGATCGCCCTGGCATCCGGCGGCGATCGTCTTTTCAGTGCATTGAAAGGGGGTAATGAGAAAGAAGCCGACACCGCGCCGCCGCCCTCCGCCGGGAAGACGCTGCATGAGCGTCAAAATCTGGGCATGGACAGTAGCCCGTTTGGCCTGTTCGGGCCGCGCACACAGGACAAAACAGACCCTGCCCGCCAGGCCGTCACTCCCGCACCCACCCTGCCACCAGCCCCACCCGCCCTGAACAAGGCAGCCGCACTGGCTGACGGGCTGAACAACGCCCGAACAATGCCGGGTGATAATGCACGCACGTCCCCGGGTGAAACGCGTAGCAACGCAGAAACGTCCAACAGTCCGTCATCATCCACGACATACACATCCTGTCCATCAGTACTGTCAAGGGGAAAGGATGGCAACCTGCGCTGCCCGGAGACTGCCGCGCCGGAAACGGGTAACAACGACAATCCGGGCGTCGCCCGTGTCACCGGCGTCAGACGGCTGGGCCTCGATCCTGATCTCTATATCCCGGTGGACCGCTATATCCCGTGTTCGATGATGTGGCGCTTCGTGTCCGATGTCGGGGGGCATATTTCCTGCCTGGTCAGTGAAGATGTTTACAGCGCCAGCAACCATGTGACGCTGATCCCTGCGGGAACGGTCGCCCGTGGCATCTACCGCACCGGGGCGCTGCAACACGGACGCAGCCGGATGTTTGTGCTGTGGACGGAGCTGCGTACGCCTGAGCCCGGCAGCCTGCAAATCCCGCTAACTGATACGCAGGCCAGCGGCCCGCTCGGCGAGGCGGGGATCTCAGGTTGGATCGACAATCACTTCTGGGAGCGCTTCGGCAATGCCCTGATGCTCAGTACCGTGCAGGACGTGGCTGCGGCGGCGTCGGATGCTGCCCCGGGGAAAGACCGCAATACCGACTACACCGAAAACACCCGCGCCGCCACGGCGGAAATGGCGGAAACGACGCTGGACAACAGCATCAATATCCCGCCCACCCTTTACCTGAATCAGGGTGATGTCATCGGGATCATGACCGGCACCGACATTGATTTCTCATCCGTCTGGCAGCTACGACTGAAAAAGAGGTGGTATGAACGCTGAAAACCTGTCGCTGGATTTTATGAAAAACCAGCTGTTTGTTGATTTTATTGCGCAGGACGGCCTGACGGAAATTGCCGTTAACCGGCCGGGTGAACTGCATACCAAAATCCGGGGGAAATGGCGAAGACATGAAGCCCCGATTACGCTGCGCCAGTGTTACGCCTTTGCCAGAGCGCTGGCGTCCTGGCAGGAAGATAATATCGACGACACCTCGCCGATCCTTTCCGCCACGCTTGAATCAGGCGAGCGCATTCAGGCCATTATTCCCCCGGCCTGTGAGCGTAATACCGTGTCTATTACGCTGCGCAAGCCCTCATTCGGGCAGAAAACGCATCAGTCATGGATTGATGCGGGATTTTATAACCGGGTGACCGGTAAGGAGCGAACGGAAGGCAAAGATGTTGAACTGACCCGCTACTATCAGAGTGAGGATATGCCCCGCTTTATGGAAAAAGCGGTGGAATACGGCAAGACGATTTTTATCGTCGGTGAAACCGGCTCCGGTAAAACCACCTATATGAAAACGCTGCTGCACTCGATTCCCCGGCACCTCAGGCTGACCACCATTGAGGATAATCCCGAAATCCGGTTCTATCACCACACCAATTATGTCCATCTCTTTTATCCGGCGGATGCCGGGGATAATGCCATTATCACGCCCGGCAGACTGATACGCGCCAATTATCGTATGAACCCTGACCGGATATTACTGGCTGAAATTCGCGGACAAGAAGCCTGGGATGCACTGAAAATCGTCGGTTCCGGGCATGAGGGATTAATGACTTCCCTGCATGCGGGCAGCCCGGAAGAATGTATTGAAGGGTTAATTGACCGCTGCTATGAAAACCCCGACTGCAGGAACATGCCTTTCGACGTGCTGTTACGCAAGGTGCTTAAGAGCATTGATGTGATAGTCAGCATTGATATTCACGGTGACATACGCCGGATGAGTGATGTTTATTTTAAACCCCTTCATCTCAATGACATGAGAGGTGTATTCAGTAAAGGACTCCAATAAATAACTTATCGAAATACACAACCCTCGTTTAAATATCAAGGTGACCGAAATGAAAAAAGTTATACCCTCCGCATTATTACTCTGCATTATGGCGTCATATTCAACCTCCGTCATGGCCGCTGACGCCTGTGAAGTGGTGTTATGCATGTACGGTAAAGCCACCGGTAACGGCGGCGGCAATGAATGCCATTCTGCTGAACGCACATTCTTTAATATCGTCAAAAAGAACAAGCACGGTTTTCTGCCGGACCATACCGCCGATGCCAGAAAATCATTTTTACTTGAATGTGACTCGGCAGCCCCGGCAATTATCAGCCAGATTATCAATAAATTCGGCCGCGTGCATGGTTAATTAGCGGAGGTTATCTTTATGACCAAACCGGGTTTTATTCAGCATCCCTGGACACATCAGCGTGGGGATTCCATGCGCGCAGCCTGCGTTATTGAGTACATTGAAAATGAGGCGATGCGTGGATACGGCATTTATTATGAAATTTATCACTACCGGGTTATATGCCGGTTATTGCAATTACTGCAAACGCTGAACGCTACCGACAGAGTAACGCTGACAGAAGAAGCTAACCTACGTGGATTTACGCTTGATGAAACCAGCATTAAAGAAAGTCGTCAGTGTTATTCCGACATCATCAGGGAAATCCGTGAGAGCCACTATTAATCCCTGCCTTAGTTTTATTCGCAGGTCTCCTATAGTGCCAAAATATTTTAGCCGAGTCCGGCTTAAGGCGTGGCGGTTTTCAGGTTTTTACGGCCCGGCACATTTTTCGCGAATTAAGGAGTGAAAAATGCGGGCCGTAAAAATGAGGCAGCGGACAGAATTATTTTCGCGGGTTAAGGAGCGAAAATAGTTCAGGCGCCGCGCCTCACCGGCAAACAGCCGCGCCCACGCGGATTTTGCCAGCCGGGGGGAGCCGAATAAATTTCGCCGCCCCAGCGAGCGAAAAGCTGTCGCCCACGACAGCGGTTTATTTGGGGGGCATAGCCCCGCACACCGTCGCGGCTAAGTCTCCGGCCAAAAGCCGGTAGCGTGGCGCGACCACCCTCTTTAAAGGTCAGCTTCCCTTTTATTCCCGCTGCGAGGAACGAGCAAAGGGAATAAAAAGGCGAAAGCGACCGTCTTAAAGGGGGTGGTCGCGCGTAGCGGGCGACGGTGGGCCGCCGTTGACGTTGGGGGTTTTGGCGCGGCGTCCAGCCGCGACATTACCCCCATGCGACATATCATAAGGGCGTCCAGCCCGCATGAACTGGCGCACGCCGTTTGGTGCAGGGAAGCATGCTTCCCGGTACATGGCCGCAACGCGGCCACCTTCTTCGTCCCTGACGTTCGCCCCGCCTTTTCGCCCGACACCGTGGGGCGAACAGATGGGGCGATGTCATGGGGCGAACCGCTGACGAAGGAGGCATCGTGATTTTGAATAAGCTGGCCGTTTCACTGACGCCGATAGTGAATGGCGTGCTGAGCTTCATGGCTTTTATGCAACAGCATCAGCTGATGCTGGCGCTGTTATCGGGGCTGACAATGCCGCTTTTCGCGTCGATGAAAAGCGATGAGCGGCAAAAAGCCCCGTTGTGGCAAAGGCTGATTATTGCTTTTTCCATGCTGTGTTTTCTTTCCGGCTCGATGGCCCCGGTTGTTATCTGGATTTTCCAGTGGCTTTATCAGGGTCGAATAGTTACCCGCGTTCCAGTTCTGGAATGGTCAACATTAATTACTTTCACCGTAGCAGGGTTTATTTTTCATATTCTGCTGCGCAGAGTATTAACCCCTGAATTAGACAAAATAAAGAAATGCCTCGTCAGAAAAACAACGCTTGAACGGGAATTACGCACCGATGTCCGCACGGTGAAATCACTGCTACCTGAAACACTGCATTATGACCCGCTGGATTATATCGACCTGAACAAAGGGTTATTTATTGGCATGGACCGCGATATTCAGCCGATGTACCTGCCGTTAAAAGACTGGCAAAAACAACACGCGGATATCATCGGCACCACCGGCGCCGGTAAAGGGGTGGCCACCGGGTTATTGCTTTACCAAAGTATTCTGGCCGGTGAAGGCGTATTTGTGATGGACCCCAAGGATGATGAATGGGCACCCCACCTTTACCGAAAAGCTTGTGAAGATGCCGGGAAGCCCTTTGCCCTGATTGACCTGCGAAAACCCCAGTACCAGTTAAACCTGATTGAAGAGATTAATGCCGATGAACTGGAAGAGCTTTTTGTTGCCGGTTTCAGTCTGGCAGAGAAAGATCAGGAGTCAGATTTTTATCGCATTGACGACCGGAAAGCTGCCCGGATAGCCGCACAATTTGTCACCCTTAATACTGCCTCAACCATTCGGGATGTGTATAACGGAGACTACGTTCAGGCTATTGCCGATAAGATAAAAGCCTTCTTCGGGAAAATTGAAGAGCTGGCCTTGCTCAATGCCATTAATGCCCCCACCGGATTTTCGCTTAATACGATATTTGAGGAAGGCGGTTGCTGTTATGTGATTGGCTCAATGCGCAACAGCAAAATCATTACCGCTCAACGTATGTTGCTGGTTCGCCTGTACCAGCTGGCAGAAAGGCGCGAGCGAGTGAAAAACGTGCCCCGCCCCATTGCTATTTATCTTTCCGAACTGAAATACCATTTATCCAGGCCCGCGCTGGAGGGTTTAGGCGCGGCACGCGATAAAGGTGTGCATATTATTATGGACCATCAGTCGATTGCCGATTTAAAAGACTGTCCGGCAGATTTGAAAGGTGACGCCGTTGTCGGCGCGGTCGTTGAGAACGCTAAATTCAAACTGGTTTATCGTGTCATGGATCCGGACACCGCTGAATGGGTAGCCAGGATGTCAGGCACCATATTAGTCGATGATGAGGTCCGCAAAGCGAAAACCAACGCCGTGCTGACAGAGACTATCGACAGTGAACGCACCATCAGGCAGGCCGAGCGTTTCTTTACCGACAGCAATATGATCCTGAACCTACCCGATTTTGTCAGCTTCATCTTCACGACAAAAGCACTCCCGTCTGCTTCGCTGATTTCGCCCATCAGGGTGAAAAAACGCGAACTGGAGATCTGTGCCGTGTCGCCCGCGATTGCCGCCACCGCCGCAACGGTAAACATCACCCTGGATTTTAGCGAGGAGGAAACATCCCCCGACCCCGAATCAACGCCGAATATCTCAACAACTCGATCCGATCTTTATTTTGATAATACGGACGAAAAAGACACGACAATACCGAATGCCGATCAAGAGGAAAACCCGTCATTGCTGGATTTTTAAAGGGTGGAATGATGCTTATCACCGCATACAGCGAACGCCAGACGCGACACCGCGAAAAAATACAACGACTGCTGAATTTTCTGAAGGAAGAAACGTACAGTGACTTTAAAACGCTGATGCTGCTGTTCGGATTCCGAGATCATAAATCACTGTATTCCCTGCTTTCAAAAGTCGAGGGCATGGGCTTAATCCACAAGCACGTCTTGATATCGCGGACGATGAAAATTTCATTATGGGGCATAACCAGTGACGGACTGGCCGTTGTATTAACACCAGACGATGCGCTTTTCCCGGCGCGGTTTGAGCCTTCAAAAATCACCGGCTGGACGTTGGAGCATCACCTTGATAATCAGGCAGCCCGCATCATCCTTGAGCAAAAAGGCGCATCCGGGTGGATAAATGGCGACCGCACAACCTTCCTCAGCCGGTATCAGGTCAGTCATCGCCCGGACGGGTTGATCACCCTGCCCAGCGGCACCGTGATCGCCATTGAGACCGAGCGTCGTCTGAAAACCAGAGCCCGATACCAGTCAATCATCGCCAGCCATTTACTGGCCCGGACCCGTAAAGACTGGATTTACGTTTTTTATATCGTGCCAGACCCGCAGAAAAAGCGCGGTCTTGAAAGGCTGTTTGACAGCATCAGGCACGTTATCGTTAACCATCAGCACATCCCGTTGGAAACCCGTCACCGGAATGTCTTCCGCATCTACACGCTCGACGAGCTACAACAGCTTGATGTAGGCCACTGCATATAGTTCTTCTGTATCACCTACTGCCCCAACCCGCAGCGCAATAACCGAGAGTAATACCCTTCCTAAATACTCCCCCGACATCAGAACATACAGGACACCAGAATGAACAGAGAAACTGACCGACTTTCGGACGTACTGACCGAAATGAGCGCAAAAGCGCTGGTCACATGGATGACACATTCCGTATTGCAGGACATACCGCGCGAAGCATTACTGGAACGCGGCAACGATTTTGTGTATGCCCTACAAGCAAATTTTGTGCTGCTGCGTGATGTTCTGTCAGAAACGCTGGAAGATATTGAGCAGAAGAGCCATGACCTCGAAGAAAGACTGAATAACCTGGAACAGCGGCTACTTGCGCTTCAGGTAGTTGCTGATAACCGGGAATAGCTGCCCATTCAGCCCTGTCCGCGTGATTTGCTTTATTCCACTGTAGCGACATGACTGTTCGGTGCTCGCCTGGCTGCGCTCCGCCTCACTCATGTCTCTACAGCGTTACTGTTTTAAGCGGCCCTACACGCAAAGCCGCATTCCGTTGCGACTCCTTCCTGCTCAGATTTTATCCACCAAATAACGATGCGCTTTGGATGCCGCGCTGGCGGCCTTGAAAATATAGCGTTTGTCGTTCTTCAGTGCTTTCAGCCAGGAAGCAATATAACTTTCATGCTGAACCTCTCCGACAATCCCCAGGTCCGCCATCAGGAACGCGCTTCCAAGCTCGGCGATCAACTCCTCAAAAGCATAATCCTCACTGCCAAACTCCCCTTTCATTTCACGATTCAGCCGACTTTTGGCTCCACTCCAGTGAACCAGCTCATGCAGACCCGTAGCGTAGAAATTGGCAGCATCGCTAAAAAGACGGCGTTCCGGTAAATGGATTTCGTCGGTTGATGGTGCGAAATAGGCGTTCTGCCCCTTCTCAATGATGGTTGCACTACTGTTACGGAAAAGCGCTTCCGCCTGCGGTAACGGCTCAAAGGTCTCTGCCGGGAAAACGGCTTCATCACTCAGAGGCAAACCGTCAATTTGCTCAACATTAAACACGGTGAAAGTCTTAAGCATCGGAATATAGTCAGTTTCTCCTTCGTCATTTTCCCTTTCCAGCATGGTATAGAAAATGGCTGTTGTGCCGTGTTCTCCCTTGCGTACCTGACCACCTTCCACTTTTGCCTGTTTGTAGGTCATCCACCGCGAATCATTGAATCCCTGTTCTGACGCACTGATCCACAACAACATGATATTCACCCCGCTGTAAGCAGCGCCAGTCGCATAATTTGAAGGTAATCCTGATATGCCCGGTACGCGCTGCCACGGGCAAGACCATGGCTTAACTCCGGCTTCAAGTGCCGAGATAATGTTGTCGGTGACGGTTTGATAAATATCTGTTTTGGTTCTTGATAATTTCGTTTTTGAGGAGCCTGACTGCTCTGTAAGCACACCTGTTTTAGTTCCACGCACTTTTTGAGACTTCCGGGTTTTCGGCCATCAGCCGGTACTCTTCCGGCGTCAGGTTGTTCAGGGATTCATGAGGCCGCTCGTTGTTATATTCAGCCAGCCAGCGCTCCGTTATTTCTCGTACTTCATTCAGTGTTCTGAACAGGTAAAAATCCAGTATTTCTGTCCGGTATGTTCGGTTAAACCGTTCTATAAACGCGTTCTGTGTTGGCTTACCCGGCTTGATAAATTCCAGCATCACACCATGTTCTTCGGCCCATTGCGCCAGTGCCAGTGAGACCAGTTCTGGCCCGTTATCCATCCGCATCTTCAGCGGATAGCCGCGGTTTGCCACTATCCTGTCTAGCACTCTCACGACGCGTTGCGCCGGGATATTCAGGTCAATTTCTATCGCCAGCGCTTCACGGTTAAAATCATCCACCACATTGAAGGTCCGGAAGCGTCTACCACACACCAGCGCATCATGCATAAAATCTATCGACCAGCTCTGGTTAAGTGCTTCCGGCGTCGCCAGCGGAGCCGGATTGCGCACCGGCAGACGTTGCTTTCCCTTACGGCGAAAATTCAGTTTCAGCAGGCAGTAAATCCGGTGAACGCGTTTGTGGTTCCAGACGCGCCCCTGCCTGCGAAGTACCTGAAAAAGCTTCTTAAAACCGTAGCGGGGATAGCGCTCAGCGACCTCGGTCAGCCTCTGGATCACCGCTTCATCACGTCGCGTATCCGGTTGATAACGAAACACCGTCCTGCTTAGCGATAACGTCCTGCATGCCTGGCGTATGCTCATCGTAAATTGCGTGGTCAGATAGTTGACGAGCTCACGCTTTATCGCTGGTTTTAAAGCTTTTTTTCGATGACGTCTTTCAGCGCCCGGCATTCCAAACTCAGATCGGCAAACATTTGCTTCAGACGACGATTCTCGTCCTCAAGGTCTTTGATTTTTTTAATATCAGCGGCTTCCATCCCGCCATATTTTGCTTTCCAGTTGTAATAGCTGGCTTCAGAAATAGCAGCCTCGCGGCACACATCTTTGACGGTCCTGCCAGCCTCGACTGATTTCAGGACGGCGATGATCTGGTGCTCAGTGAATCGGATCTTACGCATAGCGATCTCCTCAGGGGACATAATCAGTATGTCGGAAGATCTCTAAAAATGAACGGGCCGTTTTGGTGGGATACTTACAGCTCCAGCGAGGATACGCTGGTCGCCGCTGCGGTGTTAGGGGCGCTAGTCTGGGTATGCAGGGAAATAGTCATCGTTTTTTCTCCGTCAGTGTGTGATTTTCGTCTTCGAATCGCCTGACGGTTCGCTTTCCCGACATCGTTCCGGCCCGCAAGGGCGCAGAATGCGTGCTATTTACCCTTGCGGGACGGGTTGTGTTGGGAAACGATTAGCCGGAAGCTGATACGGGAACGAAAAGCACACGGAAGGAAAAGATATGACCTACATAGCCGGGCGTAGCGCCCCTTGGTTCGCAGCGGTGAAATGGGTTGAAGGTTGTGATTTAGAAATTGAATTTCACTGTATAACTTCAGACCTGATGTAGCAGTGTTCTGAGGTAGAACACACTCAAGTCTGACACTCATCTTTAACGAAAGCGGACGTTAGAGAGTACACACTAGGCATAAAGCTACGCCAAAAGGGTATATCTCTTGAAGAAAAATGGAATGACTATATCGATAAGCGTTAAGTGAACGCCGTCTTGACGGTTATTTATCGGTGAGAACCACGTTCCATGGCAGCAATTCGGCCACTTTATTTGTAGACGCCTTCGGCAGTACGCCAGGATATGGTGCAGATAAGCCTCAGGGTCAATACATTGAGTTTGCATGTGCCTATCAGCCCATAAAGCAGTGCGCCGCGCTCACCGCCATTGTCACTACCGAAGAATATATAATTCTTTTCCCCAGACAGACCTCTCTCAGCGCCCGCTCCGCATCATCATTATCAGGTTCCACCGGCCCGTCATCGCAGTAATAACACAGAGCACCCCACTGATTGAGCGCATAAGCGAACGCCACCCCCAACCGGGATTTCTACGACAGTGTCGCGCTTTTCTCTATCAACCACTTATGCAGCGAAGCCAATTGCGGTTTGCTCGGGGATTGCCTGGCAGCTAGGCGCTCTGATGCCGGGAGCCCGCGTATTTCTGGCCTCAGCCTTATTTAAGGTCATGATAAAATCCCACATATTCAAGTGCTGACTTTTCAAGGGATTATCCTATAGGATCAGTTGCCTTCCTGTTGGCGCGTAACTTAAAGCTCATCAACTCAGCTTATGAGTTTTTTATTATTTATTCTTATAGCTCTGCGATTGATACCTGATCAAAAGAGTAGTATCAATTGTCTCCTTCTAAATAAAGCATGCTGTATAGAGCTTGAAATTTAATCTATTGAGATTGAATACATAGAGTTTGATGTACCTTTCAGACAAATTCCAAACCTCCAATCGATAGTATAAATTAGGAATATTCATCGGTATTGTTTTGAGAGGTTTATTACCCCTCTCAAAATATTTTCTAGTTATCGCAATAAATAATTGGAACAGCATTAGCCTCTTTTACAGCATGAGAAAAAGAAGACAAGATCCATAGCAGTTGAATCACATGAGGCTTAACCGGTTTTTTTCTTCGCAAATTAATGAACTCGCGCTCTATCTCTTTTTTGGATAAAAATGAACAGCTAAGAATGCATTTTCTATGCAATTTAACATCCTTAAAAAGGTCGTCAAGGTATTTTTTAATGTTTTTAGTGTCACCTTTTCTTACCTTTTTTATCTTAGTTGATACTGACTTTTTATTGTAAACTCCAGTATAGTTTTTATTAAATTTTGTTTTTAATTTAACAGTAAAATCAGCAGTATTAAAATACATATATCCAAGATTTTTTATACCCTGACCAACAACGTCATGAAGTTTACTTGCTGATGTGCTTTTGTCACCATGCTTTGAATGAATGAAACAAATGCATGAATCCGCTTTATTAAATGTGATATGGTCTGCCCATTCATTCCCTAAGTCATCGCAAAAGATGTAATCATCCCCACTATGAATGTTTTCCACCACATCAAACATGGAATCATTAGAGAACTTATCCATTCCTTTTAAAAGCAAACCTTTCTCACTTAAGACGTTTTTTATATTAGCTTTAGGGACAAGCATTTCTAATATGCTATTGATTTCCGATATACCTGAAGAGTCTTCGAAACAATTACCCATAAAATACATATAGCATGGGTCAGTAAACGTAATGCTGTAGAAACCATTTTTAAAGATAAAACTTTGCAAAGTTATATCTTTAGAGTTGTACGAAACTTTTATTTTTTTTAGAACAGTAGAGTCAATCGTTAGTGTTTTGTTGTTTTTTCGTATCTTAGCCTTACCAAGCGGCACTTGAATAGTCAAGTCAGATTTTATTTCATAAACTTTTTCAAGTTTACGAAGCAACCGATTTACTTGTATTTCATTTAGAATGCAATCGGATCCATCAGGCAATTTGTATTTTAGTATGGCACCTTCCGATTTTAACTTTTCATATAATGAAGTACTTTCTATTAATAAGGCACTTGGCACAGTAGAGCTTAAAACATCATTTAAATCTTTTTGTTTTGCAAAAGAATTGAGGAAGTCCTTAACCCCTCCACCTTGCCTTATCAGACAAAGTTGATTATAAGACCATGTCGCAATTTCATCGAAATTAACTCTCTGTGACGCCTCTACCAATCGTCCTGAACCAGAGATTGTCTTAATTATTGCACCTTGCCTAAGTTTTAAGTAGTAAGGTATTGACCTGCCAGCAGCATGAGTAGAGTAAGAACCTTTAAGATCTGCTGATTCTGCAGATCTATTTCTGATTGCCTTATCTGAATTAGTTATTGTTCTTGTGGATATTTTTTGGAATAAAACATCAGAATCATTAAAGGTGCTAGCCAATAAATTACTCGATACTAAATTAAAACTTCTTTCAATATCATCTGAAATATTTGCACAGCTTTTCTTTATTATTGCCACACTATTATCAAACTCAAGAATTAATATAAAAGCATAAATTTTATCTTGGTAGTTCTCTCCGCCCTCGATCTCCCCAATAAAATACACTGGCTTGAGTGTTGGGAAGATTCGCAATGAATATTTATAAGGGATATTATTTTCAATTAATCTTTTGTCAATTCTAAACTCCTCTAATAGGTAATCACTACCAGGTTCAATATTGTCATCTGCAGCATCCAAAATATTAGTTATTTCAACGTCTGTTATTGTTCTGTTTCGATTGTCTTCTGGTATTATTAAGTTATAGAATTGAATGTTTTTTGTAAGTTCTAATCTATCAATCATCATAAAACTCCTGTTAGTATTTGGCACATTTTCATGATTGTACATTCCCTTATAAATCACACCATTAATATCTATCTATCATAAGGTTGAACAGGCGAATCGCTAATGGAAGATTACTCTTACCGACGAGGTTCTCGCCCAACAAGACTATGTTGCCCGTCAGAGGGATATTAACTGTCTCAAAATCACGAAAGTTGAGTATCTCTAAATTTGCAAAACACATAACAACCCCTATAAATCAACCTATCAAATCTAGCCATCATATTTTTACTAAATTTATTGCATTGGCACAGCACTGCAGCAAGTTATAGTTAATGCCTCAATTGGATTTATGTTCCAGCGTTCACATTCTCATGCAGAGCCAAACCTAATCTTCTCCAGACCTACTTACAAATCTTTCGCCTGCCTAGACGTCGTTGTTCCAGTTAAACCTTCATTACTTCAGTCACCGGATAGTAGCTATCCCCGCCAACATAGCACAGTGTTCTTACGCTCAGAAATAAGTGCGCTGTAGGCTCAAATTTGCGTCTTGCCATTATTTCTGGGGTGTTATCCAGCTTGTTGGAATAAGTTTTACGCCATTACGCCAGCGATCAGAGACTGCAGCCTGAAACCAGTCATCTTTAAGGTCTGCATGGTCCATAACTATTATCTGTAAATCAGGGGCGAGCGTTTTAGCAGCGTGGTTGATTAGGCTGAACAGCCGATTTACAGCGTTCTGATCTTCATTCTTCAGAGAGTCAATAGACCCATCATTATCTTTTTCAGGTGGATAATGCGCCTGCGATGGCTGGTCGAGAATTAGAAATCCTGGCACGGGGCGTTTTTTTTGACGGAACCAGCGATGAAGGGCCAGATGAGCCAAAATATGGTAGCCGACCCAATTTTCCCCACTGCCCATACGGAAAAGTGGTACCGGTCCGTCCAAGGTATCTGCCACAACGGTGAGTTTGCGGATATCTAGACGCAGGTTGCTTCCCTGATGTTCTAGATCGAGAAGTTCCGAATATTCAGTCATATAACGGCCGATTATATTGAGGAAGGCCGCAAGTTTCTCTCGTACAGCAGTCGGATCCAATTTTTTTTCAAGGAAACTTACAGTTAATTGCTGATTTTCTAACCGGGTGCGAAGACCCGAATACTGCTCTGCATCGCTGACAGTTTCAAGATACTGTGCGATTTTCCCCAGAGTCCGCGCCTGCAGCATAAAGTTTTCCTGCTGTACTCGCAGATATTCAGCTTGTTGGATGCAATCACTGATTTTTTTCTGATTCTCTCGAAGATTACTGAGGAGAGTATTTTCCTGTATTTGGAGGGCTGCTAAGCGCTTCTGGAGCCTTGGATTTTCTGCTTCTACCGCCTCAAGTTGTCGGCTCAATTCATTGAGTGAATGGTTGAGTTGAGCAACAGAAGGAGGAACGTTTTCGAGGTGACTTTCGCAAAGAGGACAAAGCTGCGATACCTCTGAGGACTTTATCAAATTCACTACGCTGAGTCTTGCACGCTGCTCCCGCGCCTCTCGCTCATAGCCGGTTGATTCTGAGGTAAACGCCCGCGTTTCACGAATCTCGCTATTCAGTCTCTCAAGCTCAGTACGCATCCCTTGACGTTCTGAGCGCAGTCGCATCAATATGTCATCATGATCACTTACTACAACTGCATCTGAAAATACTCCTCGCTCGCTCAAGCTTTGGAGCAGAGTCATGCAGGCCTCATAGTTTACAACTACGGTTCGATCGTCGGTAAGCCCTGCCATTTTAGCTTCTTCAAGAAGAGCTTTTGCACGCGGAAATGTGGCGTCATCCAGCGATTCAGCTTCCCGTACCAACCTTTCAAGCTGACGCAGTAGTTTTCGCGCATCGTCCAATTGGGCTTGCTGTAAGAGCCGCTCTTCATCCATTGCGCCAAGAAAATAAGGAAAGGTGTCCCGGATAGCCTGCGCTATAAAACCATCATCTTGGCGATGAAACAGACGCTGTTTGTTATCAATATCGTTCTGATCCTGGAAACAAAAAAGAAGCGAGTGGCGGAAATTTGCCTCCAGAGAGGGTCGCGTAGGACTCGGGGGACGGTGTTCGTTTTCATTAATGCCGATTGCCGTTCCCAGAAATTTCTCCACAGCGTTGACTGTAGTGTTTTTGTGGAGAGTTGCGCCATCGGGAATCGACAGGGAGCTCCCGCGGGCAATATAGATGTCGCCGTGAGACTGTGTACCGGCATCTGGATTGCGTCGCGCGATAAAGATTTGGCTATCATTCAGTTGAAAAAGGATCCCATACCATTGCGTACATTTGCGGATAACGCCATCGGCTACGTAACATTCGCTTCGCCCGGTAACGTAATCAATAATATCAATTATTGCTGATTTACCCGTTTTGGATGCGCCGGTCAAGATGTTCAGTTGACCGGGATGAAGGGTGATTTCACGACGTTCTCCCCCGTGGTTGTAAATCACAAGGCTGGCTATCTGAAGACTCATGGCGCTATCCCCCATGCAGCATAAATAGTCGCTGTTGTACCAGCTGCTGCGAGCCAACGCCCCAGAAATGCCGCACGCTCAATGCATTCTCCGGCTTCCTGAGTAAACAGCGGCGTTCGTTTTTCTGTAGGTGAGAGCAGTTTAGCTCCTTTCTTTAAATCACCATTTTCATCCAAGCAAAGAGCGCTTTGCCTTGTGCCAAATAATATGCTCTCACGGGTAATACCGTTTAGCCGCCTGACTCTGTCGGGGAAATTAATCATCGTATCTCGGTTGTCCTGGCACCATGCCATTAGTGACGTTACGGTTGTAGCAGGCAGAGCCTTGCGTGTTTTCTGATGAAGAATTATCGGAAGGATTATAAAGGCTAGTGCAAAGGGTAAAGAGCAACCGGTCTTTTTATTGAATTCTGACGATGTATTGGCTATAAGCAATACGCAGAAAGCTGGGTTGAAGAGGTAGCTCTCCTCGATGGGACGGGAAGACCAAGGCTCCATCATCAATCCTCTCCTTTCTGTTCATCACTATTATTCTGCATGTAGTCAGGGTGCCACCCCACTGCGTATCGGTTAGCCAAAATATGGTAGCTTCCGTGGGTAAGAAACCGCTCTCGTAGGCTGCGGAGAGGAAAACATGCCTGCTGTTCTGCCCATGTGAACAGGTCCTTTCCAGAACGTATACGATCGGACTCATCGCTATCAGGTAATAAATCGTCTTTCTGTGCGGCGAATCGTGGCTGCCAAGCCTCTATCAGGTCTTGCTCGAACGTTTTAAGCTCATCATTAAGCAATAATTCTTCTCTTACCCATTTTGAGCGTTGCTCTGAAGCTCGATAATAATCACGGATGGCATACTCAATACGGGCCGACCCGAGATTTATCTTACGCAATTGATTGACAAAGGGTCGACTATCTAGCTGAGCGATCACTTCTTGAGGAGGAGAAAATGACCGAAAATCTACAGGTAATGAGGAACGTCGAAACTCCTCTCGCAGTTCATCAATGCGGGATTCAATAGCCAGCACTGGGATGCTGCCCACCTCATTGCCGCTGAGCATACGTATCACTTGGTCGAACCACCAGCCTTCTAAACGCTCGGTGAAAATTTCGATATGCTGTCTTCCTACAGCACGGTGCAATTGCCGGTAAATATCTTCTTTAACATCAGTAATCGAGGGAGATCTATCAAGTACATATATTGATCTTAACAGAGCAAATCGAGCCTCCTCCGGTAAGATCTTATAGGCGTTGAAAGCTTCTTGTAGCGCGCGGTTATTTGAACTGTTTGCAGTCGTGAGTAACAAAAAATCGGCTTGAGCCTCGTTACGACTTTCTGTCCGTAATAGAAAAGACGCCGAATTCGAAGGTGCCAAACCAGTTGTTATTAGGAAGTGACGAGTTCTTGAGAAACCGCCACTATCGGTGGCTACACTTTTTATCCAGATGAGTAGCGTTTTCCAAAGGTCAGCGCTGCTGTCAGTCAGCTTTCCAGTTTTGGCTTTATGATGTTTGGTCTGGATAAGATGAATCGGTAAGCCGTTTGCCTCAAAAGCTATATCATCAAACTTTTCAATTGAAATCCTGAACTCTGGTGAATCCAGAGTAGCTTCCAGTCCTTTTAGCAATGCGTAGCGACACTGATACAGATAGCCAGTGGCCGACGCGCTGGCCTCATGCGCGTTACTCATCCCGTCACTCCGTTAATTTATCGATAATATTTTCTAACTGAAATACAATCAATTTACTACTGTCAACATCCAAGATTCTGAAAAATATTTTATGAGGGGAACCCTAGATAGCCTAATCAGTCCAAGTACTGACCTGCTCCCCGTTGATTAGTACACCCCGATGTTAGTAATGTCTTTATAAGCCACATGAGGACATCCCCATGAAGAAGCGTTTTCCGACCAACAGATCCTTAGTATTCTCCGCGAGGCTGAAGCCGGGGTAACGTCGAAGAACTTAAAGTGATGACGTGAGGCAACTTTTGGGTTGGAAGAAAATTGCAGCTTGCGGCCGTCGCACTGAGGGTTTAATCCACCTCTCTCAGAAAGACCTGGCATAAGAATACGGAGCTTTTGAATGCTATATCCACGTTGGTGCGACAGAACTATCCAAGAGCAAGACAACAAGCAGCTATGGCGCTTGTCCGAACGCGATGGAGGAAGGGCTGCTATCGAAGCTACCCTAACTACTCGGATCCGAGCTCACTACGACAATTTGGACGAAATAGCTGAAGACGTCCGTGAGTTGGGATATCCAGGCGCGGCTGCAATTTTGGCTGAGCGCATGCCGCGCTCCACCCGAGCACGTTCGGGAGAGCTTGGCGAGATCCTCGCGACCGAGTTGGTCGAAGAACATCTTGAATTCGAGGTTCCGATCCGTCGCCTGCGATACAAGGATGGTCGAGAGATGGCGCTGCGCGGCGACGATTTCGTCGGTCTAAAGCTCGATGACCAACAAAATTTGCACTACTTAAAAGGCGAGTCTAAGAGTCGTGCAAACCTTGCCAACGCCACCATCTCTGAGGCGCGAAAAGCACTGTCCAGAGACGATGGCAGACCTACGGCAACATCCCTTCTCTTCGTCGCGGATCGACTCATGGAGGGTGAAGGCGAACGACGGCAGATGGGTAGACGGATTCGTAATGAAGTCGCCAGTCGAGCTGCGCCCCAAGGGCGAACCAGTCACATGCTGTTCACCTTGTCGGGCAACGCCACGCCTCAGGCACTGTACGACGATCTCGCAGCGGCGGATCTGGTTCGTCCCCATATTTCTGCAAATTTGCGCATAGAAGACCATCAGGCCTTCATTCTGGCCTGCTACGAGAGGGCTCTGGCACTTGGAAACGACTGAAGAACTGACTGCATTCCTGCTCGACATCACACAAGACGGATATCGAGGTCGCCTGCAGGCCCGGGGTCAAGCAAGGGCTCTTATTCGCCATGAAGGAAACTTGCCACCAGACGCTCCAGCCTTCAGCGAAGGGCTCGACTCCGATCTTGCGGACTATGGCTTCTCAGTACTACGTGTTTCCTTGGCGCTACGCGAGCTTGGAGGCGATGCAGTGACTTGGCGAAAAGGCTTCGTACAGGCAGGTGGGGCTTTTGAGGCATTGGTTCAGAACGGGTCACAGGCCGACGCATCTCGAGGGTTCTATCGAACAATGGGGGCTGCTTCCTATCACTTGGCCAACTACTCTGCGCTGGCATTTTCGCTTCTGTCGCAATTACAGGCCGATCAGAATCGTTCGCCTGCCGAGGATGCGCTCGCGCTCCTAATCGTGCGTGATCTTCAAGGCCTGGTTCAACGTGCGAGGGAGTGGCTTAGCAGCCCAGCGAACCGAGATGAGGGAATCGCCAGAGCTGCGGCCGAGGGAGCGCTTGACCCCGACGATATCGTTTCGCGTGTAGCGACGTCGACTATGTTCAGAGCATTGGTGTTCTTTGAGTTTGCCCTGCAAACCGGCCAAGAGTCCCTCGTTGTAGAAGCTCGCAACCTGCTGAAACGGGCGATTTCGTTGACCGGAGCGGCCAGCGCGGTGTCACTCTGGTGGATTCTTCGAATCACCGTGAACCTGATAGATGATCTTTGGGCAAGCAGTCTGCACAAGGTTCTGCCCTCCGAAGGGCCACCTGGCTCGCAAGACTACACACAACTTCGGAAGCTTTTTGTCTCTGAGTTGTACTGCAGGAGGTCATCTGAGGTCGAATTGTGGCCTTCTCAACTTCTGGCGGCACAGCGAGCCGTCGATGTCTCCGACGACCTAGTGGTCGCGCTCCCCACGAGCGCGGGCAAGACACGGATTGCAGAGATCGCTGCGTTGATGGCCCTGGCGTGTGGTAAACGCGTTTTGATAGTCACGCCACTCAGGGCTCTGTCCGCTCAGACCGAGCGATCCTTCCGCAAGACATTCACACCTCTTGGATTTTCCGTCTCGTCGCTGTATGGAAGCAGCGGTGTAGCAGGAAATGACGAGGATGCGCTGCGGGAACAGAACATCGTCATAGCCACCCCAGAAAAGTTGGATTTTGCTTTGCGGAACGACCCCGACATCATCAATGATGTCGGCTTGATCGTCCTAGACGAAGGACATCTGATTGGTCCAAGTGAACGCGAGATCCGCTATGAGAATCTGGTGCAACGGTTGCTGCGGCGCACTGACCATGGCGACCGACGGATCGTTTGTCTTTCGGCAATTCTGCCGGCAGGCGATCAGCTCAACGATCTGACTGCGTGGATTCGCAGTGATGCGCCTGGCGATCCGATCCAGTCCAGTTGGCGCCCTACGCGTCAGCGCTTTGGCACTCTATCTTGGCTCGGAAATTCTGCGCGGCTGAGCTTCGACCTTGAGCCAGATGGCCCTTTCATTCGACACTTTGTGCCAGAGGTCCCACCCATTCGCCCTCGTCGAAAGGCGTTTCCAAAGGACAACAAGGAGCTAACTCTCGCAGCGGCATGGAAGTTCTCTGAGCAAGGAAAGAGAGCTCTCGTATTTTGCACCCAACGAGATCATGTTGAAGGATTTGCCGAGACGGCCCTGGACCTGCAGCGACGAGGCTTTCTGCCATCTCTGCTTGCCAACGCCCAAGAGGTTGAACGTGCCATGGCCGTAGGTAGGGAGTGGCTAGGCGCGGAACATCCTGCAGTACGCTGTCTGGCCATCGGCGTTGCGATTCATCATGGTCGTCTTCCCGGCCCCTTCCTGCGGGAAGTGGAGACACTACTTGCCGCAGGCGTTCTACGCGTTACCGTGGCGTCACCCACCTTGGCGCAGGGACTGAACCTCAATGCAGCGGTACTCCTGATCCCAAATCTGTACAGGGCGGGCACTCTGATCACGGGTGAGGAGTTTGCCAACGTTGCGGGCCGCGCCGGGCGCGCATTCGTGGATCTCGAAGGACTCGTGATCCACGTAATGCATCAGCCAGAAAATTGGCGCCACCAGCGATGGAGAGAGTTGGTCACGTCGGCCAAGGCTCGGTCACTCTCAAGCGGCATCATTGTCGTGGTCAACGAGGTCATACGGCGCCTCGCGACGTCGGGTGTTTTTGCGCGTGGGGATGCCATGGATTACCTGTCTAGCACGCAAGATGCTTGGTTCCCGGATGCTGTAGATGGTGAGATGGAGTCAGACTCAATGGAGAGCCTCATCGAGCGGTTGGATACAACCGTCCTTGGGCTCGTCGAAGCGCTTGACGCGCAAAGTGCGGATCTACCAAGGCTGCTCGATGAAGCCCTTGCGGGTTCACTTTGGGCAAGGCAAATCGCTCACCTTGACGGCGCCGAAAAGCAGAAGCAAGTGTGGATTCTCCTCAGTAGAGCACAGCTCATTTGGAACAAAACAACGGTCGAGCAACGCAAAGGTCAGTTCGCGATGGGAGTGGGCCTAGAATCGGGCCTTGCCATCGACGCGTTGGCTGTCGAGCTGACTGAGCTTCTTGACCGTGGCGATGCAGCCGCTCTCGCCAGTGACGCAGATGCCCTGATCGCTGCTCTCATTGGAATGGGAGAGCGGCTTCTTGCGATCCGTCCCTTCGTTCCAGATGACCCACTGCCGGCGAACTGGAGAGACTTGCTGGGAGCTTGGGTGCGAGGGCAAGACGTAGGGGCCATCGGCCAAGAGGGAATGCGCTTCGTGGACGACGCATTTGTCTATCGCCTGGTTTGGGCGATTGAAGCCATCCGGATGAATCGGCGCATCAATGGAGGCGAATCAGAACTACCCGTCGAAGGAGCTGCTGCCGCCTGCCTGGAAGCTGGACTACCGTCCAACGCCATGGCCATGCTTGTTCGGGCCGGACTGCCCTCGCGGGTGGCCGCCAAGATAGCCGTGGAGCAACTCGCGCCCGCCTTCACGAATCGCGCGGAAATGAAAACCTGGTTACAATCGGAAGAAGTAGCAGGCTTCGACCATGTTCCTGGATGGCCCACGCTTGAGACTCATGCAATCTGGCAGCAGTTTCGGCACGACGTTGTGTCAAGCGTAGATGGCAGGTGGGCGTCGCAGGAGTGGACGATGCAATGGGCAACAGACTCAACAGTGCCTCTGCGTATTGAAGTTGATCCGCAAGATGGACAAGTGTCGATCGCGACGCCAGATTTTTCACAGCTCACAACAATCAGACAGAGGCTTCAGGCGGAACTACCGAGCCTGCTTGAAGTTGAATCTCTACAGAGCGGAACGAGTGTCACCATCCGCCGTATTGGAAAAGGCGAGGCGCGTTGGGTGGATAAGGACTGATAGCTTTTTTGTGTAGATGGTACGTCAAATCAGCCACTGCTCCGAAAACGACACGGAGCCTGCTCCGGCCACAATGACCTGCCAGCATACGCACCTCAACTAGCCCCAGCGCTTCCTTGAGCCGCTGTGTCAGCATCTTGTCCGCCTGTGACGGCTCAGGATTCCCGCTCGGATGGTTGTGCAAGAGGATGACCACCGCCGCATTGAGCCGCAGGGCTTCCTTGACCACTTCACGCGGATACACCGATGCACTGTCGATGGTGCCGTGGAACATCTCCCGGTACTCGATCAGCCGGTGGCGCGTATCCAGAAACAGCACCGCAAAGACTTCATGCTCAAAGCCTGCCAGCTTGTTGCGCAGGTATTCGTCAAAGGCATCTAACAGAAAACTACTTCTGCGGTTCAAAGGGTTATTATGAATCAGATAAACAAAATGCGGCATTGCTCCCGTATGCGGGCTACGCCAGACTAACATCGCTTTAGCGCTCCGCCATCTTCGCTGTAAACTCGGTCACCCAGGCCGTGGCCATTGCCGAATAGGGTTGATCCGCTGAAGTCATTTGCTTCATTTCTTCCCCCGTCCACGTCATGAGCAATTCCAGCTTGCGATTAATACTCGCCTTAATCTCATCAGATAGCGGCGTAGCCTCAATCGCCTCGACAAGTTCACCGAGAGAAATCAGCATTTCACCTAAAAATACCAGCCGACGCAGATAGCGCGTCCGCTCCTGCACGAGACCGAGACGGTTAAGGCCGTAGATATGAATTGAGGTGACCCCGCGTTCACTTGGCCCTTCGCCAATCGGGATCGCTAGGCTCACCGGTGGATTGCCGATGCTGACAAACCGCATATGCTCGTCGGGATTGTCATAGTAAGGGTTGAGCAACAGCGGCGACTCGGTCACATAGTTTTTATCTTCCGGCAAAAGTCTTGGCCCGCCGCGCGCTACAGGAAAGCTGTCCTTCTTACCTGACGAATTACGTGATTGCGTCTGGCGGTCCAGCAGTACGCTTAGTTCGGTAGCCCCATCAACAAGCCGCTGTTTACGCTTACGGTTACAGTCAATACAGCTTGGCAGGAGGTTATCCCAGTCCATCGCCAGCCACCAGTATCCCGGATGCGACGCGTCTTCACTGACGGCACTTTTGGGGCGATAATGTTCAATGTCCACCGGTGCGGAGGCCGAAAAGAAACTCTCACAATAGGCGCATTTATAATGAAACAGCGCATTAAGTCGCCATTTAACCTCATCGGCTTTATAAGCAACAAAGTCGTAGCTCTCTCTTTTCTCTTGCTCCACGGCATAATGCGCCCTCGAGCGTTCCAGTTCGGTGGTCCCGTCTTTATTCTTCGCGTTCAAGGCTGCGGGGGGTAACGTCTGCTCCTGTGTGCGGATGACCTTTCTCATCGCAGTACCTGCTTCAGAATATCGACAATTTTATCCTTTGTGCGTTCCCGCAATGCCGCGCGGGAGTTCGGCGTTTCTCGATGCCGGTCCTGCAAATACCTCGCGACGGCTTCCTGCACCAGACGATGCGCTTCCGACGTCCCGACGGGCATTGCTGAGGCGATATCTTTCTCGAACGTGTAAAGGACTCGTTTTTCCACGTCATTTAGCGAGCCCCCTTGCTGCGCCTTTGCTAGCAGGTCGGCCACATGGGCCATTTGCTGGTTTATTTTTGGCTCAACAGTGGAATAGAGCTGGAAGAAGTCGGCCGTCAGAAGCTGGTCGATGCGCAGGGTATCGATATTCGGTAAAGCGGTTAAGGCCTGAACTGTGGTGGGTAATTCATCGTCCAATACCGAATTATCATTCACCGTTTTTTGTAATACGACCACTTCGCCATCGCACATGCCCCGCAGGCAAAGCGGATCGTGAGTGGTGACAATAAAGGTCATATTAGGCAGCGCCCGACGCAATCCCTTCATTATCTGCATTTTCCAACGAGGATGAAGGTGCGCTTCAACCTCGTCAATCAACACCACGCCCAGAGCGCTATCCAGCGTCCCAAAGGTGGGGTTATATTCCGGATTCATCAACCCGGCCATGATGTCGCATACCATCGCCAGCACGGAACGAAATCCTGATGAAACAATATTCAGCGGGGTACGAATACGAAGAGGCTCGCCGTTTTGTTGAAACAGCGGCGTTACGATATAGCACACCCCCGCCGCTTCATCGCGCTCTACAACGTCAAACTCTCCTTCGATCGCCAGAACATCACGTAAAGCGCGGATCACCATATTGAAGTGATCTTTTTCAAGCCCCAATAGCCAGGTCTGTGGATTGCCGAGCAGGTTGCCATCAAAAAGATTTCGCACCGGGTGATCGGCGGCATAGCGGCGCTGCTTATGCTGGTAATGACGAAAGGCGCCATACGCGAAAACAGGTCCAACATCAAAACCTTGTTCCCGGCTGATCTGATAACCGCCCTTATTGAGCGTCATTTTGAGGCGTTGCTGTTCTGAACTGAGAATATTGACATAAGCGGTATCAGAGCCGCGTCCCGGTTCCCCCCCCATGTACCGCGGATCCAGTACATAGCTACGCCAGTTGAGGGTGAGTTTTTTTCTTGCTTCCTCGGTGGCCAACGCCAATGCAATACCTTCAAGGATTGAACTTTTGCCGGTAGCATTTTCTCCAAGGATAAGCACCGCAGGAGCTATCGGTGCACCATCATGATCTACCGTTACTGGGGTGACCTTCAGCGCGATTTTTTGCAGCGATTTAAAATTTTCAAAATCAACTTCGCTTATTCGCGCAGGTTTCGCACCAGAAATATCGTCTTCGCTGAACTCTTCGTTGAATAGCGGTTCTTTACGCTGGTTCTCATTTATGGCGTCAGTAAACCATTCCAAACCGCGTGGCTCTTTAAGCAACGGTAAGAACAGGCGGATAATCCTTGCGGGTGAGAGATTCGGTTTTGGTCCTTTGCGCGTGCCAATTTTTTCTGCTAGACGCCGTAAGAGTAGATACCAGCTACCGCCAAATTCAATCTCTGAAAAGCTGAACAACGTTTTGAGTTCGCCTGAGGATGAATACTTAATCGCACTGGCAACACCTTCAAGATACTTGCCAAAACGTATCGACCGCTTATTAACTAGTTCGCTGCGATTGAGGCCAAATGTGTTGATGGTTTCATTTCCCGCTTCAGATTGCGCGACTAATCGACCTTCAACTTCTACCGAAAAATGGGAGTAAAAATTTTGGAGTTTGCAGGGATCTAACAACAGAGCTCTCTCTTTAGGAGGCCACACTGGCCACAGCCCTGTACCACTTTCCAGATACTTCATATACATCTCTTGCGTGGGGATCGGCGCCCGCCTCCCTTTCACCGGAAAATAGTTACGGCCATGCGCGTTACAGTCTGCACAGGCCAGGTAGAAGTTCTGCCATGCGTTTGCCAGCCAGGCATAGTAAATATGGCTATCCACCAAACCGTAATGAGGCTCTGCACCGTTCACGGGGCGAAAATAATGTATGTCCAATGCTGACGTTTGGGATTCACAAAACGCACAGCGGCCATGAAACAGCGAGTGAAGTGCGGGCAGCACGCTGGAATAGCTGCCAGACTGAACGCTGCTTTGTGGGGCTCGAGTTTGCGCACGCCTATTGGGTTCAAGCTGCAAAAACTGCCACATCCGCTCCCCGTTGCTAAAAAGCCTATCGCCCCGTAACTCCTCTGGTGGCGGAACACGCCGTCTGTCAATGTACTGCATCGATGCTTTCCTCGAGTTGCGGCTCTGAAACAACGTCATCGGTAAACTGGTAAGAACCGTTGAGGTTTATAGGACGGTAGTGCGGATCCTTCGCCATTCGCTCCCTTACCGAAGCGTGTATCAGCGAACCCGGTGGAATAGCGCGCGGTTCGCCCAGAGGCAAGTAGCGTCCCAGAAAAGTAGGTCGCGAAGTGCACCACTCGCGCCAGCGTTTATTTTTGGGGATGTACTCAAGGAGCCACCACAGCCCCCTCAGGGAACGGTGGAGTATTCCGGTAGCATCCGGGGGAACGAAGGTTTCGCCGCCGCGAGTCAGTTTTCCTCCCTTGCTGATTGCACGACGGCACTCTTCGTCATAGGTCAGACCGGCTTTTTGCGCCTCTTCCAGCATCCAAATCAGAGGATATTTGGAGAGTCCGCTTTCACTTTCAGGATACCCTCCTCCGACATCAGCATGAACTCCTGCGAACCAGACCTGCTGGATATCCTGAGAGATTTCGCTCTCTTTCCGGTAAGGAACAGGTCGGTAGGGTTGAGGGTCTATCCATCGGTTCAGGCGAAACATGCGCCGTCGTTCATCCATGGAAATGGCCTGTCGAAAGCACTTCACCGCCTTGTTGGTTCGGGTGAAACGAAGCGTTTGTATGCTTGGCAGCAGGCGATCGCTGCGGGGCACTATCACTGAAGAGACGGTATCCCATACGCCGATAAATTCAATTCTCGCAGGTCGCCCGCCCGCAATACGGCCAAAGAGCCAGGCGTCCTCCAGATCATTAGAGGGAGCTGTGGCAGACCGGTCGCCACTGGCCTTTTTATACGCCGTCAGGCCGTATTCGGCCAAGTTACGCTGGCCAGGTGGAATGATGCCGATAGTTTCAACTAACGCAGCTACAACGCGCACCGTATAAGCACCGCGGCTGAACCCAAGCAGATATATTTTGTCTCCTTCATGCCAGTTCTGACACAAAAAATCGTATGCCTTGAGCACGTCGTTATCCAGACCATACCCTGCCCCCAGTCCTAATAACAGACGACATTGTTGTTTAAACCGTTGCCAAGGATTATCCAGCGCCAGCGTGCCCACTCCCGGCGTATAGAAAACTTGCTGCTGTGTTTTTTTTTCAAGAATGCGATAAAACTTGAGTACGTTTGACATTGTCCGGTTTAATTCATTACCAGTCCCATCGCAGCAAATAACAATCCGTCTGTCCATTTTTATCTCCGGTAGCTTGACCTAAAAAAGTAGCACACAGAATTGAATAAATAATTTTATTATTAATCTACACGTTAAATTAATTTATGGGTATTTATTCAATGATTTTTAAGCACAATGTAAAATTGTTAAATGACATTACCCCCCTAATAATCACTCAAATTTTATTTATTGGAGATAAATTGTTAAGCTGAAATTATTTATTCGTACAGCTTTTAGGCGAATCAGGTTCAATGAAAAAGATGTTCGCCAGAATAACGCCATATTCAATCATCACCGTATGACGAAAGAATCTAAATCTAAGAAAAATAATGGATCGTTATCTGGAATGGGTTTCTGGTTTGAAGACAAAAAAACCTGACATACAAAGCATAATACTTGGCTTGTGTACAGAAAAGGAAAATTAGAAAAAATTAGTGGTCATTCTGATGGTATTGACACCACAAAGCATAACTTTATATTAATAATCATCCAGTTAATGGAAAAGGCGTTCCCAGTCAGAGGAGCCAAGAATGTCCGTTTATGCTCTTAGAGCATCCCGAAGCCTATTGAGTGGGCTGTTCATGTCGAAAGCGGATAGATGTGTCATTCGCATTGGCGACATTGCCGACAGCACGCTGATTGCCAGTAAAATAGCGATACAAACGCGCGTACTGTGTGCCAGCCTGGCCTATCTGGAAAACTGCCTCACTGGATGATATAGCTTCCCATCGTTTAATCGACAAATTGCACGGTGCAGATCTGCTCTGCTGGTCGAACGTGATTGATCATCCGGCCAGAGCCCCCCTGCAGCCATGTTTGGCTGTGACGATTTCGACGCAATGCGTCAGGCCGCGTTTAACTGTTGGGGATCGCTTTCCTGCCTGACTGGGTGGAGGGTGATAACATTAACAGTGGCCCCTGACACAACTTTTCCCAGAGTTCGCTTTGCAGCCACATAGAACGATCATCACATGAAGCGAAGTGTTTAAACCTGCTTTAAATAACCAATAACTATTGGTGGTCATTCTGGTGGTCTTGACAGAAAGTGAATTCAGGTTTAGCTTAAATATTAGCCAGTTAATGGCAAAGGCGATCCCAGTCAGAGGAGCCAAATTTAAAAAATCCCGCTTAAGGCAACTTAAGCGGGATTTTTGCTTTTATCACTTTATTCAATGCTTTCACGTGAAAAGTCTTTCCGGTACACATTCTGTTTTCCCCCTGCATCGGGAGAATTTGGTGGTCAGATTTGGGGTCAAGTTAGTTCGATGACGGAGTGACCCCCAAATGTCTCTTAACGGCTCAAAAATCCGCAACTTAAAACCATCAGCAAAACCCTTCAACGTTTCCGATTCTCATGGTCCGTATCTTCACGTTAAACCTACTTATGTTATGCCGAACAACAAAACCAAAACCGCTCTTATCAGGATGTTTGACCGTATCAGGACTGTAGTAAGGAACGCAATTTCGGTTCCGTTTGATGCGAAAAACCGGGAGATGTTTCTCTTCCGCACGATAGACGAGCTTGAACAGGCTCCCATCAGCCACGATTAAAGGCATGCCTGTTTAACAGAATAGAAAGAAACGTCAGAACCCGTCGATGAGGAAATCTATTGCCGCCTTTACCTGAGAACGGTACTGCGACGCATCACAAAACACCGCACCCAGAGCCTGGACAGGGATACTTGCCAGCTCATGAGTCATTACGGCGTATTCTTTGCCATCCGTCAGTCTGACGACGGGGACAAGGCGATCCGGTCGGCGGCCTGCCGGATACTTTTCAATAGGGAGCAATGGGATCACTATCCGACGATTCAATTGCCCAATAATATCGCTCGTGACATCGAGCAACAGCGGGTAAACGACGCTCTTCCCAGTATTACCGTATACAGTGAATTGCATGGTTAAAACGTCCTGTATTCATCGCTGAAACAACCCTGCTCATCATGAAAACGATTTAGTGCTGCGAGAGCCTCCCTGTTTTCTTCCTGCCATTTTTTCGCTTCACGATAGCGAAGCTCTGCATCCAGGGCGGTTGTCAGGGTGGCACTCAGATTAATACCCGCCTCACGCGCTCTTACCAGTAAGGCACGCTCTACTGTCATGGTCACGCTCTGCGTGTTGCGTTGTTTCGCGGTCATGGTTTCTCTCCCGCATGAATACGTGCGTGTTACACGGCATAATACACTTATCATAACACCAAAAACAAGCTCTGCTGATGCTTTGTGCGAAAGCACCGAAAGACATTACTGAAATCGCAGAAACTGCAACTAAATTTTTGATTGATTTCATGGTCGAGGTCACTGAATAATGGTCATCTGAAAAACTAGGCATCTCAAAAGAGGACTCTTATCTGATATAGTTTTTTTTAACATCTTCAAAGAGAGTATATGTTTCACATAAAAAACATAAGAAGGAAAATTTTATGCAGAGTGGGACTGGGCAATCGAAGGATAGCCTCATTGACGAGTTTTTATCTCAAGAAATAACTTTCAAAGATATGGGGCTGTCAATACATGCATTATTGAGCTCCTTGTTAAGAAAGAGAGGGATAGAATCTCATTCCATATCCTATAGAGTAAAAGATAAAACTAGTCTATCAAAAAAAATTGATAAAAAGAATAAATACACTTCACTAAGAGATATAACTGACATCCTAGGGTTCAGAATAGTAACATTCTACTCAACAGACATTGATGAGATTGAAAAATTAATAAGAGAAGAGTTTGAAGTCGATAAGGAAAACTCTATTGATAAAAGAAAATCTATTGAGCCAGATAGGTTTGGATATATGTCTCTCCACTATATTGTTTCTTTAAAAGAAGGAAGGACAAATTTACCTGAATATGAAGGATTCAAAAATTTTAAGTTTGAAGTGCAAATTCGGACAATATTACAACATGGATGGGCAGAGATAGAGCATAAACTTGGTTATAAATCAAGTAACTCTATGCCTGATGAGATACGTAGATCATTTTCCATATTGTCAGGGACACTTGAGTTAGTAGATAAAGAATTTATAAATATAAAAAACCAAATAATAAACTATGATGAAGTAACAAGACAAAACATAAAGAAAAACAAAACAAATAACACCTCGATAAATGAACGCTCTTTAGCTATTTTTATTGAAGTTGATCGTTTGCTAAATGAAGTATATGAAAGCTATGTTGAAAAAGCAAAAGGAATTAATTTTTCAACAAGAGAACCCCTTCCTAATGCAAGCTTCGGCGAACACTATAAAGATAACGTTAGCGATTTAAAATTACTTGGTTTTAAAACTTTACATGACATTAATAGCGCAATTAAAGAGTTGGACGTCCATAAGACCTTGTCTGTAATATTAAAATACCAAGAGAAAGTGGATAACTGTAACATTTACTACGCGGATATTTTTTTAGTTTTTTTAATTTACATATCATATCTGTTGCAGCATGGGGATATAAAACCAATACAAGATACAAATCCAGAATATAATGATTTTGTAGAGGATTTGAAGGCGTTAATTCAGGATTGTTAGATCTTGAGGTTATTGTATCCAGAGAAATGTTTAGATATCTGGATACAATAATTGTAAGTATCCCGCTTAACTGAACCATTCACTTTTAGAGATCTTCCGACATACTGAGTATGTTCCCTGAGGAGATCGCTATGCGCAAAGCCCGATTTACCGAGCACCAGATCATCGCCGTGTTGAAGTCCGTTGAAGCCGGACGTTCCGTGAAAGACGTCTGCCGCGAAGCGGGAATATCCGAGGCCTCGTACTACATCTATGGACTACCTCCGTTTTGCAAGTACTGAATCTGGTTTTGGGTTGTTGCTTACATCTATCCGGCATCAGGAATACTAACCTGTGCCCAAATGGGTAATCCGCACACAATCGCCTCAACAACTGGACGGCCTCTGAGGCCAATATAATAGTCAGGTTCCGATTGTGCAGGTGCAACCTGTCATCATTTTTCAGTACACTGCAACTCTTCTGGCTGGGTACTAACTTCCAACTGCCTGATACTCGCTATCATTTCTCAGCATCGACCAAATTATTCTCGCGTTCTTGTTAGCGACCGCCACGGTCGTTTTATTAAACCCGCGCCGTTCCTTCAACTGGTTAACCCACTGATACAGGCAGCCATCATTGTTATTTGTGGCAACTCTGACGACAGCGCGGGCACCATGAATAAAAAGTGTCCGCAAATGCTTGTCGCCTTTTTTCGTCATATTCATCAACACCTGCTTGTCGCCACTCGAGTGTTGTCGTGGAACCAGACCAAGCCATGCGGCAAAGTGACGACCATTTTTAAATTCGGTTCCTCTGCCAATCGCGGCAACAACAGCCGTGGCTGTTTTAGGACCAATGCCTTTAACTTTGGCAATGCGCTGACAGGCTTCTGATTGCCTGAACACAACATCAATTTCTTTATCAAAAAAGTTTATACGACGACCAAGATCGTTAAAGAGATCATAGAGTTCTGCAATTGTCCTCCGCATTCTGGCGCTGAGACCATTTTCAGCATCTTCAAGGATAAGCGGAACGGCACGACGAACTCTTGAAACTGCCGCGCCGATTGTTATTCCCCGGTCAAGCAGCAGTCCTCGGATTTGGCAGACTGTTGCAGTACGATGATTGACAATACGCTGTCTTGCGCGGTGCAGAGCCTGAATATCCTGCTGTTCAGGGCTTTTCGGTGGAACAAACTGCATCGTAGGTTGCATCAGAGCCACAGCTATCGCCTGCGCATCATTGCCGTCATTTTTTTGGCCACGGACAAAAGGTTTTACATACTGAGGGCTAATAACTTTTACTTTATGTCCCAGTTTCTCAAATTCACGTTGCCAGTAAAATGCCCCAGTGGATGCCTCGACACCAATCAGACATGCCGGAATATTCGCCACAGTCTGGAGTAATTCTTTTCGTCCAGTGCGTTTTGTATAAACCTGCTTACCGGCCTGATTTAATCCGCAGAGCTGAAAGATATTTTTAGCCAGATCGATACCCAGAAATACGATACCCATGGTGATTCTCCTGGTGCGCATATTTCGAATAGTTAACCGCAGAGGGGGGAGGTAGTCCATCCCATTAACTGGAAGAAGAAATTTGGCGGCATGGAAGCCTCTGATATCAAAAAGATGAAAGATCTGGAGGACGAAAATCGTCGTCTCAAACAGATGTTTGCCGATTTGAGTCTTGAGTGTCGTGCTCTGAAAGATGTCATCGAAAAATAGCTTTAAAACCAGCGATAAAGCGTGAGCTCGTCAGTTACCTGACCGCGCAGTTTACGATGAGCATACGCCAGGCATGCAGGACGTTATCACTGAGCAGGACGGTGTATTTTTATCAGCCGGACACCTGTCGTGATGAACCGGTGATCCAGGCTCTGTCGGAGGTGGCTAAACGCTATCCCCGTTACGGCTTCAAGAAGCTGTTTCAGGTGCTGCGCAGGCAAGGCAATGCCTGGAATCATAAACGCGTTCACAGGATTTACTGCCTGCTTAAACTGAATTTTCGCCATAAGGGAAAGCAACGTCTGCCGGTACGCAATCCGACTCCGTTGGCGACGCCGGAAGCACTTAACCAGAGCTGGTCGATAGATTTTATGCATGATGCGCTGGTCTGCGGCAGACGCTTTCGGACCTTCAATGTAGTGGATGATTTTAACCGCGAGGCTCTCGCAATAGAAATCGATCTGAATATCCCGGCGCAGCGGGTGGTCAGAGTACTGGACAGGATCGTGGCAAACCGTGCTTATCCGCTGAAACTGCGGATGGACAATGGTCCGGAGCTAATCTCGCTGACTTTGGCGCAGTGGGCTGAAGAGCATGGCGTGATGCTGGAGTTTATTAAACCGGGAAAACCAACGCAGAATGCCTTCATCGAACGTTTTAACCGAACGTACCGGACAGAAATACTGGATTTTTATCTGTTCAGAACACTGAATGAAGCGAGGGAAACCACAGAGCGCTGGCTGACGGAATACAACAGCGAGCGGCCTCATGAATCGCTGAATAACCTGACGTCGGAAGAATACCGGCTGATGGCCGAGAAACCGGAAATCTCAAAAAGTGTGTGGAACTAAAAGCGGTCTACTTACAATACGTTAAGCCCTGTACGACGCCATTATTGGGTTCAGTACAGCCTGGCACTTATGATTAGGTTGATTTTCATACAGAACTTCACTTTGCAGTAAAAACTGTCTTAAATATTTACACCCATTAATGATATGTTATAACATCACAAAATTAGCGAAATAATGGAACATTAATGAGATGACGGATTTTGCAGTACAGGTCGAAGAGCTGACGCTCGGCTACGATGGAAATCCCGTATTGAGCACTATCACGGGTTCAGTTCGCAGAGGTTCTCTGACTGCGGTAGTCGGCCCGAACGGCTCGGGTAAATCGACGCTACTGAAGGGTATTGCCGGAATACTGCAACCTCAGTCAGGTATCTGCCGTATCGCATCAGGTGCACGGATCGCTTATCTGCCCCAGCTCTCGGAGCTTGATCGCAGCTTTCCAGCCACTGTCAGCGATCTGGTATCGCTAGGCCTCTGGCAAGACAGAGGTTTGATGGGCTGGCATCGCCGCCAGGATCGGATGCGCGTCGTTCAGGCGCTTGCGGCTGTTGGACTGGCGGGTTTTAAAAATAAATCACTCAGCGCACTCTCTGGAGGTCAGTTTCAACGCGCCCTATTTGCCCGAGTGATTGTTCAGGACGCCAGTATCATTTTACTCGACGAGCCCTTCAATGCCATTGATACGGCGACCACGCAGGATATGCTGGCCCTGATCAAAAACTGGCACTCACAGCAACGTACCGTCGTTGTGGTGATACACGACCCTGAACTTGTGAGCCGTCATTTCCCAGAAACGTTAATGGTCAATGGCACCGTGGTCGCCTGGGGAGAAACCTCGTGGGTGATGAAACACAGCCCAATCCCACCAGCATTCTGTCGGCATGACACCACGCTGTACGTGGCTGGAGACCGGTAATGGCCTGGCTTTACGATCTACTCATCAATCCGTTTGTCGAATTTAACTTTATGCGCCGCGCCCTTATGGGGGCGTTGCTGCTATCGCTCAGCGCATGTCCGGTGGGTGTGTTCCTGACCCTACGCCGCATGAGTCTGGTCGGGGATGCCATGTCCCACGCCGTGCTACCCGGTGCCGCCTTTGGTTTTTTGCTCTATGGACTAGAAATCATTCCAATGACACTCGGCGGCATGGTTGCCGGGCTGGTCGTGGCGATAGGTTCCGGGGTCGTGTCACGGCTAACGGTACAAAAGGAAGATGCCTCCATGGCGGCGTTTTACCTTATTTCACTGGCGCTCGGGGTGCTTATCGTTTCGCTGCGCGGATCGAGCGTAGACTTGATGCATGTGCTCTTCGGCTCCGTTCTGGCGCTGAATGTGCAGGCACTGACCCTCATCGCCGGCGTTTCCGCCGCCTCTTTGCTGGCACTGGTACTCTTGTGGCGCGCGCTGATTGCTGAGTGTCTGGACCCACTGTTCCTACGTACCGTGTCCCGGCTTAGTTCGCCGGTTCATTTCCTGTTCCTCACGCTGGTGGTGATAAACCTTGTGGCAGGATATCAGGCGCTGGGTACGCTGCTGTCGGTTGGTTTGATGATTCTCCCAGCCGTCACCGCTCGTTTCTGGACCCATCGCGTCATCACGCTTTGCCTGTTTTCGGTGCTGATTGGGGTGGTAGCCTGCGTGACGGGTCTGCTGTTCTCCTACCACTATTCGCTGCCATCAGGTCCAGCCATTATTCTCGCCAACGGCGTTTTTTATCTGGGCTCAACCGCCCTTGTCATGATGAAAGACACCCGCCGCCCTTCTCACTCTTCGTTAGTTAAAACGCGCGCTTCACGCACGGAGTAAATCCTATGAAAATTACCACGGCGCTCAGCGTCGCTGTCTTGCTTTCCCTGTCACTGCCGTTTCAGGCGAATGCCAAACTCAATGTCATTGCGAGCTTCTCTATTCTGGGCGATATGGCAAAAAATATCGGCCAAGATCGTATTGAGCTGCGCACCATCGTCGGCCCCGACAGCGATGCGCATGTGTATGAACCATCCCCAGCGGATGCGATTGCGATGGCGAAAGCCGACGTGATTTTAATTAACGGCTTACAGTTTGAGGGATTCATTAACCGGCTTATTGAGGCCAGTGAGAGCAAAGCACCGGTGGTTGAAGTGACTAACGGTGCAGAGATTATTCGCGACCCCGCTGGCGGGCATTACCATTTCTATAACGGTAAGGCGGTATTCCATGCCGCCCCTTTCGACCCTCATGCCTGGCAGTCGCTGCCTAATGCCCATATCTATGTGAAAAATATTACCGCCGCCTTTTGCGCTGCGGATAAAAGCGGTTGCGACACCTATCAGGCTAACGCCAAAGTCTATGAGGAAAAACTCATCAAACTGGGCACGGCCATCGATAGTGCAATGGCTCGCATCCCCGCATCACGCCGTACCGTGGTGGTCGGCCACAATGCCTTTCGCTATTTCGAGCACGTTTATGGCATCCACTTTTTATCCCCTCAAGGGGTGTCTACCGAGTCTGAAGCGTCTGCCGCCGATGTCGCAGGCATTCTGCGCGAGATAAAGAAAAACCGCGCCGCCGCCGTCTTCACCGAGAATATTTCGAACCCACGACTGGTGGAGCAAATTGCAGCCGAAGCCGGTTTACCCATCGCAGGCGTACTCTATTCCGACGCACTTTCAGGCCCTTCCGGCCCGGCACCAACCTATATCGCAATGATGCAGCACAACGTCAACACCATTGTGTCGGCGCTGGCTGACGATAAGCAAACTCCCTGATTTCACTCGAATCTGAACTATTTGATAATGGAGATCCACATGAAAAAGCTTTTATTACCGCTATCTATTTCAGCCATTCTGCTGGGTACTGCGGGATCGGCAATGGCGGCAGAAGAAGATGTCACCGCCTGGCGTCTGTTCGTCGCCGATCGCGACAAACCCGTCGTAAACGTGATTGATGCCCTTAATGGCGACAAGCTGACCTCCTTTACCGTGAAAGGGCCAGCATCACTTTATCGCAGTGAAAACGGTGCGACGGTGTTTGCCGTTCAGGGCAGCGCGGAAACCGTTTCGATGATCGGTTCCGGCATCTCATTCCACGATCACGGCGATCACGCCGATATTGATATCGATGAACCCACATTACTTAAGACCCAACTGACAGGTAAAAAGCCGGGACATTTCGTCGAACGTCAAGGCAAAGTCGCCCAGTGGTTTGATGGCGAACGTTACGCGATGGTCTTGAGTGAACACGCGGTGCTGGACGGCGTCAATGACGCGAAAAGAGTGTTTGTTGGTGCTGCGCATCATGGCGTTGCTGTTCCGTATGACAACCATATCGTCGCCTCCGTTCCTAACCCAGAAGATGCTTCCAAACGCCCGATCGGTGCCCATGTGATTAGCCTAGATAGTCAAACTGTCGGTGAGAATGTGGCCTGCCCCGGTCTGCACGGTTCTGCCCGTTCCGGCGATACTTACGCTCTGTCCTGCGAAACGGGCCTGCTGCTGGTAACTCAGAAAGGCGATACCCCCCAAATCCGTCATCTGCCTTACTCCAGCGCATTGCCGAAAGGCAGCGTTTCTACACTGATCGGCGGTAAAGGCATGCAGTACTTTATCGGTAACTACGGCCCAGATCGCATCGTACTTATCGACCCAACTGAAGCGCAGAGCTTCCGTTTGGTACAGTTGCCAACCCGCCGCGTGCATTTCACCGTCGATCCGGTACGTCCCAAATATGCTTATGTCTTTACGGAAGACGGCAAGTTGAATCAGGTTGATGTGCTCAAGGGTGAGATTACCCAATCTGTACGCGTCACCGAACCGTACTCTATGGACGGACATTGGAACGATGCGCGTCCGCGTATCGCCGTCGCGGCTAACAGCATCTATATTACCGATCCTCTAAAGAGCAAAATTCACGTGCTGGATGCGGTGGAGCTGAAAGAAACCAGCACAATTGATGTACAGGGACATCCGTTCAACATTGTTGCTGTCGGGGGATCGGGCAAAGTCCATGAGCACGGTACTTCTCACGATCATGGTCATTCCCACGATCACGGTCATGAGCATTCTCACGACCATGCCCACGACCATCTACATGGTGCGCCCATGACCGAAATGGAAAAGAAAGCAGCCAATGGTGTTTTCAATAATAGCGATGTAAAAGATAGAGCGCTTACCGACTGGGAAGGGATGTGGCAGTCTATTTACCCTATTATGCTGTCAGGTGAAATGGATCCGGTTTTCAAAAAGAAAGCGGAAAACGATAAGAGCAATACCTTTGAACAAGTTAAAGATTATTACCGGAAAGGCTACGCCACCACTGTTTCAGAAATAAAAATAGAAAATGGCATCATGGAATTCCATAAAGATGGCGAAGTCGCCTCATGCCATTATGACTACGCTGGGCATAAGATCCTTAACTATGTATCGGGTAAAAAAGGTGTGCGCTACCTCTTTGAATGTAAAGATGCCCAATCGAAAGCACCTAAATACGTCCAGTTCAGCGATCACACCATCGCGCCGCGTAAATCAGCCCACTTCCATATCTTTATGGGAAATACCTCTCAAGAAGAGATCCTTAAAGAAATGGATAACTGGCCAACGTATTATCCTTATCAGCTTACCAGCGATCAGGTTGTTGATGACCTGCTGCATCATCATTAATACCCGCTGAGTTCCTGTATTAAAAAGCATCGTTGTATTAAAAGGCATAGCTATTTTTCACGCTATGCCTTATTTCATTGCCGTTCGAACTGAGAACAGCTATCTATGCGACGTAAATAAAGGTGGTATGTAGGATGATCAAATTGATCGGGAGCGGTGGCAAAGATAGCGTCGGCATTTCACAACAGCGTAAAGCGTAAAAAGCCGCTTTCATTGAAGGCAGCTTTCGCAATATTTTCAAAAATTATTCTTTGAACCAGGGCTCAATCGGATCGGGATAATTAAGCCATTTTTGCAGCCCTTCCGACATTTCCGCATCCGTTAGCAAGGCTGAATTCAACCGAGCCCGCAGACCAGATTCATCCATATTCATGCCAATGAACACCAGCTCCTGACGCGCATCCCCAATACCATCTATCCAGTTTGACATGATAAATCCAAGTGATTCATCATCTTCCGGCCAACGTTCTCTGGGCACGCTGGCCCACCACATTCCGCCCAGCCCCTGACGGGCGACACCACCAGCCTGAGACCAGGATCCCGCATATTCTGGGCGACTGGCTAGCCAAAAGTAGCCTTTAGATCTGACAACGCCAGCGAGTGTATTCTCCATCACTTGCCAGAAGCGGAACGGATGAAAAGGCCTGCGAGCACGGAAGACAAAACTCGTTATTCCATACTCTTCTGTTTCTGGCGTATGTTCGCCACGCAGCTCCTTAAGCCAGCCAGGGGCCTGAGCCGCATGATCAAAATCAAATAATCCGGTATTCAGTACATTATCAAGCGGAACCTGACCAAACTGCGATACCACAATTTTTGCTCGTGGATTAAGTGAATGCAAAATAGCTTGCAGCTTACCTTTTTGCTCTTCATCAATAAGATCGACCTTATTAAGGATCAGCACATCACAGAATTCGATCTGATCGATTAAAAGATCAACCACGCTACGTTCATCTTCTTCCCCCAGCGATTCTCCGCGAGACTGGATGCTGTCCTCTGAGCCATAATCTTTAAGAAAATTGAATGCATCCACCACGGTAACCATGGTGTCAAGGCGGGCGACAGTCGAGAGACTTTCCCCATCATCACCCGCAAAGGTGAAAGTCTCAGCAACAGGAAGAGGTTCGGCAATCCCAGTAGATTCAATGACCAACTGATCAAAACGCCCCTCTTTCGCCAAACGATTCACTTCCAGTAAGAGATCTTCCCGTAGTGTGCAGCAGATACAGCCGTTACTCATTTCTACCAATTTTTCATCGGTTCGTGAAAGTTCAGCGCCGCCATCCCTAACCAGAGCAGCATCTATGTTCACTTCCGACATATCATTTACAATCACCGCCACGCGTCTGCCTTCGCGATTATTCAGGATATGGTTGAGTAAGGTTGTTTTTCCTGCACCCAGAAACCCTGATAATACGGTTACAGGAAGGCGAGAATCGTTGTTCATTGTTGCATTTAATTCAGGCATTTTTACTCTGTTCCTCAACACTTAGCCGTTTATAACCAGCCTCTCCCTTACACTCCCAGCAGGGAATGGCTTTCAAAATCTCAGCACGTGGAATCAACTGGCCTGTCTCAGCCTGCCATGTCAGTCAAACATGGGTATCCCATCGATTCTGCATGTCACGCCATGATTTGTTATGTTATAACATAACAAATCATGAGATCAATTAGGATTTTCGACCCGGCCTTTTACGCGATAGACATCAGAACCTATCTGACGATGAAGCGGTGATGTTTACCCAGCCAGAGAAGCATGCCGGGTTCTGGATTAATCATTGCCAGTTCATCAGTTTCTTTATGCGTATTGATCCTGACGGCTCCCGAACGAATCAGCCTCCGCAGCTCAGAACGGCTCATTTCGGCAATTGCCTGACTACAGAAATCAATCAGTGCCCGCGGCGCGTGCCCGTCAACGACGAGTGGAAGATGGTCCTCTTCGGTGGGATTGTGGCGCTGAAATACCCGCTCAAAATGTTTGCCCGCAGCATCTGCCGCTTCCGCATCATGGTAGATACCCACGATCTGGTGTGCCAGATCCTTTTTCATAAGAATGGGATTTTTTCCCCGCTCCATCTGCTCTCTGACCTCAGAGATATATTCTGCTGAAACATTCGTGGCCAGGCTGAAATAACTGATAATAAGCGGATCGGGTAACGACATGATCTTCCCATACATCTCTTCTGGGCTATCCGTTAATGCGATGTAGTTCCCTTTCGATTTACTCATCTTATCTTTGCCGTCCAGTCCCTCAAGCAGAGGCATCGTGATAACCGACTGCCCCTCGCTGCCGAAAGATTCCTGTAGCATTCGTCCGACCATGTTATTAAAGAGTTGATCCGTACCACCAAGCTCAATGTCCGCGTTGATCATCACGGAGTCATAGCCTTGAAGGATCGGATACAGAAGCTCATGCAGATGAATCGGTGAGGATGCGGCATACCGAGTTTTGAAATCATCACGCTGCATCATTTGCGCTAGCGTGACGCGGGAAACCAGCCCAAGAATTTCAGAAAAGGGCATTTTTCTAAACCAGTCAGAATTGCGACGCACCTGTATACGCGAAGTATCAATAATTTGGCCGAGTTGATCGAGATAGGTCTGACTATTAAGAGCGATTTGTTTTTCACTCAATGGTGGACGCAGCTTGTTACGGCCTGTCGGATCGCCAATAGAGGCGGTAAAGTCGCCAATGATAATGACGATATCGTGACCGGCATCCTGAAACTGCTTTAATTTGCGTAATACCACAGCATGCCCGAGATGAAGATCGGGTGCAGTAGGGTCGAACCCAAGCTTAATGATAAGTTTGCGATTCTCTTTTTTAGCCAGCTCAAGCTTCTTTTCAAGCCCATTAGAAGGCTCCATGATGGCAATGTTTGAAGCCAAGACGTCAATATTATTATTCGTTTTCATTGATATTCTCAGTTAAGTTGACAAACATTTAACGACGCTTTAAGTGTGTCCTTGCCAAATCAGAATGGTTGCCAATACCGCTAGAATGGTAGGCGCTCTGCTACAACCTCTGATCTTCTCCACCAATCTTACCCCTGCGACTCAGGCATTTACATTGATAAAGGCATGCAAAATGTAGGGGAATACGATGTTTTCGGAAATATGTCTTTAACGACGCTGAAGAACCTGTTGCGAACCGTTTTATTAAGCCCTAACGTGAGTATTTCTCTTCGCCCTTTGAGGATTCACTGTTTTGATTGATGAGGAAAAATGGAACGCTTGTTTGTCTACGGTACGCTGCGTCCGGGTCACGGGAATGCCTATATTCTGGAGAACATCGGTGGAGAATGGTTGCCGGGTTATGTAACAGGCACGTTTTATGAGCGTGGCTGGGGGGCCGCCGCGGATTTTCCGGGGATCGTGCTGGATGAGCACGGGTCGCGCGTCAGCGGTTACCTGTTCTTGTCCGCTAACCTTGAAGCACACTGGCCGATGCTGGATGAATTTGAAGAGGGCTACGATCGCGTTGAGGTTGTGGTTACCACGGAGGAAGGCCGGCAGGTTACAGCCTGGATTTATCAGCTACAGCCACAAACAGGCCAACACGCGATATAGATCGAATACGTTCCCTGCCCTGCCACAGCAAGGGAACCCAATTTGAAAATCCCGCTTCAGGCAACACAGGCGGGATTTTTGTTTTTAGCATCTATGACGGTCGTCTAAGATGGGAAGCGGACACAACCACACTCACCCTGCATCCTTTGCAACATGCTCTCAACAAGCGCTACTCATTGCCCCATTGATTCAGGAACGTCGCGATCTCATCAATACGATGCGCGTCGATACCGGCTTCACTGGCCATCTCTTGCTGCGCCTCTTCGCTGATTTCTTCATTATTCATTAAGCGGGTGATCAGCAGTTGGAAATAGCGTGCCACAGCATCACGTTCCGACTCGCTCACCGGCTTTTCGGATTCCGTCGAATACTCATCTGTAATGTCATAAAATTTAAGCGGTATTTCATTGTTCATCAGTCGTCCCCAGGGGTTAAGGTCTATGTCCGTTGATGCGTGCATCATCTGGCCTGAATAATACCATTCTTACTTCGTTTTCCAGTCATCCATATAGGGGCAAGGAACCAAACGAGGACGCCTCAGTCCCTTAGACGTGAAAAACTGGTAAGCTTTTCCACTTTAGCCTTACCATAAAACCATGCAAGCACCTACCACTAACCACATGAATTATAAAAATAAACCCTGTTTAACAGGGGGCGTTACAACGGCGCCGATGCGAACCGTCCCCCAAGTCATGAAGATGGCTCATGTCTATTGAAATTAAATCACTTTTACTCACGTAGTGACTCTGGCATAAATTGTGCAGTTGCAGTAGTTAGCGACAAGTAGTTAGAGACAATATGAAATCTGCTGAATGATAAGACCTGAAAATCTTCGAAAAAAAAGACATAAAATCAGGTTGATATCAACAATTAGGATGTTAGATCGCGATGAATAAGAATTTTACATTTACGATTAAGAACACGCGTTTCGATGAGAATTATAACCCGTCCGAAAATACGCGTATCACGACCAACTTTGCGAATTTGGCGAGAGGAAAGAACCGCCAGGAAAACTTGCGCAACGCCTTAACAATGATTGACAACCGTTTCAATTCTCTGGCGCATTGGGATAATCCTAAAAGCGATCGTTACGCTGTCGAACTCGATATCATTTCCGTTGAAATTGATATTGAAGGCAATGGCAACACTTTCCCGGTCATTGAAATATTGAAAACGAATGTTGTTGATAAAAAAACCAACACGCGCATTGAAGGGATTGTAGGGAATAATTTCTCCTCCTACGTGCGAGATTATGACTTTAGCGTATTGCTGTCAGATCATAATAAGAGCAACCCTGGATTTAGCACCCCCGATAACTTTGGCGATCTGCATGGAAATATCTTTAAATGCTTCGTGAATTCGAAGAGCTACAAAGAGACGTTTAGTAAAGCGCCAGTGATATGCCTCAGTGTTTCAAGTAAAAATACCTATCATCGGACGGGAAATCAGCATCCTGTATTAGGCATCGAATACCAGCAAGATGAGTATTCATTGACCGACCAATACTTCCATAAAATGGGGTTACAGGCTCGCTATTTTATGCCGCCAAATAGCGTTGCGCCTTTAGCCTTCTATTTTTCTGGTGACTTACTGAGTGATTACACGAATCTTGAGCTGATCAGCACCATCTCCACGATGGAGACGTTTCAAAAGATTTACCGACCTGAGATTTACAATGCGAACTCTCCGGCAGGTCAATGCTATCAGCCAAGCCTGAATCATCAGGATCATTCATTCACTCAAATTGTTTACGATCGAGAAGAACGTAGCCTGTTGGCTATTGAGCAGGGAAAGTTTACGGAGAAAAACTTTATCAAACCATACCACGCTATTCTTGAGCAATGGTCTGCTAATTACGTTCTTTGATTAACCAAACACACAAGGTCACCGATTATTATGAAAATATTGTTACCCACCTCAACCGCTGGCAGTTTACCGAAACCCTCTTGGCTGGCGCAGCCTGAGACACTTTGGTCACCCTGGAAATTACAAGGTGAGGAATTGGTTGAGGGCAAACAAGATGCGCTACGTTTGAGCCTGGCAGATCAACTACAGGCAGGGATTGATATTGTCAGCGACGGCGAGCAAACGCGCCAACATTTTGTCACGACGTTTATTGAGCACCTCAGCGGTGTTGATTTCGAGAAACGTGAGATCGTTAAAATTCGTAATCGCTATGACGCGAGTGTGCCGACAGTCATTGGTGCAGTGGTTCGCCAAAAGCCTGTTTTTGTTGAAGACGCCAAATTTTTACGTCAGCACACGACTCAACCGATCAAATGGGCCCTGCCTGGCCCCATGACAATGATCGATACGCTTTATGATAGCCACTATAAAAGTCGCGAAAAACTCGCCTGGGAATTCGCCACCATTCTGAATCAAGAAGCGAAAGAGTTAGAGGCGGCGGGTGTCGACATTATCCAGTTTGATGAACCCGCATTTAATGTTTTCTTTGATGAGGTAAATGATTGGGGCATTGCCGCGTTAGAAAGAGCCGTTGAAGGGCTTAAATGTGAAACTGCGGTACATATTTGCTATGGCTATGGCATCAAAGCCAATACCGATTGGAAAAAGACGCTGGGATCCGAGTGGCGGCAATATGAAGAAATTTTCCCTAAATTGCAAAAATCGGCCATCGATATCATTTCACTGGAATGTCAGAACTCCCGTGTTCCGATGGATCTGATTGAACTCATTCGCGGTAAAAAAGTGATGGTAGGCGCCATTGACGTGGCAACCAATACCATTGAGACGCCAGAAGAAGTCGCTGATACGTTACGAAAAGCGCTTCAGTTTGTGGATGCCGACAAACTCTATCCATCTACCAACTGTGGCATGGCTCCGTTATCTCGTCGCGTCGCAAGAGGCAAACTCAATGCGTTAAGTGCAGGCGCAGAAATCGTTCGCAGAGAACTCTTGGCTAAATAACGCCGCCAAATAGTAAATCACTTAAAGCAGTCTCAGTCCGGGTTGGCGATCTGATCAATCGCCAACTATCTCAAACCACCAACCGTGCTGAGCGACGACGCTCTGTAAGTATCCCGCCTAAACAAGCCATTTAATTTTAGAAAGCTTCCACATACTGACTATCCTACATCACTCTAAAGGAACGCGCTTACGCGCAGTGGGCGCCTGGCGCACGCTTCATCAGGACAGGATTTGATTAGTGCTATACTTAGCATTATTTCTTGTTGCTACAACAGGGAGTTAGCCATCTTGTCCAGGAAAAAATATATTAGTGCGGTTGTATTCATTGTGGCCTGCACCACTTCACTTTTCACTGCTCTGCTCTTCCATGAACTGCGCAATTTACAGAGCTATATGGGGTATGTAGCCGAAAATGGCAAATCAGCACTGTTCCATGAAGAATCCATCAACCAGAGCATCGCTACCCAACTTTCGCGGGCTTTTTTTTCCAGGATATATCCAGATAACCATTCCGATACTGAGCTAGCAGAGATATGTCAGCATGTTGAAACCGAAGGCAGCATATCCGGATTCAACCTTGTGACAAAAACCATGAAAAATCTTGAAGGCACCTTTCAGACACTGAACACATCGTGTGAGGAATGGGGTAGAGATATTGGTGCGTTGTCCGTTATTCACAGAACCGAAAATGATGTATTACCAAAATACAGTTTTTCAAACTATACCCATTATGCTTTCAGGAATATCAGATACTATATCGACCTTTCACATAATTATATTTATATTAATCGACTGGTCGATACGCGTAACTATACATTCAATAACTGGTTAGTGAGGAATGGCAGTGGCATCAATATAGCGCGTAGTGCACATACCATTACCATTGATGACAATGCGCTAGATGACCTCATTCGGGGTGAAAACATTGTTTCTCATATTTACCAGGATGGTTACACTAGAAATAATATCATCAGCATGCTTACTCCGGTTTTCCTGAGTGATAAGGTGAAAGGAATCCTGATTACCGACATCAACATTAACGATCTTGCTATTTCTTTTAAAACAGTCGACCGTCCTCTGCTCTGGAGATTTCTTTCTCTTTATGTGACTGATAATGCAACTGGTGCAAATATTATTTTTCATAAACCGAGCATAAAATCTTTTGATTTAATCAATCACAAAGATAGTATCACTCAGTATTACACCCTGCATGTTAAGCTAGATGCTATCTATGTCATTATTGCGAATATCTGGCTGCTCTTACTTTACACTCTGGTAACCTGGATATTATGTCGATATGCCAGTAAGCAGCTAAAAAAACAAGAATCGCTTTCCAGAGATAATGTTACCGATGCGATGACCGGTCTCTACAATAGAAAAGTCATTACGCCTGAGCTTGATAAAAAAATTCGGACACTCGTTGACAGGAACATCCCTGTCACGGTGATTGCCATTGACAGTGATGGTCTGAAAAGAATAAACGATTCTCTCGGCCACCACATGGGCGACAAGGCAATACAATATCTGGGGTTAGCGCTGGGGAATGCTATTCGCAAAAGTGACTATGGCATACGGCTTGGGGGAGATGAATTCTGTTTGATTCTTATTGATTATTCGCTGACAAAATCCCGTGACGTCATTGCCCGCGCACAGGAACATTTGCTCACCATTGATAAAGAAAAACTTGTGGCATTTTCCTGGGGTGCTCATCAGCTACACCCGAGTGACACGCTGGAAGTAGCGATGCTCAAAGCAGACGAGTTACTCTATCAGCATAAGCGCAGCAAATATGAGGAACGCAAATAAAGAGGAAGAGAAGAGGCCGCCTGTTTCTCTAAAACATTAGAGAACTGCGTTTCACCATAAATAGGCTGAATATAAAATCGTAATGAAAAGCCCGTAAGGGCTTTTCATCGATAAGCATCGGCAAAACGTGAATTACCACATCAAATCATCAGGCACTTTAAAATCAGCATACGGATCGTCTTCGTCTTGCTCTTCCTGACTCAGCGCACTATTTAAGACAATACTGCTCGCATCTCGCTGCGCAATTTTATCCGCTACGACGGCGGGGATAATCGCGTATTCACTCTCGCCGCTGCCATCAACCACCAAACGAGCAATCGCGAGACGACCACTAATCAGCTGGGCCTGAGTTAGCTTATCCACTTCTATTTTCTTAATGACGTTGTTATCTGTGAAGTTAAAACCAATATCGCCTTTTGCAATGTTGATTCTGTTCATTTCAATGAGCTGCTTCACCTGAGCTTTATATTCTTTCGATAAAACAGCCTGTTTTTGTTGTTCGCTTAGCTGTTTATCACGCTCAAGCTGTGCTTTCTTATTCTCTTCCACAGCCTCTCTTGCCTCACGAGCCTGAACACGTGATTTTTTCGCCGTTCTTTGGACTTTGGCCATTTTCTTGCTGGTCACTAATCCAGCTTTTAGCATCTGCTCTTGTAAGGTGAGTTTTGTCATTGTCGTTTCTAAACCCGTTGAATAATTTACAGGATTATACCTGTAATTTTTGAGGTAGTACCAGATTGCAGGACGCGATCGCGGTATGGCTTGAGTTTGGAGGGATTTATCAGAAGCGATGCCGACATTCTGCTTATACTAGCGAAGAACATCGGCACAGGGTCAGTCCGAATGATTTCAGACCTTGAGCAGTTTTACCGTAGCGTCGATGTCTATCTCATCTTCCGAGAAAATGAGCGTCGTTCCCTGAAAGGTGGTGATCGCCAGTTTTTTCAGAGAACGCATTTCACCGGGCTTAGCCGCGGATTTCGGCTTGATGCTATTCATCAGTATCCCCACAGACAGTACCGCATTTTCTTTATCAATGCGGGTCTCGGCAGGCACTTCTTCGCTATAAACCAGATAAGACTTGATCGACGCGAGCTTAAGACGCTCACCTGCGATATAGATGTATTTGCTTTCTGGTAAGACTTTCACAGCATACGCTGACAAGCCTTTGTTATTCGTGGTGGGTTCGAAAGTGACCGCCGCATCTTTCTTAATCAGATCGGGGTTGGCGACCTTAATCACATGAAAATAACGGTTATCGCCGTTTTCATCTTTAATGAATCCAAAACCTTTATCTTTAAACCAGGTTGTGATCGTTCCGTTCATCGCCATTACCGCCTACTTAATCGTTTATCTACTCAGTTTTTGCAGCGCGCAGTGTAAAGCACATTGCCTGCGCAGACTACGTCTTTGGGTTAAGTTTTGATGATAAATCTCTACTCAGCAAAGGAGCGCTGACCAACGCCAAAATTAACTATAGCACTCAGGCTAAACGGCGGGCATTCGGACGGTGTTGACAGAAAGGGATGTAGCTTTTAGTTTAAATATTAAAGAATTACCGGCAAAGGCAGCCCACCAAGAGAACCACATTAAAAAACCTCTTAAGAGAACTTAAACGGTTTTTTTGGGTTTGACGCATTAATCTCACCATACCCAGGTGAAGCGGCCAATCACGATTGCTATTAGCCGCTTACCGAAAGCGGTTTACTCAAATTTCATTTTCAGGACAGTGCCATTGGACAATTTACAGTTTCCGATACCAGTTTCAGCTGGCATTTCATACGAACAAACCAGTTTGTTGCCTTTATTTCCTTTAGCTTCAATCACGTTGTTCGCATTTCTACCGGTAAACGTCTCACCCTGATAGGTAACATTAAGATATCCCCCTTGATCGAGCGTTCCATTCTTCTGTCCGAAACCCGAATCATTTTGAGCTAAATAGAAAGAATAATCTTTTTTTGCAGATGCCGCTTCCAGTGAACTGCATGCAACGATGGAGAGAACGGATAACAGCATAGCGGCAGATTTTACATATTTCATTTCGAGCCTACTCCTTAAGATACTCGGGATTTAGCGAGATAATTGTTGAAACAGAAATGGTATGGCGATGTGTTAATTTCTATTTCATCGGATTCACCCGCTATTCTGCCTGCCGTATCTGTCGTTAGTCTGTCGTCCGCTCCCGCCTTATTTGATTTACGTATATCAAATATATGCTGCTAGAATCGACTCCATATTTCTGAAATCGCAGTTGATTCTATGAAAGTTTTGTTGGTAGAAGATGAGCCGGAAATGGCATCCGCTCTGAGTGATGCACTTGGTCGTCATCATGTTATTGTCGATCATGCTGAGACACTGAATGAAGCGGCAGTTGCCGTTTCAAGTTTTCCGTATGATGTCATCATCCTGGACAGAAAATTACCTGAGGGCGACGGTTTAACCTTGTTAAAGCGCTGGCGATCCGCTGCTAATGCCATTCCTGTTCTCGTCTTATCGGCCCGTGGCAGCGTAGACGACCGCATCGAAGGGTTAGAAGGTGGAGCCGATGACTATCTCACTAAACCTTTCGATGTAAGTGAACTGTTTGCTCGGCTTAAAGCACTGGTTCGACGCCCAGCGAACCTTCTATCCGATAAAGTCACTTTTGGTCGTTTAGCCTTCGATTACGTGAATGATGAAGCGAGTGTGGATGGCGTCGCTTTGATTTTGACCCGTAGAGAAACGTTAGTGCTCATGTGCCTGCTTCGCCGTTTTGGTCAGGTAGTACAAAGGCGATCGTTGATGGAAGCCGTCTTTTCCATTGACGATGAAGTACAGCCTAATGCATTGGATACACATGTCTCTCGGCTTCGGCACAAGCTTTCGGACGCGAATAGCGGTCTGGAAGTAACAGGTGTCCGGGGCGTAGGATACTTTCTCAGGGAATCCACGTGAAACTATTCCAACCTCATTCGTTACGCTGGCGACTTACAAGCCTGGTTATCGGTGCCCAGATTGTTCTGATCGTTATTTTAGGTCTGGCGCAATTAGTTGTGGAGGCAAGCCTCTGGCATAAGGGGAAAATCTACTATGGGACTGACTCTTACGCTGCGGTAAACGCGGTGGCTGATTCAGTGACACGGGACTCTGCGGGTAAGCTGATCATACAGGCAAGTCCGGAATTGCATCACTATTTGGGTGGCGACACAAAATTTTGGTTTGTCGTTCGTGATAGTCGCGGCCAACAGATTACCTATGGATCGCCACCGAAAAACATAGATTCCGCCATGTCAGCGCTGGACGCAATTGCCTACGCCGATTTGGGACAGGATATCGGAAAGTCGGAGGCCCCTCTCGGAACCGTACAATGGGCGCAGTCACAGGCCGGAGAGATTAAGGTTATGACGACGGCACAAACACCGGTGACCTTTTTAGAAGCACTCCAGATAGTTTCGGTAAAAAATCTTGTGGTGGTGGGTTTTCTTTCCTTAGTCATCATCGTCGTCGTGCTTATCACCACACCGTGGGTTGTCAAACGGACACTCGCAGGGATAAGCCGAGCCTCGGAAGACGCTGCGGCGATCGACTACAACCGCAGAGGAATGCATCTTAGTAAACAAGGCGTCCCGACAGAAATTTTACCCTTTATAGACACGGTCAATGGCGCATTTGACCGATTAGACGAAGGGTATGAATCGCATAAGCGATTTTTAGCCAATGCCGCCCATGAATTACGCACCCCCATCGCTATCTTAAACACCCGGCTTTCCGGCCTTCCCTCTGGGGCAATAAAAACCCGTTTGCTCGCCGATACCTCGAGGCTTACGGTGCTAAGCGGCCAATTGCTTGACCTGCATCGGTTTGAAAATAGCAGTACCTCGTTTGAAACCGTCAACGTTGTCGAAGTCATTGAGCGTCTCGTCGGTGATATCGCCCCGCTCGCGGTGAGTGCGGGATATGAGATCGCTTTGGAAAGCGAGGTGGCTCAGGCTTGGGTGAAAGCAGACATATTCGCGATAGAGCGCGCACTCACTAATTTGATCCAAAATGCCATTAGCTACGGCGGTCAAAGGGGAACGATCGCCGTCAGAATCGGGCTCGAAGGAAATATTGATGTACTTGACGAAGGGGACGGTATTCCTGAAGCAGAACGGGAAAGAATATTTGAACCCTTCCATCGGGTTAAAAACGACGGGCGCGGCGCTGGACTGGGCTTGGATCTTGTACAGAAAATCATGGCTATACATGGCGGCTATGCCGAATTACTGCCAGCGGTTAGGAACCGGGGCGCACACTTCCGTCTCAATTTTAGGGACGTGAAGATCGTCCTGAAAAAGGATTCATGACGATCCGGGAACGTGTTAAGCGTTGGAATCCCCTGCCCGCTTAGCAACAGCATGCAGTCATGCGATGAGCGCTCTCGAAGAAGAAATCGCTCAAAAAATGCGAGCTTACCTCAGCGCAAAACAACGGGAAAAGTCCACATAAAAACATTCCCGATGCCCATCACCTCAGCATCGGGAAACAGCCATTTAGCTGATATCACCACCATTAGTGGCAATGACTTTCTGATACCAGTGGAACGATTTTTTCTTATAACGGTTGCCGCTGCCGGAAATCGTGTCATCCAGATCGACGTAGATAAAGCCGTAGCGCTTGCTCATCTCGCCGGTAGACATGCTGACCAGATCGATACAGCCCCACGGGGTATATCCCATCAGTTCGACGCCGTCGGCAATCGCCTCGGCCATTGCTTCGATGTGCTGACGCAGGTAGTTGATGCGGTAGTCATCGGCGATATAACGATCTTCATCCGGTTTATCCACCGCACCCAAGCCATTTTCGACGATAAATAGTGGCTTTTCGTAGCGGTCATACAGTTGGTTCAGCGCAATGCGCAGCCCCACCGGATCAATTTCCCAGCCCCACTCACTGGCTTCCAGAAACGGATTGCGCGCCCCGCCCAGCAGATTGCCGTGCGCGGCCGCCGCATCCGGGTCAGTTTTATAGATGGTGGAAGACATGTAGTAACTAAAGCCGATGTAATCGACGGTGTGCTGTTTAATCAGTTCCAGATCGCCCGGCTGAATATCCAGCGTGACGCCCAGCGACTGCCACAGGCTTTTCGCGTAGTAAGGATATTTCCCGCCCGCCTGCACGTCCGCGCAGTAAAAGTTAAATGACTGAGTCTCTTTGAGCGCCGCCAGTTGATTGACAGGGTTACAGTCATAGGCGTAGTTCGTGGCAAACAGGATCATGCAGCCGATCTGGATCTGCGGGTTAGTCTCATGCGCAATTTTCACCGCCAGACTGCTGGCGACAAACTGGTTATGCCACGCCTGAAATTTAACCTGTGGCTCCAGCGCGCCAGTTTGCACCGTCAGCCCCTGACTCATGATCGGGAAGTGGGCAGCGCTGTTGATCTCGTTAAAGGTCATCCAGTACTTCACTTTGTGGCCGAAGCGCTCCAGCACCGTGCGGGCAAAGCGCTCGAAGTGGCCGATTAACTCACGGTTTTTCCAGCCACCAAAGACGGTGGCCAAATGCAGCGGCATTTCATAGTGAGAGATCGTAATCACGGGTTCGATGCCGTGGGCGATGCAGGTATCAATCACCTGTTCGTAGTGGCTCAGCCCCGCTTCGTTGGGCTGTTGCTCAATGCCGTTCGGGTAGATGCGCGTCCAGGCAATGGAGAAGCGATAGCATTTGAAGCCCATCTCGGCAAACAGCGCAATATCCTCACGGAAGCGATGATAGTGATCGATACCTTTATGGTTAGGATAGGTATAGCGCTGTTCATCCAGCGTGAAGTCAAACGCGTCGGAAGCCACGATACTTAAACGCGCTTTACCGCCGGGAATGGCATCCACAATCGACAGACCTTTGCCGTCGATATTGTAGGCCCCTTCGACCTGATTTGCTGCGGTGGCCCCGCCCCACATAAAGCCGTGCGGAAATCTTTCGCTCATGGCACTTATCCTTTATCAATGCTGGTGATTTATCGATGATGATTCTTTAACGTTGTGGGTCTGCATGATGTTGATTTGATTCAGTGCGGCCCGAATGGCAGAAATTCTAGAGGAAAAAAGAGGGCATGAACAGAAATAAGAAACCGGTTGCATATCCGGTACGCGCGGGTCTGGCGATATAAAAAATCCGCCACGAACGGCGGATTGCGCTTTATTTTTTCGTCTTCTGAGGCGCCTTGCGAGTGGCTGGCTTGCTCGCTTTATCCCGCCTTCGGTGCGTGGTTTCAACGAGCTTCCTGAACGTCGGGCATTCCATATGCGATGGCGCAGGACAGTCGGCGACGTGCCGCAGCGTGTCGCGCAATATCTTCAGCTCATGAATTTGCTGGTCGATTTCATCAGCCTTCTTATGCAGCACAGTGCGGGGCAAATCCGGCATCCCATTCTTGTTAAACATGCCGGCGATTTCCTGTAGTGAAAATCCCGCCGATTTCCCCAGCGTGATCAGTCTGAGTTGCAGCAGCACGTCGGCAGGAAACTGCCGCCGCAGCCCATGTCGGGATACCGAAGCAATCAGCCCAATCTCCTCGTAGTAACGCAGCGCCGAAGGCGTGATCCCACTCTTCTCCGCGATTTCGCCAATATCCAGAAATTTCATGCTTGACCTCAAGTCGACTTTAATTTGTAGCATGCTCTGGAACCCACATTCTGACAAGGATAAAAAATGGTAACTCATCGACCAGGCGAACCCGAGCAAGCTAAACCGGGGATTACCCTCACACTGGCACTCTCGATACTGTCAGCCTCGCTGGGAACGAGTATTGCCAACATCGCCCTTCCAACGCTGACAGAAATATTTTCTGCGCCATTTGCACAGGTGCAGGCCGTCGTCATCGCCTATCTTGCAGCTATGGCACTTTCCGTTGTGATCGCGGGTCGCCTGGGCGATCGCTATGGGCTGAAGCCCGTTTTCATTGCAGGGCTTGGGCTTTTCGCCGTTGCGTCGCTGCTGTGTGCCGTTGCCCCCCAGCTGTGGTCGCTTATCGGGGCAAGAGCGCTTCAGGGGATCGGCGCGGCCTTCCTGATGACGCTCAGCATGGCGCTGCTGAGGCAGACGGCCGGTGAAAATCACGTCGGGCGAGCGATGGGGATACTGGGAACGGTATCTGCACTGGGTACCGCGCTTGGCCCTTCTGTCGGCGGTGTCCTGCTTACGGCGGCAGGATGGCGTAGCCTATTCTGGGTACAGATCCCGCTGGTCACGATCGTTCTGTTTCTGGCTTTCGCTCTGCTGCCAGATACGCCGGTTAAGGAGAAAACGCAGAACTCAGGTCTCTCACCGACCACAATTTTGCCGAATCTCATCGTCAATGCGGCCGTCTCCTCCGTCATGATGACGACGTTAGTCGTTGGGCCCTACTATCTTGGCTCGGGTCTGGGACTGAAGGACACGCTGGTGGGACTGGTGATGGCCATTGGCCCCGCCATTGCAATCTTTATCGGGGTTCCGTCAGGGCGACTGGTCGATACCTGGGGGTTTGAGCGGGCTCTTATCGCCGGGCTCTCTCTCGCGGTCACTGGCACCTTTATGTTAGCGATCTTACCCAACCTGCTCGGCGTTGCAGGCTATATCCTTGCCATTACTATCCTGACGCCGGGCTACCAGCTCTTTCAGGCAGCAAACAACACTGCGACCCTTGCCGAGGTTCCCGGGAACCAGCGCGGGACCGTTTCCGGCCTGCTTAACCTGTCGCGCAACATTGGGCTGATCGCGGGTGCCTCAATCATGGGACAAGCCTTCGCGCTGGGGGCCGGCACGGAAGATTTTACCCATGCCGCTCCCGCTTCCCTCGCGAATGGCATGCAGCTCACCTTCTTTCTGGCTGGCGGCATCATCGTTGTCGCCATCGCATTCGCCCACCTGCCAAGATGGAAGCGGGTTACCCGATAACGATCTAAACTGGTGTCGTTTACATTCACGGGGGTTACGCCCCCTTTCCTGCTTAAATCCCCGCGAATTTATGAATACGATTCATAGCGTCTATCCTATTGCGCCCGATTATCACCGGACGTAATCCCGATAATATAGCCTGAAGAATATAAAGCCAGATGGATAGATATGACTCAGGTTCAAACACGCCCGGAAAAAACGTCAGGGCTATTTTTTATTGCCATTCTCAGTGCACTAATGGCATTTACCTCCTTATCGACAGACATTTATTTACCCGCTATGCCCGTCATGGCGAAGGATTTACAGGGGAATGCGGAGCTAACCATCACCGGCTTTTTAATCGGCTTTTGCATCGCGCAGCTGATTTGGGGGCCGTTAAGCGATCATCTGGGGCGTCGGGTGCCGCTGTTTATTGGTATGGTCCTGTTTATCATCGGCTCTGTCGGCTGCGCCCTGTCTACGGATATGTCGCAAATCGTTTTTTGGCGAGTCTTCCAGGCGCTGGGCGCGTGTACAGGCCCGATGCTGGCTCGCGCGATGATTCGCGACCTCTTTAGCCGCACCCGCGCCGCACAAATGCTCTCGACGCTCATTATCATAATGGCGATTGCACCGATTGCCGGGCCACTCCTCGGCGGGCAGTTAATCAAAGTGACATCATGGCATGCCATTTTTTGGCTGCTGGCAGTAATTGGCCTCGCGATGCTGATTTCATTACGCTGGCTGCCGGAAACGCTCCCCGAAGACAGGCGGGTGAAAGCGTCATTGCCCAGCGCTTTCCGCAACTATTATGCCCTGCTGACGAACGCTAACTTCATGCGTTTCACCTTATGCCTGACATTCTATTATGTCGCCGCCTACGCCTTTATTACCGGTTCGGCCTTTGTCTACATCACCTACTTCGGTATCGATCCGCAGCATTACGGCTGGTTATTTGCGCTAAATATTGTCGGCGTGATGGGCATGAGCGTGGTAAACCGCCGTCTGGTTCAGCGCTACTCGCTGGAAAGGCTGCTTAAATTTGCCGTGCTGATCGCAGCCGCCGCATCGTTCATTCTGGCTATCGGCGCAAAGCTGCATATCGGGGGAGTCGTGCTGATTGTGGTTTCGGTGTTCGTCTTCTTTTCGATGAACGGCATCATCGCTGCAACCTCTACCGCCGCCGCACTGGATGCGGTGCCCAATATTGCTGGTTCAGCCTCAGCCCTGATCGGATCGCTCCAGTACGGCAGCGGCATTATCTCCTCGCTCCTGCTTGCGCTACTAAGCGATGGGACACCGTGGACGATGGCGTGGATCATCGCCCTGTTTACCGCAGCCAGTGCCCTCATCGCGCTGACCGCGCGAGTCACAAAAACGGACAGTTAGCGAAGCACGCATCAAATCTGTCCATCATTGGAACGATAAGGAATCTGAGGCCATGACCAACGAACATGATTTCACCCGAAGGAGACTGATTACCGCTCTGGCAGGATTAACGCTGGCAAACGTCGCGCTGCCATCCAGCGCGGCTGACGCGACCAAGACTCAAAATAGCCGTCGTATTTTGGTCGCGTACTTTTCCAGAAGTGGTAATACACGGGTCATCGCTGGCGTGATTCATCGCAATCTGAAAACTGACCTTTTTGAAATTGAATCGGCCACACCTTATCCAGATGACTATTTCCAGACCGTGGCTCAGGCTAAAGATGAACGCGATCGTGGAATAAGGCCGCCATTAAAAAATGGCGTCACCAATATCGATCGTTATCAGACGATTTATCTAGGTTTCCCCGTCTGGGGGACGACCGTTCCGCCAATCGTCCAGACCTTTCTCAGCACACATAATCTAACGGGTAAGACTCTGATTCCTTTCATTACCCACGGAGGATATGGTCTCGGCAACAGCAAGGAGATTCTTGCTGCCCTGACACCGGGGAATAAATGGGAACAACCACTGACGATTGAATGCGATCAGGAAAGAAAAACGACAGAAACAGTGGCTCGCTGGCTAGACACGATCCAAACCAGCTGATTTACATGAGGGCAGCTATATCGCCCTCATCTTATTGATAACGCATGGCTTCAATGAGCTTAACAAAAGCGGAAGTATGCTGTTTACGGCTGGGATAATAAAGAAAATAACCGGGAAAAGGTTCACACCAATCCTCCAGAACCTTAACCAATTTGCCTTCAGCCACGGCTTGTTCAATGGCATCTTCTGGAACAATGGATAATCCCAAACCGGATATTGCCGCATTCACCCGTGAAACAAGATTATTAAAAGTCAGTTGCCCTTCGACTCTGACCCGGATTTGCTGTTCCCCTTTAGCAAATTCCCAGGCATATAATCCCCCCATCGTCGGCAAACGCATATTAATGCAATTGTGCTGATGCAAATCATGTGGCGTTTCAGGAATGCCCTTTTTTGCTAAATAATCTGGCGATCCCACCACACACATGCGCCAGTCAGGCCCTATTCTTACCGCAACCATATCTCTGGCAAGATGCTCGCCAAGCCTAACACCCGCGTCAAAACGGCCACTGACAATATCGGTCATCCCATTATTGATATTCAGCTCAATGTGAATATCGGGGTAATCGTGAGCAAATTTTTCCAGCAGTGGCCAAACGGTAGAATGAAGCGCATGTTCACCCAAGGTGATCCGAATATTGCCTTTGATATCGTTACTTTTATCTGCAAGTGCGGCTAAATGCTCCTCAATTTCTTGCAAGCGGGGGCTGATACCATTAATTAATGACTCGCAGGCTTCTGTGGGAGCAACACTACGCGTGGTTCGTGTTAATAATCGCACGCCTAACCGTTCTTCCAGCCCTTTGATGGCATGGCTAAGCGCTGACTGAGAAACGCCCAGCCTTGCGGCGGCTCGCGTAAAGCTTTGCTCCTCGGCAACAACAATTAAATAGTACAGATCGGTGAAATTATCCTTAAGCATTCTTCAACCACCACAAGATTCTTGATTAAGCAGGATGATTTAATCCTACCATATACCGCGAGGATTCAGTCGATATGCTCGTCATACTTCAAATTGCCTGCCCTTATCTTACCACCAGCCTAAGACTCAAATTATTTAGCGCATAAATGACAGAAATAAAATATAAGCGAAAGCTATTCTCAACAGGTAACAATGTCATTATTCATCCTTGCTCTCTCTATCGAAAAACCACTTGTTATTAATAAAAATCATATCGCGTTAAAAATCAGTAATTCAATCAGAATAGCGATTAATGAATCACACACATAACGCCATGCTGTTTTCTCCAGCTAATCAGTTAGCTTTCTGACTGCTATAGTTCGCCCATCAAAATATGCACCATTCCAATATTTAATTATCGAGAAGAAACGATGACACCCACCCCTCTTACTATTTTTGTGGTCGGCGCAACCGGTAGTATCGGCCAGCATGTGGTAGACGTCGCGCTAACCCAAGGAAATCGCGTCATTGGCCTTTGTCGTAGCGCTGCGAAGGCAGCCCGACTCCCGGCAGGGGCCAGTACGATCCAGGCCGATGTCACTAAGCCAGAAACCTTGCGAGAAGCAATACCGTCAGTCGATGCCGTCGTTTTTACTCTCGGTTCCGATGGTTTAGGGAAAAACGGGGCAATGACTATTGATTATGGTGGCGTCTACCATGTGCTGATGGCGCTGCGCCGTCAAAAAATACGCATTGCGCTGATGACATCAATCGGCGTAACTGACCGCGCGGGAAGCTATAACCAGCGCACCGAAGCCCATGATTGGAAGCGTCGTTCAGAACGTCTCGTCCGCGCCAGCGGTCATCCTTACACTATCGTCCGCCCCGGTTGGTTTGATTACCATTCGCCCGACCAACATCACATTACTCTGCTACAGGGTGACCAACGGCATACCGGAACGCCAGATGATGGCGTCATTTCACGCCGTCAAATTGCAGAGATTTTAGTCGCCAGCCTGACAGATAGTGCCGCTATCAACAAAACGTTTGAATTGGTTGCTGAAAGAGGTCACGCACAGGCAAACCTGACGCCGCTATTCGCCGCACTGGCAGCAGATCGGCCAGAGAAAAATGACGGTATATTGGATATCGACAATATGGCAGAAGCGTTAGAGCCAGCGCATGTTAAAGAGGCGATACGCCGCGTCGCTGATATCTGATGCCTTTTTTCAAAGGGGCAAACATTTGCCCCTTTTATCAGAGAATCAAAATCGCGATGAATCAGCGGTAATACGTCTCAGCGTCGCGATCATTATTCAGGCCGTTATCATTATTCAGACATCGAAAGCAGGCCATCATCCAAACGGTTACCCTGAATAGGGATACGGGAAAATAACGCGTCCATAGCAAATAAGTCTGCTGCACTCAACGTCAGCGCGAGAGACTTAAGATTGTCATCGAGATACTCCACCTTATCCATTCCCGGAATAGGAACAATCCAGGGCTTTTGCGCCAGCAGCCAGGCTAACGCAATCTGAACCGGGGTCGCCTGTTTCTTCGCAGCGATATCACGCAGCACATCAACAAACGGCATATTGGCTTTGATGGCATCGGGGGTAAATCGCGGGAAATTCGCTCGTAAATCAGTCGCACTGTCGAAGGTGGTCGTCGCATCAATCGTCCCTGTCAGGAACCCCGTCCCCAGCGGCCCCCACGGAACAAATCCAATACCTAATTCTTCACATACTGGCAAAACTTCCGCTTCTGGCTCACGCGTCCACAACGAATATTGGTTCTGGACAGCGGTGACAGGATGGATAGCGTGTGCCCGGCGAATCGTCTCAGCGCCCGCCTCCGATAAGCCATAGTGGCGAATTTTTCCTTCCTGAATCAGATCTTTTAGCGTTCCTGCCACGTCTTCAATTGGGATATTCGGATCCACACGGTGTTGATAAAATAAGTCGATATAATCTGTTTTCAGGCTCTTCAGCGACGCTTCCGCTACCGTACGGATATTTTCCGGGCGGCTATCCACTCCGGTTATCGCGCCATTTTCCAGCCTGAAACCAAATTTGGTGGCGATAATAACCTTATCACGATATGGCTGGAGCGCTTTCCCAACTAACTGTTCATTGATATAAGGCCCATAGGCTTCTGCCGTATCAAAAAATGTAATCCCCCGTTCAATCGCGGCATGAATCACATTGATGCCCGTTGTATCATCGACCGCACGCCCTGTGCCAAAACTTAAATTCATCGCGCCCATACCAAGAGCAGAAACCTCTAACCCACTACGACCTAATTGACGGTATTTCATATTTATTCCTTAACACGATGTATTAAGCATGGATGACGATAACGCCGTCATAAAAAGCTGGCGTTACAACCAGATAATTAATTGAATCAGAAAAAAAGAGAGATAAAAAACAAGTAACATGGGGGAAATTCAATATATTTCCATTGCCGGACATACCGTTAATTCATTTCCTCCGGCAATCGCGCTAACACCACTCTGAACCCAATACTGATCCCCCGATAATCCTCTGAATATGGTTTTCGCCATGCGCTATGCCAGCCATCAGCCGTGCTGTGCCAGCTTCCTCCGCGAACCACGCGGGAACTGCCGTGGTCTGGCCCTTGTGGATCAATGACAGGACTCTGCGAATAATAGTCGTTGCTATAATAGTCACTGACCCATTCCCACACATTGCCATAAATGTCGTACACGCCCCATTGATTAGGCTTTTTCTTACCAACAGGGTGCGTTCCGCCGGATACAAAATTTTCGCCATTCCAGGCATAGTCATTTAATAATGTGGCATCGTTCCCAAAGAAATAAGGACTGGCGGTTCCCGCTCTGGCGACATATTCCCATTCGGCTTCTGTCGGTAAACGGTAAACATTGACGCCCTCGCGTTGATTCAATTTCGCAATAAACTCCATGGCATCTAACCAGGAAACGGTCGCCGGATGATTTGGGTGGGTAATACGCGCCGCCATACCCGGGAGGCGATAATAGGGATTCGAGCGATCGCGATCAAAAGACGCCTCTCCCATAACCGCTAACCAGTCTGCTTGCGTGACCTCGGTTTGGCCGATCAGAAAAGCATGAGAAATTGTTACTTTATGCTGTGGCTTTTCGCGACTGTCGGCCTCCGCGTCTGCCGACCCCATCAGATAGTTACCCGCGGGAATCGCAACAAAGCGCATACCAAGTGAATTAGTGTACGTTTTCCCTGTAGTCACGTGTCCCCCTGTATCTAAACGGCTTCCATCTGAAAGCGCAGTTTGGGCTACAGGCTGGGAGGCGGGTAAACCCAAACTGAACAGCGTCATCAACGATATAACCGCTTTCCTTTTCATCATCATCCCCAATAGACATTTACAGACCACTCAGAGGCAGATTCTATCTCCTCATCGTAGCTCACCGGCGTTCAGCTCTTGGCTGGCGCAAGTTCACCAAACCAATAAGATGCCGTTACGCCGCCATCCATCAGGAAATCGCTGCCGGTGATAAAGGTTCCTTCCGGCCCCATCAATAACGCCGCAAGCGCACCAACTTCATCAGGATTACCACCACGACCAACAGGCGAATTTTCCAGCATCTTGCGATACCCCTCACCTCGTGGCCCGTTCAGTTCATCATTCGCCAGAGGTGTGAAGATAATCCCCGGACTGATAGCGTTAACTCTGGCACCGCGTTTTCCCCACTTAACCGCTTCGGCCATCACCCTTAATGTGTTCCCACGCTTGGACAGTTGGTAAGCGTGTAATGTGTCAGCGATCTGCTCAAGCTGTAACATGGGCAGACTCAGGAGCGCTTCCGTTGGCGTTGTCGCCAGAGCCGCGTTTTGCTCGATCGTTAGTGGTGGCAACCGATGGCCTGACTGCGATGCGATGACAATCGCAGCGCCCCCTTGAGCAATGATCTGACCGAATGCTTCGAGAACGACTGCTGTTCCATACAGATCCACATTCAGAATCATTTCCGCTGTAGCCTGCGAAGGGGAAACACCCGCAGAGAGAATAACGCCCATGACGTTCCCCATTGATGCAGCTTTCTCCACCAAAGCGTGAACGGATTCACGGTGCGCCACATTAACAACGGTGGTTTCGACATCAAAACCGGCCTCACGTAGCACCTTGGCTGCGGCATCCGCATTTTCCTGACGCAGATCGGCCATAAGAACGCGTTTACCCTGACTGACACGCCGCGCGATGGCCTGACCAATTGATCCTGCTCCAATAACAACATTGACCTCTTTCATATTTCTTCCTCACGAAAAAATTACACCGTATCCACCGCCCTTAAACGACCTAACGATCGCGACAGCGCGCTGTTACGGGGAGAACTGAAATATCATAGAGGGTTTAGTTCAGAGGATAATCGTGCCAAATCAGCATGAGTTTATGAGTGGGGATCATAAATCAAAGCCTCAATTTATGATTACGTGCGCCAGATTAATGCAGACACATTTCATTTCGTGCTAATTCCCGGTGCCATTTTTATGAACCGATCATCCCGTAGCTGATCAAACATGAACTTCGCTAATTCTTCACGGGATAACGTCATTGAATGTTGGGTCTTGCCATAAAGCCCCACATTAAGGCGGCCCGACGCGGGATGATGATTAAGAAAGGCGGCACGAACTAACGTCCAATCTAATTCAGAGACGCGAACTGTTTTTGCGAGAGCAATAATGTCCTGATAAGAACTTGCCATCATAATTTTGATCAACCATGCAGGAAACTGAACTCTCCAGTCAGATCCATCGTCTGGATCAGCCGCCGTTCCGGTTGATACAGCAATCAGGCGGATGACATTTTCCTGTTTCATCACCGTAATAATGGATTGCATCGCCCGGGTAATCGGCAAATCTTTGGGGTGGGTAAATCGGGTCGGCCCAAGCGCAGATAACACGGCATCCGCGCCCTGAATCGCATCTTTTAGCACGGCGTTATCGGTTAATTCACCGCGAATAATGCGGACATTTGGATCGTCAAATAAAGACCCCGTGCGCGCAAATACCGTCAGCGCTATTCCGCGCTTAAGGCCCTCGGCAATCAAATAACGCCCTGTTTTTCCTGTCGCGCCGAACAGAGTCACTTTCATGTCGCCTCCTTATCTATTTAAAATGTGAAATACCAAAAGAACGAGGTTTCTATTCACAGGCAAATACGTCAGCAATAGCCTGACTGGTTAGCCTTGCGCACTCGCTTGCCCGCTGAGCGTCTGGTGCTGTCCTGTAATGACATCGCCATATGGCGAAGGGAGATCACGCGCCGCATTTTGGGTAGCAAATGAAGCAATCAACAGTACGAGCCCTAGCCCTGCCGGTAATGCTCCACCAGGTTTGCGTACGCCAATATGCGCGAGAGCCGAAAGAAGCAGGTGAAAGAACATCCCCGCATAGGCCAGATCGCTGAGCAGCACGCTGATCCGGGAAAGTATGGCGACGACAGCCAGAATCTTTACTGCGACAAGGAGAGGTAGAAGATAGCCGGGGTAACCAAAGTCGATCAGCGTTTGGCGAACCCACGCCTTTTTGGTGATGTAGAGCATCGCGGAGGCGATATATAGCAATGACAACAGTGTTGTACTTATCCAATAGATGTAATGTGTTTGCATGACGTTTCCTCAAGCGTGTTTTTCAACGTTAGTGCAGAATGTCTGCTAATATGAATTACCGCAAGTAGGATGAAATAGTGATGGTTAGTATGGTAAATAAGACTAATGGCGATACTGAAATCAATATGCATGAGGAAATGCGCCGCGCATTTGGGCTGTTAGCAGGCAAATGGAAGCTAGAGATTATGTGGCTGCTTAACCAACGAATTTATCGCTTTGGAGAACTCAGAAAAGCGATACCCGGCATTACTCAACACATGTTGACAGTCCAACTACGAGAACTGGAAACCGATGGTTTGGTATCCCGCACCGTTTTCGCAGAAGTTCCTCCGCGCGTCGAGTATGAAATCACGGATAAGGCTCGCGGGCTTGGCCCAACCATGCAGGCGTTAACAGCATGGTGGATGGAATACGGCCAAACGGTGCCCGTCAAACCCGCGACACGGGGACGCACAGCCAGAGCTAAATCTCAGTGAAAGTCATTAACTTAAGTCCGAAAATACCTGTCGCAGTGGGAACCATTCAGCACGCCACGGTGAGGATGAAGCGCTACAGCGTGAACTCGTAATGGGAGCCGTCCGGTAGCTCAATATCAAGGCGTAGTTTACTGCCAGTCGCCTCGACATAGCGTTTGAGTGTGGAAAGCTTCAGGTCACGGCTAGGTTTCTCCATTACCGCCACGGTCGGCTGTTTTAAGCCAAGCACCTGCGCCATTTCTACTTGCGTTTTTTGTACCCTCTCACGCATAGCGGTAAAGCTATAATTTGGATTATGAAGTGGCTGCAGACGATATGCACAGGCCAGTGAACGAAACCGGAAACGGTATTCCAATACTTCTGTGGAGATAAAATAAAATGACACTCATCGTGCGAGCAAGGTCGCACGATGTGGTGGTATTTAGCGTGGGGAGACCAATTGATTAAGCGTCAAATGCTCGTTCAGGCATCGCGTTGTCTGGCCTGGCGGCGAGAGCGACAAATTTCGGCATGGTTCCGATCGGCCCACTGAATTAACAGCTGCATGGGCTGCAAAAAGGAGTGCCCGAGTGGCGTCAGCGTGTATTCCACGCGCGGGGGAACTTCTGCATAAATCGTCCGATAAATAAACCCATCCGTCTCTAGCCGTTTTAACGTACGTGACAGCATCTGACGCGAAATATCGTCGATATGGCGATGTAATTCGTTAAAACGCAGCGTCTTTTGCGCCAGCGCTTCTAGTATCAACAGACTCCACCGATCGCCGATGCGATCCAACACATCACGGATTGGACAAGGATGGTCAAACGCGGAATCGTCGAGGCTTTCCGCCGCCGACGTTTTTGGGTTAACCGTGTCAGTGAGGAGTGTGTCATTAGTCATTTCTGTGTGACCTGGTTGCATGCCGGTGACTTCTTGTCGGAGAAAAGTCGGCAATGTACCATCCAGATTCTCTATAGTCTATTTTTGTTACTTAGTCCCAAAACAAGAAAATAAGGAGTCTACATGTCACATATCGCACTCATTGGCGCCTCAGGCGATGCCGGTTCACGCATTCTTAAAGAATTATCAGACCGTGGGCATACGGTCACCGCCATTGCACGCCATCCAGAAAAAATTGCCTCGCTGCCGAACGTCACCGCTAAGCAGGGAGACGCGCTGGATAAAGATGCGCTGGTCGCCTTATTCAAAGGGCATGATGCGGTGGTCAGCGCGGTTAAATTTGGTTCATCCGACCCGGCGACTCTGATTGCAGCCGTGAAAGCCGCAGGGGTAAAACGCTATCTGGTCGTCGGCGGCGCCGGGAGTCTGGAAATTGCACCGGGTCAGCGTCTAATCGATCAGCCGGACTTCCCTGATGCTTACCGCCCTGAAGCCTCTCGTGGTGCAGCCTTCCTCGACTTGTTAAAACAGGAGAAAGATCTTGATTGGTCATTCCTCTCTCCGTCCGCCGAGTTTGTTCCGGGCCAGCGCACGGGCACGTTCCGTCTCGGCAAAGACACACTGCTGAGTACTGACAAGGGCAGCAGCATCTCGTTTGAGGACTACGCTGCCGCACTGGTTGATGAAATTGAAAACCCGGCACACTCCCGTCAACGCTTTACCGTGGGTTATTAAACCCTGACGGCGATCCGCATATTGGCCATCCCCCTCAGCCATGTGCGGATCTCACGTTATATCAATAGGTAGTAGAGATAGAACAGAACGGTATCAGCGAGCGGCGTGAGTTTGTTATGGTGTTACCTTAACTCGCTCTCTTTTCATGCATAAGGAGTTTTTCAATGGCTACGTCCCCAACCTATGTGCCGCCAAAAGTCTGGCAGCCCGCCTCTTCCGGTGGTGCCTTCGCCAATATTAACCGTCCGATAGCCGGTCCGACGCACGAAAAAGCGCTGCCCGTTGGCAAACATCCGCTTCAACTTTATTCGCTGGCGACGCCGAACGGCGTGAAAGTCACGATCATGCTGGAAGAGCTGCTGGCACTGGGTCACTCGGGTGCCGAGTACGATGCGTGGCTGATTAAGATAGGCGATGGAGATCAGTTCTCCAGCGGATTTGTCGACGTCAATCCGAACTCCAAAATCCCGGCGTTGCTTGATCAAAGCGGCGACAAACCGGTTCGCGTGTTTGAGTCCGGTTCCATTCTGGTGTATTTGGCCGAGAAATTTGGTGCGCTGCTGCCGAACGATCTCGCTACGCGCACGGAAACCTTGAACTGGCTCTTCTGGCAGATGGGCTCAGCGCCTTACGTTGGCGGTGGATTCGGCCATTTCTACGCCTACGCGCCGGAAAAATTTGAATACCCGATCAACCGTTTCACGATGGAAACCAAGCGTCAGTTGGATGTGCTCAACCGCCGACTGGCAGAAAGCCGCTATCTGGCTGGCGACAGCTACACGATTGCCGATATCGCGGTTTGGCCGTGGTACGGCGGGCTGGTACAAAACGCGCTTTACTCCGCCGCAGAGTTCCTGTCCGCACACGAATACACGCATGTGATCCGTTGGGCTGACGAGATTGCTGCCCGTCCAGCGGTGATTCGCGGTCGCAAGGTCAACCGCACCTGGGGCGACGAATCCGAGCAGGTCGCCGAGCGCCATCAGGCATCCGATCTGGATTAATCGTCTGCCGCCTGCCGATCGGTGCAGGCGGCCTCCCGATTTACCTTCAGCGCCCTTCTCTTTCCGGCGCGCGGCTATCGACCGACGCCTCTTCCACAATATTGCTATCCGCCTGCCGCGCGGCGTACCCCCCGCTCAACAGCGCACCTATTGCACAGGCTGTGAGTAACATTACTGGTGGAAGCAGCGTACCATCATGTATGACCCCCATAACCACGCCGGCTACCCCGCCAAAGACATACTGCAATACGCCGAGCAGCGAGGAAGCCGAACCGGTCTGGCCCGGTGCCGCATTCATCGCCACCGCCACCACATTGCCGAACACCAGACTCAGGAAGCTCATGGTCAGGAATAGCAATGCTGTAACAACCCACAGTGACGCCACACCCGCCAGCAGAACGCCGGATAGCACCAGCCCTCCCACAACATGCAGCGCGATCCCGACCGGCAAGATTTGATATTCACGCCAGCGGTTCAGCAGAAAGATATTGATCTGTCCCAGCACCACCATGCCGAGGGCATTCGATGCAAAAATGTAGCTGTAAGTGGTGGGCGACAGGTGGAAATATTCAATAAAGATAAAGGCAGACGCACCAATGTAGGTAAACAGGCCGCCCATCACGAAAGAGCCGGACAGCGTATAGCCCATGAATTTTCTCTGCCGCAGCAGTGCGGCATAACCCGTTAACGCTGACAGCATCCCGCCACTGACGCGGTCACGGCGCGGCAGGCTTTCCGGCACCCAGCGCCAGGTGGCAAACAACATCAGCATACCAACAACCGTCAGTACCCAGAAAATGGCTGACCACCCCAGCGAGCCAAGCAGCACACTGCCCAACGGCGGCGCAATAATCGGCGCTATCGCCATCACCTGCATGAGCAGCGAGAACACCTTTGCGGCATCGCGCTCCGAGTACAAATCCGCCACGATGGCGCGCGGGATCACCAATCCAGCGGCACCGCCAAGGCCTTGCATCAGGCGGAAAAAGACAAACCACGATAGCGTGGAAGCGTGGGCGATCAGCAAAGAAGACGCGGAAAACAACACAATGCCCAGCAGCAGCGGCCCTTTTCGACCATAGCGATCGGTCAGTGGGCCATAGACCAGTTGACCCAGCGCCAGCCCGATCAAAAAGACCGACAGCGAGGTCTGCATTCCCGCCGCGTCCGCCCCAATATCCTGCTGGATCGCAGGAAAAGCCGGGAGATACATATCAATCGACATGGCATCAAACGCACACAGAATGCCTAAAATGCCGATGAGAATAAAACTGCGCGACGCCAGTAAAGACGAATCAGACATCGATAACACCTCAAAAATAGACCACTCAATCGTGAATAACCGACAGCAAAGGGAGTGCGAATCGGATAAGATGCGTATTGCTGAGCGCAATATATGACTGACCAGTCGAAAATACAAGGCAATGTGATGGCGCGCAAAAAAACCATTCGAAACGATCGGATTCTGGACGCCGCAGAACAGGTGCTGCTGCGCGATGGCGTGCATCGTTTTACGTTAGATGCCGTTGCCGCCGAAGCGGGCATTAGCAAAGGCGGACTGGTTTACAGCTTTCCCAGTAAAGACCAGCTGATCATGACCATGCTGTCGCGTGAGTTGGCACGTTTTGAGCAGGAGGCGCAGCAGCAAACCGCACGCTACGCCAACCAGCCTCACGCCGATGTACTGGGCCATATTACGGCGATAGGTCAGGAAGAAGACGAGACAACATCGCGCGCGGTGGGTCTGCTCACCGCGCTGGTTCACTCCCCCGCTATGCTGGAACCCGTGCGGGAATTTTATCGCACCCGACTGGATCGGCTGCGTGACGCCACGCCGACCATGCAGCGTATCCGTCTGGCATTTCTCGCCACAGAAGGCGTTTTTCTGTTACAGGGACTGGGCTTCGTGACGCTGGATCGCGAGGAACGGCAGACGATGATTGATGATGCCAAATCCTTGTTCCAACCAGACGCTCGCACCAGCACGGCAACCGCACAGGTCACCGCTGATCGCTGCACAGCGCCGCCAGCCCCCACCACTGCTTACTCGCGAAAAATGCCCCTCATGCCGGTCGGAGAAACACTCTCTGAACAGGCGATCGCCTGGCTGGCAGAGAAAGGCGTCACGCCAAGCGGCACTGGGTTGGAAGCGGTGCATTCCCGTGCGGCGCATATTGTCGAAACGGCCACGAATATCATCAAACGTGACGGTATTAGTGCATTAACGCACCGCGCTGTCGCGAGTGAAGCCCACGTACCGTTAGGGTCGACTACCTACCATTTTAACAGCCTGGACGACATGCTAAATGCCGTGATGCGCAGTGCGATTGCCCTGTTTCGCGATGATATGTTTAGCTGGTTTCATCAGCGTCGCCACGACGACCCGCGCGATGTCCTGACCGATTTTGTCATGCGCGGCATCGAGGATATTGACGATCTGGCGCGCGAGTACGAGTTATTTACCGCTGCCATTTCGCGTCCTTCCCTGCGTCCCATCGCGCTCGAATGGTCTAATACCGTTGTCGCCATCATCAAGGTGGTCGCTCCCGACAGCGCCGCGCTGCCGCTGGGTACGCTACTGAACGGTTTTTTCATCCGCGCACTGCTGGAAAAACACGAGCGCACGCTGCCGCGTGATCTGGTTTATCAGTCGGTTTCAGCACTGTATAACGCCTTTCGCTAAACCATACGGTTTTCCCGCGGGAAAACCGTTTACCTCCCAATTATTGCCCACCTTCTTCTCCTTCTCTCTGCCCTTTACAATAAAACTGTACATATGTACTATTTTTTGCCAAATTACCAAACGCAAATAACTCTCGTTTGCATTCGTACATATGCGCGTCGTTAGGGATGAAAAATAAAAAATGCACAAACAGCAATTCCATACCATAAAGCCACTGGCACTGATCGTTGCCGGACTACTCGGTGCACACTTAGGCACGGCGCAGGCCGCCGACGAGGATGTGATGACCGTCAAGGCCACCGCTGAGCAGGAATTAAAACAGCAACCCGGAGTGTCGATCATCACGGCGGACGATATTAAAAAAGCGCCGCCCGTTAACGATCTCTCCGACATTATCCGTAAGATGCCGGGCGTGAACCTCACAGGCAATAGCGCCACCGGGGCCAGAGGCAACAACCGCCAGATCGATCTGCGCGGAATGGGGCCGGAAAATACGCTGATTCTCATTGACGGTCGCCCGGTGACCTCACGTAACGCGATTCGCTACGCCTGGGATGGCGAACGGGATACCCGAGGCGACACTAACTGGGTGCCGGTAGAAGAAGTGGAACGCATTGAAGTCATCCGTGGCCCAGCGGCAGCGCGCTACGGTTCCGGTGCGGCTGGCGGCGTGGTGAACATCATCACCAAGCGCCCGTCCACCGTCTGGGCCGGCTCGCTCTCGCTGTACGGCAATCAGCCAGAAAACAGCAAAGAAGGTGCCACACGCCGCGCCAATATCAACCTGAGCGGCCCGCTGGCCGGTGATGCGCTCACCATGCGCCTGTACGGCAATATCAATAAAACCGATTCCGACAGTTGGGATATCAACCGTAACCAGAACGGTTCTGCCGCGGCCGGACGCGAAGGTGTGCGTAATAAAGACCTCAATACGCTGCTGTCCTGGAAACTCTCACCGCAGCAGATCGTTGATGTTGAAGCGGGCTATAGCCGTCAGGGCAATATCTATACCGGCGATACACAATTCAGCGGCGGAGGGGTCATCCCCGAAAGTCTGGCAAAAAGCGGAGCGGAAACCAATCGACTGTACCGCCAGAATTATGCCATTACGCACAACGGTATCTGGGATTGGGGACAATCCAAGCTGGGTATTGCTTACGACCAAACCAATAACACCCGGCTTGACGAAGGATTGTTCGGCCGCTTTGAAGGCTCAATCAATAGCGATCGCTACAGTACCAGCCGTTTGAAGAATCTGCGCATTAACAGCGAACTGAATATCCCGCTTGAACTTTGGGCCGAGCAAACGCTCACACTAGGCGCAGAGTGGAATCGAGAGCAGTTAAACGACCCCTCCTCCAGCAGCTACACAGGAGACAGCCGAGATACGCTCCCCGGTACATCCGTCAACCCTGCTCAGCGCAGCAGTAAAAACAGCGCAGAGCTCAGTGCGCTCTATTTTGAAGACAACATCGAAGTTGTGCCCGGTACCAAAGTGATCCCCGGCCTGCGTTTCGATTATCACGATAAATTTGGCGGCAATTATAGCCCCAGCCTGAACATCCAACAGGAGCTGGGCGAGATGTTCAGCGTGAAAGCCGGTATCGCGCGCGCCTTTAAAGCACCAAACCTTTATCAATCCTCTACCGGTTATTTGCTTTATTCGCGCGGTAACGGCTGCCCGTTCGGCGTGGATTATAATAACGGCGGCGGCTGCTATCTGGCGGGCAATGACAATCTGGATCCTGAAATCAGCGTCAACAAAGAAATCGGGCTGGAATTCAAACATGCCGGCTGGCAGGCGGGCGTAACCTATTTCCGTAATGACTATAAAAACAAGATTGTTTCCGGCACCGATATCCTCGGGCTGACGCAGTCAAATGCGGCGATTTTGCGTTGGGAGAATGGCGGTAAAGCGCTGGTGGAAGGGCTCGAAGCCAACCTGTTGGTACCCGTGATCGAAGACACGCTGGACTGGAGCACCAACGCCACCTATATGATTGAATCGAAAAATAAAGACACCGGCAATCCGCTGTCGATCATCCCGAAATACACCGTCAATACCCAGTTGGACTGGCAGGCTACGGACAAGCTGTCTGCCAACGTTAGCTGGACAATGTACGGCAAGCAAAAACCGCGTCAGTACGCGACGAACTGGACAGAGTACAACAGCGGGCTTTCCTCACGCGAAATCGGCAGCTACTCCGTTGCGGGCGTCGGGGTGAACTACCAATTCAGCAAGAACCTGCGCGTCAATGCCGGTATCAGTAACCTGCTTGATAAGCAGATTTATCGCGAGGCGAAAGGCGCTTCCACCTATAACGAACCGGGACGTGCCTACTATGCGGGGGTAACGACCTCATTCTGATAACCACACTTTTCTGACGGCGGCGTCTTTCTGGCTCGGCTTGCTTTGGGGCCAGAACGTGGACATGTCGGTATAAGTGTCAGAAGTTAAAGTCAGCGGTTAAAAACAGTCGCTCGCTAAAAAAATCGGCCTCTGCCCTCTCCCTTCAGGAGGAGGCAAAGGCCGAATGCGGTGACCGCAGGAACGATTAACGACGTACTTTATTCAGTACAGTCTGAATCGCCGACGACAGCTCGTTGATTTCGAATTTCGCCACATAGGCATCCGCGCCAACATTACGCACGTGATCTTCGTTCGCGCTGCCGGACAGTGAAGAGTGAATCACCACAGGGATATTCTTCAGGAATTCTTCACGTTTGATATTTCTGGTCAGCGTAAAGCCGTCCATTTCCGGCATTTCCAGGTCGGTCAGGACAAGTGAAATTTTGTCCGAGATAGGTCGGCCTTCCGACTGCGCTTCTTGCGCGATTTGCCGTATCTTATTCCAGGCTTCCTGTCCGGTGATGTGCATGCTAAACGGAATGCCCATCTGGGTTAGACCCTGTTCAAGCAGTGAACGAGCGACTTTGGAGTCTTCCGCCACAATCGCAATCGCGCCAGGCGTGTAAGGGTAGATTTTCTCTTCCGCGTCCTTGAGCTTGGTTTCACGATCGCCAGGAATGATATCAAACAGAATCTGTTCAACATCCAGCACCAGCGCCAGACGATTGCTGTCCTTGTCGGTATCAAGACGCGCGATACTTGTGATGTAGGTGTTACTGATGCCCGCTTCGGCAGCCAAAACCTGGCTCCATTCCAGACGAACGATATCGTCGACCGATTCCACAGCGAACGCCTGCGTACTGCGCGCATACTCAGTGATAAGAAGAATGTTCAGACCGGTTTCCGGCTTGCTGCCCACCACGGCGGGAAGATCGATAACAGGAATGATTTGCCCACGAATGTTAACCATACCCAGCATCGGCGATGTCATACCAGCCGCTTTGGTCAAGGTCGGCATCGGCACGATTTCACGCAGTTTAAATACGTTGATGCCAAACAGCTCAGATTTGCCACCTTCGGGTGATTTGCCCAGCTGGAATAATAAGAGTTCAAATTTATTAGCAGAGGTGAGGTTTGTTCTCTCATCGATTTCTTTTTGAAAATTATCCATGCTTTCCTCAGTGCGAGTCATTATAGGTATACCGTAACAAGGCAACATTCGAGATGTGAGCAAACAGGAACCAACATCCGACCGCTCCACTGTACGTGATAGTCGTGTTCTTCAATCTTATCCAGCGTCAAACGTAAAATATTTTTAAGTGTGTCAACCTCATCATCCAACGATGGCAATCATCGGAGCAGTAGACGGATATCAGCCCTCTTCAGTATAACAGTCGGCTAGCATCCTTAAGGTGCAGATAACATTCCCTGAACCATTAATATCGGCAGAATTTGCCAACACCTTATCCCAAATCGTGACAGAAATGTTGCCTGAGAAGAAAACCTCACGCCTCTCTTGACACCACAAGCAGAAAAAACTAAAACGATACCGTACAGTTTAGTTTTAAAAGTACGCATGGTGACCGTCATTCAACGCTGCGTCGCTAAGGCTGCGTGTTATCACGCGATTCCGCGGTTCTCTTTACAGGATTCTCATATGTTCACATTATCCCGGGTTGCACGTCCTACCGTATTGGCTCTGGCTGTCGTACTCGCAGGCTGCGCAAGTAATCCCCCCGTGCGCTACAGCGGTATCGCATCGTCGTCGCAATTGGCACAAAACACCGGTGAGCACGCAGATCGCATTCCTTACCGTTACACCACGACCGTCGACTGGAAGCAATACACCCACATCATCATCGATCCCGTCAGCATTTATCAGGGAAGCGACAACCAATTTAATGACATGTCACAGCAGGACAGACAGTCGCTGGCCGCCTATATGCAGGATACGTTCAGTAAAACCTTACGCTCCCGTTTCAACGAAGTGACGGCGCCTGCGCCCGGTACACTGCGGCTGAAACTGACGCTGACGGGCGCCGATACCACGACGCCGGTTGCCGGTACGTTTACCAAATTCGACCTGGCTGGCGGGCCATACAACATCGTGCAATCCATTCGTGGTAAGGAAGGTCTGCTCAACGGATCGGTAAGCTATGCCGTTGAAATTTATGATGCGACGACCAACAAACTACTCAATGCCTATGTCGCGAAGCAGTATCCGAACGCCATGAACGTCAGCGCCAGCGTGGGTGCACTGAGCGCCGCAGAGGTGGGTATCGACAAAGCGGCTGAAGAACTGGCTGACATGCTGAAGTAAGCGGAAAACCTAGAGATAACGGTGCGGAACAGCATGATGACAATCTACCCTCACTTAATTATCTGTCCGCACTGCGACAGCGTGCACCATTACCGGGCGTTAAACCCCGGTGAGGCAGCACGCTGCACGCGCTGTCAGGCCACACTGTATCGTTCAGGCTGGATGCATACCGGACATCGACTGGCGCTGATCCAAACGGCAGCCATCCTGTTTTTTATCGCCAATATCTATCCGGTACTGACCGTCAGTTTTCATGCGCTCCAGAATACGGCAACGCTGTGGCAAGCGGCGCTCGCACTGGCCAACGGTGCGACCCTGCCGCTGGCGATAGGCTGTTTTTTTCTCCTGATTATTGCCCCCTTTCTGCAAATCATGCTGACTGGCTGGGTGCTGATGTTCGCTAATCAAGGCCGCTGCGCCCCCGGTTTTATTCCTGTAATGAAGATACTGCTGTGGCTTCGTCCCTGGAGCATGCTGGAAATTGCGACGTTGGGTTTTCTGATCGCCGCCATCAAGCTCTCCGGTTTTATGCAGGTGATGCCAGGGGCAGGCTGTTGGGCGCTGGCGGCGCTGATGCTGCTGCTCGTCGTCGTCAACAGCGTGGACCTTCGCCCACTGTGGTCGCTGGTGCCCACGGACGGTAACCGCAGCGTGGTCAGCCATGAAAAGTGATCTGTCCGCCCAGCCGTTGCCGTTGGTCGCCTGTCCGGTATGCGGCCTCGTTTGCCAGCATGATGCCGACTCGCACGATGTAGTACGTTGCCCACGCTGTCGGTCGCGGCTGACGCCTTCCCACAAAGACAGCACCGCGTACTCTTCTGCGCTGCTGGTTGCCGCGCTGATTTTCTATATCCCCGCCAACGTGTTACCCGTGATGTACACCCGTCTGTTCGGACTGGGGAGCGAAAGCACCATCTTAAGCGGCGTGATGGATTTCTGGCACAGCGGCGACTACGGCATCGCCCTGCTGATCTTTACCGCCAGCATCGTCATCCCCTGTATGAAATTTCTGATTCTTGGCCTGCTGCTCTTCATGTCACGCCAAAAAAGCCGTAAGGCGATGGCCGAGCGCGCCGCGCTGTATCGGCTAACAGAATGGGTGGGCTACTGGTCTATGCTGGATATCGTCGTCATTGGCGCCGTCTCTGCGCTCGTCAGATTTCCTCCCCTGAGTGAAGCGGAACCCCGCAGTGGCATTCTTTTTTTTGGGCTGGTGGTGATACTGACCATGTTATCTGCCATGAGCTATGACCCGCGTCTTATCTGGAAAGGTGACAAAAAATGATCCACGAACACCCCGGCGATCCAGTGATCGTTCGCCAACGCTGGCGAATCTCCTTGATCTGGCTGGTACCGGCGCTCGCGATGCTAACGGGACTCGCCATGTTGATCCACACCTGGTCGGATACCGGACCGGAGATCGTGATTTCCTTCCAGAGCGCTACTGGCCTTGAGGCAGGTCGCACCATCGTCAAATACAAAGACGTGGCGGTAGGCACCGTAAAAGACATCTCGCTGAGCCCGGACAGTAAGCAGGTTCTCGTCACGGTGCTGCTCAATAAAAATGCGGAAAATCTGGCGCATGCCGATAGCCGCTTCTGGGTGGTTCGCCCGCGCGTCGGTATCAACGGCGTGACGGGTATCGACACTCTGCTTTCCGGTGCTTACATCGGGGCCGATAAAGGCGAGTCGACTCAGGGAGAAACCCGCTTTGTCGGTTTAGAGTCGCCGCCCGCGGTGATTAACGGCATGCCGGGCAGCCGTTTTATCATTCAGGCCGACGATCTTGGATCGCTGGATAGCGGTTCACCGGTTTACTATCGCCGTATTCCCGTCGGCCGCGTCGCGTCCTATCAGTTAAACCGCGATGGTCGCAGCGTCCAGCTTCAGGTTTTTATCGACGCGCCCTATGACCGCTTTGTTACGCCAAATACCCGCTTCTGGAATGCCAGCGGCGTGGATCTCTCGGTTGACGCCAACGGCTTTCGCCTCAGAACGCAAACCCTCGCTGCTGTGATGGCTGGTGGTATCGCGTTTTCTACCCCCGATCTGGACAGCGCAGTTACCCGCCCGGAACCGCTGACAACCTACAAACTGGCGAGCGATCGGGAATCAGCCCTATCACCGCCCGACGGTCCGCCAATCCTCTTCAAACTCCGCTTCGATCGTTCGCTGCACGGTCTGGAGATCGGTGCACCCGTTGAATTCTCCAGCGTCAAAATCGGCAACGTGACCGCCATTGAGCTGGATTACCGCAAAACGGGCTATCGCTTCCCGACGGTCGTCAGTATTGAAGTGTTCCCTAACCGTCTCGGCAACGTACTGGACAAGCTGCCTAAGTCAGCGACATCGCTCGAACAGCAAACTGCCGAATTTACCCGCGATCTGGTGGAACACGGCCTGCGTGCACAGGTTGCACCGAGCAATTTGCTGACCGGACAGCTCTATATCTCACTCGATTTTGTACCCGATGCCGCGAAAACACCTTTCGATATCAACGCCCGTCCGTTGGTTTTACCCACCGTCAATGGCGGATTTGATCGGCTACAAACGCAGATGGCCAGCATCATCGGCAAGATCGACAACCTGCCGCTGGATGAGATTGGCCGCAACATGAACACCACGCTGGTAGAAGCCAATAAAGCGCTGCGACAGGTCAACGGGCAGACATTACCGGAAGCCAATCGGTTGATGAAAAACATGCAGTTGGCCGCACGCCGCGCACAGGATGTGCTGGAAGAGGATTCACCGATGCAGTTGGGCATCACGCAGTCATTACAGGAAATTCAGCGCACGCTACGCGCCCTGCGCAGCCTGGCCGAACAGATCGACCGTCACCCGGAATCGCTGCTGCAAGGGCGGCCAGACGACGCATCGCCGACAGCTAACCGCGATTCCCTTTCCCGAGAAGGATCTTCAAGATGAAGCGTGCGACACGACTCTTATCGCTTATCGTTATTGCATCGCTGAGCGCCTGTTCGTCGCCTCCGGTGCGTTATCACACGCTGCTGTCACCCGCGGCACCAGCGGTAACCACGGCGCACTCAGCCCCCTTTTTCATCGATGTGCTGCCCGTTGGCGTGCCAGCGCAGCTTGATACGTCGCAGCGTGTTGTTCGACAGGGTGACAGCGGCGCCGTCGTACTGGATAACGAACGTTGGCTCAGCCCTCTGGGTGAAGAAATCCGTACCGCGCTTTCCGCCAATCTGGTGCAGCGTCTCAACACGCAGGATGTTTCAGGATTGGTGCGTCCGGCAGACACACCGGTGGTCAGAATCCACCTTCAGGTTCGGCGATTTGATAGCTGGCCCGGTCAGTCTGTGACGTTTGACGCCGACTGGAGCTTAAGCGCCATCGGGGAAGAAGATGAGCGCGCCCGATTGCTCTGCCGTAGCCAGTTTACCGAACAGGCAGGTGGCGGTGATATCCCCATGCTGCACGCTCAACAGCAGATCATCGCGCGGCTGGCGGATCACATCGCGACAACGGCAACCCGCTGGATGCCGGATCGCAAAGGAAGCTGCCTTACGCCGCCGCACCGGCCATAAACATACTGACCGCATTCCCTACGATTTCACGAATGCGTTCGAGGTTCATGGGCTGTAAATGACGGTGGAATATGCGGTCATCGATTTCTGCCGTCAGCAGCGCCAAAAATTGCAGCGCCCGCACACGTGGATCCCCCGGCTTCAGCGCCTGTCGCGCTATCGCCGCCGCCATCAGCTCAGAAAGTTTATCGACATTCTCTTTCGGGCCTGACTCATAAAACAGCGAACCAATATCGGAATGTCCAGCTTCTGCCACAACCATGCGATAAATCGCCATCGCGCTACTATCGTTGGTCAACACATACAGAACGCGTTCGCCGAAGCGCGTCAGCTGTGCTTCCAGCGTTTCGGATGCCAGCGTATCCGTCGCCAGCTCCGCCGTTGCCTCGGACAGATGCATCGTCGCATGTTCACGAACAACCGCCGTAAACAGCGCCTCTTTGGTTGAGAAATAGCCATACAGCGTCGCTTTGGAACCGCCGACCCGCTTCGCCAGCTCATTCATGGTGGCCCGTTCATAGCCCATTTCCTGAAAAAGCTGCGCCGCCGTTTTAACGATGGCTTCCCGACGAGCCTTAGTTCGGACTTTCATCACCACTCCTGCCAGCCGAGGCTGACGAGCAAAATAGGATTCGATATAGCAATATTATCAAAACATTAGCCCTGTCGCCGCCTCTTTACACAAGGCAACATTACAGCCAACAAAAACGGAGGAAAAGGCAACACAGGCACGACGATGAACAGCAAGAAACAACGGGGTTGATAAGCGAAAACGGATTATTTACTATCCAGCTCCGCATGACGGCATACCCCTAAATAATTCGAATTGCAGGACAAAACGTTAGCGTTTTGAACAACGCAAGGCGTTGGCCCACAGGGCGAGGCTCATTTATGCGCCTCGTAACGCGGCAACGCAGTGAATCCTCAGGAGCTTACTTCAGTAAGTGACTGGGGTGAGCGAGGACAAATCAGCTTAGCTGATTTGAACGCCGCTTGCGGCGGCCCATCAGGGCGAGGTTCAGAGATGAACCGAGTATTACCAACGCATATGCAATTTGAAGTATGACGGGAGCGCTGTTTTTAGGGTGCGTGGTTTGATACCACACACCCTAAATTCAGTAGACAGAACAGGAGCAAAATTATGGGTAATTCCCTGGGTTGGCAAATCAATCTGTAACAATTTTTTTAAAATTTACTTTCTTAAATTTTTTTATAAATTGTCCTGTTCATGAAAAAATTATAAGTGATATCATGGAGTAACAGTAGTTAGACTTAGGTATAGGTCAGCACTATACTTTTATGAAGTCATCTATATCATGGGTACATTCTCGCTTTTTATTGAGGCCGCTACATGTCTGTATTTTGCTCTGATAATGAAATTATCAATAACACGATAAAAAGCTATCTCGGCCGAAAGTTAAAGCAGTATGGCGACCTGAAATACGCTTATATGATCATGAACAAGAAGAACCCATCTCAGGTTGTGATCATCTCAAATTACCCGCAGGAATGGGTTAATACCTATAAAGAAAATAACTATCAGCATATCGACCCGGTTATTTTGACGGCGATAAATAAAGTCTCGCCGTTCTCCTGGGAAGACAATATTGTTATTAACTCTAAACTGAAGTTCTCCAAGATTTTTAATCTGTCAAAAGAGTACGATATTGTTAATGGCTACACCTTTGTCTTGCATGACAACAATAATAATCTGGCGGCGCTATCGATTATGTTTGAAGAGCACTCGCCAACGGATATGGAAAGTATTGTTGAGGAAAACAAAGACAAGCTGCAAATGCTGCTCATTGCCATTCATGAAAAAATCACCACGCTTTACAAAGAGATGACGCAAAGTCCTCAGAGCAGAAAACAAGGCGACAAAGAGATTTTCTCCCAGCGTGAAAATGAAATTCTGTACTGGGCCAGCATGGGAAAAACCTACCCGGAAATTGCGCTGATTCTGGATATCAAAATCAGCACCGTGAAATTCCATATTGGCAATGTGGTAAAAAAACTGGGCGTGCTGAATGCCAAACATGCCATCAGGCTGGGCGTAGAATTGCAGCTCATCAAGCCGGAACCGTTATAACCCCAGCAAATCTATCCCCCCTCTAGATGCCCCTTAAACATGGGCATGGTGGGAAAGGTGACGACCTTTCTGTTGCGCATTCCACAATGCGCGATAACGCCCTTCAGTTCGCAGTAATTCGTTATGCGTTCCCTGCTGGGAAATAACGCCATTCTCCATAACCAGAATCCGATGTGCTCCCACAATTGTCGATAGCCGATGGGCGATGACGATAACCGTCTTGTCCTGCACCAGCCTGTCAATCGCCCGCTGTACGGCTAGCTCGCTTTCGGTATCCAACGCCGCTGTCGGTTCGTCCAGAATCACTATCGGCGCATCCTTCAATAATGCCCGCGCAATCGAAATACGCTGCCGTTCACCGCCGGATAATCGGCCACCGATATCGCCCAGCCGCGTTTGCCATCCCTGCGGCAGCCGTTGAATAAACGCCAGACACTGGGCAGCTTCAGCAGCCTGTTCAACCTCTGCGTCGCTGGCACCCGGGCGCGCCATCCGAATGTTTGCCAGCACCGAATCATCAAACAGATAGACATCCTGAAACACCACGGAAATCAGCCGATTCAATTCACGCGTTGGTATGTGGCGAATATCCACGCCGCCGATACACACGCGCCCACATTGCGGATCTGCATGACGCATCAGCAGTCGCGTTAGCGTCGTTTTCCCCGAGCCAGACGGCCCAACCAGCGCCGTCATCCCCTTCTCCGGCAGTATGATGTTCACCCCATCAAGCACCGGTTCAGCCTCATCCGCATAGCGGAAACCAACCTGTTCGAACGTAATCGCGTATGTCGTCGGCACCGCCGCCGGCGAGTACACAGGCAGCGGTTCAATTACCAACAGATCGTCAATGCGATGCAGCGCCGTATCCATCAATTCCAGCACGGCCGTATAGCTGACAAACGTCGCCAGCGGTTCAGAGAAGCGCACGGTAATCACCATCATCGCGGCGACAATAGCCACATCCCACGCCCCCACAACAACGCCGCTGATACCCAGAATCAACACGCCTTGAAGACCCAACTCCACGATGCTGGCGACCACCGCGCCGGGTTTGGCTCCGCGACGGTGAGCTGACGTCTGTATCTGCTGTAGATGCTGAAAACGCTGACGCAGCACTGATGTGCGTTCAGCCTGCTGGCAGTTGGTTCTCAGGACGGCAAGCCCCTGCACATATTCCACAATATCGGCACTGGTTTGCTGGTTTGCCTCCGCCAGTACCTGCATCGTGTGCGCAAATGTTGGCCGCCGCCAGCGATAAAGCAGCGCAATAGCGGGAAAGAGCAGCAGCAGGCTTACACCTAACCGCCACTCTACCGCCAGCATGACGAGCGCTATCACGGCGGGCGTCACGATAGCCAGCAGCAGCTGGTTTACTATCGCCAGCATATAGTTCAGGTTCTCATCCACGCTGCCCAACAGCAGCGCGTTGATATCCCCCGCCCGCGCGGATTGAAGCGTGGTTAGTGGCATTCTCCGCAGCTGTTCTCCCAGACGCATACGCAGTTCATGGGTCGCCGCCGCAAGCTGCCCACGGTATTCAAACCCTTGACCATACCAGCGCAGCACCAGCGTCAGCAGGCTCAGGAGCGTCATGACCGTCAGCCATATCGCGATCTCGCGGGAAGCCGCCGCGTGGGAGAACGCCGACAGCAGCGGAAACAGGCATGCCAGCGCCAGCCCCTGCATCACCGCTGCCGCCAGCAGGCTCAGGCAGCATCGACGGAACAGGCGGGCTTGCGAACCCGTCACTCGCTCCAGTTGACGGTACGTGTGCCACCATGCGAATAGCCGCGTTGTTATAGCGGCATGATTTATGGCGGTATGACTCATGGCAGTCTGGTTTTCGTTCATCACACACGCTCTCCCGCTTGTACGCTGTTCGATGAGGCGCTGCCTAGCGCCCAGTTCTGCGCCTGCTCATAATGTTGCCACAGTGCGCTATAGCGACCTTGCGCAGCCAGCAACGCCTCATGCCGGCCAGATTCGCTCAGCCGACCGCGATCGAAGACCACGATCTGATCAGCATCGCAAATCGTCGACAGCCGATGCGCCACCATAATGACCGTTTTCCCCCGCATCAGGACGCCAAGCGCCGCCAGCAGCAGCGCCTCGTTTTCCGGGTCGGCAAAAGCCGTCGGTTCGTCCAGCACCAGAATCGGTCGGTTGTGCAGTAGTGCCCGCGCAATGGCGATGCGCTGGCGCTGTCCGCCAGAAAGGAACTGGCCGCGCTCACCGGCCAGCGTGTCGTAACCCTGCGGCAGCGCCATGATAAAATCGTGCGCCTGTGCCGCTGTTGCAGCGGCAATCACCTCATCCATGCTCTTTTCAGGTAAACCAAGCCGGATGTTATTAGCGATGGTGTCCGCAAACAGGAATGACTCCTGAAAAACAAACGACACCTGCTGCATAAGCGTGGCGATTTTCATCTGCCGGATATCAACACCACCAATCAAAATGCGCCCGGCCGTCACATCCCAAAAGCGAGGAATAAGCCGTGCTACGGTGGTTTTCCCCGCGCCAGACGCCCCCACCAGCGCCGTAACCGAGCCTACTGGCACCTGAAAACTGACGTCCTCCAGCACCCAGTCGCTCGCATGCCGATCGTAGCGGAAACTCACCTGCTCAAAACTCACGCTGGCATCCGCGGGCAAGAGATCATTTTCCACTTCTGGCAGCGGCGACAGCGCCAGCACGTCCTGAATCCGGCTGATACTCAATCGGGTTTTCGCTACCATGTGATTCAGCGCCATCATCGGCATAACGGCCTCCGCCATGCCATTGCCGAGCAGCAGCACGGCTACCCACAGGCTGAAATCAAGATCGCCGGAATGATAGAAACCGTAGGCCACCCAGCCCAGTACCAGCAGCGTTGGAAGCGGATTGAGCACGGCGAAAGAAAAACGCGCCGAGAACCCCGCCTGCTGATACCAGCGCGTGAGCACATCCAGATAATGTTCCAGCGCCTGCTGGTAGCGTCCAAACGTTGACGCGCCGGTATCGAAAGTGCGCACCACCGGCATCGCCTGCACAAACTCGATCACGGCGGTACTGACCGCTTCCCGCGCCTGGTTGTAGCGCTGGTTCATCTCACCGGCATTGCGCATCGCCAGCCTCAGCACTACGGCTCCGGCAACCAGCACCAGCAATGCCGCCAGCGCTAAACGCCAGTCCAGCCAGAACAGTAACGCCCCCGTACACAGTGGTGCCACAAAGGCGCGGGCATAGAGCGGCGTGCTGTCCGCCACAAACAGGTGGAGTGCTTTTACATCGTCCTGAACGATCTTCGCCAGCGAACCGGTACCCAGACGCTGCACCTCACCCAGCGGGATCCGCGCCAGTTGTTCCGCCAGCGCGCTGCGAATTTGATTTTCCAGCCGAAACGCGGCGTAGTGAGACTGATTAAAAGCCAGCAGACGCAGCAGATAGCTGGTGCTCAGGCATAGTACCGCCCCAACCATCGTCAACAGCGGCCATGACGCGGGTTGTAAAATGAGCAGCCGGATACTCCACGCCAGAAAAAGCAGAAATGCGATGCCAGCCAGAACCGACAGCCCCGACAGGCACATCGCCAGACGAACTTGCCCTCTTACAGGGTGCATAATGTGCCAGGCACGGTTCTGTGGCGCAGGATGCGACGTGGCAGCGGATGAACCGCCCTCAACAGCGGAATGTGGCATAGTTTTTCTCTTTTCTCCTTCCCGCACAGTCGCTTACCCGTAACGCAAGCAAATCAACTCGACGGCGGCAATAAAGTCAGGAATAATAACTATTCTCAATTGCGTATCTACCCGATTCGAGCCGATTTCTACCCGAATCGGTATGGGATTACCGCCATCAACCGCGTTGCTATGATTGTTCAACGTTCGGGTCGCCCAATGGCCGGATCGTCCGACGACAGCAACCCGTATCTTCAGGAGTCTGCCCATTGAACGCCTCCCCACTGAAAGCCACCAGCGAGCCTGAAGTCACCATTTCGAATTTGATCGCTGAACTGCACGTCGTGCGGCCGGATACCGGTGCGGACTGTAGTCTGCTGCGCGCGACGCTTCAGGAAGGGCTGGATATTCTGGTGTGGCGTGGGCAGTTCCGGCAGCCGACAACCATGCATTTACACGACGACTGGGGACGCATCAATTTTTCCTGTTCGTTGCAGGGAGATTCGCAATTTTCACTGAAAGGCGATCGGGGACGGGAGCACGTGCTGAAGCAAGATTCGGGCTGCATTAGCTACACCCCGGACTGTCAGGGCACGTCGTCCTATGCTGGACGGTTTGAAAGCGTCACCGTGTCGCTGAGCCCTGAACTATTGGCTAACTGGGTGCCGGATCTCACCGGTAACCTGCAACAGCAGTTGGATTCCGGCCGACTCTGCACCCACTGCGACTGTAATGCCGAAATGCGGGCAACCGCTCAGGTATTAAGCCATGCACTGTCCAGCCTGACGCATCCGCAGCAGGCCGGTGAAAACCGCCATGCGCCGCTGTGGCTGCTGGGGCAAAGCATGATTCTAGTGAGTCTCGCCGTCGCCGGACATGCCGACACCGTTCCGCAGCAGGACACGTTCAGCCTGGCCGATCGCCAAAAGCTGCTGCGGGCCAAAGATCTGCTGCTGGCGGATCTGTCACAGGCCCCCACTATCGCCATACTCTCCAGAGAAACCGGATTAAGCGTACTCAAGCTGAAACGCGGGTTCCGCCAGCTCTTCAATAACAGTATCTACGGGCTATTTCAGGCCGAACGTATGCAGGAAGCGCGCCGTCGTTTGTTTGTCACAGGCGCACCCGTCATGGTGGTTGCCACCGATCTGGGCTATGCCAACGCCAGCCACTTTAGCGCCGCTTTCCAAAAACAGTTCGGCGTCACGCCTTCCGCTTTCAAGCGCCTGAACATTTAGCAGAGAACCAACCTCACCGTGCATCCCGATACGGGTACAAATAGACCGGATTCGGGTAGCGCCACAACAGCGAATGATTATCATTTTCTCCATGATAAGCAGGAGAAACCGTCATGCCCGATTCTATTGCAACACCACACCCTTTCCTTGATACACACGCCTGGCCGGTGGTGTTCTTACACATGCCGGAACAGGTGCCCGACGATGAATCCGCTGGCTATATGGCGCAGATCGCTCAGCTGTATGCCGCACAAGAACGCTTTGTACTCTGCATGACCGGTGCCGACCTGCCCCATCGTTCCCCCGTCTTTATGAATGCTTACCTTCAGTGGACGCGCGATAACACCAGCCTGCAACAGCAATACTGCGCAGGTGCCATTCGTATCGAAAGCGACGAGGCCAAAAGGCAAAAATACGTGGAATGGGCGGATAACTGGGCACAGTCTGGACAGGCACCCTATGCTTACTTTGTCGTCGCCACCCCGCTTGAAGCACAGGCGCTGGCGATAACGCTGCTGGATAGCGACAAACCATGACAGACAGCCCGATGACACGCTACCTTCCCTATTGGTGTTTCTATCTTCATCAGGGCATGATCACCGCACTCATTATGCAAGGCGTGGCGGGCTATTTTCGCCACGCCGGGTTGGATCTGGCGCAGTTAAGCTGGCTGTCGCTGACCTTTCTGCCGTGGATTGCCAAATGCCTGTGGGCACCGTGGGGCGAGCGTCACGCGCTTCCTCTGCGCGGTAATCCCTATTTAGGCAGTCTGGTGCTGCTCCAGGTCGCGATGGCGGCGATGCTGGTCGCAATTGGCGTGCTCTCCCCCGAGCACTCAGTCCTGACTATCGTCATCGCGCTGATGTTATTGGCGCTGCTTTCCGCCAGCCACGATATCTATGCCGACGGCATCACGATTTGCACCACCAGCGCCGCCAGCCGTGCGCTGGCGAATACCGCACAGGTCGGCGGCAGCTATCTGGGCATTCTATTCGGCTCTTATGCGTTCCTGAGCATTGCGGAGCAGGCAGGATGGCGAGGCGGATTCTTCGCGCTGGCAGGGCTGTCGCTGCTGATGCTTATCCTGCCGCTGCGCTATACCCGACAATCCCAAATTCAGCATCATCAGACTCAGCAAGCCGCACGCCCGACGCTAAATCGTCTGACGTTTAAAACACTCTGGCCGGTATTAGCCTTCACAGCCATTTTCTATCTGGCGATGCGCGGCATGATGGCGCTACAGACCGTCATGCTGATCGACAGACAGCTTAGCCTGAGCCAACTGGGCATCGTCATGACCGTGTACAGCACCGCCGTGAGCGGCGTAGGGATTGTGCTCGCCAACGTCCTGATTCGACGCATGGGCGCACTGCGCTGCCTGTTGCCCGTGATGGTCACGCACGCGCTACTCGCTATCACGCTAGCCGTCGGCTATCCGCTGTTTGCGCTGAACATGTGGATCGTGCTCTTTGGCGTGGTCAATCTGGCCGCCGCCGTCGGGTTTGTCACGTTATACAACGTCCTGATGGGACTAGTCAGACCGCATCAGCCTGCATCCGACTATGCGCTGTTTCAATCTACCGATGCCGCTGTCGCTATGATCGTGTCGATTGCCGCGCTCCAGTTAGCGCATCACACGAACTACCAGACCACGCTGGGCGTGCTGGCCTGCTTTGCCGTCGCCAGCCTGTGGCCCGCCAAACGGTTATCTGTTCGGCTTTCCCGCGTGTTTTCTGACGGTGCTGTGCCAGCGATCATAAGCCAGCAAGGACGGGATTAACAAAACGGAAAAACAGGCAGGAAGCCTACTGTATTCGGGTTGAAATAGACCCGATACGGGTAGCTCAAAAAATGCAAACAATTATCATTTAACTTTCATCATTCTCTGTCTTACGCGCTTTTCGTACCGTAGCTTTCCGTATCGTAGCTTTCCGTATCGAACTAAAGCGTGTCGTGATGAAACCGTTGCCTTTGACATCGATTTTAGTTTTTCAGGGACTTCATAATGAAAATAATGCGTCTTTATCCGCTTGCCTTAACCGGCGTATTTCTCTCTTCCTGCGCCTTTGCCGCTCAGGACGATACGCTTGTTGTCTCCGCCAGCAAGCAGTCGCCCTATTCCGCCTCGGCCAACAACGTCTCTTCTACCGTTGTGACGGCACCGGAGCTGAAAGATGCTGGTGTTACCAGCACTGACAAGCTGACCCGTGTGATGCCCGGCCTGAACCTCGGCAATAACGGCAGCCTGCTGTTCCCCTCGATCTCACTGCGCGGCGTGTCTTCCGCACAGGATTTCTACAGCCCGGCGGTGACAGTCTACGTGGACGGTGTACCACAGCTCGCCACCAACACCGTGCAGACGCTCTCCGATGTGGAAAGCATCGAAATGCTGCGAGGCCCGCAGGGAACGCTGTACGGTAAAAGCGCACAGGGCGGCATTATCAACATTGTGACTCAGCAGCCGGACAGCACGCCGCGCGGCTATGTCGAAGGCGGTGTCGCCAGCCGCGACGGCTATCACGGCAAAATCAACCTCAGCGGCCCTATTCAGGATGGCCTGCTGTATGGCAGCGTCACGCTGCTGCGCCAGGTCGACTCAGGCGCGATGACCAACCCCGCGACGGGCAGCAACAACCTCGGCGGGACAAAGTCCAGCGTCGGAAATCTTCGACTGCGGCTGGCTCCCGAGGGTCAACCGTGGGAAACCAGTCTGGCACTAACGGAAGACTGCACGCGCGCCACACAGGATACCTATCTGCCGTTTGGCGATGCTAAAAACCGGACGCTGGAGATCGCCGCTGGCGCCCCCGATCCTAAACTGCGCCGCTGCACGCACAGCCAGTCGCTGAGCGGAAAATACACTACCGATAACTGGATTTTTAGCCTGATCGGCGCATGGCAGCAGCAGAATTACGACCGCACCTTCCCGAACGGTACGCTGATTGCCGACATGCCGGAGCGCTGGAATCAGGACGTGCAGGAACTGCGTGCCGCGACACACGGCGCAGGCCGCACGGTGGATATGGTGTTCGGCCTTTACCGGCAGAACACGCGTGAAAAACTCGATCTGACCTACAGCATGGCAGGTTCTCCGTTTATGCAGAGCAATGCCAACACGTCAACGGAGACGTTAGCCGCCTACAGCGATCTGACCTGGCACCTGACCGACCGTATCGATCTGGGCGGCGGGCTGCGCGTATCGCACGATAAGGCCGAAACCCGTTATCGCCAGCAGTTCTCCGGCATGAACGTGGGCGACAGCAATAGCGTCGATGACGATCAGGTGCTGGGACAGCTCTCCGCCAGCTATCTGCTGAATAATGACTGGCGTGTCTACACCCGCGTCGCACAGGGCTACAAGCCAACCGGCTTTAACTATTCACCTGCCGCTGGCACACAGGCCATTCCGTACAGCGCGGAGAAATCGATTAACTATGAAATCGGCTCGCGCTATCAGAGCGGCAATGTGCAGCTTCAGGGCGCCGTGTTCCATACTCACACGCGTGATATGCAGCTGTATTCCGGCCCGGTCGGTATGCAAACGCTCAGCAACGCAGGCAGCGCCGATGCCAGTGGCGTAGAAATGATGCTGAAGTGGCAGGTCGTTCCCAACTGGTCATGGGATATCAACGGCACCTATGTCCGCTCTGAATTTACCGGCGACAGTGAGAGCTATCAGGATAAACGCGTGCCCTTCGTCCCGCGCTACGGTGCTGGCACCAGCCTGAACGGACTGATTGATACCTCGTTCGGCGCATTAATGCCGCGTCTGGCCTTCAATGTGGTAGGGCCGCACTACTTCGACGGAGACAACGCGTTGCGTCAGGGCACCTATACCACGACCGACCTGCGCCTCAGTTGGCAGGCCACCGACCGGGTGAATATCGCTGGCTATGTGGATAACGTCTTCGACCGCCGCTACCGCACCTTTGGCTTTATGAGCGGCACATCGGGCTACGCGCAGGTCAATGAAGGCCGAACCGTTGGCGTGGACGTGCGGGTCGATTTGTTCTGATTTTTGTTCTGATGTCGGTCATCACACATTCGTAGCACAACGGCCTGCGGGGATAGTTTTCTGCCATCCCCGCAGGCCGCCTCTGCTTGTCACGTATTTCCCTTACAATCCGTTACCGATTAGGCTTTCACCTTCGCCGCGGGGTCATATTAATGACATCGCTCCTGCACCATACTGAGCGTCGCTACTTTCTCATGCTCCGTTTATCCTGATGTTTTGTGCCAGCCGCATTCTGCCGGAGATCCATCATGACGCGTAATAAGTTCCTCCTCCTCCTTCTGATTCCTGTTGTTGCCTTGCTGATTGCCATCCTATGGTGGTCGTTCGGGCGCGGAAACAGCAATGCACTGTGGAAGATCGTCAGCGAACAGTGCGTGCCCAATCAGCAGCGTAGCGGCAATCCCGCTCCCTGTCTGGAAGTCAATCTGGCGGAAGGTTACGTGCTTTTTGATGACAGAAACGGCCCCTATCATGACCTGCTGCTCCCAACGGATAAAATCAGCGGTATCGAAAGCCCTGAACTCTTGCAGCAAAACATACCCAATTTCTTCGAACAGGCATGGACGCGCCGCGGCCACCTTTCCCGCGAGGCAGGCAAACCGATCAGAGATGACTATCTTTCGCTGGCGATTAACTCACGCTATGGCCGTACGCAAAACCAGCTGCATATTCACATTGCCTGCCTGCGCCCGGAGATTTATCAAACGTTGAACCAACAGTTTCCGACGCTCTCTGCCGACTGGAAAACGCTGCCGGTGAAAATTAACGGGCATGTCTATCTGGCAAAAACGCTCACGGCGAACGAACTGATGCAAAGCGATCCGTTCAAAACACTCGATCGCTACGCCCAGCCGCGGAATGAATCGATCGGAAAATACGGTCTCGCGATGGTCTCTACGCCAGCAGGCGAAAAGGTGCTGCTCGCCAGCAGCCTTGACGTGTTCAATATGAGCCTCGGATCGGTGGAAGAAATTCAGGATTTTTCCTGTGCGCTGGCGAAATAGCCGCTGACCGCGCCAGAAGGCAGATTCAGAGGACTGAAAGTCCTATAGCAATAATTCGCTATAACTTATGACTTTTTGTTCATTGCGTTGCCTGTCTACCTCCGCCTAAAAAGTGGGAAAAAATCGATATGATAGGTAGCTGCAATATGCATCTGGATTTACGGCAATTACGCAATTTTCTTGCTCTGGCCGAACATGGGAGTTTTGTACAGGCCGCAGAAGCCGTCTGTCTGTCGCAATCGGCATTCAGCCGCAGTATTCAGGCGCTGGAACAAACGATGGGGCATCCGCTTATCGATCGTCAGAGTCGCCGCTTCGCGCTAACGTGGCAGGGCAATACGCTGCTGCCTTTTGCGCGCCGCATGCAGGAGCTGTCCTGGGAGTTGATGACCGACATGCGACAGATCAGCGAGGCGCAGGAAGGCGAACTGACGTTTGCCTGCGGCCCCGCACCGTCGACTACGCTAATTCCCAAAGCGGTCGCACATTTCCATGCCCTTCGTCCGCGCGCCAGAGTCACCTACAGCGTAGATAACTGGCAATCCCTGCGTGAGCGGCTGCTAGCCGACGAATGGCCTTTTATCGTTGCCGATACCTGGCAGGCCGAAATGGAAACCAACCTCCACGTACAGCCATTAAGCCAGCAGCGCTGCTTCTTTATCTGCCACTCTTCACACCCGCTGGCGCAGCAGGCAAACGTGACGCCGGACGATCTCCTGCGCTTTCCGCTCGCCTCCCCTTTTATGCCCGTCGGCATGCGCAAGGTGCTGGCGGCTTTAACGCGTCAGCCTGATTATCGGCCACAGATTCAGTGTGACCATATCTATTCCGTCTTCAGCATCCTGCGGCACACTCAGGCCATCAGCTTTGCCAGCGAGGATGGCTTTGCGCTGGGACGATTAAGCCATCAGTTGGTAGAAATTCCGCTGACGGGCACGCCGCCGGAATGGGGAAATATGCAAACCCGATTCGGTATTGTCACCTGTTTGCAGAGAACGCTGCCACCGCTGGCTGAGTTGATGATCGAAAGCATACTGGCGCAGGACAGGCTGCGCTCACCGGCTCCGGCACTGCCGACCCTGTGAGCGCATTCGTGATTATTTCGTGGGACTACCGCTGGCGTCATACACCGCCCAGTTCGATTCCAACCCTTTGGCTTTCAGCGCCCGGTCAACAAACTGGCTGGCAAACCAGTCGCTGGCCGAGAACGTGTTGCGAATCAGCCCGGCGGCTTTCGCCCGCTCGATGCTGTCCTGCAAGCTGCTGAGCAGGAACGGATCGAGACGCGGCGAGCTTTGGAAAGGGAGATCCTCCGCTTTCAGTTCCTCCTGAAAAATCGTCTGCGGAATCTGACTCTGCTCGGCCATCAGCGCGGTATATTCCGGCAGATGCTGCGCCTCGCCGATCCACTGCGCATTGTCCACCAGCACATTCACCAGCTGCTGCGTCGTGCCCGGGTAGTGGTCGATAAAATCCTGCGTCGCCAGCACGGCGGCCTGCGTGGTATTCGCCCAGCCCAGCGCTCGGCTGGTGGTCACGATAGTGATGCCCTGCTTACGCAGCGCCAGCAGAGAAACCCCGCCCCACACCGCATCCACGCGTCTGGCTGCCAGCGCGGCCTTGCCCGCCGTCCAGTCCAGATTGATCACCCGCACATCGCGTTCATTCAGCCCAACACTTTTAATCGCACGTTCAAACGACAGCTGATCGGCCGTTCCCTTATAGACCGCAATTCGCTTGCCGCGTAAATCCTCAATACGCTGAATACCCGATTCCGGTGTCGCCGCCAGATAAGAATTAGAGCCGCGCGATCCCACCAGCACCCGCGTCGGCAATCCCCCCGCCCGACCAATAATGGCCGCCAGATCGCCCAAATACACCACATCCAACTGCTTGTTCGCCAGCGCCTCATTTACCGCCGGGCCCGCGCCTTTAAAGAACGACCACTGAATCTTGATGCCCTGCGGTTCAAATTCTTTCTCCAGTTGCTTTTGAATATGCGCCAACCCCAACGGCCCGCGAATAAAAGGTTTGCTGCCTGCGCTCTGGTCCGGCAAGCCAATGCGAATCTCCGTCGGCTTCTGTGCATCCTGCGGAGCAGCGTCGTTCGCCTGAACGGTCGATGCCATTAGCGCCGTGATCAGCAGCAGCGCAACGCTAATGATCTTATGCAGCCTCTGTCGCCAGCGAGCAAAGAGGGTTACCGACAAAATAGTTATCGATGGGATTGAGGGTTGTTGCATACGGTTTTCCTTAATAATTCGTTTCATCTGCCATGAAAACTAACGAACCGTCTGCATCAGGCTTAAATAACATTTACAGGTTTACTCAGCGGAAAAAAGCATAAATCAGCACTGGCGGGCTCGGGCTACGCATATGCATTTATTACACGGCGACCATCGCTTTATTGCATTGGCGTTCAACGTCGAAACCTGTTTTTTATTCCCTATTCATCCAACTGCGATGGTTTTCGGGAATAAAATGAATAAGCCGATACTGCTGAAAAAAACCGCGATCGTCTGGCCTTCTCTGCCGATAACGCGCGTCTATTCTTTTGTAGTGCCAATACTTCTAGCGCCAATAGTCGTGCCGCTGGCGCTGCTGGCCCTGTGGTATATCAGCACTCACTACAGTTGGATGCCCGCCCAGATTCTCCCGGCTCCTGACGTCGTCGCTAAAACTGCCGTCGAACTCTGGCATAACGATCTCCTGCCGCAGCTCTTTATCAGCCTGCAACGGTTGGCTAGCGGCCTGCTGGCTGGGGTACTGGCAGGGACGCTGCTCGGTGCGCTCATGGGAGCCTCACACCGCGCCGAACACCTGTTGCACCCGACGGTATACGCGCTGGCACAAATCCCAACGTTGGGCTGGATCCCGCTGTTTATGGTGCTGTTCGGCATTGATGATGGCCTGAAGCTTGCTGTCATCATCAAGGCGGTGATTATCCCTGTGACGCTGCATACGCAAACGGGTGTGCGCAACGTGCCGCATGCGCTACAGGAAGTCGCTCGTACCCTGCGTCTGCCGTGGCATCATCGCCTCATTAAATTAACGCTGCCCGCTGCGCTCCCCACCTGGCTAACCGGCTTACGGTTGGCGCTCTCGCAAGCGTGGGTATCACTGATTGTGGTCGAACTGCTGGCATCGTCTCAGGGCATTGGCTACCTGCTGGTGTGGGGACGCCAGCTGTTTCAGTTGGATATCGTGTTTGTCTGCATCGCCGTCATCGGGCTGGCAGGGCTGACAATGGAGTGGGCAATCAATCAACTGGAACGCCGTCTGGTCTTCTGGCCACACCCGCCGCTCAGCCGCTTAATCGCTACGCCGTCTCGCCGTTTATCCGCATTGGTTTTACCGTTCCTGCTTCTGCTGCTCTGGCAACAGGCCAGCCGTTTTGGCTGGATCGATCCGCTGCTGCTGCCACCGCCCGCTGATGTCTGGAACATGCTGCTGCAAGGCGTCCGTGACGGTTCGCTCACCGAGGCGATGCAGGCCAGCCTGACCCGTGCGCTCGCCGGTGCACTATGCGGCATTGCCGCAGGCCTCGTGTGCGGCGTGCTGCTGGGACTGAATGCCACCAGCGATGCCCTCTTTACCCCTACGGTCGCGACGCTGCGCCAGATCGCGCTGTTTGCCTGGCTGCCGCTGCTGACCGCCTGGGTTGGTAACGATGAAGCCGGGAAAATCACATTTGTCGCGCTGGCCTCCTTCTTCCCGATGCTGGTAGCCAACCATCGGGGTATCCGCCAGCGTTCTCAGGCGTTACAGGAAGTCGCACAGGTGTTGCAGCTCCGTCTCTGGACCCGCCTGCGGGTACTGATCCTGCCGGGTGCCGCCCCCGCAATCTTCGCCGGTTTACGTCTGTCGCTGATTTACGCATGGCTTGGCACCATCGGCGCGGAATATTTCATGTCATCCGGCACCGGGATCGGCAGCCTGATGATCAATGCCCAACAGCTGCTAGATATGCCCCTGATTATCAGCGGCATGCTGTTGATTGGATTAACGGGCGCGGTGCTTGACCGCGTCGGATTCGGTCTGGAACAGCGGATGACGCGCTGGCGTTCCACAGGAGAAATCGCATGACATCCACAACCCTTGACGTACCACCACCGGTGGTGCAGTTCGATCGCCTGCGTAAACAGTTTCGCGTACAGGGCGAGACGCTGACGGTGATTGAGGATTTTTCCCTATCGATTCACAGCGGCGAACTGGTGGCGATTGTCGGCAGCAGCGGCTGCGGTAAATCCACGCTGCTGCGTATGCTGGTCGGTCTGGACAACGACTATCAGGGACGTGTACTGGTGGAAGGGAACACCGTGCGCGGCATCGGACGTGAGCGCGGCATGGTGTTTCAGGAACCGCGCCTGTTTCCGTGGCTGACGGTACGGCAAAACATCGCGCTCGGGCTGGCAAATGAGGCTGTCGACGACAAAGCACGGAAGCGCCTGATCGACCACTTTATTCAGCTTGTGCATTTGCAGGATTTTGCCGATGCCCTGCCCGCCCAACTTTCCGGCGGTATGGCGCAGCGTGTGGCTATCGCACGCGGTCTGGTCGCCAATCCGCGCATCCTGATGCTGGATGAACCTTTTGGCGCGCTGGATGCGTTAACCCGCCAGCAGATGCAGCAGGAGCTACGCCGCATTCATCAGACGGAGGGCACTACCACGCTGCTGGTCACTCACGATGTCGAGGAAGCCGTCTACCTCGCCGATCGCGTCGTCGTGCTGGCACCTCGTCCGGGCCGTATCCGCCAGATTGCGACGATTTCGTTGACGCATCCGCGCCAGCGTGACAGTCAGGCCTTTCACCAACAGTGCAGCGACCTGCTCGCACTGCTGACGCAGCCCGCCGATACGGCGGCCGCTTCCTCTTCTCTGAACACGTAAATACTGGAGCACCATTATGGGACACCCTTCCGTCTACCCGACCGGCACGACGATTTACAACCCGGAAAAAGCCTGGGGCGGCTACACCGTCTTTCAAGCGCTGGAACGCGGCGCGGTACTGGTGGATATGAACGGCACCGAACTGCGTCTGTGGGAAGGTCTGCACGGCTTCCCCAACAAGATCCTGCCCGGCGGTTACATCCTCGGACACAGCGGTGAACGCGATTCGCGTTACGGCATGCAGGACATGGTCGATCTGATTCAGGTGGACTGGGACGGCAACGTCGTCTGGAAATTCAACGGCTATGAACACATTACCGATCCCGATCTTCCGCCCGAATGGATGGCGCGCGTCCATCATGACTACCAGCGCAGCGGTAATCCGGTCGGCTACTACACACCGGGTCAGGAACCGCAGTCGATCGGCGGCAACACGCTATTGCTAGCGCATACCAACCTGCACAATGCGCGCATTAGCGACAAACTGCTGCTCGACGACACCATTATTGAGGTGGACTGGGAAGGTAACATCTTGTGGGAATGGCGTTGCAGCGATCATTTCGATGAGCTGGGCTTTGACGACGATGCGAAAACCGCGCTGTATAACAACCCTAACCTGCGCAAAAGCGGCGGCGGCATGGGCGACTGGATGCATATCAACTCCATGTCGGCACTCGGCCCCAACCCGTGGTTCGATCAAGGCGATACACGCTTCCACCCGGATAACATTATCTGGGACGCACGCGAGTCCAACATCATCGCCATCATCGACAAGCAGAGCGGCCATATCGTCTGGCAGCTTGGCCCGAATTACAACACACCGGAACTCAAACACATTGGCTGGATTATCGGCCAGCATCACGCACATATGATCCCCGCAGGCTTGCCGGGCGCGGGCAATATTCTGGTGTTTGATAACGGCGGTTGGGCTGGCTACGGCGCGCCCAATCCGGCGTCGGCCGACGGCGTGAAAAACGCCTGGCGTGACTATTCCCGCGTGCTGGAAATCAACCCGGTAACGCTGGATATTGTCTGGCGCTATTCGCCCTACGAAGCAGGCATCCCACACCCGACCGATGCCTTCCGTTTTTACAGTCCGTACATCAGCAATATCCAGCGTCTGCCGAACGGCAATACGCTGATTAATGAAGGCGCCAACGGTCGACTCTTTGAAGTCACCGTCGATCACGAGATTGTCTGGGAGTTTATTTCCCCCTACTGGGGCAAGACGGTGAACACCAACATGCTGTATCGCGCTTACCGCGTGCCCTACGAGTGGGTACCACAGCTGCCGCGTCCACAGGAAACTGAGGTGATCGCCCCCGACAACACCCAGTTACGCCAACCCGGCGCCGCCGCGCCCGGCTTCGCCAGCGTCATTCGTATTGAGGGCACGCGCCCCTACAAAAAGAGCGGCGATGCCCTGTGCGTCGCAACCGATAGCGAAGACCTCAAGCGCAGCCCTAAGCTCTTTGCCGTCAACCGTGAGCGTTTTGCGCCACTCACCGCCGACCGTTGGCCTGAACTGGCAGCGCAACATGGCCCACAGCTGCTGCTGGTCGGCGCGGAGCGCTGCGTCCACTGCAAGAGCCTCTACCGACAGTTAGACTCGATGCGGGATAACGAGGAATACCCCCAGTTGCCAAGTCATTATCTGGACGCCGATCACCACATTGCGCTGGCGGAGAAATTGGCGGTCAGAACGCTGCCGACCTTACTCTGGATCGAAAACGGTGAAGAGCTTGCTCGCTTGAGCGGCGCACAGCAGCCCGAACGCCTGCGCCAGTGGTTGGCCGAGCAACGCTAAACCTCCCCCTGAATGCGATCTCGCTCCCAGTGAGATCGCGTCTATCTGTACACTGCCTCTAACACAAATGCCTCAACTTGCGGTGGTTTATATCCGGCTTAAAAAATTATGCAGCGGTGGACGTGGCCGCCGAGTGAGCGGCATCAATGCGCCAATTTATACGCTCTGGATCACATTTCCTTTGCATCACTTCGTTTTAATTTGTTATGTTATTACATATCGATTTACATCAACCGTATACGTTAGCCATGATTAACAGGAACAGACACACAGACGCCATTCTTCAGGTAGAGAACCTTAACCTATCTATTGGTGGCGAAGCCAAAGTCAGCGATATCAGTTTTACGCTGTTCGCAGGTGAACGTGTCTGTTTACTCGGCGCATCCGGTTCCGGTAAATCCCTCACCGCCAAAGCAGTCATCGGCACACCGCCAGCGGGCTGTCAGAGTAGCGGCAGCATTCGGGTCAATGGTGAAGAGGTTGGTCAGTTGAAAGCGCTGGCACGCCCGCAGACTGGCCGCGTCTCGGCCGTATTCCAAGACTCGGCAACGGCGCTTAATCCTCTCATGCCGTTAGGAAAACAGCTGTCACTCGCGTTGAAAACCACTTCTTCCGCTGAGCTTTCTGCGCTTCTTAGCGCCATGCAGTTGGATGATATCCCCAACCTGTTGCAACGCTATCCTGCCGAACTGTCCGGCGGCCAGCGTCAGCGCATTTGTATTACCCTTGCGCTGCTCGGCAAGACGCGTCTGCTGGTGGCGGACGAACCCACCACCGCGCTTGATGTCATTACCCAGCAGCAGGTATTGCAGGTCTTACAGGAACGTAGCGCGCAGCCGGATGCCCCTGCCCTGTTGTTTATTACGCATGATATCGCCGTCGCCGCCCAGCTCTGCCAGCGCGGTCTGGTGATGGAAAACGGTCGGATCGTTGAATCCGGCAGTATGCTGCAATTGCTGAATGCGCCACAGCAGCCGTATACCCGCAGTCTGGTCGCTGCCGCACGTCGCGCTGACACGCTTTTATCTGACAATGTGTTACTGGCAAATGTACGACCTTCAGCCGCTGTCGGAGCGCTCGCCGGATGAACCACCACCTGCATGCGGTTCCCACACCGTTTTTAAGCCTCGAACACGTCAGCCGCTATCGTCAGACGTCACGTTTTCCGTGGCAAGAGGCCGATCCTGCCAGTGCGATTTTTCATGACCTGTCGCTGAATCTGCAACAGCATGAACGCGTCGGGCTGGTCGGCGCTTCCGGCTGTGGTAAATCCACGCTACTAAAAACCCTGCTCGCGCTTGAAGCACCGGAGGGTGGTAGCGTGTACTGCGACGGCAACCTGATTAAGCCGGGCTCGGTACGTTCGCTGCTCTGGTATCGCCGTCGCGTTCAGTATATTCCGCAGGATCCGGCAGGCTCGCTTGCACCGCGTCAGCGCGTCGCCGATCTCCTCATCGAGCCGCTGAAACGACTTCGCCCCGATGAAAGTCAGCGCATCACTGGAAATCATTCGACCCGCCTGCGTGAAGTCATGGATCAGGTGGGGCTAAGCGCCACGCTTCTGGACAAGGTCGCCGGGCAGCTTTCCGGTGGGCAGGCACAGCGCGTCGCGCTGGCACGAGCGCTGATGATTCAACCCGAATTTTTACTGGCGGATGAACCTGTCAGCGGCCTGGATTTACCGCTGCGCGAACAGATTAAAGCCCTGCTTCAACAGGTCACCGAACAAAACAAGATGGGCTTGCTGATGGTATCGCACGACATTTCCATGCTCGCCGGCCTGTGCGACAGAATGCTGGTCATGGACGGCGGATGCATCATTGAAGATCGCCCCACCGCCGAGGTGCTGGCGTCACCGCAGCAGGCGCACACGGCCCGCCTGTTGCAGGCCGTGCCCGCGCTGTCGACGTCTGGCTATTAGCTCGCCGAAAACATCCTTTTTACAATAAAATACCGCGTCAATAACACATTTTCCCATAACGGGCTTTTTATAACGACTTTTCTTATAACGGACCATGACATGTCAGACCTGACCGCCAGCCGCCCGCCGCGGCCTTATCCCCCGTTGCTTCTGGGCAGCCAGCTTGTTTTCAATATTGGCTTTTATGCCGTCGTGCCGTTTCTGGCGATTTTCTTGCGCGACGACATGCTGCTTTCCGGCTGGGCCATCGGGCTGGTGATTGGCTTACGCACCTTTTCTCAACAGGGCATGTTTTTAGTCGGCGGGGCGCTGGCTGACCGCTTCGGCGCACGCGTGATTATCCTGTGCGGCTGTGTCGTGCGCATCAGCGGCTATCTGCTGCTGGCGCTGGGCGACTCGCTGTGGCCGATTATTCTCGGCGCCTGCCTGACCGGCGTTGGCGGTGCCCTGTTCTCCCCCGCGATTGAAGCATTAATGGCACAAGCCGGTACGCAAAGTGAAAAAGAGGGAAAACGCAGCCGCTCCGAGTGGTTCGCCCTGTTTGCCATTTGCGGTGAGTTGGGCGCGGTGTTAGGGCCGTTGCTCGGTTCGGTACTGGCCGGGTACGGATTCCAGCGCGTGGCGCTCGCAGGCGCGGGCGTCTTTGTCATCGCGCTCATCGTCCTGTTTTTCAGCCTGCCGCCGACGCAGCGCAATCAGGGTGAACTACATATCGCCCCGTGGTGGGAAACGTTCCGCCAGCGCCGCTTTGTCGCGTTCATTATTGCCTACAGCGCTTACCTGTTCAGCTACAACCAGCTCTATCTGGCGCTGCCGGTTGAACTGCATCGCTCCGGCAGCAGCGAGAAAGATCTCGGTCCGCTGTTTGTGCTGGCTTCCCTGCTGGTGATCGGGTTACAGCTCCCGCTGGCGCGTTTTGCCCGCCGGGTTGGCGCGGCACGCATGCTGCCACTGGGCTTTGCGCTGCTAGCTGCCTCGTTCTTTAGCGTCGCGCTGTTTGCCTCCAGCACGCCGCCTGACGGCTGGCAGCGCCTGCTTCCGGCTATCTCGTTAATTACGCTGTTGACGCTGGGGCAGATGTTAATCGTTCCGGTCGGGATGGACCTCATCCCGCGCTTTGCCAACAACCAGAATCTGGGTGCGCACTATGGCGCGCTGGCGTCGATGGGCGGCATTGCCGTCCTGCTCGGCAATTTTGTACTCGGTAGCCAGCTCGACCGTGCGCTGACGCCGTCACCACAGGCCGCTATTCCGTGGGTGCTGCTCGCCGCTGTGCCGCTGTGCAGTTCGCTGGCGATGATGGTCATCTGCCGCCCGTTTAAATCCTCTTCAACCTTGAATGAATAAGGACAGACTGATGAATATGCGTAATCTCCTGTGGCCCGTTTCCGGCCTGCTATCAGCCACGCTGCTGCTGTCGGGCTGCTTCAACGAGCCGGAGGAAAAGCACACTTCGCATCATGACGGTCGAATCAAACTGGCGATGCTTCAACCACCGCGCTCCGGTCTGACGCCGCTGAGCGACGATGCCTTTAAACTGTCGCGCTGGAGCACGGCAGAAACGCTGGTGGTGCTCGACACACTCGGCGAAGCCCAGCCTGCACTGGCGACAAAATGGCAGCAAATCGATGATAAATCCTGGCGTTTTGAACTCCGCCCCAACGTCCATTTTCACGATAACACCACGTTAAACGCCGCCACGGTGGTGAACGCGCTCACCGTCGCATCCACCGCGGCTCCCAAGCCGCGCATTCTGGACGGCGTGCAGTTAACGGTAAAAGCCGATGGCGATAACGCCGTGATTGTCTCTACCGCTAAAGCGGATCCGCTGCTGCCTCAGCGCTTATCCAGCCCACAGTTGGCGATCCTCTCTACCGCGGCATACGGTAAAAATGGCGTGGTCAATCCGATCAACACCGGAAGCGGCCCGTTCGTTCTGCGTAGCGTCACTGGCACCAGCAGCGCGGTATTGGACAGATTCGACGGCTACTGGGGTGAGAAATCACTGGCCAGCGGGATCGACGTCAGCTTTGTCTCTGACGGTGCAGCGCGCGCGGCTGCATTACGCACCGGCACGGCAGACATTGTCGAAGCCATCCCGGTTTCTCAGGCACCGCTGCTGGATCAATCGCTGGTGCATGAAGTCCCGATGCCGCGCACTAACACGCTGTATCTGAATACGCGCCACGGCGTAATGCACGATCCTGCAATGCGTGCCGCCGTGCGTGATGCGATTAACCGCCAACAGCTGGTGGATAACGTCTATGAGAAGCGCGCCGACATCGCGCAGGGTCTGCTAGGTCCTGCGCTGCCGTGGGCGGCGGAACTGCGCCAGCCGGTGGCGAATCCGGTCAAAGCCGGTACGCCAGCGGGGGCGACTATCACGCTGGCAACCTTCAGCGATCGCGCCGAGCTACCTGAGGTGGCGGTCTATCTGGCACAGCAGCTTACCGCCGCAGGATTTACGGTGAAGCAGGTAGTGCGTGAGTATGCACAGATTGAGTCCGACGCGCTGGCGGGCAAGTTTGACGCCTTTATTTTATCCCGCGCCACCGTGCTGGATTCCGGCGATCCGGTGGCTTACCTGTACAGCGATTTTGCCTGCGAAGGGTCATTCAACATCGCGCAACTGTGCCGACCAGACATCGATCAGGCGCTGCAAAAAGCGGCCACGATTCCTGCGGGCGTTGCACGCCGTCAGGCCATCATGCAGGCAGAAAATCTGATCCTTGCCAGCGATGCCGCGATCCCGATGCTGCATGAGCGCGTTATTCAAGGTGAGAGCGCACAGGTCAAAGACGCCCTGCGTGACCCGCGTGAACGTACGCTGATTAACGCCGCTACGCACATTGTCGCCGACGCAAAATAACGGGTAACACGCCCCAGTAACCAGAAAGATGACGAGTTTATGAGCGAACCGCTATATTGCCGCACCTGTGCGACCTTCAACCAGACGCAACGTCCGCGATACGGCATGCTGATTCCGCTGCTGTCACGGCTGCTGACGCTGGCGGGGATTGTGGTGCTGATTGGTATGCTGCCGTGGTTGTCCGGTCAGGATCCCGCGCTGGCACTGCTGCGTGCCCGTTCCGGCGATCAGGAAGCGACGGCGGAAACGCTAAACGCGATTCGTCATTCTCTCGGGCTGGATCAAGGCCCGCTGCAACTGCTGTTGAACTGGCTGACGGGTTTATTACACGGCGATGCGGGCAATTCCTGGGTGTCTGGCCGACCGGTACTTCCGGGGATGTTGCAGGCGGCGGGCGTATCGCTCACGCTGATGACCTCCTCAGCGCTGGTCGCCTTCACGCTGGCGGCCATACTGTGCGCGCCTACTTTTCGCCAAGGGTTGCGCGGTCAGGTTCATCGTTCAGGCGGCCTGTTTGCCGCCTTATTTACCGCACTGCCCGAATTTCTGCTGGCATCGTTTTTGCTCATTGTCGGTGCCGTCTGGTTACAGTGGTTCCCACCTTATGGCTGGCTGGGCTTGCACTATGCGGTGCTCCCGTCTCTGGCGCTCGGTATTCCGGCAGGCGGCTACCTTGGCCGGATTATTTCCGATGCGCTATCCGCCACTTTCAGCGAAAACTGGCTAACCACCTGGAGCGTGGCGGGCGTGGGCCGTCGTCATGTCGCACTGGCGGTGCTGAAACGCACGTTGCCCAGCGTCATGCCGTTAGTCGGGTTGGTGCTGGTCTCGTTAACCGGCGGTGCCATCGCCGTCGAAAAAGTGTTCGCGATTCCCGGTCTGGGGCGCGCGACGCTGGGTGCCGCAGCAGCACAGGATCTGCCCGCCTTGCAAGTCGGCGTGCTGATTCTCTTACTCATCGCCTCGCTGGCTGGCATGGCCGCCAGCGGCGTACGGCTACTGATTCTCGGACGTGCGCTGCGGAGTGGAGCGATGCCCGTGCCGGAAGAGCGCGGCAGCCCCGTGTCTCGCCATGCCATCTGGCTACCGGTTATCTGCGTGCTACTGCTGGCGCTGCTGTTGCTGGCTGGCTTGCCGCGCGATCCCTATACTTCCACTTTTCTGCGCCTGCAACCGCCGTCGTTGCTGCTGCCTTTTGGCGCGGACGCGATGGGGCGTGATTTGCTGGCACGCGTCGCACACGGCACGCTAAATACCTGTCTGCTGGCACTGGTCGTCTCGCTGGCCTGTCTGGCAATAGGGCTGTTGGTGGGGCTGTTCCCGCGTCTGCTCACCGGCCCCATTGAAGTGACTAACGCCCTGCCGCCGGTGATTGCCGGGCTGCTGGTTGCCGCCGTCAATGGTCCGACGGCAACGGGTGCAGCTATTGCCGTCATTGCCGTCAGCTGGGCACCGCTGGCTGCCCACACCGCGGCGCTGGTCGCCGAGGTCAATGCACGCCCTTATATTCGGATGCTGCCGATTCTCGGCGTGGGCCCGATACGGCGTAGCCTGTTCTATATTCTGCCGGCGCTGATTGGCCCGCTTTTCCGTCACGCGATGCTGCGACTGCCTGGCATCGCGCTGGCGCTGGCATCGCTCGGATTTTTAGGTCTGGGTGCCTCCCCGCCGACACCGGAATGGGGACGCGTGCTGGCAGAAGGGATGCCGTATATCGAACGTGCCTTCTGGGGCGTGTTAGCACCAGCGGCTGCACTCGGCGTGCTGTCGATACTCGCTGTAAGTGCAGCGAACCTCTCCGGTCGCCACAAGCACTAATCTATTGCGCTATCGCAGAATACTGCTTAAGCGCCCGCTTTTCTCCACGTTCACAGCTCCGCCAGATTTCACGATGGCGGGTCTGTGCATCTTCAGTTACGCTGTGCGCTAACTTCTGCCGAAGTACAGAATTGAAGAACGTAGCCAACGCACATGCAACTTGAAGTATGACGGGTATAGTGCAGAGCGTGATTAAAGGAGAGAATATGCACAACAGCGGGTCCCACGTCAGTCTTACCGTCACGCAGACTCTGGATAAACTGGAAGCGCTGTATGATGACGCCGTCTCAGCGCTGCGCGACGCCATCGGGGATTTCATCAATGACGGCACCCTGCCCGATGCCAACGCGCGCGCAGCAGGATTATTTTCCTACCCGGCTCTGCGCGTTAGCTGGAGTGGCAATTCAACCGGCCATCCCCGCCATCGTGCCTATGGGCGTTTTACCCATCCCGGCAGCTACTCCACCACCGTTACCCGTCCGGCATTCCTGCGCGCTTATCTGGCGGAACAGCTGGCGCTGCTGGAGGGGGATTATGATGTCACCATCGACGTCGGCCCATCACAGCAGGAAATCCCGTTCCCCTACGTGCTTGACGGCTCCGATCTGATTCTTGACCGTTCCATGAGCGCCGGCATCGCCAAGCATTTCCCCACAACGGAACTGTCGCAGATTGGGGACGAGACAGCGGATGGGCTGTTTCATGCCACCACCACGTCGCCGCTGTCGCACTTCGACGCACTGCGCACCGATTTCTCGCTGGCGCGGCTGCGTCACTATACCGGCACACCGGTGGAACATATTCAGCCGTTCATCCTCTTCACGAATTACACGCGCTATGTCGATGAGTTTGTACGCTGGGCGTGTGCGCAGATTGCCGATCCCGCCAGTCCCTATGAGGCGCTATCCTGCGCAGGCGGTATCTATATTACCGCCGAGACACCTAACCCGGAGCAGACGGTGTCCGATCTGGCCTGGAAGAACCATCAAATGCCCGCCTATCATCTGATCCCTCGTCAGGGTAAAGGGATTACGATGGTCAACATTGGCGTAGGGCCATCCAACGCGAAAACCATCTGCGATCACCTTGCAGTGATGCGTCCGCATGCCTGGCTAATGATCGGCCACTGCGGCGGCCTGCGCGAAAGCCAGTCCATCGGCGATTATGTGCTGGCGCACGCTTACCTGCGTGACGATCACGTACTGGACGCCGTTTTGCCGCCTGATATCCCCATTCCCAGTATCGCCGAAGTGCAGCGCGCGCTGTACGACGCCACCAAGATGGTCAGTGGCATGCCGGGGGAAGAAGTTAAGCAGCGCCTGCGTACCGGCACGGTGGTTACCACCGATGACCGCAACTGGGAATTACGCTACGCGGCCTCCGCCCTGCGCTTTAACCTCAGCCGCGCCGTCGCGGTAGATATGGAAAGTGCAACGATTGCCGCACAGGGGTATCGTTTCCGTGTCCCTTACGGCACGCTGCTGTGCGTCTCGGATAAGCCGTTGCACGGTGAAATCAAGCTGCCGGGACAGGCGAACCGTTTCTATGAAGGGGCGATTTCGGAGCATTTGCAGATTGGCATCTGCGCCATCGATCTGCTGCGGGCGGAAAGTGACAAACTGCACTCGCGCAAACTGCGCACCTTTAACGAGCCGCCGTTCCGCTAATTGAATGACGTTGTTCAGACAGCCGACCTTATTTGGGTAGTCGGCTGCTCTGGCGCGACTAAATACGTTATGTTATAACAGACCAAATTCCATAGCGGATAAGCCCGATGAAAAAAGGTCTGTCAATTCTGTTTCTTTCCCTCGTCGCGACACAAGCCTCGGCGTTTCAGGCCAAAATAGCTCAGTCTACTGAGACTGGATTGCGCAATATTGATGAGGCTAAGCGCACCTTTTTCGGTTTCACACCAATGGGGCTGGAAACCATTCACCCCGGCCAGTGCGATGCGACTTCCGTTAACGGCTGTGGTTGCCCGTTTTGCACCCAGCTTCGGCTCATTGGTCGCTAGCCCTACGTGACAGAGTCGTTGTACGCGACATAGCAAAAGCGCCACATCCGTGGCGCTTGTTTATGGCCAGTAAATTGTGTCAATTAATCTCAGGATGCTGTTCGGTCAGCCGTTTCCTTTTCTTCTCCAGTTCGGCAATTTGCTCATCAATCTCTTCTATTTTCTGTTCAATATTGTCGTACTGTTCCTGTAACAGCTCTTTGGCTTCTGTCCGATCCGACGCCGCTGGCGTTGCGCCCTTCAGCGGCTGGTTAGCGGTTTCACGCATCGACATCCCGGTAATCAAACCGATCAGTCCAATCACCATCAGGTAATACGCCGGCATATACAGATTGCCAGTCGATTCCACCAGCCACGCCGCTGCCGTTGGCGTAAAGCCCGCAACCAGTACGGAAACGTTAAATGACGTCGCCAGCGCGCTATAACGAATATGCGTGGGGAACAGGGCGGGAAGTGTTGAAGCCATCACCCCCGTGAAAGAGTTCAGCAGTACGGCCAACATCAGTAATCCGCAGAAAATCAGCCCAATCACATCGCTGTTGATCAAGATGAAGCTCGGCACCGACAGCAGCAGCAGCCCAATACTGCCGCAAATAATAAATGGTTTACGTCCGTAGCGGTCACTCATCAGCCCCATCACCGGCTGAACAAACAACATCCCGATCATGACGGCGATAATAATCATCACCCCATGATCTTCCGAGTAATTCAGGCTGTGTGAAAGGTAGCTCGGCATATAGGTCAACAGCATGTAATAGGTGACGTTGGTAGTAATCACCATCCCGATACAGATCAGCAAACCTTTCCATTGTTTGGTCACAATTTCACGCAGGGAGATCTTCGGCGGGGATTGAATACTGTCTTTTGATTCTTTATCAATATTGTCAACGTGCTGTTGGAACGTCGGCGTTTCTTCCAGCGCATGGCGCAAATAAATCCCAATTAATCCGAGCGGCGCAGCAATAAAGAACGGAATACGCCATCCCCAGTCCAGAAAGCTTTCTTCTCCGACAATGGAGGAAATAAGCACCACGACACCCGCTCCCATGACGAACCCGGCAATCGAGCCGAAATCCAGCCAGCTCCCTAAAAATCCGCGTCGTCTGTCCGGGGAATATTCGGCAACGAAAATCGCCGCGCCGGTATATTCTCCCCCAACGGAGAATCCCTGCGCCAGTTTCGCCAACAGCAGTAATACTGGTGCCCAAATACCGATCGATTCATAGGAAGGAATCAAACCGATACAGAATGTGCTCACCGACATGATAATAATGGTGATCGACAAGACTTTCTGGCGACCAAATTTATCGCCCATCGCGCCAAAGAATATCCCGCCGAGTGGCCGAACCAAAAAGGGAACCGAGAACGTTGCCAGCGCGGCAATCATTTGTACGCCGGGGTCAGCGCCGGGGAAAAACACCTGTCCGAGCGCATACGCCACAAAACCATATACGCCAAAATCAAACCATTCCATCGCATTACCCAATGCGGCAGCGGTAATGGCTTTTTTAAGTCTGGCATTATCAATAATGGTAATATCCTGAATTTTCATCGGTTCGATTTTTTTCTTTTTTAATCTCATCCTTTTTTCCTTTGCTTAAAAAGCGACCATTTATTAAAAATAAAACGCTCTCTTTCATGCACAGGGAACCACCCGACTGCGCGCTGAAAAATGAACAGCTTATTGGCCGCAATATTCATTACACGTTGATACTGCTGGATGAAGTATAGAAGAATTTGGACAAAAGCTCGGATTCAGGCACTACCTGCTGAAATAACGCACGGGAATAAAGCAAAAGGAAAATAACGGTAAATAATTATGACAAGGCCATTACATTAACGTCAATGGGGATTGTTACTTACGCGGAGTAATCATTTTCGGGTTACGGTTAAAATAGCGCGTAAATGCCAGACTAAAATTAGCGGGGTGCCGATAGCCAACTTGCCAGGCCGTCTGCGCCACCTGAAATCCCTGTTCCAGCAGCTGATGCGCCCGTTCCATGCGCATCCGCAATAGCATCTGACCCGGCGTGGTCGCAAAGCAGCGATGAAACCCAAGTTTAAGTCTGGATTCACTCATCCCCGCCTGAGTCGCAATGCAGGCCAGCGTCAGCGGTTCTGCCAGATGTTCACGCATCCAACGACATACCTGCTCCAATTGCTGCCGTTCCTGTAGATGAATAGCACCACGCCGCTCTTCCGGCTGTAGGAAGTGGCGATACTGCGCCAGCAGACTTAAGGCATGGATATGGCGATTCAGCGGATCGGCGTCAGCGCATAACGCATTAACATGAACCTGACTGGCCGCAGAGACAGGCGCAAACACACGCTGCTGTACTCCATCGCCACTGAACAGCTGTTCCGCACAGTCCGTGCCAAAATAACGCACCGCCGCCGTTTTCCCCACCAACAGCCGTAGCTGATCGACCTGCTGCTGCGCCTGATAATGGCGTTCGCCTACGCTGGCGCCAAACGTCGTAATCGTGACATGCTGTTGGCGAAACCAAATCTGTGAACCGCTGCGATCGTAATAAGCCGACTCCCCTGCCAGCGCAAACGTCATGACCAGCATGGGTTGCGAATGTGGATTCTGCGTTTCTTCCACTAAGGCGCGACGCGGACGGTATTGCGAATGCGCCAATGATAGGTCTGCATCAATACGGCTGAAATCCGACCAGCATTCACCGATATCGTGCGGCAGTACTCGACGCGAATCAGAGCGGTTCACCTCACTTATCCTGCACCGATCGCCTGACGATAGCCCCTCTTGCCCCCGCGGCTCTCTTTTTGCCATCTTTCCTCCGCCGTTTCGCATATGAAAAACGCCGTCTCGCATAACAATGAACATAATAACGATTCTCATTTATAGATAGCATATTCCCTATCGACTGACCATCAATGAGAAAGACCACTTATGAATCCATTAGAGACGTTATGGCAGCTTGCCGCCAGCAGCGTGAAAGCAGATGCCTTGCATCTGGCGCTGGAACAGCAGATTTTCGACCGATTGGAGGATGCTGCCACGTCGGAACAGCTGGCAGCAGCGCTGGGCTGGCAGCCGGAGAAAACCGGATTTCTGCTTGAACTGCTGTGGAGCATGCAGCTACTGACACACCATCACGACGGCTATCGCACCGCCCCAACCTGCGCTGCCGTACTCTGTCGCAGCAGTTCGCGTTTTCTGGGCGACGCCTGGCGTTTTCGCCTCACCAGCCTGCGCCAGTTTGGTCAGGGACTTGGTGATGGCATGCGTCAGCCTCTGCCGACCCAACTGAGCGAGTTACCGCGCGATGCGGCGTGGGCCAACGCCGCGGAACAGCAGATCGCTCAAGAACAGCGGGCGGTAACGGCTGACCGTGCCGAGCAGTTGATCGCCAGCCTGCCGGATTTCCCACAAATCAGACACGTTCTCGATCTGGGCGGCGGCCCTGGCTGGGTGGCGATTACGCTGGCGCTGCGTCATGCTCAGATCTCCGGCACGGTGTATGACCTACCGCAGACCGCCGCCGTGGCACAGCGCAATATTGACGCTGCCGGGTTATCTGCACGGCTGTCGGCGCAAAGCGGCACGTTTCCCAGCGAAAAATACGATCTGATCTGGAGCTCCTCGTTCCTGCATTTTGTCGAGGACATTCCCGCTATGCTGGCGACGCTCCACGATACGCTGTCATCGGAGGGCACGCTGGTTCTGGCACAGGCGGAAATTGCCGAAGAGGCCGATGATGCTGTGCCAGTTCTGCCGTTCTATCTGCCGATGCAAATGAGCGGACGCCACGTCACGCGAGAAGGTCAACTGACGCAGTGGCTACTGGCTGCCGGCTTTACCTCTGTCGAGACTCGCCGCCATCAGGCATTTCCCATGGCGCCGTTGAATGTGCTGATCGCCCGTAAACACGGGTAACCACACGTGATTCGTACACAGCGCTGATAACGCCATCACTGCATCATGTTGATGATTATCATATTTCTGTGCACCTAAGGTTGTCAGCCCGGTGTAAAGCGCCTATAAATGACATTACAGGGCGTGACTGATTGAGAAACTCTAAATAATTCAAGTTTCAGGCAGGCGGCAAGAGAAGGAGTCCCGATGAGCTTACTCAAGTAAGTGATTCGGGTGACAAATCTGCCGGGAGCAGATTTGAACGCTGCTAACGTACATGTAACTTGAAGTATAACGAGTTAAAAGGCGAACCTGCCAGACGTGATAGACCTATCACGTCTGGCAGGTTTTTTTGTTTTCATTCCCAAGGAAAAATGCATGGATAAAAAAATCACTGCCAGCCTGATATTACTGATGGCTGCCGCCAGCCAGCCGGCGCTGGCAAGCGCTCCGCAGGTTACGTTAGACAGCGGTCGCATCAGCGGGGCCGAAACGCAAGGCGTCGATGCCTTTAAAGGTATTCCCTTTGCCGCACCTCCCATCGGCGAACTGCGCTGGCAGCCGCCGCAGCCGGTGCAAAGCTGGAGCGACATTCGCCCGGCAACGGCATACGGCAAGGATTGCATGCAGAATCCGTTTCCCGGCGATGCCGCTCCGCTCGGCGTTGGGTTCAGTGAGGATTGTCTGACTATCAACGTGTGGCGGCCAGCTAACGCTACAGGCCCGCTGCCGGTGATGGTATGGATCTATGGCGGTGGTTTCGTCAACGGTGGCGCGTCGCCCGAGATTTACTCCGGGCAGGAATTTGCCCGTCGAGGCGTCGTTTTCGTCAGCTTCAACTATCGCGTCGGCCGCTTTGGCTTTTTTGCTCATCCGGCGCTGGCCGACCAGCCGCTGCGTGGCAACTACGGCCTGATGGATCAGATTGCGGCGCTGAAGTGGGTGCAGAAAAACATCGCTGCTTTTCATGGCGATCCGCAAAACGTCACCCTGTTTGGTGAATCCGCAGGCGGCTTTGCCGTCGGATCGCTGCTGACCAGTGAGCTATCTCAGGGATTATTCCAGAAAGCGATTATTCAATCCGGTTCCGGCAGACAAAATATCGTGCCTAACCAAAGCTGGCAAAAAGCAGAACAGGCAGGTCTCGCCTTCGCCAGCGCAAATGGCATTAGCGGTCACGATGCGAAAGCCCTGACGGCGCTGCGGCAGATTCCTGCGGAAAAAGTGGTGAACGGCCTGAATATGGCCTCCATGAATACACCGGATTATTCCGGTCCGATGCTTGATGGCAAAGCGATCGCCGCAGAGCCGCAAGATAGCTACCGTAAGGGCAACTTCCAGCGCGTGCCGCTGATGATTGGCGCTACGGATGCAGATATCAGTTTCCCGCCGAAGGTCGCGACGTCAGATGACGCCGTTGCCGTTTTCCCTGCCAGCGATCGGCAGCAGGCTCTTCAGGCTTACCACGGTATGTCACCGCAGGAGATAGCAAAGGCCGTTTCGAGCGACCGTTTCATGGTGGAACCGGCGCGTTTTGTCGCACGTATTTGGGAAAAAGCCGCGCTGCCCGTCTGGCAGTTCCGCTTTGGCTACGTTGCCGACAGCATGCGCGCACAGTGGCCTGCTGCCGTCCACGCCAGTGAAATTCCGTATGTCTTTAACACGGTAACGGCACGCTATGGCGAGAAAACCACGCCGCAAGATCGGGCCGTTGCCCAGCAGATGAATCAGTACTGGGTGAACTTTGCCCGCACCGGTAACCCTAACGCCAGCGGTTTACCGACATGGAACGCGTATAGCAGCCAGAAAGACAACATTCTATTTATCCCTGCGGCTGGTGCAGAACAGACTCGCGATATCGCCGATCCGTGGAAAACACGTCTTGACCTGGTCAAGAAACTGGCGGAGAGCAGTACGCCATAGCAGATGTAAAAATGCAGTAAGACATAGGCAAAAAGCCAGTCAGCAAAAGCTGACTGGCAAACAACACCTTCACTAACACTATCTGATTTATGATTCACTGCTTTCACACTATCCCTGACGTGCTGGCTACCATAATCTTCTCACTATCAGAATCGGGTCCAGTCAGATGCACCAGGGGCTGATGCTTTGGAAGAAACAGGAAGCATAGCAACAAGCGACAGCGTCTCCGTCACAGGCTGCCTTAGCGCCGAACGTTCATAGCCTGCAATTCTGAACACCGAGACTTCTCTGACAAGTTGATCCGCCTGATCCTTGAGGCTTTGTGCAGCAGCAGCGGATTCTTCCACCAAAGCAGCATTTTGCTGTGTTGTCTGATCCATTTGGCTAACAGCGATGCCGACCTGTTCGACGCCCGTCGACTGTTCCGCGCTTGCGGAGCTAATCTCTGCTACCGTGTCGCTCAACTGACGGATAGACATCACCACCTGCTGCATGGTTTCCCCCGCTTTATTCACCAATACCGAACCAAGCTCGACACGTTCAACGCTCGCAGTGATCAGGTTTTTGATCTCTTTAGCGGCTTCTGCACTGCGCTGCGCCAAATTACGTACTTCTCCCGCGACGACGGCAAACCCTCGACCTTGTTCACCAGCCCGGGCTGCTTCAACCGCCGCGTTAAGCGCCAAAATATTTGTCTGGAACGCAATGCTGTCGATGACGTTGATAATGTCCGCAATGCTGCGTGAACTGTCATTAATGGACTTCATCGTATCCACCACGTCATTAACAACATGCCCTCCCTGAAGAGCCACTGCACTCGCATTTTGAGCCAATACGTTTGCCTGACGGGCATTGTCAGCATTGTTTTTTACCGTCATCCCTAATTGCGTCATGGTTGAAGACGTTTCTTCAAGTGCGCTCGCCTGTTCTTCGGTCCGTGATGATAAATCAGCATTACCCTGAGCAATTTGCATACTGGCCGTTGCGACACTCTCTGCATTGTTTCTGACACCAATAACCATCCGCGTCAGCGCCGTTTGCATCTCTTTCATTGCTTCCAAGAGTAGGCCTGTTTCATCACGGCTATTCACATCAATTGAACCACTCAGATCGCCTGCACTGATACGCTTCGCAGAGGACAGCGCTGTGGATAAAGGAACCGTGACACTACGGGTTAATGACCAGGCGGTAAGGCCCCCTAAAACGGTTGAGAAGACGGATAGCACCAGCAGCCACAACAGCGCATTATCAATATATTCTTTCGTCACCTGTTTGGCATGATCAACAAACGAGACCTGTAGTTCGGTAAATTCGCTCAGTTTGGCAAAATAAACGGCCTGGATTTTTGCTATATCACCAAAGACCAATTCTGTTGCCAGCACATCCTCATCGTCCATAGCATAGCCAATCGCTTTGTTAATGCTCAGGCTATACTGTTTTCTGATATCGATAAGCTGATTAAATAACGCCCGCGCCTGTTCCGAATTAACCATACCATCAAGTTTTTTATATATTGCACTTGCCTCGTCTGTCGTTTTTGCTATGGCCGACTTCAGTTCTTGTTTTTCTTGATTTCTGTCTGCGGGGAGGAGAATAATATCCCGCAGCGTGCGGACGTTGGTATTCAATACGTCCTGAATATCACGCAGCATATCGACCTTAACCATTCTATCTTCAGTCACCTCATCAAACTCAGCGCCAATGTTTTTCATGAAATAATAGCTGATGGATGACAAAATCAGGGTTAATAAAATTAATAACCCAAACCCCAGAAAAAGCCGATTGCCAATTTTTATATTTTTAAAAAAAATCATAGTAGCACCAGAATATTACATTTTAAAAATCGTTACCCAACCACGATTGATAACATGTTCAGCCACCGTTTGTTTAACGAAAAAACATCACAAACGGTAAAGCGAACCATTATCGTGCCGGGCACCCTGGCTTATCTAAATCTCTTATTTTCTGATGCATGTAACAGAATACTGGCATAAGAAATCCATTTGGCCATATATTGTTATATCTCACATTGCCTGTGTGTTGGTGATGCTTACTTATTGAAACGGTTTACTTGATAAAGTAATTTGTCTCCCCTTTTTTATTCCGCGTTGAGAATCACATTATTTATTGCGTAGCTAAAAGCAAACTCTCGTTCAAAGAAAACCAAAGCGTTTAAGGAAAGCCAAAAGCTTACCCCTCATCTACCCAATCCGAGTTAGTGCTACGCTTAATTAATTGTTCATATATTCATTGTTAATGCATAGATAAAAAGTGCATCAATCCGAGGCTTGCCACATTCTATAACTCTACACTATCACAATCGCAAGATCGATCGGAAATAACGATCATTAGACCATTCAATTTTCTTTATTCGATCGTTTTTTTCTATCAAAAAATAATAAAGGGAAAAATCTTATTTTCATTAATTAAACCAAACTTATCAGTTAGAGTGCTAATAATATTAATTGAGTAACAACACCCCCGCTATCATTACGTTGCGGGGCACGCAATACAGCGTAACGAGACTGAATTAATGAGATTTAAAGCACAATGATATACCCCTTGCGTATCGCATGAGGATAAAAAAAGCCAGTCAGTAAGGGCTGACTGGCTTTCGGGATGAACGTAATAGGGTGCTGCGTATTTCCGTCTCGTTTTTCACTCTACCGCATATTCCTTCATTTTATTTTCGTCAGGCATCGTGCCATTGAGCTTCTTAAGGACTTCCTGCGCTTCTTTCAGCACTCGGGCACATTGCTCGCGCGTGATGGTAAGCGGTGGCTCAATCCTGACCGATTTGGCGTTATTCAGAGTGCCCGCAACCAGAACATTACGTTGGAACAGTTCTTTCGCGAAGGCATACCCGATCTCGTTTTTCCTGAATTCGATAGCCTGCAACAGCCCCATTCCTCGCGCTTCGATAATCAATTGAGGATACTCGGCCGCCAACTGCTGCAAGCCCTGTAACAAAAACGCCCCTTGTATCGCCGCCTGTTCCGGCAGATTCTTCGTCAGCAACTCATTGACGGTCGCCAACGCCGCCGCGCAGGCCAGCGGGTTGCCGCCAAACGTGGTGGTATGCAGGAACGGATTTTCAAACAGCACGGAGAAGACCTCTTCCGTCGCCACCGTGGCACCAATCGGCATCACGCCGCCGCCCAACGCCTTCGCCAGACACAGAATGTCAGGCTGCACGCCATAATGCTCACAGGCGAACATCTTGCCCGTGCGCCCCATGCCGGTTTGCACCTCATCCAGGATCAGCAATGCCCCAACCTCATCGCATAATGCTCTGACCGCAGGCAAGTAATTTTCCGGTGGCACAATCACGCCGCCCTCTCCCTGAATGGGTTCAAGAATGATGGCAGCAACATCATCGCCGGTCTTCTGGCATTGCTGAACCTGCTTACGCATGGCGTTGATGTCGCCAAAAGGAACATGATGGAAGCCGGGTAACAGCGGCATAAAAGGACGACGAAACGCGGGTTTGGCGGTGGCAGAAAGCGCCCCCAGCGATTTACCGTGGAACGCGCCGGTCGCAGCAATAAAGGTATATTTGCCGCGCGGCGACTGGTAGGCCTTCGCCAGCTTCAGCGCCGCTTCAACCGATTCCGTTCCGCTGTTGCAGAAGAAGCTGTATTTCAGATCGCCCGGCGTCAGTGCCGCCAGCGTTTTTGCCAGCAGCCCCCGCAGCGGGTCGAGTAGTTCCTGACTGTGCAGCGGTTGTCTGGCGAGCTGGCGCTCAACGGCGGCGATCACATTAGGGTTGCGATGCCCGACGTTGAAAATACCGTAACCGCCGAGGCAGTCCAGATATTCATTCCCTTGGGTATCAATCAGCGTATTCGGGCCGCTGGCGCGCCATTCGACTGCGCCGTAATCGCCGCCGGTAGTGACAGATTTTCGGTATTCCAGAAAACCCGGGTTGACGTATTCACGAAAACAACTCAAAACTTCTCGATTCAGTGCCGCCATGTCATCGTGGGATAGCGTGTCACTATGAATCCAATGCAGTGCCTGCTGAGTACACTCTAGCGGGTTAAGGTGGGCGTTTGATCTGGACAAAATGCGCTCCTTGAAAACGGACATCACGCGATGCCAATTTAATTAATGCACATAACACGCCAGTCGCCCGCCCCAAACCAGAATAAAATACAAAAACGCGATCTAAACCAAAAATCCAGCAGATGATTTGAACTAAATGCGAATGAACAAAATTAATAGCTAATTAGCATAGCGGATGCCAGTATGACGAAAATCACAGCATCGCGTGATGCCCCGGTTTTGCCCAGCGCGCCCTCTTTTGGGGCACGCCGAGTCTGGACAAACGCGCTATACCATTACCGGCTTCTCGTCCAGAACAACCTAATCCCCTGCGGCAGACCGACGATCCTCAGTGCCGGATCATGATATGACGCACGATGGTGTAATCCTCCAGACCGTACATCGACATGTCTTTGCCGTAACCTGAGAGTTTCTGCCCGCCGTGCGGCATTTCGCTCACCAACATAAAATGGGTGTTCACCCAGGTACAGCCGTATTGAAGGCACGCAGCCAGACGGTGCGCCCGCCCGATATCGCGCGTCCAGACCGACGAGGCCAGCCCGTAATGCGAGGCATTGGCCCAGCCAATCACCTGCGCCTCGTCATCGAATGGCGTAATGGAGATAACGGGGCCAAACACCTCTTTCTGGACGATCTCATCTTCCTGCTTCGCCCCCGCCAGCACCGTGGGCTGGAAGTAAAACCCCTGCCCTTTCACCCGTTCGCCACCGGTCACCACCGTAATGTGCGGCAGCGCTTTGGCACGTTCGACAAAGCCAATTACGCGTTCCAGCTGCTGCTCGGTAATTAATGGCCCCAGCTCGGTGGTTTCATCGTGCGGATCGCCCATGTTCAGTGTCGCCACGGCTTTTCCTAATGCGTCCACGACCTTATCGTAGATCCCTCGCTGCACATACAGCCGACACGCCGCAGTACAATCCTGCCCCGCATTGTAAAAACCGAAACTGCGGATCCCATCAACGACCTGATCGATATCGGCATCGTCGAAAACAATCACCGGCGCTTTGCCGCCCAGTTCCATATGTGTCCGTTTTACGCTCGCGGCAGTATGCGACAGAATATGCGCGCCCGTTGCAATCGAACCGGTCAGCGACACCATGTTCACTTTCTCATGCCCCGTCAGCGCATCGCCGATATCCGCGCCGCGCCCAAACACAATATTCACCACGCCCGCTGGCAGTATCTCCGCCAGCAGATGCGCCAGATAGAACGTGGTTAGCGGGGTTTGCTCCGCAGGTTTCAGCACCACGCAGTTTCCCGCCGCCAGCGCCGGTGCCAGCTTCCACGACGCCATCATCAGCGGGTAGTTCCACGGGGCGATAGACGCCACCACGCCAACCGGATCGCGCCGGATCATGGAGGTATGTCCTTCAAGATATTCCCCCGCCGCCGAACCGCTCAGGCAGCGCGCCGCGCCAGCAAAAAAACGAAACACATCGGCGACAGCAGGCACTTCATCATTCAGCGCCGCATGATAGGGTTTGCCGCAGTTTAACGATTCAAGTTTGGCAAACGCCTCGGCGTTTTCTTCAATGGCATCGGCAATCTGTAGCAGTAGCGTCGCGCGCGTTTTCGGCGTGGTCTGTCCCCAGTGTGCAAAAGCGGACTCGGCAGCCAGAACGGCTGCATCAACCTGGTGCAGATCGGCCTGCGCAATGGCGGCAATTTGCTCTCCTGTGGCAGGATTGAATACCGCCAACGCCTCGCCTTTCCCCGCTACCAGCTTGCCTTCTATGAGTAATTTGTCGTGCATACATTTTCCTTACAGAGAGAAAACCGTCGTGTTTTTCACCACTATCTGCAAAATGTCTGTGCAAAAAACCTGCCACGTTGCGCCTACTTGCCAATCTGTTCTGCAACCGGCGGCCTTACGCTAAGGCGCGTTACCCGATTCTTTCTTCGTCTGCGTAGCGGCCTGTCTGGCTTCCTCCGCCAGCGCCTCGATCTCTTCTTCCGTCAGTTGATCTGACGCCTCATGCACCTTTGCCAGCCCTTCACTGACCGTCACCTCTTTAGGATCGTCCTTCGTCGCCATCGTCATTCCTCTCAATGAAATAGTACGTCAACAAAGATAAGTGTAGTCGACGGCGAAAATCCGCCAATCTGAAGAAGATTTAACTCTGCTTTCCGGTTCGTCATATGTGATAATAATTATCAATTACATTAAATTTATTATTCAGGGCCTTACCCCGTCGACATCAACGGACAAGATCGCTATGGAGAGCGCCGTGACAAGGGAAAGGGGTTCTGTTGCCGCAGAGTCGGCGGGAAGGTCACCTGACGGGACGTTGGCATGTCAGAGTCTGAACTCAGAATGCTGTTCAACCACTATGCAGAGCGGTTAGAACGCTATCTCAATCATAAACTGCGCGACCCTCAGGCAGCAGCAGACCTGGTGCAAGAGAGTTTTTTACGGTTGGCACAACGGCTGGAACAGCAGAATGATGTAGACGACAAGAAGGCGTATCTCTACAAGACAGCAAATAACTTGCTGCTCGACCATGTCCGTCACCAGCAGCGCTGGCAGATGGCGGCATCCGTCGACGATGCGGAGGCGACGCTGGAATACCTGCCGGATGCGGCACCCCAGCTCGATCAAACGGCCATCGCCCAACAGGAGCTGGAGCGTCTGGCAAACGTACTGGCGACACTGCCTGAACGCACGCAGCTGATATTTCATCTGCACCGGTTTGAACACATGACGCAGACGCAAATTGCTCAGCAATTGGAGATTTCCCTCAGCACCGTTGAGAAACATCTTGCCATGACGCTGCACGCGATGATGACGATCCGCGCCTCGTGAAAGCGGTCATTATCATGAAAAACATCGCCCATCATGAAATAATCACAAATTATTTACGGGTTTATTGCCGTCAGACGTCTACCTATTTAGAGACCCTACATACTCCAGGCCTACGACATGAACGATTATCCCCCTGAAATCCAGCAGCAGGCAGCACGCTGGGCCATACGTTTGGCCGAAGCGCCGCTGGACGATGAACAGGAACTGGCATTCCAGCACTGGCTGGCACAGGATCCGCGCCATCGCCACGCGTTGGAACAGGCAGGGATGCTCTGGCATGGGCTCGGATCGCTCAGCGCTGAGCAGCGGCAGGTGCTGCAACCACAGACGCCGGCAACCTTTCTCATCAAGCGCGTTAATCGTGCAACGCAGTGGAAAATCGCGGCCTTGCTGCTACTGGGCTTCAGTATCGGCGCAACCTGGATTTCCGACGGTGTCCTCATGCTGCGCTCGGATTATCATGCGACGCATCAGGTCAAACACGTTACGCTGCCGGACGGCAGTGAGATCGATATGGATGCGGGCAGCGCCATTTCGCTCGCCTATACACCGCAAGAACGGCGCGTCACGCTGCTACAAGGTTCCGCCTGGTTCACCGTCGCCCCAACGACCGCACAGGAAAAACGCCCTTTCTTGGTTGATGCGGCCTCAGGCACCACACAGGCGCTGGGCACGCAGTTTATTGTGCAAAACGCCTCACAGACCACGACCGTCGGCGTGGTGGAACACAGCGTACAGGTCACGGCAAACGGGCAATCATTGCAGCTTGATGAGCAGCAGGCGGCACGCTATACCGAACAAGGGATGACGCGGCTCCCCGGCTGGAATAGCCGCGAACGCGGCGACTGGCGGCGCGGCCTGCTGATTTTTGATCAACAGCCGTTGGCGGTCGTCATCGCCCGTATCAATCAGTATCGCGCTGGAACGATCGTCATCCCCACGTCAGCGCTGCGCCAGCGTCAGGTCAGCGGCATTTTTTCACTGAACGAACTGGATGGCGCATTGCAAACCATCGCCACCGAACTGGGTGCCAAAACCGTCTCACTCCCCGGCGTCACCGTTCTGTACTGATCTCTTTCTTCCCTGTCTTCCCCACCCCCGCCACGCCGCTCAGGCGTGGCGATCTCTCATAAACGCCCTTCACGTTCACAAGACCGCAACGTGCCATAGAAAAAAATTTAAATATTTTTTTACGGGTTCTGTCTTCTCAGCCGTCTTCATATTTAGGTAATGATTTTTATTATCATTTTCATTAAGAAAAGAAGGGGTAATTATCCCTTTGTTTATTAATGCTTATTGATAATTTAACGAATGGCAGACCAAGCGAAAAATGTTTAAAAGAACACAACAGCAAGACAGCCGATTGTTACAACTTAATCCACTTTCTCTTGCCGTCGGCATCGCACTGTCGCTGCCTGCTTCATTCCACTATGCGCAAGCAGAAATACCGGCAGCCAACGTTCAGGAAGCGGCTCGCCACAGCATCACCTTCTCCATCAGCTCGCAACCGTTAAGCAGCGCGCTGCTGCGTTTCGCTGAACAGGCGGGGCTACAGGTCTTTTTTGCCGACGTCAAACTGGAAAATATGCAGGCCGTTGCGCTTCAAGGGCGCTTCACGCCAGAGCAAGGGCTGCGCAGGATGATCGGCGCTAATCCCGTTGATTTCCAGATCGGCAGCAACGGCGTCATTACCCTGCGCCCTCGTCCAGTCAACGTCGATACGGCCAAAATAGACGATGTGATGACGGTACGCGCCTTTACCGTCGCCAATCCCGGTGACTGGATCTACGAACAGCCACGCGCAATCAGCGTTATTTCACGCGAGCAGATGGATAACCGCCCTGCCCGCCACGCCGCCGATCTACTGGAGCAGTCCGCTGGCGTTTATTCCAGCGTCAGCCAGCAGGACCCGTCGCTGTCGGTGAACATTCGCGGCATACAGGATTTCGGTCGCGTGAATATGAATATCGACGGCGTACGACAAAATTTTCAAAAAACCGGCTACGGCCAGCGCAACGGGCAGATGTATATCGATTCAGAGCTGCTCTCCGGCGCAACGATTGAAAAAGGCGCGACCAACGTGATGGGCAGCGCGGGTACGCTGGGCGGAGTCGCCACGTTTAACACCATCAGCGCCCACGATTTTCTGGCTCCGGGTAAAGAACTGGGCGGAAAACTGCACGCCAGCACCGGCGACAACGGAACGCATTTTATCGGCAGCGGCGTGCTTGCACTGGGTAACGAAAGCGGTGACATTTTGGTCGGTGCCAGCGAGCGTCATCTGGGCGACTACTGGCCGGGTAATGACGGTAACCTCGGGAATATCCGTATCCCTGGCAATTCAAGTAATTACGAAGAGTGGGCCAATAACTTAAAACATCAGAAAGTGACCAGCGCGGCTTACACCATGCGCTCACGGCTGGCGAAAGTCGGCTGGAATTTGCCTGCCAATCAGCGCTTCCAGCTCAGCTATATGCAAACGCAAACCTCTTCTGAAAATGCCGGGACGTTGTCCAACCTTTCCAATACCGAACTGGGTTGGAAAGCCAGCGGGCACAGCGAGATTATGGCACGTAGTACCGCGCTGGATTACAGCCTGAAGCCAGACAACCAGCGTTGGCTAGATTTTAAGGCCAAGATTTATTACGCCGATACCAATAACGACACCGATAACTATGCTCTCTCCAATACCAGTGCCTATCATGAAAGCACGCGGCTACGCACGTACGGCGCCCAAGCGCAGAATACCTCGACGCTATGGCAGCAGGGCGCGCACGATCTGAAAGTCGACTACGGACTGGATTTCTATTACGACAAGATCACGACGGACAGCACCAATAGCACGGCCAGTAACGCCACCCCGGAAGGGAACCGCGCGATGGCCAGCCTGTTCGCGAACCTGAATTACGCGTATGACGAGTGGGTAACGCTGCAAGGCGGCCTGCGTTACGATCGCTACCGATTACGCGGCACCACCAGCATCAGCTATCGGGAAATTCCCTATACCATCACGAATCCCTGCACTGCACGGTCGATCGCGCTCTGCCCGCCGTTCATCACCACCACGCAGGATTGGAATGTCGATGACGAACACGGCAAGCTTTCCCCCACCCTGTTTGCGGGTGTCCGCCCCGGCGTTGAATGGCTACAGCTGTTCACCAGCTATGGCCTGTCCTGGCGTCCGCCGTCAGTTAGCGAAACCTTTGCCAACGGCACCTACAGCGCCGGCAACTATTACCTCTATCCAAACCCCAACCTTAAGCCGGAACGCTCACGCGCCTGGGAGGTCGGGTTCAATATTCAGCAGCCCGATCTGCTCGTGGATGGCGACAGGCTGGTCAGCAAAGTGTCCTATTTCGACACCCGGATCAACAACTACATCAGCCTGAACGGCGCACGCAATAAGCCGGGCTATAACGGCTATTCCCTCAGTAATTCCGTGTTCCAGAACAATCTGGCGAAGAGCCGCTTCCGCGGTATGGAATACCAGCTTAACTACGACGCGGGCTTTCTGTATGTCGATGCCACCTACACCCACATGATCGGCAATAACGATTTCTGTGCGCCAGTGGCCTGGATGGGCGGCGTCACAACCGTCGGCGGTTCCCGAGGCAACTACTACTCTACGCCTGTCGATACCACGGCCAGCGATGCCTCTTGCCAGAAAACGCTGTTATTCAGCAACGCCGCCTATCTGCCGGGCGACCGCGGTTCCGTCACGCTGGGAACGCGCATCTTCGATCGCAAGCTGGATATGGGTGTGACGATGCGTTTTGCTCCCGGCTATCAGGACGCTGCCGCACCGGCCAACTCCGCCTATTTGGCCGACTGGCCCAAATATGAAGTTTACGATCTGTACGCCAGCTATCGTCTGACCGACAGCCTGACGGTACGCGGTTCCGTCGAGAATATCGCTAACCGTACTTACATCGTGAGTTATGGCGAATCACTGGGTTACACGCCAAGCCGAGGCAGAACGGTGCAGGCTGGCGTGGAGTATCGATTCTAATTTCTCTGTTTCCCATGCGGGAGGCAGGAAAACCAAGGGGATGGGATGGCTCATCCTCTTTCACGACAGACACGGATGACCGTGCCTGTAGATCGTTAGTTAATGAGGAATCTATTATGAGTTTTGCAATTACCTACGATGCCTACTATGCCAATTACAGCATTGCCAGCTACCTGACTGAATGGTCGGCAGCGTTTGGTGACGTTAACCATACCGCGGGTAATACACAAGTCGGTGGCAATAATACCGGGGGCTTTTACGGCGGCGATACCTTTATAGACGGTACTCAATATGCGATCACGAGTACGCAGAACGATTTCTCCGCACTCATTGCCGGCGGCGATCTGACCTACAGCCTCTTCACCCCACCTGCCCACACGCTGTACGGCGATCTGGACAGTCTGTCCTTCGGTAACGTCCTGCAAGGCGGCACCACAGCGGGTACCACGTACTCTCTGGCTGAGCCGGAAGTCACCTTCAGCGGACTGGATCTCTCCACGGACGTTGCCAACCTGACCGTTAGCGATCGCGGCGTGGTGCATGACGTGATTTACGGTCTGATGAGCGGACAGGTTCAGCCACTGCTGGATGCGCTGACCAATGCCGGTATCGATATTAACGCCAGCCTGGATAGCCTGAGCTTCGCCACGGCGACCTCCGATGCTGCGCTTTCTGCCGATACCGTGGTTGACGTCGTTGGCGTCGCCGAAACGGCCGATCTGCTGGCGGCATAAGAAAACGGCTAAAAGATGACGCTTTTAGCCGTTTGAGTGAACACCGTCGCGGTACGGAGAGAGTATATACCCTAAATAATTCACGCTGCACGGATGCGGCGTGAAGTATGACGGGCACGGCACCGCGGCGGTCTACTGAGTGTAATAACCGTTGGCAAACCGCGTCAATAGCGGTACGGCTAACCGCTTTCCCCTCTTCTACCTTGTGGGACACCACGGTGGAACGATGGCACTTTATTGAAGAAGGAACATCCCATGTCCGCATCCCATCCGGCTTCATCAGGCCGGGAGATTATTGAGGCGCTGGCCGCCTACCGTCAGGGATTTTGGGGAATTGGCCTGTTCAGCGCCGTCATCAACCTGCTGATGCTGGCACCAGCGATTTATATGCTCCAGGTTTATGACCGCGTACTGCCGTCCAGCAGCACCATGACGCTGGCGATGCTGACGATCATCATGCTGGGCCTGTTTTTATTGATGGGATTATTGGAATGGATACGCAGCGCCGTGGTGATCCGCCTCGGGACGCAGATGGATATGCGACTGAATCAGCGTATCTACAATGCGGCGTTTGAAAGTAATCTCAGGAACGGCACGGCCGGAGCCGGACAAGCCTTAAACGATCTTACCGCCCTGCGCCAGTTCGCCACCGGGAACGCGCTGTTCGCCTTCTTTGATGCGCCGTGGTTTCCGGTTTATCTTCTGGTGATTTTCTTACTTCATCCCTGGCTTGGCGTGATGGCGCTGGCGGGGGCGATCATACTGATTGTGCTAGCCTGGCTGAATCAAAAACTCACCCGCGAACCCTTAGCCTTAGCCGCACAAAACACCGTTCAGGCGACGCAGCAGGCCAACGCTAACCTGCGCAACGCCGATGCCATCGAAGCCATGGGAATGCTGCCCGCGATGCGTGAACGCTGGCTAACACAGCACCAAGCGTTTCTCTATTATCAGAACGTTGCCAGCGAAAAAAGCGCCAACATTACCTCGCTGACGAAAAGTACCCGACTGGCGCTCCAGTCGCTGATGTTGGGGCTGGGCGCGCTGCTGGCCGTCAACGGCGATATCACGCCCGGCATGATGATTGCCGGATCCATACTGGTGAGCCGCGTACTCAGCCCGATCGATCAGATCATTGGCGTTTGGAAACAGTGGATGCAGGCGCGTCTCGCCTGGCAGCGTGTCAATATCTTGCTCGATAATCATCCTGCGCGCGCCGCGGGTATGGCGCTGCCCGCCCCTGAGGGAAAACTTCAGGTGGAACAGCTCAGCGCCAACGCGCCCAATACGCGCACGCCCATACTCGCTAATATCACGTTTGAACTGGCGCCCGGCGATGTGCTCGGCGTGTTAGGCCCTTCTGGCTCGGGTAAATCTACCCTCGCCCGCCTGCTGGTTTCCGCCATGCCCGCTCTTGGTGGCAAAGTCAGGCTGGACGGCGCAGACATGCACCAATGGGACAAAGGCGATTTGGGCCGCTTCGTCGGCTATCTGCCGCAAGACGTTCAGCTTTTCAGCGGGACGATTGCCGAAAACATCGCTCGTTTCGCTCAGCCGGATGCAGAAAAGATCGTTGCCGCCGCCGTCACGGCAGGCGTTCACGATATGATTCTGCGGCTGCCGCAGGGCTACGATACGCCACTGGGCGAAGGCGGTGCCGGGCTGTCCGGCGGTCAGAAGCAGCGCGTTGCCCTCGCCAGAGCCATTTACAACCAGCCGCGCCTGATTGTGATGGATGAACCCAATGCCAGCCTGGATGACGACGGCGAGAAAGCCTTATTGGCCGCGATTGCCGCCCAGCAGGAGGCCAAAAGCACGCAGGTGCTGATCACACATAAACCCGCTCTGCTGTCCTGCGCCAATAAGCTGTTAGTTCTGCGCGCAGGACAGATCCAGTACTTCGGCGTAACAGAGCAGGTGCTGAAAGAGCTACAGCGCGCCAAGCCCGCCAATGCTTCTCTTAACAAACCGATGACGAAACCCGCCAGCGCCAAACCGGCACCGGTTAACACAGCTGACGCCGCAAATGCCTTTACCCCAAAAGAACCCGGTTCCGCGGGGCTGAGCATGGTGTACAGCGCGCCGACGCCGCGCCGTGCCGCACCGGATAAATGAGGCTCAGCGCATTGATAACGAACGCCTGCCGTCAGAAAAGCATCATGGAAAGAAGAGGATAACCATGTCCGCGTTACGCGAAGTCACATCACAGCCAACGCCCCCTCTCCCTCAGGTGGAGAATAACGTTGCGGCGATGCCGTTACATACCGATGCTGGACGCTATTTGAAGCACGGCCTCTGGCTGGTGCTTATCGGCTTTGGTGGTCTGCTGCTGTGGGCCGGCATGGCACCGTTGGATAAAGGCGTCGGTGTATCCGGTCGGGTCATTGTCGCGGACAACCGCAAAGCGGTGCAGCCCGTCAGTAGCGGACGCATCGCCTCGCTCACCGTACGGGACGGCGACCGTGTACAGGCAGGGCAAGTCCTCGCCACGCTGGATCAAACACCCGCTCAGGCACAGCGCGACAATCTCGTCACCCAGCTTCAGGAAGCACGCGCAGGCGAAGCACGCCTGCTGGCTGAACGAGACGATCTGAGTACGATCGTCTTCCCTGCTCCCGCCGAGCAATACAGTACCGTCACGCAACAAATTCAGATCGCCCAGCAGCAGCTCTTCATCAGCCGTCGCGCCGCGCTGCAACAGGAACGCGCGGCGATGCAGGCTGCCATCATCGGGGCAAAGGCGCAGTCGCAGGGTTCACAGGCGCTGCTGGTCAGCAGCCAAACACAATTCCAGATTATCAGCGAGCAACTGCGCGGGCTGCGTCCGCTGGCGCAGGAAGGCTATATCGCCCGTAACCGTCTGTTGGACGTCGAGCGGCAGGCCGCCCAACTGGCGGGCGCGATTGCGCAAGAACGGAATAATCAGGTACAGCTTCAGCAACAGGTTGTCGAACTAGAGCAAAAAATCCAACAGCGCCAGAACGAATACCAGAAAGAGGTACGCGCCCAGCTCGCCGATACCCAGCGTTCCATACAGGATCTCACCCAGCGGCTGAAAACAGCGGAGTATGAGCTTCAGCACACGCACATTCGCGCTCCCGCCAGCGGTACGGTGGTTGGGCTGGCGCTGCACACCGAAGGCGGCGTGGTAAATAGCGGACAGATGCTGATGGAGATTGTTCCCGATGGGCAACCGCTATTGATTGACGCGCAACTGCCTATCGAGCTGGTAGACAGAGTCAGCAACGGGCTACCGGTCGAGCTGCTGTTTTCTGCGTTCAACCAAAGCACGACCCCGCGCATTTCCGGCGTTGTCGCACTCATCGGCGCCGACCAACTCGTCGAGCAACAGACCGGAAAACCCTATTACGCCCTGCGTATTCACGTCGATGAACAGGGTAAGCAGCAGCTCGCCGGACTGGACGTGCGTCCCGGCATGCCGGTACAAGCCTTTATTCGTACCGGTGAGCGCTCCCTGCTCAACTACCTGTTTAAACCGCTTTCCGATCGCCTGCATCTGGCGCTGACCGAGGAGTAATCATGCTGCGCCTTTCATCCGTTTATCGCGCGGCGATCCGCTCCCGTTATGCCATCCCCCTTGTTCTCACGCTGCTCTACAGTGCACCGAGTCAAGCATTGGGATTAATGGAAGCCTGGCAGCAGGCGCTAACGCACGACCCGGCTTTTCAGGCCGCCGTGCACACGCGTAATGCCGACAGCGAAGAGAAGAACATCGGGCGTGCCGGGCTGTTGCCGAAAGTCACCTATGACTACAGCCAGTCCCGCAACGATTCCACGGTGACGGCAGGTGGGCAACAGTCAGAGCGGGATTACACCAGCCGCGCTTCCAGCTTTTCTCTGCAACAGCCGCTGATTGACTACGCGGCATGGTCGCGCTATCAGCAGGGTGAAGCCAGCGCCGTGCTGGCAGACGAACAGCTGCGCGATGCCAGCCAACAGCTATTGGTGCGTCTGTTTCAGGCTTACACCAATGTGCTGTTTAGCCGCGAACAGATTGCGCTGGTTCAGGCACAGCAGCGCGCTTATCGCGAACAATATCAGTTGAATCAACGCCGCTTCCAGCAGGGGGAAGGCACCCGCACCGATATGCTGGAAACCGAAGCGCGCGTTAACCTGACGGAAGCGCAGCTCATCGAAGCGCAGGACAATCTGGATATCAGCCTGCGTGAACTGGAAACGCTGCTGGGGATGCCCGTTGGTGTGGATCAGCTTGCGGCGCTAACGCCACGCTTCACGCCGCAGCCGCTTCAACCTGCGGGCTATCAGCACTGGCAATCATTGGCGGTGCGTCACAACGCTCAACTATTAGCGCTAAACCAGTCGCTGGCCGTCGCGAAATACGGCATTGAGCGTAACCGGGCGGGTCATCTGCCGCAGGTCACACTGGTTGCCAGCACGCGTAATACGCAGTCAGATACCGAAAACAGCTACAACCAGAAATACGATACGCGTTCGATTGGCATCCGCGTCAGCGTACCGATTTTTGCCGGCGGCGGCGTCTCTGCCGCGACGCGTCAGGCACAGGAGCGCTATCAGCAGACGGCGTTGGAGAAAGACGAACAGACGGCGACAATCCAGACGGAACTGCGCCGCCAGTTTAATTTGGTCACCAGCAGTCAGGCGAAAATCCGCGCCTATGAGCTGGCGGAAAAGTCGGCGCTGGCGTTGGTTACGGCTACACAGAAAAGCGTTCAGGGCGGAGAACGCGTGAACCTTGACGTGCTGAATGCCGAACAGCAGCTCTATGGCGCACGGCGCGATCTGACCGAAGCGCGTTATACCTGGCTGACGGCCTGGCTACAGTTGCGTTACTACGCCGGTACGCTGGACGAACAAACCTTGCGTCAGTTAGCGACCTATTTCGTGCACATCTAGCGACATAAGTTCGGAAAGCGATATAGAGATAAAGCGAATGTGGCTGGTATTCGGCCACGTCCAGTTTAGAAAGGAAAATAAGCCGCATCCAGATATTCTAAAATATTTATAAAAAACTTTATATTAATAACCAATCACACTATAAAAGGCATCTTTCTTCGCACCCGATGTAAAAACAACAGTAAACCCGTCAGCTATATTTCTGACGTGAATAACGACAGCATAGCGACCCTTTTTATTTTTCGTCCATGACTCGGCGGCCTGACGTTGACTTCATTACCAAAAAGGGATTCATTTTGTCATTTTTAAACTAATCATTTAAAAACAATACAATAGGAAAAAATACCTCATTAGAGGTAGAGGAGATAACATTAAGGTAGGGTTTTTGACGGTAACCGTTAACGAAAATAGAAAATAAAATAAAACAGGCCACAACAAAATAAGAACAATAATTTAATCACTTTTAAAAACACCCCGTCATCCATTAACAACTTCGCCAAGGGATGCTTTAAACCGGAATTAATAAATTAAAATCACACTTAAATAACTAAATAAATCAGAAAAACATAATTATTGCGATCGCGATCTTTTATTTTCAGGAAAGAGGGCAAAGATAAAATTTAATAGATTTAGATCAAGAAAATAAATAACAACCCGTCCATATAGTACCCACAGTAAAAACTCACTTATTTTAATTCTATACCCTAAATAATTCGAGTTGCGTGAAGGCGGCAATCGCACGAATCCCCAGGAGCTTACACAAGTAAGTGACTGGGGTGAGTAAGGGCAGCCAACGCACAAGCAGCTTGAAGTATGACGGGTATCACTAATTAGTTCATCTTATAAAGCAATGCAATGGGGCTACTATGGACTTCATCATTCAATTAGTCATTGTCCTGATCTGCCTTTTTTACGGGGCAAGAAAAGGCGGGATCGCGCTGGGTTTATTAGGCGGGATTGGACTTGTTATTCTGGTCTTTATTTTTAAACTGCAACCGGGTAAACCTCCCGTTGACGTCATGCTGGTCATCATTGCCGTGGTGGCCGCATCGGCAACGCTTCAGGCATCAGGCGGGCTGGATGTCATGCTGCAAATCGCGGAGCGTATGCTGCGGCGTAACCCGAAATATGTTTCGATTATCGCACCGTTCGTCACCTGTATTCTGACGATCCTGTGTGGTACCGGCCACGTGGTGTATACCATCCTGCCAATTATTTATGATGTCGCCATCAAGAATAATATCCGCCCTGAAAGACCGATGGCCGCCAGTTCGATCGGCGCTCAGATGGGGATTATCGCCAGCCCGGTCTCTGTTGCGGTAGTGTCGCTGGTTGCCATGCTGGCTAACTTCACCTTCCAGGGTAAACATCTGGGATTCCTCGACCTGCTGTCTATTACTATCCCTTCTACCCTGTTGGGTATTCTGGCGATTGGGATTTTCAGCTGGTTCCGCGGCAAGGATTTGGACAAGGATGAAGATTTCCAGACATTCATCGCCGATCCAGAAAACAAACAGTATGTGTATGGCGATACCGCCACGCTGCTCGACAGAAAACTGCCGCGCAGTAACTGGATCGCCATGTGGATCTTTCTGGCAACCATCGCTGCGGTAGCGATTCTGGGTGCCGTTGAAGAACTGCGTCCGGTCTTTGCTGGCAAGCCGCTGTCGATGGTGCTGGTCATTCAGATGTTTATGCTACTGTCTGGTGCCATCATCATTATTGCGACCAAAACCAATCCGTCATCGATCTCAAAGAATGAAGTGTTCCGTTCAGGGATGATTGCCATCGTCGCGGTATACGGTATCGCCTGGATGGCGGAAACCATGTTCGGCGCGCATCTGGAAGAGATCAAAGGTACGCTCGGTTCATTGGTGAAAGTCTATCCCTGGGCCTACGCCATTATCCTGCTGATTGTGTCAAAGTTCGTGAACTCGCAGGCAGCAGCGCTGGCAGCCATTGTCCCCGTCGCGTTGGCAATCGGGGTGGATCCGGCGTATATCGTGGCATCCGCACCAGCCTGTTATGGTTACTACATTCTGCCGACCTACCCAAGCGATCTGGCGGCAATCCAGTTTGACCGCTCCGGCACCACAAAAATTGGTCGTTTCGTTATCAACCACAGCTTTATTCTGCCGGGACTCATTGGCGTAACCACCTCCTGTATCTTTGGCTGGGTGTTCGCTGCAATGTACGGCTTCCTATAATTCGATTCGCTATCCCTAAACGCCGCCCAGCAATGGGCGGCGAAGTGGCTGATAACCCCGAACGCACCAATCCCTCTCCGCTTTTTTCCAAATAAGCCTGCCAGACCCTATTTCGCTGCCATTCTGGTTATGCGAAATCTACCCATTCATAGCCAGAATTGTTCTTTTGCGGTGTTCTCTATCGCTGCTACAACTGATTTATCTTTTCCCACAGAGATGAGAGGTCGCGACCATGATTGCAATACAAGCGCCACAAACCTATCTGAATCGTGATGGCGTCATCCGTTCTGTCGGCGAATATGCAGCACCCTATGCCCGCACAATATTGATTATTACCAGCCCGCAGGCATGGAAAGTCACATCAGAAGCCGTCGAACAAAGCCTTAATGAATATGGCTTACGATATCAGGTCGAATTTTTGCCGGGCGATTGCACCAAACCCGCGATAGAAGCGCTGACGGCACAGGCGCGAACATTCGGTGCTGAACTGATTTTAGGCATTGGCGGCGGGCGCGTGCTGGATGTCGCCAAAGTCGTCGGCGACATTCTGGGACAGATTCCTGTCATTACCGTACCGACAATTGCCGCCACCTGCGCCGCCTGGTCATCCTTCAGCGTGATTTACAGCGATAGCGGCGCGTACAACGGTGCATTTTCGCTAACGCGTTTACCGGCGTGGGTGCTGGTAGACAGCGAGATCATTGCCCGTAGCCCTTCGCGCTATCTCAAAGCCGGTATCGTAGATGCGCTGGCAACCTGGTACGAATGTCAACCGTACCTGCGCCATGGCGACGGCGGGCTGGCGTTGGCACTTAAAGCGCAGACGGCACGGCTAGCCGTGGAGACATTGAATACCTATGGTGAGCAGGCCATCGCAGATAATAAGCAAGGTCTGGTCACACCTGCCCTGCGCAGCGCGATCGACGCCGTTATCGCACTAACGGGTTTGGCAAACAGCATAAAAGATGAAGTGCCACGTATCGGCGTTGCCCATGCCATTCACAACAGCATGACACGCCTGCCGGAACTGCATGACTGGTTGCATGGTGAGAAAGTAGGTTTTGGTCTGGCCGTGCAGGCGTTTCTGGAACACGATAGCGATGCCGATCGCGAAGAACTTTTCACCCTACTGCGCCGCTACGGCAGCCCGATAACGCTAAGTGCTCTCGGTCTGAACGAACGTCCACAGCTGATTGAAAACATCGCGCAGCACGTGAAAGTCGCACCAAAAATTGCCTCACGGCTGCCTTTCGCCACGGATGCTGAACGAATCCAACAGGCGCTGTGGCGCACGCAAACGTTAGAAACGGGTGTGATAAATAGCCACGCGGCCTAGTTGATAATCACCCTTCGAAATGGAAACGGGTGCATCGAATAACCGATGCACCCGTTTCTCTTTTTCTTTCCGGGATTACCCCTGTTGGGCAGGCTGCGTAGTGATTCCCTTTATTTCGCGCTCGTAGGCCTGCGCTTTTTTCTCATCGAACTGGTGTTCCCACTTGGCGATGACCAGTACCGCCAGTGCATTTCCTACTACGTTCAGCGCGGTACGCGCCATATCGAGGATACGGTCAACGCCCGCAATGAACGCCAGACCTTCCAACGGAATACCGACGCTACCCAACGTAGCCAGCAGCACGACAAATGACACGCCCGGTACGCCGGCAATGCCTTTGGACGTCAGCATCAGCGTCAGCACCAGCACGATTTCCTGCCCAATCGACAGTTCGATGCCGTACAGCTGCGCGATGAAGATCGCTGCAATACTCTGGTACAGCGTAGAGCCGTCGAGGTTAAAGGAGTAACCAGTCGGCACCACGAAACTGGTAATCGACTTCGGCGCGCCATAGGCTTCCATTTTTTCAATGATGCGCGGCAGCACGGTTTCGGAACTGGCGGTGGAGTATGCGAGGATCAGTTCATCTTTGAGGATACGAATCAAGATGGTGATACGCAGCTTACACAGTCGCGCAACGATACCGAGCACCACCAGCGCGAAGAAGAAAATCGCGGCGTACACCAGCATAACCAGCTTGGCCAGCGGCCACAGCGACGCAAAACCGAAGTTGGCAACCGTGACGGAAATCAGCGCAAACACCCCAACAGGCGCATAGCGCATAATCATGTGTGTCACTTTAAACATGGTTTCCGACACGCCGCGGAAGACGTTCAGCAACGGTTCACGGTGCTCTTTCGGCAACGAGGATAGCCCCAGACCAAACAGCACCGAGAAGAAGATAATCGGCAGCATGTCACCGTGCGCCATCGCCGCAAAGATATTCGGCGGGATCAGCGATAGCACCGTCCCCACCAGGCTGTGCGAACCGCTCTGCACCTGCTCGGTAGTCTTTTGATACTGCGAGATATCCACGGCGGTCAGCGTCGACATGTCGATACCGTGGCCCGGCTGGAAGATATTCGCCAGCGTGATACCAAGGATAATCGCCACCGTTGTGATGATTTCAAAGTAGAGAATGGTTTTGAAGCCGATACGTCCGAGCTTTTTGGCATCCCCTACGCCCGCAATCCCGACAATCAACGTGGCGATCACGATCGGGACAACGATCATTTTAATCAGGCGGATAAAGATGTCGCCGGCGGGACTAAGAATATTGCTGATGAGCCACTGGCGGCTTTCTTGCTGTTCATGCAGCACGGCACCGAGTGCAATACCCAGTACCAATGCGATAAGGATTTGCCAGGCAAGGCTGATTTTTTGTGTTTTCATCGTCATTTTCCGTTTTAAACTCCCCGCCATCACGAACATGGCGCTAGCGCGACTCCGGCGCAATGCGAACCGAAAAAATCAACGTGGAGGTGACTGACTATTGAGAAGGATGTCTGATGGATTACCCCGTCATACTTCAAGCTGCATGCGCGCTGTTCAAAACGCACACGTTTTGTCCTGCCACTCGAATGATTTAGGGTAAATTCTCTATTACGATACAAAAATCGTTAACATAATTATTCAATAAAAACGCACAAGCATTTGTATCACTTAACAAAAATTCAGACATAAGTTATTGTTATGGCAGGAATGCTACTATTGCAGCACGATCAGATCAAGCAGATTGTCGGCACGATAAACCATATTTATGCTGAATCGATCACAGAAAACGGCGGACGCTGCGGTACAAAAAATTGCAACGAAATCGAAAGGGAAAACCCTGCCCAGTCAGAAAAAACGCTGGCTGGGCATCGGGTTAGGAAACGATGCTGTTACTCAGATTTGGTAATCAATCACCGCTTCATCGTTATCCGAGAACACCTTATCTTTAATCTCATCCAGCGACAGTTCCGTGTTACACAGCTGAATGAATTTCCAGGCATAGTTACGCTGTAACTGACCCTTTTTTAACCCCAGCCAGACCGTATTCGCTTCAAACAAATGCTCGGCATTTAACCGCACCAACCCGGTATCGCGCGCGGGATCGTATGACATATCGGCCACAATCCCCACCCCGAGCCCCAGTTCAACATAGGTTTTAATCACATCCGAATCCTGCGCGCTCAACGTAATATCCGGCGACATCCCCACCGCCTGAAACGCACGATCCAAACGTGAGCGACCGGTAATTCCCTGGCGATAGGTAATCAACGGCTCCGCATTGAGCATCTCTAGCGTAATAACCCGCTCCTGGGTCAGCGGGTGATCCTCTGGCACAATGACGGAATGGTGCCAGCGATAGTAGGAGAACGCTGCCAGCGAGGGATCGTTAATCAACTGCTCACTGGCGATACCAATATCAGCTTCACCGGAATGGAGCATCGCCACGATCTCATCCGGTGTTCCCTGATTCAGCACCAGACGCACCTGCGGATACAGAGAGCGGAAGGCTTTAATCACGGGCGGCAGGCTGTAACGCGCTTGCGTATGCGTGGTCGCGATCACCAGCTGGCCGGTATCGTTATTGGTGAAAACATTCGCCAGCCGCCGGATATTGCTGGCGTCATTCAGAATGCGCTCCGCTACTACCAGCAGCTCTTTTCCCGGTTCGGTCATGCCTAACAGGCGTTTGCCACGACGAATGAAGATTTCAATCCCCAGCTCTTCTTCCAGCTCGCGGATGTGGCGGCTCACGCCGGATTGAGAGGTAAACAGCGTATTCGCCACCTCGGTCAGATTGTAATTGCACCGTGCTGATTCACGAATAATCTTCAGTTGCTGAAAGTTCACCTTTCACTCCCTTGTCCTTTATTACAGATAGCAATATTGATGCAAGTAATGAGAGCCAGAACAAATAAGCAAATGGAGTTGATTATATTTTTTTATACTAACGGTATGTCTGCCGCACAGCCTTACCTAACAAGAAATAGACATAAGCATAAAAATCAAATAGTTATATAAATTCATTTTTGTCACGCGCGTATCATCAATCAACCATTTCGCTATGATTTATGCCTTTCTGGTCTATTTATCCCAGCGCGTTTATTCCCTGTATTCACGCTTTCCGTATGCGCTAAATAAGACGTACCACTTCAAGCTGACGTGCTATCGTTGCTATGATGGCGGTCAAGATCAGAGACGAGGTGGCAGCATGCAGGGCGTACCGGAACAGTTTACCGATGAAAGAGACTATGCCCAGTTCCGGCATTTGCCGACGCTGCCCGGCATTGAGCTTTACCACGCGCACATCTGCCGTTATGCCTTTGAGCCGCACACGCATGAGGCGTTTGGCATCGGCACCATCGACGCTGGTGCTGAGCGATTCCGCTATCGTGGTGCCAAGCATATTGCGCCTGTCGATTCGTTAGTGTTGATGAACCCTGATGAGCTGCATACGGGGGAATCGGCGGCGGAAGACGGCTGGCGCTATCGCATGATCTACATCCCGCCCGATGTGCTGGAGAACGTCTCCGGCGAGAAAGGCTGGTGGTTTACCGATGTCGTGCGCCACGATCCGGCTACCGCACGCCGGCTAGCCAGGACGCTGGCCGCGTTGTGGCAGACGACCGATCCCTTGGCGAGCGAAAGCCTGCTGCTGTCGCTGATTGCGCTTTTCCGTCCTCACGCGCACATCGCGCAGCGTCAGAGGATTGAACCGCTGCACCGCTTTGATGTAGTGAAAGCCTATCTGCGGGAGAATTTCGCCCATTCCGTAACTTTAAAAGAGCTGGCGGCGCTGGTTTCTCTGAGTCCGTATCATTTCCTGCGCCAGTTTAAAGCCCAGTTTCACGTCACGCCGCACCAGATGCTGATGGCAATTCGGCTGTATGAGGCGAAACAGATGCTGACGCGCGGTATGGCTGCGGCTCATGTCGCCGTCGCCGTTGGGCTAACCGATCAGGCACATCTGACCCGCACCTTCGCTCAGCGCTATGGTGTCACACCCATTCGCTACCAAAAGCAGGTGTATCCAGTTCGGCGCTAACGCTTTCAGCACGCATGCTTTCACCGTTCCCCCGCCGATGACAAACAGCAATATCCTACAATAATTTGCCGTTGACTCTCCCTAGACTGGCGCGATGCACTATTGTGAACAAACGGGTTTATTATGCTGATAGGTGTTTTATTTGCGCTTGCCGCCGGGCTCATGTGGGGGCTAATTTTCGTTGGACCGTTGATCGTACCGGACTACTCTGCTGCCTTGCAGTCCACCGGACGCTATCTGGCTTTTGGACTGATTGCCTTACCGCTGGCGTGGCTCGATCGCCGTCGTCTGCGCCAGTTAACCCGCCGCGACTGGCTGGAAGCCACGAAGCTCACGATTATCGGCAACCTGCTGTACTACTTCCTGCTCGCCAGCGCCATCCAACGTACGGGCGCGCCAATCTCGACGATGATTATCGGCACCCTGCCCGTTGTAATTTCCGTCACCGCCAATGTGCTGTACAGCAAGCACGATGGCCGCGTGGCGTGGCGTCGACTGCTGCCCTCGCTGCTGCTGATTGCGGCGGGGTTGGTTTGCGTCAATATTGCGGAGCTGAAAGGAACCTCCGTCGAATTCGATTTATGGCGTTACGCCAGCGGGATTGCGATGGCATTTCTCGCTGTGGTTTGCTGGACCTGGTATCCGCTGCGCAACGCCCGCTGGCTACGCGACCACAAAGGCAATACGCCGACCACCTGGGCCACGGCGCAGGGGCTGGTGACGCTACCGCTGGCGCTATTGGGCTATATGCTGGTGTGCGGTCATTTGGCGCTAACGGACAGTACCTTTACGCAGCCGTTCGGCCCACGACCCGAGGTTTTCATTCCACTGATGATTGCGATTGGGTTGTTTTGCTCATGGATCGGCACGCTGTGCTGGAATGAAGCCAGCCAGCGCCTGCCGACGGTGCTGGTAGGGCCGCTGATTGTGTTTGAAACGCTGGCGGGACTGGCCTATGCCTTCCTTATCCGGCAGTCCTGGCCGCCGCTGCTGACGCTCTGCGGCATCACCTGCCTGATTATCGGCGTAATCTACGCGATGCGGGTGAAACCGGAACCTGTGATTGTGGAAGTTCAGGTGCCGATTTCACGGACTGAGTGAAAGCGGGTGAGGAAATAAGACAAGCCGGTCTTTATGTCCGGCTTGCCAGCTTTTGAAACAGTGCGGTCAGTTGCGCTTCATCGCGCGCGCCCTGATGCTGGTCGGTCACCTTGCCGTTGGCATCAATAATGAATGAGGTTGGCGTGCCGCTGACCTGATAGCGCTCTTTGGTGATGCCCAACTGGTCACGCACCACCGGATAGGTCACCTTGTGGTGCGCCAGCATCGAGGTGATATCCACGCCGTCAGGATCGGTATTAACCGCAACCACCACGACTTTATCGCCATACTCCTGGCTCAGCTTCTCCAGCGCGCCCATTTCCACCATGCAACCGCCACAGCCCGATGACCAGAAATTCAGGTACACGCTTTTCCCCTGCCAGCGCGACAGATCCACCTGTTGGCCAGCTAGATCGTAAGCCGCCAGCGCTGGTGCCTGCGCCCCAACGCTAACCTGTTCTTCCTTACAGCCGCTCAGCGCTATTACGCCCAGCAGACAGAGTGCGGTAATCCCGTTACGCCATTTCATGATGATTCACCTCTTCACCAAAATACTTGCCGTGTTGCAGGCGGATAATACGGTCAGCAAACCGCCCCAGCTCAGGATTGTGCGTCACCATCACGATAGTGCGCCCCTGCCGATGCAGATCTTGCAGCAGATCCAGCACCCGCCGTTCGTTCTCTTCATCCAGATTTCCCGTCGGTTCATCGGCGAAAATCACGGGAGGTTCATTCACCAACGCACGGGCAATACACACACGCTGCTGTTCACCGCCGGAAAGCTGGCTCGGTAAATGATTCACGCGATGCACCAGACCAACCTGCTCCAGCACGCGCTGCGCTGCCGCTTCATCCACCACGCTGTGGTAATGCTGCGCCAGCATCACGTTCTCCAGCGCGGTCAAAAACGGAATCAGGTGGAACTGCTGAAAGACCAACCCAATCTTATCGGCACGAAACTGACGCCGCCCTTCCTCATCCAGCGCGGCCGCATCGACGCCATCCAGCAGTACCTGCCCTTCGCTCACCGTATCCAGACAGGTGAGAATATTCATCAGCGTGGTTTTACCCGAACCGGACGCGCCCATGATGGCGACAAACTCGCCGCGCGCGATGCGAATATTGATGTTCTCCAGCGCGGTAACCTGACCAAAGCGTTTATAGAGCTGGCGAGTTTCAATCACCGCCTCCGCGGCCTGTGCCCTTTCCTGCACGTTCACCTCTACAGACATCGACCTACTCTCCTTTCAAGACTTTGGCCGGTTCAACATAAATCGCCCGCCGGGTAGGAACCACCGCCGCGACCGCAGCAACCAGCAAGGATAGCCCCAACGTGAGCGGGAATACCGGTAAACGCAGCGAAATTGTTGCGTTGAAGACGGCCATCCCCAGCACCTGAGCCAGCAAATAGCCTAGCAGCGAACCGCACACCACGGCCGCCAGCGCGATGATGCCGGTTTCCGCCAGCATCTGCCGAATGATGTCTCGCCCGCTCGCGCCCAGCGCTTTCTGTAGCGCAAATTCGCGCGCGCGTTCCCCGACAATTGCCATCAACGTGGTGTTTACACACAGCGAAGACAGCACAAGGATCACCGCCGATACCAGCCCCATCAGCCCTTTGATTTTATTCAGCACCTGACCTTCCGACGCCGACACTTTCAGGATCGGACGGATCTCCAACTGCGGATACTGCTGCTGGAGTTGGGCGGCGAAGCGATCAACCTGTCCCAGATCGTTGCTGACGCTCAGCAGCGCATTACTGATCGCGCCTTCTTTATCCAGCCACTTCTGCGCCAACTCCAGATTGACGATCAGCATGTTGTCCGTCGCATCGCCGGATTCCACGATGCCTTTAATCTGCAAGCGCTGCTTCCCGCCGTCACCCACCAGCGTGATACTGTCGCCAACTTTGACGTTCAGTCGCTCCGCCAGCTTCACTCCGATCATCGCGTTACGGTCATCGAAGCTCACGCCAATCCAGTTACCCGTGACCTGCCAGTACGGCGCCAGCTGCCGCAACGACTCGAACCACACGCCCATCAGCACCACTTTTTCCAGCTCCGTACGTGCCATGCCGTACAGATAAGGGCTGGATGCATTGATTAACCCAGCTGGTGCATTGTCGATAATCGGCTGAAACGTACTCTGTGGAATCGTATTGCCCCGCGCCGGGCCAATATAAAAATTCGCGCCGAAGGTGCGCAGTTCCTGACTCATCTTGGCGTTGATATCAAAATAGACGGCGGACATCGCCGTCACAATCGCCGCCCCGACCATCAGCGCCGCGAACACCACGCTGACGCGCTGCATACGCAGCCGTAGCGCACGGAACACCAGTCGCCAGAACATGCTGTTCATCCAGCCATTAGCGCCCATACAGCACCTCCACCGGATACAGTCCGGCAATCCGACGCGCCGGGAACCACGTTCCGATGATGGCAATCAACACCGAGATCACCAGTACGCAGGGAATCACGATCCACGCGAAGCTCAACGGTACGCCGAACAGCATCAGGCCAATGGCTTTCGCCAGCCCCCAGCCCGCGACACAGCCCGCGATCCCACCCGCCAGCCCACTCAGCGCCGCTTCGAGATAAAACAGCAGCATAATCTGCCACTGGCGGGCCCCCAGCGCTTTCATCAGCCCGATCTCTTTGGCACGTTCCATAATCGTGCTGGTCATCAGCGAGGCGATTCCCATCGCAGAAGCGACCAGCGCGGCAAACGTCACCACCGCCAGAAGCAGTTGGATCTTGTCGATCACCACGCCTTCCGAGGCGGCTACCTGCCAGATAGGACGCACCACCGAGCCAGAAATGGCTTCTTCCAACTGGTGTGCAATCGAAGAGACATACGCGGTGCAGTACCAGAGGTCATACTCTTCGGCATTCAGCGCTTCCAGATTTTCCCGCGCCCGCCGCGACAGTTCGTTTTCCGGCACGGTTAGCGCCGATACGCGAATCGCCTGAATTTTACCGGCCAGCCCCAGCAGCGATTGCACCGTTGCCAGCGGCATGACCAGACGGCTTTCTTCATCACTACCGCTGCTCAGAATGCCGCTCACTTCTACCGTTGCCTCCCCTTTCGGGCCGTGCAGCGCGAGTTTATCCCCGACTTTCCAGCCCGTTTGCGCCGCCAGCTGTTTTCCCACCAGCGCCTGCGCCACATGTTCTGCCGCCACCGGTTCCTGCGGCCACTGCCCCGCCACCTGCCAGTAAGGGCTAACGGTCATTTGTCCCGTGCGATAGTCTTCTTCATCCGGCACGGCGACAGGCTGAGAAAAGAAGGTGCCCAGCACGGCAACCGGCTGTCCATTGATCTCAACATCACCGCTTAATAGCGGCGCAAAGCCGACAATGTTATTGCGCCAGAAGATATCTTTGATGTTCGGCAACTCGGCTTCATCGAGGAAATCCTGCCCTTCCAGCGGATTACTGCGTTCGCCAAACAGCGCAGGCAGCGCCGCTTGCCCTGCTGGCTCAATCAGAATATTCGCCCCGTAGGACTTCAGCTCGCGCGCCATTTTGTCGCCGATGTCGATGGACACCGCCAGCAGCGCGGAGATCAACCCCGCCGCCAAAAACACGGTCAGCACCGCCAGCGATTTACGCCGAATATTTCTGCGCCAGGACTGACGTAACAGTCGCCACAGCATGATTATTCCCCCTCAGCCTGCTCGCCAGCCGCCGCTTTGGCAGTGGCAAATTTCGCGGGACTTTCGCGGAAGCGGTTATAGTTGGCCTCCGACGAGAAGAAGTACGTTTTACCGCCGTAGCGATATTTATGTTCCGCATTCACGTTGGTCAGTTTGGAACCATCAACCGGGTCGATGACTTCCATCGATACCACCGTCGAGAAGTAGTTAGTGCCTGCCGCCAGTGATGCTCGTCCAATCACCAGTTCATTATCGTCGTTGCTCCACCCTTCAATCGGCACCGGATTACAGCCGCCCGCTTTTCCGATAGAAGGAATGAAGATATGCACGCCGCAGGCGACGCAAATCACCTGATTGCCTTCCATCACGTAGCCCTGATCGCCGCACAGCAGGCAGGCATCAAACACCACACCCAGACGCAGGCGATCGGGATAGCGGTTAATAATGAAAAAGCGCACGGCCTTGCCGTCATCGGCAATCCACACAAAACGGTGCAACTTGCCATCACGCACCTGCTCAATCGGAATATGCACTTTGCCATCGGCCGCCAGCGTCACTGGCTGTGCTTCCGACAGACGAGGCGGCTGTGACGCGACCTTGTCCCAATAGAGCTGGGCCAACACCACCACTAGCAGCGCCGTGACTGTCGCCAGCAGCGTACGGCGCACCGTGCGATAGCCTGCCGTCGCTTTACGCTTTTCAATCGCTTCATGCTCAGCCAGCATCTGGCGACGCGCATGCAGCAGCGGCCAAGCCAGCCCCACGGCCAGCGCCGTCATAAATAATGCACTGAGGTAATTCAATAAATGCGCGCTGTTGGTGACGTGCGCCACGTAACTCAGACGCGGCTTGGTCAGCCCCAGCACCTGTAATTTCATCAACAGCAGCAGTAGGTTGCCGCTTATAGGCAGCAGCAGAAGTGCGACCAACAGCGCAAGAAGCGGCCAGCGCAGTAAGCGAATGCGGCGCACGATCATGCCGCACAGCGCGGCACAGAACAGCAGCCAGCCAAACGCCAGCACCACGGCGCTAAAATTCAGCAGCAGATCGGTATTCACCACATGGGTGGTCGTCAGCGCGGTCAGATTAGGATCGCTGCCCCAATGCACCGCCGCTCCCGCCACCAGCAGCGCCTGCCACAGGTAGCCAAGACGCGGGTGGGAAAAATACTGACAGACCAGAAACAGGATCAAGGCAAGCGCCTGAAGCGCCGTAAAGCCCAGCAGAAACGCCTGTCCGTTAGGAAAATGCACGCCAATAAACGTACCGGCGAACAGCGCCAGCAGCGTGATCCAACCCAGCGGCCTGATTGTCGGCGTAGAACGATGGCTCCAGTTCAACCCCAGCAATAGCGCGATCGGCAGGAAGGATTGGAGGGTCGTGATAAAGAAATAACTCATATACTCTTCATACTTCAAGTTGCATGTGCGTTGGCTGCGCTACTCGGCGCACTCACGTGTGCCTCGCCCCCTTGGGGCCGCTGCAAGCAGCGTTCAAATCTGCCTCTGGCAGATTTGTCAGTCGCCCGAATCACTGACCAGAAGTGCATTAGCTGAGCGTGATGCCGGGTGGCATCAGTACTCTGACCGAAAAATCACCACCTCTGCGGGCAGCGATAGCGTACCCGCAGAAGCGTGAATATGACCGCGACAGAACATCGCGGACAGAAGATCTTATTCTAAGCCGACGTATTTGAAGTCAAAGCTGACATCAAACGGTTTCCACCAGCGGCCTACACCCGTTTCACCATCGGTGTGACGGTGCATACCGGCTTTTGATGGCGGTTCGATGTGGTACGTCACTTTATAGTTACCCACGCCCATCATTTTGATGTTCGCGCCGTAGTGCGGGCCATCGCTGGCAACCATTGGCATGAAAGTGCCTTCCTGCTTCGCACCGGTATCGGTGTTAGTCAGGGTGTAAGCAATGGTCAGGAACGGCATCCACTCACCGGCGCCGAAACCATTTTTGTTACCTTCAGCAGCATGAATATCGGCTTCCAGGTGGATATCAGCTTTCGCAGCAGGCAGACCCATTCCACGGGGTTCCATGTCGATAGGCTGCAGATAAACGGCAGCGATCTCCATTTCGTTCATGGAAACCGGCTCACCCGCTGGATACTCTTTAAACGCCAGCGCGACAGGCGCGGTGAAAATACCGGCAATAACGGCACCCGCGATCAGACTTTTTTGCATATTCATCAAACCCATCCTCATCTCAGTCGTCCCTCTTCGCTTAATCCGCTAAGCGATTGGGGTTGTTATGGTTATTTGCTGCTCTTATTGCTTTCAGTATTAAATTAACGTCGAATGCTTTCTTTCTCAGACGGCAGACGCCCTGCGCCGCATCACCCACAGGGCAATGAACGCCGCGACAACCAGCACGCCTTGTGGAATCAGCGTTTCCACATAAGGATAAATACCCAACCCGCTGATTTCCGGTACGCCAGTCAGCAGCGTCGGCTCAAACAGTTTGCCTTCGATCAGTTCCAACACGCCCTTACCCGCAAACACAAACGCCATCAGGTACATAAAGCAGCCGGTAAACATGAAGAACGGCTTAAGCGGCAGTTTGACAATGGTGTAGCGCATCACGAGATAAGCGATGAGCAAAATCACACAGCCAATGGCAAATCCGGCCAGAATGGAGAGGTGACCCGCCATGTTGCTGGCATCACCGACCAGAGCGTAATAGAACAGCACCGTTTCCGCGCCTTCGCGGTACACCGCCAGAAAGCTGGTCAGCCACAGGCCAATCATGGAACCGCTGCTCAGCGAATGGGACAGCTTGCCTTCCAGATAGGCCTTCCAGTGTCGTGCCTCTACTTTGGACAACAGCCAGTAGCTCATGAAGAACAGCATCACCACGGCGATCAGCATCGTAATGCCTTCCAGCAACTCACGGCTGGCACCGGAATTGGTGAACAAGAGCTGGAAGATGACAGCGGTAATCACGCTACACAGCAGCGCGACGTAAACCGACTGGCGAATCAGCGGCAGCTTGTCCTGCTGGTTGTTTTTCACCAGATAGGCCACGATCGCCGCCACAATCAGCAAGGCTTCCAAACCTTCGCGCACAATAATCAGCAGGCTGTAGATCAACAGACTCCAGTGCGTTTCACCGCCGTCTCCCAGCATGGTGACCGCCTTCGCCAGTTCCTGCTGTAACGCCTCGGCCTGCCCTTGCAGCTGTTCCGCAGGCTGTTTGGCATTCATCAGGCTCACCAGACGAGTGAAATAGCCTTCCAGCGTAGATTTGAACGCCGCATCACGAGAACCAATTTTGTTCTCCATGCCAGTGGCTTCAAACAGATCGAAATAGGTGTCCTGCACCGCCATGATGGCAGGTTTGACCTGACCCTGACGGTACTGCGCAATCGCGGCAGCAATGGCCTGATTAATATCGTCGGCGACTTTCGCCCAGTTTGCGTCCGGCACGGCACCCGTATCGGCACTCGCGGCAGGTGTTGCCGTCGCCTGCTGGCTGTCGCGCGTTGTCGGCAATCCCGGTAAGACATCCTCGATGTCCTGTAACAGCGTGGTCACCCGATAGGCGACGTCTGTCAGTTGGTCGGGCTGGCCAGCTAACGTAATCAGGGCGGAGAATTGTTGATTAATGGAAGCGGCCTGCTGCGCCGAGCGATTCTGCCTGACCGACATCTCCATTTCAGAGTTTTTAAACCCCTGATAGTGAGCCTGCTGTACGCTCTGACTGGCCTTTTTGTAATCACCGGCCTGATATTCCGTCACGGCCAGCGCGAGCTGGTCATCGATGATTTTAAAACTCTGCTGCCAGTACGGTGCGATATCAGTGTTGTCATAAGCACCGTGCTGCTCCTGTGCAACCAGCTTGTGGCCTTCTGAGAGCACGGGCAGAACGGCATCCAGTTCGCCCTTCAGCCATGAAATTTTTTCCAGTACCTCGGCCTGCGGCTTTCCTTCGCCAATCATGCGGCGAATTTCACCGAACGTGGCCTCTAGCTGATAGCTTTTTTGCGCGGAAATGTTGATGCGGATAGGGCCTTCAAGGTTTTCAAACACCTCGAAATAGGCCATCTGAACTTCGGTGCGGGCATCATCCGGCTTTTTCTGCTCATAGAGCTGAGCCGTTTTATCCAGCCGGGTTTCGATATCCTGAATGAATGAAGCGTAATCGGTCGCGGCAACTGCCACTGAACAACTCAACAGCCAACACAGCAACAGAAGCGTTTTTTGCCAGATAGACATAAGCGTGTAATGAAGCACAAATGATATTTATTCTTATTATCACTTTGAAGCCGCCATCTGTCTTGATTTACGTCACGAAAATATAAGCAATAAAGACTTTAGTGTGTAACAAATGATTTCAAAATTACTTATCGCTCAAAAAAAACCACTTTTTTCTCATAACCCCAGAAAAATACGGTTTTTTGATCGCAAAAACGGCAAAATTCGCCCACAAAAATAAAGCAATAAATATGCCACGAATTAACGAAAACCACTTTTACGCTGGAGACCCTCGTCTCAAGATAGCATTTCTTTACACTACCACAGTCAGATTTACAGAGAAAAATACCCTTTTTCCTCTGTAATCCAAGGCATTACACGCATCACCGTTAACGCGTTTCACCACGACGTTGGGGCAACGGCCACTCGCATTAAGTCACAGTGGTATTCAGACAATAATCAGAGACTAACAGAACCCGACGGACTCCTTTCCGCCCTGTCGTCGCCAGCCTCATGGCTTACCTCGTCTTCAGCGTTTGCCCGCACGGTCAGGTTCTGTCACGCGTTTAAACCCGCAATGGATCAGAATTTTTCCCACCCTTCGCCGTTGCGGCCCTGTGCCGACAACAGCGGCGTGGTGCTCTGCCCAACAGCGCGATGAACAGGGGCAGCGACCGCCGGACGGGAGAAAGATGTTGCCGGATCGCAATCGGAATCCAGATCGAATACATCCACCACAGCGGACAGCTCGCTGGTTTGTTCATCCAGGCGGGCAGCCGCTTCTGCCGACTGCATCACCAACGACGCATTCTGCTGCGTGACGCTGTCCATTTCGTGCACCGCCTGGCTAATCTGCGTAATACCGCGCGTTTGTTCATCCGTTGCCGCCGCGATTTCACCAATCAGGTCGTTCACATGCGAAATGGAGGCAATAATTGCCGTCATCGCTTCACCGGACTGTCGAACCTGTCCTGCCCCGGTTGCAACTCGCGAAACCGATTCGGCAATCAGCGCCTCAATTTCCTTCGCCGCCTGCGCACTGCGCTGCGCCAGTGTACGAACCTCGCCGGCCACGACCGCAAATCCTCGCCCTTGCTCCCCCGCACGCGCGGCTTCAACCGCCGCATTCAGCGCCAGAATGTTGGTCTGGAACGCGATGCTGTTAATGACCGAAGTGATATCGGAAATTTGTCGGGAACTGGCACTAATGCCATCCATCGTCGTCATCACATTGGTGCTGATATTCCCGCCTTTTTGCGCCATATCCGCCGCATCCTTCGCCAGCTGACGCACCTGATGCACATGATCGGTAGTTTGCCGTACCGTGGAGCTAATCTCTTCCATACTGGCAGCCGTCTGCTGTAGTGCCGCGGCCTGCTGCTCCGTGCGACTGGAAAGATTATCGTTGCCATCCTTAATACTCGACGTCCCGTTGTTAATTTCCGTCGTACTCTGCCGGATGACGGTCACCGTATCGCGCAAACTTTTCTGTAACCGCTTGATGTCGGGGATCAGTCGTCCCGCACAGTTCCTGCCAAACTCCGCCAGTTCACAGCCTAAGCGGCCCGCCGTCAGCTGAGCCAGATGGGATTTAAGCACTGAAATCGGAATAACCAAGTAGTTCCTCAAATAGTATTCCGTGAAAATCAACACGATGAAGCCAATCACCATCACGGCAATCAGCGCATTACGGTTTTGGGTATTGTGTTCATTCACGCTTGGAATTAATGAGGAGGCGGTAATGCCATCCGAATAGCGTTTGATATCTTCACCAAACGTCAGGCTAATGGGCGGATAAACGGAGCGGAAGATCTGCCGAAACCCTTCGTAATCATTACGTTGCAGCGCCGCATTCATCGGATCGATCGCGGTAGCAATCAGAGTGCTCCACGTTTTGTTTACTGCATCAACCGTCGCCTGCTCAACGCCGACGTGTTCCGCTGTCTGGAATTTCTCCAGCGAATCCTTGGTATTTTTTAGCGCAACCTGTGCCATATCCAACGTCTGTTTGGCGTTTTCTGGCTCGTTACGCTGCAAATAGTCCATCGTTCTTTCCATACGAGTTACGGCCCGAAAATATTGATCGGCTCCATAGACCAGATGGGAATACGTTTTTCGCTGAGTCTCACTTTTATCAAGCAGATTGGTGACCTGATAAAGTGAGTAAAGACTAAATCCTGATGCCACTCCCCACGCCACTAACAGGGAAGCCACTATGACCAGCACCATTATTTTTATGCTGACATTTCTTAGAAATTCCATAATGCACTCCGCGACGTTAACAAATATTTCCCGCCCGCACGCTCTGTCGGAAAAGTATTTACTTTTTACTCATGACGGTGCCGTCCGTTGTCTCGCGCCCTTATCCCACGCGATCTCACAGACGTTCTGGAATTCCCTGATTCATTACCCATCAAATGGGAAGTCACGCTAAAAAACTCACGAACACAATGCGTTATCTTCCTTGAGATACCCGTCTCCATGGTTTTAAACGGCCGATAGGCGTCACTACCACAGCCAAATCGGTGGCATGTAGAGTTAATATCGTCAAAAACAGTATAGGCATTAACGGATAAAGAGGAGGAATACGCTGTCACGTTATTTTCCAGACGAATGCCCTATGAAAAAAGGTCGCCGCGCTCAACGCGTTAGGCCGATTTGTCATCGCCCTGAGCATGACCACGATCAGTAAATTAATTTTCTTTATCGGTGATTATCGAAAGTTAGATGACTGCATCAACAGCCAGCGATAAGAATGCAGTTCTTACGATCCAAGACTCGACTTTGGAGAATAATCATGCAGAAAGTGCTTACCGTCTGCCCGTATTGCGGGTCGGGCTGCAAAATTAACCTGCTGGTAGAGAACGGCAAAGTGGTTGGTGCAGAAGGGGCAAACGGCGTCACCAACGAAGGTGAACTGTGCCTGAAAGGCTATTACGGCTGGGATTTTCTTAATGACACAAAAATTCTGACGCCGCGTTTAAAACAGCCGCTAATCCGTCGTCAGAAAGGCGCGCCCTTTGAAGCGGTGTCCTGGGATGAGGCTATCGATTTTGCCAGCTCTCGACTGAAGGCCATTAAAGAGAAGTACGGCGCCGAGTCGATTATGCACACTGGCTCGTCACGCGGCCCCGGTAATGAAACCAATTACGTGATGCAGAAATTCGCCCGGGCAGTCACCGGGAATAATAACGTCGACTGCTGCGCCCGACTCTGCCACGGCCCTTCGGTCGCCGGGCTACAGGTGACACTGGGCAACGGCGCAATGAGTAATTCCATCTGTGAAATTGAAAAGACCGACTGCATCCTGATTTTCGGCTACAACGCCGCCGACTCACACCCTATCGTGGCGCGTCGGATCCTGAAAGCCAAAGCGCGCGGGGCAAAAATCATCGTGTGCGATCCACGCCATATTGAAACCGCCCGTATCGCCGATCTGTGGCTGCCGTTGAAAAATGGCTCCAATATGGCGCTGGTCAACGCGTTCGCCAACGTACTGATTAACGAAGGCCACTACGATAAGGCTTACGTTGCCCGCCATACCGAAGGCTTCGAGGAATTCAGCCAAACTGTCGCGAAATATACGCCGGAATATGTTGCCGACATCACCGGCCTGTCGCCGAAATTGATTCGAGACGCGATGCGGATCTATGCCGCCGCGCCGTCCGCCACCATTCTATGGGGAATGGGCGTGACGCAATGGGGGCAAGGCGTGGATGTAGTCAAAGGGCTGTCCGGTCTGGCGCTGCTGACCGGCAATCTGGGGCGTCCGAACGTCGGCGTCGGACCAGTGCGGGGGCAAAACAATGTGCAGGGTGCCTGCGATATGGGTGCGCTGCCCAATATGTTCCCCGGTTATCAAAACGTCACGGATAAGGCAGTGCTGGCGAAATTTGCCGATGCCTGGGGCGTGCCTGCACTCTCTGACAAAGTGGGCTACTCGCTGACCGATCTCCCACACAAAATACAAGAAGGGAAAATCAAGGCCAACTATGTGATGGGCGAAGATCCGCTGCAAACCGAGCCGGACCTGTCGATGCTGCGTGATGCCTTCAACGAGCTGGAATTGCTGATCGTGCAGGACATCTTCATGACCAAGACCGCCGCAATTGCCGATGTGATTTTACCTGCAACGTCCTGGGGCGAACACGAAGGGGTGTATACCGCGGCCGACCGGGGATTCCAGCGCTTTTATAAAGCGGTGGAACCACAGGGCGATGTGAAACCCGACTGGGAAATCATCAGCCTGATGGCAACAGCGCTCGGGTATCCAATGCACTATCGCAACACGCAGGAGATCTGGGACGAACTGCGAGCACTCTGCCCGCTGTATTACGGCGCGACCTACGAGAAAATGGCGGGGCTGGGCTATGTGCCCTGGCCGTGCCCGACGGAAGACAGCCCCGGAACACCGTGGCTGTATGCGGGTAATCACTTCGATCGTCCCGGCGGGAAAGGTCTGCTCATGACGGCCGAATGGCGACCGCCAATGGAGCTGGTGGATGAGGATTATCCGCTGGTCTTGTGCACCGTGCGCGAAGTCGGCCACTACTCCTGCCGTTCCATGACAGGCAACTGTACAGCATTACAAACACTGGCGGATGAGCCCGGCTACGTGCAGGTTAGTCCATATGACGCCGAACGTTTAGGCATCCGCGATCAGCAACTAGCCTGGATCTCGTCGCGACGCGGTAAGGTTATCTCTCGCGTGGCCGTCAGCGAGCGCATCAATAAAGGTGCCGTCTACATGACTTACCAGTGGTGGATCGGTGCCTGCAATGAGCTGACGTTGGATCATCTCGATCCGGTATCTAAGACGCCGGAATATAAACACTGCGCCGTTAAGCTGGAGGCGATTGACGATCAGCAAGCGGCGGAGAACTATGTACAGCAGGAATACAGCCAGTTGAAAGACCGGCTGCGTACTACCGCAGAAAACGTTAGCTAATCCTCTTGCCTAAGCCGCCACGAATCCAAGCCATTGAGTACAAGCCGTGGCGGCTTAGGAATACATGTCGTCCAGAAAATACACGCTGGTTTAGACAACGTTTAACTAATCTTTCCGATAATACTTTTATTCCTCACCTCATCTTGTAAAGATTTATTAATGAACGCGGATGAATTTCCGTTAATCGATAATAAATTTCTACGCAGCCATTAAATTTTCACACCGCTGTTTATCTTTTAAAATTATGTTAGTCATCGCAGTCCCTCTCTCCGTTCAATTGTTTTTTATTCCAATTTAGCGCAATTTGCGTTTCATTTTACAATGATTTAATTTGTTTTTAACAAAAAGAGCCTCCTACCAGCCGTGGCAATTCGCCGCTTAACGTCATGCCAAACAATCGGTTAGATATCAGCTGATGGGGATAAAAGGAATATTATTACCGCTCGCATCGAGGTCGATTATGTTGCCGATTACCGTTACCTTGTCTCGCCATCATTACCTGTCGTTTATTATTCGTATCGACCCCGGAAGCTAATTCCCTCCTTTTATCCGTATTTCCTCTGAACGTCTCTGACACTGGGAAATAACCCGTTCCTATCCCTTTCGATATGCGGTTATGCAAAAACCGCACGGCTTTTGGCACCCTAAATTTGCCGAAGAGAAAGGCAGTAAGCTACTCGGAAAATAATAAAAAACAGGAGATTCACTGTGCTCACTATTCTCGGTTTCTCTATGGTCATCTGCTTTATGTACCTGATCATGACCAAACGAATGTCTGCGCTTATCGCGCTGATTCTTGTCCCTACACTGTTTGCGCTGGCGGCAGGTTTTTATCAGGGGCTGGGGGCAATGATGCTGGACGGCATCAAAACGCTGGCGCCAACGGGCGTTATGCTGACGTTCTCTATTCTTTACTTCGGCATCATGATCGACGCGGGGCTGTTCGATCCGCTGGTGCGTTTCATTCTCCGTCTGGTTAAGGGCGATCCGCTGAAAGTGTTGGTCGGCACCGCCGTATTAACCTTGATGGTGGCGCTGGATGGCGACAGCACAACAACCTACATGATCGCGATTGCCGCATTCCTGCCGCTCTATCAGCGGTTGGGTATGAGCGTGCTCGGATTGACCTGTCTGGTGAACATCGCCAGCGGCGTGATGAATCTTTCCCCTTGGGGCGGCCCTACGGCGCGCGCCGCCGCTGCATTGCGCGTTGATGCGCTGGACGTTTTCCTCCCCATGCTCCCTGCAATTATTCTAGCCAGCCTAACGCTGGTCGGCGTGGCCGTGTTTCTGGGGCTACAGGAACGTAAACGATTGGGGATCATTGATATCAGCGACTTCCAGAATGCCTCGATCAACCTGGGCAACGGTAGTGACGAAGAAAGCGATGCCAATCGCCGCCCTAAGATGTTCTGGCCTAACTTTGTCCTGACCACCCTGCTTCTGGTGTTTCTGGTGATCGGCATTCTGCCGATTCAGGTGCTGTTTATGGTCGGCTTTGCCATCGCCGTCATGCTCAACTATCCCAAGCTGGAAGAGCAAAAAGCGCGAATCGGCTCACACGCGGCTAACGTGTTGGCGGTAACATCGCTCATTTTCGCCGCCGGGATTTTTACCGGGATCTTATCCGGTACGGGGATGGTGGATGCTATGGCGAAAAGCCTACTGCAGGTGATACCAGAGAGCTTCGGCCCGTATCTTGCGGTATTCACCGCGCTCATTAGCCTGCCGTTTACTTTTTTGATGTCCAACGATGCATTCTATTTCGGAATCTTACCGGTTATCGCACAGACGGCGGTCAACTATGGTATCACCCCAGAGGAGATCGCCCGGGCGTCGATTGTCGGCCAGCCGTTCCACCTGCTCAGCCCGCTGGTGCCGTCACTCTACCTGCTGGTCAGTCTGGCAAAAGTGGACATCGGCGATCATCAACGCTTTGCCATCAAATGGGCGATTTTTGTCAGCCTGTCGCTGCTGGTCGGTGGTATTGTCTTCGGCGCGTTTCCGTTCTATCACCAGTAACTCAGGATTGCTCCGGCCCAGCCGGAGCATGCTGACCAGAACATAACGTCCCCCGTAACACCCTTAAATGACATAGCAGGATAGCGATGGCTTTAACTCCCCTACAGACAAGGATTGTCAGGCAGATTGTCGCCTATATTCGCCGCGAGCAACTGCCCCCCGGCGCACATCTGATCGAATCGTCGCTGGCGCAGGTGCTGAATGCCTCACGCACGCCGGTCAAGGCCGCACTGCTGTATCTGACGGAAAAAGGCATGCTGCATTACCACCGTAATCGTGGGTTTTATCTTGACCGTCCGGCCCATGAATTGGGTCATCTGGTCGCCGAGTTAGCCACCAGCAGCGAAGACCCGCTCTACCAGAAGATTGTCGATATGCGTCTCGCACGCCGGTTGCCGGAGCAGTTTTCAGAAGTGGATCTGATGCGGGAATGTCAGGTGTCCCGTTCCGTGCTGCGTAACGTTCTGACGCGTATTCAGCAGGAAGGCTGGCTGGAGTTTCGCACCGGCCAGGGTTGGCGAACCACGCCGATTATCGATTCCGTCGCCGCCTATGAGGAAAGTTTTACCTTCCGTCTGCTGGTCGAGCCGATCAGCCTGCTGTCGCCGCAGTTTCATATCGATCAGCACACGCTGGACGCCTGCCGTAAGCAGCAGGAAGACATTCTTAATGGTGGTTACCTGACGCTCACTCCCCATGAAATGTTCGATGCCAATACGCATTTTCATGAGACGCTACTCGCCTGTAGCGGCAACCGTTTCGCCCACCATAGTCTGCAACGAGTCAATCAATTACGGCGTCTGGTGGAATATCGGCAAAGCAGCCCAACCTTCAATCCCAAACGGCTGGAACAGATTACAGAGCATCTGGACATTCTTGATTGTTTACAGCGGGGAGAACGCGAAACGGCGGCAGAGCGGATGAAAAAACATCTGGAAAAAGCCTGCCACGATAAAGTCAGCATCGAGCTTTTTCGCTGAAATAACCAACAACGAGGTCTCAAATCATCAGTAACATATGTTTAAAAAATAGAAAACACCATTTTAAACACACTAAACGCGCAGATAGTTACAAACAGAAACACATAGAGCAATAATTGAACTTTAAATCAGCAACACAAAAATGAAGATTAAATCACAAAGAAAAAGTCACGATTTTAATAATTAAAAAATTAATTTCTTTATAAAATGGCATGTATATAAACTTTTCGTTAATTGTTCTTTTATTTTTACTTAATCTTTAAGTAATTCACCATATGTTTTATTGATATATAGCCACAGATCATTAGCAACACTAATTCAACACATTACGCTCCCACTCCGCCGGCAAAAAAACCAATACAAGCCATTGTTTATTAATGAATTAACGGAAAGTGTTTGTTTTACACGATCGGTGTGTCACATCCCCATTTATCATTACACGCGACATGGATATGCATTTTTCGCATGACAAAGATCACAATTACATAACAATCCGCAGAAAAAAAATGTAAAAAGCAAGAATCGTTGTAATATCGGCGGGCAGACACAACACCCCAATAACAGATTCGGGTGAGGGCTTGGTGTATTCAGGGAAAGCATCAGCCATCACGCGGCAATAATATTGTGTTGTCTGAATCAATTCATCAACATGAGGTTTATATGCAAAGGCAGAAGTTACTTGTACAGATAGTCTTGGCTATCGTCCTGGGGATATTAATCGGCTGGGCCTGCCATCAATATCTTGATGGCGGTCGAGCAAAAGAAGTTGCATCCTATTTCAACATGGTTACCGATATCTTCCTGCGCCTGATTAAAATGATCATCGCGCCACTGGTCTTCGCTACGCTGGTTTCCGGTCTGGCAAGCATGGGAGGAAATTCTTCTGCCGTTGGTCGTATCGGTATGAAAGCGATGATCTGGTTTGTCAGCGCATCGTTCATCTCTCTGCTCATCGGTATGGTCTTCGCTAACCTGTTCCAGCCCGGCGCAGGCATGAATCTGCCGATTCCTGTACAACAGGTTGCTACGGGTCTGAACACGGACGGATTTACGCTTAAGAGCTTCATCAGCCATATCTTCCCGAAAAGTATCGTAGAAGCGATGGCGAACAATGAAATTCTGCAAATTCTGGTGTTCTCACTGTTCTTCGGTTCTGCTCTGGCTTATGTCAAAGGCAAAAACAAGCACGCGACCACGATCATTTCCATGATCGAAGAACTGACCAAAGTGATGTTCCGTGTGACCGACTACGTGATGGCGCTGGCTCCTATTGCTGTCTTTGCCGCAATCGCTTCCGCGATTACCACGCAAGGCCTGGGCCTGCTTTACGACTTCGGTAAACTGATCGGTGAGTTCTACCTCGGCCTGGCCGTACTGTGGGGCGTTCTGTTCCTGGTTGGCTACCTGTTCCTGGGCAAAGCCATCGTTACACTGGCGAAGCTGATTCGTGAACCGACCATGCTGGCTTTCGCCACGGCGAGCAGTGAGTCTGCTTACCCGAAAACCATGGAAGCGCTGACCAAATTCGGCGTGCCGAAAAAAGTCACCAGCTTTGTGCTGCCACTCGGTTATTCGTTCAACCTTGACGGTTCCATGATGTACCAGTCCTTTGCGATTCTGTTTATCGCACAGGCTTACAACATCGATCTGAGCATTACCCAGCAAATCCTGATTCTGCTGACGCTGATGATCACCAGTAAAGGGATGGCCGGTGTAGCGCGTGCTTCTATCGTGGTGGTTGCTGCAACGCTGCCAATGTTCAGCCTGCCGGAAGCCGGTATCCTGCTGATTATCGGTATCGACCAGTTCCTGGATATGGGCCGTACTGCAACTAACGTCATCGGTAACAGTATCTCTACTGCCGTTGTGGCCAGTCTGGAAAAAGACATCCACGATGATGATGAGGAAGAGGCTACCGACGAAATCGTCGCCTATCAGGAACCTCAGCAGGCCACGCAAAATAGCTAATGCTGGGTAAGTGAATATGTGATCATAGCGGCCTGCGGGCCGCTATTTTTTTATCTCTCGTTGCACTGCCAACGCTGTGACGACGTTTATAGTCCAGATGATGATGACAGCCCTTTCATGTAGCGCCAGAATTTCTCAGAAGCCACATTCAGCCGTGCATCAAGGCGATACAGATAAACCCCCATGCGGATCACCGCATTTTCCATGCTCAGGATCGTCAGCTCTTTGTTTTTCAGCTCTTCCTGAATGGAATAGTCCGGCAGCCAGGCAATACCATAACCTTTCTTCGTCATGCGTTTGAGCAAGTCGCTCATCGAAGAGACGAAGTTGACCGTAAACTTATCACTCTCAACGCTGGATAAGTAACGGCTGACCTGACGCCCCATGTAGCTCGCCTCGGTATAGTTGAGTAACGGCACCGATGAGGCGCTTACATCAAACAGTGGCTTCCCTGCGCTATCACACGCGCAGACCGGATAAAGCCGGGATTCCAGTATCTTCTCGTGCATAAAGGGCTCCCCCATCAGATCCTCATTGTAGAATGAGAAAATGAAGTCGCTGCGCCCTTCTTTGAGATTCAGCACCGCTTCATCGACATCGATCGACTCTACATAGAAGATTTTTTCCTGCGGATCCGGCACGTCTTTTAACAGCTCCGGCATGATGAAGACCGACAGCGAATGCGCCGCCGCAATGGTGATCTTGTTTTTGTAGTTATCCCCGCCGTGCAGCTTGTTGAGCTGGTATTCCAAATCGTCCAGCGTATTACGGATATAGGCGTGGAACACGCGGCCCTGTTCGGTGAGCTGCAGCGGCAGCGCGCTACGGTCAAAAATGTCAAACCCAACTGCCGCTTCCAATGCCTGAATACGCCGGCTAAATGAGGATTGAGAGATATTTCGCTTCTCGGCCGCCAGCGTAAAACTCCGGTGCTCTTCCAGCACGATAAAATCATAGAGCCACTTGGTTTCGATATTGTTCAGCATCACCCCTCACTCAAAACGCGCAGCGTCATATTTTCGTTCCCTATGCCAACGTTCTATATCTGCCAACGACCTACATCGCCAATAAAGATACTTCCCACTATACACCGTTAAAACCAATAAAAGCATAGGGATGCCAATAGTTATGCAAATCACACATAGCAAATGGGAATTTAGCAATTCACATTGCCCGCCAGTGTGCGATTATCCTTTTAATTTCATAATGCTACAGGGTTAACAGCATGAACAGTCTCGTGGGAATTCTTGGCGGTATGGGGCCGGGTGCTACCGTCGATGCGATGCAAAAACTGATCAAAAACACGCCAGCGTATCGGGATCAAGACCATATCCCCATGATTGCGGTGTCTATTCCTGATATCCCTGACAGAACACAATGCATTCTCCAACACAGCGCCTCACCGCTGGAAAAAATGCTGCAATATATGAAAATTCTCGAAAATGCAGGCGCTGAATGCATCATTATCCCGTGTAATACCGCGCACTATTGGTTTAATGAATTAAAACAGCAGTGCCGTGCGGAAATGATCAGCATTATTGATGTGACCTGCCAGGCGATTAAGAATGCCAACACCACACGCGTCGGCCTGTTAGCGACGACAGCGACGGTCAAAGCGAGAATTTATCAGGATAACCTGATTACCGATAATATTGAGTGCTATACGCCGGATGATGCAGACCAACACCAGGTAATGGAAAGCATCTACGCGTATAAATCCGGTGATATCGCCGGCGCCTATAGCATGCTGTCACCTGTTAAAGATCGTCTGTTGCAGGCTGGCGTTGAGAAAATTATTCTGGGTTGTACCGAGCTTCCCTTGATTCTGGAGCAGGAAGTCAGAACGTCACCACAGCATTATGTCGATGCGACGGAAGAGTTAATTAAGAAAACGGTCGAGTGGTATTTTACTCACAGTCCGAGAAACGATATCGCCGCCTGATTCAATTTTACGTTTTTCAACATTACACTATTTAATACAATATAATTATGCCACTCGGCGAATACATTCACGCCGAGTGGCATAGTGTTATATACTCACTATTTAATGAGTATCAATTCACAATACAGCCTATACAGACACGCAAATAAATAAACGCACCGTGATTATGACGGGAATTTCAACGCACTATTTTGTGCACCCGAATTAGAAACCACCCAGGATTTCGCCGCTGACGTGGTCATCAGACTGTATGAATAGTTAGATGACGCCGTCCATTTAGCCGCAGGCGATTTACTCGCCACGGCAGCCGGTGAACTGCCATTATCCGTAAAGGTTGAACCATTGCCTTTATCGTCAACCATCCCTTTCTTTTCCGCACCGGTACCGAATACGTTGCGTTCAGAGATAACATTGGCATTCTGCGCGACCGTAAAGGCCAGGTTGAATTTATTGACGTAGTTGTTGAAGACGTGGAAATAACCATAACGCATCAGGCCGGGCGCACGCACCTGAATATTTTCGTAATAGTTATGACAAATAGTCAAACGTGGATAGCCATTGTAGGCGCTATTATTGTCATCAGCCGGATGACCGAAGATGCAACCATATTTATGGTTTGAGAATAAGCAGTTACTGATCGTGATGTAATCCGCCTTCTCGCCGATATAAATCAGTTTATCGAGGCTACCATCGTTATCGCTCCACGTATGCCCAGGCCATGAACAGTGATCCACCCAATATCCCTTACCGTAGTTCAAATACAGCTGGATATCGTCATTATCTTTGATGGCAACATCATGTTTAAAAACCAGATTCTGGAAAATGACGTTAGATGAATTGCTCTCAGCACGCAGGTGGATATTGGTCAGTACATTAGCGCCACCGAAAGAACCGACGATGGTTTTATTGCTGCCAAATACCACTTTGGTCAACGCAGATGTTTTCAGCGATGCACCCAGCACCACAATCGTTTTTGTGGAACCGCTGACGGCTGATTTAAAATCGGCCAGAGAATTTACCGTAACAACTTTACCGCCTGTTCCTCCGGTAACATTTGCTGCTTTTGCAAAACCAATAATCCCAGTAAGATTCGTTGTTGGATAAGCCATAAATTTTCCTTTTTACAATTAGTGAATAGTAATGTCATTTGAGGTGTTAATTAACAAAATAAATAACACGCCTTCGACAATTACAGAGTGTATATAAGAGAATTTATTATGCTTATTAATCGAGTTTAATAAAAAAAGAACCTTGCGAATAGTTTCTTATTTAATTAATTCGCAGCCACCTTATTAATAAAGGTGACTGCATCATAGCCATTAAATTATTATCGCTACCATCCTTTTACTGCACCGCCATTAAAAATACGGTTAGCAGCCTGTTCAACCTCATCGGACTGGTAGGCTTGAATAAATTTCTTCACGTTCTCCGCCTCCTTATTATCCTCACGGGTCACAATGATATTCACATACGGAGATTCCTTATCCTCAATAAAAATACCGTCTTTCGTTGGCGTTAAGCCCGTTTGTTGAATATAGGTGGTGCTAATGATCGCCACCGTTACTTTCGGGTCGTCTAATAAACGTGGCAGCTGTGCCCCTTCTACTTCCATAATACGCAGGTTGTGCGTGTTGGTCGTAATATCCAGCACCGTCGGCAATAAACCCGTATCAGGTTTCAGGGTAATTAATCCGGTTTTTTCCAGTAATAACAGCGCTCGCCCCAGATTAGTCGGATCGAAAGGAATCGCGATAGTATCGCCATCTTTCAGATCGTTGATATTTTTTATCTTTTTCGAATAACCCGCCATCGGGAAAACGAAGGTATTTCCTACCGCCACCAGTTTATAACCGTGTTCGCGATTTTGCTGTTCCAGAAAGGGGCGATGTTGAAAGACGTTTGCGTCCAGATCGCTTTTATCCGTCGCTTCGTTAGGCAATAGCGAACCGCTAAACCCGACCAGTTCAACATCAAGGCCATATTTTTCTTTTGCCACTTTCTTCGCCACGTCGGCGACATCCTGTTCTGCGCCGTTAATCACACCGACTTTAATGTGGTTGGCAGAATTGCTTGCGTTATCGCATGCGGTCAACGCCATCGCCGCCGTGACCATTCCCGCCACCAGCGCTACACGCCATGTCTTCATCATTCTGATTCCCTGATATCGTAAATACATTGATTTCTCAATATATTGATTTAAAGAAAAAAACAGTATGTCCCTCGATTAAGCGAGTCAAATAACTCCGCGTTCTATCAATATGCTTTTCACCATGCTTTCAATAAGTGTGGTGAATTTGTTAAGCCGATTCCATTTTAATTATCTGCTATTGCTCACCTCTTGATTCCCCCGCATTATGACACTTTGATGACTTCTGATTCACACGGCGAAACCATGATTAATGTGGCTTTGGTTGACGATCACATCGTTGTACGGTCTGGCTTTGCACAGCTTCTGGCATTAGAAAATGACATTCAGGTAGTGGAACAATATGCCTCGGCGGCGCAGGCGTGGCCCCATCTACTCAAACAGCCGATTGATGTTGCCGTGATTGATATCGCCATGCCGGATGAAAGCGGCCTGTCGTTATTAACCCGCCTGCGTCAGCAGCGTCCTCAGTTTCGCGCCATTATTCTGAGCATTTACGATACCACTGCATTTGTACAAAGCGCGCTGGATGCGGGGGCTGGCGGCTATCTCACAAAGCGCTGCGGCCCGGAAGAATTAGTGCAGGCGGTTCGCGTGGTCGGCAGCGGCGGTATTTATCTGTGTGCCGATGCCCTGCACGCCATCCGCCATCAGCAGCAGCCACCGAAAGAGCTGCTGGCGCTTACGCCACGCGAGCGGGAGATATTCAGCCTGCTGATCAACGGGATTAGTGTGAAAAGCATCGCTGAACAGCTCGAACTCAGCCATAAAACCGTCCACGTACACCGCGCCAACATTCTCAGCAAATTGCAGTGTGAATCTACGGTAGAACTGGTGCACTTTGCGCTACAGCACCAACTTCTGGCCGGGAAATAGACCATGCGCCGCCTGCACGTCATCGGAATGACGCTGTTTCTGGCCTTTTTCTATAGTCTGATTTGGCTGGCGCTGTGGACCATCAGTTTCTATTTAAGCAACAACGGCCAACAGGCGCTGCTGCTGTTACCGCAAGGGCTACGGCTGGCGCTGATGATTTTGCTGCCGCGCAAATATTGGCCGACCTTGCTACTCTCAGAAATCGCTATCCAGAGTTGGCTTATCAGCGAGCAGCTCATGACGCGTTCGCTGCTACTGCTTTCCCCGTTCCTCAGCCTGATTCCGGCCATCATCACGCATAAAATCTGGCATCGCCATACGCTTTATTGGCAACGCCTCCTGCTGTTGCTGGCAGCGCTGACGCTCAACACGATTCTGCACGGCATCGCCATTGGCCCCTGGTTGCATTCGCAACTGACGCAGACGCTGCTGGCCACGTTTACCGGCGGCGTCCTGCTGATTCCGTTCATCTATCTGCTGTACGAATACATCAAGCAGCAGCACTTGCAGACACTGCTGGCGCAGGAGATCCCCGATCCGCCGCTGCGTACCTCGCTGCTGATTTGGTGCTCGCTGTTTTTTTCTATCGGCGTTTGCCTGCAAATGGCGTTCACGCCCGAAATGGAACGGCTGCTGCTGATCTTCGTTTTTCTGCCCAACGTGGTGATGGCGTATAAATTCGGTTGGCAAGGCGGCGTACTCTCCGCCGTACTCGGCAGCCTGATGATTGCCGTCACGCGTCAGGTGAGCGGGGCCTTCGACGATCTGCGCGAGTTGGAGCTATTCCTGTCCACGCAGGCATTGCTCGGTATTGGGCTGGGGATCGCCATCAGTCGCCAGCAACAGTTGGCGCAGCGGCTCCAGCGCTATCGTCAGCAGTTGGAACAGGAGCTGAAAACCCGGCGGCGGCTCATGGAGCGCATCATCCATACCGAAGAGGCCGTGCGCAAAGACATCGCGCGCGAGCTGCATGATGACATCGGCCAAAACATCACCGCCATTCAGATTCAGGCCATGCTGGTAAAACACAGCGCACCTGCCGATGCGGCCCAGCATGCTGCCGGACAAATCAGCGAGCTGTCGCGGCGCATCCACCACACCACGCGCCAGCTTCTACGCCAGCTGCGCCCGCCGGTGCTGGATGAGATGGTGCTGGATAAAGCGCTGCATCATCTGGCGGATGAATTCGCCTTCACAGCGCGCGGCATCCAGTTTCATCTGGACTATCAGCTTCCCACGCCCCCGCACGATGACGTGGTGGTTTTCACCCTTTACCGACTGGTGCAGGAACTGCTGAATAACATCAACAAACACGCCAGCGCCACGCAGATTACGGTTCGGCTTTCTCAGCAGGATGACCTGATTACGCTTGACGTCATTGATAACGGCGTGGGCATTGCACAAAAAGACAGGACAAATCCCACAAGTGGCGGCTTCGGCCTGCGGGGCATCGAGGAGCGCGTTCAGGCGCTGGGCGGTCACTGGCTGGTGAAGACTGCGACCAGCGGTGAATCCACCACGCCGCATGGCACACACATAATTGTTAACCTGCCCACAAAATTTAAACAAAAAGACGATTAGCTAGGAATTATTCCTAGTCACCTAAAACCTTGTCTCATCCTTTTTGATTCACATCCCCCTACTCTTCTCTCAACGCGACGGAGAACCCCATGCAGGCACCCATGTTTCCAACGAGACAGTTTCCACCGGGACAGCTTTCACCAACACAGATCAGCCAGCGTTATCGCTACTGGCGACCGCGGTTGCTGATTTCCATGGTCATCGGGTACGCCACGTTTTACCTGACGCGCAAAAGCATCAACTTCGTCATGCCGGTGATGCAGTTGGAATTAGGGTTAAGCAAAGGCGATATCGGCCTGCTGGGGACGCTGTTTTATCTCTGCTACGGCGCGTCCAAGTTTATTTCCGGCATCGTGTGCGATCGCAGTCAGGTGCGCTGGTTTATGGGCGTCGGGTTGATGATTACCGGCGTACTGAACATTCTGTTCATGTACTGCCAGTCGCTCACGGGGTTACTGATTGTCTGGGCGCTGAACGGGTTCTTTCAGGGCTGGGGTTGGCCCCCTTGCGCCAGACTGCTGAGCAGTTGGTATTCGCGCAATGAACGCGGCCTCTGGTGGGGATGCTGGAATACGTCGATCAACATCGGCGGCGCGGCGGTTCCCCTGCTCGCGGGCTATCTGGCCTCCGAATGGGGATGGCAGGCGGCGCTGCTGGTGCCGGGCATCATCGGCATTGTGATTGGGCTGTGGCTGTGCTGGCAACTGTGCGACAAGCCGCAGCAGCAGGGATTGCCCAGCGTCGGTCAGTGGCGACGCGATGCGCTGGAGATTCGTCAGGAGCAGCAGAGCCCACCGATGCCGATGCGTCAGATTCTGCGCGATGCGATTCTGCGTAACCGCACCATCTGGCTGCTCGGGTTCTCCTACATTCTGGTGTACCTGATTCGTATCGCACTGAATGACTGGGGAAACATCTGGCTGTCGGAGAGCCACGGCTTCAACCTCCTCAGCGCGAACGCCACGCTGTCGCTGTTTGAACTCGGTGGATTGCTGGGGGCGCTGTTTGCCGGTTGGGGTTCGGACCTGCTGTTTCGTGGTCAACGCGCACCGATGATTTTGCTGTTTGCATTAGGGCTGTTTTTAACCATGACCGCGCTGTGGCTGGCACCGATTCACCACTATTCGCTGCTCGCGGCCTGTTTCTTCAGTATCGGTTTTTTTGTTTTTGGACCACAGATGTTGATCGGTCTGGCTGCGACGGAATACAGCCATAAGGATGCCGCTGGCACGGTGACAGGTTTTCTGGCGTTGTTTGCCTATCTGGGGGCGGCGCTGGCGGGCTGGCCGCTGGCACAGGTGCTGCAACACTACGGATGGTCGGGATTTTTTACTCTGCTGGCGTTGGCTTCAGCCTGCATCGGACTGTTATTGATGCCGCTGCTGATGGCAGGTGTCAGCCGCCGGGAACGTTTGATGACATCAAAATAGCGATAACAATCGATAATTATACCCTAAATAATTCGAGTTTCAGGAAGGCGGCGACACAGCGAATCCCCAGGAGCTTACTCAGGTAAGTGACTGGGGTGAGCGAGGACAAATCGGCTAGCCGATTTGAACGCCGCTTGCGGTGGCCCGTGAGGGCGAGGCTCAGAGATGAGCCGAGTATTGCCAACGCACATGCAACTTGAAGTATGACGGGGATATACTAAGGAAAACATCATGAAACTAAGTACCTTAACTACCCTCATCGCCGCTGGACTGACCGTTGCTGCCGTTACCACTACCACCGCACGTGCTGAAGGGCGCTTAGTGATTTATTGTAGCGCCACCAACGCCTTCTGCGAGGAAGAAGCCAAGGCCTTCGGTGAAAAATACGACGTTAAAACCTCCTTTATCCGCAACGGTTCCGGCAGTACGCTGGCGAAAGTCGATGCGGAGAAGAAAAACCCGCAGGCTGACGTCTGGTACGGCGGCACGCTGGATCCGCAGTCCCAAGCGGGCGAAATGGATCTACTGGAACCCTACCAGTCTAAAAACCTCGATCAGATCATGCCGCAGTTCCGCGATCCCGCTAAACGTAAAGGCAACTACTCGTCTGCCGTTTACGTCGGCATCCTCGGCTTTGGCGTCAACACCGATCGCCTGAAAGAGAAAAACCTGCCAGTACCACAGTGCTGGAAAGATCTGACCAACCCAGTCTACAAAGGCGAAATCCAGATTGCCGATCCACAAAGCTCCGGTACGGCCTATACCGCACTGGCGACCTTCTCCCAGCTTTGGGGTCAGGATCAGGCCTTTGATTACCTGAAGAAACTGAATACCAACGTATCGCAGTACACCAAATCGGGTATTGCCCCGGCACGCAACGCTGCACGTGGCGAAACCGCTATCGGCATCGGCTTCCTGCATGACTACTCACTGGAAAAAGAGAAAGGCGCCCCGCTGACGCTGATCTCCCCCTGTGAAGGTACCGGTTATGAAATTGGCGGCGTCAGCATCCTGAAAGGCGCACGCAATATGGATAACGCCAAGCTGTTCGTTGACTGGGCGCTGTCAAAAGAAGCACAGGAACTCTCCTGGAAGAAAGGTCAGTCCTACCAGATTCTGACCAACACCACCGCCGAAGCCTCTCCACTGTCGCTGAAGTTGCAGGATCTGAAACTGATCAACTACGACATGGACAAATACGGCGCGGCAGACGTGCGTAAAGAGCTGATTTCCAAGTGGGTTAACGAAGTCAAAATGGGCCAATAATCTCGATTCATTGCCCTTGATTCATTGACCTTTATTGATTGCAAAAACACCGGGAACACAGCGGTAAGCTCGCGTTTCGCTTAACGCCGTGTTCTCAGCATCGCTGATTAACCATTACTCAATATTATTCACCACCTAATACCTGTGACGATTCAATCTTATAAAACAACGCTATAAAGCACCAGGGAACCCTATGTCACACACACTAACTCTTTCACCGACGCCTAAGCGGGATCCCGTTTTCCTGTGGCTGGCGCTGATTGCGGCAACCTTTTTGCTGCTGCCAGCGTGGAGCCTGGATTACGGCCTGCTGGATGCCTCACGCGATGAACTGCTGGCAGCCTACAGCTGGTCAAGCCTGAATATCAGCCTGCTGTGGTTCCTGCTCCCAGTAGGGTTGCTGGCACGTCCACTGCTTACGCCCGGCCGGGAACAGCGTGGTCGCCACCGTTTTGATGCGGCTTACGCGTTGTTCTGTGCCCTTTTCGTGGTCATCAGTGCCACGGTTGAAGGTCGCGGAATGGGCTATGGCACCATCGCGCTGTTTGTCGCGCTGAGTGCGATTATTACGCTGGCGCTCTCTAGGCTTGACTGGCTGGGTGGCGATCGCTTCGTCATCGGCTCGCTCATTAGCATCATCGCGCTGATTGGCGTCTTTATTCTTTATCCCAGCATCGCTATCTTCATCCCGATGTTCACCAACGACAGCGGTGAATTCGCACCGCTGGCATTTATGCAGATTTTGGGTCAGACGCACATTTTACGGGTGATCTGGAACTCATTCCTGCTGTCGGTTGCCGTCGGTATCGGCTGTACTTTTTTCGGTATGGTGCTGGCGATCTACACCTCGCGCATCGCCCGCCGCTCCGCGATTATCGGCCGTATTTTCTCCATTCTGCCTATCGTTACGCCGCCGTTTGTCGTCGGGTTAGGCGTGACGCTGATGATGGGCCGTTCCGGTTACATGACCGAGCTAATGGTGGATTGGTTCGGACTGACGAACACCAACTGGCTGTACGGTTTTACCGGCATCTGGCTGGCGCAGGTGCTCGCCTTCACGCCAATGTCGTTTATGATTCTGGAAGGCGCGATGAAGACCATTCATCCGTCGCTGGAAGAAGCGTCGTACACCCTGCGTGCTAACCGCTACCAAACCTTTCAGCGGGTTTTCCTGCCCTTGCTGAAACCGGCGCTCGCTAACTCGTTCCTGATCGTGATCGTCCAGTCGCTGGCCGACTTCAGTAACCCGCTGGTGCTGGGCGGTAACTTCGACGTACTCGCCACCCAGATTTACTTCTACATCACCGGGGCACAGCTGGATTACCAGTCAGCCAGTACGCTCGGCGTTGTCCTGCTGGTATTCTCACTGGCCGTGTTCTGCGTGCAATATCTGTGGATCGGTAAACGCTCCTACGTGACGATTTCTGGTAAATCCTCTCGGGGTGATGTACAGCCGCTACCCGTTTCGCTGGTGTGGATCGTCAGCATCCTGCTCTATGTCTGGATTGCCTTTAACGTCCTGCTGTACGGCAGCATTTTCTACGGCAGCTTTACCGTTAACTGGGGCGTGGATTACACCCTGACGCTGGCAAACTTCAGCAAGCTGTTCGGGCAAGGCTTTAGCGACGGTGCCTGGCCTTCCCTGCTGGATACGCTGTTGTTCGCGGGCATCGCAGCACCGATTACGGCACTGTTCGGGCTACTTATCGCCTACATCGTGGTGCGTCAGCAGTTCTACGGCAAGAAGGCTATCGAGTTCACCACTATGCTGTGCTTTGCGGTGCCGGGCACGGTTGCCGGTGTGTCTTACATCCTGGCCTTTAACAGCGCGCCGGTTTACTTAACGGGAACGGCGGTGATCGTCATCATGTCGATGGTGATGCGTAACGTGCCGGTTGGTATCCGTGCGGGTATTGCCGGACTGGGACAGTTGGATAAATCGCTCGATGAGGCGTCGCTCAGCCTGCGTGCGGGTTCGATGCGCACGGTGTTCTATATTCTGCTCCCGCTGCTGCGTCCGGCCATTTTGTCTGCGCTGATTTACAGTTTCGTGCGCGCCATTACTACCGTCAGCGCCATTATCTTCCTGGTTACACCAGATACTCGCGTCGCCACGTCTTACATTCTTAACCGCGTGGAAGACGGTGAATACGGTATGGCGATTGCCTACGGTTCCATCCTGATTGTGGTCATGCTGGCCATTATTTTCCTGTTCGATTATCTGGTCGGTGAAGCGCGGGTTTCCCGCACCAAAGCCAAGAATAATGCCTAAGCGGAGTGATTACCTTGAATACTGAAAAAAGCTTTGTCGAACTGAAGCACATCACTAAACGCTTCGGCAACAACACCGTCATTGATGATTTGAATCTGGCGATCCCTCAGGGAAAAATGGTCACGCTGCTGGGGCCGTCTGGCTGCGGTAAAACCACGGTACTCCGGGCCGTTGCCGGTCTGGAAAAGCCGACAGAAGGCCAGATTTTCATCGATGGTGAAGACGTCACCGAGCGCTCCATTCAGCAGCGCGATATCTGCATGGTGTTCCAGTCTTACGCCCTCTTCCCACACATGTCGCTGGGGGAAAACATCGGCTACGGGCTGAAAATGCTCGGTCGCCCGAAGGCAGAAATCAATCAACGCGTAAAAGAAGCGCTGGCGCTGGTCGATCTGGAAGGATTTGAAGATCGCTACGTCGACCAGATTTCCGGCGGACAGCAACAGCGTGTCGCGCTGGCGCGTGCGCTGATTCTCAAACCTAAAGTCCTGCTGTTCGATGAGCCGCTGAGTAACCTTGACGCCAACCTGCGCCGCAGTATGCGTGAGAAAATCCGCGAGCTTCAGCAACAGTTCAATATCACTTCGCTGTATGTTACACACGATCAGAGCGAAGCCTTTGCGGTATCCGACATGGTTCTGGTAATGAACAAAGGCAAAATCATGCAGTTGGGCGCACCGCAGGAGCTCTACCGCCAGCCAGCCTCCCGTTTCATGGCCAGCTTCATGGGGGATGCCAATATCTTCCCTGCCACCTTCACGGCAGACAGCGTGAACATCTATGGCTATCTCATTCCGCGTCCGCAGGGCTTTGCCGCTGGATTAAGCGAATCGACCGTTGGTATTCGCCCGGAAGCCATTACGCTCAGCCATCAGGGCGAAGAAAGCCAGCGCTGCACCATCACGCAGGTCGCTTACATGGGGCCGCAGTACGAAGTGCAGGTGGACTGGCACGGTCAGTCGATGCTGTTGCAGGTTAACGCGACCCAGCTTCAGCCGAATCCGGGCGACAGCTACTATCTGCAAATCCACCCTTACGGCATGTTTGTGTTGTCCGAGCAGTAAACATCGGGTAGCTATCCACTACAAACCGGGAACCCTTGTTCCCGGTTTTACTTTTTATAAACATCTAAAAACGCCTACAAACGTCAGTTTCTCTTCGGACTGCTTTGATTGCGCCGGAATACATACACCTGTTACGGATTACCCACGCGATTTGTTATGATGATGCTCTTTCACGCATGGAATCACGCTCGGAATAGCCGCTATGAAACAGAAACCCATAACACTAAATGATGTCGCCGAGTACGCAGGGGTTTCCTATCAGACGGTTTCCCGCGTGCTGAATCAGGCACCTCATGTTTCATCCCGCACTCGCAGTAAAGTCGAAGAGGCGATGGCGGCGCTTAGCTACACACCTAACCGCGTCGCACAGCAGCTGGCAGGGAAAACCATCACTACGCTGGGACTCGTTACCACCGATCTTTCACTGCACGCGCCTTCCCAAATTGCCGCAGCGATCAAGAGTACCGCCAGCCAGTTAGGTATTAACATCGTGATGTCCATGCTGAGCCGCCCGGATGTCAACACCTGCAATAACGCCGTTAACGACCTGCTTTCTCAGCGGGTCAGCGGTGTTATCGTGAATGTCCCGCTCTCATCGGATGAAGTTGCCCACATTAGCCAGACCTGTGCCGATACGCCCGTCCTGTTTATGGATGCCGATCCGCATACCAACATACTCAACGTCATGTTCGATCCCGATCACGGTGCACGCTTGGCCATCGCGCATCTGGTACAGTTGGGGCACCAACATATCGCTCTGCTGACGGGGCCGATGACCTCGATTTCCGCCCGCCTGCGTTATGAAGGTTGGATCGCCGAGCTGGAAAAACAGCAACTCTCCCCTGCTTCGGTGCTGCACGGAGATTGGAGCGCCGCTTCCGGTTACCACCAGACGCTGGCCCTGCTGGGGCAATCTCTGCACGTATCCGCCATTGTTGTGGCGAACGATCAAATGGCGCTTGGCGTTCTGCGCGCACTACACGAGTATGGCCTTCGCGTGCCGGAGCAGATGTCAGTCATCGGCTTTGACGATACTCAGGACAGCGCGTATTACACCCCGCCACTGACAACCATTCGCCAGGATTTCAGACAATTAGGTAAAGAAGGCGTCACCCGCTTGCTCGCTACGCTGCGCGATCCTACCCAGAGTACGTCACTGCTGTTGCCCACCGAACTGATCGTGCGCCATAGCACCGCTGTGCATTCATCAACACATGCCTCCTTGCAAGAGCTCACCAAAAACCTGTTGGACATTACACGCCAGCTCCAGAGGCTGTAACCCTTTACATTATTTGTAACCCTTTACACATCAGGTTCTTTTTCACTGCCGATACCAAAACCTAACAAAATAAGATGATAAACAATAAGTTATTTATCATTCTTTGTTGGTTTATTGCGTAGCGCTTTCCAAATTCGATGTTCCCTCATTCTTTTTACAAACGATCTTTGTGATCGCTTCCACTTTATCGTCACATTCCACTTTACTCGCCCTGACGAGTCGATATGTTATGAGCAAGACAAATTGTGAGCGGATAACAATTTAAAAATCTCATCACAGTAACAGACTCAAAACGTTCAGGAGCCAAGCCATCATGAGCGATACCGTTTTACCGTATCCAGTACGCCATAGCGCCACGCTGCAAGACATCCTTGCCCGACGCGATTGGGAAAACCCAGCCTGCACTCACTATCAGAGGCTTCCTGCGCATCCGCCGTTTAACAGCTGGCGCAGCGTGGCTGCCGCACAGCAGGATGAACCTTCTCAGCGGCTGCGTCGCCTGAATGGCGAATGGACGTTTAGCTATTTCACTCGCCCAGAAGCCGTGCCGGAAAGCTGGTTACAGCAGGATCTGCCTGATTCCGATACCATTCCGGTTCCTTCGAACTGGCAGTTACAGGGCTATGACGCTCCGATTTATACCAACGTAAAATACCCGATCCCCGTCAATCCGCCTTATGTGCCAAAAGACAACCCCACCGGTTGTTACTCGCTCACTTTTAAGATCAATCACGACTGGATCAGCAGCGGGCAAACCCGGATTATCTTTGATGGTGTTAACTCCGCGTTTTATCTGTGGTGTAACGGTCACTGGGTGGGATATTCGCAGGATAGCCGCCTGCCTGCGGAGTTTGATATCGGCCGCTATCTGACGACCGGAGAGAATCGGCTGGCCGTCATGGTGTTACGCTGGTCTGACGGCAGCTACCTGGAAGATCAGGATATGTGGCGTATGAGCGGTATTTTCCGCGATGTCACACTTCTGCATAAACCGACGGTTCACCTCAGCGATATCCAACTGACTACCCCGCTCAGCGCCGATTTCCGCCACGGCACGCTAGAGGTTCAAGTGAGGGCAACGCTCACCGACGCTGAATCCAATAACCATCGCGCCCGCGTACAGCTTTGGCGTGGTAATAAACTCATCGACGACACACGACAGGCGTTCGGCAGCGATATTGTCGATGAACGCGGTGCCTACCACAATAAGGCCTTTCTCCGTATTGACGTGCCACAGCCTGACCTGTGGAGCGCCGAACTGCCGCACCTATATCGCGCCGTCATCTCATTGGAAACAGCGGAAGGCGAGCTCGTAGAAGCAGAAGCCTATGATGTCGGTTTCAGAAAAGTGGAAATCCGCAGCGGCCTGCTGTTGCTGAACGGTCAACCGCTGCTGATCCGCGGCGTTAACCGCCATGAGCATCACCCGCAGCACGGCCAGGTCATGGATGAAGACACGATGCGGCGCGATATTATGCTGATGAAACAGCATAACTTTAACGCCGTACGCTGCTCACATTATCCCAACCATCCGCTGTGGTATCGGCTGTGCGATCGCTACGGCTTGTATGTTGTGGATGAAGCGAACATTGAGACACACGGCATGCAGCCAATGAACCGTCTGTCTGACGATCCTGTCTGGCTGCCAGCCTACAGCGAACGCGTATCGAGAATGGTACAGCGCGACCGCAATCATCCCTGCATCATTATCTGGTCATTGGGTAACGAATCCGGCTACGGCGCAAATCATGACGCACTCTACCAGTGGATCAAACGCCACGATCCGACGCGTCCCGTGCATTACGAAGGCGGCGGCGCGAATAGTCGTGCGACCGATATTGTATGCCCCATGTACGCCCGCGTTGATGAAGATCAGCCATTCCCCAGCGTGCCCAAATGGTCGATCACCAAATGGATCAGCATGCCGGACGAACATCGCCCACTTATCCTCTGCGAGTATGCGCACGCGATGGGCAACAGTTTGGGAGGATTCGCCCGCTACTGGCAGGCATTCCGTCAATACCCTCGGTTACAGGGTGGATTTATCTGGGACTGGGTCGATCAGGCGCTGACCCGCTACGACGAACAAGGTAATGCCTACTGGGCATACGGCGGAGATTTTGGCGACATGCCTAACGATCGCCAGTTCTGCCTGAATGGTCTGCTTTTTCCCGATCGCACCCCGCATCCCAGCCTGTATGAAGCCCAGCGGGCGCAGCAATACATTCAATTCGCCTGGCGGGCTGAATCACCGTATGAGCTGCGTGTCACCAGCGAATACCTGTTTCGCCATACGGACAATGAGCAGTTGAACTGGTGCATCACGCTGGGCGATAAAACGCTCGCAGAAGGTTCGCTGCCGCTGACGCTCGCGCCGCAGGCCACCCAGACTCTCACGCTGCTGGAGGCGCTTCCCGCCGTCGAACGTTCAGGGGAGCTTTGGCTCAATGTTGAAGTCGTACAGCCCAAAGCCACCGCCTGGTCAGAGGCAAACCACCGCTGTGCCTGGGATCAATGGCAGCTTCCTGTGCCACTTCGTCTTCCCGATGCCTCCTGTTCCGGACAGAAGAACGCCCCCGTTCTGAGATCGTCCGATGCGTACTTCGATATCGTTCAGGGCGAACAACACTGGCGCTTTAACCGCCAGAGCGGCTGGCTGGAACAGTGGTGGACAGCTGACACGCCAGCGCTGTTAACCCCGTTGCAAGATCAGTTTGTCCGGGCACCGCTGGATAACGACATCGGTATCAGCGAAGTGGATCGCATCGATCCGCGTGCCTGGGCCGAACGCTGGAAATCGGCCGGGCTTTATCAATTACAGACGCAGTGTGTAACCATTCAGGCTGACCAACTCGCCGATGCCGTGCACATTGTCACCGAGCACGTATTCCGCCATGCAGGACAGGTTCTGCTACAGAGTAAAAAACGCTGGCGGATTGATGCACACGGCACGGTGACCGTTGATGTCGATGTCGATGTCGCCACCGTACTACCGTCATTAGCCAGAGTGGGCTTGAGCTGCCAGCTAGCCGACGTGGCACCTCAGGTCAGTTGGGTCGGGCTTGGGCCACATGAAAATTACCCAGACCGACAGCTGGCTGCACAGCATGGACACTGGAGCCTGCCGCTAGATGACCTTCATACGCCCTACATTTTCCCGTCAGAAAACGGGCTGCGCTGCGACACTCGCACGCTGACGTACGGCAAATGGACAATCACTGGAAATTTCCACTTCGGGTTAAGCCGCTATGGGTTAACGCAGTTAATGACGTGTACTCACCATCATTTATTAGAAAAGGAAAAAGGCGTTTGGCTCAATCTGGATGGCTTCCATATGGGAATTGGCGGCGATGATTCCTGGAGCCCTAGCGTTCATCGCGATGATTTACTCACGGCGACACATTATCACTATCGCGTCGCTCTTCAACATCACCAACCGTATTGATATGAAAAAGCAGTATTAAAAAACAACGAAAGAGCTCAGGTATCTACCCTAAATAATTCGAGTTGCAGGCAGACGGCAAGAGAAGGCATCCCGATGAGCTTACTCAGATAAGTGATCCGGGTAACTAAACGTAGCCAACACACATGCAGCTTGAAGTATGACGGGTATACCGCCTCTTTCTACCCTGTTTATATCCAGCAAGTATATATCGCCGTCAAAATAAATGTTGCGGGTATAATGCCTATCGGAGAAAGCACCATGTACTACCTACATAATAAGAATTTCTGGATATTCGGCCTGTTTTTCTTTTTCTACTTCTTCATCATGGGGGCTTACTTTCCGTTCTTCCCTATTTGGCTTCACGATATCAACCAAATAAGTAAAAGTGATACGGGAATTATCTTCGCCTGCATTTCCTTTTTTGCCCTGCTATTTCAGCCTATATTTGGCTTGCTATCCGATAAATTAGGATTGAGAAAACACCTGCTGTGGATTATTACCATCATGCTCGTGTTTTTTGCCCCGTTCTTTATTTATGTTTTTGGCCCGTTGCTAAAATACAATATCGTATTAGGTTCTATCGTCGGCGGAATTTATCTGGGCTTTATCAACAACGGCGGCGCACCAGCCATTGAAGCCTATATCGAGAAAGTCAGCCGCCGCAGCCAGTTTGAATTTGGCCGTGCACGCCTGTTCGGCTGCCTCGGTTGGGCGCTCTGCGCGTCTATCGTCGGGATTATGTTTACCATCAATAACCAGTTTGTTTTCTGGCTTGGCTCAGCTTGCGCCGTCATCCTCGCCATCTTGCTGCTGTTGGCGAAACCGGAGGTCTCTTCCAGCGCTATCGTTGCCGATCAAGTTGGCTCCAATCAGAAACCCTTTAGCCTGAAAATGGCGGCCGAACTATTAAAAGAACGCAAGATCTGGTTCCTGACCCTCTATGTCGTCGGCGTATCGTGTACCTATGATGTGTTCGATCAGCAGTTTGCCAACTTCTTCACCTCATTTTTCGAGACTCGGCAGGAAGGCACAAGAGTATTTGGCTACGTCACTACGCTGGGTGAATTGCTTAATGCCACCATCATGTTTTTTGCGCCGCTGATAGTAAACCGTATCGGCGGTAAAAACGCCCTGCTCATCGCCGGGACGATTATGTCCGTACGTATCATTGGATCCGCCTTTGCCAGTTCCGTACTGGAAGTGATTGTGCTGAAAACGCTGCACATGTTTGAAGTGCCGTTCCTGATTGTAGGCTGCTTCAAATACATCACCACGGTCTTTGAAGTCCGCTTTTCCGCGACGATTTATCTGGTGTGCTTCTGTTTCTTTAAACAGATATCAATCATTTTCATGTCCATCTTTGCTGGCAATATGTATGACAGTATTGGTTTTCATGGCACTTACCTGATTTTAGGCGGCATCGCCCTCTCCTTTACAGCGATATCCCTATTTACACTGTCAGGAAAAGGGCCGCTGTATGCGTTTTCTGATAAACAGAAAGCGCCGCTGAATACCCTCTAGCGATGGCTGGACGCGATAAAATGCCGGTATTTGCCAAAAATATCGGCAGATTGCACATTCTCTCACCGAACAGTGCAATTTTGTGGTTTACGCCTTTGACATGCGCGGCACACGCCGTTATTATGCGCCCCGTTCACACGATTCCTCTGTAGTTCAGTCGGTAGAACGGCGGACTGTTAATCCGTATGTCACTGGTTCGAGTCCAGTCAGAGGAGCCATATTTAGAAAATCCCGCTTAAGGAAACTTAAGCGGGATTTTTGCTTTTATCTCTGTATTCAATATGTTCCACCTGAAAATCGTTCCCGATGTACATTTCGTTTTCACTAATCATCGGGAGAATGTGGTGGTCAGATTTAGGTTTTTTTTGGTTCGATAATGGTGTGACCCCAGTATTAGATACCATTGTCAGTGAGTAATATCTGTTCTGTTACTGCCTAATTTCCCATTTCGCCACCGTGCTGCAAACTCTGATGGTGTCTGATAATTCAGTGCTGAATGTGGCCGACACTCGTTATAGTCCTGCCGCCAGGCATTAATGATTTCTCTGGCGTGGGCAATATCGCTGAACCAGTGCTCATTCAGGCATTCATCGCGAAAGTGACCGTTAAAACTCTCAATAAATCCGTTCTATGTTGGCTTACCCGGCTGGATTAAATGCCGTTCTACTAGGGGATAGAATGAGCGATAAGACAACGTTCCGTGCTGAGTGTCTTGAATGCGTGGGAGAAAGAAACTGTATAGTTATCAGAGAAACAAATCGGAGTTGGGAGAGCGGTGACGGGCGAAACTCTATGCAATGGGTACGGAGTCTCGCCTGTTACAGTGTGGTTGGTATGGAAAATTATGATCGCTTTTGGCTCAGAGCGGACATTTCAGCTTTGCCCTACCCCTGGCATCTGAACTTAGCCTTGACACCAGAACCAAGTAATTAGCCCAGCGCACCCATACTGGTCAAACGCGCCTCATGGCTTCATCACGATGCGGCCAAGCGGTTTCGCTGTCTCGGCGAATTCGTGCGCAGCGGCAGCATTGGCCAGGGGGAAGATGCGGTCAATGACAACTCTGATGCGCCCTGCTGCTACAGCCTGCAACATGTCGTCCACACTTGCCCGAACTTCGGGCCTTTCAAAAAGGGGTCCCATGAATACCCCCATGAGTGTCTGGTTAGACTGCATTGGCGGCCACAAGTCGACAGTCAGGCTACCACCGCCCGCATTACCGACGAAGACGAGACGTCCTTCCGGAGCGAGCGCAGAAAGCGAAGCGGGCAACGTCGTCCCCACCGGATCGATGACGAGGTCAACACCGGCGCCATGGGTGTACTGCCGGACACTGTCCACGACGTTATTCTCTGCACGATCCACGACATGATCGGCACCAAGTTCAAGCAACCGGCTTCTTCGCTGCGTTCCACTTGCCACGGCGATGACCGTCGCGCCTACTTGTGAAGCAAGCTGAACGGCCGCGAGCCCCACGCCACCAGCGGCTGCCTGAATAAGGACAGTTTCTCCGCGCCGGAGCATGCCTCGAGTGAAGAGGCAATGATATGCGGTTCCAAAAGAAATCGGTAACACCGCCGCTTCTGCCGTATCCACCCCATCTGGTATAAGCCAGGTTCGTTCTGCGGGCACAGCCCAACGTTCCGCATGTGATCCCTGCATGTTAAAAGCAGCGACTCTGTCCCCAATCGTACGGCTACGGACGTTCGATCCGACTGCAACAACAGTGCCCGCGGCCGCGTAGCCGAGGATCCATGAAAGAAGAGGCGGCGGAGTTGAACGGCGGTTGATCAGATCTCCACCTTCAATCGAGATAGCCTCGACAGAAATCAGGATGTCGTCAGGCCCTGTGACCGGATCAGGGATATCGACATATTTCAGGACGCTGGGAGCGCCTTCCACGTCATAAACCGCTGCTTTCATAAATTTTCCTCTATCTCACCAGTAAATCCAGACCAGTCTGGCAAACTACCCCGCTCCGGCATATCGCACGTCAGAAATCTCTCTGTTGCCTCAACAGACAGCGCGGGCTGCCCTATTGAATTTTCGACTGGCGGAAAGGCCTGTAATGCTTAGGGCAGCCTGGCAATCACCTTAATCTCAAATTTGAATCCGTAAAGCCACGTCACACCGATCCCGGTCAACGTAGGGTAAGGCGCTTCCCCCCAATATTCTGGCAGGATACTCCAGATAGCGTCGAGGTTTGACTCGGGATCGACGACAAAGAGGGTAACGTCAACCACGTCACCGAACGTGCAGCCCGCGACCGAGAGAACAGCATTAAGGTTATCGAATGCCAGCCTAACCTGCGCTTTTAGATCCTGTTCAGGTGAACCATCCTCTCTGCTACCAACCTGCCCCGAAACGAACAAGAACCCGTTGGATTTGATGGCTGGTGAATAGCGATTGCGCTCATAGAGCGCCTGCCGACCGAAGGGAAAAACTGCTTCGCGTGCTGTCATGTTTGTACCTTTGCAATGGGGCGAAATCTGCCCGGTGAACATAAAGACACTTTACAGGTGCTAGATCGGGCGGATAAACAAGCGACTTTGTCCATCATTGTTTGTAAAATCCAAACAATCGGTAAAAAGAGAGGAGAAGGAATGGATCGTTTCGATGCGATGCGCGCCTTTGCTCGCGTGGTGGAGGCAGGTAGCTTCACAAAGGCTGCCCAAACGCTGCATATGAGCAAAACCACGGTGACGCAACTCATTCAGCAGTTGGAAGCGCGCCTGCGCGTCAAGTTACTCCATCGCACCACCCGCAAGCTCGGTGTGACTCCCGATGGCGCGGTCTACTATGAACGCGTCATCCGCCTGCTAGCGGACATGGAAGATGCTGAAAACAGCCTGTCCAGTGCAGCGACTACGCCCAGGGGGCGGCTGCGGGTGGATGTGCCCAGTCCGCTGGCCCGCCTTGTGCTCGTGCCAGCACTACCGGCTTTCCACGCACGCTACCCTGATATCCAGTTCGACATGGGCGTGAGTGACCGGGTGGTGGATCTGATCGGCGACAACGTGGATTGCGTCCTGCGCGGTGGCGAAATCAACGACCTGTCCCTGATCGCACGTCATGTCGGCGATTTGCAAATCGGCGTCTACGTCGCCCCCAGTTATGTGGAACGCCTTGGCGCCCCTGCACATCCGCGAGAGCTGGAAAACACTGACCATCGCATAGTGGGATTCTTGTCCTCACGCACCGGCAAGATTGATTCTCTGGTACTGCACGGTGAGAGTGAACATATTGAAATCAAGAGCAGCTATGTGCTTGCCGTGGATGATGGCAATGCTTACCTCGAAGCTGGGTTAGCTGGGTTAGGCGTGATTGCGCTGCCAGTCTATATGGCGGCAGCACATCAGGCTTGTGGCGCCTTGATTCCGCTATTTGAACAGTGGCGTATTAATCCAATGCCCCTGCACCTGGCATTTCCGCCGAACCGCCATGTCAACGCCAAGCTGCGAGTTTTTATTGATTGGATCGTTGAATTGATGCAGCAGCATGTCCCCAATTCCAACAATAAGTAACTACATCCCAGCCCCCTGATTCGCGGTCATTCTGGTAGTATTGACAGAAAGGGGATTCAGGTTCAGGTTTAGCTTATTTCTTAGCTAGTTACTGGCAAAAGTGCTCCCAGTCATAGGAACGGGATTTTTGCTATATAACCGCCAAAACGCGCATCTTTTGAACACCTGCACTCTGTTGCGTAAGGGTGCGGAATGATCACATCAGCATGGAAAGGCCCATTCATCAACAGCATGAGACAACGGTTCCGTCTGAAAATAATGCAGCTGTGTTGTCTCCGTAATATTAATGGCCGTATTTAAAGTTAAAGCCTAATGCGTCACCCGTGGTGTCGTATTCGCGGAAGTTGTAGATCAGAGGCTTCCATTTTGACGAATCAACAACATCATCCTCTCCTAATAGCTCACTATCCACCCAGACATTGATAATATCCAGCTCGACGAGAATAAAGCGCCCTTTGTCCGTCGTGCTGACGGTTTTACATTCCGCCTGAATAGGGCATTCAATCACCCGAGGCGGCGCAATATCGCGAGAAGATTCAGTGTGAAGGCCGACTTTGGAGAATTTATCGTGGCATACCTGAACGCCCCATTTTATCTGCCCCTCAGATAGCGTATCACTCCTGGTCAACTTACCCAGCTCTTCAACTTTCTCCCAAAGTTTATAATCAGGAATATTAATCACAACATCAGATCCGGATAATAAATTACTGCAGGTCTTACTTCCTTTAGTGACACCGATAATAATTTTATCGCCGAGAGAAATTGACGATGATACAGAAGCAACATTGATACCTCCGTTGCTATTATCCGTCGTCGTAACAAGGAAAACCGGGAAACCATAATAAAATGAACTGAGTTTTACGTTCTTTTTCATTTGAGTTAAAACCTCATCATCAAGTGGCGTTATATTTTTTCATTTTTACTCTTTTGATTTATTTTTAACAATAACCCTAATTGAGTACCAATAAGGGTATTTTTTAGACCCAACATCCCTAATAAGGGGAGTATCAAAAAATAACTTAATGTAACTATTCCTTGATGTTAGTTTTTATCTCCTCTAATCAGGTGAGATAAATAACCGACGAGAAAAACGTTGATCCCTGATAATACGGTCTTTCCGCAAAGCGTTGCGGCATTGTAAAAATTAATTAGCAGAAAATAATTCACAAACATTAAAAGAGGTATATGATATGCACTATATGGTTCTTCCTTCCCACCCCGTCATGTGGCTGGGTAAAGCATGAGGTTTAAACATGGAACGAATTGTTATACCAGCGAATTATGTTCACACCCGTACCACGCCTTTTTGGACAAAGGAAACTGCACCGGCGTCTATCTGGCAGCGTCATTTGGATGCAGGGACACGACAAGGCGTTTACCCACGTTTGTGCGTGATGCAAGGGACAATTCGTTATTATGGTTACGCCGATGAGACCAGTCCTGAGCCCGTCGAAACGCTGACTATTGAAGCCGGACAATTTGGCGTATTCCCGCCAGAAAAATGGCACAGAATCGAAGCGTTGTCTGATGATACGCTATTTAACGTAGATTTTTATGTCGATCCAAAAATTCTGATAGAAGGTTGAGGTAAACATAATGACAAGTGAAAATAAAGGGTATTCATTAACACTATTGAACCGCGACAATAAGGAAAAGGCAGAGAAAGTTTATCTCAAGCCGATGGCTTTTTATGTGCCGGATTTCTCCGCAGGCGCAGTTTTGGAATTACTCAACGAACTGCCTTCAATCAGCGAAAATAAAAAAGGTTTTCTGCTGACGGTTACGAACAATAATAACGGCGTGTCCGTTGACAAAGATCTCTCTACAGTCGAAGAATTAAAAGACAAGACAATTTCGGCTGAAGCGGTAAAAGAGCTGGTTAATATCGTACGTGGTTACGATGCGGATGAGGAGACTAACGTCTGCGGCTGGTAATATCGACTACCCGTACTCGGATTATTTAATATATACCTTTATTACCCTACTCATTAAAAAAAGGCGCTGGATGTCTTATGACTTAAAAGCGCCCCTGTACCCTACCTATCCTTCGATTATTAAAAATAGCCATTCATGCCGTAATGCAGGCTTATCACAACCATCGATTTCACCACTTTGTTTATCCGCCTCGATCACTAATCAGGAAAGCATAGCCACATGGGTATTAGCTGATTATCTCATTCAGTAAATGAAATCTGTCTATAGCGGTTCGTCTAACACAACCATCCCATTCTGGATGAGCAGAACATGTAACTTAATAGTTATCATGATTATTATTAGCGTGAGTAAATTAAGGACGAGAAGAAAATATACGTTCAAAGTCTATAAAGCGTTATTAAAATAACCATAAATACTTAAACATTTTTTATATAATGCCGATTTATTATCAAATCACGTGGTCTGCCTGCGTTTATGGCTACAGCACACAGCGTCGTATTCCACGTAGCAGGATAGAAAGAATAAAAAGACTGTAGTCGCAGATGAAAATACATGGAGTTTTTTCAAATGAAATCAAGCAATATTCTGTTGTCCTCACTGTTCATGACAGCCCTTTTTGCATCAGCTGCTGCTAATGCGGGCCCGAAATTCAATGTCACCTTTAAGAATCTTGGTGCATCTTCAGCCCCTGCCGCTGTTTTTTCTCCGACGACAACAGCAGAAGTTTTCTCGCAGGCGAACGCTTCACCGACGCCAAAAGAAAGCGTCAAGTCTGGGGATTCAGACAAATATACGATCTCCAATCCAATCAGTGACGTTGGTTCAATGCATGTTCGTTACAAAGTTGGAGCCAAAGTTTGCCAGTTTGATATGACGTATACTGTGAAATATGTGCTGGGAAATAAAATTCCCCAATGGACTAAGAGCACAACACCTAGCAACGGCGCACGCTGTGACCTGAGAGTGACTTATGCCAACGTCAATACTCACGACTCAGATGTAGAAATTACCATGAGATAACACCCGTACTGAAAAATAGCTGAGCAACCGCTCAGGCATTTTTTATGAATAGGGATAAGCAGCATGAGTCGTTACTTATCCCTGAATCACAACGAGTGAGAAGAACGAATGATTAACTTCAATGGCCTTTCAAAAAGTACGGTGGCAGATGCGCAGTCCACCAATGACAGTCGCTCGATAAAAAAGCAGGAAAACGTATCCGAGGGCACACAGTTCGCGTCTACAGCGTCTGATGGTTATTCAAATAAAAAGAATAGCGGCATTACAACGCTGGCAAAACAGCTCAGCGATGCCGCCGTCAGGGCCGAAGCCAGAGATGCTAAAAGCGACCGCAGTACATTGGCGACCAGAGCCAGAAGCGTGGATGATGAACTGGTCGGCATGGGCTATGTCAGTAGTAAGAAAGCGCACGATGCGGAAGTCCCCGATAGTGATGACCCCGAGCGATTAGCCAGAGCGAAACAAGCGACAGCGTATGCCAATGGTCAAGGAAGTAATCCCTTCAAAGGCCTGTCTCGTGAACAGCTGGCGCTGATTACCTATGACGATAGCGGAACCTTTACGGTGAATGAGCGGCGTGCGGCCTGGAGCGAGGCTTATGACCAGGAGCAAGTGTGGCGCACGATGGCCATGGCGCAAAGCAAACTGGAGTGGAGTCGCGGCGAGTTTAAACAAACCGAATTTTTCAAAATGGTGTTAGATCACCATGAGAGTCTGCCATTAATCGAACAAGCGCAGGCACCGGAAGGCTATGTACCACGTCTGAAGTACCTGATAGAAATGGACTTCAACTTTATGACTGGGGAATCAGGCAAAGACGCCGATCCGTTCAACCGCCTGTTTGAACTCCTTTCCCCCACCAAACTTCACTTAGAAGATGGCAAGCTCACTCTGGATGCAACCAAAGATGCCTGATGAGCAGATGATTACCTCTGCATAGGCATTTACGATTGTGCTGTGATGACCTCAAAAGCGCGGGTTTGATCTTTTTTTCGCGTGATTTTATTGGCGTACATTGCAGCATCAGCCCGGCGAGTCACGCCATCGGGCTCCTCGACGGAAGGATCTGCCGTGACGATCCCTATGCTTGCGCCCAAATATTCAATACTGACCGTATCGAGCGAACTGGCCTTACCGAGAGAATAGTTCCCCTGTAACAAAGGCGTAATGTCATCCCTGAAGGAAGCGATCACACGCTCATTCTCTCCCGGCGCAATGTTTACCATGCGGGCAAAAACAAATTCATCACCACCGAGACGCCCGACAACATCACCTGGGTTGCCCCACATGAGCAAACGTCGACCAACGTCTTGCAAGAAGATATCACCGGCTTCATGTCCGAACTGATCGTTAATTTTCTTAAAGCCATCGAGGTCAATGAACACAATGAGCGCCTGCTGGTGGTCATTTTTTGCCTGAGAAAACAACGCTTCCAGCGAGTAAAACACCCCTCGACGGTTAAGCAATCCGGTCAGTGAATCGGTATAAGAATATTCATGTAACGCGGCGTTTGCGGCCGTTAACTGCTGCACCAGCCACTCTTTCTGCACCTGCTGAGCAATAAGCTGTGCGAATAAGCTCAGGATTTGTTCACCTTTGGTCGTCAGCGGCTTATGGTCGGAGCTCGCGGCACAGAGAGTGCCATACAACTGCCCGTCTTCCATCCGTACCGGCGTACTGGCATAGGTCATAATACCCAGCGCTTTCGCTGCCTGCGAATCCCCCCAACATTCGGCCACATTAGGCGTGTAACTTTGCCCTTCGTCCAACGCACGTTTGCACAGCGTGTCATGCCACGGAACCGAGACACCTTCAGGAATATTGAGCGTTTTCGTGTTGTGAGCAAACAGGATATTTTGAAAGCCTGCTTCGGTGTCAACCTGCGTCAGGTAAGTCGATTCCAGATCGGTGACCAGCTCCAGCATGACCAATAACTGGCGAACGAGCCCCTCGAAGGAATCCTCTGAACGTAATGCGTTCGAGAGGTGAGAAAGCAAATTATCAGTCATAGCAATAGATCCCAACGGTGCATATTTTTAAATAAAAAACAATAAATTAACTAATATGTGGCGTACATCAACCTATCATTGGTGCAAACAGACGATCTCTTCATACTATAGAAATCATACGCGTTTTTCGCCTTTCACCTGCCCATTTGCACTCTGCGAGTCTACCTCGCTATGCTGTTTATACCCGTAATACTTCAAGTTGCAGGTGCGTTGGCTACGCTCACTCACCCGAATCACTTACCTGAGTAAGCTCATCGGGATTCCTTCCCTTGCCGCCTTCCTGAAACTCGAATTATTTGGAGTATATAATCGGCTAAAAAGCGCCATGTTTTATTCAACATGCCTGAAATGCATCGACCTAGTCAGGCTAAGCCTTCCATTCTGCCATTGCCATCACACTTACCCATCAAGGCGGCACGATCTGTTTGACTTTCCCGCGTGCGAGGACTTACAACAGCAGCACAGGCGTGTAACTAGTTTTCTAGGCAAGACCTGAAGCTCTCCCACTCAACATCATGGGAGGAGCTTCAGGTCTTTTTTCGTTTCTGGATCAGGGGAACCGTCGTATGAGCCACACAGCAGAAGATAATAACGCGACAGCCTATGCCACCACCGCGGAAAAAATCATCACATTAGTCGGTGGGATTAACAACATTGAGCACATTGAGCACTGCTCTACGCGGTTACGGCTAAGCCTTTACGACAATAGTCAGGTGAACCAGCGCGAGCTGGAAAAAGTACCAGGCGTGCTGGGCGTTCGGGTCAACGTACAGTGTCAGGTGATCATCGGCAGCGAAGTGATGCAGGTGTACGAAGCGGTGCAGAACCTCGCCGCAGGCCGCAAAGAAACAGGCCGCGCCGCGCCAGCAAAAACCAACCGCACGGCTTTTGTCATCGATTTTATCATCAGCGTTTTTCAGCCGCTGGTTCCTGCCATTGCCGGCGGCGGCGTGCTCAAGTCGCTGCTATTGCTGCTGGACCTGCTCGGCTGGCTCACCAAAGACAGTTCAACCTACAAGGTGCTGGATAACATCGGTTCCGCCCCGCTCTATTTCCTGCCGATTCTGGTGGGAATCACCACCGCAATGAAGCTGAAAGTCAATGTGCTGGTCGCCGTTTCCGCCGTCTCTGTCATGGTGTTGCCTGCCATGTCTAAACAGCTGGCGGAAGGCGCGGAGTTTCTCTCACTCGACCTGAAAAACGTCGCTTATGCCTCGCAGGTTTTCCCGGCAATTCTGTGCGTCATTTTCTATGCGCAAACCGAAAAGCTCTTCAACCGCTACTCGCCGAGCGCCCTGCGTATTTTTCTGTCACCGATGCTCTCGCTGCTGGTCACCGTTCCTGTCACGCTGCTGGTTCTTGGCCCGTTGGGTTATGAACTCGGTGCGGGGCTGGCTAGCGTGATCCTCTGGCTGTACAGCAAACTGGGCTTTGTGGCGACGGGATTACTCGCCGCTGCGCTGCCCTTCATGGTGGCGTCGGGGATGCATAAACCGATGCTGCCTTATGCCGTTTCCTCCATGAGTCAGTTTGGTAAGGAGATGCTTTACCTGCCCGCGTCGCTCGCACACAACATCGCCGAATCGGGTGCCTGTATGGCGATAGCGCTCAAGAGCAAAGACAAAACGCTAAAATCGACGGCGCTTTCCGCCGGTATTTCCGCCCTGTTTGGTATCACCGAACCCGCGCTGTACGGGATTACGCTGCTGAATAAAAAGGCGCTCTACAGCGTGATCGCGGGTAGCCTGGTCGGCGGCGCGTTTATCGGCTGGATGGCGATCGAAGCCTTTGCGCTGGTTGGCCCCGGCCTGGCCAGTATCTCCATGTTTGTTTCGCCGGAAAATAGCTGGAACATCGTCTATGCCATTGCCGGTGCGGCGCTCTCTTTTGCCATCGCCTTTCTCTCCGCGCTGTTCCTCTGGCGGGAAGAAAAACCCGCCGCTGAGGTAGAAGCAGAAGAAGCCCATCACGCTATCGCTGAATGCCAGTTCGCTAGCCCGATTGAAGGAAAAGTGATCCCGCTGGAAAGCGTAAACGATGAAATCTTCTCCAAACGCATTATGGGTGACGGCATTGCCATCATCCCTGAGAAAGGCGTGCTCTATGCTCCGGCGAACGGCACGATTGAGAACGTGTTTGAAACGGGTCATGCCGTCAGCATGCTCACCGACAGCGGTGCCGAACTGATTTTCCATATCGGTATCGATACCATCAAACTCAATGGTCAGGGCTTTCAGCCAAAGGTCACGGCCGGTCAACGGGTTAATACCGGCGATGTCCTTGTTGAATTTGACCTCGATAGCCTCATCGCTGCGGGTTACGATCCCGTCGTCATGATGGTTATCACCAACAGCGAGCGCTTTCGCGTGATACCGGAAGCCACTGACGTCGTCATCCATCCCCACACCATCATCATGACCTTAAAGGAGTCTGTGTAATGGATAAAAACATCGCATTCCCGGAACACTTTTTATGGGGCGGCGCGATTGCCGCCAATCAGGCCGAAGGCGCATGGAATGAAGACGGCAAGGGGCCGTCGGTCGCGGACGCCATTACCTGGAAACCGAATCTCGATTTGAAGAATTACCATGCCCACATGGCGCTGACGGACGAAAACATCGCTGATGCACTCAACGGCAAAAACGATGCGTTCTACCCCAAACGGCGCGGCATCGATTTCTATCACCGCTACCAAGGCGATTTGGCACTGTTTGCAGAAATGGGCTTTAAAGTGCTGCGCGTCTCCATTGCCTGGTCACGCATCTTTCCAACTGGAGAAGACCGTGAGCCGAATGAAGCAGGCTTACAGTTTTACGACGATCTGTTCCGCGAGATGCGCAAGCACGGCATCGAACCACTGGTGACGCTTTCACACTACGAAATGCCGCTGGCGCTGAGTGAAAAATACAATGGTTGGGTGCACCGCAACGTGCTGGATGCCTTCGTACGCTTTAGCAATGTTTGCTTCGATCGCTATAAGGATCTGGTGCGCTACTGGCTGACCTTTAACGAGATCGACAGTATCCATCGCCACCCATTCACCACCGCGGGTATTCGCGAAGAGAAAAGCGCGCCGGGGCAGGCTAAACAAGATATTTATCAGGGGCTGCACCACCAGTTTGTTGCTTCTGCCCTCGTCACCCGCGACTGCCATGAAAAAATCCCAGGCAGCCAGGTCGGTTGCATGCTGACCAAGCTGACGACTTACCCGCACTCCTGCCGCCCGGAAGATGTCGAAGCCGCGCTGAAAAAGAATCTCGAAAACTACTTTTATGCCGATGTGCAGGTGTTCGGTGAATATCCGCCGCTCATTAAGCGCGACCTTGAACGACGTGGTATCCACATCACCATGCAGCCCGACGATTTGGCTATTCTCAAGCAGTACACCGTTGATTTTGTGTCGTTCAGCTATTACATGTCGCTCACCGAATCCACACAGCCGGACGCCGAGAGAATCCCGGGGAATACCGTTCTGGGCGTGAAAAACCCGTACCTGCCTGCTTCGGACTGGGGATGGCAGATCGACCCTATCGGGCTGAAAATCTCCCTGCTGGAGCTTTACGACCGCTACCAGAAGCCGCTGTTTATTGTCGAAAATGGTCTGGGTGCGAAAGACGTTGTCGAGAACGGTAAAATCCACGATCCTTACCGCGTTGACTACTTCCGTTCACATTTCGAGCAAATGCGTGAAGCGATTGGCGAAGGCGTTGAACTGATGGGGTTCACCAGTTGGGGAACAATTGACATCATCAGCGCGGGCACGTCGCAAATGTCCAAACGCTATGGCTTTATCTATGTCGACCAGGATGACGAAGGCCACGGCTCTCTGGCGCGCCTGAAAAAGGATTCGTTCTACTGGTATCAGAAAGTCATTGCGACGAATGGCGCCGACCTCACCTGACAGGCAGCCATATGTGCCGTTGCAGAGATTTGTCGCGATCGGGAAGTCACCGTGATTAGGAAACCAGCATGATTAAAGTGAAAAAAGCGTTAAATAACAGCATGCTGTTAGTCGATCATGAGCAGCAGGAGATGATCCTGTTGGGTAAAGGCATCGGGTTTGGTGCCAGACCCGGTTCATTGATTGATGTGACACACGTTGAGCAGGTTTTCATTCCGCTGGAAAACCTGAAATCACGGCATTTTCTTTCATTGACCGACACCATTCCTGCGGCTTTTTTTGACATCACCCATGAGATTGTCACGCTGGCGCAAGGTCAGTACGCCGAAAAGCTGAATTCGGTGCTGTTCTTTACGCTGGCGGAACATCTCTATTTCGCGGTTGAACGTAGCAAAACGGGCAACCATTTCATCAATAAGCTCAGTTGGGAAGTCAAACGCTATTACCAAAAAGAGTACGCCATCGGCGTGCAGGCAAAAGATCGCGTGTCGGCGCGTTTTAACGTCACGCTGCCTGATGACGAGGCCATCAACATCGCGTTTCACCTCATTAATGCCGCCGGCAGCGCCGAAATCGCCGATGCCCATCAGCAGGTTCAGTTGGTGAACCGTCTGGCGGAAATTGTCCGCTACAAATTAAACAAGAATATTGACGTCAACGCCGTCGATTATCTCCGTTTTATCACCCATCTACGGTATTTCTCCGAACGGGTGATTGCCCGCAAAATCGCGCTGGGGCGCACGGACGATTTCTATCAGGAACTGCTGAAACACTACCCTGAAGCGATGGCAATATCCTGGGCTATCAGAGATTACGTGCAGGAAAAATACCAGATGGCCTTGCCAAAAGAAGAGCTCACCTGGCTGACCATGCATATCAGCAGGCTGGCCGAAAGCCAGACGCCATAGCACTCGCCTCACAGCAGATAATCACCCGGCGCTGTTTTTACCCGCTCGCAGACCAATAAGGCAACAGACCGTCTCGATGAGTCCGTATGTTGACCCTCATCACGATCGCAGATCGCGTAGATTAATGAGATTGAAAACAAGAGTGATTATCATATATAGTTTTTGTCACCTGCAGAAAATATCTCCTTATTTTATTAATTTAGCCCCACATTCACTCTGGAGAAGATAATAACATGTCAAAAACGCTGTCTGTTCTGCGCAAAAAAGCGCGCCTGCTGACGCTGGCTTCATCGCTGATGGTTGCCTATGCCCTGCCTGCTGCCGCAGCAGATGACTCTCTGACCCTCTATACCACGCGTGAGCCCGGCCTGATTCAGCCGCTGCTGGATGCGTTCACCAAAGAGACGTCGGTTAAAGTCAATACCGTGTTCATCAAGGACGGCATGCTGGAACGTGTGAAGGCGGAAGGCCAGAACTCACCGGCTGACCTGCTGATGACCGTTGATGCCGGTAACCTGATCGATCTGGTAGAAGCCGGTGTCACACAGCCGATTCAGTCCAGCACGCTAACCGACGTCATTCCTGCGGCGCTGCGCGATAAAGACAACCAGTGGTTCGGCCTGTCGATGCGCTCGCGCGTGCTCTATGCGGAAAAATCCCTGCCGCTGACCGGCATTACTTACGAAAATCTGGCCGATCCGAAATGGAAAGGCAAAGTGTGTATCCGTGCAGGTCAACACCCTTACAATACCGCGCTGGTTGCCGCAATGATTGCGCACCACGGCGAAGCCAAGACGGAAACCTGGCTGCGCGGCGTGAAAGACAATCTGGCGCGTAAAGCCACCGGTGGTGACCGCGACGTCGCGCGCGATATCCTCGGCGGCATCTGCGATGTGGGTCTGGCGAACTCTTATTATGTCGGCCACATGAAGAATGCCAAAGAAGGCACCGACGCCCGTAAATGGGGCGATGCCATCAAGGTGGTTCAGCCTAAATTTGAAAACGGCGGTACGCACGTCAATATCACTGGCGCAGCCGTTGCCCGCCATGCACCGCATAAAGATCAGGCGGTGAAATTGATGGAATATCTGGTTTCCGCGCCGGCTCAGCAGCTCTACGCACAGGCAAACTATGAGTATCCGGTTCGCAAAGGCGTCACGCTGGATTCCACCATTGGCAGCACAATCGGCGAAGTGGATGTCGATAGCATTCCGCTGACCGACATCGTTAAATTCCGTAAACAGGCCAGTCAGTTGGTAGATAAAGTTGGATTCGATCAATAAGACCGGTTCGTCAACCATGCGCGGCGCCTTCGGGCGACCGCGTCTCTTTTTTTCTCCGCTTCGCATCGCTGCTGTTATCATTGCACTCGGCGTACTGGCCCCGCTGGTATCCCTGCTTTGGCTAGCCGCTGGCGCGGGCGTCGGCCATTGGGATCACCTGATGCGCTACGTGCTGCCCGATGCCGCGCTCAATACGCTGATCCTCCTTCTCGGCGTCGGCGTGCTGGTCATGGTGATTGGCGCAGGCTGTGCCTGGTTGGTGACCGCGTTTGATTTCCCCGGCAGGCAGTTTGTTAGCTGGGCGCTGCTGTTGCCGCTGGCGATGCCAACCTACATCGTCGCGTTTGCCTGGCTCGATCTGCTGCATCCTATAGGACCAATTCAGGAAGCGATTCGCAGTGTGCTGGGCTACGACAGCCCGCGTCAGTTCCGCCTGCCGGACCTGCGTTCCATGACGGGCGCGATTCTGCTACTCGGGCTGGTGCTCTATCCGTACGTTTATCTGACCATGCGCGCGATGTTTATCAGCCAGCCGGCACACTTGCTGGAAGCCGCTCGTACGCTGGGCTTAAGCGCAACGGGGACCTTTTTGCATGTTGCCCTGCCGATGGCGCGCCCTGCGCTGGCCGTTGGCACCAGTCTGGCCTTGCTGGAAACGCTGAATGATATTGGTGCCTCCGAGTTCCTTGGGGTGAATACGCTGACCGTGACGGTTTACACCACCTGGGTCACCCGTTCGGATTTGCCTGCGGCGGCACAAATTGCCTGCACCATGCTGACGGTGGTCATCCTGCTACTGACGCTGGAATATTACGGCCGGAAAAACCAGCGCTATGGCACCAGCCGACAAATGCGCGGCATCATGCCCGCGCCGTTGAAAGGGGTTCGCGCCTGGCTGGCAACCTGCGTGACCGCATTACCGATCCTGCTCGGCTTCATCGCCCCGGCCCTCTTTCTGGCCTGGGAAAGCGCCAAACGGCTGGGCGATAGCGTGACGATCTCCGCCGGGCTGATACAGTCGCTACAGAACTCGCTCCTGCTGGCCGTTGGCGTCACGCTAGTCGTGACGTTCGTTAGCCTGATTATTGCGTGGTATGCCCGTCATTCTGCCATCACCGACCGCTCACCGGAACGTCGCCGCACCCTACTCAGAATCGCCTCGCTGGGCTATGCCGTGCCCGGTACGGTACTGGCGATTGGCCTGCTGACGCCCGGCATGGCGACGGATAATTTCCTCGCTGGATTGATTGGCTATAAGGGATTGCCGCTGCTTTCCGCCGGTATCCTGCTGGTGATCTGCTGCGCTATTCGCTTTATGGCGATTGGCATTGGTGCACTTGATGCCGGGCTGACACGCATTCCTCCCGTGATGGAGCAGGCGTCGCGACTGCTGGGCGAGAGTGAATTCGTCACGTTTTTCCGCGTACACCTTCCCCTGCTGCGCCCGGCGCTGGTGACCAGTGCGCTGCTGGTGTTTGCCGACGCGATGAAAGAACTCCCCGCCACGCTACTGCTGCGGCCGGTCAATTTCGAAACGCTGGCGACCGTTCTCTATGCCGAAGCCGCCAGAGGCACCTATGAAGAAGGCGCGATTGCCGCACTGCTGATTGTCATGGCCGGCACGCTTCCCGTCGTACTGCTGGCACGCAGTCAGTTAAAAACGCCAGTGGAGAAACAATGAAAATCATGAGGAAGAGTCAAGGTGTCTGAGGCTACACTCGTTCTGAATAATGTCCACGTCGCCTACGGGCACAAGCATAATTTTCATCACGTGCTGAACGGTTTTTCCATGCAGGTTGCCGCCGGTGAACTGGCCTGCCTGCTGGGTGCATCAGGATGCGGTAAAACCACGGCTTTACGCGCGATTGCAGGTTTTGAGCACCTGACTCAGGGAACGATTCACGTCGGCGGACACTGCGTGGCTGGCCCAGACGTGCATCTGCCGCCGGAACAGCGCAACGTCGGAATGGTGTTTCAGGACTACGCGCTGTTTCCCCACCTTACCGCCGAGCAGAATATCGCCTTTGGCCTGAGAAAACAGTCGAAAGACCTACAGCAATCACGCGTCCGCGCCATGCTTGAACTGGTCGATCTTGCCTCGCTGGCACAGCGCTACCCGCATGAGATGTCCGGCGGGCAACAGCAGCGTATCGCGCTTGCGCGGGCATTGGCCCCGCAGCCAGCCGTGCTGCTGCTCGACGAACCGCTATCCAGCCTCGACCCCGACAGCCGCAAACGACTGGGGCAAGAAGTGCGCGACATCCTGCGCGACGCCGGACAAACCGCGCTTCTGGTCACACACAGTGAACAGGAAGCCGAGCTAATGGCCAGCCATATTGGCTATTTGAAAGAAGGTAAACTGCAATGGCGGGAATGACGCTAATGACGGATACATTATCGTAAAAGCAGGAAGCATACACAGAGCTTCCTGCTTTTACTTATCACAAACAACGAACGCGACTACACTTTGCCCTGTCGGTGTTTATCCGCATAGTCGGGGCTGTTGATCCACTGGTGATCTGCTTCCCAGGTGAAACGCCACTGGCGCGTCGGGCCTGCCATCACATTCAGATAATAGCTGTCATAGCCTGCGATGGTGGCGACCGGGTGGTAGCCACGTGGCACCTGCACCACGTCTTTATCGTATACCGCCATGCATTCATCTAATGAACGGTCATCGGTATAGACACGTTGCAGGCAGAACCCCTGCCCTGGATTCAAACGATGATAGTAGGTTTCTTCCAGATAGGTTTCCTGCGGCGGATTATCGACATCGTGCTTGTGGCTAGGATAAGAGCTGGTACAGCCTTCATCGGTGTACACTTCGACTACCAGCAGGCTGTCGGCAGCTTTGTTCTCCGGCAAAATATTATGCACATAGCGCTGGTTATTACCGACGCCACGCTGCTCGGCGTCGATATCCTGCGGGGCGATCAGCCGGGTCGGATGTGTGCCGAATCCCGGTGCGGCACAAACCGCCAGTTCCAGCGCCGTGTGCGCCGTGACCGTCACCGCCTCTCCCGCCGTGACATAAACCGCATAAGGCTTTCTGCGCTCAAACGGGCTCATTCTGTCGCCAATTTGCTCGAAGCGCTCGCCCGGCGTGACCACCGTCGCTTTGCCGCTCACCAGCACCAGACAATGTTCGTTATCGCTGGCAGGTAACGAGAGCACCTGTTCTGGTGCCAGTTGATATACATCGAACCCCACGTATCGCCAGCCCGCCGTTTCCGGCGTGATGTGCTGCGTACGGCCCTGTTCGTCAGGGGCACGATGGCGTGATAAGAGTCGGGACATCTTTTTGCCTCCATATCTACCCCAATTTCACGCTGCCTGTTGGTTAGCCGGCAGCGTGAATACTCAGGGAATATCGCCACAAATCAGATCAATTCCGCCTGTTGAGCGAAACGCTGCAAATTATTGTAGCCCAGCGTCGCATACGTCAGCGGATGCGCGACAGCCGGATCCTGCTCCGCTTCGACCACCAGCCACCCGCTGTAGTGATGGGCTTTCAGGATACTAAATACCGCCGGATAGTCGACGCAACCATCACCCGGCACGGTAAATACACCGCTCAGTACCGCATCCAGAAAGCTGGTCTTACGGTTTTTCACGTCTTTCAGCACATCGGCGCGAATATCTTTGCAGTGAACGTGATTGATGCGGTTAATCCAGCGCTTCGCCACCGCCACCGGGTCGGCACCGGCAAACGTCAGGTGACCCGTATCCAGTAACAGCCCCACTTCCGGCCCGGTATGTTCCATCAGATTATCCACGTCCTGCGCGCTTTCAATCACCGTCCCCATATGGTGATGATAGGCAATCTGCACACCCTGACTTTGCGTGTAGCGCGCAAACTCGGTCAGCTTTTTGCCGTATTCCGGCCAGCGCTCTTCCGGGAAACGCGGGCGCAGATGGACCGGTTTCTGTTGGTCGCCGTGAATCGCGCCCGTCACTTCGGCAAACACCAGCACCGTCGCGCCGAGGTCACGCAGCAACGCCAGATGCCCTTGCACCGCCTCAATCTCTTCTTCTACTGAACGGGTGAGCAGTTCGCCGGAATACCAGCCGGAGACTAAGCGCAGATCGTGCGCTTGCAGAATAGGCCCCAGCACGCTGGCCTGACGTGGGAATTTATTACCTAATTCAAAACCGGCGAAGCCTGCCTGCCGGCCTTCACTCAGGCAGGTTTCCAGCGGCGTTTCCGCGCCCAGAGAAGGCAAATCGTCATTGGTCCAGGTGAGTGGATTAATACCAAGTTGAACAGTCATGTTATGTCCCTTTATTCGATCATATAGAAATGGGTTAACCGCGCTGCCGCCAGACGGCGATCAGTTGCAGGTAGTTATGCTTAACTTGCTCAATCAATTCGGCGTCATCGATCTCGTTACGCAGCCACTTTTGCGCTGGCTGGGCAAACAGAGTGCGACCGACGGCAAAGCCTTTCACAATCGGGAAACCGACGGCGGCGCTGAACCCCTGTTGCAGCGTTTCCAGCGGCGCATCCAGCCCCAGAATGACCACGCCCCGACAGTAGGGATCGCGCTCTGCCAGCAGCGGCGTAAGCTGCGCCCAGCCTTCGGAGGACAGCGGCGGCAGTTTCCACCAGTCTGGCCGCACACCGAGGTTGTAGAATCGTTGAATCGCACGCAGATAAAGCGCATCGCTGTGCGGCATCCCCACCGGCAGAATGACTTCGAGCAGCAGTTCATGACCGGACTGGCGGCAGGACTGATAGACCTCCATCACCTTCATTTCCTGCTCGCGCCGCAGCGCGTGAGCGTCTTCCGGGTGGAAGAACACCAGACATTTCACCACGTGCTCCAGCGGCCAGCTCACCAGCTGTGAACCGATATTGCCGTGCTCCATCATTAGCGGGCGCGATCCCGGCAGCTCAATCGGCCGGCCAATCCACCAGCCTTTTCCGGTGATGTCATTCAGCGCATCCTGCCCGAACGTGCCGTCACACAGCAGACCCGCTTTGCCCTCCAGTCCTGCCTGCTGCGCCGCATCATAGCTGGCACGCAGAATCAGTTTCTTCAGCGCCGGAATACGGCTGATTTCTGAGCCACAATTCAGCGCCATGTCTTCCAGTTGGCTGCGATGATCGAATGCGATCACGCACAGCTCATGCCACTGTTTACGACGTGTCGTAACGCGGTGCAGGTGATTAAGTTCTTCGTCCAAATCGGGACGCGGCACGCTTGCCGCGCGGGCTAAATAGTTATCCAGTTCGATCTTGCTTGGCATCGCTGGCGCACAGCCGTGGCGCGACACCACCAGCGCGCCGCAAGCATTGGCGTACGCACAGGCTTTCTCCCAGCCTTCGCCGTTGAGGTAGCCCCGCAGCAGACCGGACATAAACGCATCGCCCGCGCCCAGTACGTTCAGCACATCCACGCGTACACCTTTGATCGTGATGCCTTTATCCAGATGATCGGGGATGGCATCACTAAACACTGAGCAGCCCAGCGCCCCGCGTTTGCATACCAGCTCCGCCTGTGTGTGCTGTCGCACCGTACGTAGCGCCTGCAAGGTATCCGTGCTGCCGCCCGCAATGTGGAACTCCTCTTCGGTGCCGACAATCACGTCGAACAGCGACAGCACCTGCTGCAACTGCTCCGTGACCGCCTGCGCTTCAACAAAACGGGTTTCGCCATCGCCCAGCGACGTCAGCCCCCACAGCACCGGACGATAATCAATATCCAACGCCGTTTTCACGCCGTTGCGCCGCGCGTATTGCAGCGCCGTCAGCACCGCTTCACGCGTGTTAGGGTGCGAGAGATGCGTGCCGGTGATCGCCAGACAGCGTGATGAGGCGATGTAGTCTTCGGTGAAATCCTCCGGCGAAATTGCCATATCGGCACAGTTATCGCGGTAGAAAATCAGTGGAAAGGTATCGCGATCTTTGATGCCCAACAGCACCAACGCCGTCAGACGTTCCTTATCGGTAATCAAATGGCTGGTGTCGCAGCCGACCTGATTCAGCTCTTCACGCAGGAAGCGTCCCATATGCTCGTCGCCCACCCGCGCCAGCATAGAAGAACGCAGCCCCTGTCGCGCCGTGCCGTAAGCCACATTGCCGGACGACCCGCCCAGATACTTGGCAAAGCTACCCATATCTTCCAGACGCGCGCCGATTTGCTGCCCGTACAGATCGACAGCAACGCGCCCCATGCAAATCACATCAAACGTCTTTTCCTTACTCATAGCAGCCAATCCTGTAAAAAAGTCGCGTAAAAAAATCGTAATTAGCCCACGTCGTCCACATTCACCCAGCGTGCCGTTTCGTGTGACAGCACGATCGCATCCAGAACTCGCGAGACTTTCCAGCCTTCTTCAAAGTCCGGCCACATGGGGACGTCAGCCGCAATACCGTCGATCAGATCGCGTACCTCAACCGTTTTCTGATCGTTAAATCCAATGCCATGTCCGGCGCTGGCGCAGAAGGCCGCATAGTCAGGATGTTGCGGCCCAGTCAGCAGCGTTTTGAATCCCTGCCGGTTCTCCGGTTCGTCATGCCGATAGAGTTTCAGCTCCGCCATGCGCTCCTGCGTGTAACTCAGCGTGCCTTTTGTACCGGTCACCACGTAGGTCAGCCCCATTTTGCGACCGCAGGCGATGCGCGAGGTTTCAATCACGCCGCGAGCGCCGCTGGCGAAACGCACCATCGCATGCGCCTGATCTTCATTCTCCACCTGGACTACTTCGCTGCTGCCCGATGCTGTCGGGCGCTGCGCAATCACCGTTTGCAGATCGCCGCAGACGCTGGCGATATCCCCCACCAGATACTGCGCCATGTTGACAATATGCGCCGCCAGATCCCCCAGCGCCCCCAGCCCGGCGGTTTCTTTGAAACAGTGCCAATCCGCGGGTTTGTTCGGATCGGCCAGATAATCCTCGTTGTGCGTACCGTAAAAATGCACCACCTCGCCAATCTCGCCGCTGGCGATAATCTCTTTGGCCAACTGCGAGGTCGGGTTCTTCATGTAGTTGAAACCCACCAGCGTTTTCACGCCTGCCCGCTGTGCGGCATCGACCATTTCTCGGGCATCACGCGCGCTCAGCGCCAGCGGCTTTTCCGAATAAACGTGCTTACCGTGCTGGATGGCCGCCATCGCCATCGTCTTATGCAGAAAGTTCGGCGCGCAGATATCCACCACGTCAATGTCCGGGTCCGCCACCAGCGCACGCCAGTCCCCTGTTGAGCGCAAGAAGCCAAACTCCTGCGCCCGTCGGGCTGCCAGCTCCGGCGATACTTCTGCCAGCATTGCCTTCACCAGGTTGCCTTTCAGCAGGAAGACCGTCGGCGCCTGCGCGTAGGCGATGGCATGTGCACGGCCGATATAGCCGGTGCCGATTAACCCAATGCGTACATCCTTCATATCCACCTCGGTGCAAAAAAAGAATCGGTACGGGTGCGGCTCAGATCGCGCCGCGACGGCTCTTGGCATACGTGTCGAACGCCACGGCCAGCACGATAATTAACCCGGTGATAATCTGTTGGTAGTAAGCCGATACGTTCATCAACACCAGTCCGTTAATCAGGATCCCCATGATGATCGAGCCGATAATGGTGCCGCTGATCCGGCCGTAGCCGCCCATCAGCGAGGTGCCGCCGATGACCACCGAGGCGATGACGCGCAGCTCGAAGGTGATCCCCGCGACCGCTTCCGCACTGCCGAGACGCGCGCTGAGAATAAAGCCCGCCAGCCCGGCCAGACAGCCAATCACGACGTAGACGCTGACCAGTACACGCTGCACGTTCACCCCAGCCAGACGCGCGGCTTCAGTGTTGCCGCCGATGGCGTACACGAAGCGGCCCCAGCGGGTCTTATGCAGCGCCAGATAGCCCAGCAAGGCGACCAGCGCGAAGATCCAGATCGGCACCGAAATACCGAGAATCTCTCCTCGCCCCCACCAGCGATAGCCGGGGTCAAAGCCGGCAATCGGTGCGCCGTCGTTCATCACCAGCGTTAACCCACGCCAGATCGTCATCCCGCCCAGCGTGACAATGAACGGCGGCAGACGCAGTTTGGTGACACCCAACCCATGCAGGAAACCGATGAAGGTGCCCATCGCCAGACAGACGCCCAACGCAACCAGCCAGCTCAAGCCGTACCAGGCATCGGGATCGACGGTGGTGAAGTTGTCTCCTTTAATGACCGAGGCGGCGGTGATGGCACACACCGCCAGAATCGAGCCAACGGACAGGTCGATACCGGCAGTCAGAATGACGAACGTCATCCCTACGGCCATGATGCCGTAGATGGAGACTTCGGTCAGAATGTTGGTGATGTTGCGTTCAGACAGAAAGTTGCTGTTCTGCGACTGAAAGAAAATCAGCAGCAAAATCATGAAAATAAATACGCCAAAGCGTTCAAAAAAGGCAATCGGGTCAAAACGTCCACGCGTATTGGACGGCGTAATGCTCTTAGAAAGCGGCTGCTGGGACATGCGTCACCTCCGTTATGCTGCGTGTAATGCGTCGTGGCAAATGGCCATCATCGTCATCAGTTTTTCTTCTGTGGCGTCATCGCCATGAATTTCCCCGCTAATCCGCCCTTCACTGAGCGTGATAATGCGGTCGGAAATTGCCATGATTTCCGGCAGATCAGAGGAAATCACAATCACGGCGACGCCCCGTTTCGCCATATCGAACAGCACCTGATGCACTTCGGACTTGGTGCCGACATCGATGCCGCGCGTGGGCTCATCCACAATCAATACTTTGGGATTCAACGCCATACAGCGAGCAAGAATCACCTTTTGCTGGTTGCCGCCCGACAGCTTGCGTACCTCCTGCTCGCTGTTCACCATCTTGATGTGCAGCGCCTGACGGTAGGCGTCAATGAGATCGTCTTCCTTGCGGGTGTTCACAAACCAGCGCCAGCGCATGAGCGACGAGAGGTTGGAAAGCGAAATGTTTTCCCTGATCGATAACCCCAGCACCGCGCCTTCTTTCTTACGGTCTTCCGGCACCAGCGCGATACCTTGCGACAACGCATGCAGCGGCGTAGACGGATGGTAAGGGGCGTCATCCAGTACAAACTCACCGGTAGAGAACGCATCGGCGCCAAACAGGCAGCGTGCGATTTCCGTACGTCCCGCGCCTACCAGCCCGGCAATACCGAGCACTTCGCCCGCATGCACCTGGAAATTGATGTCTTTTAGCGCAATGCCGTGCGCATCCAACGGCGGTTTTTCCCGGCTTAAGCCCTTCACTGCCAGCCGTACCGGCTTATCCTGATGATGCGTTTCTGAAGGCGGGCGACGGTTAAATACCACGTCACGGCCAACCATCAGGCGAATAATCTCCTGCACATTCGTGCTGGCGACGTCGCCGGAACCGGTGTAGCGGCCGTCCTGAAACACGGTAAACCGATCGCACAATTGGAAGACTTCATGCAGTCGGTGCGTGACATACACCACGCTCACGCCACGCCCTTTAAGCTCACGCACCACGCGGTGCAGGCTATCGACTTCGCTGTCGCTCAGCGCCGCCGACGGTTCATCCATCACAATCAGCTTGGCGTTCAGCGTCAGCGCTCTGGCGATTTCCACCATTTGCTGCTGCGCCACGCTCAAACGCGCCACCTGCGTTGTCGGCGCAATGTTCAGTTTCAGGTAGTCCAGTACCGCTTTCGCCTCGCGGTTTACCGCCAGCGCATCCACGAACACGCCGCTGCGCTGCGGCTCGCGCCCCAGGAACATGTTCTCCGCTACGCTCATATTGGGCAGCAGATTAAATTCCTGATAAATGGTGATAATCCCCCGCTTTTGACGCTCAACCGGCGATTCGAGCGGTAACAACTTCTCGCCGCCAAACCAGATGTCGCCGCTGGTTTGCGGTTGCGCCCCGGCCAGCGCTTTTAATAGCGTCGATTTACCCGCGCCGTTTTCTCCCAATAGCGCATGAATCTCTCCCGGCTGTACGGTCAGTTGCGCGTTGCTCAACGCCCAAACGCCGGAGAAGCTCTTTGCCAGATTGGTAATGTTCAGTAGGGGTTCCGTCATGTTTACCTTCCTCCCGCAAGGCCGCGCGGACGCGGCCTGCTGAATACCTGTTATGTAGAGAGCGACTTATTTACCCGCTTCGCCAATGCGTTCGGCATCGTTCAGGTTATCTTTGGTAATCATGGTCGGTTGGTAGTCGGCCCCAGTGATAGGCGCTTTACTGCGGATGTTATTGGTCAACTGCGTCAATGCAGTCGTTACCGCATAGCCCGGACGCTGATCGGCAGTCACGGCCAGCCAGCCGTCGCGTACGCGAGCCAGCGCTTCCGGCACGGCGTCAAAGCCGGTTACCATCACTTCGCCCGGTTTCAAACCCTGCCCCTGCAATGCTTCAATCGCGCCCAGCGCCATGTCGTCATTCGCAGAGAGGATGACCTGTGGACGCTTAGGCAGCGACGGCAGGACGCTTTCTACGATGCGCATCCCTTCGGAACGCATCCAGTTCCCCGTCTGGTCAGCCACAATGTGGTACTTGCTGCCGCCCGCTTTCAGGCTGTCGCGAATCCCCTGCGTCCGCTCAATATTAGAAGAAGAGCCCGGCTGGCCGGTCAGCAGAATGATCTCTGCGCCATCTGGGAATTTGGTTTTGACATAGTCGGCAATCGCCTGACCGCCTTTGTAGTTATTCGCCCCAAAGTGCGGCACCGCTTTTTCCGTTTTCACCGAACGATCCAGCGTCACCACCGGCAGTTTGGCATCCTGAATTTCGGTCACGGCGCTGGAAACGGCGTTGACGTCATTCGGTGACACCACGAAGCCCTGCGCTCCGCGAGTAATGGCATTTTCTAAATCGGCGGTCTGCTTCGGTGAGCTACCCTGCCCATCCAGCACCTGCAAATTCACGCCCAGTTCTTTGGCGGCTTTGACGGCGGTGCGCTGCATGTGAACTTCAAACGGCATAGCGAGATTCGGCGTGCTGAAAACGATTTGTTCGTTTTGGGCCTGAGCAAAACCAGACAGACCCAGTGCGATGGCGATTGCGGAAACGCTGATGATCTTTTTCATATGTCTTTTCTCTGCTTCTGTTATGAGTATGGGTGTAGGGTTGAAAGCAGGTAAAACGCGATGTGCCGATACGGTTACACGGCGACCTCCTTGCCTTGAGCCAGGGATTCAAAGGCTTTATCCGCCAGATTCAGCGCACGCTCACCGTCCAGTCCGGAGCATTCCGGCTGGGTGCGGCCATTCAGCACATCGACGAAGTGCTGCCACTCTGCCGCGTAGGCCGCGTGATAGCGTTGCAGGAAGAAGTATTCGGGTTTTGCCGCCAGACAGCCGTCGTCGGTCCACTGCTCGACCACGTTTTCGCGGATATTGCCCGCGCTGAGCACACCCTTCGCACCATGCAGCTCAAGGCGCTGATCGTAGCCGTAGCCGGAGCGGCGGCTGTTGACGATGGTCGCCATCGCACCAGAGGCGAACTTCAGCACGATAAACGCGGTATCGATGTCGCCCGCCTCGCCAATGGCCGGATCGACCAGATTGCTCCCTTGCGCAAAGACCGACACCGGCTCTTCGCCCATAATGAAGCGCGCCATATCGAAATCATGAATCGTCATGTCGCGGAACATACCGCCGGAAACGCGAACATATTCGGCAGGCGGCGGCGACGGATCGCGGGAGATAATCAGCAGAGATTCCGGCTTACCGATGCGCCCCTCGCCAGCCAGCGTTTTGACGCGGCGGAATTGCGGGTCGTAGCGGCGATTGAAGCCCACAAACAAAGGCACGTTCTGCTGTTTGACGACGGTCAGACAATCGCGAACGCGGGCAATATCCAGATGCACCGGTTTTTCACAGAAAATGGCTTTGCCATGTTTGGCGGCCAGCTCAATCAAGTCGGCGTGTGTGTCAGTCGCGGAGGCAATCAGAACGGCATGCACCGCCGGATCGTTCATGACTTCATCCACGGTTTGCACTTTGGTATGGTAGCGTTCGGCCAGCGCTGCGGCATTGGTTGGGTTGGGATCGACGACCGCGTATAAGTTGGTCTCTTTGTGTGCCGCGATGTTGACTGCATGGACCTGGCCGATGCGGCCTGCGCCCAGTAAAGCGATGTTGAACATAGATGCTCCCTTGCTGCCTGAGTGGCGTTTAATGCCAGACTGAAAAAGTGACGGGATAACGGCTAGTCGCATTCTTCCCCCAGCCCCATCACCCGCTTTTTACCGCAAATCCTGATAGCTAAAATAAAACATTTATTTCAGTTTTGTATAAATTGAAAATTATGTTTTTGCGTGTCAGTTAACATTTTCATGACATCTTCGCTGTTTTCTGTAACCCCAATCACACATCACCTGAGAACGTTTGTGGGGATATACATGACTACCAGAGAATCGGTCAGGTACTGGCGCACTGCGGGAGGAAAAATGAAACTGTGGTTTGAAAATGAAATGAATGTTTCAATTTAATCTCCCTCCACATTCCCCACTCTCGGAGACAAAAATACAGGGAGTTATCACGGTTTTTGCCTTTATTCGGCGTAAAAAATTATGCTGAGGAGATAGCAGGCTTAGGATGAGCCGCAGGACGCGGCGAAAGCTTGCGCCACGTAGGGAACGTGTCGCAAGCGGTCCGTTAAGCGTGATACCGACGAAGGCACCGCGTCAGCGGCATAATTCCCGCCAAAAGCCGGGGTTCATAGGGGGCTGGCGTAGCCCCCTATGTCGGGCGCGTGCTACGACGTAGCATGAAAATAACGTTATCATAGCGCACGAAACTATCTCTTAGTCGGCATAAAAAGTGTGACTCAGAAACCACCGCCAAGAGAAATAATCTAATACTGACGGGCGCGGGAAAGCGCGGCTTTCACGCTATTGGCGGCAGACTCGATCTCTGGGTTGTCAGCAACCTGCGCCGTGCCGGTACGCCACCAGGATTCGTAGCCGTGCGTCATGGTCTTCGGCAACACCTTGATGTCGAGCAGCACAGGGCCCGAATGCTGACGTGATTCCGCCAGCGCCTGCCTGAGCGAGGCTTCATCATGTACCCGCCACGCTTTACAGCCGTAGCTTTCCGCGTTCTTGGCGAAATCTACCGGAATGAGTGCCCCGCGCAGTTGCCCCGATTCCGTATCGCGGTAGCGGTTTTCCGTACAGAAGCTGCCCATTCCCTGACTCATTTGCAGGTTGTTGATACAACCGAAGCCCGCGTTGTCGAACAGCAGCACAGTGATTTTGATGCCTTCCTGTACCGCCGTTTGCAGTTCGGTGTGGAGCATCAGATAGGAACCGTCACCGACCATCGCATAGACGGGCTGTTGCGGTGCCGCAAGGCGTGCGCCAATCGCCGCCGCAATCTCGTATCCCATGCAGGAATAGCCATATTCCAAATGGTAGCTGTCCGGCGTCTTCACCTGCCACACGCGCTGTAGATCGCCCGGCAACGAGCCCGCTGCGCCCACCACAACCGCGTTGTCTTCCAACTCTTCATTCAGTATGCCCAGCACGCGCGTTTGCGTCAGATGGGTATTCAGCATCTGGCGATATTCATCCAGCTTGTCTTCCAGACCGTCCACCACTTCCGGCACCAGCTCGCCCTTGTCCTGCACGGTAAAAAGCCGCTGTAGCTCGCGTTCCCATTCCGTGCGAGCCTGTTCAACGGCCTGCTGCCAGCCGCTGCGATACGACGCCGTCGCCAGCCGTTCGGCCAGCGCTTCCAGCCCAACGCGCGCGTCGGCGATTAAAGGCAGTGCATCCAGTTTTAGCGCATCAAATTCGGCCACGTTGAGCAGTAAAAATTCGACGTTCGGGTTCTGAAATAGCGACTTGGAACCCGTGGTAAAATCGGTTAAACGTGTCCCGACGCCGATCACCAGATCCGCCTCTTGCGCCAGTCGGTTCGCCGCCAGCCCGCCCGTCACACCGATGCCGCCACAGTTCAGCGGATGTGAGGATACAATCGCGCCCTTGCCCGCCTGCGTTTCGCCAAACGGAATCGCAAACTGCTCGGCAAATTGCGCCAGTGCATCATGCGCGCCGGAATAACGAACACCACCGCCGCAAATCAGCATCGGACGACGCTTGCTCGCAATCAGCGCCGCCGCTTCATCCAGCCGTGCCGCATCCGGCGGACGACGTTCGAGGTGATGGACGCGCTTGCGGAAAAACGATGCCGGATAATCCCAGACTTCTGCCTGCACATCCTGCGGTAAACACAGCGTCACCGCGCCGGTATCGGCCGGATCGGTCAGCACGCGCATGGCGTTAATCAGCGCGCTCATCAGTTGTTCAGGCCGATTAATACGATCCCAGTAGCGGGACACCGGTTTAAAGCAGTCATTGGTGCTGATCGACAGATCGTGATATTGCTCAACCTGCTGTAACACCGGATCCGGCTGGCGGCAGGCGAAGAGATCGCCGGGCAGCAGCAGCACTGGAATGCGGTTGGCGGTGGCGGTCGCGGCGGCAGTCACCATGTTTGCCGCCCCCGGCCCTACCGACGAGGTCACCGCATAGATTTTCCGCCGCTTGTGCTGTTTAGCAAACCCGACGGCAATGTGCGCCATTCCCTGTTCGTTGCACCCCTGATGCACGGTGAGACGGTTTGCCTCCTGCTCCAGCGCCTGGCCGATGCCCAGCACATTGCCGTGACCGAAAATGGTCATGACGCCCTGCACAAAGGGGGATTCTTCACCGTCTACGCTGATGTATTGCTGGTTGAGAAACCTGACCAGCGCTTGCGCCATGGTGATGCGACACGTATCCATTGATCTACTCCTTAAATAAGGATCTGATTTCTATAATGAACTATGTATATTCAGCGAGCATTTCGTGCGCGAAAATTTAGCCATTTTTATGCTGCGTCGTAGCACGCGCCCGACTCAGGGCGCTCAATCGCCGCCGCCCTGAGAACCCAGGCTTATGGCGATAAATTATGCCGCTACGCGGGCCCTTCGATATGCGCCACCGTCATCCGAACCGCCAGTGACGTGCTTACTCGCCCCATAAACGGGGCTCGCCCTGCGGGCCAGCACAAGTGCTGTTCAAAAACGTCTCTGACGTTTTTGTCCTCCGCGGCACTGGCTTTCGCGACATCCCTGTCGCTCTTTCGGCGGTGTCCCCTACCTCAGCATAATTTTTGACGCCGGAAGAGCAAAACCAGTGCACTCCATTCATCGCCCGTTAGCGGTCAAATCCTCACTCCAGTGTGGGCATGACGAAGCTGCTGGTGTGATGTTCCAGACGGACGCTGGCAGGCCAGCGGCTGGTGACGGTTTTCATGCGGGTGTAGAAGCGCACGCCGTCGTTGCCGTGGACGTTAAGCGGCCCAAAAATGGAGCGTTTCCAGCCGCCGAAGCTGTGGAACGCCATCGGCACCGGAATCGGTACGTTCACGCCGACCATACCGGCCTGCACCTCTTCGCAGAACTGACGCGCCGTTTCACCATCGCGGGTAAAAATAGCGGTGCCGTTACCGTATTCATGGTTGTTGATCAGCGTTACCGCCGTCTGGTAATCCGGCACGCGCACCACGGACAGCACCGGGCCAAAAATCTCTTCCTGATAGATCTTCATCTCTGGCGTAACGTTATCGAACAACGTCGGCCCAATAAAGTAACCTTGCTGGTGGCCTTGAATAGACAGCGTGCGGCCATCGATACGCAGCGTCGCGCCCTGATCGACGCCACTTTGAATATAGTCGGCAATCTTCGCCCGGTGCGGCGCGCTGATCACCGGCCCCATCTCATTTTCTTGCCCGTCCACCAGACCCGGCCCGACGCGCATCACGTTGATCTGTGCATTTAGACGCTGATTCAGTGCTTCCGCCGTGTCATCACCAACGGCCACCACCACCGACAGCGCCATACAGCGTTCGCCCGCTGCGCCAAACGCCGCGCCCATAATCGCACTGACTGCCATGTCCATATCGGCATCCGGCATCAGAATGCAGTGGTTTTTCGCCCCACCCAACGCCTGACAACGTTTGCCGTGCGCCGATGCCGTCTGATAAATGTATTCCGCCACCGGCGTCGAGCCCACAAAGCTCACCGCCTGCACGCGTGGATCGGTCAGCAGTACATCCACCGCTTCTTTGTCACCCTGAACGACGTTAAATACGCCGTCCGGCAGGCCCGCTTCTTTCAGCAGTTGCGCTAGCAGCAGCGAGAGCGACGGATCTTTTTCCGACGGCTTAAGCACAAAGGTATTGCCGGTCGCCAGCGCAATCGGGAACATCCACATTGGCACCATCGCCGGGAAGTTGAACGGCGTAATCCCGACACACACGCCGAGCGGCTGCATGAGTGAATGGCTATCCACCCCGGTGCCGACATTCGCCGAGTGTTCGCCTTTTTGCAGATGTGGAATACCGCACGCAAATTCAACGACTTCCAGACCGCGAGTCACTTCCCCCACGGCATCGGAATAGACCTTGCCGTGCTCCTGTGAAATCAGCCGGGCCAGCGTATCCATTCGTTCTTCCAGCAGCGCTTTGAAGCGAAACAGCACGCGCGCGCGACGCAGCGGAGAGTGTTTTGACCACGCAGGGAATGCCGCCGCCGCACTGGCAATCGCCTGCTCGACTTCCGCCTTATCAGACATCACAACCTGGCGAATCTGCTCGCCCGTCGCGGGGTTATACACCGCGGCGTAGCGTTGGCTGTTGCTGGAGGCAATCGCCCCCTGAATGAAGTTAGATACGGTTTCCATGTTTACACCTTTGTGGGTTTTGAGGAGACAAACGGCTGATATCGGATTACAGTATATGAAATGAATATTCCATTTAACGTAAAAATAAAATAAATGTTGATTATTGTGATCCGCTGCGAATTTTTATGTAAACTTGAAGACAGTTGTCCATAAAGACAGGCGAGCAGCCTAACGTCGATCGTTTAAGTATCGAGATACACAGGGCTACCACAGGGGTGAGGCCTCCCTGCGGGAACCTCCCCCTGTGTTTCCCCTAATAACGGGCTTAAGTGACCAGTATTAGGCGAGCAGCCTCTGAAAATCGCCGTATCGATAACAGGCGTGCCGTCGAAAATGTCGTACAGATAAAACAACCGTATCCAGAAATGAATTTTCTGTTCCGTTTCAGGCGCCAGTCATGAAATCGCCCTAATGGGATAGGTTCTTATACGTCTTTGGGAGATAACCCGATATGCCCATGGCAACCAGCCTGAGAGAATTGCAGGAACAGATCCGCGAGCGCTATGATTCGCTCAGCAAGCGGTTACAGCAGGTGGCGCACTATGTGCTGGATAATACTAACAGTATCGCTTTTGATACCGTCGCGGTGATCGCCGAACGCGCTGACGTGCCCCCCTCAACCTTGATTCGTTTCGCCAACGCCTTTGATTTCAGCGGCTTCAACGAAATGAAACAGCTGTTCCGTATGAATCTGGTGGAGGAGACGGCCAGCTATACCGACCGAGCGCGGCTATTTCGGGCGATGGAAGCCGACGCCGTGCCAGAAACGCCGTTGGATATTCTGCATGAGTTTGCCCGTTCAAACGCGCAGGCGATGCAGCAGCTCGCGGCACGTACCCCACAAGAGGATCTGCAAAAAGCCGTCGATCTGCTGGCACAGGCGGAGACCATCTATATCGTCGGGCTACGGCGCTCGTTCAGCGTCGCCACTTACCTCACCTACGCGCTCAGCCATCTGGAAAGCAGCCCCATTCTGGTTAACGGCCTGGGAGGCATGTTTCGTGAACAGCTCAGCCGTGTCAGTTCACGCGATGTGGTGGTTTCCATCAGCTTCTCGCCTTACTCGCAGGAAACCGTGATGGTCAGTGAAATGGCCGCAAAGGCCGGCGCGCGGCAAATTGTCATTACCGACAGCCAGATCAGCCCGCTGGCGACGCTCAGCGACGTCTGCTTTGTGGTGAAGGAGGCGCAGGTTGATGCGTTCCGTTCACAATCCGCCACGCTGTGTCTGGTGCAATCGCTGATGGTATCGCTGGCTTACCGACAGGGAAACGGCGCAGAGCAGAGCGAAAAACAGCAGCGCGGCTAGTTGGCATCGTTTAATCAGCAAGACTCACAGAGAGGGAGAGCCGTTTTATGCTTAAAGTCATCGCACAGGATTTTATTAAGCCGGAGTACATTGAGACAGTCATGCCGCTGTACCGCGAATTAGTGGAGAAAACCCGACAGGAGCCGCTGTGCATCTCCTATGAGCTTTTTATCAACCAGAAAGATCCGGGGCATTTCACCTTTATCGAAACCTGGCCAGATAAAGCCGCGCTGGATATTCACTGCCAGACTGAGCACTTCCAGCGACTGGTTCCCATGATCAACAGCCACCAGCGTGCCGAGTGCACCTTCCTGCTGATGGATCCGTTTGACAGTTCCCTACCCGTCGTTTGAACTCATTCGATTTTAGGTCGCAGGGCGGCCTAAATATCGCCGCAATTCCCCGTTATTCTGCTGCCTTTCACGCCAAATTTTAATTCATTTTTTTTGAATTAAAATCTCAATTTTTTCTCATTTAACATTATTCACAACCGGATAACATACGCAAACCCGCTGATAGAAGGCAGATTAACCGTTATCTCAGCAGGGTAATGAATATCAAACAAATTAAATAATTTGATAGTCATTCAATGATTCTGCCTATGCACGCTTATCCTGACCAACAACCACAAAGGATAAAAAGTGCGTCGGTAGAGACGGCTCTCATTCAGGAGGAATCGATGTTTAAACTAAAACAGGTGGTCGCATTTACGGCGCTGATGGCGACGGCAGCGACCAGCTATGCGGCAGTAGAGGCCGATAAACGCCCGATTAACGAGCTTTATCAAAATGCGTTACGGGAAGGCGGTATCGTGACCGTCTACGCGGGCGGTGACACACCGGGTCAGCAAGATGGCATCAAACAGGCGTTTGAAAAACGCTTTCCGGGCATGAAACTCAACGTCATTGTGGACTACAGCAAATTCCACGATGCCCGTATTGATAACCAACTAGCAACGAATACGCTGGTACCGGATGTTGTACAGCTCCAGACTTTGCAGGATTACCCGCGCTGGAAAAAAGAAGGTGTGCTGCTGAACTATAAACCTATCGGCTGGGACAAAGTGTATCCCGCGTTTAAAGATAAAGACGGCAGTTGGACCGGCGTATTTGTCGATGCATTCAGCAACGTGGTCAATACCAAGCTGATTGCTGAAAATGCCTGGCCAACAGAAGCCAATGACTATTTACGTCCCGACCTGAAAGGCAGCATTGTCTTAACCTACCCGAATGATGACGACGCCGTGCTGTTCTGGTTTAAGCAGGTCGTGGATAAATACGGCTGGGACTATGTCGCTAAATTCAAAGAACAGAACCCAGTTTATGTGCGCGGTACGCAGGCTCCCGCAGACGATGTTGAAAGCGGTAAGTCAGCGGCGACCTTCTCAACCGACGGCGCACTGGCTCCCGATCAAAACGCCAATTCGCGTTTCGTTCTGCCAAAAAACGATCCGTTTGTTTCCTGGGCGCAGCGTGCAGCCATTTTCAAACAGGCTAAACACCCGGAAAGCGCCAAGCTGTATCTAAGCTGGCTACTGGATAAAGAGACGCAGAGCAATGTCTGGTATATGTGGTCGGTGCGTACTGACGTTACGCCCCCCGCTGGCTATAAGCCTATCTGGGAATATAAGAACACCAGCCCGCAGGCTTTTGCCGATTTCATGAGCGACCGTGCGGCGGTAGAGTCATTCCGTGCCCAGATCGGTTTGTACCTCGGCGAAGTGAAAGGTGAGCCGTCTCCGGGTAATCTGGGGCTGCATCCCAAAGAAGCTCTGCCTCATTAATCGCGACTTAGGTTCTTATAAATCTAGTTGGCGCTTATAAATCTAGTTGGGTTCTTATAAATAAAGAAAAAGCCCCTGTCACCACCCGATGGCGATAGGGGCTTCTTTTTCATTAGCAGTAAATACACAAAATCTCAGGCTGTAGCCTGGGATATTCAGGCAACTTCGGTTCGGCGGCGACCTTTATTTTTTGCCCGATAGAGCGCCATATCCGCTGACTTTAACCAGTCAATATATTGGCCCATTTCCGGCGAAATCTCTGCGATACCGACGCTGACAAACACCGCCAGCTGCGGCGTCTGATTCAGGAACTTCAGCGACAAACTCTCCCGAATGCGGCTCACGGCATCCAGCGCCTCTCCCGCACTCGTTTGCGGTAAAATAACGGCAAACTCGTCTCCACCGAATCGCCCAATCACATCCGTTTCACGAAACCCGGATGTCAGCTCGCGCGCCAGTAGCAATATCGCCTGATCGCCGACGTTATGCCCAAAGTTATCGTTAAAGGCTTTAAAATGGTCGATATCAAACAGGACTAACGTCGCCGTGCGCTTATAGCGCTGACAACTATCATACTCGTGCTTCAGCAAACGTTCCCAGTGGTGACGGTTATAGAGACTGGTCATCCCGTCATGGATACTGACTTCCATCAGCATACGTTTGTGTTCCGCCAGTTTCAGCGCGGTGGTATAGGTGACATAGCCCAGAGAAATTGGGTAGATCAACAACATCGGCAAACAGGCATACAGCTGCATCGGTGTTGTATCCAGCGATACAGGTACTGCAAACAACACAAGAACCAGCACACAGGCAACACACTGTAATACGATGCCCTGAACAAACAGCTTTATCCCGCCCCCAGCCGTGCCATTCATCCCGACCATCGCGACAATCACCGCGCTGGGCAGAAGATTTACCCCCATAAACCCTATCCAGATGCCGCCAAACACCACATCAAACAATAAATTACGTTTCTCGCACCGCATAGGGTCGCGTGACCGCAGGGATAGCATGTAGGCAATGTGAGGCCAGACAAAGGCGTTAAGAAAGAGCAACACCCACAATAGCGCCGGTGTCGGTTTGGTTATCAGCACGGAAGAAATGAAGAGGCAACACAGTATCGTACCGACAATGCGTGGAATATAGACTCGCTGGGAAAAGCGTAGCCCTGAGCGACGTACATCTACCGTCAAAAACGTCGGCGGCGAGGCTGACATAACGACCCCCATGCGGTTCACTAACGAATAGCGAGAAAAAAGAACATTATGACTGAAAGCCTGTCAGCAACAGTGAGCAGTTTTTTAATTTATTTTGTTACATAACGAACAGATACCGTAAAGGCAGAACAGAGTAACACAAATGTTAACTCGCGGTGGTCTTACCCGTGGCCGTCTTTCCGCATTGATGATTGCCACAGGCGTACCCGTCATCATGACCTGTGTGATTAAGAGGGAGAGGGTTGCAAACGGTTGATGTGAATGGTCAGAAACATGATCTCATCGGTGGTGAGCTGGCAGCCGTAGTTTTTTTCCACATATTCATACACTTTCATTGCGCAGGCATAGGCCCGCGGCATCAACTCGGTAATTCCCTGATAGATGGAATCATCACCGTGACTCACGGTTTCCCGATTTAACAGGCGCAGGGCGAAGAACTTCAGATGCGTCACCAAGCGCTGATAATTGAGAGAATGTTCGTCAAACGTGATGTGGAGATCGTATTTCAGAATGGTCAGAATATCTTTAATGATGCTCGCACTTTGCATCGTGCTCTGCATATCGCTGTTATTCGTCGCATTTGCCAGATGCAGCGCAATAAATCCCGCTTCATCCTCCGGCAAATCGATATCCAGTCTGGCGCGAATCAACTCCAGCGCCTCCAACCCAACGGCAAATTCGCTGTGATAGAACTGGCGAATATCCCATAGCATCAGATTCTTGATCGTCTGCCCTTTCTTATGGCGTTGAATGGCAAAGTTAATGTGGTCGCTGAGCGCCAGAAACAGCGTGTCCTGCACGTCAAGCCGCAGCGTTTTTTGCGCCAGCGTAATAATTTGCTGCGTCACGGCCAGACAGTCCGGTGGAATATCCGCCAGCAGTTGTGACAGCACATCCGCCATACCGTCGCTTTTCTTCACGAACTGGCTTTCAATACGCTGTTGATCGATAGGGTCGCCCACTTTTTTACCAAAGCCGACGCCTTTACCAATCGCCACAATTTCCCGTCGGTCATCTGCCAGCACCAGCACGGCATTATTGCTCAATATTTTTTTAATTATCATCGCTCAGCCGTCCTGTCTGATGGGAAGGCACACTGTGACCTTCCCTACCGTTTAACGCCTCAACGTGATATCGACGAGGCGCCTGCTTTTCTCATTTACGCTTCTGAGCTATCCAGCCCATTGTTTTTAATGACATCAGCATACCAGTATGCGCTTTTTTTACGGATACGCCGCAAATCTTTCAGGTCGAATTCTTCACGATTGACGTAAATAAAGCCATAGCGTTTCGAGCATCCCTGGTGAGTGGAAATGAGATCCAACGCCGACCATGGCGTATAGCCGAAGACATCCACACCGTCGGTGATCGCAAGCTGAATTTGCTCAATGTGGCGTTGCAGGTAGTCGATGCGGTAATCATCGTGAACCTCACCGTTTTCATCCAACGTATCAAACGCGCCCAGCCCATTCTCCGTAATGATCAGCGGTAAATGGTAACGATCGTGCAGCTCACGTAGCGTATTGCGGAAGCCGATGGGATCGATTTCCCAGCCAAAGGCATTTTTCTGCAAAAATGGATTGCTTGCGCCACGATGTACGCCCTCTTCACCTGATTTCAGGTGCTGATCGCCGCCGCGCGCAATTTCATCCGAACCATCGCCTTTGCTGGCTTCAACCGTTTGCGAGGTGTAGTAGTTAAACGCGATAAAATCGGGTTTGGCCGATGCCAGAATATCCATATCACCGGGCAGAATCTCCGGCGTATAGCCTTTTTCTTCCATATAGCGCCAGGCCGTGGTGTTGTAACGCCCATAGACCGCCATATCCAGATACAGCCAGTTGCGGATCGCGTTATAGTTGAACGCGGCCATCACATCTTCAGGCTTGGAAGACGCTGGGTAAATCAGCGCAATATTGGGTGCCGGACCAATTTTTGCACCGGGCACTTTGTCATGCAGCGCATTCATCGCTTTTGCCTGCGCCACCAGCATGTTGTGGTTCTGCTGATAGAGATTCTGTTTCGGGTTTTCCAGCGTAGGATCCAGCGTACCCAGTGCGGAACCGTGCAAAATCATCATGTTCTGTTCGTTGATGGTCAGCCAGTACTTCACTTTTTCGCCGTATTCATCAAACAGCACGTTGGCAAAACGTTCAAACGCGTCCACCGTTTCCCGGCTGTACCAACCGCCTTTGGCCTGTAACGCCTGCGGTAGATCGAAATGGTACATCGTGACGATCGGCACAATACCGTAATGCAGCAGTTCATCGATAAGATTGTGATAAAACGCGACCCCTGCCGGGTTTACCTCACCGCTGCCATCGGGAATGATGCGGCTCCAGGCGATGGAAAAACGGTAGGTTTTAAAGCCGATATCGGCAAACAGCGCTACATCTTCTTTGTAACGATGGTAATGATCGCTGGCGACTTTAAAGTCCGTGGTGCCCTCAGGATAGGACGTTCTGGCATCAATCACCGACGGCCCCTTGCCATCCTCATTCCATGCCCCTTCCACCTGATAAGCCGATGTCGCTGCGCCCCACAAAAAACCCTCTGGGAAACGTTTAAGATGACGGTATTTCACAGTTTTCTCCTTTCCTTAACGAGATCATGTCAGCAAGACATCACTGATGTTATGGGTGGCGCGCGATCGGGCTGAATTCAGGCAAAAAAAAACCTGATACGAACATGTCTGAATAACATGCGTCGTATCAGGTTTCGCTCGGGCCTTGACCCGATCACGTCCTGCTTATCGGGTTATATCCGCTAACCGCCGTAGACTCAAACCGAGGTCGGGTAATCTGTGATGAATATCACCGATAATGTCCTCGCCTGAGTAGGATTTGTCCCTGTGCCCGCTATCCCAGAAAGCGGAAAGGTAGGCTCACTGTTCGTGTCCATCGTCGTGTTCCCGTGCGCCATTGAGCCTCACGAGCCGCTTCAACAGCCTCAGCAGCTTCATGCCATCTGGCGATCCCAGCCCCGTACAGGCATCCCAGCCTTCAGAAGCCACAAATGCGCCATTATTGCCCCGAACGATATCCTTGCAGCTATTACGGTTACGGTACAGCAAAGGGGGGATAAACAGCGATGCTGAGTGGGTCAGCGCCAGCATACGCGCTAATAACCCTGCCCACAGCGGCGCGACGGCGCTGGTTCCACCAACAACGCCTTGCACCCCGTTAACTTCAACCAGATAGCCGGTTTCGGGATCGGCATTGCCGCTGACATCAGGTACGCCGCGGTGTTGCAAAGGGTGGTGACCGCCGTATTTGTCTACCAGAGACAGCCCTAACTGCCAGCCGGGCAGCGCAAAGTACTGGCTGACGCCACCGCCCGTCGCGCTGCCGTCCCGGCTATGCCAGGTGGTTTCTTCCATCGCTTTTTGCAAGCGAGTGCCGCCGCAGGCTAAAACATAGGGGCTGGATGCTGGGAAATCGACGTGCAAACCATGGGGTTCACCATCTTTTGAACCACGATCGCCAGACGCGACACACACCGTAATCCCTAGCGCAGCCGCAGTCTGAAAAGCCTGGTTGTACACTTGTAATGATTGCGCCGTCCATTGTGGTTCGCTGGATCCCCAGCTAATTGAAATCACCGACGGCGCATTTTTCTCATCATAAATCGCAGCGTTGATCGCTTCCAAAAATCCGGCATCGGTATTCGGGGCAAAATACACCACAATTTTGGCGGCCGGCGCCAACGTACCCGCGATTTCGATATCCATCTGCACTTCGATATCAATCGGGCTCACGTCTTTATCGCCCTCTGACGAAGCAGGGGCATTCTGGGCACCGCCCACACAAACATCGACGACCTGCGGCGGGGTGACACCCATGCGTTTAAAATAGTGCTCTAACTGCGGCAGGCGGTATCCGCCCCCCAGCTCAATAATGCCAATACACTGCCCCGCGCCGTCGTGCTCCGGGAAATGATAGAGATCTGCCAGATCGAGCGGCGTATAGCCCGACGGACGCTTTGCCGTATTGGAGAACGTATCATTGACATGCAGGCAGCAGTTCGTCGCCAGACGTTCATCAAGCCCCAATACGGCAATCACCACGCCCTGTAGGTATTCCGGCAGGTAAATTCCCCCCGCTCTCCCACGGAATGTCCCGTGTTTGTGGTCATACCGGGCTAAGCTCACGCGAAACGCCTGTTCCATCTGCCCCACCGTCCCCGTTAAGAAAACGGTGCGGCTGGCGGCGTGTTCACGTTCGATAGAGAACCGATGATGCCGCGCAAACGCACGGACATGCTCGAGATCGGCCTCATCAGCGCTGAACTTTCTGGCATAGTCAGCACGCGACAGCGGTCTGTTAGCGTTGATGCCGCCAAATTGCGGATCGATGCTATCGTGCAGTTCGGTGTAATACTCTTCATCTGGCGTAGTAAAACGCAGCACCAGCATAACTCTGACGCTTTCATTAACATCACAGCGTTCGCGATACGCTGCGTCAGCGATATTTCCGCGCTCACTCCCTTTCAATAATTGGTAAGTCATCGTCTTCTCTCCACTCAGCTATTTGCCGTCTGGTTCAATTTGACTCAATGCCGCATAAATCTGGCGTTTGTCGTTCTGTGACAGATGCTCAACATTAATAGAAGAAAGAAATGCAGCCTCTTGCTGAGGCGCAAAATGCCCGCCATTCGCGAGATAACGTTTAATGCTAACCAGAAGCTGGTCATCAATCGTGAGTAACGTGGGTCTGACCGTGTCATTCAGTGAAAGCGGCGTCCAGTCGTTTTCTGGTGTCGCAAGCCAGTCCGCCATGTAGCGATACTGAATGGCTTTGCTCGCGTTCATTAATGACGTAAAAAACAGCTGCGTACTCTGAGGTGATAAACCCACGGCAGCGGATTGCTCCCGCGCCTTACTCAAAATACGTTCCTCTTGCTTCAGATCCTCAACCGGCAGGTGTTGACGGGCCTTATACCCTGCGACATCCTTCATCAGTACCATCCTCTCCTGAATCAGTTGATAGATCCCAAGAGAACTATCCTGCACAGCCGCATGCAGAGGGAGGCACCAGGCAGAACTCATCACTAACGAGATAACAGCGGAAATAGGCAAATTCATCGGATTGCACTCTCCTGTCAGCACTACCATGAAGGTCTATGTTTTTTTCGCCATTGCGGCAGGAGATAATAGATTTCGCTATATGAATCTTCCATGACGAAACTATTTCAATCATTACCCACAGGACACACTTCCTCTTAGAAATGTCCCGCCCCATCGCGATAACCGCGATTAAACTGTTAAATTACAAGCAAATTAGGAATAACAGCCCAGCGTCGCCCTGCCTGATTCGACGTGATCAAGATACAAACAATAACCAAATGAAATAGTTCATATTGGTTACTACATAAAACTATTCCGTACCGTGCAGGCGCACAAAAAAGCCCGTCGTGGCACTTGACCATGACGGGCTTGATTAACACCCTAAACGAACGGGGATCGATTAGTGTTCGGTGAGGCCATACAGCGAGCTGCGGCGCTGTAGCATTTGACCACCATCACGCGTCAGCGGTACCCAGCCGACTGCACCGCGTTTCACCGTAGGTTCAGTGAACAGCAGATCAAACGGTATGGAGACATAGAAACCTTTGGTGAAGCTCCCTTCCCCATATTCAGCAGCGCTGACGTTGGTCTTGGTCGCAAAGGCACCCGCAATAATCCCGCTGTCAAAGCGGCGAGACAGATCGAGGGTTACCCCTTTGTCCCCTGCCAGATAGCGGCCCACGCTCACTTTTGCCACCGCACCTTCCACAAACGGCAGTTCCCAGTACGCGGTCAGATGGCCCGTTACCACATCGTAATCAGCCATTCTCATGATGTCGTTCCAGTCGCGCTGTTTAACATAGTTAACATCCATACCAAGCGCCCAGCTTTTACCGAACGGACGATACAGCACTTCAGAGCCGACCCCCGCGTACATCATTTCCAGATAGCCGCCGTAGACCTGGGTATACCAGTCCTGCGCCGGATTATCAGTGCGAGTTAATTGCAGATTGGTCAACAGCAGATCGGAAGAGGTAATGTATTCACGCACCCAGGTTCGGACACGCGGCAGCGCTGCGCCGTCGGCCGGTGGGGTTTTGTAGTTGAACTTGTCGTAGTTATTCACCAGGTTCAGCGTCGCGGTTCCCCCTACGCTCCAGTGCTCGCTCAGACGGTAGTCCACGTTGCCTTTCAATGCGACCTGATACATGTAGAAGGATTCAGGACCACCGAAAGACTGCGTCAGCGTCGGATCTAATGAATACGTCAAACGATCGGGTTCTGCGAGGAACACCTGCTGACCACGTACGTCGGATACCGGCTCTTTGCGATGCGTTTCAGGTTCCGGTTGACCCAGCGGGACGGCAGCTTGTTTAACCTGATGGAAGGCTTTGGCATCCACTTCCGTGCTGGCAATCGGTAAACGCTGGCTGCGCTGAACAATATGGTATTCATCAACACTACCCGGTACGTGATTTGCCAATACCGTCGCGGCACGCTGTGTTGCCTGTTCACTATCACGATACTTTGTCTGATCGGCAACAATGGTGACCTGCTTTTGGTCCGCGTAAATATCGGCGTCTTTAAAGCCAGCCTTATCATTCAGCTCTTTCGAGACGAGCTGCCAGTTTGTGCCTTTGCCATCCTGCACTGGCGCATAGACGGGTGGTGCATCATCTAAATAGTTCGGCTTCAGATCGTTGAAATTAGTGCGGAGGGTAAAGCCCCACATCAGGGTATTGCCGCGCTGCCACGATAACGTGGTATCCAGCACATCCCCTACCCGATAGACCGCACCGATGTTGAAAGGGGAATCGTGTTTCAGCTTCTGTGGCACACCATTGGATGACGTTCTTTCTGCACTGTAATCGTTACCGTCATATTCAAGCTTCAGGCGTAGAGGATCCCAGGGTGTCTGGTACTCAACGCCACCAAACAGTGCAGCCGGTCCGTGGAAGAAATTACCGACCTCAAATTCTCCACCTGTACCTGAAAAACCTTCACTACGCTGGCAGAAACTCGCTTTCAACGAACAGGCAGGGTTTTTAATATTGCCGCTCTGGCCCATGTTGCCCCAGCCCATACCCAGCGTGAAATCAAACGGCCCCATACGCTTACTGGCTACCAGATATTCGCTATCAAACAGGCCGGTACCAGCAATATCGCGTAATCCTACAGAGACATCCGGCATCCAGTAGCTTTCTTGCCACAAACGCGCTTTGACATCGAATGACTTATCTTTGTAGGTTTGGCTACCGCTGAAACTCGGGTCATCACTATAAGGACGAGTACGGATGTCAGTATAACGCACCGTCGTTTCCAGCCAGTCAAAGAGCTGGAGCGACAAGGAATAACGCCGATATTCCTCATTATCACGGTAGTTAAGGCTAAATTCGCCCGTTTCTGCCATACGTGCTGTCGGCATCTGCAACAGACCTGTGCCACCAAAATCAGACTGTGATACCCCCGCAGGCTGAAAGCGCAGATTCGGGTTGGTCGCAGTACGGCTGCTTTCTGTTTCAGCCGCCATCGCCTGTGCACTCAAGATGCTGCCAATCGCCAACGACAGACAGCCTAGTTTAACGTTTCTGTTCTTTGTCATTCGAGTGGAGTCCGGTTAGCAAGGTAGTCAGCAAGCTGATCGTTAAGTGATGACATATCCTGTGGTAGAACCGAGGGATCAAAGCCGATAAAGAGCGTTTCGCCCGCAGCGGGTTCAATATGCTGACGATTCCACAGCGCCAGCGGCACTTTACGCCACTGACCGTTGCCCCCAATCAGATAGCCGTAACTGTTATCCGCTCCTGCAAGAAGCCGACGTCCAGAGAGATAATTCTCGACCGACCATCCGGCACGCAGCGCGACTTTTCCCGATGTCTCTAGTTCACCCACATCAGCAGAGGTATTCACCAGGCCGATTAGCGACAGCTTGTCATCATGCGGTGCCACATACAGTGCATATTCCCCTACCAAAGGGCGATTGTTTTCTATATAGACACGCACACGATCGGGATCCAGCTCCGTGCGGATACGGCCAGCAACATTAATCGGGTCGATCGTCTTTCTCAGAAGCCAGGCGGAAATAGCCAAATCGCCATCGCCAGAGTTACGCCAGCGCGTTTCCAGCTCAGCCAGCTTTTGCAGCAAGACATCCCCCTGTGCGCGTACCTTCTGCGTTGTCGCAAAATCAGAAATAAACGCCGTTTGCCAGTTGATATTCTGTGGCCAGGAAACCTGTGCGTAAAATTGTTCAAGACGCGTACCGTCGTCCAGTTTAACGACGGCGATCGTCTCTTGAGGCGATTTCACCGTCAGTTGCGCAGACGTCGCGACGCCGGAAACCAGCAGCAACAAGGTAGCAATACGATTGAGTGCCAACATTACAGCCCCTTATTGTACGTAGGGTTTTAATACGGTGAAGGTGACCAATGCCATACCCGGCCCCATATACTGCTGGCTTTGGACCACACTTCCATTAGCCGGATCCAGCCAATAGCTATTGGTATAAGATTCATTCAAAGTGGGGACAGTAACCTGTTCATCGAAGCGCAGCAGCTCACGCGAGGTATCCAGAATCTTTACGGTTTCTTTACCGCGGGCCTGAAAAACAGACGTCGTAGTGTAACCACCACGGAAGACCTGAGCCCATTCAACCCGGCTTTGCCATGTCATTGGCGTCGATGTCTTCAATAAGCCTAACGTCAGGGGATCCTGTTGCAGGTTATCCACATAGGTAATGTCTTCGCCGAAGCCCTGCGTTTTCACCAAGCGCCCATGCTGGGTCGATACCATATTTTTATCGGCCCCAATCCATTTCAACTGATTCTGCTCGGCAAAAGCGAGCACAACAAACGCCTGTGGCGCTTTCCCTACCTTCAGATAGGCCGATGCATAGGGTGTATTGGCAACCTGTGTAGCTGTCACATGGGTGTCATCCTGACCGAAGAACGCCAATTTAAACGTTTTCCCCACTTGATCCACATTTTGGGAACAGCCAGTCAGCACAACCGATAAAAGAGGTATGGCAATCAGCGCTCTCACCTTTGCCATTCGTTTTATTTTTGTCATGGAATGCAGTTCTCGTTGAACAGCGTAGCCCGGAAAAAGAAAGGCCACCGAAGTGGCCTTGGAGTTGAAACGAAATTAACTACGAGTACCCGTAGTTGCCGTCGTTGTTCCCGCAGGAGAGCTGTTATCGTTGCTGGAAACAGCAACTGCAACAGCAACACCGATCGCCGCAGCAGTACCGACAGCAATCAGAGCAGTAGTACCAGCGGCAAAGCCAGCACCACCAGCACCCGCGGCACCAGCAGCGGTAGCGCCAGCGGTCGTGGTGGTGGTAGAGGTACCAGCAGCAGTGCTGCTAGAGACGCCATCAACAGCAAACGCGTTTGACGACATGGCCAGTACCGCAGCCAGCGTGATTAACGTTTTCTTCATTACGATTTCCTTTTTAACATGAAGTACTTCAGGGTGGGGTACCGTCGAAAAGACCATACCCCGTCCTTCATTCCAGCCAGTACAAGGGCAAAATATCTTATTTTGCCTCGTTCACCGACCGTTACCGGGATCCTCCCAGTAATGAGTTACAGTTCAATGGCGATAAAACTATCTGTGGGATAAAACCCACTCTGACAAGCAACACCAGAAAGTAAAACTACAACTCAATTTTTGCAACACTGTTAAAAATAGCAAGATCCCGATGTAATAAACAGCAATGATCTCGGTAAAAAAGCAGATTTCTTTAATGAAATTTACAGTATTCCAGAAAAAAAGTCATAGATATCTTAACGATATCTATGTGTTCATTGAGCAATATAAAAAAACGCCAGATATTTCCTAATCTGGCGTTTTATTAACAAACAGCACTATCTAAGCATAAGAAACGATTATTCCAACCATTCGGTATGGAATACGCCTTCTTTATCCGTACGCTTGTAGGTATGCGCACCGAAATAGTCGCGCTGAGCCTGAATCAGGTTAGCAGGCAGCACGGCGGAGCGGTAGCTGTCGTAATAGGCGATCGCCGCAGAGAACGTTGGCGTCGGGATACCTTGCTGAACGGCGTAAGATACCACGTCACGCAGCGCTTGCTGGTATTCGTCTGCCACTTTCTTGAAGTAAGGCGCCAGCAGCAGGTTAGCGATGTCCGCTTTCTGCTCATACGCATCGGTGATTTTCTGCAGGAACTGGGCGCGAATGATGCAGCCAGCGCGGAAAATCTTGGCGATTTCGCCGTAATTCAGATCCCAGTTATTCTCGTCAGATGCCGCTTTCAGCTGTGAGAAGCCCTGTGCATAAGAAACGATTTTACCCAGATACAACGCACGGCGAACTTTCTCAACAAACTCGGCTTTATCACCACCGAATGGCTGAGCTGTCGGGCCAGTCAACACTTTAGACGCCGCAACACGCTGATCTTTCAATGAAGAAAGGTAGCGGGCAAAAACGGATTCCGTGATCAGAGACAGTGGTTCACCCAGATCCAGAGAGCTTTGGCTGGTCCATTTACCGGTGCCTTTATTCGCCGCTTCATCCAGAATCACGTCAACCAGATATTTACCGTCTTCATCTTTCTTTGTGAAGACATCGGCAGTGATTTCAATCAAATAGCTGCTTAGCTCACCTTTGTTCCACTCGGAGAACGTCGTGGCAAGCTCCTCATTACCCAGATTCAATGCCTGCTTGAGCAACGCATAGGCTTCCGCAATCAGCTGCATGTCGCCGTATTCAATGCCGTTATGCACCATCTTGACGTAGTGGCCTGCGCCATCAGCGCCAATGTAGGTCACACAGGCTTCGCCGTCAGCACGCGCGGCAATCTGCTCCAGAATCGGGGCAACCAGCTCATAAGCTTCCTTCTGGCCGCCCGGCATGATGGAAGGCCCTTTCAGCGCGCCCTCTTCTCCACCGGATACACCTGTACCGATGAAGTTAAACCCTTCAGCGGACAGCTCGCGGTTACGGCGAATCGTATCCTTATAGAAGGTGTTACCGCCATCGATCAGAATATCGCCTTTTTCCAGGTAAGGCTTCAGCGATTCAATCGTTTTATCGGTTGCTTCACCGGCCTTCACCATCAGCAGAATACGGCGGGGTTTTTCCAGGGATTCGACAAACTCTTCAACGGTGTAAGAAGGCACCAGTTTTTTACCCGGATTTTCCGCGATAACTTCATCGGTTTTATCGGAAGAACGGTTAAAGATGGAAACGCTATAGCCACGGCTCTCAATGTTCAGCGCCAGATTGCGCCCCATCACCGCCATACCGACAACGCCAATTTGCTGTTTGGACATTAAAGCAACTCCTGTCTGAAGGATAACCTGCCTGCAACGACGACAACGATTCGCGTTGCGACCCCGCAGGCAATTTAAAAACAGGCCAACATGGTAACTCAGCTTTGCGTGAGTGGATAGTGATTGGTTTGATAGCGAAAGCTTGCCCAGCAGGAGCATAGGGCGCGGAAAAGAAAAAACCGCAGAACCATTCAGCAATCTGCGGTTTTACAGCGTGTTATCACTCAATATTACTTTTTCAGCAGCGCCTTAATACTTTCTTTAAATTCAGCGCCAAACTCAGGATTACGTAATCCATAGGACACAAACGCCTGTGCGTAACCCAGTTTACGGCCGCAGTTAAAGTTTTTGCCCGACATCTGCACAGCATCAACCTGCTGAGTCGCAATCATATCGGCAATGACATCCGTTAACTGAATACGTCCCCATGCGCCAGGCACCGCTTTTTCCAGCAATGACCAGGCATCGGCGGTTAAGACATAACGCCCAACCGCGGAAAGGTCAGACCCGGTTTCAGACGGCGCTTCGGGTTTTTCGATCATCGACGTAATCGCTGCGGCATCGCCTGGATTTACCAGCGGTTGCTCACAATCAACGACAGAGTACTCTGGCAGCACTTCATAAGGACGATGCTTCACCAACACCTGACTACGTCCTGTTTCTTCAAAACGGGAGATCAACAACGCCAGATTTTCCTTCGTCTGATCGGCCGTGCTTTCATCCAGCACCACATCAGGCAACACCACCACAAACGGGTTGTTTCCAACGATTGGTCGGGCACAAGAGACCGCATGGCCTAACCCCAGCGTTTCTCCCTGGCGAACGTTCATGATCGTCACGCCTTTCGGACAGATAGACTGTACTTCGGCCAGCAGTTGGCGCTTGGCACGTTCTTCCAGCAGAGATTCAAGTTCAAACGAGGTATCGAAGTGGTTTTCAATCGCGTTTTTCGACGCATGCGTCACCAGAACAATTTCTTTAATCCCCGCGTTAACGCATTCGTTAACGATCTTCTCTATCACCGGACGGTCAACCAGCGGCAACATTTCCTTAGGAATTGCCTTGGTCACCGGTAACAAATTCATCCCTAAACCTGCAACAGGGATAATAGCTTTCAATGATGTCATGGATTGACTCTCTTCAATCTGATGGTTTTTATCTAACTGTTTTGATCTGGCCGATCATTTTCACCCTGCGAGGGTAATGCCCAACGCCACGCATGACACTAAGATTACACCCAATCAGCCACAAAGCGATCTCAGGAATCGACTTTTTCTACTCCCCCTCACATTGATAGCAGATTCAACCTGCAATATCGGAATAGAGAAGGTACCAGGCGATGCTGAACCGAAGCGCCGATTGAGTAAGCTGGGGCTTATTTTAAGATGAGGAGTCAGCGACCTTATAAAATCAGTTCTGCCGTAGTAACCGAAGAATATCCTCAGTTTTCTCAATCATCAGAGCATGGTCGGCTTTAGACTCAACGTTTAAGCGAACAACAGGCTCAGTGTTAGAAGAGCGAAGATTAAAGCGCCAGCATTCAAATTCCAGACTGATGCCATCGGTTTCATCGACAGACAACGCTTCCGGTAAGTATGCAGCTTTAACACGATCGATCGCTTTAGCGGGTTCATTCAGCGTAGAGTTGATCTCGCCAGATGCCGGGTAGGCCTGCATTCTTTCACTTACGAGATCTCGCAAGCTTTTCTCTTTTACACAGAGCAATTCCGCAACCAACAACCACGGAATCATTCCAGAGTCACAATACGCAAAGGAACGGAAATAATGGTGGGCACTCATTTCTCCACCATAGACAGCGTCTTCTTGCCGCATGCGTTCTTTAATAAAGGCATGACCCGTCTTTGACATAACCGGCTTACCCTGCTGGGAGTTGACGATATCAATAGTGTTCCAGCTTAACCGAGGATCATGGATGATTTTTGCACCCGGCTCCTTTTGAAGGAAAGCTTCGGCTAATAAACCGACGATATAGTATCCCTCGATAAATTCACCAAGATGGTTAAACAGAAAACAGCGATCAAAATCACCATCAAACGCAATCCCCATATCTGCTGAATGTGCGATTACCGCATCAGAAGTATCTTTTCTACATTCAGGTAACAGCGGGTTGGGAATACCATTCGGAAATGAACCATCGGGTTCGTGGTGTACCTTGATAAAGGTTACAGGGATATTTAATTTATTGAACTGTTCCTCTAGGGCATCAATAATATGACCTGCAGCACCGTTGCCACTATTAATAACCAGTTTCAACGGTTTGAAATTTTCAGGCTTAATGTAACCCATTAAATGTTCAATGTAACTTTCAAGTATCGAGATCTTGGTGTAGCTTCCACGGGCGTCCTGCTGGACGGGGGAGAAGTTATTTTTTTCAGCCAATAACTGGATATCTCGTAACCCCGTATCACCACTGATGGGTTTCGCACCACTGCGAACCAGTTTCATACCATTATAATCAATTGGATTATGGCTTGCTGTTACTTCAATACCACCATCAACTTCAAGATGGAAAGTCGCGAAATAGACCTCTTCAGTACCGGATAATCCGATATCCAGCACATCAACACCTGCGTCCATCAGTCCATTGGCCAGAGACAACTTCAGGCTCTCACTTGTCAAACGAACATCGCCACCAACAACGACACGCGTAGGCTTGAGCAATTCGCCATAGGCACGACCAATGCGGTAAGCAATGTCATCATTTAATTCGCTTCCCAAACGACCACGAATATCATAGGCCTTAAAACAAGTTAACTTTTCCATGATTTATCACTTCTTAAAAAACTGGGGTATTTTAGATAAATTTTTTCCTGCAACAGCACTTAGCCAAGGTAATTTATTACTCTTCATCGCCTTAACATCTTCTTTTGTTTTCATAATCATATTGGATAAAGAGCGATTACTTACACCACCGACCCTCATATTTATAATAACTTTAGGTATATACGCTACTGTTATTTTATGAATCCAGAGATAGCGAAGTAAAGAATCATAATCGGCCGATATTTTATATGACAAGTCAAAAGAGCCAAAACGCTGATAGCAAGAACGCTTCATATAAAAAGTGGGGTGCGGTGGCATCCACCCGAGTTTCATTTTCTTTATATCAAACCCACCGCTTACCCATTTACGAACAATAACATTACTGTCTGTCGTGGATATATAGTTTAAATCACCATATACGGCATCAGCATTTGATACGCGCATGGCCTCGACGATGTCCATCACGGCGTCTGGGTAAGCAAAAAAATCATCTGAATGCAGGAAGCCGATAATATCGCCAGTCGCAGACGATATTCCTTTATTGAGAGCATCATATATTCCCTTGTCTGGCTCGCTCACAATAACCGACACTCTACTACAGCTGCTTTGAATTAAAGATAACGTATTATCTTTAGAACCACCGTCGATGATAATATATTCTATATCAGGGTAGGTCTGCGCATTTAATGAATTTAATGTATCAGATATTGTCTTAGCACTATTGTATGTCGCAGTGATAATACTTACTTTCATTTTAATACCCTACGCTAATAGTGCCGACGCGCAATACATCATCCTCACCCAAATAAGCACCGCTGCGAACTTCTATAATTTCCAACATCACTTTTCCGGGATTTTCAATCGCATGTGATGTACCAATTGGGATATAAATTGACTCGTTTTCTGATACTAAATGCACTTCATCTCCCTTATGAACTTTAGCTGTCCCTGAAACGACAACCCAGTGCTCTGCCCGGTGATAATGAAGTTGTGTCGCCGTTCTTTCTCCCGGTTTGACGACAACCCGTTTTACATGATACCGCTCACCTTCCGCAATTTGATCATGAGAACCCCATGGGCGAAACACTTCCCGATGCTGTAGGTATTCACAGCGATCGGAACGTTTCAGTTTCTCAACTATCGCCTTAACATCTTGGACGCTATCTTTACTCGCTACTAAAACAGCATCTTTTGTCTCAACGACAATAAGATTATCAATACCAACCGTTGCAACAAGTTTATTCTGAGAATAGATATAACTACTATTGGTTTTCTCAGTTAAAACATCTCCACGAATCGCATTTCCATTCTTATCTTTTTCTGCAATATCCCACAACGCGGACCATGATCCGACATCGCTCCAGCTTGCATCCATTGGGACGACCACTGCATCACTCGTTTTTTCCATCACCGCGTAATCAATGGAGTCATCTGGACAAATGTGGAAAGCCTTACTATCTAACCGAATGAAGTCTAAATCCTTATTAATCCCTTCAATCGACTTACTACATGCCTGATATATTTCAGGGCTATGACACTGTAGCTCTTTCAAATAGCGAGATGCTTTAAACATAAACATACCGCTATTCCAATAATACTCACCAGTATCCAGGTAGTTTTGGGCACTAGCTGCATCTGGTTTTTCTACAAAGGAAGATACGGTAAAAGCGCTCTCAACCGATGAACCCCTGCGAATATATCCATAACCAGTCTCAGGCCGATCAGGCACAATACCGAAAGTCACCAATTTACCTTTTGATGCATGCGCAATCGCCGACGAAACTGCTGCGGTAAACGCATCTTCATTCTGTATAGCATGATCGGCGGCCAGAACCAGCAGGATAGGATCGTCACCATTTTGAATAGCCTGCAGCGCAGCCAGGGCAATAGCCGGAGCCGTATTACGTCCTACGGGCTCTAAAATAATCCCACTATGTTTTATATTTTTTTGTCGCAATTGCTCCGCAACAATAAACCGATGTGCCTCGTTACAAATAAAGAGAGGAGATTGGTGTTCTATATCATGCAATCTCATTACAGTATCTTGCAACATTGTTAAGTTGCTGATTAACGATAGAAATTGCTTTGGATATAAAGTTCGCGATAAAGGCCATAAGCGAGAACCAGAGCCTCCGGCCATAATAACTGGTAAAATCATAAACAACCCTTATTTCAAGAAATAATTCTTAGTATTTTCATGAACATCTGGACTTGACAACAATTGGTCAATTTCGAACCAGTTATAATTATCATGTTGCTTATTCGGAAGCTGAGATAAATCAATATCAAGGTTTAACTTGTAGGCCAAAACAACATAATGGGTGGAAAAATCATCTCCAGAAAAATTATCCGTATAAAAATGTTCGTATGGCCCAATGAAATCTGCTGAGCTAAATGCTACATGAACATTTAGCTCATCTAACGCTAACCGAGTGAAAGCACTAGAGATAGTCTCATCTTTTCGTATTCTGCCACCGGGAACAAACCAGTAATCTTTAGCAGGAAGGTTTAGCCGTTTTCCTAACAATATATGACCAGATTTATTCTCAATGACAAAATCGATAGATACCAGAGGCGTCTTTTCAACAATGGTCTTAAACAGATCTCTTTCCAGGAACGCTGACATATTATTTCCTAAAAGAACTTTGATTAGCCAAGAACCAGTTGTATGTTTTTAACAACCCTTCTTCTAATTCTATTTTATATTGCCATCCTAGTTGTTTTAATCTGGAGACATCCATTAATTTTCTTGGTGTACCATCAGGCTTGCTGGCGTCAAATACCACATTGCCCTGGTATCCAACCACTCTTGCCATTGTGTTAGCCATTTCACTGATGGTGCAATCAACGCCAGTCCCGACATTGATATGTGACAGCATAGGATCGGTATGAGCATCATAGACAGCCTTATCCAGTTCCATCACGTGAATAGAGGCTGACGCCATATCATCCACAAACAAGAACTCTCGCATCGGCTTGCCACTCCCCCAGACTACAACCTCAGGAGCATTTGAAACTTTAGCTTCATGAAAACGACGCATTAAAGCTGGAATAACATGAGAATTTTCGGGGTGGAAGTTATCATTCTCCCCATAAAGATTAGTCGGCATTACGCTACGATAATCTCTACCATACTGTCGATTATATGACTCACATAATTTTATCCCTGCTATTTTGGCAATGGCATAAGGCTCATTTGTCGACTCCAAAATATCTGTTAATAAAGCCGACTCTTTCATCGGCTGTTCAACAAGTTTAGGGTAAATACATGACGAACCTAAAAAAAGCAATTTATGCACACCAGATTGGTGCGCATAATTTATGATATTGCTTTCAATCATTAAGTTCTCATAAATAAATTCTGCCGGATAAGTATTATTCGCATGAATACCACCTACTTTGGCCGCAGCGAGATAAACTTCATCAATATTTTCTTTGGCGAAGAAATCTCTTACTGCGTTCTGTGATGTGAGATCCAACTCATCACGTGTACGAACAACTATCTCGACATCATTTCTTGCCTGGAGCTGCCGTACAATTGCAGAGCCGACCATACCTCGATGGCCAGCAACATAAACGCGTTTTTTCATTCTTATCTCTCCACAGAAATAGATACGTCAAATCCGTGTTGCTTAAGTAAGACATGTTGTTTCGCGTTATCCAGATCTGAAGCAACCATTTCGGCACACATTTCGTTTACTGTGATTTCCGGAACCCAGCCCAATTTCTCTTTTGCTTTTGCCGGATCGCCCAAGAGGGTCTCAACTTCCGCAGGTCTAAAGTAACGTGGATCTACTTTGACGATAACATCACCCACTTTAACCGCAGGCGCATTATCTCCCGTGATTGATTTTACTGTCGCGATTTCATCAACACCGCTACCGCTAAACTCGAGCTCAATCCCTGCTTCCAATGCTGACATACGAACAAATTCACGTACTGTAATTTGGTAGCCAGTTGCAATGACAAAATCTTCTGGATTATTTTGCTGCAACATTAGCCACTGCATACGGACGTAATCTTTAGCATGTCCCCAGTCACGCAGAGAGTCCATATTTCCCAAATGCAGACAAGACTCTAGTCCCTGAGAGATATTGGCAATAGCTCGAGTAATTTTACGAGTAACAAATGTTTCACCACGACGAGGAGATTCATGGTTAAAGAGAATACCGTTACAGGCGTACATTCCATATGATTCACGGTAGTTTACCGTGATCCAATATGCATATAGCTTCGCTACAGCATAAGGCGAACGAGGGTAAAATGGTGTAGTTTCTCGTTGAGGAATCTCTTGCACTAAACCGTAAAGTTCAGACGTTGATGCCTGGTAAAAACGCGTCTTTTTCTCTAATCCATTAATACGAATCGCCTCAAGAATACGCAGTGTGCCAATAGCATCAACATCAGCGGTATATTCAGGTGACTCAAAAGACACAGCAACATGCGACTGGGCACCGAGATTATAGAATTCATCGGGCTCAATTTCTTTAACGAGACGAACCAGGTTCGAGGTATCCGTCAAATCCCCATAATGTAAATGAAGATTTTGACCATATTCCTCACTAATATGATCAATACGTGTCGTATTATAAGAAGATGCTCTTCTTACAATACCGTGAACTTCATAACCTTTTTCTAGAAGAAACTCTGCCAAATAAGAACCATCTTGACCAGTAATACCACTAATAATTGCCTTTTTCATGTATATTCCTAATAAAAAACTATTTCACAAGGTTATTTAGTTTCTTGCTATTGACTTCATTAATTAATGAAAAATAATTTTCACTGACAACGCGGTAAGAGAAATTTTCCACAACAAAATCCCTTCCTAAGCGCCCCATACTCTTCCTTTTTTCTGACGAAAGGAGGAACATATTCTTTATTGCGTAAGCAAAAGCGCAAGTATCAAACTGCTCAACAGTAAATCCTGTGCGCTCATTTATAACAATATCTTTCAGACCAGAAGTTTCAAAACAAATCACCGGCGTTTCACTCGCCAAAGCCTCAGCAGCGACTTGTCCAAAAGATTCAACAAGAGAAGGAATCACAGCGCAGTCTGCACATGAATAAAGCGCTGATAGCTCCGCAGGCTCTGTAATATGCCCAACCCGTGAACAAGAAAAACCTGAAAACGCTTCCGATGACTTTTCTGCACTGCCAAAAATTATTAGGCGAATCCGGCGAAGATCGCTTTCTGATATCAAAGACTTTAAATGGTTCAAAGATTCCTCAAGCTGTCTTCCGCCTTTTATCGGATTTTTATTACCACCAATCGCGCCAAAAATAATCAGAAAGTCATCTTCGGAAAAACCCATTTTATGTCGAAACTCGTTGCGTTCCTGAGCGCTCAATGGCTTAAAAACATCAACGTCTATTGGATTAGGTAATAATCTAATATCTGCACCCTTTAAAATCTGGCTTTTTTTAGCTCGATCAAGCATCCACAAAGAAGGAACGGTATAAACGATATCTTTTCTTTTACTCAATATTCTCTTTTTAACTTTCCAGGTATAAAAAGACCAATTTATTCCTTTAATCCCTTTCTTGAAAAATTTATACCCATTTATAAAATCAAGATCCAACTCTGGATTGTCATTTTTACACTCAAGATCAACTTGTGCATAATGCTCAACACCGCAGTACAGCCATTCATCATGTAATGTAAATATCGAGCCTTGCGGAGTCTTATCAAGATCAAAAATGCTCAACGTATCATTATTTATCCAGTGAAAATGATGAACATCATTGATGCAATTGAAAGAGTCAATAACTGGTTTATAAGAGAAAAGATTTAAAGAATGTTTTATTGGATTATTATCAACCTGCATCTTCACTAAGATAAAAGAAATTACTCTTTTAAAAAAAGACCACCTTCCAGAGTTATCCTGATTAATAAAATCGACTCTATACCCATTGTCTAAAAGTAAACATCCAAATTTTTTCGCCGCAATTGCAGCGCCTCCCTTAGACAAGGAAAAGGAGATCAGTTTCACTTTAATCATTAGTAATATGACTCTATTTGTTTTTTATTAATTTCATCAAAATTTATCAATGATATATTTGAACAAAACTCATCATACCGCTCACTCATTTCTGATATGGCATGACTTAACGAGAGCATATCATTAACAGGGAAAATTATTCCTGCTTTGTATGCTTCGACCAGATCTTGTCCACATCCAACTTTATCTGAACAAATAACAGGTAAACCATATGCAAGCGCTTCTTCAACAACTAATCCCCACGGCTCAGAAGTTGAGGGGAAAATAAAAACATCATGCTCCACAAAAATAGAGTTTAGTTCAGAATTATTAACATATCCTTTGAACTGAACATTTTCACCGGCCCTACGTTCCAAGTACTCTCTCTGTGGCCCATCGCCAACAATAGTCAGTGACAACTCCGAATGTTCGCGGAAAAAACTCAAAAGAAAATCCAAACCTTTTTCTTCAGCTAATCGGCCAACATACAAAAATCGGCCACGATAGCGGTGTTTATCATGTTTAACATGATTATCCATAGCGTGATTATTCAAACCCACTCCGTAGGTAGTGATAATCTCGCCTGGAAAATACAGTGACTCAATGAGTTCTCGATGAGGTGCACCGCTACAAAAGGCTGTTGAAATTCTACTCAGAAACAACCTTTTGATTTTTCCTTTTAGTCCAGAAACCACACTCTCATAGCAAGTAGACTCGATCACAACGGAGTTTTTCGCGCGCGGGCTAGCGAAGGCTACCCCCCAAAACTCAATAAGATCCCATCCACCTATGACAATTTTTTTATACTCAACGGCTCTTAATAATTTCAACAAATGAAACAAGGAAGCGTACTTCTGTCTTAACTCAAAACCGCCTTGATTGATGAATTTATATTCGAAATTCATTGTACCTTTAATAAAATCTTCATTTCTTATTTCAGAACCACTGGAAATAAAAACAACAAGAATTTTTTTGTTTTTTGCAATCTCGTTATAAAGATTTATTTTGTAAAAAGCAGGGAGGTGAGTAACAAATATAATGTCATACATAAAAATACCTGGCGTTGGATAGTCAAGAATTACGAAAAATAAAATCCATCAATTTATTACTTGCACACTCAGGTGCCAGTAAGTTAAGGACATTACTTTTTCCTTCCTCAGCAGTTTTTCTAGACCAAGCTATGTCATGTATGACCTTATCAAAAGCGTTTATAATCTCGTCTTCTGAATCAGTACTTAGAAAAATCGCACCATTATTACCCAACACATAGCGAACATCACTGATATCCGTTGATATCACCAACAAACCAGAATTCGCATATTCTACAACTTTAGATGGAAACGTTGTGTTAGCAAGAGCGCCGCTGATCGGTTTCAACGCAAGTCCAACATCACAATTGACCAACAGCTCATGATAATCAGAGTTGCTCAATCTTCCATGGACACGGACAGCAGGGAATCCCTCCTCGTTCATTAGATTTTTAAAGCTATCTAAAGACGGACCTTGCCCGGAAATCTCAAACTGAACATTACGCCAACGTTGACTATCTGAACGCATCAAACGAATCGCACTAGATAGCCGCTCAGCTCCGGTGTCCTCAGATAAAGATCCGGATAATAAAATAGATACGTTGTCTCTACCAAATACGGCATTCTCTCTTAACACAGGACTCACCGTGCCGTAATAACAGGTCGTATGCTCTATTTTGGTCATCGAAGACAGTGCAGAGCACGCTAGCATTGCGCCATCTTTGCAAAAAGTATCATAGAGCCAAGGAACTATTGACTTAACTTTCTTTTTGAATGATTTGCCTTCATTAGAGACAATCTCTCCATCTTCAATATCTATGATTCTTTTTGTTCTAAAAATCACTGAAACAAATAGGCTTAAAATATAAGCAGGCAAGCGATTATAGAAGATCACAGCTTTATCTGTGTAACCACCTTTAGCTATAGAACAAGCAGTAATAATGGCTAAATAAAAAAAGGTCAGTAACTCAGAAAATAAACGAATATGTGTAAAAGGTAGATAGGTAATATTTACATTACCTTTTTTTATTTTTTTGAGATTATAAAGTTTAAAACCGCCATTTGCTTTTCCTCGCCCCATGCTAATAATATCAACATGTACGTGAGTATCAGCTAATGCATCAGCAAGCATAAATACCTTTCTGGATGCTGCTGGGCTGTCTGTCGTTATACTTCTTTCACTTCTAACCACATCATCAATAGCATTACAAACGATAATAATTTTCTTCATGGCAAAATACGCTTAACCTTAGCGGGCACACCAGCAACCAGAGAATTTGGAGGCACATCATCAGTGACGACAGAGCCTGCAGCAACAATAGCGCCTTGACCTATCGTAACACCACCCAATATAACTGCCCGAGCCCCAATCCAACATCCCTCTTCTACAGTAATTGAGGCTGCGGTTCCTTTGCCGGCTCTTCTTTCACTACCACCGATTTCATGAGAACCAGTAATGAAACTCACTTCATGGCCAATATCGCAATTGTCTTTTATTGTCACAATAGCCATAACATTAGAATATATGCTGACATTAGGGCTCAACCAAACATTATTCCCTAACAAAACTTCGCCATTACCGTAAACACCACCGCCACCGCAATAACAGACGTTATCACCGACATGGACTTTAACAAGCTTGAGAAGTAACCGTCTTAAAGAGAAAAAGCGAGATGTCGGGAGGATGCTATGTAGCATCCTAACAAAGAACCTAAACATACAGCCTCTTTTTATGTTAATTCAAGAATTCACATCAAAACAGAATGATTAATAAAAGGTGTTTTTACTAACTTCGTTTGAAAAACAATACTCGCAGAAAAAAAAGAAAAATTATCACTAGCAATAACTGCCATAGCATTTCGCTAAAGAACCCACGATAAAAGTGTAATGTGTAATATGTAAAAAATGAATAAAGAGCCACTTTAAAACACTCTGAATAATAAGACTCTTTCGTATAACACGTCGTATTATATATTAGTCTTGAAAAGAACCCTAAAAACCCACAAAGAAGAATGACAGCGATAAACCCACCATTAATATACATATCACCAAATAACGTAGCGACTGTACCGCCGCCTGTATTATACTGAGATGGGTTATAACTAAATGAAATCACCCTGGATATACTTTCGGGTTTATCTGGCCATATACTACGTGGCACGAACATGAAAGGTGTGCGTAGAACGCCGTTTTCAATTCTTATAAATGAGTCTTTTATAATATTGATATACATCTCAAATGAATTAAAAGACTCTAATGCAGTTACGATTAAATTTTTTATATCATAAAAATCAGATTCTAATAATCGATCAATGATAAACATCACATCATTATTCTCGCCCCTTCCGCGTTTTAAAAGCAAAATAAGCATTACGAAAGGTGCACAAAGCGCAATTAACAAATAATGATAAAATCTCACAGTAAACATTTTAAAGTAGTGACCATAAAAACCCCATATTATTATTTGTTGTATAATTAACATTCGAGTAGGGGAATCAAGCACACTCAGTAAAGACAATGAAAAGCACAACCAATACCTTGCCCTACTTCCTTTTATATAGAAAAATAGGAAAAGAGTAATAAAAGTAGTTTTTAATATATACAGTATAGTCAAGTAGGGATTATTGTCCGCGAATGAACTGGTGTAATCAATGTCATCCCCAACCAAATTATCCTTAAGAACAAAACTCCCTAACAAACTAGAAAAAATAAACAAAAACGCAATAGTTATAAATACATTTAATATAAATTCTTTACGGGAAAGAAGATCTCTCTCAAACCAAAGAAATTTTCTATGATGAGAGTAAGCTAAAAAGAAAGATAGTGCGCCAGTAAGGGATATTATAAAAGAAAAAATAGAATATATATCAAACTCTGACAATACAAACGGAATAATTATAAAATACACATAAAAAAACAAAAAAATAAATTTATAGAATCCTTTTCCAAAGGGCCCTGTCAGTTTGTTATTTACTGAACGCAAGTCAATCATTTTATTTTTTCCAGATAAAAACCAGTTTAATAAAACCGATCAAAAAGCTACTGCTTAAAAAAAACCGGGCATCCGGGAAAATAAATTTCAATGAGTATGCTTTGTATTTTCTAGTTAATTGCCTAAAGGAAAACTTACTCCACTCTACTTTTGAGCGCTTGTATACTTTTTCATTCTTAAAAAGATCTATGGTCTTATGATGATATTCAGCTATAAGGGCAAGGTTGCCCGTCGTGTTGTGGCTATGGATACGATAATTAGCTAAATTTTGAGGTAAAACATCCAATGTACCACCATTTACTGTCAAACTAAGCCATAAAAATAAATCCTCAACTTTCAGGTCCTCCCTGAAATTGTTCTCGGTCAATTTATCTCGACGGATTAATATTGTCGCAGGAGGTATTTTATACCCTTCAATCATAATCCTTTCAAAATCAAACACTTCAACTTTTTCTCTAACATCTCCTAGCGTAACATTATTACACTCATCAATCACATTCACCTGAGCACAACATGCGACACATGAATCATGAGCGGTCATATACTTGATTTGTTCTTCAAGCTTCTTCTCCAACCACATATCATCTGAGGCTAGAATAGCAAAATAGTCGCCATTACATAACTCAAGGCCTCTTTTTAGCGTTTTAGATAGTCCTTCGTTGGCTTTATTTATATAAATAAAATCATGATGTTTTTTTAATTCAGAAATTTTCTCATGAGAGTTATCGGTAGAGCCATCGTTTAAAACAATTATCTCAACAGGCGAGTAGGTTTGATTTAAAACGCTAGTTATAGAGTCCACCACATATCTTTCATGGTTATATACAGGAATAATAACACTGACTAAATTATTTTTTGACATAATAACCTTATTTAACTTCACACACCAATAATTGCCAAGATACTATATTTAAAGGCGATGGCGACAAACTCTATTTAGATTAAGACTAACAAACATCATGTATAACAAGTAGTTAATCAAGTAAGCCAAATTCGCTCCTTGCGTGCCATAAGCTTCAATCAAGAAATATGCCAGAACGACAAATAACCCACTAAAAAATATTTCTGTAAAAACAAACCATTTTGTCGCACCTTTAGAAATCATGGGATAGGCATAAAGCCAACTGACAATTTTTATCACATCACCAACCAGTTGGATAGCAAACAGATCCCTAGCATCTCTAAATTGTTCGGTAAATAGCAAAGATATAGCGACATCTCTTAAGAAATAAACACAAACAGCCATCAAAGACACAATAGGAATAATGATGAGCAACGTTTGGTTAATTTCTTTTTTTATATCCTTTACATCCTTCAATGTCGACAACTTAGGCAGGAAATACGTACTCAGTGCTATCGTTATTACACCGAGATAAACTTCTGAAATCTTCCATACAGCTTGCCACTGCCCCGCACTTTCCCAACCGACATTAGATATCAAAATATTACGTACTGCAATCAACGCGATAGGAACTGTTAGAGAAGAAGTAATGGCCATTAAAATATAGCCGCCTATTCTCTTTTTATGCTCCTTATCAACCCCCTGATTTCCCCACCAAAAGCGTAAGGCAACCCATGGTTGGCGCAAGACTCCGCATAAAAGCACAATCCCAATTAATCCCGTTTGTATGGATGCAGCTAATAATGCTCCGGTTATTCCAAATGTAATAACCAGAGTGATCATTAATATGCATGATACTGCAGTAGAGATCGCACCAAGAATGATGTAAAGGCGATATTGCTGATAACCATTAACCACAGAGTTGACTAATGTCCCTACAGCTGCCAATGGTAACATTGCTGACGCAGCCCAGATTATCCATGCATAATCAGGATTGCGAAATAGCCACTGTGCAAGCGGTCTTGCAAACAGGAACCCAGTCGGCACGACAATGCACAAAATAACCGCCAACCACCAGGCACTAGCCTTCCACCAAGGTGAACAAGCGCCTATTCCCTGTTTTTCATATTCAGCAGTGTAACGTACTAACCCACTACCGACAGGAGCGTTCACAATCCCATTTAAGCTCACAATCATACTTTGGATCTGGCCCAGCATAGCCATTCCTGCTGGGCCAGTATAAATGGCGACGACTTTAGCAATAATAAAACCACTTCCCATTCTTGCCAGTGTTAGTAACCCACTGAAAAAAGTCACCGAAAGTAGTTTTTTCATCCTCGGAACTCATTAATCACAGCAATAACTTTCTGCACATCTGAGTTCGTCAGAGTTGGTCCCATTGGCAGGCTTAGTATCTGTTTGTGTATACGCTCTGTGGTTGGGAAATCACCTTCAGAAAGACCTAAATTGCGGTAAGCCTCTTGAAGATGTGGCGGCGTAGGGTAATGAATTAAAGTTTGCACGCCGTTGGCCGTAAGATAAGCCTGCAATTCGCTCCGACGATCGCATTCAACAACAAACAGATGCCAAACATGCTCTTCATATTTTTCAGGAAATACAGGTAATTTAATGAGATCGTTCTTTATTCCAGAACAATAAAGATTGGCAATTTCCTGTCTTCTGCTATTACTCTCATCTAGTGATTTTAACTTCACAGAAAGAAAAGCGGCCTGAAGCTCATCCAGTCGGCTATTAACACCTTGATAGAGGTTTTCGTATTTTTTATGTGACCCATAGTTGCGCAAAGCCATTAGTGTTGCAGCCAATTCATCGCTGTTTGTTGTTATCGCGCCAGCATCACCAAGTGCTCCAAGATTCTTACCGGGGTAAAAACTAAAACCGGCTGCATCTCCCCACCCACCTACTTTTTTACCATTAAAAGCAGCACCGTGAGCCTGAGCACAATCTTCCAATACCAAAAGCTCATATTCTTTAGCAATTTGTAGGATGTCATCCATTGGACTTATTTTTCCATAAAGATGAACAGGTAAAATTGCTTTTGTTTTATCGGTGATCGCTGCTCTTATCTTTTCAGAAGATAAGTTATAAGTATCTGGATCAGGTTCTACTAGTACTGGAACCAGATTATTCTCAGTAATCGCTAAAACTGAAGCGATATAGGTATTAGCCTGGACAATAACCTCATCCCCTTCCTTTAACTTCCCAAGTTCTATCCATGCCCGAAAAGTTAAAATAAGTGCATCCAACCCATTTGCTACACCGATGGCGTGCTTTACGCCACAATAATTTGAGAATTCTTTTTCAAATGAAGCAAGTTCGGAACCTTGAATATACCATCCTGAATCAACAACCCTTTCAAAAGCTGCCAATAAATCTTTTTTATACTCATTATTGATTTTCTTTAAATCTAAAAAATTTATCATTTTAGTTCCTTAAAAAATTTTTGTTCAGCTTCATCTATTTTAGATAACTCAAGATAATCAAAAATATTTAATCCATTATAATCTCTGATATTCAAATCAGCACCTAATGCCACTAGTTCTTCCATCAGATGATAATCCTTACTTTTTACAACATAATTCTTTAAGTACATTGCTACGGTCGTGCCATTATAATTAGTGTCATTGACATCAGCTCCAATCTCCACCAATTTTTTTATAAGCTCGATGTTGCCATGATAGGCCGCAACAATTATAGGACTCCATCCTTTTTCATTTTTTTCTAACAAAATATTATGGAAAGGTGCTTCTAAAACAAGTTCTTCAAAAGTAGCACTCTTGCTCAACTCTAATATTTTAGAAAAATTATCTTTGAACAACATTATATTGTAATCAATCGAAGAGAGAATAACATAATTATAATTATCCTCGACTACAGAACCAGCTTTCAATATTGATTTATCTTCCAACACTTTTGAACCAAAAATATCATACCCTAAAACTTTAGGGAGTTGATAATAGCGAAAAGTGAAAGCGTTAATTTGCTGTTTTATTTGAAATGCGGTTCTGTTTAGTTCTATTTTTACATTTTTATAATCAATGCTTTTTTTCGAATAATAGCTTGAATTGATATGGTTTTGTTTTTTCCTTTCGTACTTCCCTTCTATCAAATCAGGAAAGACGTCCTTTACTAATTGAGTTCCATATCGGATATACTTTAAATATAAAGAACCTGCGGTTTCATTCTCATCAAGCAAAAACTCTTTCTGAGAAATAATGTCACCGGTATCGATCCCGTTATCGATCTCATGAAGCGTAACACCAGCCTTTTCTTCCGCATTAATAATAGGCCACGCTGATGTATACATCCCCTTGTATTTAGGCAGATTAGAGAAGTGAATATTAAAACAGTTACTTTTCTTAAATTTATTCGTATCAATAATCTTGTCAAATTCTAAAGATATAAATATCCCTTCGACCAGATATGCATCTTCTAACGATAAAATTGGAATATCATTAGCACTACAAAATTTTTTGTATGACCGTTGGAATGTATCGCATCCATTATCAGTGCTGTTAGTTACACCAAATATTTTTATTTCAGGGTATTTTTCTATTAGCCATTCAACAACATCAACTGCGATATTGTTTTTACCCGCAACAATGACATTCATTTTCAGATCCCTGATAAAAATTCATCATAATTTCTGATATAATCAGATTCATCATAAGGTTGATCTGCCAACACCATTAATACGCAATCATCAGAAAAGTCATACATTTCTCGCCAAATGCACGAATCAATGAGAAGCCCCTGGGCAGGGTTATCTAGCAGTATGTCTACTTTCTCTGTACCATCATCTAATAAGAAACGACAAGATCCACGTACCGCTATCGCTACTTGCTTCAGCGCTTTATGAGCATGGAATCCTCTACGAACCCCTTCTTTCGTTTTAAATAAGTAATAAACGCGTTTTATTTCAAACGGGATATTTTTATCTTGCTCAAGGGCAACTAATGCACCGCGATCGTCGCCATGCGTTTGTAATTGTATTAGTCTTATCTGCATTGCATTAATCCCGAAAATCCTTGACGAGTCTCTCTAGATATTGGCCATACTGGTTTTTAATCAGCCTATTTGCTGAATCCAGTAACTGCGAATTAGTTAGCCATCCATTACGCCAGGCAATTTCCTCCAAACACGCGATCTTCATTCCCTGCCTTTTCTCTACCGTTTCAACAAAGGTAGAAGCTTCGATCAAGCTATCATGCGTACCCGTATCTAACCAGGCAAACCCACGCCCTAAAAACTCTACTTCCAGTTGCCCACGCTCCAGGTACATCTCATTCAGCGTCGTAATTTCCAGCTCCCCTCTTTCTGAGGGTTTTACCTGTTTGGCTAATTCGACAACTTGGCTATCATAGAAATATAAGCCAGTTACTGCCCAATTTGATTTGGCTTTTTTAGGTTTTTCCTCAATGGAAAGAACATTTTTATTCTCATCAAATTCAACAACACCAAATCGCTCTGGGTCCATAACTTGATAACCAAATACTGTCGCCCCCGTATTCTTGGCTGCAACACGTTTCAAGACTGGGCTAAATCCTTGTCCGAAAAATATATTATCGCCTAATACCAAGCTACAGCTGTCGCCATCCAGGAATTCTTCACCAATAATAAATGCCTGTGCCAATCCCTCTGGTTTAGGTTGGACTGCATAAGAGAGTCGAATGCCAAAAGCCTCGCCTGTACCCAGTAATCGTTGGAACGCATTCAGATCTTCCGGTGTGGTAATAATTAAAATATCCCGGATTCCAGCAAGCATGAGAACAGATAGCGGATAATAGATCATCGGCTTATCATAAATAGGCAACAGCTGTTTGGAAACACCTAATGTAATAGGATAAAGGCGTGTTCCTGAACCACCAGCAAGGATTATACCTTTCACGGTTAACTCCAATAGAAAATCAATTTTTTAGTATAAAATTTGATAGAAAAAAATTATTACAGATGATTTATAAGCGAGGGATAAGGAAAACCGGATGCGAACATCCGGCTATCACAAGGACAAATCTTAACTTTTAAAAAAGTTAATTATTTTTCTGACTTATAGTCATAGGTATAGTAATTATAATTTCCATACCCGTAGTAACTTGCCGCACGTTTTACAATAGCATTCAGAATAACGCCTTTTATTTCTGCACCATTCTGTTCAAAACGACGAATACTGACTTCAATTTCTTTGAGTGTATTCACTTCAAAGCGTGCAACTAAGAGAGAAGTTCCTGCGTGACGGCTAATAATCGCAGCATCCGTTACAGCGAGTATCGGCGGTGTATCTAACAATACAATATCGTAATGCTCCGCAGCCCACTTAATAAATTGCGGGAACCGGCTATGCATTAAAAGCTCAGACGGATTAGGTGGAATTTGGCCACGAGGAATAAAATCCATATTCTCTACTGCCGTTTTCCGAATACTTTTCTCTACTTCTATCTGCCCAGATAAAATATCCGACAAGCCATCAACGCTCTGCGTTCCCATCAGCTCATGGGCGTAGCCTTTACGCATGTCACAGTCAACAATAAGAACGCGTTGGCCAGATTGAGAAATAACAGCACCAAGGTTTGCACTGATAAATGTTTTACCAATTGCAGGGCTAGCACCAGAAATCATCAGTACGTTGTTTTTAGCTTCCATCATAGCAAAATGCAGGCTGGTACGGAGGCTTCTAATCGCTTCAATAGCAAGGTCAGTCGGGTTGCCAATCGCCAGCAATTCAGTAGACCGTGTATTACTTTTATTAGACCTTGCTAATAACACTCTGTCCTTTTTCTGTTGCCATTCAGATAACGGCACGCTGGCATACACATTTATGCCCATTTCTTCAAGCTGTTCTGGGCTTTCAATACCTTTGTGCAATACCGCTCTGAGCACAACAAACGCTGTTGATATCATCCCACCCAACAACATTGCCAGTAATACAACCAGAGCTTTCTTAGGTTTGACCGGGCTTAACTGAATAGCAGATGGATCAATGATACGGACATTACCCACAGTACTGGCTTTATTGATACTCAGTTCCTGCTGTTTATTCAGCAGTTGCATGTATACTTCTTGCCCTACATTAACATCACGCATTAAACGTAATATTTCCTGCTGTGTTTTTGGCATAGCAGCAACACGTTTATTAATCTTTTCACGCTCATCTTCCAGCGTTTTTCGTTTTTCCATCAATGAACGATAAGCCGGGTGCTCTTTAGTATAGAGTTTTGATATTTCAGCTTCTTTAAACGTTAACTCGTTCAACTGTGATTCAACAGCAACCATCGTATCCAGAACCGCTTTCGCCTCTAGCGACAAATCAACGGATTCATTTTCCTGACGATAGGCATTTAATTTATTGTCAGCATCATCGAGATTTAAACGTACATTCGGGAGCTGCTGTTTAAGAAACTCAAGGCTCTTCCCTGCCTCTTCTGATTTTCTCTCAACGTTTTGCTGTAAATAATTATTACTAATGCTATTTAATATTTTATTAGTTAATTCGGGATTCTCGCCTTCAAAACTGAGAGCTAATACCCCTGTATCCTTGCCTTTATCAGCAACGACAAAGGTACTTAATACATTATTGATTGCAGTAAGTGAATTTAATTTTTGCAGGCGAAAAACCGTACCAGCCTCTGCTTGAATATCACTGACCAATAAAGAAATATTATCGTGCTTCGCTATTTGTCCAACTTTACCTTCGAATTTTACTGCATCGCCGGCTTCAATCTCATACGTTTGTGCATCAATAATACGTAACGTAATGGCCTCATCTCGCCATGACTTAGGCACTTCCAGCTTAGAAACCGCTATTCTTCCAGGTTTCTCGTCCATCAAGCGGGCAAAACCTTTGCCAAAAACAGGAAAATATTTCTGTTGTACAACAATATCCAGCGACAAGTCATCTACGGTTTTACCGACGACCATTCGTGATTTTATAATTTCGATTTCGGCAGCTGATTCCGGTTTTGAATCAGGCAAGGTGCTAGAAATATCTTTCAGCAGCGCATTACCTGAACTTTGTTCTACCTGAACAAGTGCATCTGCTTTATAAATCGGCGTCGCAAACGTGGCATAAAGAATACCTATAATAGTGAAAACCGCCGTTACACCAATAATTAACCAACGATTATCCAGCAGTGTTCCCAACAAACGACCTAAATCAATCTCATCCGAATTCGTTTCGGCTGTTTTTACTGAAATTTTCTCTGCCATGGGTTTCCCTGACTTGTTAACGGCTTAATGCTTGTGCCCATTTTTGGGCAGATTGCTCAAGTTGCAAATAGACAAACTCAAAGGCCTCGCGACTTTTACGATAAGGATCAGCAATTTCCTGCTGTTCCGACCAGCGGCCAAATAACATTGTCTTACCACGCACTTCAGGAGCGATACGGCATACGCCATCAATATGCTCTTTTTCCATCACGAGAATAAGATCAAACTGACGACATAAAGCCGACGTTAATTGCTGCGCCTGATGCCCTTCAAGAGAAAGGTTATGTCGGTTTGCAACTTCAGTTGCCATAGCGTCAGCAGGCTTCCCAACTAATGCCCCTAATCCGGCAGAAACGATTTTTTTCTCAGGCAGAGCCTGCTTTAATAACCGCTCCCCTGTCGGGGAACGGCAGATATTGCCTACACAGACAACCAATATTGAATCAAACATAATTATCTCTATGGCCAGGTACGAACACGTAAACCACCTTCCGTCAACTGATTGAATGCGGAAATAGTTGGAACTAATTGAGATATCAGGCGATTCCAACGAACTATCGGCGCGCTCGTCACATATACAATATCGTAGGGCTGAAGCTGGAACTCCGTTCCCATCACCATGGCTGTAGCATCTGCTGCATTAAGCTGGTAGATATTCGCCATTTTTGGCCCTTGAGTCCCTCTTAATGGACGAATAACAAATACACCTGTTGCATCAGACAGAGTTTGATCCATGCCTTCTGCATTGCCCAATGCTTCGGTCAGCGTCATACCGCTGCGATCCATTTTGAGAGTGCTTTGCTTGTTAACTTCACCCATGACGAACACTTTCAGGTCATCATTGCGAGGAATGTAGAGGATATCACCAGGATAGAGGAGGTGGTTTTGTGAAAGGTCACCATTTTGCATCAGTGCCTGAAGAGAAATTCGCTGTTCTTTACCATCATGGGTAAGAACAATATTTCGCCAGTCCGCATTTTCGGTTAGCCCACCGGCGTTATTTATCGCATCAAGGACAGTAAGCGGCACATTGGTAATCGGCTGCTGACCTGATTTGCTGACCTCGCCAGAGACATACGCCTTCTGCGAACGGAAAGCAGCAATACTGACATCAACCTGAGGGGACTCAATATAAGTGGCTAAACGCCCCATAACTTCATCACGCACTTCGCTAACCGTTTTACCCGCTACCTTTACCTTTCCGATATAAGGATAGAAGATCGTACCATCAGAATGCACCCAGTTACCGGTATCCGCTGCCGTACGATATGTCCCTGCTGGCGTGGTTAATTCAGGGTGATCCCACACAGTCACCATGATGACATCGCCAATACCAATGCGATATTCGTAACCTTCTAATTCACGCTCCAACGCAGGGTTATTTTGCGCAATCAATGGCTTAGGCCGCATCTTTTCAATTAAATAAGGCGTCATCGGGTAAACATTGACTAACTTATTAATATTAAAATCAGCGTCTTGCTGCTCGATAACCTCTTTACCACCAGTGGATAAATGGCTACCGGGAATTAGAGTGCAGCCACTAAGCAGGGCTATGGACACCACTACGGGTATCAATTTTAACTTGTGCTTTATCATCCTGTTTATGCCATCGCTTATGATTAAATGTCGCGCAAATCCCTACAAAATAACTCGTTATTATAGAGGACTTTTATTCGAATAAACCCGCAGAGTGGGACGTAAAAAACAGCCAATTCATTGCATCAGCGCCGTTGCTCCATTTTCTCTGCAACAGCAACGTGTCCATGACTACTACGCCGGAACCACGTCAGTAGACGCCATATTCGGGTAATTGACCAAAAATAGCCAACAAAAATCACCAGAAACGCGCTCAGCATGATGGATTCCGTCACACCGCCAAGCTCGCCAACAATGCCCACGGCGGCAAGAAACAAAGCAGCCAAAACAATTGCCAGCAAAGACTGCCGAGAACTCAGCCCTGCACGCATCAAAATGTGATGCAAATGTTCACGATCCGGCTTAAAGGGGCTATCACCTCTGCGAATACGGCGCACCATGATCGTCACCATATCCATTAGAGGAACCGCAATTAGCCACAGTGCCGTCACTGGGTGGATGATGGCCTCTTTGCCTTGCGTTGCCAAAACGAGCAGCCAGATAACGGTGAAGCCGATGAGCGTACTTCCGGCATCCCCCATAAACACTTTAAACTTTACCCCCCATGGAACACCAAGATTCAATAGGATGTAAGGCAGTGTCGCGGCTAGCAGGCACAGGCTCCACTGAGCTAATTCGTGACGCCCGCCGAGGTAGAAAACAACCGCTAGCGCACCAAACGTAACGCAAGAAAGCGCACCGAGTAAGCCATCAATGCCATCAACCATATTGAAAGCATTAATCGCACCCCATACCGCAAATAGAGTAACCGTGTAACCAAAGATCCCCAAAAATAGCTCATAGCCAAACAACACATTGCCAAGGCTGATAAGGTATAGACCAGAGTACATCATCAAACCTGCGACAAGTGCCTGTAAGCCAACGCGAGGAAGAACGGGAAGATCAAAACGATCGTCCAAAACACCAACCACTAATAATGCCGTTGCACAAACCATGTAAAGAGAGAAATCGGGGAGCCATGCGGGATCAAAAATATACATAACCCACAGGGCCATATAGATAGAAACACCGCCAACAAGTGGAATATGACCACGGTGTCTCTTGCGCTCATTAGGTTTATCCACCAGCCCGACTTTTATTGCTACTTTTCTAGCCAGAAACAACGCAATAAACGCACACAGGAAAACCGCCATGAATTCTTGCATTTTTGCACCATCATCAACCCGTTATGTGAATGTTTTGCATCAGACACGCTACCGCCCTTGGCTTATAGCAACCAATGCGCTGTCAAACAACGTACGGAACACCATCCTGTGGCTACATATCCGGCTCCGTAAGCCCTCTGCTTTTATGTAAATACTTCATAAATTTGCTAGCCAACTGACATTGCTAACAAAATATTACTCATCAATATGTTTATTTATAAAAATATAGCCAAGTCGACAAAGCCAATTTTTCACCCCAATAGTATTGACGACGAAGCGAAGAGTACAAGGGTAAGATGTTCCAGGACGAGCTTTTCAGAATAAGACTACGCACTTCGCTTTCCCCGATACCTCGCCGCCTAAAGAAACCTTTTTGGCAGGAGGCGGTAAGCTGCGGATAAAAATCATAGCAAAAACCTGAGCCTCCCTGTCGTAAAAATCCTGTTAAATCGGCACACGTATTCTATGCGTTGTCTACCAACACTATCAAACACTAACGCTTCCTATCCCGCTCATAATTCTGAAAATCTTGCTTATCGCTGCTTTTTCACGCTGTTTTAAACAACTCGTCACACAACATTCATATAGGTCAACTGCCATATAAAAGTGAGAGAAAACGCGGATAGACAGGCTACCAACGGCACTGCTGGCCTCAGCAAAGAAAAGAATATCCCTGCAAATTCTGGTTCATCTGTGTCTGCCCTGATACGCTATCGAAGTTATCTTCATTTAAAGGTGAAAAAATAGATATGGAGTGGATCGCTGATCCAACGATATGGGCCGGGTTGGCCACGCTGGTTGTCCTGGAACTGGTTCTGGGCATTGATAATCTTATCTTCATCGCCATTCTGGCTGAGAAACTACCAAAAGAACAACGCGATAAAGCCAGAGTCGTCGGTCTGTTGCTTGCCCTGATTATGCGCCTGTGTCTGTTGGCGTCCATTTCCTGGCTGGTGTCTTTGACTACCCCCCTCTTTACGCTCCTTGGGCACACATTCAGCGCTCGTGATGTCATCATGCTGATTGGCGGGCTATTCCTGCTCTTTAAAGCCACGATGGAGCTCAATGAACGCCTCGAAGGTAAGGATGAAGAACAGCAGGCCCAGCGTAAAGGAGCCCGATTCTGGCCGGTAGTGGCACAGATCGTGGTACTGGATGCGATATTCTCACTGGACTCGGTGATTACTGCCGTCGGTATGACCGATCATCTGCTGGTCATGATGTCCGCCGTGACCATTGCCATCTTCCTGATGCTGCTGGCCAGCAAACCGCTGACCCGTTTTGTCGCGGAACACCCGACCATCGTCATCCTGTGTCTTAGCTTCCTGCTGATGATTGGTTTCAGTCTGGTCGCAGACGCCTTTGGTTACCACATCCCTAAAGGTTATCTCTACGCGGCAATAGGCTTCTCGGTGCTGATTGAGATGTTGAATCAGGTTTCCATGTTTAACCGTCGACGCTTCCTTTCCTCTTCGGTTCCACTACGCCAGCGTACCGCAGAGGTCGTTTTGCGTATTTTGCGCGGCAACCACGAAGAAGCTGAGCTAGACAACCAAACCTCATCCATGATTGCCGACAACACCCGGGCAGGCCAGGAGGTGTTCAACCTTCAGGAACGCCGGATGATCAAGCGGGTATTGGGACTGGCACAGCGAACCATCAGCAGCATTATGACGTCGCGGCATGATATCGAACCGGTTGAGCTGAATATTACACAGGATGCGCTCGCTAAACTGCTAACAACCAACCAGCACTCCCGGCTCGTGGTAACCGACAGCAGTACCTCTGACGAGCCATTGGGGATCGTATATGTTGCTGATTTACTCCAGCAGCAGTTGAACCGCGAGCCGTTTAACTTGCGCATTCTGATTCGTCAGCCGCTGGTTTTTCCCGAACAGCTTTCGCTTTTGCAGGCTTTAGAACAGTTTAGAGAAGGAAGAACACATTTTGCGTTCGTCGTTGATGAATTTGGTTCGATGGAAGGGATTGTTACATTAAGTGACGTGATGGAAACCATCGCGGGCAACCTGCCGCGCGAAGGAGAAGATCGCGATGCACGCCACAGTATTCAGCAGAATGACGACGGCAGTTGGACCGCAAATGGCTATATTCCGTTGGAAGACCTGACGATGTATGTTCCGCTGATGCTGGATGAAAAGCGCGAATACTATACGTTGGCGGGACTATTGATGGAGCACGCGCAGCGGGTTCCACAGGTGGGCGATACACTATCAATCGATGGTTATCAGTTCACTATCCTGGCGGTGGAAAGCCATCGGATCGTGGAGGTTCACATCACCCCAAACGACGAACCACAGACTGATTTTGAAGTGTGATAGCGGCGTAAAATACCGCGTTTATCAACAGCCCCTTTCCGTTCGGTAGGGGCTGTTTTCTATTACCTATCAGGCAGGCACCATGATCTCGGTGGCGATAACCACCACTATCAGCCCAACCAGAACAGGAACCGATGTACGCTTCACCACCTCAAACGGGGATATTTTTGCCATCCCGGCAACAGCAACCACCACACCGGATACCGGAGAAATGGTACGGCCCAGATTGGAAGCCTGAAGCATCGGAATGGCCAGATAGGCTGGATTGATGCCCATTTGCGACGCCAGCTTCGGAATCAGCTCAACAAACGCATAGAACGGTGCATTGCCTGAACCGGTCGTCATCGCAGCCAGCATCGTGATCGCAACCAGCACCAGCATAATCACCAGCCCGCCGCTGCCAAATGACTGCGCAAGGCCAATCAGGCCGCTGATAAAGCCAATAGTGCCAAGTCCCTGAGCAAAGACACCGGCCGCGACCAGCAGAATGACAACGCTAGAGAAGGCATCGGCCATACCACGATAAGCCACATCCAGCCCGTCAAACACCTTTTGTGCATTGAACGAGCGGACAAATTCCAGCACCGCAGCCAGCACCATACAGATCACCAGCACGGTGATGATGTGGAGTTCCGGCCCCCATTTACCATCAAATACCAGTACACCAATGATCGGCGTAAACGGCAGAATGGCGTAAAAACGCGGGGCATCGGTCTTGATTTCACTGACGTCCAGAATCTCATGGCTGACATTCGCTTTGTTGTCCAGATAGCGCTGCCAGAAGAAATGCGCGACGGCCATACACACGATCGCCATGATAGAAATAGGTAGCGTGGCCTTAAAGGCGAAATCCACTAATTTCATCTGCGATGCCTGAGCAGCTAGCACTACGTCGCCCGACGTCGGCGACAGGATTAGCGCCACGGGAGATGCGCAGATTGCGGCAGCAGCTCCGCGGCTAATCCCGACGTTCACCATAACGGGGAATAACGTAGCCATTAACAGCACCCCCAGCCCGGTTGCCGATGACACCGCCAGCGACATCAGACAGGCGACAAAATAGGCCGCAATCATCAGTAAATAAGGCGAGTTGATCATTTTCAGCGGACGGGAAACCAGTTTGACGACGACATCATTGGCACCGATATGCGTCATATAAGCGGCAAAACCACACAGCACCATAATCATCATGCCGAGATCGCCACCGCGGCTCATCAGCAAAATTTTTACGTATTCAACAATATCCGTTGCGCTCCAGCCTGTCGCTTTCGCGCTGGCTGGCAATACGTTTTTTCCCAGCATGGCACTGATTGCCAATAGTAATAGGCCTCCCACCAGCAACACGCCAGTCGCGGAGTACCCTTTTATAATGTAACGACCGACCAGAATCGTTACAGCAACACCAATCAAAAGTTCGAGCATAGTGTGTTTTGATACCTGAGTAATAAATTATCTGACAGACATTCCCCGGCAGCGGAGTAACGCCGCACCGAAAATAGGGAGCGAAGTTTACTGCTTTAGAAAATAAAAAAAGAGAAAAATATTAACATGTAACATTAAAAAAGAGACACCGAGCACAAAGCCGGTCTGGAGAAGGATGACAAACCAGGGGAAAACGTTAGGGAAAGGCTGCTGGTTTGCTGACAGGTGTCAGCAAACCAGCTAAAACGGCGTATTTAGAAAATTAAAGACGATCGAGGAGTTGCTTCAGGTCTTTACCCTTTTGGCTTTGCTGATTTTGGCTGGCCCAGTCATTCAGGCGCTTCTTCAGCTCGTCCTGTAGGCGTTTACGCAGCAGTTGATCTACCTGTAGCTGATAATTTAATTTATCCCACTCGCCATAGACGCGTAACGGGATCGCCGTGTTTCTCAGCACGCTGACCAACTGCTCATCGCCCTGCCATCCTTGAGTGATAGAGACATTCAAATTGACATCACAGGTCTGAGCAGGCAAATCGAATTGCCCAACACCGTTTAGTGACAACAGTTCTGAACGGCCATTGAGATCGGTAAGGCGTAACTTACCCGCGTTCAACTGGGCTTTTCCCGTCAGCTGTTGTAGCTCAGTGTAACGCTCGTAGCGCTCTTGCCCTCGCACATTACCATTACTACGTGCGACAGCCATCTGCACCATTTGCTGAATATTCAAACCCTGTAGGCGGACACCATTGGCCTGCAGCGTTGCCGTTCCCTGCCACTGTTGGAGCAACGCAGGTAGCGTAAAGCTGTTGCCGCTGAACTGTCCTGCCATCGAGAATTTTCCGCTGACTGTCTCAGCGGGCTGCGCAAACGCGGACATCAGTTGAGACAGTTCAACATCCTTGAGTTCTGGGCGTAACGTGATGTTAGTTGATGGCTTCGTCACGACTTTAGCGGGTAATGAGAAATGCCCACTGCCCAGTTCGCCGCTCAACGTTGTAATATCCAGCAGTCCCGGCTGATTCTCTGCCCGTAGCGTAAACTGGCGGACATCAAGCCCACGGTAGATCATCGTCGCAGCCTGTAGCGACAGACGCGCCGTGAATGCCTGTAAGCTATCTTCTGGCTTGGTTAACCCACTTTCATTGGAAATGACGGGGGCTGATGATTTAACGGGTGCCTTGGAGACGTTGTTGGCCTTTGCTACCTCGATTCCCAGCAGGGAATCCAAATCCAGCTTCTCAGACAACAAATCCAAATCGTAATGTGGGATATCTCCCAGCGTCACGCTGCCCGCCCCCGACAACTGACTATTATTGGTATTAAGTGAAAGCTGGCTAAAGGTGATTTTTTCAGGCTGCTGTTGATAACTTGCCTGAACGCTTCCCGTTCCACTGATACCGCTTGCCGGAATGCCCGCGCCCTGAAGCTGGTAGTCCAGCTTGGTGATATTGGCATTGATCTGTTGAGGGAAATGCAGCAAATCGACATCTGCGGCAAGAGAGAAAGCAATATCGCGCTGATCGCGATTGATGCGGCTTGATAATTCGATGTTGACCTGCCGATCACTGCTCTGCTCCATAGCAAGATTAATATCACGAACATTAATTTGTTCGTTGTTGCTGCGTTGCAGAACCAACAGGCTATCGGCGACTTTTATCTTATCGATATCCAGCCGCCAGCGTCGTTCTTCAGATGGGGCTTGCGAACCCGCCGGAGCAATTGGGGCATTATTGGCCTGTTTGGCTTCGCTTTCCGGCGTCAGGCGAATAATCGCCCCTTTCAGCATCACTTGCTTGACCGCGAGCTTATGCGACAACAGCGGCCACAGTTGCACATCAAGGCGCATGTTCTCCGCGCTGACAATAGGTACGCTGGAACCTGGCGCGCTTAACGACATCCCGCCGGATAATATGCTCAGCTGCGGCCAAACATGCCAGCGCAGATCGCCGTCCAGTTGGAGGCGATAGCCGCTACGTTCCTCAACCTGCTTCACCATGTAGGCGCGGAAGTCATTGGGATTAACCAGTACGACCAAAGCCGTCATTCCTGCTACCAGCACAACAAGCAGAATTGCCAGCGTCGTCAGAAATCTTCTCATGCCATCCTCATTGCGAAACGCACGGCCACCTGCTTTTTACCTTGCAAGCCTGTCGCCAGACGCTCAGTCTTTATCGATCCGGCTCGCTACCGCACCCTGTTGGTCTTTATATTTGGCATCCTGACGACGGTTGTATGGACGAGCCGCCGGCCCTGAAAGCGGTTCAAAACTCAGAGCGCCAATCATCATGCCGGGGCGTAATGCCAGCGGCAACTTACCTGAATTATAGAACTCCAACACAATTCTTCCTTGCCAACCTGGATCAATGCGGTGCGCGGTGACGTGAACCATCAATCCCAGGCGTGCCAGCGAAGAACGACCATCCAGCCAGCCGACCAAATCATCAGGCAGCGTAACTGACTCAAACGTCACCGCCAGCGCTAACTCTCCCGGATGCAGGAAGAACGCCTCACCTTCTGGTAAATTGATTTCATCACTCATGACGCGATCCAGCGCCGCACTGACCTCATCCTTCGGTCCGCTTAAATCAATGAAAGGCGCGGTGTGTCCGCGGAAGACACGAAACTGATTTCCCAGGCGAACATCAACGGTCGCGCCAGAGATCCTCTCGGTTGGCGGACGGGGCGTAATCACCAGTCGGCCATCATCCAGCCAGGCTTCAATGTCACGGTCACACAGTCTCATCTTATTCTCCATTCCACACCGGTATCTATCAGATAAACCTCATCTATCTCCGTCATACTTCAAGCTGCTTGCGCGTTGGCCGCCCTTACTCACCCCAGTCACTTACCTGAGTAAGCTCCTGGGGATGAATGAACCTCATTTTATGAGGTTCACCCTTCGGGCCAGCGCTAGCGCTGTTCAAATCGGTTAGACCGATTTGTCGCTCGATTGCCGCCTTCACGCAACCTGAATGATTCAGGACATCTTATTCAAAGAACTGGCTTATCTTGGCTTTCAAAATATCAATCGCAATACGGTTTTTACCACCGCGCGGCACGATAATATCGGCGTACTGCTTGGATGGCTCAATGAATTGCAGGAACATCGGACGCACGGTTTTCTGATACTGTTCCATCACGGAATCCATTGAACGACCTCGCTCATTCACGTCGCGGCGCATACGACGCAACAGGCAAATATCCAGCGGCGTATCGACAAAAATAGAGAAATTCATCTCATCGCGCAGGCGTGCATCCGTCAGCAACAGGATACCCTCCAGGATAATGACCTTTTTCAGCTCGATATGCACCGTTTCCTGCTTGCGAGTGTGCTCAACATAGCTGTACTGCGGAACTTCAATCGCCTGACCCGCTTTTAGCATCTGCAAATGTTTCAGCAACAGGCTGTGATCCATCGAACTTGGGTGGTCATAGTTGGTTTTTACCCGCTCTTCCATCGTCAGGTGGCTTTGATCTTTATAATAGCTGTCTTCAGATATCACCCCGATATGCTGATCGCCGACCTGATCGCGTAATTCCCGATACAAGGTGCTGGAAATAAGACTTTTACCTGAAGCGGATGCTCCTGAGATCCCGATGATGACACACTGGTGAGACTGATCAGTCATGGTATTAACGACCTGATTAACATAAATAAAGAGAGGGGAATGCGCCAACAGGCGCTTTAACGCGGCAATTATAGGGAGTTAGCCCCCTTCACGCCACCCTTTCCGCGTATTGCGCCCCAGAGAAACGAGGACTGGCGCAGGTCAAGCCGGGACAGAGCCCGGCCTTATAGCGGACTACAGCGCGCGGAAAGAAATTTCGCCGGGAATCGTGTCACCCTGCCAATAAAGCTGAGCGGCAACCTGCCCCGCCAGTTCACGGTACAGAGAAGTGAATTCACTGTCCGGCTGGCTGACGACCGTCGGCTCACCGCGGTCAAGATCTTCACGCAGGGAGATGTGCAGCGGAAGCTGGCCTAACAGGGAACAGTGGTATTTCTCCGCCAGCTTCTGCGCGCCGCCCGTACCGAAGATCGGCTCCAGATGCCCACAGTTGCTACAGATATGTACACTCATATTCTCAACAATGCCCAGTACTGGCACGCTGACTTTTTCAAACATCGCGATGCCCTTCATGGCATCCATCAGCGCGATATCCTGCGGGGTCGTCACGACGACGGCACCGGTGACAGGAATATTCTGCGCCAGCGTCAGTTGAATATCGCCCGTACCCGGCGGCATATCTAACACCAGATAATCCAGATCCGGCCAAAGCGTATCCTGCAATAGTTGCAATAGCGCCTTGCTGGCCATTGGCCCACGCCACACCATCGCGTTATCGTCCGTGACCAGATAACCAATCGAGTTGGTTGCCAGACCGTGCGCGATAATCGGCGCCATGTGTTGACCGTCCGGCGAGGTTGGCCGCTCACTGGCCGACCCCAGCATAGTGGGAATAGAAGGGCCGTAGATATCGGCATCCAGAATGCCCACATTCGCGCCTTCAGCCGCCAGCGCCAGCGCCATGTTGACCGCCGTGCTCGATTTGCCGACCCCGCCTTTCCCGGAACTGACGGCAATGATGTTTTTAACACCCTTCACGCCGGCCTGATCGTTAACACGACGCAGCGTAGCGATATCATGCGTTAAGCGCCATTCGACCGCCTTTGCGCCTGATAAACGTAATAACTCATCGCTCACCGTTTCTTTTAATACTGCCAAACCGCTCAGCCAGACAAACGGCATCGTCAGTTCGATATGCAGCACGTTATCCAGCAGCGCACAATGGCGCAGCGCATTGAGTGTCGTCAGGTTATTTTTCAGTGTCGGGTGCTGAAAAGTAGATAAAACCCCGGTGACCATCGCACGTAGTGCTTCTGGGCGTTGTTCGGGGACTGTCGCGTTCATTCCGGCTCCTTGAAATTCTCATATTTGACCGTTGAGACCGTATATAGCATACCAGAGCGAGGGAAGCCTGACGCCCTTCGGCGTCAAAAACGTGGAAACGCTACGCAAATTAAAATCTGCCATGTGGTTTCCTGCCGTTTTACTCACGCCAGCGGTTTACGCAGCAAGGCGCTATCGGTTAACATCGATCTCCCTCTATTCACAAAAGAAAGCAAGTTCCTCATGACTCAAGTCGCAAAGAAAATCCTGGTAACGTGCGCGCTGCCTTACGCTAATGGTTCAATCCACCTCGGTCATATGCTTGAACACGTTCAGGCCGATATTTGGGTTCGTTACCAGCGAATGCGCGGCAACCAGGTTCACTTTATCTGTGCGGACGACGCCCACGGCACACCAATCATGCTGAAAGCACAGCAGATGGGTATTGCGCCGGAAGAGATGATTGCGGCGATGAGTCAGGAGCATCAGCAAGACTTTGCTGGCTTCAATATCAGCTATGACAACTATCACTCCACGCATAGCGAAGAGAACCGCGAGCTGTCAGGTCTGATTTATGGTCGGCTGAAAGAGAACGGCTTTATTAAAAATCGCACCATTTCTCAGCTGTATGACCCAGAGAAAGGCATGTTCCTGCCGGATCGTTTCGTCAAAGGCACCTGCCCGAAATGTAAGGCTGCCGACCAATACGGCGATAACTGCGAAGTCTGCGGCGCGACCTACAGCCCAACAGAGTTGATCGAACCAAAATCAGTGGTGTCTGGCGCCACGCCAGAGATGCGTGACACTGAGCACTTTTTCTTCGATTTGCCCGCGTTCAGCGAGATGCTGCAAGCCTGGACGCGCTCTGGTGCATTGCAAGAGCAAGTCGCCAACAAGATGCAGGAGTGGTTCGACTCTGGTCTGCAACAGTGGGACATTACCCGCGACGCACCGTATTTCGGTTTTGAAATTCCTGATGCACCGGGCAAATATTTTTATGTCTGGCTGGATGCACCAATCGGCTACATGGGGTCGTTCAAGAATCTGTGCGACAGACGTGGCGATCTGAATTTTGACGATTTCTGGAAGAAAGACTCAGACGCGGATTTGTATCACTTCATCGGTAAAGACATCGTTTATTTCCACAGCCTGTTCTGGCCGGCGATGTTGGAAGGCAGCGGTTTCCGTAAACCGACGAACCTGTTCGTACACGGTTACGTCACGGTCAATGGTGCCAAGATGTCTAAATCACGCGGCACCTTCATTAAAGCAGGCACGTACCTGCAGCATCTGGATGCCGATTGCCTGCGTTATTACTATGCGGCAAAACTGTCTTCTCGCATTGATGACATCGATCTTAATCTGGAAGATTTCGTGCAGCGCGTGAATGCTGACATCGTGAACAAGGTCGTCAATCTGGCGTCGCGTAATGCCGGTTTCATTAACAAGCGTTTTGACGGCAAACTGGCGGACAAACTGGCCGACGCCGAGCTGTACAAAACCTTCACCGACGCTGCCGTCAGCATTGCGGAAGCCTATAGCAGCCGTGAATCAGGCCGTGCCATTCGTGAGATCATGGCGCTAGCGGATATTGCCAACCGCTATGTCGACGAACAAGCGCCGTGGGTTGTGGCGAAAGAAGAAGGTCGGGATGCCGACCTACAGGCTATTTGCTCAATGGGCATCAACCTGTTCCGCGTGCTGATGACGTACCTGAAGCCGGTACTGCCATCGCTGGCACAGCGCACAGAAGCGTTTTTGAACACGGAACTGAGCTGGGACGCGATCACCGCCCCACTGCTGAGCCATCAGGTTAGCCCATTCAAAGCGCTGTTTAACCGCATCGATCTGGATAAAGTCAACGCGATGGTTGACGCGTCTAAAGAAGACATGGTCACCGCGCAAAAGGTCGTGTCCGGTCCGCTGGCGGATAATCCGGTGCAGGACACCATTAACTTTGACGATTTTGCTAAAGTCGATATGCGTATCGCCTTGATTAAGCAGGCTGAACTGGTTGATGGTTCTGATAAGCTATTACGTTTGACGTTGGATCTAGGCGGTGAAACCCGTCAGGTCTTCTCAGGCATCCGTGAAGCCTATCCCGATCCGGCGAAGCTGGAAGGTCGTTTAACTGTCATGGTCGCCAATCTGGCACCGCGTAAAATGCGCTTCGGTATATCGGAAGGTATGGTGATGGCTGCGGGGCCAGGTGGGAAAGATATCTTCCTGCTAAGCCCAGACAGCGGCGCCCAGCCGGGTATGCAGGTCAAATAATCATCACATCAAGCCGGATTCTTATCCGGCTTTTTTTTGCAACAATTTCTCCACAAATCCCCGTTTATTCCTTTCCGACTGACACGCGGCTCCGCATAGTTTGTAACCATGAAATAACAAAACCGTTATGCATTACAATATATAACGAATAAAAAATATACCTCTTTATAGGTGTAATGGGGGTTTAAATACTTAAATTTTGATTTCGCGCAAAGCCCACAACTTGTGTGTTGTTAAATTGCTCGCAACAAAAATGACACATAATTACACAGGGAAACTAATGCAACTAAATAGAAGAGGTTTCTTTAAAGTTTGCGCGGGGGGGATGGCTGGAACCACTCTCGCGGTATTGGGCTTTACACCCACGGAAGCAATGGCATCAGTACGTCAATATAAGCTGTTACGCGCAAAAGAGACGCGTAACAACTGCACATACTGTTCGGTCGGCTGCGGTGTGCTCATGTACAGCTTGGGAGATGGCGCCAAGAATGCAAAACCTTCCGTTTTCCATATCGAAGGTGATGCGGACCACCCAGTCAGCCGCGGCTCCCTTTGCCCGAAAGGTGCGGGTCTGGTCGACTACATCCACAGCGAAAACCGCCTGCTCTACCCAGAATACCGCGCGCCAGGCTCAGACAAATGGCAACGAATCAGCTGGGACGACGCGATCGAACGCATTGCGCGCCTGATGAAAGCTGACCGTGACGCCAACTTCGAACGTACCAACGCCAAAGGCGAAACCGTCAACCGCTGGCTGACTACCGGTATGCTGTGCTCTTCTGCTGCCAGCAACGAAACCGGTATTCTCGACCAGAAATTTGCCCGCTCTCTCGGCATGGTCGCCATCGACTGCCAGGCTCGCCTGTGTCACGGGCCAACCGTCGCCGCGCTGGCACCGACATTCGGCCGTGGCGCCATGACCAACAACTGGGTTGATATCAAAAACGCCAACGTCATCATCGTCATGGGCGGCAACCCGGCAGAAGCCCACCCGGTCGGTTTCAAATGGGCCGTTGAAGCGAAAACGCACAATAATGCAAAACTGATCGTTGTCGATCCGCGTTTTAACCGCTCCGCGGCCGTTGCCGATCTCTACGCGCCCATTCGCGCAGGTTCAGACGCCGCCTTTCTGTTAGGTATCGTTAACTACCTCATTACAAACGATAAAATTCATCATGAGTATGTGGTGTCCTACACCAGCGCCAGCCTGATCGTACGAGAAGATTTCAGCTTTGACGAAGGTTTGTTCAGCGGTTACGACGAACAAAAACGTCAATATGATAAATCCAGTTGGCAGTATGAGCTTGATGAATCTGGCTTTGCCAAACGCGACACCACGCTATCTCACCCGCGCTGCGTGTGGAACCTGCTGAAAAAACACGTTTCCCGCTATACGCCAGAAATGGTGACATCCCTGTGCGGTACCTCAGCCAAAGATTATGAAGAGATTTGCCGCACGCTGGCCGAAACCTGTGTGCCGAACAAAACGGCGACGTTCATGTACGCCTTAGGCTGGACGCACCACACCAACGGTGCACAGATCATTCGCTCAGCGGCAATGATCCAACTTTTACTTGGTAACATCGGTATGGCTGGCGGCGGTATCAATGCGCTGCGCGGCCACTCGAATATTCAGGGTTATACCGATCTGGGCCTGCTGTCATTAAATCTGCCGGGCTATATGCCGCTGCCGTCAGAAAAGCAGACGGATCTGAAAACCTATCTGGGACAAATCACGCCGACCGCGCTGCTGCCTGACCAGGTTAACTATTGGAAGAACACGCCAAAATTCTTTATCAGCATGATGAAGAGTTTCTACGGCGATAATGCTCAAGCGTCGAATAACTGGGGTTATGACTGGCTGCCGAAGTGGGATCGTAGCTACGACGTCATGGTGCAAACCGAGCTGATGGTGGAAGGCAAAATGAACGGCTACATCGTTCAGGGCTTTAACCCCGTTGCCGCGTTCTCCAACAAGAATAAAGCGACAGAAGCGCTCTCCAAACTCAAGTATATGGTCATCATCGATCCGCTGGTCACGGAAACGTCTACGTTCTGGCAGAACTATGGCGAATTCAACGATGTGGATACAAAGTCTATCCAGACTGAAGTCTTCCGCCTGCCGTCTTCCTGCTTTGCCGAAGAGAATGGGTCTATCGCCAACTCGGGTCGCTGGCTGCAATGGCACTGGGCGGCGGCTGAGCCACCAGGAGAAGCCCGTCACGACGGTAAAATCCTCGGTAAGCTGCTGATGCGCCTGCGTGAGCTGTATAGAGAAGAAGGCGGTGCTTATCCCGACCCGGTGATGAACATCAACTGGAACTATAAAGACCCGGAAGATCCGCATCCGGAAGAGATCGCCCGCGAAGCCAACGGTGTGGCGCTGGCCGATATCTATGACGACAGCGGTAAACTGATCCTGAAAAAAGGTCAGCAGCTTGCCGATTTCTCACAGCTGCGCGATGACGGCACCACGTCCAGCTTCTGCTGGATCTATGCCGGTAGCTGGACAGAAGCAGGTAACCAGATGGATAAACGCGACAACGCAGATGCCGGTCTGGGCTGTACGCCAAACTGGTCATGGTGCTGGCCGCAAAACCGCCGCATTCTCTACAACCGTGCTTCCGCCGACCTGCAAGGGAAACCGTGGGACAGCAAGCGTAAATTGCTGGAATGGACCGGTCAGAAATGGCAAGGCATTGATGTGCCTGATTTCGCCGCAACCGTACCGCCGGGCAAAGACACCGGGCCGTTCATCATGCTGCCGGAAGGTCTGGCACGTCTGTTCTCCGTAGACAAACTGGTCGACGGGCCGTTCCCTGAGCACTACGAGCCAATCGAATCACCTATCGGCACTAACCCGCTGCATCCGTCGGTGATTTCCAGCCCGGTAGCGCGCTTGTTTGCCCGTGATGCGAAAACCATGGGCACCGCGAAGGACTTCCCTTACGTGGCAACAACGTACTCGATTACTGAATTGTTCCGTCACTGGACAAAACACGCACGTCTTAACGCGATTGTGCAGCCGGAACAGTTTGTTGAGATCGGTGAAAATCTGGCGAAGAGCAAAGGCATTAAAGCAGGCGATGAAATCAAAGTCTCCTGCCAGCGTGGCTACATCAAAGCCAAGGCGGTGGTCACCAAGCGTATCAAAACGCTGGAAATTGCCGGACGCAGCGTGGAAACCGTTGGAATCCCCTGCCACTGGGGCTTTGAGGGAACCACACGTAAAGGGTTCCTGGCTAACACACTCACCCCGAGCGTCGGCGACGCTAATTCACAAACGCCTGAATACAAAGCGTTTTTGGTTAATGTAGAGAAGGTGTAAGGGTAGCCAACTATGTCAATGCAATCACAAGATATTATTAAACGCTCGGCCACCAACGGCTTTACACCGCCTCCGCATGTGCGTAATGACAAAAGCGAAGTGGCAAAACTGATCGATGTCACCACCTGCATCGGCTGTAAAGGCTGTCAGGTGGCCTGTTCAGAGTGGAATGACATTCGTGACGAAGTCGGCCATAACCTCGGGGTTTATGACAACCCGGCGGATCTGAGCGCCAAATCCTGGACGCTGATGCGCTTTTCCGAAGTGGAAGAGAACGATCGTCTGGAATGGCTGATCCGTAAAGATGGCTGTATGCACTGTAGCGATCCGGGCTGTCTGAAAGCCTGCCCTTCTGCCGGTGCCGTTATTCAGTATGCCAACGGGATCGTTGATTTTCAGTCCGAGCATTGTATCGGCTGCGGCTATTGCATCGCTGGCTGCCCGTTCAATATTCCACGCCTGAATAAAGAAGATAACCGTGTCTATAAATGTACGCTGTGCGTCGACAGAGTCAGCGTGGGGCAAGAACCAGCCTGTGTGAAAACCTGTCCAACCGGTGCCATCCGTTTCGGTACGAAAGAAGAGATGAAGCATCTGGCAGAAGAGCGCATCGCCGATCTGAAAAGCCGTGGTTATGAGCACGCAGGCCTCTACGATCCGCAGGGCGTGGGCGGTACGCACGTGATGTATGTTCTGCACCACGCAGATAGACCATCGCTCTATCACAATCTGCCAGACAACCCGCAGATTTCCACGCCGGTCAATCTGTGGAAAGGCATTCTGAAACCACTGTCCGCGTTAGGGTTTGTCGCCACGTTCGCCGGGTTAATGTTCCACTACGTCGGTGTCGGTCCTAACACCGAGGAAATGGAGCATGAGCACGAGGGAGAAGACAAAGAAGGGGGAGACAAACATGAGTAAACCACAAATGATTTTGCGCACCAAGTTCATCGATCGCATCTGTCACTGGATTGTGGTGATTAGCTTTTTCCTGGTCGCGCTCTCGGGTATTGCTTTGTTTTTCCCAACCCTGCAATGGCTGACGCAGACGTTTGGTACGCCACAAATGGGACGTATTTTGCACCCGTTTTTTGGCGTGCTGATCGTCATCTGCCTGATCCCAATGTTCTTCCGGTTTGTTAGCCATAACATCCCGAAAAAGCGCGATTTGCCGTGGTTCCTCAATATTGTTGAGGTATTAAAAGGCAATGAGCATGAAGTCGCTGAAGTGGGTAAATACAACCCGGGTCAGAAGATGATGTTCTGGAGCATCATGGGGTTGACGCTGGTGCTGCTGATCACCGGGATTATCATGTGGCGCCCTTATTTTGCCCACCTGTTCCCGATTGATGTCGTGCGCTATGCCATCCTGCTTCATGCGGTTGCGGCTATCGTCCTTATCCACGCCATCCTGATCCATATGTACATGGCGTTCTGGGTCAAAGGGTCAATCAAAGGGATGATTGAAGGCAAAGTTTCCAAACGCTGGGCGCGTAAACACCACCCACGCTGGGCACGTGAAATGGAAGAGAAAGAAGCGAAGAAATAATTCATTCGCTTTTGATCTCACCGTATTCACAAAGTCCGTAGTGCGGTAGTAACGGATAGATCGTAAAGACGCTGCGAGTACGTCCATGTAAGCTCGGATTGCGCCATCCCTGGCGCAAACGCTTTACTCTTCTATTCCGCTACTCCCGTTTTCGTTCGACAAATCGGTTTTTCAACAGTCTCAAATGCCCGCCTCGCGGGCATTTTTCTTTTATCCGCAGTCAGCACAAATCGTTATAACTTACATCCAAACGTCATAACTCTCCCCGCTTTCCCGACTATCGCTCAATGGCTATGATGCAGTATTATTTTTAAATAGACATCCAGACATAAAGACAGCTATAAAGTAGTGACGCAGAAAACATAACAATACTGCCATCAACACAACACACTATCGTCAACACAAGATCCCTTTATAAAACGCCATGGAGCTGATAATGAAGAAATTTACGCCTGCCCTGCTTGCACTGAGCTTACTGACCGCATTACCGGCACTGGCCAATCAGAACGCCACCATTGCTCCCGTTCCAGCGGCTATCGCCAATCATGACGGCCCGGTTCGCATCGCGGTTATCCGTAATCTGGGATCGGACGACAACACCACGCAGTTTGTTTCCGGCGTACTCGAAGAAGGCAAAAAGCTGGGCTTCAAGGTCAGCACCTTCCTGAGCAACGGCGACGATGCCCGCTTTCAGGATTTCGTGAATCAGGCCATCAGCCAGAAATATGACGGCATCATCCTGTCGCAGGGCCGCGATCCCTACTCTACCGATTTGATTAAGCGTATCGTCGACAGCGGCATTGCCGTCTCGGTATTTGATACCGCCGTAAACGGCGAAATTCCAGGCGTGACCGTCACCCAACAGGATGACGCTTCACTGACTAACGAATCACTCGGCCAACTGGTGAAAGATTTCAACGGTAGCGCCAATATCATCAAGCTGTGGGTTGCAGGCTTCCCGCCGATGGAACGCCGCCAGCTCGCCTATCAGCAGATCCTGAAAGCTAACCCCGGCATCAAGGAACTGGAATCGATTGGCGCCGTGTCCTCCGACGTACAGGGAGATACCGCCAACAAAGTCGGCGCGGTGCTGGCGAAATACCCGAAAGGCAAAATCGATGCAATCTGGGGATCGTGGGATGCCTTCAGCCAGGGCGCTTATAAGGCATTGAAAGAAAACGGTCGGACTGAAATTAAACTGTACAGCATCGACATCTCCAATCAGGATTTACAGCTGATGCGCGAAGCGAGCAGCCCGTGGAAAGTCAGCGTGGCCGTCGATCCAAAACTGATCGGTAAAGTTAACCTGCGTTTGGTTGCCAACAAGATAGCTGGTGAACCAACGCCAGCAACCTACGAGTTCCGCGCCGCTGCGATTCCGCAGGCGCTGTTAGCCAGCCAGGCGGGTGCGGTCAACGTCGCCGGATTGGCGAAAATCATCCCAGGCTGGGGCCACACGGATGATTTTATCGCACCGTGGTTTGCTACACTGGAAGCCAAACAGGCGAAATAATACGGAGATAACGTTATGGCATCGACTCCTCTGCCCACCCCCGATTACAGCCGCAATATGCGGCTGATTGGACACAGCGATCAGGGCGGCAGACCCGACGGCGTGCAGGTGATGGTTCATCGCGGCTACGCTTACATCGGGCATATGGTTTCACAAGGCGTGTCGATTGTGGATGTGCGCGATGCCAAAAATCCCAAGCCGGCGGGGTTTATTGCTGCCCCGCCCGGTACCTGGAATATCCACCTGCAAACGCACGATGACCTGCTGCTTGTCGTTAACGCACGCGATTTGTTTGCCGAAGCCAGCTTCGCCGAAGAAAAGGTCTATTACACCCGTTCCGTCGCCGACACGGTCAGTACCAAACAGCAGGGCAAAAGCTGGAGCGCCGGATTACGAATTTTCGATATTTCAACGCCGGATAAACCGCGCGAAATCAGCTTCCTGCCGCTGGACGGCATCGGTATTCACCGTATCTGGTACGTGGGCGGGCGCTGGGCCTATGTCTCCGCCCTGCTCGATGGCTACAGCGACTACATCTTTCTGACTATCGATCTGGCCGATCCACAGCGTCCGGAAGTTGCGGGCCGCTACTGGCTACCCGGCATGCACACCGCCGGTGGAGAACGCGCAAGCTGGCCGGAAGGTAAGCGTTACGCGTTGCATCATGCCATCATCAGCGGTGATACCGCCTATGGGAGCTGGCGCGATGGCGGGCTGACCCTGCTGGACGTGAGCGATCGCACTAATCCACAGCTCATCAGCCACCGCAACTGGAGCCCGCCGTTTGGCGGCGGTACACACACGGCGCTGCCGTTGCCGGACCGCGATCTGCTGATCGTGTTGGATGAAGCCGTTTTGGATAATCAGGAAGATGGCGAGAAGTTGATTTGGGTGTTCGATATTCGTGATCCGAGTAATCCGGTGAGCATCGCCACCTTCCCGCAGCCAAAAGAGGCGGATTATGTGAAGAAAGGCGCACACTTTGGCCCACATAACCTGCATGAAAACCGGCCGGGCAGCTTCATCAGTTCGTCACTGATTTTCGCCACGTATCAAAATGCGGGAGTGCGGGCTTACGACATCAGTAATCCGTACCAGCCGAAAGAAACCGGTGCGCTGGTGCCTGCTGCGCCAGCCACAATGGTCGATAAACGTCCCGGCAGGCCGCAGATTATCCAGTCTTGCGATGTGTTTGTTGATGCCGACGGCATCATCTACAGCACAGACTACAACGCAGGTTTGTCGATTATCGAATACCGGGGTTAATCGAAAAAAAAGCCCTGCGGATTCAATGCAGGGCTTAATCTCAATGTTGTGTCTGGCTTAGTCCAGCGCCAGCACCGACACCCACATTGGTCCCTGACCGACAGCGTAACGCGCCAGAGGTTGCAGATCGCCCGTGTTCTGGTCGATGTGATATACCTCGATGTGCTGAGATTTTTGGCCTGCTGAAATCAGGAACTCACCGGTATGATCGATATTGAAACCGCGTGGCTGCGTTTCGGTCGGCTGATGACCGGTCAGCGTTAACGTACTGCCGTCTTCAGACACCTGGAAAACGCTCAGCAGGCTGGCAGTACGATCGCTGATATACAGGAAACGGCCATTCGGCGTAATGTGAATATCTGCCGCCCAGCGCGTGTCGCTGAAACCTGCTGGCATGGCATCCAGCGTTTGCACTTTCTGCAATTCGCCGCTAGCTGCATCCAACTGGTACACATCCACCGAGCTGTCCAGTTCATTGACACAATAGGCAAAACGCTGATTGGGGTGGAAAGCCATATGGCGTGGACCCGCGCCAGATACCGTCGTCATTTCAGCCTGACGATGCACGCTCAGTTTGCCATCAGCGCTGAGGTCGTACAGACGAATACGGTCTTCTTTCAGGCAAGGTGCCCACACGACAGTATTCGTTGGATCAATATTGGTAGAGTGGCACCCTTCCAGTCCGTCCAGTTGCTGAATCGGCTCGCCGACGATGCCATCTGCACCAATCGGGCTAACGCTAACACAAGCGCCGCTGTAAGACGCGCTGAACAGGAAACGTCCGTCGTTATCGGTAGACAGGTGCGTCGGGCTACCCGGTAAAGACGCCACACCCGCTTGAGTTAATTTACCCTGTTCATCAATACGATAGCTCAGAACCCTGAAATCAGGACGTACCCCGACATACAGATGACGCTTATTCGGTGCGATCACCATCGGCTGAACTTGCCCTGGAACATCAACGGTTTGCAATAATGTCAGATTACCCTGAGCACCGAGTTGCCAAACGTGGATCTGCTGGCTTTCCGGGCTGGCGACATAAACAACTTGCTGCATCGTATTCTCCTTATTTCACGCGAATGTGGCGGCTCAGGAAGGCTCAAAAGCGGTTCATTGAACGGATAACGAACTTGCTCAACCTGACGCACGGTATACCATAAATGACCAATCACTCTATTCTACAGAGACAGCGCAAGGCTACTATTGATTTAAGCAATGGCTGATTTAAGTAATGATTGATTTAGCTAACGGACACTGATGATGCGGTAGTCATGAATAGGCGGTGAAAGCGATAGATCAGATTACGCAAACGGCACGCGAAAGAATTTCTGCTCACCTGAACGCCAGAAATGAAAAGGCCGCATGAAGCGGCCCATTAGGTCTCATTGGATAGGAGATACGGTGTTGCAATACACATTACTGTGCCTGACCGAAGGCTCCACGATCGGCGCGTAATGCGTGGCCTCGCGTGCAGGCATTTGTACGCGGATACTCAGGAATGTATCAGTTGGGATATCAATCGGATCGCCCTCAACATAGCCGTCACGTGCGTTGCGTGCGAACGGCATCGCATTCGGGTGCGTGCGGTGATACGTGCGGATAACGATAGATCCGTCCTGCTCAACGTCATAATCAATCCACAGGCGTTCAAGCCCGTTGCGACAACGCGGACCAACAATTCCCCCTTCAAGTCCTCCCCAAGCCAGATCGGCATTAAGGCCGAGACAGCCCGAAATCCGGTACACACCTCGATCTATTCGCGCAGTTACTACTCCTTCACTCTCTGTATTGAGCTCAGACATTCCAGCACCGAACAACTTCACCACTGGCGAAGCGACCTTAATAAACCCATTGGCGTCCGCGGTTGTGTTACCCGTGTGGTACAGTCCAACGGCTTGCTGCCAGACGCCGTTAACCTGTTTGACTACGTTTATCTGGTAATACGCTGATGTCATATTGTCGTCGACAATAGCAAAACCAAAATTCTGGCTGTCGGCTGTCGGCTCTTGATTACCATTACCGCCACGATGGCGCGCTGATATATGTGTCCGCCACACGTTCCCAGCGTCATCTCTGGTAGATCCCATGCTTTGTTCGGACGCATAGTAATTCAGCACTGCGCTGATGTTGGCAAGAGCAGGTTCAGCCGCGGTATTCCTCACAAACCCTTTCGCATCTGTCAGCACGAAATCATCACACGACATGTAGATGTTCCGATCGGAGTGCATCGTCATCGCAACCCCCGCTTTGTTGTTGCGCAACGTAAGATGATTCGTGTTTATATCCTGATAGCCGAGAGTCCAGCGCGTTAAACCATCGAAATCATTGCCTTGTAAATAGCTGGGCTGACCAGGAGCTTCGGGCATCAAAATCAATGATGCCCAATTAGCCATATAGACTTTTAATGCATGGATGACCTGATTTGTGTTTGCTGTAACGGGAGACAAGTTTCGGGCGTCCCAGCCGACATTCCATGACGTTTCCCACACACCATTAGCGACACCAATCGTTGCCGTCTTTGCACCGTGAGTAGTAAAACCGATAGCCAGCAAACAACCGTAAAAATCAGCATGCTCGATAGGGTTCCATAGCAATACACAGTCAGCGAAATCTGGTGGGCGGTTGATTCCGGTCTGGTTAACCCAGTAAACGTCCGCAGGTCTGTCGCGAGTGAAGTAGTCGAACAGATTAACATTGTTCCCGATGTTCTTCGCCTGGCTCCCCCAGCCGAGATCCCCCCGCAGCATTGCATTGCTCAGGCCAATACTTGCGCGAAATACAGCAGGGTCAACAATATCTGCACCATTCGCTGCTACTTTCATAGATGCGTCAGCCCCCTGTTTCGCCACGTCAGCTGATTGCTGTGCTGCGGCTATCGATTGATCGATTTCAATTAATTCCTGACTCACTGAATCCAGAGTACGTTTTAAATATTTTGTTCGGTTCGCTAACGCACTCGCCTGAAAATTTGCGGGGCCACCGCTTCCCGCTAAAACAGACGTATCGGTTTGGAGTTCGGGAATATGGGAAGTGTACTCATCTAATTCATTAATCGGTGGTAAATCATTTGGTGTAACGTGACCTGGCATAATTAGCCCCTGGATTTATAAGAGCCATTAAATTTAATAGCCCATTGAATTTAGTTAGCGGCCAATAATAACGACTCGACGTTTTCCCATATGCGAAACTGGTTTAAAACTGGCGCGTGCGGCAACGCTCGCAGAAAGGTCGAGATTGAGCAGGTGCAAGAATTGATATGTCATTTATGCAGAATTAAAGCGAAGGCGATATTTGACGATGAAGGGAGCAACAGAGATAGACAGTTATTCAATGGCCACAAAACAAAAAGACAAGGGGGATTGCATACGTCAGAAAGACAAAATTGGCCCAATGTTAGATTAGTCAGCGCCAGAACCTTCTGAATAGTGATGCAATTTTCGTAGTAAGGTATACCAACACAATGCCAGCAACCAAAAACGAAAACGGGCTAGCCTAAGCTAACCCGTTGAATTTTTTGGCGGAGGAGTAGAGATTCGAACTCTAGAACACTTTCGCGTCGCCGGTTTTCAAGACCGGTGCCTTCAACCACTCGGCCACTCCTCCGCAATGACGCGCACTATAAACAGTCCATCGCACATTGTAAAGCCGCGTTTTGGTCAACTGCTTAAAAAATAGATGATAAACCGTTGAAAGCATAGAAAATCGACAACGGCATTGCCAAATTGTCCGTTTAGCTTGATTTCTCGCCGGCGCACGGCACCTTTCGTCATCAAATGGACCTCAGGCACTTTTATCTCGTTGTTGTCTGTCTATTTTTCGCCGCGTCCTTTATCGTAAGACTTATTTGATACTCACATTTTTATTTGCGAGACAACTATGACCTACCGAGTAATTGCACTTGATCTTGATGGTACGCTGCTGAATCAACAGAAAAAAATCCTGCCCGAATCGATTAGCGCACTCGCGCTGGCCCGCCAGCAAGGTATCAAAGTGATGATCGTCACCGGGCGCCACCACTCTGCCATTCACCCTTTTTATCAGGGATTGCAGTTGGATACGCCCGCTATCTGCTGTAACGGCACCTATGTCTATGATTACCAGAAAGGCCAGGCATCGCACACCAATCCGCTCTCTGTTGAACAGGCAAAAAATGTCATCACGCTGCTAGAAGAATTTGATATTCACGGACTGATGTATGCCGATGACGACATGTATTATCAGTACCCTACCGGACACGTAGTGCGCACGCAGGCATGGGCCGCTAACCTACCGGAACAGCAGCGCCCTCGCTTTGTACAGGTGGAAAATCTGGTGCGTCAAACGGAAGCATCGCACGCTATCTGGAAATTCGCGACCACGCACGCCGATGTCCCCACGCTGAATCATTTTGCCGCAGAGGTAGAAAAGCAGCTCGGACTGGCCTGCGAGTGGTCGTGGCAAGATCAGGTTGATATTGCTCAAACCGGCAACAGCAAAGGCAAACTGCTTCAGCAATGGCTTGGCGAGCAGGGCATCAGCATGAAAGATGTCGTAGCATTCGGCGATAACTTTAACGATATCAGCATGCTGGAAGGCGTAGGATTAGGAGTCGCCATGGGCAACAGCGCTGACGAAATCAAAGCGCGTGCCGATCTGGTGATTGGCAGCAATGAGGAACCCAGCATCGCCGATGTCATCCGCACTCGCATTCTGGCATAACCAACAATGATGCAATCAGGCAAGCGGGCCGTATTAGGCGATTGCCTGATTGCGTTCAACGAGCAGACTCACTTACAGCGCGTTGCCCAGCACCTGCCGCAGGTAAGCTCCCGCCCCCATTAATCCCGGCTGTTCATGGGTAATCAGGTACACGGGGATATCCTGCATATAGTTTTTAAACCGCCCTTTGTCTTCAAACGCTGCCCGAAAGCCGGAAGCTTTAAAAAACTCCAGAAAGCGCGGTACGATACCGCCCGCAATATACACCCCGCCAAATGTGCCTAAATTTAACGCCAGATTGCCGCCGAAGCGTCCCATGATGACGCAGAATAGTGACAGCGCGCGGCGACAATCCACATCCGTGTTGTTGACGGCCCGTTCGGTAATATCTTTCGGCTCCAGCGCCTCCGGCGTGCGGTCATCGGACAACACCACGGCACGGTAAATATTCACCAGCCCCTGCCCGGAGAGTAAGCGCTCTGCGGAAACGTGCCCCAGCGACTGGCGTAATACCGCCAAAATGTTGTCTTCTTCGTCGCTATTAGACGCGAAATCCACGTGCCCGCCTTCACCCGGCAAACTAATCCATTGATTAGCAACATGAACCAGATGAGCAACCCCCAGCCCCGTGCCTGCACCATACACAGCAACGGGCTTACCCGGCACAGGTTCCCCGCCACCGAACTGGAGCAGACTCTCACTCCCCATCACCGGCACCGCCATGGAAACGGCGGTAAAGTCGTTGATGACCTCAAAGTGGCGTAAGCCCAGGCTCGCTTTCATTTCAGCGATAGAAAATGCCCAGGTGTGGTTCGTCATCGCCACCCAGTCACCGGTAATCGGGCAGGCAATTGCGATACAGGCATCCTGCACCGTGACCTGTCGCGAATCGAGATAATCACGGACCGCCCCTTCCAGAGAAGGGAAATCCAGCCCGGAATAAGTCTCGATTTGCGACAGCTCCCCCGTCATGGCGTCACACAGCGCCAAACGCGTGTTGGTGCCGCCGACATCGCCCACTAAAACAAAGTGCGTCATTCTTCTTTTCCCCTCAAGCAAAGCAGATACCCGATCATTGCGCGAAAACAGCCAGCTACGCTATGGCTATATAACTTTCTAGTGATAAGGATCTCATTTATGGCTAAAAGCTGCGGTTAAGTTAAAAGTAATCGATTACATTTAAAAAACACAGATTGTAATCGATTACTTTTAAGAGGGATACCACATGGTTTCTTCATCTGAAAACACAGCTACCAAATCGTTACAACCGGCCTTCGTAGTTCCCAGACTGTCACTCATGATGTTTTTAGAGTTCTTCATCTGGGGTTCATGGTCGGTTACGTTAGGCCTGGTTATGACACAGCATAATCTGGCTGCCATGATTGGCGACGCCTTCTCTGCCGCGCCGATCGCCTCGATCCTGTCCCCGTTTGTGCTGGGCATGGTGGTCGATCGCTTCTTCCCCTCGCAGAAAGTCATGGCGCTGCTGCATCTGGCAGGCGCCGTCATTCTGTTCTTTGTACCCAACGCGCTGATCAGCGAAAACGGCACACAGCTGCTGATCCTCCTGTTCGCCTACACGCTGTGCTTTATGCCTACGCTGGCATTAACCAACAACATTGCGTTCCATAACCTGAGCAACAGTGAGAAGAGCTTTCCTGTCGTACGGGTCTTCGGCACGATCGGCTGGATCGTCGCCGGTGTCTGTATCGGGATGGCGGGCATCTCCGCAAGCGTCACTATTTTCTACGTCGCTGCTGCGTGTTCCGCCGTTCTGGCAGCCTACAGCCTGACGCTGCCGCATACCCCTGCCCCCGCAAAAGGCTTGCCGCTGGCGCTGCGCGATCTGTTCTGTGCCGATGCGTTTGCGCTGCTGAAGAAAAGCCATTTTCTGGTATTTGCCATCTGCGCCATGCTGATCTCTATTCCGCTGGGCACCTACTACGCTTACACCGCATCCTTCCTGAGCGATGTCGGCATCAGCAACGTCAGCACCGCGATGTCGTTCGGCCAGATGTCCGAAATCTTCTTCATGCTGATCATTCCGCTGCTGTTTAGAAGACTGGGCGTGAAATACATGCTGTTCATCGGCATGCTGGCGTGGTTCGTACGCTATGCGTTCTTCGCACTCGGCGTGAGCGAAGAAACCCGCTGGCTGCTCTATCTCGGTATCCTGCTGCACGGCGTGTGCTATGACTTCTTCTTCGTCATTGGCTTCATCTACACCGACCGCATCGCCGGAGAAAAAATCAAAGGTCAGGCACAAAGTCTGGTGGTTCTGTTCACCTACGGTATCGGCATGCTGCTGGGGTCGCAGGTTTCCGGTGCTATTTATAACCGCCTCTTCGACAATGGTGCGCTGAATGAACCCGCAATCTGGACTTCCTTCTGGTGGATCCCTGCCATTGCCGCTGCCGCCATCGCCATCATTTTCCTCTTCTCGTTCAAATATAAAGAGGAGCGGGCCTAACCGCCTGATACGGATTATTTAAGGGAAAAATGGGATGAGGCCGCCTGGAGCACCTCATCCCAACGTATTTTCCGCTACTGCTATCGCAACCGTGCAACGGTACTCACGACCTCAACCCCGTTGCCAAAGGAGGTAATCATGAAAACGTTAAAAGGACCGGGTATTTTTCTCGCCCAGTATATTGGCGATCAGGCTCCCTTTAACACGCTGGAAAATCTGGCGCAATGGGCAGCCGGATTAGGCTTTAAAGCGCTACAAATTCCCTGTAACCATCCACATATTTTCGATCTGGCCACAGCCGCCGACAGCCAAACTTACTGTGATGATGTGAAAGGCCTGCTGGCACAGCACGGGCTGACCATCAGCGAACTTTCGACCCATCTGGAAGGACAGCTCGTTGCCGTCCACCCCGCGTACGACGATGCCTTTGATGATTTTGCCCCGTCAGCCTACCGTCGCAATCCACAAGCTCGCCAACAGTGGGCTATTGCAGCAATCAAGCAGGCAGCAAAAGCCTCTTCACGCTTAGGCCTCAACGCCCATGCTACGTTTTCCGGTGCGCTGGCCTGGCCCTATTTTTACCCCTGGCCGCCGCGTAAAGAAGCCCTGATTCAGGAGGCTTTTAAAGAACTCGGTCGCCTGTGGACGCCGATCCTCGACTGTTTTGACGAGCACGGTGTGGACGTGTGCTACGAGCTTCACCCCGGAGAAGATTTACACGACGGCGTGACCTTTGAACGCTTCCTTGATGTCGTCAACCACCATCCGCGCGCCAACATTCTTTACGATCCCAGCCATATGCATTTGCAGCAGATGGACTACCTCGGTTTTATCGATCGTTACCATGCGCGAATCAAAGCGTTCCATGTGAAAGATGCGGAATTTAACGCGTCGAGCAAAAGCGGCGTGTATGGCGGCTATCAGTCATGGGCAGAGCGTGCCGGACGTTTCCGTTCGCCGGGGGATGGTCAGATCGATTTTGGCGCGATTTTCAGCAAACTCGCTCAATACGATTACGACGGCTGGGCCGTGCTTGAGTGGGAATGCTGCCTGAAAGACAGTCATTGCGGCGCGAAAGAAGGGGCGGCTTTTATCAATCGCCATATTATTCCCGTCGCTCAGCGCGCTTTTGACGATTTCGCCGCCACCAGCGACGATCGTCCGTTGGTAAGAAAAATGTTGGGATTAAAAGAGGAGAACGCAGAATGATCCGCGTTGGCATTATTGGTTCCGGTTTTATTGGCCCGGCACATATAGAAGCGATTCGTCGTCTCGGTTTTGTTGACGTGGTGGCGCTGGCAGAAAACTCGCTGGATATAGCTCAGCAGAAAGCGCGCCAGCTCAATATTCCTCATGCCTACGGCAGCGTCGCTGAGTTGTTAAATCATCCAGACATCGACGCGATCCACAACTGCACGCCAAACCATCTCCATGCCGCGATCAATAAACAGATTATTCAGGCCAGCAAGCATGTCTTTTCGGAAAAGCCGCTGTGTATGACCAGTGAAGAAGCGCGTGAACTGGTGGCGCTGGCGGAAGAAAAAGGCGTTGTTCACGGCGTCAGCTTTGTCTATCGCCAGTTTGGCATGGTGCAACAGGCTGCCAGCATGATTAAGCGTCAGGAGATCGGTCGCGTCTTTGCCGTACACGGCGGTTATCTGCAAGACTGGATGCTGCGCGATACCGACTATAACTGGCGCGTTGAACCGGAGTACGGCGGCATTTCCCGCGCGGTGGCCGACATCGGCTCGCACTGGTGCGATACAGTGCAGTTTATTTCTGGCCGGAAAATTGTCGAGGTTTTCGCGGATTTCGCTATCGTCCATCCGATCCGAAAATCCAACCGGAACGGCACTGCCACATTTTCATCGTCTGATGCATCACCCGAGTACGACGACAAGCCGGTCAAAACCGAGGATTACGCGACGGTTTTACTGCGTTTTGATGATGGCAGCCGCGGTTCCTTTACCGTTTCTCAGGTCAGCGCAGGTCGGAAAAACCGCCTGACGTTTGAAGTAAACGGCAGTGAACGATCGCTGGCCTGGGATCAGGAAACACCGCAGCAACTGTGGATCGGCCATCGCGATAAGCCGAATCAGCTATTATCGGACGATCCTGGGTTACTGAACCCAGAAGCCGCCGCCACCGTCCACTTCCCCGGTGGGCATATCGAAGGCTGGCCGGATGCCTTTAAGAATATGATGGCGAATTTTTACGCCTATCTGCGCGACGGCAAACGCCCGGGCGTCGATCCGTTCAACTTTGCCACCTTCTACGACGGCGCAAACATCATGTTCATCATTGACGCCATCGTACAAAGCCATCAACAGCAAACGTGGGTGAAGGTCGCTAATTAAGGCATCAGGCCGTTCATTCTCTTATGTTATTCATCCCGCAGGTGCGACGCCTGCGGGATGCAGCCAGAGATATTTATGGTAATCTGCTCAGCCAAGCATAAGTAGCGTGAGTGCCTTCTGAATTATGTCGATTCAAAAAATAGCACGGATAGCAGGTGTTTCGGTTGCCACCGTTTCACGGGTGTTGAATAACATTGATACCGTGAAGCCGCAAAACCGGGAACGTGTTCTCAATGCGATAAAAAGCAGCAATTATCAGCCGAACTTACTGGCCCGCCAGCTGCGTACCGCACGCAGCCATATGCTATTAGTCATGGTTTCCAACATTGCTAACCCCTTCTGCGCCGATGTGGTGAAAGGTATCGAGGCGGAAGCGGAAGAAAACGGCTATCGCATTCTTCTGTGCAATTCCGGTGCCGATATCGTTCGCGCCCACTCCAGCCTGCAACTGCTGTCCGGTAAAATGGTCGATGGCGTGATCACCATGGACGCTATTTCAACGCTTTCTGCGCTTCAGGACATGATTGGCACTGCACCTTGGGTGCAGTGCGCCGAGCATGACGACACGTCCGCCATTTCATCCGTTGGGATTGATAACGCTGAAGCATCACGCTTTGTGATTAATCACTTTATTGGCAAAGGCCGTCGCCGTATCGCCATGATTAATCACGATATGAATTATCTCTACGCCCAGCAGCGAGAGAAAGGTTATCGCGACGCTCTCGCGGAAAATGCGTTTGATTATGACAAAGTCGAATACGCCAACGCGTTGAGCTACCAGGGTGGAAAGGCGGCAATGGCGGCGCTGCTTAACGCGCCGGATCGGCCGGATGCCGTCTTTGTGGTGTCCGATACCTTGGCAGCAGGCGCACTGTCTGCAATCTGCGAGGCGGGGCTGAGCGCGCCGCAAGACATTGCGGTGATCGGTTTTGACGGTTCGGAGCTGGGTTATATCACCTCTCCCCAGCTCAGTACAATTCAGCAACCGTCCGCACATATCGGCAGAGAAGCCGTGAAGCTGCTATTACAACAGATCGACCAGCCTGACAGCGAAACAGAAAAACGCTTACTGGAATGGACGTTTGTCGAACGGGCATCCAGCTAACCCACGCAACATTCACCTTTCGCTATCTCATTTCTGACCACCTGCGGTCCGCTGACCGCAGGTTGATAGCTATTCCTTACTTACTTTTCACCTTACTCAGCTTTTCATACAGAGACTGGTAAGCAGCGGAAATAATGGCCTGTGGATCTTTCGGCAAGTCATGCTCAGCAACAAACCATTGCGTGCCCGCTTTGGACGCTGCCGGGATAATCTCTTCCCACGCCAGAATGCCCTCGCCCGGTGGGGCAAAATTCATTTCATCATCGCGGATGCCGATGGAGGTATTGTCTTTCGCATGAATCGAGACCGAGCGATGTGGACACAGCCTCATCGCTCAGCCTGTACTTATGCCGTAATCGACACGCTCTTAACCTGCGCATAGAGCGTTTGCCCGGGATGAAGTCCGAGATCGTCCCGTGCCCACGGCGTAATGCGGGACCATAGCGTCTGCTCACCGACCGCAAGTTTTACTTCAACCTGCCCGTCGACATCAAGGTATTCCACTACGCTGGCACACAGCACATTACGGATACTGCTTTTTTCCGGCGGCTGTAAAACCAGAGAAACATCCGCGGCATTCACCCGAATACGCAATGCAGAATCCTGCGGCAGTTCGACTTTACCGACCCATACCTTCTGGTCGCCTAATGCCAGCGCCGTCATCGCATAATGTTCATGTTGAGCCAACACGCGCGCACTCAGAATACTGCTCTGCTCTTCTTTCGGTAACCAGGGGCGTAGTGCGCTGCTGGCCCACACCTCTTCCAGAATCCCTTGCGCTTTCACTTTGCCCTTATCGAGCACCACAACATGATCGGCTAGTCGGACAATCTCTTCCAGACTGTGGCTGACATACAGAATCGGAATATTGACCTCTTTCGCCAGACGCTCCAGATACGGCAACAGCTCACGCTTTCTGGGCAAATCCAGCGACGCCAGCGGTTCATCCATGAGCAGCAGTACCGGCGCAGTCAGCAATGCCCGGCCAATCGCGACACGCTGTTTTTCTCCACCGGACAACGTCCGTGGATAGCGATTCAGCAGCGGTTCAATACCCAGTAAACCGACAATGTCATCGAACTGCGATTCCATTGTCTCAGCCATACCATAGCGCAAATTGCCACGTACGCGATAATGTGGAAACAGGCGGGCGTCCTGAAATACATAGCCGATTCGACGCTTTTCCGGTGGAAGAAAAATACGCTGCTGCGTATCCACCAAGAGATGGTTATTGAGCACAATCCGCCCGCTATCTGGGCGAGTCAGGCCAACAACGGCATTGATCAGCGACGTTTTCCCCGCACCGGACACACCGAAAATAGCGGTAATCCCGTTCGCGGGCAGTTCAGACTGAACGCGGAGTTCGAGGCTGCCCAGCTGTTGATGAAAATCGAGTTGCAGCATTATCCCCCCAACCGCTTGCGGCTCCAGTTTGTTAACCATTCCGATGCCAACAGCGCAGCCAGCGACAAGACAATGGCAATGATACACAGCCTTGCTGCATCAGCCTCCGCGCCGGGCGTTTCAATCAGGGTATACATTGCCAGTGGTATGGTTCGGGTTTCACCGGGAATATTAGAAACAAACGTAATTGTCGCGCCAAATTCACCAAGCGAACGGGCGAACGCCAATACGGTTCCAACAACGATTCCAGGAAAAGAGAGAGGTAATGTGATGGTGAAAAACACACGCCAGGGTGTGGCACCCAGTGTTCGTGCGGCCTGTTCCAGATGTTTATCGACAGCATCCAGTGACAGCCGAATCGCTCGAACCATCAGCGGGAACGCGACAATCGCCGACGCTAATGCGGCACCGCGCCAGCTAAAACTAAAGCTGAAGCCGAACCAGTCATAGAGCCAGGAACCGATTACGCCGCGTCTTCCCATCGCCACCAGCAGCAGATAACCAATGACCACTGGCGGCAACACCAGTGGTAAGTGGATAATGCTATCTAACAGCGATTTGCCGGGGAACCGACAGCGCACCAAAATCCACGCCATCAGTATCCCAAACGGCAAGCTGCACGCCACAGCCACAACGGAAACTTTGAGGCTCAGCTCAACCGCCTGCCATTCGTAATCACTCAGCATCATTAACGCGGCGCGAAGCCATAGCGTTTAAATACTGCTGCCGCTTCCGGCGTTTTCAGGTAGTCATAAAAACCGGTAACCGCTGGGTTTTTATGTTCTTTTACTATCGCCATCGGATATTCGACAGGCTTATGGCTCGTTGCCGGGAACGTACCGACAACTTTAACTTTATCGCTGGCAACCGCGTCAGAACCGTAAACAATACCCAGAGGTGCTTCTTCACGTTCCACCAGCGCCATCGCTGCACGCACGTTGTTCGCCCGAGCCATCAGCGGGGAGAGTTCATCCCAGGCTTTCAGATTCTGTAACGCTTCTTTCGCGTAGATTCCGGCAGGCACATGGTCCGGGTCGCCAACGGCCAGACGTCCGCCTTTCAGCAAGCTTTTCCAGTCGGTTTTATCATCAATTTTGAGATCTTTCTGCGCACTTGCCTTCGGCGCAATTACCACCAGTTCATTGCCCAGCAGCGTGTGACGCGTGGCGGTATCCATCAGGTTTTTATCCTGCGCGTAGTCCATCCACTGTTGGTCAGCAGAAATGAACAGATCGGCAGGTGCACCTTGCTCAATCTGGCGCGCCAGCGTTGAAGATGATGCGTAAGACGCCACGACGGCAACGTTTTTCTCTTTCTGATATTGCGTGGCAATTTCCTGCAACGCATTCGTCAGTGATGCCGCGGCGAACACCGTGACTTTATCTTCTGCCACCGCAGGCAGCGCCATTCCTGCACTGAGGGTCAGTGCGGCAAACCATTTTAACCATTGCTGCTTCATTCTTGTCTCCTGACAATTATCGTTGTGTAAATAATGATATAACGAATGATAAAGCAGTGTCATGCGCTTTAAAGAGGTATATGTTGAGGGGTAGAAAAGAAATGTCCGGCAAAAAGCCGGACATCAAAATAGAAAAGGATCGTGAATCAGTGCTGATTCTTTGCGCGCTGACCGTCGGAATGGCCGATACGGGACAACACGTTAAACACTTCGCCCAGGCAATAAATCGCGCCCATAATAATCACCATCATCACAGGAACCATGGCAACTGCAAACAGCAGGCTCTTCAACAACTCCAACATGCTTACCTCACTTATTGCAACGGTTACCGCTACTTTAGCCAGCCGAGTGTGCTATTTCACTGTAAACCGAGATCGTCGTAATTGCCACGTAGTCTACCGCAGTAATAGAAAATAGTGCGTCTATTTGTGCGATTTGCCCCTGATGAAGAAAATAGCGACAATACAGAGAATTAAACTCACCGACGGTGCCCTCACTATGCAGGCTGAAATTCTTCTCACCCTGAAACTCCAACAGCGTTTATTCGCCGACCCGCGGCGTATTGAGCTGCTCAAGCAAATTCGTCATACCGGCTCAATCAGTCAGGGAGCCAAACTGGCGGGGATTAGCTATAAAAGTGCATGGGATGCCATCAATGAGATGAACCAGCTGGCCGAGCAGACCATCGTTGAACGTATGACCGGCGGCAAAGGCGGCGGCGGTGCTCAGCTTACCCGCTACGGCGAACGCCTTCTCCAACTGTACGATTTGCTCGCGCAGATTCAGCAAAAAGCCTTTGATGTCTTGCAGGAAGACGGGCTACCGCTGGATAGCCTGCTGGCAGCCATCGCGCGTTTCTCGCTGCAAACCAGCGCGCGTAACCAGTTTTTTGGAACCGTGCTCGCACGCAGTGAAGAACAGGTACAACAACATCTGGATATTTTACTCGCCGATGGTAAAACAGCGATCAGCGCACTGATTACGCAGCAAAGCGCCGAACGTCTGCAATTACAGAAAGGAAAAGAGGTGCTGGCGCTGATCAAAGCACCGTGGATCGATGTGTATGCTGCCACATCCGCTGCGCCCGCTGCTGATAACGTCTTGCCAGGGCGAATTCAGACCATTCAGCACGGTGTGGAAAACAGCGAAGTCCTGATTACGCTGACAGGGGGAGAAACACTGTGCGCTATGGTGCCGAACGCCCTGCTTGAGCAGCAAAAGCTGCAACAGGGAACGGACGTGAAGGCCTGTTTCAATGCTGACCGGGTCATCATCGCCACGCTTTGCTAACATTTACCTTGCTTAACATTGCTTATCGCCGACTGACGAAGGATAGAAAATGTCATTGTTGAAAATCACGCAGGGACTGTTTCGTCTCAGCGATACCCGCATGCTGCGTCTGGACGAACTGACGCTCGACGAAAACCAGTGTTGGGCCTTTGTCGGGGCCAACGGGAGTGGTAAATCGGCGCTGGCGCGGGCGCTATCCGGCGAGCTGCCGCTATTGCGTGGTGAACGAACAACGGGATTCCAACGCCCCGTTCGTCTGTCGTTTGAACAATTACAAAAACTGGTTTCCGACGAGTGGCAACGCAATAACACCGATCTGCTGAGTGAAGGTGAAGATGACACTGGCCGCACAACGGCGGAAGTGATTCAGGATAGCTTCAACGATCCCGAGCGTTGCCAACAGTTGGCACGTCAATTTGGTATTGCGCATTTGCTGGAGCGCCGTTTCAAATACCTCTCTACGGGGGAAACCCGTAAGGCGATGCTGTGTCAGGCGCTGATGCCCCAGCCCGACTTGCTGATTCTCGATGAGCCTTTTGATGGGCTGGACGTTGCTTCTCGTCAGCAGCTTGCCGACGAGCTACGAGAATTGGCGGGCACGGGTTATACGCTGGTGCTTATTCTGAATCGCTTTGACGACATTCCTGACTTTATCAACCATGTTGGCGTACTGGCAGACTGTACGTTGACCCGCCTCGGCGAGCGTGAAACGATCCTCTCTGAAGCGCTGGTGGCTCAGCTCGCTTTTAGCGAAAAACTGTCGGGGAGCTCGCTGCCAGAGCCTGAAGATCCGCAGCGATACATGACACTTCCCGCTGACGAGGCGCGCATTCAGTTGCGTAACGGTGTGGTGCAATACAACGATCGCCCCATTCTGCATGACCTGACATGGGAAGTGCTGCCCGGACAGCATTGGCAGATTGTCGGCCCCAATGGTGCAGGAAAATCGACGCTACTGAGTCTGATTACTGGCGATCATCCGCAAGGCTACAGCAACGATCTCACGCTGTTTGGTCGCAAACGCGGCAGCGGGGAAACCATTTGGGATATCAAGCGCCACATCGGCTACGTCAGCAGCAGTTTCCATCTGGATTACCGCGTCAGCACCAGCGTACGCAACGTCATCCTGTCGGGTTTCTTTGACTCTATCGGTATTTATCAGGCCGTTTCCGACCGTCAGCGCCACCTGACCGAGCAGTGGCTCACCCTGCTTGGGCTTAATGACGCGATCGCCGATACGCCATTTCAGTCGCTCTCCTGGGGTCAGCAGCGTCTGACGCTGATTGCACGCGCGTTAGTCAAGCACCCCGCCCTGCTCATTCTTGACGAACCCCTGCAGGGGCTGGATCCGCTCAATCGCCAACTGGTGCGCCGCTGGCTGGATATCCTGATTGGCGAGGGCGAAACGCAGCTCCTCTTTGTCTCTCACCATGCTGAAGATGCGCCAGAGTGCATCACGCACCGGCTCACTTTTGTCCCGCACCACGACATCTATCGCTACCAAATTGATGGACTATGTAAATAACGCCTAAAAACAGGGATGATAACGCTACCACAAAATAAAATGTAGGGAAGCAAGCCAGGCTCATCTACACTGTAGCCTACGCTTTACTACGCTTATTTGTGGAAAAACCATCGATAACAGAGGCAGATTCTCGCTGTAGATCACCTTTTTCAGCGCCTAGCCATGTTATTTTGCAGCATTGCGATAATAGGGGTCATTATGAACGTTCTCGTCACGGGTGGTAGCGGTTACATAGGAAGTCATACATGCGTACAGTTGCTGGCTGCCGGGCACACTCCCGTCATTCTCGATAACTTGTGCAATAGCAAGGCTAGCGTCGTTAAAACCATTACACGTTTGACCGACAAAACGCCCATTTTTTATCAGGGAGATATCCGCGACAGCGCGCTGCTGGACGACATTTTCGCTAAGCATTCAATTGATTCCGTCATCCACTTTGCTGGCTTGAAAGCCGTGGGGGAATCGGTGCGTGAACCGCTAAGTTACTATGACAATAACGTCTACGGTACGCTTGTGCTGGTTGAGGCCATGAAGAAAGCAGGCGTGAAAAACCTGATTTTTAGTTCCTCTGCCACCGTCTATGGCGATCAACCACGCACGCCCTATCAGGAAAGTTTCCCAACGGGCCACCCAGCCAGCCCCTATGGCCGTAGCAAGCTGATGGTCGAGCAAATCCTGCAAGACCTACAGCATGCAGAACCGGAATGGAGTATTACGCTGTTGCGTTATTTTAATCCGGTTGGCGCACATCCATCAGGTGAGATGGGTGAAGATCCACAAGGTGTGCCCAATAACCTGATGCCTTATATTGCTCAGGTTGCCGTCGGGCGTCGCGACTCACTGGCGATCTTCGGTAATGACTATCCTACCGTTGACGGCACTGGCGTACGAGATTACATCCATGTCGTCGATTTGGCTGACGGTCATATCGCCGCCATGAACACCCTGCAAAATCGTGCTGGCGTGCACATTTACAATCTGGGAGCAGGTGTAGGCTACAGTGTATTGCAGGTCGTTGAAGCCTTTAGTCAGGCTTGCGGTAAACCACTGTCTTACCATTTTGCCCCGCGTCGTCAGGGCGATCTGCCTGCTTATTGGGCAGATGCCGAACGTGCAGCAAACGACCTTAACTGGAAAGTCACTCGCTCATTGCAAGAAATGGCGCAGGACACCTGGCGCTGGCAATCCAACCACCCTAACGGGTACGAAGAAGCGTAACGGCGTTTTTTCACGTCGAGTGACAGAGTAGAGGGAGCGCAGCAGAGCTGGTTTCTGCTGCCTTCCCCTATACTGCATGTATCGGCCAGTCCCTTCTATCTTGTCGAGCCTCTACAGGAGCAAGTCATGTTGAATGAAAGTCTCAATTCGCTGGCGCCAGATGGCCAGCCGTTTCAATTAACAACCTTGCAGAATCAGGCAGGCATGCGCGTGTGCCTGATGGACTGGGGGGCAACCTGGCTTTCCTGTGAACTCCCACTGCCAGAGGGGGAAGTACGAGAGGTTTTATTGGGCTGCGCATCACCCGAGCAGTACCCACAGCAAAGCGCTTATCTCGGCGCGTCGATTGGCCGCTATGCCAACCGCATAGCCAAAGCAACATTCAGTCGAGAGACCGAAACCTTTCATCTGGTTCCGAATCAGAACGAGCATCAGTTGCACGGTGGCCCGGAAGGCTTTCATGCCCGCCGCTGGCGAATCGTCAGCCAGGATGCAACCCAGGTTACTTACCAACTGCACTCACCGGATGGCGATCAGGGGTATCCAGGGCACCTCAACGTGCAGGTGACCTACGCGCTGACCGAACATAATTCGCTGGAAATCTCGTATCAGGCGACCGTGGAGAAAGCCTGCCCCGTCTGCCTGACTAACCACGCCTATTTCAACCTTGACGGCGATCTGACTGACGTACGTAAACACCAATTGCAGCTGTTTGCTGACTATTATTTACCGGTCAATAGTTCGGGGATTCCCAACGCCGATCTGACCCCCGTAAACGCGACCGGAATGGATTTCCGCCAGCCAAAAACGCTCGAAGAGGATTTCCTGCGCGACAGCGATCAAATGGCCGTTGGCGGTTACGATCATGCTTACTTACTGCATCGTACCTGCGGTTCCAGCGAAAGTCCGGCTGCCAATTTGTGGTCATCAGATGGTCGCGTGCTGATGAGCGTCTTCACCAGCGCCCCCGCCTTACAGCTCTACAGCGGCAACTTTCTGGCCGGAACGCCTTCGCGAGACGGTGGCCAGTATGAAAACTATGCCGGCGTCGCACTGGAAAGCGAATTCCTGCCGGACAGCCCGAATCACCCCGACTGGCCACAGCCCGACTGCTGGCTGAAACCGGGGAAAGTCTACCGCTCGGATACCACGTACCAGTTTCTCGTACAGTAACCGAACAGCAAAATATAATTAACTTGTTGATAACATTGGCAGATAAGGTTCTGCCAATTTACAGCGCTACTTTACAAAACTATGCCATTCCCCGCTTGCCCCCTTCCAGCTCAGACGCTTACACTGCCAAGACGTCCAAAAAGGAGATGCCATGTCCGCATCATCACGGTCTCCATTACTTATTCATCATCTGCGCCATAAAGGCAGATGGGGATGGCTATTGGCGCTGTGTTGGCTTTTCCTGAATGCACAACTGGCTATCGCAGGTCACCAATGCGATATGACGCTCAGCCAGACATCCCCCACTATCCAGCATCAGGCACATCTGCAACAGGCTGATGTTCAGTCTCTATCATCTCACGCTCAGCATACGGCTAAAGCGTCTTACGCTGTCGACCAGCAAACGCCGCTGTGCGAAAAACACTGCATACCGGATAGCGTTAAGCAGGATAACGGCTCGCTGGAATTATTAGCACTGCCAGTCAGCGGTGAACTGGTTTTAGCAGATAACCCTGTCACCCTTAATCAGGCGTGCGATGCCTGGCTCTCTCCTCCCGCAGTTGGCCCTCCGGCTGAGATCCGTTTCTGTCGATTCAGAGAATAACCCAAGCGATTGATAACCCCTGCGCCAGTAGGCGCAACACCTTGTTTATCAATTATTTTATTGGGATTATTTTATGCGTATCACCTATATGGCTCTGCTCAGCAGCCTGATTTTTGCTGTTTCTTCCGTTACTTTTCCCGCGTGGGCAAACGACCACCAGCATCATGCGATGATGCATACCACACCTCCTGCGGCCACTCCCGTTATTTATCAGAGCACCGGGATCGTTAAACAGTGGAACGCCGACAGTGTGACGCTCTCTCACGCCCCCATTGTCGACCTAAAATGGCCAGCTATGACGATGGCCTTCACGCTGCCATCAGAGGGAAAAATAGCGCCGTTACCCATCAACACGTCCGTTTCGTTCAGCTTTATCCAGAACGACAGCGGCTACATTCTGACCGCGATTACACCACAGCAGCCTTAACCGGAGCACATCATGAATTTATCCAAACACGACGCCGCGCGCGCGTGTCTGGCGATGTTGCTGTGGCTGCCTGCCGCCGCATTTGCGGCAGATCTGAGTCTTGAACAGGCCTTACAGGCGGCGGAACGTTACTCCGCCGATCTGTCTGCCAATCAACACCAGATTAACGCACTACAGAACATGGCCGACTCCGCCACACAACTCCCCGATCCAAAGTTGAAATTTGGCGTCGAGAATTTGCCATTAGGTGGTAACAACGGTAGCCGGCTCACGCGTGAAGGTATGACGATGCAGCGCATCGGCGTCATGCAAACCTACGTCAGCAGCCGTAAGCGCGATAGTAAGGCGCAGGCTATTCGGGTCGAAGCCGAAGCACTACAAAGTAACAGCGAAAGTATCCGTGCTCGCCTGCAACGGGAAACGGCACAGGCATGGCTGGATCTGGCGCTCTCACAGAGAGCGTTGGCCGAAGTCGCCGCGCTGGTCGATGAAAGCCAGCGGCAGATTGCCTCACAAAAAGCGAGCGTAGCGGCGGGCAGTGAAACCAGTAGCGTACTGGATGCCCGTCTGACGCTGGCGGCCATGCAGGATAGACTGGCCGACGCCGAGCGGGATACGCGTATCGCACACGCTCGACTAGTGCAGTTGACCGGCATGACAGATATCAATGTCCACGGCGAACTGCCCCGCTTTGAACGTCTGCCAGCTCCACCAGCTGTACTCAGCAGTGCCATTCACCAGCACCCGGAAATGCAGCAGGCACAGCGTGAAGCCGAACTGGCTCAGGCTCGCTCTGCGCAGTCAGCCGTCGCAGCCATCCCCAATGTCGATGTTGAAGTCTATTACGCGAAACGCGGAGACGATTACGACGACATGGCGGGCATGATGGTGACGGTCGATCTACCGCTGTTCAAATCCAAACGTCAGGATAAGGACTACGCCGCAGACGTCTCACGCAGCATGGAAGCGCGCGACAAAGTCTTGCTCACCGAACGAGAACATCAGGCGCAACTCGATACGCTAATAGCTCAATATCACGCCGCACAGTCACGCTGGCAGCGTCAGAACGGCGAGATTCTTCCGTTGCAACAGCAGCGTATCAAACTGATTCAGGCTCAGTATCAATCCGGCAGCAGTAATCTCTCTGCCGTGCTGGATGCCCGCCGGGCACTGCTCGAAAGCCGGATCGCCGTTCAGGATACCGCACGGGAGATGGCCCAATATTGGGCCGCTATCCGCTATCTGACGCCACAGGGAAGCCCTACGCGATGAGCAACACAATGATGAGCAAACCAATAATGAAAAAATCGCTGATGTTTAGCCTGATAACGCTGGCTATCCTCAGCGCGGGTGGCGTGGGCTATCTGGTGGGTAAACAGCAAGCGCCACTTTCCCCCTCCGCCACAGTGCCAGAACGTACCGTCCTCTACTGGTACGACCCAATGGTGCCGGATAAACGTTTCGACAAGCCGGGGAAATCCCCCTTTATGGATATGGAACTGGTGCCCCGCTACGCCGATGAAGCACAGGATGACGGCGGTATCACCGTCAGCGCCCGCCAGCAGCAAAACCTCGGCGTCCGCACCGCCCGCGCGGAAATACGCGAACTTGCCGACCGTAGCACGGGTTACGGCACCATTGCGATCAACGAGCGCGGATTGCACACGCTCGTCGCGCCCAGCGGCGGCATTGTCGAAAAACTTACGGTTAATGCGCTGCAACAGCAGGTGAAGAAAGGCGAAACGTTGGCCACATTGTGGAACCCAACCTGGGCGGCGGCGCAGCGCGAATATTTGGCAGTGCGGCAGTTGGGCGACGATATCCTTAGCCAATCGGCCCGACAGCGGCTGTCGCTGCTCTTCATGCCGGAAACGGTTATTCGTCAAGTCGAGCGTAGCGGCAAGCCGCAGGACAGGATCGCCATTACCGCACCGGAAGACGGCTACGTGAATAAGCTAGAGGTGAGGCAAGGCATGCAGTTAAGCCCTGCCCAGCCGTTATTTGAGCTTGCCAGCCTGAATCCGGTTTGGGTCGATGTCGATTATCCCGAATCACAGGCGGCTCAACTCACTATCGGCAGCGACATCCGCGCTGCCAGCAATGCCTGGCCGGGCAAAACCTTCCACGGCAGAATCAGCGAACTGCTGCCCGTGCTGGATAGCACTACGCGCACGCTAAAAGCGCGCGTTGTACTCGATAACCCGCAACAGCAGCTAAAACCCGGCATGTACCTCACCGTACAGCTTTCTCACGCTCAGGCACAGCCGCGTCTGGCGATCCCACAGGAAGCGTTATTGGTCAACGGCAGCCAAAACCGGGTCTTGCTGAGCGATGGCAATGGCCATTTCACCCCGCGCAACGTCACTGCGGGCGCGTCACTGGGCGACTGGGTCGAAATCATCGATGGCTTGAAGGCTGGCGACAGCGTGGTCACCTCCGGTCAGTTCCTGATTGATTCTGAAGCCAGCCTGCGCAGCGCTTTACCGCAGTTTGATGCGGAGACATCGGCAAACCCAGCAACGCCGACTCCCCCGGTTGGCTATCAAACACAAGGAGTTATCAGGGCAATAAACGGCAATCAGGTTACCATCGAGCACGAAGCCGTCCCGGCACTCAACTGGTCGCCGATGACGATGGACTTCACACTGCCATCATCAGGGCTACCTCAGGGCGTGGGAATCGGCAGCACCGTCAGTTTCCAGTTCAGCATGGACGACAGCGGGATACACGTCCTGCATTTTTTACCCGCTGACGATCCGCATGCCGGACACGGAGGCCATCCATGATTGCCTACGTGATTCGCTGGTCGCTCAAAAATCGCCTGCTGGTTTTACTGGCGGCGCTGTTCATGGCGGCGTGGGGCCTGCTTTCTCTGCAAAAAACGCCGTTGGATGCTCTCCCCGATCTGTCTGACGTGCAGGTCATCATTCGCGTCAGCTATCCGGGGAAAGCACCGCAGGTGGTGGAAAATCAGGTGACCTACCCGCTGACCACCACCATGCTTTCTGTTCCGGGTGCCAAGACGGTTCGGGGTTTTTCCATGTTCGGCGACGCCTACGTCTATGTGCTGTTTGAAGACGGAACCGATCCTTACTGGGCGCGCTCCCGCGTGCTGGAATATCTCAGTCAGGTGCAATCCAGCCTGCCCGCAGAGGCCAAAACCTCGCTTGGCCCGGATGCTACCGGCGTTGGCTGGATCTACGAATACGCGCTGGTCGATCGTAGCGGAAAATACAGTCTGGCTGACCTGCGCGGATTTCAGGATTGGCTGCTGAAATATGAGCTGAAAACGGTTCCTGATGTGGCAGAAGTCGCCAGCGTGGGCGGTATGGTCAAACAGTATCAGATCGTCGTCGACCCGGAACGCATGCGGACACAGGGCATCACCCACCAGCAGATCGTCAGTGCCGTTCAGGCGGCGAATCAGGAAAATGGCGGTTCGGTGCTGGAACTGGGCGAAGCGGAGTACATGGTGCGTACCACCGGCTACCTGAAGACCGCGCAAGACTTTAATCATGTAATGATTACCACCCGTAACGGCATCCCCGTGCTGTTGCAGGATGTCGCTACGCTCAGAGAAGGGCCAGAGATGCGGCGCGGCATTGCCGAATTGAATGGTGAAGGCGAAGTGGCAGGCGGCATTATCGTCCTGCGCTATGGCAAAAATGCGCTGAATACGCTGCATGCCGTCAAGGCACGGTTACAGGAGATACAAAAAAGCCTGCCAGCGGGCGTTGAGATCGTCCCAACCTACGATCGCTCTCAGCTTATTGAACATGCCATCGACACGCTCAGCTTCAAACTGTTGGAAGAGTTTGCCGTTGTCGCCGTCATCTGCGCCCTGTTTTTATTCCACTTCCGCTCGGCGCTGGTGGCAATTATCAGCCTGCCGCTGGGGATTCTCGGGGCATTTATCATCATGCGCTATCAGGGCGTGAACGCGAATATCATGTCGCTGGGTGGAATCGCGATTGCCATCGGCGCCATGGTGGACGCCGCGATTGTGATGATAGAAAACATGCATAAAGTCATTGAGCAGTGGAGGCATGAAAACCCCGGCAAACAGCCGCAGAACAATGAGTGGTGGCAATTGGCGGAACGGGCTGCGGTGGAAGTGGGTCCCGCGCTGTTTTGCAGCCTGCTGATCATTACGCTGTCATTTGTGCCAGTGTTCTCACTGGAGGCGCAGGAAGGCCGCATGTTTTCACCGCTGGCCTTTACCAAGACCTATGCCATGGCCGTCGCCGCCGGATTAGGGATTACGCTGGTTCCGGTATTAATGGGGTATTTCGTGCGCGGAAAGATACCGGACGAACAGGCAAACCCGATTAACCGCTGGCTGATTGCAGCCTATCACCCGGTGCTGCAAAAGGTGCTGAACTACCCGAAAACCACGCTGCTGGTCTCCGGCCTGCTGTTGCTGCTGACGCTCTTTCCACTCAGCCGCCTGGGAAGCGAATTTATGCCGCCGCTGGATGAAGGCGATCTGCTGTATATGCCTTCTACCCTGCCCGGCATCTCCGCGCGTGAAGCGGGTCGCCTGCTGCAACAAACGGACCGACTGATTAAAACCGTGCCCGAAGTTGAGTCGGTTTTCGGTAAGGCCGGTCGGGCCGAAACGGCAACCGACCCCGCTCCGCTCACCATGCTGGAAAGTACGATTCGACTGAAACCGCGCGACCAGTGGCGTGAGGGCATGACCATGGACAAGCTGGTGGCCGAGTTGGATCGCACCGTCAGCCTGCCGGGTATCGCCAACGTGTGGGTGCCACCGATTCGCAACCGGCTGGATATGTTGGCTACTGGCATCAAAAGCCCGGTGGGCATCAAGGTCAACGGCAATAATCTGGCAGATATTGAGCGTACTGCCGAGCAAATCGAGCAGGTGGTAAAACAGGTGCCAAGCGTGACATCTGCGCTGGCAGAACGGCTAGCAGGCGGGCGCTATATCGATATTGATATCGACCGTCAACGCGCCGCGCGCTACGGCGTGTCCGTTGAAGAACTGCAGTCGGTCGTCGCTACGCTTATAGGCGGGCAGAACATCGGCGAAACCATTGAAGGTCGCCAGCGTTACCCCATCAATATCCGCTATCCGCGTGAATTACGTGATTCACTGCAAAAATTGCGCGACCTGCCCATTGTGACGGCAAACGGCAGCAGAGTGACGCTGGCAGAACTGGCTGATATTCGCGTCAGCGAAGGGCCACCGATGCTGAAAAGCGAGAACAGTCGTCTGTCGGACTGGATTTATGTCGATCTGCGCGGTCGCGACCTGAAATCCGCCGTTGAAGACATGCAACAGGCCGTCGCCCAGCAGGTCACGCTGCCGGAAGGGGTGTCGCTGAGCTGGTCCGGTCAATTTGAGTATCTGGAGCGCGCGACGGAAAAAATGAAAGTCGTTGTTCCCTTTACGCTACTGATCATTTTTGTGCTGTTGTATGTCACCTTCAACCGCATCAAGGATGCCTTGCTGATTATGGCAACGCTGCCCTTCGCGTTGATTGGCGGCATCTGGCTGCTCTATATCCTTGGCTATAATCTTTCTGTAGCCGGTGCCGTGGGCTTTATTGCACTGGCGGGTGTCTCGGCGGAGTTTGGCGTCATTATGCTGCTGTACCTCAATCATGCGGTGGAGAAACACCGCGTGGCCGGTCAGGCGCTGTCGCGCCAGCAGTTAATGGATGCCATCCACGAAGGGGCGGTTCTGCGCGTACGGCCAAAAATGATGACCGTAGCAACGATTATGGCTGGGTTACTCCCCATTATGTGGGGTGGAGGCAGCGGATCTGAAATCATGCAGCGGATCGCTGCGCCGATGATAGGCGGGATGGTGAGCGCGCCCCTGCTGTCTATGCTGGTGATCCCTGCGGTTTATCTGCTATTGCACAAGGGGGAATCCGGTTTGCTGAAACGGTAAAGCCAGAGCGTGATTTTACGCAAATAACCTGCGGATAAATCACGCTTGCCATCGACTATCGATTGCCGATAACCGTTCTCCGCCCCTATAATGAAATCAGTTATCACAGAAATCTTAGGATAGGAAGGAGTTTAGCTATGGCTGTAACTAAGCTGGTACTGGTAAGACACGGTGAGAGCCAGTGGAACAACGAAAACCGCTTCACGGGCTGGTACGATGTCGATCTGTCCGACAAAGGCCGTTCAGAAGCCAAAGCCGCAGGTCAGCTGCTGAAAGACGAAGGTTTTGCCTTTGATTTCGCGTATACCTCCGTGCTGAAACGTGCCATTCACACACTGTGGAACGTACTGGACGAGCTGGATCAAGCCTGGTTGCCAGTTGAAAAATCCTGGAAACTGAACGAGCGCCACTACGGTGCGCTGCAAGGTCTGAACAAAGCCGAAACCGCTGAGAAATACGGTGACGAGCAGGTTAAACAATGGCGTCGTGGTTTTGCAATTACGCCTCCAGAGTTGACGCGTGATGACGAACGTTTCCCAGGCCATGATCCGCGTTACGCTTCTCTGAGCGACAAAGAGCTGCCGCTGACTGAAAGCCTGGCGCTGACCATCGAACGTGTTGTGCCTTACTGGAATGAAACCATCCTGCCACGCATCAAGAGCGGCGAGCGCGTTATCATCGCGGCTCACGGTAACTCACTGCGTGCACTGGTGAAATATCTGGACAACATGGGCGAAGACGAAATTCTGGAACTGAATATCCCAACTGGCGTGCCGTTGGTTTATGAGTTCGACGAGAACTTCAAGCCGATCAAACGTTACTACCTGGGCAACGCAGACGAAATCGCTGCAAAAGCTGCTGCAGTAGCAAATCAGGGTAAAGCGAAGTAATTTACCGCTGAATGAGAAAAACCCGGCCTGTGCCGGGTTTTTTATTTATGTTCTATGGCGCATCAGCTAGCACGCCATTTAATATTACTTGCTGCGGCGTTCGCGTACCGCAGACGCTAACTGACGCAGCAGGGATTCCGTGTCTTCCCAGCCAATACACGCGTCAGTTACGCTACGGCCATAAACCAGCGGCTCACCGCTTTCCAGGCTTTGGTTGCCTTCAACCAGATGGCTTTCCACCATCACGCCCATAATCGCTTTGTCGCCCTGCGCGATCTGCCCACTGACGTCAGTACAGACATCCATCTGCTTTTTAAATTGCTTGCTGCTGTTCGCATGGCTGAAATCGATCATGACCTGCGGTGTCAGGCCTGCTTTTTCCAGACCAGTTTTCACTTCACTCACGTGCTCAGCACTGTAGTTCGGTGTTTTTCCGCCGCGCAGAATGATATGGCAATCGTTGTTACCGCTGGTGTTCACGATAGCCGAATGGCCCCATTTGGTCACAGACAGGAAGCAGTGTGGTGCGCTGGCGGCGTTAATCGCATCAATCGCGACCTTGATGGTGCCGTCGGTGCCATTTTTAAAGCCGACAGGGCATGACAGGCCAGAGGCCAGTTCACGGTGTACCTGAGATTCCGTTGTACGCGCACCGATAGCGCCCCAGCTCATCAAATCCGCCAGGTATTGCGGGGTGATCATATCCAGAAATTCACCCGCAGCCGGCAAGCCGGTATCATTAATTTCCAGCAGCAACTGGCGTGCAATACGCAAGCCGTCATTGATCTGGAAGCTGTTGTCCATGTGCGGATCGTTGATGAGCCCTTTCCAGCCAATCGTGGTGCGTGGTTTTTCAAAATAAACTCGCATCACCACTTCCAGATCGTCGCTCAGTTCATCACGCAGCGTCAGCAAACGCGCGGCGTACTCTTTTGCCGCTTTCGTGTCGTGGATCGAGCAAGGACCAATCACCACCAGCAGGCGATCGTCATTGCCGTTAAGAATTTTATGGATGGCAGTACGCGCGAATGATACCGTTTCCGCTGCCTTCTCCGTGGCTGGAAACTTTTCTAGCAAAGCAACCGGCGGTAAAAGTTCATTAATCTCTTTAATTCTTAAATCATCATTTTGGTAATTCATAAATAAATCCATCGGTTCCGAAACGGTATGTTAACCCCATCCAATACGCGCCATCCCGCCTGAGCGGGTAGCCTGAGAAACGGCATGTTTCATATTGAAGATTGATTATTATATGTCAAGCTGGTGTTATCAGGGCGCTGAAATCAACGGGATTTACGCGATCAAATGCTCTCAGATGGCGCATCCGTCCTATTTTCACCAGAAAATAGCTCAACCGACAGATCGGTGAAGCGCAGAATAGGTTTTCTCTGCGGGTTTCAGTAAAGTGGAATAAAACTGCTACTCAGGGTGATCTATGGCACATAACCACAGCCACACAGAATCAGGCAACAGTAAACGCCTGCTGGCCGCGTTTATCATCACCGCCACGTTTATGGTGGCAGAAGTCATTGGCGGCCTGCTGTCCGGCTCTCTCGCCCTGCTTGCAGATGCGGGCCATATGTTGACGGACGCCGCCGCGCTGTTTGTCGCACTTGTCGCCGTGCGTTTCGCGCAGCGTAAGCCCAATGCGCGCCACACCTTCGGCTATTTGCGGCTCACTACCCTCGCCGCCTTTGTGAACGCACTGACGCTGATACTGATTACCGCTTTCATCTTCTGGGAAGCGATCCAGCGCTTCTATGATCCGCAGCCCGTTGCTGGCATCCCCATGCTGCTTGTCGCCGTTGCCGGATTGGTGGCAAACATCGTGGCATTTTGGCTGTTACACCACGGCAGCGAAGAGAAAAATATTAACGTCCGCGCAGCAGCTCTACATGTGCTGGGCGACCTGCTCGGATCCGTCGGTGCGATTGCCGCTGCCGTGATCATCCTTTATACCAACTGGACGCCTATCGACCCGATTCTCTCTATTTTGGTGTCGTGTCTGGTACTGCGCAGTGCGTGGGCGCTATTGAAAGAGAGCATTCACGAATTGCTGGAAGGGACACCTAACCAGCTTAGCGTTGAGGTTCTACAGAAAGATCTGACGCTGAATATCCCCGAAGTCAGAAATATCCATCATGTTCATTTATGGCAGGTGGGCGAAAAACCGATGATGACGCTGCATGCGCAGGTGGTTCCCCCTCACGATCATGATGCGCTGTTAAGACGTATTCAGGAATATTTACTGAAGAACTATCAGATTGAACATGCGACGGTGCAGATGGAATATCAACGCTGTGATGATGACCACTGTGCTTTCCACCATCAGGAAAGCCATCATTCGGCTATTCATTATGGTGAAAAGCATGGGGCAGAAGGCCACCACCACAAGCATTAAGTTTGGGTTACACCCCGTGTGAAACCGCGTTGACGCGGTTTTCCTGTGCGCTCTTAATCCATAGCCAGGAGCCGTTCAGGGCGATCAGCGTCAGGATCGCGTACTCTACCGCCATCGCGTAGACGCCCTGATAAGCAAAAATCACCACACTTATCACATCAATCACCACCCACAGCAGCCAGTTCTCGACGTATTTACGCGTCATCAGGATCATCGCCACGATCGACAACACCATCATGGTGGAATCCCAGAATGGGAACGCATCCGGCTGGAGGGTCGGCATCTGCACTGACAGCCCCAGCCCTTGCATACCAGAAACGGCAATACGCGTCAGCACGGCAAACACCGCATCAATGTAGAACGTCATCAGGCCAATCGCGACAACACACGCCACCGACCAGCCAATCAGCTTCTGCATTGGCAACCAGCGAATGCGCAGCTCCACTTCCTGCGAGTCCGTCTTGCGCGTCCAGGCATACCAGCCATAAATATTGGCGGCAAAAAAGAAGATTTGTAGCAACAGACTGGCATAGAGCTGAATCTGGAAAAAGATCACGGCAAACAACGTAACGTTAATCAGCCCAAACAGATAGTTGATGGTTTTTTCCTGACTCGCGAACCAAATGCACAGCAGGCCAAACAGCGTACCGATCGCCTCAATCCAGGAAAGATCGTATCCCCCTTCCCCCAAAGGAATATGAATTAAAATATTGCTGGTACTAAAAAAATCCATCTCACCACCCTGTCTCAATTATTGTAAGAAGTCTCTATCAAGATGCCCAGGATCTCCGTCAGGCATTCCCTTTCACACGCAATTTTAGTGACGCTGCAAAATCCAGCATGCGATTCAGCGGGATTAATGCGCCTTCTCGCAGGGCTGCATCAACATGAATCTCATGGGCGCTTCCCCCTTGTTCCAGGCCGTTAGCAATCGCCTCCAGCCCATTCATCGCCATCCACGGACAGTGGGCACAGCTACGGCAGGTCGCCCCTTCTCCCGCTGTCGGCGCTTCCAGCAACGTTTTCTCCGGGCAAGCCTGTTGCATCTTGTAGAAAATGCCGCGATCGGTCGCCACAATCAGTTCGCGCTGTGGCAGCGTTTTTGCCGCCTGAATCAGCTGACTGGTCGACCCAACGGCGTCAGCCATCTCTACCACGCTCTGCGGCGATTCTGGATGGACCAAAATTGCCGCATCCGGGTACAGGATCTTCATACGCTTCAGCGCCTGCGTTTTAAATTCGTCATGCACAATGCACGCGCCCTGCCAACACAGCACATCCGCCCCCGTCTGCTTCTGTACATAGCTTCCCAAATGACGGTCCGGTGCCCAGATAATCTTTTCTCCCAGGCTATCCAGATGCTCGATCAGCTCCACCGCGATACTGGATGTCACCACCCAATCGGCACGCGCTTTTACCGCCGCGGAAGTATTGGCATACACCACCACTGTGCGATCCGGATGTGCATCGCAAAAACGGCTAAATTCATCAACGGGGCAACCGAGATCGAGCGAGCACTCTGCTTCCAGCGTGGGCATCAGAATCGTCTTTTCTGGATTGAGGATTTTGGCGGTTTCCCCCATGAAGCGGACACCTGCTACCAGCAGCGTCGATGCCGAATGGGTGCTGCCGAACCGCGCCATCTCCAGCGAGTCCGCCACGCAGCCGCCAGTTTCTTCTGCCAACGCCTGAATTTCAGGATCGGTATAGTAGTGCGCTACCATGACGGCGTTTCTTTCCCGCAGCAGCGTTTTTATCCTGCTACGATAGTGCTGTTTCGCATCAGCTGATAATGGCTTTGGCTTCGGCGGAAACGGATAAATGGTCTCATTGCTATCAAAAAGGGTACTCATTATGGATTTCCACGATGACAACTCGGGTTGTAACACCGGATACTGATTCACTATCAGCATCAGAGTTTTTTATCCTAAACAAAATACCGAAAAAACGCCCTAAAGTCGCGGTGTTTTTTCCAGATAACTCGCCATTTTGTTTAATATGCTTAAAACAGTGATATGCAATGTGTGAATGTGTTACTTGTAGAAAAGCGGCGTAGAAGAGAGACAAGGAGAGAAATGGCATGGCCAGCCTCTATATCAGAATATATCGCGATACCCTGACCGTCAGAAACGTGGACACGCAACGAGAGGTGACGGAGAAATCAGAAACGCCTTTTACCACCACACGCTTACTGCTCGGGCAGATGATTCCGGCGATGAAGCTATTGGATCGACTCACGCGCAAAGTGGCGGCCAAACGGCTGATTGACCTGTTTTCCTCGCACAATGTCATCATTCATGCCATGGAGATGAATGAAGGCGGGCACAGCCAGGTCGAATTTGCCAGCTACATAGAGCTAGCCAAGAGCATCAGCCCGCAAGGAAAGCATATTTATGTCTGTAGTAAGAATGTGCCGCTTACCGACCAGGAAGTCATACAAATTTTTAGCGGCGACATGCCCTCGATCGTCAGCCGCTAATCAGACGTTGCCCTTCAGGCGAAGATGCGATGCCAGTACAGAGAGATAGGAATAACCAGCACCAAAGCAGGCAGGAAGTTAACCACTGCAAATGATTTGATCTGCGCGATCCTCAGCCCTACCGCAATCATGATAATGCCACCACAGGCAGAAAAATCCCCCATCGTGATATCGGTCATAAAGGGCATAATCAATTTAGCGGAGAAGAACAGCAGCGTCTGGACAATAACCTGCGGTATCACAATAGACATCACAGCAAGGCCTAGCGTGATGGAGAAAATCAGCGCAGTGAAAATATCCAAAGCAGATTTGATGATCAGCAGTTGATAATCGCCAGTTAGCCCTTCCGTCAACGCACCGACCACGCCGGTGCCGCTGGCACAAAACAGCACGATTAACGCGGTAAAGTTCTGAGTGTAGACATCCTGCGGTAAGCGGTGCTCTTGTGCAGGCAGCACGCGGTTTAGCCCTCTCTGAATCATCGTGCCAGCCCACTGCACACCAGACTCCATGCGGAGCAGCTCGCCTAACGCAACGCCAATCACGATAGCTAACGCCACCGCAGGCAACTGCTGGACTTTAACAACCAGCGTAATACCCATTGCAATCGACACCATCGCAAACGCTGGCGGAAGACCATCCTGCAAACGCTGAGGGATAAAGCGACGCAAAACAATGCCCAAGCCACTACCAATCAAGATAGCAGCACCATTAATCAACGGACCAATCATATATCTTCCTAAACAGGGCTACAGACGCTTCCCTGTGGCAGTGACTCCATTCCGCTCGATAGGATTAGAAAACAGCTCCTGACGGGCTGTATAGCTTAAATCATCCGAGTTGCAGGCAGACAGCGCAGTGCTGTCTCTGTAGTTTATGACGGAGATGAACAACTCTGCCGCCTATCGCCCATCGAGAGGGGTAAAATCCTAATATACCGCAAAGCCTTAACGAGTAGGGAACGGTGATGGCGATCTTAAAGCGAATTTATTCGAGGAAGGATTCTACTGCTGAAATGGGGATGGTGCAGGATGACTCGGCCTTCGGGGTCAACGCTCACGCGTTGCTGTCTCGCTTCGCTCGGCTCGAACCTGCGATCAATTGATTAAAAGTCACGATGAACATTGTGTGGATGAGGAGAGAAGCAATGATTGTGTAATGCGGAATTAAATTACTAAGAGATGGTGGGTCGTGCAGGATTCGAACCTGCGACCAATTGATTAAAAGTCAACTGCTCTACCGACTGAGCTAACGACCCGCAATGCGGAACTACTTGATACTTACTGATACTGCACTTGAAATTGGTGGGTCGTGCAGGATTACTCGTCCTACGGACTCGCCCTTCGGGCCAACGCCTTCGCGTTGTTCAAAATCGATACTGCCGATTTTGTCGAACCTTTCGGTTCTCATCCTTCACGATTCAAAATCAATTATCACACTTGAAATTGGTGGGTCGTGCAGGATTCGAACCTGCGACCAATTGATTAAAAGTCAACTGCTCTACCGACTGAGCTAACGACCCAATTTCATGCTGCTTTAGCGTTTCGCTGTTTGCCTTGGCAACGGCGGCACATATTACTGATTTAAATTTTCAGCGCAACCTATTTTCTTGAAAAATTGTTTGATTGCTTACTCTTAAGACGTTTAGGCACAAAAACCGCTCATGATGCGCAATTTTTGTGCCAATTAAGACGGGATTACGACGCAGATAAACGCTTTTGTGCCTGCTTTGCACTTTCTGTATTGGGGTACATTTTTACAACTTGCTGGTAAACGGCCTTAGCTTTATCAGTTTGACCTTTTTCCTGCATGATCACCCCAACCTTCAGCAGCGCCTCAGCGCTTTTTGGTGATTTGGGATAATTTTTGACAACGTTGGCGAAATAGTACGCAGCATCATCCTTTTTCCCCTTGTTGTAATTCAACTGACCAAGCCAATAGTTAGCATTAGGCTGATAGGTTGAATCCGGGTACTTCTTGACGAATGCCTGAAATGCGCTGATCGCCTGATCGTACTGTTTTTTCTCCAGCACGAGCGCGACTGCGGCATTGTAATCCGTATTCGCATCACCCGTACTGGCCGGTGCCGCCGTGTTGGCCGCACCGGTATCAGTACCCGCAGCAGCGGCAGGTGTGCCATCTGTCGTCGGTGTAGAAGAGGATTGCGAACTTAATCCATCAATCTGCTGATAGATCTGTTTCTGCCGTTCAACAACCTGATTCAACTGATACTGACTTTCCTGAATCTGCCCACGGAGGCTGTCAATATCACGCTGATTATCAGAGATCTGCTGCTGAAGTTGGGTTAAAAGCTGACTGTGAGCGTTAGAAATACGCTCCAATTGAGTGACACGGTCTTCGACCGAGCCTGAGCCGACATTACTGATTGGCGCTTGGGCAGTAGCGGCCCATGGGACCGCTACGCCAACCAGTAACGACAGACCCAACAGGTGACGTCTGAAGTTACTGCTCATGCGATTCTCTTAATATACCAGAACGGCACGACGGTTTTTGGCATACGCCGCTTCGTCATGACCGAGAACAGCTGGTTTCTCTTTACCGTAAGAAACGATAGAGATCTGATCGGAAGAAACGCCTTTACCCTGCAGGTACATTTGTACCGCGTTGGCACGACGCTCACCCAGAGCGATGTTGTATTCTGGCGTACCGCGTTCGTCCGCGTGACCTTCGATAGTCACTTTGTAAGACGGGTTGCTACGCAGGAATGCAGCGTGTGCGTCCAGCATCTGAGCGAATTCAGAGCTTACATCGTACTTGTCCAGACCGAAGTAAACGATGTTGTTGCGCTGTAATTCTTGCATCTGCAAACGAGCTTGCTCAGAAGAAGACATGTTGCCGCCGTCCATCATGCCGTTGTTGCCAGCACCCATGGAAGATTGGTCATTGTCCGCGTTCTTGTTGGAGCTACAAGCGGCCACTGCCAGTACCGGCAGAGCCAACATCAGGCCTTTCAGCACTTTATTGAATTGCATTTCTTATGTCCTTTGACGAGTTTATTGTACATATCTGTACTTATAGATACGGCGACCAGGCAGGGAATTTAACCTGTCCATCAGTAGCCGGAAGACGCGCTTTGAAACGCCCATCTGTCGAAACCAGCTGTAGCACTGACCCCAGTCCTTGTTTGGAGCTGTAGATCACCATCGTGCCATTCGGTGCGATACTTGGCGTTTCGTCCAGGAACGTGTCCGTTAATACTTGTACGGCACCCGTTACCAGATCCAGTTTGGAAATATGCTGAGCTCCACCATTAGAGCCAACCGTTACCAAAAACTTCCCGTCGGCGCTCACGTCAGCATCCTGATTCTGGGCACCTTCCCAGGTCAAACGCTGCGGTGCTCCGCCGTTAACATTGACTTTATAAACCTGAGGACGGCCCGCCTGATCTGAAGTATAGGCCAAGGTCTGGCTGTCAGGGAACCACGTTGGCTCCGTATTATTGCTACGGCCATCCGTCACCTGGCTGATTTGCCCAGATCCCAGATTCATTACATACAGGTTCAGGCTACCGCTCTTGGAGAGCGCGAATGCCAGTTTGCTGCCATCAGGAGAGAAAGAAGGCGCACCGTTGTGACGTGGGAAGGAAGCAACCTGACGGATTGCACCATTTGCCAGCGTCTGGATAACCAGCGCAGAACGACCACTTTCAAACGTTACATAAGCGAGTTTGCTACCATCTGCGGACCAGGCCGGAGACATCAGCGGCTGTGGTGAACGGTGAACCACAAATTGATTGTAACCATCATAGTCCGCAACGCGCAGCTCATAAGGGAACTGACCGCCGTTGGTCTGAACAACGTAAGCAATACGAGTACGGAACGCCCCTTTGATACCGCTCAGTTTCTCAAACACTTCATCACTGGCCGTGTGCGCAGCATAGCGCAACCATTGCTTGGTGACTTTGAACTGGTTCTGAGCCAGAACGTTACCCGGGTTACCTGAGGTATCGACCAGCTGGTAGGAAACCAGATAGCTGCCATCGGCACTAGGTTGAATCTGGCCAACCACAACCGCATCAATACCCAGCGCCGTCCATGCAGCAGGCGTGACTTCAGATGCCGTCGCAGGCTGCTGAGGCATGCGGTTTGCGTCGATCGGGTTGAATTTACCGCTGTTACGTAAATCAGCACCCACGATGCCGCCTACGTCTTCAGGCGCAGCGCCCGGCCCCGCCCATTTGAACGGAACCACACCGATAGGACGTGCAGAGTCTACCCCTTGGGTAATCTCTATACGTACTTCCGCGTGAACAACCGCAGTCCACAGCATTAAAAAGCTTAATGCAACTTTCAGTACTTGCTTCATCTCATCTCCCTTATCCAGACGCGAAGTCTACGATAAATTAGCAGAATTTTAACAAAAACAAACCAATGTCAACAAAACAACATAACCTGGTTTATTTACCATCGTAATAATCTTAAATCTATTGGGTAAACAGCCCGGTTACTGCGGTTTAAAGTCTATCGGCGCATTTTTGAAAGCCTCATAAACCTCTGTGCTCGGTGGCTTCGGTATTCTGGCCTGTTTGGCAGCCGCAATAGCCGCCTGACACAATGCCGGATCGCCGCCTTCAGCAGTGACATCAATCAGTAAGCCATCTGGCGCAAGCTTAATCCGTAATGTACAAGTGCGACCTTTGTAGAGCTGCCAGTCATAAAATTTGCTCTGAATGGCTGAACGCACCTGACCGCCATAGCTATCCAGCGCTGCACCTGATGCACCGCTCTTCTTGTTGTTGCCCGCCCCCGCAGGCGCCCCGCCGCCAGACTTCGGCGCATTCTTCGATGAAGCCAGTCCACCCAGCAAATCATCAACGGCGTTTTCCTGCTTAGCGGCCTCTGCTGCTGCTTTCTTTTTCTCATCAGCGGCTTTCTTAGCTGCAGCGGCTGCTTCTGCTTTTTTTGCTGCTTCAGCATCGGCTTTTTGCTTAGCGGCCTCGGCTGCTGCTTTTTGTTTAGCTTGTTCAGCTTCTTTTGCTGCCTCTGCGGCAGCCTTGGCTGCTTCGGCTTTCGCGGTTTCTGCCGCCTTCTGCTTAGCAGCTTCAGCGGCTTTTTCTTTAGCCTCTTCTTCCGCCTGCTTCTTAGCAGCCGCGGCTGCAGCCGCCTGTTTCTTCACTTCGTCTTCCGCTTTCTTTTTAGCGTCTGCTGCAGCTTTCGCCTGCTGTTCAGCCTCAGCCTTCGCTTTTGCAGCGGCAGCTTCGGCTTGCTTCTGCTGTTCTTTTGCCTGCTGAGCTGCCGCTTCAGCCTGCTTACGCTGATCTGCCTGTTCCTGAGCCTGCTTTTTCGCCTCTTCCTGCGCTTGCAGACGCTCTTTTTCCAGCTCTTTCAGTCGTTGCTGTTCAGCGGCTTGCTTCTGCTGAAGCTCTTCGGCCTGCCGTTCAGCCTGCTTTTGACGCTGCTGTTCAGAACGTTTCGCATCGGTCTGTTGCTGCTGCTGGCGGTTATACTGCTCCACCACCGCGCTCGGATCGACCATCACAGCATCAATTGACGAGCCTCCGCCGCCCCCGCTGGCATCCATCGTTTGCGTCGACGAACTCCAGAGCAGCAAAGCAATCAGTATGACGTGCAAAACAGCCGAGATAATAACGGCGCGTTTCAGCTTATCGTTTTGTTCGTTTGCCTTTAACACAAGCGATTCCCAAAAACAGTGTTGCCAGAAATAGGCTTAACGATCATTACCGTGATGTGCTCATTTAAATCGGTTGTGTCATCAAACCAACGGATTTTACGCCAGCCTGATGCAACAAATTCAACGCTTTAATGATCTCATCATAAGGAACATCCTTCGCGCCACCAATCAAAAAGACCGTCTTAGGGTTGGTTGCCAGTCGCGATTGCGCTTCAGCCACCACCTGCTCTGCCGGGAGTTGCTCCATACGGTTTTGCTCAACAACCAGACTATATTGCCCTATACCTGAAACCTCTACGATCACGGGCGGATTGTCGTTGCTGGAGACCGTTTTTGAATCGGTCGCATCAGGCAGATCCACCTCGACGCTCTGCGTAATAATCGGCGCAGTCGCCATAAAAATCAGCAACAGCACTAACAGCACGTCCAGTAACGGAACAATGTTGATCTCGGATTTCAGCTCACGACGGCCTCTGCGTACTCGTGCCATGATCCCCCCTGATTACTTGCTGTTGTCGCTGGAGAACGCCTGACGGTGCAGGATCGCGATGAACTCTTCAGTAAAGTTGTCGTAGTTCTGCTCCAGTTTGCCCACCCGCAGGCTCAGGCGGTTATACGCCATGACCGCAGGAATCGCTGCAAACAGGCCGATCGCTGTAGCAATCAAGGCTTCGGCAATACCAGGGGCAACCATCTGTAAGGTTGCTTGCTTCACTGCGCCCAGCGCGATGAAGGCATGCATGATTCCCCAAACGGTACCGAACAGGCCGATATACGGGCTGATAGAACCGACAGTGCCCAAAAAGGGAATATGCGTTTCCAGCGTTTCCAACTCACGATTCATTGAAATACGCATTGCGCGGGACGCCCCTTCCACCACAGCTTCCGGCGCATGGCTGTTAGCACGATGCAGTCGTGCAAATTCTTTGAAACCTGAATGGAAGATTTGTTCAGTGCCCGTCAGGCTATCGCGACGGCCCTGGCTTTCCTGATAGAGACGCGACAGTTCGATGCCCGACCAAAATTTGTCTTCGAACGCCTCAGCCTCGCGCGTCGCCGAATTCAGGATTCGGGTACGTTGGATAATGATCGCCCAGGAAGCGATAGAAAAACAGATTAAAATCAGCATGATTAGTTTGACCAGAAGGCTTGCCTTCAGGAACAAATCAAAAACGTTCATGTCAGTCACTGCTTGAACTCCGCGACAATAGACTTAGGAAGCGCAATTGGCTTCATTTGATGTGGATCGATGCATGCGATCAAAACTTCAGCATGGCTTAGCAGGGTGCCATGAGCATTGAGAATACGCTGTGCGAAAGTCAGAGAAGCGCCACGCAGCGAGATAATCTCACTTTGCACTTCCAGCATGTCGTCGAGGCGAGCAGGAGCAAGATACTCCACCGTCATCCGACGAACAGCAAACGCGACATGCTCACTTAGCAAGGCTTGCTGGTGAAAGTTGCGCTCACGCAGCGCTTCGGTTCTTGCCCTTTCATAAAAGGCAACATAGCGCGCATGGTAGACAACGCCACCTGCATCAGTGTCTTCAAAGTAGACTCGAACTGGCCAGCGAAACAACGAATTACTCACTCTACATCCCGGTAATGCATTAAACCTCGCTACTATACGCAAGAGAAATGAGGTTTGGAATGGATTGTGACAGCGGAAAGAAAATAATTATGGGCTGCAAGCAACCCATAACTAAATGGAATAGGAGACTATTTTAACCGAAGAAATAGTACAATCCTGCGCACAGGATCACAAAGGCGGGAAGTGGTGCGAAAAACGCACGCCAGAGCAGGCGATGCGGACGAAAACCAACGCCGTGAACAACGCCAGCACAGACGGCCCAAATCAGCAGCAGCCCCTGCCAAACAGCGAGTTCACTGGTACGCGCCGCAAAGCGCGTCGGATCCCAGAATACACAGCCCGCCAGCAGCAACGCCATGATAAGGGAAAGAGCCCTTATCGGGCTCTTATCCATCAGGCGATAGAGTTTATCGACCAGATCACTCATTGCTTATCTTCTTCAGCCGCTTTGCTTGCCTCACTCTGCTCAAGCGCCAGGGCCGTAATAATCCCCAGTGAGCAAGCAAGAAGCGTTCCGAGTATCCAGGCAAAATACCACATAAATTAAGCTCCTTACTTAGTACATAGAGTGAGTGTTTTGCTCAATCTGCTCTTTGGTAATGCGACCGAACATCTTGTAGTAACACCATGCGGTATAAGAAAGCACGATAGGAACGAAAATAATCGCAACCACGGTCATCACTTTCAGCGTCAGCAGGCTCGACGTCGCATCCCATATCGTCAAGCTGACGTTAGGCACGGTCACTGACGGCATGATGAACGGGAACATGGCGATCCCTGCTGTCAGAATTACACAAGCAATCGTCAGAGAAGAGAACAGGAATGCCCATGCACCTTTTTCTGCGCGCGCCATAAGGGTAGTCAGCACCGGCAGTACTACGCCCAGAGCAGGAATAGCCCACAAGATCGGATGATTATTGAAGTTGATCAACCAGGCACCCGCCTGATGAACGACTTCTTTACGCAGTGGGTTAGATTCAGCGGCGGTGTTAATCGCAGACGTCACGACGTAACCATCGATACCGTAAACAACCCATACGCCAGCCAGAGCAAATGTCACCATCATCACCAGCGCGGAAATCTGCGCGGCAGATTTGGAACGCACGTGCAGATCGCCCGTGGTCCGCATCATCAGGTAGGTCGCACCCTGAGCAAGAATCATCGTCAGGCTCACCACACCAGCCAACAGACCAAACGGATTCAGCAGTTGGAAGAAGTTTCCGGTGTAGTACAGACGCAGATATTCATCGACGTGGAACGGCACACCCTGCAACAGGTTGCCAAACGCAACGCCAATAACAACTGGCGGAACAAAGCTACCGATGAAGATGCCCCAGTCCCACATGCCACGCCAGCGTGGGTCTTCGATTTTTGAACGGTAATCGAAGCCAACAGGACGGAAGAACAATGAGGCCAGCACCAGAATCATGGCAATGTAGAAACCGGAGAACGCAGCGGCGTAAACCATCGGCCAGGCAGCAAACAGCGCGCCACCTGCGGTGATCAACCAGACCTGGTTACCGTCCCAGTGCGGCGCAATGCTGTTAATCATGACACGACGCTCGGTATCGCCACGCCCCATCAGACGCACCAGAATGCCCACGCCCATGTCAAAACCATCAGTGATAGCGAAGCCAATCAGCAAAATACCGATCAACAGCCACCAGATAAAACGTAAGACTTCATATTCAAACATAGTGGACTCCTGTTTACCGTGCTTCCTGCGCAGCCGCTATAGGTTGTTCAAAATGGTAGCGCCCTGTTCTCAGGCTGCTCGGCCCCAGGCGTGCGTATTTGAACATCAGATACATTTCTGCAACCAGGAAGAGCGTATACAGACCACAGATCAGCGCCATTGAGAACAGGATGTCTCCTGCTGTCAGCGATGATGTAGCGACAGCCGTTGGCAGAATTTCACCGATGGCCCACGGTTGACGGCCGTATTCAGCCACAAACCAGCCTGCTTCAATAGCGATCCACGGCAGCGGAATACCATACAGTGCAACGCGGTGCAGCCAGCGTTTCTGACCAATTTTGCCACGCAGAACGGTCCAGAAAGACAGGCCGATGATCAACAGCATCAGAATGCCGCAGCCCACCATGATACGGAAAGAGAAGTACAGCGGCGCAACGCGTGGGATAGAATCTTTAACCGCTTGTTTAATCTGCGTTTCTGTCGCGTCAGAGACTTTCGGCGTATAGCGTTTCAGCAGCAGACCATAGCCCAGATCCTGCTTAGACTGATCGAACGCTTCTTTGACTGCTGGGTCGGTATTACCCGCGCGTAGTTCTTCCAGCAACTGGTAAGCTTTCATACCATTGCGAATACGCACTTCATGCATCGCCATCAGTTCTTTCAGACCAGTGACTTCTTTGTCAGTAGAACGTGTGGCAATGAGTCCCAGAGCATAAGGGATTTTGATGGCATAGTTATTTTCCATCGTATCCTGGTTCGGGATGCCAATCAGCGTAAAGGATGCCGGAGCTGGCTGGGTTTCCCATTCAGCTTCAATTGCTGCCAGTTTGGTTTTCTGCACGTCGCCCATTTCATAACCGGATTCATCACCCAGAACGATAACAGACAGAACAGAAGCCAGACCGAAGCTTGCTGCGATAGCGAATGAACGCTTGGCAAACGCAATGTCGCGGCCTTTCAGCAGATAGTAAGAACTGATCCCCAGAATGAACATCGCGCCCGTACAGTAGCCTGCAGCCACCGTGTGAACGAATTTCACCTGAGCAACCGGGTTCAGTACCAGATCGGCGAAGCTCACCATTTCCATACGCATGGTTTCGAAATTGAAATCCGATGCGATGGGGTTTTGCATCCAGCCATTGGCAACCAGAATCCACAGTGCGGAGAAGTTAGAGCCCAGCGCGACCAGCCAGGTAACGGCCATATGCTGTACTTTTCCTAAACGGTCCCAGCCGAAGAAGAACAAGCCAACAAAGGTCGATTCCAGGAAGAATGCCATCAGGCCTTCAATTGCCAACGGCGCGCCGAAAATATCCCCGACGTAGTGAGAGAAATATGACCAGTTGGTCCCGAATTGAAACTCCATGGTCAATCCGGTAGCGACCCCCAGAGCGAAGTTAATAGCGAATAACTTGCCCCAGAATTTGGTCATATCTTTATAGATTTGTTTGCCAGACAGCACATATACCGTTTCCATAATCGCCAGCAAAAACGCCATCCCCAGCGTTAATGGTACGAATAGAAAATGGTACATTGCAGTTAAGGCAAACTGTAAACGTGACAGTTCGACTACATCAAACATTTTGACTCCTTGCTCCTCGCAGGAAGGGATTAGCTTGCAAACGCTGACAAGCCGCCAAACATCCGGCCATTACACCCAAAAAGAACACAACAAGAATTGCTTTAACACAGGCTGTAACAAACGCTATAAATACCGTTCACCAGGGCAGTCATACCCCGACAGCAAGTTCAAGATAAATCACAAGTATTACAAGTAGCGTACCCCATAGGGAGGTAGCCGTATATTACGCCTGTAATCCCCTACAATAAATAGGTTTTTACGTGACCCAGACTAGGTTTTTGGCTTCAAATCAACTTTTCAGCTAAAAGACCTGAAAGGCGATAATTGACCTCGCGCAATTTAAGCCTATTTCAGAAATTATATCCAGAGGCGTTTTTTGATCTAAAACAATTTAACGCTTTTCTCGTGATTGGTGCGTTGCATTAATTTCTTTATTGCACTCATTGTTAATGCAATGTGACTTTTCGGTTTAATTAAAATTAATTCAGCAATATAATTTTTACTTTCAGTTATCGATTATTCACATGCTTTTTTTATCTTCTATTTTATGTCAGATTTTTATTTTTTATTGCTGACAACGACACGGTATTTCTTATCAAATGACAGTGAACTCTCCTGCCCTTCCCCAGTGCGCCGCCGGTTTGTCACGCTGCATGCAAAAGCGGAGGCCAAAAGGCCTCCGCGGTGGTTACAGATAAGACGAGACATAGCACACTGAGATGATTTACATCTTCGCTTTCATACGTTCGATAGCCTTATCGTAAACCGTGTTACTTTTCTCGCTTTTTGCAAGCTCATAATGCTGAAGTGCATCGCTGAACTGACCCGCATTCTCGTAGATTTTTGCAATGTTGTAGTACGAACTGGCACGCGTGGTCGCCGCATTGTTACCGCTTGCCAGCGCAATCGCTTTGCGATTGGCCCAAATAGCTTCGGCAATATTGCCCCGCTTTTGATAAGCCAGACCCAGGTTACTGTATGCCTGACCAAATGCGCTGTCCTGTTCGATCGCAGCCAGGAACAGCGCCGTGGCCTGTTCCAGTTCACCGCGTCCATAGGCAGCCTCGCCGTCACGGTTGAGCGTTTTTGCCAGTGCGGTATTCCCGGTAACGGAAGTGGCTGTCTGCGCCGGGTTCAGCACCATTGGCAACGCATTACCATCCTTCGCTTTTGAGAAGTCTGCCTCGCCAACGGCATTGATATCTTCAAAATCACCGTTAGGGTTAAGACGGAAAACCGTCCAGATATTCCCTGTCTTATTCAGTGGTACGGAATACGTCCGCACTAATGAACTCCCTACATAGACAAATACTTTTGCACTACTTGCGGAAAGTGCTGGTGAATTATTTTTATCACCGTTCGTATAATCATGAACGGCATAAATATAACTTTCACCTAAACGCTTTTTATCAATGGTGATGGTTTCCGGCCCAAAGCTATCGGTATCATCAACATCAAGATTGGCATCGCGTCCTTTCTTGTGTTGGAAATAAATATGATTATCCGGATAAATGAGATGAGAATCTAAATCGAAAGGTCTTTCACCCCAAGTTAATACAATTCTCATACCATCCAGGTTTTTCATTACTGGACTAATAGCATAAGTCATTCCATCACACGGACATTTCACCACTAGATCGGAATAACCTTCTTTTTTAATGATCAGCAGACTGTCCTGATCCACCTCGAACGGCGCGTTAAGCCCCACGCGGCCTGTGGCATCAGAGCGTGCAGTCACTGACTGCGCACCGTTCTTCTGTAGAATCACCGCTGCATCATCAATCTTTTTATCTTTAACTGTCGCACTGAGCACTTCAATATTAATAGACTGTGCGCTGGCTGCGCAGGTAAATACAGACAATGCCAGCATCAGCGCTTTTATATTTCCTTTCACACAACATCCCCTTAAGGCAAATTAATTAATCATTCCCTGCTTACATGAAATCAATGAAATAATCTTCATTTCTGTTTATCACTAATCAGCCCTTTCAGGCGCGCGAATTATCCAATAAAACCGCGAAAAAGTCATGTGCAATTCAATTGTGCCGATTAACCTTAACGGCACAATTTGAATAAAAAAAAGCCACCCGAAGGTGGCTAGAGTATTTAATCGAATAATCGATTAACGCGCTAATATCGCTTTTACTGCATCACCGATATCCGCCAGGCTGCGAACGGTTTTAACACCCGCTGCTTCTAACGCCGCGAATTTATCATCAGCCGTACCTTTACCACCCGCTATGATTGCACCCGCGTGGCCCATGCGCTTGCCCTTCGGCGCCGTCACACCCGCGATGTAGCCGACAACCGGCTTAGTCACGTGTTCTTTAATGTACGCTGCCGCTTCTTCTTCCGCCGTACCGCCGATTTCACCGATCATCACGATGGCTTCGGTCTGCGGATCCTGTTCAAACAGCTTCAGAATATCGATGAAGTTAGAGCCAGGGATCGGGTCACCGCCGATACCGACACAGCTGGACTGACCCAGCCCGGCATCGGTCGTTTGCTTCACCGCCTCATACGTCAGCGTACCTGAACGAGAAACGATACCCACTTTACCCGGCAGGTGGATATGGCCCGGCATAATACCGATCTTACATTCGCCTGGGGTGATCACACCTGGGCAGTTCGGACCGATCATACGCACGCCGCTCTGGTCGAGTTTCACTTTCACCGTCAGCATATCCAGCGTCGGGATACCTTCGGTGATACAGATAATCAGCTCGATACCAGCGTCAATCGCTTCCAGAATAGAGTCTTTACAGAACGGAGCAGGAACGTAGATAACAGATGCGGTTGCGCCCGTCGCTTCTACTGCCTCACGCACCGTATTAAATACGGGCAGCCCCAGATGCTCCGTGCCGCCTTTACCCGGCGTCACGCCACCAACCATTTGCGTACCGTAAGCAAGTGCTTGCTCAGAGTGGAATGTCCCCTGACTACCGGTAAAACCCTGACAGATAACTTTGGTATTTTTATTAATCAGAATGGACATTATTTACCCTCCACTGCTGCAACAACTTGCTGAGCGGCACCCGTCAGGCTGGTCGCGGCGATAATATTCAGGCCGCTATCCGCCAGTTTCTTGGCACCCAGCTCCGCATTGTTTCCTTCCAGACGTACAACAACCGGTACGTTAACACCCACTTCGGCCACCGCGCCAATGATGCCGTCAGCGATCAGGTCGCAACGCACAATGCCGCCAAAGATGTTAACAAAGACAGCTTTTACCTTGTCGTCAGACAGGATAATTTTGAACGCTTCAGTAACGCGTTCTTTCGTCGCACCGCCGCCAACATCAAGGAAGTTTGCAGGAGCACCGCCATGCAGCTTCACGATGTCCATGGTGCCCATGGCCAGACCGGCACCGTTCACCATACAACCAATGTTGCCGTCCAGCGCAACATAGTTCAGTTCCCACTGTGCCGCATGCGCTTCACGGGAATCTTCCTGGCTTGGGTCACGCATTTCGCGCAGCTCAGGCTGACGGAACAACGCATTGCCGTCCGCGCCCAATTTGCCATCCAGACACACCAAATCGCCCTGCTTAGTGATAACCAGCGGGTTGATTTCTACCAGTGCCAGATCGCGCTCCAGGAACAGCGTCGCCAGACCCATGAAGATTTTGGTGAATTGAGCAACTTGCTTACCGCTCAGGCCCAGTTTGAAAGCCAGTTCGCGCCCCTGATAAGGCTGTGGGCCTACCAGTGGATCGATCGCCGCTTTATGAATCAGTTCCGGCGTCTCTTCCGCCACTTTTTCAATTTCTACGCCACCTTCTGTGGACGCCATGAACACCACGCGACGCGTGCCACGGTCAACAACTGCACCCAGATAAAGCTCTTTGTCGATATCTGTTGCCGCTTCAACCAGAATTTGATGAACCGGTTGGCCCTGCGCGTCAGTTTGATAAGTAACAAGTTTTTTACCTAACCAGTTTTCAGCAAAGGCGCGGATATCTTCTTTGTTACTGACGACTTTAACGCCGCCCGCTTTACCGCGACCGCCTGCGTGAACCTGACATTTTACGACCCACGGACCCGCACCAATTTTAGACGCGGCTTCTTCCGCTTCACGCGGTGTGGTACAGGCATAGCCGGTCGGTGCCGGTAAACCATATCGAGCAAAGAGTTGTTTTGCCTGATACTCGTGTAAATTCATGATGTTCTATCCATTTAGGTTTGGAGATAAGTCGGCAGGCGGTTTTTCATCACCGACTCTTTCGGTAGAGAAAAACGCCAATAACTCTCTGATATATTTGGATAACGCCGCTGAAAAAAGCGACCTGCATAGCACTTAATCTGATATATCGCTTCGGGCGGAAACCGTCAGGGTTATCCGCCCGAGATCAAACGTCTACCTGTCGGACTACACGTCTAACAGCAGACGCGCCGGATCTTCCAGCATCTCTTTCACCGTCACCAGGAAGCCAACGGATTCACGGCCGTCGACTAAACGGTGATCGTAAGACAGCGCCAGATACATCATCGGCAGAATAACGACCTGACCATCCACCGCCATTGGGCGATCTTTAATGGCGTGCATACCCAGAATCGCACTCTGCGGTGGGTTGATGATCGGGGTAGACATCAGAGAACCAAAGACGCCGCCGTTGGTAATCGTGAAGTTACCGCCCAGTAACTCTTCAACCGTCAGCTTGCCGTCACGGCCTTTCACTGCCAGATCTTTGATACGCTTCTCGATGTCGGCCATGCCCAGCGCATCCACATCACGCAGCACTGGCGTAACCAGACCACGCGGAGTCGAAACCGCAATGCTGACATCGAAATAGTTGTGGTAAACCACATCTTCGCCATCAATAGAAGCATTCACTTCAGGATAACGCTTCAGCGCTTCGACCACGGCTTTGATGTAGAAGGACATAAAGCCCAAACGCACACCGTGACGCTTCTCAAACGCTTCGCCGTACTGCTTGCGCAGATCCATGATGGGCTGCATGTTGATTTCGTTGAACGTCGTCAGCATAGCCGTGCTGTTTTTCGCTTCCAGCAGACGCTCTGCAACACGTTTACGCAGGCGCGTCATCGGTACGCGTTTTTCACTGCGCGCACCCAAAGCAGGCGCCGGAGCAGCCGAAGCCTCAGACTTAGCCGCTTTGCCAGGTTCTTTCTTCTGGGCAGCCAAATGCTTATCTACGTCTTCACGAGTAATTCGACCACCTACGCCGCTGCCTTTGATAGCAGAGGCATCAAGATCGTGCTCTGCAATCAGACGGCGGATCGCAGGGCTGAGTGCGTCGCTATTCTCTTCTTCCAGCCCAGCCGTATGGCGCTGTGCCGGTGTTGATTCTTTGCTCTGTGATTTCTCGCTGGTTTCTTTGCCTGAGCTGTCGCCACGACGGATACGACCCAGCAGTTGGCGAGACGTTACCGTAGCGCCTTCCTCTTCCAGCACAGCATCCAGAATGCCAGCTTCAGAAGCAGGCACTTCCAGTACAACTTTGTCAGTTTCAATTTCAACCAGTACTTCATCGCGCTGAACGCTATCGCCTGGTTTTTTATGCCAGGTAGCAACAGTGGCGTCAGCGACGGATTCAGGCAGGTCGGGTACAAGAATATCTACGCTACTCATTATCTATCCTTTTATTTAATCAACGTTCAGCGCGTCATCGACCAGATCTTGCTGTTGTTTCTGGTGTACGGACATATAGCCAACGGCGGGTGATGCAGACGCCGGGCGTCCTGCGTAACGTAAAGAAGCCCCAAACGGAATCACTTCACGGAAATGGTGCTGACTGCAATACCAGGCTCCCTGATTCAGTGGCTCTTCCTGACACCACACGAAATCGTGAACATGGGCAAAAGATTCCAGTGCCGCTTGTACTGCCTGATGCGGGAACGGGTAAAGCTGTTCGATACGGACGATCGCGACATCTTTCTGCTCGTTCTTGCGGCGCTGCTCCAGCAAATCATAGTAGACCTTACCGGAACAAAGCACGACACGCTTCACGGCTGCCGGATCTAATTCTTCTATTTCGCCAATCGCAGGCTGGAAGGAGCCGTTCGCCAGTTCTTCCAGCGAAGAGATCGCCAGCGGATGGCGCAACAGGGATTTTGGTGACATGACCACCAGCGGACGGCGCATTCCGCGCAGCGCCTGACGGCGAAGCATGTGATACACCTGTGCAGGCGTTGACGGAATACAAACCTGCATATTTTGCTCAGCGCACAATTGCAGATAACGTTCCAGTCTCGCAGACGAGTGCTCTGGGCCCTGTCCTTCGTAACCGTGCGGCAGCAGCATAACCAGACCACACATCCGGCCCCACTTCTGCTCGCCGGAGCTGATGAACTGGTCGATAACCACCTGCGCACCGTTGGCGAAGTCACCAAACTGCGCTTCCCAGATGGTCAGCGTGCGCGGTTCTGCGGTCGCATAACCGTATTCGAACGCCAGAATCGCCTCTTCGGACAATACGGAGTCCCAGACGTTAAACGCGCCCTGCCCGTTATGCACATGATTCAGCGGCGTGTAGCTGGAACCGTTTTTCTGGTTATGCACAACAGCATGGCGGTGGAAGAACGTACCGCGGCCGCTATCCTCACCGGACAGGCGAATCGGAATGCCCTCGTCAACCAGCGTCGCGTAGGCCAGCGTTTCCGCCCCGCCCCAGTCAAACGGCTTGTTGCCAGCGGCCATTTCGGCACGGTCAGCATAAACTTTGGCAACGCGAGGATGAACGTCAATCCCTTCCGGCACTTCACTGATACGCTTCGCCAATTCCTGCAAGCGTTTCATTTCTGTTGCGTGCGGATAAGGCTCATCCCACTCATGGTTCAGATAAGGCGTCCAGGTAAAGGACTGCATATCCATTTCACGCCATTCTTCTACCACACACTCACCCGCATCGAGCGCGTCGCGGTACAGATTGACCATTTCAGTGGCATCTTCCAGCGTGATGGATTTTTCCTGCTCCAGACGGTCGGCATAGACCTTACGTGGCGTAGGATGTTTTTTGATCTTCTGGTACATCATCGGCTGCGTTGCACTTGGCTCATCAGCTTCGTTATGACCATGACGGCGGTAACAAATCAGATCGATAAATACATCGCGCTTAAAGGCGTTGCGGAAATCCAGCGCCAGACGCGTAACAAACGCCACCGCTTCTGGATCGTCTGCGTTAACGTGGAAAATAGGCGCCTGCACCATTTTACCGATATCGGTACAGTACTCAGTGGAACGGATATCCAGCGGGTTAGACGTGGTGAAGCCGATACGGTTGTTGATAACAATACGCAGCGTGCCGCCAACTTCGTAGCCACGCACCGTCGACATATTCAACAGTTCCTGAACCACACCCTGACCACTGACTGCCGCATCGCCGTGAATGGTGATTGGCAGAACACGTGGACCACTCTGACTGCTAAGGCGGTCAAGACGCGCACGAACCGATCCCGTCACAACCGGGCTGACGATTTCAAGATGCGAGGGGTTGAACGCCAGCGCCAAATGCACCAGGCCGCCAGCAGTCTCGAATTCCGACGAGAAGCCCTGATGATATTTCACGTCACCCGTACCCAGGTGTTCTTTATGCTTGCCGGCGAATTCGTCGAACAGATCCTGAGATTTTTTGCCCAATACGTTGATCAGCACGTTGAGGCGGCCACGGTGCGCCATCCCCAATACCACTTCACGGGTGTCGTTCGCGCCCGCATGGCGAATCAGCTCTTTCAGCATCGGAACCAGCGCATCGCCGCCTTCCAGCGAGAAACGCTTCGCACCAGGATACTTAGCACCCAGATAACGTTCCAGCCCTTCGGCTGCGGTTAATTCTTTCAGGAAACGACGCTTTTCTTCGAGAGAAAATGACGGCTGCCCCATTACCGATTCGATACGTTGCTGGATCCAACGTTTCTCTTCCGTACTGGTCATGTGCATATATTCCGCACCGATAGAACCGCAATAAGTGCGCTTCAGTGCTTCATACAGATCTTCCAGCTTCATGGTGTCTTTGCCGATGGCAAAAGAGCCCACGTTGAAGGATTCCTGTAGATCATCCTGCGTCAGATTGTGGTAATCCAGATCCAGTTCTGCAACTGGCTCCTGAGGGCGCAGGAAAATCGGGTCTAGGTTAGCGCGCTGATGTCCACGGAAGCGGAACGCATTGATCAGCTGCAATACCTTGACCTGCTTAGCATCAATATCGGGATCGGTGACTGATGAGGTAAAGCGCGAAGAGTCTTTCGCCAGACGGCGGAAATATTCACGCGTTTTGGAATGGAGTTGATCCGGTTTGACCCCACTCGTAGGCAATTGCTGGAAGATCGAGCGCCAGCTATGTTCGATCGAGTCAGGATCGGTTAAAAAATCTTCATAGAGTTGCTCTATGTAGGACTGATTCGCACCCGCCAAATAGGAGGAATCCAGCCAGGCCTTCATTGCGCCGTTCTGCATTATGATCCCTTAAGCTAATAAGCTTCAGTTTTCGCCGTGGTTAACATGTAATTAGTGCCCGTATCTCATTTACTATACAAACGGTTCACTTGTCGTACATCGGTACGCGCTTAGGGTATCCATCCCCCCTAAGGAACCTTTAAAAACCGGTTCTGGCGCGTAAGCCGGTTTTTAAAGGTTTCCTGCGCTCCCTCTGAAGAATAGCAACTTCAGAGGGAGATACATGTTTTACTACTTATCTTTATGCAATAACGCGTTACGTACTGACTATCCGTTACGCGCTGCGGTGCAACAGCATCGATTTAATATGGCCGATAGCCTTGGTCGGGTTCAGCCCTTTCGGACACACGTTGACGCAGTTCATGATGCCGTGGCAGCGGAAGACGCTGAACGCATCGTCCAACTCGTCCAGTCGTGGCTTGGTTTCCGTATCGCGGCTGTCGATCAGGAAACGGTAAGCCGCCAGCAGCCCCGCAGGCCCAACAAACTTGTCCGGGTTCCACCAGAACGACGGGCAAGACGTTGAACAGCAGGCGCACATGATGCATTCATACAACCCATCCAGCTTGGCACGTTGTTCAGGCGATTGCAGATGCTCACGCGCCGGCGGATTTTTCCCATTATTCAACAGGTAAGGCTTTATTTTCTCATATTGGGCATAGAACTGTCCCATGTCCACTACCAAATCACGAACAACCGGTAATCCAGGTAAAGGACGGATAACAATTTTGCTGTTTCCGCGACGTAACGCAGAAACTGGCGTAATACAGGCCAACCCGTTTTTGCCGTTCATGTTAACGCCGTCGGAACCGCAGACGCCTTCACGGCAGGAACGACGGAATGACAGCGTCGGGTCCTGCTCTTTCAGCAACATCAGCGCATCCAGCAGCATCATGTCGCGGCCTTCTTCCGCTTCCAACTGGTAATCCTGCATCCGCGGAGCATCATCAACATCCGGGTTGTAACGATAAATAGAAAATTCGAGTTTCATCGTTTGATCTCCGCAATTAATAAGTACGTACTTTCGGCGGGAACGCCGGACGCAGTTTAGGCTGCATGTTCACCTCGCGGCGCGTCATGCTGTCGGTTTGCGGCAGATACAACGAATGGCACAGCCAATTCTCATCGTCACGCTCTGGGTAGTCGAAACGACTATGCGCGCCACGGCTTTCGGTACGGAAGTTGGCGGATACCGCTGTCGCATAGGCGGTTTCCATCAGGTTATCCAGCTCCAGACACTCGATACGCTGGGTGTTGAACTCGCTTGACGTGTCATCCAGACGCGCATTTTTCAGGCGTTCGCGGATCACTTTCAGCTCTTCCAACCCTTTCGCCATCGCATCGCCTTCGCGGAAGACCGAGAAGTTATTCTGCATACAGGATTGCAGCGCTTTACGGATTTCAACCGGATCTTCCCCTGAACGGGTATTGTTCCAGCGGTTCAGACGATCGAGCGATGCTTCAATATCGGAATCGCTGGCATCACGGCTGGCGCCCTGCTCTTCCAGAGACTCTTGCAGGTGAATACCCGCCGAGCGACCGAATACCACCAGGTCGAGCAGCGAGTTACCGCCCAGACGGTTGGCACCATGCACCGATACGCAGGCAATTTCACCCACGGCGAACAGCCCTGGAATCACCACATCTTCGCCTTTCTCATTCACCGTCAACGCCTGACCGCTCACTTTGGTCGGAATACCGCCCATCATGTAGTGGCAAGTTGGGATAACCGGAATCGGCTCTTTCACCGGATCGACGTGAGCAAACGTACGGGACAGTTCCAAAATACCCGGCAGACGGGATTCCAGAACGTCTTTACCCAGATGATCCAGCTTCAGCTTGGCATGAGGTCCCCACGGACCTTCACAGCCGCGGCCTTCACGAATTTCGATCATGATGGAACGCGCAACCACGTCACGCCCCGCCAGATCCTTCGCGTTCGGCGCATAGCGTTCCATGAAACGTTCACCGTGCTTGTTCAGCAGGTAGCCGCCTTCACCACGGCAGCCTTCGGTTACCAGCACACCCGCGCCAGCAATACCGGTCGGGTGGAACTGCCACATTTCCATATCCTGCAACGGAACGCCGGCACGCAATGCCATGCCCACGCCATCACCTGTATTAATGTGGGCGTTGGTCGTAGACTGGTAGATACGGCCCGCACCACCCGTCGCCAGTACGGTCGCTTTGGCTTTGAAATAGACAACTTCACCGGTTTCGATACAGATCGCCGTACAGCCGACAACCGCGCCATCCTGATTCTTCACCAGATCGAGGGCGTACCACTCGGAGAAAATGGTCGTATGGTTTTTCAGGTTCTGCTGATACAGCGTATGCAGCAGCGCATGGCCAGTACGGTCAGCTGCGGCTGCGGTACGCGCGGCCTGCTCGCCGCCAAAATTCTTGGACTGACCGCCGAACGGACGCTGATAAATGCTGCCATCGTCCAGACGGGAGAACGGTAAACCCATGTGTTCCAGTTCCAGAATCGCTTCCGGGCCGGTTTTACACATATATTCAATCGCGTCCTGATCGCCAATGTAGTCTGACCCTTTTACGGTGTCATACATGTGCCATTCCCAGTTATCTTCATGGGTGTTACCCAGCGCAACGGTAATACCGCCCTGCGCAGATACTGTATGGGAACGGGTTGGGAACACTTTCGATAACAGGGCACAGGACAGGCCCATTTGGGAGATTTGCAGCGCGGCACGCATACCTGCGCCACCCGCACCAACAACCACTGCATCAAATTCTCTGACTGGCAAATTCATCACGCACCCCACACCACAATAGTTCCATAAATGACGTACACCAACAGCGCCACGACAATCGCCAACTGTAAAGTCAGGCGTAAGGCCAGCGGTTTAATGTAGTCGGTCAGCACTTGCCACATCCCTATCCAGGCATGAACCAGAATGGAAAATAACGTTAGCAGTGTGAATACTTTGGTGAGAGCCATCGCGAAGAAACCACGCCAGATTTCATACGTGATATCGCCAGCCGTAGCAATAAAACCAATGATATAAATTACATACAGAACAATGACGATGGCGGAAGCGCGAATCAGTAACCAATCGTGTACGCCATTGCGTCCTAACGCAGAAGCATTGCTTACCATACGAGGACTCCAGCCAGAATTGAAAGCACGACAGTAATAATAAAGGAGATATTTGCAGAACGCTTACCTGCGGCAAGGTCTTCTTCTATATAGCCAAAATCCATCAAGAGATGACGTAAACCACCAACAATGTGATAAGCCAACGCAACGAGGATGCCCCAAACGATAAATTTAACGATGAAGCTATCCATAATTTCCGCAGCGCGCAGGAACCCTTCCTCTGAAGAAAGAGAAGTGCCCAACAGCCACAGTAAAATACCGACAGCGACAAAGGTGATAACGCCGGAGACGCGGTGAAGAATAGATGCTATCGCAGTAACGGGAAACTGGATCGTCTGCAATTCCAGATTGACAGGTCTTTGTTTTTTCACGGATTTGCCCACACAGCTTTTATTATTGTTTCTTCCTCCGGGCCTGATGTGAGGTCAGACAGTATGAAAGTTGCAGCCCTGAAGAGTGGGTTTACGATACGCGCTCAAACATCGACATTCCGGTGTCTAAACAGCGCATGATCCTTTCATACTGGGTGCTCCTACTGCAGGGTGATTCCGGAGACCTGGCGGCAGTATAGGTCCTTCACATTCCTATTACAATTCCCATACAAACTGTTTGGTGACATTTGCCCCGAACAGTGATTTAGATCACGAATTTCACAATTTATATAAAATTAATTATCTGATTTGACAAAAGTTCAACATTTCAATTACAACTAGGGGATTGAGTTCCTTATGATGTGTTAAAGCACACGGCGACACTTCCACACTGGCGTAACTTATGTAACAGTGGAGAGAGTCCACGTAAAAGTCATAGGTAATGACTAGAATCTATTCAGAGCACAACTCATTATCTGAATATCGTTAATTACCTGGAGAACGAATTTTTCATCCTGAATGCGGCGATCCGCCTTACTCTGTACCCTATTTGACGACTGTGTCACGACAGAGTTTCACCGGCCATTATTCTTGCCGGTGCACAGGCATGACGGTATTTCTTCAGTGAAAATTTTTAAAATTAAAGCGCTAAGGAGACTGTAAATGGCTGATAAAAAAGCAACACTTACTCTAGAAGGTAAAGAACCAATTGAGCTAAATGTCCTATCCGGCACACTAGGACATGATGAGATTGATATTCGTCCCCTCGGTTCCAAAGGTTACTTCACATTTGACCCCGGTTTTACCTCTACTGCATCTTGCGAATCAAAGATTACCTATATCGACGGTGACGAAGGCATTCTGCTGCACCGCGGCTTCCCGATTGCCCAACTGGCTGAAAAATCTAATTATCTTGAAGTGTGTTACATCCTGCTGTTCGGTGAAGTCCCGACGGTAGAACAGTATGAAACCTTCAAGACGACCGTGACTCGCCACACCATGATCCATGAGCAGATTACCCGTCTGTTCCACGGTTTCCGTCGCGATTCACACCCAATGGCCGTATTGTGCGGCGTGACTGGCGCGCTGGCGGCGTTCTACCACGATTCACTGGACATTAACATTGAGCGCCACCGTGAAATCGCGGCCTATCGCCTGCTGTCCAAAATGCCGACCGTCGCAGCAATGTGCTACAAATATTCACTGGGTCAGCCGTTTGTTTATCCGAAAAACAACCTGTCCTACGCGGGTAACTTCCTGCACATGATGTTCTCTACGCCTTGTGAAGAATATGTTGTGAATCCGGTGCTGGAACGCGCCATGGACCGTATTCTGATCCTGCATGCCGATCACGAACAAAACGCTTCAACCTCTACCGTCCGTACCGCTGGCTCGTCTGGTGCGAACCCGTTTGCCTGTATCGCCGCGGGGATCGCCTCGCTGTGGGGACCGGCGCACGGTGGCGCGAACGAAGCCTGTCTGCGTATGCTGGAAGAAATCAGCAGCGTGGAACACATTCCTGCGTTTATCGAGCGTGCAAAAGACAAGAACGACTCCTTCCGTCTGATGGGCTTCGGTCACCGTGTGTACAAAAACCACGACCCGCGCGCTACCGTCATGCGTGAAACCTGCCATGAAGTGTTGAAAGAGTTGGGTAGAAAAGATGACCTGCTGGAAGTGGCGATGGAGCTGGAACATATCGCGCTGAACGACCCGTACTTCATTGAGAAGAAACTGTACCCGAACGTGGACTTCTACTCCGGTATCATCCTGAAAGCGATGGGTATTCCGTCTTCCATGTTCACCGTTATCTTCGCGATGGCGCGTACCGTGGGCTGGATTGCGCACTGGAACGAAATGCACGACGACGGCATCAAGATTGCCCGTCCGCGTCAGCTGTATACTGGCTATGACAAACGTGACTTCGCATCCAATCTGAAACACGATTAATCCATTCAGTATCTACACGAAAAGGCCGGATATAGTATCCGGCCTTTGTTGTTTCAGACCGGTATTTCGACTACTTCTGGCAACCCGGGCACCAATAGAATGGGCGTGATGACAGCATGGTTCTTTCGATGATTCCACCGCAGCGCTCACAGCGTTCCCCTTCACGATGGAAAACCTTGAACGAAAAAATCGCCCCGTGATGTCGATTTTCATCAACGGTGCCGCGCGTGTTGTAGGACAATCGGGGAATCTCCAGCAGCGCCTGACTTAACGTCTGCAACTGGTCCTCATTCAGCTGTGCTGCTGTATGTTGCGGCGCCAGCTGTGCCTGCCAGAGAATCTCGACGCGCAGGTAATTCCCTAGTCCCGCAAGAAATGCCTGATCCAACAGCAGCCCACTAAACTGGCGACGGCGAAAGCGCGGTAATAACAGACGCTCATACACCTGTTCCTGTGTCAGTGAGAGATCCAAGACATCAGGGCCAACACGTTGCAGGAAAGGATGCGTCGAGAGCGTCTCCTGCGTCAGCATTTCAATATCGGACGCGCTATAAAGCAGAATGGCGCGATCCTGCGTTTCCAGCCGGACGCGCAAATCCCGCTTCGTTTCCGGCGACTCACCAGCATTTACGACTCGCCACACGCCATACAGCTGGTTGTGGCTATACAGCACCCGATCGTTGCTAAAATAGGTCAGCAGCGCTTTTCCGCGCGTTTCAATCTGCCTGACCTGCTGCCCGACCAATTCTGCTTCGTATGGCTTCAGTTCTGGAAACGCAAACCAGACTCGCGTCAGCGTTTTTCCCACAACGGCCTCAACCAGCTTATCGGCCGCCCGGCGAATTTCCGGTCCTTCCGGCATACCTTACTCCCTGAAATTCAGACATATTGCGCGATTAATCACTCTAATGCAGCGCGCCACCCGTCACCGCCACATCCACCTGCTGCACCAGCGACTGCTTGATCATCACTTCCAGCGCCGCCGTCACGAGCGGCGTAGGCATGCTCGGTTCACCGGGATGTCGCGCAGCCTGTTCCGGCGAATAGGGGATGTGAACGAACCCGCCGCGCACCACATCGCCCTGTTGGTGCAGGTGATGTAAAAGCCCGTACATCACATGGTTACAGACAAACGTCCCCGCAGTTTGCGATACCGAGGCAGGAATGCCCGCCACACGTAACGCCTGCACCAACGCTTTCACCGGCAGCGTCGAGAAATACGCCGCTGGCCCCTTTTCGACTACGGGCGTGTCAATCGGTTGGTTGCCTCGGTTATCGGCAATGCGGGCATCATTAATATTAATCGCCACGCGTTCGACAGAAATATCAGCGCGACCGCCCGCCTGCCCCACCGCAATCACCACTTCCGGTTGCCATTCCGCGATGGCACGGTAAAGCTGTTCCAGCGACACATCAAAAACACAAGATAAACGGCAGGCGACCACGCGTGCGCCGCCGACTTCCCGCTGGTGAAGCACTTTTACCGCTTCCCATGAGGGATTAATCGCTTCACCCTCAAAAGGTTCAAACGCCGTAATCAAAACGGTTTTCATCGGTTATCCCCGTCCTACAAAAAATAATGATTATGCCGCAGCAACCGTTATCTGGTGCTCGTTAAAGCAGCTGCGCAATTTGCGGGCAAACAGCAGCGCATGTTGTCCATCGCCATGAATACACACGGTATCCGCCTGCACATTAACCCAGGAACCGTCGATTGCCCTGACCCGTTGGCGCTGAATCATTTCCAGCGTCTGCGCCAGCGCCAGCTCATCGCTGTTAATCAGCGACCCCGCCTGAGTGCGCGGCACTAGCGTTCCGTCAGGCAGATAACAGCGATCGGCAAACACTTCCTGACGCGTTTCCAGCCCCAGCCGTTGCCCGGCACGAATTAATTCGCTTCCAGCCAGCCCGACCAGACGCAGCGCGGGATTGACGACCTTCACCGCCTTGGCTATCGCATCAGCCAGCGCTGGTTCACATGCAGCCTGATTGTAAAGCATGCCGTGGGGCTTTACGTGCGACAGCGTGCCCCCTTCAGCAGCGACAATCGCGCTGAGTGCGCCAAGCTGGTACACCATCTGTGCGAAGACAATTTCCGCAGGCACATTCATCGCCTTACGGCCAAAATTTTCACGATCGGGAAAACTCGGGTGAGCGCCAAGCGCAACACCATAGCCGATTCCCCAACGCACTGACTGACGCATGGTTTGCGCGTCGCCAGCATGAAATCCGCAGGCAATATTGGCAGAGGTCACCAGCTTCAGCAGCGCTTCGTCGTTCTCCCCCCCCTCGCCCAGATCGGCATTCAGATCAATAATCATGCAGCCTCCACGCCAGTTGTTCGAGGTAACGTCGCTGTTCTTCGCCCGCTTTTTGCGCCTGTGCCTGGGTACAGTGAATAAAGTGTATCGGCTCACCGAGCCGGATTTGCGCCAGATGGAATAAATCCGCCTCGATTACCGTCGCCATACGCGGATAACCGCCGGTTGTCTGCGCATCCGCCAGCAGTACGATAGGGTGACCATTATGCGGAATCTGTACGACGCCCGGCAGCAGCCCATGTGACGGCAGTTCACGCGGCTTGTTGCCTGACAAGGCGGAACGCTGTAGCTCAGCGCCCAGCAAACGGTAGCCCATGCGGTTACTTTGCGGGCTCAACTGCCAGGAGGTTCGCCAGAACAGCTCCTGCATCTCTTCGCTGAATTCCTGATACTCCGGCCCCGGCAATGCCCGCACGCGGTTGCTGAACAACAGCTGCTTAATGCCGACTTCCCGCGTCAATTCACGAGTCGGCGTACCCAGCGGAAGCTCATCGCCATCCATCAGCAAACGTCCATTAAAACCACCAAAACCCGCTTTCAAATCGGTACTGCGTGAACCGAGCGCCTCTGGCACATCCACGCCACCGGACAGGGCCAGATAGCTGCGCATTCCATTACGCGGCATACGCATTTTTAACGTTTGTCCCGGCTTCACGGCGAAACGCCAGCCTGTCCAGAGCGGTTTACCATCCAGATCGGCATGACAATCTGCACCAGTCAGCGCTACCCAACAGGCGGTAGTGAATGTTGCGGTAAACTTGCCCAGCGTAATTTCCAGCGCCGCAGCGTTCTCCGCGTTGCCCACCAGCAGGTTAGCCATCTTCAGGGCGGGCAGATCGAGCGCGCCTGACTGGCTGATGCCCAAACGGCGAAAACCGACACGGCCGCCGTCCTGCACCGAAGTATGCAATCCGGCATGGATAACTTTCAGCATACGCCCTCCTTCTGTGGCAGAAACCGAACGTTATCGCCAGGACGCAACAGCGTGGGCGGCATCGTTTGTGGATTAAACAATTTCAACGAGGTGTGACCAATCAGTTGCCAGCCGCCCGGCGTCGCCAGCGGATAAATCCCCGTTTGTGCCCCACCAATCCCAACCGACCCTGCTGGCACGCGCAGGCGCGGTTCGGCCCGACGCGGCATGTGCAGTTTCTCGTTTAACCCACCGAGGTAGGCAAAGCCAGGCTGAAAACCCAAAAAGTAGACCACATACTGTGCGGCTGCATGTGCTTCCACAACCTGACTCACTGTCAGGCCACTGTGAGCGGCAACTTCCGCCAGATCCGGCCCCGCGTCTCCGCCATAGACAACAGGAATGTCGATATCACGTGGATCAAACACCAGCGATTCACTCTCTTCCCACCAGCGCTGCAAGCGTTCAATCGCATCCAACGCCACCCGCTGCGGATTCGCCAGCAGCACCGTCAGGTTGTTCATGCCCGGAATCGCTTCCAGCACCTCTTCATGGTGGTTCAGGCGCTCGGCAAGCCCCCATATCCGCTGCTGGCTCTCCAGCGACATTGGCGGTTCCAGTTCCAGAACGACCGCTCTCTCGCCCAGAAGATAACATCGTGCTCGTTGCAATCTTTCCTCCTGAATCGCGTTTTATCCGTCATGGTGAACATGGCTAAATGATTAGCGTTGCTTACCGATTCGTTTTCTTCTCAACAGCTAAGCAACAACAATGCCAACATAAAAAACGCGGCATCATTCCTGTGCGATACAGAGACGTTCAGCCCATCACGCAGGGTTAGGAATATCAATAAATGTCACATCAAAACCGTGCTGTGCCGCCAGCCACTCGCCCAGCGCTCGAATGCCGCCGCGCTCGGTAGCATGGTGCCCGGCAGCGAAGAAGTGCAGCCCCATTTCGCGCGCGATGTGGATGGTTTGCTCAGACACTTCACCGGTAATAAACGCATCGACTCCAAATCGGGCCGCTTGTTCAATAAAGCCCTGACCACCGCCGGTACACCAGGCCACGCGCTGTATCTGTTGCGGTGCATTATCACCACAATGCAGCACGGTACGCCCCAGCCGCTTTTCTACACGACGGCAAAAGGCATCCGCCGTCATGGGCTGCGCCAGCTCTCCATACGGCACCAGCGGCTCAATCGCTCCCTGTACCTGAATCTCAAGCAGTGCCGCCAACTGGGCGTTATTCCCCAGTTCAGGGTGTGCATCCAGCGGCAGATGATAGCCATACAGATTGATATCATTGACCAGTAGCGTTTTCAGCCGATTGCGCTTCATGCCGCAGACAATCTGCGGTTCGTTTTTCCAGAAGTAGCCGTGGTGCACCAAAATGGCATCGGCCTGCTTTTCTACCGCCGCATCCAGCAGCGCCTGTGAAGCCGTTACGCCTGTCACAATACGTTTTACTTCTGCACGCCCCTCAACCTGTAAACCGTTCGGCGCATAGTCCTGAAACGTCGCCGAGTTCAGTTTCTCATTAATGATTCTTTCCAGTTCCACATTACGCATACTTACTTTTCTCTTCTCGATCGTTATCCGCCATGCCGATACTTTTTGCCGCTTCAAACGCCGCCAGCGTGCTCTGACGCGCGGTTTTATGATCGACGATTGGCAGCGGATAGTTCAGCTGATGATGTTGTTTGTCAGCCCACCGATGGGGCTGATGAATATCTTTATCCGGCACAGCGGCCAGCTCAGGCAGCCAGTGACGAATAAACCGCCCTTCAGGATCGAAGCGCTCGCCCTGCGTTGTCGGGTTAAAAATACGAAAATAAGGTGCAGCATCGGTGCCAGTCGACGCGGCCCACTGCCAGCCGCCGTTATTCGCCGCCAGATCGCCATCCAGCAGTTGCGACATAAAGTAGCGTTCGCCTTCGCGCCAATCGATCAGCAAATCTTTGACGAGAAAACTGGCGCAGATCATACGCAGGCGATTGTGCATCCACCCCGTTTCATTCAGTTGACGCATCGCCGCATCCACGATCGGGTAGCCGGTTTTACCCTGCTGCCAGGCGGCTAAATCCTCCGGCGATTCTCGCCATTTCACCCACTGCGTCCACGCGGTGAACGGTCGGTGTTTACACAGCTGCGGCCAGGACACAATCAGGTGGCGGTAAAATTCACGCCAGACCAGCTCGTTAAACCAGGTAAATGCCCCGCCTTCACGCCGTTCCAGCATATCCGGGCACTCAGCGCGCAGACGATTAAAACATTGGCGCGGCGATACTATCCCAAGTGCCAGATACGGAGAAAGTTTGCTGGTGCCGGGCAGCGCGGGGAAATCCCGCTGCTGGTCGTAATCCTGTACCTGTTCGCGGCAAAAACGGCGCAGTTGCTGCAACGCCGCACGTTCGCCACAGGGGAAATCGTCGCTATCCACGTCGCGCTGCGGATAGCTGAACGGCGTCAGTGCCGCCATGTTATTGAGCGGCTCACCGCGCGCGTCCGGTGCCGGTACGCACGTCGTCTCCGCCTCCAACAGCCGTTTGATAAAGGCCTGACGAAATGGCGTAAACACTTTATACATCTCGCCGTTGCCCGTCAGCACGCTGCCCGGTGGCAGCAACAGGCTGTCATGATAGCCGTGACAAACCACGCTATCTGCCAGCCAATCCTTTACCTGCTTATCACGCAGCCGCTCGTTAATTTCATACTGATAATTGTAGAAAAGGTCGGTGGCCTGCTGCTGCGCACAAAATTGCACCAGCCAGTCAACCGATGCCGCAAAGTCAGCACATTCATGGTAATGCAGCGGGATCCCTTTCTCGGCCAGCGCATGCTGCACCGAGGTCAGGTTTTCCAGCAGAAAGGCCGCCTGACGCGATGCCATATCGTGCTTTTCCCACTGCGCAGGCGTCGCGATAAAAACCGCCAGCACGCTGGCGTTCGGATCCTGACAGGCCGCGTACAGCGCCAGATTATCGGTAATGCGCAGGTCGTTGCGCAGCCAGACTACATGTGTAACGGCGTGATGTGTAACGGCATGCGTGGTCATGAAACTCCTCGGGCGGTCAAACTAGTGTCCGTAACGCAGGCGTAATGCCTCCGGGTACGGCTCAAAGTAACGCTGCTGAGCCAGATACGCATCGGGGTATTCCGCCATGTAATGTTTCAGCAGCGTGATAGGCGCCAATAGCGGCTGCAAACCTTGCCGATAGCGATCGATGAGCTGCGCCAGCTCCTGCCGCTGTTGAGAATTAAGCTGACGCCGGAAATAGCCCTGCACGTGCATCAGCACATTGGTGTGATTGCGCCGCGTCGCAGGCGTCGACAGCAGCTTCATGAGCCGTTTCCGGTATTCAACAATGTAATCTTCCAGCGATTCCCATTTATCGATTCCCGCAACAAACGGCCCCAGTTCGCGATATTCCGGCTGGGAATGCGCCAGCAGCAGTAATTTATAGCGGCTATGAAAGGCAATGAGCGCGCCGCGGCTCAGCCCGTCTTGCCATAGCTGATTCAGTTCGTGTAGCGCATAAACGCGTTCAATAAAATTCTCCCGCAAGCCGGGATCGTGCAAGCGTCCATCTTCTTCAACCGGTAGCCAGGGCATTTGTCGCATCAGTTCCTGCGTAAACAGGCCGACTCCGCTTTTACGCGCATTCTTTTGCCCTTCATCGTAAACCTTCACGCGTTCCATACCGCAGCTTGGCGATTTCGCGCAGACGATATAACCGCATAAGTGCTGAAGCTGGCTGACTTTGTCAGAGGAAAACACCGTCATCTGCTGGGTGACATCCAGCGGCGAACCATTGCTGGCACGCAGCGTAATGTGGCTTTCCCCTTCTCGCACCAGCCTGAGTGCCGGACGCGGCACCGGTAGACCAATCGCCATTTCCGGGCAGACTGGTTCAAAGCGAAAATAAGGTGCCAGTTGTTCAACGGCAAACGTCAGACGCTTGTGCCCGCCATCAAACCGCACGGGATTACCGAGCAGACAGGCGCTGATACCAACAGGGATGAGTTCGAGCGTCATGATTTATCCTTATACCCGTCATATTTCAAGCTGTATGCACGTTCGCATTCTGTAAACCCTCTGACCAGCATAGCGGATTTCACCACGATTCTGTGCAGTCGCAGCGAAGAATAAAGTAATAAATCATGAGATTGATGGATTATATCGCTCAAATAAGGCGGTTTTCTCTGCGGCCAAAATGCCTATCAAAAACGCGCGCCGCTGGCATCTTTTCGTCTGTCATCAAATAGCCTTATTCCCCCATTACAATCCCCATTCCGATATAGAGTCCCAAAGAGGATACCCCATGTTTTTTCCCCTGCTTTACTGGCGGGACGCTTTCCTATGCCCTTTAACCAGGCAGCCCGAAAGCACCCGTCCGATCCACCGATATCAAAATGGATATCGCCTCCCGTTATTGCACGGAGGTGATGATGACCACCGCTGAACTCACCACGCCCGCCGCGATTGCGATCGACAACCTGTCCCATGCTTTCGCAGGGAAAACGGTGCTCGACGCTATCAGCCTCAATGTACCAAAAGGCACCATTCTGGCCTTGCTGGGGCCTTCCGGCTGCGGCAAAAGCACATTGCTAAAACTGCTGGCCGGTCTGTTACAGCCGGACGCGGGCACCATTCATTTTGGCGATCGTCAGGTTGCCGGTCATCAGCTATCCCTGCCGCCAGAGCAGCGCAATCTGGGCATGGTCTTTCAGGATTATGCGCTTTGGCCACATATGACCGTTGCACAAAACGTCGGGTTTCCACTGCTGATGAGAAAGGTTCCACGCGATCTCTGCCGCCAACGCGTTGAAGTCACGCTAGCACGCGTCGGTCTGGCTGATTTTGGCGATCGCAAACCGGCCGATTTATCCGGCGGTCAGCAACAGCGAGTCGCGCTGGCGCGCGCCATTATCGCGGAGCCGAACATCCTGCTCTTCGATGAACCGCTATCCAATCTCGACCGGGATCTACGTGAATCGCTTTGTCAGGAGATGGCATCGCTCTTACGCCATCTTGGTACCACCGCCGTGTATGTCACCCACGACAGAGGCGAAGCCAACATACTGGCGCATCGTATTGTTCACATGTCGCAAGGCCACATTACTGATATCACCACACTTTAACTTTGGGGAAAAATGCAATGAAAAACACACTGTTTACCATGAATCAACGAGGCATCATTATGGGTATAGCTCTCTCATTAGCAGCGGTAGCAAGCAGCGCACAGGCCCTGACGTTGTACACCGCCGGACCGGGAGCACTGGCAAAAAAACTGGCTGCGGGTTATGAAAAGCAGACCGGCGTGAAAGTCGATGTCTTTCAGGCAACAACCGGTAAAGTCATGGCCAGACTGGAAGCCGAGCAGGCTAACCCACGTGCCGATGTCCTGATTTCTGCCTCCTGGGATACGGCGACAGATTTGCAGCAGCGCGGCTGGCTGTTGGAATTTGATAGCCCGAATGCGGCAACCGTACCTGCACAGTTCAAAACCCCTTTCTACGTGGCACAGGGCATTTCCGCGCTGGGTATTGTGTGGAACAGCAAGAGCGGCACGCCAGAACCCAAAGACTGGAACGACCTCACCAAGCCTGAATTTAAAGATAAAGTCACCACGCCAGATCCCGCGCTGTCCGGTGCTTCACTCGATCTGCTGATTGGTTTGCAAAATGCGGAAAAAGATAAAGCCTGGGACATGTTCGATCGCTTAAAAGCCAACGGCATGATCATCGCAGGCCCGAACGCCCAGGCATTAACGCCCGTGCTGCAAGGGGCGAAAGCCGCCGTCTTCGGAGCTGTAGACTACGTTTCTTACGGCAGCATGGAGTCTGGCGAATCCATTAAAGTCATTTTCCCTTCCAGCGGCACCGTCATTGCCCCTCGTCCGATGATGATCCTGAAAAGCAGCAAAAACCAGCAGCAGGCAAAAGACTTCATCAACTATATGTTGTCGCCTGAAGGCCAAAAAGCCGTGGCTGAAGCCTGGTTGATGCCTGCACGTCAGGACGTTGATGCCAAGCGTCCTCTGTTTAAGAACCTGACGTTGCTGCCGGAAGGCGATAGCGCCTCAGCTTCCCGTGCTGCCGTTCTCGATCGCTTTGCGGCCTTATTTGGTCAGCGCTAAGCCTGTTCAGTCATGACATACCCAGGATAGTTTGAGCTGTAGGGCAACACGTTCGCGTTTTACATCACACGATATTCTTGAGCAAAAATGCATAAATCCACGGAGGGATTGAGCAACCCAGTGAGTGCTCATACAGCTTGAAGTATAACGAGTATCGATAATGCCTTGCTGGCGACCGTCAGCAAGGCTGGAGTATTGGATGAACAAGTTTACTTTACTGCCACTGCTTACGGTGGCGGTACTTTTTACGCTGGTTGGCATTCCCGTATTGTTCGTTGTGCTACAGGCAATTTTCCCGAATTTGGGTTCAGGTTCCCTTGCGAACCCGTTCTCGGCCTTTGCAGACATCTTTGCTCAGGCGCGGCTATTCGCCCTGTTGAAAAATACGCTGCTGCTTGGGCTGGGTGTTGCTCTGTGCTGTGCGGTCATTGCTATTCCACTTGGTGCGTTACGCGGGCTCTTTGCGCTCCCACTGGCAAGATTTTGGGATTTACTGTTTCTCATCCCATTCCTGATCCCACCTTATATCGCCGGGCTGTCGTGGATGCTGGCGCTACAGCCACGAGGTTATGCCGAGCAGCTATTGCCTATTCAACTGGGAGAAGCGCTGTTTTCACTGCCCGGTATGATTGGCGTAATGACGCTGAACATTTTCCCAGTCGTCTATTTCGCCGTTTCACGCAGTATGGCCGCAAGCGGAAATCGCCTGGCGGATGTCGCTCGCGTTCACGGTGCCAGCGGCTGGCAGGCATTTCTGCGGGTCACGCTGCCATTGTCACTACCTGCAACCGCAGCCAGCCTGCTGCTCGCCTTTACGCTGGCGATCGAGGAGTACGGCATTCCCGCAGCACTGGGATCGCGTGCCGGTGTTCAGGTATTGACGACAAATATCGAGCAGCGTCTGGCGGACTGGCCTATCGACCTATCCGGTTCAGCGGTGCTGTCTTTGCTATTGGTTGCTATCGCGCTCTGTGCATTTACCCTGCAACGGGCGATTGTCACCGGTAGCAATGTGGAAACGACCACAGGTAAACCCGCCGCCATTGTGACTCGTCCGTTAGGAGTATGGCGCTGGCCGGTATTAATACTGTTTAGCACCGTCGGGCTGCTGGCCGTAGGGATTCCACTGGCGTCCATGCTGATTACGGCGTTTTCTGCCACGATGTCCAGCGCGATTTCCTGGCAAAATTTAACCTGGCAACACTTCACTATGTTGGTTGATTACGAAAACGAAGCGCTACCCGCGTTGACGACCAGCCTGGGACTGGCGGTCGGCAGTGCGTTACTGACGGGAACGGTTGGCTTTCTCGCAGCGTGGTTTGTGGTCGCCAAGCGTATTCGGGGTGCGGCCGTGTTGGATGGGCTATCGATGCTACCCGCCGCGCTGCCGGGCATTGTTGTCGGCGTGGGATTGATACTCGCCTGGAACCAAAGCTTCTGGCCGATCACGCCCTATAACACCTGGGTGATTTTGCTGCTGTCATACAGTTGCCTGCTGCTGCCCTATCCCGTCCGCTACAGCAGCGCGGCACTCGCGCAAATCGGCAATAATCTGGAATCCGCGGCGCGCGTTCACGGCGCTAGCGCAATGGCGGCATTGCGATTCATTGTTCTCCCGCTGGTATTCCCCAGCCTGCTGGCAGCGATGATGCTGGTCTTTGCCGTTGCATCGCGCGAGCTGGTGACGTCACTCCTACTTTCGCCTGCCGGCGTGCAAACGGTGTCTATTTTCGTTTGGCGTCAGTTTGAACAAGGTTCCGTCGGAGATGGTATGGCGATGGCAAGCGTTGCAGTGTTTATCAGTTTATCGGTGATGTTGCTGGCGTTACGATTTCATGCGCTAAAAACAAAATAAGCGCCAAATCCGCTAGTGGAAATGACGCTTATTGATTGCCGTTGAATGGCCATACTGTTTTAAACCGGTGACGTCAGTATGCAAATGCAGTAGCAAAATACTGGCGTCACCATGACTCGCACAGGGCGGTCAATGGCAGCCTGGCTGCGATAGGTTTAATAGAAATCGCAGGCGGCAGCTTCGGACTGCGCCATCCATACCGGTTTATCGCTGGTTTTCAGCCAGACGCGGTGTAAATAGCTGTAAAAACGCGCCCGATCGCGGCGGAACAGCATCACCGGTAACGCCAGTACGCCGATGGCAACCACGGCGGCGCGACGCAGGAGAATACGGTGCAAGGGATAAGTAGTATAAAGCGACATAACGATCCTCCTCTGGGATAAGCGCCCTTGTTCAGCGGCGCTTTTCATAACGATAAAATAAGAACTGTGACATTGGTTAAAATTTTACCGCCTTTTCTGAAAGTTTACTACTCATCTGACCAGTAAAAGATGAAATAATCGCCAGTTTTTTCATCATCACGTCATTAAGTTACAATAACGTTAAAAATAAACTTACCATTAGTTAATTTATGGTTTTTAGATTGGATCAATTTATTCCCTTTTCTTAATACCTGCTTCCCACCGCAGACGATGTTGTTGGCACCGCAGCCCATTACTCTCTCCGACAGTCTACTTTTCAGCCCATTTTTATACTTTTTTTACGCCCACATACGGGAAATTTGCACCTTCTTTTCCTGCGTTTTCCTACTCTGACGCTGTCTATTTTGTTCTGGAGGTGTGTTGTGACGCTTAGCATCGTCTTAGGCGGCCTGCTCGTGCTGCTGTTACTGGTCTATCTGGTTTATGCCTTGTTGAAGGCGGAGGAATTCTGATGGCCGCTGACGCTTTTCTACTGATCTTTGGCCTGCTGCTTACCGTGCTGATCGTCGCTCAGCCGCTGGGCAGCGGACTGGCCCGTCTGATTGAGGGCGAAACGGGCGCGTTCCTGCAAAAGTTTGAAGCGGGAACGGCACGCCTTTTCGCTTTCGATACGACGGAGATGCGCTGGCAGCAGTATGCGGCGGCTATTCTGACGCTTAACCTGATCGGCATTGTCGTCTTGTTTGTCCTGTTAATGGCGCAGGGGGTTCTGCCGCTTAACCGAGAAAATATGCCGGGGCTGTCGTGGCATTTGGCGTTAAACACGGCAATCAGCTTTGCCACCAACACCAACTGGCAGGCTTACAGCGGTGAAAACACGCTCAGCTATCTGAGTCAGATGGTTGGCCTAACAGTACAAAACTTCTTGTCCGCCGCCAGCGGCATCGCCGTCGCTTTCGCGTTAATCCGGGCATTTTCCCGTCGCTGCGTCGACACGCTGGGCAACGCGTGGCTCGATCTGTTTCGTATCACGCTGTATGTGCTGCTGCCACTGTCCCTGCTGCTGGCGCTGTTTTTTGTCAGCCAGGGCGTGCTGCAAAACCTGCTGCCTTATCAGCATTTGACCACGCTGGACGGTGCAGCCCAAACGCTGCCGATGGGGCCGGTTGCCTCACAGGAAGCGATTAAACTGTTGGGCACCAACGGCGGCGGTTTCTTTGGCGCCAACTCGGCGCACCCGTTTGAAAACCCGACTGCGCTGAGCAACATCGTGCAAATGCTGGCGATCCTGTTGATTCCTACTGCGCTGTGCTTCGCCTTTGGTAAAGCCGTCAGTGACAACCGTCAGGGCCATGCACTGCTGTGGGCCATGGGGCTAATTTTTATCGTCGCAGCTGCCGTGGTGATGAAAATGGAGGTCATCGGTAACCCGCATCTGCTGGCATTAGGCGCGGACAGCACCGCAAATCTGGAAGGTAAAGAGACGCGTTTTGGCGTTCTGACGTCCAGCCTGTATGCCGTTGTCACCACGGCCACCTCAACGGGGGCGGTGAACGCGATGCACGACTCTTTCACCGCGCTTGGCGGCATGGTTCCCATGTGGTTGATGCAGATTGGTGAAGTGGTGTTCGGTGGCGTCGGTTCTGGCCTGTACGGCATGCTGCTGTTCGTCCTTCTGACCGTCTTTATTGCCGGCCTGATGATTGGCCGCTCGCCGGAATATCTGGGCAAAAAGATCGAAGTCTACGAGATGAAGATGACGGCGCTGGCGATTCTGATTCCCCCTGCGTTAGTGCTGCTCGGCACGGCGCTGGCGCTGAGTACGGAAGCCGGACGTAGCGGCATTCTGAACCCCGGTGCACACGGTTTTAGCGAAGTGCTCTATGCCGTGTCCTCTGCCGCGAACAACAACGGCAGCGCGTTTGCTGGCCTGAGCGTCAACACACCGTTCTACAACGTTCTGCTCGCTGTCGCCATGCTGCTGGGCCGCTTTGCCGTCATGGTGCCCGTGCTGGCTATCGCTGGTTCGCTGGTTGTGAAAAAGCGCCAGCCGGAAAGCAAAGGCTCATTGTCCACCCGCAGTCCGCTGTTTATCGGCATGCTCATCGCCATCGTTCTGCTGATTGGCGCACTGACGTTTATCCCTGCACTGGCGTTAGGGCCAGTCGCTGAACATTTACAGTTCGGCCTGACTCACTAAGGCTGGAGACTTTTTATGACTCGTCACACGATGAATCATCAGGCAACACAGGAACCGACCTCCGCCCAGCAGGGCGAGGCTTCCCGCCACGTTGGCAAACGTAAACAGCAAACGCTGTTTGATAGAACATTAATCCGCTCGGCGCTGAAAGATGCGTTGAAGAAACTCGATCCGCGCGTGCAGTGGCGCAATCCGGTCATGTTCGTGGTGTATCTCGGCAGTATGCTGACCACCCTCGTCTGGCTGGCTATTCTGGCCGGTAAAACGGAAGGGAACGCCATGTTTACCGGGCTGGTATCACTCTGGCTGTGGTTTACTGTTTTGTTCGCCAATATGGCCGAAGCGCTGGCGGAAGGTCGCAGCAAAGCGCAGGCAAACGCGCTGAAAGGCGTCAAAAAAACCAGTTGGGCTAACAAGCTCTCCGCACCGCATCACGATGCCAGTTCGGAATCGGTGTCGGCCGATAGCCTGCGCAAGGGCGATATCGTGCTGGTGAGCGCGGGCGAAACCATTCCGTGCGACGGTGAGGTGCTGGAAGGCGGCGCGTCCGTCGATGAAAGCGCCATCACCGGAGAATCCGCACCGGTGATCCGTGAGTCCGGCGGCGATTTCGCTTCCGTTACCGGCGGCACGCGCGTGCTGTCCGACTGGCTGGTGATTCAGTGCAGCGTCAATCCCGGCGAAACGTTCCTTGACCGGATGATTGCCATGGTCGAAGGGGCGCAGCGTCGGAAAACCCCGAACGAAATCGCGCTGACCATTCTGCTGATCGAGCTTACGCTCATCTTCCTGCTGGTCACTGCCACGCTCTACCCGTTCTCCTGGTTCGGCGTACAGGCGAATAATAGCGGCGATGTTGTCGGTGTGACCGTACTGGTCGCCCTGCTCGTCTGCCTGATCCCCACCACCATCGGCGGCCTGCTGTCGGCTATCGGCGTGGCAGGGATGAGTCGGATGCTGGGCGCTAACGTGATTGCCACCAGCGGGCGTGCCGTCGAGGCGGCGGGCGATATTGACGTTCTGCTGCTGGATAAAACCGGCACCATTACGCTGGGTAACCGCCAGGCTTCGGCTTTCCTGCCCGCACCGGGTGTGACCGAACAGGCGCTGGCTGACGCCGCGCGTCTCGCGTCCCTGGCGGATGAAACGCCTGAAGGCCGCAGCATCGTAGTGCTGGCGAAGCAGCGTTTTGATCTGGCAGATCAGGACCTCACATCGCTGGACGCCACCTTTGTTCCCTTTACGGCGCAGACACGCATGAGCGGCGTCAATTTTGGTCAGCGTACCATTCGTAAAGGTGCCGTCGATGCCCTGCGCCGCTACATTGAAGCGAACAATGGCGATTTCCCGCATCAGGTCGAAGAAGCCGTCTCCAACGTCGCACGCAGCGGAGGGACGCCGCTGGTCGTTGCAGAAGGCAAGCGCGTGCTTGGCGTGGTGGAACTGAAAGATATCGTGAAAAGCGGCATCAAAGAACGCTTTGCCGAGCTGCGCAGTATGGGGATCAAAACCGTGATGATCACCGGCGACAATCCGCTCACCGCAGCGGCGATTGCCGCAGAAGCCGGCGTCGATGATTTTCTGGCGGAAGCCACACCGGAAACCAAGCTGGCGCTGATTCGCCAGTATCAGGCCGAAGGCAGACTGGTGGCGATGACGGGCGACGGCACGAACGATGCTCCCGCGTTGGCGCAGGCCGATGTCGCGGTCGCCATGAACTCCGGCACGCAGGCAGCAAAAGAAGCAGGCAACATGGTTGATTTGGACTCCAATCCAACCAAGCTGATCGAAGTGGTGCACATCGGTAAGCAGATGCTGATGACACGTGGCTCGCTGACGACGTTCAGTATCGCCAACGACGTGGCGAAATATTTCGCCATTATCCCAGCCGCCTTTGCTGCCACCTACCCGCAGCTCAATGCGTTAAACGTGATGCAGTTGCACTCCCCCACCTCGGCTATGCTGTCGGCGGTGATCTTCAATGCGCTGATTATCGTGTTTCTGATCCCGCTGGCGCTCAAAGGGATTAGCTATCGCCCCATGAGCGCAGCGGCGCAATTAAGCCGCAATCTGTGGATTTATGGTCTTGGCGGGCTGCTGGTGCCGTTCCTCGGTATCAAGCTTATTGATATGTTGCTGACTGGGCTGAATCTGGCTTAAGGACTGACGGGTATACGCTATGCGCTATTTACGTTCCTCTTTGTTTTTATTCTTATTATTACTGCTGTTTACCGGTCTGGCCTACCCGCTGCTGACAACGGTGCTGGCACAGTGGCTGTTCCCGACACAGGCAAACGGATCGCTGATTTACCGTGAGAATACCGCCGTGGGGTCATCCCTGATCGGGCAGTCATTCAGTCGAGCGGGCTATTTTCAGGGGCGTCCTTCCGCCACGTCAGATGCGCCTTATAACGCGCTGGCGTCCGGCGGTAGCAATCTAGCCGCCAGCAATCCAGCGCTGGACAAACAGATCGGTGAACGCGCCGCGCATTGGCATCAGTTGGTTGGCAATCAGCAGCCGGTGCCTGCTGAACTGTTGACGGCATCCGGCAGCGGGCTGGATCCGCAGATTTCCCCAGAAGCCGCACGCTATCAGGCGCTCTACATCGCGCAGGCCAGAGGAATGTCGCTCCAGCAGGTGCAGCAATTGATCGATCGCTTTACCGAAACGAGTAAGCCCGCGTTCATTGGGCAGCCGGCGGTCAATGTCTTGCTGCTGAACCTGGCGCTGGATAAGGAAAAACCTCTGCCTTAATCGACAGTGCGTTATTATTAGTGACTATACGGGGAGCCAGACTCCCCGCCGTCTTTGCTGCGGCCTGACCATCGTTCAGGCCGCGCTAATAAGGGATAGAACATGATTGACGGTGAAGATCGTCGCCCGGATCCCGATAGCCTGCTAGCTCAGGTCGGTGCGCCACCGCGCGGCAAGCTGAAGATCTTTTTTGGCGCCTGTGCGGGCGTCGGAAAAACCTATTCCATGTTGCAGGAAGCCCAGCGGCTGCGTGCACAAGGGCTGGATATTCTTGTCGGCGTGGTCGAGACCCACGGCCGCAGCGAAACGGCTGCGCTGCTGGAGGGTTTACCGCTGCTGCCGCTCAAGCATTTTCGCCACCATGGTCGCCATACTGTCGAGTTCGATCTGGATGCGGCGCTGGCACGCTGTCCGGCGCTGATTCTGATCGACGAGTTAGCGCACAGCAACGTGAGCGGATCGCGTCATCCCAAGCGCTGGCAGGACGTGCAGGAACTGCTCGATGCCGGTATCGACGTCTTTACGACGGTAAATGTTCAGCATCTGGAAAGCCTGAACGATGTGGTCGGCGGCGTTACGGGGATTCGGGTACGAGAAACCGTACCGGACCCGATATTCGATCAGGCCAGCGAAGTCATTCTGGTGGACTTGCCGCCGGACGATCTGCGGCAGCGCCTGAATGAGGGCAAAGTGTATCTGCCGCTACAGGCCGAGCGCGCCGTCGAGAATTTTTTCCGCAAAGGCAATTTAATCGCCCTGCGCGAGCTGGCGCTGCGGCGCATGGCGGATCGGGTTGACGATCAAATGCGCGCCATGCGTGCCGGACAAGGGCGCGAGCAGGTCTGGCATACGCGCGATGCCATTCTGTTATGCATCGGCCACGGCACGGGTAATGAAAAACTGGTGCGAACAGCGGCACGACTGGCAGCGCGGTTAGGCAGCGCCTGGCACGCCGTTTACGTCGAAACCCCGCGCCTGCACCGCTTGCCTGAACCGCAACGGCGCGCCATCTTGCGGGCGCTCAAGCTGGCTCAGGATTTAGGGGCAGAAACGGTGACGCTGTCCGAACCCGACGAGGAGCTTGCCGTCCTGCGCTACGCGCGTGAGCACAACCTCGGCAAGATCGTCATTGGTCGCCACGTAGAGCAGCGCTTCGGCTGGTGGTGGCGCACTCGCTTTGCCGAACGGCTCGGCCGACTGGGGCCGGATCTCGATCTGGTTGTAGTCGCCGTGCAGGACGACGTGCCAGCCGCGCCGATTAAAACGCCCGATGCGCGCGGGCTGGTAGAAAAATGGCGTATGCAGCTGTTTGGCTGCGGGCTCGCCACGCTGCTGTGCGCCTTGATCACCCTACTCGCCTCGTGGTCGCCGTTTGCCATGCTGGAACCGGTCAATCTGGTGATGATTTATCTGCTGGCCGTGGTGATTGTTGCGCTCTTCTTTGGCCGCTGGCCGTCGGTGTTCGCCGCCGTCATCAACGTCGCCAGTTTCGATCTCTTCTTTATTCTGCCGCGCGGCACGTTTGCCGTGTCGGATGCGCAATATCTGGTCACCTTTGCCGTGATGCTCGGCGTCGGCCTGCTGGTCGGTAATCTGACCGCAGGTGTACGCTATCAGGCCAGAGTCGCCCGTTATCGTGAGCAGCGCGTGCGCCATCTGTACGAGATGTCCAAGGCGCTGAACCGCAGCCTGTCCAGCACTGATATTGTCGAAGCCAGCCAGCATTTTCTCAGCACGACGTTTCAGGCCAGGATCGCAGTTCTGCTCGCCGATAGCCTGCACCATACCTCGCCGGAACTCGCACAGCCTGCGCGAGACGGTCAGCAGTTGATTGTCGATCATGCTATCGCCCGCTGGAGCTTCGATCATCGCGCGCCGGCCGGAGCGGGAACGACGACCCTGCCCGGCGTGTCGTATCAGATCCTGCCGCTCGCCACCACACAGCAAATCTTCGGCGTGTTGGCAATCGAGCCCAATAACGCCCGCCAGCTGATGATCCCCGAACAGCAACGCCTGCTGGAAACCTTTACCGTGCTGATCGCCAACGCGCTGGAGCGTCTGCACCTGATGCAAAGTACGGAAAATGCCCGGCTGGATGCCGAGCGCGAACAGTTGCGTAACTCGCTGCTCGCCGCGCTTTCGCACGATCTCCGCACGCCGCTGACCGTACTTTTTGGTCAGGCCGAGATTCTGACGTTGAATCTGGCAAGCGAAGGGTCGCCCTATGCCCAGCAGGCCAACCAGATCCGCCAGCATATTTTAAACACCACACGGCTGGTGAATAATCTGCTCGATATGGCGCGTATTCAGTCGGATGGCTTTAACCTGCGCAAAGAGTGGCAAACACCGGAGGAGCTTATCGGCAGCGCCCTACAGCAGTTGGAAAGCGCGCTGGCGAAAAACACCATTCAGGTTAATCTACCTGATGAGATGGTTCTGGTTTATTGTGATGCAGGGCTGGTGGAACGCGTGTTCATTAACCTGTTGGAGAATGCGCTGAAGTACGCCGGAGAGCAGGCCACCATTGAGATTTCAGCAAGCATTATTCCAGCAAGCCTTATTGCAGAGAGCACCGCCCCGCAGCACGATGCGCAGGAAAGCGTGCTGGAAATCATCGTGCAGGATAATGGCCCGGGGATTGAAATCGGTCAGGAAAGCATGATTTTTGATAAATTTTCCCGTGGTCACAAAGAGTCATCGATTCCCGGCGTAGGGCTGGGGCTGGCAATCTGTCAAGCAATTGTGGAAATTCACGGTGGCCGTATTTGGGCAGCCAATGCGAAAAACGGCGGTGCCGCTTTCCATTTCACCTTACCGCTGTCGACACCGCCGGATCTCGAACCAGAAGATATTGAGGAGCACTGAATCCATTGCAGGCCACTATTCTAATCGTTGAAGATGAAAAAGAGATCCGTCGTTTTGTTCGTCAGGCGCTGGAGGGCGAAGGCTGCCGCGTGTTTGACGCCGAAACGATGCAGCGCGGCTTGCTGGAAGCGGCCACGCGCAAACCCGATCTGATTATTCTCGATTTGGGCCTGCCGGACGGCGACGGTATCGACTACATTCGCGATTTACGTCAGTGGAGCAACCTGCCCGTGATTGTGCTGTCTGCCCGTGCCGACGAGCAGGATAAAATAGACGCGCTGGATGCCGGTGCCGATGATTATCTGACGAAGCCGTTCGGCATCGGCGAACTGTTAGCACGATTGCGCGTCGCGCTGCGTCGCCACAGCAACACACAGCAGGAAACGCCGCTGGTGAGCTTCGGTACGATCACCGTGGATTTACTCAATCGGCAGGTGAATCGTGACGGTCAGGAACTGCACCTGACGCCCATCGAATTTCGTCTGTTAGCCACACTCCTCGCTAACCCAGGCAAAGTGCTAACGCAACGCCAGCTACTGACGCAGGTTTGGGGGCCGAACGCCGTCGAGCACAGCCACTATCTGCGCATTTATATGGGGCACTTGCGCCAGAAGCTGGAAAGCGATCCGGCAAGACCACGCCATCTCTTGACTGAAACCGCTATCGGTTATCGTTTTATGCCGTAAAATCATCTTTCTGTATCAGGCGACGTCCGTAGAGAATGTTTCCCGCGGTACGCGCCTGTCTTTTCTTCAGGAATACGCCGTCATGAGTAGTTGGTTAATTTACGCCTTGCTGTCTGCTGTGTGCGCCGCGATGGTCGCGATATTTGGCAAGATTGGTCTGCAAAATCTGGACGCCAATACGGCGACCGCAATTCGTGCCGTCATCATGGCACTTTTTCTGGTGGGAGTGGTGGTCGCACAAGGCAAGCTGGCGCTGGTCGGTGAGGTTGTTGCCAATAAAAAAGCGTTGTTGTTTATCGTGCTCAGCGGCGTCGCGGGGGCGCTGTCATGGCTGTTTTACTTTGTCGCATTGAAGAACGGTAACGTCGCCCAGGTCGCCCCGATCGATAAGCTCAGCGTGGTTTTTGCTGTCGTGCTGGCAGTCATTCTGCTGGGAGAAAAGATTTCGCTGATGGCGGGAGCCGGCGTGGCGCTGATTTCCGTGGGAGCGCTGCTGGTCGCACTGGGATAAAGGCGTTCTGCGTTTTCTGTTCGTACAAGATTAAAAAAGGCGCTGCAAGCAGCGCCTTTTCACTTATTTAGCCGTTGCGAGTACCGCACTGACAATTTCTACCGCTTCTTTCTCGATGCGCTCGCGGTGTTCCACCCCGAGGAAACTTTCACAGTAGATTTTGTAGGCCTCTTCCGTGCCGGAAGGACGCGCGGCAAACCAGCCGTTCTCCGTCATCACTTTCAGGCCGCCAATCGATGCCCCGTTGCCCGGCGCAGCGGTCAGGCGCGCAGTAATCGGATCGCCTGCCAGCGTGCTGGCCGATACCTGCTCAGGCGACAGCTTGGACAGTACGGCTTTCTGTGCATGCGTCGCAGAGGCCTGAATACGGTTGTAGCTCGGCGCGCCAAAGCGCTGTGCCAGCTCATCATAATGCTGCTGTGGGTTTTTACCCGTCACGGCCGTAATTTCCGCCGCCAGCAGACACAGGATGATGCCGTCTTTGTCCGTCGACCACGGCGTACCATCAAAGCGCAGGAAGGACGCCCCCGCACTCTCTTCACCGCCGAAGCCAAAGCTGCCGTCATACAACCCGTCAACGAACCATTTGAAGCCAACCGGTACTTCCACCAGCTTACGGCCCAAATCTGCCACGACGCGATCGATCATCGCACTGGATACCAGCGTTTTGCCGACAGCAACAGACTGTCCCCACTGTGGACGATGCTGGAACAGATAGTTGATCGCCACCGCCAGATAGTGGTTCGGGTTCATCAGCCCGGAAGGGGTGACGATACCGTGGCGGTCATAATCAGGATCGTTGGCAAACGCCAAATCGAATTTATCACGCAGCGCCAGCAGCCCAGCCATGGCGAATTCTGACGAGCAGTCCATACGAATCACGCCATCGTGATCCAGCGACATAAAGCGGAATGTCTGATCGACCGCATCGTTCACCAGCGTCAGATCCAGCTTGTAGTGCTCGGCAATACGCTGCCAGTAGGCAATGCCGGAACCACCCAGCGGATCGACGCCCAGTTTCAGACCGGCGCGTTGAATCGCCGCCATGTCCACCACGCTAGCCAGCCCTTCTACATACGGCTGAACCAGATCCTGCTCGTGGACATGTCCGCTTTTCCACGCCTGATCCAGCGTAATACGTTTCACGTCACGCAGTTCATCTGCCAGCAAGGCATTTGCGCGCTTCTCAATCACGCTAGTGAGATTGGTATCTGCCGGGCCACCGTTCGGCGGATTATATTTAATGCCGCCATCTTCCGGCGGGTTGTGGGACGGCGTGATTACAATACCGTCCGCCAGCGCACCACCCTGACGGTTGTGAACCAGAATGGCGTTAGACACCGCAGGCGTTGGGGTAAAACCATTATCCAACTGCACGATCACATCGACGCCGTTGGCAGCCAGCACCTCAAGCACGGAGATAAACGCAGGTTCGGAGAGCGCGTGAGTATCTTTACCGACATAGCACGGGCCGCTGATGCCTTGCTTTTTACGCTCTTCAGCAATCGCCTGTGCGATCGCCAGAATGTGCAGTTCATTAAAGCTATGGCGCCCCGCGCTGCCGCGATGGCCAGATGTACCAAATTTCACCGCATGCGCTGTGTTGCCGACTTCCGGCTGCAGCACATAATATTGTGACGTTAACTGTGCCACATTAATCAAATCGCTCTGCCGGGCAGGCTGTCCGGCCCTTGGGTGATTAGCCATTGGCGCTTCTCCCTAACGCTGTAGTTAGATAAGTGGTTGATATATAATTAGATGGTGCCGCACACTTTCTCTGTCAGTTCCGTTGGGAACTGCATCGTCAGCATGATGTGCTCAACCATGCTACGTTTACGACCGGTGTTCGTGTTGGTAATCACCCAGTATGGCGTACCCGGAATATGTTTGGGCTTGGTGTGTGTGCCATGCTGAAGCAATGTTTGCTGGTCACCCGCGAAATAGACCCGCGTGCGGCCATGAAGAGATTCTGTCGCAGCAGCAAACTCCTGCGGCGATAAGGTATACAGCGTGGACAGAACCAGCATAAAGCGATTGATGGCCTTATTCTGTTCAGCGTATTCATCCGACAGCAGCAGCTCACGCAAGGTTCGTACCCGATCGCGTGGGCTCGGTGCAGCGGCAGGCTGAGACGTCGCTGTTGTTGCAACAGCCTCTACCGCAGGCGTGGTAACAGGCTGCCCAGCGGTAAATTTCAGCATGCGCCGTAAAATATCCGATGCGCTCTCACCGATATGCTGTGTGTGGCTGGCAATATAACGATAAAGCTCTTCGTCGACTTCAATAGTTTTCATCTTTATCCAGTGCTGTTTTTACCCAAAATCGCGCAAATTACAGAGACGTTTCCCTTCTGTAACCCGGCATCTATGGGTAGATGACTCAAATCAAAAGGATTATACAGGCGTTCAAATATTATCGAACAGCGGCATAATGGGACAATAGCAAAAGTCAGACTATGCCCCAATGCCTTTCACATCTCTTCAGCGACAACATTGATTCTAAAGTCATGATACCCTAAGCCCATGTCTCTCTGAATGAACTTCACCATGAAATTGAATCATCGCTGGCAAAATGCGCACCAACCCACAGATAAACTCCCTGTCGTCCTGATTCATGGCCTGTTTGGCACGCTGGATAACCTTGGCGTATTGGGCCGAGATTTGCAAAACACGCACGACATCCTGCAAATCGATTTACGCAATCATGGTTTGTCGCCGCGTTCGCCGCAGATGAATTACCCCGCGATGGCGCAGGACGTACTGGCGTTGTTGGATGAACTGAACATCGAACGCGCTATCGTGATTGGGCATTCAATGGGCGGGAAAGTCGCGATGGCACTCAGCGCGCTCATTCCCGAACGGTTGGACAAGCTGGTCGCGATTGATATCGCACCGGTGGATTATCAGGTACGCCGCCACGACACTATTTTTGCCGCGCTGCGCGCCGTGACGGAAGCAGGCCTGACCTCGCGCTCAGAAGCTACCGCGTTAATGCGTCAGCATATAAAGGAAGAAGGCGTGATTCAGTTTTTGCTGAAATCCTTCCAACAGGGAGAGTGGCGTTTTAACGTACCGGTGTTGTGGGATGAGTACGAAAACATCGTTGGCTGGCAGGATGTTCCCGCCTGGCAAGGCCCTATCCTATTCATTCGCGGCGGCGATTCTCCTTATCTGGACGATCGCTATCGCGACTCACTATTGCGTCAGTTCCCGGCGGCGCGTGCGCATGTAGTCAGCGGAGCAGGTCACTGGGTTCACTCAGAAAAACCCGATGCGGTTTTGCGCGCTATCCACCGTTTTCTGGACACGAATTAACCAGACGACACTGACACTGGCGGATTCATGATAACGGCGGCAGTTAACCGTTGTCGCCGCCAGTGCGGCTAGGGTATGATGGCGCTCGCAGTAGAGGGACGGCTGATTCAGCCACAAGCATTGTAACCACTTCATCAAAATGCACGCATAACTTCCCGACATGTTTCACAGATAGCAAACCGCATCCTGGCAACCTTTGTTGCAGGGTGATAATCAGCATCGCTTTTATCTGTAGAACAAGATGGACAGCACCGTGTATTTTGGTCCGAATACCTTGCAGTATCATTACTTATGGCAAAAGAACAAACGGATCGCACCACACTGGATCTGTTCGCAGACGAGCGTCGTCCGGGCCGCCCCAAGACCAACCCGCTCTCGCGTGACGAACAACTAAGAATTAACAAGCGTAATCAGCTACGTCGCGATAAAGTTCGTGGCTTGCGCCGTGTTGAATTAAAGATTAACAGCGACGCCGTTGATATCCTGAACAGCCTTGCTGAAGAGCGGAACATCAGCCGCAGTGAATTGATTGAAGAGATGCTGTTGGCGCAGCTGGCAGAACAACAGTCCTGATTGACGTAATACGATATTCACATCTTGTGCGGCGCCATTTCTGACGCCGCCTGAACATTCACCCGAAATTAAACAGCACACTCTTTTCTGACTAACACACTGTTTTTCTGATGAAAACCAGCGTCAGAACTTTTCCCAGTTGTCGTTGCTGGGTGGCAACGCTTTAGCTGCAGCCGCACGCGGCGCAACCGCCTGTGCTTTCTGCACCGGCTTTGCTGCCACTTGCAGCGCTGACTGCGTGTCAGACAGCTGGAACAGCGACACCGTCTGGTTCAGCAACGCCGCCTGCTCTTCCAGCGACAAGGCTGCCGACGAGGCCTGTTCAACCAACGCGGCGTTTTGTTGCGTTACGCTGTCCATTTCCGCCACGGCCTGACCAACCTGTGCAATCCCTTTGCTCTGCTCTTCCGATGCCGACGCAATTTCACCCATAATATCCGTCACGTTGGTCACCGCACGGACGATATCCTGCATGGTGTCACCGGCATCGCTAACCAGGTTGGAACCTGTATCAACACAGCGAACAGACTCAGAAATCAGCCCTTCGATCTCTTTAGCGGCCTGCGCACTGCGCTGTGCCAGACTGCGTACTTCGCCCGCCACCACGGCGAATCCACGCCCTTGCTCGCCTGCACGCGCGGCTTCTACCGCCGCGTTCAACGCCAGAATGTTGGTCTGGAAAGCGATGCCGTTAATCACGGTGGTGATTTCTGCGATTTTTCTCGAACTGCCAGAGATTTCCGCCATGGTTTTCACCACGTTTTCAACGATTTCACCGCCCTTCTTCGCCGTTGTCGAAGCTTGCAACGCCAGTTGGCTAGCGTGGTTGGCGTTTTCGGCATTCTGTTTCACCGTCGCCGTCAGTTGCTCCATGCTTGCCGCAGTTTCTTCCAGCGCGGAAGCCTGCTCTTCGGTACGTGAAGACAGATCGTTGTTGCCCGCAGCAATTTCAGAAGCGCCCTGATAGATGGAATCCGTGCTGTTTCTGATCGTGCTAACCGTGCTGGCCAGACTCCCCTGCATTTCACGCAGTAGTGGGAACAGGCGACCGACACAGTTATTGCCGAAGTCCAGAATTGGCTTGCCCAGATGGCCAGAAGCTATCACGCTAAAGTGATAGCGCAGGTCATTTAATGGACGAACCAGGCACACAACCAGATAACGGTCAGTCAGGAACAGCATAATCAGGCCGATAACCAATCCGCTCAGCAAAATGTTCTGTCCAATCGTGGTGATTTGTTCAAAACGAACGCCCGCCGCATCGAATTTCTCTGCGCTGGCGTTACTGAATGCGGATAAGGACGCGCCAAATTGGCGACTCAATGGCGGCACAACGTTCTTGGCCTGATTTTGGTAATCATCCAGCGCGTTGGCAACGGCCTTTTGGTAAAGCGGCTCAACGCCCTGAGTAACCAGATTGTTCCAGTCACGGCTGACGGCCTGCACCAGCGCGGCATCCAGACCCGCATGATCGATAGCATTAAACGCCACCAAATCAGACTTCAGTTTATCCAGCGCGACGAGCGCAGAAGCCTGCTCTTTATCTGCAGTGGTATTATCACCGCTGCGGCGAGCGTCAACTGCACGCGCCAGACGGGTTACCATACGGAAGTATTGATCGTTGCCCTGGTTGATAAAGTTCATGTTCTGAACCAGCAAGGTGCTGGTTTTCGAGGTCGCCGTCATCTCTTTAAAAGAGAACATGGTATATATCGATACGCCACCCCAAAGGACACAAAAAATGCCCAGTACCCATAGCATAGCGGTTCTGATGGCAATATTTTTTATAAGTCTCATAGCTCACTCCAAATCAGGAAAATGGTTAAAAAGATTTTTATCGCTAATCAACCGATATGAATCAGAAAATTCACACCATGAAACAGGTCACTTCTCCCTAGCGTTCACATTTCACCGAGTTGAAAACTCAAAAACCACGCTAACTCATCGGCTAAACACAGAGAATATTTAGCGTTCTCGCTATATTTATTAATATAATTTTTCATATTGAGAATGAATTTACCTGTTTTTATAGATATAAGGCCTTTAATCAGAGAGTTATCATCAAAAGCGCTACCGCCCGCGCCCCGTGTGCGTTGGCATCAGCATGCTGTCAGTGGGCAAGGCAATTTACGCTGAATTTTCACTTTATTCTTTAACATCAAAAGATTAAAACCTTTCCCTTCTGTATTTTCATCGTCTTGTCTGTAAATGGTTATAATTCTTATTTCCATTCATTAGGAATATTCCCGAGAAATGTTACAGGTTTTCAATTCGATAAAAACATTATCTTTTGTATGCATTTTAATTCTCATGAATAGTAACGTACCGTGAGGTGACTTTTATTTCTTACAAAAAGAAGTCTGCTTTTAATTACAATCGGAATTAGTTGTAAAAATAAAAAGCGCATTCATAAAAAATGAAACATTGTTATAAATAAATATCCACCAAGATATTAAGGAAATGTGCGTTTAATCCCAGACGATAACATAATCCCTATTCATTATGGGGAATTTAGCGTCGGCAGAGATGCATTTCGTTTCTTTTACTACCCTCCACATTTCATACGCCTTTGATTTACGCATCCTTACCGATACGAGTTTCTCCTGATGTGAGTGTCTGTTATTATTAACGGATAAGTGGGTGAAACATTACACCATACCATTAGGAATCAAGAGGTTATTCAATTCATGGCACTCATCGGAATATTCTTTGGCAGTGATACTGGCAACACTGAAAACATCGCCAAAACGATCCAACAGCAGTTAGGCACCAACGTTGCAGATGTTCATGACATCGCCAAAAGCAGCAAAGAAGACCTCGAAGGTTTCGATATTCTGCTGCTGGGTATTCCAACCTGGTATTACGGTGAAGCTCAGTGCGATTGGGATGACTTCTTCCCCTCGCTGGAAGAAGTTGATTTCGAAGGAAAACTGGTTGCCCTGTTTGGTTGCGGCGATCAGGAAGACTATGCAGAATACTTCTGTGATGCCATGGGCACCATCCGTGACATTATCGAACCTCGCGGCGCGACGATTGTTGGCCACTGGCCAACAGAGGGCTATTACTTTGAAGCCTCTAAAGGACTCGCCGACGACAATCACTTCATCGGTCTGGCTATCGATGAAGACCGTCAGCCTGAACTGACCAGCGAACGCGTAACCGCTTGGGTAAAACAGATCAGCGATGAGCTGAACCTGAAAGAACTGGTTGGCTAAGCCATTTCGGCTCTGATAATCCCTATCAGAGCCGAAACAGCATTGATAGGTAAAACCTTTCATAATAATTGATACATTTTTTTAACTTCTATCAGTAAACCTGTACAATAATCCCATCGGCTTTGTATGTGCATCATCATTTCCTCATTCATCAACAACGAATTGCGTTGTATACCAATAGTGTGAATGGGGACAATATTGTTAACATTCCCTTGTTTTCATTTTGTATGCGCGGTTCTATAATTGAGACGCTTTTGCATTTTTTGAGCCGACCGATGTCATAGGCTAGGCAGCCTCCATTGATAAGTAAGCAACAGGATTAAACCCGCATGACTGACAACAATACCGCATTAAAGAAGGCCGGCCTGAAAGTCACTCTTCCAAGACTGAAAATACTGGAAGTGTTACAGGACCCTGTCTGCCATCACGTCAGTGCGGAAGATTTATATAAGAAACTGATTGATATGGGCGAAGAGATTGGTCTTGCTACCGTCTATCGCGTACTCAACCAGTTTGATGATGCGGGTATCGTAACCCGTCATAACTTCGAAGGCGGCAAATCCGTCTTTGAATTGACGCAGCAGCATCATCACGATCACTTAATTTGCCTCGACTGTGGCAAAGTCATTGAATTCCGCGATGAGTCTATCGAAGCACGTCAGCGTGAGATCGCAGAAAGACACGGCATCAAGCTATCCAACCACAGTCTGTATCTCTATGGGCATTGCAGTGAAGGGGATTGCCGAGAGGATGAAACCCTGCACGATTCCACACGATAAATCGACCGCATAAAAAAATAAAACCGCCGAGGCGGTTTTATTTTTGTCTTCTTCCCGGTGGCGTTAGCCTACCCAGGTATCTCGCAGTCCAACCGTACGGTTAAACACCAGATGTTCTGCACTGGAGTAAACGCGGTCAGCACAGAAGTAACCTTCGCGCTCAAACTGATACGCCTTCTCTGCTTCTGCCTGTGCCAGGCTCGCTTCTACAAAACCTTGCGTAATCTTCAGTGAGTCTGGGTTAATCGTCGACAGGAAATCTTCTGCCGCACCCGGGTTCGCCACACTGAACAGACGATCGTACAAACGGAATTCTGCAGGTACAGCGTGTGCCGCAGAAACCCAGTGAATCACGCCTTTTACTTTACGTCCATCAGACGGATCTTTGCTCAGCGTCTCTGCATCATAGCTACAGTAAACCGTGGTGATGGTGCCCTGCTCATCTTTTTCAATGCGATCTGCTTTGATCACATAGGCATTACGCAGACGAACTTCTTTACCCAGCACCAAGCGCTTGTACTGTTTGTTGGCTTCTTCACGGAAGTCAGCGCGATCGATATAAATCTCACGGCTGAATGCGACCTGACGTGAACCCATTTCCGGCTTGTTCGGATGGTTTGGCATCGCGACAAATTCTTCGTGCCCGGCTGGCAGATTCTCGATCACCACTTTGACCGGATCCAGTACCGCCATCGCACGCGGGGCGTTCTCATTCAGATCGTCGCGGATACAGGATTCAAGCGCGGCCATTTCCACGTTGTTATCCTGCTTCGTGACGCCGATGCGCACACAGAATTCACGGATAGAAGCTGCGCTATAACCACGACGGCGCAGACCAGAGATGGTCGGCATACGCGGATCGTCCCATCCTTCAACGACGTTTTCCACAACCAGCTGATTCAGCTTACGCTTGGACATAATCGCGTATTCGAGATTGAGGCGGGAGAATTCGTACTGACGCGGATGGCAAGGAATCGTAATGTTGTCCAACACCCAGTCGTACAGGCGGCGGTTATCCTGGAATTCCAGCGTACACAGTGAATGCGTGATCCCTTCCAGCGCATCGGAGATGCAGTGGGTGAAGTCATACATCGGGTAGATGCACCACTTGTTACCCGTCTGGTGGTGATCGGCAAATTTAATACGGTACAGCACCGGATCGCGCATCACGATAAAGGACGATGCCATATCGATTTTTGCACGCAGGCATGCCGTGCCTTCCGCAAACCCGCCGTTACGCATTTTTTCAAACAGCGCCAGGTTTTCCTGCACGGTACGGTCGCGGTAAGGGCTGTTTTTGCCCGGCGCCGTCAACGTACCGCGGTATTCACGGATCTGCTCGGGCGTCAGTTCATCGACGTAAGCCAGCCCTTTACCGATCAGCTCAACCGCATACGCATGCAGTTGATCGAAATAATCAGAAGAATAGCGAACGTCGCCGCTCCATGAAAAGCCCAGCCACTCGACATCACGTTTGATCGACTCAACGTACTCGATATCTTCTTTTACCGGGTTGGTGTCGTCAAAACGCAGGTTGCATTGCCCCTGATAGTCACGCGCGATACCAAAATTCAGGCAAATAGATTTTGCATGCCCAATATGCAGATAGCCATTCGGCTCTGGCGGGAAACGCGTCTGAATATGGTCATGCTTACCGGACGCCAGATCTTCATCGATAATCTGACGGATAAAGTTGGTTGGGCGGGCTTCAGCCTCACTCATTCTTCATTCCTCAATGCTAAAACGACGTATAACCGACAATGATCCAACAAGCTACGCTGGGAAACAACCGTTAGTTTCATTTAATTATTCATAACGAAAAAAAAGGGCAAGATTGCCATCTCGCCCTATCAATTTCATCAGCATAGCGTCGTTATATTACGCCTTGCTGTGCTCTGCTTTCAGTGCGTTCGCTATCGATTCAGCCTGTGTGCCCACGACAATCTGTACGCTTTGCTTATTCAGACGAATAACGCCCGCCGCACCTAGACGCTTCGCCTGTGCATCATCAACCAGAGAGGAATCCGCCACGTTCAAACGCAGACGCGTGATACAGGCATCAATACCGAGCAAATTGTCTTTCCCACCCAGCGCCTGCAAGTAACCCCGCGCCAGTGACGCTGCATCGCCTGATTTCTCGCTCGCGGATGCGGTACTCACGTCATATCCATCAGCTTCGCTACCGCTCACGGCCAGCTCACGCCCCGGCGTTAACAGGTTGAAGCGCGTGATGGTAAAACGGAACACCACGTAGTAAATGACAAAGAATGCCAGCCCCTGTGCAAGCAGCATATACCACTGGGTAGCCAGCGGGTTGCGCGAGGATAGCACCATGTCCACCAGACCAGCACTGAAGCCAAAGCCGGCAATCCAATGCATGCTGGCCGCGATAAAGACGGAAAAACCCGTCAGTAACGCATGCAGGAAATACAGCACCGGCGCCACAAACATGAATGAGAACTCCAGCGGCTCGGTGATCCCGGTGAAGAAGGAGGCAAATGCCGCCGCCAGCATGATCCCAGCCACTTTGCTTTTGTTCTCAGGACGCGCGCAGTGATAAATCGCCAGCGCCGCACCCGGCAGGCCGAACATCATAATCGGGAAGAAGCCCGCCTGATAACGTCCGGTGATCCCCACTACGGCTTTACCTGAATCAATAGACTGCTGGCCAGCCAGGAAGTTAGGAATATCGTTGATGCCCGCGACATCGAACCAGAACACGGAGTTCAGCGCGTGGTGCAGCCCAACAGGAATCAGCAAGCGGTTAAAGAAGGCATAAACCCCGGCGCCAACCGATCCCAGCTGTTGAATATGTTCGCCGAACGACACCAGCGCATTGTAAATCACCGGCCAGACGTACATTAAAATGAACGCCACCAGAATCATCAGGAAAGAAACCAGAATCGGGACCAAACGGCGTCCGCTGAAGAACGACAGCGCCTTAGGCAGTTCAACCTGACTAAAGCGGTTATACAATTCGGCGGACATCACACCGACCAGAATCCCGATGAACTGGTTTTCAATCTTGCCAAACGCAGCGGGCACCTGTTCAACAGGGATCCGTTGGATCATGGCGACAACGGCTGGTGAACACAGCGTGGTCACCACCAGATAGCCAACAAAGCCGGTCAATGCCGCCGCGCCATCTTTATCTTTCGACATACCGTACGCGACACCAACCGCAAACAGCACGGCCATATGCCCGATAATCGCTTCACCCGATTTGATGAGGAGTGCCGCCAACGCGTTCTCGCTTCCCCAGCCAACCGGATCAATCCAGTAACCTATCCCCATCAGGATAGCGGCAGCAGGCAGCGTCGCGACAGGCACCATCAATGCCCGACCGACTTTTTGTAAATAGCTCAGAGTACTCACTTTTCCCTCTCTTACCTTTGCGAGGTAATGAAATGTTGTGGGGCAAACAAACCTGCCAATAAATTTCACTGCCGAAGAACGTCGCTGTCGAAAAACGCCATTGTCGAAAAAATGTGGCAGCGGTGGTTCTCAGGGGGAGTGTAAGAAAAATAATTCGCTACACAAATTAAACCCCGTAATTATGTGATAAAAATCACCAAAAAACTGCATACAAAAAGTTTATACCTGAATAAAACCCCAACTTATTTCAAGATTAAAAAAAACGGAGTAGACTAATTTTAATGCATAGACAAAACGCGCAGCTGGCGCGATTTGCGCAATAACGTATTTAATTCCACTAAAAATCAGGAGAGCGCTGATGAGACTCATTCCTTTAACCACCGCCGCCGACGTCGGAAAATGGGCCGCCCGCCACATCGTTGAGAAAATTAACGCTTTCAAGCCCAGTGCAGATCGCCCTTTTATTCTGGGATTGCCGACAGGCAGTTCACCGCTGGAGGCCTACAAATCGCTGGTCGCCATGCACAAGGCGGGACTGGTGAGCTTCAAACACGTCATCACCTTCAATATGGATGAATATGTCGGTCTGCCGACAGATCATCCAGAAAGCTATCATACCTTCATGCATCAGAATTTTTTCAATCACGTTGATATTCCGCGTGAAAACATTAACCTGTTGAACGGCAACGCAGAAGACACCACAGCAGAATGTCGCCGCTATGAAGAGAAAATAAAGTCCTACGGGAAAATTCATCTTTTCATGGGCGGCGTGGGCAATGATGGACATATCGCCTTCAATGAGCCCGCCTCCTCTCTGGCTTCCCGCACCCGCATTAAAACGTTGACGGAAGAAACCCGTATCGCCAATTCCCGTTTCTTCGGCGGGGACGTCAGTCTGGTGCCTAAATTTGCCCTGACCGTGGGCGTCGGTACATTGCTGGATGCAGAAGAAGTGATGATTCTGGTGACCGGGCGCAACAAGGCGCTGGCGCTACAGGCTGCGGTAGAAGGCAACGTCAACCATATGTGGACCATCAGCTGTCTGCAGCTTCATGCCAAAGCCATCATGGTGTGCGACGAGCCTTCAACGATGGAGCTGAAGGTAAAAACTGTTAAATATTTCCGTGAGTTAGAAACGGAAAGTATGAAGAACCTCTAACCGATCGCGGGAGTCGATGATGTACGCGTTAACCCACAGCCGGATTTTCACCGGCCATCAGATTCTGGATAATCACGCCGTGGTGATTGCCGATGGGCTGATCGAGCGAGTCTGCCCACTTGCCGAGCTCCCTGCCGGCATTGAACAACACGACCTGGGCGGCGCATTCCTCGCTCCGGGGTTTATCGATCTCCAGTTGAACGGCTGCGGCGGCGTGCAGTTCAACGACTCGCTGGACACGATCTCTGTCAAGACGTTGGAGATCATGCAGCAGGCAAACCAGCGTTCAGGCTGTACCAGTTTTTTACCTACGCTGATTACCTCCAGCGATGCCTTCATGAAGCACAGTATCAACGTGATGAGAGACTGGCTGGCACAGAATAAGCACCAGGCGCTTGGGCTACATCTCGAAGGCCCGTGGTTGAACGTGTTAAAGAAAGGCACACATGACCCTGCCTTTATTCGCCAGCCCACGCAAGAGCTCGTCGACTTTCTGTGCGCTAACGCGGACGCCATTACAAAAGTCACGCTAGCACCGGAAGAAGTCGAACCGTCGGTTATCCGTCAGCTAACGGCGGCGGGTATTATCGTCTCTGCCGGGCACTCCAACGCGACCTGGGAACAGGCGAAGCAGGGCTTTGCCGCCGGTATTCGTTTCGCTACCCACCTGTTCAACGCCATGCCGTACCTGACCGGTCGTGAACCTGGACTGGTTGGCGCGATTTACGATGCCCCGGAAGTCTATTGCGGTATTATCGCGGATGGGCGACACGTTGACTGGGCCAATATTCGCAACAGTAAACGTATCAAGGGCGATAAGCTGGTGTTGGTTACCGACGCTACCGCACCGGCGGGCGCAGATATTGACCAATTCATTTTTGCTGGTAAAACCATATACTACCGTGATGGCATTTGTGTCGATGAGCACGGCACCCTGAGCGGTTCAGCACTGACCATGATTGAAGCCGTGCGTAATAGCGTCGAGCATGCAGGTATCGCACTGGATGAAGCGATTCGAATGGCGACGCTCTATCCCGCTCGTGCCATCGGCGTCGATAAGCAGTTAGGCAGTATTGAAAGCGGTAAAGTGGCAAACCTGACTGCCTTTGACCGTGATTATCACATTCTCAAGACGTTTGTTAACGGTAACCCTGTTTGGGGATAAAGTGAAAAACCTCTTGAGGTAAAGCGGAAATGCGTGGGGTAAACCAAGATCAGGTTTACTCCATGTTGACGAAGACTACGCATTGATATCTGCGTTTATACCTAAAGAAGCGAGTAACTTTTTCATGACCACAGGCGGACAGGCGCAGATAGGGAATGTCGATCTGGTTAAGCAATTAAACAGCGCGGTGGTTTACCGCCTGATTGACCAGCAAGGCCCAATCTCACGAATTCAGATAGCAGAACAGAGCCAGCTTGCGCCTGCCAGCGTCACAAAAATCACCCGCCAGCTTCTGGAACGCGGGCTCATCAAAGAAGTCGATCAGCAGGCTTCCACCGGCGGCAGACGCGCCATTTCGATTATCACTGAAAACCGCCCTTTCCATTCTATCGCCGTCCGCCTCGGTCGTTACGACGCCACTATTGCGCTATACGATTTGCAGGGAAAAGCGCTGGAAGAAACGCACTACGACCTGCAAGAGAAAACGCAGGAGGCACTGGAAGCCGCGCTTTTTCAGGCGATTAGCGGCTTTATCGCCAGCCACCAGCGCCGTATTCGCGAACTCATTGCAATCTCCGTTGTGCTGCCGGGTCTGGTTGATCCAGTCGCGGGCATTGTTCGCTATATGCCGCACATCAGCGTGGATAACTGGCAACTGGTCGAAAATTTGCAACGCCAGTTCAACGTTACCAGCTTTGTCGGTCACGACATCCGCAGCCTGGCGCTGGCAGAACACTATTTCGGCGCCACCCACGACTCGCTGGATTCCATTCTGGTGCGCGTCCATCGGGGTACTGGCGCAGGTATTCTCGTCAACGGGCAAATTTTTCTCGGCAGCAACGGCAATGTAGGCGAGATCGGCCATATTCAGATCGACCCACTTGGCGATCGCTGCCACTGCGGCAATTTCGGCTGTCTGGAAACCGTCGTTGCCAACGCCGCCATTGAACAGCGAGTACAGCACCTGCTGCGTCAGGGTTACCCCAGCAAGCTTTCTACGGATAACGTAACGATTTCTGCCATTTGCAAAGCGGCAAATCGGGGCGATGCTCTCGCCCGCGAAGTGATCGAACAGGTTGGAGTCAACCTAGGTAAAGCGCTTTCCATCGCAATCAACCTGTTCAACCCTCAAAAAGTCGTGATTGCCGGTGAAATTACTGAAGCAGAAAAAACGCTGATCCCTGCAATTCAACGCTGTATCAACACGCAGGTGCTGAAAGAATTTCGTCATAACCTGCCGATTGAGACCTCCAGTCTCAACCATCTTTCCGCTATCAGCGCGTTTGCCTTGGTCAAACGGGCGATGCTAAACGGCGTGCTGCTACAGCAATTGCTCGAAAATGCCTGATTCCCGTTCTGGCCGGATTATGTAATCACTAAAAATCCGGCCTTTCCTCTTCCTGAATTTGACGAATCGACACCAAAAAATCGAATAAATTAACGAAACACCACATCAATGGCTTTTTTCATTAAATAATATTGAATTCCTATGGCACTTTGATGCTAAATCAATGGCACTGAGTTCGAATCTGTCATTACTGGGAGTCATGTATGTGTTCTATTTTTGGTGTGCTTGATCTGAAAAGCGATCCTGTTGAACTGCGTAAGAAAGCGCTGGAGTTATCCCGTTTAATGCGTCACCGCGGACCAGACTGGTCCGGCGTTTATGCCAGCGACAAAGCGATTCTGGCTCACGAACGTCTGTCTATCGTTGACGTCAACACGGGCGCACAGCCGCTTTACAACGCCGAGCGCACCCACATTCTGGCCGTTAACGGTGAAATTTATAACCATCAAGCATTGCGTCAGCAATACGGTGACCGTTACGCGTTCCAGACCGGCTCCGACTGCGAAGTTATTCTGGCGCTGTATCAGGAAAAAGGCCCAGCCTTCCTGGATGAACTGCGCGGCATGTTCGCCTTTGCTCTGTATGACAGCGAAAAAGACGCCTACCTGATTGGCCGTGACCACCTCGGTATCATCCCGCTGTATATGGGCTACGATGAGCACGGCAACTTCTACGTCGCTTCTGAAATGAAAGCGCTGGTGCCGGTGTGCCGCACCATAAAAGAATTCCCTGCTGGCAGCTATCTGTGGAGCAAAGACGGCGAAATTCGCGAGTATTACCAGCGTGACTGGTTTGACTACGATGCCGTAAAAGACAACGAAACCGATAAAGAAGCGCTGCGCGATGCGCTGGAAGAAGCGGTGAAAAGCCACCTGATGTCTGACGTGCCCTACGGCGTGTTGCTCTCCGGTGGTCTGGATTCTTCCGTTATCTCCGCCATCACCAAGAAATATGCCGCACGTCGCGTAGAAGACAACGAGCGCAGCGAAGCCTGGTGGCCTCAGTTGCACTCTTTCGCCGTCGGTTTGGAAGGTGCTCCAGATTTGAAAGCCGCGCAGGAAGTCGCTAACCACTTGGGCACCGTGCACCACGAAATTCATTTCACCGTGCAAGAAGGGCTGGATGCGATTCGCGACGTGATTTATCACATCGAAACCTATGACGTCACCACGATTCGCGCCTCAACACCGATGTACCTGATGTCGCGTAAAATCAAAGCGATGGGCATCAAGATGGTACTGTCAGGCGAAGGTTCTGACGAAGTCTTCGGCGGTTACCTCTATTTCCACAAAGCGCCAAACGCCAAAGAGCTGCATGAAGAAACCGTGCGTAAGCTGCTGGCTCTGCACCAGTATGACTGCGCCCGCGCCAACAAGGCGATGTCTGCCTGGGGTGTGGAAGCCCGCGTGCCGTTCCTGGACAAGAACTTCCTGGATGTCGCTATGCGCATCAACCCACGCGACAAAATGTGCGGCAACGGCAAGATGGAAAAACACATCCTGCGCGAGTGCTTTGAATCCTATCTGCCGCACAGCGTTGCATGGCGTCAGAAAGAGCAGTTCTCTGACGGCGTGGGCTACAGCTGGATCGACACGCTGAAAGAAGTAGCCGCTCAGCAGGTTACCGATCAGCAGTTGGAAACAGCACGCTTCCGCTTCCCGTACAACACACCGGGTTCCAAAGAAGCGTATCTGTACCGTGAAATATTCGAAGAGCTGTTCCCGGTTCCCAGCGCAGCAGAATGCGTGCCTGGCGGCCCGTCAGTCGCCTGTTCATCTGCTAAAGCGATTGAGTGGGATGAATCTTTCAAGAAACTGGATGATCCATCAGGCCGCGCGGTTGGCGTACACCAGTCCGCCTACAAATAATTCGATTTAATTTTTTCAGTCAACGGGCCATATACCCTAAATAATTCGAGTTGCAGGACAAAACGTTAGCGTTTTGAACAACACAAAGTGTTGGCCCTTTAGGGCGAGGCGTATTTATGCGCCTCGTAACGCGGCGAGAGAAGGAATCCCGATGAGCTTACTCAAGTAAGTGATTCGGGTGACTGAACGTAGCCAACGCACATGCAGCTTGAAGTATGACGAGTATCATGGCCCGTTTTTGTACGCTTAATTGACTGGGAATACGTGCTTTTTGGTGTTTTTCTCACCATACTGTTCACAACCCAAACAAACGATACATTGAGGGCACTTTTCGGGAAAAAACTAGTTGACGCAATTAGGCCAACTACGCATAATGCGCCCCGCAACGCCGATGAAGGTGACGCGGAAAGGATGGCTACGTAGCTCAGCTGGTTAGAGCACAGCACTCATAATGCTGGGGTCACAGGTTCGATTCCCGTCGTAGCCACCATCTTTTTTGCGGGAGTGGCGAAATTGGTAGACGCACCAGATTTAGGTTCTGGCGCCGCAAGGTGTGCGAGTTCAAGTCTCGCCTCCCGCACCATTATCTTCTCGGTCTGACATCGCTTTTCGAAGCTTGTTAGTGTTTTGTAGTGATTGGGGTATCGCCAAGCGGTAAGGCACCGGTTTTTGATACCGGCATTCCCTGGTTCGAATCCAGGTACCCCAGCCATTTCAAAACATATGCTGAAAAAATTCGTTGTCCTGTTGGGGTATCGCCAAGCGGTAAGGCACTGGTTTTTGATACCAGCATTCCCTGGTTCGAATCCAGGTACCCCAGCCATCTACTTGATGTAGAAGATGTTGTTGAAGTAAAGTCACATTAGCAGTACATTTGGCTACGTAGCTCAGCTGGTTAGAGCACAGCACTCATAATGCTGGGGTCACAGGTTCGATTCCCGTCGTAGCCACCATATTTTTGGGGTATCGCCAAGCGGTAAGGCACCGGATTCTGATTCCGGCATTCCGAGGTTCGAATCCTCGTACCCCAGCCAAATAAAGCTGGTAAAACAGCAAGATGCGGGGCGACAATCGAAAGATGTCGCCCCGTTTTCTTACGCGTGGCGACAAAGTGGCGACACCATCTTCATTTTATAGTCAGTATACAACCCTCTTATTGCTACCCTGAACTCCACCTTCCAGTCGGCTAATACCGAGTAACAACCCTCGAAAAGCTGATGCCACATCAATTTGTTTATAACCCCGACGAAGTTCTTTGACACCATCATCATCTCGTTCCGAGCTTAGGCAGTTATTGACCTCACATAGGCTAATAGCTCTCTTGTAAGTATCTGGATATAAATCCTTATTTTTTTCCAGAAAAGCCAACGCAGCTAAACTAAAGCCCTGGGAGCTATAGTCTCTATACTCAGAGACCAGTATAGAAGCAGCATTTTCTACTTTATTGATTCTCTTAATTTGCTCTGAATAACTATAAGCAAAATAAAACAGCACTCCAATTACAGGAATCATAAGAGTCGGTAGAATCCAGCGATGCTTGCCACTAGCAGCCCTGACTCCCGATATATATCCAACAATACCAACCAGAGATGCCATAAAACTCAGTAATGCGGCGAACGTGTCCATTGTTACCTTTTTTTATCTATAACAGTTTTGCTGTGTCCAATGATGATTTCATTTTACAAAAAAACAACAAGTTATAATAAATAAATTATAAGAGGTGGAGAGAGCGATTTACTTTCCGTCACCAGTCCGCTCACCTTTTCCCCCTCTGCCTTAACGATCCTTTTGCAGATCCTTTCGCGCAATATTTTGCAAACACCACCGACAACGCTATCGCCCTGCAAGCCGCGCCAGTATTGGGTTTCTTGTATTTCCTAAAAAATAACAACGGCTAAATTTGTTCACGACCAGAGTGACGAAAACCACAAACGATCCTTTTAAAACAATGCATTACTCAATTCATCACGCGGGCGTCATGTGCCTGATTTTGCAAAATGCTGCAAAACCTTGCGCACCGTGCAAAAGCGCCCAGAGGCCAGAACCCCAGCCACCGCGCTGGCTGGCGCTAGGGTTTGCGCCAGATTTCTTTTGCAAAATTTTTATGATCCAAATCGTGCAGGCGGGTGCGGTGTAGCGCCGTTTACGTCTCGCTGGCGCTTCCGTATGCGGGCTAAGAACTCCGGCGCGGTCGATGGTTGAACGTTCATGAAATGACACAGTCGTCACGTTAATGACGGCCTGCGTGGCTTAGAATGTGATTGACGCGGTTTTACAGGATAGGGGGTAAATGCGCTGGGTATCAGGCGATGAAGGGACCGTATTTCTCACGTAGCGCCGTAGCGCGTTGGCCTGTGCCATTAATCTCCCCTGCGTTCAGTGGGGTGCCGGTATTGTTATGGGTATGGCTGGCCGTCTGCTGCGCCAGCGTATGCAGCACATCCAGCGTATCAGTCAGTAGCGTGAGCACATTCAACTGATCGCTGCCCAACCTTATCGACGGTGCGATCAATTCCTGTTGTGCGGCGACGCTGCGGCGAATACCCGCGATACGCTCAGTTAACGCGCCCGCAACCTCTGAATTGTAGTTCTGGCCGACATAGTCATTCCGGTCTTTACTGCTGCGGATCAGCATGTTTGCCGATGTGCCGATCGCGTAATCCCCATCGGCCAACGCCACAACCGCGCCAGCCAATAATTTATGTGTACCAAGCACGGTTGTCGTGTCTGTTCCGTTGACTGTAGTTGTCCGTGTCGTGGTCGTGCGGGTTTCTGCATCACTGGTAACGTGGCGCTGGCTGCTGCTTTCCTTAATGGTCTGGTCGGTTTCCCGCTGCCAACTGCCGTCAGTGGTGACACGCTGACTCACGCCTGCACGCTGCTGCTGGAGCTGTTCACCAGGCTTAATATCCGGTAATGCCATGCCGTCCTGCATGGTCTGCCTGATAACCGGTTTATCTGCCCTCCCCTCCGCGAATCCGATTTCAACAACCGCGCCCGCAGGCGGATACTGAAACATTCCCCCTTCGGCTCCCGCCATCGGAACGGGCAGCGGCACGGCGTTGTATTCAGGCGTGTCGGCGGCGGGGTTGCCGTTCTCATCCAGCAATTGCAGATTAACCGCGTAACGGGGACGAAACGGATCGGACTGATCACCCAGCGCGGCACTGTCATTCGCACTCATCACACGCGCCAGGCGCGGTAAGTGCAATCCTGCTCCCAGCTCAGGGTAATACTGTTCTATCTGGCGTTGCGCGGGCGGCTTCTGCGCGGGCTTGCCGCTGGCGTTCAGCGGTGTCCACGTCAGCGACATGTCATCATTATCAATCGCCACTTTCGTAATGCGCCGACCGTTCACAATCACCCCTGGCCGAATAGCAGGAATAACCGGCAATGTCTGGGTGTTGCCTGCGCCGCCTGCGGTAGAAAATTCCTGGGGGATCTCGACGGGGGTATTAGCAAAACGCGAATCCGCGTAACTGCCGACATACACCTCACCATCCGGCAACTGGAACCACGTATAGTCTGGAATGGCAAACGCACGCCCCAGATTGGCGAGTAGCAGATAGCCGCTGCCGGAATGAGTGAAATGCGGAATTGGCGTATCGACATACGGCGCGGCAGGCAATGAAAACCGCATGGATGTGCTGGACTCAAGCTGTGTTATCACATCACGTAGCGTGGGATGTTGCAGTGAAATAGGCCAATGTCGTTCAAATACCCCGACCAGCTCCCGAATAAACAGACGCTGTGCGCCGTTCTCCGCAGGCGCACAGCGTTCAACAAATCCGGTAAACCAGCGATATACCGAGGTGTTGTATCCCAAATCTAAGCGAACCAGCTCACCCGTCACATCACGATCGGTCAGTGCCGTCACGAACCCCAGACCGCATTTATTCAGCTCCAGCACCAGATTCAAATCACTGACGGGGAAATCGTCGTTAGCCAGCCGCAATGCAATGATGGGTTTCATGTCTGTTCCTCTGCGGGGCCAATCTTGTTATCGATCTTCTTCAGTACAGATTCAAACCAGGATAGCTTTTCTTCTCCCTCATCGGCGCTGCCCGTACCGCTGGCCGTTTGAACCGTCGCCCCCATCCCGCCCTTCGCGCTGGCCTGCGCCACCTTGCGCTCTGCGACGCTGAAAAATTCTTTTAGCGTGAAATTGACCAGCCAGGCCATTTTGTCAGTCTGCGGTGCGGCATCGACTGCGCCGGAAAAGGTTGCCTCTCTGAATTTTATCGCATGGGCAACTTCATTCGCCACGCGATAACGCTTCATGCTGCTGTCTGCGCTCTTTGCCTCTGCCAGCGCAAACAGGCGGGTAAGCTGGGTTTTCTCCGCAAACGGGATCAGGCCGGAAACCTTCAGTTCCTTGCCCTTAATCCCCTGCTCTGCGTTGGCCGTACTGCTGGCCTGCCCGCTCTGGTCTTTATCCTGAATTTGCATTGACGGCGACACCAGAATATTTTTTAGCAAAATCGCCTCACCATCCAACGCCAGCACAATAATCTGATTCATCGTTCTGTCACCATTTCACGCAGCGGCTCCAAATCCTCGCCAACAAACATCATGCACAGCGTCAATACCGCATCAGGGTTAGGGATGTTTTCCCGCATGTCCAATAGTGCCGTTTCGATACTGTTGTTGACTGACAGTGCCCAAATCGGTACTGACGCCCCCTGTAGCTGTTGCAGTGTCTCACCCGCAGCCGCCAACAACGCCTGGCGCTGGACGGCAAAGCCTGCCAATTCGGCGGCGATATCCGCCATCCCTGCCCCGCTTGTCTGGCTGATAGCCTGCTGCATCGCCTGCGCGGCTGATGCCTGTCGGGCCGTACTGAACGACAGCGGCGCGGAAGCGGGCAAACTGCCTGACGGCGTAGGGCGCTGCATTTTCGTTACAGCCAGACTCAGTGCCGAGCGGGCGCGGCGCTGAACCTGCGTCAACTCCGGCAACGGGAACACGGCGGCAGCGGCCGTTAACAGCGTAATAAACTGCTCGATCGTGGTCGCGGTTATCATGAATATCACGACATCATGATTAGCAGGCGCGCCCGTCAGCTTTCCCGCCAGTGCGTTAACCGGCGATGCCGCCAGTGCTTCACGTTTATCCAGCGCTTTGGCGGTTTTCACTCTAGCGCGATGGCGCTGACACGGGGACATGGCCATATTTATTCACCTTCGCCGTTTTCAGGTGTTGGTTCCGGTGCGGCGTCACCTGTTGCCAGGGTGATTTTGTCGAATGCCGCGTACAGCTCGTCATGCTCGACCCCGTAACCTTCCATGCGCAGATAATTGTTTTCAAAGCGCTTGCGATCATCGTTCCACTCGGCTTTACGCTTACGTGTACCGCCCTGGGTATAAATGTGCAGGTTATCCAGCGTGGTAACGACGAGACGACCTTCCGGCATAAACGGCGGGGTGTAGACGGTACGCCCCGCAATCTGACGGCCAATCAGTTGCGCGGCGACCTTCTCAGTCGGGCGATCAATCCGATTCATCATGGTTGTGGCGTCATTACCGATTAAGTCAGCCGAGGCCAGCACAATGAGGCGCGGATCGTTGCGGAACGGCTCATAAATGCAGTTATGCACCAGATCGGTGACCGCCGCGTCCAGACCGATAAAATCAGCACCGGCACCACCAATGGTCACGTCGTCAACGATGATTTGTTCAGCGGAACGCGTCTTAACAATCTGGTGCCAGCCGATGTTGACGTCTTCACCGTTCGGATTGGTTTCAGGATCGGTGTCATCCGCAACGCTCGTACCGTTGAACGCCACGCGCAGCATATCCAGTGCGAACGATTCATTACTGAATGCCTGGATGCGCTGGAAAAATTCCTCTTCGCTGCCCGAGTTCGCCCAGACAACCAGAAGCGAGTACGGCAGATACGACCCCGAATCCGTTTCAACCAGTTTGTATTCGTTACCGCCCACGCTCAGCGGGCGAGTGAAGCGACCGTCTTTCTTACGGCCGGTGTAAATACCTGGCTTGCCCGTGGTCACCACCTGACCGGTTATCTGATCGACGTCCAGCACGTTCGGCAGCAGGCTCAGGAATTCGGAACTTTGCAGCAACGCATTGCGTAGCTGGGTTTCTTTCGGATTCGTCAGCGAGAAAAATCGCGAGGTATCCACCTGGCCGTTAGCCGTTGCCAGCCCTGCGGCATATTTACGCAGCAGCGCTTCGGCTTTTGGAGTTAATTGCATAATCTTTTTATTCCTGAAAAGAGGAGCGGTTAAACAAACTCAAACGGTTTATTGTCACCGTTTGGCGCATTGTTCGGGCGGCGCGTGCCATTGTTCTCCATCGCTGACAACTTGGTCAGAACGGTGGTCAGTTGCGTGGTCAGATCGCTCATCGCATCGTTAGCAGGCTGGCGACGTGCGGAAAACTCACGGCGGCGAGGGCGCGAACGAGGGCGCTTACCCCTCTTACGCTAATACCGGCATAGCTGAATTCAGCACGTCTACGGCTGCGGCCATCATCGGCGTGGATTGGAATCGGGCTTCGACAGAAAGCACAATCAGCGACAGATTACGGATTGCGCTGTTTGCGCGGTGAAGTATGGCGTTTTTACGCGCCTGAGACATTGGGGCATTTGATACCGCTTCCCCAGCGATCGCGCCCACGTCAGCCGTGGCGCTCAATGCAAACATAGGCACGTTGTGTGAACTGGCTTCATTGCGTGGCACAGACGGCAAGCAGTTGATTTGCGCCAGCAGGCCATCCAGTAACGCGGCGTCTTCCGTGTGGTCGGTAATAGCCAACAGGTCATCACACGTTAAGCGGTGCGGCTGCTCAGGGTTCAGCTTGTTACGCAGCACTTGAGAGCGAACGCCGATCGCGGCGGCGACGTCCTCAAGGTTGTGCGCCAGCGCGAACGCTCGGCAAGCGGCATCAAAGTGCGGGTGTTTAGCGATTTCATAATCAAACATGGTAAGCACCTGTCTTCTTTCACAAAATCGCAATTAGGGATTTAGGGTCACAGATGCGTAATGGCTCTCGCTCACCGCACGCAGAAGCAGATCCACCATGTTGATTTCCAACAGGCCATTAGCTTTGGATTTCCCAGGCGTTAAGGTCTTTTTCTTGATGGGCAAACGGCCATCATTGGCCATCGCTCTGGCCGTAGTAACCTTAGTGCCAGTGCGTCTGCAATATTCTTCAAGCGTGATGTACGGCTCAGGAATTGAAATTGTAATGTTTGTGCTCATAAGGCATGATTCCTAGTTAAGTTCATATTAAGTTATATGCGGCCAAGTTAATTTCAAAAAGCGAACGATTGAGATATTAGGATCGGTATTGAGCCATGTCAATAGGTGAGATTTCAAAAAGCAAACTCCCAGATCTTCATACTGGCGGGAAAAAAGCGATAGAACGGATGGTAGAAGCCTATGGTTTCAGCACCAGACAAGCCCTATGCGACCATTTGGGGATATCAAAAAGTACCCTGGCCACACGATATATGCGCGATTCATTTCCGGCTGAGTGGGTTATCCAATGTGCTCTTGAAACAGGGGCTTCTATCTATTGGCTATCTTCAGGAAACGGACCAATGTTTGAAGATGGGAAAAGCGACGTTGTTAGCATCCCCCGTAAGAAGCTGCTGAATGGAAAACTGCACGATTCAAACTACTACATGTTTGATAAAGCGTTCCTGCCCGATGGTCTGCAAGACCCGATCGTTATAGTTGATGGTGATGTGACCTACATTGCCGATCGCAAGTTTGATGAAGTGACAGACGGCAAGTGGTTGGTTGAGATTGAAGGAAAAACCAGCGTCCGCGAGCTGACCCGTATCCCTGTGGGCAAAGTGCGCGTTAGCGGGGTTGGTATGGCGTTTGATTGTGGGATTGATGAGATTGGTGTTATTTCAAAAATAATTATGGATTGTACGAAAATATAAGGATATCGATATGAATGATAGGAAGATCTTTGTATATGTAAATACAAGGGATATGGTTAAAGTCCAATCAATTGAAGATATGACAACAAACGGAGATTATTTTCAAGGAACAAGTTTACTTGATGGGGATGAACGTAAACTAAAAACGTTTCGTACCGATAGAGTAATTAAATTTTTCGACTCTATACAAAATGCAGAAAACTACATAAATCAAGGGATTGATTCTGGTGAGTTTTATATAAAGAAGCCTAAAGAAGAAACCTTCGACATTTGCTTTACAGGCTTTAAAAAAGAAAGACGCGCAGAGCTAGAAAAAATAGCCTCATCAAAGGATATGATTGTCAGGAAATCCGTAACCAAGCACTTAAAATTACTTTGCTATGGCTATAATGCAGGACCAACAAAGATCAGAGACGCCAGAAACATGGGAATCCTGATTTTCAATGAAGAACAGTTTATGAGCTTTGTAGAGACTGGTGAAATAGCAGAATAATAAAACCCATACAAAAATTCATGTAAGAATATAATATCGAGAAAAAATCATGAGCAATAATAAGTTTAACTTAGATCTCGACTGGACAAAAGAAGTAATATTTTCTTTAGACGGTGAGAATGAAACATTAAGTATTGATACTTTAGATAGACAAAGATATGCAGAATACCTCTATTACTATCTAATTCAACAAGAAAATAAAAACACCGTCATAAACTTAAATGCTGAATGGGGTTCAGGCAAAAGCTACTTTACTAGGCGACTCTATTTATCATTAAAAAATCATCACCCATGCATTTACGTTGATGCATGGAAGCAGGATTTCTCCGATGATGCATTTTTAACATTATTTTCATCATTAATAAGCCAACTTGAATTTTATGCTGGGAATTTGGATAGGAAATTATTAAGGGTGGGAGAATCAATCGGTAGATTTGCTAAAGGAGTTGTTCCAGAAATAGTCTCAGGACTAATAAAAAAACATGTCGGCATTGAAGAGATTGATACTCTTGCAAAAACAGCAGCTACTATTTTATTAGAAGAACACAGAGAAAAGATCAAATCTATCGAAACACTTAAAAAAGAGCTTAAGAAGTGGGCTGACATTAGTTTTAACAAAGGATTTAAACCTCCAATATTTATATTCATTGATGAATTGGATAGATGCAGACCCGATTATGCAATATCTTTACTGGAGATAGTTAAGCATATATTTAATGTTGATGGTTTTATTTTTATTATTGCAACTGACACAAACCAACTTCAACACTCTATTAAAAATATATATGGCGAAGGGTTCGATGCTAATTTATATCTTGGCCGTTTTTTTCATAGGCGATTCTCACTCCACACTCCTAATCTAAACGACATAACACTAGAATTAACCAAAGAACGAATTTTTGATAATTTTGAAGATATAAAAAATATCATAATCCCTAAACCAACAAAATTAGAACATATATCTATCAACTGCTCTAGTGTTCTGAGTTCCTTTAAATTAAATATTAGAGACTCTAAAAGAAACTTAGATAGAATATTTGATCTTCTCACATCAAAAAAAACAAACAAGAAGAAGTTTGATTATATTTTACTTTTAACTCTGATGATAATACATGACATGGACATTGACTTATTCAATCAATTAACAAACAGGTCTTATCGTTCAAAGCCAATAACCGATCTAATTCTGGAAAAAACAAATCTTAGAGATTTTCATCATGGTGATTTTGAATTAATTATTGATAGTAGTGCTGAGAATACTAATATCGATTACCTAGTGTCAAATGATGGATTTCATACACATAATCATTTACAAGAAAAAACAATAACTATTGGAGCAAAGAATTATACAGAAATCGCTATTGATTTTTTCACATATAGAAATAAAATACAGAGAGATATATATAAAAGAGAAAAAAACCCCTTATTAGAAATACCTAACAGGCCAGAAATACCGGTTTCTAATTACATTAAAATACAGCAAGCCACTTTACTTTTAGATAATGAAAGCTATCAAGTCTATGATATAGCTGACTATATTGATGCCATTGAACTTGCGGTTTCTTTTGATTAAAACACAATCACAATGTTTGAAAATATCTATTCACACATTGATTACTGGCTTTATATACAGTAAAAATACAGCCCTCAGTTAACAGGGGGCTGTATGGCAGTTCGTAAACAAGCATCAGGAAAATGGTTGTGTGAGTGCTACCCGCACGGACGTGAAGGCAAACGGGTGCGTAAGCAGTTTGCTACCAAAGGGGAAGCCGTCGCCTTTGAACGCTTCACCATGGAACAAGCGGAAAACAAACCGTGGACGGCAGAGAAACGCGACGCGCGCAAACTGTCTGACCTGATTGATGTGTGGTATCGCGCCCACGGCATCACGCTGAATGATGGTGAAGGAAGAAAGAGCATTCTGGACTGTGCCGCCACCTCATTGGGCGATCCGTTGGGAACCGACTTCACTGCCCGTGATTTTTCCGTCTACCGTGAAAAGCGGCTTAACGGCGAAATATCCCACAATGGCCGTGAGGCAAAAATCAGCCCGACCACTGTTAACCGTGAATTGTCGTACTTTCGGGCGCTGTTCAACGAACTGGCGCGAATCGGCGAATGGAACGCAGCCAACCCGTTAGAAAGCGTCCGGCCATATAAAACCTCCGAAAGTGAGATGGCCTTTTTACAAAAAGACTAGATCGCCAGGCTACTGTACGAATGCGAAGCCAGCAAAGCCAAAGACCTGTTATTGATTGTTAAGCTGTGTTTGTCTACCGGTGCACGCTGGTCAGAAGCGGAAGAGTTAACCCGCTTTCAGCTTTCACCCTACCGAGTGACGTTTACCAAAACCAAAGGCAAACGTAACCGTACCGTGTCGATCAGCGAAACGCTGTATAACGCACTCCCCAAAAATAACGGGCGGTTATTCAGCGGCTGCTATAACGCATTCAGGAAAGCAATGGAACGGGCTGATATTGTCTTACCTGCTGGGCAGTCTTCCCATGTTCTGCGCCACAAGTTTGCCAGCCACTTTATGATGAACGGTGGCAACATTCTGGTACTGCAACGCATCCTCGGCCACACCGATATTAAGATGACGATGCGTTACGCCCACTTCAGCCCCAACCATCTGGAAGACGCACTACGCCTGAATCCGCTGGCTTCCTGAATGGCGGCAAAAATGGCGGCATCGCAAATATTTAATACTGTATAAAAACACAGATAAAATTCATAGCTCATTGTATTTAATGTAATTAATTGATTTCATTAGGCCATGTTACGGATTCTGATTCCGGCATTCCGAGGTTCGAATCCTCGTACCCCAGCCAAATAAAGCTGGTAAAACAGCAAAGAAACGGGGCGACAGTCGAAAGACGTCGCCCCGTTTTGTTATGTCTGGTATTAACATGGTCTGGTGCTAACATATCCAAACCAATCATTCGATTTTCCTAAAAGGGCGGGCATGAAGGTTTTATCGACATCCTCTGTTATTCATGATTTCAACCACGTTGTGCTGCAACAACAGAATGACGTCGGCCAATCGCAATGGTCTGTCATACGTGCACACTTAACCAAGCTGCTATTCAGCGTGGCGCTGCTGTTTTGCTTCATCACACCGACTTATGCTGCCAGCGTTCCTTCTTTCAAGATGTCGTCGCAAACGTTCGCTGACCGGATGAATGCCAATCTGACGAAACTCAATATCCCTCTCAAATTAGCCATTAATCTGGAAAAGGGAACGTCCGTCGATGACTTTCAGCATATTTTTAACGAGCACGTCGGATTAATTGGGTCGGTAGAGAGTAAAAGCCAACAGCTTAATGGACTTGTGATACTCAACGCCACGTCAGAATCCCCTGAAGCAACAAGGCAGAATCTGCAAATCGTCACTGCTGCGTTTTCTGCGTTATTGAGTGAGAACACGTCATCAGGTGAAAATAGCCTCGAAAGCCCTGAGGTGACCGAGATGATGTTCGGCCTGCTTCAGGATAGCCAGGCCTCAGGTAAAGGCATGCGGCAGTTAGGAAAGGTTCGCTTTACAGCAACAACCAATGAGGACACCGATATTATCTTCACCGCCGAGCCCGTGCTGTAGCGGGCGGCGTCCTCGTTATTCATCAGACGCCAATGGCATATTTCAACGCGCGCTGCTTTAACACGCCAGCGCGCTGTGCAACTATCAGCGCCATATTGCGGGCAAAGCTCAGCGGTGGTAGCGCGTTACTGAACGCGTTATAGAAGAGATCCATCCCGCTTTGCATCATTAGATTATCCGGCATACGGCGACACTGATAGCGGCGTAACACACGCTCAGAAGCCCACGCTTCTCCAGCATTACGCGCGTTGATTAGCACATCCAGCAGCGCCTCAACGTCACGATATCCCAGATTAACGCCCTGCCCCGCCAGAGGATTGATGGTATGCGCGGCATCACCCAGCAGCACCAAACCGGGCTTGATATAGGTTTGCGCATGGCGTCTGACCAGCGGGAATGATCCAGCGGAAAGCGCCTTGACCGTGCCCAATCGCTCAGGAAAAGCAGCCGCAATTTCTTTATCCAACTGAGCAAGCGGCATCGCCTGAAGCTGGCGAATACGCTGCGGGCTGTCATACCACACCAGCGATCCCCACTGGTCAAACAGCGGTAAAAACGCGCGTGGGCCGCTCGGCGTGAACTGCTGCCAGGTCACATCCTGCTGAGGTTGCGAAGTCTCAATACCAATCAACATACAAGACTGACGATACTGCCAGCCGCTGATACCAATCCCCGCCCACTGGCGAACCTGAGAGTTCGCGCCATCAGCGCCAATCACCAGCGCAGCCGTCAGCTGTTGCCCATCGGCAAGCTGTAAACACCAGCCATCATCGGTGCGTTGCAGGTTCTGCGGCGCGGCCGGGCAGTAACATTGGCAGCGTTCCTCTTCCTGCAAACTTTCCCAGAGCGCCAATTGCAGCACGCGGTTTTCCACCATAAACCCCAGTTCGGGCAGATGAATGTCGGCAGCATCGAAAACGACTCTGGCATTCGCCCATTCCCAGGTTTCCAGTCGGCGGTAAGGCGCGCTGCGCATCTGCTGCACTCGCTGCCAGGCACCCAACTCTTTCAGCAGCGCAACCGACGCGTAGCCAATCGCCGAGATCCGTAAATCTGGCGGGCTGGCGGCATCAAACGGCGTAGGCATTTCCTGCTCAACCACCGCAATCTGAAATCCTTGCTGTGCCAGCCCAAGCGCCGCAGCCGCGCCGACCATGCCACCGCCAACCACAATCGCATCGTAATGCATATTGGCTTTATCCTCTCTGGTTCTGGTGTATTCACACCAGTAAAAGTGCATGAAAGTAGTGTACTGGATCTGCGGGTGATTTTTCAGAAAAGCCGCATTTTTATAGAAAGTAAGGGGTTATCAAATCAGCACGGTTTCCGGTGCTGGTCACAACGTCAGCGAACGATTACAATACCGCCCCGAATACCCCCTAAATAATTCGGGTTACAGGAAGGCGGCGACGCAACGAATCCCCAAGAGCTTACACAAGTAAGTGACTGGGGTGAGTGAAGAAAGCCAACACACCTGTAACTTGAAGTATGACGGGCGAGGGGAATCTTTCTTATCCGCACTGAGTAATGGCAAGTCGATGACAAAAAAACTGCTTATTAAAACCTGGGGCTGTCAGATGAATGAGTACGATTCATCGAAGATGGCTGATTTACTGGGAAGTACGCACGGCTATGAGCTGACTGAAATCGCTGAAGAAGCCGATGTCCTGCTGCTCAATACCTGTTCGATCCGTGAAAAGGCGCAGGAAAAGGTCTTCCATCAACTTGGCCGCTGGAAAACGCTGAAAGATCTCAATCCGAATTTGATCATTGGCGTCGGTGGCTGTGTGGCATCACAGGAAGGCGCGCATATTCGCGAACGTGCGCACTATGTTGACGTTATCTTTGGCCCGCAAACCTTGCACCGCCTGCCGGAAATGATTAACCACGTTCAGGGCACCCGCAGCCCTATCGTTGATATCAGTTTCCCTGAAATCGAAAAATTTGACCGTCTGCCAGAACCGCGCGCCGAAGGGCCAACGGCGTTCGTCTCCATCATGGAAGGCTGCAATAAATATTGCACATTCTGCGTTGTGCCTTATACCCGCGGCGAAGAAGTTAGCCGCCCATGCGATGATGTGTTGTTTGAAATCGCTCAACTGGCAGCGCAAGGCGTACGTGAAGTCAACCTGCTGGGACAGAACGTTAACGCCTATCGCGGCGAAACTTATGACGGTGAAATTTGTTCTTTTGCCGAACTGCTGCGTCTGGTCGCCGCTATTGACGGGATCGACCGTATCCGTTTTACCACCAGCCATCCCATTGAATTCACAGACGATATTATCAGCGTCTATGAAGACACGCCCGAACTGGTCAGCTTCCTGCATTTACCGGTGCAAAGCGGTTCTGACCGCGTGCTGACGATGATGAAACGTCGCCATACCGCGCTGGAATACAAAGCGATTATCCGTAAGCTGCATAACGCGCGTCCGGGCATCCTGATCAGTTCTGACTTTATCGTCGGCTTCCCTGGCGAAACGCAGGCTGACTTTGAACAAACGATGAAGCTGATTGCCGATGTGAATTTCGATATGAGCTACAGCTTTGTCTATTCCGCCCGTCCGGGAACACCGGCTGCGGACATGGTCGATGACGTGCCGGAAGAAGAGAAAAAGCAGCGTTTGTACCTTCTGCAAGAGCGCATCACGCAGCAGGCAATGCGCTTCAGCCGCCTCATGTTGGGTACCGTCCAGCGTATTCTGGTGGAAGGTACCTCGCGTAAGAGCGTGATGGAGCTGTCTGGCCGTACGGAAAATAACCGCGTCGTCAACTTCGAAGGCACGCCAGATATGATCGGTAAATTCGTCGATGTGGAAATCGTTGATGTTTATACCAACTCGCTGCGCGGCATCGTGGTCCGCACCGAAGATCAAATGGATCTGCGCGTACACGAGTCACCGTCTTCCGTAATCGCGCGTACCCGCAAAGAGAATGAGATTGGCGTCGGGTTCTATCAGCCGTAATCGACAATCACCAACGTCTTAGCGTGATAATGGGTGGCTTTGCCACCCATTTTTTATGACGGATAAAGATGTCCGACACCCTTTGGGCCATCGCTAGAGACGTTAAAAACGCGCAGACGTTTTCTTGCGACAGATCCTCTTAATCATCTGTTTCAATTTCATCGCGCTTACATTTGCTTTTGCGAGGCGGCATCCCAATATCATTATTGTGACTTGCGCCATCGGGCATTCACGATGAATAATTCATTCATATGGCGGACACATCAGGCCGTCTGACAACTGTTCATTTTGTGCGGGCAGAATAGCGTCAGCACAGTAACGCTCAAGAGGAATAATTTGAACGTAACGACAAAAGAGATTGCCCTTGAACCCGCAGATAACCAACGCCTGCTCAGCCTTTGCGGTCCATTTGATGACAATATTAAGCAGTTAGAGCGTCGTTTAGGCATCGAGATCAATCGCCGGGATAATCAGTTTAAACTGGTCGGCAAAAACCTGCTGACGCAAGCTGCCGCTGATATTCTGCAACGTCTGTATGTCGATACAGCACCGGTACGTGGCGTCATTGGTGATATCGATCCTGAGCAAATTCACCTGGCGATTAAAGAATCCCGCGTGCTGGAGCAGTCTGCGGAACACGTTCCTGACTATGGCAAAGTGGTCAATATCCGTACCAAACGCGGCGTAATCAAGCCTCGCACGCCAAATCAGGCGCAGTATGTTGCCAATATTCTCGATCACGACATCACATTCGGCGTTGGCCCGGCAGGTACGGGGAAAACCTACTTAGCCGTCGCTGCCGCCGTGGATGCATTGGAACGTCAAGATATTCGCCGTATCCTGCTCACGCGCCCAGCGGTCGAAGCCGGTGAGAAACTGGGCTTCTTACCTGGCGATCTGAGCCAGAAAGTCGATCCCTACCTGCGTCCACTTTATGATGCCCTGTTTGAAATGCTGGGCTTTGAGCGTGTCGAAAAGCTCATCGAACGTAACGTCATTGAAGTCGCGCCACTGGCTTATATGCGTGGCCGAACGCTGAACGATGCCTTTATCATCCTCGATGAAAGCCAGAATACCACCATCGAACAGATGAAAATGTTCCTGACGCGTATCGGGTTCAACTCAAAAGCCGTTATTACCGGTGACGTCACGCAGATCGATCTGCCGAAGAATCTGAAATCCGGTTTACGCCATGCCATTGAAGTGCTGGCCGATGTGGAAGAGATCAGCTTTAACTTTTTCCACAGCGAAGACGTGGTGCGCCATCCAGTGGTCGCGCGGATTGTGAATGCCTATGAAGCGTGGGAAAATGCTGAGCAGAAACGTAAAGACGCCTTAGCAGAACAGCGTAAGCGTGAAGCACAGGCTGCGGCATCAGATCAGGAGCAAAAATGAGTCAGGTGATTCTCGATTTACAAATCGCCAGCGAGCAAGCACAAGGGCTACCGGAAGAAAAAGACTTTCAGCGCTGGCTGGAAGGCGTTCTGCCACAGTTTCAGGAAGTCGCTGAAGTCACCATCCGTATCGTGGATGAGGCCGAAAGCCGCGACCTGAATAACACCTATCGCGGAAAAGACAAGCCGACCAACGTGCTGTCGTTCCCTTTTGAGGCTCCGCCTGAGGTCGAACTTCCTCTGCTTGGCGATTTAATCATCTGCCGTCAGGTTGTCGAACAAGAAGCCGCAGAGCAGGAAAAAACTGTAGAAGAGCACTGGGCGCACATGGTTGTCCATGGTAGCCTGCATCTGCTAGGGTATGACCATATCGAAGACAGCGAAGCCGAAGAAATGGAAGCGCTGGAAACCGAGATTATGCAAAGTATGGGTTATGCCGATCCTTACCTTGCAGAAAAAGATGGCCTCACCGAATAAATAGAAATACATTTTATCTAGCCCGAGATCGGGAAGATGTCGGGTACTTATCTGCTACACATCAGCGACTGTGCCGTTTCCAGTTGCTGGCAATAATCCCTTAACAAGAGTGATGTTAATTAAAACGCATGAGCGACGACCATTCTCAAAACAGCGATGCACCCAGTCCCAAAAAGGGCTTCTTTTCTCTTATTCTTAATCAGCTTTTTCACGGCGAGCCAAAAGATCGTAACGGTTTACTCACTCTGATTCGCGATTCCGAACAGAATGACCTGATCGATCCTGAAACACGAGATATGCTCGAAGGCGTCATGGATATCGCCGACCAGCGTGTACGCGACATCATGATCCCTCGCTCGCAGATGATTACGCTCAAGCGCGATCAAACGCTGGAAGAGTGTCTGGACGTGATTATCGAATCCGCCCACTCACGGTTCCCCGTCATTAGCGAAGATAAAGACCACATTGAAGGCATCCTGATGGCCAAGGATTTGCTGCCGTTTATGCGCAGCGATTCCGAACCCTTCAGTATGGATAAAGTCCTGCGTTCCGCTGTTGTTGTGCCGGAAAGTAAACGCGTTGATCGGATGCTGAATGAGTTCCGCTCGCTGCGTTATCACATGGCGATTGTCATCGATGAATTTGGCGGCGTATCCGGCCTGGTCACGATTGAAGATATTCTTGAGCTGATTGTCGGCGAAATTGAAGATGAATACGACGATGAAGAAGACAGAGATATTCGTCAGCTCAATCGCCAGACTTACACCGTTCGTGCGTTAACCGATATCGAAGATTTCAATGAGGCTTTCGGCACACGCTTCAGCGATGACGAAGTTGATACCATTGGCGGCTTGGTTATGCAGTCTTTTGGGCACCTTCCTGCCCGAGGCGAAACCATCGACATAGAAGGTTACCTGTTTAAGGTTGCGATGGCAGACAGCCGCCGTATTATCCAGGTTCATGTCAGAATCCCTGACGATGCCCCTCAACCAAAATTGGAAGAATAATTTGGCAACGGTTGTCGCTTCTTTTCTACAACGCCAGCAGGTCAAAGCCCTGCTGGCGCTCTTATTTGGTGCCTGTGGCACACTGGCATTTTCTCCCTTTGATTTCTGGCCTGCGGCGATTATCTCGCTGATGGGTCTACAGGCGCTGACGCTAAACCGCACTAGCCGTCAATCAGCCTGGATAGGCTTTTCCTGGGGGTTCGGCCTGTTCGGTAGCGGCATTAACTGGGTTTACGTCAGTATCGCGCAATTTGGCGGGATGCCGGGCCCTGTAAATATCGCACTGGTCATTCTGCTAGCAGCCTATTTGTCGCTCTACCCACTGCTGTTTGCTGCCCTGCTCTCACGTCTCAGCCCGAAGACAACGCTGTGGCGTCTGGCACTGGCCGCTCCCGTGCTCTGGCAGCTAACCGAATTTCTACGCGGCTGGGTGCTTACGGGTTTTCCGTGGCTGCAATTTGGCTACAGCCAAATCGACGGTCCATTAAAAGGTATTGCGCCTATTCTGGGCATCGACACCATTACCTTCCTGCTGATGAGCTTCAGCGGGCTACTCGTTTATGCCATCAATCAACGCAAAATCGTCCCGGCGGCCATTGCCATCGGCGTTTTCGTTTTATCATGGCCACTGCGCAACGTGCAGTGGTACACCCTGCAACCTGAACGCGCCGTCAATGTCGCACTGGTGCAGGGCAATATCCCACAGGCCATGAAATGGGAACAGGATGAGCTGTTGAACACGCTGAAGATCTATCTGGATAATAGCCTGCCCTATATGGACAAAGCGCCTATCGTGATCTGGCCGGAAACGGCGATTCCTGATATTGAAAGCCGTCAAGGCGCTTATCTGAAGCAGATTGACGATATCCTGCGTAGCCACAATAGCAGCCTGATTACGGGTATCGTCGATATCCGGCGTGAGGGTAACAAAACCGATTTTTATAACTCCGTTATCGTGTTGGGCGACAAAGATCCATATCACTACCCGACAACGAACCGTTACAACAAAAACCATCTGGTGCCTTTTGGCGAGTTTGTTCCGTTGGAAACGCTGTTACGCCCGCTGGCGCCGTTCTTCGATCTTCCGATGTCGTCGTTTAGCCGGGGAGACTATGTTCAGCCTCAGCTCTCGGTTCATGGCTTCAAGCTTAATGCCGCCATTTGTTATGAAATCATCTTAGGTCAGCAGTTGCGGGATAACTTCCGAGCAGACACCGATATGTTGCTGACTATCTCGAATGATGCCTGGTTTGGTCATTCAATCGGGCCGTGGCAGCACTTCCAAATGGCACGCATGCGTGCATTGGAATTAGGACGTCCTCTGGTTCGTAGTACCAACAACGGCGTCACCGCGGTGATTGCGCCAGATGGCAATGTCAGCGCCAGCCTACCGCAGTTTACGCGTGCAGTACTGAACACACAGGTCGTACCAGCAACCGGCATCACGCCTTATGCACGCTTCGGTTCTTGGCCACTCTGGATCATTACGCTACTTGGCGGCATCGTTACCGTTTTCTTCAGTTTACGTCGCCGATAACCAGTCCCCCCTCACTTCCCTAAGGGCATGCTTTTGCATGCCTTTTTTTATTTATGGCACGGTATTTGCCTGTTATTACCCTGTAAAAGGTTGTTTCTGTATTTTTTTGGATATTGCGTCGGCTTCAAGCTCTCTATTGGAGCAAGTAACGCACCAAATTGGTGCCGCACTCTGACATTGCTGCTATTTGGTGCGGCGGATATCGCAAAAAACAAACATTTCCATTTCAATCTATTTACAATCAGCTACTTTTTAACTGTAGAGACAGTAACTTCGCGCTTTAACGGTGCAGCGTTATCACTGAGAAGTCGTAAAGCGTTATGAGTGATGCAGCGATACGCTGTTTAACGTGAAGACGAAGATAACGGGCACATGAACCATACGGTTATTAATGACAGCGCTATAACTATTGCACTGCAACGACAGCAAAGGAGTTAGAACATGCAAATGCGTAAACTGGCATTATCACTGCTTCTGCTTGGCACTGCCGCCAGCGTAGCTCAGGCTGAAGACCTGGCCGGTACATTGAAAAAGGTCAAAGATAATGGCGTGATCGTCATTGGACACCGCGAATCGTCCGTGCCTTTTTCTTACTACGACAACACGCAAAAAGTGGTCGGTTACTCTCAGGCCTACTCTGACAAAATTGTCGAAGCGGTTAAGAAAAAACTGGATGCGCCTAACCTGCAGGTCAAGTTACTCCCTATCACCTCTCAGAACCGTATTCCGCTATTGCAGAACGGTACATTCGATTTTGAATGTGGTTCAACAACCAACAACCTGGAACGCCAAAAACAAGCCGCGTTCTCTAACACCATTTTCGTGGTCGGTACACGCCTGTTAACCAAAAAAGACTCCGGCGTAAAAGACTTCCCGGATCTGGCGGGTAAAACGGTTGTCGTCACCTCCGGTACAACCTCCGAAGTTCTGCTGAATAAGCTGAATGAAGAAAAACAGATGAAGATGCGCATCATCAGTGCGAAAGACCACGGCGACTCTTTCCGTACGCTGGAAAGCGGCCGTGCTGTGGCCTTTATGATGGATGATGCCCTGCTGGCTGGCGAACGTGCGAAAGCGAAAAGCGCCGATCAGTGGGATATCGTCGGCAAAGCGCAGTCGGAAGAAGCCTACGGCTGTATGTTGCGCAAAGACGACCCGCAATTCAAGAAACTGGTTGATGACACCATTGCTGAAGTTCAGACCTCCGGTGAAGCTGAAAAATGGTTCGATCGCTGGTTTAAACAGCCTATTCCACCAAAAGATCTTAACCTGAACTTTGCACTGTCAGATGAAATGAAGGCCTTGTTCAAAGCGCCAAATGACAAAGCGCTCAACTAATTAATAATGAGAATAAGGGCAGAGTCATCTGCCCTCTGATTGCTGATTCGTGGCAGGACAGACAGGCATGTGATGGTCGTTCCCCATCACATGTTGCCCCGAGACATTTCGATAAACAGGAAAACAAACAATACGCCTGTAGTTTGAAACAGAACGGGGATATGGCCGCTCATCAATCTTCAGGGTAGCTTCGCTACCCTTTTTTTACCGGAGTTCGTTATGTCAATAGATTGGAACTGGGGCATATTTCTACAAGCCGCCCCTTTCGGCAACACAACCTACCTCGGGTGGATTTTGTCCGGTCTGCAAGTTACCGTCACATTGTCTATCTGTGCCTGGATTATCGCCTTTCTCGTTGGTTCTTTATTTGGAATCTTGCGTACCGTCCCGAACCGCTTTGTTGCGGGCATTGGTACCTGCTACGTCGAGCTATTTCGCAACGTCCCACTGATTGTCCAGTTCTTTACCTGGTATCTGGTGGTGCCCGAACTGCTTCCTGCCAGCATCGGCATGTGGTTTAAAGCCGAGCTAGACCCGAATATTCAGTTCTTCCTGTCATCGATGATTTGTCTGGGACTCTTCACCGCAGCGCGCGTTTGTGAGCAGGTGCGTGCGGGGATTCAATCGCTACCGCGCGGGCAGAAAGCTGCCGGATTGGCAATGGGCCTGACGCTGCCACAAACTTACCGCTATGTGTTGCTGCCGAATGCGTACCGCGTGATTGTTCCGCCGTTGACGTCAGAGATGCTGAATCTGGTCAAAAACTCGGCCATCGCATCCACCATTGGCCTGGTTGATATGGCCGCGCAGGCGGGAAAACTGCTGGACTATTCCGCCCACGCGTATGAATCCTTCACCGCCATCACGCTGGCGTACGTTGGCATCAATGCCATCATTATGTTGATTATGCAGGTCGTTGAGCGAAAAACCCGTTTGCCGGGCAATATGGGGAGCAAATAAATCATGTATGAATTTGACTGGAGCTCAATCGGGCCAAGCATGCCGTACCTGATTCAGGGCATGGTCGTTACACTCAAAATTACGCTGACGGCGGTGGTATTCGGGATTGTGTGGGGCACGATTCTGGCGGTCATGCGCCTGTCGCCGATCAAGCCCATCAGTTGGTTCGCCAAACTGTATGTGAACCTGTTCCGCTCCGTTCCACTCGTTATGGTGCTGTTGTGGTTCTATCTGGTGGTTCCTAGCTTATTACAAAATGTGCTTGGGCTATCGCCGAAAACCGATATTCGACTGATTTCAGCTATGGTAGCCTTCTCGCTGTTCGAGGCAGCCTATTATTCTGAAATTATTCGTGCGGGTATCCTCAGCATATCGCGCGGCCAATCCTCCGCAGCGCTCGCCTTAGGCATGACGCAGTGGCAATCCATGAAGCTGGTTATTCTGCCACAGGCATTCCGCGCTATGGTGCCATTGCTGCTGACGCAGGGGATTGTCTTGTTCCAGGATACGTCACTGGTTTACGTACTCAGCCTCGCTGATTTCTTCCGTACCGCCTCAACCATCGGCGAGCGTGACGGAACACAAGTTGAAATGATCCTGTTTGCCGGGTTCATTTATTTTATCTTCAGCATTTCAGCCTCAATGCTGGTCAGTTACCTGAAAAAAAGGACGGTTTGATGATTTCCCTGAAAAATGTTTCTAAATGGTACGGCCAATTTCAGGTGCTAGCCGACTGCTCCACAGAAGTAAAAAAAGGCGAAGTCGTGGTCGTCTGTGGGCCTTCAGGCTCCGGTAAATCAACCCTGATCAAAACCGTAAATGGCCTGGAACCGATCCAACAAGGTGAAATTACCGTCAACGGGACTGCCGTTAACGATAAAAAAACCAATCTGGCTCAGTTACGTTCCAAAGTCGGGATGGTGTTCCAGCATTTTGAACTGTTCCCGCATCTGTCGATTATCGAGAACCTGACGCTCGCGCAGGTGAAGGTGCTGAAACGTAAGCGTGAAGACGCCAAAGCGAAGGCGCAGAAACTGTTGGAGCGCGTTGGTCTGGCTGCACACGCTAACAAGTATCCGGGGCAACTTTCCGGCGGTCAGCAGCAGCGTGTCGCTATCGCCCGTGCGCTGTGTATGGACCCTATCGCGATGCTATTTGATGAACCAACATCCGCACTCGATCCAGAGATGATCAACGAAGTGCTGGACGTTATGGTTGAATTGGCGCAGGAAGGTATGACCATGATGGTCGTCACCCATGAAATGGGCTTTGCCCGTAAAGTGGCACACCGCGTGATCTTTATGGATGAGGGCAAAATTGTTGAAGACACCCGCAAGGATGATTTCTTCAATAATCCACAGTCCGAACGCGCGAAAGACTTCCTGGCGAAAATCCTGCATTGATATCTGCGGGAATACTTTGCAGGACTAGAATGGTGGTAATGGGATAGAAGAGTAAAGCGTCCGCGCCAGGGACAAAAACGTCAGGAACGTTTTTGAACGTCGCTTGCGACGGCTCTGCAAGGGTGAATCTCAGGGATGAGATTCATATCTGCGCGGCTCGAGCTTACAGGGACGTACTTGCAGCGTCTTTACGATCTACCCATTACCACCGCTCGCCGCCCCAACAGCCCTACGGCTGAAACGGCTGGCGGTGGAACAAGTCATGCGAGCATTTCGGGCAAAGTGGCAACACTTCCGGCGTGTAGAACGCAATATGGTGGTGGCAGTTCTCACATACCAGATTGCCTAGCCCCACCACTTCACCGCTGTGGTACACCCCGTGATGATTCACATCTTTAAAAATCTCACGCCACTCCAACTGCGTTTTATCCGTAATATCCGCGAGTTCCTGCCACAGGCTTTCCTTGATGACTCGCATAAAAACGCTGTCGGTAAACTCATTCTGACTTTCGTTATAGCTGCGGGCAAACTCTTCCAGATCGCGCTGAACAGCCTGAATCACCTGCTCTATTTCTTTCTGCGTCAGCTCCGAGCTTTCCTGCAAGGTTTTGCGGGCGCTCAGCACCAGACTATCGAGATCGCGCTCACCATTGTTCAGCCGGGCCGTCACTGAAGCCATTAACTCGCGGTAGTAGCGGGCTAGTTTATTCATGCTTCCTCCTGAATAAGCGGGTTGAAGGGCGATAAAGCACGACTATTCGCCGTCTGGCACACCAGGCCAAAAACCGATACGTTGCCTATCTCTCTATTTTAGATTATTTTTTCGGTACGCCTGATAAATTGTCGCCAATTTGCGCAACGCCTCGCAGTATGTCGTTCACAGATCAGAAATATTCCTCAGTCGGGCGCTGGGTGTTGTTGCACGCGTCGCTTACGGCTATGCTATGCGGATCTTTTGTTATGAATCAGAACAGGCTACTCACACGTAGCGATTCTTCACTAAACAGGACCCCTGGCAGCCATGCAAGAGCAATACCGCCCAGAAGAGATAGAAGCGGACGTCCAGCTTCACTGGCAAGAGAAGCAGACATTTAAAGTCACCGAACAGCCCGGCAAGGAAAAATACTATTGCCTTTCCATGCTGCCTTACCCTTCTGGCCGACTACATATGGGCCACGTCCGTAACTACACCATCGGCGACGTGATCTCCCGTTATCAGCGCATGCTGGGTAAAAACGTTCTGCAACCGATCGGTTGGGATGCCTTTGGTCTGCCAGCAGAAGGCGCTGCGGTCAAAAACAACACCGCACCAGCGCCCTGGACCTACGCCAACATCGACTACATGAAAAACCAGCTCAAACTGCTGGGCTTTGGCTATGACTGGGATCGCGAAGTCGCGACCTGTAAACCAGACTACTACCGCTGGGAACAGTGGTTCTTCACCAAGCTGTACGAGAAAGGTCTGGTTTATAAAAAAACCTCCGCCGTTAACTGGTGCCCGAACGACCAGACTGTACTGGCGAACGAACAGGTTATCGATGGCTGCTGCTGGCGTTGCGACACCAAGGTTGAACGCAAAGAGATTCCACAGTGGTTTATCAAAATTACCGCTTATGCAGACCAATTGCTGAACGATCTGGATACGCTGGAAAGCTGGCCTGAGCAGGTCAAAACCATGCAGCGTAATTGGATCGGTCGTTCTGAAGGGGTGGAAATCACCTTTGACGTGGCGGACAGCGACGAGAAACTGACCGTTTACACCACGCGCCCAGATACGTTCATGGGCGTGACCTACGTTGCCGTTGCCGCAGGTCATCCTCTTGCCGCACAGGCAGCCGCCACGAATCCTGCGCTGACCGATTTCATTGCAGAATGCCGTAACACCAAAGTCGCCGAAGCCGATATGGCGACGATGGAGAAAAAAGGCATGGCGACCGGTCTGTATGCGATTCACCCATTGAACGGCGAGAAAGTCGCTATCTGGGTCGCCAACTTCGTCCTGATGGAATACGGCACAGGCGCAGTGATGGCCGTTCCGGGTCACGACCAGCGTGACTGGGAATTCGCCACCAAATATGACTTGTCCATTAAGCCAGTTATCCTGAACGCCGATGGCAGCGAGCCCGACCTGTCTGCTGAAGCAATGACGGAAAAAGGCAACCTGTTCAACTCCGGTGAATTTGACGGTCTGGATTTCGACGCCGCTTTCAACGCCATTGCCGATAAGCTGGTAGAGAAAGGCATCGGCGAGCGCAAAGTCAACTATCGCCTGCGCGACTGGGGTGTCTCCCGTCAGCGTTACTGGGGCGCACCAATCCCAATGGTGACGCTGGAAGACGGCACCGTCATCCCAACGCCAGAAGATCAACTGCCAGTGATCCTGCCGGAAGATGTCGTGATGGATGGCATCACCAGCCCGCTGAAATCTAACCCGGAATGGGCGAAGACCACCGTTAACGGTCAGCCTGCTCTGCGTGAAACCGACACGTTCGACACCTTTATGGAATCATCCTGGTACTACGCGCGCTACACCTGCCCGCAGTATGATCAGGGAATGCTGGATCCGGCTGCCGCCAACTACTGGCTGCCTGTTGACCAATATGTTGGCGGCATCGAACACGCCATCATGCACCTGATGTATTTCCGCTTCTTCCACAAACTGATGCGCGACGCGGGTCTGGTTACCTCTGACGAACCCGCCAAGCGCCTGCTGTGTCAGGGCATGGTGCTGGCTGATGCCTTCTACTATCTGGGCAATAACGGCGAACGCATCTGGGTTTCTCCGACCGACGTGACCGTTGAGCGTGATGAGAAAGGACGCATCGTCAAAGCCGTAGATAACGAAGGCCGTGACGTGGTTTACGCGGGCATGAGCAAAATGTCGAAGTCTAAAAACAACGGCATCGACCCGCAGGTCATGGTAGAGAAATACGGTGCAGATACCGTGCGTCTGTTCATGATGTTTGCTTCTCCGGCAGAAATGACGCTGGAATGGCAAGAATCCGGCGTAGAAGGCGCAAACCGCTTCCTGAAACGCGTCTGGAGACAAGCCTTCGAGCATACCGAGAAAGGTGCGGTAACCGCGCTGGATATCGCTACACTGACGGAAGATCAGAAATCACTGCGCCGCGATCTGCACAAAACGATCGCGAAAGTGACTGATGATATCGGCCGTCGCCAGACCTTCAACACCGCGATCGCCGCCATCATGGAACTGATGAACAAACTGGCGAAAGCGCCGCAGGACAGCGATCAGGATCGCGCGCTGACGCAGGAAACGCTGCTGGCCGTTGTTCGTATGCTCTATCCGTTCACGCCGCACGTCTGCTTCACACTGTGGCAGGCGCTGCAAGGCGAAGGCGACATCGATACCGCGCCGTGGCCGGTTGCAGATGAGAGCGCAATGGTTGAAAATTCCAAGCTGGTCGTCGTGCAGGTTAACGGTAAAGTCCGTGGTAAAATTACCGTTGCCGCTGACGCGAGTGAAGAACAGGTTCGCGAACGCGCTGCTCAGGAACCGCTGGTCGCGAAATATCTGGACGGCGTCACGGTTCGTAAAGTGATTTATGTCCCTGGCAAACTGCTTAACCTGGTTGTGGGTTAAGGCAAGGAGGAACTGTGCGACATCGTCTATTCACGTTGTTGCTGGGGCTGGCGGTGTTAATCACCGCTGGCTGCGGTTTTCATCTGCGCGGCACGACACAAGTGCCTGCGCAGTTACAAACGCTGGTGCTTGACAGCAGTGACCCTTATGGCCCGCTCACGCGTGCAGTACGCGAGCAGCTCCGTCTCAGCGATGTGAAAATCGTTGACGATGCGATGCGTCAGGATATCCCGTCTCTGCGGGTACTGGGCTCAAGCGAAACGCGCGATACCGTCTCGATTTTTCAGGATGGTAAAACAGCGGAGTACCAGATGGTGCTGACATTGCAAGCACAGGTGCTGATGCCGGGTGAAGACATTTATCCGCTCAGCGTGACGGTGTTCCGCACGTTCTTTGATAACCCGCTGGCTGCACTGGCGAAAGATGCCGAACAGGACATCGTTCGTCAGGAAATGCGTGAGCAGGCTGCCCAGCAGTTGGTGCGTAAATTGCTGACCATCAACGGCAGTCAGGAAGTCAAAAATCGGTTGCAGTCCACCGATTCCACTGCTGCCGCCAAGCGTTCATGATTCGGCTTTACCCCGAACAACTCACCGCGCAGCTCCATGAGGGGCTGCGCGGTTGTTATTTGGTCTTTGGTACAGACCCACTCTTGCTACAGGAAAGCCTCGACAGCATTAAACGGGTCGCTCAACAGCACGAATTCAGCGAGCATTTCAGCTTCATTCTGGATCCTCATACCGATTGGGATGCAATTTTCAGCACCTGTCAGGCGCTCAGCCTGTTTGCCTCGCGCCAATCGCTCTTACTGGTTCTGCCAGAAAACGGCCCAAATGCCGCGATAAGCGAAAACCTGGTCAAGCTTTCCGGGCTATTGCACCCCGATATTTTGCTGATTCTGCGCGGTCATAAGCTGACCAAAGCGCAGGAAAACAGCGCCTGGTTCAAAGCGCTCGCGCAAGACAGCGTCTATATCAACTGTCTCACGCCGGAACAGACACAGCTTCCCCGCTGGGTCGCCCAGCGTGCCAAAACCATGAAGTTGACGCTGGATGAACAGGCTACGCAGCTTATTTGCTATTGCTACGAAGGCAATCTCCTCGCGCTGTCTCAGGCGTTAGAGCGGCTGTCGCTGCTTTACCCCGATGGCAAACTGACCTTGCCGCGCGTGGAAAGCGCCGTGAATGATGCCGCCCACTTCACGCCGTTTCATTGGCTCGATGCGCTGCTGGCAGGCAAAGGCAAACGCGCCTGGCACATTTTGCAGCAGCTAAAACAGGAAGATTGCGAACCGGTCATTTTGCTGCGCACGCTACAGCGTGAGTTGTTACAGCTGTTAACGCTGAAGCGGCGTATGTCAGACACACCGCTGCGTACCTTATTCGATCAGCAAAAGGTGTGGCAAAATCGGCGTGACCTGCTCACTCAGGCACTACAGCGGCTTTCTCTTCAACAGCTACAGCAGGCTGTGCGATCACTGGCGCAGGTGGAAATAACGCTAAAGCAAGACTACGGTCAGCCCGTTTGGTCTGAACTTGAATCCCTTGCCATGCTGCTGTGCAGCAAAGCATTACCGGAGGCATTCATCTGAATAGCTCCCCCGCTACGCCATCGCTGACCGCATTTTTTGGCGGCACGTTCGACCCCATTCATTACGGTCATCTTCAGCCAGTGACAGCACTGGCAAATCTCGTGGGGCTAACTCAGGTTGTCCTGATGCCCAATAATGTTCCGCCGCATCGGCAACAGCCCGAAGCCACTTCCCGACAGCGCTTTCATATGGCTGAGCTGGCCGTTGAGGGCAATCCACTTTTCACCGTGGACGATCGTGAACTGCAACGGCAAACGCCCTCCTATACCATTGATACTCTGGAGGCGCTGCGGGCTGAAAAAGGCCGTAATGCGCCACTGGGCTTTATCATCGGGCAGGATTCGCTGCTGACGCTACACCATTGGCACCGCTGGCAGGATCTACTCGGCGTCTGTCATTTGCTGGTGTGCGCGCGCCCCGGCTATCGCTCGACGCTGGAAACGCCCGAATTACAACAGTGGCTGGACGAGCATCTGACCCACACGCCAGACGATCTTCATAGCCAACCGCAAGGGCGGATCTTTTTGGCAGACACGCCGCTGGTCACCATTTCCGCCACGGACATTCGCCAACGTCGGCAGCAAGGTCTGGACTGCCACGATTTATTGCCTCCCGCCGTGCTCAGTTACATCAACGAAAACGGTCTGTACCAATAACATCGCTTTTCCTGTCCATCAGCCACGGGCTTTATACCACTCGGTAAAAGTGCGTGATATACTCCGCGGCTGGTTTCAATCACCGGGAAAAGCGGAAATTCTCGGCAATTACTCGGTGATTCACGTTTTTCCTAAACAATTCAGCGCCACACGCGTCTGTCAGTTACAGACAGAACGCCATTGAGGGGGAACCTTTGCAAGGCCAAGCACTCCAAGATTTCGTTATTGATAAGGTCGATGACTTAAAAGCTCAGGATATCGTTGCACTCAATGTGCAGGGTAAATCCAGCATTACTGATTACATGGTTATCTGTACGGGAACCTCTACGCGCCACGTCGCTTCTATTGCCGATCACGTCGTGCAATCTTCACGCGCCGCAGGTCTGATCCCACTCGGCGTCGAAGGCGAAAGCGCCGCTGACTGGGTTGTTGTCGATTTGGGTGACGTGATGGTTCATGTCATGCAAGAAGAAAGTCGCCAGCTGTACGAATTGGAAAAACTGTGGGGCTAGCATGAAACTGCAACTGGTCGCCGTTGGCACCAAAATGCCCGACTGGGTGCAGACTGGTTTCACCGATTATCTGCGCCGTTTTCCCAAAGACATGCCTTTCGAACTACTCGAAATTCCGGCGGGGAAACGGGGCAAAAATGCGGACATCAAACGCATCCTGGAACGCGAAGGCGAACAGATGCTGGCGGCGGTGGGCAAAGGCAACCGCATTGTTACGCTGGATATTCCAGGGACTCGCTGGGAGACGCCGCAGCTGGCACAACAGCTGGAACGCTGGAAACAGGACGGGCGCGACGTCAGCCTGCTGATTGGCGGGCCTGAAGGCCTTGCGCCAGAATGCAAAGCCGCAGCCGAACAAAGCTGGTCGCTCTCGCCATTAACGCTGCCGCACCCGCTTGTTCGTGTACTGGTGGCGGAGAGCCTATATCGTGCATGGAGCATTACGACTAATCACCCTTACCATCGGGAGTAAGGCGATACGATGAAACCTGTGAAATAACGCTGGATGAAAGTAGAACGTAAACCCTTTCGAGATTATACGGCTGAGTCCGCCCTGTTTGTGCGCCGTGCTTTGGTAGCCTTTCTGGGCATTTTGCTGCTTTCCGGTGTATTAGTCGCTAACCTTTATCATCTGCAGATTGTACGTGTTGATGACTACCGCACACGTTCTAATGAGAACCGTATTAAGCTGGTTCCTATCGCGCCCAGCCGCGGCATCATCTATGACCGCAACGGCACCCCGCTGGCGTTAAACCGCACCATCTACCAGTTAGAGCTGGTGCCCGACAAAGTCGACAATCTTAAAGATACGTTGGAAGCACTGCGTCCCATCGTCGATCTGACCGATGACGATCTGGAAAGTTTTGAGAAAGAGCGTAAGCGCTCACGCCGCTTTACCTCGATTCCGGTGAAAACCGGGCTCACCGAGATTCAGGTTGCCCGTTTTGCCGTCAACCAATATCGCTTCCCCGGCGTTGAAATTAAAGGCTACCAGCGCCGCTATTACCCTTACGGTTCTGCGCTGACGCACGTCACGGGCTATGTCTCCAAAATCAACGATAAAGACGTAGAACGGCTGACCAAAGAAGAAAAAATAGCCGATTACGCCGCTACGCATGACATTGGTAAGCTGGGTATCGAACGTCATTACGAGGATTTGCTGCACGGTAAACCCGGATATGAGGAAGTGGAAGTTAACAACCGCGGCCGCGTGATCCGTCAACTCCACGAACAGCCACCGCAGGCAGGACGCGATATCTACCTGACGTTGGACCTGAGTCTGCAAATCTACATCGAAAAATTACTCGAGGGCAGCCGCGCCGCGGTCATTGTCACCGACCCACGCGATGGCGGTATTCTGGCGATGGTTTCCACGCCTAGCTACGACCCCAACCTCTTTGTCGACGGGATTTCCACCAAAAACTATACCAAACTACAAACCGATCCTAATCGTCCGTTGATCAATCGTGCAACGCAGGGGATATACCCACCCGCCTCCACCGTGAAGCCCTATATTGCGGTTTCCGCCCTGACTGCGGGCGTGATTACCACCAATACCAGTCTGTTCGATCCCGGCTGGTGGCAGTTACCCGGTTCAGAAAAGCGTTTTCGTGACTGGAAAAAATGGGGGCATGGCCGCCTGAATCTCACCAAATCGCTGGAAGAGTCTGCGGATACCTTCTTCTATCAGGTTGCTTATGACATGGGAATCGATCGGCTGTCCGAATGGATGAACAAATTCGGGTACGGTCAACGAACCGGTATTGATATCTCGGAAGAAAGCAGAGGTAACATGCCAACCCGTGAGTGGAAGCTCAGACAATTCAAAAAACCCTGGTATCAAGGCGACACCATTCCTGTCGGGATCGGCCAAGGCTACTGGACGGCGACGCCGATCCAGATGAATAAGGCGTTGGTCACACTGATCAACGACGGTCAGGTCAAAACACCACATTTACTTTATAGTTCGCGCGAAAATGGCGTTATTGTGCCTTACCGACAGGCCGAGAATCAGCAAATTGGCGACATTCACTCTGGCTACTGGGAAGTGGCAAAAGATGGCATGTATGGCGTGGCTAACCGTGCTAACGGCACCGCGCACAAAAGTTTCGAGGATGCCCCTTATAAAATTGCGGCAAAATCCGGTACGGCGCAGGTCTTCGGCCTGAAAGAAAACGAAACCTATAATGCGCACAAGATCGCAGAACATCTGCGTGACCATAAGTTAATGGTTGCCTTTGCCCCATATAAGAATCCTAAAGTCGCGGTATCGATCATTCTGGAAAACGGCGGCGCAGGCCCGACCGTTGGCACCATCACTCGCCAGATCCTTGATCATATTCTGCTGGGTGATAACAATACTGATTTACCCAGTGCGCCCCCTGCGCCACCGGGTAGCGAGAGTGAGTAACAGACAGTCATGACCGATAGCCAACAAAAGGGATCGTTCTGGGCGAAAATCCACATCGACCTCCCGTTTCTTCTCTGCATCCTGGCACTGTTGGGCTATAGCCTATTTGTCTTATGGAGCGCCAGCGGGCAAGACGTCGGTATGATGGAGCGAAAAGTCGTTCAAATCGTACTGGGGTTTACGGTGATGATCGTAATGGCGCAAATCCCCCCTCGCGTGTATGAGGGCTGGGCTCCCTATCTCTACGTCTTTTGCGTCATTTTGCTGCTCATCGTGGATATTTTCGGGCAGATTAGTAAAGGCGCGCAGCGCTGGCTGGATCTGGGCTTTATCCGTTTCCAGCCGTCGGAAATTGCCAAGATCGCCGTACCGCTCATGGTTGCGCGTTTTATCAACCGTGATATGTGTCCGCCGTCGCTAAAAAATACGGCAATCGCGCTGGTACTAATTTTTGTCCCTACGCTGCTGGTTGCCGCACAGCCGGATTTAGGCACCTCAATTCTGGTCGCGCTATCAGGGCTGTTTGTGCTTTTCCTCGCCGGCATGAGCTGGCGCTTGATTGGTATCGCCGTCCTGCTACTCGCCGCGTTTATTCCTATACTCTGGTTTTTCCTGATGCATGATTATCAGCGCGCCAGGGTTATGATGCTGCTCGACCCAGAAAGCGATCCGCTCGGCGCTGGATACCATATTATTCAGTCGAAAATTGCGATAGGCTCTGGTGGCCTGTCTGGCAAAGGTTGGCTGCACGGCACACAGTCTCAGTTAGAGTTTCTGCCGGAGCGCCACACCGACTTTATCTTTGCCGTGCTATCAGAAGAGCTCGGCTTAATCGGCGTTTTGATTCTGCTCGCAATGTATCTGTTCATGATCATGCGCGGTCTGGTCATTGCCGCTAATGCACAAACCTCGTTCGGCCGGGTGATGGTCGGCGGGCTGATGCTGATTCTGTTTTTCTATGTTTTCGTCAATATCGGGATGGTCAGCGGTATACTTCCCGTTGTTGGCGTGCCGCTACCGCTAATCAGCTACGGCGGATCGGCGCTGGTCGTCTTAATGGCGGGGTTCGGTATCGTCATGTCGATACATACTCACCGCAAACTGCTATCCAAGAATTTATAACACGAGGTGAGCAATGCGTAAGGATTGGCTTTGGATCGGCGTAGCAACTCTGGCGCTTGCTGCCTGTACCACAACGGAGCAGCGGCAGCCAGCACCGCCCGTGACTCAGGTTTATAGCGGCCCCGTCGAAGAGATCGGCGGCGCGGAACCGCGTTACGAACCCTACAATCAGGGGACGCTGCAAGACTACAGCATCAAAGGCAAGAGCTATAAAATTGTCAAAAATCCGCAAAACTTTAGCGAGACCGGCTTAGCGGCCTGGTATGGCGAAGAAGCCAGCGGTAATCGCACGTCAATCGGCGAAACGTTTGATCCGAACGCGATCACCGCCGCCCACCCAACTCTGCCGCTGCCGAGCTATGTCCGCGTCACCAACCTGAGCAACGGTCGCCGTCTGGTTGTGCGTGTAAACGATCGCGGGCCGTATACACCAGGCAGAATTATCGATCTGTCGAAAGCCGCAGGCGATCGGCTGAACATCTCGAACAATACCAAAGTAAAAGTAGATTTCATCAACGTCGCGCCAGATGGCACGCTCTCCGGTCCCGGAACCGTGGGCACCACCGTCGCGAAGCAAAGTTTCGCCCTGCCGGAACGCCCAAGCTTCGGTGCCAGCGGGCTGGGTACGCCAATGATGGAAACCACGTCGCCAACGCCCAACAGCGCCGTTCGCCCAATCAGTAATAGCAACCTGAGCGTGCCGGCAGAAAGCACACAGCCGCAAAGCAGTGCGCCATCGCACAGCGGTGGTTTTTTAGGAGCCCCTTCCGCGCTGCGCGCTGGCGTGGTTGAGTCCAGCGTGACACCGGCGGCAACACCGTCCTCATCCGCAGCGCCACTGAACGTCGCGCCAGCGGCGACGGCAGCCGTTGCCGCTCCCTCAGCGGCAGCCCCCTCAGCCACGGGTCGTTATGTGGTTCAGGTTGGTGCACTGAGCGATCAGCAGCGCGCACAAACCTGGCAGCGCAGCCTGAGCGAACGCTTCCGCGTTGCCGGTAAAGTCACGGCGAGCGGCGGACTGTACCGCATCCAACTGGGGCCATTCCAGAATCGGCAGCAAGCCGCTGAACTTCAACAACGTTTGTCAGTCGAAGCTCAGCAGCAGTCGTTTATTACCGCCGCACCCAGCACGCTCTAGTAACGGATAACCGGCAGATTTGCGCAGCGAAAACGGCGGCTATGGCATTGAACATACCGCCCTTTTGCAAAATCACGTAACGTAATGTCTGATGCCGGCCTATTGCCCATCTGCTATAGTGTGGCTCGTTTTTTAACTCATACCCACGGATGTTGTTGTTCCAATCATGAATACTGTAAACACGTCTCGTTTTACTAAACGTACTGCGCTTGGCGCACTGCTCGCCATTAGCGCCTCTTCCTTTGCCTATGCCGAAGATATCAATCTCAAAACGATGATCCCCGGCGTTCCGCAAATCGATGCTGAATCCTACATCCTGATTGATTACAACTCTGGGAAAGTGTTGGCGGAAATGAACGCTGACACGCGCCGCGATCCGGCCAGCTTAACGAAAATGATGACCAGCTACGTGATTGGTCAGGCAATTAAATCAGGAAAAATCACCCCGAACGACATCGTTACCGTCGGTAAAGATGCCTGGGCAACCGGCAACCCGACCTTCCAGGGCTCTTCCCTGATGTTCCTGAAGCCGGGCGACCGTGTTCCCGTCTCCCAATTAAACCGCGGTATTATCCTGCAATCCGGTAACGATGCCTGCGTCGCGATGGCCGACTACGTTGCCGGCAGTCAGGATGCCTTCGTTAACCTGATGAACGGTTACGTGAAGGCGCTGGGGCTGCAAAATACCAATTTTGAAACCGTGCACGGTCTTGATGCACCGGGCCAGTTCAGCTCGGCGCGTGATATGGCTCTGATTGGTCAGGCGCTGATCCGCGATGTGCCAGAAGAGTACGCGACCTACAAAGAGAAAGAGTTCACGTTCAACAATATCCGCCAGCCTAACCGTAACGGTTTGCTGTGGGATTCCAGCCTGAATGTTGACGGCATCAAAACGGGCCATACGTCATCAGCTGGCTTTAATCTGGTCGCCTCGGCAACAGAAGGTCAGATGCGCCTGATTTCAGCGGTACTGGGCGGACGTAATGCCAAAGGACGCGAATCAGAAAGTAAAAAACTGCTGACCTGGGGCTTCCGCTTCTTTGAAACCGTTGCGCCGTTGAAAGCAGGCAAAGAATTTGCATCCGAACCGGTCTGGTTTGGCGACAGCGATCGCGTTGCACTGGGCGTTGAGAAAGATGCCTACCTGACTATTCCACGTGGCCGTATGAAAGATCTGAAAGCCAGCTACGTTCTGGACAACACCGAGCTGCACGCGCCGTTAGCGAAAAATCAGGTTGTGGGTTCCATCAACTTCCAACTGGATGGCAAAACCATCGACCAGCGCCCGCTGGTGGTCATGAACGAAGTGAAAGAAGGCGGGATCTTTGGCCGCATGATCGACTACATCAAACTGATGTTCCATCACTGGTTCGGCTAAGCCCCCCTTGTGTGGGGCCAAAACGCCCCCATATAGATAGCATCCATAACTCCCGCAGAACGCGGGAGTTATGCTTTTTTAGTATAATGTACTTATGTCAGTGCTAATACCGTCGGGATGATGCCGACGTATTACCCTCTCTGGAGCGCAAATGAAAACCAAATTAAACGAACTGCTTGAATTCCCCTGTGTTTTTACCTACAAGGTCATGGGTGAGGCAAAACCAGAGCTGGTCGATCTGGTCGTTGAAGTGGTACAACGTCATGCGCCAGGCGACTACACGCCGCAGATCAAACCCAGCAGCAAAGGGAATTACCACTCCGTTTCCATCACCATCACTGCGACACACATTGAGCAGGTGGAAACGCTGTACGAAGAACTGGGCAACATCGACATCGTGCGCATGGTTCTGTAAGGCATACAGTTCTATAAGGCATATAGTTCTGTAAGGCATAGGGTTCTGTAAGAATCGTGCAGTAAGAAGAACGAGCGGGAAAATTAGCGAGCGCGGCATAGTTTTGTGATGCCATAATTGTCGTGCATAGTTTTGTGCCACCGACGTTTTGCACTACATAATTTGCATAGTGCTGTTCGCTGAGGCCTCCCGCCGTTATAATCCTCCCACCTTTCCTTAACCTGAAGATGACACACTTGCTACAGGATAAGATCATCGTACGCCAGTTTGACGTACAGCCGTATGAACCCGTCTCTCTGGCGATGCATAATTTCACCGACCGACGCGATGAGAATACTCCAGACGAACTCTGGCTGGTCCAGCATCCTCGCGTATTTACACAGGGTCAGGCGGGCAAAGCTGAGCATGTCCTCATGCCCGGTGATATTCCCGTGATTCAAAGCGACAGAGGCGGTCAGGTGACCTATCACGGCCCCGGTCAACAGGTCATGTACGTGTTGATTGACCTGAAGCGTCGCAAGCTCGGCGTTCGTCAGCTCGTCACGGCTATCGAAAATACCGTGATTGGTGCTCTGGCACACTTCCAGATCGAAGCCCATGCGCGCGCTGATGCGCCCGGCGTCTATGTGGGCGAGCGTAAAATCTGTTCGCTAGGACTGCGTATTCGCAAAGGCTGCTCTTTTCACGGGCTGGCACTCAATATCGCCATGGATCTCTCCCCTTTCCTGCGCATCAACCCGTGTGGTTATGCCGGTATGGAGATGACGCAAATCAGCGATCTGGTGCCGGGCGTCACGTTGGATGACACATCCCCCGTGCTAGTGAACACCTTTTTACAGCAAGTTGGCTATTCCGCACCCGAGTTTATTCCGTGGAATCTGGACATACAGGGTGAGCCGCTTCCTGGTTAACAAGTTTCATCCTGTCGATGAAAATCAACCGGTTAGACTATCGCGTCTTGATAAATTACATTTTATTCACATAATTTATTCATTTTGATGGCGCAAAGGCTGATTGTGGTTAGGCAAGATGATATAATTTTTAGAGTTTTTTAAAAAAAAGTTTAACCAAAAACATAATCCTTTGAATTTGGATAACAAATTTAAAGAAACGATTCAGAACTGGAACTTACGCAAACATGAGTAAACCGATTCAGATCGAACGCGGTGTTAAATACCGCGATGCCGATAAAATGGCGCTAATCCCGGTACGTACCGTCGTTACCGAACGCCAAGAGATTCTGCGCAAACCTGAATGGATGAAGATTAAACTTCCGGCAGATTCAAGCCGTATTCAGGGAATCAAAGCAGCCATGCGCAAAAACGGGTTGCACTCAGTTTGCGAAGAAGCCTCCTGTCCGAATCTGGCAGAGTGTTTTAACCACGGCACCGCGACTTTCATGATTCTGGGCGCTATCTGTACGCGTCGCTGCCCGTTCTGTGACGTTGCCCACGGCCGCCCGCTTACGCCGGATGCGAATGAGCCTGAGAAACTGGCACAGACTATCCATGACATGGGTTTACGCTATGTGGTGATCACCTCGGTTGACCGTGATGACCTGCGCGACGGTGGAGCACAGCACTTTGCAGACTGCATTAGCGCCATTCGCCGTAAAAACCCGAATATCCGCATCGAAACGCTGGTGCCAGACTTCCGCGGCCGTATGGATCGCGCGTTAGAGATCCTGACCGCCACGCCGCCGGATGTGTTCAACCACAATCTAGAAAACGTACCGCGCGTTTATCGTCAGGTTCGTCCTGGCGCGAATTATGAGTGGTCACTGAAGCTGCTGGAAAACTTCAAAAAAGCGCATCCAGATATTCCGACCAAATCTGGCCTGATGGTTGGATTGGGGGAAACCAATGCTGAGATCGTGGAAGTCATGCGTGACCTGCGCCGCCACGGTGTGACGATGCTGACGCTGGGACAATATTTACAGCCTAGCCGCCATCACCTGCCGGTACAGCGTTACGTCAGCCCAGATGAATTTGATGAGATGAAAGCCGAAGCGATGGCGATGGGCTTTACCCACGCGGCATGCGGCCCATTTGTTCGCTCGTCCTACCATGCTGACCTTCAGGCGAAGGGCATCGAAGTAAAATAAGCGCTCATAGTTTTTTACATATTTTTTGTGTGGGATAAAAAACGGACGGCTATTGCCGTCCGTTTTGCTATGTGAGGCGTACTCAGGATTCTTTGCGCGAGGAATCATTCAGCGCTGCGGTATCATCCGTCTTTGCCGGCTGATCGTCATTCATCGCCTTCTTGAAACCTTTAATCGCCGCGCCCAGATCACCGCCTAAGCTACGAAGTTTATTCGTACCGAACAGTAGAATGATTAATGCGCCAATCACCAACAGCTTGGCAATACTGATACCTTCCATACAGACCTACCTGATTTACAGATGCTGGAGACGCCAGCAAACGAGACTATTATTTTCTCTACAAAGCACTCTGTAGAGAAAATCCTCAGTGCTTTATACTCTAAATAATTCGAGTTGCAGGACAAAACGTTAACGTTTTGAACAGCGCTTGCGCTGACCCCAAAGGGGTGAGGCCACAAGGCCGAATCACGCGGCAAAAGAAGGACAAATTCGTCGGGAACGAATTTGACCAGCCAACGGCTGACCTCCGGTGAGAGACAGGATGTCTCTCATTTCATCCCGATGAGCTTACTCAAGTAAGTGATTCGGGTGAGTGAATGCAGCCAACGCACATGCAGCTTGAAGTATGACGAGTATATGTAAGACCTTATGCAGCACGACACAATTCGCATCTGTAACAAAGTAAGACTCGGCAAAAGCACTTTCGCACGCATTCAGATTGCTTTACAACTTTCCACCTCAGCATCACTACAAAAATCCCTTCTGAAGGCGTAAACTTCCCCACTACGCGGAGATGACATTCCTCCCTACCCTGGCGCAGCCAAAACGCTGACCGCCGCAAAACAGGGTACAACCGCCACCCGGCTAATGATGTCTACGTCCACCTCGCAGAGAGGGCGTAGCGTCCTGCCCAATACTCTTCGAGATCGCAAAAACAATCGATGTAAAAAGTAAGCCAAGCAAAAACAGGCCAGGAAAGGTTTCTATGTTTAGTACATTACTCGCGGTATTTATTGGTGGCGGAGTTGGTAGCGTGGCGCGCTGGCAGCTCGGCGTGAAGTTTAATAATCTGCATCCAACGCTGCCGTTGGGCACCCTGCTTGCCAACCTAATCGGTGCCTTTGTTATTGGCGGCGCACTCGCTTTCTTCCTGCGCCATCCTCATCTCGATCAGGACTGGAAAATATTGATTACCACCGGACTATGCGGCGGCTTAACGACGTTTTCTACCTTTTCCGCAGAGGTTGTCATGTTTCTGCAAAGCGGACAGCTGGCAGCGGCGGGGTTACATGTGTTGTTGAATCTGGCGGGATCGTTACTGATGACCGCGCTGGCGTTTGCTCTGGTCACGTGGGTGACAACGCACTGATATTTTTGATAATTGATGGCACGTGAAAATTGATAGCACGTGAAAAATGAAGCAAAAAAAACCCGCCGTAGGCGGGTTTTTCACGAAATCGGTATAATTAAATAGCGTTAACGTTAGCAGCAGAAGGACCTTTGGCACCATCAGTGATTTCGAACTCTACACGCTGACCTTCAGCCAGAGTTTTGAAACCATTGCTCTGGATGGCAGAGAAGTGTACGAACACGTCTTTGCTACCATCTTCAGGAGTAATGAAACCGAAGCCTTTGGACTCATTAAACCACTTAACACTACCTTTAATCTTAGACATCAAACTTACCTTTACATGAATGAAAGACACAAAATCTGTGTCAGGTACAGTACAACAATAGATTGGCCTTTTGTCCAGTTGAAGTTGGATAAAAAGTGATAAAAATCGCTAAAAATGTATACCGGACGACCTCGCTGCCCTATTTTAACCCGATGCAGAACGCAGAGCGCTCGGTTCTGGCCGATTCATCACTTTTTATGATATCGAAGGAAGGTAGTATGGTAAGCAAAACGCTGGGTCTGATCGGGGGAATGAGTTGGGAATCCACCATCCCGTATTACCGCATTATCAACGAGTATGTGAAAGGTCAACTTGGCGGCCTGCACTCCGCCAAAATTATCCTGCACAGCGTCGATTTCCACGAGATCGAACGATTGCAGGCACAGGGTGATTGGGAGCAGTCAGCCGCCGTACTCGGCAATATCGCGGTGGGATTACGTCAGGCGGGAGCCGATGCTATCGTCATCTGCACCAACACCATGCATAAAGTGGCCGATGACGTTGAACGTGCCTGCCAGCTTCCTCTTTTACATATTGCCGATGCCACCGGTGCCAGCCTGAAACAGCATGGGTTGAAGAAAGTCGGCCTGCTCGGAACCCGCTACACGATGGAGCAGGATTTCTATCGCCAGCGCATTCAGGAACGATTTGGCGTGGAGGTGATAGTTCCCGATAGTGAGGGGAAGGAAATCGTTAATCGCATCATTTACGATGAACTGTGTCTGGGGAACATTAACGACACCTCGCGGCAGGCCTATCGAGGCATTATCCAGCAGCTTGAACAGCAAGGCGCGGAAGGCATCATTCTGGGCTGTACGGAAATCCCGCTATTAATCAGTGCTCAGGATGCAACAGTTCCTCTTTTTGACACCAGCAAGCTTCACGCAATTGCCGCTGCGAAATTTGCACTTAACCAATCATCCACATGAATTAATTGGATAAAATCGATTTCGTTCGCAATCTTAATAATACCCTCTTTTATTCACTCAAGTTTCCCCTTTTTTTCCTCTAAATAATTCGAGTTGCAGGCAGGCGGCGACACAGTGAATCCCCAGGAGCTTACATCAGTAAGTGACTGGGGTGAGCGAGGAAAGCCAACGTACGTGCAACTTGAAGTATGACGAGGATAGAAAAAAAGCAGTATTGAGAGACTCAATACTGCTTATTCGTATGATTTTATTCCTGGTATGCAATGACTAACAGTACTTCTCGTTATTATTTACGTAACATTGCTTCAATAAAATCTTTCCAAGTACTCACTTCTACTTCTACCATGCGAACCTCTTGGTGATTAACGGCGACGCATTATACGCACACTTTTTAATCAGGTAAAAGTATTATGAAAGTATAAAAAGTGTACTACCACTTATTTCTGCTACACAGTTCACAGTAGATCTCCCCGCCTTTTTTCGGCATGCTGGGCTATCGCACGATTAGGCCCTGTTGGGCCGTGCTGTCGAGTACAGCGATCGTCATGCAACCCAATAAGCAGAAAGGATTTTACCCCTATGGCGCTGACCATGTACGGCATCAAAAACTGTGACACCATAAAGAAAGCGCGCCGCTGGCTGGACGATCAACAGGTAGCGTATCGCTTCCATGATTACCGTGCCGACGGTCTGGATGAACAGCAGCTACAGCGTTTTATCGACCAACTGGGGTTTCAGGCCTTACTCAACACACGCGGAACGACCTGGCGTAAGCTCAGTGAGGAGCGGCGTGAATTAATCAACAGCGATACTCGCGACAGCGCAGAGGCCGCAAAAAACCTGATGCTAGAACAGCCAGCGGTGATTAAACGACCGTTGCTGATTGCCGATGACGGTAACGCACTGCTGGGGTTTAGTATCGACAGCTACCAGAAATTTATTGCGGAGAAACAATAACGTGTCTTGCCCAGTCATAGAGCTCGCTCAACAGTTAATTAAACGCCCTTCCCTTAGCCCGAACGACGAGGGCTGCCAGACACTCATGATTGAACGCCTGACGGCGATTGGCTTTACCGTCGAAGCAATGGATTTTGGCGATACCCAAAATTTCTGGGCATGGCGCGGCACAGGAAAAACGCTGGCCTTCGCCGGACACACCGATGTGGTTCCCAGCGGGGATGAAAACCAGTGGCAGCATCCACCGTTTGAACCCATCATTCGCGACGGTATGCTGTACGGACGCGGCGCAGCAGACATGAAAGGTTCACTGGCCGCGATGGTGATTGCCGCCGAGCGCTTTGTTGCCGCCCACCCTAACCACCAAGGGCGTCTCGCGTTCCTGATTACGTCGGACGAAGAAGCCAGCGCCGTTAACGGCACAGTAAAAGTGGTTGAGGCGTTGATGGCACGTAACGAGCGGTTGGACTACTGTCTGGTCGGCGAGCCGTCCAGTACGCACGTCGTGGGCGATGTGGTAAAAAATGGCCGCCGTGGCTCTATCACGGCTAACCTGCGCGTACACGGCGTACAGGGGCACGTTGCCTACCCTCATCTGGCGGACAACCCCGTTCATCGTGCAGCACCGGCGCTTAATGAGCTGATCGCCACCGAGTGGGATCGGGGCAACGATTTCTTCCCGCCAACCACCATGCAGATTGCCAATATTCAGGCAGGCACCGGCAGCAACAACGTCATCCCCGGCGAACTGTTTGTGCAGTTTAATTTCCGTTTCAGCACCGAATTAACGGATACGCTAATTCAACAGCGCGTAGCGGAATTGCTGGATCGCCACCAGCTCAATTACACCATCGACTGGAAGCTCTCCGGCCAGCCATTCCTGACTGCACGCGGCGAACTGGTCGATGCCGTAGTGAATGCTGTGAAGCATTACAATGAGGTTACTCCAGAGCTGCTGACCAATGGCGGCACCTCCGATGGCCGCTTCATCGCTCGTATGGGTGCACAGGTGGTTGAACTGGGTCCCGTCAATGCCACGATCCATAAAGTGGACGAATGCGTCAGCGCCGCAGACCTGCAGCTGCTGAGCCGCATGTACCAGCGCATTATGGAGCAGCTCATCGCATGATGACGTCAGCTATGTTAACCGGTAAAAGCGACCAGCATCTGGTCGCTTTAGACGGTCGCCATCGCCTTCAGCCGGAGGCGATAACGGCGTTTCTGTCGCTGCAGCTGGCGGCAAAAACCGCAGGATTTAACCTACAGCCTGCCAGCACGTTTCGTGATTTCGAACGCCAGCGTCAGATCTGGAATGGTAAATTTCGCGGCGAGCGTCCCGTCATGGACGCAAACAGCCAGCCGCTGGATGTCTCATCGCTGGACGACGGCGAGCGCTGTGAAGCGATTTTACGCTGGTCTGCCATGCCCGGATCCAGCCGCCACCACTGGGGCAGCGATCTTGATATTTACGATCCCGATTTATTACCCGCAGGCAGCTCGCTCCAGTTAGAGCCGTGGGAATATGAAGAAGGCGGTTATTTTGCCGCATTGAACGCGTGGATGAGCGCGCACATGCATGAATACGGTTTTTATCGGCCTTATGCGCACGATCTCGGCGGTGTCGCAGTCGAACCCTGGCATATCAGCTATTATCCATTAGCACAGTATGCGGAAGAACAGCTTACACCCGACCTCATTCTTGCCGCCTGGCAAGATGAAGATATTGCAGGCTACCACTGGCTTTGCCAGAACTTGCCGCAGCTGTTTACCCGTTATATTCATAATGTTGATGAGGCGTAACCATGGCATGGCTGGCTGATTACTGGTGGATAATCCTGATTATCCTGATAGGCATGCTGATTAACGGCATCAAAGAATTGCGCAACGTTGACCACACGCGTTTTCTGCTCAACAAACCTAAACTGCCCCCGCATCGTGACAACAACGATAAATGGGACGATGAAGACGACGACTGGCCGAAGAAAAAACCCTGATACCGGTCACTGCCAAACCGTCTGCACGCGAGTTAATCCTCGCGCTGCGGGCGGTTTGGATTCTCACGCGGCGGGCACAAAACTTTCCGCCCGCTCCAGAAGAAAATCATAAAACTCTTTCGCACACACCGAAAGCTGGCGCTCTCTATCCGTCACCAGATAGATACCACGCTGTAGCGATAAATCCCGGAATGGGATAATCGCAATGTCTTTGTGCTGAAACTGGAACAGCGTCAGCCCCGTCACAATACTCACACCATAATTTGCCGCCACCAGCCCCATCATGGTGGTCAACTGACGCACTTCCAGCACGTAGTTAAAGCCTTCCGGTTCGATAAGCTGATCGGTGTACTGTCGGATACTGGTGCCTTTGCAGAACCCGACAAACGGGTATTGCGCGACATCGGCCACATCGACACTATCGCGCTGCGCCAGCGGGTGCGAATTTTGGCAGATCAGATAAAAGCTATCGGCAAACAGCATGCGAGAGCTGAAGGTTCCCGGCGACGGCTGCCCTGCCGTCAACGCCAGATCGGCGCGCCCATCCAGCACTGCCTTTAGGCAGCGATCCCACTGCGTATCCAGCAGTTCAACCTTAATCTTGGGGTAAGCGCGGTGATATTGCGCCAGCACCTGAGGTAACCATTCCACCGCCATTGACGGCAATACCGCCAGCACAATCTTCCCTTTGTATCCCGTGGCATACGACTTGATTTCACCGACGGCATCGTCATGGGTTTGCACCAGTCGACGGGCAATATCAATGAAATGGAGGCCATCAGCATTGAGTTGCACTTTACGTGTGTCACGGTCAAATAGCCGATAGCCGACCTCTTCCTCCAACCCGGCAATTAATGAACTAAATGCAGGCTGAGAGAGATTTATTTTCTGAGCAGCGCGCGTGAAATTATCGGTTTCCGTCAGCGCGATAAAAGCTCGTAATTGTTTTATCGATAAGTTCATAGTGTTTTTATATAAATAAAATGAAGTCTCCGGTAAGAAAGGAACAAATTCAATAGAAAAAAACAGTAACTGCCATTTTTATGATCCTTCCCGCATTTATTTAATTCCATTCAAACGCTGCCCACTATTCATAAAAATGGACATTCTGGATAAATATCACAAATCATAAAAAACAATTACGTAAAAAGACCCAGTTAAACAAACCAAATCAATCAATTAGACATTAATAAGAAAACCGGAATAGTTAATACCATTAACAAATAAAATAAACCCATCAGATTTACGAATAAAACCATTGCGATTACGAGTTAGTATAAAGCGGGTTGAGGGTGATAAAAATAGTGCAGACAAAAAATCAAATGACTCTGGGGTAAGCACTCATTTGTTTTGTTAATTATGACAAGGATTGTTATTGAGTTGTTTAATTTATTGTAAATAAAACAAATAGGCAACATACAAATATATTATTAAAGAGGAACTTTTATGCTAGCTCTCATCGGGGTGCTAACCATAGCCACCCTGCTCTTTTTCATCATGACCAAACGAATGTCGCCTCTGGTGGCGCTTATCGTTATTCCCGTTCTGGGCGCGCTCGCGGCAGGCAGCGGCACCGATACCGCGAAATACGTGGTGGACGGCATCACCAAACTGGCCCCGATGGCGGCGATGTTTGTTTTTGCCATTGCCTTCTTCGGTGTCGTCACCGATGCCGGCATGTTTGATCCTATCATCAAGGGGATCTTACGCATGGTCGGTACCAATCCGGTAAAAATCATTATCGGAACGGGTGTATTGGCACTGATTGCGCACCTGGACGGTAACGGTGCCGTCACTTTCCTGATCACGATTCCCGCCATGCTGCCGCTGTTTAATAAGCTCGGCATGGATAAACGCATTCTGGTCGGCATTACCGCGCTCAGCGCCGGTGTTAACTTCCTGCCGTGGACTGGGCCGATGATCCGCGCCGCAGCCGCGTTAAACACCACGACGCACGACCTGTTTATTCCGCTTATCCCAGCGCAGCTTTGCGGCCTGACCTTCATGGTGCTCATTGGCTATTACTGGGGTAAGAAAGAAGAGAAGCGTCTGGGATTGGCATCGGGTAATCCACTGGCGAGCGGCACGCAGTCCATCACAGCTGAAGAGCATGTGAAAGAGCTGACCGATGCCGAAAAAGCGCTGCGTCGTCCGAAGATGTTCTGGGTCAACATCGCGCTGGTGCTTGCCGTTATCGGCACTATGGTGTTTACCAAAATTTCCCCTACGGTCGCCTTCATGATCGCGCTGACGCTGGCGCTGATGTTCAACTACCCCAACGTTGAAATGCAGAAAGAGCGTATTAATGCCCATGCCAAAGCCGCGCTGATGATGGCCAGCATCTTGTTTGCTGCGGGCGCGTTCACCGGCATCATGAGCGGCACCGGTATGCTGAAAGCCATGTCGCTCTCGGCAGTCAGCTTTGTACCGGAATCTTTTGCCTCCCACATTCCGTTTATCGTCGGCCTGATCTCCATGCCGCTGAGTCTGGTGTTTGACCCTGATTCGTATTACTTCGGCATCATGCCAGTCATTGCCCACACCGTGGACATGCTGGGCGTACCGCCGATTCAGGTCGCACAGGCTTCCGTATTAGGACAGATGACCACAGGCTTCCCGGTTAGCCCGCTGACGCCGGCCACCTTCCTCCTGGTCAGTCTGGCGGGTGTCGATCTCGCCGACCACCAAAAGTTCTCTATCCCTGTGCTCTGGGCCGCCAGCGTCATCATGACGTTCGCCTGCGTCATCTTCGGGGTCTTTCCCCTGTAGGGAATGCACCGTTTCCCATTGATCACGCCAACAGACACATTTCATTGATAAAGGTAAGTTTATGAAGACAATTCGTATTGGTTCCGGCGCTGGCTATGCTGGCGATCGCATCGAACCGGCCGTAGAACTGGCTCAAAAAGGCGACATTCAGTATCTGGTATTTGAATGTCTGGCAGAACGCACTATCGCCATCGGCCAAAAACAGAAGCAGCAGAACCCGGAAAAAGGCTACAACGAACTATTGGCCGACCGTATGCACGCTGTGCTGCCGCTCTGTCTGGAAAAAGGCATCAAAATCATCACCAATATGGGCTCGGCAAATCCCGTTGCCGCTGGTCAGCGCGTATTGGAAATCGCCAAAGAACTGGGTGCAGAGAAGCTGAAAATCGCCGTTGTTACCGGTGATGATGTGCACTCGGTACTGATTGCACAGGATTCCAAGCTGGATGAGATGGGTCAGCCTGTTTCACGCTGCGGCAAAGACATTCTTTCCGCCAATGCCTATCTGGGAGCCGATGCGCTGGTAGAAGCGCTGCGTCAGGGTGCGGATGTCATTATTGCTGGTCGTGTTTCCGACCCGTCGCTGTTCCTGTCCGCCATGATGTATGAATTCAACTGGGCAGCCGATGACTGGGATCGTCTGGGCAAAGGGACCTGCCTCGGTCACCTGTTGGAATGTGCAGGTCAAATCACTGGCGGCTACTACGCCGATCCTGGTGTTAAAGACATCCCTCATCTTGATCGCTTGGGTTTCCCAATCGCGGAAATTAGCGAAGATGGCAGCGCCGTGATTACCAAAGTTGAAGGTTCCGGCGGCCGCGTCTGCGTGGATACCTGCAAAGAACAGCTGCTGTACGAAATCCACCGCCCGGATAGCTATATCACTCCAGACGTGATTGCCGATTTCAGCCACGTCACGTTTACCCAAGACGGTGAAAACCGCGTACGCGTACAGGGTGCCACCGGACGGGCGAAAACCGACACGCTGAAAGTCTCCGTCGGCTATCAGGACGGGTTCATCGGCGAAGGCGAAATTTCTTACGCCGGCCCCGGTGCCGTCGCGCGCGGCCGTTTAGCGCTGGATATCGTCAAAGGGCGCTTTGCGCTGTGCCAGATCGATTTTCAGGAAGTGCGCTATGACCTGATCGGCGTTGATGCCCTGCACGGTGCGCAGCGGTCGCAAAGCAGCGAACCGTATGAAGTCCGCGCTCGCGTCGCGGCACGCTGCACCTCCAGAGCGCAGGCGGTGAAAGTGGGTAACGAAGTTGAGACGCTCTATACCAACGGCCCGGCAGGCGGCGGTGGCGTCAACAAAGCGGTGAAAGAAATACTGGCGATGGACTCTACCCTGCTGTCTCGCGCCTGCGTCACACCAGCCGTTGATTATCTGGAGATTAAATAATGAAACTGCGTGAAATTGCCCACTCCCGTACCGGCGACAAAGGAAATACCTCCAATATTTCGCTGATTGCTTACCGGGCAGAAGACTATGACGTGTTGAAAGAGACGATCACTGCCGAGAAAGTGAAGGCCTGGTTTGCCGATATCGTGACGGGTGATGTCGTTCGCTATGAGCTACCCGCCATCGGCGCACTGAACTTCGTCATGTACGGTGCACTGGGCGGCGGCGTCACGCGTTCGCTGGCGCTGGACATGCACGGCAAAGGATTAAGCTCGGCCATACTGGATATCGATATTTAATCCGACAATAGGGAACGGGTGGGATAATTTAATCCCCCTGTTCCCGCTAAATAACTCACATTCGCCGCCACGATTAACAGGTATTTATTTACCTGTGAGGATTCGTGCGGCCATTTTCAGCGTCATCACTGTCAGAGTCATCATTTAAGAGTAAATACGCAATGAATAATAAAGTCATTGATGCCAGCCATTTCCGTTCTTATTTATTTAACGGAATGACAATTATGTTCGGTGGTTTTATGGGCGTCGGAACACCGAAATTATTGGTAGATGAAATCATTAAATCCGGCGTCTCTGATTTAACCCTGATCGGAAATGATACCGGGTTTATCGACACCGGCGTTGGGCCGTTAATTGCCAGCGGTCAGGTAAAAAAATTGATTACCTCACACATTGGTACGAACCCGGAAACCGGACGCCGTATGCTCGCCGGTGAACTGGACGTAGAGCTGGTGCCGCAAGGGACGCTGGCAGAGCGCATTCGCAGCGGTGGTGCAGGTTTAGGCGGCTTTTTGACGCCAACCGGCGTCGGCACCATCGTCGAAGAGAATAAACAAAAAATAACCATTAACGATATTACCTATTTATTGGAGCTGCCGATTACGGCAGATCTCGCCATATTACAGGCCAGTATTGCCGACACCAGCGGAAACCTTATTTATCACCTCACCGCCCGTAATTTTAACCCGCTCATTGCGCTTGCCGCGAAGAAAGTCGTGGCGCAATGCGAGCAGGTTATTCCGGTTGGTCAATTAGCCCCGGAATGTATTGTCACCCCAGCGGCGCTGGTCGATCACCTTTATTTGGGAGAAAAATAATGGATGCGAAAGAATTAATCGCCCGCCGCGTCGCGCTGGAGCTGAAAAACGGCGACGTGGTGAATTTGGGCATTGGTTTACCCACCAAAGTGGCGAATTACGTGCCGCACGGCATTGAAGTCACCTTCCAGTCGGAAAACGGCTTTTTAGGGTTAGGGGCCATAACCGAACCGGATAGCAATCTGGTTAACGCTGGTGGCCAGGCATGCGGCATGGTGCCAGGCGCGGCCATGTTCGACAGCGCTTTTTCCTTTGCGCTGATTCGCGGCGGCCACGTCGATGTTTGCGTGCTGGGCGGCTTGCAGGTGGATGAACACGGCAGCCTCGCCAACTGGATGGTGCCTGGGAAAATGGTGCCCGGCATGGGCGGCGCGATGGATCTGGTTGTCGGCGCGAAAAAAGTCATTATCGCCCTTGAGCACTGCGCCAAAAATGGCGATGCCAAGCTGTTACACCAGTGTACCTATCCGCTGACGGCCGCCAATAAAGTCAGCATGGTCGTCACCGAGTTAGCCGTCTTCCAATTCATCAACAAACAAATGGTGCTGACTGAGATCAGCCCCGACATCACCGTGGACGAACTACGCCAGAAAACCGAGGCGAACTTTACCGTGTCCGCCGATTTAAAACCGTTCAGCATTCATTAATCGAGGCGATCATGAACGACTCCGTTGTTATTGTTAGTGCCAAACGCACCGCGATTGGCAAATTCGCCGGTAGCCTGGCCAATACGTCCGCTATCGATATGGCCTCTGCCACCATCCGTGACTGCCTGTCGACGCTGCCAGACACGCTGGCGGTTGATGAGGTGATTCTCGGCAACGTGCTGCAAGCCGGTCTGGGGCAAAACCCTGCGCATCAGGCCAGCCAGGCGGCTGGGCTTTCCTTTGAAACACCGTCGCTGACCATCAGCAAAGTCTGCGGTTCTGGTCTGAAAGCCGTCGTGCTCGGCGCACAGTCTATTCTGTCCGGCGACAATCAGGTCTGCGTAACGGGCGGGATGGAAAACATGAGTGCAGCACCTTATCTGCTGGACAAAGCGCGCCACGGTTACCGCATGGGGAATGGCAAGCTCGTTGACATCATGATTAACGACGGCCTGTGGTGCGCGTTTAATGATTACCACATGGGCACCACGGCAGAAAATATCGCCGAGCGTTACCAGCTTACGCGCGAAGAACAGGATCAGGTAGCGCTGGCGTCCCAGCAGAAAGCCGTCGCCGCAATTGAAGCGGGTCGCTTCAAAGCAGAAATTACCCCGCTGTCACTGCGCAGCAAGAAAGAGACGCGGATTTTCGATCGGGACGAGTACCCTCGTGCAGATACCACGCTGGCATCACTGGCGGCGCTACGTCCGGCATTTTCCGCGAATGGCACCGTCACCGCAGGCAATGCGTCCGGCATTAACGATGCTGCCGCAACGCTGGTGTTAATGCGTGAATCCGAAGCGAAGAAACAGGGCATTACCCCGCTGGCGCGTATCCGAAGTTGGGCGTCTGCCGGCGTACCGAGCGAGGTCATGGGGCTGGGGCCAATTCCCGCGACGCAGAAAGCGCTTCTCAAAGCGGGGTTGACGATCGGTGATATCGATCTGATTGAAGCCAATGAAGCCTTTGCCGCACAGTTTCTGGCCGTACAGCGCGATCTCCAGCTCGACCCTGAAAAAGTGAACGTCAACGGCGGCGCGATTGCGCTGGGTCACCCTATCGGCGCGAGCGGTGCACGTATTCTCGTCACGCTGGTACACGCGCTGCACAGCTACAACAAAACGCTGGGGCTGGCGACGTTGTGCATCGGCGGCGGACAAGGTATCGCGATGATCGTCGAGCGCGTTTAAAGCGGGTTGTTGACAGTCAAAACAACAAAGGCAGTAGAGCGGTAGTAACGGATAGATCGTAAAGACGCTGCAAGTACATCCATGCAAGCTCGGATTGCGCCATCCTTGGCGCAAACGCTTTACTCTTCTATTCCGTTACTGCCGTTTTCGTTCAGTAAATAGTTTTATCAACAGCCCACTTTCTTTTAGCCAGCAGCACGATTCCTCGGCTAAAACGTTTCCCAGTTCGCATTCGATGAGCTGGCATGGGCGGGTTTGGGCAACAGCGATGCCGGTAATGCCGCAGGAGAAGGCGCATTCTCTGCACGATGTTCCTGCGCAGCCGCCTGACTAATTTTGAATACCGCCACTGCGTTCTGTAAATATCGCGCCTGCTCTTCCAATGCCGCTGCGGCAGAAGCGGATTCTTCTACCAACGAGGCGTTTTGCTGCGTGACGCGATCCATTTCATTAACCGCCTGCCCGACCTGCTCAATCCCCCGGCTTTGCTCATCCGAGGCCGATGCGATCTCCCCCATAATATCCGTTACCCGGCTCACGGCGCTGACGATCTCTTGCATCGTATCGCCCGCATCTTTCACCTGCAAAGACCCGGTATTGGCACGGCTCACAGAATCATCAATCAGCGTTTTGATCTCTTTGGCGGCCTGAGCACTGCGCTGCGCCAGCGTTCGTACTTCTCCTGCCACCACGGCAAAGCCTCGTCCCTGTTCACCAGCACGCGCCGCTTCTACCGCCGCATTCAGCGCCAGAATATTGGTTTGGAAGGCGATGCCGTCAATCACGCTGGTAATGTGGGCGATTTTTTGCGAGCTATCGGCTATCTCATTCATCGTCTTCACGACATTATCGACGACAGTACCGCCTTTATTGGCCGTATCTGACGCATTTTTTGCCAGCAGCGTAGCCTGACGCGCATTGTCAGAATTCTGTTTCACCGTTGAGGTGAGTTGTTCCATGCTGGCGGCCGTTTCCTGTAGCGAGGCGGCTTGTTGCTCTGTGCGCGACGACAGATCGTTGCTGCCCACCGAAATTTCACTGGCCCCGGAGTGGATGGAATGGGAACTGTCGCGCACCAGACTCACGGTGCGGATTAATGACTGCTGCATATGGTGCAGCCCCGCCGCAAGCTGGCTCATTTCATTACGGCCGGCGATATCAATAGGATGCGTCAGATTACCTTCGGCGATGGCGCTAATGTGCCGCATGAGCGTGCGCAGCGGGTGTAAAAGAATACGCTGCAACCCGATCCAACTGAGGATAATCACCAACACGACGACCACGGAGAGTGCGCCCAGAAGCCACAGCATCGTTTCAAACGCCGTGTGGTTTTCCTGCAAGCCGTCATCCGACAACTGGTTTTGCGCCGCACGCCACGTAATGTAGGCGTCCTGCATGGCTACGTTATACGGCGTGGCACCGCTACTCAGTTTCATCGCCGCCCCCGCCAACCCACCGGAAAGCGAATCGACAATATCATTCAGTAGCTTGTCGTAAGCGGTATAGCTCTCTTCAAGTTTTTTAGATAACGCCTCATCCAATCCCGGCGTATTAGGGAGAGATAAATAATGTTTATAACTACTTTCTGAAGCGGTCAATTGCGATTTGGCTTGCTGTAAGAGCGCCTGCATGGCCTCTTTATCCGCATTCCCCATCATCATGTTTTGTATAATCGAACCGATAGCGATGCGCGTCTGATTCATCATGATCCAGGCATCAGTAAAGGCGGCCACATTCTGATTCGAGCGTTGGGAAACCAAAAAACTGTCTCTATCGTTCATCAGTGCCCGAACGGATAACGCCCCCGTTAAGAACTGAGATATGCCTAAGACAAACAATAAAATGACAAGGATGGTAATGACTTTAATACGCTTAAACATGGCACACCCTCTTTTTCCATAAGGATGGAATAGTTATATCCGAAAAAAGAAGCTAAATATTGAACACTCAACACAAATAAAAACATTGCCTATATTATTTAACATTCAAATATGGATTATTTTATTTTTAATATGGATAAAATCTCATTTCTAAAAAATATACTCTACTTTGAATATAACAGTGAAAAATTCGCAATAAGACAAACTTATGGAATAACGCTAAATAACTCGAGTGGCGTGGTAAAACATTCATCGGTTGAACGACGTAAAGCGCTGGTTCTTTAAAGCCAGCGCATAAAGAACCGGGTATTTAAAGGAAACCAACGCATATGTAGCCTGAAGTATGGCGGGATAGATTTTTATTTGAGGTAAGACAACGCCTGTTTCAGCATCCGTTCATCAATCCCGTGTCCGACAGCGGGCACGATATCCAACGTAAACGCGGTCCCCAGTTCCTGAAAACGCTGAGCGGCAGCATGAGCGTGCCCAACCACAATCACGCCATCCGCTTCACCGTGAATCAGGTGCACCGTAACATCAGCAAAGGCTTTTTCTGGCAATACCGCAAAGCGGCCGCTGAACGCGATAATGTGCCCGGCCAGCGCGGATTCTGACTTCAACGCTTCGAGCGACATAATGCTGCCCTGAGAGAAGCCCACCAGCACGGTGCGTGCCACGCTAATGCCGCTTTCTTCCTGCCAGTGGCGCACAGTATCAACAAAACGCGGCAGGTTTGCCTCAATGCGGGCTAGCCGATTCTCTTCCGTAACGCCCTGCACAGAGAACCACTGGCGCCCGTCGCCATAGCCAGTGTTGAACGGCCCGGCAATACTGACCACTCTCGCCTGCGGCAGTGCAGCGGCAAAATAACGCCCAATCTGTGCCATACCCGCGGCGGTATCACCCACCCCATGAAACAGCAGGATTAATTGATTCGCCTCCGAAGGCTGCTGAACAACAACATAATCTTGATTCACGTTTCTCTCCTGAGAGCCTGTGCCGAACGCCATCATCTGCCGACATTCGTCATAAAGTACGGTTAATGCTCACTATACGCCGTGCACTGACAGGAGAAATCGGGAATTACTGAACGAGATGTTCCATTTTTTGCAACGACAGAGGGGATATCCCGCCCTGTCAGTGCGGTTTAACGATACGGATCGTTGAGGCCGGATCGTTAACCAGACAGCGTGCCGGACGCACCGGCCGTTTGACTAACTCACCGCCGCAGTTCGGGCAGGCGTGATGAAATACGGCATCCGCACAGTCAGGACAGAACGTGCATTCATAAGAGCAGATATACGTTTCGGTATCTGGCGGCAAATCACAGTCACAGTGCTCACAATTAGGGCGTAATTCCAGCATCGGCTTATCCTGATTCAACAAAAATAATCGGTCCCTCGCTGTCACTTTTCTGTGGTTATTGCACAAAGAGTAGTGAAGGAGACTGAGATTCTTTTCTACCAGAAACCGACCTTCATGCAAATGAGGTTTATTCACCAGAATAGCACCCCCTCATTAACAACAGTCTGACTTTCCGAATCCCTGTTTTTTTGGGAGGCGGTTCTCTATTCGCAATACATACAGGGACACGACAATGACGACGGCAGTTCAGCTATTTTCATTCAAAGAGAATGATGCGCCAAAAAGAAAAACATTTCGCCAATCCATTATCGCCGCCAATATCAGTCTCGCGTTGCTGATGCTGGCAGGCTGCGGCAGTGGTGGAGGTGGCGGCGGTGAAACTACCAGCATCGTGCCAACATCGCCCTCCCCCACTACGCCGACGACGCCAACCACACCCACAACGCCGGAAACCCCGACCGCATCCGCCGTTAAAGTCGGGATTATTGATTCCGGTCTGGAAGCAGCTCGCCCGGAATTTAATTACAGCAATCTGCATTTTTCCTCTTTTGTCGGCAGTTCACAGCTTAACGATAATCAAGGCGTTAACGGCCACGGCACGCTGGTGGCACTGGCGTTGGCGGGTCTGGCGACAGATAGCTATGCAGGAGGCGTCGCACCGGACAGTCAACTTTATATTGCGCAGACGTCGTTAAATAACCGCTTTGACTATCAAAACACCACCTCCGCCGTGAACTGGTTGCTCAATTCCGGTGTGAAAATCATCAATATGTCCTATGCCGCAGACGAACGACTGACGACCGCCGAGACACTGAATAGCGCAAGAAACAATTTTAGCTACCTCTTAGTGCGTAACGAGTTGAAAAGCATTGTCGATGCCGAAGCGCTGAGCATTGTCGCCACGGGGAATAATGCCGGCTCAACGCCATCCCCCAATACGCAGATCCCACTGATTTTTGGCGAAACTTCGTTGCAAAAAGGCATTTTGGCCGTCACGGGTTACATCCCCGAATGGGTTGGGCAGGAAGGCAATGAGCGTCCTGCTGAGCTTTATCTTTTTGATAAGTGCGGCAATGTCGCCGCCTATTGCATGAGCGCACCGGGCTATGTTGATTATCCCGTTGCAGGCAGCAGCACTTCAGAACGTTCGCACGGTACCTCTTTTGCAGCGCCGCGCGTCGCGGGCGGCGCTTCGCGGGTGCAGGCAGTTTATCCGTGGATGACAGGCTACAACCTGCAACAAACGCTGCTGACCACCGCGACCTATCACACTGACGGGTATACTCGCTACGATGCTGAGAACGCTTACTACGAAACGGTCAGGGACAGTGAAGGCAACGTCACACAGGTTATTTTCCACCCAGCGTATATCTCGGTCGCCGATACCGCCAACGGACGCCCTTATAACGACACCTTTGGCTGGGGCGATCTCAACATCGATAAAGCAGTGAAAGGCCCAGCCATGTTTTACGCCGATAACTTCACCGCGCGTTTAACCGCAGGCGACTACACGTTCGCTAACGATATCAGCGGCGATTACGGCCTGATCGTCAACGGGGCCAGCAATGCAGGCGGGGTTCTGCGTTTGACAGGCAACAATACCTATAAGGGCGATACCCAAATCACCGCCAATAGTCTGTACGTTGACGGCTCAATTGTGGGTAATGCCAGCGTATCCGGCTCCGGCACGCTGGCAGGAAAAGGCCGCATTGGCGGGAATGTGAGTAACACGGGTATCGTTGCCACCACCGCAGAAGGGGGGCTGACCGTCGCAGGCAATTACACGCAGGGCAGCAACGGCCTGCTTAACGTAACGCTGACCAACCCGTTCACCGTTGAAGGCAGCGCGGCGCTGGATGGCACATTGCGCGTTGGCCTGCCCAGCAATACCTACATCGTCCAGACACAGGAAACCCTGCTGCACAGCAATCAGGGCATCACGGGAACATTCCGTACCACCGATCTGGGGCTATTCCTGACGGGGAACCTGACTTACGGCAGCAATGATGTCACTGGCGCATTCAGCCGCCTGAATACCGTAGAAGCGGCCACCAGCAGCGGTTTGCGCAGCGCCGCGCAGTTGCAGACAGCGGCGAATGTTGAATCGGCGCTACAGGTTGCCGATCGCTGGTCAACGCTGTTCTCAACCAGTGAGCAGCAAGCCGGTTTACTGGCTAAAGCCGCCGCCTTCCAGCAGTTAGGCAGCGCGAGTGCCGCCGCTATCGCACTGGATTCGCTGTCCGGTCAGGCACACGCCTCCAGCAATGCCATTCTGTTTAACAGTCTGGATTATCAGAACCAACTCCTGAACAACCGCTTGGATCTGTTAGGGAACGGGAAAAACTACGGACTATGGATTGAAACTGGCAAGCTGCGCGGCGACCTGAAACAGTCCGGCTATCTGGGCAGCCATTACGACATCACGCTGACTGCCATCGGTACGGATACCGACTTCGACACGCCGGGATTACGTGCCGGGATCGCCTATACCAACAGCCAGATCAAAGCAGATTACGAGGGCAGCGGCGGCAGCAGTGAGAATAAGCTGCACGGGGTGATGACCTACGCGCGTTATAACCTCACGCCAGAATGGTATATTCAGGGCAACCTGAGCTATCAGCGTGGTCGCGATAAGTTAAGCCGTTCGATCTTACTGAATAATGTCGAAGCCGTTTCCAGCAGTACCTCGAGCGATAGCTGGCAGAGTCTGGTCAAAACGGGTTACGAATGGGCGCTCAACGATATACTTAGCGTACAACCCTATGCAGGACTCAAATACAGCTATCTGTCCACCGGTGGTTTTACGGATATCGGTAGCGCGTTTGGCCTGACGGGAGAAGGCAATGATTATTCCCGTACCGTTGGCCTGACAGGGGTTAACCTGCGTGCGCTGTTGCAATGGAATCAGGGATGGTGGAGCAGCGTCGGCGTGAGCGGTGAGTACCAGCATGCATTCACTAACCCGTCGCTTGATGTCTCTGCCCGCTGGAGCGGGCTGGGCCGCGAAGGAGAGCACCTCGATATTCCGGGCATTCGACTGGACAAAGACTCGCAGTGGGCGGGCGTGAGACTGGACGTAGGTAAAGCGGCGGATGCCCGTTTCTTCCTGCGTGCTGACAAACACTTTGCCGATCGCGGTAACGAAGAAGTGCTGCGCGGCGGTGTCGACGTGTCTTTCTGATAACGCGATGACGCCGGCGCTCCCTCCGTCGGCGTTAACATCATGATAAAGATGGAAGTATTACTCGCCTGAAGACGACATCGGCGAGATCGCTTAGCGCGCCGGAGGCTTTTCCTGCACCGGGCGATTCCAGTCTGGCGTCTTTCGTCCTGCCAGATGGCGAATAAAGAAATCCCACATCAGCCGCTGACCGTAAGCCCCGCCGCTGACACCATGACCACCGCCGGGCAAATAGAACAGGTCAAAATCTTTATCGGCTTTGATGAGTTTATCGACAACCTGCATTGTCGTGGACGGATCGACATTCTCATCCAACTCCCCCACCATCAACAGCAGCTTACCCTGTAAACGCCAGGCATTTTCCGCGTTGGAAGAGTCCGCGTATTTTTCATCGACCGGCCAGCCCATCCACTGTTCATTCCACCAGATTTTATCCATGCGGTTATCGTGACTGCCGGAATCGGCCACCGCGACGTTATAAAATTCCGGATGGAAAAGCAGTGCCGCCATCGCGTTCTGTCCACCGGCAGACACGCCGGTAATCCCCACGCCACGGGCGATGTCATACCAGGGATACTGTCGCGCTACTGCCTGATGCCATAGGATCCGATCGGGGAACCCTCCATCCTTCAGGTTGCGCCACGCGACATCATGAAAGGCGCGGGAACGGTTATTGGTTCCCATACCGTCGATCTTTGCGACGGCAAACCCAAGTTCGGTCAACGGCTCCGGCCAAAAGGAAAAATCCTTCGGCACAAAAGAACCGTGTGGCCCGGCATAGATCCCTTCAACGACCGGGTATTTCTCCCCCGCTTTGAGATTGCGTGGCGGATAGAGAAGCCCCCAAATCTCCGTTTTGCCATCCCTGCCCGGCGTCATAAAAGGTATCGGTGGGCGCCAGCCTGCGGCACGCAGTTGGCTGATATCCGTGGTATTCACCCGCATCAGCGCCTGATTATCTGCCGTGCGATAGAGCGTGGTGACTGGCGGTACGTCGTAGCGCGAGTAAGTATCGACATAGTAGTCGCCGTTGGGTGAGAAGCTCAGCGTATGGTTGGCGGATTCCGGCGTTAATGCCGTCAGTCCGCTACCGTCAAAGCCGATTTTATAGCCGTGCAGGTAATAAGGATCTTCCCCTTGGTTGATGCCCGACGCACTGAAGTAAATCACTCGATTCTTTTCATCGACCCAGTTAACGGCGCGCACCACCCACTCGCCTTGCGTAATCGCATTCTTCACCGTTCCCGTCACCGCATCATACAGATAAAGATGCTGCCACCCACTGCGCTCAGAGGCCCAAATGATCTCGTTGCTGTCAGCCAGATCGTGCCGATAATATTTACCGCTTCCCGTCGCCACACCCGTTAGCGGCATGTAATCGATAAACGTGTCTGACGTTTCGTTGATCAGCACGCGCGGCGTGGCGGTCGCGCTCTCCACTTCAATCACCCGATACGCCTGATGACCGCGCTGGTTATAGTCAAACGTGAATGTCCGCCCGTCTTTCCGCCAAACGGGGTAAGAAAGCGAATAAGGGTTGGGAAACAGCGCGGGATCGATAGCGGTGATGCGACGCGAAGCCACCTCCACCAGCACCGGCTGCGGAATATCCAGCGCATCGCCCGGTTTAGGGTAAAAGATCTGACGGTGCTTCGGCTGTCGCTGATCTGCCGGTGAGGATTCAATGTAGTGAACGTAACGTTTCTCTGCCCGCTGAACGCGAAACAGTACCAGCCTCGTGCTGTCCGGCGACCAGCTCAGCCGTTCAATCTCGTACTCGTTTTTCGCCGTCCCATCCTGAGTGATGACGAGCCGTTCACCAGTCTGCTTACCGACCAGCACCAGATTATGGTTTTCAACGAGCGCTTCCCATTGTCCATCCGGTGAGAGCCGACTCTGAGATTGTGCGGCAGTGCGACTTTGCTCCTCGGTTTGAGAGAGATCGGACAACACGCGACACTGATAACTGCTGATATCACAACCAAGCAGCCGCGAGCCTTGCGGGATAAACAACAGTTTTGCCTGTTCGTTATAATCAATCTGCTCAAATGGCAGCGTCATTGCTGTTACCGGTTTGGTCAATAACAGGTTCAGCGCCTGCGCCAAGCGTGTGTGATCGAAAGCGGGTTGCTGCGTCTGGCTGGCTGCTTCCACGCGCATAAATTCATAGCCGCCGGGGTTCTCTGCCGTCGCCGCTATCGAGCGACGGTAGAAAAATGTCTGCCCGTCGGACTGCCACACCACTCGCCCCGGATAGTGATGAACCAGCGTGCGATAATGCTGTCCTTGCTCCCTGATGAGGCGATAGTTCTCGCGGCTCAGGTCAGGAGACTCACTCGCTGCGCCAGGCAAGGCTGCGCTCGCCAATAGTGCTATCAGCGTGTTGATGCGGCGGCGCGTCATCCTCCGTTTGGTTTTTTCGTTCATCATGGGTATCACTTTCAGTTAGCGGTGTCAGGTGCAAATGGTCAGTATGGAATGCGGTCAGCGCCTCCCGATGCGCCACGCTGATAATCGCGCTGTCGGGCAAACGGGTTACCAACGTCTGATAAACCCGCTGTTCTGTTTCAGGATCGAGTGCGCTCGTGGCTTCATCCAGAAAAATAAAGTCAGGACGGTGCAGCAACGTACGCGCGATCGCCACGCGCTGCTGCTCGCCGCCGGATAGCCGCTGTTGCCAGCGATCTTCATCATTTAATTTCGAGGTCATATCCGGTAATTCGCTGTCGATCAGCGCCTGTCGGCACTGTGCGTCGGTAAAATCACGCGCATTACCGGGGTAGCACAGCGCGGCTTTTAGCGATCCCGTAGGCAGGTAGCTTTTTTGGGGTAAAAACAGAGAACGCCAGAGTCGTGGCCGCACAATCGACCCGCTACCGTGCTGCCAGAGTCCGGCACAAGCGCGCAGCAGCGTGCTCTTACCTACGCCGGACGCCCCGTTAATCATCCAGCGCTCGCCGGGCAAAACCTGCCAGTCGTCTAGCGCCGTCAGCGCACGACCATCGGGCGTTAACAGCCGCAGATTCTGGCAGGAAAATTCCGGGCCATCGTGTTCCGTTACTCGAATGGGCGAAGGCGACTGCTCACTTTTATTCAGCGCTTCTTCCATATCCTGCAAACGCTTCGTCAGCGCCAGCCAACGCGTGAAGGACTGATATGCCTGCATGAAATAGCTCAACGTCGCCCCGAGAGAACCGTAAGCCATCTGAATGCGCGTCAGGTCGCCAAAGGTGATTTCACCGCTTAACAAAAGCGGCAGCGCCAACAGCGTTGGTAATGGTGAAAGGAAATGGCTAAACAGGCTCTGCCCAAACGAAACTTTGAAGCCACGCAGCAGCACAGACAACGCGTTATCACGCACGCGCGCAAACCGCTGAGTAAGCCGTTCACCTTCGCGTGCGCCTCCCTGATAGAAGGCAATCTGCTCAGCATTTTCACGGAGCTGAGCGCCCAGAAAGCGAAAGTCACCTTCCGCATTCTGCTGGTTCATGTTCAGCTTTATCAACGCTTTACCGAGCCAGTGCGACAGCAAAATTTGCAGAAAATATTCAATATAAAGGGCATAAACCATATAGCCGGATATCGCCCAGTCGCTGCCCATAAAGGAGAAACGCAGCACCCCGGAAACGGACCACAGCAGCGCGGTGTACGTTACGGTGCTGATGACGACCGAGATGAGGCTAAGAAAAAAATTCAGCGAGGCAGAGACCAGCTCATTAACGTCATCGGCGATGCGCTGATCGATATTCGACAGCGCCCCTTCCCTTTCGATGTCGTAATAAGCCGATGTCCCCGTCCAGCGCCGAATATAGTGGAGCGTCATCCAGGTACGCCAGCGCAGCGCCAGATAGCCTTGACCAAGTACGTTTACCCATCTCAGCATCATGGCACTCAAACCGAGCACAAAGCTGAAGATAAACAGCGGTTTGATTTGCTCCCAATCTAGCCCAATCAGCGCGTCGGTGAATTTCCCCGATATGCGGTTCGCCTCCACGCTGATGTAAGCCGTCCCCAGATTGATGCTAATAATCATCGCCAGAATAAGCAGCGCCAGATATTTCTCCGACGTCAGCCAATAGGGTATCAGAATCTGGCTGATGCCCGGTCTTGCCGTACTTGTCTCTCTTGCGTTCATGCGCCGTCTCTACCTGCTGATTCGAGTGAATGCCCGTTCTCGTTATTCGTTGAACGGATTATCAGAACGAATACGTCCCAGTGAGACGCCAGGTCCGGCCTTCTTTCACCCCGATATACAGCGGCGTGGTGCTGGTGTAGTAGATATCGCGATCGAAGACGTTATTCACCCCCAGCGTAAGCGACCAGTCAGGCTGACGATAGAACAGCGATGCATCGGTTGAGTATTGGCTACCAACCCTGAAGCTCTCATTTCTTCTGCCATTTTGCGTATCTGACGTGCCGTTCACCCCAACGGAAGCCCCTGCCCCTTGATAGCGACCAGACTGTATTTCATAGGATGTCCATGCGTTCAGCGAGTGACGTGGCGTATTCGTGCTGCTGGAACGAATCGTGGTCGGATCTTTGTTTTCGGAATAGGTATAGCTCGCCGTCACATCCCATCCCGGCAACAGAGAACCGTTCAGGTCAACGTCAAAGCCTTCGCTCTTTCTCCCCGTTGTCGCGATAGGGAAACCGTTGCTATCGCTCACCGTCAGGTTTTTCTGTTCAATGCTGAACAGCGCGGTCGTCAGCGTAAGGTTGTCATCAAGCAGGTTAAACTTCAGCCCCGCTTCTTTCGATTGTCCCGTCGTCGGCGGGAGCTGAACACCTGAACGTGAGATCTGCGCACTGCCGCTAAAGCTATTCAGCAAGTTGGCGTAAATCGTGACGTCCGGTGTGATGTCGAAGCTGACACCATAATTGGGAATCCACTTGGTCGCGGTATACGTCGAAGCTCGCGATCCCACCAGATAGCTGTTGTTCCACGTCGAACGTTTAACAGCCAGTTGGAAATGCAGGCGGTCAAAGACGTCGATTTGATCCTGGAACAAGAAACCGCTTTGAATCAGCTTGGAGGTGTACGTCCGGCTGTTTGGTTCACCGATGTTAGGGAAGACTAATGAATCCGGATTATAGACATTACCATTGGTCATCAGAATGAAGTTACCGTCATAGCTGGCATAACGTTCATGCTTATAGTCATGACCGAACAGCAGCGTCTGCGTGACAGGTCCGGTTTCGATTTTTCCACGAATATCGTTTTGCTGGCTCCACGTCTGATTGGTCGATTTGTAAGCCAGCGGATGGCTGATTTTGTCGCCATTCGCCGCGATATCCAGCGTTTCGTTCATCTTCATCTGTGAATATGTACTCTGGAAACCGGCTTTACTGTTGAATGTCCAGTCGTTGACGAGTTTTTGCTCCAGCTCATAATACGCATTCGTCGTTTTCATCTTGTTATGATCGTCTTTGTCCCCCAGACGATATTCCGGCAGTTTCTGTATTCTCCCGTTGGCGTAAATCGTCCCCGCAGGCCCCGACTTCCGCGCCTGATTGACTTCGGCGCCGACGGTAATCCGCGTATTATCATTTTTCCAGGTCAGGGCTGGCGCTAAATAATCGCCGTGATTACCGTTGTAATCAGGAAAGGAGTGCTGAGATTTCATGGTGGAGGCGTTCAAACGGTAGCTGAACGCTTTGTCATCCGTCAGCGCCCCGCCCAGATCGATCGCCGTTTTAAATTCACCGTAGCGCGCCGCTTCTACTTTGAGGACATGTAATGGTTCAGTGACCGGTTTTTTACGCACGACGTTAATGGTTCCTGCGGCGGAACTGCTCCCCGCCAGCACCGACTGCGGCCCTTTCAGCACTTCTACCCGTTCGATGCCTTCAATCGCCGTCCCCTGGCCGATACCCGCATTGCTGGATCCCGACAAGCCGTCCGTCGCACCGGACGTCACAGCATAGCCGCGCATCCAGTACGTAGGCGTGCCACGGTTTGACTGAATGGTGACCACGCTACCTGAGTTTTTTAACGCATCTTCCAGCGACGTTGCCTGACGGGCGTTAATCAGCTTATTACTGATCACCTGCACCGACTGCGCCGTTTGTTGCAGCGAGGTGCTGGTGCGTAATGCCGAAGACGACGTGCCAGGGTTCAACACTGTTTCATCTTCACTCCCCGCACTGACTGTAATCGCGGGCAGCGTTTTGTCGCTGGCCTGCGCCACTTCGGCATCATTGGCGCGAGAAGAAACAATGGTCAGCGTGCCGTTATCCGTCGTCGTCAGTAATAACGGTGTGCCTTGTAATAAACGCAGAATCGCCTGGCGCGTCGAATAATTACCATTCAGCGCCGCACTCTGGTAGTTCGCCACCAGCGCAGGATTAAAAGAGAGCGTTTGTTTGCTTTGGTTGGCGATAGCCAATAAGCCTTTTTGCAGATCGCCCGCCGGAATAGCAAAAGCGATCGTGTCATTTTCACCGGCGGCGTAGACGCTAACAGGAACGGCCGTCGCCCCCATGAATAGCGCAGAATTCATCGCCAGCATATTCGTGAAAAATAAGCGCTTCTTAAAACTCAACCCCAGAGCGGGAGAGGCAGCATTACGTTTTTTCATTTTTCCCTCGTCAATTGCTTCAACAAATCGGTTTTTATTGGTCTTCGTATGAGTTGTGCAATGACGATGAAAAAGTGACAGCGGAAAGTCATATTTTCCTGTAATTATTTTTTCACGATAGTGAACATCTTGATTTGGAAAACACTTTTTCTTGGTGTTTTTAATACAGGCAATACGTCTCTCTTCCGCACCTTCTTTTTATTTCCTTTGCAGAAATATCTGGAAATAGCCATTTATCCATTTCAGGCAGTAACAGAACATTTCTAACTAACCATAGAAAAAAAAGGTGGTTTGACTCCTTCACATTTTGACTTAAAAACAGCACAGGACGCATCGTTCCTTTTGTTCTGCGGCCCTGGGGGTATCCCGGCTCAAGCATTGTTGTGATTTACGCTATTTAAGGATGCCCATGTACACAGAGGCTGTTAAGAAACCCGACTTACTGTCGCTCATATTTCGCAGCGATTACCGCTGGTTAACGGAAAAATTACGCCGCCGTATTGCCTACGGCTGTGAAGCTGAGGATGTCGCCTCAGAGGCGTTTTTACGCTTAGCCTCTCTGCCAAACCTTGCCAACGTACAGGAACCGCGTGCGATGCTCACCACGCTCGCTAAACGCGTCCTGTATGAAAACTGGCGTCGGCGCGATCTGGAAAAAGCCTATCTCACGGCACTGGCGAGTAAACCGGAATATCATCATCCGTCACCAGAGGAGCAACAGCTGTTGATGGAAGCGCTGCTCACCATCGATCAGGCGTTGGATGGTTTATCCACCAAAGCACGGCAGGCCTTTCTGCTCAGCCAGCTTGATGGCATGACCTACGCCGACATCGCCGTACAACTCAATGTCTCCGCCAGTATGGTGAGAAAATATATCGCCAAAGCGCTGACCAACTGCTATCTGGCCACGCAGGACAGCAGTGACGTATAGGTGAACCGCATGGCAAGACAACACATGGATGACCCGATTGCCGAAGAGGCCATTGAATGGATGGTGCTGCTGCGTTCTGGTGAAGCAACCCAGACCGATTACGATGAGTACCGCCGCTGGCGATACGAAAATCCGCTGCACGAGCGAGCCTGCCAACGCATTGAGCGCACGCTGGGAAAATTTCAGCCGCTCCTCGCCGCGCTGCCTCACGAACCGATTCGTCAGGCGCTGCTGGCGCCATCAAGCCGACGGAAAGTCCTGCAATACGGGCTGGGGATGGTTGCCGTTGCGTCGCTAAGCAGCCTGCTGCTTAATCAGCATTACCCACTGTCGCCGCTGGTGTCCGACGTAAAGACCGCAACGGCACAGCGCCAGCAGGTTCCACTCAGCGACGGCAGTATGCTCATGTTAAATGCGCGTACCGCTGTCGATATCAACGTGCGTCCAGAGACGCCAGTACGTCAGGTTGCTCTGCATAACGGCGGTCTCTTCGCCAAGATTCAGCCAGATACGCAGCGCCCCTTTGTGATCGCCACCGGTATGGGCGATATCGTCGCGCTTCAGTCCACGATAAATGTGCGCCATGAAAGCGGTGGTATCCATGTCGGTGTGCTGGATAACATCGCCAAAATTACCAACCACGCCGGGCAAAGCCTGCGCCTCCACGCCGGTCAGGGCGTGTGGTTCGATCGTTCCACACTCTATCAGGTCGCCGTTACACCGGAATCAGAAACAGACTGGTTACACGGTCGTCTGGAAGTGCGCGATCGTTCGCTGGCTTCCGTCATCAGCGCACTGCGTGATTACACCCCTGGCATCATCCGGCTGGATCCTGCCATCGCCGATTTACGCGTTAGCGGCAATTTCCCGCTAGACAACCTGAATTACACGCTGGATTCGCTGGCGCAAACCATGCCCATCGCCATTGTGCATACCACCGATTACTGGATACACATTCGCGCCGCCAAGACCTGACCCTCATTAACAAAAGAGGATGGATAAAAAATTTCACGCGCGTGGTGACACTTTTTCCGCCTCGTTGCACATCGTTAATAGAGGTCATCATCGTTCCGTGTTCAGGGCTGGATGAAACGTCCGACACAGTCAGCAAGAACAGTAGAGGAAAACGTGCAACAGGCATCCGTGCAACACCTTTCGTTAAACGCACGCGTTGATGCGGTTCCTACCGCACGGCGTGATGCCGTCCCCGCACAACCAGCGCGCAGTATGACAGCGGTTGCGCCCGTCCGGGGAGAAATGGGGAAGATAGCGCTCAGCTTTCTGACCGTCGCGCTGATCCACGCGGGAGTCGCAGCGCTGCTTATCACACGTACTACCGAATACACACCGATCAATCTGCTTAATCCGGCAGCCAGCGTAAGCATTCAGGCCTCCATGGTGGAAGCGCCAGAACCTGAGCCGATTCCCGAACCGTCGCCGGAACCGCCCGTCCTGACGTCAGAACAAGGGGAACGTGAAATTGCACCGGTTCCTGAAAAATCCGTCGTCGAGGAGCAGCAGACGCCGCCCCCGCCAGTCAAAAAAGAAGTTCACCAGCCGCCGGTGAAGCCCGTGGTAAAACCGCAGCCCGTCCGACCTAAAGCCATCGCCGAGCGTCAGCCCGCCGCGCGTACCTCAGCGGAAGCGCCCCCCATCGCACCAGAGACGACGGCCGGGCCGCTCACCACGTCCAGCAAAGGTAATTTGATGCAGAACAGCCCTGGCGCGCAGCCCAAGCAGGTCGCCTCCGTTGGCTGTGTCGTCCCACAGCCAGACTATCCTCGCCGCGCCAAGCGTCTCCAGCAGGAAGGTGACGTGCTGGTTCGTCTGGTAATTAACCCGGAAGGACGTTTGATCCGGCACGACATTGCCCGCAGCAGCGGCTATGACGCACTCGATCAGGCCGCCGTTGACGCCGTGGCACAGGCGCGCTGTACGCCTTACCGTGAAAATGGGCAGGCCATTACCGTTATGACGATTCAGCCCGTTAATTTCCGGCTGAGTCGCTAATAAAAACGCAGCGGCGTTGAAATAGCGTATCCGCCGTTTCGCAAACTACGCCCGAATCAAGTTATTGCATAAGAGGTCACACATGAACACGTTAGATATCTACCATTTTTGGCAGCAGGGCGATGTGGTTACCCACTCGGTAGCCATCATTCTGCTGATCATGTCGCTGCTGTCATGGACGGTCATGCTGCTCAAGGTGCGTCAGTTGCTCGCATTGAACAAGAGCATGCAATACAGCCGCAATACCTTTTGGCAGGCGACCAATCTGCAAGAAAGCGTCGAAAGATTTGGCAAACAGCGTTTTAACCCGTTCCGCGATCTGGTGATCGAAGGACATGCGTTGCTGAAACACCCGCACAAGTTTTCTTCCACGCTGGGCGGACATGTCGATCTCAGCGACTGGCTGGTGCGCGGCCTGAGCAACACGCTGGACACCAACGCCGGGAAGCTGCAATCCGGCCTCGGAACGCTGGCATCCATCGGCAGCACCGCGCCGTTTATCGGCCTGCTGGGCACCGTATGGGGGATTTTCCACGCCCTGCAAACGATCAGCACCATCGGCCAGCCCGATCTGGCGCAGGTGGCAGGCCCGGTCGGCGAAGCGCTGATCATGACGGCATTTGGTCTGTTTGTGGCGATCCCCGCCGTATTAGGGTTTAACGCCATCAACCGCCGCAACCGCATCGTGCTACATGCTATGAACCGCTTTGCGCACGATCTCCACGCCTACCTGCTGACGGGCGCACGCGTCGATACCAGTCTGACCGACCTGAATAGCACCGCGCGGTATGAAGCCACTCACCCCGTTGAGCGCTCCGCCTAAGAGGAACACCACCATGAGTATGTCATCCCCGTTTGAAAGTCAGGACGACGCGCTGCTTAACGATATCAACATGACGCCGTTTATCGACGTCATGTTGGTGCTGCTGATCGTGTTTATGATTACCCTGCCAGTGATTAACCACGCCGTCAAAGTGGAGCTGCCGCGCGCCAGCGTCGAGAAAATCAAGAAAGATCCGCAGGCGGTGGATATCGCCATTACCGCGACCGGGCAGATTAACTGGAACAAAGAAGCGATTGATGATGCGCAACTGATCGCCAAACTCGATGCCGCTTCAGCAGAAGGCACTCACCCGAATATACGGCTGTTTGCCGATCAGGCCGTCGAATATGGTCGGGTGGCGTATGTCATGACCAGCGCCCAACAGCGCGGCCTGAGCAAAATCGATTTCGTCCTGCAACCCGTCAAAGCCCCCTGATCTCCCCTTCCGTACTGGTGCTGGTTCCATCGCCAGCATCAGCCCATAAAAAGCCGTGTCATATAAAAAAGTTTCACCGCACGCTGACGCTTTTCTTTTCTCGTTGCACATCATGGTAGAACACTGCCACACATGGATACCAATGATGCCTTCTCTTGATGAATCCCCCGTTCTTGCTACGCCGCAAGCCGAGACGCTCCAGTCGCTGGCCGCAGACGTACTGAACTTCGCGGCCGCTAAAGGCGCGAGTCAGGCGGTTGTTAGCGTCTCGCAAGGAAACCGCCGAACGATCCGCGTCAGGAACGGCGATATTGATACGCTGACGCAAAACCAAAGTCGCTTTCTGTCCGTCACGGTCTACTTCGGCCAGCGGGCAGGGAGCGTTTCCTCCACCTTATTTAGCCGCGAAGCCTTACAGGATGCCGTTGATGCCGCCAGCACCCTGGCTAAATACGCAGATGAAGATCCCTGTAGCGGCCTGCCGGAACCACAGCATTTCGCTCGTGATATTTACGACCTTGCTTTACATAACGCCGATACGCTGACCGTTGAACAAGCACTGTCGCTGGCGCTACGCGCCGAACAGGCCGCCAATAGCACACACGAGCATGGCTACAGTGAGAGTACCGAAATCACCTCACAGCAGGGTGATTTTATTCTGGCGAACTCCGCTGGCTTTTCCGCAGGCTACCCGACATCGCTGCACACGCTGTGGAGCCATGCGATTGCCCGTAACGCCACGCAGCGTCAGCAAGGTTTTTGGCACACCGTCGGTCGTTCACCTTCACGACTGGCCGCGCCGGAAGCGATCGGACAAACCGCAGCCCAACGCGCAACCGCGCAGTTAGGCGCGCGAAAGCTGTCAACCCGCCGCTGCCCGGTGGTATTTGAAGCCCCCGTAGCCCACAGCTTAATCCATCATCTGGTCAACGCTCTAAGCGGCGCGGCGCTCTATCGTTCCACGTCATTTCTGGGGAAGTGCCTCGGTGAAACCATCACCGCTCCACACCTTAGCCTGTATGAAAACCCGTTTATTCCTGGCGCACTGGCCAGCGCCTGTTTTGATACCGAAGGCGTCGCCGCAGTTCCGCGCCATGTCATCCACGACGGCATCGCACAAGGCTATTTTCTCTCAAGCTACAGCGCCCGACGATTAGGGCTAACCACGACTGGACACGCCGGTGGGGCTTATAACCTGAGCGTTAGCAGCAGCCAGAAGCACACCGAGGATGACTTGCCAGCGCTACTGCGCCGTATGCACACAGGGCTGCTGGTTACCACGCTGCTGGGGCACGGGCTGAACCCCATGACGGGCGACTATTCTCAAGGCGTGGCAGGCTTTTGGGTCGAAAACGGCGACATTCAGTATCCGGTCGAAGAGATCACCATTGCAGGTAACCTGAAAACGTTGCTCCTGCAATGCGTGGCGCTCGGCGCGGACATCCACACGCAGGGCAATCTCTCCTGCGGTTCCCTATTGATTGAAGAGATGCAGATCGCCGGGCAGTAATCCCCCATCGCGTCACAGATACAGGATCACCATCATGGCAATACACGCCACCACGACATCAGTTTCACCGGTGCTATCGGCATTTTCGCTGGAAACGGCGGAAATATCGCATGCGCTAAACCACATCATGCAGCGTCAGGTGGACTATGCCGATCTCTATTTTCAGCGCCGCCAACAGGAAGGTTGGCAGGTAGAAAACGGCATTGTACGCCCGACGGGGTTTAGCCGCGATCAGGGCGTTGGCGTCCGCGCCGTCAGCGGTGAGAAAACCGCATTCTCCTACACCAACGACCTGCGCCCGCAGGCCATTCTTCAGGCCGCCAGTACCGTAAGAGAAATCAGCCGTCAGGGACAGAGCGCCAGCGTGGCGTTACCCGCATCGCTACCGCCAAGCGCCACGACGCTCTATCCGGCAGACAACCCTTTGCTTGCCGTCACAGAAGAATATAAACGCCAGCTGTTATTGGCTATCGATCGTCAGGCTCGCGCCCGCGATCCGCGGGTCACGCAGGTCACGGCTTATCTGAACGCCTCGCATGAAACCATTCTCATCGCCCGACATGACGGCCAACTCGCCGCCGACGTTCGCCCGCTGGTGAATCTGGTCATCAACGTCGTGGTCGAGCAACAGGGTCGCCGTGAGAATGGCTCCAGCGGTGGCGGACGGCGGCTCGATTATGGATTTTTTACCGAAGAAACGGTCAGCCACTGGGTTAATCAGGCAGTCGATCAGGCGTTGAATAATCTGGATGCCAGCCCGCTTCCCGCAGGCACCTACAGCGTGATTCTCGGTGCAGGCTCACCCGGTATTTTACTGCATGAAGCCATCGGACACGGGCTGGAGGGTGACTTTAACCGGAAAGGCAGTTCCGCATTTTCCAGTTTATTGGGTGAACGGGTTGCCGCGCCGGGTATTACCGTCGTAGATGACGGTACGCTCGCGAATCGTCGGGGCTCACTGCATGTGGACGATGAAGGTACGCCGTCACAGTGTACGACGCTCATCGAGAACGGCATCCTGCGTGGCTATTTGCAGGACAGTCTCAACGCCAGATTGATGAATACCGCGCTAACGGGCAACGCACGTCGGGCGTCCTACTCCACGCTGCCGCTGCCGCGTATGACCAATACCTACATGCTGGCAGGACAGTACCCCGCCGAAGAAGTGATAGCGTCTGTCAAAAACGGGCTCTATGCCGTCGGCTTCGGCGGCGGGCAGGTGGATATCAGCAGCGGGAAGTATGTCTTCTCCACCACGGAAGCCTACCTGATTGAAAACGGGCGCGTCACCCGTCCGGTGAAGGGCGCGACGCTGATTGGTCACGGACCAGAAGCGTTGCTGCACGTCGCCATGGTGGGCAACGATCTGGCGCTGGATGACGGCAATATTGCGTGTACCAAGGAAGGTCAATCCCTGCCCGTCAGCGTCGGCCAGCCAACGCTTCGCATCGACAACATGACCGTAGGCGGCTCGCAATAAGCCGTGTCGTCACGGTCCATAGCTCGCGCCTTGTTTATTTACTTACGACCTTTCTCTGAATGGAGACACCATGTCCGACGCCATTATCACTGCTAGCGATACCTCGCTGGAGGAATTACTCAATCATAACGACAAGCCCATTCTGCTTGACCTGTGGGCCCCCTGGTGCCAGCCGTGTAAAACACTGGCACCGCTGCTGGATACCATCGCGGATAACACGCCAGATAATCTGACCGTTGCCAAGCTGGATGTGGAGCAATATCCGGCATTGATGCAACGTTTTGGCGTTCGCGGCATTCCAACGCTGCTGCTGTTTAAAAACGGGCAGGAAATCTCTCGGCAAATCGGCGTAAAAACGCTGGCGCAGCTACGCGGCTGGCTGGAATCACACCAGATTACGATACAGAACACCGCTCAGCCGCTGGCAGACACCCGCGTGACGTGGGGAGCGTTCTATGGCGATGCGTCGCTACACGATTTTCTCCACCATCGGCTACGTCAGCATGCGGCAAACGGCGATGTTGAACACGCCTTTTCCCCTTACTGGCAGGACAATAAGGGCTCGGTCTCTGCGGTGCTGGCGCACAGTGCTGACATTCACATTTTTGAACGCGTCAGCGGGCTGCCAGCCGCACTCGGCCTGCTGCTGGAAAAGCTGCCGACTACCACGCCAGCACAGGTTGACGCTCTCTTTGCCGCCATCACTCCCGGAAAAGCCGTAGACGGCGTTGCACTGCAATGGGTACAGCAGTGGTTAGATGATACGGGCAATCCGTGGTCAGACTGGCTGGCAGATAGCACGGTAGACAGCCTGCGCCAACAGTGGATTAGCGCGATTTCGCGGTTGTTGGCGGGTAAAACCGTAGCGGAAAGCGAATGGACGACGCTGCATCAGCAGGCGATCAACTGGGAGGAGAAAGCCTCTGGCGAACTTGGTCTGGAAAAAAATATAGCGTCAATCATTGCCAGCCTATCACCGCCGCCTGCCGCGTCCGACGCGAATAGCTGGCGAGGCGTGAGCACTACTCTCGGCTTCGCGCTGGCGCAGATCCTGCAAATTGACGATGGATGGAGCAGAGAAGAACGGGCAACGCCTGACGAACGCTTCCGCTGGTTTAAGAAACAGGAAGAAGCAACACCCAACAAGCAACTCACGGATGAGCAAATTACTGCGCTACGTGAACAATGGCTTCAGGAGAACCCGGATTTTTCAGCGAAAGAGGACGCATTTTATCAGCGCTATCCGCAGTTGTTAGAGCAGCAGACAATCCGCTTGCAAGAAACGCTGTGGGAATTGCTGCGCCGCGCGCCTGCTTTCAAACTCCAGTTAGACTAACGCCGTAGCCTGCGTCTCAAGGATGAGACGCATCAATCGTTTGACCAGTATTCCTCCCCACTACCGCCAGCATTTCAGAAGCAATCTCTGGCAGCATCTCAAGCGATAACGGGCAAAGCCTGCTAGAATTCGCCGCTCGAACCCGATGGTGCAAAGTCGGACTGTTGCGAAAATAAGGACATCAGAGATGACGGATGACAGAGATGATATTTATCGGCTCGCGGGCGATCTGTTAAGGGGCATTCAAGATGGCGATCCCGTTACGTTATTGGATTTTGGCGTGAGTCTCGCGATTTACGAAGAGATTATTGAGGAACTGGATAACGCTGGGGAAAATCTGGCAGATTTAGCGATTCCACCTCAGGATGTTGCCTTTACACCCGACAGAACGGGCAGAATGCCCTTATGCAGCTATGCGATGGACGACACTCCTCAACGAAAGAGAGTCGAATGTCAGCTCTGGTCTGGCAAGCGGAAAACCGAGCTCACATTAATTGCCGACTATTCTGACAAACAGGGGAAAACCCCGCTGATTTTCCGACTGTTAGAGACACAGTAATCCAATTTCAATGTCCCTATTCGATGTGCCTGTGCGATTTGCGCGTTCTGTAGTCTTCAATGACGCCGCATCCGTCAATCATCGCCTACTATTGTGACTCTTCGCCAGTGTTCACACCGGAGTACATCGAGTTCGAGTAGCGCAGCAGCCGCCTCTTCGCGCCAGCGTTTCAGGAGCGCTCTCCTGCCGGTCAGCCCCAGCGCCATCGCTATCGGTTCCCCTTCTCCCGGCTTTTCCGCCAGCAGGCGTAGCGCAGGCAACGGCAATACGGTGTGAATCAACAGGCGGCAAAGCGCGGCGAAGCTGGCTTCCATCGGTCGATGCGCAAACGCAAACCCCGCCAGTTCACGCCAGTCGTCTTCATTCAATTCAACGCTTCCTGTCTGCGGCAGCGCAAGGTTCAGCGGAATCAAACGTTGTAACCAGCGCCAGTCCCGCGCCAATTGCTGCGTCCCCTGCTGCACTAGTTGATGCCCCGCTTCGCTCAGCGGAAGTATCGCCATCGCGCTGTAACAGCCGCTGCTGGCCTCAAGATGGCTGCCAATGCGTACCAGTTGAAACCCACACGACTGCCAGAACGCCCACAGGTCTGGCTGATAGCCGAAGCTAACGGACAGGTAATCCAGCGCCTGTCGTTGTGCCTCACGCGTCTGCTCTGCAATGAGCGCCCGGCCAATCCCCTGCCGGCGAGATGACGATGTCACCGCAATCCGGCTCACGCGACGCGCACGCAGCGTTGGCGCATGCCACAGCCCGGCGTGTGCCGCCAGCGACTGTGCCACCAGATTACCCCGCGGGCGCCGCCGCCCAGCCCACACTTCATGAGCCAATGACGCTGATAGATCGCCTTCCTCCACCATCCACAGTACGCCGCACATATTGCCCGCCACCTGTGCACTGGCAATCTGCATGCCCGGCGCATCCATCAGGCGGCGCAAATCCAGCGGCGAAGTACGGTAATGCGCGCTGCACAATAGCGCGTAACACCCTGCCAGACGCTCAGGGTGCGTTAACCAGTCGTCGGCGCGTTCGGTGCGGCTTTCCAGCGCCGAGGAGGAAATAGGTAGGGCGACCTGCGGTGTGGAATAAAACACGTCGGGCTCGTTGAAGAGCAATGCCCGATCCAACACCCGCTCCAGCGGATCGTTAGCGGCCCAGCGCAGAGGATCGTCCAGCGTAAACGCCCGCCACTGCGGCAGCGTCGCACAAAATTTCAGCAGAAATCCCCGTCCGGTACCTTCATATCCCTGTACCGTCGTAGTCATCAGAATGCGGGAAAAATAGGGTAACAGCGCGGAGAGAACGGAAGACGGAATCGCCGCCGCTTCATCAATTAACAACCAGTCGATATCGGGCGAGCCATGAAGCCGGCAGTGTGCCAGCAGCGCATCCGGTGCCCAAAACTGCGCATCGGTGCGTGCGTGCTGTTGCAGAATCGCCGCCGCCGCACGAGACGGTGCGGTGATCCAGCAGTCTCTGTGGCTCCGCTGTGTCAGCATACCCGCCAGCGCCGATTTTCCCCGCCCGCGCGGTGCAGTAATGACAAATACGCCGGACTCAGCGGCGTTCAGCTCATACAGAATCTTCTGCTGTTGCGCGGTCGGTTCACCGCTCGCAGGCTGCCAGTCCGATCGCGCAGCTAGTGGTCGAATGACGACTTCCCGGCCCTGCTGCCACAGCACCACGTCCTCATCGGCCAACAGCTGACGTTGAAAATGTTGGATAAAGTGCGGAGTGGCAATAGGCTGTTCTTGTTCGCTCCAGCGTAGGCTGTCTTCATCCGGCAAGGTCGGCCATATCTGCCACGGCGGCACCAGCATAATCAGCCAGCTACCGGCCTGTAGCGTGCCTGACAGCATCGCCAGCGCTTCAACGTCCACACCTTTGCGCGCATCAAACACCGTATGGAGATACTCCCGCCCCAGCAGCGTCCGCACTCGACTGGCAGGCAGCGAGGTAATGGAATCAGGTGCGGATTCGCCGATCCACAGCCAGTCGCCGGACGATTGGCGGCTAAGCGCCAACGCCTGCTCTTCACACCAGCTCGCTTCACCGCTCAGCAGCATCAGCCGCCGAACGCCATAGCGCTGCTGCTGGCGCTGGCTGTCGAGAAAATCACGCAACATCATCACACGCACCGGATGAATCAGGTCTTGCCGATCAGCAGGGAAAGCAGCCCGGCGGCGATCAATGGCCCGACGGGAACGCCGCGAAACAGCGCCACGCCCATGACCGTCCCCACCAGTAACCCCGCCACCACGGAAGGTTGATTACTCATCAGCGACACACCGCGTCCGCCAAGCCAGGACACGGCCACGCCAATGAGGATCGCCAGCAGAGATTTCCAATGCAGGAAGGAATGCATGACTTCGCTGGCGGTAATTTTGCCGCTGGCAATCGGCGCCATTACGCCAATCGTCAGAACGACGATACCGATGCTCAAACCGTATTTTTCCACCCATGGGAAATAGCTGTTCAACGGTGTGATGCGTATCGCCAGTAGAACCAGAATTGCCAGCGTGACGGTCATGTTATGGCTGATGATACCCAGCCCCGCCAGAACAAGCAGAATTAACAATGTTGGATCGAAGTAAGCCATGGATGCGAGTCTATCGAAAAGTAGTCAGGTTGCGCGTTAAGCAAAACCGCGATGATAGCATTAATCAGAGCAGGGACAGGAATCGAAGTCAGGGACAGGTCAGCAAATTATTCAGGCAGAGACGAGGAATCAAAAAACAACTTTCGGGAGGAAAACAGAGAAAACATTCAGGCCGTCAGCCTAGCGGCGACCAGCGACCTGAACGTAAACGATTGCGCAGTTAGTCTAATTTTACGCCGATACGGTGCGCAACTTCTTCATACGCTTCAATCAAGCCACCGAGGCTCTGACGGAAACGGTCTTTATCCATTTTGTTCAGCGTTTCTTTGTCCCACAGGCGGCTACCGTCTGGTGAGAACTCATCACCCAGCACGACTTCCCCTTTGAACAGACCGAACTCCAGCTTGAAATCGACCAGAATCAGCCCGGCGTCGCCAAACAGTTTGCTCAGCACGTCGTTCGCCTTGTAGCTCAGCTCTTTCATACGAGCCAGATTCTCTTCGTTCACCCAGCCGAACGTCTTGCAGTAAGACTCGTTCACCATCGGGTCATGCATCGCATCGTTTTTCAGGAACAGATCGAACAACGGTGGGTTCAGCTCGATGCCTTCTTCGATACCCAGACGTTTTACCAGCGATCCCGCCGCGCGATTGCGCACGACACACTCGACCGGCACCATGTCCAGTTTCTTCACCAGCACTTCATTGTCAGACAGCAGGCTCACCATTTGCGTTGGGATTCCAGCTTCTTCCAGTTTGCTCATGATGAAATGGTTGAACTTGTTATTCACCATTCCTTTACGGTCAAACTGCTCAATGCGTGCACCGTCTCCTGCTGATGTATCATTGCGGAACTCCAGCACCAGTAGATCGGGATCTTCGGTGGTGTAGACGGTTTTCGCCTTTCCACGATACAGCTCAGCTAGCTTTTGCATCTTTAATTACTCCACACAGTGAGGGTCAACAAGTACGACCCGATATTTAACGCTTCCCCGAACGGTTGCCGATAGCGCCCGTCAATTCGGGTAGAGATTGTTGAATGAAGAAGGGCCGGATAATCCGACCCTTGGTTTATGCGTTATTTACTGAACGCCGCCTGGAATACGGCCACCAGCGCATCGTTCTGAGACTGGGTTAGCGTATGCCCTTTGGAGTCGATAAATTGCAGACTGCTGCGGTTATCTAAATCGCCGACCTGCAATTTGTAATCGCCGTTAGGCAGTTCAGGATTTTTCGCGCCCAGGTCATCCCAGGTTCCGCCGCTCGGTGCTCTGTACTTGACGGAAACCGAACCCTGCGGACGGCTGCGATCGCTAACTTCCATTCCGATTTTACTCAGCGCGGTTGGCAGACGATCCCACACCACCGTGTACGGACCACGTACAATCAGCAGTGGCAGGCCTGTGTCATCCGCCCCGCTTTGCACATCCAGCGAACCAATGGTGCGGTTTGCCAGTGCATTTTCGCGCGCGGTTGCCTGAGAATCCAGACCATTACTGAGCGCATTCAGCATCAGGCCGGTGTAACGCTGAGCCTGATCGCCTGCCGTCACTGGCTGGCCGTTCAGCTGTAATCCCAGCAGTTTCACGATCAGTGCGACCTGATACCCCTGCTGCTGCACGGAAATCTGATAACGCCCTTGATACGGTACGTCTTCATCTTCACGCGGCCATGAGATCCAGTCGGTCGTCAGCGTTTGGCTGGCGTCCTGACGGCTGGCAATAGTGAACGCTTTGTCTTGCAACACGCGGATAACCTGAGACCAGAGCTGGCTGTTTTGCGCGCTGTTTTCTAACAACAGCGTTGCCGTATCTCCAGAGATCTGGGTGCGGGAACCATTCAACAAAGCCAATGGCTGCACAGGAGGACGAATATCCAGCTCCTTGCCGACCGCGCCATTCAGGGTAACCGGCGGTATATCATAATCCCCGTTCTGCACCGGTAAAATCATCCCGGCTGGCGTATTCAGCGCGTGTTGCGCCGGTGCCTTCAGATAGGATTCATCGCCACTCACCTGACGCTTATAGCGCTGATCGGTGGAACAAGCCGCAAGCAACATCACGAGTGATATGCCAACGACTTTCGCCACCATCGACTTTTGTAATGAATAACTCATTAAATCTCCCTAACGATTACAGCAAACCCGCTTGCTTAAGTGCTTGCCCCATCACCGTACGACCGGCATCGGTCAGCGGTGTCATTGGCAGGCGCAGCGTATCGGTCGCCATGAGTCCCAATTCCTTACAGGCCCACTTCACCGGAATAGGATTGGGTTCAACAAATAATTTCTGATGCAGTGGCATCAGGCGCTGATTTAAACGGCGCGCTTCGACAAAATTACCTTGCGCCGCCAGCTTGCAAAGTTCCGCCATTTCACGCGCGGCAATGTTCGCCGTTACGGAAATCACACCTTTACCGCCGAGTTGCATAAAGTCCAGACCGCTGGCGTCATCGCCGCTCAGCAAAATGAAGTCTTCACTAACCAGCTCTTGGATCTGGCTTACCCGACTTAAGTTCCCCGTCGCTTCTTTAATTGCGACAATATTTTTCACTTCAGACAAACGGGCAACGGTTTCCGGCAGCATGTCGCAGCCGGTACGGGAAGGTACGTTATACAGGATTTGCGGCAGATCGGTATGCTCGGCAATCGCTTTGAAGTGCTGGTACAGGCCTTCCTGCGTCGGTTTATTGTAGTACGGCGTGACCGTCAGGCAACCAACAACGCCGGTGCCGTGAAAACGTTTGGTCAGTGAAACGCCTTCGGCGGTCGCGTTAGCACCGGTGCCAGCGATGACAGGAATACGTCCGTCGCTCAGCTCCAGCGTCAGCATCACGACATCGCCATGTTCGTCATGGCTCAGCGTGGCGGATTCACCCGTCGTGCCGACAGAGACAATCGCCGATGTACCGCTAGCGACATGATAATCAATCAGTTTTTTCAAGCTCGCCCGATCGACGGCGCCTTTGGCGTCCATCGGCGTAACCAGCGCAACAATACTTCCCGTAAACATTGGCCATCCCCTCCACAAACAAGTGCTTCATGGTACTTTTGACTTCTATGCAAAAGCAAGCGGACAAGGGCGTTGTAGGTGCCTGACGCAGGTTTTTTTATGACGCAGTAAACGAAATTAAAAATGCTTCTGATGTTTTGGGAAAATAGGTCGAGCAAATCGAGTTAAAAATTGCTCCAGGTTTTTTACGGCGGGCTATCCCTGCCCGCCACCCTTCGGGCCGCCGCAAGCGGCGTTAAAAATTGCTCCAGGCAATTTTTTATGTTTACCATGTGATTAATGGGAAAAAAGACAGGAAGCATGATGTTGCCAAGCTCACAAGAATACTATCTGGTTATTACCGCACTGGGGGTGGATCGCCCTGGTATTGTCAATGCGATTACCCGCCACGTCAGCAGCTGTGGCTGCAATATCGAAGATAGCCGTCTTGCGATGCTGGGCAAAGAGTTCACCTTCATTATGCTGCTGTCCGGTAGCTGGAACGCGATAACGCTGATCGAATCAACCCTGCCGCTGAAAGGCGCAGAGATGGATTTGCTGATCGTGATGAAGCGGACAGAGTCACAGGCTAGCCAGCCGACGCCCTCTACCGTCTGGGTTAAGGTTGACGTTGCCGACTCCCCTCACATCATCGAGCGCTTTACCGATTTGTTCGATTCTCATCAGTTAAATATTGCTGAGCTGGTTTCAAAAACGCAGCCTGCCGAGGGTGACAAACCACCGCAGCTGTATATTCAGATTGCCGCACACAGTTCTGCCACGCTGGATAGCTCAATTATTGAGCCAGCCTTTCATCAGCTATGTACAGAATTGAACGCACAAGGCAGTATTAGCGTCGTTAACTATGCTCAGTAGTATTTGGGCCCAATAGCATAACGTTGCCATTATTATTGCAAAGGGCATGGGCATATCCACAGCATGAAGAGAAACAAGACGGAGAGTCGTGATGAACACACTGAAAGCCGGTGATACAGCACCGAAATTTAGCTTGCCCGACCAAGATGGCGAACAAGTAAATTTAACCGACTTCCAGGGACAGAAAGTGTTGGTGTATTTCTACCCTAAAGCGATGACGCCAGGATGCACCGTTCAAGCCTGCGGTCTGCGCGATAACATGGACGATCTGAAAAAACATGGCGTTGAAGTTCTCGGTATCAGCACGGACAAATCAGAAAAACTGTCCCGCTTCGTCGAGAAAGAAGTCTTAAATTTCACGCTGCTTTCTGATGAAGATCATCAGGTATCAGAAGGATTTGGCGTTTGGGGAGAAAAAACCTTCATGGGGAAAACCTATGATGGCATTCATCGCATCAGTTTTCTGATCGATGAAAACGGCAAGGTAGAGAAGGTGTTTGACGACTTCAAAACCAGCAACCACCACGACATCGTTCTCGATTATCTGAAAAACGCCTGATTCGCGGTTTTCAAATCCTCCACCGGCACCGTGATACGTGCCGGTTTTCTCTGATTTTGGAAAAATGCTCACAATAGTTTGTTAAATCAGCGAGTCGGCACAAGACCTCACCTTCTCTTTCTGCTATACCACAGTAGACCAACATACAACGTCATTGTGAGATGCGTGTAACTCAGTCAAATAAGGCAATCAAATCATCATGAAAACGGTAACCAAAAGCGATCATCTAAACCGCATAGTGATTAAAGGATATAAGTCCATCGCCGACTGTGATGTGGAAATGCGCACGTTAAATATTTTGATCGGTGCGAATGGTGCGGGAAAATCCAACTTTATTAGTTTCTTTCGCCTAATAACAAATTTGCTTGCTCAACGCCTGCAACTTTTTGTTGGAAAAAGCGGGGGGCCTGATGCGTTACTTCACTTTGGCCGTAAAAAGAGTCCTTATCTGGCTGGAGAAGTATTCTTTACAGAAACCAGTTACCATTTCTCCCTAGTGCCAACGAACGATAATCGAATGATGTTCGAATCTGAGGATATACTCCAAGGCCGAGCTACCACGATAACTCAAGGACATATAGAGTCTCAACATAAGACATTTCGCTCTCACGATGGCACAAATAAACTTGATGCTATTCTTCCTCTGTTAGAAACAGTGAAGATTTATCATTTAAACGACACCAGTGAAAGCGCCAAAGTCAAACAGATTCACCGTATTCACGATAATGACTATTTACGGGAAGATGGTGCCAATTTAGCCGCATTTCTATTCCAGCTGCAAAAGAATCATGTTGCACATTATCAGCGTATTGTGAAAACAATTCAGATGGTTGCCCCTTTCTTTGGTGATTTTCATCTTCGCCCAACACCGGATAACCCAGATAATATTCAGCTCGAATGGGTCGAAAAAGATCAGGATATTCCGTTTAAAGCCAATGAACTGTCCGATGGCACAGTGCGTTTTATTATTCTCGCGACCGTGCTGCTACAGCCAGAAACCTATATGCCCAGCGCCATCATTATCGATGAGCCAGAATTAGGCTTGCACCCCTATGCGATCAGCGTACTTGCCGCACTCATCAGAAGTGCGAGCAAGCAGCATCAGCTCATTGTTTCAACACAATCTGTTGAGCTGGTTAATGAATTCGAAGCCGAAGACCTGATTGTCGTCGATAAGCATCTTGGTGCCTCCACGTTTACACGTTTGGATCAGGAGTCACTGCAAGACTGGCTGGAAGATTACAGCTTAGGGGAGCTGTGGAAGAAAAATATACTTGGCGGGAGGCCATAGCGATAACCATGACAAGGATTAATGTTTTTGTGGAAGGACAAACGGAAGAAACATTTGTTCGCGATACATTGGCCCCCTACTTTGTCCGGCAAGGTATTTACCTTAATGCGATTCTGGCACAAACCAGTCGAGGTCATAAAGGTGGCATTGTCAGCTATGGAAAAGTGAAACATCAAATAACCAGGCTGTGTCAGCAAGATAAGAAAGCCTGGGTAACCACGCTGATTGATTATTATGGCCTCCCGACTGATTTCCCAATGGTTGGGCAAGGTAAATCTGTTAATGAAGATATATATTCGTGGATCGAGGATTTGGAAAACGCCTTTGATGCCGATATTGCTCAGCCTAATTTTATCCCTAATTTTTTATTACATGAATTTGAGGCGTTGTTATTTTGCGACCCAGAAAAATTCGCAGATTGGCTTGAAGACAAAAAGCCGATAATTAAACTTAACAATATTAAGCTTGCGTTCGATTCTCCTGAATTCATTAACAATAGTCCACAAACGGCTCCGTCAAAACGTATTCTTGCGGCGATACCTGAATACCAAAAGACACTGCATGGGCCACTGATTGCCGCTGATATTGGGTTGGATACGATTCGTCGGCAATGTCCTCACTTTGCAGGCTGGCTACAGCGTCTGGAGGCATTGAAACCAGCCCATGCCTGATAAATTGATCGTTGTACCATGAAATTTATGCCGTGCAGTGCCCTCTTCACCACGTTTTTCCCGCTCGGGCATTTCTTTGTCTGCCGTCGCTGGCTAAGATAGTTGGCAGAATGCTTTCACGTTAGCTGTTGATAAGGTTATCTTCCGTTATGTCTATTCGGTTAAGAAAAACGGTCATGTCTGTCCTGCTAGGGGCGTTACTGGCTGGCAACCTGCTTCCTGCTCAGGCCGACACGCAGGATCGGCTGCCGGATATCGGCACCACTGCGGGCGGCACGCTCAGTATCAATCAGGAACTGGCTATGGGGGATTTTTACGTCCGCCAGCTACGGGCCGGCGCGCCGCTTATCAACGATCCGCTACTGTCCAATTACATTAATCAGCTCGGCAACAGATTGGTCAAACAGGCCGATTCGGTACGCACGCCGTTCCACTTTTACCTGATTCGCAATGACGACATTAACGCCTTCGCCTTCTTTGGCGGCAACGTGGTACTGCATTCCGCGCTGTTCCGCTATGCCGATAGTGAAAGCGAACTGGCCTCCGTGCTGGCGCATGAAATCTCTCACGTTACCCAGCGTCATCTGGCACGCAGCATGGAATCACAGCAGCGCAGCGCCCCGCTCACCTGGGTTGGCGCCTTCGGCTCCATTCTGCTGGCAATGGCGAACCCTCAGTTAGGCATGGCAGCACTCAGCGGCACCATGGCGGGTGCGCAGCAAGGGATGATTACCTTTACGCAGTCCAACGAACAAGAGGCTGACCGCATCGGTATTCAGGTGTTGCAGCGCGCGGGGTTCGATCCGCAAGCTATGCCGAATTTCCTGCAAAAACTGGCAGATCAATCGCGTTATGCGTCAAAACCACCGGAAATGTTGCTGACTCACCCCTTGCCGGAAAGCCGCCTGTCCGACGCCCGTAACCGCGCCAACCAAATGCGCTCAACGCCGGTACAGTCTTCTCAGGATTTCCTGTTCGCCAAAATACGCACCTTTGGTATGTATGGCTCACCAGATCGTCCGCTGAGCAACGATCTGCTGGAGCAATGGGAAAAAGGCAACGTGCGGGAGCAACTGGCCGCGAAATATGGCCGCGCGATTCAGTTTTATCAGGCGAAGAAGTACGATGAGGCGCGTAATGTGCTGCAACCACTGCTAAGCAGCGCACCTGAAAACCCGTGGTTTCTGGATATGATGACCGATATTGATCTGGGACAAAACCGCGCGACGCAGGCGATCAGCCGCTTACAAAACGCCCCCGGGGCGCAGGCTAATCCGGTACTTCAGTTGAATCTGGCGAATGCCTATGTAGAAGGGAAACAGCCTGCCGCTGCCAGCAAAATACTGTATCGCTATACTTACGCGCACCCCGACGATTCAAACGGCTGGGATCTGCTGGCGCAAGCCGCAGCAGCACAAGGACAGCGGGCGGAAGAACTGGCCGCACGAGCAGAGAGTCTGGCACTCAGCGGCCAGCTCGATCAAGCTATTCGGCTACTGAGTAACGCGAGCTCACTGGTTAAATTGGGGAGTCTGGAACAGGCGCGCTACGACGCCCGCATCGACCAGCTTCGTCAGTTGCAACAGCGTTTCCGCCAGTACCAGAAATCCTGATAAGGAGCATGACGATGACACAATCTTCAACCCAAACCTCCGTGACGATTTACCATAACCCACGCTGCTCCAAGAGCCGCGAAACGCTGGCGCTATTGCAGGAACACCATGTTACGCCCAACGTCGTGCTCTATCTCGACACGCCGCCCGATGCCGCGACGCTGGCTCAGCTCATCCGGCAGTTGGGCTTTAACAGCGCACGCGAATTGATGAGAACCAAAGAAGAGGTTTATCAGCAGTTGGGGCTGTCCGACGCCGCGCTGACGGAAGCACAGCTGATTCAGGCGATGATCGATAATCCGAAGCTCATCGAGCGCCCCATCGTCGTGGCACACGGTCAGGCACGTATTGGCCGCCCGCCGGAACAGGTGCTGGAAATACTGTCGTTGTAAAAAATGGCGGTAAAAAATAGTTGTAAACGCGAGACGTGAACGATCCTCAATGGCGATCTTTTAACAGCGATCGCTAACTACAGACCGAGGATCTCTTTCACAAAAGGAATGGTCAGCTTGCGCTGTGCAGTGATGGAAGCATGGTCGAGCTGATCGAGCGTCATAAATAACGTACGCATTTCCCGATCCAAACGCTTAAGCAGAAAACGACTCACGTCTTCCGGCAATTCGAACCCGCGCAGTCTGGCACGCAGCTGTAGCGCTTCCCCTTTCTCATCATCCGACAGCGGTTGCAGCTTGTAGATTTGTCCCCAATCGAGACGAGAAGCCAGATCGGGCAGATGTAAATTCAGCTGACGCGGCGGACGATCGCCGGTAATCAACAACCGGGCACGTCCTGTTTCCTGAATGCGGTTATACAGATTAAACACCGCCATTTCCCACTCTTCATCACCCGCAATCGATTCGATGTTATCGATACACACCAGCGCCAGTTGTTCCATGCCTTCCAGCACGTCCGGCACAAAATAGGCGCGTTTATCTAACGGCACATAGCCCACCGCGCGTTCCTGGCGCGACAGTTCAGCGCAGGCAGCATGCAGCAGATGGCTGCGCCCGCCCCCTTCACGTGACCAGAAATAGATGTAGCTGCCATGCTCCTGATGCAGAGCATTATTAATGGCGGCAAGAAGAGACGCGTTTTCACCCGGATAGAAACTGGCAAATGTTTCGTCATCGGGTAAGTAGAGTGGCAATGAAAGCTGTGCCGGCGTGTTCAGAATCACCTCAAGCAAAACGGGCAGGAAATCGGATCGAGTTTATCACAGAAACCGGGCCCTGTTGAGGACGCGATATGCACGGCCTCAACAGGGAAACTGACGCGGTTATGGACGTACGTCGTTCTCTTCCGGCGCATCGAGGATCTCTTCCTCTTTGCGGAACAGGCTAATAACCTTAAATACCAGACTCATCCCGATACCGACAACGGTCGCCAGCGCCATGCCTTTCAGCTCGGTCGCGCCCAGATGCACTTTCGCGCCGCTAACGCCGATGATCAGGATCACGGAGGTCAGGATCAGGTTTTGCGCTTTGTTGTAATCCACTTTGGATTCAATCAGTACGCGAATACCAGACGCCCCAATCACGCCGTACAGCAACAGCGATACGCCGCCCATGACGGGAACGGGTACAGCCTGAATCGCCGCCGCCAGTTTGCCCACGCAGGAAAGCAGAATCGCGAGGATTGCTGCACCGCCGATCACCCAGGTGCTGTACACTTTGGTAATCGCCAGCACACCGATGTTTTCGCCGTAGGTCGTGTTCGGCGTGGAGCCAAAGAAACCGGACAGCACGGTAGAAATGCCGTTGGCGAACATGGAGCGGTGCAGCCCCGGTTCACGCATCAGATCTTTCTTCACGATATTCGCCGTCACCACCAGATGGCCGACGTGCTCTGCAATCACCACCAGCGCCGCAGGCAGAATCGCCAGAATGGCAAACCACTCAAAGCGCGGCGTATAGAATGTCGGCATCGCGAACCAGTGCGCTTCACGAATCGGGGTCAAATCCACCACGCCCAGCGCGAACGACAGCGCATAACCTGCCAGTACCCCGATCAGAATCGGAATGATCGCCAGGAAACCGCGAAACAGCACCGATCCCAGAATGGTGATCGCCAGCGTCGCCAGTGAAATTGTCACCGCAGTGGAATCGACAGAAGCGCCATCGGCAGGCAGCAGCCCGGCCATTCCCGCCGCCACACCAGCCAGCTCAAGGCCGATAACCGCAACAATCGCCCCCATCGCCGCAGGCGGAAACAGCACATTCAACCAGCCAGTCCCCGCTTTCTTAACAATCAGCGCCACGAGACAGAACAACACGCCGCACATGATGAAACCACCCAGCGCGACTTCGTACCCCAGCGGTAGCAGCAGTAAAACCGGAGAAATGAACGCGAAGCTCGATCCCAGGTATGCCGGGATTTTTCCCTTACAAATGAATAAATACAGCAGCGTACCGACACCGTTGAATAACAGTACGGTTGCCGGATTGATCTTGAACAGAATGGGTACCAGTACGGTAGCGCCAAACATCGCAAACAGATGCTGGAAACTCAACGGGATGGTTTGTAACAAGGGTGGTCGTTCACTTACCCCGATGGCGCGACGAGTCATCTTCAATATCCTCTGTAGTGTTGTTATCTAGTGTTGCTATTTATGTGTGCAGGTAGACCCGCACTTATTATCACAGCCAGACGCACCCCGCCCCACCGTAGTGAAGCAGGAAAATGGTGACTGCTGATGTATAAAAGAGCCGCGTGTGACGTAACACGGGCTATGGCAAACCATAGGGAATACTTAGGTTCCCGCCAAAAAAAAGCCGACTAATAAGTCGGCTTACCTGTTATTTCGTACCAAATATTTTATCGCCCGCATCGCCCAGGCCCGGCATGATGTAACCCTGCTCGTTGAGGCCTTTATCGATGGATGCTGTGTAAAGCTCAATATCCGGGTGAGCTTTTTCCAGTGCGGCAATCCCTTCTGGAGCCGCGACCAACACCAACACCTTAATGCTGTGGCAGCCTGCTTTTTTCAGCAGATCGATCGTCGCGATCATTGAGCCGCCGGTCGCCAGCATTGGGTCAACCACCAGCGCCATGCGCTCTTCGATATTGGAAACCAACTTCTGGAAATAAGGAACAGGTTCCAGCGTTTCTTCATCACGGTAGATGCCGACAACGCTGATACGCGCGCTAGGGACATTTTCCAGCACGCCTTCCATCATTCCCAACCCTGCACGCAGAATCGGTACGACGGTAATTTTCTTGCCTTTGATCTGATCGACTTCAACCGGACCGCACCAGCCATCAATGGTGACCTTTTCGGTTGCCAGATCGGCCGTTGCTTCGTAAGTCAGCAAACTTCCCACTTCGGAAGCCAGCTCACGAAAACGCTTAGTGCTAATATCGTTCTCACGCATCAAACCCAGTTTGTGTTTGACGAGTGGGTGTTTCACCTCGACGATCTTCATCATTATCTCCCCATCGGCTAGTGGACGGACAAAAACGCCAAGCGCGTTTTTAAACACCGCTTGCGGCGGCCCGCAGGGCGGCGGGCACGAGAGCCCGTCGTAAAAAAAATCGCGGGATTATACCGCCTTTTTTACTTAGCGCCATATGATTAAGCCTGATCCAGATCAACCGAGAAGAGAAATTGTCGCCATCAACGAAAAATAGCCAGCCGATGACTCATCACTCGCAAACGATTGCCTACACTGTTAGAATTAGCGCGCACTATTTTTACCACAGTATGTTTTCTAAATAATACCGTGTTTTCTGAATACGACCCGTAACCTTCGTGGGGACTCAGCAGTGACCGACAAAACCTCTCTCAGCTATAAAGACGCAGGCGTGGATATCGATGCAGGCAATGCATTGGTCGACCGTATCAAAGGTGTAGTGAAACAGACCCGTCGCCCGGAAGTTATGGGTGGATTGGGTGGTTTCGGTGCCTTGTGCGCCTTACCGCAAAAATACCGCGAACCGATTCTGGTTTCCGGCACTGACGGAGTCGGCACCAAACTGCGCCTGGCGATGGATCTGAAGCGCCACGATACGATTGGTATCGATCTGGTTGCGATGTGCGTAAACGATCTGGTGGTTCAGGGCGCTGAGCCGCTGTTCTTCCTCGACTATTACGCCACGGGCAAACTGGATGTCGATACCGCTGCCAGCGTGATTACCGGTATCGCGGAAGGCTGTAAGCAATCAGGCTGTGCGCTGGTCGGTGGCGAAACTGCCGAAATGCCGGGCATGTACCACGGCGAAGACTACGACGTTGCTGGCTTCTGCGTCGGTGTTGTAGAAAAATCAGAAATCATCGACGGCAGCAAAGTCCAGAACGGCGATGTTCTGGTTGCCCTCGCGTCCAGCGGCCCACACTCAAACGGCTATTCTCTGGTACGCAAAGTGCTTGAAGTCAGCAAAACTGATCCAGAGCAGTTCGAACTGGAAGGCAAACCGCTGGCCGATCACCTGTTGGCACCGACCAAAATCTACGTGAAATCCATACTGTCCCTGATTGAGAAAGTGGACGTCCATGCGATTTCTCACCTGACTGGCGGCGGCTTCTGGGAAAATATCCCACGCGTTCTGCCAGAAGGTATGCAGGCGACTATCGACGAATCCAGCTGGCAATGGCCTGCGGTTTTCAACTGGCTGCAACAGGCTGGGAATGTCAGCCGCCACGAAATGTATCGCACTTTTAACTGCGGTGTTGGTATGATCATCGCACTGCCAACCGAACAGGCAGACGAGGCCGTTGCATTACTCAACAGCAGCGGCGAAAACGCATGGAAAATCGGCGTCATTACTCAAACCGATGCCGGAGACGCAGTGGTTATTAACTGATGAAAAACATCGTTGTGCTGATTTCAGGTCATGGAAGCAACTTACAGGCGTTGATTGACGCCTGTAAGAACGGACGCCTCAAGGGAAAGATCGCCGCCGTATTCAGTAATAATGCGGAGGCGTACGGGCTAGAACGCGCACAGAATGCGGATATTCCTACGTGCGTCCTGAACCCTGAAGACTTTGCCGACCGTGCTGCATTTGATGCCGCACTAGCAAACGAAATTGAGCAATATGATCCGGCGCTGGTGATCTTAGCAGGCTACATGCGGATTCTTAGCCCGGACTTTGTTGCCCAGTTTGCCGGCAAAATGCTGAACATTCACCCTTCTCTGCTACCTAAGTATCCCGGCCTGCATACGCACCGCAAGGCGCTGGAAAATGGCGATCGGGAACATGGAACTTCCGTACATTTTGTCACCGATGAACTGGACGGCGGCCCACTGATTCTGCAAGCGAAGGTACCTGTATTTAGTGACGACACCGAAGAAAGCCTGAGCGAGCGCGTAAAAACGCACGAGCACACGATTTATCCGATGGTCATTAACTGGTTCCTGAATGGCAGACTGGTGATGCGGGATAATGAAGCCTGGCTGGACAGCGTGCGTATTCCACCGCAGGGCTACGCCGCCGAGTAATTCTGTCTGTTCATCATCTTAGTAAGGCTCTCCTCGGAGCCTTACTTCCCTATATTGCTTATTCTTCTTTGCCTCTTTCTTTTCCTATCCACGCGAAGCACCGCTGTTTTCACGCCTCTCTCTACGCTTTAAATATTTACTAATCTTTACGAAAAAAAATCACTAAGCCTCGGATAAAAAAGAAGATTTCCCTCAACCGAAATTACACGTACTTTTCATCGGTTGAAAACGAAAATGACAATGATTATCTTTCCCCATCCTAAATTCTGTGAACTCCATCATGCGTACTGCCTTACTGCTTTGCCTGCTTTTTCTCAGCCCGCTTTTGCAGGCAAAAACCGTCACTGACATTTTGGGTCGACAGGTGGAGATCCCAGATAGCCCCCAGCGCATCATTCTGGGCGAGAGTCGCATGCTGTATACGCTGGCGCTGCTTCAGCCTGATAACCCGGCAAAGCATGTCGTCGGCTGGCCGGGCGATATGGCGCGCTACGATGCACAAAGCTGGTCACGCTATACCGAAAAGTTCCCACAGCTTAACCAGATCCCACTGTTAGGTAACGGCAGCCTGCAAGCGATGAACGCAGAGATGCTGCTGCCGCTAAAACCCGATCTGGTCATTCTTCCTCGGTTGGCAAAAAACGCGACCAATGAAGATTTGCTGCAACAAACGCTGACTCGTGCCGGGATCCCATTTATTTATGTCGATCTGCGCATCGACCTGCTTAATAACACGTTGCCCAGTATTCGCCTGCTCGGCGAGGTGCTGAATCAGCCTCAGCGCGCTACCGCCTTCAGCAATTTCTATCAGCAGCATATGGACGTGATTCGCCAGCGTATCGCGCAATACCATGGCAAAAAACCGACGGTCATGCTGCATCTGCATCTGGGCAGACGAGACACCTGCTGTACCACGGCGGTCGGCGGCAGCCTTGGCGACCTGCTGACTTTCGCCGGCGGCGAGAATATTGCCAGCGGCACCATCAGCAGCGTCTACGGGGAATTGAGCCCGGAGCACGTGCTAGCCGCCAATCCCGATGTCTACATCGCCACCGGCATGGCCGGGCCGGAAGGCAAACGCTTCTCCAGTTTGATGCTCGGCCCGCTGGTTAACGCCGCACAGGCGAAAGAGAGCTTCGACACGCTTATCCGCCAGGAACCTATTTTGTCTCACCTGCAAGCCGTGCAAACAGGCCGAGCCTGGAGCATGTGGCACAACTTCTACCTCAGCCCGTACCACGTCGTGATGGTCGAAATGTTTGCCAAAGCGCTCTACCCGGATCGGTTTACTGATATCGATCCGCAACAAACACTACAACAACTCTATCAACAGTTTTTACCTCTTGAATTTTCAGGGATTTATTGGAGTCAGATTTCGCATGAATAAGTTTTTTATAAAAAAGGCCGCGTTCCGCCACGGCTGGCCGCTGCTGGCGCTGTTGCCGTTTAGCATTCAGGCAGCCATCGTTGATGGCAAAGAAGACACTATGGTGGTAAGTGCCACCACGGGTGCTCAGGCAGGAAAAGAGACCGGCTATCAGCCGCATAAAACCGTGACAGGCACTCGCACCGAAAGCCGCCTGTTGGATGTTCCACAGGCCGTCAACGTCGTTCCGACTCAGGTACTCGACGATCGTGCTGTACGCAATATTGATGAAGCACTGTATAACGTCAGCGGTATCACCCAGTCGAATACGCTGGGCGGCACGCAAGATGCCGTCATCAAACGTGGCTTCGGCGATAATCGCGACGGTTCAATCTTTCGTGACGGTGTGCGCTCCATTCAGGCGCGCAACTTCACGCCCAGCAGCGAGCGCGTCGAAGTGCTGAAAGGCCCAGCCTCCATGCTCTACGGCATGGGCGAGCCCGGCGGCGTGATCAATATCATCAGCAAAAAGCCTGAACTGGTACAGAAAACGCACATTGAAGGCTGGGGAAGTAGCTTCAAGGGCGGCGGCGGACAGCTTGATGTCACTGGCCCGTTAGGCACGTCTGGTTTGGCTTACCGGATGGTGGTCGATCATGATGAAACCGACTACTGGCGCAACTTCGGGCGTAACCGCCAGACGACAGTGGCTCCATCGCTAATGTGGTACGGCGAAGACACCACGGTGCGCGTATCCTACGAACATATGGAATACCTGACACCTTTCGATCGCGGCACCCTTATCGATCCGAAGACAGGCAAGCCGGTTAATACACCGCGCGACCGCCGCTTTGATGAAAGCTACAATGCGACACGCGGCGATCAGGACAGCGTCACCATGCAGGTTGATCGCAACCTGAATGACCGCTGGAAAAGCAGCCTGACCTACTCGTACAACCGCAACCGCTACAGCGACAATCAGGCGCGCGCCACGAAATACAATGCCAATACGGGAGTCCTGACACGCCAGCCAGACGCTACAGGCTATGCACATAGCCAGGCGCAAATTGTCCAGCTCACGCTGAATGGCGACGTTGACTGGGGCCGAATCAATCACCAGTTACTGTTTGGGTTTGATTATGAAGCCGATAGAACATTCCGTGGCGATATGATTCGCGGCACAGCGACTTCAGGATTCAACATCTATAACCCCGTATACGGCCAGCTTCCCGCCTCTACCGCCGTTAACGCGAAAGACAGCGATCAGCGTGAAAATATCGACAGCAAGGCATTCTTTATGCAGGATGCTATCCGTCTTAACGACCGCTGGCAGTTACTGGGCGGTCTGCGTTATGACACATTCGATGTAATGGCAGGTAAAGGGCGTCCTTTCATCACCAACACGGACAGCTCATACCATCGCGTTGTGCCACGTGCGGGCATCATTTACAGCCTGACGTCGTATTCATCGCTCTATGCCAGCTACAGCGGCTCATTTAAGCCTAACAGCAATATTGCCAATAATATCGGTGCCCTGCCGCCTGAAATCGGCAAATCTTACGAAATTGGCGCCAAACTGGATCTGCCCAATCGTATTACCGGTAACGTAGCCCTGTTCGATATTGAAAAACAAAACGTCATGGTCAAGGTTGATGACAATCTTTACCGTACAGCAGGGAAAGTGCGCTCGCAGGGTGTTGAACTGGATCTGGCGGGTAGCCTCACCGATTCATTGAGCCTGATCGGTTCTTATGCCTACACCGATGCTCACGTCACTGCTGACCCGGAAAACACCGGTAAACGCATGCCCAATGCAGCCCGTCATACCGCCTCACTGTTCTTGACACAGGACTTCGGCAACATTGGCCTGGCAGCCGGTGACGATCTGCGTGCAGGTGCAGGTGCGCGCTATGTCAGCCGCCGCGCGGGTGATGCAGCAAACACCTTCTATTTGGATGATTACACCGTCGCCGATGCGTTTGTTGCCTATAGCCTGCCGCTCAACGGCTACAAAGTGAAATGGCAGCTCAACGTGAAGAACCTGTTCGACCAGACCTATTATCCATCCAGCGGTAACAATCTGCGCGTCGCCATCGGCGAGCCGCGTCAGGTGGTGCTACGCGCCAGCGTCGATTTCTAATGCACTTTATCCCCGTGTCTCATCGATACGGGGCATTTTGCTACTTGCCATTCCACATTGGGAGTTCAGCGCCAGCCTCCCCGCCGCTATACTAGCGTTGGCATACCCATGCCAACGTGACCCCGATAACCACGGTTCACGTCTCTTTTATCAATTAAGGATTCATTATGTCCGGTACGAGCAATTCCGTTCGGCTACGACCGCTGGAGCGGGACGATCTCACTTTTGTTCATCAGTTGGATAACAATGCCAGTGTGATGCGTTATTGGTTTGAAGAGCCTTACGAGGCCTTTGTCGAACTCAGCGATCTGTACGACAAGCATATTCATGACCAGAGCGAGCGGCGCTTCATTATTGAACATGAGCAGACCAAAGTAGGCCTGGTTGAGCTGGTGGAGATTAACCACATCCACCGTCGCGCGGAATTTCAGATCATTATCGACCCGGCCTATCAAGGCCACGGCTATGCCAGCGCGGCAGCCAAGCTGGCGATGGATTATGGCTTCTCGGTGTTGAACCTCTACAAGCTGTATTTGATTGTGGATAAGGAAAACAAGAAAGCAATCCACATCTACAGCAAGCTAGGGTTTGAGGTCGAAGGCGAGCTGATCCACGAGTTTTTCATCAACGGTGAATACCGCAACACGATCCGCATGTGCATTTTCCAACATCAATATATGGCAAAGCACAAAACCGTGACGGGAACCGGCGGCGAAGCGCCGGGGAGTTCTATCAGCCAGTAAGGTAAAGAGGCCAGCATCGCTGGCCTCAAGCGATTTATTTCCCCTTTAGCGCAATCTCTGTGGTTCGTTTTATGTAGATTCAGAGACAGTTTCGTGCGCCATAATGCTGTCATTTCATGCTATCTCGTAGCACGCGCCCGACGCAGGGCGCTCAGTCGCCGCCGCCCTGCGAACCCAAGCTTTCCGGCTAAATTATGTCGCTGCGCGATACCTTCGTCGGTATCAGGCTTAACGGACCGCTTGCGACACGCTCCCGGCGTGGCGCAAGCTTTCGCCGCGTCCATGCGGCTCATCCTAAACCTGCTATCTCCTCTGCATAATTTCTTACGCCGGATGATGAGCAAAACCATCACGCTATTGTGTTTATTGCCTGAAGCTTACTCAGTAAATACATTTTTTACCCCGCGAATTGCCGGAATAGCGCTTTACCGCGCAAGAGCCTTAGCCCCAGCCAGCCGCCGCAGAGCGACAGAAGGAACGCCGCGATTAACGGGAGCGTTATCCACATCGTGACATTCGGTTCCCAGGCAAAGTTAAAGACCTTCCGCTGCAACAGCCACAGTGCCGATTCTGCGCCAATCGCCGCCGCCGTTCCCGCCACCAGACCCAGCACCGCAAATTCACACCACAGCGTGGTGCGCAGCAGGCGTAGCCCAGCTCCCAGCGTGCGATATACCATCAGTTCCTGACGTCGCTGACGCATTCCGACCTGGATCTGTGCCAGCAACAGCAGCACGCCACAGAACAGTACCAGAATGACCATAATCTCCAGCGCGCGGCTTACCTGCTGCAAGACCTGCCCAACCTGACGCAGAATACTGCCGATATCCAGCACGCTCACCGTCGGGAACTGGCGATTCAACTGCGTAATCATCTTCTCATCACCATCGTAGCGGAAGCTGGTCAGCCAGGACTGCGGCTGGTTATCCAACGCCCCTACGGGGAAAATAAAGAAGAAATTCGGACGCAGGCTTTCCCAGTCTACCTGACGGAAGCTGGTCACCGTTGCGCTAAACGGTTGCGTGTCGCCAGTGAAGGTCAGCGTATCGCCAATCTTGATCCCCATCTCTTTGGCTTCTTTCGCTTCCATCGAGACTTCACCCGCCTTCGGTGCGTCGCCTTCCACCAGTACGTTATGCTGCGGGATTCCGTTCATCCAGGTCAGGTTCAGTTCACGGTTCACCGTGTTGCCACCCGGATCGTCCTCGTGGATCACTTCCGTCGCAACCTGCTGATTAATCTCCGTCAGCCGCGCACGAATAATCGGGAAGAATTGCTCCGGCGTCACATCATGCTGAGAGAGGAAATCCTCCACCTGTGGCACCTGTTCCTTCGTGATATTCAGCAGGAAATAGTTTGGGCTACCCGGCGGCAATTGCTGCTGCCAGCGCTCCAGTAAATCACCGCGCATCACCAGCAGCAGCGCCAATAGCATGAAGGACAGCGAAAAGGCGGCCAACTGGCTGAGCGTCGACCACGGCTGGCGCAACAGGCGATTAATCGCCAGACGCAACGCCAGTCGTTTAACCGTCAGACGCCGTAACAACAGCAGACCGCCCCAGCCAATGACACCCAGCAAGAGCGACAGCACCGCCATGCCGCCAAGCAGCGACCATAGCAGCACACCGCCACCGGACAACACGGCCAGCAACCCAACAACAATAAGCAGGACAATCGGCAGGTAATAGCGCAGCGGCCATATGTTCGCCACCACATCCTGACGTAACACGCGCAGTGGCTGTGTCGCCAGCAGCAGTCGATACGGACGCAGCCCAACCAGCAGCGAGATCAGCACCAGCGATCCCAGCGCCCATACCCACGGCCACAACCCGGAGGCTGGCAGTGTCGCAGGCAGCACTGGCGCCAGCATTTTCATCAACAGCGCCTCAAACCCCAGACCGAGCACGCTACCGCAAACCGCCGCCAGCCCAAGTACAGAAAGCCACTGCCCGATGATTAATCGCCTCAGCGCCTGTTTGCCTGCCCCCAGCGTTTTCAGAATGGCGACCAAATCATAGCGGCTGCGGCAGTAGTGCCCCATCGCCACCGCCACTGCGGCGATAGACAGCAACAGCGTCAGCAGCGCCGACAGCAACAGGAACTGCTGCGACCGTTTTAACGACTGGCTCAGCGCGCCTTCGGAATCTTCCATGCCATACCAGCGCTGATCGGGCTTGAGCTGTGGTTTGATGAAATTGCCAAATTCACTAATCTGCTTCTCATTGCCGGAAAACATGTAGCGCCAGGTAATACGGCCCCCCGGCTGAATCGCACCGGTTTTCTCGACATCATCCAGATTCATCAGAATACGCGGTGCGGTCTCAAACGGGTTAAAGCCGGCATCCGGTTCCTGAATCAGCTCGCCGCTAATGCGCAGCGAAGTATCGCCGACGTCCAGCATGTCACCAACTTTCAGCCCAAGTAACGCCAGCAGGCGCGGCGCCACCAGCACAGCTCCCGCCTCAGCATGCAGCCCTTCAGGACGCGTCTGCAAATTGCCGTACAGCGGATAGCGTTGGTCGGTGGCTTTAACCTGCGCCAGCTGCGGCGTATCGCCTGCGAACGTCATGGTCATGAAAGAAATCTGACGACTGAGCGTCAGCCCGCGCTGCTGCGCATCCTGAAGCCAGGTTTCCGCGACAGGTCGCGACGCACGCAGCACGCGGTCGCCCGCCAGAAAATCCCGGCTCTGCTGACTGAGCCCTTTTTCCATGCGGTCGCTGATCGTGCCCAGCGCCAGCACGCAGGCAACGGCCAACGTTAACGCCAGCCAGACAATCAATAAGGAAGGAGAGCGCCATTCGCGCCAGAACCACCGCCAGATCATGCGTCCTCCCGCAGCTTGCCGTCGACTAACCGCAGGCGTCGCTCACAGCGTGCTGCCAGTTGTTCATCGTGCGTCACCAGAATCAGCGTGGTGGCATAGTCGCGATTGAGGGAAAACAGCAGATCAACAATGCGCTCACCGGTTTTACGATCCAGATTTCCGGTAGGTTCATCGGCAAACAAGACGTTGGGACGACCGCTAAACGCACGCGCCAGCGCCACACGCTGCTGTTCACCGCCGGAAAGCTGAGCGGGAAGATGATGTAAGCGCTCACCCAGTCCAAGCTGTTGTAACAGCTGTTCGGCCTGTCCGCGGCTGTGGCTGTCGCTTTCACCGCGCAGCAACGCGGGTAGTTGCACGTTCTCCAACGCATTCAGCGTCGGCACCAGCATGAAAGACTGAAAGACAAAACCGACATGCTGGGCACGCAGCGCCGCGCGACCTTCTTCGTCCAGCGCGTTTAGCGATTTACCCATCAGGCTCACTTCACCCTCTGTGCCATCATCCAGCCCGGCCAGAATCCCCAGCAACGTTGATTTGCCCGAACCGGATTCCCCAATCAGGGCAATTGTCTGCGCAGGTTTGACAATAAGCTCAACTCCGGTAAGGATGGAAAGCCGATTTTCTCCCTGACCAACGTGTTTACTAAGATGATGAACTTCAAGAATGTTTTCTACGTGCGCAGTTTCGCTTGGCGTAGCACTCGCTGGGCTGGTCTTCGCAAACATGTTTTCGTCCTTTTGCTTCTGGGATTATGCAGCGTACGCGCTTTCGCCGCTGACACATTATTAATTCTGGGCGATAGCCTCAGTGCGGGCTATCAGATGCCGATCGCTAACGCATGGCCAACGCTGCTGAACACGCAGTGGCAGACGCAGAAAAAAGGCGTCGCGGTGGTTAACGCCAGTATTAGTGGAGACACCACCGCACAAGCACTGGCGCGTCTTCCTGCCCTGTTGAAACAGCATCAGCCGCGTTGGGTATTGATTGAACTGGGCGGCAATGATGGCCTTCGGGGATTTCCGGCCCCTAACATTGAGCAAGATCTGACGAAAATCATCACGCTGGTCAAACAGGCTAACGCTCAGCCTCTGATTATGCAGATCCGTTTGCCGACCAACTATGGCCGTCGCTATACCGAGTCATTCAGCAATATCTACCCCAAATTAGCGGAGCAGTTTGCGCTTCCGCTGCTGCCTTTCTTTATGGAGCAGGTGTATCTTAAACCGGAGTGGATGATGGAAGATGGCATCCATCCAACCCGGGATGCCCAACCGTTTATCGCAGAATGGATGGCGAAGCAGCTGGAACCCTTAGTTAACCATGAGTCTTAATAAATAGGCTTTTGAATTAGGTAAAGTTATGCAAAAAACGGTCTTCATTACGGGTTGCTCCAGCGGCATTGGCCTGATTGCCGCTCAGGATCTGCAAAAGCGCGGCTATCGCGTGATTGCAGCCTGCCGCCGCGCAGAGGATGTCGCACGTCTGACCACGCTGGGTTTGGAAGCGATTACGCTCGATCTGGATGACAGCGCCAGCGTGGAACAAGCGGCAGCGGAGGTGATCAGACTGACCGATAACCGCCTGTACGGTTTGTTTAATAACGCCGGATACGGCCTGTATGGCCCGCTGAATACTATTTCGCGCCAGCAGCTTGAACAGCAGTTTTCCAGCAATCTGTTCGGCACGCATCAGCTCACCCAGTTGCTGCTACCCGCGATGTTGCCGCATGGCGAAGGCCGCATCATCCAGACCAGTTCCGTTCTGGGGCTGGTGTCCACGCCGGGGCGCGGCGCGTATGCCGCCAGCAAATATGCGCTGGAAGCCTGGTCAGATGCGTTGCGTATGGAACTCCACGGTAGCGGCCTGCACGTCAGCCTGATCGAGCCCGGCCCGATCAGTACACGCTTTACCAGCAACGTCGCACAGACGCAGACAGATAAGCCGGTGACTAACCCCGGCATCGCTAAGCGCTTCACGCTGCCGCCGGAAGCGATATTGCCGAAGCTCCATCATGCGCTGGAAAGTGCGCGTCCTAAATTACGCTATCCCGTCACGCTGGTGGCTCACGCCTTAACCTGGCTGCGCCGCCTGCTACCGGGGTGTCTGCTGGATAAGGTATTACGGGGATAAAACCTCAGAAGGTGAGGTATTGCGCACTTGCCTCTGTACGAGGCTTGCAAGTGACACCGACAGGCCCCATCTAAGGGTCAAACGCATTCAGGAAGTAAGAGAGACTACTCATGTTAGAACAACAAGCGACTATCGTTGACGTCAACGAATCCAACCTGCATCAGGTGTTGGAACACTCCATGACACTGCCAGTCCTGTTTTACTTCTGGTCGGCGCGTAGCCAGCACTGTCTGGAACTAGAACCGGTGCTGGACAAGCTGGCGCAGGAATACGCCGGGCAGTTCGTTCTGGCGAAGGTTGACTGTGATGCCGAGCAGCGCGTCGCCGCTCAGTTTGGCCTGCGTTCAATTCCAACCGTTTATCTGTTTAAAGATGGCCAACCGCTGGACGGTTTTCAGGGGCCACAGCCGGAAGAAGCCATTCGTGAATTACTGAAACGCGCGCTGCCGAAAGAAGAAGAGCTGAAAGTCGCACAGGCACAGCAGCTGATTCAGGAAGATAAACTGCCAGAAGCGATGCAGTTACTGAAAGACGCCTGGCAACTCAGCCAGCAGCGCAGCGATATCGGTCTGATGCTGGCGGAAGTGCAGATTCAAATTAAACGCAGCGAAGAGGCCGAAGCCGTATTAGCCACCATTCCTTTGCAAGATCAAGACACGCGCTATCACAGCCTCATTGCTCAGATTGAATTGCTAAAACAGGCAGCAGATACGCCGGAAATTCAGCATCTACAGCAGCAATTGGACGCCGACCCGCAAAATGCGGAACTGGCGGTACAGCTGGCGCTGCAACTGCATCAGGTCGGACGTAATGAGGAAGCGCTTGAGCTGCTGATGGGATTCCTGAAGAAAGATCTGGCCGTTGCTAACGGCAACGCGCGTAAAACGCTGATGGACATCATGGCCGCCCTCGGCACCAGCGACGCCCTTGCCGCCCGCTACCGTCGGCAGCTTTATTCGTTATTATATTGATTCTCTTGTGAAAAAGGCCAGAACGTTGATTCTGGCCTTCTTATTTCAAACATTCGTCCTCGCCTATATTGGATTGATACGATGATTTCGGGTGTGCTAACTCGGCGTAAAAAATTATGCTGAGGAGATAGCAGGCTTAGGATGAGCCGCAGGACGCGGCGAAAGCTTGCGCCACGTCGGGAACGTGTCGCAAGCGGTCCGTTAAGCCTGATACCGACGAAGGCACCGCGTTAGCGGCATAATTTCCGCCGAAAAGCCTGGGGTCAAGGGGCGAGCGGCGTTTGAGCCGTCCCTTGTCGGGCGCGTGCTACGAGGTAGCATGAAAATAACGGTATCATCGCGCACGAAACTCCCCAGAAAGCCGAATAGAAATACAGCCAGGCAGAGACCCTCAATCCCCCGCTGACTACAGCGTCTTCAATACTGAGATCCAGCCATGTCCGCCATACACTGACCAGCCGTTTAGCCAGCGGCGCAGCATGTTCATCGCCAGCATCGCAACGACTTCCTGATGCGTTTTCAGGCTGTAGCGCTGTACGTTGAACTGTATCGTTTGGGCGAAAGATCCTTCCGGCGTATGCAGCGCCAATGACAGCTCGGCATCGTTCCGATTTCCCACGACCAGCGCTAACGACGCGCCCTGTCGCTCCGCCAGATGGCGAGCATAGTCTGCTAGCCCAGACAGGCTGGCATCCTCAACGTTTGCCAGCAGCTCTCCGCCCGCCAGCGAAACATTCGCCGACTGAAGCTGCCAGTTGAGCAATCCTGCCGTGAAGTGTTCGCTCACTGCCAGCGTCATATCACGTTCGGCCAGACGCCGTGCCAACTGTGCTGGCAGCCCTTCTGTTCCTTCAAAGATAGTATTTTCCCCGGCCACGGCGCGCACCGTTTCCCACAGCTGCACCATCTTTTCCTGCTGTGCAGCTGGGCCGGTCAGCTTCAGCTCGATAATCGGCATAGAAGAGCGGTAGCCCAGCACCACACCCGGCGGTAACGCCATGCCATCCAACTGACTTGCCAGATCGCTTTCAGAGCGGCCAAAGGTGGTCAGGCGCAGACACAGCGGCGCATCGGCAACAGCAAAACGCTCGCGCAGGCGCGGCATAATCTGCTGATCGACCATGACCTTGAACTCAGACGGGACACCCGGTGTAAAAAACATCAGGCACTTGTTCAAGCGCAGCGCGAAACCGCAAGCAGTGCCCACCGGGTTATCCACCATTTCCGCACTGGCGGGGATTTGCGCCTGTTTGCGGTTGCTGGGTGCCATCACTCTGCCGCGTTCGGCAAAAAAAGCCTCCATACGCGCCAGCCATTCCGCGTGCTCAACCAGTCCTTCTCCTGCTGCGGTGGCTGCCGCCAAAGCGCTGAGATCGTCGCTGGTCGGCCCCAAACCACCGTTCACAATCAGGATATCGGCTATCTGGCTACGCTGCGTTATTGCAGTCACCAGCGCATCGAGATCGTCCCCCACCGTCATCCGGCTGGTCATCGGTAATCCCTGTTGAAACAAATAATCCGCCAACCAGGCCGCATTGGTATCAATAATCTGACCATGCAGCACTTCATCGCCGGTACATAACATCTCGACCCTAAGCATTTTTTTATTCCTCGTGACGATCCTGAAACCACTTTAAAAAGTCGGATGAACAAACACAATATTTCTTTCAGCCAGCCTGAGAACACACGCAGCCAATGAGCCGCGCTCCAGTGTAAATATAAGATTACACCCCTCGTAACGGCGTTTTGACAGAAATCACTGAATACTCTACCCTGCTGCCAAAAATATCTGGATAGCCACGCTATATATAGAGGAATAGGTGAAAAATCGTACTCTTGGCAGTATTTTTATCGTTGCAGGCACCACCATTGGAGCAGGAATGTTGGCGATGCCGTTAGCAACCGCCGGCGTCGGATTTGGTACTACGTTAGTGATATTAATCGGTTTATGGGCACTGATGTGCTATAGCGCCCTGCTGCTGGTTGAAGTGTATCAGCATCAGCCATCGCACACCGGACTGGGCACGCTGGCAAAAATCTACCTTGGCCGCTGGGGACAGTGGATTACGGGTTTCAGTATGCTATTTCTGATGTACGCGCTCACGGCAGCCTATATCAGCGGCGCGGGCGAACTGCTCGCCACCAGCATTAGCCAATGGAGTGGCTACTCACTTCCGCTGTCCGCCGGTATTCTGCTCTTCACACTGGTTGCCGGTGGCGTTGTCTGTATCGGAACATCCTCCGTCGATTTGTTTAACCGCATCCTGTTTAGCGGCAAAGTGCTCATGCTCGTCATTATGCTGGCCGTCATGGTGCCACATATTCAGCGCGTCAATCTCTTAACGTTGCCGCTGCAACAGGGTCTGACGCTCTCAGCATTACCCGTTATCCTGACCTCGTTCGGCTTCCACGGCAGTATCCCCAGTATCGTGCACTACATGGGCGGCGATAGCCGTAAGTTGCGCCGGATATTTCTTATCGGTAGCGTGATACCGCTGATTGCCTATATTTTCTGGCAACTTGCGATGCTGGGCAGCCTCAGCTCTTCAACATTCAACGCTATTTTGGCCGATCAGGCGGGATTGAATGGGCTGATGCAGGCTATTCGCACGCTGGTGGCTTCACCGCACGTTGAACTGGCCGTTCATCTGTTTGCCGATCTGGCACTGGCGACCTCTTTCCTCGGCGTGGCGCTGGGGCTGTTCGATTACCTAGCCGATCTGTTTAAACGCAAAAATAGCGTCACAGGGCGTGCGCAAACGGGGTTGCTAACCTTTATACCCCCACTGGTGTTTGCCCTCTTTTATCCGCAAGGGTTCGTGATGGCGTTGGGCTATGCGGCGATTGCGCTGGCCGTGCTGGCGCTGCTTATTCCTGTCCTGCTGAGCTGGCAGGTGCGCAAACAGCGTCCTGAAATACGCGCAACGCGCGGTGGCACACCGGTTCTGGTGCTGGTCTTCGCCAGCGGCGTAGGCATCATCCTGATCCAACTGGCGATGGTCGCAGGCTGGCTACCGTCGATTAGTTAACCTTCCGTGCATAAAAAAACGCTGGGAGCGTTTTTCAACGTCGCTTGCGACGGCCCGAAGGGTGACGGACAAGGATGTCCGTCATAAAAAAAGAGCGTGAACTCAGCATTCACGCTCTTTTTTCTTTCCACTCACGGCATCAAGCCAACACACCTGCGGCTTAAAGTATGACGGGTATATCAGAAGTTCAGACCAACACCGACATAGGCAGAATCAGCCAGTCTGTTATCCGGCCCGCTTTCACGCGCCATATTGATGTAGCGGTAGCCGACATCAACGCTCAGCGGTGCAAATACCTGCCAGCGTACGCCTGCTTTCCCTTCAACATAGTGATCGACATGGCTGGAGAAGGCATCCGGTGAATAGTAACCTTCGCCATACAGCGAGAACTGACGGCTCAGCGGCCACTGCACGCCACCGCCCAGAGCAACACCATAGCCATCATTGCCGTGATCCTGATTCAGGTACAGCGCTTTACCGCCCAGAGTCAGCTTGAGTGGGCCAACAGGGATGGTGTATCCCAGGCCAAAGCCATATACGTCATTGTTGTTGTCGCCGTGGGCATAGCTCACATTACCCGCAAGCCCAGGAATGCCCAGACCGAAGCCCGCATTGGCACCGGCATAATCGCGACCTGCTTCCCCGGAAAGGCTAATGGCATGTACAGAAGCCGTTGCAAGCAACAGGCTTCCCGCGCAGGCAATCACAAACTTTTTCATTTTCAATATCCTTAAAAACCGTCGTTAAACGCGCGTGTAAAGGTGTTATCGTTGCCGATTCTACCCGAAACACCCCCTCACTCCAGCATGAAATTGCCCTGAGCAGTGATTTATTCTTTTAATAATCATGAAAGTTTTCATTCAGCGCTGCTGACAATAGCAACAATAAGCGCCGCCTATTTGCTCAAAAAAGGCAAAGTGAACAATAGTACTCATCATGGATGACGACAAAACAGGCAGAAGGAAACGATGATGAGAGAAGGAAAATTAGCCACAGGAAAGCATGCTACGGTGATGGATACCCCTCATACAGTGCATTCCGACAGGAACACCCCGATGCGGTTTCAGGACATGTGGTTTCTGGAAAAGCTGGCGCTGTTTGATCGTGAAACCAGCGCCAATCATCAAGCAACGCATAAAAAACCGGCGGCGAAACCCAGCACCAACGCACCGGACAGCTAGCCTACGGCCAAGTCGTGCTACCTGTTGGGCTCGTGGTGCGTTGCATTAACCCAGCTTTTCACCTGCTGGCGAGAAAGCTTAATCCCACCATTTTTCAGTTCAACAGGCAGCGCATAATACGCGACAGGACGCTGAAATCCGGCAAGCTGTGGCTGTAGCCAATCGCGTACCGCATCAAGCGTCGTAGTTTGCGCCACTTCCAGCACCGCAACAGGACGGTGACCGAACTCTGCGTCTTCAACGGGCACAACACAGGCCTGTTGAACATCGGGATGCGTCAACAGCACGGCTTCGATATTCTCCGGTTGGATCCCTTCTCCGCCGCTGAAAAATTGATTATCCAGACGCCCCAGAATGTGCCACTCGCCCTCGGCAAAGCGCCCGCGATCCCGCGTGTGGAACCAGCCATCCTCATCGACCAGTGGAATCAGTTTCCCGTCGCGCCAATAGCCAGCAGCCAGCGTGCTGCCGCGCAGCAGAATTTCATCCTCGACCAGCCGGATCTCCCGCCCGTGTAACGGCAGACCAACCCCCGCCCCCCCATCGGCGCGTTTCGCGCAGGCTGTCGAAGCCAGTTCCGTCAGGCCATAGCCGCACCAGCAGCTCACGCCTCGGGCTTCCGCCTGTTGCGTCAGCGTCTGCGGAATCATCGCACCGCCGAGCAATACGGCTTTCAGCGCCGTAGGGAAACTCTCCTCCGACAGCAGTCGCCACAGTTGCGTCGGCACTAAAGAAGCGTGGGTACAATCGCGCAGCGCACTATCCAGAGGCTGATGCGCACGAACCACTATTGTGGCTCCAGTCGCAAGCCAGCGCCAAACAATACCCTGCCCGGAAACGTGAAAGAGCGGAAGTGACAGCAGCCAGCTGTCGCTGGAGGAGAACGCCATCATCTGCACCACACCTTCCGCGCTGGAAAGATGAGCCGCGAACGTGTGCGCCACCGCTTTCGGCATCCCGCTGGAGCCGGACGTCAGCGTCAGCGTCGCCAGCCGATCGGCCTGCCAGCGCAATCGATCGGTACAGTGACGTTCTTCAGTATCGTCCGATGGCAAAGAAAGCGTGCGCACGGCATTCGGCCAGGGCTTATCATTCAGGCACAGGCCATACGCGACATTTAGCGTGGGCAACAGCGCCTCGGTTAACGCATCGGGCAACTGTGGATTCAGCGGCAGCACACGTGCACCACACTGCAATAGCGCCAGATAGCTGAACAACATCTGGACGCTATTCTTACCGCGCAGCGCGACCGTACTGTCAGCCGTCACGCCCTGCTGTGTGAAATGGTGCGTCAGATGATCCACCCGCTGGGCAAGCGCCTGCCAGCTCCAGCGGGTTTCATCTTCAATCAATGCGACAGGCTCATGCAACGAGGCAGGCTCATTCAACGAAACAGGCTGGGGCGTCTGGTTAGCCCAGTGTCGCCACGGCCAGTCAGTCAGGATTGCCATACCACGTCCAGTTGCTCAGCAGTCAGCAGCGGTAACGTGCTCTCCGGCCAACGTTGAATCACCTGCGCCTGCATCAGATCCAGCGTGTCCAGCCCAGGGATCGCATCCGGCGTCAGCCAGTGCGCCAGACGCGCCAGCTGCGTTAAGCCCAGACTGGATTCGATACTGGAGCTGATCACCGCCGTTAATCCAGCCTGATGCGTTTCCTGCACCAGTTGCTGGCAACGTGCAAGGCTGCCGACCAGCGTAGGCTTAATGACAATCGCGCTCACGCCCGGCTCGGCTTCCACCCGAAAATCCGCATCGCGCACACTTTCATCCCAGGCAATGCTGATGCCCGTTTCCCGCGCAAATTCGCGAGATTCTTCACGGGTTTTGCAAGGCTCTTCGAGAAAGGCAATACGCGAACGTAATGACGGCGCGACATAACGAGCGAAGCCGTCCGCTTTGGCGCGCGTCCAGCTACGGTTAGCATCCAGACGGAGTTTCAGATCCGGTAAGGCTTCCAGCAGCACATTCACGATCATGCCGTCACGCACTGCTTCGTACAGGCCGACTTTGATCTTGGCCACTTTCTCGCCCGGCATCGTCTGTAGCATGTCAAACAGCTCATCGGGATCGCCGCTGCACAATGGCGCTTTGCGATAGTCCGCCGCCTGAGGCAGATGCTGATCCAGCTCCGCCTGCGCACAGCTTAAGCCAAAGGCAACAGACGGCGGAAGATCGTCAGAAAATGCTGCCTCTGTCACCCACGATTGCAGCTGTTCAAGCGCAACGGATTCCGCTTCAGCCAGCGTTTCCACGCTGAATTCTGGCAGCGGCGCGATCTCACCCCAGCCTAACCGCTCGCCGTCTTGCAGGCGAACGATAAGCCCATCGCGAGTTTTCAGGCGCTGATTACGCAGCACCACGCCCGCTTCCATCGGCACGCTGTAACGATAGAGAGTGACCCGACGCATTACGGATTCCGTTTGAACTTGCTGAAGTCAGGCTGGCGTTTTTCGTTGAACGCGTTACGGCCTTCCTGCCCTTCGTCCGTCATGTAGAACAGCATGGTGGCGTTACCCGCCAGTTCCTGCAAGCCAGCCTGACCGTCGCAGTCCGCGTTCAGTGCCGCTTTCAGGCAGCGCAGCGCCATCGGGCTGTTTTGCAGCATTTCACGGCACCAGCGCACGGTCTCTTTTTCCAGCTCGGCCAGCGGAACCACGGTGTTCACCAGCCCCATATCCAGCGCTTGCGCCGCATCGTACTGGCGGCACAGGAACCAGATTTCACGCGCTTTCTTCTGACCTACGATGCGCGCCATGTAAGAAGCCCCCCAGCCACCGTCAAAGGAACCGACGCGCGGGCCGGTTTGACCGAAAATGGCGTTCTCTGCCGCAATCGTTAGATCACACATCATGTGCAGAACGTGTCCACCACCGATGGAATAGCCCGCGACCATCGCAACAACCGGCTTCGGACAGGTACGGATCTGGCGCTGGAAATCCAGCACGTTCAGGTGATGCACACCGCTGTCATCCTGATAACCGCCGTAGTCGCCGCGTACTTTCTGATCGCCGCCGGAGCAGAATGCCTTATCGCCCGCACCGGTCAGAATGATTGTTCCGATACCATCGTCGTGGCGCGCATTGTCGAGCGCCTGAATCATCTCTTTTACCGTCTGCGGACGAAACGCATTGCGTACCTGAGGACGGTTAATGGTGATTTTGGCAATGCCATCGATGGATTTATGGTAGAGGATATCGGCGAAATCGCCGCTGCAATCGTGCCATTCGATCGGGGCGTAAAGCAGTTCTTCACTCGGATAAAGCATAATTATCAATCCTTAACGGGATGCAAAAGAAAACCGCGAACCCGCTCGGCATACGCCGTTGGGTTCGCCAGATGAGCATTATGACCCGCCTGAGCGACACTCAGTAACGGCAGGCCGTATTGCGCCGCCAGCGTTTGAAATTTCATGTCGCTGGCACCGCATAAATAAACAAAAGGCATCGACAGGTATTGGAGGCGTTCTGCCAAAAAAGGCTGACGACCTAGCGAGGTGGCTTCCAGCATTGCCGCAACGGATGCGCCGTGATTCACACTCCGGCGCGCAATCAGCTGTTCACGCTGTACTGAATCCACATCGGCAAACACTGCCTGCTGATACCAGTCCTGCAAAACCTCAGGCAGAGGCTCGTGACGAAAGCGCTGCGCCCAACGCGCATCATGGTGGATACGTTCCGTACGCAGCTCCAGCGTCGCCAGACCGGGATGACCGCCTTCGACCAGCAGCCCCAACATGCCGTCATGCTGTCCGTTGCAGGCGTAATACATCGCGATACGCCCACCGAGCGAATAGCCCAGCAGCCAATAATGCGCAATACCTTGCTCCCGTAGCGTCTCGCTGAGCAGGCGACTCACATCGGCAAAATCGGTAGCGGAGATCGTTCGCGACGCGCCGTGCCCGGGTAAATCCACCAGCAGCACGGGCCAATCGCGGCAAAATGGCAGGACGGGCTGCCAGTCCTCGCCGCTGCCTAATAAACCATGCAGACACACCAGCCACGGCTGACCCGGCACAACCGCGCCATGCGTCACTTTCCGGCAGCCTAGTCCCTGAAAATTTGGCCTCTGAAAATCCAGTCCCTGAAAATCTAGTGCGCCCATGTCGCCACCTGCGCGACCAGTTCATTGAGCGTTGCTGCGCCGTCCTTCGGCTCAACCACGACCTCCAGCAGCGTAACGCCACCCTGTGTCCAGCAATCCGTCACCGTATTCGCCAGCTGTTCCCAGTTCTCGGCGCGCACGTAATTCAGGCCAAACATCGCGGCAGCATGGCCGAACTCCACATTTTGCGGCATGCAGTAAAACGCTTCACGCTGCGCAACCGGCGTCGGCAGCAGAGAAAATATCTGGCCGCCGTTATTGTTCACCACGATCAACACCAGCGGTGCGGGAGCCTGACGCAGCAGCGCCAGCGCATTCAAATCGTATAACGCGGAAAGATCGCCGACGATACCCAGCGTGGCTTTTGACGTGGCACGCTGTACACCGGCCAGCGTGGAGATCAGGCCATCGATGCCGCTGGCACCGCGATTACCGTACACCGGATATCCCTGCGGGAGCTGCGCCAGCGCGTCGATCAGGCGCACCACAAGGCTGTTGCCGACAAACAGTTGTCCGTCCGGCGGCAACAGCGCCGGTATACGCTGCGCCAGCTGCGCTTCACCAAAGCGGGAAGCCAGATGCGTGTCGATCTGCCGCTGCGTTTTGTCGGCAATATCTACCAACATATCCGCCCACGGCGCTTGTTTATGTGCCGGATGCGCAGACAGCCACTCGCCCACATCCGCCACCAGACGGCGCCCTCGATGGTGAGCCGGATCCAACCGTCCCGGCAGATCGTCAATTAACCAGAATTCTTGCGGCTGGCACTGTTCTTGCCATTGCAGCAGGCGCTTACCGGTCAGGCTGCCGCCGAACTGCAAGACAATATCCGCCTGCCGTAAGCGATCCGCCGCGTCAGGATGCGCCAGCCAGATATCCGCACAGGGTAACGGCTGCCCGCTTTGCGACAGAACATCACCAATCAGCGGCCAGCCTAGTTCGTTCGCCCACGCGGCGAGACGTGTCCCCTGTTCAGGCGTCACGCGCCCGGCGAGAACAACGCCGCGCTTCTGCCGCCACTGCGGCCAGTCCGGCTGCACCGCCAGCGCACTTTGGCGCATTTCACGCAGCCAGGGTTCACGGCTGTTCCACCAGTCGCCCAGCGTCATCAGCCAATCCTGATACGCCGTGCCGTCATCGGCACCGTACAGTGGTTCAGCAAAGGGGCAATTAATGTGCAGCGCGCCGTGCGTAAGGCGCGCCATTGCGCTATCCACAGAAGAAACCAGCCAGCTAGCCGGAATGTCGGGCGTAGGGCGCGGCAAATCCAGCGCCTGCGTGGGGTGTGAAGCATACAACGCATGTTGACGAATCGCCTGATTCGCACCGCAGTCAATCAGCTCCGGCGGGCGGTCAGCCGTCAGAACGACCAGCCGTTCGCCGGTCAGCCCGGCTTCAATGATGGCCGGATAAAGGTTCGCGGCAGCTGTGCCTGACGTCACGATAATCGCAACCGGTTCACGCGAGGCTTTTGCCAACCCCAGCGCCAGATGCCCGAGCCCGCGTTCGTCAAAATGCGTGTGGCAAATCAGCGCGTGATTGTCCGCCGCAGACAATGTCAGCGGCGTGGAGCGAGAGCCGGGCGCGATGCAGACATGCCGGACGCCGTGGCGGGTCAGCGATTCCAGCAGTAATGTAGCCCAGCGGCGATTAAATACACTTGTTGACATGATGTACTCAACAACTCAGGTTGCAGGTTATTCCCGCCATCTTCCTGTGTACTGGCTGTACGCTCACAGAAAATGATGGATATAGGCAAAAGACGAATGATCAAACTGTTGGCGGCCTGGTTGCCCTTCAGCAAACATCAAGATCGGCACTATTATATTTTTTTTTATCACGCTGACTTTGATATAAACCAGTACCTGGCACAACAACCATAAAACAAAACTATGACATATCACCGTCTAACAGGGATCTTAGCCCTGCGGCTTTGTTTTCCAACTCCTGCCATTCTTGTTCTGGATCAGAACCGGCCACAATTCCGGCACCGGCATAGAGCGTTAAAATATGATCCCGCACTTCAGCAGAACGTAGCGCCACGCTGAATTCAGACTGCTGACGAGAAAGGTAACCCGCCGACCCTGCATACCAGCCGCGTTCAAACGGTTCATGTTCGGCAATAAAACGGCGCGCCTCTTGCCTCGGCAAACCCGCGACCGCCGCCGTGGGCTGTAATGCATTCAGGCACGCGCTATCGGAGGCGGTTCGTAATGTGGCATGAATGGTACGGCGCAGATGCTGTACTTTACGCAGGCGCACAATTTCCGGTGGCATCACGTCCAGCGACAGCGCCGACTGCTGTAGCCGCTGACAAATATCATCCACCACCAGCATGTTCTCGCACTGATTTTTGGTGTCATTCATCAGCCAGTCTGCCAGTTCAGCGGCTTTATGTGCATCGCGATCGCTTGCCACCGTCCCCGCCAGCGCTTCCGTTTCCAGTTCGCTTCCCCGACGGCGATAAAGCCGTTCCGGGCTGGAACCAAGAAACGCATGACGCGCGTCGTGCGCCAGCATGAAATGGAAACAGTGGTGATTTGCCGCCCGACTGGCGGCCATAAAGGTGGTTGCCTGTAGCGGCTGCGTCAGCGTTAGCGTCGTCGTCCGCGCCAGAACGACCTTTTCCATCAACCCCGCGTTAATGTCGTGTAGCGCCCGCTGGAGCAAATCAATCCATCCCTGACGCTCCGGCTGATGCCCGACGGACTGTACTTCCGCATGCAAAGGAGGAGACGACGCAGACGGCAGAAGCAGATTAAGAAACGCCGAAGCTTCGGCGGCATCCTGTTGCAATGAGGTGTCGCTGAACAAATTAATGCTCAGGCTGAGCGTATCATCCTGACGCCGCAGCTCTGCACGGGGCAAAAACAGGTAGCCAGGTGACGAGGTACCGCTTTCTTTTATCTGGTTAAAGGCGTTCAGCCCCCAGATACGCACGTTGGGATCGCACTGCTGCTGAGCAAGAAATGCTTCGGCATCCTGAAGATGATGAAACCCACACACGTTGCCGCAAACGGCGGCTTCTTCACGATCCTGACGATGCTGCCAATAGAACTGTGGGTACACCGGCTGAGTCGCCAGCCACGGCAAGAGCTCAGACGCATCGCTGAGGGTTAATGAACGCGTTATTTGTCTGAAACTTGCGCGTTCAGGCTGTGGCTCGCGCAAATCCTGCTGCAAATGCCGCAGCAAGTCGGAAAGTTGTTTCACCGTTACCCCGGAGACCTAACACAAAGTAGGGGATTATACGGGAAAAAAACACGTCGTGGGTGAGAGGTTACGCAAGACCATAACGGCGGATACAGGCTGAAATCGCATCAAACGGCAAAACGGCACGTGTGCATCGCTTTAAAATCCCACTCCATCATCATTATTGCTTCAATTGACCTATTCTTTTGCCGATTATCTAATCGGCATTTTTTTGCCCGCGATACTGCATCAGGAAGCGCTTTCCCCCTCCCCCTCGAACCACACACCAGGATTCTTTCCATTCAGGCCGTGAGTTATGGTAAAAATAGGCCCTTGTTACATCGACCGGATAGCCTCATCAGGATGAGTACAACACTGAATTCCAACCCGTTATGCATCAATCAGAATCTGCCAGGCAAAAAGGCACAGGCAGCGACGCGCATCGTTTTCTTTGTTGCGGGTTTCGCCATGGCCTCTTGGGCACCGCTGGTTCCCTTTGTCAAAACGCGGCTGGCTATTAGTGATGCCTCTCTGGGGATGTTGCTACTTTCTCTCGGTATTGGCTCGCTGCTGGCTATGCCGCTCACCGGTTTCCTCACCAGCAAGCTAGGCTGCCGCAGCGTGATTTTGCTGGCAAGCGCGCTGCTTTGTCTGGTATTGCCCGCGTTGACGCAGGCAGGCACGTTGCCCCTGATGGCGATAACGCTGCTCTTTTTCGGTGCGTCTATCGGCATGATTGATGTCGCGATGAATATTCAGGCCGTCATCGTAGAACGCGCCAGCGGCCGGGCGATGATGTCCGGTTTTCATGGCTTCTTTAGCGTCGGTGGGATTGTCGGCGCAGGCGGCGTCAGCGCCCTGTTGTGGCTTGGGCTGTCCCCGTTGATGGCGATCCTGGCGATTGTTGCGTTGATGCTGATATTTATGGCAACAGCGCACAAGCACCTGTTGCGCACCACGAATCAAGATGACGGCGGCCCGCTGTTTGTCATCCCGCGCGGCTGGGTAATGTTCATTGGCTCACTGTGCTTCATCATGTTCCTGGCCGAAGGTTCCATACTGGACTGGAGCGCCCTCTTTTTAACGGTTGAACGCAACCTGACCGGCGCACAGGCGGGCATGGGCTATGCCGCGTTTTCCGTCGCCATGACGCTGGGCAGACTGAACGGCGATCGCATCGTTAATGCACTCGGGCGCTACGCGATTCTTACCGGTGGCAGCCTCTGTGCCTCACTTGGTCTGATACTAACGATCAGTATTGATAATGCGTTCACCGCTATTCTTGGCTTCGTCATGGTCGGTATCGGCGCATCCAATGTGGTGCCGATTCTTTTCAGCGCGGCGGGAAACCAAAAGATCATGCCGCCGAATCTGGCCATCGCCTCGATTACCACAGTGGGCTATGCGGGTATTCTGATCGGCCCGACCATTCTCGGCTTTATTGCACAGTTCAGCAATTTGGCTACCGCATTCGGGTTTGTCGCACTGCTGTTGCTGGCCGTCAGCGCCAGTGCGCGTGCCGTCATCCGCTAATCAGGAGCGTTAATTGATGCCAGCCATGATCCTGCGTTATTTTTCTCTCCTTACGGTGTTATCGATCCTTATTACCGGAGCGTTCAGCTATAGCTACATCAACGATTTGCTGGCGGACAAAAAACATTCGCTGACGACCATTGCTCAGGGCATACAAAAACGCATCGATACCTACCGTTTTTTCACCTATCAAATATACGGCAGCCTGAACAGCGAACCGCCCGCTAACGACGCCAGCATTACCGCCATTAGTTTAATGCCGAATGTTTTCTACGTAGAAAAAAACGGTCAGAAAACGGACGCGCTGATTTTCGGGCAACACGATAAAGGAACGCTGACGTCGGTTCGGCGGATATCCCGTTACCTTGATATTCTCTGGGGAGCGGAAAACAGCGTCTATTCCATGTATTACCTGAATGGTATCGACAACAGCCTGACGATGATTTCCACGCAGACGCTGAAAGATATCTCTTCGCAGTTCCGTGGCAATTATATTACGGTCATCGCCGAGGCTCGCCGGACGGAAATGCTGCAACAGGCGAATGTGTTAGACGAGCGCGAAAGTTTTTCCCCGCTGCGTAAATTACGCTTCTATAACGATTACTATTTTACGCTGCGCACCACCTTCAATCAGCCGGGCCATCTGGCGACAATTCTTGCCTTCGATCTGCCAATTAACGATTTAATCCCGGACACCATTCCGCGTGAGCATCTTATGCTGAAGCCGGATACGCCGGCGGCCAGCAATATGGACAGCAACAATAATGGTGAAGGCGCGGCCGACGTGCAGCTTCACGGTTCCAATATTGAAATCTCCGCCACGCTTGTTAATGCGCCGCTAAAAATTGTTTTTCAGGTGCCCGTAAAAGCCCTGATTATTGATTCATTGCGTAATAACGTCTGGCTTCTACTGCTGAATCTGGTTCTGCTGAGTTTATCCATCGCGGGCTTTTATCTTTTCCGTCGGAAGTATGCGCACCCCGTAGAGGATTTATCCCAGCAGTTGGAAAAGAAGCTGGATATTTACCGTGAAACCACGAGCAGAATCCCGATGGGCGTGCTGGTTTATGACTTCAGCAGCAATAAAATCATCATACAAAATGAGCGTGCGGAGCATTTACTTCCGCACCTGAGCCTGCAAAAAATCACCAATATGGCGGACGAGCATCAGGGCATTATTCAGGTCACGATCAATAATGAAATGTATGAAATCCGCCAAATTCGTAGCCAATACTCGCCTGACTACTGCCTCTTCCTGCTGCGTGAACAGGATAAAGAGATTCTGGTGCAGCGGAAACTGCTGCTCGCCCAGCGTGAATATGAAAAGAATATTCACGCCAGAAAACGCTTATTCCAAAACCTGCTCAGCGAATTCAAACAGCCGCTGATTTCACTGCAACAGCATATTCATGCGCTGCGCCACAGCGATACGGTACAGACACCAACATTGGAGCAGCTCACGGCGGATACCCGTTGCGCTATCGAACTACTGGAAAATATCGCCCTGCACGAAAAGCTGGAAGCGCAGGAATGGACCGTGGTCAACGACAGCTTTTCGCCGCTGGCGTTGATGGACAATGTTCTGCTTGAGCTACTACCGCGGTTGAAGCAAAAAGGTCTGGCCCTGTTCCATCATTACAACCTCGATAGTAATCAAACTTACGTGGGTGATGCCGGGCTGCTGAAAAAGACACTGGCGCTGCTGCTGAATTATTCGGTGACCAATACGGATTACGGCAAAATTACGGTGTCAGTTGACAGAAAAAATAATGAATCAGATACGCTGATTATTCAGGTCAGCGATACGGGAACCCATGTTTCAGGCAAAGAACAGGAAAATATCCGCCATCCTTTCCTGCACCCTGCCACTTCCGATCGTTTCGGACAAAATTCAGGATTGACCTTATTTTTGTGTAATCAACTCTGTAATAAACTGGGCGGTGCGTTAACCATCAACAGTAAGTCTGGGTTAGGTACACACTATATTCTGACGCTAAAACTGGAGCCGGAAGCGCTTCCCGTTGAGGAAGAAAAACTGCTGGATGGTATTACCATTCTGCTGGATGTGACGTCTGATGAAGTACAGCATATTGTCGGCAATATGCTGACGGGTTGGGGAGCGAATTATCTGGTCAACGATGAACGCCAGATTAATCAGGAAGCCGATATCTGTATTACTGACGACCCGGAAAACAAGGCAGATTATACGCTGCTGTTGAGTCACGACGATGACACATTAACGCCTTTGGGCCCGCGCCGTTTGCGGGTGAATTATAATATCAGCCACCTCCTGCTAGAGGCATTACTTAAGCTGATTGAGCTACAACTGGAAACATCACCCGATGCGCTACAGGAAGGGGAACAGGATGATGTCGAGTTTTACGCCGCACAATTGGCATCAAGCGACTATTATTCGCTGTTCGTGGAGACAGTACCGGATGATTTAAAGAGGCTGTATACTGAAGCGGAAGCAGGCGATTTCCCGTCACTTTCGCAGACGGCACACCGGCTGAAAGGCGTGTTTGCCATGCTAAATCTGCATCCTGGCAAACAGTTGTGTGAACAGCTTGAACAGCATATTACCGCGCATGATAGTGAACAGATCGAGGCTAACCTTCATGAAATTGAGAGGTTTGTCAGTGCATTACTATCCCCAGAAGAACCTAAAGGGCAGCAAGGTAGCCAACAAGATGAGTAACCAAAACGATGAGTAACTTAAACGTAATTATTGCCGACGACCATCCTATTGTCCTTTTTGGCATCAAAAAATCGCTTGAGCAGATTGAATGGGTCAATGTGGTTGGCGAATTTGAAGACTCAACAGCGCTGATCAACAACCTGCCTAAGCTGGACGCTAACGTTTTAATTACCGATTTATCCATGCCTGGCGATAAATACGGCGATGGCATTACCCTCATTAAATACATTAAGCGCCATTTTCCTCATCTCTCTATTATTGTTCTCACCATGAATAATAATCCGGCGATTTTGAGCGCAGTGCTGGATTTGGACATCGAAGGCATCGTGCTGAAACAGGGTGCGCCGACCGATTTACCCAAAGCGCTGGCTGCCCTGCAAAAAGGGAAGAAATTCACGCCGGACAGCGTATCCAAAGTGTTGGAGAAAATCAGCGCCAGCGGCTACGGCGACAAGCGCCTGTCTCCAAAAGAAAGTGAAGTGCTGCGTCTGTTTGCAGAAGGTTTTCTGGTCACCGAAATCGCCAAAAAACTCAACCGCAGTATCAAAACGATCAGTAGCCAGAAGAAGTCTGCGATGACCAAGCTGGGCGTCGACAACGATATTGCCCTGCTGAACTACCTGTCTTCCGTTAATGGCGGCGCAACGCAGGTCGATTAAACCTTTCCTACCTGCACCGGCAACCGCTGGTGCAGGTTATTCCCCAGATGTTCTCGCCTGACGTACCACGTTACTGTAATACGCCAGCGCCTGCTGCAAGGTATCCAGCGTAACCGGTTTTGACAAACAGTTATCCATCCCCGCGCCGAGGCAACGCTCCCTTTCTTCCGCCAGCGCATTCGCCGTCACGCCGATAACCGGGAAGCATAATCCCTGCTCGCGCATACGCTGTGTGAACAGATAACCATCCATATTCGGCATGTTGACATCCGTCAACACGATATCAATATGGTTTTTACTCAACACGCCCAGCGCGTCGATCCCATCATTCGCCGTCATCGCCTGATAGCCCAGAGAACCAAGCTGATCCGCCAGCAGCCTGCGGTTGATGGGGTGATCGTCAACCACCAGAATCATAATGTCGCCATTCTCATCCCGCACATAGCTGGTCAGCGGCGGTGCAATCTCGGCGCGCGTTCTGTCCTCGTTTTCTGAACGATAGATTTTCTCCAGCAAATCGGGCAGATGTTGCGGTGTGGACGTCCCCTGCACCCAGTGCCCTGCACTCACTTCCTGCGCTGATCCGGTATGAGCGCCGCTCATCACGATATGCGCCCGAACGGTGATGTTCTCTTCCAGCATGTAATCGCCAATCATCACATCATCAGGCGACACGGTTTGGTTCTGATAACGCGCAACCTGCAACCCTTGATCCTGCAACAGCGTCAGCAAATAAGCCTCCAGCCGGGCATTGCGTATCCTCAGCCAGCACATTTTCCCTTGCAGACTGGCATTGATCGCCGCAGGGGCATAACGCGCTTTATACAGCGGGATTCTGACGCCAAACAGGCTGCCGAGCCCAGGTTCAGATTCAATGGTAATGTCTCCATCCATCAGGTTGACCAGCTTTTCACAAATCGCCAGCCCTAACCCTGTGCCCTGAAAATGACGCTGAACGCCACTCCCCGCCTGAAAGAACGGGTCAAACAACTTCACCGCCTCGCGAGGTTGAATCCCTACGCCGGTATCACGCACCACAAATTCCAGATAGCCATCGCGGCAGCCGACTTCAAAAATGATGCAGCCCGTGTCGGTAAATTTGATGGCGTTGCTCAGCAGGTTAGACAACACCTGCTGCAAACGCACGGGATCGCCAAACAGGCTGACTGGCACATTGGGATCGATAAAACAGTACAGCGTCAGGCGCTTTTTAACCACCAGCGGAAGATAGTTGCTGGTGATGTGGCTGATAACCTCATGCGGTGCAAACTCACACGGTTCGATCTTCAGCTGTTCCGACTCAATCTTGGAAAAATCGAGAATATCGCTGATGATTTTCAGCAGCAGCGAGGAAGAGTTATTCATCGCAGCCACCAGACGGTTGGCGTCCTGCGGCAGCGATTTGGTTTGCAGCAAATCGAGGTTACCGATAATCCCGTACAGCGGCGTGCGCAGTTCATGGCTGACGGTAGCCAGGAACATCGATTTAGACTGGCTTGCCTGCTCGGCAGCATTCGCCATTTCCTGTAGCGACTCTTCCATTTTGACGCGCGCGCTGACGTCCAGCAGCACACAAATCGCCACGTTTTCATTACGATAGCGCGAATGGACGAAGCTGATTTGCAGGTGATGATTGCGGCTGGTCATGACATCCACAAACTTGGACTGCTGCTCGCAAATGATGCGGGTAATGCGCAACCTATCCTCGTGGGTCAGCAGGTTGAGATAGTTGTGCGCCAGCTCGTTACTGAGGATGTTCGTGCCGTCATTGATACGCAGGATACAAATCCCTACCGGCGCTGAGGCCACAATCTTACGGTTGAATTGCTCGTTCTCTTCCAGCTGGAACGCATTCACCTCCGCCGGCAATAGCATTTTCCGCTCAAACACCAGCGCCAGCACAAACAACAAGATAGCCGATAGCATATTCAGCACCAGCATGTTGATCATTAAGGCGCTGATATGGGAGAGCAGCACTTTCAACGGCAGTGAATACACGATGCTGAACGACGTCGGCGGCAGCGACTTCTTCAAAATGAGCTCATCATAACCATTCACATAGCCAAAATAGTTATGATCGGAGGGATAACCGTCTACCGACGAAGCGTAACGCCCCTTATCATCGGAAAACTGCAAAACGACCTGATTGTATTGATCCAGCAGCCTGGCACTGATCGGAAATTTACCTATGGTGACGAAATCATCCAGACGAATCGTCTGTTCGATTCCCATGATGACTTCCAGCTTGTTATCCACATAAATCGGCGTCAGCGCATATAAATAGCCGACATCGGGGATAGATGCAGGAGTAATCCAATAGAGGGTTTCATCGCGCCCGGTTTGGGTGCGGTTCTTCTTCTGATCCTGAAACCGATCCTGCACGTTTTTAAGCAAATTATCACGGTCGAGCGACTGGTTACGGATGCCAAAATCAACCATACAGCGCCGATCGCCGCCGACAAAAAAGACCCGGTTAAGATCGTAGACGGCAGAGAAATTATCCTGCCAGCCGTTAAAGAAATGACTTAATGAAAGCAGCGCCGCATTCCCGCCATATTGCGTGGAACAGGTTGCGCCGGGCGCAAGCGAATAAACGGAGACACCGGGGCCCCCTTCCATTGGCGGCTCTGCTTTTTCTCTCGCCAGCACCAGCCGATTTGCCGCCAGATACTGGAGCTCGCGCACAATATCCGACGCGTGTCGGATATAGCCCTGCGACTGATCAAAGCTGAGGTTATACTCCTGCCGCAGCTCTGACTCTTTTTCATTCAATACTTTAGTGACATAAAAAACGGATATCAGTGCGCCTAGCACCCACAGCATGACCGCCAGAACCCGAAATAAATAGCGGGAAACTTTTAATGTGGTATGGAATGAGGCGAGATATTTCAAGTGGATACCGTTGAATAATGGAAGAACCAGTTTGCTGATACACTACCGAGTGTCGATAAAAAAAGCCAGCGCATCGCGCTGGCTTATTCGACTCATTCCGGCTAAGGAAAAGGCTTATTCGTCATCTTCTGCGATGTCATCATCGCCATCAATGTCATCGATCGCGTCGTCGTCTTCGGCAATTTCACCTTCAACTTTTACCACGCCATCCAGCTCTTCATCTTCTACCGGTTCAGCCACGCGCTGCAGGCCGACAACATTTTCATCTTCCGCCGTACGAATCAGCGTCACACCCTGCGTGTTACGGCCAACAATACTGACTTCAGATACGCGAGTACGCACCAGCGTTCCCGCATCGGTGATCATCATGATCTGGTCTGCGGCATCAACTTGAACCGCACCAACCACTTTACCGTTACGTTCGCTGACCTTGATAGAGATAACCCCTTTCGTCGCACGCGACTTGGTTGGGTACTCACTCACGGCAGTACGCTTACCAAAACCATTTTGCGTAACGGTCAGGACATCGCCTTCGCCGCGAGGAATGATCAGTGAAACGACGCGATCTTCGCCTTGCAGATTGATACCACGAACACCCGTTGCCGTACGACCCATGGAGCGCACCGCCTGCTCGGAGAAGCGAACCACTTTGCCTTCCGCGGAGAACAGCATCACTTCATCGCTGCCGTCAGTCAGGTCGACGCCAATCAGCTCGTCACCTTCGTTCAGGTTAACCGCGATGATCCCCGCACTGCGCGGACGGCTAAATTCCGTCAGCGCCGTTTTCTTCACGGTACCGCTGGCGGTTGCCATGAAGATGTGGCGGCCTTCTTCGTATTCACGCACCGGCAGAATCGCGGTGATACGCTCATCCGCTTCAAGCGGCAGCAGGTTGACGATCGGGCGACCGCGCGCACCACGGCTGGCTTCTGGCAGTTGGTACACCTTCATCCAGTACAGACGACCACGGCTGGAGAAGCACAGAATCGTGTCGTGGGTGTTCGCCACCAGCAGACGATCGATAAAGTCTTCTTCTTTTATACGTGCGGCAGACTTACCCTTGCCGCCACGGCGCTGTGCTTCGTAATCGCTCAGCGGCTGATACTTCACGTAACCCTGATGAGACAGAGTAACGACAACATCTTCCTGGTTGATCAGATCTTCGATGTTGATATCAGCAGTATTCGCGGTGATCTCGGTACGACGCTCGTCGCTGTACTGCGTTTTGATCGCTTCCAGCTCTTCGCGGATCACTTCCATCAGGCGTTCAGGGCTATTGAGGATATAAAGCAGTGCGGCGATCTCCGCCAGCAGCTCTTTATATTCATCCAGCAGCTTTTCGTGCTCCATGCCGGTCAGCTTCTGCAAACGCAGATCCAGAATCGCCTGCGCCTGCTGTTCCGTCAGGTAGTAACGTCCGTCACGGATACCAAATTCCGGCTCCAGCCACTCTGGACGCGCGGCATCATCGCCCGCACGTTCCAACATGGCAGCCACGCTACCCAGTTCCCATGCTTGTGCGATCAGCGAGGCTTTCGCTTCAGCAGGTGACGGCGCGCGGCGAATCAGTTCGATAATCGGATCGATGTTCGCCAGCGCAATCGCCAGACCTTCCAAAATATGGGCGCGGTCACGGGCTTTACGCAGTTCAAAAATGGTACGACGCGTCACCACTTCACGGCGGTGGCGCACAAACGCAACCAGAATATCCTTCAGCGGCATAATCTTCGGCTGGCCCTGATGCAGAGCAACCATGTTGATGCCGAATGACGTCTGAAGCTGCGTCTGGGAATACAGATTATTCAGGACCACTTCACCCACGGCGTCACGCTTAATCTCGATGACGATACGCATACCGTCTTTATCGGATTCGTCACGCAGTGCGCTAATGCCTTCGATACGCTTGTCTTTAACCAGTTCGGCAATTTTCTCAATCAGGCGCGCTTTGTTCACCTGATACGGAATTTCATGCACGATGATGGTTTCACGTCCGGTTTTCGCGTCCGCTTCCACTTCAGCACGCGCACGGATGTAAATTTTACCGCGTCCGGTACGATAGGCTTCTTCAATACCGCGTCGGCCGTTGATGATCGCCGCCGTCGGGAAGTCCGGGCCTTTGATGTGCTCCATCAACCCTTCAAGGCTGATGTTTTCATCGTCGATATACGCCAGACAGCCGTTCACGACTTCCGTCAGGTTGTGCGGGGGAATGTTCGTGGCCATCCCAACGGCGATACCGGAAGAACCGTTAACCAGCAGGTTGGGAATACGCGTTGGCATGACATCAGGAATCTGCTCGGTGCCGTCATAGTTCGGCACAAAATCGACCGTCTCTTTTTCCAGATCGGCCAGCAGTTCATGGGCAATTCTCGACATGCGAATTTCGGTATAACGCATCGCCGCCGCGGAGTCGCCGTCAATCGAACCGAAGTTACCCTGACCATCAACCAGCATGTAGCGCAGTGAGAAAGGCTGCGCCATACGCACGATGGTTTCATAAACGGCAGAGTCGCCGTGCGGGTGGTATTTACCGATGACATCCCCGACGACACGGGCGGATTTTTTATACGGTTTGTTCCAGTCGTTGCCCAGTACGCTCATCGCATACAGTACGCGGCGGTGTACCGGTTTAAGTCCATCTCGAACATCTGGTAATGCACGCCCGACAATAACGGACATCGCATAATCCAGATACGAGCTTTTCAGCTCTTCTTCAATGTTGACCGGTGTGATTTCTCTGGCAAGGTCGCTCATGGAGCCGCTATCCCTCTATTTAGGCATCTACCCGTGTTCAGAAAAGTGAACCGTTCAGTAAGGTGAACTGTTCAAAAGGTGAAAAATTATATCACAAAGCGCCGTTTCGGGGGAAACTCCCTTCCACCCTGAACAGACTGTTTTCCCACGGAACCGTTATCCTGCCGAGAAAAGTATCCGAAAGAAGAAAGTATCCCGAAGAGAAAAACGACACCGCTGCACGTTGCGACACGAAGGGAGTATACTCGCGGCAGTAAAAGATGACGAAAGGCAGCGATGACAGATGAATGTAGAAAATCAAACTCCGAACGTTGACCATCAGGAGATTGCCAAATTTGAGGCTATCGCTTCACGCTGGTGGGATTTAGAAGGTGAATTCAAACCGTTACACCGCATTAACCCGCTACGTCTGGGCTATATTTCGCAGCGTGCGGAAGGCCTGTTCGGCAAGAAAGTGCTGGATGTCGGCTGCGGTGGCGGCATTTTAGCCGAGAGTATGGCGCGTGAAGGCGCAGACGTCACCGGGCTCGATATGGGCGCAGAACCGCTACAGGTTGCACGTCTGCATGCGCTGGAAAGCGGTGTAACCGTCAATTACGTGCAGGAAACGGTAGAAGCCCATGCACAGGCGCATCCGGGCCTCTACGATGTCGTCACCTGTATGGAAATGCTGGAGCACGTTCCTGACCCACAATCCGTGGTGCAGGCCTGCGCTAAATTGGTCAAACCCGGCGGACACGTCTTTTTCTCCACCATCAACCGCAATGCGAAAGCGTGGATGATGGCCGTTATCGGTGCCGAATACGTGCTAAAAATGGTGCCGCGCGGCACGCACGACATTAAGAAATTCATCCGCCCGGCGGAGCTGATGCACTGGATTGACAGTACACCGCTGCGTGAAAAGCACATTACCGGACTGCACTACAATCCGCTGACGGACCACTTTAAGCTCGGTCCAAACGTGGACGTGAACTACATGCTGCACACGCGCCACGATAAATAGATCGGATTCAGAGTATTCTTAAATGCCGCGCGGTTTTTTGCCGCGCGCCTTTATCCTTCTGGTGCCAAAACCAGCAAAGTCTTCAGGTTTTCTTTTTCTTATCAAAACCCAGAATGATATTGACATCGCCACAGGCCTTATCAGGCGAGGTTTTTAACAAAAAGTCTTTTCTTAAACCTTCAAATTAACGAAAAATCAACTCTTGTTCTTCAAAGAATCCACACTACAATACTCACCATGTAGTAGCCATTTATCAAAAAATATCTATATCTAGTATTTATCCACAGAGTTAGTCACAGGGTTATTTCTGTGAATAAACAGGGGATATTTTTTATTTTCACAACAGGTAAATCCCAACATGAATCAGAGCTTGCTCGTTACTAAACGCGATGGCAGTAAAGAAAAAATCAATTTGGATAAAATCCACCGCGTCATTACCTGGGCCGCAGAGGGTTTACACAATGTCTCCGTCTCTCAGGTCGAACTTCGCTCCCACATTCAGTTTTACGACGGCATCAAGACTGCCGATATCCACGAGACCATCATTAAGGCCGCTGCCGATCTGATCTCTCGCGAAAGCCCGGATTACCAATATCTGGCCGCGCGTCTGGCTATCTTCCATCTGCGCAAGAAAGCCTACGGTCAGTTTGAGCCACCAGCCCTGCTGACTCACGTCACCAAGATGGTAGAACTGGGCAAGTACGACAAGCATCTGCTGGAAGACTATAGCCCAGAAGAATTTTCCCAGATGGACGCTTTCATCGATCACTGGCGCGACATGAATTTCTCCTATGCGGCGGTTAAACAGCTGGAAGGGAAATACCTGGTACAAAACCGCGTCACCGGTGATATCTACGAAAGTGCCCAGTTCCTGTACATTCTGGTCGCTGCCTGCCTGTTCTCTGGCTACCCGCGTGAAACCCGTCTGGATTACGTCAAACGTTTTTATGACGCGATTTCCACGTTCAAGATTTCCCTGCCAACGCCAATCATGGCGGGCGTGCGCACGCCAACGCGTCAGTTCAGTTCCTGCGTGCTGATCGAATGTGGCGACAGCCTGGATTCCATCAATGCGACGTCCAGCGCAATCGTGAAATACGTTTCCCAGCGTGCGGGTATCGGCATCAACGCGGGCCGCATCCGTGCGCTCGGCAGCCCGATTCGCGGCGGTGAAGCCTTCCACACCGGCTGTATTCCTTTCTATAAACACTTCCAGACGGCGGTGAAATCCTGCTCTCAGGGCGGCGTCCGCGGCGGTGCTGCTACGCTGTTCTACCCATTGTGGCATCTGGAAGTGGAAAGTCTGCTGGTGCTGAAAAACAACCGTGGTGTAGAAGGTAACCGCGTTCGTCACCTCGACTACGGCGTGCAGTTGAACAAACTGATGTATCAGCGTCTGGTAAAAGGTGAAGACATCACGCTGTTCAGCCCGTCCGACGTGCCGGGGCTGTATGACGCGTTCTTCGCCGATCAGGATGAGTTCGAGCGTCTGTATGTGCAATATGAGCAGGATGACAGCATTCGCAAACAGCGCATTAAAGCGGTTGAGCTGTTCTCTCTGATGATGCAGGAACGTGCTTCCACCGGCCGTATCTATATTCAGAACGTTGACCACTGCAACACGCACAGCCCGTTCGATCCGCAGATTGCGCCCGTTCGCCAGTCCAACCTGTGTCTGGAAATCGCGCTGCCAACCAAGCCGCTGGACGACGTGAACGATGAAAACGGTGAAATCGCGCTGTGTACGCTGTCTGCCTTCAACCTCGGCGCCATCAACAGCTTAGACGATCTGGAAGAACTGGCGACGCTGGCCGTACGCGCGCTGGATGCCCTGCTGGATTATCAGGATTACCCGATTACAGCGGCAGAACGTGGGGCAATGGGTCGCCGCACGCTGGGTATTGGCGTGATCAACTTCGCTTACTATCTGGCGAAAAACGGCGTGCGTTACTCTGACGGCAGCGCCAACGGCCTGACGCACAGAACGTTTGAAGCGATCCAATACTACCTGCTGAAAGCCTCCAATGTGCTGGCGCGTGAGCAAGGTGCCTGCCCGTGGTTCAATGAAACCACCTATTCGCAGGGTATCCTGCCTATCGATACCTATAAGCGCGATCTGGATGCGATCTGCAACGAACCGCTGCATCTCGACTGGGAAGCGCTGCGTAACGACATCAAAGAGTACGGCCTGCGCAACTCCACGCTGTCTGCGTTGATGCCGTCTGAAACCTCGTCTCAGATCTCCAACGCCACCAACGGTATTGAACCACCGCGCGGACACATCAGCGTCAAAGCATCCAAAGACGGTATTTTGCGTCAGGTCGTGCCAGAGTACGAAACGCTGAAAGACGCTTACGAGCTGCTGTGGGAAATGCCAGGCAACGATGGTTACCTGCAACTGGTCGGTCTTATGCAGAAATTTGTCGATCAGGCAATTTCGTCTAACACCAACTACGATCCGTCGCGTTTCCCATCAGGCAAAGTGCCGATGAAACAGTTGCTGAAAGATCTGGTCACGGCTTACAAATTCGGCGTGAAAACGCTGTATTACCAAAACACCCGTGACGGCGCAGAAGACGTACAGGACGACCTGCTGGCAGAACCGCAGGATGACGGCTGTGAAGGCGGCGCGTGTAAGATTTAAGCCAATAATGAAAGGCTGCAATGCAGCCTTTTCATCCTTTTATAGCAGGCGTCGCTGCCCGCCCTCTATGGGCCTTCACAAGCGGCGTTAAAAAATGCTTCCGGCATTTTTTTGGAGAAACTCATGGCCTATACCACTTTTTCACAGAATAAAAATGATCAACTGCTAGAACCGATGTTCTTCGGTCAGTCTGTTAACGTTGCCCGTTTCGATCAGCAAAAATATGAAATTTTCGAAAAGCTGATCGAAAAACAGCTGTCCTTCTTCTGGCGTCCGGAAGAAGTCGACGTGTCGCGCGATCGTATCGACTATCAAGCGTTGCCCGATCATGAAAAACACATCTTTATCAGCAACCTGAAATACCAGACGCTGCTGGATTCGATTCAGGGTCGTAGCCCGAATGTGGCCTTGCTGCCGCTGATTTCTATCCCTGAGCTGGAAACCTGGGTAGAAACCTGGGCTTTCTCGGAAACCATTCACTCACGCTCTTACACACATATCATTCGTAATATCGTGAACGATCCGTCGCTGGTGTTTGACGATATCGTGACGAACGAAGAGATTCTAAAGCGTGCCAAAGATATCTCCGGTTACTACGACTCGTTGATCGAAATGACCGGCTACTATCATCTGCTGGGTGAAGGCACACATCAGGTTAACGGCAAAAGCGTGACCGTAGATCTGCGTTCGCTGAAGAAACAACTGTATATTTGCCTGATGAGCGTAAACGCGCTAGAAGCGATTCGCTTCTACGTCAGCTTTGCCTGCTCGTTTGCTTTTGCAGAACGTGAACTGATGGAAGGCAACGCCAAAATAATCAAGCTGATCGCTCGTGATGAAGCGCTGCACCTGACCGGCACGCAGCATATGCTGAACCTGATGCGCTCCGGCCATGACGATCCCGAAATGGCGCAGATTGCCGAAGAGTGTCAGCAGGAGTGTTATGACCTGTTCGTGCTCGCCGCTCAGCAAGAAAAAGAGTGGGCGGAATACCTGTTCCGTGACGGTTCAATGATTGGTCTGAACAAAGACATTCTGTGCCAGTACGTGGAATACATCACCAACATCCGCATGCAGGCGGTTGGGCTGCCGCTGCCGTTCCAGACGCGCACTAACCCTATTCCGTGGATCAACGCCTGGCTGGTATCCGATAACGTGCAGGTCGCGCCACAGGAAGTTGAAGTCAGCTCCTATCTGGTCGGTCAGATCGATTCAGAAATCAGCGACGACGATCTGAGCGATTTCCAACTGTAATCGATGAGCAACCCAACGATCACGCTGCGCACATCCGGTGCGCAGTTTTCCTGCTCAGACGACGGCCCTTCCCTGCTGGATGTGCTGGAGTCCAACCGCGTCAGCATTGAATACCAGTGCCGCTCTGGCTATTGCGGTTCCTGCCGGCTGCGTCTGGTAAAAGGTAGAGTCGCGTATCGCCAAACTCCGCTGGCCTGCATCCAACAGGATGAAATTCTCCCCTGCTGCTGCATGCCGCAGGGCGACATCGAGCTCGATATCTAGCTCCGTTATTCCCCACAGGCTAATTTTCCTCTCGCTCTCGCAGGCAGGTACATTTCCTGCCCGCATTCATACTCAAGTAAGTTACACTACCCGCTGAAATCGTCTTTTGACCGATATATACCCTACATAATTCGAGTTGCAGGCAGGCGGAGACCGAGCGAGTCCCCAGGAGCTTACACTAGTAAGTGACTGGGGTGAGTAAGGGAATCCAACGCACATGCAGCTTGAAGTATGACGGGGATAAAACAACCTGGAGGTTTTAATACATGTTTACCGTCATTCCTATTTTGATCTTTGTTGCACTCATCATCGTCTGGTCAGGCATCAAAATCGTACCTCAGGGATATCAATGGACTGTGGAGCGGTTTGGTCGCTATACCAAAACGCTGATGCCGGGACTTAATCTGGTCGTGCCATTTATGGATCGCATCGGCCGCAAAATTAATATGATGGAACAGGTACTGGATATTCCCTCACAGGAAATCATTTCGAAAGATAACGCCAACGTCACTATCGACGCCGTGTGTTTTATCCAGGTTATCGATCCGGCGCGCGCCGCCTATGAAGTCAGCAATCTGGAACAGGCTATCGTCAACCTGACGATGACCAACATCCGTACCGTACTGGGTTCTATGGAGCTGGACGAAATGCTGTCTCAGCGCGACAGCATCAATACTCGCCTGCTGCATATCGTGGACGAAGCGACCAACCCGTGGGGCATTAAAATCACCCGTATTGAGATCCGCGACGTTCGTCCGCCAGCTGAACTGATTGCCGCGATGAACGCACAGATGAAAGCGGAACGTAACAAACGTGCTGATATTCTGGAAGCTGAAGGGGTGCGTCAGGCCGCGATCCTGAAAGCCGAAGGGGAAAAACAGTCGCAGATCCTGAAAGCCGAAGGTCTGCGTCAGTCCGCATTCCTGGAGGCTGAAGCGCGTGAACGTGCGGCAGAAGCAGAAGCGCAGGCCACCAAAATGGTATCCGAAGCTATTGCAGCAGGAAACATTCAGGCGATTAACTACTTTGTTGCACAGAAATATACCGACGCGCTGCAGCAGATTGGTTCTTCTAATAACAGCAAAGTGATCATGATGCCGCTGGAAGCCAGCAACCTGATGGGAGCCATCGGTGGGATCACAGAACTGATTAAAGATAGTAAAAGCAGCCGAGGTCAATAATGGGCATTGAACTGGTGATGGAAAATGCGCACTGGTTCTGGCTGTCGCTCGGCGGTCTGCTTTTAGCCGCCGAAATGCTGGGCGCCAGTGGCTATTTGCTGTGGAGCGGCTTATCAGCGGTATTGGTTGGGTTACTCACGTGGGTTATGCCGCTGGGCTGGCCATGGCAGGGAACGATTTTTGCCATCCTGACGATCGTCACAGCGCTGCTCTGGTGGTATTGGCTGCGTAAACGGACGCTGTCACGCCCACAGTCAACGCTCAACCAGCGCGGGCAGCAGTTGATCGGCCTGCGCACTACGCTGACCGACCCGGTGACTAACGGTTTCGGCCGGGTAAACATCGGTGACAGCAGCTGGCGTGTGAAATCAGAGCAGGATCTGCCCGCCGGTACACATGTTGAAGTGATTGCTATTGATGGTATCACGCTGCATGTGCGCCCAACGGAGCGCTAACCGCACACACTTTAGGGGAGCCCGTCTCCCCTTTATGACGGCTTACTTTTTGGTAATTTACGCTTCCGACGACTTACTTTTCTGACAACAGCCCGCCAGATTATTGATTATCGGACAGTCCGCTCCGCCGTCACCCGGACACTGTTCGGCCAGCGCCAGCAACTGTTCACGCATCGTTTTTAGCTCTTCGATATGCATCTCGATTTCCTGCACTTTCTGCAAGGTACGCGCTTTTACATCCGCACTTCGCCGCAGCGGATCGTTAAATAACGTAACCAGCTCCCGGCATTCATCCAGATTAAAACCAACCTGACGTGCCTGGCGCAGCAGCGTGAGCTCTTCGACGTGATGATCGTCGTAGCTACGGTAACCATTTTCAGAACGCAGCGGCGTAGTCAGAAGCTCTTTCTCTTCATAGAAGCGAATGGTTTTACTGCTAAGACCGGTTTTTTTCGCGACATCACTGATATTCATGATTTCCCCCTTGACCCTCCCCTTGCTAGAAGGTTTACCTTACCCAATAACTAGTAGAAATCAGATAGCCGGTCAACGTCTTTCACCTCCGGCTGTGATCACGGGAGAAAATTACTATGTCACAAACCGTCGTGTTGTCATTGCAGGGACTGACCTGCGGGCACTGTGTCCAACGTGTTAAAAAAGCACTGGATGCGCTGCCTGCGGTCGAACAAACCAACGTTACACAACAGTACGCCAGCGTCAGCGGCGACGTTGATTCACAAACGTTGATCGACACCATTGAACAGGCTGGCTACGAAGCACAGCTTGCTACTACGCCGGATGTGTCCCTCCAGCTTTCCGGCCTGAGCTGCAATCACTGCGTCGCGGCTACGCGTAAAGTGCTGGAAGTTATTCCCGGCGTTGTGGCGACGGATGTCACTACAGAGCAGGCAACCGTGTATGGCAACGTGGAGGCCACGGTGCTGATTAGTGCCATTGAAGAAGCGGGTTATCACGCCAGCGTGCAGGAGAGTGTTCACCCAAAAACTGAGCCGCTGGCACAGGTAGCGACGACGCCGGAAGCGCTGCCAGCGGCCGAGAGTATTCTTCCGGCAACAACCACATCATCCACCCGCGATGACGACAGCGTGCAGCTCCTGCTTCAGGGCATGAGCTGCGCCAGCTGCGTAAACCGCGTACAGACGGCGCTGCAAAACGTCAGCGGCGTCACGCAAGCGCGGGTCAATCTGGCCGAGCGCAGTGCGTTGGTCAGCGGTCATGCTGAACCGGAAGCGTTGATTGCCGCCGTTGAGCAAGCGGGCTATGGCGCGGAAATCATTCAGGATGAAGAAGCGCGCCGCGCACGCCAGCAGCAAACCTCTCAACAGGCTATCCGCCGTTTCCAATGGCAGGCCGCGTTGGGCTTACTGCTTGGTGTTCCGCTGATGCTGTGGGGCGTACTGGGCGGCAGCATGAGCCTGACGCCGGAAAGCCAAACACCGTGGCTCATCATCGGTATTTTGACGCTGGCGGTGATGGTATTGGCTGGCAGTCATTTTTACCGTAATGCCTGGCGTAGCCTGAGAAACGGTGCCGCAACGATGGATACGCTGGTCGCGCTGGGAACGGGTGCGGCCTGGCTTTACTCCATTACCGTTAATCTGTGGCCGGATCTTTTCCCGATGGCGGCGCGCCATCTTTATTATGAAGCCAGCGCCATGATCATCGGTTTAATCAACCTCGGTCATGCACTGGAACAGCGTGCTCGCCAGCGATCTTCTCGTGCGTTGGAGCGGCTGCTGGATTTGACACCGCCCACCGCCCGCGTCGTGACAGAAGAAGGTGAGAAATCGATTCCGCTGTCCGATGTGCAGGCCGGCATGACGCTGCGCCTGACAACCGGCGATCGTGTTCCTGTCGATGGCGAGATTTTGCAAGGCGAAGTGTGGGTGGATGAAGCCATGCTGACTGGGGAGCCAATTCCGCAAGCCAAAACGGCTGGCGATACGGTGCACGCAGGTACGCTGGTTTCCGACGGTAGCGTTCTCTTCCGGGCGGACGCGATCGGCAACCAAACCACCCTGTCGCGCATTATCCGGCTGGTCAGGCAGGCACAAAGCAGCAAACCCGCTATCGGCCAGTTGGCAGATCGCATCTCTGCCGTGTTTGTTCCCGTCGTCGTGGCTATCGCACTTCTCAGCGGCGCGATCTGGTTCTTCGTTGGGCCGCAGCCGCAGGTGGTCTACACGCTCATTATCGTCACGACCGTCCTGATCATTGCCTGCCCCTGTGCGCTAGGGTTGGCAACGCCGATGTCGATTATTTCCGGCGTCGGACGTGCCGCGGAGTTTGGCGTGCTGGTGCGGGATGCCGATGCTTTACAGCAGGCCAGCAAGCTGGATGTGCTGGTGTTTGACAAAACCGGTACGCTAACCGAGGGGCAACCGCGCGTTGTGGCGGTTCATACCTTCGGTGACGTGACGGAAGCACAGGCGCTGGCCTGGGCGGCTTCGCTGGAACAGGGCTCAAATCACCCGCTGGCAAAAGCGATTCTTGAACGAGCAGAGAATCTGACGCTCACGCCAACCGAGCAGTTCCGTACGCTGCGCGGTCTCGGCGTCAGCGGCAAGATCGGCGATGCCAATCTGCTGCTGGGGAATCCGGCACTACTCAAACAGCATCAGGTCGATATCACCGAAGGTGAAGCCCTGATCAACGAGCAGGCTCAGCGCGGGATCACGCCAGTATTGCTTGCGGCGAATGGTCGCATCATCGCGGTGTTGTCTATCCGCGATCCGCTGCGCGCGGATAGCGTCAGCGCCTTGCAGCGTCTGCACCGGCAGGGCTATCAGCTCGTCATGCTAACGGGAGACAACCCGCTCACGGCGAAGAGCATCGCGAAAGAAGCAGGTATCGACCAGGTGATTGCCGGGGTGCTGCCCGACGGAAAAGCGGAGGCCATCAAAAAGCTACAGGCTCAAGGCAAACGCGTGGCGATGATTGGTGACGGCATCAACGATGCGCCAGCGCTGGCGCAGGCCGATGTCGGCATTGCGATGGGAGGCGGCAGCGATATTGCGATTGAAACCGCCGCCATCACGCTGATGCGCCACAGCCTGCACGGCGTCGCCGATGCGCTAGCGCTCTCCAATGCCACGCTGCGCAATATGAAGCAGAACCTGCTGGGCGCGTTTATCTATAACTCGTTGGGGATCCCGATTGCCGCGGGCGTGCTTTACCCGCTGACAGGCGCGCTACTCAGCCCGGTGGTAGCCGGTGCCGCCATGGCGCTCTCCTCCATCACGGTTGTCAGCAACGCCAACCGCCTGCTGCGCTTTAAACCTAAAAGTGAGTAATACAAACGCGGCGCGTCTCAACAGCGCGCCGCGTTTGGCCTTTCCGAAAATCGTCGCGGTTTTTATCGCCTGCAACCAGACCTATCTAACCAGGCTCACTCCAGCTCATGGCGTGCAGCTTCCGCCAAAAAGTGGCTGCGATCGCGATAAGTACCCGGCTGCTCTCGCACGCGATTATCAATACGCTGTATCAACGTATCAGGAAGTGAAATGTTCAATCGCTGTGGCTTTCCTTCAAAAGCCGATAGATCCACATCCAGCACAAACCAACTATCATAGTCCGCAAAATCAGGCATCGCCGCATAGATCAGATGCCCAGCATCATTAAGTCGCTTAATGTCCAGATTTCCGCGACTCACCGCTTCATCAATAAGGGCTAAAATCGCTTCCCGCGCCATGCGTGCGATATCCTGCTGGCTGTCAGCCGCAGAGAAACAGCCGTAATCATCAGTACACAATGCCGGAACGATCAGCCCATATGCCGTAGCATCATCTTTTGGCGTTTCCACACCGACTGAAAAAAACATATTGCCTCCGAAAAGGCGGGGATTAGATCCCCGCCATTTTTTGATGGATTTGACAGTTCCAAGTGGTAAATCCTTTTTGGGATGCGGCACCGGAAACGTTTTTCCAGTAATGGGTGACCACCATATTTGGTGGCTTCCGCCATTATGCCGTTTGCACTCACAACCTGCCGCTGCCAGTTCCTTTATCAGGTCAGTTGATTTCATATATCCTCCTAACCTGATTTTATTATACACACCAATACACACCAATACACACCAATACACACCAATACACACCATCAATATTTTACATGCAGGGAAAATCGATAATGAACGATCAGCCAAACACTGAGGCTTCAGTGCCCTTAGGATTGGTATACCTTGTATTGTTCCGCATCTAGCGTTTAGCATAGTTATTCCCACATCAGGAGACGGAATCAATGGGGCAACTGCTGCGTAGAATCGCGACTTTTCTTGGCTTTATTTCACCGCTGGCTTATGCCTACCCGGCGATAGACGTTCAGCTTACCAATGAACGACAGCTGCATCTGGTCGGCAGTATTCATATGGGCAGTCAGGATATGGCACCGCTACCCGATACGCTGCTGCAACAGCTCCGTCAGGCAACCGCCCTCATCGTCGAAGCCGATATCTCTGATGCGCATTCCCCCTTCGGCCACAGTGACGCCGATCCGCCGCTCGTGCAGCGCCTCAGCTCAGAAAATTACCGCCAGCTGCAAAAAATCTGCGAATCGCTCTCTTTCGATGAGAGCAATATCAATACGCTTCCGGCCTGGCAGGCCGCGCTGATGCTGCAAGCAAGACAGGCGCAGTTACTGGGCTTACGCCCCGACTACGGCATCGATTATCAGTTGATTAACGCGGCGAAATCTCACGGTATTCAGGTTATCGAACTGGAAGGGCAGCAGACGCAGGTTGATTTGTTACAGCAACTACCACAGGGCGGTCTGCTGCTACTGGAAGATACAATTAAACACTGGCACACCAACGCACGTCTGCTGCAAACGATGGTAGGTTGGTGGCTAGACAGCAGGCCCGGCCAATATAAGCCGGATATCCCTGCGACATTCAGTAATGAAATGACCGACCTGCTGATGGGTCAACGTAACCGTCGTTGGCAACAGCAACTTCAGGCGCTACCGCCCGGAAACTACGTTGTGGCCGTCGGCGCACTGCATCTGTATGGCGATGAGAATTTACCTACTCTGCTCAACAACGGTCATTCCGCAACGCAGTAAAAGAACACATTATGGCGCGCAACCGCGTCTGCAAGATAAGACCCGCTCAAGGGTTAAGGATAGTGAAATCATGACACCCGCAGTCAATCTGCTCGAAAAGAATAAGATCGCTTTTACGTTACACAGCTACCACCACGACAGCGACGAAACCAACTTTGGCGAGGAAGCGGCCAGAAAACTGGGACTGAATCAAGAACAGGTTTATAAAACACTGCTCGTTTCCCTGAATGGTGATGCGAAGAACCTCGCCGTAGCCGTCACGCCGGTCTCAGGAATGCTGGACCTCAAGAAAGTTGCTCGCGCGCTGTCGGCCAAAAAAGCCGATATGGCCGATCCGATTATCGCTCAGCGTGTCACAGGTTATCTGGTAGGAGGAATCAGCCCGCTTGGGCAAAAGAAGCTGCTGCCGACCGTAATTGATGAACCGGCACGTCAGTTCGAGACCATTTTCATTTCCGGCGGTAAACGCGGTTTGGATATTGAGCTATCGGCAGACGATCTGGCGCGACTGCTGCGCGCCACCTTTGCCGATATCGCCAAGCATGATTAATGCTTGCTATTAAAAGAATTCAACCTGTCGGGCGATGTGCCTAAAAGTGAAGCAGGTAGCAGAGGACTCCACGGCCAGTGTGCCCCCCCGCTACCGCTTCATAACCCATTACTGATCGACTTTTGCCCCTTTATCCAACTGCATCACCGGGCCTTCTTTCACATTCACCGTCAGGCCTTTGGTTTGCAGTTCCGCATTCCTTACGCGAATCCCTTTATCTGCATCAATGCGCACGTTATCAAAGTGGAAACCACTGAGCGGGGCTTCCGGCACGCCGATGATATATGCCGCCGCCTTGGTCTTACCGGTCGACTCCAGATTCTCAATCGTTACATTACTGAAATGCGGCGTTTTGTATTGATCAAACGGCTGCTCTGGATCGGTATCCGGTGGATAAATCTGCTCGCCCATCGTGAAGCCGCCTTCGGCCAGCATCTTATCAACCTCAGCCTGCACTATCGGCGCGGCTTTATAGTAGCCAGCAAAGACCAGCGGGATTTCGACATCCACCATTTTGGTATTACGGTAGGTGATGTTTTTCACTTCGCCGCCTTTACCACGCAGGGTTTTAATGCGGATACCGTACATGGAACCTTCGAACTGATTATTTTCGACCAGCACGTTATTCACGCCACCGGAGGTTTCACTGCCGATAGAGATACCGCGCCCCTGCTTCAGGATGTTATTGGCGATATAAATGTTATCGACAACGCCATTCGGGAAGCGGCTATCCGGCTTCTCGGCTTTTATCGCGATATGGTCGTCATTACAGTCGATATAGTTGTTGGTGATACGGATGTTCTGGCTGTCGATCGGGTCGATAGCGTCGGTATTTGGCGCATGCCACGGCGACAGAATTCGCGTGCCATTGACATCCACATCATGTGAATAGCGCATCACAACGTGGAAGCTTGGAGAATGCGTGAGCGTGACGCCGTCCACCAGCACGTTACTGGAGCTTTTGATATAAATCAGGCGTGGACGATCGGTGCCGCCTTTCTTGCCCGTTGCGCGAATATTCGCACGCCAGCGTTCCCACCAGACGGCACCCTGCCCATCAATGGTACCCTGACCGGTGATAGCCACGTTCTGCGCATCGGCAATGCTGATAAAAGGAAGCCAGCCATTTTCTGCTTCAGCGTACTTGGTTTTTTCCGTCGCGCGATACGCGGCTTCTTCGGTTGAAGCAACAATGGTCGCATCTTTCGCTAAATCCAGCCTGATGTTACTTTTCAGGAACAGCGGGTCGACCAGATAGTTACCGCGAGGAACGTGTACCGTTCCGCCGCCGGCCGCAGCACAGTCATCAATCGCTTTCTGGAAAGCCTGGGTATTCAGTGCGATCTGTAAGCGGTGGCCTTCGGCCCCGTATTGCGTTACGTCACAGATTTTATCGGGGAATTTCACTGCACTGGCCGCTTGTGCGGAGCCCGCTTGAATACCCAATGTGATGCAGGAAGCCATTAATGACAGGGCAAGACCACTACGCATACTTAACCTCACTAAAAAATGAAATATCGTTTTAATAAAGTAACACTCTCATTCAATTAAAAAGCGAGAAGCGATCACGTTTTAGATGTATTCGTAATAATTACAATAAGGTATGAATTTTTCTGTGCAATTGCCCTATTCACATTTTGCCGATCGCCATAGGGTGAATGCGGTTCTGTCAGATAGTGAGCAACGTAAGCGGGATAAGGAGTGGTGCTGGTCAGAGCGACCAGCACAGGTAAGATGAGTAATGCTATGCCGTCAGGCGAGCAAAAGCGTCACGGATTTCCTGTTCAGGTAAATCCACACCGATAAACACCAGAACGCTCTTTCTTTCTTCATCAGGCTGCCATTCTCTGTCCCAGTCAGCGCTATACAAGCGCTGAACGCCCTGAAACAGCAGGCGGCGGTCATCACCATTGATGGCCAGAATACCTTTATAACGCAGCAGATTATCGGAGAATTGCAGCAGCAGGTTTTCCATCACATCGGAAACAGACTGAAGCTCAACCGCCTTATCGAGATACACAACGATCGACTGGACGTTGTTCTGCGTGGGGGCAATAAAACGAAATACTGGCGTTTTCACGTCCAGTTTGTCACTGAGCACATTATCGCCGAGAACAAAGCCGTCGATGTTAAACAGTACGCTCAGATCGATATCGCCATGCACCACCGGATAGATCGGCGCACGCGCATTAATGCGCTGAAGACGCGGTAGCAGCGTTTCGTCTTCGGTTGCCACGTCGGTTTTGGTTAACAGTATGCGGTCGGCATAGCCAATCTGCGACTGGGCGATGGTGAACTGATCGAGCTGTTGCTGCGCATGTACTGCATCCACCAGCGTGATAATCCCATCCAGAACAAAGCGTTCACAGATAACGTCACGCGAGAAGAAGGTCTGCGCCACCGGCCCCGGATCGGCCATACCGGTGCATTCAATGATGACATGATCAAAATCCAACGTGCCGTTATCCACGCCGTCGATCAGATCGAGCAGCGCATCGGCCAGTTCATTGGACTGTGTGCAGCAGATGCAACCGTTGCTCAGGGTCGTAATCTGACTGGCACGTTCGCCGATTAACGTATTATCAATCGGCACTTCGCCGAATTCGTTTTCAATCACGGCGATTTTGTAGCCGTGATCGGCATTCAGGATATGTCGTAATAAGGTGGTTTTTCCCGCGCCGAGAAAACCGGTCAGAATAGTGACATACACGGGGGCTGCCACATCAGAGGATAAAGGTTGAGTCATAACAGGTTCCAAGTCGTTAACAGCAGCGCATCCCGCCTTTGCCATCTCCGCCGTAACGCGCCTGCTGGCGTTCGCGGAAAAATTCTTCATACGTCATCACAGGTTTATCCGGGTGGTTGGTCTGCATATGCTGCACATAGGTGTCATAGTCTGGCATACCGACCAGCATACGCGCCGCCTGGCCCAAATATTTTCCTGCTTTTCCCAGATTGCCAAACATCATTACCTCCAGACCATCGCCTGCGATAGCGGCTAGATAAAAAATACCCTGTATAACGTTATACATTATACAGGGTATCTGTACCCGTCATCTTTCACATTCAGCCTTGCTAGCTGTCTCGCAAAATCTGACGGGTGCGAGTGACTTAGTGGCCGGAAGAGACTTTCACTCCACCTTCAGGAACCGGTACATACGGCGTTTCCTGATCGGTACGTTCAGCCACTTTACGGGCGGCCAGTGCCTCTTTAATACCATACGCAATAATGCTGTACACCACGATCAGGAACAGAATGCTCAGACCGGCGTTGGTATAGTTGTTGGTCACGATATGGTTCATGTTCGCAATCTGCTGCGCGCTCAGGTCAGCACCGCCTTCCGCAATTTTGCCCTTGAACATGTTCGCCATATAGAAGAAGCCTTCCAACTGCGGGTTGTCGCTGAACAGTTTCAGACCCAGAGCCCAGGTCGTACAGATCAGCAGCCAAATCGCCGGAAGCAGCGTTACCCAGATGTACTGTGTCCGTTTCATCTTAATCAGAATCACCGTACCCAGAATCAGCGCTACGGCAGCCAGCATCTGGTTAGAGATACCGAACAACGGCCACAGGCTCTTCACGCCGCCCAGCGGATCGACCACGCCTTGATACAGCAGGTAACCCCACAGGCCGACACAGCCCGCCGTACCGATGATGCCTGCGATCAGAGAGTCGGTTTTCTTCAGGAACGGAACGAAGTTACCCAACAGATCCTGCAACATGAAGCGGCCAGCACGTGTGCCTGCATCCAACGCGGTCAGAATGAACAGCGCTTCAAACAGAATACCGAAGTGATACCAGAAGCCCATGTCGGCACCAGGAATGATCTGGTGGAACACGTGTGCGATACCAACAGCCAGCGTTGGTGCACCGCCTGCACGGTTCAGAACGGAAGGTTCACCGATATCTTTCGCCGTTTGCAGAATCTGCTCTGGAGAAATTACGAAGCCCCAGGAGCTAACGGTCGCCGCCGCGTGGGCGGATACGTCCTGCAACTGCGCCAGGATCATCGGCGCATCCGCCGTGCCCAGTCGGTGCAGATCCGGCATCGTAATACCCAGCGCCGCTGGCGGGGTGTTCATCGCGAAGTACAGACCGGGTTCGATAATAGATGCCGCAACCAGCGCCATCACCGCAACGAACGATTCCATCAGCATGGCGCCGTAGCCGATGAAGCGAGCATCGTTTTCGTTAGCCAGCAGTTTCGGTGTGGTACCGGACGCAATCAGCGCGTGGAAGCCAGATACGGCGCCACAGGCGATAGTAATAAACAGGAACGGGAACAGCGTACCTTTCCAGACCGGGCCGGTGCCATCGACAAACTGCGTTACCGCTGGCATTTTCAGATCCGGATTCAGGATCACGATACCAATCGCCAGACCGACGATGACACCAATTTTCAGGAAGGTTGCCAGATAGTCACGCGGAGCCAGAATCAACCATACTGGCAGCAGTGCGGACACGAAAGCATAGCCAATCAGCGTATAGGTAATCGTCGTATCTTTGAAGGTCAGCGCCGGGCCCCAGTACGGGTCATGTGCAACCACGCCGCCGAACCAGATCGCCAAGACCAGCAGCACGATACCCATCACTGAGACTTCACCGACTTTACCCGGACGGATAAAGCGCATGTAAATGCCCATAAACAGCGCGATCGGCACCGTTGAACAAACGGTAAAGACGCCCCATGGACTTTCTGCCAGTGCTTTCACCACAATCAGCGCCAGTACGGCAAGAATAATGATCATGATCAGGAAGCAGCCGAACAGCGCAATCGTACCCGGTACAGGGCCCAGCTCTTTCTTAACGATTTCGCCTAGCGACGCGCCATTACGGCGGGTTGAAATAAACAGAACCATGAAGTCCTGTACTGCACCTGCCAGCACTACCCCTGCCAGCAGCCATAAGGTGCCCGGCAAGTAACCGACCTGCGCGGCCAGTACCGGCCCAACCAGCGGGCCTGCACCAGCGATAGCGGCAAAGTGGTGCCCGAACAGGACGTTACGGTTCGTCGGCACATAGTTAAGACCGTCGTTATTAACAACGGCAGGAGTTGCTCTGGTCGGATCCAACTTCATGACTTTCTGTGCGATATACAGGCTGTAGTATCGATAGGCCACGAGGTAAACGGCGACAGAAGCAACAATAATCCATAATGCACTGACATGCTCACCGCGACGTAGTGCGACTACGCCGAGGCAGGCAGCCCCGATGATTCCAAGAATCATCCAGGGGATGTGTTTAAGAATGGAACTGCTCTTCATAAGACATCCTTCAATTAAAAATTACAATCGTTTGATTTTGTTAGCTGTGGAAAAAGAAACCCTGGTAAGACGTTGCGCGATAACGCAGGCCATCGCGTATTTTGGATAAAGGAAAATCGTGGCGGCACATTACGTCATCGCGTACGCGCGTGGGGCGGGTATTTGGGTAGGCGGCAGAATAGCGAGTTAAGCGGTTAGAATGACGCGCTAAGTGGCAGGGATAAATGGGTCGGAGAAGAAAAGGCCGCGAAGTTCGCGGCCAGTAGCACGTTGAATGTGGTGCGCGATTACGGAACCTGATACGCCAGTTTGTAATTGCCTGCCGTCGCAGTGCGGAATGTCACGCTATCGGTACGCCAGCGGATCTCCACTTCCGCAGGGGACTGCACTTTCCAGTTGGACTCGTCGTTAACATTCAGCACCAGTCGGTCAATCGTCGCAGCGTCTGTCGCTGGATCGGTGATATCAAGCGCGAACGCAAAGGCAAGTGAGTCCGGCACGCCGTTATTGGATGAAAACAGCTGCGTCCACTGGGCCGCCGTAATGGAACCGAGTTCAGTTGGCGTCATACCGTCTGCAATCAACGCCGTTGCCCCCGCCGTATCGGCTGACAGCGCACCAACATCAACCCACGCCCCGTTCCGCAAGACATGCCAATTCACTAAATCCCGCGTCACGGCGACACGCACTTTACCATTACCTGTCTGTGTGGCTGCTAGCGTTGCGGAATTAATCTGTGACCATACTGCGGACGTCAGTGATTTTTGAATTGCTATTTGTGAGTAAGGTGCGTATTTCACTGGCACATTCAGCTGAGATGTGGACACAATAGATATCGGTAATTTTCCAACCAGCTGTGATGCCATGATTTTCCCGCTATCGGAAAATCCATTAAATGGTTTTAATTCAGCCGGAAATAACATACCGTTACTCGCCGTAAAATATTCTCCTGTTCCTGTTTTTATCAGAACACTATCATTAGCTGAAAGTAATTTCAGGTCTCCAATTTGGACAAAGTTACCACTACCATTGCTATCGGTTATATTAAGCCTAAAGTAAATATACGCTTCACTTTTGGGGAATGACCACTCTCGCAGCTGTTGATTACCATTTCGACTATCATTAACTACTGAATATATTTCATCCCAAATTACCCCATCATTACTCCCTTGTAATAGAAATGACTTTGGTGATGCCAAGTCATTGGCATACGGGGTATTCATGTTGGTTATTCGTAACCCATCAGTCTTGGTTGGATTCGGGCATTTCACCTGTATCCATTGGGGAAATTCTGATGTTGGTTTTTTTGATGACCACCACGCATCAAGATTGTTTATTGTTGTGCCATTCATAGCCTTATATGCTGGTGAGTTTTCATTTAATTGACTACTGGATGCAGCACTAAACCCTTCGTAATCATTTGCAGACATTGTAGGGATAATATTACTTTTAACATCAGGTAGCTCGATCGAGATAAATCTCCCATCCGCGCGAACTGGCGATGAATAAAACTCACCGTCTTTTTCCAGCTGTACCGATACACCGGTGTAAAGATGTAGTAGATCACCAAACATAACCGCATTCGTCGCGTTATAACTTTGTTCACTCGACGTATTAAAATCATCAACAACGTAAGTCTGATTCGCCGTACCGACTTCTTCTTTCAGCGCATACGCCGCGAGATTAAATGTATTTTGTGGGCTAATGCTGAACACATGATTTTGCCCTGCCGTTGCGCCCTGGCGATCGGCAACGATATAGCCCGAATCGCCTGCGCCAGAACCGCCTACCGCGCTGATGATGGTTTTCTCATTCGCCGGGTTATAATTCAGCGTTACGCCTACTCCGGCCTCCAGTGAGGAATGAATAAGCTGCTTCGTTTTTGGCGTGTAGTCAGTGATATCCGCCGTAGTATGAGTATGTCCTACGGCCGCAACGCCCATTTGTGCTGGCGTTGGTGAAACATCACCGCTACCCAGCAGCGATTGACCAAAGACAGTGCGGATAGTGGAGCCAGAGAGTAATGCATCCTGCTTTGCATTCCAGGCCGTTTTTTCATCCGGCGAGGCAAATTTTCTGGTAGCCGTTTCAGTAATCTGATCGGCCGTATAGTCGCCAGCTTGTGCGGTTACGATGCCGGTACGCCCGAATACGGAGGTAACGCCGGAAACGCCAGGCTCTTGCCCACCGCTATGATCTGAATGGCAGCAGGTATGAGGATGAACGGTATAGGTTGATTTGCCTGTGCTGTCACAAACATTAATTTCAATATTGATATCTTTCATGGTATTGATGACTCCATTAATCAAGGGAATAAGGAGTATCACTTATTTTCCCAATGTATTATTTCAACGCACTTTACTAATCCATCGTTTCCTTTTATATAAAATACAGAAGCAAAAATGGCCGCAAAATAGCGGCCATTGGAATAGATAATCGAGAGGCGAATTATGGAACCTGATACGCCAGTTTGTAATTGCCTGCCGTTACGGTACGGAATGTCACGCTGTCAGTGCGCCAGCGGATCTCCACTTCCGCGGGGGACTGCACTTTCCAGTTGGACGCATCGTTAACGTTCAGCACCAACTGGTCAATCGTCGCGACATCTGCTGCCGGATCGGTGATATCAAGCGCGAACGCAAAGGCAAGCGAGTCCGGCACGCCGTTATTGGATGAGAACAGCTGCGTCCACTGTGCCGCCGTAATAGCGCCGAGCTCAGCTGGTGTCATGCCGTCTGCAATCAACGTCGTTGCCCCCGCCGTATCGGCTGACAGCGCACCAACATCAACCCACACGCCGTTCCGCAAGACATGCCACTTCACCAAATCCCGCGTCACGGCGACACGCACTTTACCGTTGCCTGTCTGCGTTGCCGTTAACGTTGCGGCATTAATCTGGCCATAACTGACTAATGAAGCCAATGCTGACTGGGTCAGGATCTGCGAGTGTGGCGTGTATTTCGTCTCAATATTCATTTCTGAATTTGAGATGACTTTGACTGAGCTAGTGAAGAGTGACGTCAGGTTACTGACACTGCTAATTCCCTGAGCACTAATTTTTTCCGCTGTTAACTCACCGTCAATCTCTTTCAATGAGCCATTATTGACACCGTAATTTTTACCGCCGTAGTTAATTACAAACTTATCCAGGGACTCGTAAATTTCTAATTCATCAACGCCGACAAATGATGATAAAATCCCATAATTCGCAAGTGTGATATGAATACGATAATATTGATAGCTGATATCGTTATTAATGACATACGTGCGTTTCTGACCAGGCGTATTCTGGGTATCATTTGTAATCGTATGCAATACTGCCCACGTAACCCCATCATGACTCCCCTGAAACGTCCAGGTACGCGGCGAGTTTGAATACCCAGACTGATTACGGGTCACAACGGAATAGCCTTTCGCAAGCGCGGGCGCAGGGAGTTTTACGCCAACCCATTGCGGCGATGAGACAGAAGGCGCACCATCGCTAGTCCATGAATCAGTTCCCCCAACCTGAGATCGGTTAAAAGCTTTATATATTGCAGACCCAGCCCCAGGATCTCTGCTGTTTGAACTTGCGATTGCTTCGTAGCCTGCTGGCGCGTTATTAGCCGTCATTACAGGAATAATGCTTTCCACCGTTGCTGATACGGTCGGTGTTTTCTGAAGAATGCTTATCGCCTTTCCATCCGCTTTTATTTCGGCAGCGTAAAATTTTCCATCCGGGACTAATTGATAATTTGAACCGGTATAAAGGCTGGCTATACCGTCAAAAATAACGTCATTGGTCGCGTTGTAATTAGGCTCACTCGACGCATTGAAATCATCCACCACATAAGTCTGATTCACCGCGCCTGCGACTTCTTTCAGCGCGTATGCTGCGAGATTAAACGTACTTTGTGGGCTAATGCTGAATGCATGATTTTGTCCCGCTGTTGCACCCTGACGATCGGCAACAATATAGCCAGAACCGCCTGTGCCCGAACCACCCACCGCGCTGATAATGGTTTTCTCATCCACCGGGTTATAGCTCAGCGTCACGCCCGCACCGGCTTCCAGCGAGGAATGAATAAGCTGCTTCGTTTTTTGTGTGTAGTCAGTGAGTTCCGCGGTGGTGTGCGAGTGATCCGCGGCCGCAACGCCCATTTGCGCTGGCGTCAGTGAGATATCACCGCTGCCCAGCAGCGACTGGCCAAAGAGCGTACGGATAGTGGTGCCAGAGAGTAATGCATCCTGCTTTGCATTCCAGACCGCCTTTTCATCCGGTGTGGCAAATTTTCTGGTGGCGGTTTCGGTAATCTGATCGGCTGTATAGTCGCCTGGCTGTGCAGTGACAACACCGGTACGCCCGAATACGGAGGTAACGCCGGAGACGCCGGGTTCTTGATTGCCGCCATGATCTGAATGGCAGCAGGTATGAGGATGAACGGTACATGTTGATTTGCCTGTACTGTCACAAACATTGATTTCAATATTAATGTCTTTCATGGTGTTGATGACTCCGTTAATAAAAGGCACAGGGAGTATCACTTATTTGACCGGGGTATTATTTTAAAGCACTTTACTAATCTACGGTTTCCTTTTCTATAATTTCTTTTTCTATAAAAGCCAGAATAAAAAAAGCCGCGATATACGCGGCCAATAGAATAGAGAATCAGGAGACAAATTACGGCACCTGATACGCCAGTTTGTAATTACCTGCCGTCGCAGTGCGGAATGTCACGCTGTCAGTGCGCCAGCGGATCTCCACTTCCGCCTGAGTCTGCACTTTCCAGCTGGAAGCATCATTGACGTTCAATACCAGTCGATCAATGGTCGCTACGTCGGTGACCGGATCGGTGATATCAAGCGCAAATGCGAACGCGAGTGAGTCCGGCACGCCGTTATTGGATGAAAACAGTTGCGTCCACTGTGCCGCCGTAACAGCGCCGAGCTCGGCTGGTGTCATGCCGTCTGCAATCAACGCCGTTGCCCCCGCCGTATTGGCTGACAGCGCACCAACATCGACCCATGCCCCGTTCCGCAAGACATGCCAGTTCACCAAATCCCACGTCACGGCGACACGCACTTTACCGTTGCCTGTCTGCGTTGCCGTTAACGTTGCGGCATTAATCTGTGACCATGAGCCAGCTGATGTTAATAATTTCTGAGTTACTGACTGTGCTAATGGGATATATATTGTACGCACACTAATCGGCTGAGCAGAAATCAGTTTTACAGAAGTAGTTAAATTAGGCAGTGTCGTATTTAACGAATCAACACTTGATACACCTAACAGATTTATTTTTTCAGCAGTCAGCTCACCAGTGATTTCAGTCAGTACGCTTCCTAAGAAACCATAGTTTTTCCCACCAGTGTTAATGATGAATTTTTCATTCGGTGGGAAAAATTTTAATTCTGAAATAGTGACATATGGGCTACTACCGTTAATAGCCGTAATTAACAAACGGTAAGTTTTGTAACTAGCGGATTGTGAGAGTGTAAAGTTTCTCACCGCACCGGGATCATTATTCATATCATCAGTAACGGAATGTAAATCACTCCATGTTACACCATTATCATTACTGCCCTGAAGTTTCCATGTTCGCACATTCCCCATATCCATTTGGCTACGGTTAGTAATTTGATAACCACCGATGGCTTCTTTCGATGGTAAATCAATTTGTAGCCAGTGAGGACGTGCAACAGAAGGTACCCATGTGCCATCCGTTCCCCAGCAGTTAGGCGGAGGGCCTGAATTATTAGAGCCATCGAATGCGATAAAGGCTTTATAGGTCCCTAGAGACTCATTAGACGCACTCGCTGTATAACCTACAGGTAATGTATTAGACGTCATTAAAGGAATAACAGATGAAGAAGATGCATTTATTAACGAAATGTCTACCTCTTTTCCATCTGCTTTTATTTCAGCAGAATAAAAATCCCCGTCAGGGATGAACTGATAGTTTGAACCAGTATAAAGACTAGCCATACCGTCAAAAATAACCGCACTCGTCGCGTTGTAATTAGGCTCACTCGACGCATTGAAATCATCCACCACATAAGTCTGATTCACCGCGCCTGCGACTTCTTTCAGCGCGTATGCTGCGAGATTAAACGTACTTTGTGGGCTAATGCTGAATGCATGATTTTGTCCCGCTGTTGCACCCTGACGATCGGCAACAATATAGCCAGAACCGCCTGTGCCCGAACCACCCACCGCGCTGATAATGGTTTTCTCATCCACAGGGTTATAGCTCAGCGTCACGCCCGCCCCGGCTTCCAGCGAGGAATGGATAAGCTGCTTCGTTTTTTGTGTGTAGTCAGTGATTTCCGCGGTGGTGTGAGTATGCCCGACAGCCGCAGCCCCGAGTTGCGCTGGCGTCGGCGAAACATCACCGCTGCCCAACAGCGATTGGCCAAAGAGCGTACGGATAGTGGTGCCAGAGATTAATGCATCCTGCTTTGCATTCCAGGCCGCCTTTTCATCCGGTGTGGCAAATTTTCTGGTGGCGGTTTCAGTAATCTGATCGGCCGTATAGTCGCCGACTTGTGCAGTGACCACGCCAGTCCGTCCGAATACGGAGGCAACGCCGGAGACGCCGGGTTCTTGATCGCCGCCATGATCTGAATGGCAGCAGGTATGGGGATTAACCTGAATAGGGGGATGAACGGTACATGTTGCTTTGCCTGTACTGTCACAAACATTGATTTCAATATTAATGTCTTTCATGGTGTTGATGACTCCGTTAATAAAAGGCACAGGGAGTATCACTTATTTGACCGGGGTATTATTTTAAAGCGCTTTACTAATCTACAGTTTCCTTTTCTATAATTTCTTTTTCTATAAAAGCCAGAATAAAAAAAGCCGCGATGTACACGGCCAATAGAATAGAGAAATCAGGAGACAAATTACGGCATCTGGTACGCCAGTTTGTAATTACCTGCCGTCGCAGTGCGGAATGTCACGCTATCGGTGCGCCAGCGGATCTCCACTTCCGCAGGAGACTGTACTTTCCAACTGGGCACGTCATTAACGTTCAGCACCAGTCGGTCAATGGTCGCAACATCTGTTACCGGATCAGTGATATCAAGCGCGAAGGCAAAGGCAAGCGAATCCGGCACCCCGTTATTGGATGAAAACAGCTGTGTCCACTGTGCCGCCGTAATAGCGCCAAACTCAGCAGGCGTCATACCGTCGGCGATCAGTTTCGTTGCGCCCGCCGTATCTGCTGACAGTGCCCCCACATCAACCCACGCCCCGCTCCGCCACACATGCCAGTTCACTAAGTCCCGCGTGACAGCGACACGCACTTTACCATTTCCCGTCTGCGTAGCTGTCAGCACTGCGGAGTTGATTTGTGACCATAACGCCGCGCTCGCCAGGGTTTTCTGTATGGCAATTTGAGGATGCGGTGTATATAGCACTTTTGCATCAATATTTTTTGATGAAAAAATCGTTACTGGCTGTATTCCTGACAAAGAGGATTCGGGGATTACGCCAGATGACAAAAAACCAGTCTCATAAAAATCTTCCGCCACAGATGGCGCAGGGATCGATGTTAATATCCCATTGTTCGCTGAATACCATTTTCCATCACTGCCGTTAATCAATAGTCGCTCTCTGCGGAATATTTCAAGCTCCCCTATTTGGACATGCGGGCCAGCATTGTGCTCGGTTATTAAAATACGGAATGATGAATACGGCGTGTCATTGGTGAACGTATATTCTCGAACCGCCCCCCTCCCATCACGAGTATCATTAGATACCGTATGTAACGTATTCCACGTTGTACCATCATTACTCCCCTGAAACATCCACGATTTCGGGCTGAGTGGCCCAGGATTCAGGTTTTCGTTTGTTATTCTGTATGTATCAATCAATACAGGAACCGTCATAGTAATACGCAACCAATGTGGGTTAGCCACTGTTGGTACCGTTTTGGATGCCCAGTATCGATTTAACGTTCCGTTGAATGCTGTCCACGCCGCGTATTGCGTTGAATACTCGGACGATGCGTCAACCGTGTAGCCAACTGAACTATTATTTGCTGTCATCACAGGAATCAGCGTTTTATTAACAGCATCAATTTCAATGCTTTCACCGTCTGATTTGATTGGTGACGAATAAAAATTACCGGATTTCGCCAAGTTATATAGCTTTCCGACATAGGGACGTAATGTGTTATCAAACACAGCAGCATGAGTTACGTTGTAGTTCTCTTCGCTAGACACGCCGAAATCATCCACCACATAAGTCTGATTCGCCGCGCCTGCGACTTCTTTCAGCGCATACGCCGCGAGATTAAACGTATTTTGTGGGCTAATGCTGAACGCATGATTTTGCCCCGCCGTTGCGCCCTGACGATCGGCAACGATATAACCTGAACCGCCCGTACCCGAACCTGAACCGCCCGTACCCGAACCCGAACCACCCGTCGCGCTGATAATGGTTTTCTCATTCACCGGGTTATAACTCAGCGTCACGCCCGCCCCCGCTTCCAGCGAGGAACGGATGAGCTGCTTCGTTTTTTGCGTGTAGTCGGTGATTTCCGCTGTGGTATGGGTATGCCCGACAGCCGCAGCCCCCATTTGTGCCAGCGTTGGTGAGACATCGCCGCTGCCCAGCAGTGATTGCCCAAAGAGCGTGCGGATAGTGGTGCCAGAGATTAATGCATCCTGCTTTGCATTCCAGACCGCTTTTTCATCCGGCGTGGCAAAGGTTCTGGTGGCAGTTTCGGTAATCTGATCGGCCGTATAGTCACCGGTTTGTGCGATCACGACACCGGTGCGCCCGAATACAGAAGAAACCCCGGACACACCAGGTTGCGGCTCGCACTGATTATCCGTATCCACATGACAGCAGGTGTGAGGATTGATCTGAATTGGGGGATTAACAGCACATGTTGATTTTCCCGTGCTGCCACAGACGTTGATTTCAATATTTACGTTTTTCATAGTACCGACTACTCCGTTAGTGAGGGTGCATCAGGAGTATCGCGTATTTGGCTGGTCTGTTATTTTAAAGCACTTTACTAAACGTAAGATTATTTAATCAATTAAATCAGAAAATTAGATTCAATTCATTTTTGTCATGTGCGGCTTACATGCAGCACCGCCTCTAAGCGCTCGCACAGAAAAAATGGCGGTTTCAGTCATCAGTAAAGAGACAAAAACCGCCATCACTATTTGTTACTTATAAACAATTTGTTACTTATAAACAATCTCACCTTTCGGCGCGTAGGCTTCCGCATCCAGCGGAGAGTGCTTCTCGATATACTGCTTCAGTAGGCGGAAACTAATTATGTAACCCATTGTTATATAATACGTTACCGCCTATTTTAATCACAAAAAAATAGATAACATTCGATTTTGTAACCTATTGATATCCATGTAATAAAAAATAGTTTTGCAGAACCCCTTTTCAGCATCCCTGCAATGAATTACTGTATATAAACACAGTTATTTATGAAGAGGTATCCCGCAATGTTTGTTGAACTAGTCTACGATAAGCGCAACGTTTCCAGTATCCGCAATGCTCACTCACTAATTGAAGGCGAGCTAACAAAGCGAGTTCACAGAGTCTTTCCAGATGCCGCAGTGAAAGCAAAAGCGATGCAGGCGAACGGCATCAATACCGACGCAAGCAAATCTGATAAAGCGATCATTGCTCGCGTCGTGGAAGAAATGTTCGATGAGTCCAATGATTGGTTGATCGACTAATTACACGGAAAAATTCACATGATAGGCTGATTGTTCTATCTCAATCGGTATAGTGAAATCATGGAAATTATTAATTATCACGGAACGACGATCTGCGTTTTTCTCCGGGCAGTAAAAACCCGCCGTGGCGGGTTCTAGTAAGATTTGAATTATTCTGCCGACGGTGGATATACCGTCTCGTGCGTGACCTTGATTTTAGCCATAGCTTCTTTAGCTACGTTCAAGGCGGCCTCTGCATCAGATTTATCCATGTCACGCGTTAGTTGATAGTCGGCCCATTTACGCTGCACATGAAGATGATGTAGGAATGCGCCAATTTTTTTTAGCTCGGATTTATCAAAAGGCTCTGCCTTGCATTGAGCTTCTCTCATAAGATACTCACGAACTCCCTCATGGGAGGTGAGTACATAGCAGTGTTCAAGCTTGCTGCAAATTTCATGGTAGACGCCATAATAGGCTCGACCAACGGTATTTCTAAAACCAATCTCATCGCCATCGGCGAGGCACTTTTCAGCGAAGTTAATGAAATCCTGGCCGACTACGCTCATAGCTCAAGTCCTTCTTGCTCTGAACTTTTAAACCACGATGTGAATGGGCGGTCAATGTAAGCATCATCAGCGAGTAAACTAATTAACTCAAGGTTCAGAGTAGTTAGAGTGTCGGCGTCCTTAGTCGCGGCGAAGAGAATTAAAGCGTTGTCATAACCTCCAGTGAGGAAGTACTCGACGCCAACACAATTTATGCCGTTGTCATTCGCAATTTTTTCTGCAGCATCGCACAGGTGTTGAATCTCAGACGTAGTAAGCTTTGTGGCCTGTTTGAATTCTAGAATAGTATTCACCATTTCAGCCCCCTCCCGCTCAATTTTTTCACGCTCATCACCATCAAGTAATGCTTTGAGCATGACTGTGTATCGTTTTACAAGTCTTTCGCTACCAATGCAAAACGCAGCGTTTCTAGCCATTTTTCTAATTCGTTGAGTGAAGTAAATCTCGGATAAACGAAACACTTCTTCTCTGTGAAAGAGATTATGAGCAGAGCAACTTAGGTATCCCACATAATTCCCAGCGACAATTGAAGCATTTTCACCCGAAGTTACCATGGCATCTTTGAACCACTCAACTGCATCATCGTGTTTACCGAGTGCAACCATGAGCCACGCTGTTAAGTAAGAGCGCGAAGTCTCAGGTAGTGCTCTGATATCTCTCTGAATATCAGAGGCAAGAGACTCATCCAACAGAGTGTTTGAATCTATATAGGATAGTAGCGTATTGAGCAGCTCTTCGTGCTTGGTCTTGGGCTGAGCCTGCATTTTATAATTTTACTCTTTGAAATTAATGGTTTTTTATTTTTTTATAGCAATTCACAACCGTGAATCATGATAGATGATTCTAACAGTTAACTGGTGGTTGTCACGGGATATTGAGAAAAAACGATGTAAAAAAGAGAGGTTTTAATGAGCCGTAATGTAGTGGTTTAATGAATTTGGCTACCTGTTATGAGGTGATATCCTTCACCTCATAACAACACTGGTGACACAATGAGAAAACGTTTCAGTCCCTAATTTAAGCGTGAATCTGCTCAGTTGATTCTCGACCCAAACTACAGTGTTATTGACTCAGCCAATGCCATGAATGTTGACCTATCAACTCATACGCAATCATTGAAGACTCTGGTCACTATGTCGCTGTACGCATCGGCGAAACTGACGCGCCAGCGATTCATATTGATCCCGTTCCGGCACTAGAAGACGCACTCGACATTATCGCCGGGCGTCTGTCGTTTTTTGCGTAATCACTAATCACGCTGGCTGTTCAGGCCACCCAATAGCAGCAGCATTAACATCGACGCGACTCAATAGCACCGCATACCGCTGCCACTCGATCAACGCTGCTTTCTCTGCGTCAGTCGCAATATCAAGATTTACTGCGTACGTCAGTTCATTAATGCGCGCTGCCGCGATAGCTTTACGTGATGCGAGTTGCTGTTGCGCCAGTTTTGCCACCGCGGCCTGCTGTGCAGCAACATCAGTCACCCATTTTTTGCCGTTCCACGCGTCAAACTCTGTTGCTGGAGCCAGCAAGGTTACGTCGCTTGGCAGTTCCCCCAGTTGCGTCACATAATGCGCAAGACGGGTTTCAGTGTTGTAAACTCGCTCCCCTCGATAATCTGGAATGTGCTCCCAGCTTTTTCCGTCAGCAGAGCGGCACAGTGCTTTTCCTTCCGCTGGCATTTCTGGTTCATCAACATAACTTCCGGCAGACACCCCGACACCGCGCATCAGGAACTCATAATTTGCCTGTAGGTATTCACGGGTTACCTGATTAACCTGATAAACAGTGACCCAGCCAGATTCTACAGCCAGCCCCTTTTCGTTCAATTCTGTTGTTTTAACTTGTGCTGAATATTTCATTATGCTGCTCTCACGATGTAGTTAAATGCAATGTTACGGGGGCGGGGTTTCAGTACCAGCGTTGTTATTAACGCCGGTTCGGGAGTACAAATTTCCTCCTCCATCTTGCAGCCCTTTTCCGACATACAACGGCGTTCCACTCCCGACTTCGAGCGATCCACTTGCATGTGTGTGTGACTCTGTTGCAAACGCTTGCCCGGACAGATTGGTTCGGGCAGGGTCAACGCCGCGCCCGTTATCCCAACCGCGAATGAATTCACCACGGAGGTCTGGCAGTATTCCTGATGGGTATCGGCTCGCTAAAATCGGATATGCTGACGTATCAAATGACTGGCCGGCGCACGGCAACCATCCTGACGGTATGGTTGTGAGTGGCCACGGTTGCGGCATCCCGACGATCTCGCTAATTTGGACGGCACCAATATCATTCGCCGTGAGATTTTTAGTATTAAATTCACGTCGCCACTCGCCTGAGCCTGGTGTTTCCGACTCGACATAAACGAACTGTCCCTGTATTGCCAGAGGGTCACTGGATGATGACATCGTTGTGACACGCACCGTACGGAGATTAAATCGACTTGCAAAAACCTCAACAACAGCACCAGCCAACTCGATATGCCCACAGTTCGTATCGCTGATTTTTTTGTTTGCTGAAAAACTCCATGTGCCAGCACACACGAAATACAGATGATCGAACGCCCCCAACGAATTCAGAAAATCAATGAATTGTGATGTCGTCCAATTGCCAGAACTGCCGCCAAACTCGATCCATGAACTGCCCAGATGAGGGACCTGAGCGTTTTTAGCAAACGCGACTTTGTCCTGTATGTCTGCACCATTCTGGTTTTTTGCTAGCCGCCCGTCAGCATTTTGCATTACGGAACGCACAGCGAATGGTGTCGCAGCTAATGTCTCAGCATCGCTGTTTGTGGCGCTACTGAGTCGCACAATCCCCGCGGCCGTTGTTGATGCGACGGGAATGTTACTGGCGGCGTTCTTTTGTAGGGCAAGCAATAGCGACTGCTCTAGCGCTGCGATATTCCCGTTATCTAATACGTCGGCATCATTCGTATCTGCAATAAACTGAGCCACGACAGACGCAATTACAGAGGCCTGCCGGACCGCTTTATTGATTTGCGCTGATGACGCCTTACCGGATGTGAATCCGCTAAACAGTGCTGGCAGGCTTTCCCACTCGGATTGTGATGTAACGTTGGCACCCGCCGCTGTCGCAAACGGTTTAAATTCATTGTTAGCCATTTAGTGATGTCTCCCATGCGCCTTGATCAAACCCGGCGATGTATTCATTTTCGATGTCAAAACCGAAAAACTGATTTCCGACTGACGGATACAGAATTTCCCCTGAAAAAACGCCTGCGGCTTTTACTGTTAAATACCCCTGTCGGATGACTGCCAATATTTCACGCGAAACGGAATCAATACACGCGGAGGGGACATAAAGGATAAAACCATTACGTCAGCGTTCAGCGAGGCACGCGACACCAGCGGGTTAACATGGAGTGAAGGATCGCCACCAACATTTCATGAGCAACGCTCATTATCCGAGCGACTATACCGGAAGCAAGGCGTCGATACCAAAGCCCTGCTGGGTCATAAGAATCAGTCAATGACCGACAGGTACAACGATGATAGAGGCAAGGAATGGATCACCATCGCCGTTTAAATAGCTTAAATTACGTACCGTTTTGCAGAAGAGTTTTGCAGGGGTTTTGCAGAAGAATTTTAGAACGAGAAAAAACAGCGGTTTTCGCCACCAGCGAAGAGACAAAAACCGCCATGATTATTAGTTACTTATAAACAATTTCACCTTTCGGCGCGTAGGCTTCTGCGTCCAGTGGTGAATGCTTCTCGATATATTGCTTCAGCACTTCAGCGTCGACAAAGCCGGTGTTCACATAGCCCGGCAGATTATCAAGCCGCGGGTAGCCATCGCCGCCCATCGCATTAAAGTTCAGCGTTGCCATGCGGTAAACTTTATCTGCCTGCAATGGTTCACCTTTGATTTTCACGTTCTGTACGCCCTGCCCGTCCGCCGTCAAACTGACGTTGAGGAATTGCGCATAGGCGCCGGAATCCACCTTTTTATTCGCCGCGACGGCCAGATATTTCTCGACATCACTGCCTTTCATATCCACATAAACCAGCGTGTTGGCAAAAGGCTGAACCTTAAGCACATCTTTATAGGTGATATCACCGGATTCAATTGAGTCACGTACGCCACCGCCACTCATAATGGCAAAATCCGCCTCAGCACGCTCAAGCTGCGCCGACAGCAGCACGTGCGCCAGATTCGTCTGACGGAAACGCACCTGACTGCGATCGCCTTCCAGTTTGCCTTTCACACTGCCGATCTTGATGCCCAACTGCGCCTGCCCTTTTTCCTGGAACGGCGTCAGCATTTTCATGACGTCAGGATCCTGCGTGATTTCATGCGTATAGAAAACACGTTCGGTCTTGCCGTCCTTTTCTACCTTTTTCTTCAGGTTGATTGGAATCAGCTGATAATGCTCAAGCTTCAATTCACCATTGCGGAATGTGAAATCAGCCCGACCGACATATTTCCCCCACTCATGCGCCTGAACAATCCAGGTGCCGTTCTGGCGATCGGGAGCACAAGGCGTACCCGGTACATAATCCACCTGTTTTTTATTCTCCTGCGCCATACAGACCGGATCCTGCGAGTGTCCCCCGACAATCATGTCCAAATATCCAGCTGGCAGGCTACGCGCCATTTCTACATCGCCCGGCGCATTGGAACCATGATTACCGTCGTCATAGTGTCCCATGTGCGTCGCAGCAATAATCACATCTGGCTTTTCGCTCTTACGCAATTGCTCAACAACCTGCTTCGCTTCCGCAGAAGGATTACGGAATTCGATATCGGTAAAATACTCAGGATTGCCTAATTTGGCCGTATCGTCCGTTGTCAGGCCGATAACCGCGATTTTCACACCTTGCTTGTCGAACAGGGCATAAGGCTTAAATAAGCGCTGATTGGTGCTTTTCTGGTAGATATTGGCCGATAACAGCGGGAATTTTGCCCATTTCTCCTGCTGGCGCAGGACAGACAGCGGATTATCAAATTCGTGGTTGCCAAGCGCCATCGCATCATAGCCAACCATGTTCATACCACGAAAATCTGGCTCCGCATCCTGTAAATCGGACTCAGGCACGCCAGTATTGATATCACCGCCGGAAAGCAGCAGTACGCTGCCACCTTTACTCGCCACTTCCTGACGAATCTGATCGACCAGCGTTTTTTGCGCCGCCAACCCATATTCGCCGTGGTCGTTATGCCAGAAGTGGCCGTGGTGGTCATTCGTATGCAAAATGGTGATGGCGTATGTTTTATCTTTCTCCCAAGCCATTGACATAACAGGCGTTAGTGCCAGCGATACCGCCATCGCACATCCCAGAGCTTTTATTGAAAAGCGCATGATAAATCTCCGTTTATTTTAAAGACGCAGTGGAACCACTGAGAAATTCACCACACAAATTAGCACAGCAAGATGAACAATGCGCGAAGCACATTCTCCCCGCCCGTCAGCAATGTGCGATAGCCGACAAAATCAGCTGAGGTATAGTCGCTATAGTGATCGCTCGCAGACCCGGCGCTGTCGTCGTGCCGTCACGAACTCTTGCTAATATGGATGCTTCACCGGAATAACCCGGCATCACACCGTTTATCCTCTGTTTTCCGGTGTTTTACACCGACAGATAAAATTATTCCGCTGAATACACAGAAAAGCAGTAAGGCATTAGCGCCGAGAACATCATGCTATCAGAATAATTACGCATGTTTATCAATGCTTATCGCGAGAAACCATACCGAAATCTGTGTTACACTACCTTTAGCTGGAGAAACTGATATTTTTCATAAAATACCACTTTTACCCAAGCAACATTTCGCTATATGCAATAGAATTTGTGTATACCCAGAATAATTGGCGTTGCAGCCAGACAGCAAACGAACGGATCCAATACGCTTTTCGGTACATCTATAAGAGTGATAAGGGTACGTAAGCGCCGCTAACCACGCTGTAGCTTCAAGGCAAGAAGGGTAAATCCGCTCAATTACGTTTCACCTATGGCACAAGGAGTTGGGATGCATGCTGCAACACCGCTAATTTCTACTATCGCTGGAGGGCTGGTTCTTGCCTTCCTCCTTGGCATTCTGGCAAACCGCCTGCGAATCTCTCCCCTTGTTGGTTACCTTGCCGCAGGCGTACTTGTCGGTCCTTTTACCCCTGGCTTTGTCGCCGATACGTCACTGGCCTCAGAGCTGGCTGAACTTGGCGTCATCCTGCTGATGTTTGGCGTCGGCCTGCACTTCTCGCTGAAAGACCTCATGGCGGTAAAGTCCATCGCCATTCCTGGCGCAATAGCCCAGATTGCCGTGGCGACGCTGCTTGGAATGGGGTTATCCACCATGCTGGGCTGGAGCCTGGCGAGCGGCCTGGTTTTCGGCCTCTGTCTGTCCACCGCCAGTACCGTGGTGCTGCTACGCGCGCTGGAGGAACGACAGCTTATTGATAGCCAGCGCGGTCAAATCGCCATCGGCTGGCTGATTGTGGAAGATCTGGCGATGGTGCTGACGCTGGTTCTGCTGCCAGCTTTCGGCGACATGATCGGCGCTGAGCATGCCGACACCAGCAAACTGCTGGCCGATCTGGCCTGGACCATCGGTAAAGTGATTGCGTTTATCACCCTGATGATTGTCGTCGGTCGCCGTCTGGTACCGTGGGTGTTGGCAAAAAGCGCCAGCACCGGTTCACGCGAGCTTTTCACGCTGGCGGTGTTAGCCATGGCACTGGGTATCGCCTTCGGCGCAGTGAAACTGTTTGATGTCTCCTTTGCTCTGGGCGCCTTCTTCGCTGGCGTGGTACTGAACGAATCAGAACTCAGCCAGCGTGCGGCGCACGATACGCTGCCGCTGCGCGATGCTTTCGCCGTCCTGTTCTTCGTTTCTGTCGGTATGTTGTTTGATCCGATGATCCTGCTGAACGACCCCATTTCCGTGCTGATCACGCTGGCCATTATCGTGTTCGGTAAGTCAGCCGCCGCTTTCGTGCTGGTTAGACTCTTTGGCCACTCAAAACGGACGGCATTAACGATTTCCGCCAGTCTGGCGCAGATCGGAGAGTTTGCCTTTATTCTGGCCGGGCTCGGCATTGTGTTGGGGCTGCTGTCCGAAGAGGGACGGAATCTGGTACTGGCCGGCGCCATCCTCTCCATCATGATAAACCCGCTGCTGTTTACGCTGCTTGAGCGCTATCTGGCGAAGCATGAAACCATTGAAGAGCAGATCGTGGAAGAAGCGATTGAGGAAGAGAAACAGATTCCTGTCGATATGTGCAACCATGCGCTGCTGGTCGGCTATGGTCGCGTGGGTAGCCTGATTGGTGCCAAACTGCATCAGGCTGGCATTCCCATCGTGGTCATTGAGAATTCTCGTACCCGCGTTGATGCCTTGCGTGAACAGGGAATTAAAGCGGTATTGGGTAACGCGACCAAACCTGAAATCATGGACATTGCGCGTCTGGACTGTGCCCGTTGGTTATTGCTGACGATTCCGAACGGCTATGAAGCTGGGGAAATTGTCGCGGCAGCCCGTGAGAAGCGTGCCGATCTGGAGATTATCGCCCGCGCGCACTATGACGATGAAGTCAGCTACATTACCGAGCACGGTGCCAACGAGGTGGTAATGGGCGAGCGGGAAATTGCCAATAGCATGATCACGTTACTGAAGCTGGATGATCTCCCTCCTGCACCTCAGGCGTGCCCTATCTAAATAGCGACACGTTAGAGACAAACAAAAATGGCGGGCAAATATAAGCCCGCCATTTTTTTACGCTGTGTGCCATGCCTTCAAACATCATCAGACAAGGCAACCTCGTCCCTACTCTGCTTTACTCACTAACTGTTCCAGCAGATCGATGTGCAGCGGATCGTCATTAAGCGCAGGAATATAGTGGAAAGCCTCTCCGCCTGCATGCAGGAAAATTTCACGGTTCTGTTCCTGAATCTCTTCCAACGTTTCCAGACAGTCAGCCGCAAAACCCGGGCACATAATCTGGATATGTTTAACGCCCTGCGCGGGCAGCCCCTGCATCGTTTCATCCGTGTACGGCGTCAGCCAGGGTTCACGGCCAAAACGCGACTGGAAGGTCATCATTATTTTGCCTTCCGGCAGCCCCAGCGCAGCAATCAGCGCCTCCGTAGTCGCCCGACAGCGTTGCGGATAGTCATCGCCTTCATTGGCATACCGCACGGGGATACCGTGATAAGAGATCACTAGCCTGTCCGGTTCACCATGTTCGGCAAAAGACTGCTCGACACGGTGCTTCAGCGCCGCAATATAAGCAGGATGTTCGGCATAATCACGGATAAAGCGAATCGCAGGCAGCTGACGATTATCACGCAGCTGTGCCGCGAGCCCATCCCACACCGCTGCGGTTGTTGAGCAGGAGTATTGCGGGTACATCGGCAAGACCACCAGTTGCGTTACGCCCTGCGCCAACAATTTATCCAGCGCTGAACGCAGGCTGGGCGAACCATAGCTCATGCCCAGCTCAACGGGCGTTTCCGGCATTCGCGCGGCCAGCGCCTGCTGCTGTCGCCGGCTAATCACCAATAGCGGCGATCCGCCTTCCATCCACACCGATTGATAGAGCTTCGCCACTCGCGGCGAGCGGGTTGGCAGGATAATACCGCGCAGTAACGGCCACCACAGCAGACGCGGCGTATCCACCACACGGCGGTCACTTAAAAACTCAGCCAGATAGCGCTTCACCGCCTGCGACGTCGGCGCATCGGGTGTCCCTAAGTTCACCATCAGCACACCGTATTTCTCTTGTTTCATCGCCGTCTTCCTTTTATGGAGAAGCAGGCTTTCTTTCAGCCCGCCCGTGCGTAATATCAAGTGTCTATACCCTAAATAATTCGAGTTGCAGGCAGGCGGCAACCGCACGAATCCCCAGGAGCTTACACAAGTAAGTGACTGGGGTGAGCAAGGGAAGCCAACGAACATGCAGCTTGAAGTATGACGGGTATATTGTAGCGAAAAAAAGCTAAACAAATACGGGTAGATACTAGGGATAACGCCGATGCTATCAATAGAGGAAACAAAGCAAGCGAGGATTTCAGAACGAAAAAATGCCAGACCGTCGTCTGGCATTTCTGTGACAAGGTGGGACTTGCAGCGGAAAATTAGCCCAGAATCGTTTCCAGTTCTGCGCGAACTTCTTCCACTTTACGCGTGCCTTCTACTTTGAAATAACGCGTGTTGCCCGCATCCGCTTCTTTCTGGTAGTAAGAAACCAGTGGTGCCGTCTGCTGATGATACTCAACCAGACGCTTACGCACGGTATCTTCGTGGTCGTCTTTACGGATAGTCAGCTCTTCGCCTGTCACGTCGTCTTTGCCTTCAACTTTAGGCGGGTTGAATTTTACATGATAGACACGACCGGATGCCGCATGGACGCGACGACCGACGATACGATCGATAATCAGTTCGTCAGGAACCGCAAATTCGATAACGTAATCCACATTGATGCCTGCTTCTTTCATGGCATCCGCTTGCGGAATGGTGCGTGGGAAGCCATCCAGCAGAAAACCGTTACGGCAATCGTCCTGGGCGATGCGCTCTTTAACCAGAGCAATGACCAGTTCATCAGTGACCAGTTTACCCGCGTCCATGATTTCTTTAGCCTGCTTGCCTAATTCAGTACCGGCTTTTACCGCTGCACGCAGCATGTCACCCGTGGAAATCTGCGGAATACCGTATTTTTCCATGATGAATTGAGCCTGAGTACCTTTGCCTGCGCCCGGAGCGCCCAGCAGAATAATACGCATCGCGTAAATCCCCTTGCTATGTAATATTTATAAAATAAATTTGAAAAAACGCTAAACCATACCATTCCAGACGCTTATGCTCAAGGAACGGGCTCGCTTCAGCAACGCGCAGGCAGACGAAAAAAAGCCTGATACCCAAAAATACGGTTTGCCGTCTGCCCAATGTGCCATTCAGTGTAGACGAAGAAACGCGCAATAACGGAAGGAAGCGTAAAAATGAGAGGGAAGACCCCGGTTACCACCGGGGTCTGGAAGGTATCACTATCAGGCGCTTAGCAGCTGATTCATACGACGAATGAACAGGTTCGGATCGTCCAGCGTCCCACGCTCAGCCAGCAGAGCCTGATCCAGCAGCAGTTCGACCCATTCGCCAAACTCCGCTTCATCAGACACGTCAGCTGCGCGTTTAATTAACGCGTGCTCCGGGTTCAGTTCAAAAATGTACTTCACTTCCGGCGCTTGCTGGCCCGCCGCGGCGAACAGTTTCGCCATCTGCGTGCTCATCTCGTCCGCATCCGTCACGACAATCGCAGGTGTATCAGTCAAACGGTAGGTGAAACGCACGTCTTTAACGCGCTCGCCCAGCAGGGTTTTCACACGCTCAACAAACGGCTCCAGCGCTTTCTGTGCTTCTTTCTGCGCATCGTTTTCTTCGTCAGCCAGTTTGTCCAGCGTATCGTCCGCTTTGCTGACAGACTGGAAGGATTTGCCGTCGAACTCGGTCAGGTAGCTCATCATCCATTCGTCAATGCGCTCGGACAACAGCAATACCTCGATACCTTTCTTACGGAACAGCTCCAGATGTGGGCTGCTCTTCGCTGCCGCATAGCTGTCTGCCGTGATGTAGTAGATCTTGTCCTGACCTTCCACCATCCGACTAACGTAATCTTCCAGCGACACCGTCTGCGCAGAGCTGTCGGATTGCGTGGTGGCAAAGCGCAGCAGTTTTGCGATCGCTTCACGGTTGCTGCCGTCTTCCGCCGGGCCTTCTTTCAGTACCAGACCAAACTGCTGCCAGAACGTCTGGTATTTTTCCGCGTCGTCTTTCGCCAGTTTGTCCAGCATTTGCAGCACACGTTTGGTCAGCGCATTACGCAGATTTTGCGTCACACGGCTGTCCTGCAGGATCTCACGAGAAACGTTCAATGGCAGATCGTTGGAATCAATCAGGCCGCGAACAAAACGCAGGTAGTTCGGCATGAACTGTTCGGCGTCATCCATGATAAAGACGCGCTGAACGTACAATTTCAGGCCATGTTTATGATCGCGGTTCCACATATCCCACGGTGCACGGGCAGGGATGTAAAGCAGGCTGGTATATTCCTGCTTACCTTCCACGCGGTTGTGGCTCCAGCTCAGCGGATCGGTAAAATCATGGGAGATGTGTTTATAAAATTCGTTGTACTCATCATCGCTGACTTCTGATTTGCTGCGCGTCCACAAGGCCTGCGCCTTGTTAATCTTTTCCCAACTAACAGTGGACTCACCGCCTTCTTCTTCGCTTTCCGTCCGGGATTCAATTTCTACCGGCAGCGCGATATGGTCAGAATATTTGCTGATGACGGAACGCACACGCCAGTCATCGAGAAACTCATCTTCACCTTCACGCAGATGCAGAGTGATTTCCGTTCCACGATCGTCTTTGGTGATGTCGGCGATGGTGTAATCACCTTCCCCGGCAGACTCCCAGTACACGCCCTGATCGGCATTTGCACCCGCAGCACGGGTACGCACGGTCACTTTATCCGCCACGATAAAGGCAGAGTAGAAGCCCACACCGAACTGGCCAATCAGTTGGCTATCTTTAACCTGATCGGAACCCATCGATTCAAGAAACGCCTTGGTGCCGGATTTCGCAATCGTACCGAGATTATCAATCACTTCATCACGGCTCATGCCGATGCCGTTATCAGAAATCGTCAGCGTGCGTTTTTCTTTGTCCGTAGATACCCGCACACGCAGGTCGCCATCGCCCGCATACAGTTCCGGTGCAGACAGCGCACGGAAACGTAATTTGTCTGCCGCATCGGAGGCATTGGAAATCAATTCACGCAGAAAAATTTCTTTATTGGAATAGAGCGAATGGATCATCAAATGCAGGAGTTGCTTAACTTCGGACTGGAACCCGCGAGTTTCTTGGCCTTTCATACTCATTGTTGCTTACCTCAATCCTAATATTATTCAGGCTGATTAAACTGACGATAAGTAACAAGTGGGGATAAACCAGGGTGATTTCAAGGGGTAAATTTCAGCGGAAAAAGAAAACGGTGCGATGAGAGGGAAAGCAAGACTGCGGCTGCCAGATAATGACGCTGGCAGCCGACAGATTAAAACCGGAAAGGCTGGCGTCCCGCGAGTGAATGGGACAGCGTTGTGCCGTCAACCATTTCCAGCTCGCCGCCAACGGGAACACCGTGGGCAATACGGCTGGCCATCACACCGTGTTGCGCACACAGTTCAGCGATATAGTTCGCCGTAGCATCGCCTTCTACTGTCGGGTTGGTTGCCAGAATCACTTCGTTGATCGATTCCACCTGCAGGCGCTCTTCCAGCCGCCCCAAACCGATATCGTCCGGGCCAATGCCATCAAGCGGCGACAAATGTCCCATCAGCACAAAGTAACGGCCAGCAAACTGCCCTGTCTGTTCGATAGCCTGAATATCCGCCGGACTTTCCACCACGCAAATCTGCCCGTTTTGCTGGCGGCGCGGATTCGAACAAATCGCACAAACGTCCTGCTCGGTGAATGTCCGGCAATCGCTACAGTGGCCGATTTCGGACATCGCCCGCGTCAACGCCTGCGCCAGACGCATACCGCCGCTGCGGTTACGCTGCAGCAGTTGAAACGCCATGCGCTGTGCCGATTTGGGCCCAACGCCCGGCAGACAGCGCAGCGCTTCCATCAATGATTCAAGAAGCGGACTGGTCTGCATCAGAACGGCATCTTGAAGCCCGGCGGCAGTTGCATGCCGCTGGAAACCGCTGCCATTTTCTCTTTCTGCGTTTCTGCGATACGACGAGCGGCATCGTTGAACGCCGCGGCGATCAGGTCTTCCAGCATCTCTTTGTCGTCTTCCATCAGGCTTGGGTCGATCTCAACACGGCGGCAGTTGTGCGCACCATTGATCGTGATTTTCACCAGACCCGCACCCGATTCGCCCGTGACTTCCAGATTCGCCACTTCTTCCTGCATCTGCTGCATTTTTTCCTGCATCTGCTGGGCTTGCTTCATCAGGTTGCCAATTCCACCTTTACCAAACATAGTTTTCTCTCTATCACGTCGGGCTGCGCACTCGCAGCGGTTAAACAGGGCGGATACTTTCTTCGTCCAGTTCCGCATCAAAGAAACGCCGCAGCGTTTGAATCGTAGTGTCGGCCAGAATTGACTGGCGCGCCTGCGCCAGTTTTTCTTCATAAATAGCCTGACGCCACTCCAGCGGCGTCCGCACCGCCGGATTGTCGTCTTCAGTAATCAGTAATTCTACAGGATGCCCGTAGTGCGCCGTCAATGCGTCCGCCAGCGTCTTTTGCGCCGCGGGCGAATTCAGATGTCGCTGGGATGAGCGCAGATGCAGATGGACTTTGCCTGCCTCTTCGCTCTCTTTAAACGCATTGAGTGCTAGCTGTTGTACCAGCTTTGGCAGCGTCAGGCGATGGATTTCCGCCGCCCAGGTATCCCGCTCCAGTGACTCTTCCGCCAGCCGTGCTGCCAGTTCCGGTGTTTTTTCGTGCTCTAACGCCGAACGCAGCGCTTTTGGCGTCGCCACATCGACCTTTTCTTCATCGACTTTGTTTTGCGCCCGCCAACGATACGCTTCCGGTTTTTTAGGCTCAGAAGGAGACGTTTTCGCGTTTTGCCGTTGAATGCTGCGCTCAGTCACCGAAGCCAATCGCTCCAGCGCTGAGGTTGCCGGCCGCGTGTTGTCAGACGCTGCCGGTTCAGCCTTTTTTGGTGGCGTACTCCCCTGTTTTCGCAGTAGCTGACTGCGCGCCTGTAACAGCTGGGAAGTCGCATCAGGCAGTTCACTCTCACCATACTGCTCAGCAGAACCGCTTGAAGCAGGCGGTTCCCCTAACGGTGGCACATACGCGGATGCATCCATCGGTGGTTCGGGAGAATAAGTGGGTGCCTGTACGTCAGCCAGAGGTTCATTGTTCTGCGGCGCTGGCGTACGAACCCTCGTCGATGCCGTGGCAACGGGCTGCGGCAGAGCGGGTTGAATAACAGGTGCTTGCGCAGCCTGAGCAGGCGCAGCACTGACTGGTGCTACAGGTTCGGCAATAATCTGACTGGGATGAAATGCCAGCGCTCTCAGTAGCGTCATTTCAACGCCCATCCGACGATCTGGCGCAAAAGGCAGTTCTTTGCGGCCAATTAACATCGTCTGGTAATACAACTGCACGTCCGCTGGCGGCAGCGCACGCGCTAAATCTCGCATACGGGCCTCAACGGCAGCATAATCATCACCCAACGCCGCAGGCAGCAGTTGAACCATCGCAATGCGGTGTAACAGCGTCTGGGTTTCTACCAGCAGCGATTCCCAGTCCACACCCCGTGCCGCGACCTGATCTAACAGCGACATGACCTGTGCACCATCGCCTTTCGCCAGCGCCTCAATGAGTGCCAGCGGTTGCTCATCGTCCAGCGTGCCCAGCATTTGGCTGACAGAAGCGGTCGTGACCTGCCCCTGCCCCATGGCAATGGCCTGATCGGTCAGGCTCAGCGCATCACGCAAGCTCCCATCGGCAGCACGTGCCAGAAGCTGCAGCGCACGGGGTTCGCTGACGAGACTTTCTGCCTGTAATACCTGTTCCAGATGCGCGCGAATCTGTTCGACATCCAGCGCTTTGAGGTGAAATTGCAGGCAGCGTGACAGAATGGTCACCGGCAATTTCTGCGGATCGGTGGTTGCCAGCAAGAATTTAACGTGTGGAGGCGGCTCTTCCAGCGTTTTCAACAGTGCATTAAAACTGTGACGCGATAGCATGTGTACTTCGTCAATCAAGTACACCTTGAACCGCCCACGCGCGGGGGCATACTGCACGTTATCCAACAGATCGCGTGTATCTTCTACTTTAGTGCGAGACGCGGCATCGATTTCGATCAAATCGACAAAACGGCCCTGTTCGATTTCACGGCAGTTATCGCACTGACCACACGGCGTTGCCGTCACGCCCTGTTCACAGTTCAGCCCTTTTGCCAGCAAACGGGCAATCGACGTCTTCCCGACGCCACGGGTGCCAGAAAACAAATAAGCGTGATGGATTCTGCCTAGGGAAAGGCCGTTAGCCAGCGCGGTCAGGACATGTTCCTGACCGACAACTTGGGTAAAGGTTTGGGGACGCCACTTACGGGCAAGAACCTGATAGCTCATCAATACCGCAACAGTCGAGTTATTGAGGCAATCATGCTAACACAGCCACGCCGCTATCGGCGAGACTGTTATGATTAATGTCCGGGGAAGTCAACCAGGCTATAGCAGGTGACACCCATCTCGGTCAGGCGTTGCTCGCCGCCCAGATCGAACAAATTAATGATAAAAGCGGCATCATTGACCGTACCACCCAGGCGACGAATCAATTTCACCGTTGCCTCGAGCGTACCGCCCGTTGCCAGCAGATCGTCAATCACCAGCACATTATCACCAGCAGAGATCGCATCGGCATGAATTTCCAGCGTATCTGAACCGTACTCCAGTTCATAACTTTCGCTGATTGTCGGACGTGGCAGCTTGCCCGGTTTACGCACGGGAACAAAACCCACGCCCAGCGCCAAGGCAACCGGTGCGCCAAACAGAAAACCACGCGCTTCCGTGCCGACGACCTTCGTCACGCCGCTATTGCGGTAACGGTTCGCCAACATCTCAATACTGGCTGCGTAGGCCACAGGATCTTCCAGCAGGCTGGTGACATCACGGAACAGTATGCCCGGCTTTGGATAATCGGGGATGCTTTTGATACTGTTTTTAATTAATTCTGCCTGCTGCTGCGCTGTTACGGTCATCATAGTTGTGCCTGATAAAACGTTCTGAACATACAAATGCCGGTCACCACAAGGCTTTCATCATCGTATGGCGTGATGAAGAGGCATTATGACAAAGAGGAAAATGGCGACCCGCGCACGAAAACGCTCAAATCTAGTCAAAGTGACGGATAAATGCAACTATCCGCACTCTGGGTGCGTATTTTTTGTATTCCCGTCACAGAGGCTGCCGCTTACGCTATCTTTTCGGATCCGCGCCCTGCGTTTGTTGTTCTGGATCAATCACGGGTAAACGAAGCATGAAGGTCAACAAAATAGCCAAAATGACCAATAGCAAAATCCTGACCCACACCAGTTTGACCAGCCAGAGCGAAAGCGCGAACGTTAACAGAATCATGGTAACCGCCTTCCATTTTGCTCCCGGCGGCAGTGCACGATGTTGCTGCCAATGGCGCAAATAGCTGCCAAACCAGGAACGGTAAAGTAGCCAGTCGTGGAAACGTGGAGACGAACGGGCAAAACACCAGGCGGCCAGTAACAAGAAAGGCGTGGTCGGTAATAAAGGCAACACGACACCCAGCGTTGCCAGCACAACGGAAACCCACCCTAATATAATCAGCAACACGCGATACATATTCACCTTTATACTTTGCTCGCTACCAAATATGTTTTGTCTATTCAATATGTCTTGTCTACGACAATGTCCATCACACTTTATCACTACCTTGCCTGATGGATTAGTTAAGATATCCTCATGCAGTGTATTAAGGCGATGTTGGCTAACGATTATCGATACACCACGCGCCGACTTGCTGAATCATCAGCCTTACCGTAAGGGAAACCAGTGAACACGCACCGATTGCTGCAGGCGCTTGAACAACAAATTACTACGCTGGCGAAAGAACTCGAACCGCTGGCGGATAAAGCCGTGCCACAATCGCGCTTTGATCGCCAGCTTTTTAGCAGCTATGGCACCCGACTACGGGATTATCACGCCGAAGTTGAGCAAAATTTGCATGCAATAAAACAGCTGGTCGCCGAGCAACGCACTGAGCGCGTGGCATTTCTGGCAGAAAAACTGGTCAGCCAGATAGCCGCACTGCAGCGCGAACTGGCAACGCAGTCATTACGCCGGCAGGAGCAACATGCGGCCCCGCCGCCGGAAGATGTGTATCACAAGCTGGCAGAACATCAGGATTATGAACGCCGCTTGCTCTCCATGATTCAGGATAGAGAAAGCCTGCTCGTCACGCAGACGCTTTTCAGCGAGCAACAGCGGCTACAAAAAGAGCTGGCGGCGCTGGAAGGACGACTATCACGCTGCCGTCAGGCGCTGTCGCGACTGGAGCGCCAGATCGAACGCCGGGAGCAAGGGCTATAACGCAGCGGCTTCGCAGAGAAAAGAAAAAAGAGGAACTGGTTCATGTCACTTGAAAATGCCCCACCCGAAATCAAGCTGGCGGTCGATTTGATTATGTTGCTGGAAGAAAACCAGATCGAACCACGTATTGCACTGGCCGCTCTGGAGATTGTACGTACCGACTTTGAGAAAAAACGCTCACAAGAGGAAAGTGACGCTGAACTCTCTATTAAGGAGAAGTTACTTAAGTGATAAGAGGCAGAGGCGTTGGCGCCGTCAGCGACGGCTTACTCAGCGGGTTTACGCAGCGCCGGGCTAAAATGCAGCATATCGATAAAAGCATCCACCAGCGACGGAGCTTCCTGATCGAGATCGAAACTTTCCGGCATAAATAGCCAGTTCTCCATCACGCCGGAAAAATAGGCACGCAGCGCAATCGCGGCCCGACGGGGATGAATGTCCGTCGGCAACATACCCATGTGAATGCACTTAATCAGGTTTTCTTCAATATCGACGTAGCAGGAAAGATAAAGCTCTTTGCGTGCATTATACGATTGCAACATTTCACCGACAAACTCGCATTTGTGAAAAGCGATCTCCAGAATGGATCGCCAGTGAGTATCGCTAACGGTTAAACGCAGCATATAAATCAATAATTCACGCATTACGCGGAGTGGATTATCAGGGAATTTTGTCTGATACTCTATTTCAAACTCACTGATTTTTGACTCTGCCAGCGCCCAGATCTCATCGAAAATTTCAGCTTTATTTTTAAAATGCCAATAAATAGCACCCCGGGTCACGCCGGCAGCAGTCGCAATGTCAGACAATGAAGTCGCAGACACACCATGCTCAGAGAACACTCTTAACGCAGTATCCAGTATCTGTTGTCGGGTTTCCTGAGCCTGTTTTTTAGTTTTTCGTGCCATGATAGTTTGGTTTTTCGTGCCATATCGCTGTATTTGAAGGAAAGTGAGATTTACATACATTCAAGTATGTATGTAACATAGCACGAACATAAGACTATAGCAGCAATGGGTTTTTGAGCTTGTGATCCATTGGTCAATTTCAAATCGGACACTTGAGGTTTATCTATGAACAAAAACAGAGGGCTAACGCCTCTGGCGGCAGTTCTGATGCTTTCTGGCGGCTTAATGCTCGCAGGATGTGATGGCGGCAATAATCAGCAAGGCGGCGCACAGCAGCAGATGCCTGAAGTGGGTATTGTTACGTTGAAAACGGAAGCACTAAATGTCATGACCGAGCTGCCGGGCCGTACAAGTGCTTACCGCATTGCCGAGGTTCGCCCGCAGGTTGGCGGTATTGTCCTCAAACGCAACTTCGTTGAAGGATCTGACGTTAAAGCCGGCGCATCGCTGTATCAAATCGATCCTGCGACCTATCAGGCAAGCTACAACAGCGCTAAAGGGTCACTTGCTCAGGCACAGGCTCAGGCAGAAATTGCCCGTCTGACCGTTAACCGCTATAAACCGCTGTTGGGCACCAACTACGTCAGCAAGCAGGATTACGATCAGGCCGTTGCCACTTCTCGTCAGGCTGATGCGGCCGTTCAGGCTGCCAAAGCAGCAGTAGACACCGCACAAATCAATCTGGCTTACACCAAAGTTAATTCCCCCATCGAAGGGCGCGTGGGTAAATCCACGGTGACAGAAGGCGCATTAGTGGCAACCGGGCAAGCTACGGCATTAACGACCGTGCAGCAGCTCGATCCGATCTATGTTGATGTCACGCAGTCCAGCAATGATTTCCTGCAACTGAAGAAAGAGCTGGAAAACGGCACGCTGAAACAAAGTGCAGGCAAAGCCAATGTCCGCCTGCTGTTGGAAAACGGTACTGAATATACCGAAGCAGGTACATTGGAATTCTCTGATGTCACGGTAGATGAAACCACCGGTTCCATCACGCTGCGCGCCATTTTCCCTAACCCACAGCACAACCTTCTTCCTGGTATGTTTGTACGCGCGCGTCTCGATTCCGGCGTTAACCCGACGGCCTTATTAGTGCCGCAGCAAGGTGTCACCCGCGATCCACGTGGCCAGGCTACCGCCATGGTAGTTGGGGAAGGCGATAAAGTGGAACCTCGCACGCTTACAACCAGCAAAGCAATTGGTGACAAATGGTTGGTTACCGAAGGCTTGAAAGCGGGCGATCGCGTTATCGTTACGGGTCTGCAAAAAATCAGACCTGGTGCGCAGGTGAAGGCTAAAGAAGTCGCTCAAGAAAATCAGCAGGCGCAACAAGCGCCAGCAGAACCCGCGAAGTCTTAAGACGTTCTAACAGGAGCCGGTATAATTCATGGCTAAGTTTTTTATAGATCGACCCATTTTTGCATGGGTACTCGCCATCATGGTGATGCTGACGGGGTTGCTGGCAATTGTTAAATTACCGATTGCCCAGTATCCGACGATCGCACCACCCGCGATTGACGTAACAGCAACTTATCCAGGGGCCGATGCATCAACGCTGCAAGATTCCGTGACACAGGTTATCGAACAGAATATGAACGGTATCGATAACCTGATGTATATGTCATCAAGCAGTGACTCTTCTGGTACGGTTCAGATTACGCTGACGTTTGAAGCAGGTACGGATCCGGACATCGCGCAGGTTCAGGTGCAGAATAAACTGCAACTGGCCATGCCGCTGCTGCCGCAGGAAGTACAGCAGCAAGGGGTGAATGTTCAGAAATCCAGTAGCAGCTTCCTCATGGTTGCCGCCTTCATCAGTGAAGACGGTAAAATGTCACAGGAAGATATCGCTGACTATGTGGCCGCTAACGTTAAAGACCCTATCAGCCGTACATCTGGCGTAGGCGACGCTCAGCTGTTTGGTTCTCAGTACGCCATGCGTATCTGGCTGGATCCGAACAAACTGAACAACTATCAGTTAACCGCCGGTGATGTCACCGCAGCAATTCGGGTTCAAAACAACCAGATCGCCGCAGGACAATTGGGGGGGGCGCCACCGGTTCCCGGCCAGCAATTAAATGCCTCGATCATTGCTCAGACTCGCCTGAATTCAGCAGAAGAATTTTCTAAAATACTGTTGAAAGTCAACGCGGATGGTTCACAGGTTCGCCTTAAAGATGTCGCACGCGTTGAGCTGGGCGCAGAAGGCTATGACGTCATCGCTCGTTTCAATGGTAAACCTGCTGCCGGTATCGGTATCAAATTGGCAACAGGCGCGAACGCACTGGATACCGCAACCGCAGTAAAAGAGGCACTGACAAAAGCAGAAGAGTTCTTCCCTGCTGGCCTGAAAGTCGTTTACCCGTACGATACAACACCTTTCGTTAAGATCTCGATCAACGAAGTAGTGAAAACGCTGGTGGAAGCTATCGTACTGGTATTCCTGGTGATGTATCTGTTCTTGCAGAACTTCCGTGCCACGCTGATCCCAACCATCGCGGTGCCGGTCGTCTTGCTGGGGACATTTGCCATCCTCTCCGCGTTTGGCTATTCCATTAACACCTTGACGATGTTCGCAATGGTGCTCGCCATCGGGCTTCTGGTGGATGACGCCATCGTTGTTGTGGAAAACGTGGAACGTGTCATGGCGGAAGAAGGTCTGCCGCCTAAAGAAGCAACCAAACGTTCCATGGAGCAGATTCAGGGCGCGCTGGTTGGTATTGCACTGGTACTGTCTGCCGTATTCGTCCCGATGGCCTTTACAGGTGGTTCCACAGGGGCAATCTACCGCCAGTTCTCCATCACAATCGTTTCAGCGATGGTGCTGTCGGTGCTGGTCGCGTTGATTTTGACGCCAGCGCTTTGTGCAACGCTGCTAAAACCAATTGCCAAAGGCGACCACGGCGAGAAAACAGGCTTCTTCGGCTGGTTCAACAGACTGTTTGAGAAAAGCACGCATCACTACACCGATAGCGTAGCCAATATCCTGCGCAGCACAGGCCGTTATCTGGTCATTTATCTGCTGATTGTTGTCGGCCTGGCCTTGCTGTTCTTACGTTTGCCGACCTCCTTCCTGCCAGACGAAGACCAAGGGGTTCTCCTGAACATCGTTCAGTTACCTTCAGGTGCAACGCAGGAAAACACGCAGAAAATCATGGACAGAATGACGCAATACTATCTCGAAAATGAGAAAGGTAACGTCAAGTCTGTGTTTACCGTAACGGGCTTCGGATTCTCTGGTCGTGGGCAGAACGCTGGTCTGGCCTTCGCCAGCCTGAATGACTGGAGTGAACGAAGCGGCGCGGAGAATAAAGTTCAGGCAATTGCAGGCAGAGCTAACGCGGTCTTCAGCCAGTATAAAGAAGCTATCGTTATTGCCGCCAACGTTCCTGCGATTATCGAACTGGGTACCGCGACAGGTTTCGACTTCCAGCTGATTGACCAGGCTAACCTTGGGCACGCAAAACTGACGGAAGCACGTAACCAACTGCTGGGCATGGCTGCACAACGCCCTGATACGCTGGTGCAAGTTCGTCCTAACGGGATGGAAGATACCCCGCAGTTCCGTCTCGATATCGATCAGGAAAAAGCACAGGCGCTTGGCGTGTCTCTGTCGGATATCAGTTCCACGTTGGCAACAACGCTGGGTGGCTCCTACGTGAATGACTTTATCGACCGTGGTCGCGTGAAGAAAGTTTACGTTCAGGCCGATGCGCCTTTCCGTATGCTGCCGGATGACATCAAGAACTGGTATATCCGCGGTAGCAACGGACAAATGGTGCCATTCTCCGCATTTACGCAGAGCCACTGGGAATACGGTTCACCGCGTCTGGAGCGTTATAACGGCCAGCCATCCATGCAGATTCAGGGGGAAGCTGCTCCAGGTAAGAGTACCGGTGAAGCCATGGCGCTGATGGAAGAGTTCGTCACCCAATTACCGCAAGGTATCGGTTACGAATGGACGGGTATGTCCTATCAGGAACGGTTATCCGGCAACCAGGCACCTGCAATCTATGCCATTTCATTGATTGTCGTGTTCCTGTGTCTGGCAGCGCTTTATGAGAGCTGGTCAATACCATTCTCCGTCATGCTGGTTGTTCCATTGGGGATCATCGGTGCATTGATTGCGGCAAATATGACAGGTCTTGAAAACGACGTTTACTTTAAGGTGGGCCTGTTGACAACCATAGGGCTATCCGCGAAGAACGCCATATTGATCGTCGAATTTGCTAAAGATCTGATGGAAAAAGAAGGGAAAGGACTAGTAGAAGCAACACTGGATGCCGTTCGTATGCGTCTGCGGCCAATCCTGATGACATCGCTTGCCTTTATCCTCGGTGTAATGCCGCTGGTAATCAGTAGTGGTGCAGGTTCCGGTGCACAGAACGCCGTTGGTACTGGCGTAATGGGCGGGATGATTACCGCAACCGTGTTGGCTATCTTCTTCGTTCCCGTGTTCTTTGTAGTTGTCCGCCGTCGCTTCGGCAAGAAAGTAGACGACACAACAGCGCACTAAGACCGAACATACCACCATCTCTAACTCTAAAAGGCCGCCTAGCGGCCTTTTTTATTTCCCCGCCCTTCTTCCCTTTCCGAGTGATTAACCCGCCTCAGACAGCGCGGTTTACAGCTTTATCTGTGTCTACAGTGACTTAGGGGATAGCACTGCCTCAAAACAACATAATGGTTGATCCTCATGCCAAAAAAGCGCAACATAATGCATATGTTATAACATAACAAAAGAGGTAAATATGAAAGCAGGTATTCATCCTGACTATCGCACGGTGGTATTTCATGATACCAGCGCAGATGTTTATTACAGAACAGGATCAACGATTAAAACCGATCGAACCATTGAGCTGGAGGGTACCAGCTACCCTTACATCACCATTGACGTTTCTTCGGCATCACATCCCTATTACACCGGGAAGCAAAAAGAATATTCCAAAGAAGGCAGCACGGCGCGCTTCCAGCAGCGCTTTGGGAACTTCTTCAAGTAATCAGAGAGGGTTATTAAATGCAGGTGCTTAGTTCGCTGCGTTCAGCAAAAAATCGTCACAAAGATTGTATTGTGGTCCGTCGTCGCGGGCGAGTTTACGTTATATGCAAATCCAATCCGCGCTTTAAGGCCGTGCAAGGCGGAAAAAAGAAAAAAGGTTAATCTTTCTCGACCCCATCCCGATACAGTCTGTGTTATGACGTTAACAAGACTGTACGGGATGCGCGCATGAAAAAACTTCTGAAACAATAAGATAAGCCCCACCAACATACCTTATCTACTGAACAATCCCTTCGCATTCCTTCTGCCATTTCTCATATTTTCAGATAGAAATAATTAAATAATCAGCAGCCGAGTTTATTCTATGCTCATTGTTACAACAAAAAATCTGAGGATTAATCAAAATAAATAGCGATGAAAACCTTACCTATTATCCGCGAATTTTACGAGCGCTTTTGCTATAGTCATATATAGAATGACGTAACCGTAACCAACATGGTATAGCTATACTTAAGGTTAAGTCATGATAGGTTGGTATTTACGCCAACCCTATTTCGCGACATAGTAGAGAGTAGGAGGTACAAACATCTCTGTTGTCTCATTCATTGCAGAACAAATCACAATGGCTCAATGCTCTGTCTGTAACAACATGAATACGAAACAGCGTTAACGTTTTATCTTGCAAGTTTCATCAGTCTACCTGTTTACCAGGTGTTAACCGCAGTAACACTGAATAACGGCTTAACGGAGGGATTGATATGGATGAGTACACACCAAAACATTATGATATTGCCCAACTCAGATTCTTATGTGAGAATCTGTGTGACGAAAGCATAGCAACGTTAGGCGATAGCAGTCACGGCTGGGTCAATGATCCAACATCTGCGATCAATCTCCAATTAAATGAACTTATTGAGCATATCGCTACGTTTATTCTCACATTTAAAATAAAATACCCTAACGAAAGTGAGCTTTCAGAGCAGGTTGAAAAGTATTTGGATGATACTTACGTCTTGTTTAGCAACTATGGTATTAATGATGCTGAACTGCGGCGCTGGCAGAAGTCCAAAGCAAAATTATTCGGAATGTTCTCAGGGGAGAACGTCTGTACGCCTGCTAAAACTTAAGCAATAATTTATTTATATTTTTTAACCACCAGGTACTGTTTGCATAGGCCATTATGAAAAAAATCGACTATTTGATGCGTTTGCGTAAATGCACAACCATTGACACCCTCGAACGCGTTATTGAAAAAAACAAGTATGAACTCTCCAATGATGAACTGGAGATGTTCTTTTCCGCAGCCGATCATCGTCTGGCAGAACTGACGATGAACAAACTCTATGACAAAGTGCCTACGGCGGTATGGCGATACGTCCGTTAATTCCCAACGAAACGTATACAAAAACTGACATTAAATACACTGCGCCGATAATATTATCGGCCTTTGTTTTTATTATCTTTTTAACGTATTAATTGAGTAAGACTTGTAACAAATTGTATTTTTAATATTAAGTAAAAATGAATTTCCCCTCACACCTCTACGTTTATTTATCCACCATTTATCATTTATAACAACCGCATCGATAACGTCACTAATAGTATATCCAGTGATGAAAACAGAAGAGGTAATAATTGGCGCAATTATTACCCACCAGGTAAAGATGCACCGTATCCTTCCGAGAAACAAAGAATGGTAAAACGGAAAGTGGCAGTTCAGATCTTATGTATGCCAGAGAGCAGATTTATGGCAGAAAATTGGCGTATGGCAAAAAGCGTTGGGTTTACGCACAGAAGAAGATGAAGGCGAATGGCGATGAAGCGGCTATAGAGGGGCAGAAATGGTGGAGGCCCTGCCAGCTACATCCCGGCACACACGTCTCCTGCTGCGGCTGCTTCCTTCCGGACCTGACCGAATCCACAGGTTAGTGTTGCGGGAGAACCGACAGGGCCTCCATTGACGACTTTATAACAGCTCGCACATGATAACGACAGCGTGTCACAAAGCGGTGGGCATTATCGGCGATGGGATAAGCAATTGCAAGCTAACACAGACTAACCGTTGTTTTCTTACCCACCCCACTGTGCCACTATGGTACCCAATCGGTTTAGGAACAGCAGGAACATCCGCTGATGTCAGAAGAAAACGATAATTTCCGCCAACGCGTTTTTCAAATCGTCGCAGCCATTCCTTACGGAAAAATAGCGACCTATGGCGACATCGCTCAGCTTGCCGACTCCCCCAGAGCATCAAGGCAAGTAGGAGGAGTATTAAAACGTCTGCCGAAGGACAGCAAACTCCCCTGGCATCGGGTAATAAATCGTAAAGGCGAAATATCGCTGGTCGGTGGAGACTATGTGCGCCAGAAGTCAGCGCTGCAAGCAGAGGGAATTATTTTCAATCGTCAGGGAAAGATTGACCTTGCAAAATACCGCTGGCAATACGCGCCATAACGGCGCGTATCCAGATGAACTACCAGGTTGTCTGTGGTGCCATAGATGACGTAGCAGGCTGCCCCTGAAGCATATGAGGGGCCTGATTCGCCGGGTTGGATATCATTGATCCCTGATTCTTAGCGGGTAAAGGAACAGAAGCGACAGGGACTAGCACCAAGTCGGCATTATTTACCCCGTTGCTGATGACCGGCAAGACGTTCTCCGTCACCATCACGATGCGATTATCGATTGCAATTGCTGCACTGAGTAAGATACGTGCGTTGGGCTGAATATCAGCCGGGTTATACGGTAACTCAAATTGGAAAGGTGCCTGCTTTCCTTCTGTTCGCGTCACGCGCTGAGTAATGACTTTTGAAGGCGCATCTGCCAGCGATGCATCAGACACCGTAACGGTTAACACGGCGTTGTGAGGGAGTGCAATACGCTGACGAATATTCACAGTACCGGTTACCGCCGGCATCGCAACAGCCGGGCGCTGTGAAGAAGCACTGGTGACAGGTGCGCCAGTTTGAGGAGAAACGCCATAATCACTCCTCTGTGCACATGCAGCCAGAGTCATCGATAACGTGATACCGCCTAAGATATGCCATAATTTCATTCGGTCAGTCTCCTTTATTATTGTCAGACTACCGGTATCTAAAACCGGCACTCATAAATAGTATGATTCACCCAACACAATAATGATGGTGCAAAATTCTGATATTTTCCTGAAAGCCGCATATTTATTGTAGTAAAAAGCCACAACAAGATATTTTACACCTTAGAAAACAAACAGATAACTCGCCATTCTCATCCATTGGGGCCGATACCATGAGTCAACCACTACAACACCTTCTCGACCTCCTGCATTTAGAGAAGCTCGAAGAAGGGCTATTTCGCGGACAAAGCGATGATTTGGGGCTGCGCCAGGTCTTTGGCGGGCAAGTCGTCGGTCAGGCCATGTCAGCTGCCAAACAGACCGTTCCCGTCGAGCGTAACATTCACTCTTTCCACAGCTACTTTTTGCTGCCCGGCGACAGCCAAAAACCGATTATTTATGACGTTGAAAACCTGCGCGATGGCAACAGTTTCAGCGCCAGACGCGTCAGTGCCATCCAGAATGGTCGCCCTATTTTTTATATGACGGCTTCATTCCAAAGCCATGAAGAAGGATTTGAACACCAGAATGTGATGCCAGATGTCGCCCCGCCAGAGGATCTGAAATCCGAGCAGGAAATCGCGCAAGACATGCAGCACCTCCTGCCGCCCCGCTTTCGCGATAAGTTTATTCAGGCCAGCCCGATTGAGATGCGCCCGGTTAAATTCCATAACCCACTGAAAGGTGAAGTCGACGAACCAGTGCGGCACGTCTGGTGCCGTGCCAGCGGCCCTCTGCCGGACGATAAGCGTATTCACCAATACCTGCTTGGCTATACGTCTGACTGCAATTTCCTACTCACGGCTTTACAGCCTCATGGCGTTGGCTTTTTAGAACCGGGTATGCAGGTCGCCACAATCGATCACTCGATGTGGTTCCACCGTGATTTCCGGTTAGACGACTGGCTGTTATACACCGTGGAAAGTACATCCGCATCCGGTGCTCGTGGCTTCGTTCGTGGGCAATTCTATACTCGGGAAGGCGTGCTGGTTGCATCCAGCGTGCAGGAAGGCGTCATGCGCCGCCGCCAGTAATAAACCTTACGGCAGCCGCGTAAAGTAAAAAAACCACCGCCAAAGGAGATGGTTTAAGACGGGTAATAAAACAGGCGTGGAGTTTCCCCCACGCCTGTTTACTGTATTTGAGTATTCTTACTGATTGATGTAAGCGCTCTTATTGGTTGTAAGCGCTCTCGCCATGGCTGTTGACGTCCAGACCTTCGCGCTCTTGATCTTCAGGTACACGCAGGCCGACAATCATATCCGCCACTTTGAAGGCGACGAATGCCACTACGCCGGACCACACCAGACAAACAATGACGCTGAACAACTGAACCCAAACCTGATGCGCCATCGTCACGCCTTCTGCATAGCCAACACCGCCCAGCGAAGCCGAAGAGAATACGCCAGTCAGGATACAGCCAACGATACCACACACGCCGTGAACACCGAACACATCACACGGGTCATCCACACGCAGCCATCTTTTCAGTACGGTTACGCCCCACAGACCTGCAACGCCGCCAGCCAGACCGATAATCAGTGCGCCACCCACACCAACGGTACCCGCCGCTGGCGTGATTGCCACCAGACCGGCGATACAGCCAGAGCACGCGCCCAGCAGAGATGGCTTACCACGTACCATCCACTCACCGCCAACCCATGCCAGAATCGCAGCGGCAGTAGCAACAACCGTGTTCAGGAAAGCCAGAGCAGCAATACCATTCGCGGCACCGGCGGAGCCGGCATTGAAGCCAAACCAGCCGATGTACAGAATCGCTGTACCGATAAATACCATCGGCAGGTTATGCGGTTTGAAGGCTTCTTTGCCAAAACCAGCACGTTTGCCCAACAGGTAAGCACCAACCAACCCAGCGACCGCCGCGTTGATGTGAACCACCGTACCACCAGCGAAGTCCAGCGCGCCATCCGCAGCCAGATAACCGCCGCCCCATACCATGTGCGTCATCGGTAGGTAGGAGAACGTCAGCCACAGAGCAACGAAAATCAGCACAGCAGAGAAACGGATACGCTCAGCAATCGCCCCAACAATCAGCGCGACAGTGATACAGGCAAAAGAAGCCTGATACGCCACGTGCACAAACTGATAGAAGGTGCCGCTAATGGACTCAATTCCGATGCCTTTCAGCATAAACGTGCTGAAGCCACCGAAGAAGGCGTTACCTTCGCTGAAAGCCAGGCTATATCCGTAAACCACCCACAGGATACAAACCATCGCGAACGTTACACTCACCTGCGTCATCATGGACAGAACGTTCTTAGAACGAATCAGGCCGCCATAAAACAGTGCAATGCCCGGTATAGTCATAAAGAGTACCAGCGCGGTACAAATCATAATAAAAGCGTTATCCGCTTTATCAATCGTCGGTGTTGCAGCCATTGCCCAGGACGGGAGTAATGCCGCCACACCGAGACCTAATGAAGAGAGTCGTTTTTTCATTTTCATCCATCCCTATTTACGTATCTACGCTAGGTGTTGTTAAAGTGCGGCTTCGTCAGTTTCACCCGTACGAATACGGATAACCCTTTGCAGCTCGGCGACAAAAATTTTGCCATCACCAATTTTTCCGGTGTACGCGGCTTTACTGATAACATCGATCACTTCGTCCAGTTGGTCGTCTGCAATCGCGATATCAATTTTTACCTTGGGTAAAAAGTTAACGCTGTATTCTGCACCACGGTATAGTTCCGCGTGCCCTTTCTGACGACCAAATCCTTTCACCTCAGTGACGGTGAGCCCCTGGATGCCGACAGAAGATAACGCTTCACGTACATCTTCCAGCTTGAATGGTTTTATCACCACAGTAACCAGTTTCATTTATCTTCCCCCTAGCCATTACGTTCAGGCTTTCGCCCGTCACTTGTTCGATTACGCGCTCTATGAAGTAGGTCTACGTCATGACTAAAGCAAAGGGTGTGCCATAAATGATTTATCTGGCATAAATCAGGAAAGAGAACGTGTTTAAAGATGAGAAAGGACAAAAAGCCAACACAACGGGAAAGAAATGCAGGAAGATCTGGGCAATAATTGCACTATTTTAGTGCGCAAGGGGTGTTTTCAGTGCAGTGCGGGTAAAAACCGGAATCACGATGCTTACTGATGGTGCGAAGCCGTGAGCAGACTGTCAGTCTGCACCACTCAAGGCGGTGCAGACCACAGAATAACGGCTAATCGAGTCAGACAATGCAAGGCTCGGTGCTGGTGGCAGCAAGATCCTCTCCAGCCAGCTGCAATTGATACATCTGATAATAGCGCCCCTGCTGTTGCAGCAGCTGCTCATGCGTTCCCCGTTCGACGGTTTGCCCATGATGGAGCACCATGATCGTGTCGGCTTCAACGATGGTGGAAAGTCGGTGCGCGATGATAATCAAGGTTGTCTGTTCCCTGATGATACGCAACGCCTTTTGCACCGCTTGCTCCGTGCCCGAGTCAATATTCGCCGTCGCTTCATCGAGAATCAGGATTTTAGGCGTTTGCACCAGTACCCGCGCTATCGCCAACAGCTGCTTTTGCCCGGTAGACAGGTTATTCCCCTGCTCACCAACGCGCGTATGCAATCCTTCCGGGAAAGTCCGCACCAGTTCAGCAAGCTGAACGACCTCCAACACGCGCCAGACAGCCTCTTCGCTGATATCGCGCCCCAGCGTCACGTTCACGAACATGGACTCCGCCAGCACAACCGGATCCTGCTGCACCATTGCCACATTTTGGCGCAATACCGCATGAGAGAGTGTAGAGAGCGGCCGACCATCAAGCCGAATCTCTCCTTCATCCGGCGTGTAATACCCCATCAGCAAACTGGCCAGAGTACTTTTTCCGCTGCCCGTATGCCCGACCAGCGCGACGAACCCGCGCTCTGGTATCGTCAGAGAAATATGCTGTAGTACGCGCTTTTCCGTGCCATACGAGAAAGAGACATCGTCAATATCGACGCGCCCGGTAGCCAGCGGACGTTCATCATCGCCATAGCCCTGCTTTGTACCATCCATCAGTTCAAAGATGCGCTCACCGGCAACGACAGCCTGCTGTAACATGGACTGCTGTGTTGTCAGTTCAATCAACGGTTCATTCAGACGGCCCAAATAGTTGATAAACGCATACAAGACCCCGACGCCAACCGACCCTATCGAGCTGAAACCAAATTGCATCAACAAACCACACAGCACCATCGCGGCAAATAAGCTCAGCAGCGGTCGCAACAGAAAACCTTCCAGACGCAACGCCTTCATTCGGGCTTCATAATGCGCGTGGCTGGAGGCCCCCAGTTTCTTGCCAAAGCGGGCCTGCTGGCGAAACTGCTGAATGACGCCCATGCCATTAATCACTTCGTTGAAACCATCATTAATGTCGGCCAGATAGCTTCGCACCTTGCGTACAATCGGCGTACTGAAACGATGGTACAGCGCCATGACCACCGCGACCGCAGGGAAAATCATCAGCGCAATCAGCGCCATCTGCCAGCTCAGGCTGAACATCGCCACCAGCATCGCACCAACCAGCGCCGCACTGCGTAATACCGTTGACACCACCATGACGTACAGATCTTTAACGACCTCGGTGTCATTGGTGACGCGTGAAATCAGTTGCCCAACGGGTTGCGTATCGAATGTGCTCAGTGGCTGGCGCAAAGCCGCATCCATTACATCAATGCGCAGTTGCTGAACGACACCGACCGCTACGCGGTTAAACAACAGCGTCTGAAAATAGTGCAGCAGTGCCGCCAGAACTTGCAGCAGGATGTAGGCCATCGCCAGACCCGCCGCAATCGCCAGCGGGAATTCGCCTTTGGCCACCAGATCATCAATAAAATAACTCACCAATATAGGCCCAGAAACTTCTGCGGCAGCAGCAACCCACAACATCACGACACCTAACATCAGCGGTTTTCGCCAGGGTGAACCATAGGCCAACAGGCGTTTCAGGGTTGGCCAAAACTGTTGAGGGCTATTCATTTTTTCGTTCCTTCCACCAGCGGTACATCATCCAGCGCCGCCTCCAGCTGTTGATAGCGGTGCATATCCCGATACCAGCCGGGTTCTGCCGCCAGCGTCCGGTGTGTGCCACGCTGCACCGTTTGTCCTTGCTGCAACACCACGATTTCATTCGCTTCAGTGAGGGCTGACAGGCGATGCGCGCTGATGATCAACGTCCGTTTTTCGCCCCATGTTTTAAGATTCTGCAAAATCTGGTGCTCCGTTCGCCCATCCACCGCCGATAGCGCATCGTCCAGCACCAGAATTTCAGCATCCAGCAGCAGCGCACGGGCAATCGCGATCCGCTGTTTTTGACCGCCAGATAACATCACTCCGCGCTCACCAACCTCAGTCTGGTAGCCCTGAGGCAAACGCAGAATATCGTCATGAACGCTGGCAAGCCGCGCAGCTTGTTCAATCTCTTGTTGCGTCGCATCAGGTCGACCCAGTGCGATGTTCTGCGCCACCGTGTCCGAAAACAAGAAAGGCATTTGCCCGACAACGGCAAAACGGCTCCGTAGTTCATCCAGCCGAATAGCATTCAATGGACGATCGTGATAACGAATCTCTCCCGATTGGGTATCGAAATGACGCAAAATCAACGCCAGCAGCGTGCTTTTCCCCGACCCCGTCGGCCCACATAATCCCAACATATTGCCTGGAGCCAGCGTAAACTGAATGTGTTGTAAGGCATCGCGGGTATTATCCGGGTAGCGAAACGCGGAGATATTCACCTCCAGCACGCCCCGCTCGGCAGGCAATGATTCCTCGCCGTCTTTCACCACGAGTTCTTCTGCAAGCAGTTGACGAATACGGCTATATGCCGCGCTGCCACGCTCAACAATATTAAACATCCAGGCCAGCGCCAGCATCGGCCATATCATCAATCCCAGATACATAACAAAGCTGGTCAACAAACCTAACGTCAGCGAGCCGTTAATCACCATCCAACTGCCCCCGCCAATCGCCAGCAAATTCGACAGCCCGACGGCAATATAAATGGTGGGGTCGAAACGGGCATCAACTCGGGCGACGTGCATGTTTTTGGCCCCTGCATCCGCCGCAACCTGCGCAAAACGCGCAGATTGATAGTTTTCCAACCCAAAAGCTTTAATCATGCGAATGCTGGTCAAGCTTTCCTGCGCCTGATCGTTAAGCGAAGAAAACGCGGCCTGTGCGGATTTAAAACGGTTATGCAACTGGGTACCGTAGCGTTTGATAAAAATCGCCATGACAGGCATCGGAAGCAGCGCCAGCAGGGTCAGTTCCCAGCTAATCTGAGTGCACATGACAACCAGCACCGCACAGCCCATCACCATCGAATCGACCAGCGTTAGCACACCTTCCCCAGCGGCAAAGACCACGCGATCGACATCGTTAGTGGCACGAGCCATCAGATCGCCGGTACGATGACGCTGGTAAAACGCCGGGTGCTGGCGACTCAGTTGACGGTAAAAATCCTCCCGTAACTCAACCGCCAACTGGTATGAAGCACCGAACAGGAACACGCGCCACACGTAGCGCAGTAGATAGACCATGACGGCAGTCAGCAGCATCACGCCAATCCACTTCATCATTTCGGCCATCGACATACCGTGTTGCGTCACGCCATCGACGATCACACCAACCAGTTTAGGAGGAAGCAATTGCAGAATGGCAATCACAATCAATAGCGCAATCGCACCCAGATAGCGCCGCCATTCACGGCGAAAATACCAACTCAGTTGAGCAAACAGTCTCACGCGGTTTTCATTCCAATAGCCAGACGGGTCATGACAGACTCAGAAAAGTGATTATACAAAAGACGGATGAACGATAGATCACAGGGATAAAGGCAGAGCCGTGGTGTGTTTGATTCGTTCCATAGCAAAGCTAGATGTTACATCGACCAACCCGGGAATACCATTCACCAGCCGCTTATAGAAATCATCATAGCTTTTCATATCAGCAACCTGAACCTGCATCAGGTAATCGTATTCGCCAGCCATACGATAAAAAGCCAGCACTTCAGGCATATCGGACACAACACGAGTGAAGGTCTGATACCAGTCGCGGTTGTGCTGCTGCGTCTTCAATAAGACAAACGCCGTCAGCCCTAATCCCAGACGCTCATTATCCAACAGCGCCACCCGAGCCCGGATAATACCTTCTTCTTCAAGACGCTTTAGACGTTTCCAGCACGGCGTGGATGTCAGATTAACCGCATCGGCCAGCGTCTGTAGCGAAAGCGTGCAATCCTGTTGCAACATACTCAGCAGGGTGCGATCAATTTTATCCAACATGGTTTTTACCTAATTAGTTTTTACCTGATATAGCTTATCCACTATAGCGCCGCTCGATAGAAAATTTTTCTACTTTCCGCCATTAAGAGAGAAAAGCAACGTTCTTACCATTTAAAGCCACAGCAATAGCATTATTGGCACCATCGGCATGCGATAGACTCAATGGGCGTCGTTGCACAGGCCCAGCCGTCGCTATGATGCCAGGGGTAACAACTAACCGCGTGACCGCATAGCAAAACCATCCCCACAAAAACAATTTAGGAGTAAAACATTCCCTAAAATCACCTTTTAAGAGATAAAAAGGTAATTTTTTTATCCTAAAAACTCGTTACTCTATTCGCATCACTGTCTAACCGAGTTTTCATCATGACCAATGCCTGGGTTAAAAATGCCATCAGCGCTATCGAAGCAGATTTTCAGCGTTCGGCTGATACGCATCTTATCCGTTTAACCCTGCCGGATTATCCCGGTATCTATTTTTACCTCAAAGATGAAAGCACACACCCCAGCGGCAGCCTGAAACATCGTCTGGCGCGTTCCTTGTTTCTCTATGGGCTCTGCAACGGTTGGATTAAAGAAGGCACGCCGATTATCGAAGCGTCATCCGGTAGCACTGCCGTGTCAGAAGCCTATTTTGCCCGCTTGCTTGGCCTGCCGTTTATCGCCGTCATGCCCTCCTGCACTGCAAAAAGAAAAGTTGAGCAAATCGCGTTCTATGGCGGGCGCTGCCATTTTGTCGAACAGGCAGGGCAAATCTATGCGGCATCTGAACAGCTCGCACAAGAGATGAACGGCCATTATATGGATCAGTTCACCTACGCAGAACGCGCCACCGACTGGCGCGGCAACAACAATATTGCCGACAGCATTTACCGCCAAATGGCACGTGAACCGTATCCTGTCCCAGATTATATCGTGATGAGCGCAGGAACGGGCGGCACGTCAGCCACGCTAGGTCGCTACATTCGCTATCAGGGTCTGGATACGCAACTGGTCGTCGTCGATCCTGAAAACTCGGTCTTCTACGACTGCTACCAGAAACGGGATCGCTCCATAACGGGCCCGTGCGGTAGCCGGATAGAAGGTATTGGCCGTCCGCGTGCCGAACCTTCTTTTATTCCTGACGTCATTGATAGCATGATCAAAGTGCCGGACGCCGCCAGCATCGCGACACTGTACTGGCTGGAAAGCGTATTAGGCCGCAAGGCGGGGGCCTCTACCGGCACCAACGTCTGGGGTATGCTACAACTAGCCAAAGAAATGATGAGCCGCGGTCAAAAAGGGGCGATTGTGACCCTGCTGTGCGACAGCGGTGAACGCTATCTGGATACCTACTACAACAGCAGTTGGGTAGAAAAAAATATCGGCGACATTAGCCCTTACCTCAATGCGCTGAACAGCCCAGAGATGTCCCCTCTCATACCTGAACCCAGTCTGGCGTAAGACCGCCCGTCTTCAGCACGCAGCCGCGGTGCTGAAGACGGGCTATTTTTCAGGTAACATGTTTTTTCAGATAAGATTGCTTCTCAGATAACATAGCGACTTTACACCGCAGTGCGTTACAGACGTATTGCGGCTAGCGTCGCGTTAAGGTGAATGAAGAATGAAGCGTGCTGTTGTCGTTTTTAGCGGTGGACAAGATTCCACAACCTGCCTGATTCAGGCTCTGCAACATTATGATGACGTCCACTGTATCACCTTCGATTATGGGCAACGCCACCGTGCGGAAATTGATATCGCCCAGGAACTCAGCCTGAAGTTGGGTGCAACGGCGCATAAGGTTCTGGACGTGGGCTTACTGAATGAACTCGCCACCAGCAGCCTGACGCGCGACAGTATCCCGGTTCCTGATTACGACGCCAATGCGCAAGGCATCCCCAATACCTTCGTTCCAGGAAGAAATATTCTTTTCCTGACGCTCGCCTCAATCTACGCCTATCAGGTTGGTGCCGAGACTGTCATTACTGGCGTGTGTGAGACCGATTTTTCCGGCTACCCTGATTGTCGCGACGAATTCGTTAAGGCGCTAAATCAGGCTATTGTATTAGGCATTGCCCGCGACATCCGTTTTGAAACCCCGCTGATGTGGCTCAATAAGGCGGAAACCTGGGCGCTGGCGGATTACTACCAGCAACTCGATACGGTGCGCTATCACACGTTAACCTGCTATAACGGCATCAAGGGTGATGGATGTGGCCAATGTGCCGCCTGCCATTTACGCGCGAATGGTCTCGCACAGTACCAAAATGATTCCGCGGCCGTCATGGCATCACTGAAGCAAAAAGCAGGGTTACGCTGATACGTCACAACGCAGAGACATCACGCAACGCTAAAGACAGCAGGCCACGTCGTACGGAAGTCGCCTGCTGCGTCATATTAACGGCGAATCTCGTTTAGGTGTTCCAGCAGTTCTCCCTCCAGCGGCAGTGCTTTTTGCGTCAATAAATCGATGCAGACAAACGTCAGCGTGGCATCAGTCACGTCGCTTTCATCAGACACTCGGGTTATCTTCTGGCTGATCACGCCGCTTTTTGTATTTATCTGTAGTAATTCGCTATCAATACGCAGCACATCACCGAGGACAGCTGGTCTGCGGTAGTTGATATTGATGTTCACTACAACAAAAGCAATGTTGTTGCTATGCATCCAGCCAAAAGCAGGCAACGTCTCCAACCATTGCCAACGCGCCTCTTCCAGAAACTCCAAATAGCGCGCGTTATTAACGTGCTGATAAACATCAATGTGATAGCCACGAACGGTAATGAAAGTCTGCATAGCCGTAATACTCCTGTGACAAAACCAACAACTGGTATGACCTGATAACTAGCCTAGCAGAGGTTCGCAGCCCAGAGGAAATGCTCGACTGAGCTGCGACTGACATCACAGTTTTAAACGAGAGAGATTACGCTCAACCAACGCCGCTCCAATTCCTGGCACCTCAGTTAATTGATCTATCTGGGTAAAAGGGCCATTTTGCTCACGGTAGTTAACTATCGCTTCCGCTTTTTTCAGACCGACGCCGTTCATGATGTCGGCCAACTCAGCAGCGCTTGCCGCATTGATGCTCACCTTATCCTCGTCAGCATCAGGAAGCGTTGCTTTTTCAGCTTTCTGATCTGCTGGCGCAGACTTTACTGCCGTCGACGTACCGTCGGTGGCTTTAGGCGCCGCCTGAACCAGTAATGGCAACCCAGATAAACTCATTCCAATGATTAAGCACAGTGCTTTTATTCCTGATTTTTTCATGCTGTTTCCTCCTTGTGTGTGACAGCACGGCTACCTTGCCGCAGACCCATCAACACCGCAAACAGCAGAATTTAAATGTGGAAAAGGCCGCGAAAGCGGCCTTTAGTTGTTGCAACGATTTGCAAATTTTTGCGGGGCTTACTGCTGTTCCTGCGCCGCGTTGCCCATCTTGATTTTCGCTTCACTACGCAAGCTGGACAGCAGGGAATCGAACAACGCCCCCAGAGAACCTTGCTGAACCTGGCTGGCAAACTGTGTTTTCTGCTCATCGTTTAGCTGATGTGGCGTCACGTTATCCAGCGCGACCAGCACAACATTACCGGCCTGATCCTGAGTAATCGCATAAGATGGCTTATCCTTCTCTGGATGTGGCATAGCAAAAATGGCTTCAGCCGTTGCATCACCCTGAGAGATAGAAGACATCGTTTTTGCTTCGCTAAAGCTCAACCCTGCTGCTTTCAGCGCGTCGTCTTTACCTTGCTTCAACTCAGCCAGAATTTTTTCAGCGTCGATACGAGCCTGCTGTTCAGCCTTCTGACGTTTCAATGTCTCTACAATCTCGGTACGAACCTGATCCAGAGGGCGAGTACTTTCAGGCTTGTGCTCAGTGATACGCAGAACGAAAGCGCGGTCACCGTCAACGTTAATCACATCGGAGTTGTTGCCCGCTGCACCGTTTTCCCCCAGCAGCGCACCGCTAAAGATAGCCTGCGTTACTGGTTGGAAGTTCAGCGCGGCAGGAACCTTCTCACGCGTAAACCAGTCGGTCTGTGTGGCTTTCACACCGGCCGCTTCTTCTGCTGAAGCCAGAGATTCGTTGTCATTGCTGGCCGCTTCGCTGACTTTTTGCTGCAGCGCATAGTAGCCATCCTGCGCTTTCTCATGCTTCACTTTCTCAGCGATTTCAGCACGGACTTCGCTCAGCGGTTTGATCTGCTGCGGCTGAACATCATCCAGACGCACAATCAGATAGCCAACAGACGATTTAATCGCTCCGGAAACCTGACCTTTCTCCGTCAGTTTTGCCTGCTTCAGCTCATCAATCATGCTGTTTTCGTCCATCCATCCCAGATCGCCACCGTTGCGGCGCGAGATAATGTCCGTTGATTTTTCTTTCGCCAGCATAGCGAAATCACCACCTTGCTTCAGCGCATCCAGAACAGACGTTGCATCGGCCTCATTCTTCACCTGAATGACGCTGAATTTTTTGCGCTCAGGTTGGGAGTAATCGTTCTTGTTCTGCTCGTAGAAATCGCTGATGGCAGCATCGTCTACTTTCACGCCGTCCATGATGCTTGCCGCATCCAGCGCGATATAGCTGACTTTGAATTCTTCCGGCGCGATGAAATTGCCTTTGTTCTGATCGTAATAGCTCTGAACTTCATCGTCAGCAACCGTCTGGGCTTTTGCTTTCGCCGCAATATCAATAGTTGCCAAACGGACAACACGATCTTGCGCAGCTAGTTTCACCAGATTATCGATCTCCTGCGGCAGCAGGAATGATGTATTGCCAAAGCCGCGAATCAGCTGTTGTGACGTCAGTTGCTTACGCAACATCTGAGCATACATATCCGGCGTTACGCCAAGGCGACGAACCTGATCCAGATACTTATCATTATCAAAACGGTTATTTGTCTGAAACGCGGGAACGTCAAAGATCGCCTGTTTGATTTGCTCGTCACTGATGTTCAGCCCCAGCTTGTTGGCATACTGATCCAGCAAGGTTTCATCAATGAGTTGGGAGAGTGCCTGCCTACGCAATTGCTGCATGTAACCGTCATTGCTCGCCAGAAGAGAGAAATTCTCACCCAAGGCTTCCTGCTGACGACTGCGTTCGTTCTGTACCGCCTGCTCAAGCTGTGCGCGGGTAATTTCCTGCCCGTTCACCTTTGCAGCGTAATCTCCTGAACCACCAATAAGATAATCACCAACGCCAGTTAGAACGAATGATGCGATGATCAAAGCAAGAATAATTTTGAGCACGACGTTATTTGCGGCCGTACGTAAATTGTCCATCATAATGTGACAACACTCCGCTGTAGAATGGATAAAACTCCCTGCGCTGGCCGAAGCCATGCATCCTTGCGATTGCTATAGCCCAATACAAGGCTAGGGCGCACTTAAGCTTATAACCCGCCACCAGAACGACCAGCAGCGATGTTTAGAAAGCAATATCGATGTTTGGTTTAAAAACAAAGTTTGCTGTTTTCACGTCGCCTTCGCCACGTTCTGCCGTGTGTCGGGTAGGTATAGTCCTATATAAATAAAAGGCACATCATAAAATGATGCGCCTCGTATCTTACCCTACCAATATCATTGCGTCAGGTATTGTTTGGCACCCAAAGTGGTTATCAGCCAAACCTGTGACGTAATAATCAGTTAACGGCGTCTTTCAGCGTCTTACCAGCACGGAATCCTGGTACTTTTGCTGCAGGGATACTGATTTCCTTACCAGTTTGCGGGTTACGGCCGGTACGAGCAGCACGTTCACGCACTGAGAAAGTACCAAAACCAACCAAAGCAACATCATCCCCTTCTTTCAGGGATTCGGTAACGGAACCAATAATTGCATCTAACACACGCCCTGCTGCCGCTTTGGAAATATCAGCATCTGCGGCAATTTTGTCGATCAATTGTGACTTGTTCACTCTGTCATCCCCTCTGGAATTCTCTTATCGCGCTTCAATGTCCCAAGACGCGACACGTAACTTATTATCAATACTGTCATGCTTAGCCAGTTACGGCTAAAACTAACAGTGCTCTAACTTAGCGGTACAAAAAAAAGCTGGCAAGCACGATTTCACTCACCAGCCCTGATTTTCTCAAGGGTTTTTGCGACAGGTCACTATTTTGCCTTGGCTTTGGTCTTTGCTTTAGGCGCAGAGACCACTTGCATGCCAGAAGGCGAATTCTGCAACGCTAACGCCAACACTTCCTCAATACGTTTCACCGGATGGATTTCCAGATCCGCAATCACGTTCTGTGGGATATCCTCCAGATCGCGTTTGTTGTCATCGGGAATCAATACCGTCTTGATTCCACCACGGTGTGCGGCCAGCAGTTTCTCTTTCAGACCACCGATCGGCAGTACCAGGCCACGCAGGGTAATCTCACCCGTCATCGCCACGTCGGCACGCACCGGATTCCCGGTCAAACAAGACACCAGCGCGGTACACATCGCGATACCCGCACTTGGCCCATCTTTCGGCGTCGCACCTTCGGGAACGTGAACATGGATATCACGCTTCTCGTAAAAATCAGCATTGATGCCCAATTTTTCCGCACGAGCGCGAACCACAGTGAGCGCAGCCTGAATCGACTCTTGCATCACCTCACCTAACGAACCGGTATAGGTCAGTTTACCCTTGCCCGGCACACAGGCGGTTTCAATTGTCAGCAGATCGCCACCGACTTCCGTCCAGGCCAGACCGGTCACCTGCCCTACGCGATTTTCATCGTCCGCACGACCATAGTCAAAGCGCTGTACCCCGAGGAAATCCTTAAGGTTATCGCCCGAAATCTGAATATGCTTAGTGGATTTATCCATCAACAGCGTTTTTACTGCTTTACGGCACAGTTTAGAGATTTCACGCTCCAGACTACGCACGCCAGCTTCGCGCGTGTAATAACGGATGATGCCAACAATCGCGCTGTCCTCTACCGACAGTTCACCATTTTTCAGCGCGTTACGTTCGATCTGTTTCGGCAGCAGGTGCTGCTTAGCGATGTTCAGTTTTTCATCTTCGGTATAGCCGGAAAGACGAATGACTTCCATACGGTCAAGCAACGGTGCCGGGATGTTCATGGAGTTAGACGTCGCCACAAACATCACATCAGACAGATCGTAGTCGACTTCCAGATAGTGATCGTTAAACGCCACGTTCTGCTCAGGATCGAGTACTTCCAGCAAGGCAGAAGCCGGATCGCCACGCATGTCGGAAGACATCTTGTCGATCTCATCCAGCAGGAACAGCGGGTTTTTCACACCGACTTTCGCCATTTTCTGGATCAGTTTGCCCGGCATTGAACCAATATAGGTACGGCGGTGACCGCGGATTTCCGCTTCGTCACGCACGCCACCCAGCGCCATACGCACATATTGGCGTCCGGTCGCTTTGGCGATGGACTGACCCAGCGAGGTTTTCCCAACGCCAGGAGGCCCAACCAGACACAGAATCGGCCCTCTGATCTTGCTGACACGGCTCTGTACTGCGAGGTATTCGAGGATACGTTCTTTCACACGATCCAGACCATAATGGTCGGTATCCAGCATTTCTTGCGCTTTCAGCAAGTCTTTCTTCACTTTGCTGCGCGCATTCCACGGTACCTGCACCATCCAGTCGATATAGCTGCGTACCACCGTCGCTTCCGCCGACATCGGCGACATCATCTTCAGCTTTTGTAGTTCAGCTTCGGCTTTTTCACGTGCGTCTTTCGGCATTTTTGCCGCTTCAATCTTACGCTTTAACGCTTCGTGTTCATCCGGCGCATCGTCCATCTCACCCAGCTCTTTCTGAATGGCTTTCATTTGCTCATTCAGATAGTACTCACGCTGGCTTTTTTCCATTTGCTTCTTAACGCGGCCACGGATCCGTTTTTCTACCTGCAGCAGGTCGATTTCGGATTCCATCATCGCCATCAGGTACTCCAAACGCTCGGTGATGTCGAACATTTCAAGTACGGACTGTTTATCAGCCAATTTCAGCGGCATGTGTGCAGCAATGGTGTCGGCTAAGCGCGCGGCATCATCAATACTGTTCAGAGACGTCAGCACTTCCGGCGGAATCTTCTTGTTCAGCTTGATGTATCCCTCAAACTGATTGATTGCCGTGCGCATGAGCACTTCCTGCTCGCGCTCATCAATCGCCGGAGAGTCTAGATATTCGGCTTTTGCAGCGAAATGCTCGCCGCCGTCAGAAAGCGTCGTAATACGGGCACGCTGCAACCCCTCGACCAGCACTTTTACCGTGCCGTCAGGCAGTTTCAGCATTTGAAGAATTGAGGCTACCGTCCCTACCGAGAAAAGATCGTTAATACTTGGCTCATCCGTTGAAGCTTCTTTCTGTGCCACCAGCATGATCTTTTTGTCATGATCCATTGCGGCTTCAAGGCACCGAATCGATTTCTCCCGACCAACAAACAACGGAATGACCATGTGCGGATAAACCACCACATCGCGCAATGGCAATACGGGGATTTCTATGCGTTCGGAACGCTCAGGGTTCATAGAGCTCTCTCTTAGTTTCGTTTCCGCCAGGTTATGGGAATCTCGTGAAACGCGGTTTTCACGGGTTTCATCAAATAGGTATTTGAGTATATGGGGATAAATATCTCACATTCAACGACCAGCATGCGTGTAAAAAACAAATGGGGGATAAAATCCCCCATTTTTATTTTGTGACACGGCTTAATTGATTACTTATTCGCCGGAAGCCTGCTGAGTTTCATGCTTGCCATAGATCAGCAATGGCTCGGATTGACCTGCAATAACGGATTCGTCAATAACGACTTTGTCCACGCTTTCCAGCGATGGCAGGTCATACATGGTATCCAGCAGAGCGGCTTCAACGATAGAACGCAGGCCACGCGCACCGGTTTTACGCGCCATCGCTTTCTTGGCAATCGCCGTCAGCGCTTCATCGCGGAATTCCAGTTCAACGCCTTCCAGATTGAACAGCGCCTGATACTGTTTGGTCAGCGCATTCTTTGGCTCACGCAGAATCTGAATCAGTGCTTCTTCGCTCAGTTCTCTCAGCGTAGCAACCACTGGCAGACGACCGATAAACTCAGGAATCAAACCGAATTTAATCAAGTCACCCGGTTCAACATTGCTTAACAGCTCGCCTTCTGTTGCTTTGTCCGCCGAACCTTTAACCGTTGCATTAAAGCCGATGCCGCGACCGGTATCGGTACGCTGCTCGATCACTTTGTCCAGCCCCGCGAACGCACCGCCGCAGATAAAGAGGATCTTAGACGTATCAACCTGCAAGAATTCCTGCTGCGGATGCTTACGACCGCCCTGTGGCGGAACCGCAGCAATCGTCCCTTCGATAAGCTTCAGCAGCGCCTGCTGTACACCTTCGCCTGAAACATCGCGAGTGATCGACGGGTTGTCTGACTTACGAGAAATCTTGTCGATTTCATCGATATAGACAATGCCACGCTGCGCTTTCTGCACATCGTAATCACACTTCTGCAACAGCTTCTGAATGATGTTTTCCACGTCTTCACCGACGTAGCCCGCTTCGGTCAGCGTGGTGGCATCCGCCATGGTAAATGGCACATCCAGGAAGCGCGCCAACGTTTCAGCCAGCAGCGTTTTACCGCTCCCGGTAGGGCCGATCAGCAGGATGTTACTTTTACCCAGTTCGATCCCGTTGCTGCTGTCACCATTACGCAAGCGTTTATAGTGGTTATATACCGCAACGGCCAATACCTTCTTGGCCTGCTCTTGACCGATGACGTAATCGTCAAGGTGGCGGCGGATTTCGTGTGGCGTCGGCAACGCGCTGCGCTCACGATGGGGCGCCACTTCCTTAATTTCTTCGCGAATAATGTCGTTACACAAATCAACACATTCATCGCAGATATACACCGACGGCCCGGCAATCAGCTTACGCACTTCATGCTGGCTCTTGCCGCAAAAAGAGCAGTACAGTAACTTTCCTGAACCGTCTTTGCGCTTATCTGTCATGAGTTAAACCTCTTTTTCGTCTTTTGCCCGCAGGCCAACCACAGCGATACCGCTACAACGAACGCCGATACTTATAGCCAATACGCGTAAAATAACCTCGCACAACAGACTATCGGTCGAACACTGATTGTTAGCTACACCAGACCGCTACCAGCGGTGAATGACTACCCGCGGTTAGTGAATACGGAGTCTACCAAGCCGTAGTCTACTGCCTCACTGGCAGAGAGGAAACGATCGCGCTCGGTGTCTCTCTCTATCGCTTCAAGAGGCTGGCCCGTATGTTTCGCCATCAGCTCATTCATCTTGGCTTTCACTTTCAGTATTTCTTTGGCATGGATCTCAATATCCGTCGCCTGCCCCTGGAAACCACCCAACGGCTGGTGAATCATCACGCGCGAGTTAGGCAGACAAATACGTTTGCCTTTGGCACCCGCAGTCAACAGGAACGCCCCCATTGAGCAAGCCTGTCCCATACAGATCGTGCTGACATCCGGCTTGATAAACTGCATGGTGTCGTAAATGGACATACCGGCAGTAATGACGCCACCTGGAGAGTTAATGTAGAGATAAATGTCTTTTTCTGGGTTTTCGGCTTCCAGAAACAGCATCTGTGCCACAACCAGATTTGCCATGTGATCTTCAACCTGACCAGTCAGGAAGATTATCCGTTCTTTTAGCAGACGGGAATAGATATCGTAAGAACGTTCCCCACGCGAGGTCTGTTCAACCACCATCGGCACTAACGCCATATGAGGTGCTTGTCTTTCTTGTTCGCCACTGTATGACATTCACGTCTCCTAGATAAAATGCGTCCGGCACTCTTGTTGCGTTGTTCAAGCATTGCATTCAATTCTACTAGAGATAGGGGGGGATGACTACGGAACCCTATCCCTCCACGGCTGAACAACCTATACGGCCGAGAATCCTTACCTGCTGTGCCTACTTTTCCTCTTCAGTGAGTGGGGGCACGCGCATTGAATTTCAAGCTTACACTATCAATCGCTCTCTATTAAAGAGCCAATTATTTTATTATTAACACGTTATCGGCACGGCAAACCTGTGGTTTAACTCCTTGCCTGACCTCATAAATTCTTTGCCTGATTTAATGATAGTGCAATTTCAGGCAGCCATTCCTCGTCGATACAACAGGCGTTGTGAGGTAAACACCGAGATAAAGCACGATCGAACGGTAACTATCAGCATCATGATCGCACTAGCCCATAAGCAAAAAGCCCGCGCCATAAGGCACGGGCTTTTGATAGGGAAAGTTCCCTGCTACGCGATAAACGTGGTTTATGCTGTAGCGGTTTGATTCATCAGCTCGTTGAAGCTCACTGATTTCTCAACGACTTTCGCTTTAGCAAGCACAGTTTCTACCGCTTGCTCTTCCAGCGCGACGTTACGCATGTTGTTCAGCAGCTCTTTATTTTTGCCGTAGAACTCGATAACTTCCTGCGGATCTTCGTAAGCAGAAGCCATCTCTTCGATCAGTGCGTTAACGCGTGCTTCGTCAGCTTTCAGTTCATTGCTGCTGATGACTTCGCCCAGCAACAGACCGATAACAACGCGACGTTTAGCCTGCTCTTCGAACAGCTCACGCGGTAATTCCTGCGCTTGCTTCTCGTTACCGCCAAAACGCTGTGCAGCCTGACGACGCAGAACATCGATTTCGCCATCGATCAGTGCCGCTGGCACGTCGATTTCGTTTGCGTTGATCAGTCCGTCCAGAACCTGAGTTTTCACACGGTTACGCACCGCGCCTTTCAGCTCACGTTCCATATTTTTACGGACTTCAGCACGCAGACCTTCCTGAGAACCATCAGCCACGCCGAAACGCTTGATGAATTCTTCAGTCAGTTCAGGCAGTTCACGCTCTTCAACTTTCTTCAGGACGATAGCGAACTGAGCCGCTTTTCCTTTCAGGTTTTCAGCGTGGTAGTCTTCAGGGAAGTTCACATCGATAGTGAATTCTTCACCCGCTTTGTGCCCAACGACGCCATCTTCAAAACCTGGGATCATGCGATTCTGGCCCATTGCCAGAACGAAATCGGAGGCTTTACCGCCTTCGAAGACTTCACCGTCGATAGAGCCAGTGAAATCGATAGTGACACGATCTTCCGCTGCCGCAGCGCGGTCAGTTTCTTTCCAGGTCGCCTGTTGCTTACGCAGCGTTTCCAGCATGGTATCAACGTCAGCGTCAGTCACTTCAACAACCGGTTTTTCAACTTCGATCGCATCCAGACCTTTCAGTTCAACTTCCGGGTACACTTCAAACTCAACAGAGTAAGTGAAGTCGCCGCCTACAGCGTATTCGCCAGGGATGTAGTTAGGCGCGCCAACCGGATTAATTTTTTCTTTGATGATAGCGTCAACAAAGTTGCGCTGCATCAGGTCACCCAGTACGTCCTGACGCACAGAGGCACCATAACGCTGAGCAACAACATTCATCGGCACTTTGCCTTTACGAAAACCGTCAATACGTACTTTTTTGGCCGCGTTGACCAGCTCGCTCTTCACCGCACTCTCAATGATGTCAGCAGCAACGGTAATCGTTACGCGACGTCCCAGACCTTGAGTGGTTTCAACTGAAACTTGCATCTTGTTACCTCAAAAAATCACAGTGATCGGTCAACCCCAAAACTATTCTCGCGACGAAAAATCTCACGACAGCAAGGCTGATTCAGCACTGGCACCAAGGCGCACAGGCTTAAATAAACCTCGCAGAACCGGGAAATTGCCAACCCCGTTCCCTGTAGTCAGAAGCGTCCCGAATACATTCAGGAAAAATAGACGCGGCATTATAGCGGTATAGAGAGGATGAGTCGAGGACGGAGGGTGGACTATTACAGCAACAGATTCACACTTTTGGTCAGTAACCCGCCCCGATATGTCAGGAACGGGCCATATTAATGACTAAGAAAGGATGCCAGCGCCACCACAAGGTGGAGAAGAAGGTACCGCGTTTTGCAAACTGACCCACTCTTTTGTCGAATAGGTATGTAACGCTAACGCATGCACCGAACCAGCCAGTTCCTCAGCCAGTACGGCATAAACCGCCCGGTGTCGCACAATCACGCGTTCCCCCGTGAATTTATCGCTGACCAGCACAACTTTAAAATGGCTTTCCGCTCCCGCAGGCACGTTGTGACGATAGCTTTCATCGATCACCTCTAAATGAACGGGCTCAAAACCCACGCGCAGCTTTTCTTCTATCGTTTCACGCATCATACGACTACCCTTTCGGCTTGGGGAAAATGTGATATCAACGCGACATTGCTGCCACTCAACTGCAACTTACCGATGCCCGAATCATTATAACCTTAGCGTTTTTTCAACCTGTTATGCGTAAACACGGCCTGACAAAGAAGAAAAATATTCGCAACGCATTGATATATCATCGGCGGTCTTGATGTGATAAAAACGGTTTTTTCAGGCCAATGGCACGAAAAAGATGAATTTCAGAACAATTTACCTGCTATCGGCTCTTTTTCCTGCCTGTGGCGATGATATGATATCAACAATATTTGTCGGCTCACCACACTAATCATTACTGAGAAAATACGAATGTTAAAAAAATTATTTTTCCCTCTTCTGGCCGTAATCCTGCTTGCAGGATGTGCAGCAAAAAGCAACACGCTGAACATCACCCCCAAAATTAGCCTGCCTTCTCAGGATCCGACGCTGATGGGCGTAACGATTAGTATCAATGGTGCAGACCAGCGTGCCGATCAGGCTCTGGCAAAAGTGAATCGCGACGGCCAACTGATTACGCTGACACCTTCCCGCGATCTGCGTTTCCTGTTGCAAGAAGCGCTGGAGAAACAAATGACTGCGCGTGGTTATATGATCGGTACAGGCGGCCCGGTAGCCTTACAGATCGTAGTGAATCACCTGTACGCCGATGTCTCCGAAGGGAACCTGCGCTATAACATCACAACCAAAGCAGATATTTCCATCATTTCTCAGGCGGCAAACGGCAACAAGCAGGTGAAAAACTACCGTTCAACCTATAACGTTCAGGGTGCTTTCACCGCCAGCAACGACAAAATTACCGATGCGGTTAACACGGTGTTAGGTGATGTCATCAACGACATGGCACAAGACACCAGCGTAAGCAGCTTTATCAAAGAAAACGCCCGTTAATTTCTGCACGCCGCTTCCCTTGCTCCTGAATGCTTTCGGAGCAAGGGAAAGGACTTTTCATGTTTAGTCGCATCATTGCTTTGTTCAGCCAACGTAATTCGCTTTTTATGCTGTTGCTTGGCTTCGCTTCCGGTTTACCACTGGCATTGACATCCGGCACATTGCAAGCCTGGATGACCATTGAGAATGTCGATCTGAAAACCATCGGTTTTTTCTCTTTGGTTGGTCAAGCCTACGTATTCAAGTTCCTGTGGTCCCCCCTCATGGATCGCTATACCCCGCCGTTTCTTGGCAGACGTCGGGGCTGGCTGATACTCAGTCAACTCCTGCTCATTGCTGCCATTATTGGCATGGGATTTATGAATCCGGCACGCGATCTCTGGTGGCTGGCAGCGCTAGCCGTGATGGTCGCGTTCTGTTCTGCTTCTCAGGATATTGTTTTTGATGCCTATAAAACGGATTTACTCCCCCCGGAAGAACGCGGCACAGGGGCGGCAACCTCAGTATTAGGCTATCGTCTGGCCATGCTGGTTTCTGGCGGGCTGGCGCTGTGGATGGCGGATCGCTATTTCGGCTGGCAGGCAACCTATTGGCTCATGGCAGGGCTCATGCTGATCGGCGTGTTCGCAACCCTGTTAGCACCGGAACCGCTAAATAGCCAACCGGCACCGCGCACCATGGAGCAAGCTATTGTTGCCCCCCTGCGCGATTTCTTCGAACGCAACAACGCCTGGCTTATTCTTCTGCTTATCGTTTTATACAAGCTCGGTGACGCCTTTGCGATCAGTCTGACGACTACCTTCCTGATACGCGGCGTTGGTTTCAATGCCGGTGATGTTGGGCTGGTTAACAAGACGCTTGGGCTCTTCGCCACCATCGTGGGGGCGATTTACGGTGGATTATTGATGCAGCGGCTCTCGTTGTTCAGAGCGCTGATGCTGTTTGGCATCCTTCAGGCCGTGTCCAACGCGGGATACTGGCTGCTGGCTATTACCGCCAAAAGCCTGTTCACCATGGCTAGCGCGGTTTTTCTGGAAAATCTCTGTGGCGGCATGGGGACAGCAGCATTCGTCGCGCTCTTGATGACGCTGTGTAATAAATCATTCTCAGCCACACAGTTCGCCCTGCTTTCCGCCCTTGCAGCCGTCGGCCGGGTGTACGTCGGCCCTATCGCAGGCTGGTTTGTTGAATCCTACGGCTGGGCATGGTTCTATCTGTTCTCGATTTTGGCCGCATTACCGGGCCTGGCAATCCTGATGATTTGTCGTGAGACGCTGGAATTCACCCAGAAAACCGACACCTTTCAGTTGCGTACGCACTTCCAGAATTATTACAGAAAGGCCTTACATGTACTGGGCTCTGGGGTGATATTGCTGGCACTGTGGCTCATGCTGCTCATTAGCAATGCGCTGGAGTGGTCTTCATTGCCCCAACTGGCAGAATACCTGCTCGCCGTAGGCTGTGCACTCGCTCTGCTGGGCATTTTCTTCGGTAGTTTGTTGGATTACCTGTCGCTCCGACGTGCCTCAAAACCGTCAACACACTGACGATATTCGTTCAGGCAGCGCCCACATGCTGCCTGAACCTATTACAGTTTTCCTTTATTTAATTATTTTTCCCATAATTATCTTGCTAGCGGGAATTTTATTTTCTCGTAAAACCCGTCAGAACTAATTTCATTTGTCATCAAAAACGCAGATTGAACAAAAATTTTCACTAAATCGGAAATAGAAAATAAGCGTTACGGCAAGTTGTAATTTCTTATTATCCATCCATACTCTTATCGGGGTAGCCTCTTAATTTGCTGTTTTTAAAAATTATTTTTATTTTGGCTATTCGTGTGACATTAAGGGCAAAAACCAGCAACAAACGGCTGACATAACCTTAATCATGTTTACAGTGCAGTAACCTTCCCGTAAAATGCCCGCTCGCGTGAAATGACAATAGAGCCCTTGTTATTGAGGTCGCTAGATGAGACTCAGGAAATACAATAAAATTTTTGGGATGCTGTCTTTATTTGCAGCCACAGCTCTGCTGAGCGGTTGCGATATGGCGCTGATGAACCCCAAAGGAGAGATCGGGTTAGAACAAAGATCGCTAATACTGACTGCCATCGGGCTGATGTTGATCGTTGTGATTCCCGTTATCGTTATGACGATAGCTTTTGCCTGGAAGTTCCGTGCTTCCAATGAAAAGGCAAAATATACCCCGAACTGGTCACACTCCAATAAGATAGAAGCAGTAGTTTGGACTGTGCCAATTATCATTATCGTCATTCTTGGCACGATTACCTGGAAGACGACCCACTCGCTTGATCCCTACAAGCCATTGGAATCAGACGTCAAACCTATCAATGTCGAAGTTGTTTCGCTTGATTGGAAATGGCTGTTTGTTTACCCGGATCTGGGCATTGCGACGGTTAATGAACTGGCTTTCCCTGCCAACGTACCTGTTGCATTCAAGATTACATCCGACTCCGTGATGAACTCCTTCTTCATTCCTCGTCTTGGTGGACAGATTTACGCCATGGCCGGAATGCAGACGAAGCTCCACTTGATCGCTAACGAACCGGGCAAGTATGACGGTATCTCTGGCGGCTATAGTGGTAAAGGCTTCTCTGGTATGAAGTTCACCGCGATTGCCACACCAACTCAACAAGAGTTCGACCAGTGGGTTGCGAACGTTCGTGCGTCCTCCAAGACACTGAATACTATGGATGAATTCAACACATTGGCTAAGCCAAGTGAATTCCATCCTGTCGAATACTTCTCCAGTGTCCAGCCGGATTTGTTCAATAATATTATTCGCAAATTCACAGGCCACGACATGAACATGCAACATCATGGTGAAGGCATGAAGTCTGACGAAAACATGCAACACGGTGAGGGTATGAACATGGGCGAGCATAGCTCGCACAAAGGAGCCGAGGGATAATACGATGTTCGGAAAACTTACACTCGATGCGGTTCCGTACCACGAACCCATCATTATGGTCACCGTGGCGGCGATCATCGTTGGCGGCCTTGCGCTGCTGGCGGCAATAACCTATTTCGGTAAGTGGAAATGGCTGTGGGCCGAGTGGTTCACCTCCGTCGACCACAAGAAAATCGGTATCATGTACATCATCGTCGGTCTGGTGATGATGATTCGTGGTTTTGCCGATGCCATCATGATGCGCGGCCAGCAGGTTCTGGCTTCTGCCGGGCAAGAAGGCTTCCTAAACGCTCACCACTACGATCAGATTTTCACCGCGCACGGTGTCATCATGATCTTCTTTGTGGCGACACCGTTTGTCGTTGGTCTGATGAACCTTGCGGTTCCTTTACAGATCGGTGCGCGTGACGTTGCTTTCCCATTCCTGAACTCCCTCAGCTTCTGGCTGTTTGTCGTCGGCGTTATCTTGATCAACCTCTCTCTCGGGGTCGGCGAGTTCGCACAGACGGGTTGGGTTGCGTATCCGCCGCTGTCAGGGAAGGAGTACAGTCCCGGCGTCGGGGTCGATTACTGGATATGGAGTCTACAGATATCCGGTATCGGTACTACGCTGACGGGTGTTAACTTCTTCGCCACGATTTTGAAGATGCGTGCACCTGGCATGACGCTGATGAAAATGCCAGTATTTACCTGGACAGCACTGTGTACCAACGTGCTGATCATCGCCGCATTCCCGATATTGACCGTTACCATTGCGCTGCTGACGCTTGACCGTTACCTCGGCACCCATTTCTTTACCAATGATATGGGTGGCAACATGATGATGTACATCAACCTGATTTGGGCATGGGGTCATCCTGAGGTTTACATTCTGGTGCTGCCGATCTTTGGTGTTTACTCCGAAGTGGTTGCCACCTTCTGCAAAAAACGTCTGTTTGGCTACACCTCACTGGTATGGGCAACCATTGCGATTACGGTTCTGTCGTTCATCGTTTGGCTGCACCACTTCTTTACCATGGGGTCCGGCGCGAACGTCAACGCCTTCTTTGGTATAGCCACCATGATTATTTCAATCCCGACCGGGGTTAAAATCTTCAACTGGCTGTTCACCATGTATCAAGGCCGTATCCAGTCCCACTCTACGATGCTGTGGACCACGGGCTTCATCATCACCTTCACCATCGGTGGGATGACCGGGGTTCTGCTGGCCGTACCGGGCGCGAACTTTGTCCTGCACAACAGCCTGTTCCTGATTGCTCACTTCCATAACGTGATCATCGGCGGCGTCGTGTTCGGTTGCTTCGCGGGTATTACTTACTGGTTCCCGAAAGCCTTTGGCTTCACCCTGAACGAAACCTGGGGTAAACGCGCCTTCTGGTTCTGGATTATCGGCTTCTTCGTTGCCTTCATGCCGCTGTATGTCCTCGGCTTCATGGGGATGACGCGTCGTCTGAGCCAGCAAATCAACCCTGAATTCCACGCCTTACTGGTCGTGGCTTCCATCGGTGCGGTCTTGATCGGTATCGGTGTGCTGTGTCAGGTTATCCAGTTCTACGTCAGTATCCGTGACCGTCACCAAAACCGTGACCTGACGGGTGACCCGTGGGGTGGACGTACGCTGGAGTGGGCAACTTCTTCTCCTGCGCCGTTCTACAACTTCGCTGTCGTGCCGCATGTTGACGAGCGTGATGCATTCTGGGAAGCGAAAGAGAAAGGTGAAGCTTACAAGCGCCCAGCCAGCTATGAAGAGATTCACATGCCGAAGAACACCGGCGCCGGTGTGATTATCTCCGCATTCAGCCTGGTATTCGGTTTTGCCATGATCTGGCATATCTGGTGGCTGGCCATCGCTGGCTTCGCAGGCATGATTGTGACCTGGATTGTGCACAGCTTTAATCAAGACGTGGATTACTACGTGCCGGTTAAAGAAATTGAGCAAATTGAGAATCAGAATTTTGATCAACTCAGTAAGGCAGGCGTGAAACATGTCAACTGAAACTCTGACTAACCACAATACTGCCCATGCCGAGCATGGGCACCACGACACAGGAGCCAACAAAGTATTCGGCTTCTGGGTCTACCTGATGAGCGACCTGATCATTTTCGGGTCACTGTTCGCAACCTATGCGGTACTGGTTAACGGTACTGCGGGTGGCCCAACCGGGAAAGAGCTTTTCCAACTGCCTTTTGTACTGGTGGAAACGTTCGCGCTGTTGTTCAGTAGTATTACCTACGGCATGGCGATGATCGCCATGAACAAGGGTAACAAATCTCAGGTTAATGCCTGGCTGGGCGTAACGTTCTTGTTCGGTCTGGTGTTTATCGGGATGGAAATCTATGAATTCCATCACCTGATTGTTGAAGGCTATGGCCCGGATCGCAGCGCGTTCCTGTCCGCCTTCTTCGCACTGGTCGGCACCCACGGACTCCACGTAACGGGCGGTCTGATCTGGTTGGTCATCATGATGATTCAGGTGTCCAAACGAGGCCTGACTGCAACCAACAAAACGCGTCTGATGTGTCTGAGCCTGTTCTGGCACTTCCTCGACGTGGTATGGATCTGTGTCTTCACCGTTGTTTATCTGCTGGGGGCGATGTAATGAGTCATTCAACAACCGATCATTCAGGTGCCAGCCACGGTAGCGTTAAGTCATACGTGATAGGTTTTGTGCTGTCAGTCATTTTGACCGTCATTCCTTTCAGTATGGTCATGAACGGCACTGCGTCGCATAGCGCCATTCTTTTCACGGTGGTGGGATGCGCAGTGGTTCAAATTCTGGTGCATCTGGTGTACTTCCTGCACCTGAATACGTCCTCAGAAGAGCGCTGGAACGTGGTGGCTCTTGTGTTTGCCGTCCTGATTATCGCCATTGTCGTCGTGGGCTCCATCTGGATTATGATGAGCGCACACCACAATATGATGATCCAGTAACCGAGCCGTAAAAGATGATTAAGCAATACCTGCAAGTTACTAAACCAGGAATTATTTTCGGAAATCTGATTTCCGTTATCGGTGGATTTCTCCTTGCGGCCCAAGGCCGCATTGATTATCCCTTGTTTCTCGCCACCCTTGTGGGTGTGTCGTTAGTCGTTGCATCTGGCTGCGTGTTTAACAACGTCATTGACCGCGACATCGACAAGAAAATGGAGAGAACCAAAAATCGGGTTCTGGTAAAGGGACTGATTTCGCTGAAGGTAACGCTGGTTTACGCATCGCTGTTAGGTATTGCGGGCTTTGCTCTGCTGTACATCGCGGCTAACCCGCTGGCCATGTGGCTGGCGGTGATGGGCTTCGCCGTGTATGTCGGTGTATACAGCCTGTATATGAAACGGCATTCTGTTTATGGCACGCTCATTGGCAGCCTGTCCGGCGCGGCACCACCGGTTATCGGTTACTGCGCCGTCAGCAACCAGTTCGATGCTGGCGCGTTGATTCTGCTGCTGATCTTTAGCCTGTGGCAAATGCCGCATTCATACGCGATTGCGATTTTCCGCTTCAAGGATTATCAGGCAGCCAACATCCCGGTACTGCCCGTGGTGAAAGGTATCTCCGTTGCGAAAAACCACATTACGCTGTATATCGTGGCGTTTGCGGTCGCAACATTGATGCTGTCTCTCGGCGGTTATGCGGGCTACAAATATCTGGTCGTTGCCGCAGCAGTTAGCGTTTGGTGGCTGGGTATGGCGCTGTCAGGCTATAAAAATGCGATTGATGACCGCGTATGGGCAAGAAAGCTGTTTGTTTTCTCCATCGTCGCGATTACCTCACTGAGCGTGATGATGTCTGTGGATTCAATGGCGCCAGCGCATGAAGTTCTGCTGACCTACCTGCGTTAATCACAAGCGGTACACTGTACACGAAGAAAAACAGGTGGCTTGTCCGCCTGTTTTTTTATGGCGCACGCCCAGCCTCCTTCGGGCCGTCGCTAGCGACGTTGAAAAACGCACTCTGTGTTTTTATTTCCCTCTCCCCCACATAATCCTCCGCCAAATCACGTAACAAACCTATCGTTTACTGTCTGGCCAATAACACACTAAAATAGCGCCAATTGTTTTCAGAGGTACGCATGAACGATAATAAAATGACCCCTGGCGAATTACGCGCCACATGGGGCTTGGGAGCCGTTTTTTCACTGCGCATGCTCGGCATGTTCATGGTGTTGCCTGTTCTGACGACTTACGGCATGGCCTTGCAGGGCGCCAGTGAAGCGCTGATCGGTATTGCGATTGGTATTTATGGCCTGATGCAGGCTATTTTCCAGATTCCTTTCGGCCTGGTCTCTGACCGTATCGGTAGAAAGCCTCTGATTGTTGGGGGGCTGCTGATTTTTGCACTCGGCAGCGTTATCGCCGCACTCAGCGACTCCATATGGGGCATTATCCTAGGCCGCGCTTTGCAGGGCGCTGGAGCCATCTCCGCCGCCGTCATGGCGCTGCTTTCCGATCTGACGCGTGAGCAGAACCGAACGAAAGCGATGGCATTTATCGGCGTGAGTTTCGGCGTCACCTTTGCTATCGCGATGGTCGTCGGTCCTATCGTTACCCATGCCTTTGGTTTACAGGCGCTCTTCTGGGGTATCGCCCTTCTGTCACTCGCTGGCATTGTTATTACTCTTACCCTGATTCCTTCCGCACCCTCGCACATCCTGAATCGAGAATCGGCAATGGTACGCGGCAGTTTCCGCAAAGTGCTCGGCAATAGCCGCCTGTTGAAACTGAATATAGGCATTATGTGTCTGCATATTTTATTGATGTCGAGCTTCGTCGCCTTACCCCGCGTCATGGAATCTGTGGGTCTGGCGCCACAGGACCATTGGAAAGTCTATCTGGTCACGATGCTGATCTCTTTTGTCGGCGTTGTGCCTTTCATTATTTATGCTGAAGTGAAAAGGCGAATGAAGCAGGTCTTCATCGGCTGCATCGTTGTGCTGATCGCCGCAGAGGTTGTTTTATGGGCGGCAGGTAACCATCTCTGGCAAATCATCATCGGCGTACAGCTGTTCTTCCTGGCTTTCAACGTGATGGAAGCCCTGTTGCCATCGTTGATTAGCAAGGAATCGCCGGCAGGATATAAAGGTACGGCGATGGGCGTTTACTCCACCACACAGTTTATCGGTGTGGCAATTGGCGGGAGCCTCGGCGGCGGGCTGTTTGAGCTTTATGGCGCGTCTGCCGTATTTATGGGTGGCGCCGCTATTGCAGCCATCTGGCTACTCGTCAGCTTCACCATGCAGGAACCGCCTTATCTCAGCAGCCTGAGAATCGCACTGTCCGATGTAGCATTGCAGGATGGTGAGTTGGAACAGAAAATTCGTACTCAGCCCGGCGTTGCCGAGGTGGTCATCGTGCCGGATGAGTACAGCGCCTATGTGAAGATCGACAACAAAAAGACCAATCGTCAGCAGCTAGAACAATTAGCAGGTCAGGTCTGACTTAAACAAAAGGCCAGCTTTCGCTGGCCTTTTGGTCGGAAAATGACGAGAAAACATCAATCGCGGAAGTTGGTAAACTGGAACGGCTGCCCCAGATTTCCGCCGCGAATCAACGCCATCACGCCCTGCAAATCATCACGTGATTTCCCAGTAACGCGAACCTGTTCACCCTGAATCTGCGCCTGCACTTTCAGTTTGCTGTCTTTAATCAGCTTGACGATTTTCTTCGCTTGCGTGGTTTCAATGCCCTGCTTCAACTTGGCTTCCACGCTGTACGTTTTACCACTGTGCTCGAACTCTTCTGGAACCTCTAACGCACCGCCTTCAATCCCGCGCTTCAGCAATTTCTCGCGCATAATATCAATCAGTTGCTGTACCTGAAAATCAGACTCGCTGGTCGCTTTAATGCTTTGCGATTTCTCATTCAGTTCAAAGCTGGCCGGAACATTGCGAAAATCCCAGCGGGTGCTCAGTTCACGCGTGGCGTTTTCCACCGCGTTACGGACTTCCTGCATATCAATTTCCGAAACAATATCGAAAGATGGCATAATTCGCTCTCCTGACAAATTTGGCTGGCGAGCATAATAACCGCTCTTCTGCGATAAGCAAGATGCCAGACACGATCCCGATTTTTACTCTGCATCTGCTAAACAGGCCGAATAGCACAAGATCGTAACGTGAATGATAGCCTATGATGGCAGAACGACAGCGCCCGCATCAAATAAGGGAGACGCACATGAAAATCACCGTTCTTGGCTGTGGCGCGCTGGGCCAGCTTTGGCTCGCCGCGTTGCATCAGCAAGGGCATGATGTCCAGGGATGGCTGCGTATTCCGCAACCATATTGTCCGGTCAATGTCACCATGCTGGATGGTCAGCACTGTAATCTCAACCTGACGGCTAACGATCCCGAACACCTTGCCCAAAGTGAACTGCTGCTGGTGACGTTAAAAGCCTGGCAGGTTTCCGATGCCGTTACCGTGCTGTTGCCACAGCTCAACCCGTATTGCACGATTCTGCTTTTACACAACGGAATGGGCACGCGGGAAGAATTACCGTCGCTACAGCAGCCGCTGGTGCTGGGTATCACCACCCATGCCGCACGACGTGACGCAACCAACGTTGTGCATGTTGCCGCTGGTACAACGCATATCGGCACGTTTAACGGCGACAGCAGCCAGAGTCATCTGGCTGAAGTATTGCACCAGGCCTTGCCTGATGTGGCCTGGCACACCAACATTAGCGCCACCTGCTGGCTGAAGCTGGCGGCTAACTGCGTCATCAATCCACTCACGGTGAAGTATCATTGCACCAATGGCGAGCTTTCTGCGTACCCGGAACTGATTGCGTCGCTTTGTCAGGAAGTGGCCAGCGTCATGGAACGAGAGGGTTTCCATACATCGCGAGATAGCCTGCTGCTCTACGTTAATCAAATTATTCTGAACACCGCAGCAAACACCTCATCAATGTTGCAGGACATCATCGCTCAGCGACATACCGAAATTGACTACATTACCGGGTATTTACTGCACCGTGCGCGTCTCCACGGTCTGACACTCCCCGAAAATGCCCGTCTGTTTGACTACATTAAGCAAAAGGAAAATGATTATGACCGCATCGGCACTGGTGTGTCTGGCACCTGGTAGTGAAGAAACTGAAGCCGTCACGACCATCGATTTGCTTGTCCGGGCGGGTATTCAGGTCACGCTTGCCAGCGTAGCCAGCGATGGCAATCTGGAAATCGTCTGCTCACGCGGGGTAAGGCTGCTGGCGGATGCACCACTGGCTACCGTTGCCGATCGGCCTTTCGATGTGCTGGTGTTACCGGGTGGCCTGCAAGGTGCAGAGTGCTTCCGTGATAGCCCAATACTGGTGGAATGCATTCGACAAGCGCATCTGGAAGGGAAAATTGTCGCCGCGATGTGTGCAACGCCTGCGCTGGTGCTGGAATATCATCAGCTGTTCCCCGTCGGAAACATGACGGGCTATCCTGCGTTTAAGGATAAGATTGCGCCAGAAAAATGGATGGAAAAGCGCGTCGTCTACGATCCACGCGTGAACCTGTTAACCACGCAGGGGCCGGGCACCAGCATGGATTTCGCGCTGAAGATCATTGATTTGCTGCTGGGAAAAGAAAAAGCCGCCGAAGTCGCCGCACAGCTCATCCTGCCACCGGGAATTCATAACTATCGCGATTAGCGTAAATAAGAAAGGCGCTTGCACTCGTTCTGTGCGTTGACAAACCTATTTGAGAAACGAAAACAGTGATAATGGAATAGAAGAGTAAAGCGTCCGCGCCAGGGATGGCGCGGTTCGAGCTTACAGGGAGGTACTTGCAGCGTCTTTACGATCTATCCATTAACACCGCTCGGTACACTTTGTCAGCAAGTCTAAGGCGCTTGCGCGCCTTATTCCAATTACGGGCGATATACCTTCACATTGCTGAAACCTTGCTCACGCAGGTACAGCGCCTGCAAGCGGCTCATCACGCCACGCTCACAGTAAAGCAGGTAAGTTTTGCTCTGATCCAAATCGCCAAACTGTGTACCCAGCTTGTAGAACGGTAAGGATTTGATTTCGACCTGATCCAACTCAAGCGGTTTATCGTCTTGTTCATCCGGCGCACGGATATCCAGCAGTACGTCAGTTGAGACAAACGATGCGACCGTTTCGACTTCAACCACCTCTTGTTTGGTCTGTTCAGCGATCTCGCGGATATCAATATTCCGAGCTTCGCTCACCACACGATCCAGAATAGCAAAATCAAAGTGGCCTTCTTCGGCCTCAATCTTCGCTTTTACCGCCTTCACCGTCGGGCTTTTCGAAATCACACCGCAGTATTCCGGCATCGTTTTGGCGAAATCTTCCGTTCCGAGTTCACGAGCCTGTTTGATAATGTGTTCTTTATCATGAGAAATCAGCGGACGCAGAATCAGAGTATCGGAGGCATTATCAATCAAACGCAGATTGGTCAATGTCTGGCTGGAAACCTGTCCTAACGCTTCACCGGTCACCAGCGCCTGAACACCGTAACGCTCAGCAATTTTGGAGGCCGCGCGCACCATCATGCGCTTCAATACGACGCCCATCTGGCCGTCGTCAACCTTCTCCAGAATTTCACCTACGACAGGATCGAAGTCGATAGCAATAAAACGCACCCGGTGTGAACTACCAAAACGGTTCCACAGATAGTGCGCGACCTGTTTCACACCAATCTCGTGTGCTGCACCGCCAAGGTTAAAGAAGCAGTAATGCACGCGACACCCGCGACGCATCAGCATATAGCTGGATACGCCGGAGTCAAAACCACCGGAAATCAGCGACAGCACATCTTCCTGCGTACCGATCGGGAAGCCACCGATACCTTCATAGCGCCCTTTAATCAGCAGCAAACGGTCCTGCTCGATTTCCAAATGCACAGTAACCTGCGGGGCAGTGAGATTAACTCGCGCCGTTTCAATATGCTGGTTCAGACCACCGCCGACGTAGCGCTCTACGTCCTGTGAGCTAAATTCATGCTTACCGCGGCGTTTCACTCGCACACAAAACGTTTTGCCTTCCAGCTGCTCACGATACAGCGCCAGCGCCTGTTCGAAGATATTGTGCACGTCGGTGTAGGCATGGTCTTCAACTTCCAGAATATGGTGAATACCCGGAATTCTCGTCAGCGCATCACGAATCGCTGAACGCTGGCTTTCGTCTTTGGCCCGAACTTCGATATGATCCCAGTGACGGACAACCGCCAGCGTTTCATCATAGTGTTTTAATACGTTGCGAATGTTTCCGGTTAGAATCTTGATAAAGCGCAACCGCACAGATTGGCTCTTGATGGTGATTTCCGGGAACAATTTAATGATAAACTTCATGGTGGCTGTCGTTACTTGGTCAGAAAGGCGTAAATAAATTTACCCTGAGCACTAAAATCACGTTATCGGTAAAATCAGCCGGAACAGAGATGATTTTACCAATAGCATCCAGGGCGCGGAGTATATCATTATATGAAGATATACTGTGCGCTTTAACCGTATAATTGTTGCGCATCCACGGATGACCAAACGCAACACCACGCTCTGCCGCCACAAGCCAACGGCGTATAACACCAGGATTCTGAAACCACTATGCCTAAGAAGACCGAGCAGCCAGTCAGCTTTGAAAGCTCGCTGAACGAACTGGAAAAAATCGTTACCCGCCTCGAATCAGGTGAACTGCCGCTGGACGATGCGCTAAATGAATTTGAGCATGGCATCCAGCTCGCTCGTCAGGGCCAGCAAAAACTGCAACAGGCGGAACAGCGCGTACAAATCCTGCTGAGCGACGATCCCAATGCCCCGCTGTCACCGTTCACGCCGGATAATGACGCGCTATGACCGATTTCAGCACGCAACTGAATGCGCATTACCAACGCACTAACCGTATGTTGGGCCATTTCATCGCCGACCTCCCCTTTCAGAGTAGTCCACTGGTCAATGCGATGGAGTATGGCTCACTCTTAGGGGGCAAACGCCTGCGCCCGTTTCTGGTTTATACTACAGGCGAACTGTTTGGCATGCCGTTAGAGAGCTTGGATGCCCCTGCTGCGGCAGTAGAATGTATCCATGCCTATTCACTGATTCATGACGATCTGCCAGCGATGGACGACGACGATTTACGTCGCGGACAGCCGACCTGCCACATCAAATTTGGCGAAGCCAATGCCATTCTGGCGGGGGATGCACTGCAAACGCTGGCGTTCTCCATTCTGGCCGACGCGCCGATGCCGCGGGTTTCTGACCGAGATCGGCTGGCGATGATCTCAGAATTGGCGCACGCCAGCGGGGTCGCGGGCATGTGCGGTGGACAGGCTTTCGACCTGGAAGCGGAAGGTCATCAGGTCGATCTGGCCGCGTTAGAGCGTATTCACCGCCACAAAACCGGTGCCCTGATTCGCGCAGCAGTCCGACTAGGCGCACTGGCCGCCGGTGAAGCAGGACGCAACGCCTTGCCTCATCTGGATCGCTACGCTAATGCGATTGGGCTCGCCTTTCAGGTTCAGGACGATATTCTCGATGTTGTTGGCGACAGCGCGACAACAGGCAAACGTCAGGGTGCAGACCAACAGTTAGGTAAAAGCACCTATCCCAGCCTACTGGGGTTAGATAACGCACGAAAAAAAGCACAGGAGCTTTATCAGGAATCACTGGCATCGCTGGACGATCTTGTCGCATCCAGCTCGATTCCCCTGAATATTGCCCCACTACAAGCGCTGGCGAATTTCATCGTTGAACGCGATAAGTAATTACCTAATGAGTCTCTATGAGTTTTGATACCGCGAAGTACCCTACATTGGCGTTAGTGGAAACACCGGATGAACTTCGACTGTTGCCGAAAGATAGCCTGCCGAAGCTGTGCGATGAGCTGCGCCAATACCTGCTGGACAGCGTCAGCCGTTCAAGTGGCCATTTTGCTTCAGGATTAGGGACGGTTGAATTAACGGTTGCGCTGCATTATGTCTACAACACCCCTTTCGATCATCTGGTGTGGGATGTCGGCCATCAGGCCTACCCGCATAAGATCCTGACGGGCCGTCGCGATCGTATTTCAACGATCCGCCAAAAAGGCGGTTTGCACCCCTTTCCGTGGCGCGATGAAAGCGACTATGACGTATTAAGCGTCGGGCATTCGTCCACCTCAATCAGTGCCGGGCTGGGTATGGCCGTTGCTGCCGAGCGTGAAGGCAAAGGCCGTCGTACCGTTTGTGTAATCGGTGATGGCGCAATTACCGCAGGCATGGCCTTTGAGGCGATGAACCACGCGGGTGACATCAAATCCGATCTGCTGGTTGTGCTGAACGACAATGAAATGTCAATTTCGGAAAACGTCGGCGCATTGAACAATCATCTGGCACAGCTGCTGTCCGGCAAGCTCTATGCCAGCCTGCGCGAAGGCGGCAAAAAGGTCTTATCTGGCCTGCCGCCTATCAAAGAGCTGGTGAAACGCACCGAAGAGCATCTTAAAGGCATGGTCGTGCCAGGTACGCTATTTGAGGAGCTGGGGTTTAATTATATTGGCCCGGTCGACGGCCATGACGTTCAGGCGCTGGCGCATACGTTGAAAAACATGCGCAACCTGAAAGGCCCGCAGCTCCTGCATATCATGACGAAAAAAGGCAAAGGCTACGCCCCTGCCGAACAGGATCCGATCAGTTGGCACGCGGTGCCAAAATTCGATCCGGCCAGCGGTACCTTGCCGAAAAGCAAGGAAGGCGCTCAGCCTACCTATTCCAAAATCTTCGGTCAATGGCTACAGGAAACGGCAGCCAAAGACAGCAAGCTCATGGCGATCACGCCGGCGATGCGCGAGGGCTCGGGTATGGTGCAATTCTCCCGCGACTATCCGCAGCAATATTTTGACGTAGCAATCGCCGAACAACATGCCGTCACGTTTGCTGCCGGTCTGGCTGTCGGTGGTTATCATCCGGTTGTCGCCATTTACTCCACTTTCCTGCAACGTGCCTACGATCAGGTTATCCACGATGTGGCGATCCAGAACCTACCGGTTCTGTTTGCTATCGATCGCGGCGGTATTGTGGGTGCGGATGGGCAAACGCATCAGGGGGCGTTCGATCTCTCTTTCTTACGCTGTATCCCGAACATGATCATCATGACGCCCAGCGATGAAAATGAGTGTCGTCAGATGCTGCACACGGGCTATCACTACCAGAAAGGCCCAACAGCGGTGCGCTACCCGCGAGGAAACGGTACGGGTACGGAATTGACGCCACTATCAGAACTGCCAATCGGTAAAGGCGTGGTGCGTCGTCAGGGCGAAACGATCGCGATTCTGAATTTCGGTACGCTTCTGCCAGAAGCACAGATTGCGGCAGAGCAGTTAAACGCCACCCTCGTCGATATGCGTTTTGTGAAGCCACTGGATGAAGCGTTACTGGAGGAGTTGGCACAGTCTCACAGCACGTTTGTGACGCTGGAAGAGAATGCGGTCATGGGCGGTGCGGGAAGCGGTGTGAATGAATTCCTGATGGCAAAACGCCTTGCCGTCTCGGTCCTGAACATTGGGCTACCGGACGTCTTTATTCCGCAAGGTTCTCAGGAAGAAATCCGTGCCGATCTGGGTCTGGATGCCGCTGGCATCGAGCACAGAATCACGCAGTGGATGGAATAAGCAACTCACGATAACCGGGGCAGATAGCCCCGGTTCAATAGCGTTGTAACATCAGAATATCGGCCAGTGGTAGCCGATAAAATAGATAATCCCCGCAGAGATCACTCCCGCGACAATATCATCGATCATAATTCCCATACCGCCATGCACGTTGCGATCGAACCAGCGAATCGGCCAGGGTTTCCAGATATCCAGACAGCGGAAGACGACAAATCCAGCCGCCACCCACTGCCATTCACCCACCGGAATCGCCATTAGGGTAATCCACATGCCGACAAATTCGTCCCAGACGATGCTGCCGTGATCGTGAACGCCCATATCTTTCGCCGTCTGGTGACACAGGTAAACACCGATACAAATGCTCAGCATGACCAACAGTGAATACAATTCAAGCGGCAGGAAGGACATGAGATACCACAGAGGAATCGCCGCCAGCGACCCTACCGTGCCCGGCATCCAGGGAGACAAACCGCTGCCAAACCCCGTCGCCAGCAGGTGCCACGGATTACTCAGCCGTAGGCGGCGTTTCGCCACCTCAGCGCCTTTCGTCTTGCTCGCGGAATCAGTTTTGCTCGCTAAAATGGTCATACCCCTTCCAGTTCAGCTCGGTCGCTTTATTATCCCTGAAAAAGCGTACCCCTTCAGATGAAGGCCCGATTTGCCCGATACAGGTGTAGCCGGCACCGAGATGCCCCAAGGCAAGCTCCAGTGCACCGCGGTTAATCTCCGGTACGGTAAAGCACAGTTCATAGTCTTCGCCGCCAGAGAGCGCCCAGCGCAACGCCTGTTCTTCATCAACGCAGCTCCGCAGCCAATCAGACTGTGGAATCGCGTCCAGATTAATACGCGCACCGCACTCGCTGGCTTTAAGTATATGCTGTAGATCGGAAATAAGGCCGTCGGAAAGATCGATAGCCGAGCTAGCCAGATCGCGCAGCGCCTGACCTTGCAGAATTCTGGGCTGAGGACGCAGATGACGCTGGATCAATCCCTGACGCGTCTCTTCATCATCAACGTGCAGCATATTCTGTAGGATAGCCAGACCGGCGGCACTGTCGCCTAATGAACCGGTAACATAAATCCAGTCGCCGATTCTGGCTCCGCGACGCGTCAACGCCCGACCCGCAGGCACCAAGCCGTGGATAGTCAACGTCAGGCTCAGTGGGCCGCGCGTCGTATCTCCGCCAACCAACTGCATACCATAGTAATCAAGTAGCTCAAACAAGCTGTCGCTATACGCGGACAGCCACTGGCTATTACTTTTAGGTAGGGTAATGGCCAGAGAAAGCCAGGCAGGATCGGCTCCCATTGCAGCCAGATCGCTTAAATTGACCGCCAGAGATTTGTAACCCAGATCGGCGGGATCGATATCGGGTAGGAAATGAACGCCCGATACCAGCGTGTCGGTACTCACCGCCAGCACCTGTTTATCTGCTACCGTCAGTAACGCACAGTCATCACCAATGCCTAACTCAACATCGCGACGTGAACTTCGGACCCGATTAAAATAGCGGGCAATAAGGTCAAACTCACCTTCAACCATAACCTTTCCAGCCAGCCTATCATTCAAAAGCGATCAGGGCCGGATGTCCGGCCCTGATTCGATTCATTTTACTTCTTGCCTTTCCGTACGCTCGGAGCAGCTTTGTCCAGCACGCCATTCACAAACTTATGGCTATCTTCAGCGCCGAAGACTTTAGCCAGTTCGATGGCCTCGTTAATCGCCACCTTGTAAGGAACGTCTTCGCGCTTGCTCAGCTCAAACATCGCCAAACGCAGAATCGCTTTCTCAACCTGTCCCAATTCCTCAATTTGACGAGACAGGAAAGGTGCCATCAGTTGATCAAGCTTCTCAGCCTGAGTGGCAACCCCCGCCAGCAATTCACGGAAATAGGTAATGTCGACATCTTTGACATCCTGCTCGCTCAGGAATTGTAGTTCAACATCGGCAATATCATTTTTAGATAACTGCCAGGAGTAAAGCGCTTGAACCGCACATTCACGAGCGCGGCGACGAGCAGCAGGTTTCACGGAATTCCCCTTACTTAATCAGGCTTACTTAATCGCTTTCAATACATTAATCATTTCTAGCGCGGTCAGAGCAGCTTCTGCACCTTTGTTCCCCGCTTTTGTGCCAGCGCGCTCAATCGCCTGCTCAATGCTTTCTGTCGTCAGAACGCCGAAAGCAACAGGGATTTCGCTGTCCATCGCAACGGAGGACAGGCCAGAGCTACATTCGCCAGCAACAAATTCAAAATGCGCTGTTCCACCACGGATAACCGTTCCCAGAGCAATAACGGCATCATACCCACCGTTTTTCGCGCTTTTGGTCAGCGCACGAACCGTCAATGGCAGTTCGTAAGCACCCGGCACCCAAACAACGGTGATATTTTCGTCTTTAACCTGACCGATGCGTTTCAATGCATCAATCGCACCTTCCAGCAGGCTGTCGTTAATAAAATGGTTAAAACGCGCAATCGCAATCGCCACACGGGCATCAGGAGTAGCAACAACACCTTCGATAACGTTCATAGCTTTCCTTGTATCTGGTCTTTATGGCCCGCAGGGGGGCGGATTCTATCATAATTTTTGTTGGCACGTATCCGGTTTTGTCGGACCTGCACCACGTATTTACATACACATCAGAATTTAGGTTTCAGACGTAATCGCAAATCCGGGCCAATCTGGCGAACCTCTGCGATGTCAAATTCCGGTGCCTGAGAGAGTTGATCCAGTCCTGGCAAGAGACACAGCGAGCGAGCGTTTTCACCCAGCAGTTTTGGCGCGAGATAGACGATCAGCTCATCAACAACACCCGCATTCAGCAACGCACCAGCCAAGCTGGCTCCGGCTTCGACCCAAACGGAGTTAATCTGACGTCTCCCCAGCACCATCATCAGCGCCACCAGATCAACGCCGCCATTGTGCTGCGGTAATGTGACCTGTTCGACGCCCTGTGGCCACGCCTGTTCGTCGGCCTGCACGCGCGCCAACCAGGTCTCACCCGGTTGGCTCACAATCCGATGCTGCGGCGTGACGCGCTGCTGGCTGTCCACAATCACCCGAACGGGCTGCCTGAGATCCGCTTCTGAATAACGTGTCTGCACATCGCCACCCAGCTCTGACCATCGCACAGTAAGAGAGGGATCGTCAGCCAGCACCGTGGCACTGCTGCTCAAAATCGCTGCGCTCTCCGCACGAAAACGCTGCACATCCTGCCGCGCCTGCGGTGAGGTAATCCACTGGCTTTCTCCCGACGCCATCGCAGTACGCCCATCCAAAGACGCCGCCATTTTGAGCTGCACGTAAGGAAAGCCCGTCCGCATGCGTTTCAGGAAGCCTACATTGACTTTCTCTGCTTCAGCCATCATCAAACCATGACTGACGGCGATCCCCGCCTGCTGTAAACGATGTAAACCACGGCCCGCGACCTGCGGGTTGGGATCCTGCATCGCGGCAACCACGCGGGAAACGCCAGCAGCAACCAACGCATCGGCACAAGGCGGCGTTCGGCCATGATGGCTACACGGCTCCAGCGTGACGTAGGCCGTCGCGCCACGTGCGCGCTCCCCTGCCATTCTCAGCGCGTGAACTTCAGCATGAGGTTCGCCAGCACGGAAATGATAGCCCTCGCCTACAATTTCGCCATCACGCACGATCACACAGCCAACATTGGGGTTGGGTGCTGTCGTAAAACGACCACGGCGCGCCAGCTCTAACGCTCGCGCCATGTATAATTCATCCTGCGGCAAGTGGCCGTTTTCCTGAACACTATCTTTCTGAGTACGGTTTCCCTGAAAAACGCTCATTCCCGAACCTCTTATCTCTCTCAAATCGACGCGGCTTAATCCTGCAAACGCGCAATCTCTTCGCCAAATTCGCGGATATCTTCAAAGCTGCGATATACCGATGCAAAGCGGATATACGCCACTTTATCCAGCTTTCTCAGCGCTTCCATCACCAGATTGCCAACCATCTTGGTGGTAACCTCACGTTCTCCGGTCGCACGAAGATGAGATTTAATGTGGTTAATCGCCATTTCGACGTCATCAGAACTGACCGGCCTTTTTTCCAGCGCCTTCAGCATGCCGCTACGCAATTTATCTTCATTAAAAGGCTCGCGGACTTCATTGCTTTTGATGACTCGCGGCATCACCAGTTCAGCCACTTCAAACGTGGTGAAGCGTTCATGACAAACCAGGCACTGCCGACGACGGCGTACTTGCGAACCTTCGCCGACCAGACGGGAATCAATGACTTTGGTATCAACAGCGGAACAAAACGGGCAATGCATGATGTGTCCTGACCAGTAATCCTTAACGTAGAGACAGTTTACCCTGAATTAACGGACTAACCAAAACTCCTGATCCACGCTGCGAAGGGTTTCGCATCTCTTCCGGTAATAGGATGAAAAAAGCTGTCTCACCTATGACTTAGGCTTAATCACAGCTAAACTCAGCAACAGGGATCAACGGATCAATGAATAAAACATCGAAAGGGGAACCACAGATATGAGAACCCGATATCGCGTACTGACCTTCCTGCCAGCGCTGCTTTTGCTCGCAGGGTGTGCTGAACAGCGCCAGATGCCAAAGCTACAGAATCAGATAGGTCAACTAAACCAGCAATTACAAACGCTGACCGATCAGGCTACGGCATTAGAGCGACAAAATGCGTTGAATTCCCAATCCACCTCTGGTGTTTATTTACTGCCCGCAGCGCAAACCAGCACGATGCTGGAAAGCGGCATTGGCAGACTCAGCGTATCGTTACGCAATATTGAGACTGAAGCGAACGGAACAAGCGCGTTGCTGCATATTCGTACGCTTGATGCGAAAGGGCTGCCAGCCTTTGGCGCACAGCTTGATTGGGGTCGACTCGACCCGGTGAGCGGTCAGCCTTTAGCGGGCGACACACAAACCCAGTCCTTTGTTGTCTCCCCCACGCTGTTACCAAAAGCCGAAGCGATTATTGAATTACGACTAAGCGGCCTGTCGCCGGAAGAACTCGGTTTTGTTCGCTTGCATCAGGTTCAGGAGATACAAAGTCCGCCGCCCGTTGCCGCAACCGAATCCCCTTGATATATCCGTCATACTTCAAGCTGCATGTACGTTGGCTTTCCTCGCTCACCCCAGTCACTTACTGATGTAAGCTCCTGGGGATTCACTGCGTCGCCGCCTGCATGCAACTCGAATTATTTAGGATATACGTGTATTTCCCTGCTCTAAGATGCAAAAAAACCCCGCAATGCGGGGTTTTTTATGTTTACTGTCAGCAGCTTAAGGCAGGATAGACGGTTGGTCCGCCCCTTCTTTTTCCACTTTCTGAACGATCAGGTGTTCACGTTTCATACCCAGTTTCAGCGCCAGAGCGGAAGAAACATAGATAGAAGAGATCGTACCGATGATCACACCGATAAACATCGTCAGCGAGAAGCCATGCAACAAGGCTCCACCGAAGACCATGAGGATCACAATCATCGCCAGCGTGGTCGCTGATGTGATAATGGTACGATGCAACGTCTGTGTCAGAGAAATGTTGGTAATCTCGTAAGGTGTGCCACGACGAACCTTGCGGAAGTTCTCACGAATACGGTCAGATACCACGATCTTATCGTTAAGTGAATAACCAATTACCGACATCAGAGACGCAATGATCGTTAGGTCAATCTCAATAGAGAACAGAGACAGCAGACCCATCGTGATGATCGCATCGTGCGTCAAAGCCAGCACGGCCCCCATCGCCAGACGCCATTCAAAACGAAAACCGATATAAATGAGGATAGCAATCAGTGCAGACAGCAGCGCCAATGCGCCCGCCTGTGCCAAATCGCTCCCCACGCTCGGCCCGACAAACTCAATACGTTTCACCGTCGCATGCTGCTGGAAGGTATCATTCACTACCTTCAGCACTTTGTTACCCAGCGCTTCGTTCTCGCTGCCAGAAACGGGTGGCATACGCACCATCACGTCACGGCTGCTACCAAAGTTTTGTACCTGCGGCTCTGAAAACCCAGAGGTCTCTAACGAACTACGCAGGACATCGAGATCGACCGGCTTCTCAAGGTTAATCTCAATGACCGTACCACCGGTAAAGTCGAGTCCCCAGTTGAAACCACGTACACCCATAACCGCGATAGAAGCGATGATCAGCAGGCCGGAGATGACAAATGCCAATGTGTCCCAGCGCATGAAATCATAGACTTTACGTCCATGATTGAGTTGTTCAATGTTGTATTCCTGTTCCTGTGCCACAACGCACTCCTCAGATAGACAGCTTGTTGATGCGTTTACCGCCGTAAAGCAGGTTAACGATGGCACGAGTACCGACGATCGCCGTAAACATTGAGGTCGCAATCCCGATCGCAGTCGTGATAGCAAACCCTTTGATAGAACCGGTACCAACCGCATACAGGATGATGACTTTAATCAACGTCGTGACGTTCGCATCAACAATCGAACTGAATGCACCTTTGTAGCCCTCATGAATGGCCTGTTGCACAGAGCGACCATTGCTGAGTTCTTCCTTGATACGTTCGTTAATGAGTACGTTAGCATCTACAGCAACTGCCAGCGTAAGCACGATACCCGCGATACCCGGCATGGTCAGCGTTGCCCCTGGCAACAGCGACATAACCCCGACAATCAACACCAGGTTAGCAACCAGCGCACTGGTCGCGATGACGCCAAATTTCTTGTAGAAGAAGACCATAAAGAGGATCGATGCGATCAAGCCCCACAAACAGGCTTCCAGCCCCTGAGTGATGTTTTGCATCCCCAGCGTTGGCCCAATAGTACGTTCTTCCACGATCTGGATCGGCGCAATCAGCGCACCCGCACGCAGCAGCAGAGAAAGCTGACGCGCTTCGTTCGGGTTATCAATGCCGGTAATACGGAAGCTGTTACCCAGTCGCGACTGAATTGTCGCCACGTTGATCACTTCTTCGTGTTTTTCCAGCACTGAACGGCCAGTCGCATCTTTCTTGCCGCTGTCTTTGTATTCTACAAACAGCGTCGCCATCAGCTTGCCGATACTGTCTTTGGTGAAGTTGGACATGGTGTTGCCACCCGCGCTGTCCAGAGAAATATTCACCTGAGGCTGATTGTATTCATCCGTACTCGATGTCGAATCGGTAATATGATCGCCCGTCAGAATCACGCGCTTGAACAGCACCACTGGTGAACCGTCACGCATGTTCTTCACTTCAGAGTCGCCCGGCACACGGCCGTTCGCCGCTGCGGTCGCATCAGCATTGCTGTTGACCAGACGGAATTCCAGCGTAGCGGTTGCGCCAAGAATTTCTTTCGCGCGCGCCGTATCCTGAATACCCGGTAACTCAACAACAATACGGTCAGCACCCTGACGCTGTACCAGCGGCTCGGCAACGCCCAGTTGGTTCACACGGTTACGCAGGATATTGATGTTCTGCTGTACGGCGTATTCACGCGCTTCACGCAGACGTTCATCAGACATCACCGCACGTAGCAGGTTACTGCCGCTGCTGCTGAGAACCAGATTGCGATGACGGGACGTCAGATAGTTGATGCCGTCATCACGCGTTTGAGCATCACGGAAACGAATTTCGACGCCGTAATTATCAATTTTACGCACAGAGGCATAAGGGATGTTCTTCTCACGCAGATCGCTGCGCAAAGAGTCCATGGTTTGTTCTTGCAGTTTACCCAGCGCCGTATCCATATCCACTTCCATCAGGAAGTGAACGCCGCCGCGCAGGTCAAGCCCCAATTTCATCGGTTCAGCGCCTAACAACCGCAGCCAATTTGGCGTAGCAGGAGCCAGGTTAAGTGCGACGACGAATTTTTCGCCCAACTCATTAACGAGCGCTTCACGCGCACGGAGCTGAATATCAGGGTTAGAGAAGCGAGCCAGAATTGCACCATTTTCCAATGCAATCGACTTACTGGTAATGTTTTGTTCTTTTAAGACATTCTGGACTTGGATCAGCGTCGTTTCGCTGGCGGCGGTTCCCCGCGCGCCAGTAACTTGTACCGCCGGATCCTCACCATATAGGTTAGGAAGTGCGTAGAGCAGGCCGACAAACAACACCACGACCAGCATCAGGTACTTCCACAAAGGATAACGATTTAACACGGCAGTTCCCTTCGGGAAAATCGGAAATTACAGGGCCTTAATCGTGCCCTTCGGCAGCACGGCAGCCACGAAATCACGTTTGATAACCACTTCATTGGTTTCGTTCAACGCAATCGCAATATAGCCAGTTTCGGACACTTTAGTCACGCGACCAACCAGACCACCGGTCGTTAATACTTCATCGCCCTTGCTGATAGAATCCATTAACTTTTTGTGTTCCTTGGCGCGTTTTTGCTGAGGACGCAGGATCATAAAGTAGAAAATCAGACCAAAAACGGCCAGCATAATAACCAGAGAGTACGGGCTTCCCTGAGCCGGAGCGCCGGTTGCAGCTACAGCATCGGAGATGAAAAGACTCATTTAAATATCCTCTTTTTTGTCAAAAGATAAGCTATCAAAAAGATAAATTATCAACCTTACAATCGTAAAAACGCTTCACAGCAAAATGCAATTCATAGCAAACAGGCTTCAGTTGCTTGCGGCAACGTCTTTTTCAGCAAGCGGCGGAATGGGTTTGCCTATCCGCTGGTAAAAATCCACCACAAAGTGCTCTAATTTACCCTCTTCAATGGCCTGACGTAAACCCGCCATTAAACGCTGATAATAACGCAAGTTATGAATGGTATTGAGTCGTGCTCCGAGTATTTCGTTGCAACGGTCAAGATGATGCAAGTAGGCACGGCTATAATTGCGACACGTGTAGCAATCACAGTGTTCATCCAGCGGATTCACGTCGTCTTTATACTTCGCATTACGGATTTTCACCACGCCATCGGTCACGAAGAGATGCCCGTTACGGGCATTGCGCGTTGGCATCACGCAGTCAAACATATCGACACCGCGACGCACACCTTCAACCAGGTCTTCCGGCTTGCCAACGCCCATCAAATAGCGCGGTTTATCTTCAGGGATCTGCGGACAAACGTGCTCCAGAATACGGTGCATGTCTTCTTTCGGTTCGCCCACCGCTAAACCGCCCACAGCGTACCCATCAAAGCCAATGTCTACCAGCCCTTTTACGGATACATCACGTAAATCTTCGTAAACACTTCCCTGAATAATGCCGAACAGCGCGTTTTTATTCTCCAGCTCATCAAAACGCTGGCGGCTGCGTTTCGCCCAGCGCAGTGACATCTCCATCGAGCGCTTGGCGTAATCCCAGTCGGCAGGATACGGCGTACACTCATCAAAGATCATCACGATGTCAGAACCGAGATCGTGCTGAATTTCCATTGATTTTTCCGGGCTAAGGAAAATCGAATCTCCGTTGATTGGGTTACGGAAATGCACGCCCTGTTCGGTAATTTTGCGAATATCGCCGAGGCTGAACACCTGAAAACCGCCGGAGTCCGTCAGAATCGGGCCGTGCCACTGCATGAAATCGTGCAGATCGCCGTGCAGTTTCATGATTTCCTGTCCAGGACGCAGCCACAGATGGAACGTATTACCGAGCAGGATCTGCGCGCCGGTCTCTTTTACTTCTTCCGGCGTCATACCTTTCACTGTGCCGTAAGTTCCCACGGGCATAAAAGCCGGGGTTTCCACCACGCCACGTTCAAAAATCAATCTTCCGCGACGCGCACGGCCATCCGTTGTTTGTAATTCGTACTTCACTTAACCTCCGGCATCAGAAAAACAGTCTGATGGTAATGATGTATTAATGCCTGACAGAGCGTGGTCTGTGGCATCGCTAGTGTGCAGAAAACAGGGTTTATCCCACTTTTTCCTGTTCGGCCATCGGGTTGTGCGTAATAAACATCGCATCACCGTAGCTGAAAAAACGATATTGTTCTGCCACCGCCTGGCGGTAGGCAGACATCGTGTTCTGGTAGCCGGCAAAGGCCGACACCAGCATGATTAACGTCGATTCGGGTAAATGGAAATTGGTCACCAGCGCATCGATAATGCGGTAGTGATAGCCCGGATAGATGAAAATTTTGGTATCGCCGAAGAACGGTTCAATTGGCGCGTTCTGGCTGGCTTGCGCGGCACTTTCCAGTGAACGTACCGAAGTGGTGCCAACAGCGATCACGCGGTTTCCCCGCGCTTTGCACGCCAAAACGGCATCAACGACGTCCTGCGGCACTTCGGCATATTCGGCGTGCATAATGTGGTCTTCGATCGTATCGACGCGCACAGGCTGGAAAGTCCCCGCCCCCACGTGCAGCGTAACGAACGCCATTTCGATGCCCTTCTCACGTAGCGCAGCCAGCATCGGTTCATCAAAGTGTAAGCCTGCCGTCGGCGCGGCTACGGCGCCCGGGCGCTGGCTATACACGGTCTGATAAAGCTCGCGGTCGGTGTCTTCATCAGGTCTGTCGATATAAGGCGGCAACGGCATGTGGCCGATATCATTCAGGATCGACAGCACATCGCGGGAATCATCGAAATGCAGTTCAAACAGCGCATCGTGGCGAGCCGCCATCGTAGCTTTGACGCTTTCGTCATCGCCCAGCAGCAGCGCAGTGCCCGGCTTCGGCGCTTTTGACGCCCGAACATGCGCCAACACACGATGTTCATCCAACACGCGCTCCACCAGCACTTCCAGCTTACCGCCGCTGGCTTTACGACCAAACAGACGAGCCGGAATCACGCGCGTGTTGTTGAACACCAGCAGATCGCCGGGATTCAGTTTATCCAGCAAATCGGTAAATACGCCGTGCGTCAGATTTCCCGTTGGCCCATCCAGCGATAGCAGGCGACAACCACTGCGTTCCGCTTGTGGATAATGGGCAATCAATGATTCAGGAAGTTCAAACGAGAAATCGGCAACACGCATGGCAATTCACTTAGCTGTTAATACATTAAAAATGGGCGGCCTAGTCTAGAGCCGCAAGCGCATGGCTGCAAGAAATAAGCACCTGAGTCGTGGAATGCATTATATCCAATAGAAAAGGTATATACTGTCACGATGAATTTTCTTGCTCACCTCCATCTGGCCACGCTGGCCGACAGCTCCCTATTAGGTAATCTGATGGCGGATTTCGTGCGCGGCAACCCGCAGGACAGCTACGCAGATGAGATCGTCGCGGGTATTCGCCTGCATCGCCGCGTTGATTCGCTCACTGACAGCCTACCGGAGGTCAAACAGGCGCGTCAGTATTTCAGCGATGAATTCCGCCGCGTTGCGCCAATCACGCTGGATGTGCTGTGGGATCACTATCTTGCACGGCACTGGCTAGAACTGGTGCCGGATACGCCCTTGCAAACCTTTATTGACGGCGCGCAGTCACAAATCGAACCACATCTGGCGCAGACACCTGAACGTTTTCAGAACCTGAATCGCTATCTGTGGCCGGAGCGCTGGATGACGCGTTACGCAGAGTTGCCGTTTATCGCCGATGTGCTGCACAGAATGTCGGTACGTCGTCCAAAACTCGCAGCACTATCCGGTTCTTTTCAGGATATCGAGCAGCACTATCACCAATTTGAAACACTCTTCTGGCAGTTTTATCCGCGGATGATGCAATTAGCGAAAGCGCAACAGCTGTAAGATCGCAATTTTTCCGTTTTTCTACGCGACGTATACCCTAAATAATTCGAGTTGCGTGAAGGCGGCAAGCGCACGAATCCCCAGGAGCTTACATGAGTAAGTGACTGGGGTGAGTAAGAGTAGCCAACGCACAAGCAGCTTGAAGTATGACGGGTATTGTCCTTTCCATCAAAAGGGTTAATCTAGCCTCTTGAAAGGAAATAGCGATGAGTTCAATAGACAGAAGCTATCTCATTGATTGGTCTCTTTGCCTGTATTCACTCAGGTAGAGTCCCTATACTAGTCGCTGTTTTTTATATCATCCGATCATTAACCGCTATCTACAGGAGTAATTATGGTCCTGGTAACTCGTCAAGCCCCAGACTTCACCGCAGCTGCCGTTTTAGGCAGTGGCGAAATCGTCGAAAATTTCAACCTGAAGAAGCACATCAACGGTAAAGCTGCCGTGATCTTCTTCTGGCCGATGGACTTCACCTTCGTTTGTCCGTCAGAGCTGATTGCTTTCGATCACCGCTATGCCGAGTTCAAGAAACGCGGTGTAGAAGTGGTTGGTGTTTCCTTCGACTCCGAGTTTGTTCACAACGCATGGCGTAAAACCCCTGTGGACAAAGGCGGCATCGGCGAAGTGCAATACGCGATGGTTGCTGACATCAAGCGCGAAATCCAGAAGGCCTACGGCATTGAGCACCCAGAAGCTGGTGTTGCACTACGTGGTTCTTTCCTGATCGACAAAAACGGCGTAGTTCGTCACCAGGTAGTGAACGATCTGCCGCTGGGTCGTAACATCGATGAAATGCTGCGTACCGTTGACGCCCTGCAATTCCACGAAGAGCACGGCGAAGTGTGTCCGGCGCAATGGGAAAAAGGTAAATCCGGTATGGGCGCGTCACCAGACGGCGTAGCGAAATACCTGTCTGAGAACGCAGACAAGCTGTAATTCCCTCATCCTGCCTGTAGGGCAATGATGATCAAGCCAGTTGCTATGCAACTGGCTTTTTCTTTACCCGCGATTTTCCACTCACAGCTTCCCCGCATCGCCCGATGCTTCCTAACGCAACGATCTCAGAGAATACAAAAAGTTGACTGGGAGCGCTAAATCCTTAGCCTTAACCTCACATCGTGTTAATGCACGACAGATTCATTGGAATAAAAGGAGGACGCATGCAACAAAACCTCGCGCTGTGGCTAAGAGAAGCGGGAATACAACACGCTAGCATCATTGCGTTACTGATTGTTCTTGGGCTGATATTGCTCATTTCTGCCGTCATTCACCTGATTTTGCATCAGGTTGTGCTGAAAAGAATGGTTCTACGTTCACTCAATAAGCCAGGAAAAACCGAGGGGCACGGGTGGAAACAGGCGCTAACACAACATAACCTGTTTAACCGGCTGGCCTTCTTGCTGCAAGGGGTGATCCTCAATATTCAGGTCTTTGTGTGGCTGCCCTCGCAGAGTGAAACCCGTGAAGCGCTAATCATCTGCTCTCAGGTGTGGATCATGATTTTTGCGCTGCTGTCCCTGTTCTCGCTCCTCGATGTTCTGCTCAACGTTTCCGCCCGAACCAAAGTCGCCTCTCAACTGCCGCTGCGCGGTATTTTCCAGAGTCTGAAACTGATCGCCACCATCGTCATCAGCATTATGGTCGTGTCACTGCTCATCGGTAAATCGCCGCTGATTCTGATTAGCGGATTAGGCGCGATGGCCGCCGTCCTGATGTTGGTGTTCAAAGATCCGATTATGGGATTGGTGGCAGGCATTCAACTCTCTGCCAACGATATGCTAACGCTGGGAGACTGGCTCGAAATGCCGAAATACAGCGCTGATGGCGCCGTTATCGACATCGGTCTGACAACGGTAAAAGTGAGAAACTGGGACAATACCGTCACCACCATCCCCACCTACTCGCTGGTGTCTGATTCCTTCAAAAACTGGCGTTCGATGTCGGAATCAGGGGGACGGCGTATCAAGCGTAGTATCAGTATCGATACCACCAGCGTGCATTTCATGACGGAAGACGAACAGGCGCGATTGCTGCGCAGCAAGCTCCTGTCGCCTTATATTCAGAATAAGAAGAGCGAACTGGATCAACACAATGCACAGTCCGACTCTGACCTGACATCGCCGCTGAACGGTCGCCGTCTGACGAATCTAGGCACGTTCCGCGCCTACCTTCAGGTTTATCTGCGCTCGCATCCGGGTATTCATAAAGGGATGACGCTGATGGTGCGACAGCTTGCGCCAACGTCAGACGGGGTGCCGCTGGAAATTTATGCGTTTACCAATACGACCGCCTGGGTCGATTATGAAAGCATTCAGTCTGACATTTTCGACCATATTTTTGCGATTCTGCCAGAGTTCGATCTGCGCGTTCATCAAACGCCAACCGGTCACGATATGCGGGTCATGGCGCAGCAAATGACGGCTCCGAAAGCGTAGAAACAGGCACAAAAAAGCGCTCCAATGGGAGCGCTTCTTCTGATAGCAATCAACTAGCTTAATTCTGTGCCGCTACCGCATTCTGACGCTTCTTCTTCCAGACATAGCCCACTAAGAGCAGCAATATCCAGATAATACCGACATACAGCGACACACGCGTGTCCGGGAAGTAGCCAATCAGGCCGATGATGAAGAACAGGAAGATAATGCCGAACACGGAGGTCGCGATCCCCCCACGCAGTGGAAACGCCAGCGCCTTCACTTCATCCGGGCTCAGACGGCGACGGAACGCAATCTGAGAGAACAGAATCATGATCCACACCCACACCGTCGCAAACGTTGCCAGTGAAGCAATCACTAGGAAAACTTTGCCGGGCATAATGTAGTTCAGGTACACCGCTACCAGCAGCGCCATCATCATCACAACCACTGTGACCCACGGAATACCGCGTTTGGAAATGCGGCTAAACACCTTTGGTGCATGCCCCTGTTCCGCCATTCCGTGCAGCATACGGCCTACACCGAAGACATCGCTGTTAATCGCCGACAGCGACGCAGTAATCACGACAAAATTCAGGATACCGGCCGCCGCCGTAATACCCATATGCTGGAACGTCAGCACGAACGGGCTCCCATTGGTCCCGACCTGATTCCACGGATAAATCGACATAATCACGAACAGCGTACCGACATAGAACACCAGAATACGCCACGGCACAGAGTTAATCGCGCGAGGGATGGATTTATGCGGATCTTTAGCCTCACCGGCGGTAATCCCGATGATCTCCACGCCGCCATACGCAAACATAACCAGTTGCAGCGAGAGAATCATCCCCATCACACCGTTACTGAAGAACCCACCATTGCTCCAGAGATTATGGATGCCGGTCGGTTCGCCGCCGTTGCCAATACCCCAAACGATGATGCCAATCCCGGCAACGATCATGATGATAATGGTGGCAACCTTGAAGAAAGAGAGCCAGAACTCCAGTTCACCAAAGGCTTTTACATTCATCAGGTTGATGGCGCCAATGATGAGTACCACGCTCAAGACCCACACCCAGTGCGGCACCGCAGGGAACCAGACGCCCATGTAGATGCCAAATGCGGTCACATCGGCAATGGCGACAATCAGCATCTCAAAGCAGTAGGTCCAGCCGGTGATATACCCCGCTAATGGCCCGAGGTAATCTTGCGCATAGCGAGAAAATGAACTGGACTGCGGGTTGTGTACCGACATTTCGCCCAGGGCGCGCATGATGATGTATGCGACAACCCCACCGATCAGATAAGCCAGTAACACACTGGGGCCAGCCATTTGGATCGCACTCGCGGAACCATAAAAAAGACCGGTTCCGATCGCTGAGCCAAGGGCGATAAAGCGAATATGCCGCGTGCTTAACCCACGCTTGAGCTTGGAAGATGGTTGTTCCATTGATAAGCAACCCTGTCTTATAGAAAGAAAAACATTACAAAAAGAAAAACCACAGGCAAATACCTGTGGTGCAGAAACCCAACGTTCGGCCGGAGCAGTACGATATCGCTACCGCCCCAGCGCTATCAGGCATTAACGATATTATTGATGTACCGTAACTTCCTGACGACCACAAAGTCTGTCGTAAATCACTGCAACCAGTAAAACCAGCAGTGACGGTGGTAACCAAGCCAACCCTTGCTCGCTCAGCGGCAGGTTGAGGCTCCACTCTGGCAACAGCGATTTTAAAGCCGACGATTTTATACCATCAATCATGCCAAATAACAGACTGACTAACATGACGGGAGCCACAATACGCGAAGCGCTATTCCACCAGCGCAGCGTAAAGCTCAGTAAAACCAGAATGATACACGGAGGATAAATCGCCGTCAGTACGGGAATGGAAAGTTGAATCAGATGGCTCAAACCAAGATTAGACACCACCATCGAGAACGTTCCGAGCACAAACACCAGCGTGCGGTAAGACAACGGCAGGTATTGTGCAAAGAATTCCGCACAGGCACAGGTTAGCCCCACCGCTGTCACCAGACAGGCGATAAAGATTAGCAATGCCAGGAAACTGCTCCCCATGTTACCGAATGTGTGTTGCACATAGGCATGGAGAATCTCTGCTCCATTCTGCGCCTGCGGCACCAGTTCACCACTGACGGAACCGAGCTGGAACAGGCTCAAATAAACTAATGTCAGGCCAATACCGGCAATAAGCCCAGCCCACACGGTATAACGCGTCAGCAGAACAGGGCTTGCCACCCCGCGTGAGCGGGCCGCATTGACGATCACGATACCAAAGACCATCGCGCCCAGCGTATCCATCGTCAGATAGCCGTTGACGAAGCCATTGGAGAACGGCAGTTGCTCATACGCTTCCGTCGCGGGAATCGGCGTACCCGCAGGCCACAGCACAGCCGCAATACCCAATACCGCCAGTGCAATGATTTTCAGCGGCGCGAGCACATGACCAACCGTATCCAGCAGTTTGCCCGGATACAGAGAAATCGCGATAACAATGGCAAAATAAATCAGGCTATAAATCAGCAGCGGAGACGCTCCGTTGCCGACCAGAGGAGCCAGGCCGACTTCAAACGACACGGTTGCCGTACGCGGCGTAGCGAATAGTGGCCCAACGGCCAGATAGCATACCGTGGCCAGAACCACGCCCGCTTTTTTACCAATTGGCGAGCTGAGCGCATCAACGCCACCACCAACCCGGGCCAGTGCGATCACGGTCAACACCGGTAGACCAACCGCAGTCAGCAGGAAGCCAAATGCCGCTGTCCAAACGTGCTCTCCCGACTGCAATCCCACCATAGGCGGAAAAATAATATTTCCAGCCCCCACGAATAAAGCAAAGGTCATAAAACCTAATGCCACAATATCTTTGGACGTTAAACGATGACTCATAGTTATGTCGTGTTGCCTGTATCAAATCGATAAAAAGAAAACTGTGTCGTTTATCGCCGCCAAAAGCCGTTCCCCAAGAGTTAGCTCGAAGCATGACGCCAACACTCCGGCGACACGAAAATGGCAGTCATAGAAGTTATTTTTTGCACAGCTATATTGGGTGCTAAGTAAAACGTTTATAGCGCAAAAAGACAAGCAGAGATCCAAAAACCAGAGTATCCGGCCTAACTATGCCAAAAAATAAGAATATAAATTGGTTTATCACGATTTGCATAACACATGATTTGCGCATTTATCGATATTCCATTGCAATAAAACTGACAAAAAACGGAATAAAATGCGTTGTTCGATCATAAAAAAAACATATTTCACAAAACGTCGCGGGTAAAAGGCAGGAGAACGTCCATAAAAAAAGGCCGGATCCTATGATCCAGCCTTTGTCTATCCATGATAGGAATGAGGTTACTTCATCGGTGTTACCACACGCGATTAGCGATATCCACGACAAGCTTCAGCTTATTCCACTGCTGCTCTTCCGTCAGGCTGTTGCCCTCTTCCGTTGAAGCAAAACCACACTGTGGGCTCAGGCAAATCTGGCTGAGATCGACATATTTTGCCGCTTCAGCGATACGAGCCTGCACCACTTCGGCATCTTCCAGTTCACCGTTCTTCGTGGTGATCAGCCCCAGAACCACCTGCTGATGGCCCGGCTTCACAAAGCGCAGCGGCTCAAATCCACCCGCTCTCTCGGTGTCGTATTCCAGGAAGAATGCATCGACATTCACTTCACCAAACAGAATCTCTGCAACAGGCTCATAGCCGCCTTCAGAAATCCAGGTAGAGCGGAAGTTACCGCGGCAAACGTGTAAACCGATGACCAAATCCGCAGGCTTATCAGCCAGCGCTTTGTTCAACACGTCGGCGTATGTCCGCGCCAGCTGTGCCGGGTCTTCACCACGTTCACGGATCTGGCGTTTTTGATCGTCAGAGCACAGGTAGGCCCACACGGTGTCATCCAGTTGCAGGAAGCGGCAGCCGGCGTCATAAAATGCATGAATCGCATCGCGCCAGGTTTGCGCCAGATCGTCGAAATAGTCAGCCAGATCGGGATAAACCGTCGCATCAATCGCTTTACGCCCGCCGCGGAAATGCATCACGCTGGGGCTAGGAATCGTCATTTTAGCGACCGCGTCACCAGAAATGCTGTTCAGGTAGCGGAAATGATCGAGCATAGGGTGCTGAGGATTGAAGCTCACTTTATCCACGACGCGAATCGCATGAGATTTCGTCTGAATACCGTTGAATTGAATACCGTGATCGGCTTCGTAGCGCTCCACGCCGTGCAAATCAGCAAAAAAGTCGAAGTGCCACCAGGCACGACGCAGTTCACCATCCGTCACAATCTGTAAGCCCGCTTCACGCTGCTTTTCTACCACTCGCAGAATCTCACGATCTTCAATGTTACGCAGCGCAATATCATCGATCTCACCCGCCTGATGTTGCAGACGAGCCTGTTTAATGGCTGCCGGACGTAAGAAACTGCCGACGATATCGGCACGGAAAGGGGATAAGGTGTTCGCCATGTGTCGCTCCTGACATGTTGCCAGCACTGACCTTCAGAAAAGAAGCATGCTGACAGATAGTTTCAATATGAAATATTTGCCCAGAGGGATAGTTACATTTAATTTTATTTAGCCATCTGGACGTCTAAATTTAAAACTATCCTGTCACGTGACAAACCACAGGGCAATGGAAGAATTTTCACATTGCATGAAGAAAATTCATTTAATGTGAAAACATCGCAAATTCGTGGGCAAGAGGAATTATTCTGGCAGGCCAATCTGCTGGCGCGCCTGACGACGTGTTTCTTCCGGCAGCGGTAAATAACCATCCTGATTCACCAGCGACTGCCCCGTTTCGGACAGCACGCGATCTAAAAATGCCGCCGTCAGCGCTTCCAGCGGCTGGCTGGGCGCTTTGTTCACATAGATGTAAAGGTAACGGGTGTAGGGATATAAACCGCTGCGGATATTTTCAGTCGAGGGGTAAATGTAGTCGCTCCCTTGTGCGGCTAACGGCAGCATTCTCACGCCGCTGGTACGAAAGCCCACGCTGGCATAGCCGATGGCATCAGTTGAAGCAGCCACCGCCTGTACAACAGATGCCGAGCCAGGCAGCTCATTAACCTGAGGAAGGAAATCGCCACGGCACAGCGCCTTTTGCTTAAAGAACCCATAGGTTCCCGACGCAGAGTTTCGCCCATAGCGCAGTAGCGTGCGCTTTTCCCAACTGCCGCGTAAGCCGAGATCGCCCCACTGTTTTATCGGTTGGTGGTTACCGCAGCGTTGCGTAATCGAAAAGATGGCGTCCAGCTGCGACAAGTTCAGCCCTGGCAACGGGTTATCCTGATTGACCAGCACGACCAGCGCATCCATCGCTACCGGCACCGCTAGGGGTGGATAGCCATAATGCTGGACGAACGCCTCAATTTCGCTGGCCTTCATCGCCCTGCTCATCGGCCCAAGCTGCGCTGCACCCGACGCCAGAGACGTCGGCGCAGAAGATGATCCGGCGGCCTGAATCTGTAAATTGACGTTCGGGTAATGCTGACTGAAATCCGCCGCCCAAAAGGCCATCAGGTTAGCCAGCGTATCCGACCCCGCGCTGGAGAGGTTGCCCGCCAGCATCTGACGAGGCTGCGCAGCGCAAAACGCGCTGAACAGCAGTAAAAAAGCGCCCGCAATACGAGTGGCGGATGTCATGGGTAGCGTTTTCCGTCAGGCCGAAGGTTTCACCGTATTTTCAGCCAGAGAGGCAGGGACAATCAACCGATTCGGCAACGTAAAGACAAAACGCGATCCCAGACCATCCTCACTCATGATTTCCAGGCGGGAATCATGATGGCTGAGCGCATGTTTAACAATCGCCAGCCCCAGGCCACTGCCGCCCGTCTGGCGTGAACGCGCCTTATCGACCCGATAAAAGCGCTCCGTCAGACGCGGCAAATGCTCGGCCGCAATTCCCGGTCCGTTATCGCTGACCTGAAATTGTGCACCCTGCGGGATCTTCTGCCAGCAAACCTCAATGCGTGTTCCTGCTGGCGTATGGTTGATCGCGTTATACACCAAATTGGATACCGCGCTGCGCAGCTGTTCTTCATTACCAAACACGCGGAGATTTTCGTTCACACGAAAGACGATCTCATGACGCCCCTGGCTCAGAGTCTGCGCTTCACGCTGCAACACGCGCAGCATCAATGGAATATCGACTTTTTCATTCAGATCGATCGCCGTCGCCGCTTCAATGCGGGACAAGGTCAGCAGCTGTTTGACCAGCCCGTCCATACGCCGGGTCTGTTCCTGCATGGTATTCAGCGCTTTCCCTCGCAGCGCCGCATCCAGCGTTTCTTCCTGCATCATTTCCAGATAGCCCTGCAACACCGTCAGCGGCGTACGCAGCTCATGGCTCACATTGGCAAAAAAGTTACGTCTGGCGCCTTCAAGCTGATGCATCTGCGTAATATCGCGCACTACCATCAGCAGTTGCCCTTCGGAATAGGGCATCACGCGGAATTCAACATGGTGGGAATTATTCAACTGCAACGTGAGAGGACGGCTAAAGTCTTGCCCTTTCATGTAATTCGTGAATTCGGGGTAGCGCAATAAGTTGAGGATATTCTGACCGTTATCCTCCGGCCAGCGGAAATTGAGCAGGTGCTGCGCCAGATGATTACACCAGAAGATCGTTCCTTCTTCGGTGGTGATCACCACGGCATCCGGCAAGGATTCAGCCCCGCTGCGAAACCGTTTGATCAGAAGCGCCAGTTCACGGCGTCGGCGTCGGTTACGCAGTTGCATCTGGTAGAGCCCGTAAAACAGCGGCTCCCAGCTCCAGCGACCGGGCGGTGGCGTCATACTGCGGTCAACCCACAGCCAATAAGAGAGTTTCAGCTGGTTATAAAAGTTCCAGCAGAGTAAGCCTAATACGGCGACCAGCAGAAACCAGGGCAGATAACCAAAAATCAGCCCTAGCAGCAAAGCGGGCAAACAAAAAAAAGCTAGCTCCAATGCCAGCCTTTTCCAGGATAAACGTTCTAGCACGTTAATATTTCTCCGGTTACGATCACCTCAGTAACGCGTTGAAAAACGGTAGCCCGTTCCCCGAACGGTTTGCACCATTTTGTCATGTCCGCTGGTTTCCAGCGCTTTACGCAGGCGACGAATATGGACGTCGACAGTACGATCCTCAACATAAACGTTAGTGCCCCAAACGTGATTCAGCAACTGTTCCCGGCTATAAACACGTTCAGGATGCGTCATAAAGAAATGCAGCAGCTTAAATTCCGTCGGCCCCATGTCCAACGCGTGCTCTTCGGTCGTCACGCGATGCGAGGAAGGATCGAGGCTCAGGCCACGCATTTCAATGACTTCTTCCACCGCCATCGGTGAAATACGGCGCATCACGGCTTTGATACGCGCCACTAATTCTTTGGGTGAAAACGGCTTGGTAATGTAATCATCCGCACCCACTTCAAGCCCGCGTACACGGTCTTCTTCTTCACCGCGTGCGGTCAACATCATCACCGGAATATCACGCGTCAGCGCCTCGCGCTTCATATGCTTAATGAATTGCAGGCCCGAACCTCCTGGCAGCATCCAGTCCAATAACACCAGTTCTGGGAACGGCTCCGACAGTTGCGTTACCGCGCTGTCATAATCTTCGGCTTCAACTGGTTGATAACCATTTTGCTCCAGTACAAAGCAGACCATTTCACGAATTGGTGCTTCATCTTCCACGACTAATATGCGTTTTGCCATTGTTAATCCTGTCGTTAATCATCGTCGCTGTTAGCAGGCGAAAGGCATTATGCGTCAGTTTTATGACAGATTTATGAAAAACACACGGCCCTCTCCGCGCGATGTTACAACGTATACATCCGATTTTTCGAGCCGCTTTCCAAACTCCGGATTCCACCGCGACAGCCGTCATCCCTGCTATATATAATCATGGCATTACGATGACAGCACACCATTCCCTATAATGACAACGTCATCCACCGCCACGCGGCATGAATATCGAGAGAGCACGATGCGCATTATCCACACCGCCGATTGGCATTTAGGACAATATTTTTATACCAAAAGCCGCGCCGCTGAACATCAGGCTTTTCTTCACTGGCTCATCGCTCAGGTGGAGCAGCATCAGGTCGATGCCATTATAGTCGCAGGCGATATTTTTGATAACGGCTCGCCCCCCAGCTATGCGCGGGAAATGTATTATAGCTTCGTGGTAGCGCTACAGCGCACAGGCTGCCAGCTCATCATTCTCGGCGGAAATCATGATTCCGTCGCGATGTTAAACGAATCCCGCGATTTGCTGGCCTGCCTGAACACGCGCGTGATTGCCTGCGCCAGCGACGATCCGGCCCAGCAGGTGCTCCTGTTGGAAAACCGTCAGCAGCAGCCCGGCGCCCTGCTCTGCGCCATTCCTTTTTTACGTCCACGCGATGTATTGACCAGCAAAGCCGGGCAATCAGGGGATGAAAAACAGCTGGCGCTACAGGAAGCGATTACCGCGCACTACCAGCAGTGTTACCAACTGGCTTGCCAAAAGCGCGATGAACTTGGCCTGCCGCTGCCGGTTATTGCAACCGGGCACCTGACGACAATTGGCGCAACCGCCTCGGAATCGGTACGCGATATCTATATTGGTACGCTCGATGCTTTCCCTGCCCAGGCTTTTCCCCCTGCGGATTATATCGCGCTCGGCCATATTCACCGCCCGCAGCGCGTGACCCAAAGCGAGCATATTCGCTACAGCGGTTCGCCTATCCCGCTGAGTTTTGACGAACTCAACAGTGAGAAGTCCGTTTGTCTGGTCAGTTTTACACCAGACGCGTCGCCGCCCATTCCCCCGCAGATAGACATCCTGCCTATTCCCGTCACTCAGCCGATGCAGTTGATTAAAGGTAGCCTGAGCGACATTGAACGACAGCTGGCCGCATTCCAGAACTATCAGGGTGACAAACCCGTGTGGCTGGATATCGAAATCAACACGCAGGATTATCTCAGCGACATGCAAAAACGCGTTCAGTCAATGACCGAGAATCTGCCCGTTGAAGTACTGCTGCTGCGCCGCACGCGTGAACAGCGCCTGCAGGCAATGACGCAACAGGACAAGGAAACGCTGAACGAGCTCAGCGTACATGACGTTTTTGAACGTCGTCTGGCAACGGAGACAGACATGGAAGAGGGTCGCCAGCAGCGTGTCCGCACGCTGTTTAATCAGGTTATTGATGAACTGGAAAATAGCGAGCCCGCCAAATGAAGATTCTCAGTCTGCGCTTAAAGAACCTCAACGCGCTGAAAGGCGAATGGAAGATCGAATTCACGCAGGAGCCGTTTTCCAGCAACGGCTTATTTGCGATTACTGGCCCGACTGGCGCGGGAAAAACTACGCTGCTGGATGCCATCTGTCTGGCGCTGTACCACGAAACACCACGGCTTGGCCTGCTTTCCGCCAGCCAGAATGATCTGATGACGCGTAATACCGCAGAATGCCTTGCCGAGGTCGAATTCGAGGTGAAAGGCGTGGGCTACCGCGCCTTCTGGAGCCAACGTCGGGCAAGAAATGTCCCTGATGGCAATTTGCAGTCTCCCAAGGCCGAACTCGCGCTCATTGAAGACGGCAAAATTCTGTGTGAAAAACTCAATGATAAGAAAGAGATGATCACGCAGCTCACCGGGCTGGATTTCGGCCGTTTCACGCGTTCCATGATGCTGTCACAAGGCCAGTTTGCCGCGTTCCTCAATGCGAAAGCAGACGACCGCGCAGAGCTGCTGGAAGAGCTGACCGGTACGGACATTTACGGCCTGATTTCCGAACGCGTGTATGACAAGCACAAACAGGCAAACGTAGCATTGAATACGCTACAGGCGCGAGCATCCGGTATTCAGCTATTGACTGATGAGCAGCGTCAGCAGGTGGAAGCACAGCTTGCCGAGCTGATCCAGCAGGAGCTGCGGGGCAACGTCGAGCGTGAGCAAGCGCTGACTACGCTACGCTGGTTTGAGCAACTGACGCAGCGGCAAACACAACTGACCAATACGCAGGCACAACATGCAAGTGCTGAATCCGCCATTCAGCAGGCCAGGCCGCAGCTCGACAAGCTAGCCAACAGTGAACCGGCAGAAAAACTGAGGCCGTTACACCAGGAGCGAGAGCGCTATCGGCAAGAGTCTCTTGCGCTCGCCCAGCACATTCAACAATTGACCGCGAAGCAAACCGCCGAGCAAGCAGCCCTGACAACGCTACGTCAGCAGGAAGAAAAAGCGGAACAGGATGTTAATGAGCACAAACAGATACGACAACAGCAAGAGCAACTGATCAACGAGCAGGTTGTGCCGCTTGACCATCGCATTGCCACGCTGGTGCAGCAAAAAATCCAGCAGCAGGACGATCTGGCAAAAGCGCAGGCTCGCCTGCACGCCGATGAAAACAAGCAAACCCAGACAGCGGCAGAGCAACAGCAGGCTAAACGGCAGCTTGAAAACATCCAGTCTTACCGCCAGCAACACGCGCACCATCAGCAGTGGGGAGTGCAGTTGCCTGTCTGGCGCACCCAGTTTCGGCAGTTGAGCCAGCTTCAGGGCGAGCAGCAGAAACTGGAGCAAAAACAGGCACAGCACACAGAACAAGCGGGTACGCTACAGCAGGCAGCCGAAACGCTGACGACACAACGTCGTGAACAACAAAAGGTCGTTGATGCAGCGCGCCAGCAGTTCACACAACACGATGAGACGCGGCAACATCAGGACGCGCACCAGTCGCTTTCCACCCTGCACCAGAGGTTCAATCAACTCATTGATCAGCGAACGGCATGCCGACAGCTCGCAACCGTCAGCGACCAGTTTCAGCGCCTTCATGTACGCAAGCAGCAGCACCTCGCCAAACAGGTTGAGATACAAGGGTATATCGACCAGTCAGACGTATTACGGAAACAGCAACAATCCGAGTACGAACAACGCAGCCAGCATCTGGCCGATCTGGAAACGGTGTACCGGCAGGAAGAACGTATCGTTAAGCTGGAAGCCGAACGACAACGGCTACAGGCCGGAGAAGCCTGTCCGCTATGTGGCTCAACCGAGCACCCGTCCATTGAACGCTATCAGGCGCTGCAACCGTCTGAAACCCAAAGCCGTCTGACGGCGCTACAGCAGGAAGTGAACCGGTTAACGACAACGCTAGCAAATACGACGGCGCAATTGTCCTCGCTAGAGCAGCAGCGGGAGCAGTTGCAGCAGGACATCGCTCAACTCGATAGCGAACATCAAACCCTGCTCCAACAGTGGCAAGATGTCAGTGAGCGCTTACAAGTTAACTACACGCTGGAACAGCAGAACGAGATCGCCGCCTGGCTTACACAACGTGAAACCGAAGAACAGGCTATTCGGCAGCAGATTACCGTTCGTGAGCAATTGCAAAAACAGTGGCAGGAAAGTAAGGATTTACTGACTGCCGAAGAAGCATTGCAGCGGGAACTCGATCAGAAAATCGCGCTGAACACCCAGCAACACACTTCGCTACGCGTTACGCAGGAAGAAACAACTCAGTCACTGCAAAATGTGCAGCAGCAGCTCACGCAGCATACTCAGGAAATTACCCAGACGTTGGCAACGGTGGGGCTTCTTCTGCCAGAAGTTGACGCACAGGATGGCTGGCTGGCCCAGCGCGAAAGCGAATGGCAAGACTGGAAAATCAAAGAGCAGGAGCAATCTCGCTTAATTCCCCTGTTAGCCACGCTGGAAAGCGATCTTCAACATCTGCATCACAGCGTGAACGAGGCAACACAGCACATCCAAACGCAGCAACAGTACCTGGAACAGCACCTGGCGTTGCTCAGCGAGAGCCAACAAGAGCGGCAGAAGCTGTTTGGGGACAGGCAAATCGCCGATGTGCGCGAACAGCTACAGCGAACCAGCCAGCAGTATGACGATGCGCTCAGGCTAGCCCTGTCAGCTCGTCAGCAAACCGAAACGACGTTGAGCCGTCTGACAGGTGAGCTGGCTAGCACGCAACAGCAGTATGAACAGAGCACGCGCCAGCATGAGAGTGCGACCGAACGCTTCACTCAGGCGCTGCAGCAAAGCGCTTTCGGTGATGAAACTGCCTTTCTCCATGCCCTGCTTGATGAACAGGAACGCCAGACATTGCAGGCATTAAAGGAAGCGCTGTATCAGAGCATGCAACAGGCGGCGGCGCTGCGTCAGCAGGCTGAACAGGAATTGCTTGCCCATCAGCAAAAACGGCCAACATCCCTGACGGAAGACGTCACGCAAGAGGTGATACAACAGCAGTTTGCTGCGCTGGATGAAACGCTGAAAACCAACCTGCGGCAGCAGGGAGAATTCCAGCGCCAGTTGGCTGATGATAAACAACAGCGTCAGAACCAGCAGGATTTACTTAACGAGATCGCCCAAAGCCAGCAAAGGAATGACGACTGGGAGACGCTAAACTCGCTAATCGGTTCAAGTAAAGGGGATAAATTCCGCAAGTTTGCTCAGGGGCTGACCTTGGATCATCTGGTCTATCTCGCCAATCTCCAGCTTTCACGCCTGCACGATCGCTATCAGCTAAAGCGTAAGCCCGGTGGCGAACTGGAACTTCTGGTGATGGATACCTGGCAGGCAGACGCCGAGCGCGACACAAAAACGCTATCCGGCGGCGAAAGCTTCCTGGTCAGTCTGTCGCTGGCGCTGGCGCTGTCCGATCTGGTCAGCCATAAAGCCAGTATCGACTCGCTGTTTCTGGATGAAGGCTTCGGCACGCTGGATGCCGAAACGTTGGATATCGCGCTGGACGCACTGGATAACCTGAATGCCTCGGGTAAAACCATCGGCGTTATTAGCCATGTCGAAGCCATGAAAGAGCGTATTCCGGTACAGATCAAAGTGCAGAAGGTTAACGGACTGGGCGTCAGCCGACTGGCGCCACAGTACGCCGTTTAGCGATTATTCGGTCTGCAATTACTCCGTCTTCGGCCAAAGCCAGGCGGCTCCGCGTACCCCGCTGGAGTCGCCGTGAATGGCCTGAAGCACGGGCGTTTCGCACTCGCCGCCAAAGATCCACTGTTTAATCTTTTCCGGCACGGTCTGGTAAAGGCGAGAAACGTTGCTCATTCCACCTCCCAGCACTACCACATCAGGGTCGAGCAGGTTAATCACATGCGCCAGCGATTTTGCCAGACGATGCTCATAGCGCTGCAACGCCAGCTCGGCGATGGGATCGCCCTGCTCTGCTAAGGCAATAATTGCTTCGCCCTTGTGCGGCTGGCCGCTCAGGCGCTGGTAATCCACGGCAAACCCGGTGCCGGAGATAAACGTTTCAATGCATCCGGACTTACCGCAGTAGCAGGGAACCGTCTGCCGATAGCGCAGCTCATCGTCATCCATCCAGGGCAGCGGGTTATGCCCCCATTCGCCCGCAATGCCGTTGCCGCCGACGTGAGCCTGACTGTTCAGCGCAATTCCCGATCCACAGCCAGTTCCAATGATGACTGCGAAGACGGTTTTCTTCCCTGCCCCGGCACCGTCAACCGCCTCTGAAACAGCGAAACAGTTCGCGTCATTGGCGACCCGTACGGGCCGATTCAGCAGCGTGGCGAGATCGAGATCCAACGCCTGACCGTTGAGCCAGGTGGAGTTGGCATTTTTTACCTTGCCGGTAAACGGCGACAGCGTACCGGGAATCCCTACGCCGACGCTGCCGCGACAGCCAATCGCTTTTTCAGCCATCTCCACCAGCGTGACAATAGTCCGTAGCGTTTCCGGGTAGTCATTTCTTGGCGTCGGCATACGCTGCCGAAAACGCTCCTGCCCTTCATCATCCAGCGCGATGACTTCCGTTTTCGTCCCGCCCAGATCGATACCGATTCTCATGATGTCTCCCCACGTGTTGTAAATAGGCCCGCGTAAGTTTGTCACCGACCTGAAAACGTTCTTATTGGTAGTAGGTACCCTAAATAATTCGAGTCGTGCAGCCAACGCACATGCAGCTTGAAGTATGACGGGTATAACCAGAGAAACCAATCAGCGACAACGCAAAGCGTGATAGGTATTCCTCTGAATCCCGGTATTTTATTCCACATTACGGCCTCGAATTCGTTATCATGCGCGCAACATTACAAACCCGCGTGCAAACCTGCGCGCCCAGTCAGGGATAACACCATGTTGTGGTTTAAAAACTTAATGATTTACCGCCTAAGCCGAGACAGCGCGCTGTCCAAAGATAACGTTTTATCTGCGGATGAACTGGAAAAACGGCTCAGCGCTTTCACGTTCACCCCGTGCGGCAGTCAGGATATGATGAAAACGGGTTGGGTATCGCCGATGGGGTCGCATAGCGATGCATTAACGCACGTCGTTAATGGGCAAATCGTTATCTGCGTCCGTAAAGAAGAAAAAATCCTGCCGTCTCCGGTCATCAAGCAAACCCTTCAGGCCAAAATCGAACGTCTGGAAGCGGAACAGCACCGTAAGCTGAAAAAAACCGAAAAAGACTCGCTGAAAGACGAAGTGCTGCATAGCCTGCTGCCGCGCGCGTTCAGCCGTTTCAGTCAGGTCTGGATGTGGATCGATACGGTTAATGGCCTGATTATGGTCGATGCCGCCAGCGCCAAAAAAGCGGAAGATACGCTGGCGCTGCTGCGCAAAACGCTGGGGTCACTGCCCGTTGTGCCGCTGACGATGGAAAACCCTATCGAGCTGACGCTGACCGAATGGGTACGTTCCGGTGAGCCGGCGGCCGGTTTCACGTTACAGGATGAAGCGGAGCTAAAAGCGATTCTGGAAGACGGTGGCGTTATCCGCTGCAAAAAACAGGATTTGGTCTGCGACGAAATCGCTGTGCACATTGAAGCAGGCAAACTGGTCACCAAGCTGGCGCTGGATTGGCAGGAACGTATTCAGTTGGTCTTGTCCGAAGACGGTTCGGTAAAACGGTTGAAGTTCTCCGATACGCTGCGGGAACAAAATGACGATATCGATCGGGAAGATTTTGCTCAGCGATTTGATGCTGATTTCATTTTGATGACCAGCGAACTGGCGGCATTGATTGCGAATCTGATTGAAGCGCTGGGCGGAGAAGCCCAACGTTAATGCTGTCGATTGTTAATACAGTCGATTGTTAATACAATCGGTAATTGCCCGCTACCATTCTGGCCGCGGGCAATACATCTTCAGTGATACATCCGTTAGACCCGGAATGCCCCGACGACGGCGTTCAGCTCTTCAGCCTGTGATTGCAACGCCCCCGACGCAGCAGCAGATTCCTGCACCAGCGCGGCGTTTTGTTGCACCATCGAATCCAACTGCGCAACCGCTTTGTTGATCTCGTTGATGCCACGCATTTGTTCATCTGCCGCATGCGTAATTTCAGACATCACCGAGCTCACCGTAGACACGCCGCCGACAATTTCATTCATCGTATCGCTGGCCTGACGAACCTGCACTGAGCCAGACGTCACGCTGGAAACCGTCGATTCAATCAGCTCTTTAATTTCTTTTGCGGCCTGCGCACTGCGCTGTGCCAGGCTGCGAACTTCACCAGCAACCACGGCGAAACCACGGCCCTGTTCACCCGCACGCGCCGCTTCTACCGCAGCATTAAGCGCCAGAATGTTAGTCTGGAATGCAATGCCATCAATCACGCCGATGATATCGCCGATTTTCCCAGACGCGACCACGATCTCTTCCATCGTCACAATCACATCGGAGACCACTTTTCCGCCCGTGCCTGCATCTTTCGACAGCAGCAACGCCTTAGCGTTAACCTGCTGCGCCGATCCTGCCGACTGCGTCACCGCCGCAGAGATTTCTTCCAGCGAGGCTGCCGTTTGCTGAATGCTCGACGCCGCAGATTCGGTACGCGCCGACAGATCGTTGTTCCCCGCAGAGATTTCATCCGCCGCGACCTGAAGCGAGGCGCTGATATCCCGAATCTGGATCATGACCTGACTGATCTTATCGACAAAGATGTTAAACGAGCGGGCAATTTGCGCGACTTCATCATGCCCTTCATCCGGCAGGCGCTGCGTCAGATCGTTATTGCCGTTGCTGATATCATCCATTGCGTCGCGGATTTGCAGCAGACGCTTGAGCGTTGACGTGATGATGAAGCCAATCACCAATGTTCCCAGCAGCGCGATGGCAACCAGCGTGATGACCGATGTAGACAGCAGAGAACGCATGCCCGCCGTAGCTTCGGCTTTGTCCAACGCCACCAGCATGTACCAGTTCGTGCCAGTAATTGGTTTTGCCAACACCAGTTTGGTCGATCCGGAAAAATCCACATCGCGGGCGCTATCCGCAGAAAGAATGTCGTTCAGGTTAATCGCAGGAGCAATCTCGGTGATATTTTTCAGCGTCAGTTTTTCATCCGGGTGCGCAATAATCGTCCCACTGCGGTCAATCAGCACGCCGAAACTCCCCGGGCTCGGGTTAATCGCTTTGACGTTTTCGATCACGCTTTTCATTGTGACGTCGCTGCCGACTACACCTCTGACCGTACTTCCTTCCAGTACAGGCGCGACGAAAGAAACCACCAGCGTATTCGTTACCATATCAACGTATGGCGCGGTCGCTAACGGCTTGCCTTCTTTCACGGCCTGCTGATACCAGGGTCTGACGGTCGGGTTGTAATCAGCAGGGATGCCGCCTGGATCGGCAAACTTGGCAGTACCATTGGCGTAGCCCATGTAGACGTTCAGGAATCCGCCGGATGCCACAATCTGTTTAAACAGCGGGATCGGATCCTCATCCTTTATCGCGCGATCGTGCAACGCGGAAATCATCTGCGTTTTAGAAGCAACCCAGTCGCTAATCGCGATACTGTGGCTAGTCGCTACCGCGTCCAGCGTATTCTGGATCGATTCCTTATTAGCGTTATTGGCGATGGTGTAATTAAGAAAGGTATTAATAACAAGCGAAAGCACAACAATGGTCGAACAGGCCGCAAGAATGCGGGAGCGCGTCGTTTTTAGCATAAAATACTCTTTGCGTAGAATAGTTATACTATCCATAACGGCACAGCAAAATAAAACTTGAATGCGATCACATTCTATCACCGCTATTTATCTTAAAAGCTGCCCTGATAATTAATACGTTCAACCACAAGATGACGACAAAAAAGGTGCCGTAGGAGCATCAAGCCAAAGATTCAGAATAAAAACCCAAGTTAAAAAAAATAATAAGGACAAACAACTTATTATTTACCATAGAAAAACATTATTGGTGCGGTACATTATTTATTGAATTTTAACAAATCAGGGATAATTCCTAATAAATTCGCCATTCTTTCGTATTATTAATTAATAAACGAAATTAAATAAAGCAGCTCATATATGGAATTAATGATTACTGTTATGAGAAGAAAACGACAGCGTATGACGAATCAAAAAATAGCGGGGTAATAAAAAAGTGGCTTTCCATTCATCACGGAAAGCCACTTTCATTTCATTGATAAGGAGAGGATAAATTACAGGTATTTACACAAATAAGAGGTCGGTTCGACTACCTGCAAATTGAACTCACTTTTTCCCGGAACGAAAAACGTTTCTCCCGGAGTGAAAACCTGCCAATCCGGCGCGCCTGGCAACAGTACTTTCAATGCCCCGGTGATGACCGTCATTTCTTCCGGCTGCGAGGTTCCAAACGTGTATTCACCCGCATCCATGACGCCGACACTCGCGCGGCCAATGCCGTCGCCTTCAAAACCGATTGATTTTACCTTCCCTGCAAAATACTCATTTACATTCAGCATAGCGCGGCACCTATCGTCGAAAAATTCAGAAAATTCATCTTAAAAGGAGAGTCGCGCCACTGTCACGATCTATTCATTGAAAGTTAGTGTTCGGTAACACTGACTGGTGATTATTTTGCCAGTGTCCGGTCATCTTCTATGCAGCCGACAAGCGCAGCGCCTTCAATACGCTTGCCACAATCGCTTCCGGCGACTGCGATGCATCGATAACGTGGTGCGCGACACCGCGATAAAGCGCCTCGCGCGCAGCCAGGACATCGGCCATCTCCTCCGCGATAGGACGGCCGGTCAGCGTGGGCCGCTGGTTATCCTGCGGGTTTTCTTCCAGGCGCTGGGCCAGCAGCTCCGCATCCGCATGCAGGTAAATAACGGTGCCTTTATCGTGCATAAAGCGTCGGTTGGCTTCCGCAAGCACCATACCGCCGCCCGTCGCGACGATGCAGCGGTTAGATGTCACCTGCTGGAGCGCCAGACTTTCACGCTGGCGGAATCCATGCCATCCTTCCTGCGCGACCACATCAGCCACCGTCATATTGGTGGTCTGCTGCATAAACAGGTCGGTGTCGACAAAGTCATATCCCAACGCCTGCGCCAGCTGATGCCCGACGGTGGTCTTCCCACAGCCTCTGGCACCAACCATAAAAATGGGGTGTGTCATGTAATGACGTATCCTTCTTCTTTACTCACCCGCCCTGTCATACCTCAAGCTGCACGTACGTCGACTGTCCCGCAACTCGAACTATTTCGGGTATCAAAGATAAATGGGGGTGATTACCTGCTTTGTCGTGGGCTGAATCATACCGATAAAATCAACAGAGAGGGAAGTGACTTCTCAGTGGAAACGAAAAGTTGAATAACTAAAAGTAAAAATGGGATGACAGGAAATATACCCTAAATAATTCGAGTTGCAGGACAAAACGTTAGCGTTTTGAACAACGCAAAGCGTTGACCCGCTAGGGCGAGGCTCATTTATGAGTCTCGTAATGCGGCGAGCGAGGGCATCCCGATGAGCTTACTCAAGTAAGTGATTCGGGTGACTGACAAACCTACCAGAGGCAGGTTTGAACGCTGCTTGCAGCGGCCCCAACGGGGCGAGGTACACGCCAGTGTGCCGAGTAACGACGCCAACGCACATGCAGCTTGAAGTATAACGGGTATAAAAAGCCCCGCGTTTAAAGGCGGGGCTACCACACTATAAACCGCTCAGGCGATTAATACGTGTGGAAGTAGTCCTGAATTACCGCAGGATTTGTTGTTTTCGTCAGCGCCAGCATCAACAGAATACGTGATTTAGCCGGGCTCAGAGAATCGGCAACCAGACCAGGCTGGCCTGCATCCGGTGGTACAATACCGCTACCGGTACGGCTGGAACGTACAACCACAATGCCTTTGCTTTCCGCTTTACGGATGCCTGCGTCACTGCGTTTAGATACGCTACCGGCGCCCATCCCCGCATACACAATGCCTTTTACGCCGTGTTTGATGGCTGCGTCATACATGTATTCTGGATCGTCCTGATAGCCATAAATAATGTCGACAGCAGGCAATTTATCTACGTTGGTCAGGTCAAATACGGAACGCGTGGTGTGGATTTTGTCCAGGCGAGTCTGGTAGTAAACTTTGTCACCGATAATCACACCCAGATAACCTTCTTCCGGCGCTTTAAAGGTATCCAGCGTAGAAGCGTTGGTTTTGCTGATGAAACGGGCAGAACCGATACGGTCATTCAGCACCACCATCACCCCACGGCCGCGGGAATTTTTATCCGCTGCAACTTTTACCGCACCGTACAGGTTCATTGGGCCGTCGGCGCTGATGGCCGTTGCCGGACGCATCGCCGCAGCAAAGACCACAGGCTTGTCACTCTTCACCGTCAGGTTCAGGAAGTAAGGCGATTCGTCGAGCGTATCCGTACCGTGTGTAATCACCACGCCATCAACATCGCTGCGTGCCAGCAGCTCGTTCACACGCTTGCTCAGCTTCAGCAGAACATCGCTGGTCATATTTTCACTACCGATGCTGGCAACCTGCTCACCTGAAATATTGGCAAGCGTTTTCAGCTCTGGCACCGCTTGAATCAGCGTCTCTACGCCCAACGCACCCGCTTTATACCCCGTGGTTTGCGTGTTGGCCGCTGCGGAACCCGCAATCGTACCGCCCGTTGCCAGAATGACAATGTTAGGTAGGTTTTCTGCCGCATTTGCCAGAGACGAAAAACAAACAAAAACAACAACGAATAATGCGTTAAACATCCTTTTCATAACATATACCAACTTATTGAGTTAAGTGGCAGATCAGATACGTCAGGTGCCTGATCTGTAAGTAAAAAACCTCAACTCTGTTGGCAGCCTGCCAACATTGGCGCTTATAATGCCCCAGAATTCAACGGATTAATATATGCCTGTAAAACTTCATATTAACGGTGTGTGATCCCTCACAGCGCGGCATTCCGCCGCGCTGATTTACGCTACCGGCTAATCTGTGCCACGGCATCCTGCGAGGCCTGTTCACGCGCGGCTCCCGTCAGCTCAGACAGCGTTCCCTGATGCATTTCAAGCAGGCGATCGGCATGTTCAAAGTAGTGATCGTCATGGCTGATCGCCACAATCGTTTTCCCCAATGCACGCAATTGCGGTAACAGCTCAAGATAGAACACACGGCGGAATTGCGGATCCTGATCGGCCGCCCATTCATCCAGCAGTAAGATGTCCCGCTGTTCGGCGACGGCCAGCAGCAGCGCAACACGTTTACGCTGCCCCTGAGAAAGCTGTAAGTTCATCACCTGATGATTCTCCAGCGTCAGCTTATGCCGCATGTTCAGGCGATCCAGCCAGCTGTCGACCAGCGCCGTATCCGGTTCCGTTCCCTGCGGGCCCATCATCTGCCCGAACAGGTGGAAATCGGTAAAAATGGCAGAGAATAGCTTTTGGTAATCCTCTCGCGTTTCTGCCGTAACGGGGCGGTTATCCAGCAGCAACGAGCCGGAAACCGGGGTATAAAGCCCAGTAAGCAGCATCGCCAGCGTAGATTTTCCGCTTCCGTTACCACCAATCAGAAACACCAGTTCGCCGCGCTTTATCACCAGATTGATCGGTCCGACTTCAAACCCGGAATTGTCATAGCGAAACACCACGTCACGCAGTTCCAGCGTGTGCCAATCCGCAGGGGCAATCGCAGCGAGAAACGGCTCCTGATAATCCGCCAAATCAAAACGTTTCAGCTTATTAAACGCAACTTGCGCACTCAGCAGCGTCGGCAGTGCGCCAACGGCCTGTAGCATCGGCGTGCGTAAAAAAAGCAGCGTCAGTGAATACGTCGCGGCAACATTGGTATCCGCCCAGCCGAGATTGTTTGCCATGAAAAAGACCGCGCCAATCACGCCCAGCATCATAATATTCGACCAGTTCACCGCGCTGAGGTGGAAGGTGTCAGCACGAATCACGTTCTCTCGGTAATCCTGCGCATTGGCCTGATAAATGTCTTCATACAGCTTCTGCGCCCGCTCACGATTGAGCGTGAGTTCTTTACGCCCGTTAATCACGGTTTCGTAATCTTTCTGAAGACGATCTTCCGCTTCCCGCACCTTAGTGAGATGGCTATACACGCGGGAAACCAGCATAAAACCGCCCCAGAGCGTTATCGCAATCCAAACGGACGTTACCACCAGCATTTTCGGGGAGAGCCAGGCAAGATAAACCGCTGAACCGATGGTGAGCACAATGCCCTGAATCAGCTCCGGCAGACGCACAAACGCAATCGTGATATTGCGGATATCGCTGGACAGGCTGGCAAGCAGTTGCGCACTGCCGATCTGCTCAATACGCGCAATGTTGGTGTCCAGAATACGCTTGATAAACTGCCCGCGCAGACGATAAACGAAATGGTGTCCTAGCGTGGTCAACGCCAGTTGCGACACCAGCGTCACCCCCATCAGGAGCAGCAGCAAGCCCAGAAACTGCGGCAATACGCTCAACGATTGATTGACCGTTTCAATCAATTGCAGGTTGATAAAGGCAATCAGTCCAATGCCCAACGCGGCACTCAACAAACTTAACAGGATAACGGCAAGAAATGGCCAACGGTATTGTTGGTAAACAATGCGGAGCAACTCCATAACAACCTGGTCTCTATGCTGAAAACAATCGCCCGCAGTTTAATGGTGGTGACTGTGATATCAAGAATAATTCTCATATCGAGCGTTACGCCAGACGCCCTATCCCCAAGTTCCCCATCCAGCCTCGTCAGCACAACGCATTAGAAACCATGATGAATTATCACGATTAGTTATCATTTCATCGGTGACACGCATCGTTGATGCCCGTTTCCCCTCCTAATAACAATAAACACAAATTGACACAAACAATAAAGATAACACTTTCCCCTGTGCGGTGAGTTATCTGAGCCTTCCGCACAAAAAACGCACAAAAAACGTAGTATCACGTCATCATGAACACTAAGTGATGGTAATTAAACATGATAATTAGTGTGGTAACTATTAATAAAGAAGGGTAATACTGCTAAGCCATTTAATACGTAAGAATATTGTCATACTTTTTATTTTCAAAACATTTCAAAAAAGTTGGATTTTTAGTTAAGCCGCACCTATAAATATCAAGAATCGGACAAATCTCATACCGTGCAGATTCCCTATGGAAAGGGGCCTACGCAGTACTCAAATTAGCCATACTTTACTGTTTTCTAAACCAGGCCTGTTTTTGTGCACCATTTTTGGTTGCACATATACCTATACACTCCCGTTGCCGAATCGATCTGCCGGGGGATGTATCCAGACAATGGTTGTAGATGATAAGTAAGAGGCTATTTCATGTCAGATATGAATGTTATTGCTGGAAATGTGAATATCCTGTCGCGCCAGAATGGCCAGTTCATAGAAAACGTTCCACAGGGTACGAGAAACGTCGAACTACTGGAAAGCAGCACCGTTCGAATCCATGGCACGCCAGATATGGTCTCTCGCTATGAGCGCGTCGGCAACGATCTTATCTTGCACATGAAAGACGGTACCACCGTCCGCTATGAAAGCTTCTTCACACTGGATGCAGCCGGTTATCACAGCGAGCTGGTTTTTGACGATGGTACCCGTCTCATCCATGCGCAGTTCTCGGGTGCAGCGGCGGCTGAAGGAGCCGCACTTGCAGCAGAAGCCGTTGCGCTTACGCCAGAATACTCCACGCTGGGCGACATGACGTCATTGCTGATTGGTAGTACCACTACCAGCACGCTATCGACAGCCACGCTAGGCAGCATTCTGGGGGCTGTCGCCGTCGGCGGAGCCGCTGTCGCGGGGATCGCAGTCGCCGTTGCCTCATCAAGCAATGACAACAATACGACACCACCGGCACAGCCAGAACCTTTAACCGTTGATCCCTTTGCCGGAAATAACAGTCTGAACCGTACGGAGATCGGCCAATCTCACGTCCTCAGCGGGAAAACCTCTGGCGTCAGCGCGGGGCAAACCGTCACCATCACATTGAACGGCGTGGTTTACACCACCAGCATTGCAGCCGACGGCAGTTGGCGCTTTACGCTGCCAGCAGATGCGTTTACCGGACTGCAAGACGGCATTTACGCATTAAAAGTGAGCGTGCCGGGTGCGAACGGCGTCGTCCATGAGAAAACTGTCGATCTCACCATTGATACCCTGCCGCCGAATTTAACCGTGGATAAATTTACGGGCGACAATTACCTCACCGTAGGAGAGCTGGCAAACGGCCAGGTCCTGAACGGAACGGGGGAAGCGGGTCAGAACGTCACTATCACGCTCAATGGGAAAACCTATACCACGACCATTAATGCCGCGGGTAACTGGACCCTGACCGTACCGGCCACAGACCTTCGTGCACTGAGCGAAGGCGAACACGCGATGTCGTTCACGATTAGCGATAGCGCCGGCAATACCACCGTGGTCAACCGCACCATCATTGTCGACACCACACCGCCGGAGCTGTCCCTGTCGCCGTTTACCGGCAACAACCTGATCACCGCCGATGAACTGCAATCCTCACAGTCTGTCTCCGGTACCGCTTCCCTGTCGGATGTCGGCCAGACCGTGACGGTGACATTTAACGGCACGACCTACACAACAACGGTAGGAAGCGATGGTTCATGGAGTGTGTTCATTCCCTCCGGCGACATGCAGGCGTTGACTAACGGTACCTACAATCTGGTGGCGTCATTAACAGATAAAGCAGGCAACACCACCACGCTGCCGCCGCAAACCATCACGGTGGACACTAACGCCGAAGCAGTCAACATCAGCATCGTCTCAGCAGATGACCGCCTGAATGCCGTGGAAGCAGGACAACCGCTGACGATCAACGGGACCACCGCCAACGTCGCCGCAGGCCAAACCGTCACGGTGACGTTGAACGGAAAACCCTACACCACCACAACGGGGACAGACGGCAAATGGTCTGTGGATATCCCCAGCGCCGACCTGCTTCTGCTGTCAGACGGCAGCAACACCCTGACTGCCAGCGTCCAGGGAGTCAGTGGTAATACCGTCACCGTCAACCACACGCTGGATGTACACATCAATACCCTCCCTTCCATCACGCTGACACCGCCTTTCACCGACGGCGTATTAAACGCAGCCGAAGCCGCGCAGGATCAGGTCATCAAAGGGGAAACCGGGATTAGCGGCAGAGGACAAACCGTCAGTCTGACGATCGGTGGGAATTACGTTACCGGAACGGTAGATGCCAACGGGAACTGGACGGTGACGATCCCCAAAGACGTCCTGCAAAGTCTGCCATCAGACAACATCAGCGTGCTGGAGATTGTTGTCCGCGATATCGCAGGCAACGAAACCACCGTAACGCAGAACATCAGCGTTGATACAACGCCGCCGACGCTCAACGTCTCCGCTATCGCGCAGGACGATGTCCTCAACGGTGCAGAACTGGCCGTCAATCAGGTGGTCAGCGGAACGGCATCGCTCAGCGAAGCCGGTCGCACGGTCACTGTTACGCTGAATGACAAACCCTATACCACCACCGTCGGCAACGACGGAAACTGGAGCATCACGCTGCCAACGGCCGATCTGGTGGCTATCGCGGACGGGAACCATAACCTGACCGTTACGCTGACCGACGCCGCAGGCAACACCACAACGGTAACCCGTCCACTGACCATCGACAGCGGCGCAACCACGGCTCCAACCATTACCATCAATAACTTCGCGGACGATAACGTCATTGATGGCGCAGAAGCAAAAGTCAGCCAGCAATTAAGCGGGACCACCACCAACGTTGAGGCGGGGCAGGTTGTCACCATTAGCCTGAATGGGAAAACCTATCTTGCCACCGTGCAATCCGGCGGTGTCTGGAGCATCAACGTTTCAACCGCAGATATCGCCTTGCTGGCGGATGGCGCGCACAGCATTAGCGTTAACGTGAGCAACAAAGCAGGCAACGCCGCGAGCGGAAGCCAGAGTATCAACGTTGATAAATCTGGCGACAGCATCGCCATCAACATTATCGCCAGCGATAACCTGTTAAGCCGGGCAGAATCCCTGCAACCGCTGGCGATCAGCGGAAATACCGCCAATGTCCCTGCGGGGCAAACGGTGACCGTTACGCTGAACGGGAAAAACTACACCACCACCGTTGCCGCAGACGGCAGTTGGACGCTGCAAATCCCCAGCGCCGACCTCCAGCTTCTGTCAGATGGCAATGCGACCTTAACCGCCAGCGTGACGGTGGCGGGAGGCGCGGCTGTCACCGACGCACAGACGCTAGGCGTACATATTCATACGCTGCCACAGCCGACGATTGATACGCCGTTCGGCAATGGTTCACTCAACGGCACAGAAGCGCTGGTTAGCCAGACGATTACCGGTCACACCGGCGTCAGCGGCGCAGGACAGACGGTCATCTTATCCCTCGGCGGGAAATCTTATACTGGAACGGTCGATACCGCAGGTAACTGGAAAGTCACCGTCCCTGCGGCCGATCTCCAGCAACTGCCAGAAGGTGATAACACGCTGCTGGTCACTGCTCAGGATGCAGCAGGCAATCAGGCGGGTAAAACATTTGTCAGCCATACCGACTTCACCGCTCCAACCCTGACCATCGGCACTATTGCCGGCGATGACACCATCAATCTGGTCGAATCGCAAAGCAACCAGACCGTCAACGGTACCGCCTCAATCAGCGAAGCAGGTCGTACTGTCGTTATCACTTTCGATGGGCAGTTCTATACCGGCGTTGTCGGTAGCGATGGCAACTGGAGTATCAACTTACCTACAGCCGCCCTGCGCGGCATGGCCGATGGCAACTACAAACTGTCAGCGTCGCTAACCGATGCAGTTGGCAATACCGTCAGCGTCGAAAAATCCATTGAGCTCAGTGCGGATCCGGCATTCCAGCCAACGATCTTCGTTAACGCCTTCGTCAATGAGAATAACATCATCACCGCGGCCGATCTCAAAGTCAGCCAGTGGCTAACAGGCACCAGCTCGAATGTGGAAACCGGCCAGATCGCCACCATTCTTCTCAACAAAAAATTCTACTTCGCCACGATCAAGAGCGGTGGAAACTGGAGTGTGGAAATCCCCGCCGCGGACATGGCGCAGCTCTCTGAAGGTACCGTGTCCATTACCGCACAGGTCGCGGATCAGGCAGGAAACTCGGGAAGCCACGAGAACTGGTCCAATGTTGATATGGATAATGACAGCATCTCCATCAGCATTGTCGCACTGGATAACCAGCTCAACCGCCTCGAAGCGTCACAACCGCTGACAATTTCAGGCTCAACGGTCAACGTGACTCCGGGAGAAAGCGTTACCGTTACACTCAACGGCAAGACCTATATCGGTACGATTGCCGCAAACGGCAGTTGGAGCGTCACTGTTGAAAGTAGCGACATGCTCGCCTTACCGGATGGCACGGCAACCATTACTGCCAGCGTCGCCAACCCCGGTGATGTTCCTGTTACTGCCAGCCGCGATATTGATATCCATATTAATAACCTGCCACAGCCAACAATTAACCAGCCTTTCGGCGACGGCATACTGAACATCATCGAAGCCGCCAGTGGGCAGAACCTGACAGGGAAAACCGGGATTGTCGGAGGCAACCAAAGTGTCATCATTACGCTAAATGGCAAAACCTATGCCGCCACCGTGGATAATCAGGGAAACTGGAGTGCAGCGCTTCCCGCCGCCGATCTGAAACTTCTGCCGAGCGGCGTACAGACTCTCCACGTAGAGGCGACGGACACTGCGGGTAACAGCATAGAGATCACCCGCGATATTACCGTCGATCTGGCTCTCCCCGTTCTGACGCTGAGACCGTTGACCAATGACGGTATCATCAACGCCGCCGAGAGCCTGAACGATCAAACGATCTCCGGTAATGCGCTACAGTCGGACGCGGGTCGCACTGTCACCGTTACGATTAACAATAAAAATTATCAGGCGCAGATTCAACCTGACGGTAGCTGGAGTACCACGATTCCCACCGCCGACCTTCAGGCGCTGGCTGACGGTAACTACACCGTGACGGCAACCTTGACCGGCGCATCAGGCAACAGCACCACCAGTACCGGAGCATTAACGCTGGATGCCAGCCCGGCCAACCTGCCTCTGCTCACCGTCAACGCCATCGCGCTCAATAACATCATCGACGGCGGTGAAATCAACGTCGCGCAAATCATCAGCGGCGGTAGCCTGAATGTCGAGGCAGGGCAGCGCGTTACCGTGACGCTCGGCGATAACACCTACACCACAACGGTTGACAGCAATGGTCAATGGCGTGTCAGCGTGCCGTCTGTCGATCTCATTCATTTGGCACAGGGTACGCATACCGTCACGATCGGCGTCAACGACGCCAGCGGTAACCCGGCAACGCTCAGCCAGACGATTACAGTGAATACCTCTCTGAGCGGCATTGCCATCGATACCGTCGCGGGTGACGACAAACTAAATCAACTCGAAGTCGCACAAGACCTGATCGTTAACGGCAGCAGCCAGAACGTGGCGGCAGGCACCACCGTGACGATCATGCTGAACGGGAAAAGCTACGACGGCGTCGTACAGCCGAACGGTTCCTGGAGCATCACCGTATCAGCGGCGGATGTCAGCGCGCTGGCCGACGGCAACACAACCCTCACCGTAACAACGGTAGACAGCGCAGGAAACGCGTTGAGCGGCAGTCGTACGATCGATGTGTTCACCCACAGTAGCCCGACGCTGACGCTGAACACGCCGTTCAGCGACGGTATTCTCAATGCCGCAGAGGCTGGTGTTACCCAGACGCTCAGCGGTACAACGGGTATCGCCTCACCAGGGCAAACCGTCACCGCCACCCTCGGCGGCGTGACGTACACAGGAGTGGTTGATACAGCAGGTAACTGGACGATTTCGCTGCCTGTAAATGGCCTGCAAAATCTGCCAAACGGCACCACGGCATTGCAGGTTAGCGTCAGCGACGCGGCCGGAAACAGCAGCACGCTAACCAGCAACATTACCGTGGCTCGCACGCCGCCTACGTTGGCGACGGGTAACTTTGCTACCGACAACATTCTGAATAGCACCGAGGTGCAAAGCAGCCAGTTGCTAACCGGCACCGCCTCACCGTCCAGCGCGGGGCAAACCGTTACCACAACGCTGAACGGCAAAACCTACAGCAGCACTGTCGGCAGTGACGGCACCTGGAGCATCACCATTCCGTCAGCCGATCTGAGCAATCTGTCCGATGGCAATTACAGTCTTGTGACACGTCTGACCGATACCGCAGGCAATACCACGACCACAACACAGGCCATTGTCGTCGATGCCAGCCCGCTCAACGCACCAGTCGTCACGATTGGGACTTTCGCCGGCAACAACATTATTGACGGAGCGGAAGTCCGGGTCAGTCAGGTGCTCAGCGGCACCAGTAAAAACGTTGAGCAAGGCCAAACGGTGACGATTAGCTTCAACGGCAAACCGTATACCGCGCAAGTTCTGTCGAACGGGAACTGGAGCACAACGATCTCGGATGCTGACATGGCTCTGCTGGCTAACGGCAGCCAGACGATCACCGTCAGCGTGAGCGATATCTCCGGCAATACCGCGACATCCAGCAGCATCGTGACGGTGAATACCAATGCAAGCGGCCTGTCTATTGCGCCAATTACCGGGGATAACCAGCTAAATGTGCAGGAAGCGGCAAGCGGCATAACCATTAACGGCGGTGCCGTCAACGTCGCGCCTGGCACGGACGTCAACGTCATACTTAACGGGAAAACCTATACCGTTCAGGTACAGCCAGACGGAACCTGGAGCGCCACCATTCAGCCTGGCGATCTGCAAGTGCTGGGGGATGGTATTATCACGGTTAACGTTACAGCGGTCGATCAGGCGGGTAATGCCCTGTCGGGGACACAGCAACTGGGCGTCAGCATCCATAACCCACCGGTGGCCTCGCTGCATATGCCATTCAGCAACGGTTATCTGAATCTCAGCGACGCACAGGGCGGGCAGACACTCTACGGTACAACAGGCCTCCGTGGAGCGGGACAAACCGTCAGTATTACCATCGGAACCACGGTCTATGCTGGTACGGTTGACGGCAGCGGCAACTGGAGTCTCCAACTGCCATCATCCGTTCTGACCGCACTGGCAGACGGCCTGCTCAACATTTCCGTTACCGTCAGCGATGTGGCTGGCAATACCTCCACCGTTCAGGGCAGCGCATTCGTTGATTTGACCCCACCAGTGCTGACCATTAACCCAATTGGCACTGACGATATCATCAACATCGCGGAAAGCCTGCAGCCAGTGGTGATCAGCGGTACGTCGCCCATCAACGACAGCGGCCGTCCTATTATTGTTAACGTCACCATCAACGGGCAGATCTATCAGGGGCTGGCACAGGCCGATGGCACCTGGAGCGTCACCGTGCCCGCCGGCGACCTGCAAAACATGCCGAATGGCGTTACAGCAATTACGGCAACCCTGACCGATGCCGCGGGCAATACCGGTACCGTTAGCCACTCGATTGTTTTGGATACCGACCCCGCTAAAGCGCCGACCCTGACGATAGCAACGCTGTCGACCGATGATTACCTCAATCTGGCCGAATCGGGCCAGCCGTTAACCATCAGCGGCAGCAGCCAGAATGTGGAACAGGGCCAGCAAGTGACCATCACCCTCAACGGTGGAATTTACTTCGCCACCGTGGGGGCCGATGGCAGTTGGAGCGTACAGGTTCCCGCAACGGATGTGGGCAACATCCCTGACGGTAAACAAACCGTCAGCGCCAGCGTGACGGACGTGAGTGGTAACCCCGGTTCGGCGACGCATAACATCACCGTCATCACCGATGCCGCTAACCTACCCGGTATCACCATCGCAACCCTGTCTGGTAACGATGTCGTCAGCGCGCAGGATACGCAGTCCGACCTGCTCATCTCTGGCTCAACAACAAATGTTCAGGTGGGACAGCGCGTCACGGTGACGCTGAATAACAAAACCTATCTGGCAACCGTTGGTGCTGACGGTAGCTGGAGCACGACCGTTCCCGCTAGCGATGTGCAAAATCTGCCGCAGGGCAATCAGAATGTTACCGCGACGGTCAGTGACATCGCGCAAAACCCCGCCACGGCAACCCATCCGTTTACGGTCGATACTGTCCCACCGCTGCTGTCTATCGATATGCTGGTTGACACCAGCGATATCGGTTTGGCAGACGCGCTGGCTGGGCTCCCGTTAAGCGGCAAGGGCGAGGCGGGCCTTCTGATCACCATCAAAGTCGGTACAGCAGTCTATAGCACCGTCGCCGATAGCAACGGCATCTGGCAAATCGCCATTACGGCGAACGATCTGCTGGCGTTGGGCGACGGCGTGAAGACGCTTGAAGCGAGCGTGACCGACGGCGCAGGAAATGCCAGCACGAGCAGCATTGATATCACGCTAAAAACGCAGTCGCTCCCCACGCTGACGCTGAATGCGCTCTATGACAACAATGTCCTTACCAGCGCGGAACTGGCGGCGGAAACGACCATCGGCGGCACCTACACCAATCTGCCCGTCGGGGCAGCGATTCAGGTCACGATCGGGGCTTACACCGTAACAGGCGTGACGCTCGCGGGCGGCCTGTGGAGCGCCACCATTCCGGCCAATGCACTTAGTATTCTGGCAGATGGCAACGTGCAGGTCAGCGCGACGGTCACAGACAGCGCGGGCAATACCGGTAGTGCAAGCGGCACGCTGGATGTCGTCATCCACACCAATTTCGCCATCAGTATCGCGACACCGTTTGTTGACGGCGTGCTAAATCAGGCAGAAAGCACGGTGGACCAACTGCTGACGGGCACAACGGGGCTCATCGATCCTGGCCAGAGCGTGTCAGTTTCCGTTACCAACGGCACGATAACCACCACCTACAGCGCAACAGTCGCGGCAAACGGACAGTGGAGTGTGACGTTACCTGCTGCCGATTTGTCGGCATTCGGCGATGGCACACACACCATCAACGTGACCGTCACGGATCATGCGGGCAATATCGGAACAGGAAGCGGTACGTTCTCCAGCATCATTGTGGGCGTGCCTGTCGCTTCGCTGGATACCCCGTTCGGCGATGGCAAACTGAGTCTGGCTGATGCGCAGCCAGGCGCGACGCTGTCCGGGCAAACGGGGCTCTCCAGCAACGTGGGGCAAACCGTGTCGGTCAGCATTAACGGTACAAGCCTCCCCGCCACGGTCAATGCCGACGGCAGTTGGTCATTATCGCTGGACCGCCAGACGCTGATCGACCTGCCGGATGGCACCGTGAATTTCACCGTTACGGTGACCGACTCTGCGGGTAACACCAGTACCGCAGCGGCTACGGCGAATGTGCTGACCACTACTCTGCCTGCGGCAACGCTGGACCTGCCGTTTGGCGACGGCATTCTTAACGCGACTGAAATTCAGGCCATCCAGACATTAACCGGTAAAACCGGTATTACCAGCGCGGGTCAGGAAGTCATCGTGACGGTGACCAATAAAGCCACGCTGGTAGACACCACCTTTACGGCCACCGCGGACGGCTTAGGCGGCTGGTCCAGAGAGCTGAGCCTTGCCGATTTGGCGATCTTCACCGAAGGCAACTACAGCATTAGCGTCAAGGTCACCGACTGGGTCGGCAATACCAGCACCAGCGCCTCACTCGATGTCAGTTCGGCGCAAACGCTGCCTGCCCCGATTATCGATGTGATACCGTTTGGCATTGATAATATTCTGAGCGGCACCGAAGCGGCATCTGCACTGACGTTCTCTGGCCGCACGCAGATTGGCGGCAACGGGCAAAGCGTTAAACTGGAGATCGATCTCAACGGTATTCGCTATACCGCGACGGTGGATAATGCCGGCAACTGGTCAGTGACGCTGCCTCCGAATGCGTTGAATTCGCTGGTTGACGGTCAACATACCATCACGGTGACGGCCGTTGATGCAGCCGGCAACACCGGTTCTACCCCCATCACCTTTACCAGCGATCTCACGCCACCCACCATCACGCTGAATACCCCGTTTGATGACGGCTACCTGAGTATCGCAGAAGCCGCAACGCTGGCAGGCAGAACGCTTAGCGGTAACGCGGGGGATGCCGTAAACGTAACGGTCACATTTGGCGGACAACCGCTCGTCACACAGCTTAGCGGAGGCGTATGGACAGCCACGTTGACGCCAACGCAACTCAGTCTGCTTGCCGACGGAACGCACAATATCGTCATCACGGCAACGGATAGTCTGGGCAACAGCGCTACGCTGAATTCTCAGGCAATCCTTGCCGTGCAGGCCTCACCGACGCTGGCAATTACCGCCTTTGCCGGGCTGGATGGCCTCAACTATGCGGAAAGCCGCACCACGCAGACCATCAGCGGCACCGCCACCGGGTTGGAAGTGGGGCAAAACGTGACCGTCAGGCTGAATAACGTCGATTACACGGCAAAAATTCTCGCTGGCGGCACCTGGAGCGTCACCATCCCTTCTGCTGCACTGCAAGCGCTGGCAAATACGACGTACACCATCACCGCCGATGCGACGGATAAAGCGGGTAATCCGGCGACACAAGCCAATGTGGGATTCAACGTCAATCTGACACCACCGCCTATCGTTATGGTGATCGACCCAATAGCAGGCGACAACATCATTAACGCCAGTGAAATCAACGGTAATATCACTATCTCAGGGCGATCTATCGGCCCCTCTTCAAGTAATACGGTAGTATCGGTCAACATCGGCAGCTCGCCACTTGTCGCCATCACTGACGCCAATGGCTTCTGGAGCACCACCATTCCCGCCAGCGTCTATTTCACCACGCAAGGCAACGTCAATATCACCGCGACGTCGCTTGATGCAACGCTCACGCGAACAGTACTGGTCGATACCATCGCGCCGACATTAAATATCGAGGCTTTTGCGGGTGATAACGTACTGGGGGGGACGGAAGCCAGTACCGCCCAGACGATTACGGGGACAGCCTCTACCACGGAGGCCGGGCAGCTCGTCAGCGTGGTGCTGAATGGAAAAACCTACACGGCTCAGGTTTCCGCCACCGGCACCTGGAGTGTGAGTGTACCTGCTGCCGATCTGGCACAGTTGTCCGATGGTAGCCATACCATTACCGCGACGCTCGCGGACAGAGCAGGAAATACCACCACGGATACGCAGATCGTTACCGTCGATACGGGTATTCCACTGCTCAGCGTGACACTGTTCGATGACAATATCCTGACGCTGGCTGAAGCCGTGGCGGGCGCAGCGATCACCGGTACAGGCGAAGTCGGGGCTACCGTCACGTTAACCGCCGGGCCGTTGACGGGCACGACAACCGTCGGTTCCGACGGCAAATGGACGATTCCGGTGCTGTCCGCCAACCTGCAAAACCTGATCGACGGGCCGCAGGTCATCGGCGTGACGCTGACCGACACCTCAGGCAATACCGCCCACCTTGATGTCACGCTGGACGTCGCGCTGAACAAGACGCTCGGCGCAGGTATTACGGACATCTTCGGTAACGATGGCATCCTCAATCTGGCTGAATCACTGGTCACTCAGGTTATCAGCGGTAACGCGACCGGCAACTATCTGGGCGCGAAAGTACAGGTCACCGTGTTGGGCAATACGGTGGAAGGCACCGTCGGTGCCAACGGTGCCTGGAGCGTCGCCCTTTCCCCGAACCTGCTCACAGGCCTGAGCAATGGCCTGTTGGCGGTTAACGTCGACATCATCGATTCACATGGCAACGTGAAGAATCAACTGGTCAATATTGATGTATTGAAATCCTCGCCGACCATTAATTCTGTTGTGGCCTTCGCGGATGGCGCACTGAATGCCGCGGATGTTACTACCAGCCAGATTATCAGCGGTATCGTTAGCGGCGGCAGCGTGGCACTAGGGGCGACGGTCAGTGTGACGCTGGGCACCAAGCTTTACACCGGGATTACCGTCGGTGCAGGCGGAGCCTGGAGCCTGTCCGTTCCTGCCCTCGACTTGCAGGCCTTGCAGGATGGCACGCTGGCGCTGGGCGTTGTGGTCACCGATTACGCAGGCAACACCGCCAGCCAGATAGTGAACGTCCCGACGGTCATCAAGAACTTACCGAGTATTACGCTGAACCCAGTCTTTGGCGACAGCCTGCTGAATCTGGGCGACCTGCTGGTCAACCAAACCCTCAGCGGCACAGCAACTGGTCTGGCTGGCAGAACCATTACGCTGAGCATTGCAGGTTCACAAATCGCCACGGCCACCGTCGGTTCCGATGGCAAGTGGAGCGCTGCCGTCACCCCGAGCGTATTGGGCATTCTGCAAGGGCTGGGCAGCGGTGATTTCACCGTGAGCGCCACCGCGACAGACAGCGTAGGCAATAGCACTACTGGCAGTGCTGGCATCAAATTCGATTTCGCCCAGCCAGTGATTACGCTGAATCCGGTATTTGGCGGCGATGGCTTCCTCAACGCGGCAGAAGCGCTGGTGGCGCAAACAATCAGCGGTGTGGTCACCAATGCCAGCGTCGGATCGCAGGTTGCGGTTACTCTGGCAGGTAAAACCTTCCTGTCTACGGTCGGGGCGGGAGGCGCGTTCAGCCTGACGCTGCAACCGTCCGACCTCAGCGCGCTGGTCGATGGCAACACCACACTGAATGTGTCGATCACCAATACCTCCGGCAATATTGGCACCATCAATAACGCCATCGGTATCATTGCCAAAAACCTGCCAACGATTAGTCTTGGCTCGCTGTTTGGCGGTGATGGTTTCCTCAATGCCGCAGAAGCCGCGCTGACACAGACGATCAGCGGTACCACCACCAACGCCGTCGCGGGATCGTCCGTCGTGATACGCATCGGCACCCTGACGCTAAACGCGACGGTCGGCAGTGACGGCACCTGGAGCACCAGCGTCACGCCGCTGCAGCTGTCCGGGCTGGCTAACGGCAACCTCACCGTCAGCGCGACAGTGACCGACCCGGCAGGCAACAGCACCGGCGTCAGCGCTGGCCTCAACGTCGCGATATTGCCGCCGACGATCGCGCTTAATCCGTTGTTCAACAACGGCGTGCTGGATCTTACCAGCCTGTTGAGCGCGCAAACCATCAGCGGGACAACGACCAATGTGTCGGCAGGTACGGCGATCAACGTCACGCTGGGCAGCAAAACCTACACCACAACGGTCGGCGCAAACGGTAGCTGGAGCCTGCCGGTTCCTAACCTCGATCTGAAGGCCCTCACGGATGGCGTCACGAGCGTTGGCGTCCGTCTGGTGGATGCGGCGGGTAACGTTGGCCAGCAGGCCAGTAACATCAGTGTGGCGATTAACGGCCAGCCGACGCTGACCCTCAACCCGCTCTTTGGCGGTGACGGTCTGCTCAACGCAGTCGAGGCTGCTGCGGGTCAGGTCATCAGCGGAACCAGTACCAATGCGATAGGGTCCACTATCCAGATCTCGCTGGGTACCAAGACCTACTCTGCCGTGGTGCAAAGCAACGGTAGCTGGTCAGTCAGCCTGCCTTCACTCGATCTCAACAGCCTGACTGACGGCACGCTCTCCCTCAGCGCCTCTCTGACCAACGCGGCAGGGAAAAGCGCCAGCGCAGGGGCTTCGATTGGCGTAGGCGTTCACACATTGCCAACGGTCAGCCTCGGTTCTCTGTTTGGCGGGGACGGTTATCTGAATCTGGCCGAAGCGGGCGTAAACCAGATCATCAGCGGAACCACGACCAATGCAGCAGGCGGTAGCATCACGCTGACCGTGGGCGGACTCGTGCTCAACGCCACGGTCGCCAGCAACGGCACCTGGAGCGTCACGGTACCGAGTGCCAATCTGACCAGCATCCTTGATGGCAACCTGACTGTCGGTGTCACCGTCACTGACCGTTACGGCAACACCAATAACACCAGTAGCAATGTGATCGTGAAAACCCACCAGCTACCGCAGTTGGGCATTGATGCGGTGGGGTCACTGATTGGCAACACGGTTGGCCTGCTGGCAAACGGCGTCACCGTCAGCGGAACCTCGCGCTACGTGCAGCAAGGCGCCAAGGTGACTGTCACGCTGCTCGGTCAGACGCTACAGGGTACCGTCGGTGCCGATGGCAAATGGAGCGCACATTTCAGCAGCTCGCTACTGGGCATCAACGTTTTCAACGTGGGAGCCATTTTGACCGCGCTGTTGGGAACAGCGGTTGAAGCCTCCGTCACCGATCAGGCGGGTAACTTCACCGGGGTATCCGCTGGATTAACATCCGGTATCTCCCTTGGGTTACCGCTGATGAGCATGATGGCGTTGGATGTTGACGATAGCAGTCTCGTTCAGGTGGCCTCGCTGTCCAGCGAACCGCTCGACACCGGGGAAAATGCCGAAGTACAACCCCTTACTGTCAGCTCGAAAATGGCAGCTGCCACGCTCAGCGAGACACACGCCATCGACAATAGCGCCAGCACCGAAGTGGAAAACAGCGTTTATGCCATCGGCGGCGTCGTTATCAATCTGGCCGACGGCAGTGTGCAAACGGGCGAGGAGGTCGAAGGGGGAGAAGGCGACGACATTATTACGCTTTCAACGCTCGACTTTACCCAAATCGACGGTGGTGACGGCATCGATACGCTGGTTCTGGATGGCACCGAGCTCAATCTGGACCTCACCGCGTTGGGGCTTAAAATCGATAACGTGGAGATTTTCGATTTAGGTCAAAACGGCACCAACAGTATCACGCTGGATCTCGACCGCGCCCTGAATGTCACCGACCGACCTGAAGATGATCTGCTGATCGTTGGGGGAGAAGGGAATCAGGTGAACCTGATTCCAGGCGAAGGCGTCTGGAGCACGGTAGGACAGCGCGATATTGATGGCCAACGCTTCGACGTCTACCACCATTCATCGCTGGATAGCGCCAACAACCTGGGAGATGTACTGGTGCAGCAAGGCCTGCTCGTCAATATGGTGTAACGGTGTTTTAAGCGCTGGCTCGATCAAGGACTGCTGCTTATACACAAATGCGGAGATCAACGCGGATTTTGTCGTTATCCGGCGTAAGAAATTATGCAGAGGAGATAGTAGGTTTAGGATAAGCCGCATGGACGCGGCGAAAGCTTGCGCCACGTATGGAACGTGTCGCAAGCGGTCCGTTAAACCTGATACCGACGATGGCACCGCGTAGCGGCATAATTTCCGCCAAAAGCCTGGGGTCTCGGGGCGAGCGGCGTTTGAGCCGTCCCGAGTCGGGCGCGTGCTACGAAATAGCATAAAAATAGCGCCATTATCGCGCACGAAACAGCCTCAACAGCAGCATAGAGATATGACGAAGAGGGTGAGAGGAAGGGGTATTAACGCATTTTTGCCAGCGCGCCCTATCCCTCCTTTAAAGGAACTAAAACAAAAAGTGATGAAAACAGGGGTCATTGATGCACAAGCCATTTTTTATCAGGGGCATGTTTTTTCCGCACAATCGCGCTTTTTTGACGCACACATTACGCCATCACACGCCGCGCGGTGTGGTGACGATCGGGCTGGCACTCGGGCTGGCCTGCGGCGGCCTTCCCTTTCTCTATAGTTCGTCGACGTTCGCTCAGGCTGTCGCGTTTGACTGGTCCGCCGCACCGACAGAACAGCAGGTCGATAGCCTGGATCTCAAGCAGGCCATTCTCCGTGCATTTGCACGCAACCCACAAATTGCACAGGCTTCGGCGCAAATTCGCGTCGGGGAAGCCGACCTGCGCGTCGCGCAAAGCGCCTGGTTCCCGCAAATCGGCCTGAGCGGCAATGTCGGCCAGTCAGATCAAAGTGATACTGGCGGCACGATGAGCAACAACTCCACAGCGGGTATTACGCTGAAACAGCTCCTGTACGATTTTGGTAAGACGGGCGGCAGCATTGATGAGCAGCATAGCTTGTCAGATGCCTATCGCTATCAACTCTACGGCGTCATGACCACTGTCGGTCAGCAAACCTTGCTGACCTACCTGAAAGTCAAACGCTATCAGGAACTGAGTCAGGCGGCCGAGCGTAATATCACGTCGCTCACTCAGGTCAAAGACATCGCGACACTCCGCTCCGAGGCCGGTCTCAGTACGCAATCCGACATCCTGCAGGCGGAAACCCGCATCGCGGGCATGAGGGCAACGCTGGAGCAATATCGGGCGCTGGAACGTTCCTCGCTGGCCCAGCTCAGCGTGCTGACCGGCGTGCTCCCCACCGCCCTGCCCGATCTTCCCCGTGCGCTGCTGCAACAAAAAATTACGCTCAAGGCACTCCCCTACCAGCAGAGTAATGCGGTACTGAGCGCGCAATCCAAGCAGGAGGCCTCGCGCCACCGGATTCGTCAGGCAGAAGCCCAGCATTGGCCCACCATTGCCGTGCAGGCGGGCCGTACCCGCTATGAAACCGACAGGCGTAATTACTGGGACGATCAGCTACAGCTGGTGGTGGAAGCCCCGCTTTATCAGGGCGGTGCCGTCAGCGCACGCGTTGATGCCGCATCAGGCACGCGTGAAGCGGCGCAGGCTGAAGTCGAAGCAGCAAAGCTGGATATGAACCAGAAAGCCTCAACGGCCTATGCCGATCTCATCGGCGCGCAGCAGCGTGAAAAAGCCAGCCAGCAGCAAATTACCAGCGCGACCTACACCCGCAACGTTTATCAGGATGAATACAAACTCAGCAAACGCAGCCTGAACGACCTGCTCAGCGTTGAACAAGACGTATTGCAGGCTGAAACCTCACGCATCGGCGCGTTATATGACGGCTGGGAGGCGGCGGTTAACTATGCCGCGGCCGTCGATAATCTGCTGGATATGTTGGGCATTGAGCGTCATCAAGCCACTGGCGAGACGTTACCGTCGCTGTAAGCCGGCTCACCTGCCGGATAAGAACATGCAGGAATGTGAATGACACAAATCACCCAAACTGAAACCTGGATTGCCGCCATGGCACGCGCCGCCGCCCACTATGGACAGGTGGTCGATATCCAGTCGGTACGCCAGCAGATGCGCTGGTACGAACAGCAGCCGATTGCCCGTCAGCTAGAACAAATCAGCCACCTGATGGGGTTAAGCATCAGCCTGCGACACACGGAGAAGCTCCGCTGGCGCAACAAGATCTTACCGGTACTGGCAGAAACCGACGATGGCGGCGTCATCGTCATTGAGTCGTTAAACGATGAAGGCATCGCCACCTACTGGCTGAATGACGGCGGCGACCTTCAGCGCGAAGCCGAACTGACTGAGCTCATCAAACACAGTCAGGGGATTATCGTGCTGGTCGGCATCGCCGAACGTGGCCGCGACACCCGCATCGATGATTTCGTCAAACCGTACCGCAAGCACTGGTTCTGGCAACATTTTCGCGGCGCAAAACGGCAGATCGGGGAAATATCTCTCGCCTCTATCGTGGGTAACGTTCTGGCGCTGGCGGGGATCCTGTTCTCCATGCAGGTGTATGACCGCGTGATTCCGGCGCAGTCGATTCCCACCCTGTGGGTGCTGTTTTTCGGCGTACTGCTGGCTGCCGCATTGGAGTACGCCATCCGTTTGTCGCGTACCGTTGTCTCCGATCTGATGGGCAAGAGCATCGATCTGAACGTGTCGGGAATGCTGTTTGCCCGCGCGCTGGCGATAAAAAATGAGGCCAGACCGAAATCCACCGGCTCGTTTATTTCACAGCTGCGGGAAATCGATCAGGTACGTGAACTGCTGACGTCTACAACCGTCGGGGCGGCAGCCGATATGCCGTTCGTCTTTCTGTTTCTCGGCATCATGGCGATGATCGGCGGGCCGCTGGTGCTGATTCCCATGCTGGCGATCCCGCTGATTGTGATTCCCGGCCTAATGCTGCAATGGCCGATGGCGAAGCTGGCCAAAGAAGGCATGCGCGAAAGCGCCTTGCGTAATGCGGTGCTGGTCGAGTCCATCGAAGGGATCGAAGATATCAAAGCGCTACAGGCCGAACCCTACTTCCAGCGCCAGTGGGAGCAGACACACGAGGTCAGCGCCGCCATCGGAATGAAACAACGCATATGGGGCGCGCGGCTCAGCGGCTGGGCATCGACCGTCCAGCAGCTCACCTATGCTGGCATGCTGGTGTTCGGTAGCTATCTGGTGCTGGCAGGCGATATCACCACCGGTACGCTCGTGGCCTGTAGTCTGCTTTCCTCACGCACCATCGCGCCGCTTATGCAGTTAACGATGGTGTTTTCCCGCTGGCAGCACGCGAAAACCGCGATGACCGGGCTGGATGACATCCTGCAAAAACCGCTGGATCGGCCGGAAGACGGCAAAATGGCGCACTGCCCGATCCTTCAGGGCCACTTCCAGCTCCACAACGTGCAATACAGTTACGACCCTGAACAGGGCGATACCGCCTTGCAGGTCGGCAAGCTGGAGATCAAACCGGGCGAAAAAGTGGCGCTGCTGGGTAAGGTCGGCGCGGGTAAATCCACCCTGCTCAAGCTGCTTGCCAATCAGGCGACGGCGACGCGCGGCAAGGTCATTATTGACGGTGTCGACATCAGCCAGATCGATCCGGCGGATGTCCGCCGTCAGTTGGGCTTTCTGTCGCAGGAATCGCGTCTGTTCTTCGGTAGCCTGCGGCAAAATCTGATGCTCGGCAACCCGCACGCCACCGAGCAGGAGCTGTTGCAGGCGCTACGCATTAGCGGTGCGCTCAGCCTGATCCAACAGGATGCCTCCAGCCTGGATCGCATTATTCATGAAGGCGGACGCGGTTTATCCGGCGGGCAGCGGCAGATGATTCTGCTCAGCAGGATGCTGTTACGTAATCCCCAGATCGTGCTGCTGGATGAACCTACCGCCTCGATGGACGAACAGTTGGAAAGCCACGTTATCCACCAGTTAAGCAGTTGGCTCACGGGGCGCACGCTGGTACTGGTGACACACCGCCCGGCGCTGCTCAAGCTGGTTGACCGCGTGGTCGTCATGGATGGCGGGCGCATCGTGGCAGATGGTCCGCGTGACCAGATTTTGAAAGCGATCAGCAAACCGGCAGATGCCGCACAGAGCGTGGCGTAAGGGGAAAAACAATGAGTAGCATCACGATCCATGATGACCTGAAACGCCAGGGTCGACGCGTCTCCGCCATTATTTGGCTCAGCCTGCTGGGGCTGGTCGTCTTTTTTATCTGGGCCACCTTCGCCGTGCTGGATGAAGTATCGGTCGGGAGCGGTAAAGTGACGCCGTCAACCCGCGCACAGGTGATTGAAAGTCTGGACGGCGGGATCATCGGCCAGCTATATGTGCAACAGGGCAATGTCGTCGAGAAAGGTCAGGTGCTGGCGCAGTTAGACATCAACCGTTTTCAGTCCGTCTACGGCGAAGCCTTCTCCCGCGTGCAGACGCTGCGGGCATCCGCCGAACGTCTGCACGCCGAGCTCAGCGGCGAACCGCTAACATTCAGCGCGGAAACCATGAAAGAACCGGCGCTGGCCGCACGCGAACGCCAGCTCTATGAATCACGCTTGCGCAATCGCGATGAAACCGTCGCCAACCTGCAACAGTCTATGCGGCTGGTAGAACAAGAGCTGCGGATGACGGAGCCGCTGGTGCAGCGCGGCGCCGCCAGCGCCGTCGAGGTGATTCGATTACGTCGCCAGATTAGCGAGATCCGCGGCAAAATCGACGAAGCCCGCAACCAATACGCCGTACGGGCGCGGGAAGAACAGGTCAAAAACAACGCCGATCTGGAAGCACAGATGGAAGTGGTCAGCGGGAAAGCCGATCAGCTCAAACGCGCCACCATTACGTCGCCAGTCCGCGGGATTGTGAAGGACATTCAGGTAACGACCGTTGGCGGGGTACTGCAACCGGGCGGCAAGCTGATGGAAATTGTACCGCTGGAGGATCAGTTGCTGATCGAAACGCGCATCAACCCGCGTGATATTGCCTATATCCGGCCGGGCTTGCCCGCCACGGTAAAAATCACCGCCTATGATTCCTCCATCTACGGCAACTTAACGGGTGAAGTCGAAAGCGTGTCACCCGATACACTTCAGGACGAAGTCAGGCGCGATCAGTTTTACTATCGGGTCTATGTGCGCACCACGCAGGCGGAGCTAACCAACAAAGCCGGGGAAAAATTCCCCATCGTGCCCGGCATGGTTGCGAGCGTAGAGATAAAAACCGGCCAAAAAAGCGTGCTGGACTATCTGATTAAACCGCTGAACAAGGTCAATGAAGCGCTGCGCGAACGTTAAGTCAGTACATTCAATGCACGCTGTCATTTTATAAATAACGGTGCTGCGATTGCTAAAAAAGTGAGTCGAGCGGTGATAATGGGTCGATCGTAAAGACGCTGCAAGTACCTCCCTGTAAGCTCGAGCCGCGCCATCCCTGGCGCGGACGCTTTACTCTTCTATCCCATTACCACCGTTCTCGTTCTGTAAGTAGATTTGTCAACGCTCTGAACGTTGTCATGACAAAACAACTTATTAAGCGAACTACTTTTTAACGGTGACGTTCTTGATTTGCCAGGTACTGTCGCTCGTCAGTTTGACGTTCTTCATGGTGACTTCTATCGGCTTTTTCGCGTTCTCGCCGTTCAGTACCACGACGCCTTTGGTTTGGGACGTAATATCTTTAAACGTAATGTCGCTCCAATCAGGAACATTACTTCCCTCTTTTTTCTCATATACCGTATCAATCACAATCGGTTTCGCCACATTCTTCATGACGACATTGCTATACCGAACGCCATTGACCACCCCAGCAGCCGACTTGTCACTCTTAATGCGTAAGCCATTCGTGGTGCCATTCATGTTCAGGTCATCGACGGTTACATTGTAAACCCCCATCGTTTCGCTGCCGATCGACATACCGTGGCCCGTTCCGAATTCGTTATGCAAAATGGAAATATTGCGCGTCTCGGCCCGGCCTTTATAGGCTTTGATCGCCACGTTATCGTCACCCGTCGAAATATTGCTGTGGGCAATAGTGATATTTTTTGATGACATAGGATCGATACCGTCGGTGTTTCTGGCAGTGGATGGCGTTTTGATCGTGGTTTTCCACGCAGTGAAACCATCACCATCGCTGAACACGACGTGGAAGTTCGGGGAGTTAATGATTGAAACGTTATACAGCGTGAAATTCTTGCTCTTATTAATTTGAATCAGCCGGGGGGTATTCTGTTTTAACTTTTTCACTTTGGCATCGGCGGCCAGATCCCACCAGCTCACCTTTTTATCCTGAAGCTTCACGCCCCCTTGCCCATCAATGGTGCCCGGCCCATAAATTCCGCTATTCGTCGTACTCGTGGCGGTAATAAACGCATCACAGCCTTTACCATTTGTATCGACCACGCCACAGGATGACGGCGCATTCTCAAAAGATTTGGCGTTATTCACGGCCCGCAGCGTCACCCCTTTGTCGATTAATAAGCTGACGCCCGAAGGCAGAGAAAGCGGGCCGCTCAGAAAGACGGAAGAACTTCCTGCGCTTAGCCTGACCGCTTTTCCTTGCTCACAGTTATTCAATGCTTTTTGAAGGGTACTGGTGGCAGTGCTGCTGTCCGCTTTAAGCACCGTACAGGAGGATGGTGCTTTCGGCTCACTCACCGTTCGTGAGTCAGAAGCAAATGCCGAGGCGCTGAACAGGCCGATAAGCCCCAATGATAGTGATAAAACTCGCTTACCTGATTGATATTCCATGTCAAACCTTCCCTTATATTCCCGTCATACTTCAAGCCGCAGGTGCGTTGGCTTCTCTTACTCACCCCAGTCACTTACTGGTGTAAGCTCCTGGGGACTCGCGCGATTGCCGCCTACCCGCAACTCGAATTATTTAGGGCATAGATATCCGCAATTTTATGGTTACTAAAAAAGGAATTGCGCGTTCTTCTTGCTTAATTAAGAAAAATGAAACGCCTTTATAGAAACCAAGAATTGTCGAACATGCATATGTAGATTAATAAAAAGTCCATTTACATAAAACTTTGCTAATGTTTATTAAGAAAAGCATTCAGTTTTACGCATGATTAAATTATCACCAGAAAAGTAAATGGCACATCAACGAAACGCGGAAACAAACCGAATCCAGTCACGTGCAGCCGTAGGCGAGTGATAAGATTTTTATCTCTTCAAGCCATTCACTTTTCTTATTTCTTTAATAAGAACCTTCCGAATATTTATTAGTTCATAATAAATAATTAAAGAAAATATAATAAACAACAAATAAAATTAAATATAAAATAATCACAGACTAAATTAAATAATCTGATTAACCTCAACAATTTTGTCGAATTGTTATTCATTTCTAATTCTCTGCTATATAATCCTTTTCGATGCGCAAGGACTCCCTCTTTATTTGGAATAAATAAAGAGAAAAAATATCCGTTTAATTTACAAGGAAAAACACATGTTTAAGTATTTAACACCGATATTTTTATGTACGGCTGCTTTTTCTTTTCAGGCTCAGGCTAACGACACCATGTTGATGCTGCTGAAAAAAGACAATGCCACCTATTTAAGCTGGTCTACCGATGCAGGCAACGTTGTTCGCCAGGATGTGTATCGCAGTACCAGTAATAATCAGGCGAGCAGCGAAAAAATCGCAGAGCTCAATTCTACCGACAGAACCTTTACGGATTTAAGCGCTAATCCGAAGTCGGATTATTGGTATTGGGTGGATACCGTTAGCGGCAATAATAGTGTCCTGAAGTCTAACGCAGCACCGACCGACCCAAGCAAGGAGCCAGCACCACTGCGCGCTGCATCACTGAAGGCAGCCAGTTCAGAATGTAAAGCAGGAGCGGTAATTAAAGATAAAACCGTCGACTGCGGCGGTATTACTCTGGGTCTGAGCTGTAAAGGCGACAGTGATAAGCAGCCTCCGGTTATCACGCTGGAAAATGCCACCATTAAGAACTTGCGCATCTCCGAAAAAGGCGGTTCTGACGGTATTCACTGTAAATCAGGCAACTGCCGTATCGAAAACGTAATCTGGGAAGACGTTTGTGAAGATGCAGCGACCAACAACGGTAAAACCATGACCATCGTCGGCGGTGTCGCACATAACACCACCAATGGCCCTGGCGGCAAACCGGACAAAGTACTGCAACAGAATGCCAAAAACAGCCACACGATCGTACAGGGCAACTTCACCCTGACTGGTCAACACGGCAAACTGTGGCGTTCCTGCGGTGACTGCACCAACAACGGCGGCCCGCGTAACCTCACCATCATCAGCGCAACCGTTAACGGTACCATCGACAGCATCGCTGGCGTAAACCGTAACTTTGGCGATGTGGCTGAAATCCGCGATCTGCGTATTAAAAACTACAAAGCAGGCAAGCCTAAAGTATGTGAAGAGTTTACTGGTGTAGAAAAAGGCCAGGGCGAATCACCTAAACACGGCGAGCAATGGGATACCAAGAACTGCAAAGTCAGCCGTTCAAACGTTAAACCGCTGTAATTCTGCCAGCAGAATTCACACCTAAGTTACTCTATCCTCTGGGGTCCTGACGCATCCCCCCTCAACAGACCGTGCTTATTCAAGCACGGTCTGTTTCATTTCATTACCCTTGCTGCAATTCGGTAAACAGCGTGCGCTTCAGCGCCAGCTCAACACCACGCAGTTCCGCCAGCCCTTTCAGGCGACCGATTGCCGAGTAGCCAGGATTGGTCTTCTTTTTCAGATCGTCCAGCATCTGATGCCCGTGATCTGGCCGCATCGGGATCGGACGGCGATCGCCTGCCTTCTGGCGCCGCAGTTCCTCCGCCAGAATGGCATTGATGATCGCCACCATATCCACATCCCCTTGCAAATGCGCCCCTTCATGGAAGGAATTGGGATTGTCTTCGCGACAGGTCGCACGCAGATGGGTGAAATGCACGCGATCGGCAAACGTTTCCAGCATCGTCACCAGATCGTTATCGGCCCGTACGCCGTACGATCCCGTGCAGAAGGTAAAGCCGTTATGCAGGCTATCAACCGTCTGTTTCAGCCAGCGCATGTCGTCAATCGTGGACATCACACGCGGCAGCCCAAGGATCGGACGCGGTGGATCGTCAGGGTGAATCGCCAGGCGGATACCAGCCGCTTCCGCAACAGGCACAATCTCACGCAGGAAATGCCCAAGATGCTCACGCAGTTTGGCATGGTCGATGCCATCATACTCTGCCAGACGGCTACGGAATTGCTCCAGCGTATAGCCCTCTTCAGACCCCGGCAGACCCGCGATAATATTCCCCGTCAGACGCGCAATCTCTTCTTCACTCATCGCTCGGAAGTAATCGGCAGCCTGTGCCTGCTCATCTGCCGTGTAATCTTTTTCGGCACCGTGACGCTGTAAGATATGCAGTTCAAAGGCCGCAAAGGCAATATGATCGAAACGCAGCGCTTTTGAACCATCCGGCAGAACATACTCCAGATCGGTTCGCGTCCAGTCCAATACAGGCATGAAGTTATAGCACACCGTATCAATCCCACACTGCGCCAGGTTGCGCAGCGATTGCTGGTAATTGGCAATATGCTGCTGATAATTCCCCGTCTGGGTTTTGATCTCTTCATGAACCGGTACGCTTTCCACCACCGACCAGACCAGCCCTTTCGCCTTCAATTCGGCTTTGCGCTTTTCAATCTCTTCAACCGACCAGATTTCACCATTGGGAATGTGGTGCAGCGCCGTCACCACGCCAGTCGCGCCCGCTTGCCGAACGTCATCCAGTGAGACAGGATCGTTCGGGCCGTACCAACGCCAGGTTTGTTCCATACCGAGTTACCTTTTTTCGCCAAGTGAGAAAGTTGTTTTGTCACTTTTTTCATCAATAAATGAGGAAAAGACTACCTCACCGGGGCAGGCTGTCAAACGAAATGCACAAATTGATTGACCAATTACACAAAAAATTCAATTTTTGGCCTAACAGGCATCCAAAAAAGAGTGTAAAAATGAAGGAGAGGTCAAAAACAGGTTATTTGGTCTGATATCTTTTCTCTCCGCACACCAATGCGATGCCGGAGAGGAAAGTTACAGAGCAAGGGAAATGTAGGAAAGAATCAGGATTCCAGACGTGCAGGAACAGACTCGAACAGGTAGCCGTCGAATGCCGGATCGTCTACATTCGAGATTTCCAGCAGCTTAATTTTTACGTTTTCCAGATGCTGCCACATTGCCTGACGCGCCATGTTCACATCGCGGCGAGACACGGCACGCAGGATCTGTTCATGATCGTCCAGCCACTGGCGCTGATAGCTGAAATCATCGGTATGGGAATGAATGCCCTGCCACATGGGGCTGCGTTTACGCGCCTGCCACACCTCATACACCATATTGGCTAAGACGCTGTTTTGGGTAGACTGCGCCAGCAGGCAATGGAATTGTTCATCAGCGCTTTCATCCACGCTGCCGTTTTCAAGCGATGTCCTTTCTTGTTCAATGGCCTGGCGCATTTTCACAATGTCGCTTTTGGTCGCCTGCATTGCGGCAAACGCGGCAACTTCGCCTTCCAGCAGTTGGCGCGCCTGCATCAGCTCGAAGGGACCATAGCCGCTGTCCACCACGCCATCTTTCCCCTGCGCGGTCGGCAATTGCATGACATAAACGCCAGAGCCTTTACGCACTTCGATCAGCTTTTCCAGTTCCAGCATGATCAGCGCTTCGCGCACTACGCTACGGCTGACGTTATAGGTTTCAGCAATATCACGCTCGGGAGGCAAGCGGTCGCCAATCTGATAGTTGCCCTTCAGAATTTCCGCGCGAAGATTGTCGCCAATCTGCTGATATAAACGCATACCGCCATCCCTTTATTCAACATCGGCCATCGCAATATTGGCCTGACCAAAAGACAGAAAAACGCCCAATTTGTCTGAAGTATAACATGAAGCCTCATAACGCCGCACGTTGAGCAATCTGCACGCGAAATAATTTCGGATATAGTGTTGTCGAAACGCCATTATCCCGTTAACGATCGGGTTGATATTGCCAACAGGCAAGGAGCATAAATGACAATAAACGTATTCCGGTTCGTTTCGTGGGCAATCGGGAAGCGGGTAATGGCCGGTTTATTCGCCCTTATCGGCGTCCTTTTTATCATGGGGTGCACAAGCACGCCGCGCGATATCACGCCATTAGGGCAAACGTCATTCGAGCGCTATCAGCAAGACACTGCTCGCTGGGTCGCACAGCACCGCACCTTCCAGACCACGGATAAACAGCTGGAATTACGCTGGAACACGCCCAGTGAAACCCGCCCCATCGGCCAGCCGCATAAGGCTATTTTACTGGTGCACGGACTGGGTGACTCACCCGGCTCATTCACCGATGTGACCCCGCAATTGGTCGAACAAGGGTTTCTGGTCAGAACCGTGTTGCTACCGGGGCATGGCACGCAACCGTCAGATCTATTGCACGTTACCGTCGATGACTGGCGCAAGGTCGTCGCCGAACAGGCCGCCATCCTTAGCAAAGAGGTCGATGAGGTCTATCTGGGCGGTTTTTCCACTGGCGGCAATCTGGTGCTGGAATACGCGTTACAGCACCCTGAAATTAAAGGGCTGGTGCTGTTCTCACCCGCGATTAAATCCAATGAAAAATACGACTTCATGGCCCCGATGCTGTCCGTCTTTACCGACTGGCTGATGCCACCTCGCCCCGGCTACCCACAGCAGTTGGCAACCCGCTATATGCGCGTGCCGACCAACGGCTTCGCCCAATATTATTATTCCAGCAGCGGTGTTCGCTCGCAGCTCGCCAAAAAGTCTTATGACAAGCCGGTGTTAATCGTGCTGGCGGAACATGATTCCGTCGTTGATACGACTTACATTGTCGACGCGTTCGATAAGCAGTTTACCAATCCACGCAGCCGCCTGATCTGGTATGGCGATCGCCCTGCTGGCGTACATTCCTCGCGCGTGTTGGTGCGGACAGGTTCGCTGCCTGAATGGCGCATCAGCCAGTTCTCGCACATGTCGCTCCTGTTTTCGCCAGAGAACAAGGAATACGGCAAAACTGGTGCAATCGTCATCTGTGCCAACGGACAACCCCAGAGCGACCTGACAACCTGTCAGGATCGCAGCACGCTGTGGTATTCCGACTGGGGATACGTGGAAAACGGCAAAACCCACGTGCGCCTGACCTTTAACCCCTATTTCGACTGGCAAAACCAGATCATGGCCAACGTACTGGACGCACAATAGCGCGAGCCCCCCTAAATAATTCGAGTTGCAGGAAGGCGGCAACCGCGCGAATCCCCAGGAGCTTACACCGGTAAGTGACTGGGGTGAGTAAGGGAAGCCAACGCATCTGCGGCTTGAAGTATGACGGGGGCTGTCATCATTTGGTCATCAAGGGCAGGTATTTTGACTTAAAGACAAATCCGCCCAAAGATTAACCATGATCGCCATGCCCGTTCCTTGCGCCCGACCGCTCCTCCGGGGTACACCGGTGGCGCGAGATCTTTGCATTCCCTTGCCGGACGTTTCTCCTAACACCGACAACGCCACTGTATTGCAGTTATTCAGTAAAAATAAAGAGTGGGTCAGCTTGCCTGTCGTTGAGGATGGACGCCCTTTCGGCCTAATCAACCGCCACATTTTTCTCTCGCAGATGTCGCGGCCTTTTTATCGCGAACTGTACGATAAAAAGAGCTGCATCGCGTTTATGGATAAAAACCCGCTGATTGTTGATGCGCTGGCGTCGTTAAACGACGTGGCCGATCAAACGGTGATCACCGGTGATAAGTCGCTGACGGACGGCTTTATGATCACCGAGAACGGGTGTTATATCGGTATCGGGCTGGGCATCGACCTGATTAAGGCCGTCTCCGATATGCACCTGCGCCAGCATCAACAGATTATGCAGAGCATCGAATATGCCAGCGTGATTCAGGCCGCGATGCTGACGACGTCAACGCAGGCGATGTCCCGCACGCTTGCAGACTGGTGTTTGGCCTGGGAACCGCGAGACTGTGTCGGCGGTGACTGCTATGCCTTTAAAACCTATCAGAACGGCTGGCTTGCCGCCGTCGCAGACTGTACCGGACACGGCGTACCCGGCGCATTTATGACGCTGATTTTCTCTTCCGCACTGGAACAGGCGCTGACGCAGCACGGTCCGATGCTGCCTGCACAGCTATTACAAGCGATCAACCGCCATATTAAAGATACGCTGGGGCAGCGTGACGAGACGCGCCAGCTTTCTGCCTCTAACGACGGCTGCGATGCCATGCTGATGTTTTGCGACATGACGCGCAATACGCTGACGTTTGCCGGCGCGAGGATGCCGGCCTTCATGCTGCAACGCCATACCGGGCAACTGACGCCACTCCAGTGCGATCGTATGGGGATCGGCTATACCGAAACGCCTTATGACTACCAGTGGTCGAGCTACGAATTACCGCTTCATGATAACGATATGTTTTTTACCACCACGGATGGATTGACGGATCAAATTGGCGGAGAACGCAGGATTATGTTTGGAAAACGCCGGCTACAGGAGCATCTCCAGCACTATCAACACCAGCCGATGCGTGACCTGGCTAACCAGCTCCTGTCGGCACACAAGATCTACCAGGGCGATCAGACCCGACGAGACGATTTAACATTTTGGGGCTTCCGACATTGTTCGACTTTTGTTTAACCAGGCAGGCAGAATGATGCCAAACATCAAATACACTGAATTTTTTTCGCCCTCGCACCAGCATGACATCACGCTGTATTATGTGGGCTATTTTTCACAAAACATCATCAGTTCACTGGCTGAAACCATGCGGCTACAGCTGGAGAAAAAGCAGCTTCCTGCGGGTATCCGTCGCCGACTGTTCTCAACCTTCGTCGAAATGGTGCAGAACATTACTCGCTATTCCGCCGCCCCGCTAACGGCGCTCGATCAGCCCGTCGAGGTTCGCCATGGCTCCGTTTGTCTGGGTTACGAAAATGGGAAATATTTCCTGCTGTGCGCCAACCCGGTACACCCCGACGATGTCGAGATGCTGCGGGGACGTCTTGAACCGCTGCGCGGTATGACACTTGATGAAATCCGACTCGCCTATAAGGCCTCTCTGCGCGATGAAACCCCGTCATCAAGCAAAGGTGCGGATATGGGGCTATTGACCGTCGCGCGTGATGCCAGTGAGCCACTCCAGTTTACGTTTCGGGCCGACGCATCAACGGGGCTATCTACGTTTTATCTGAAGGCAATCATTTGACATGAAAAATATAACGACCATAAGCAACCTCCATATTTCGGGGACATCCTGTACCCCGACCGTTGATTTTCACTTTGACACACACCGTCTTTATCTTTCCGGCGAGTCTTATCCTGAAAATGCCGCGGCGTTTTATCGCCCGCTGCTCACGGAGATTGAGGCGTATCTGCACACGCTGACGACCTACGCGGAAACGATGCCGCCGGATGAGGCACTGCCGAACATCGAAATTCACGTCTCCCTGATTTATTTCAACAGCTCCAGCACCAAGATGCTGTTCAGTTTATTCAACCTGCTTAATCAGGCTGCTGAACAGTCGCTATCGATTGCCCTGTATTGGTATTACGACAAAGACGACGACATTGCGGAAGAATTTGGTGAAGAACTGCACATTGACTTCCCTGCCCTGACCTTTCACAGCACGATTTTGAGTGATAACCATGAGCACAATTGAATTGTTTACACCGGAATACGACATTCTGCTCGCTGCGCGCAACATTGCTAACCAGCAGGAAAGGCCAGCCGAAGTCTATCGCGACACGCTGCTGGCGTTAACCGACCACTACCAGCGGCTGGTACGGGAATCGCACCGCCTGATTTCACGCAGCGATCGAGCGGAGAAGGAGCTGAACCGTTTGAACGCCCAGCTCAATCAACTGGCGGTCGAACTGGAGTACAAGGCCAGCCACGATCCGCTGACCAGCGTGTATAACCGTGGCGCGATCATTGAACGCATCAACCACGCGCTGGAACGCAATCAGGCGGCGCTCATCGTGCTGGATATCGATCACTTCAAGCAGGTGAACGACACCTACGGCCACCCTACCGGCGATGCCGTAATCTGCGATCTGGTATCACGCGTGCAACACGTGCTGAATACCACGAGCAGTATTGGCCGCGTTGGCGGTGAAGAGTTCACCATCCTGCTGGAAGGGCATACGCTGATGCAGGCTGTCTCGCTCGCCAGCCGCCTTCATCAGGATCTCAACAGAATGCCGCTCAGCGTACTGCCGCAACAGCGCGTTACCGCCAGCTTCGGCGTCAGTTGGGCACCGCAGAAAACCAGTTTCGATGCACTCTATGGCGCAGCGGATGCCGCACTCTATCAGGCCAAGGAAAAGGGAAGAAATAGAGTGGAATTTCAGTAAGTCGCGGGCTGGGCGATTGCCGTCGCCCTGACTCACGACCATAATAGTGGGTATCGGCTCCTCCGAGATAGATTCCCGCTATGCGATTCGATTTAACCGATCTCCGGCTGTTTCTCAATATTCAGAAAGCAGGCAGCATTACCGGCGGCGCAGCGGCGTCCAGCCTGACGGTACAGGCCGCCAGCGAACGCATCCGCGGCATGGAAGACGAACTTGGCGTACCGCTGCTGTTGCGGTCAAAGGCAGGCGTCTCACTCACCGACGCGGGATTTTCACTCGCACACCATGCCCACATCATCCTGCGCCAGGTAGAACATATGCGCAGCGAATTACATCAATACAGCAAGGGGCTGCGCGGCCATATTCCGCTACTGTGCAACTCTGCAGCGCTGAATGAATATTTACCCGCCCTGTTGGGTCGCTATCTGGTGGTCTGCCCGCAGATATCCGTATCGGTGAATGAAAAACTCAGCCGCGACATCGTCAATGCTATCCGCAATCAAACCGCCGATCTCGGCATTGTGGCCGACTCCGTACCGCTCGATGGACTGGAAACACGCCCATTCCGTCAGGACGAACTGGTGGTTGTGGTTCCCCGCGCCAGTATCTGGTCTGACGCACAGCAGCTCGCCTTTTCCACCCTTGCCGACGCCGAATTTATCGGGCTTAGCGAAGGCGCGGCACTACAGGAGCACATCGACGAGCACGCCAGAAGGCTGGGGAAACGCCTGAATTATCGCGTGCGTCTTGCCAGCTTCGATGCCGTTACGCAGGTGATTCACAGCGGTATCGGCATTGGCATTCTTCCACGCCATGCCGCACATCGCATGATGGAGCGACTGGACATCCGCACGATCCCACTGTCAGACGACTGGGCGACACGTAATCTGGTTGTCTGCGCCCGCCAGTTTTCCGCGCTGCCCGGCTATGTTCAGGATTTCGTGGCGTTTATTACGGCAGAGAACGTTGCTTAAAGCAGTCCGCGCACGGCCATGTATCCACCCAGTGCTATCAACCCGAGGAAGAAGCAGCGCCGGAAAACCTGCTCGCTAATCGCGTGGCGCAGGCGTTGTCCCATCATCATGCCCAGTAGCGCGGGGATCAGCGCCAGCATCGATTGCCAGAGATCGATGCCCTGTAGCCCGATTCCCTGCATTAGCTGTAGCGCCAGACCCAGCGTGGAGACGGTAAATGCCAGCCCCAGCGCCTGTACCAGATCGTTTTTATTGAGTCGCAGGCATTGCAGGTAAGGCACGGCGGGGATCACGAAGACGCCCGTTGCCGCCGTAATAGCCCCGGTGATGTAACCCACCAGCGGCGACAGCCAGACTTCATGACGGCCGGGCTGCGGCAAGGTGGTCGCCAGAATCCCCCACAGGCCGTAAACCACCAAAATGCCGCCGAGCGCCGCGCTCGTCCATGACGATGACGAGGTTAACGTCGGCAGGCCACTCCAGAGCGTCCCGATAATAATCCCGGCAAACAGCGTCCAGAACCGCTTAATCAGGCTAAGAAAGGCGGGGCCGCAGGCAAGCTGCCAGATGTTGGTCACCAGTGACGGGACAATCAACAGCCCCGCTGCGCTGGCAGCGGGCATCACCAGCGTTAACAAACCCATCGCGATTGTCGGTAACCCCAGGCCAATCACGCCTTTCACCATCCCAGCCAGCAGGAACACCACCATCATCGTCGTCATTCATCGCCTCGGTTTACAAAGCATATTTTTATAAAACAGTAAGATAGGAAAGAATAAAAAAACGCTACGAATGAATATTCCAACGATGCGACAAGGCTGTCTATGCGGATTGTATTGAGGGTGATTCAGGGAAAATTTGAGGCAAAGGGAGGATTAGGAAGAGTGAGATTTCGCATCGCATGCGATGCGGCGACTGCTCATGGGATTGTCGTTATCTGGCGTAAAAAATTATGCGGCGGTGGGCGTGACCGCCGAGTGAGCGACAGGACGTCGCGAAAGCCAGTGCCGCGTAGGGAACGCGTCACTGGCGGCTCGGTTAGCGGTCACGAACGCCGATGGCACCGCGCAGCGGCATAATTTATGCCAGAAGCCTGGGTTCGCAGGGCGGCGGCGACTGAGCGCCCTGCGTCGGGCGCGTATACGGTATAGCATATGAATAACAGCGTTATGGCGCACGAAACTGTCTCTGCGTCTGCATTGGAAATATGACGAAGAGACAGCCTGTAAAGGGAAAATCTTAGTAGCAGAGATTGCTGACAAAGTCCGAGAGCGGGAATAACGGATAGATCGTAAAGACGCTGTGAATACGTCCATGTACGCTCGGCTTGCGCAGATATGAATCTCATCCGTGAGATTCACCCTTTCAGGGCCGTCGCGAGCGACGTTCAAAAACGTTCCTGACGTTTTTGTCCCTGGCGCAAACGCTTTACTCTTCTATTCCGTTACTCCCGTTTTCATTCGGCAAATAGGTTTGTCAACGGTCTGAGCTTAGTAGCTCTGATTCTGGCGAGCGCGGCCTACGGCTTCGCCTAGCTGCCATACGGCCATCGCGTAGTGCGTGCTGTGGTTGTAACGCGTGATGGTGTAGAAGTTCGGCAAGCCGTACCAGTATTGGTACCCCGTACCGATATCCAGACGCAGCAGGCTGGCTTCACTGTATCCCGCCAGCGAATGCTGTGGCGTTAAGCCCGCAGCCTGTAGCTCAGTGAGCGAGTAGCGGGTATTAAAACCATTCGCCAGCAGCGGCGCCTGACCGTTTGCCTGCACCGCCACAGGCGCTCCTTTCACCCACCCGTGCGCTTTGAAATAATTGGCTACGCTGCCAATCGCATCTACCGGATCCCACAGGTTGGTATGCCCGTTGCCGTCGAAATCCACCGCGTAGTTCTTGAAGGATGATGGCATAAACTGCCCATACCCCATCGCCCCCGCATAAGAGCCGCGCAGACTGAGCGGGTCGTTGCCTTCTTTACGCGCCATTAGCAGGAAGGTTTCCAGCTCGCCCGAAAAGTAATCGGCACGTCGCGGGTAATCAAACGCCAGCGTTGCCAATGCATCGATGATGCGCGTTTTCCCCATCACTCTGCCCCAGCGAGTTTCAACACCAATAATGCCGACGATGATCTCAGGTGGAACGCCGTAAATGTTTTGGGCGCGCTGTAACGCATCCTGATATTGATTCCAGAACGCCACGCCGTTCTGGACGTTGTCTGGCGTAATAAACTGATTACGGTAACGATTCCAGGCACCGTTCGGACCTGAAGGCGGACGCGATGTCGGGGCTTGTTTATCCATCAGGCGAATGACCCAATCCAGGCTTTTCGCCTGAACCAGCACATCATGCAGCTGCTGGCGATTAAAACCGTGCTCCAGCACCATTTTATCGACAAACCGTGCAGTGGCCGGGTTAGTCGCAAAATCACCGCCTAACGGATGGACATTGTGTGCAGGTTCAAGCAGGAAACCGCCTTTAAAAGGATTACCTGAAGGCGCTTCTGCGGGGGGAGGAGCCGGCTGACTGCTACAGGCCGAGAGCAAAACAAGCAGAGGGAGAAAACGAACCAAATGACGCATCAGATATCCGTATAGCCAGGTAAGAAATCAATACCCGCTATGGTAAAGGATTGTCTGATGTGAAAAAACCAGCCAGAGGTGAAAAAGTGCAGCGCCGACCAGATAGCAGACCGGCGCACGCCATCACACCCGAATCAGTTTTTCTTCACAAACTCGGATTTCAGCTTCATCGGGCCGAAACCATCGATTTTACAATCAATATTGTGATCGCCTTCCACCAGACGAATACCCTTCACGCGGGTGCCGATTTTCAGCGGGGTCGAACTGCCTTTTACTTTCAGGTCTTTAATAACCGTTACCGTATCGCCGTCCGCCAGCAGATTGCCGTTAGCATCTCTGACCACTAAACCCTCATCCTGCGCCACCGCATCGTCTGCTGCGGACCACTCATTTCCACATTCCGGGCAGTTGAACATCTCGCCTTCTTGCCAGGTATATTCGGAACTGCATTTCGGACAATGAGGTAACTGTTGCATGATAAACTCCTGAAAAATTTACAATAAAAAAGTAATAAATATCATTAGGTAACTACCATATTTTCGATATTTTACCCTTTTATGCATATTTTTGATAGTGAAGCAGCGTTTATCCTGACTTTACTGCCTATCCGACACCGTTTCGCCCCTTGCCGCCAGAAACGCCATCAAGGTTTCTTGCGTTAGCGCTTTGGAATACAGCCAACCCTGCGCATAAGCAACGCCCAGACTTTTCAGATAGGCTTCCTGAACCGGGGTCTCAATCCCTTCAGCAACAATATGCAGATTAAGGCAGTGCGCCATGCTGACAATATGAGACAGCACAATATCGGTCGGCGAGTGATCATTAATATTCCCAACAAAGGACTTGTCGATTTTAAGCTTATTGGCTTTTACCCGCTCAAGATACGACAGCCCGGAATATCCGGTGCCAAAATCATCAATGGCGACATCAATGCCTTGTTGTTGATACAGCTCCACCATCGGTGCCGCTTTCTGGGGTTCGATCATGGAGGATTCGGTTAATTCGACATTAACATTGGCACCCTCGAGATCGTGCGCCGCAATATGTTCGACGAGATAATTGAAAACGGACATGTCTTCAAACTCCGCCGCTTCAAGATTGATGGAGACAAACATCGCAGGGTAACTTTTCTTCAGTATGCTGGCCGTTTGTAGCGCCTCATTAATGACGAAAAACGTTAACTCTTTCATTAGCCCAACCTGACGAATCATGGGAATAAAAGAGTCCGGCGTAATCAGGCGCCCGTCCGCCTGACGCCAGCGTATCAGCGCTTCACATCCCACGATCTGAGCGGTATCCAGTTTAATAATCGGCTGATAATGCAATTCAAATTCTTTTTGCCTCAGCGCCTGATTGAGAACATAGCGTGGGCTCTGAATTGCCAGTGATTTTCTGAAGATGATGGTGGACAGAATCAGGGAAAGCAGCAGAAGAACGGGCAACGCAGAGAAAAAAATCTTTAGGTAGAATGAGAGACTTATAGCGCGTTCTGCACTCACTACCAGAGCGAGATCGCTGTTTGATAGGGGTTTCTGAACATAGTATTTATCGCCAATATAAAATCTATCAGGGTTATTTCCCCCCGCAATTAAGCGAGAATAAACATCGCTACTCATCAAGTCTGACAGGATAACCCGCCCATCCCGCTTATTTTTCTCCAGCAATGCATACTGGATATTATAGCTATAGGAAGGAACATCCAGAAATGAACGTGGATTCAGAACCACAAGATGACGCGCTGCGCCAACATAAATCATCGTCTTATTTTTGTTCAGTGGGCTTTCAGTTTTGTACCAGATATCATAACGATTTTCATAGCGGAAATCGGGCGCAGGAAGAAACATGGTATTAATTTCGCTCAGCATCGAAGAACAGCGAGGCCGATTCCCATCAATATAAACCACGTCCTGAATATAATCATTGTCGTAAGCGATCTTACGCAGCAAACCCAGATGCGGATTATCGCAATAAGGTGGAATATGTTTTTCTAAAATATCGAGTGCGGACGTCGCCTGCAGAATTATTTTTCCGGCATGTTCAACCGTGACGTTAGAAAAATTATCGACTTCGCTTTCAAACTGTCTGAGCGCGAAAGTTGAATAAACCACAAGCACCAATGCAAAAAGCGAAGCCAGAATAAAAAGCAGGCTGGCGGACAATAAGAAAAAACTTTTCTTAAAATAGAGCGTTTGAAAATAGGCTAGCAGGCTTTTTTTCATAGGAGCGACGCGTCATCATAATGAGAAATTCAACATAGCACACAACCCTTCCCGACCATGTACCGATATCTCAAATAATTCTGATTTTAAGACCTCGATAACTGTCGGACTCTGCGCCTCCTCTCAGGTAAAGACGACCTCGCTATTTACTTTTCTATTTTCTTTCCCATTTACCTTAAAAAACAGCCAGTTGCTTTCTATTATTTTTTTCTGGCGATATCACCTTGTGATTTAATTGTAATGAGAACCATTATCATATTAACATAGCACCCTATTATTGACCGCCGATACGCTTTGCTATTTCTGACCATGATGTCTGACCACGCCACTCCCTCTGCTGAACTGACGCTCGAATCGCTCTATGGTTCGCATCACGGCTGGCTGAAGCGCTGGCTGACGAGCAAGCTCCACTCCTCTTTTGATGCCGATGATATTGCGCAGGATACCTTCCTGCGCGTGATGAACGGCGAATCGCTGACCGACATCCGCGATCCAAAATCCTTTCTGTGTACCGTAGCCAAACGCGTGATGGTCGATCTCTTTCGCCGCAATGCGCTGGAAAAAGCCTATCTCGACATGCTGGCGCAGTTGCCGGAGGCGCTTGCGCCCTCCCCGGAAAGCCAGCAACAGCAGCTTGAGACACTCCAGCAGGTGGATCTCATGCTCGATGGCCTGAGCCACAAAGCGCGGCAGGCGTTTTTGCTTTCCCAGCTTGACGGCATGGCCTACGCTGAGATCGCCACGCGGCTGAATGTGTCCGTCAGTTCAGTCAAAAAGTACGTTGCCAAGGCTACTGAGCATTGCCTGCTGTTTCGTCTGGAGCACGGTCTGTGAGTATTCCGCTGACCGATTCCCAGCGTCAGGCTCTGCGCTCCGCTTCGCACTGGTATGCGGTACTGAGCGGCGAACGCGTAAGCCCGCAGCAAACTGAGAAATGGCAACAGTGGTATGAGCAAAATCGGGATCACCAGTGGGCCTGGCTACAGGTAGAAAACCTGCGCAGTCAGATGAGCGTCGTGCCCGGCAACGTCGCCCACCGCGCCCTTCAGGATACCCAGCTTACTCGCCGCCGCGTGATGAAAGGCCTGCTGCTGCTGTTGGGCGTTGGCGGCGGATGGCAGCTTTGGCGTTCCGACACCGGAACGGGCCTGCGCGCCGATTACACCACGGCGAAAGGCACAATCCGCCAGCAGCGTCTGGAAGACGGGACGCTGCTCTCGCTTAACACAGAGAGCGCCGTCGATGTTCGCTTCGATCCGCAGCAGCGGCGTATTCACCTCTGGTATGGCGAAATCGCGATTACTACCGGACAAGACATCAGCAACCGTCCTTTTCACGTGCAGACGCGGCAGGGGCAACTGACTGCACTGGGCACCGAATTTACGGTTCGTCAGGAGGCAGACAGCACGGTGCTGAGCGTGCAACAACATGCGGTGAAAGTCGTACTGGCAGAGGATCCTGGCCAAGAGCGCATCGTGCGTCAGGGTGAAAGCCTGCGCTTCAGCGCGCGGGAGTTGGGTGAAACCCAATCCGCAGAGGAAGAAGACAGCAACTGGGCGCGGGGTATCCTCAGTTTCAGCAATAAACCGCTCGGCGAAGTGATGGCGACGCTATCGCGTTATCGTCACGGCGTGCTGCGCTGTAGCCCAGAGGTCGCGACGCTGCGCTTAAGCGGCACCTTCCCGTTAAAAAATACCGATACGGTGTTGCAGGTCATAGAGAAAACACTTCCGGTTAAAATTCAGTACATTACTCGCTACTGGGTCAACATCCTTCCCGCAAACTAAACGATAACGAAAAAAATTATCATTCTTGATTGTCCTTTTGCTCCCTCTCGTTCGACTTAGCTATAGAGAACAAAAATGATGATGGAGATGTTATGACGCTTTTACGCGCCTTTCGTAAAGCAACCCCTTTAGCCATGGCGATACAGCTCAGCCTGCTGTCGACAGTCGGTATCACGACAGGGATGGCTCACGCGGCAACTGCGCCCGCCACCGCACGCTACGATATTGCTGCTGGCGATTTAGACAAAGCACTCAACCACTATGCCGCCCGCAGCGGGATTACGCTGTCGGTCGATGCCAGCCTGACGCAGGGTAAACGCAGCAACGGGCTGCACGGCGACTACACCGTTGATGGCGGCCTGAAAGCCCTGCTTGCGGGTAGCGGTCTGCAACTGAAAGCGCTGGGCGATAACGCCTGGACGCTCGAACCGATCCCAGCGGCAGCGGAAGAAACGCTGACGGTCGTTGGCGACTGGCTGGGTGAAGCGCGTGAAAACGACGTCTTTGAACACGCGGGTGCCCGAGACGTCATCCGCCGTGAGGATTTCGCCAAAACCGGCGCCACCACCATGCGCGATGTCTTAAACCGTATGCCGGGCGTATATGCGCCGGAAAATAACGGCACGGGCAGCCACGATCTGGCTATGAACTTTGGTATTCGCGGCCTCAGCCCACGTCTCGCCAGCCGTTCCACCGTCCTGATGGACGGTATTCCGGTGCCGTTTGCCCCTTACGGTCAGCCGCAGCTGTCCCTTGCGCCCATCTCACTTGGCAATATGGACGCCATTGATGTCGTACGCGGCGGCGGTGCCGTGCGCTACGGGCCGCAGAGCGTCGGTGGGGTCGTGAACTTTGTCACCCGGGCGATCCCGAAAGAGTTTAGCATTAGCGCTGGCGTAGAAGGCCAACACAGCCCGACCTCTTCACAGCACAACCCGAAAGAAACCCACAACCTGCTCATTGGCGGCACGGCGGATAACGGTTTTGGTTCAGCGCTGCTCTATTCCAGCACGCGCGGCAGCGACTGGCGCGAGCACAGCGCGACGCGCATTGACGATGTGATGCTGAAAAGCCGCTACGCGCCAAACGAGGTGCACACGTTTAACAGCCTGCTGCAATATTACGATGGCAGCGCCGATATGCCGGGCGGCCTGTCCCGCGCCGATTACAGCGCTGACCGCTGGCAATCAACGCGCCCATACGATCGCTTCTGGGGGCGTCGTCAGCTTGCCAGTTTGGGCTATCAATATCAGCCGGATCAGCAGCATAAGTTCAATATTCAGGGCTTCTATACGCGCACGCTGCGCAGCGGCTATCTGGAACAGAATTCGATCATCACCCTGTCGCCACGCGAATATTGGGTACGCGGCATCGAACCCCGCTACAGCCAAAGCTTTACTCTCGGCTCCTCCGCGCATGAAGTGGGCGTCGGCTACCGTTATGTCAGTGAATCCACTCATGAGGTGCGTTACTTCACCAACACCGCCAGCAAGATGCTGCCAAGTGCCAGCAGCCCCATCGACCGAGAAACACGCGCGGGTACAGAAGCGCACGCCTGGTACATCGATGACCGTGTTGATATCGGCAACTGGACGATTACGCCGGGAATGCGCTTTGAGCACATCAAATCTCATCAGGACAACACGCTGAAAGGCACGGGCGAAGCGGTCAGCTACAACGCCCCGCTGCCCGCTTTGAACGTGCTCTACCACGTTAACGACAGTTGGAATCTTTATGCAAACACCGAAGGATCATTCGGTACCGTACAGTACAGCCGAATTGGCAAGGCTGCTCAAAGCGGCAAAGTGGAGCCAGAAAAAGCGCGCACCTGGGAAGTCGGTTCCCGCTACGACGACGGCGCGCTGACGGCAGAAATGGGCATCTTCCTGGTTAACTTTAATAACCAGTATGACTCCAATCAGACCAACAACACCGTTACCACGCGCGGGAAAACCCGCCATTCCGGGCTGGAAACACAGGCACGTTATCACCTCGCCGAGCTGTCACCCCGCTTAGACGCGGTGTCAGTTTATGCGCGCTATTCCTATGTGAATGCTGAAATTCGCGAAGCGGGCGACACCTACGGTAATCAGGTGCCCTTCTCTTCAAAACACCGGGGAGGATTCGGCGTCGATTACCAGCCGGGCAACTGGACGTTCAACCTGAACAGCGAGTTCCAGTCTAGCCAGTTCGCCGATAACGCCAACACCGTTGCTGAAAGCGCCGATGGCAGCGCCGGACGTATCCCCGGCTTTATGCTGTGGGGCGCACGTGCCGCCTACGACTTTGGCCCACGGTTCTCTGACCTCAATCTGGCCTTTGGTGTGAAAAACCTGTTCGACCACGATTACTACACGCGCTCGAACAGCGATGACAACAACAAAGGGATTTATGCCGGTCAGCCCCGCACCTTCTATATGCAGGGCTCGCTGAAATTCTGATCGCCACACACTCGCCGGGCATCTGCCCGGCATGACTAACAATCGTGACTTATTCGATCACGATAATAGTGGGAGTTACGCTATGTTTGACCTGATTCGCGTCGCACTGATTGCGACACTTTGTTTGTTCGGACTGGGCCGCGCCAATGCGGTAACAGTGCAGGATGAGCAGGGTTCCTTTACGCTCGACACGCCGCCTCAGCGCATTGTGGTACTGGAGCTTTCTTTTGCCGATGCGCTGGCGGCGATAGATGTCAGCCCGGTCGGCATCGCCGATGACAACGATCCAGACCGGATCCTGGCAAATGTCCGTGAGCACCTAAAACCCTGGCATTCCGTAGGCACGCGCGCGCAGCCGAGTCTGGAAGCCATCAGCGCGCTGAAGCCTGATTTGATTATTGCCGACAGCAGCCGCCATAGCGGCATTTACACGGCGCTGAAGGCGATTGCGCCGGTATTGCTCCTGAAGTCGCGCAACGAAACCTATGAAGAGAACCTGCACTCTGCGGAGATCATCGGCAAGGTATTGGGGAAAGACAGCGCGATGCAGGCTCGTCTCGCTCAGCACCGCGAGACCATGAAAGCCTACGCCGATCAGCTTCCCAAAGGGACGAATGTGGTCTTCGGCACCTCGCGCGAGCAGCAGTTTAACCTGTATTCCAGCGACGCCTACACTGGCAGCGTGCTGGCCGCACTCGGCCTGAGCGTACCCAAACCGATTAATAATGCCCCTATGGCCTCGATCAATCTGGAACAGCTGCTGGCGATTAACCCACAGTGGCTGATTGTGACGCACTACCGCGAAGAAAGTATCGTCAAACGCTGGCAGCAGGATGCGCTCTGGAACCTGCTGGAAGCACAGCAAAAACAGCAGATTGCCACCGTAGACAGCAACGCCTGGGCGCGGATGCGCGGCATTTTTGCAGCAGAACGCATCGGCAGCGATACGGTGAAGATTTTTAAGCATCAGCCTGTTAGCGTCAGCAGCGAGCAATGAGGCAAAGCTTTCATCCATTCTGGCGTTGGGGATTACCGATAGCGGCACTGCTGAGCGTGTTCTGGCTCAGTCTGTTCTGTTATTCCGCGATCCCCATTCCCGCTTTGAGTGCCGTCAAGGCGTTGATAACAGGAACGCCCTCCTCGCTACCCGAAGCGCTGGTGTTAAACCTGCGCCTGCCTCGCAGTCTGGTGGCCGTTCTGATCGGCGCCAGTCTGGCGCTATCCGGCGCTCTGCTTCAGACCCTGACCCATAATCCTCTCGCCTCCCCTGCATTGCTGGGCATCAATAGCGGCGCGGCGCTGGCGATGGCACTGACCAGCGCGTTCAGCGCTTCACTCTCCGGCTACCCTATCGCTTTTGTTGCCGCCTGCGGCGGCGGCCTGTGCTGGTTGGTCGTGATGGCCGCAGGCGGCGGTTGGCGACAAACGCTCGACCGCAATCGGCTGATTCTGGCGGGCGTCGCACTTTCTGCCCTGTGTATGGCCTTAACGCGGATTACGCTCCTGCTGGCGGAAGATCACGCCTATGGCATTTTTTACTGGCTGGCGGGCGGCGTATCGCACGCGCGCTGGGTCGAATTCTGGCAACTCTTCCCATTTTTCATCACCGTCACTCCCGTTGTTCTGCTGCTGGCTAACCAGCTTAATCTGCTGAATATCGGTGACGTGAGCGCCCATACGCTGGGCGTTAACTTAGGCCGACTGCGTCTCATCCTCAATCTGGCGGTGCTGCTTCTGGTGGGTGCCTGTGTGAGCGTGGCTGGCCCGGTGGCATTCATCGGCCTGCTAATACCGCATCTGGCGCGTTTCTGGATCGGTTACGACCAGAGAAAGCTGCTGCCAATGAGCATGCTGATGGGAGCGGCGTTTATGTTACTGGCCGATCTGCTCGCCCGCGCGCTCGCCTGGCCGGGCGAACTGCCTGCCGGTGCGGTACTGGCGCTCATCGGTGCCCCCTGTTTCGTCTGGCTGGCAAGGAGGCGAGGATAATGCGCCCCGTTATTGTGTTTGTTTTGATTACACTGCTGCTACTGACGACCGGCCTTCTGTCGCTGCGCATGGGCGCGATTCCGCTGCCGTGGTCGGCGCTGATGAGCGGCTGGCACAGCGCCAGCGAACATCATTATGTGCTGACGCAGTATCGCCTGCCACGCGTGCTGCTGGCGCTGTTTGTCGGCGCCGCGCTGGCCATTTCCGGCGTGTTGGTGCAAGGGATTGTGCGTAACCCGCTGGCATCACCGGATATTCTCGGCGTGAACCACGCGGCGAGTCTGGCGACCGTCGGCGCACTGATGCTGGTGCCTGCGCTGCCGGTGATTTGGCTGCCGCTTCTCGCGTTCCTTGGCGGCATCGCCGGGCTACTGCTGCTGAGACTGATTGCAGGAACATCATCCCCGATGCGGCTGGCACTGATCGGCGTCGCACTGTCCGCGACCTGGGCAAGCATCACCGACTACCTGATTCTCTCTCGCCCACAGGATATCAACAACGCGCTGCTGTGGCTGACGGGTAGCCTGTGGGGGCGCGACTGGTCATTCGTCATGGTCGCGTTGCCTGTCCTCTGCGTGCTCATTCCGCTCAGTCTGCGATTTTGCCGCGATCTGGATTTGTTAGCGCTGGGCGACGACCGCGCCAGCACGCTGGGCGTCAACATCAGGCGCATTCAGTTCTGGGGGCTGGCGCTTGCCGTCGCGCTCGCCGCAACCAGCGTGGCCGTCTGCGGGCCCATCGGTTTTATCAGCCTCGTGGTACCGCATCTGATCCGCTATCTGGTGGGGGGACGGCACCGCTGGCTCCTTCCTGCTTCTGCCGCTGCTGGTGCGCTGGTATTGCTGCTTGCCGATCTGCTGGCACGCACGCTGAACCCGCCGATGGAATTACCCGCAGGGGTGCTCACCGCCATTATCGGCGCGCCCTGGTTTTTTTGGCTTCTCGTGAGAATGCGCTAAATGGAACTGACAACACAAAACCTGACGGCGGGCTATGGCGACAAGCGTATTCTTGACGGATTGTCGCTGTCGCTACCCGCCGGAAAAATTACCGCCCTGCTCGGCCCCAACGGCTGCGGTAAATCAACGCTGCTGAAGTGCTTCGCCAAACTGCTTACCCCGGAATCCGGCGCTATTCAGCTCAACGGCAAGCCGCTCTCTGCGTTCTCTGCCCGCCAGCTCTCACGCCATCTGGCGCTATTGCCGCAGCAGCATTTGACGCCAGAGGGGATCACCGTGCGTGACATGGTGGCCTACGGACGCAGCCCCTGGCTATCGCTATGGGGACGGTTATCGCAGGACGATCGCCAGCGCGTGCAGCTCGCGATGGAGAAAACGCACATCGTCGACCTCGCCGACAAGCGGTTAACCGATTTGTCCGGTGGACAGTGTCAGCGGGCGTTTCTGGCGATGCTGCTGGCGCAGGATACGCCCGTCGTCCTGCTCGATGAACCGACAACCTACCTCGACATCAATCATCAGGTCGAGTTAATGAAGCTGCTGCGTGAACTCAATCAGGCTGGCAAAACGATCGTGACCGTCCTGCACGATCTGAATCAGGCCAGCCGCTACTGCGATCATCTGGTGATTCTGGCAGGCGGGCGCGTGATGGCGCAGGGTTCACCGCACGAGGTCATGAAACCGGCATTACTCCAGCAGGTGTTCAGCATTGAGGCGGAGATCCACGCCGACCCCGTATCAGGCCAACCGATGTGTGTGGTGCGGTGATGGCAGGTCACGTTTTTGTCCATCATTCATGGTCGTTATTACCTCATAAAAATATTTATGCCCCCTCAAAAATAGCCTTGTTAGCCGCAAACTACCGGAACCGTTACTCTGCCTGTATGACATGGAATCAACACACGCAGTGGGAACAACATCATGGCGACGAGCTCAAACCATCAGGACTTAAGGAAACGCGATATGGGATTAACATTGCACCATCTTAATGATTCACGGTCTGTTCGTATCCTCTGGCTGCTTGAGGAAGCGGGGATACCTTATGAACTAGTCAGATACCAGCGGGATGCAAAAACGCATTTAGCACCAGCCTCATTGAGAGCGATACATCCTTTAGGTAAATCGCCGTTGCTTGAAGAAGATGGCAAGATCATCGCAGAATCCGGCGCTATCGTTGAATACCTGATCAATCGCCATGCAAAACATCTGGCCCCGGATGCAAACTCGGCCGAATACATTGACTATCTGCAATGGATACACTTTGCGGAAAGCTCCGCCATGCTCCCGGTTTTATTGAAGATCTTTGGCGAGTTTGAAAAAAATACCGGCACCACGCTGAATTTCCTTGAGGATTACGCTGACAACGAATTCGAGAAAGTCTTTTCATTTTTAGACGACATACTGTCTGCAAGGGAATTTATCGTGGGCGATAAACTGAGCGGCGCGGATATTATGCTGGGCTTCGTGATTAATACTGTCGTCGAACGGCTCGTTCCTGGAGAACGATTCCCGAATATTCAGCGCTACTCGCTGCGCCTGAAAAACCTGCCTAGCTGGCAGAAAGTTCAGGACATTGAATCACGCGCAGAATAAGAGATCAGCGCGAGGCATAACGCCATACTTTAGAAAAATTACGAGCGGCCTCGCGCGCCTAGACTATTGTGGGAAACGCCGAATTTCATCCTCAAATTTTGCTTTAAGAAAGAGATCGTTAATATGGCGAGAGGAAACAATTCTGGCCGCCTTTATTAGATCAAACGCGGCTGCCTGAGCCATAGCCAAAAAATATTGATTATTAACGCTATTTCTATTTAGGTAATTGTCCATATTTCGCATCCTTGACGTTAAAGAACATTGATAACCATTAATACCATTTCCTTGGCTGTTTGTTTTGCTAATCAGCTAAATTTTCGCCCTTTGGCTCAATTCCTGTTTGCGAAACACTTTACGGACAGATTCCTTTAACGCGTTATCCAGGCTGATACCTTCTTTGCTACTGCAATCTTACCCTATGGTTGATTGCGGCATTAGGCAGAAATGTCCCCCCATTATAAGCTCAATAACATTGATTGTTCCCCGATTTGACTTAATCCTCACCTTATCGACCTTATACCTTTTCCAGGCAAACTTGCGAGCCGACTCGCGCGCCGGAGCAATAGTGGAAAAATCGCATACGCATCCCTGTCTCAGTCTGGTAACGTCGTCTGACGCCAAATAACGGCCACCGGTGGTAAGATAACGCATTCGCGGGTGATGTTTTTCATCCGTCAGTCAGTATACTTCTGGCATTCCATTTCAATGCTCAGGTGACACGCCACCAGCAAGGTTGACCATCCGACCCTGCGCCATCACCTGAACGAACAAAAGCGTTAAGACTGAGTAAAATCAATATGAAAGATTCTACCGACAAGGATTTCACTGCCCACACCCCCATGATGCAGCAGTATTGATTTTTATATATTAATTATTGATAAATATAGGATAATTTTTTAATTACTGATTTTTAGTATACACCTAGGCTACATTTTCAGGAATAAAAGTGTCGTTACCCCTTCCGTTCAATCCCCTGTATTGAAACACTAAAAAAGAATAAATAACGCCCAAAAATGCCAGCCAAATAGTCTGAAAAAAATCAAAATAAACCTAGCATTCAGGATAAAATGCCAAGACAACGACACGCTGTAAATTTATACAGCAAAGTTTAAAGTCGGCATTGTAAAGCGAAACGGTCAGGGTTATCTTAAATACTATATGTAGTGCCAAAAAATTAAATCCAGCACTACATAAGACCTATAAACCTCTGTAAAGGATTAAAGCATGGCAAAAAACCCTAAACAAACGTCGAGTGAAATTGCTTCTATTGCTGGTCAAACCTTAAACAACTCGAATGCATCTAAATTACAGAAACAGCTTGCGGCCTCAGCTCTTTCTCAACGAGCAGCCTCCAGCCACACCAGCGATAAAATGGAAACTATTGCTGCTAAAGCTCTTGATAATCCCCGCTCAGCAGAGCTAACAAAACAGCTTGCTGCTACGGTGTTAGCACAAGCGACAAAATAAGATGGAACTACAGAGGGGCAGAAACGCCCTTCTGTGGTTAATAAATCATTGTTGTGGTGAGCTAATATTTATTAGTTCAATCTTGCTATATTTTGTAGCAAAATAAACCGATATTCAGAGGCAATGTTTCTGACCTATCGCTATAGCAGCCTCTGCTGCCGCTTTAGCCTTAATAGCAATAGCCTCATGGTGTTCTGGCATATCAACCGGATTACCATGATATACATCCGTGAAGGCTGAATTGAGTTCAACAACTGCCTCATCAAATGCTGAAATGTCAGTATATTTAAACAACAGTCTGAGCTTAGCTATATTCTGGCGAAGCGTATGCATAGCAACAGGCCACTCCTCAGATAGTTTATTACTCTCTGCCCGACTAATTACACTGACACCTAACAGCCCCATGTGTGAAGAAGAAAACCGAGATTCGACTGTCCCAAGGGCAAGAACAATTTCTCTGAGTGCCTCATATCGATCTGACCATAGCCGTTCTCTCTTACCCTTGAGAAGGGTCAAGTAAGCACCAGAGCATGCGCTAACTAATGCAACAATAAGTAGTGTGATAAAATGTCCCATTTTTGCTCCCAATGCAGGTAATGCCAATAATTTTTCACAACAATGACCTAACTTAATGTTTGAATTTTATTAGCATTGCCGAATGTATTAAATTTATTTAGTAAATGTTAAATCATTCACTGGAATGAGCTTCGGATAGTAAGTAACGAATATATTTAATATTAGCCCTTCGGCTCAATCCCCTGCTTTCTCAATTCCTGACGGGCAAGTTCTTTGAACCAGTTGCCGAGGCTGACACCTTCTTTTGCTACGACTTCATCTAGCTGTTCACGTAGCTCAGGCGAGATGCGTATCTGGAAAGTCGGTGATTTACCTGTTGACGAAGATTTCTTCGTATCACGTTTTATCGTTGACATGTACGTACCTTTTTAACTATGCTTGGTTTCATAGGTACGTACCCTATCACAAACCCTACACTCATCACCAGTTTCGCCCCTGAAAGGTAATGCAATACCAGACAGGGGCTAACCACACCGTTAAGAGGTTAACGATATGGCTATCAGCAAGTCTAGCAATTCCCTTCTGGAAGATCAGCACCTTAAACAAGTTAAACGTTATTTTAATCTGTTCTGGCAACAAGCTACGGAGGTGAGTTATGTTCGATAACACCCCGCTAGAACAAGAAGAAATCATTGATCAGTGCAGAGCGTTGATCTACGCAGTAATCGAGACCAAACAGTCGCAGGTCAAAGAGATCCTGACGTTCATCCTCTGGGAAAGGCTCGACTGCCTGTATCGGAATTATCATTCTGAAGTTTAAAAAAAATTAGCCGCCTTGCGGCGGCTATCTTCATTTTTTGTTTTGTATAGCTTCTGATCTCAGCCTTGCACCAATTGTCGACTCTATTATATTATCTCTGATTTTTTCTAATCGGTCACTTTTCATTACAGCAACATCAATCGATCTCGCAAACCTTTCAAAATTAATCTTCGTTTTTAATCTTTCCTCAAGAAATTTAACGCCCTCTTCTCTGCTATCAATACTATTTAATATCAATAAAACCCCATCTGTATCAAGACCATTCTTTCCTCCTGAACCCTCTAAATTAGATTGCTTATTTTTTTGTAATTTTATTACGATATGATAATCACCAGAAGATATTTTATCAAAGTCAGAGTCTGTCAAATAACTAACAGCATCTTGAAGTTCTTTAAATACTGATTTAAAAACTTTAAATTCACTCATACCCCCTCCTCAATATTCTTCAAGAATTCATTAACAAACTCTTCGATCTCATCAACAATATCGGAATGTGTATGATTTGAATACAAATTAAGGACAACGGGAATACCATCACGAGGAGCATCTGCAAAAATTGTTTTATTTTCCCTAAATGTAGTTTCAAAAACAGGAACATGAAGCCTCTTAGTTTGAGAAATATATTGCTTTTGAGCGGAAATAGGTTCTCCAGAGGAGATTTGGATCATGGTAAATATAACACCAAGTATTTCCGGGTTAACCTTATCGAACTCATCATCCTTCTCAGCGTAGAAATTAAAATCTTTTATTAATGAATCAACACTACGTTTTAAATAATCGATCCCTAGTGTAGAAAGATAATCTGGTTTGGCAGGAATTAATATTTTATCAGATGCAATCAGTGCATTTTTCGTCACAATATTAAAATTAGGAGGGCAATCAATTAAAACCAAATCGTAATTCATTTCCTTTCCAAGCAAGTGCAACTCCTCTCTGAGTTTTCCATGAACTTTAAGGTATTTTTTCCTTGTTTGATTTGGACTGGCCCCACTTAATAATGTAGCTAACTCTAGGTCAACATTAATTAGTCCCAAGTGAGAGGAAATTAAATCCAAGCAACCACCTGTATTGAATCTTTTATTAACAGAATAAGGCCTAACTCGAAGTTCAGAAAGGGGCATTGTTTGTTCCCCTTGACTGATACAGTCGAACCAATTCTTTATAGTTCTGCTATTTTTTAAATTTTCATCCCAATAATCAGGGGTTAAAAAAGAAAAAGTTAAACTGGCCTGAGCATCCATATCTAAAACTAAAACTTTTTTCCCACGAAAAGCAAGTTCTGCCGCTAAGTTTGAAGTAACTGTAGTCTTACCGACTCCACCTTTATAATTTATAACAGCAATTATTTCCATATTATCCTCTCTAGTTTAATTCACATTAATTAATATATATTCCCTCACATTTAGGCAAAGGAAAATAATGACAATTAAAATTTATTGTCTATATTTTAAATCGTAACCATAAAAATCATTAAAACATTTATAAAAAATGTCTTTATTGTCCCCTCCTTTATTTATATCTGGTATTTCATTATCAATTCTTTCAAAATTAGGTTGCCATTCCAAATTTAAAAAGTGACTAAAATTAGTCAACCGCCCTACAGTTACATTATTGAAATTGAATATTTCATTGATGAAACCAATGTCAGAATCAAGAGATTCAAATGATATTTGAAATCTCTCTGTAACTTGAGTTGTGTATTTTACCTTATTAAATAGCTTCATATGATTAAAATCGGATATTACGTTGTAGGCGACGAACTTCTGAGTGGGATATTTTAATAACTTTGAAGACCTAGGGCTTCCAAAAATATACATAATTGACATCAACGTGAACGGTTGTTGCTTAAATTGGTTATATCTCATTGATATTTCTTTAAACTTAAAATATTCAGACTCTCTCTCTGACACTGGCTTAATTATAGATATTGCATCTTTTATTTCATTTAAAAAATTAATTTTTTCATTTATAAGATAATCAGTTTCATATTCATAAATGTTTTTCGCTAAAAATTTTTCGTTCTTAACAAGAAAATCATAGTCGGTTCTAGCATTCTTTATAAAATCATTAACAATGGCAGCTTCATACTTAATTAACTCTCTTATTTTTTTATTCGTGTTTTTAGCTAAATAAACTCTCCCACTCTCATCCTTACATTTTATAGCCTTTCCTTCAATCAAGGAAAAAAATGGGGAGAAAATATTTCCATCAACATCATTTTTTAATAAAAAGTCTAATTTTTCTTTAGTTTTCACATCATCAAAAACACACTTTCTATTATATTTACTCATTAAATCTACGATATTTCTATCCAAAAAAAATGCTTTTTTCACATTTACTCCCAATCACTAAAGTTTTATAGATAACAAATAAACACAGCCTTATATCCTCAAGTAGGCTAAATCAATAAATAAAAAATAACAATATAAAATAAAAATAGTGCCCATATAATAATACTAAAAATTATTTATCATTAAATTATTATGATAATAATTTCATCGATGATCATTACATGTGCTTGATTTTACGTAGCAAGAAGAAAATACTCATACACTATGCGTATATTTATTACACTTTGCATGACACCAAACCGTAATAAACAGATTCGTGATCGCATCAATGATTTTAAAATGCTAATAATTTATTTTCGTGAACATGAGCCCCCCCCTTGTTTTTCCAATTTTTTTGTAGCATGTTCTCATTACTTGGTTTATATAAATAAAACCAAATTAGATAATGGGATAATCATTTCAAAGCTAACCATTTGCATGAGAGGTTTTAATATGGATATACACTATACCTATCAGATACCTTTAAATATTATGTTCATGAATCATTTATCTTAATTATTAATTTTATATTATAATCAGAGGCATTTTAATGTTTACAGAAAAGTGTAAAGAAAGAACCTTAGCCGCTATAATTTTCATTTCCTTTATAATTTTATTTTTCTATGGAAAAAAACACGCATGGGCTGTTACATTACTTACTATATTAATGCCATCCTTTATTGGGGGCGTCACATTTCTTATACTCCATAAAAAAAGACATGATGTCTTGAAAAAATTCTCAGATGCTTTCCTTTCTGTATTTACATTAATAGGTATATTATATTATGTATTTAAAATAACAAACAAAGATCCAGATCTAACACTTATCAAATTATTATCAAATCCTCAAGGATATGTTTTTCTTGCATTAATGGCTAATGCAGGGGTAATAAAGCTATGTGTTAATGTTAAGGATTTTCTTATAGAAATAAACAACAAAGATAAAATAATATAAAAACAAAAAAACAGCCCCTATTTAATAAAAAAATAAAACATTTGAAAATAACTCATGGAAACAAAAGAAGTAAATGTAGACAACTCCCCAAAAAAACTATGCTCTATGGCTATTTGGGGGCCACCAAGAGAATAAACAAATGCAAAACAAAGCACATTTAACAGAATTAAAACCGCATTAAAGAGATGAGCTATTTTCATAAAAACCTCATTTTTTATTTTATTTTCAATTATTAATATCATATAGAAAATAAAAATCAAATATAATTAAACAAGGGCTAACTCTCCGAAGCGCTACGCTGGCTTCTCCGAGTTCTCCCTTGTTTTTTTCGCCCTTCGGTTGAAAAAAATTAAAAGCAAAATCAACACTATGCATTGACATTGTTAGCGTCTGTCATATAAGTAAGTCTAAGCATAAGGAATATGCTTTGATTTAATTATATGAAAAGGAGTTCATATGAGCACTGGTAATACTTTTAATAATATCCTTCGCTGCCACTGCATCAGTGTTAGATTAAATAATGAAGAATTATCGCTTCTGAATGAAAGGCGTGGTAGTCATCGCAAAGGTGAATGGCTGCGTATGGCATTTCTGCATAACCTTCCCTCCGTTATTCCATCAATTAATCTCGAAGCCTGGAAATCCCTTGGTGATATATCGCAGAAGTTAAACAGGCTTGTCGCTCATCTGGATAGCAAGAGCAATGATAGTTCTCTCTCACAAACTGAACTCTTTGCAGTGAAGCGTCAGATCTCAGAGCTTCGCACAAATCTGATCACCGATAATTTGTGGAGTGCTTCCCATGAAGGGAATGCAAAAAATCCGCAGGGGTAAGGGTTTCGCCGGTGTCGTTCTCTATGCATTAAAACCAGATTCTCACCACAAATGCACACCTTATGTCATTGGTGGGAACATGCTGGGGGATATAGCCGGAGATCTGATCGCTGAATTCAATACCACAAAAACGCTTCGCCCGGATGTGGTCAAACCCGTCTGGCATAATTCGCTTCGATTACCGAAGAATGAAGCGTTAACGAATTCGGAATGGTCAGTGATTGCTGATGATTACATGTCCCGAATGGGCTTCTCTGAAACGCATCTGAGATGCTATGTATTGCATGATGATACTGAAGGCCAACACATCCACATTATTGCCAGCAGAGTTTCTCTCAACGCAGGAAAACTCTACCTTGGTAAGAACGAAAACCTTATCAGCACTCGTATCATTCAGCAGCTTGAACGCGACTATTCATTGACCAGAACCAAAAGGCCGGAAGCTAAAGCATCTCCAGCTTCGCCCTTCCCTCCTTCGCTATCCAGAAAATCCCCGACACAGAAATCGATGGGTGCAATACCGAAGCCTAAGAAGCTGTCACGTAACGAAGCGATGATGGAGAAGTATAAAGGAGATCCATCACCAAAATCGGTCATCCAGAAAGCCCTGGAAGAATTGCTTGCCGGTAAACCATCAACCACTGAGTTTGTGACACAGCTTGCCGCCCACAATATCAAAGCGCTTCCGAATATTGCCTCAACAGGGAAAATGAATGGGTTTTCATTCGAATATGCTGGGATTGCTTTCAAAGCTTCGCAGCTTGGCAAAGGCTATTCCTGGTCTGCCTTACAAAACAGGCTCGACTACGGGCCGGAACGCGACAATGCCTTCCTGCTTGCATTGAAAATGCTCTCAGTCAGTAAGGCATCGGTTAGCAAAGCTCTTGATATGACCATAGCTAAAGATACCCCTGAAATCATCAAAGAAGACGTTAACAGCCCCGCCGAAACGCTTACCCTCAACAAAGACGCCGGTCAGGGCGAATACGCAATCAATTATCCCAAAGCGCTTCTCTCTGATGCTGATGCTGATGCTAAAGAAGCGTATGCAACCGAAGCGGTAAAAGAAGCTGGGGCAGATGGTAAAGAAGCACATGCAACCGAAGCGGCAAAAGAAGCTGGGGCAGATGGTAAAGAAGCACATGCAACCGAAGCGGCAAAAGAAGCTCACCACAGAAAGCCCCTCTCTATGATTCAGACCAGCTTCAGATGGTTAGAAACCATTCCCTACCTCAACATCATCATTGGCATGTTGAAAAAACTCAAAATCCCGACACTCAAACGCCCAGGCAAACACAACACCATCACTGGCGTGAAGATGATAGAAATTACGGCAACACCAAAAACCACCATCCAGACTCCGCAAAAATCACACTCATCATCATTCCAAATGTAGGGCTGGCAAGGCTTCCAGCAAGCCTTTCTTCATACAAAAAACACAAGATTAACGATCGTTAATACCGATCTATATTTAATTTATGATAGCTTTTATCTATCACAAGTAAACCATCGATCGTTATAAGCGATTTGCTTTGTTTGATCACAACTGTTCAAAATGTAGCTTCCTGATTGCCCATAATAGACTGATTTAACTGGTCTATTTACTTATTCAACTAACGATATAGGCTCAGCAATGACAAGCATCGTCTCATTTTCAGTCTCTGACTGCTTCATACGAATATGACTTTCACATTGATTAGCTATTGAGGAAATTTGTATGAGCATTTTTGCTATGAAACGCTTCTGGATTGCAGTATCGCTCCCCGCACTTATCGCATTATTGATGGGAAAAAGTGGGTTCGTTCTCACAGGAATTATCTGGCTTCCTGTCAGTGTTGGTCTGCTCATTTGGGCGCATTTCACGAATCGACGCGACAAAAAAGCGTTAGCCGTGCTTCAGCCTAAAAGAAAGAAAATTTCTCCACCTGAAAAAGTCAGTGGCTTCATGAAATTTATTAATTTTTTCAAAATGAAGCGTCTCTGGATCGCCCTCGCTCTGCCCATGTTTCTTTCACACTTTGGCACGACTGAAGATCTAATCTCTATCGGATTTTTTTGGATCCCAATCTGCGCTATTTTATTTTTCACGGCATTAGGCTCTTACATTCTTAAATTAAGCAATCAAGCCACTGTCGATAATTTTAACGATGACAATGATGGTTGTTATAGTCATACACTTCTTAATTCCTCAATGAAGCTCGATAGCAACAAAAGGCTCATTTTTCTTAAAGATGGAAATAATGAAAAAACCTATTCCTTTGATGATCTTAAAGAATGGAAATATAACATCAGTCATGGGGTTGAAATTGAAGATGCAGGTTTAAGCATTACTGCTAAAAATATTAATAATGTTCGCATGGCAAAAAACCGAAATGAGACAGGATTTTTTATTAGTGTAAGAGATATTCAAAATCCAGAATGGCACATCAGGTTCTTCCCTAAAGAAGGCTCTTTCAAATCTCAACAGGGGCTTAACAGCCTGAGAAAACAAATGAACCAATGGATGGAAGTGTTCGATCAGATTGTCAATGAAAATTAAGGTTAAAAACCCCATGAAAAAAATCATCATCGTATTGGTGTCACTCACTCTCTCTGGATGTTATTCCTTCGGTAATCAGACTCTGAAAAATGTAACGCAGGAAGACGTAAAAGCTAAAATTGTAAAAGGAAAAACCACCAAGTCAGAAGTATTAACCGCCTTTGGTGAGCCGGATAAACGTATCGCCTCAGATGATGAGGAGAAATGGTCTTATTCAATGCATAACTACCGCAGTAAACCAACATCATACATCCCACTCGTCGGGGTGTTGATTGGCGGAACGGATATTGAAGAAAAATCAATTCTCATCACGTTTAAAGGTGAAAAAGTCAGTTCTTATGAATTCACTGCCGGTGCCAGTGAAATGAAAAGCGGTGTCTTTTAAATAAAATACTGCCACATCAGGGAAAGCATCAGCCCGTAGCGTCGAAACTACGGGCTTTTTCATCACATCCTACAACTACTTCTCTTAACGCTCGTTGAGGCTCTTATCAGCTTGTTGGCGTCATACTTCTTTTTCTCATGCACGTAGATCCGTTCGGTTCTTCCACCGTTGTTGGTGATGAAGCTGATGATGGAAAGAAAGACTTTATTCAGACGGGCTTTATCAATCAAATCATCACTGATTTTCTCGATATGGCAGTAGTAAGAGAGAAGTAAAAAGCTTAGCACCACTTCTCGGTTTGAAAACGTCAGATTTTCTATGTCCTGCTGGTATTTAATATAAAACCCGGCACAAAACAGGTAAGACTGCTCGGTGATTTCTGCTTCTGAAAAGCCCGATTCATCGAGTTTGTCAACGAACCTGTCCAGCAACAGCAGATACCTTTCCATTAAACTCATGTTTATTTTCTTCATAACTATGCATCCTTGCATTCAAATGATTAATATTGTCATCCTGACAAAGTATAAATAGCACCATTAAATTAAAAATCAAGCACTCCGTAAAAATATATTTACAGTGGAGTATTAAATTTACACACAATATATTCATTGAATAGTGATCAATTAAATGGATCGTAATTTTGTTTTTATTAAAAAATTCATGAAATACTTTACAAAAAAGTATCGGTGTCACATATATTAAAAAACCGAGAATATACTTTACAAAATAAAAATCGTTAAAAACCAACTTAATAACTCTGATTCTGGATAAATCGGCCTAAATAATTTACATTTAGGTATCAGGTGTGCATAATATGAATTATGCACACCTGATACCTATAAAAACCGCTACAAGCCCTTTAATTAAAGGCTTCCTTTATAAACATGTAAAGTATTTTGTAAAATATATGACTATATTAGATTTAATTCTTTACAAAATCATAAAAAACAGCCTTAATAATTTTTATTAAATTCCTCGTTCAGGATCAGTTTTTCCTGTAACGCCGTTGACGCTAAAATTTTCATATTTAAAAATTCAGTAAACATTTCGTGCCACTTTTTTCTATCAGATGGGTTCTTCCATTTCCGAAAAATAACCTCTTCAACAGGAAACCAGATAACTTCAGAATCGACATCCCACAAACGTTTTTTAAATTCTTCATCGGGAAGCGTAAGAGCATGATCGATAATCAGCTTCTCATTGCCAGACTTCACCCAGAATGGTTGTGGCTGTGCGAAATCAGCAAGTGAGGTAAAAGTAAGTCCTCTGACCTTTGCAGCATGCATAGTGCTTTTCACTTTATGGCTATCCCGCCAAGCCCGTAAGTCTCCTAACAGGTAATTTACCCGTTGGTTGCGAACCCGGCTACCCTCCGCCTGATATTGAATGTAAGGGGGACCATCTCCGTTTTGTCGATATCGTGCCAGTGTTTTAACACTGATCCCCAGATAGAGTGCTGCCAAATCCACGCCTAATGTCGTGTCATCAGGCATTTCACCAAACAAACTCCAGACCTCGGAAAGCTCTCGTAATGTATCAACAACCCCCATGTATCCTCCTTGAGTTAAGGTGAAAATTTTTATTTTTAAATATATTTATCTAAAATACTCAACTCAATATTACTTAGCTTATTCTCTACCTCAAACCTTCTTTTTTTCAACGTAGTCTGAACATCTTGATAACTCTCACAATCAAAAAATATTCTTGATATCTTAACCATTATCTCTCTAGGTATTCCGGCATCCCGCAAAATAATTTCGTGATTATCATTAGTTCCATATTCCAATAAAGCCACTATATAATCCAAACTTATATTTTTTTCGTTTTTTTCGTTTGCCACAAAATTGAATATGCTTTCAAAAGCTTTTATGTAGCGGGGCCATATAAACTCAAAATATTTTGTAATCAAATCAAATGTTAATCTTATCCTTGCATTTTCATTTTTCCTTAGATACTTTAGGGTGTCTGAATTTAAAAGAACAGGAAATGCTGGCAACTGATATATATAATACTTAGTTAAATCTAAAAGTATCTTTTTACCAACATCACCCGAAAAACTTCGCCCTCGATTATTCACAGTGAATAAACAATCATAGATGATTGATAAAATACACTCTAGTTTTTCTTTTACTGGTCTTTGCGTTAAATAATGATACTTTATAAAATTACTATTATTCCTGAGATGTTCGATTAATGATATCTGACCTTCAATATTTACAAACTTATTTCCCTTAAGAAGATCAAGTGGAATTTTTAAACCAATAAGGTATTCAACAAAACTCTGATAGTTATTTTTATTAACTCCAGTTATATCATTTTCATTCAACTGAACTAACGTTTCCATGTCAGGATTTTTGCTATCAATAAATTCAATTTCTACATTAGTATCTTCATTTACATTTTTATCAACATGTTCAAAATAAAATACTCGCCCAAGAAAATGCTGCATAAATCTCCCTGCACGACCTTCAATATTCTTTCTATCAAGATTTTTTATTTTATTTCCATCGCCGATTTTTAAATCATAAAGAACAACATTTTTGGCTGTAGAGTTAACACCTTCAGTTAAGGATGTTGTGCAAAAAAGATAATTAACCCCATCAAAATTAGTTTTATTAAACTCATCAATAATTAAATCTTGTATATATCTAGGCATTGCTCCATGATGAAAAGCAACTCCTTTCTTCAAACATTGAACCAATGACCAGTTCTTTGAAATATTACTTTCTAAATAATCAACTAAATTTTTATTATAGTTTTTATCTTTTAATTCACTGATGAATTTTTCTGCAAGTTCTTCTACATACTGTTTTTGATACCTGTAAATCAAATATTTACCATCAATCTTTTCATTGCTAGTGATTCTTTTTAGGTTTTTGTATCTATCACCTATAATTTTAACATTCACTCCTTCAATATCATGATTTCCGCGTCGAGTGATAGAATCCAACTCATAGTAGTCCTTCTGCACTATCTCTACATCGTATTTCAGCATTTTTATACCAAACTTGTTTCTGAACCCTTGGCTAAAATCGCTAATATACGGACCAATTAAATATAGATCAGCACCGCTTTTAGTAAGTCTATATAATATATCTGCAAAGACCCTAAACCTATCGTCATCAAGTTTATAATCAACCTTATAAATCTCGTCCATTACAAAGAAGTCAACATTCAAATTAACGTTTTCTTGTATTAAAACGCTCATTCTTTCTGGTGTAAGGATTAATATATATTCCTTGTTATTTTCTATTTTTATCTTAGATGACTTTGAAACTATATATCTATCAGAAAATTCATTTTTAAAGTCATTATATGCCTCCGCCAGCAGTGAGACTGTTGGCATAATAATAACTATCATTTTGTAATTATTATGCGAAATTATCTCTCTAATTATTCGAGTTTTACCAAACGATGTCGGAGCACTTACGATAAGTTTTCTGCTCCGTTGAAATTCATTGAAGATTTCTTTTTGTGGTTTAGTTAGTGTGGTTTCGGATATGGAACTGGTGTAAAAAGACTTCAAAAATATATCTTGCGGAGAAAAACCTGGGTTATATCCAATATCGCTATTCCATAGCATATCGTCATACATAAATATTCTAGATTTAATTATACAATCATGTAACAACTGTTGGATCATAGGGTCTTTCAATTGAAGGTTAGCAATATGGCATATAGCTTTTACACAGAAATTATAATTTTCATTATCATCAAGAAGGCGATAGATATCGATCAAAAAGCACTCAACGATATTTGTATGCTTACCCTTTGAAAATTTAATTTTTTCCAACTCAATATCAAAATTACCAATATCCATAGAGTTCTCTCAATCAGAATTTCATAGCCTGCTCAACTAACTCAATTTTTTCTTTTAGATCAGCCACATTCTCAAATGGGAAAAGGAAGAATACAATTTTAATATTTGATTCATTAGGCCAATTTTTTTTATATATCTCATTGAAGTGACTAGTTAACTCCAGCCCTAACTCATATCTGAAAGGATCATTGTTAATTGAAATCTTTCCTTTCCCACAACACTGAGATAAATATTTACTATCATATGTTAACAGAACAGGAACGGCGATCTCAACTTCATCTAAACTTTTCCCACCATCAACATAACTTTTTAACAACAGGTAAAGTTGTCTATCAAGCTTTTTATTTATTTCAATCTCTCCCCCTAACAATTTCAATTCACTTGAAATTCTGCTTTTGTCATTAAGATGCTCGGTTAATGACGTAAGCGCTGATGAAATAGCACTACTAATAGATTGATGAAACTTCGCCTCCCCCAGCCAAAGAGTTACTTTATCATTCTCAACGGAAAAATGAGCACAATCAAATCCTTTGATTTGCTCCCTAGTAGTAGATCGCAATCGTGCTTTTGTTACAAACTTAGGGACATCATAAAAAATACTTAGTATAAGAAAAAGCATTAACTCACCATAATCTCCTTTTGCCTGTCGTCGTGCATCAGAGATTCTTGTAAAACTTCTCTTATTTATTTCTGATTGCTCTAACTCTTTTAATTCTTCGGTTGTCAAAGAGAAGTATGGAACTACATCTCTGATCAATCCAACTAAATCATCTTGCCTATATTTTCCATCACAAAAATCTAATGTGAAGGTATTGTCGTTAATACCACATGCTGGTAGCTTGACTTCATATTTGAATATTTGGTTATTTATTCTTATTTTTATTGAGTCATCCATAATTTTAACCCTCAAAAAACCGCCAATGAATGTTACCTTGCTAACTATTCACATGCGTTAATAATTATACGAAGATAAAACGCTACATTTAAGATTTTCTTTATGAGGTAGAAATTAGGCTTCTGCCATTGCCTCAGAAAGGTTCCATAACGACACTTATATTACCTTCTATTTATTTTCTGACAATGGTGGATATTTAGCCGACGCCAACAGCGAATTGTATAGTCTAGGGGCAGTCATCAGCATATGCAGCTCGATGCGTTGCAGGGCTTCAAAAATGCGTTCTTGATCAGGTTCAGCGTAGCGTTCTGTAGGATCGGTAGTGTTGCGATGGTTAAGCAAACGCTTTACCACTGCATAGGAAGTCAGTTCTTCAGCGACACGTCCGAAGGTTCTACGCAGGTCATGCATTCCCAGCTTAATAATCCCGACATCCTTGCACAAATATTCCCGTAGGCTTTTACTGTCAGAATAATGACCAATTTTGCTTCTTGTCGAACGTGCAGGGAAAACCCATCGTTGTCTCTTTGGGGATTTTTCTTCGTAAAACACAATATCTCGTCGGTCTTCAAGGATACGCTTCACCGCATCACAAATCGGAAGTTCATGGTCATTGCGGTTTTTCGTATCATAGAAGCGGATGAGTCCTTTCTCTAAATCGACATAGCTCGTCGTTCTGGCCTCGTCATCGGTCAGCATTTCACGCCAGCACAATGATGCGGTTTCTTCCTTTCTCGCCCCTAAAAGCACCGTCAGAAGCAAATAATCACAGCCAATACGATTGAAGCTTCGCTTGTTGTGTAATGCTGTCAGAAAGCGTCCCAGCGTATCTTTAGGTGATAACGGGTTTCTCACCCCTTTTGCCCGATAGCTGTCTTCCAGTTCTGTGCGAGTGCGGTATTTTTTCTGCACTTTCAGGATAGTAAAAGGATTATAGGTCAGGGACGGTTGACGTTGTTGTGTCTGGGCATTAATCGCTTCGATTTCGATGGCATGTTGGACGGAAACATTCGCCCAGCGAAAAGTTTGTTCAGCGGCTGTTCTGGCTCTTGACGCAATCTCATCAAACTTACGCAAAATCTCATTACCCGACAGGTCTTTTACCCGCAGGTTTTCCCATTCTTTCAAACGGTTTTCGGCTTTGTTCAGCACATTAAGCGTATTGGGTTTGGCAGGTTTGGTTCTGCCAAGCAGGTGATTACGGTATTGAGCGAACACTTCACTAATAGTCAGTTCGGCAACATTGATTTCTTTTCTGATAGCATTCGGGCTGCGCTTCGTTTGTTTCATCGTCTGAGCAAAGTTGCGAGCCGTTTCGCGTGCCTGATCGATATTGGCAAAATCAGATACATTTCCAATCGTGGCTCTGATAACTTCCTGTGGTGCTTTTCCTCCAGTTGCCGTTCGTTGACCGGAATCCACACGGCGCTGGATGATGTAGGTTTTTTTCGTGGCACTGATTTTTACCCCAAAACCTACGGGTGAATCGCGGTGGTTATCAGTGATAAGATAGGGTTTTCGCCCTGGGTTAGGGGCATAGATGATACGCCTTTCGGGATCGAAGGCAGGCTTCACATCAATGGATAACTTATTGATTATAATAGACTGATTGAGTGTCATTTTCATCGATGCAATCCTAATGTATATCAGCCAGACAGGATGTATATCGCATCTTATCTGGTATACACCTAGTATACAAATTTATGGGTTTAGGTGGGTTTTTTACGGTTTTATAAGCGGTCACCTGAGCTAACAGATAGAGTAAAAACTGAGTAAAATCAATATGAATGAAGCCACAGAGAAGGACTTCACCGCCCATACGCCGATGATGCAGCAGTACTTTAGACTAAAGGCTGAACATCCGGAAATCCTGCTGTTTTACCGCATGGGTGATTTTTACGAGCTGTTCTATGACGATGCCAAACGGGCTTCCCAACTGCTGGACATTTCACTGACGAAGCGCGGTGCCTCCGCAGGGGAACCGATACCGATGGCAGGCGTCCCTCATCATGCCGTTGAAAACTACCTTGCCAGACTGGTGCAAATGGGCGAATCCGTTGCTATCTGCGAACAGATCGGCGATCCCGCCACCAGCAAAGGCCCGGTAGAACGTAAAGTCGTGCGTATCGTCACCCCCGGCACCATCAGCGACGAAGCGCTATTGCAGGAAAAGCAGGATAACCTGCTGGCCGCAATCTGGCAGGATAGTCGGGGATTTGGCTACGCCACTCTGGATATCAGCTCAGGGCGCTTTCGCGTGAGCGAGCCGACCGATCGGGAAACCATGGCGGCCGAATTACAGCGCACTAATCCAGCAGAATTACTCTACCCAGAATCCTTCGAATCCATGGATTTGATCGAGAACCGCCACGGACTACGCCGTCGTCCGCTGTGGGAGTTTGAACCAGATACCGCACGCCAGCAGCTTAACCTGCAATTTGGCACCCGCGATCTGACCGGTTTCGGTGTAGAACAGGCGAAGCTCGCGCTGCGGGCCGCCGGATGCCTGCTGCAATACGCGAAAGACACCCAGCGTACCTCGCTGCCGCATATCCGTGGGATTACCATGGAGCGCCAGCAGGACGGCATCATCATGGATGCGGCCACCCGTCGTAACCTTGAACTGACGCAAAATCTGTCCGGCGGTGTGGAAAATACGCTGGCTGCCGTATTGGACTGCACCGTGACAGCCATGGGTAGCCGAATGCTGAAGCGCTGGATTCATATGCCCAGCCGCGATATTGAGGCGCTTAAACAACGCCAGCAGGCTATCAGCGCGTTGCAGGACATCACTCCCGACCTGCAACCCTATCTGCGACAAGTCGGCGATCTGGAGCGTATTCTGGCGCGACTCGCCCTGCGCACGGCACGCCCGCGCGATCTGGCACGTATGCGTCACGCTTTCCAGCAATTTCCCGATATACGTGAGCAGCTTGCACCGCTGGATATTGATTCCGTTCGTCGTCTGGTCAGTCTGATTGGGCAATTTGATGAGCTGCGCGATTTGCTGGAACGCGCGGTTGTCGAAGCCCCGCCTGTGCTGGTTCGTGACGGTGGCGTCATCGCGCCGGGCTACAATGCGGAACTGGACGAGTGGCGTGCGCTTGCCGATGGCGCCAGCGATTATCTGGATCGTCTGGAAATTCGCGAACGAGAAAAACTGGGGCTCGATACGCTGAAAGTCGGCTTCAATGGCGTACACGGCTATTACATTCAGGTAAGCCGTGGTCAAAGCCATCTGGTGCCGATCCACTATGTACGCCGCCAGACGCTGAAAAATGCCGAACGCTACATCATTCCCGAACTGAAAGAGTACGAAGATAAGGTTCTGACCTCGAAGGGCAAAGCGCTGGCGCTGGAAAAAGCGCTTTATGATGAGCTTTTCGATCTACTGCTGCCCCATCTGGCCGAGCTTCAGCAAAGCGCAGCCGCGCTGGCCGAATTGGATGTCCTGACGAATCTGGCCGAACGTGCCGATACGCTGAATTACGTCTGCCCAACGCTGAGTGATAAACCCGGTATCAAAATCGCGGGCGGCCGTCATCCCGTCGTCGAGCAGGTGCTTCGTGAACCGTTTATTTCAAACCCTCTGTCGCTGTCGCCACAGCGCCGCATGCTGATTATCACCGGCCCCAACATGGGCGGGAAAAGTACCTATATGCGTCAGGCTGCACTCATCGTGCTGATGGCGCACATAGGCTGCTTCGTGCCTGCGGATCAGGCGGTTATTGGTCCCGTCGATCGCATTTTCACTCGTGTGGGCGCCGCCGACGATCTGGCCTCCGGGCGCTCTACCTTCATGGTGGAGATGACTGAAACGGCAAATATTCTGCACAACGCCACGGAAAACAGCCTGGTATTGATGGACGAAATCGGCCGTGGAACCTCAACCTACGACGGCCTGTCGCTTGCCTGGGCCTGCGCCGAAAATCTGGCGAATCGCATCAAAGCCATGACGCTGTTTGCAACGCACTATTTTGAACTGACCACCCTGCCGGAAAAAATGGAAGGAGTAGTGAATGTTCATTTAGATGCGCGCGAACACGGCGATACCATTGCCTTCATGCACAGCGTACAGGATGGCGCAGCCAGCAAGAGTTATGGTCTTGCCGTCGCCGCCCTCGCAGGCGTACCGAAAGAAGTGATTAAGCGCGCACGCCAGAAACTTAAGGAGCTGGAAACATTATCGAATAATGCGTCATCCAGCCATATCGATGGCGCGCAGCTGGCGCTGCTGAGCAATGATGAGCCGTCTCCGGCAATTGAAGCGCTGGAAGCCATCGATCCTGATACGCTCACGCCGCGTCAGGCGCTGGACTGGCTTTATCAGCTCAAGAAAATGCTCTAACGCGTAATCGATACTAAAAAGGCACTGAAATCAGTGCCTTTTCTTTTTAACGCTGCGTTAGTCTATCTGTGTATCGCAGTTTGCTCGTGCTCGCATACGTGCGTTATCACTGCTGTTGGGGACCACCGCTTTCACCATCTGACCTTCTTCCATCGACGGAATCACGGTAAAATGCGCGGTAAAGGAAACCAGTACAGGTTCGCCCGCCGACACCGTCGTACGAAGATACATCCTTTCCAGCACGGCATTACTCGCTACCACAAACGTTTTTCCCGTGGCGCAATCAGAGAACGTCGCAGCATCTGCCAGATAGCGGTACATTCCCTTCATCGACATCGGCGTAGTCGGCAATGCCTGCTCGGTTGCCGTCAGTTGACGAGGGAGAGAGGAGTTGATGGGGAGCCCTTGCTGATCCAGCATTTCCAACCCCTTATCAACCGGGCGGAAGTAGCGTTTTTCTCCCGAACTATCCGTCAGCACCAGTTTATCTGCGGTGCGTCGCCATTGCCCATAAGAAGCAAACGTGTTGTTGCCCGCTCGCGTTGTCTGATACTGCTCTCGCAGCACAAAAGTCCCGTCTTTTTCCAAAAACAGCGACGTATCAATCCCTCCGCAGTCCGCACAGGGTAAAACGCCACGATAACTTTGCGCCATTGGTTTAAGGGGCTCTTCCTGAACTTGTGAACGGGTATGACACCCGATCAACCCAGAAACCCCTGCAATCAACAGCACACCGATAGCCAGTTTTTTCATCATTATTTTCCTGCCGTCTCTGCCCTGTTTTTATCGTTCTGACTCAATGCACTGGAACCTGTCCAGCCCGTTATCATCCCTGAGTCTGAGGAATTTTCCACTCAGAAAATGCTATTTCCAGACTATTCTTATCGTCAGACAACCAGATCGTGCCTTCCTGTATCGTTGCCTGCAATGCCATCGTGCGTGCAGCCAGCCCGGCAAGCTGAGTCAGTTGATTATCATCCAAAAAGCGAATAGCCAGATTCTTGTATCCGGAAACCTTACTTGCTATCGCACTCCACCAAACCTGCGCAGCACGCTCGCTGTACGCGTATAGCACCACAGCACGGGACTGGTTGCAGGCTTTCTTAAGCCGTTTTTCATCCGGCAGGCCTAGCTCAATCCACAATTCCAGCTCCATCGTATCGTTGCGCCGCCAGATTTCCGGTTCGTCATCGGCACTGAGCCCTTTGGTAAAGCGCAGGTTTTCACCAGCATGGCAGATCCACGCTAAAAGCCGCAGCATCATGCGCTGCTCCGTTTCCGACGGATGCTGCGCTATCGTCAGGTTCGCGTCGTGAAAAAAATTCCGATCCATATCGGCAATATTGATTGCTGCTTTGTAAACCGTTGCTTTTAATGCCATCAGTAACCTCATCGTTAATCCCTTTAGTTTACTTGAGTTAGCGCCATCCTCACAGTAAAGGTGATATCTGCCACGTAACTGATAGATTAGGCCTCTAAGGACTACTGATATCCTGTTAGTGCCTATGCTATAGTCGGTTTGATAAATAGAGTTTATCTTCGTAGGCTTACAACATCGCGCACCGAAAAAGGTGATGATGCATGAATATCTACCGAGCTAAGCTTTTAAGGGAGGATATAGTGCAAGAATACTGTGAATTAGTACGTCGCTTATACGCAGAGATCGCCAGCGGCGATCTGGGCTATATACCCGATTCGCTGGGTTGTGTTTTGAAAACCCTGGATGGCATTGCCGCGAATGATGCGCTGCCATCCTCCGTCAGGGAACAGGCAGCTTTTGCCGCCGCTAACTTATTGGTGAGTGATTATGTCAATGAGTAATGAATATCAACCCATCAACTGTGATGATTACGACAGCCTGGAAGCCACTTGTCAGCAGAATCTAACGCTGACGCTGGAACTACGCAATGGTGAAATTGTAACCGGTAAAGCCAGTGACATGATCTCCCGTAAGCAGGTCGAATATCTGGTGATCGAAGCCTCCGGTGCAACGCGCGAACTGCGCCTCGACCACATCGTCAGTTTCAGTCATCCTGAAATCGGGAAGGTCGTCGTCAGCGAATCCTGACAGGCTTCTCCTTTCATTCAGCGGCAAACGCTGAACAAACGCTTCCGAAACGGACAACGCAGGTTGTCCGTTTTTATTGCTAACTCAAAACCACGTCCTGTGGGCGTGGTCATCAGTATGTTTTGGCTCTGCCTTAATGTCTTTTGATTTAAGTTTAACAGGACTGGCAGAGACTTCTTTTTAGGGATTTTAGTACGCCCCTATGGGGCGCATTCAATGCCACCTGCTACGCAGGTGGATTTTTACTTCAGCACTTGCCAGCCCCAGCTTTTATCCAGACGACTTTAGCTTTTTTCCCCAAACTTATTTTTCCCGAACCTTATTTTTTCCAAACAACGTGCCACACGGGCTGATGTTCTCTTACCTGCCCTTCCCGCGTGACGAATCGTCCCACGGCCGCAATCAGCTGTTCGTTGTAGAACACCAACGGCGTCCGGTCGCGCCACCAGGGCGGAACGCCGAGTTCCTGCCAGAGTTTCTTGATTTGCCGCCCGTGGACTCGGCCAACAATATGCACGGTTCCACGGGTCGAAAAGCGAATACTTACCGCTTCACCGTTTTCCGGCGCGCGAACCGCCATCCCACTATCGGCCAGCAGCAGCGTGCCGAGATTATCAGGGAGCGACAGCGGACATGACGTCGGCTGCCACGGCAAAATGCTGTCTTGTAGCGACGTCATCAGCGGCAACAGATAGAGATGCTGACGGAAACGGCGGATCTGCTGCTGATTCAGTTGCAATACAGGCTCCGCATCCTGGCGGCTCGTCGCCACCTCATCCCAGAGTCGTTGTAGCTGCTCACGCGCCGGCATGGCCGCCCCCTGCTGCGCCAGCCAGCGACGCAGTAGCGCAAAACGACGCACAGGGCTTAGCGGCACCAGGCCGTCAATACTCAACGCCCCATCCGGCTGACATAACGCCCGCAATGATTCCTCCAACAGTTCATCCAGCAGCTGTTCCTGTTCGGCACACAGCTCGGCGCTACGCGCCACGGCAGAGGAGAAATGCGGCCAGCGCTGCGTCAAACGCGGTAAAATCTGGCGACGTAGAAAATTGCGATCGAAACGCTCATCCTGATTGCTGTCATCTTCAATCCACTGCAGCTGATGCCGCTGCGCATACGCTTCCAGTTGCAAACGAGAAAAACCCAGCAGCGGACGAATGAGACGATGATGACCCAGCGTACTGTGTGCCGCCATTGCAGACAATCCGGCAGGCCCGCTGCCGCGTTTAAGCGCCAGTAAAAAAGTTTCACTCTGGTCATCAAGATGCTGCGCCGTCAGCAGGGTTTCCCCCTCTTGCAGATGCGCTTGCAGCGCCTGATAACGCGCCGTTCTGGCCGCCGCTTCAACACCACCGTTCTGCGTCTCAACCGTCACCGACAGCGAGGCAAACGGCACCTGCCAGCGTTCACACTGCTGACGACAGTGTTCAGCCCAGCTATCTGCCAGCAGATTTAAGCCGTGATGGATGTAAGCCGCGCGAATAGCCAGCCCAGAACGCTGGCGCTCAGCCATCAGCAGATGCAGCAACACGCTAGAGTCAAGGCCACCGCTGTAGGCCAGCAGGATCGCCCCGCATCCAGCCGTTTGCGCCGCGATCGTCTGGAGCAATCCATCGTCAAGTAATCCATCGTCAGATTCAGTGCCGTTCACAACGTCAGATCTCATACAGTTCTAAGGGCAAGCCGTCAGGATCGGAGAAAAAAGTGAAGCGCTGCTGCGTTTCAGGATCGATCCGTACAGGTTCACAGACAACGCCAGACTGCTCCAGCGAGGCAACAGCCTGTTCAACGTCAGCTACGGAAAAAGCCAGATGGCGTAGGCCGCAGGCTTCCGGCCGACTCACGCGCGCAGGTGGATTAGGGAAAGAAAATAGCTCAATAGTATAACGCCCATTCAGCGAGAGATCCCCTTTCCACGACTGCCGCGCTTCACGGTAGACCTCATGATTCAACGTAAACCCCAGTACATCACAATAAAACGCCTTGCTGCGTTCATAGTCAGAGGCAATAACCGCAATGTGATGGACATCAAGCAGCTTCAACATGCTTCAACCCCTTATAGCAAAAAATCCGCTGTCATTTCTGACAACGGATTTTCAAAGTACCGCCAGAATCGTTTGAATGATAATACATCAATCAAACAATCAGCTCATCAGCAGTAGCGCGTTAACAGTAACCAAGCTTATTAACAGTAACCATAGTTCATCAGACGCTGATAACGGCGGTTCAACAGTTCTTCTTCCGTCAAGCCGTCGAGGTCGAGCAGATCGGCCAGCAGCTGCGCTTTCAGCGATTCGGCCATCACTGGGACGTTACGGTGCGCCGAACCCAGCGGCTCAGGAATCACGGTATCGATCAGTTTCAGCTCTTTCAGACGCGGCGCGATAATGCCCATGGCTTCCGCCGCCAGCGGTGCCTTATCCGCGCTTTTCCACAGGATAGACGCACAGCCTTCCGGTGAAATAACCGAGTAGGTGCTGTACTGCAACATGTTAACCTTGTCGCCCACGCCGATAGCCAGCGCACCACCGGAACCACCTTCACCGATAACGGTACAGATGATTGGCACACGCAGCGTCGACATTTCACGCAGGTTGCGCGCGATAGCTTCAGACTGACCGCGTTCTTCTGCGCCAACGCCCGGATAGGCTCCCGGCGTATCGATAAAGGTAATGATCGGCATCTTGAAGCGTTCGGCCATTTCCATCAGGCGCAGCGCTTTGCGATAACCTTCTGGTGCAGGCATGCCGAAGTTACGACGAATCTTTTCTTTGGTCTCACGTCCTTTCTGATGACCAATGATCATCACCGGACGCCCATCCAAACGGGCAATCCCACCGACAATGGCTTTGTCATCGGCATAGGCGCGATCGCCTGCCAATTCATCAAAGTCAGTAAAGATGTGCTTAATATAATCAAGCGTATAGGGACGTTGCGGATGGCGCGCTAATTGCGCAACCTGCCAGGCACCCAAATCAGCGAAGATTTTGCGCGTCAATTCAACGCTCTTCTCACGCAGGCGCTGGACTTCTTCGTCCAGATTAATATCCAATTTTTCGTCTTGACGGCTGACTGCGGTCAGCGAGTCAATTTTCGCTTCCAACTCTGCAATCGGCTGCTCAAAATCAAGAAAATTCAGACTCATAGTATTCCTATATTAGTCAAATTCCAGTTCCACCTGCTCATTACCCACTAATGTGCGCAGCTCGTTCAGTAGCGCATCGGCAGGCGTTACACGCCATGCTGCGCCGAAACGTAGTCGGGCTCGCGCATCTTCACGCTGGTAATAGAGATGCACTGGGATCGTCCCCGATCGATGGGGTTCCAACGATTGGCGGAGACGGTTTAATAGCTGGTCATCAATTTGCCTGTCAGTCAGCGAGATAGCAAGCCCGCGCGCGTATTTTTCCCGCGCTTCACTGATATCCATTAACTCTCGGACGGTCATTTTAAGCCCGCCGCTGAAGTCATCAAAGCTGACCTGTCCACTGGCGATAAGGATACGGTCTTTCTCAAGTAAATGCTGATATTTTTCCAATGCATCGGTAAACAGCATTATCTCGAGGCGACCGGAACGATCGTCCAACGTACAGACACCAATACGGTTACCCCGCTTGGTTACCATGACGCGAGCTGCCAACACCAGCCCTACGGCAGTGGTCATTTTACCCCGATCCGTCGGGTGCATATCTTTCAAACGCACGCCACCGGCATAGCGTTCAATTTCCTTAATATATTGAGTGATCGGGTGGCCGGTCAGGTACAGCCCCAGCGTTTCCCGCTCACCATCCAATACGACCTGCTCCGGCCACGGTGGCACGGTGCTGTAAGATTGCTCAACCTGCTCTGGCGCCTCGGCCAGCACGCCGAACATATCCACCTGGCCAATGGCTTCCGCTTTCGCATGCTGATCGGCGGCCTTCAACGCATCAGCCAATGAATTCATTAACGCGGCGCGGTGCGGCCCCAGTCGGTCAAATGCCCCGGACATAATCAGCTTTTCCAGCACGCGGCGATTTAGCTTTTTAATGTCGGTACGCGCGCAAAGATCAAACAGCTCTCTAAAATAGCCACCTTGATTACGCGCTTCGATAATCGCCTCAATCGGGCCTTCCCCCACGCCTTTAATCGCGCCGATACCGTAAACAATCTCGCCATCGTCGTTAACGTGGAAGTGATACAGCCCACTGTTGATGTCAGGAGGCAGGATTTTTAACCCCATCCGCCAGCATTCATCAACCAGCCCGACCACTTTATCCGTGTTGTCCATATCGGCCGTCATTACCGCCGCCATGAATTCAGCCGGATAGTGCGCTTTCAGCCACAGCGTCTGGTAAGACACCAACGCATAAGCCGCTGAGTGAGATTTATTAAAGCCGTAACCAGCGAATTTTTCCACCAGGTCGAAAATTTTAACCGCCAGTTCGCCGTTCACACCGCGAGATTTGGCACCATCTTCGAAGCCACCACGCTGCTTCGCCATTTCGACTGGGTTCTTTTTCCCCATCGCACGACGCAGCATGTCCGCACCGCCCAGCGTATAGCCTGCCAGTACCTGAGCGATCTGCATGACCTGTTCCTGATACAGAATAATGCCGTAGGTTGGCTCCAGCACCGGCTTGAGTGACTCGTGCTGCCATTCAATATCAGGATAAGAGATCGCTTCACGGCCATGCTTACGGTCGATGAAGTTATCTACCATGCCGGATTGCAGCGGGCCGGGGCGGAACAGCGCCACCAGTGCGATCATATCTTCAAAGCAGTCGGGTTTCAGACGCTTGATCAGATCTTTCATGCCGCGTGATTCAAGCTGGAATACCGCGGTGGTTTCCGAACGTTGCAGCATGTCGAAACTTTTCTTGTCATCGAGCGGGATCGCCGCGATATCAATCGGTTCCAGCCCCTGCTTCGCGCGGCGGGCGTTAATCATCCCCAGCGCCCAGTCGATGATGGTTAGCGTACGCAGGCCAAGGAAGTCAAACTTCACCAGCCCGGCATATTCTACGTCGTTCTTATCAAACTGGGTAACCGGGTGGTTCCCTTCCGCATCGCAGTACAGCGGCGCGAAATCGGTAATCTTGGTGGGGGATATCACCACCCCACCCGCATGTTTACCGGCGTTACGCGTTACCCCTTCGAGCTTGCGCGCCATATCAATGAGGGCCTTAACTTCCTCATCGGCTTCATAAATTTCTGGCAACTGCGGTTCAGCGGCAAAAGCTTTTTCCAGCGTCATGCCCGGATCGGGCGGCACCAGTTTTGAAATACGATCGACAAACCCATAAGGGTGCCCGAGCACACGCCCTACGTCACGGATAACCGCTTTCGCCGCCATCGTACCGAAGGTGATAATCTGTGATACCGCATCACGTCCGTACATTTCCGCGACGTGATCGATGACCTTATCGCGTTTTTCCATACAGAAATCGACGTCGAAGTCAGGCATGGAAACACGTTCAGGGTTAAGGAAACGTTCGAACAGCAGGTCGAATTCCAGCGGGTCCAGATCGGTAATTTTCAGCGCATAGGCCACCAACGAACCCGCACCGGAGCCACGCCCCGGCCCAACAGGCACGTCGTTGTCCTTCGACCACTGAATAAATTCCATTACGATCAGGAAGTAACCGGGGAACCCCATCTGGTTAATCACGCCCAGTTCAATATCCAGACGCTCATCGTACTCCGGCCGCCGCGCGGCGCGCACTTCCGGGTCAGGGAACAGGAATTCGAGACGCTCCTCCAGCCCCTTTTTCGAACACTCAACCAGAAAATCTTCCGTGGTCATGTCGCCCGTCGGGAACTGCGGCAGGAAATATTCCCCCAAACGGATTGTTACGTTACAGCGTTTGGCAATTTCAACGCTGTTCGCCAGCGCTTCGGGGATATCCGCAAATAGCTCGCACATTTCCTCTTCGGAACGCATGTACTGCTGCGGGCTATAATTACGCGGGCGTTTGGGGTCATCAAGCGTGTAGCCATCGTGGATAGCCACGCGGATTTCGTGAGCGTCAAAATCATCAGTGCTGATAAAACACACTTCATTGGTCGCCACCACGGGCACCCCGTGCTTCGTAGCCAGCTCGACGGCAGCATGCAAATAGCTTTCTTCGTCGGGGCGTGACGTGCGGGTCAGTTCCAAGTAATAACGCTGGGGGAAGTATTCCTGATAAAACGCCAGACACTGCTCGGCCTGCGTCTGGTTGCCACGTAGCAAAAACTGGCCGACATCACCCCGGCGACCGCCAGACAGTAAAATCAGCCCTTCTCGATGCTCAATAAGCCAATCCCGGTCAATCGTCGGCCCGGCAGCGCCATAACCACGCTGATACGCATGAGAAATCAGCAGCGTGAGATTCTGGTAGCCTTCATTATTCATCGCCAGAACAGTGAGATGCGCGAGTTCATCCCCTAATTCGTCGCTTTCGACATAGAAGTCAGCGCCGATAATCGGCTTGATGCCCGCGCCATGCGCGCCGCCATAGAACTTAACCAACCCACACAGGTTGGTAAAATCGGTAATCGCCAGCGCTGGCATGCCGAGTGCCGCCGCTTTTTTTACCAGCGGACCGACTTTGGCCAGCCCATCGATCATGGAATAGTCACTATGAACACGCAGGTGAACAAAACGTGGTTCGGCCATATCCAGATCCCAGAATTTATCGATTAGTCAGCATGGCTGGCACGACTACATGCACACGCCACACCGAGAGTTAATGATGATGTTTTAAGCCAACTTATGTTTAAGCCAACTTATGTTTTACGCCAACCCTAGTGCTCGTTTGACTGGCGCGAAGCTCCGGCGGTGAAACTCAGTGGCACCCAGTGCGGCCAGTTTCTCCAGATGAAAAGCCGTTGGATAGCCTTTGTGTTGGGCAAAACCATAAGCGGGGAAGCGTTGATCCAACTCGACCATCTCACGATCGCGAGTTACTTTCGCCATAATCGAAGCCGCGCTGATTTCTGCCACGCGGCTATCCCCTTTAACGACCGCCTGAGCGGGCATCGGCAGCGCCGGGCAACGGTTGCCGTCAATCAGAACAAAATCAGGCACGACAACCAATCCAGCCACCGCACGCTGCATTGCCAACATGGTAGCATGCAGGATATTCAGTTGATCAATCTCTTCCGGCTCTGCCCGACCAAGGCTCCACGCCAACGCCTTCTCTTTGATTTCATCATAGAGCGCCAGCCGACGTTTTTCACTCAGCTGTTTAGAATCTGCCAGCCCGACAATTGGCCGAGCCGGATCAAGAATCACCGCCGCCGTCACGACAGCACCAACCAGAGGACCGCGCCCAACTTCATCAACGCCAGCGATACAGGTCGCCTGCGGATAGATAAACATTTCATTCATGGCTTTATTAACATGGTCTTACGAATAGGGTTTTATTAACGCGGCTTGACTAATTCCAGCACCGCCTGTGCCGCTTGCTCATCAGCGTTACAGCGAATCTGCTGATGCAAATCCACAAATGTCGTACGCAGCGCAGCCGTTTTATCTGAATCAGCAAACAGCGGCAGCAGCGCGGCAGCCAGTTTGTCAGGCGTACAGTCGGTCTGTAGCAATTCCGTCACCAGCTCGCGTCCAGCCAACAGATTCGGCAGCGACACCCAAGGCGTTTTGACCAGACGCTGTGCTAGCCAGAAGGTAAAGGGCTTCATGCGGTAACCCACAACCATCGGGCATTTAGCCAGCATACACTCCAGCGCTGCCGTACCGGATGCCAATAGCGCCGCATCACTAGCAATCATGGCTTCACGCGCATGCCCATCCAGCAGATGCACGCGCAAATCGGGGGCTACACTGCTTTTGATCTGCTCAAACTGTTCACGCCGCTTGCTGTTCACCAGCGGAACGACAATTTCCAGATCGGGAAAATGTTGGCGCAGCAGCACAGCTGTATTGAGGAAATCCGCACTAAGCATTTCCACTTCTGCACCGCGGCTGCCCGGCAGTAACGCCAGACAGTGCGCTTCTGGCGCAATACCCAGTGTCGCTCGCGCGGCCAGCTTATCAGGATGCAGCGGCATTGCATCGGCCATCGTGTGGCCGATAAAGCGACAAGGTACATTGAAACGATCGTAAAACGCTTTTTCAAAAGGCAAAAAAGCCAGCACCAGATTGGTCGCTTTACCTATTTTGAAAACGCGTTTTTGACGCCATGCCCACACGGACGGGCTGACGTAGTGAATGGTATTGATGCCGCGCTGCTTGAGGTTACCCTCCAGCGTGATATTAAAATCAGGAGCATCAATCCCCACGAACACATCAGGCTGGAGTTCACTGAAGCGCTGGGTTAAATCCCGCCGAATTTTCAGCAGGCGAGGAAGCCGCCCAAGCACTTCAACAATGCCCATGACGGCCAGCTCTTCCATCTCGTACCAGGCTTCACAACCTTCAGCCTGCATACGCGGCCCGGCGACACCAACAAACCGCGCATCGGGCACCTTTTCTTTTAGCGCCCGGATTAGGCCTGCGCCAAGGATGTCGCCGGAAGTTTCCCCGGCGACCAGCCCAATAGTCAAAGGACGTGATGACATGGATTAACGAATGATGCCACGAGTAGAACGGGCAAAGAAATCGGTAAACGCCTGCACCGCCGGATGTTCCGCCGCCAGCGCTTCAATTTCCGGTTTCACTTCGTCCAGCGTTTTACCACTACGGTAAAGCAGTTTGTACGCGTTACGGATCGCGTGCAGGGTTTCTTTTTCGAAACCACGACGCTTCAGGCCTTCAATATTCAAGCCAAACGGCGTCGCGTGGTTACCCTGAGCGATAACATACGGCGGCACGTCTTGCGCCACGCCGGAACATCCACCCACCATGACGTGAGCACCGATGATGCAGAACTGGTGTACTGCCGTCATCCCACCGATAATCGCAAAATCATCAACGGAAACGTGACCACCCAGCGTTGCGTTATTCGCCAGAATACAGCGATTGCCCACCACGCAGTCGTGTGCGATATGCGTGTTGATCATCAACAGGTTATCGCTACCGACTTTAGTCAACCCACCGCCCTGTGTCGTGCCGCGATGAATCGTGACGCTTTCACGGATACGGTTACGATCGCCAATCTCAACACGGGTCGGTTCCCCAGCGTATTTGAGATCCTGATTCACTTCACCAATTGACGTGAACTGATAGATTTCGTTATCGCGACCAATTTTAGTGACGCCATTGACGACGACATGTGATTTCAGCACCGTACCCGCACCGATCTCAACCTGAGAACCGATATAGCAGAACGGGCCAATATGAACGCCAGCGCCAATAATGGCACCGTCTTCAACAATCGAACTTGGGTGAATAAAGGCGGTTTGATCAATCACGTTATCAGGACTCCCGACGGCGAGCACACATCATTGACGCTTCGCAGGCCACTTCGCCATCAACTTTGGCAACACCTTTAAAGCGTGCAACGCCGCGACGCTCTTTGATGAATTCAACTTCAAGGATCATTTGATCGCCTGGCTGCACAGGGCGCTTAAAGCGCGCTTCGTCCACAGCGGCGAAATAGTACAGTTCGCCCGGCTCCAGTTTGCCCACGCTTTTAAACGCCAGAATACCGGTGGCCTGAGCCATCGCTTCCAGAATCAGCACGCCGGGAAAAATCGGTTTGCCCGGGAAATGGCCCTGGAAGAAGGGTTCGTTGAAAGAGACGTTTTTCACCGCCCGCAGAAACTTCCCTTCTTCAAAATCCAGTACCCGATCAACCAGTAAAAATGGGAAACGGTGCGGTAATAGTTCTAAAATCTCTTCAATATGCAGAGTATGAGTGTCAGTAGTCAAAATACTCTTCCTGTCCATAAAAACTGATGCCATCAACAACACGGCCTGCGCAGACCCTAAATTAGGTGTCTTCAGGCAGGCCGCAAATAAAAACGCGAGTGATTAAACGTTATCGACTTTTCGTTCAACGGCTTTTAACCGTTTGCTTATCTCATCAATATTCATCACCAGCGCTGCGGTTTTACGCCATACTTTGTTGGGTTGCAAAGGAATGCCCGAAGAGTATACCCCAGGTTCTGTGATTGGTCGCATGACCATCCCCATTCCCGTTACCGTCACTTTATCGCAGATCTCCATGTGCCCGTTAATTACGCTGGCACCACCGATCATGCAATAACGACCAATTTTCAAGCTCCCCGCCATAATGACGCCACCCGCTACCGCGGTATTGTCGCCAATCACGACGTTGTGCGCAATCTGACATTGGTTATCAATGATAACACCATTGCCAATGACCGTATCATCCAACGCGCCACGATCGATAGTCGTGCTTGCGCCGATCTCAACCCGATCGCCAATTCTGACCGTTCCTAACTGCGGGATCTTCACCCAGTTACCGCGATCGTTGGCATAGCCAAAACCGTCTGAACCAATAACCGTTCCTGACTGGATCAGACAATGTTCACCCAGCTCAACGCGGTGATAAATCGTTACATTTGCCCACAAACGGGTACCGGCGCCAATGCGGGCATCTTTACCGATAAAGCAGCCAGGGCCAATAACAACGCCATCGCCCAACTGTGCGCCAGATTCAATGACGGCATTTGCGCCAACGGACACCTGCTGGCCCAGCGTCGCGTCTGGCGCGATAACCGCGCTCGGCGCAATGTCAGTTGCCGGTTGCGGCGTGGTGTCCAGCAGTTGCGCCATACGCGCATAGGTAAGGTAGGGATTCTTCACTACCAGCGCAGTGACCTGACAGTAAGGTAAATCCGCTTCCGTCAGCACGACCGCTGACGCTTGCGTCCCAGCCAGTTGCTCACGGTAACGACTGTCGGAAAGAAACGTAATTTGCCCAGTTTTTGCCGAATGCATAGAAGCAACACCGGTGATGACGATATCGCCATCACCGTGTAATTGTGCATCCAACTGTTGAGCTAACGCGTCCAGTCGAATTGAATACATGTATTATTTAACCTGTTTCAGCACATCTGCAGTAATGTCTTTCGCATTGGCGACATACGCAACAGCGTTAGCGTCAATCACAACATCATAGCCTTCTTTGGTTGCAACAGCTTTCACGGCATCCTGGATACGGCTCAGGATTTTGTTGCGTTCTTCCATCTGACGACGACGGTTGTCCTGGTCAAAAGCCTGTGCTTTGGTAGAGAACTGCTCGCGCTGCGCCATGACGTCCTTCTCCATTTTGCTGCGATCGCTCGCTTTCATGGTAGAACCATCACGCTGCAACTTCTGCATCTTGGTCTGTAAATCGTTTTCCATAGATTGCAGTTCAGAAGCACGGCCTTTGAACTCGTTTTCCAGCTGTTTGCCAACGGTTTCACGCTGCGGCAGCTGTTGGAAAATGCTGGAGACGTTAACAACGGCAATTTTGTCAGCAGCCTGAACGCTGGCTGAAGCAGCCAATGCTAAACCGAGGCCTGCGGCACATAACCACTTTTTCACTATAAACTCCTCAACCTAACCTATTTGTGTCTTAACACTTTAATTATGAGCATCACGTCATAGTATGAACGGTTTATGTTCAACCGTTCATATCCACGAACTATTCATATCAACGAGCTATTTATATCAACAAGATACTCGTCTCAACGAACCATGATACGACATTCCCTGCATACGACCTATTGACGTCACACTACCAGGTTTTGCCAATGTTAAACTGGAATTGTTCCGACTTGTCTCCATCGTACTTTTTAACCGGCTGGGCATAGGAGAAGACCAATGGCCCAAGCGGAGACATCCATTGCAACGCGATACCGCTGGAAACACGGAAGTTGCTCGCTTTGCTGTAATCCGGCACGCCTGCGGCAATCGTTGCTGGTGTATTTTCCCAGTTGGTATCCCATACCGTACCACCATCGACAAAGAAGGAAGTACGGACGGAGCTCGCGTATTTGTCGCTGATAAACGGCGTCGGCACGATCAGTTCCGCACTCAGCACGGCCATCGCGTTACCGCCCACTGCGTCATCCAGATTGGTTGAATCAATCGGGCAGTTGGAATAAGACGTTGCACCCGCAGCACACTTGTAATACGCCGCTTTAGGACCAATGGTGTTGGACTGGAAGCCACGCACCGTGCTGGAACCACCGGCATAGAAATTGTCGTAGAACGGCACTTCTTTACCACCGAGACCATCAGCAAATCCCGCACGCGTACGGCCCATCACGACCCACTTACCACTCTCGGTCAACGGATAGTAGCTCGCCGAATCAAACGTCAGTTTGTAGTATTCGTTATCCGAGCCCGGCACCGTGACTTTCACATTCGCAGACGCACGTGTTCCTTTCGTCGGGAAGTAGCCGCGATCCAGATTGTTATATGACCATCCGGTATTCAGGAAGAAATCGTTCGCTTTGAAGTCAGCGCTAGATTTATTACCTTCCTGAACCACGGATGGATTCACTCCTACGGAATCCAGATAACGCCACATCGCCACCTGCGGTCTCATATCCGACAGATCGTTATGTACATAATCCAGACCGACACGCAGTGAGTTATTCTCGTTAATCGGGAAGCCCAGTGTGCTGCCAACGCCGTAACTCACGTTGGTATAGTCGGACAGATCGGCGTCAGACGCCTCAAATTTGTTATAGAAGATACGGCCACCGAGGCTAACGCCATCGACGGTAAAGTACGGGTCGGTCAGTGACAGTTCGACATACGTCTGGTAGTCGTTTTTCGTCCCGCTGATACCAACGGAGTTACCCGTTCCCAGCCAGTTGTCCTGCTGAACCCCAGCCTGGAAGCTCACGCCACTTTCTGTACCGAAACCGACACCAAAGTTGAAGGTACCCGTATTACGCTCTTTGACTTTATACGTGACATCAACCTGATCGGCCACGCCGGGAACACGCTGCGTTTCTACATCAACGCTTTCAAAGAATCCCAGTCGGTTTAGACGTTCTTTGCCCTGTTCAACCAGATCGTTACCTAACCAGGCACCTTCCATCTGACGCATTTCACGGCGCAGGACAGCGTCTTTAGACGTGTCGTTGCCGTCAAAGCGGATATGACGCACATAGAAACGGTTACCGGCATCAACGTTGATGTTTAATCTCACCGTCTTGTCTGTATCATTAATTTCCGGCTGTGTTACCACGCGCGGATAGGCATAGCCATAACGACCCAGCAGTTTCTTGATGTCCTCTTCCATGCGGGTCACTTTCGTCCCGTTGTAGAGTTCACCCGGTTCAATCTTCGTCAATCCTTCGATTTCCGCAGAGTGACCAGCCAGATTGCCTTTCACCGTCACACCGGACAGCTTGTACTGCTCGCCTTCCGTCATATTGATGGTGATGTAGATGCCTTTTTTATCTGGCGTCAAGCTCACCTGTGTGGAATCGATGTTGAAACGCGCATAGCCGCGATCCAGATAGAAACTCCGGAGGGTTTCCAGATCGCCGGACAGTTTTTGTTTCTGGTATTTGCGATCGCCCACCACGTTCCACCACGGCACTTCATCACGCAGTTGGAAACGGGAGATCAATTCGTCGGAGCTGAACGCTTTGTTACCGACAATATTAATCTGTTGGATCTTGGCGGAAACGCCTTCCGTGAAGACCAGTTTCAGGTCTACACGGTTACGCGGAAGTGGCGTGACAACGGCTTTAACCGATGCACTGTACTTACCCACGCTGTAGTAGAAATCTTCCAGTCCTTTTTCGATGCTGGTGAGCGCGGTGCGGTCCAACGCTTCACCGACGCGCACGCCGGAGGCCTCCAGGTTTTCTTTCAGCATGTCGTCTTTAACGGACTTATTGCCGGAAAACGTGACGCTGGCGATTGTCGGACGCTCTTTCACCTGCACAATCAGCGTTTCGCCGTCGCGCAGGACGCGAACATCTTCAAAATTTCCGGTCGCAAACAAGGCTCGGATGGTGTTACCGATATCATCGTCACCGATGGTATCACCAACGCGGACTGGCATACTAAGTAGTGCCGCCCCGACGGCAACCCTTTGCAGGCCCTCGAAATGAATGTCCTTCACTACGAACCCGTCTGCACCGTATACGGTTGCGCTGCTGAACAGCAGCGACGCTATGAGCAACTTTTTGATCGCCATCGTTGTTATGCGTTTTTCCTAACCTAATCCCGCGCCTAGAGACGAGAGAAATCATTGAAAAGTGCGAGTCCCATTAACAACATCAGCAACACTGTACCAATGCGATAGCTAACGTCCTGCACACGCTCAGAAACCGGCCTGCCCTTCAGCTTTTCAACCGCAAGAAAGAGCAGGTGTCCACCATCCAATACCGGCAGAGGGAACAGATTGATGATCCCCAAATTGACGCTGATTAAGGCCAAAAACATCAGGTAATAAATCAATCCATAATCTGCTGACATTCCTGCGCCCTGAGCAATCGAAATGGGACCGCTCAGGTTGTTCAGCTTAACATCACCCATAACCAGTTTCCCTAACATACTGACGGTCAATTTCATCAGTTGCCAGGTTTTATCTGTTGCCTGGTAGATTGCGCTAAACGGCCCATACTGGCGCACAGTCCTGTATTCTTCAGGCAGTGGCGTCACGCTTGGCATAACGCCCGCCAGCCCTTCAACTCTGCCACTCCCCACAGATTTGCTGTCTGGCGTTAACGCCAACGGTACTGCTGCGCCGTTTCGCTCCACCTCCAGCGCAATAGATTGTCCGGGGTTATCACGCACAGCGATGACGAAATCACGCCATTGCGCTAGCACCTGCCCGTCGACTTTAACGATCCTATCTCCGACTTGCAAACCTGCTTTTTCCGCCGCCGACCCTGCCTGCACCTGATGCAGTACCGGCTCGATTTGCGGACCGCGCGGAATAATCCCGAGCGAAGCGGCAGGATCTTGCTTGTCAGGCTCAAACTGCCAATCGCGTAAATCCAGCGTTTTCTGGACGACACGGTCAGAACCTAACGGTGCGGTTCCGATCACAACCTCGCTATCGCCGATTTTACCGATCAGCGCCAGACGCGCAGTATCCCAATCAGGCGTTTCGATACCATCTACTGACTTTAGTTCCATTCCCGCCGACATTTCCGCTTGCGCCGCGATGGAGTTGGGCAGTATTTCACCCACAACCGGACGCACGCCCGGCACGCCGAGAATAAACACCAGCCAGTACGCCACAATGGCAAACAGGAAATTGGCAATCGGGCCAGCGCTGACGATAGCCGCACGCTGCCAGACCGTTTTACTGTTAAATGATTGGTGGCGGAATTCTGGCGCAACCGTGTCGACGCGCTCATCCAGCATCTTGACGTAGCCGCCAAGCGGGATCAGCGCAATCACGAATTCAGTACCGGTACGATCGCGACGACGCCATATTGCGCGACCAAAGCCAACGGAGAAGCGTTCGACCTTCACACCACAGCGGCGAGCCACCCAGAAATGCCCAAACTCATGGACGGTGACCAACACACCTAGTGCGATGATAAACGCGGCAAGATTCCAGAGAAAACTCAGCATAAATAGCTCTACCGCTTTATTCTAAGCCACTTTAAACAGCAGCAGCATCAGGCAAGAGAATACAGGAACCGCAGCCGTCAGGCTGTCGATACGATCGAGCACGCCACCGTGCCCCGGAATCAAATGGCTACTGTCTTTGATGCCCGCCTCGCGTTTGAACATGCTTTCCGTCAAATCACCCAATACCGAAGCCAACGCAGCAGCGATAGAACAAATCAGCAACGTCGATGGGGCTATCGTTAATGGCGCGTAGAGGCTAAACAGCACGGAGATGAGCGCCGAGGTCGCCAGGCCGCCGAGAAAGCCTTCCCAGGTTTTGCCCGGCGAAACTTTTGGCGCGAGTTTACGCTTACCAAACAGTTTACCGAACATGTAGGCACCGCTGTCCGCGCCCCACACCAGCAACATGACGTACAGCAGCCACCAGGCACCCGTGAACGGATTAATCGCGTAATTATAATGACGAAGCGCGACCATGCCCCAGAAAAACGGCACGATCGTCATGATGCCGAACACCAGCCGCAATGCGCGCGAATGGCGCCAGAATGAGGCAGAAGCGGGATAGAACAGAACCAACAGCAGCGCCACACCCCACCACGCTAGCGATGACCAGAGTGCGATACTGATTTGCGGAATATGGACGGAATAATGGTAGGCCGGGAGTGACAACAGCATCAGCGCCAGCAAGAAACCACACAGGATCGCGAGCCACAGGCGTTGACCATAAGAGGCAAACCCTGCCAACTGACCCCATTCCCATGCCGCCAGCATACAGACAGCCAGCGTAACAAGCGTGAATCCCAGAGGAGGCAGCAAGAACAGCGCCGCAATAACAATCGGGATCAAAATAAAAGCAGTAATCAGGCGATACTTCAGCAAAAGTTCCCCCTAGGATGCATCAGCATCGATAGGTGTTGTTCCCCCGAAGCGGCGCTCGCGTTGTGCAAAAGCATTCAGCGCACCTTCAAAGACTTGTTCATCGAAATCAGGCCAGAGGACATCAGTAAAGTAAAGTTCAGCATAAGCAATTTGCCACAGAAGAAAATTACTGATGCGGTGTTCTCCACCGGTTCTGATCACCAAATCAACCGGAGCCAGATCATTCAGACAGATGTACTGACATAATGATGCTTCATCAATACTATCAGGACGCAGAATGCCTTCCTGCACCTGCTCTGCAAGTTGCCGTACTCCCTGAATAATATCCCAACGGCCGCCATAATTCGCGGCAATATTCAGTGTGAGCCCCTGATTCTTTTCTGTCAGCGTCTCCGAACGGCGAATGCGCTCTTGCAAACGCGGACTGAAGCGGCCGATATCGCCGATGACCCGCAAGCGAACATTGTGCTTGTGCAGGCTTTTTACTTCGCTGTCCAGCGCCCGAACAAACAGTTCCATGAGTGCGGAAACTTCCTGCGCCGGACGGTTCCAGTTTTCACTACTAAATGCGTAAAGCGTTAGTGCGTCCAGCCCTTGGCTTACTGCAAAACTGACTGAACGTCGCACAGCCTTTACACCAGCCTGATGGCCAAAAATCCGCATTTTTCCCCGGCTTTTCGCCCAGCGACCATTGCCATCCATGATAATGGCAACATGTCGCGGTCCGGCGGGTGGCAGATCGTTAGTATTTTTTTGATTATCGGACGGCATAACGCGTACTTATTTCCTCAAGCAAGAAATACAACAGTCCTTCCGTAACATCAGACCCCGTTAGCGCAAAAAAAGCCGTGAACGATCACGGCTTAGCTTCACGGTCAATTAAACAACTTTCGCATAATCAACCACTGAGTGGCGCAGACTATACCACCTCCACCGCACATGAACAAATTGTGCCACGGGTCTATCCGGCTATCGCGCGTAGTGTGTCAGGATCTGTGCTGCGGTCTGTCTGGCCCAGCGATCGATGTTAAGAACATCATCAACGCTGGCAGGCTCTGGTAATGTAAGTTGTTCAATAACATGTCGATTTACCGCCGCAATATCCGTAAAGCGAATCTGCGACTGCAAAAATGCCGCTACCGCAATTTCATTCGCGGCGTTCAATGCCGTCGTGGCCGACTGACCATGATTACAGGCATCAATTGCCAACTGTAAACAAGGATAGCGCGCATAGTCCGGCGCCAAAAATGTCAGCGCGCCAATCTGGCAAAAATCTAACGCTTTTGCGCCCGATGTCACACGCTCAGGATAAGCCATCGCGTGGGCAATCGGCGTACGCATATCAGGCGATCCTAACTGCGCCAGCACGCTGCCATCACGGTAACGAACCATCGAGTGAATCACTGACTGCGGATGAATAATGACTTCCATCTGCTCAGCAGAAGCGTTAAACAGCCAGCGCGCTTCGATATACTCCAGCCCTTTGTTCATCATCGTGGCGGAATCAACCGAAATTTTGCGCCCCATTGACCAGTTTGGATGCGCACACGCCTGATCCGGCGTCATGTCTGCCAGCGCCGACACCGGTGTCTCACGAAACGGTCCGCCGGATCCGGTCAGAATAATACGTTCAACACCGTGCTGCGACAATGAAGCGTAGCCTAACTGACACTGAATTTGCTCAGGTAAACTCTGAAAAATCGCATTATGTTCGCTATCAATCGGTAAAAGCTGCGCGCCACTTTGCGCCACTGCGTCCATAAAGAGACGCCCGCAGGTAACCAGTGATTCTTTATTCGCCAACAAGACCTGTTTTCCGGCATGAATTGCCGCCAGCGTCGGCAATAATCCTGCGGCTCCCACAATCGCGGCCATGACCTGATCGACGCCATCCAATGCAGCAAGGTCACACGCCGCCTGCTCTCCAGCCAAAACCTCGGTTTTGCAGCCGTACTCCGCCAACTGCTGGCGCAGAGCCGTTGCAGAGGCTTCATCAGCCATTGAGGCGTAGGCGGGTTGGAAAGTGAGACACTGCTCCAGCATCAGTTTGACGTTGTACCCAGCGGATAGCGCGCGTACAGCAAACTTATCGGGGTTGGCTTTAATGACGGCCAGCGAACTGACGCCAATAGAGCCAGTGGAACCAAGAATTGTCAGTTGCTTCATTAAAAATGCTCTGAATAACCGGATTTGATGACAGGAAGGTACACGAGTCTGAGACGATTCCCATGATATATCTCTGCTATCGATCACAGTCACGACAGCCGCAGACCTATACATAGCAAAAAATTGTTTACTACCCAGAGGGGCTGGCCTTCACCCATTCCTTGTATAAAAATAAAGCGCCGCCGGAAAAAAGGGCAAGCCCACACGTTCCCTGCGACGCAGTATTCAACAGGCTGATTAGAACTCCATCAGCTCCGCTTCTTTTTCTGCCAGTGCTGTATCTACTTTCTTGATGAAGTTATCAGTCAGTTTCTGCACATCGTCCTGAGCACGGCGTTCTTCATCTTCACTGATCGCTTTATCTTTCAGCAGCGCTTTCAGTTTGTCGTTAGCATCACGGCGCACGTTGCGTACAGAAATACGCCCTTGCTCCGCTTCGCCGCGAACGACTTTGATCAGATCTTTACGGCGTTCTTCCGTCAATGGTGGCAGCGGAACACGGATGACGGTGCCCGCAGAAGACGGATTCAGGCCAAGATCGGAAGCCATGATGGCTTTCTCAACCGCCGGACCGAGCGAACGATCGAATACCGTAATCGCCAGCGTGCGGGAATCTTCTACGACAACGTTAGCAACCTGACGCAGTGGGGTTGCGCTGCCATAGTATTCAACCTGGATGCCATCGAGAATGCTAGGCGATGCACGGCCAGTACGGATTTTGCTGATCTGGTTTTTAAACGCTTCAACACATTTGTCCATGCGCGTTTCAGCATCTTTTCTGATTTCATTAGTCACGTTGTGAACCCTTGAAAACTGGTTGCCTGGCGGACCATGTCAGTACACGATCCGGTGAATAATTAATGCCAGCGCTTGGCTGGCGTATGGCGTAACGCCAAGGAATCTATACCCTAAATAATTCGAGTTGCGTGAAGGCGGCAACCGCATGAATCCCCAGGAGCTTACACAAATAAGTGACTGGGGTGAGTAAGGGAAGCCAACGCACATGCAGCTTGAAGTATAACGGGTATATTACCCTATAATCGGGATTAGCCGTTATTACTGACTAATCAACGTCCCTTCTTTTTCACCCATGACAACGCGACGCAGTGCGCCAGGTTTGTTCATGTTGAAAACACGGATCGGCAAATTATGGTCGCGTGCCAGCGTGAACGCAGCAAGATCCATCACTTTCAGCTCACGTTCCAGCACTTCCTGATAGGTCAGCGAATCATATAACGTTGCTGAGGGATCTTTTACCGGATCGGCAGAATAGACGCCATCGACCTTTGTCGCTTTCAATACGACATCTGCTTCAATCTCAATGCCGCGCAGGCAAGCCGCAGAATCCGTGGTAAAGAAAGGGTTACCTGTACCGGCGGAGAAAATCACCACGCGGTTATTACGCAGCAGGCTAATCGCTTCCGCCCAGCTGTAATTGTCACAGACGCCATTCAGGGGAATGGCGGACATCAGGCGAGCGTTCACATAGGCACGGTGCAACGCATCACGCATTGCCAGACCATTCATAACGGTCGCCAGCATTCCCATGTGGTCGCCCACAACGCGGTTCATACCCGCTTTAGCCAGACCCGCGCCACGAAACAGGTTACCACCGCCGATAACCACACCGACCTGAATGCCTAACTCAACCAGTTCTTTCACTTCCTGAGCCATGCGATCCAGAATGCTCGCATCGATACCAAAACCTTCAGTTCCCTGTAAAGCTTCGCCACTGAGCTTCAGCAGGATTCGTTGATAGACGGGTTTTGCATTGGTTGCCATGGTGTTCTTATCCTACAGGCTGTCGTCGTATTGGGGGGTTGTCAAAATCAAAACTGTTCCACCCGGCCCCTATCTGAGTGCAGGAAGCCAAGCGTACTGAAACTCTTTGGGCTGGATAAAAAGGAACCGCCAACTGGCGGCTCTTTTTTTACTGATTAAGACTGCTTACTCATCGCTGCAACTTCAGCAGCAAAGTCAGTCTCAACTTTCTCAATACCTTCACCCACTTCGAAACGGATGAAGTTAGTCACGTCAGCATTGTGCTCTTTCAGCAGCTGACCAACAGATTTGGCTGGATCCATAACGAAAGGCTGACCAGTCAGAGAAACTTCGCCGGTGAATTTCTTCATACGGCCTTCAACCATTTTCTCTGCGATTTCTTTCGGCTTGCCAGACTGCATCGCGATTTCCAACTGAACCTGGTACTCTTTCTCTACCACTTCAGCAGACACGTCTTCTGGCTTAACGAATTCAGGCTTGCTTGCAGCAACGTGCATAGCCAGGTGTTTAACCAGCTCTTCGTCAGCGCCTTTAGCAGCAACCAGAACACCGATGCGCGCACCGTGTTGGTAGTTACCCAGAACTTCGCCTTCCAGCGCAGAAACGCGGCGAATGTTGATGTTCTCACCGATTTTCGCAACCAGCGCAACACGCTCTTCTTCGAACTGTGCTTTCAGCACGTCAACATCAGTGATTTTGCCTGCAACCGCAGCGTCCAACACTTTGTCAGCAAATGCCTGGAAACCACCATCTTTAGCAACGAAGTCAGTCTGGCAGTTAACTTCCAGGATCACAGCGTAGTTACCGTCGATCTTAGTCTTGATTACGCCGTCAGCAGCAACGTTACCTGCTTTCTTCGCCGCTTTGATTGCGCCGGATTTACGCATGTTTTCGATTGCCAGCTCGATGTCGCCGTTAGCTTCAACCAACGCTTTCTTACATTCCATCATGCCCGCAGCGGTACGCTCACGCAGCTCTTTTACCAGGGATGCGGTAATTTCAGCCATTCTAAAATCCTCGGAAGATTTGTTCTGCCCGGTCATCACGACCAAACAGCTTTAAAAGTGAAAAAGGGGCCATAAAAAGGCCCCTAACCAAACTAGTACTACCTGGTTAATAAGGGCTCAACGAGCCAGACTTATTATTCAGCTTCTACTAAGCCTTCTTCTGCCTGCACAGCCAGATCCTGAGAACGGCCTTCGCGGACAGCAGTAGCAACAGCGCTCAGGTACAGGCTAACTGCACGGATTGCGTCGTCGTTACCAGGGATGATGTAGTCAACGCCATCTGGATCGGAGTTGGTATCAACCACTGCGAATACCGGAATACCCAGGTTGTTAGCTTCTTTGATTGCGATGTGCTCATGATCGGCGTCGATAACGAACAGCGCGTCTGGCAGACCGCCCATATCTTTGATACCGCCCAGGCTGTTTTCCAGCTTGTCCAGTTCACGAGTGCGCATCAGCGCCTCTTTTTTGGTCAGCTTGTCGAACGTGCCGTCTTGAGATTGGGTTTCCAGATCTTTCAAACGTTTGATGGACTGACGAACGGTTTTCCAGTTAGTCAGCATACCGCCCAACCAACGATGGTTCACGAAGAACTGATCGCAGTTGTTGGCTGCATCTTTTACCGCTTCGCTTGCTGCGCGCTTAGTACCAACGAACAGAATTTTGCCTTTGCGAGAAGCAATTTTGCTCAGCTCAGCCAGAGCGTCGTTGAACATTGGTACAGTTTTTTCAAGGTTGATGATGTGAACTTTGTTACGCGCACCGAAGATGAATGGCTTCATTTTCGGGTTCCAGTAACGGGTCTGGTGACCAAAGTGTACGCCAGCCTTGAGCATATCGCGCATGGAAACAGTTGCCATGATTACCTCTATTAATTAAGTATGGGGTTATGCCTCCACATGTCCCATTGCGCCGACCCCATCCGGTGAAACACCTCAGGAGCACCCCGGCGAACGTGCCGACATGTGTGTGTTATTTACACAAAGTGAGTTTAGTCGATGTGGTTGGGTACCGTATAACCGATATCCAGCCGGATCATCGGCGCGCTTTATACCATAAATCCCCCAGCGACACCAACATTTGTTATTCAATCGCCCACGAATCAGAATGATAGTTTGGCAAGCCAGCGGCAGGACTGGTAACATGAGTTATTAGTTATTCATCTTAATTCTCGTGTCTTAAATGACACCTGCGGACGACGACCAATGGCAATTTCAATTAAAACTCCTGAAGACATCGAAAAAATGCGCGTCGCTGGCCGTCTGGCTGCCGAAGTTCTGGAAATCATCGAACCCCACGTGGTGCCGGGCGTGAGCACCGCCGAGCTGGACAGAATCTGTCACGATCACATCACCAACAAGCAGCAGGCCATTTCCGCCAGCCTGGGCTACCATGGGTTCCCAAAATCCGTGTGCATTTCCGTCAATGAAGTGGTGTGCCACGGTATTCCAAGCGACGACAAAATCCTCAAGGATGGCGATATCGTCAATATCGACGTCACCGTGATCAAAGACGGCTTCCACGGCGATACGTCCAAAATGTTCATCGCTGGCAAGCCAACCATTTTGGGCGAGCGCCTCTGTCGCATCACGCAGGAAAGCCTCTATCTGGCGCTGAAAATGGTTAAACCCGGCATTCGCCTGCGTACGTTGGGTAAAGCTATCCAGCAGTTTGCGGAAGGGAATAACTTCTCTGTAGTGCGTGAATATTGTGGTCACGGTATCGGTAAAGGTTTCCACGAAGAGCCGCAGGTTCTGCACTATGATGCCGATGACGGCGGCGTGGTGCTGCAGGCGGGTATGGCATTTACGATCGAGCCAATGCTCAATGCCGGTGATTTCCGTATTCGCACGATGAAAGACGGCTGGACGGTAAAAACCAAAGATCGCAGCTTGTCGGCACAGTACGAGCATACTATTGTGGTAACCGATAACGGCTGCGAAATAATGACGTTGCGAAAGGATGACACCATCCCCAACATCATCACGCATGAACAATAAACACTAAGCCGGCAGATGCCGGCTTTTTTATGGGCTGCGCTATGACAGATAACCGCTTTTCGCCAGACAATACGCCACCCGATGCGTCCTCACCAGACAGCCCGATAGACACCACAGCCCCCGTACAGCTCCCCGCGTCACCGCTGACCTACGCGGATGACATGCTGAATTGCCAGACGCTAAAACAGCAGTTGGAACTGTTTCAGCTTTGGCTCGGTTCAGAATTCCGCGCCGGCGTCAGCGCAGAAAAGTTGATAGATGCCAGAACCTTATTCATCGATCGCCTGTTGCAGCGACTATGGTACTTCTACGGTTTTGAAAATATCGCCCAGACTTCGCTGGTCGCCGTAGGCGGATATGGCCGTGGTGAACTGCACCCGCTTTCTGATATCGACGTGCTGGTCTTAAGCCAGACGGCGCTGAGTGAGGAACATTCCCAGCTCGTCGGCCAATTCATCACCCTGCTGTGGGATCTGAAACTGGAAGTCGGCCATAGCGTCAGAACGCTGGAAGAGTGCCTACAGGAAGGGCGCGCCGATATTTCCGTCGCAACCAATCTGATCGAATCGCGCATGATATGCGGCGACGTCGCCCTGTTTCTCACGCTGCAAAAACACGTATTCAGTGACGAATTTTGGCCGTCATCCACGTTTTTTCCGGCAAAAATCGCCGAACAGCAGGAGCGGCATCAACGCTATCACAGCACCAGCTACAATCTGGAGCCGGATATCAAGAGCAGTCCGGGCGGGCTACGCGATATTCACACGCTGCTGTGGGTCGCGAGACGCCATTTCGGCGCCACCTCGCTGAATGAAATGGTGGGTTTCGGCTTCCTGACAGAGGCCGAACGTAAAGAGCTGAACGAGTGCCAAAGCTTTTTGTGGCGCATCCGCTTCGCTCTGCATCTGATCCTGCCGCGTTACGACAACCGACTGCTGTTCGACAGGCAGCTTAACGTCGCACAGCTGTTGCAATATCAGGGCGAAGGCAACACGCCAGTAGAGCGCATGATGAAGGATTTCTACCGCATGACGCGCCGCGTCAGCGAGTTGAACCAGATGCTGTTGCAGCTCTTTGACGAAGCGATTCTGGCACTGGATGCGAGTGAGAAACCTCGTCCGATTGACGATGAATTCCAGCTACGCGGTAATCTGGTAGACCTGCGCGATGAAAACCTGTTTATCAAAAAACCGGAAGCCATCATGCGCATGTTCTACCTGATGGTGCGTAACCGCGACATCAGCGGTATCTACTCCACCACCTTGCGCCAGTTGCGCCATGCACGTCGTCACCTCGCCAGCCCGCTTTGCACCATCCCGGAAGCGCGCCAGCTATTCATGAATATTCTGCGCCACCCGCATGCGGTAAGCCGTGCGTTGCTGCCAATGCATCGCCACAGCGTGCTGTGGGCGTATATGCCGCTGTGGGGAAACATTGTCGGTCAAATGCAATTCGATCTGTTCCATGCCTATACGGTGGATGAGCACACCATTCGCGTCTTGCTCAAGCTGGAAAGCTTCGCGGACGAGGAGACGCGGCCACAGCATCCGCTGTGCGTAGAACTCTACCCTCGCCTGCCTCAGCCCGAATTATTGCTGCTTGCCGCCTTGTTCCACGATATTGCAAAAGGCCGCGGCGGCGATCACTCTGAACTGGGTGCGCAGGACGTGCTGGAATTTGCCGCGCTACACGGGCTGAACTCACGCGAAGCACAACTGGTTTCCTGGCTGGTGCGCTGCCACCTGCTGATGTCCGTCACCGCTCAGCGTCGCGATATTCAGGATCCCACCGTCATTCAGCAATTTGCCACCGAAGTGCAAAGCGAAACCCGCCTGCGCTATCTGGTCAGCCTGACGGTTGCGGATATCTGCGCCACCAATGAAACGCTGTGGAATAGCTGGAAGCAAAGCCTGTTGCGTGAACTCTATTTCGCGACGGAGAAACAGCTGCGCCGCGGCATGCAAAATACGCCAGATTTACGCGAGCGCGTCCGACACCACCGCTTGCAGGCGCTAGCATTGCTGCGTATGGATAACATTGATGAAGAAGCGTTGCACCACATCTGGAGCCGCTGTCGAGCTGATTATTTCCTACGTCACTCGCCAAACCAGCTTGCCTGGCACGCGCGTCACTTGCTGGAGCATGATGTCAACAAACCGCTGGTGCTGATCAGCCATCAAGCCAGCCGCGGCGGTACAGAGATCTTTATCTGGAGCCCAGATCGACCCTATCTTTTCGCGGCGGTCGCCGGCGAGTTAGATCGACGTAACCTCAGCGTGCACGACGCGCAGATTTTTACCAGCCGCGACGGCATGGCGATGGATACGTTCATCGTGCTGGAACCTGACGGCAGCCCGCTAGCGCAGGATCGGCATGAAATGATACGTCACGCGCTGGAACAAGCGCTGACACAGCGGCATTATCAGCACCCGCGCGTACGCCGACCATCGCCTAAGCTGCGCCACTTCAGCGTGCCAACGGAAGTCAACTTCCTGCCGACACATACGGACAGACGCAGCTATATGGAGCTTAGCGCGCTCGATCAGCCGGGGCTGTTGGCACGTATCGGTGAGATTTTTGCCGATCTCAACTTGTCGCTGCACGGCGCACGCATTTCCACCATCGGCGAACGGGTAGAGGATCTTTTCATTCTGGCCGACAGCGACAGACGGGCATTAAAGCCGGATTTACGCCTTAAATTGCAAGAACGGTTGACAGAAGCCCTTAACCCAAACGATAAAGTACCATTGAGTTAATTTTTACAATCAGGAAAGAGAAATCAGGATGCACCAACAACTACAGAACATCATTGAGACGGCTTTCGAGCGCCGCGCTGAAATCACTCCAGCAAATGCAGACACCGTCACGCGTGAAGCCGTCAATCAGGCTATTAGCCTGCTGGATAGCGGCGCCCTCCGCGTTGCAGAGAAAATCGACGGCCAGTGGGTTACCCATCAGTGGCTGAAGAAAGCCGTGCTGCTCTCTTTCCGCATTAACGACAACCAGGTGATGGAAGGCTCGGAAACGCGTTATTACGACAAAGTGCCGATGAAGTTTGCAAACTATGACGAAGCCCGCTTCCAGCGCGAAGGGTTCCGTGTCGTGCCGCCAGCAAGCGTACGTCAGGGTGCGTTTATTGCACGTAATACCGTACTGATGCCGTCTTATGTCAACATCGGCGCTTACGTTGATGAAGGCACGATGGTGGATACCTGGGCAACCGTCGGTTCTTGTGCTCAGATCGGTAAAAATGTTCACCTGTCCGGCGGCGTAGGCATCGGCGGTGTTCTGGAGCCGCTGCAGGCGAACCCGACCATCATCGAAGACAACTGCTTCATCGGCGCGCGTTCTGAAGTGGTGGAAGGCGTGATCGTGGAAGAAGGCTCCGTTATCTCCATGGGCGTGTTCATCGGCCAAAGCACCCGTATTTACGATCGTGAAACTGGCGAAGTCCACTATGGTCGCGTACCAGCTGGCTCCGTTGTGGTTTCCGGCAACCTGCCGTCCAAAGATGGCAGCTACAGCCTGTACTGTGCCGTTATTGTGAAGAAAGTGGATGCGAAAACCCGCGGTAAAGTGGGTATCAATGAGTTATTACGCACCATCGACTAAACTAGAAACGGCGGGTTAATCACCCGCCGTTTTTTTATGTACGAACGATAAGTTATTTATATGTTCCCTAAATACTTCGGTATGGCGGGTATAAACAGCGTGGTTCTCGCTGGCATGATAATCAGGACTCTATAGAAACCGAGAAGGTGACGCTATGTATGACAATCTAAAAAGCCTGGGCATTACCAATCCCGATGATATCGATCGCTACAGCCTGCGTCAGGAAGCGAACAACGACATCCTGAAGATCTATTTCCGTAAAGATAAGGGCGAATTTTTCGCTAAAAGCGTGAAGTTCAAATACCCACGCCAGCGTAAGACCATCGTGGCCGACAACACAGGACAGGGCTATAAAGAGATCAACGAGATCAGCCCAAATCTGCGCTATGTGATTGATGAGTTAGACAAGATCTGCCAGCAGGAACAGGTTGAAGTCGATCTGAAACGCAAAATCCTCGACGATCTGCGTCATTTGGAAAGCGTCGTTTCCAACAAGATTACCGAAATCGAAGCGGATTTAGAGAAGCTGACCAAGAATCGCTAAACACGATCGTCGCTAACAGGCCGCAACGAAAACGGGAGCACGACTGGCTCCCGTTTCTCATTTCAATACGGCATTACTGCGCATCAACCAGGTCAGCCCATCCTTCAACCCACGGGCATGAAATCACTTCCGGTTCAGGATGTTCGACGGCATCAATGTCCAAAACATCTCCCAGACGCTTAGCACCGATTTCCTGCAATAGTGCATCGAAAAGATGCCCACCCGCGCAGAAATTCGGGTAACTGCTGTCACCCAACGCGATCACGCCATAGCGCAGCGCAGGCTGGTAACCGCCTTTATCACGCAGTGCGGCGTAAAGTGGAACGATAGAATCAGGTAGTTGGCCTTGTCCCGTCGTCGACGTTACAACTAAAACCGTCTGCTCGCGATAGTCCAGCCAGGATTCCAGCGTCGCATCTTCAAAGACCTTAACCTCATGGCCACGCTCCCTGAGGATATTTTCGGCTTCTTCGGCCACCAGCAATGCATTCCCGTAGACCGTACCAACAAAAATACCAATCTGCGCCATGCTTCTGACTCCCTTTTGAATTCGATGTGTTTGATATAAAAGCTATACAAAAGCTATATAAAAGTAATGCGGCAGATATTACCCAACGAAATGCTCGCTATCCTGACCTGAGTCGGCAGGAAACTCAACCCCTTCAAACTCAGGGAGAATCCCCTGCCAGCCAAATTGAGTCATCACGCCCTGCCACGGCGCATCCCAGCGAGCCTGCAACGTCAATGGCTGCCCGCTCACTGGATGATTAAGCTGTAGCTCGCTGGCATGCAGCATAAGTCTACCGCAGGAAAAATGTGTCTCCATGCCACGATTGTGTCGCAGGTCGCCGTGCGCGGTATCGCCGATGATCGGATGACGGAGGTGTGACATATGGCGGCGGAGCTGATGCTTACGACCGGTCTGCGGTTTCAGCTCCATCAGGCTGTAGCGTGCTGTTGGGTAACGGCCAATGGCAACCGGCATTTCGACCTGCGCCAAAGAACGATAATGCGTGACGGCAGGCTGCGGTGCTTTATCAGGATTCGTAAACTTGTCGGCGATCTTGTCCAGTTCTTCGGTGAGCGCATAGTCAATCACGCCATCATCCAGCACATAGCCCCGCACCACGGCATGATACATTTTCTGCATCTGGTGTGATTCAAACTGCTGGGATAACGCACGCGCCACCTCGCTGGACAGCGCGAGCAACAACACGCCGGATGTCGGCCTGTCGAGACGATGAACGGTATACACGTGCTGGCCGATCTGATCGCGCACGGTCTGCATCACCACGACCTTTTCTTTGCGATCCAGCCAGCTACGGTGGACTAACCAGCCGCTGGGTTTATTAACGGCGACCAGATGCTCATCCTGATAAATAATCTCAAGCATCGCGTACTGCGCCATCCTGTGCATCCGGGCGGAACAGTTCATCAAGCAGCCCGATACGCAACAGGATCGCCGCCGTCTCTTCTGGCGTACCTTCCAGCGCTTCTTCAAAATAGGGAAGCAAAGCCAGCTCAGCGGGCAACGCTAATTCGCTATCCAACAAAGCATGCATGCGCGGCAAAAAGACCCACTGCAACCACTCTTCGGGTTTCATGGTATCCAGGCTGAAAGGCTCAGTGCTGTTAAACGCCTCGTCTTCTGGCGGAACAACCTGCCAGAAAGGACTTTCTCTCAATGCGCGCTCAATATCGAATAATGACTGACGAACCTGGTTCTCTCTACTCATGCGGTTTCTCGCCCTTGAAGCCAACAGTAATGGCGGCAAAGCATAGCATTGATATCAGCCTGACCCAATCGCCACATGTTGACCACAGGCTATCGGCGACAGCCTCAGTTCCCCATGCTACAGGCAAAAAAGTGGGGGTACTGATTGCTCAGTACCCCCGGTTCGTTTTATAGCTATCCCGCTACACATTTGCATCCCTGCTCATCCATGAAAACTTTTCCTTTTTGGTCTCCCTGACCCACAATCCTTGCTGGCGTCCTACTTTCTTCCTGACGTTTCCATCCTGTATCTTCCGTGACTAAATCCCTTTAGGCTCCTGCCCCACCGATATTCCTAATCGGCTCTCGGTCTCCTTCCTGGAGGTGTCCCTGATTTCATCCTGAAACCGTGTTTCTTCCTGAAAACTGCGCTTCTTCCTGAAACTCGTGTTTCTTCCTAAAACAATGTTTATCCCTAAAACAGTGTTTCATCCTGAAACTGTGTCTCTTCCTGAAACAACGTTTCGTCCTGAAAACAACCCGAGTGCAGTAACGCTATTTTGTTACCGATAGTCACCATTACACACACTGTAACCGGTTACTAACTTAAGTAATAAGATGTATTAATTGTCAGCTTTCAGCAAGGGGTAAGTGACAATGTTTCTCAACATCCCTTAAGCGATACGGTAATTTTTTATTGTAATTTGCTAATTAATAATGGAAAAATAAAAATGAAACATATTTTCAACATTAAAGATAAGACATTTCTTACAGCAAATGTAAGAGATCTCTCACAAAGCCGAAAGTGAAATTCGATTAACCATTAGACCGCTAACGGGTTCAGGTTAGAAAGAAACGCTGTCAGCGTCGGCGCTAAGATCTGACGCTTTTTCGTACCGAACTCTTCCAGGATGATTTCACCAGAAATATTACACAACGACACCATTGTCATCTCAGAATCAGTCGTTGCTAAAAACAGCGTTGGCGTCAGCTTAAGGCGTTTCTGCGTTAACAAATGACCAATCAGATTCTCCTGCATGCGGGTGAAATCTTCTTCACTCCACACCTGCAACAGTTGACAGGAGAGCGAATCAAACTGCGCCGCCATATCCCCGGCATACTGCGCGGTGTAAAAAGCATGAACATCAGGATGCAGGCTGATTTCCAGTGCACGTTCCACGCCATCCAATGCGGCTGAAGGAGCAAAAGGCTGTGGCGACCAGTAAACCGTATCCTCATGATTTTCGACAATACATGGGGAAGATATGCCGTAAAGGGCTTCACTGGCGGGCAAATGCCCCTTCTCCTGCTGCCAGCAGTCAACATAGCGCTGGGTAAACGCCGCCAGTGCCGAAACGACCTCATGCTCCATAATTTTTCTCATCACTCTTTTAGTCAGGTTACACTATTCGCCATCACGCTTATCACATCAAGGTAACAGCATGTCCGTTTATGACAAGCATCAGGCCCTGAGCGGGCTGACACTGGGCAAACCCACCCCCTATCACGATCGCTATGATGCCGCACTTCTGCAACCGGTGCCACGTAGCCTGAACCGCGATCCACTGGGCATTTATCCTGACAGCCTGCCTTTTCATGGCGCGGATATCTGGACGCTCTACGAGCTTTCCTGGCTGAACAACCGCGGCGTACCTCAGGTGGCCGTCGGTGAAATGCATCTCAATGCGGAAAGCCTGAATCTGATTGAATCAAAAAGTTTCAAGCTGTACCTGAACAGCTTTAATCAGACGACATTCGACAGTTGGGAAAGCGTACGCGCAACGTTAGCCAAGGATCTGGCGCACTGCGCTCAGGGGGACGTCAGCATCACGCTTTTCAAACTCAGCGAGCTTGAAGGCCAGCCGATAGCAGGATTCATAGGCGAATGCATCGACGATCAAGACATTCAGATCGACAGCTACGACTTCAGCGCCGACTATCTGGCGACAAACGAACAGGACGCGCCTGTCGTTGAGGAAACACTGGTCAGCCACCTGCTGAAATCCAACTGTTTGATCACCCATCAGCCCGACTGGGGCTCTGTACAGATCCACTATCGCGGCAAACGCATTAACCGTGAAGCGCTGCTGCGCTACATTGTCTCATTTCGACATCATAACGAATTTCATGAACAGTGTGTGGAACGAATTTTTAACGACATCACGCGCTACTACCAGCCGGAAAAACTCAGCGTTTACGCCCGCTATACCCGCCGCGGCGGGCTGGACATCAATCCGTGGCGCAGTAACTATCCGTTTAACGCGCCAACTGGACGCCTGCCGCGCCAGTAATCGACCGATAAGTTACGGGTTTGCACGGTAATATGCGTAGCGTCACGCAAGTTAGGGGAGAGACTGCCGCCAACATTGGAAAAAATGATGACAGCGCGTTAAGGTGGTGTGCCAGACAACAAAAGATCCATAACGTCTGAACGGTGCTCAAGTAGGTTTCATTTAGGCTCGCGGTATTTAACGTATGACGTTCCGCGTCGCGTCTTAAATGGATGACATTCGTGCCATGTTGCTGAAACGTCGAGCGTGTAGCAACGGAACGTGCTCTCGGCAGCCAGCATGGCATCGCGAATTATATTGCGTTTCAAGGAGCAAAATTGATTACACATATCAGCCCATTGGGATCGATGGATTTGTTATCGCAGTTGGAAGTGGACATGCTGAAAAGCACAGCCAGCAGCGATCTCTACCGTTTGTTTCGCAACTGTTCCCTCGCCGTACTGAATTCCGGTAGCCAGACAGATAACAGCAAAGAGCTGCTGTCTCGTTATGAAGATTTTGATATCAACGTGCTGCGCCGTGAGCGCGGTGTCAAACTGGAACTGGTGAACCCGCCGGAAGACGCTTTCGTTGACGGCAACATCATTCGAGCCTTGCAGGCTAACCTGTTCGCCGTATTGCGCGACATTCTTTTCGTTAACGGCCAAATCGCCAGTGCAGGCCGCTATCAGAATCTGAATCTGGAAAATTCCGCCCATATCACCAATCTGGTGTTCTCTATCCTGCGTAATGCCAAGGCGCTCCACGTCGGGGAAGAGCCGAACATGGTGGTTTGCTGGGGCGGCCATTCGATTAATGAAATCGAATACCAGTATGCGCGTAAGGTGGGCAGCCAGCTCGGCCTGCGTGAACTGAATATCTGTACGGGCTGCGGCCCGGGTGCGATGGAAGCACCAATGAAAGGTGCCGCCGTCGGCCACGCACAGCAGCGCTATAAAGAAGGGCGTTTCATCGGTATGACCGAGCCGTCCATCATTGCGGCCGAACCGCCGAATCCGCTGGTCAATGAACTGATCATTATGCCGGACATCGAAAAGCGTCTGGAGGCTTTTGTCCGTATCGGACACGGCATCATTATTTTCCCTGGTGGGGTCGGAACGGCGGAAGAGTTCCTCTATTTGCTGGGCATCATGATGAACCCGGAAAACAGCGAGCAAGTGTTGCCGATTATCCTGACCGGGCCGGAAGAAAGCGCAGACTATTTCCGCGTGCTGGACGAGTTCATTGTTGGCACGCTGGGTCGTCAGGCGCGTCGTTACTACTCGATCATCATTAATGACGCTGCGGAAGTCGCCCGTCAGATGAAGAAAGCGATGCCGCAGGTGAAAGAAAGCCGTCGCCACACGGGTGATGCCTACAGCTTTAACTGGTCATTGCGCATCGCACCCGATCTGCAACTGCCCTTCGAACCAACACATGAAAATATGGCCGATCTCAACCTGCATCCGAATCAGCCGGCTGAAGAACTGGCTGCCGCGCTGCGCCGGGCGTTCTCCGGTATTGTGGCCGGTAATGTGAAGGAAGTTGGCATTCAGGCGATTGAACAACGTGGGCCGTACAAAATTCATGGCGATCCGCAGATGATGAAAAGCATGGATACACTGTTACAGGGCTTTGTCGCGCAGCAGCGCATGAAGCTGCCCGGCAGCGCCTATATCCCCTGCTACGAAATCTGCTCCTAACGGTCCACCGTCCGGTCGTACCTATGTGGGGAAGCCCAGCTTCCCCCTCTTATTACATCAGGAATTACGCGATGTCCGTCCATTTGCTGATTGTCGACGCGCTCAATCTGATACGTCGCATTCATGCGGTACAAGGTTCGCCCTGTATCACAGCATGCCAACATGCACTGCATCAGCTCATACAAAACAGCCAGCCTACGCACGCTGTTGCAGTGTTTGATCATGAAGAATTTGATGATGAAGGTCGTGTTACCAGTTGGCGTCACCAACTCCTGCCTGACTACAAGGCGGGCCGCACGCCAATGCCGGACAATCTGAAACAGGAACTACCGCAAATTAAAGCGGCATTTGCCGCAGCAGGCGTAGCAAGCTGGCATAGCCCCGGCAATGAGGCCGACGATCTGGCGGCTACGCTAGCCACCAAGCTGTCATCAGCGGGTCATCAGGCAACGATTGTGTCGACCAATAAAGGATACTGCCAGCTATTAGCGCCACACATTCAGATTAGGGACTACTTCCAGAAACGCTGGCTGGATCTGCCGTTTGTTGAACAGGAGTTTGGTGTGTCACCGCAACAGCTTACGGACTACTGGGGGCTGGCAGGCATTAGCAGCAGCAAAATACCGGGCGTCGCGGGTATCGGCCCTAAAAGCGCCGCACAACTTTTGCAACAGGCTGGAAGCTTGGAGGCACTGTATCAGCAATTAGATGCCGTACCAGAAAAGTGGCGTAAGAAGCTGGAACAGCATAAAGACATGGCGCTAATCAGCCGTCAAGTGGCTATGCTGCATACCGATTTAACGCTCAATGGCAATCTGCAACAGCTGAGGCTACCATATTAAGAGACGGACGGTGTGCCCCTATTGATACCTGCCTCTTAGTCACATTTTTTATGCAGACTAGGAGAGGGTTTCGTGCGCAATAATACCGTCATTTTTCATGCTACCCCAGTAGCATGCGCCCGACATGGGGCGGCTCACACGCCGCTCGCCCCATGACCCCAGGCTTCTGGCTAAATTATGCCGCTACGCGGTACCTTCGTCGGTATCTGGCTTAACGGACCGCTTGCGACATGCTCCCAGCATGGCGCAAGCTTTCGCCGTATCCGTGCGGCTCATCCTAAGCCGACTATCTCCTCAGCATAATTTTTTACGCCAGATAACAGTAAAATCCACGATATCTCTTATTTTATCGCTCGTCGCGACGGCCAGGCACTGCGCTCCAGAAACGACGAACGTGTACGGTGATTTCCTCGCGGTCATGGTACAAATGCTTGGCATGCACTTCAGCATTAATCCCATTTTCGCTCAGGCGTTCACGCAGCACGGCCAGATTCTGCGACACTTCTTCATAGCGCTTCTTCATCGGCAGCTTCAGGTTGAAAATGGCCTCACGACACCAGCCCTTGATCAGCCAATCACTCATCAGGCTGGTAACTTTCGCGGGTTTTTCCACCATGTCGCACACTAGCCAGTACACGTTATTACGCGGTGGCTCAAAGCGGAAGCCGTCCGCCTGATGGTGCATCACCTGCCCAGTCTCCATCAGGCTCGGTGCCATGGGTCCATTGTCTACCGCATAAACCATCATGCTGCGTTTAACCAGTTGGTAAGTCCAGCCGCCGGGACACGCGCCTAAATCCACCGCGTACATACCGCTGCCCAAGCGCTCATCCCACTCATCCGCAGGAATAAAGACGTGAAACGCCTCCTCCAGCTTCAGCGTCGAACGGCTTGGTGCATCAGAAGGGAACTTGAGGCGTGGGATCCCCATATAAAACGGTGAATTGTTATTGCTATAGGAGTAACCGACATAGCAGCAGCCTGGAGCAATGAACAGTACATGCAGTACTGGCCGATCTGCTTTTTCATAGCCCAACAGAATTTTATGTTCGCGCAACGCCGCGCGCAGCGGCACGGTGAATTTGCGGCAGAACTTCATCAGCTCTTTGCTTTCGTTGGTGTCAGGAACTTCAACGCGCAGTTCTCCTGCCCGTTCAATGGCTCCCGATAACATGCCGATAATTGGCGTGATACGATCTTCCGGCGGCAGATCGCGCAGCAGTTCACCACTCACGAACATCTGACGGGCAAAAATCAGCTCATGGAACGGCAGCGTTTTCACCAGACGCTCGGCATCCTCGTGCTGGTAGCATTCAAACACCACGTAACCGCTGTTTTCTTTTACCCGCGCGAAGCCGAAAGCATTATGCTGCGTGGCTTTTTCCGTTATTTCCGCCGCACACTCTTTCTCAAACCCGGGGCGACAATACAAAATGACTTTATTCATGGCGTTCAGCCTTTCTCTTCAGACGCAGTGCGCCAATCAATATTAATATCCATCCCACCAGAAAACAGGTTCCGCCAATCGGCGTCACATAAACCCACAGTTTCATGTGAGAAAGCGCCAGACAGTACAAACTTCCACTGAAGAGTACCGTTCCCAACGCCAGAAAAACGCTGCTCCAGTAAAACCACAGATTGGTTCGTTGTTGCATCGCAACCGCCAGCGCCAGAATCGCTAACGTGTGAAATGCCTGATATTCAAGGCCGGTACGCAGCCAGCCCAGTTCCGTTGCGCCCAGCGTTTTACTGAGAACATGGGAACCAAACGCGCCTAGCGCGACAAAAGTGAAGCCGCTGATAGCAGTAAACACCAGCATGAAACGACTATTCATCGTAGTTACCTATAATCGTTGTTACCTATAAACGAGGTGGCTGACAAAGACCACCGAGCGGTAGTAACGGATAGATCGTAAAGTCGCTGTAAACACGTCCCTGTGCGCTCGGCTTGCGCCATCCATGGCGCAAACGCTTTACTCTTCTATTCCGTTACTCCGTGCAAATAGATCTGTCATCAGTCTGAAACGTAGTTATCTACGTGAGTTATTCGGTCATCAAACTTCGACAGCCCGCGACACGGCTTCAGCGCGTGCCGTTGTCATAGCGGAAGCGAAATTTTTCCTGCTCGCTGGCTGCCCGCGCCAGAATCCAATGGCGAAAGGCGGCTATTTTACCCAGTTCTGCCTGACTGTCATGACATACCAGATAAAAAGCGTTCCGGCTGACCAGCACATCGTTAAACGGACACACCAGCCGCCCGGCTTCGATTTCCGTCTGAGCCATCACATTATTCGCCAGCGCCACGCCCTGCCCGTGAATGGCCGCCTGCAATACCATCGCGCTGTGGCTGAAAATCGGCCCCTGTTGCACATTAATTTGCACGCCAAGCTGACGCGTATAGGACAGCCAGTCACGGCGCGACGCATCGTGCAGCAGCGTGTGTGCAACCAGATCGTCCGGCGTTTTTAACGGGTGATTCCCCGTCAGCAATGCTGGCGAGCAAACCGGCAAGAGATACTCAGCGTACAGTTTTTCCACCCGCAATCCCGGCCAGTTTCCCCGACCGTAGAAAATCGCGACATCCACGTCATCCGCCAGACGATCTTCATCGCGATCCACCGCCTGAATACGAACATCAATCCCCGGATAGTCGGAGTTAAAGCTCGACAGACGCGGCACCAGCCAATGAATGGCAAAGCTGGGCAACAGGCTGACCGTTAACGCGCCTTTGGCACTGCGGGATTGCAACTTACGGGTTGCGTCATTCAAAGATGAGAAGATCTCTTTGATATCAAGATAGTAACTTTGCCCCTCTTCCGTCAGTAGCAGGGAGCGATTACGACGGCGGAATAATTTAAGCCCCAGAAAATCTTCCAGTGACTTAATCTGGTGGCTGACGGCGGCCTGCGTAACAAACAGTTCTTCTGCCGCTTTGGTAAAACTTAAATGGCGAGCCGCCGCATCAAAAACGCGTAATGCGTTGAGCGGAGGGAGACGTTTTGACATGAATGAAATCTTTTGGTTTACGCTAAATCAGCGATTTATCGGGTACATTTATACCCATTAAATCTTAAGATGCAGAAAGGCAACAAAGGGCAAGATCGCCTTCCAATTAGCTGGCTAAGCGATTAAAACCAGTGGTAATAGCCAGATTCTCTGCAACGAAAAGATGACGGGTACAGCTATTAGTTTTTGTAATCCGAGACATTATAATTTGTCCGTTGAGGATGTACCAGCAAATACCTATATTAGCGCAACTTCCTGGGCCGGAACGAAAAGTGCGGAGGGGTGACCTGAGGTGCTTTTGGCTTGTGGTTGTGATGTTGTGTTTGCTATTTGTTTGTCTGCCTTTTGCAGATGTGGTAGCGAGTCTACCCTATTCACTTCCTGTACATTTACCCTGTCTGTCCAAAGTGATTTTTTGTGTAGCACCGCAAATTGCGGTGCTTTTTTTTTGCTTACGTTTCACACCTGAAATGCCACGGCACACCGATCTCAGTCTGACACGGCTTAACAGGCAACGTGTAATGGTAGGCAAGTAGTACTACTTCCCTTTCACCATTTCTTTCACATTATCACGATTAATTTGCTGTTGCTGACCGTAGGCATCGGTATAGCTGATCATACCCGTCTCATCGTCAACCTTCGGTTTCCCCTCTGCGACGATGGTACGACCGTCATTGGTATGCATGACGTAATTACTGGAACAGGCTGCCAGAGAAAACGCCATCACGATAGCGGCAAAAATAGAAATTTTATTCTTCATAGTTAACCCTCAATGAATTTAAATGTTTTCTAGTTAACCTTATTCATCAGGAAATCCTGAAAATTAACACTTTAAAGCGTAGCAATAGTTGCTTTTTTTTCCATAAAATCGCATTAGGCATAGTCCTAAACTTGTCTCTCTCGACAAAATGGGACAGGATCGGCCCTCCAAAAGAGGATGCTCATGACACCGTTTAACCCCGCCACCTTTCGCCAACAGTTCCCCGCTCTCCAGCATTCGACGGTGTATCTTGATAGCGCCGCGACCGCGCTGAAACCACAGCCCGTTATTGATGCGGTGCAGGCGTTCTATTGCAGCGAGAGTGGTACGGTGCATCGCAGCCAGCATCACGGTGCGCAGGCGTTGACCCAGCGCTTTGAAGGCGCTCGAGAGCAAGTCGCCACGTTACTCCATGCAGACGATCCGCGTTCTATTGTCTGGACCAGGGGTACGACGGAAGCAATCAATCTGGTCGCGCAAAGCTATGCCCGTCCTCGCCTGCAACCGGGCGATGAGATCGTTGTGAGTGAAGCGGAACATCACGCTAACCTCATTCCGTGGCTGATGGTGGCGCAGCAAACCGGCGCGACCGTGGTGAAGCTACCGATAGGCGCGGACTTCTTACCCGATGTTGAACAGCTCGCCACGCTGATCACGCCCAAAACCCGCCTGCTGGCGCTGGGGCAAATGTCAAACGTGACGGGCGGTCAGCCCGATCTGGCGCGCGCGATTGCGCTGGCTCACCGCTATGGCGCGGTAGTGATGGTTGACGGCGCGCAGGGCATTGTTCACTGCTCGCCGGATGTACAGGCGCTGGATATCGATTTCTATGCATTTTCCGGGCACAAACTTTATGCCCCAACCGGGATTGGCGTGCTGTACGGTAAAACAGCCCTGCTGGAAAGCATGATGCCGTGGCAAGGCGGCGGGAAAATGATGAAGCAGGTATCCTTTGACGGTTTTAAACCGCAGGCGATTCCACAACGGTTTGAGGCGGGAACGCCACACATTGCCGGCGTACTTGGCCTGTCTGCGGCGTTAGACTGGCTGACCACACAAGATCAGCACGCCGCAGAGCAGCACAGCCAGAGTTTGGCACAGCTCGCCGAAACCCATCTGGCGCAGTTCCCCGGCTTTCGCAGCTTCCGTTGCCCGCAGTCCAGCGTCCTATCCTTTGATATTGCTGACGTGCACCACAGCGATCTGGTGACGCTATTAGCCGAAAGCGGCATCGCACTGCGTGCCGGACATCACTGTGCGCAGCCGCTCATGGACGCGCTCGGTGTCAGCGGCACGCTCCGCGCCTCATTTGCCCCATACAATAACCAACAAGATGTTGCTGCGCTGATCGCCGCGGTAGGCAACGCCCTTGAATTACTGATCGACTAAACCATGACCCAGACAACTGACACTATGCATCCTTTTGGCCACGCCATCACCGTCGCCGATCTGCTCGCGCGCTTCGATACCTGCCGCGCATGGGAAGATCGCTATCGGCAGCTCATTTTGTTGGCAAAAGCGCTGCCAGCACTGCCAGATGCACTAAAAACCGAGGATATTTCGTTATCCGGCTGTGAAAATCGCGTCTGGCTGGGTTATCTACGCCAAGAGGACGGCAGGCTACATTTTTACGGCGACAGCGATGGGCGTATCGTGCGGGGATTGCTGGCGGTATTGCTCACCGCCGTTGAGGGAAAAACGCCAGAAACGCTATTACAGCACGATCCGCTGGCGCTCTTTGACATGCTGGGGCTACGCGCTCAGCTCAGCGCTTCACGTTCAAGCGGGCTGGCAGCGCTGGCCGCAAGAATCAGGGACATTGCGGAACAAGAAGCAGCGGATAAGTAGCGACATTCGCGCGACTTCTGTACCGCAGGCTTTCTGTTACATCGCAGACGCTCTTTCATGTTTCGCCATCATCTTCTTCAGCGCATGGGATACCGCAACAAACCCGAAGGTTGCGGTGACCATCGTCGCAGCGCCAAAGCCTGACGCACAATCCATACGCATGACGCCGTCTGCCGTGCTGCGCGATGCACAAACGGAACCGTCAGGCTGCGGATAAACCAGCGGCTCGCTGGAAAACACACAGTCTATACCCAGCTTTCCTTTGCTGTTCTTCACCACGTTAAAATCATGCTTTAACCGCTCGCGCAGCTTGGCGGCCAGCGGATCCTGAATCGTTTTCGCCAGATCGACGACTTCAATCCGCGTCGGATCGATCTGCCCACCTGCACCGCCGGTTGTCACCACCGGGATCTTATAGCGGCGACAGTAAGAAAGCAGCGCCGCCTTCGGGCGCACGCTGTCGATGGCGTCAATCACATAGCTGAAGTTTTTATCGAGCAGTCCGGCCACGTTTTCCGCACTAATGAAATCATCCACGCAGGTGACGCGACATTCCGGGTTGATCGCCAGAATACGCTCAGCCATCACTTCCGTCTTCGACTGTCCAGTGTGCTGACGCAGCGCGTGGATCTGGCGGTTGGTATTACTGACGCACACATCATCCATATCAATCAGCGTAATCGCGCCGATGCCGGTACGCGCCAGCGCCTCAGCCGCCCAGGAACCGACGCCACCAATGCCAATCACGCAAACGTGAGCCTGAGAAAACAGCGCCAGCGCCTGTTGACCATATAACCGCGCGGTACCGCCGAAGCGTTGCAAATAGGCTTCGGATAATTGCGTACTCATTCAATCAACCTTACGAAAACAAAATCACAGAAGAATAAAACAGCGAGAAAAAGCGGCTCAGGATAGCGCTAAACCCGCACGACATCCACCAGACAGCTCATGGCATTCGGCCCCTGCGTCAGCGGCGACGTGCCGATATCCAGCGTTAGTACATTCGCATTCCCAGACTGCTCAACCGGATGCCACGTTTTCTGACCAAAACCGGGCTCAAACCAGGCGCCGGTGGACATGATCACCACCCCCGGCGTGACGCCGTCGGTAATCTGTACGCCCGCCAGAATGCGGCCACGCGCGTTTCTGACTTCCACCTGCGAACGGTCGGTGATATCCCGCACGGCAGCATCCTGTGGATGCATGTAAAGCGTCTCTTTTCCTGCGGTCTTATTCGCAGCAACCTGCGGCGTCACGGCCAGTTGGCTGTGCAAACGGTCAGACGGCTGAATGGAAATAAAGTGCAGCGGCCATTCTTCCGTGCTTTTGGCTCCCAGCCATTCAACAGGAGGCTGCCACTCCGGGTGTGGCGCAAAATCGGCATAGCCATAGCTGGCGATAGCAGAACTGAACAGCTCAATTTTACCGCTTGGCGTACTGAGCGCATGCTGCTGCGGGTCGCGGCGGAAATCCTCAAAGAACACAAACGGCTTTTCATCCATCGGGATTTCTACATGTCCCTGCTGCCAGAAACCCTCGAATGACGGCCAGCGGTCGGCAACGCCTCGCTGTCTTGAACGGCACTCGTCATAAAGGTGTTCCAGCCACTGCTGCTCACTGCGATTTTGCGTGAACACATCGCCATAACCCAAACGTTCCGCCAGCTCGCTGAAGATATCCACGTCATTACGCGCCTGATGCTGCGGCGCAATTGCCTGATGCATGGCAAAAATAAAGCGATCGCGGGACGACCCGCCGATGTCATTACGCTCCAGCGTAGTCGTGACAGGCAGCACGATATCCGCCATCTGCGCCGCTGGCGTCCAGACGATATCCTGCACAATCACCGTATCCGGTCTGCGCCAGCCGTCAACCAGACGGTTCAACTGCTGATGGTGATGGAACGGATTACCGCCCGCCCAGTGAATCAGATGAATATCGGGATAAGTATGGGTTTCGCCCTGAAAGGTATAAGGCGTACCGGGATGCAAGAGCATATCGGCAATGCGCGCCACGGGGATCGCTCGCCCCGCATTCGGGCTGGAAGGCGAAGCTGGCGCAGGCGTTGAAATACGCTCGTTGCCCACGCTGTTCATCGAGCCGTGCCCGAAGGAGAATCCACCGCCCGGTAACCCCACCTGTCCTAACATTGAGGACAGCGCAATCATCATCCAGTACGGCTGCTCGCCGCGGTGTGCGCGCTGCACAGAGTAAGAACAGGTAATAAAGCTGCGCACGCCAATCAGCTGTTGCGCCAGACGCCGAATACGCTCAGCAGGAATGCCGGTGATGTCGCTGGCCCACTCGGGCGTTTTCACCACGCCATCGCCGCGGCCATGCAAATAGTCGCTCAGTTGCTCATAGCCAACACAGTAGCGTTGCAGAAAATCCTTATCGTCAGCGCCCAAACGCTGAATCTCATAGCCCAGCGCCAGCATCAGAGCGACATCGGTATTCGGACGGATAGGAATCCATTCGGCGTTCACAAACTCGGGGCAGTCATCGCGCATCGGACTGATGTTAATGACGGGAATTCCTTTCGCCACCAGCGTTTCCAGCGCGGGCTTCAACGTGTGGTGCCCGGCACCGCCGGATGCCACCTGCGCGTTTTTCAGCGCCAGACCGCCAAACGCGAGGAAAATATCACAGTGCTCGGCAACGCTGCGCCACTCGGTCACCTTCCCCGTCAGCGGATGAAAAGTACCAATCACATACGGCAGGAAGAACTGCGCCGCGCCCCAGCTGTAATTGCCCTGCTGATCGACCGCGCCGCCGCCGGAGAAATAGAAGCGTCGTACCTGAGAACGTGCATGGTGATAGCGTCCGGCAGATGACCAGCCGTAGGAACCGGCAAACAGGCCATCCGCACCGTAGCGATCGCGAACACGGCGGTTCTCCTGCGCGACCAGATCGAGCGCCACATCCCAATCTACTTCAACAAAATCTTCCCTGCCACGCAGCGTCCTGTCGCTATTTTCGCGTTTCTGGAGCCAGGAACGCCGTACCGAAGGCCGACGGATGCGTCGGTCGGAATACACCAGCGGCACGATGGAATCGAGCATAGCAGAAGGAGCCGGATCGTCGGAAAACGGCTCGCAGCGAATCAGCCTGCCGTCTTCAACCACAGCGGTAAATGCGCCCCAATGCGCAAGATGTGGATAACGTTTAATCGCCATGACAACAACCTCAGAGAAGAATCAGTTTTGTTGATAATTAACCAGCAGTGAAGAACCTGAACCGTTCGCCGAGTTGCTTTGCGTATTCTTCAACACCCAGACCCGCCCATAGTGGTTATAGAAGCCTGCCGAGTGACCTGCATCTGGCCCAATCCCCTGATACATATCGAAGTGCTGGCCTTTAATCGCCCCGCCGACATCCAGCGCAATCATCAGGCGCATTTCATACTTGCCGGTGAATTTGCCAACGTTATCCAACAGCGGCACTTCCATTAACAGGGCTGTGCCTGCCGGAATCAGCGAACGGTCAGAGGCAACAGAGGCTTTCGCCACCAGCGGCACGGCGCTTGCCCCTTTGACAGGTGCAGACATCATTGGCTTGAAGAACACAAAAGAGGGGTTCTGTTCGAATAGTTCACGCACTTCATATTCGGTGTGCTGTTCCGCCCACTTGCGGATGGCCTGCATAGACATCTCTTCACGCGGGACTTCACCACGGTCGATCAACACTTTACCAATACTGCGGTAGGCATGGCCGTTTTTACCCGCATAGCCGAAGAACGTCAGCGGACGTCCATCGCCAAAATCAATATAGGCACTGCCCTGCACTTCCATCATGAAGTTATCAACCAGCGAGTTGGTCCAGGCAAGAACCAGACGCTCATCCAGCGCACCGGCATAAATACCGGCGCGATCCGGCAGCCGACTGTTCTTTCTGCCCTTCGACGGCATGGCATATAAAGGATGGCGGAATTCACCCTGGCGGGTATGGCGCGCCTGCAACACCGGCGTGTAATAACCGGTAAACTGCACGTTACCAAAATTATCAACACCTTCCATCTGCCAGGCGTTCAGACCAAACTTGCTCAGTTCACGGGTGTCAGCCCCCGACATCATCCAGTTTTCAATCGCCTGAAAGGTCGTATTATTGCGCGTATACAGATTAGGTGACGCCGACCGGATTTCAGAAACCTGTGTCATGAAATCCCGCGCGTTGACCGGTTTTCCTTTGGCATTGGGCTCATTCACCAATTCCAGAGGCTGGTTGAGGTGACCATCTTTATATTGCTGCCCGCGATCGGTTGGCCTGGATTGACACCCTGCCAGAATGGCAATGACCACTGCGGTCAGCACATATTTTCCCCACCGTCCCTTCATCTTTGCGCTCGCTTTTTACATCAAAAAATTTACCGTCGAACGATAACAAACGGCTATCGAGAAAGGAATGGGACAGCACATAAATCCACGGATCGCGCGTATGCCATTCGGCACGCGGCACAGTAAAAGGTGGGGTTTCCTCCCATCGCCACATTACGGTCACAAAACAACCTATAAGGCGGTAAATCAATCACCTGACCGCCAAATACCGTGCTTTTTAGAGAAATAGGTTGCATCAATACTCATGGAGAGTATAGTGCGCATCCACGGACGCGGGGTGGAGCAGCCTGGTAGCTCGTCGGGCTCATAACCCGAAGGTCGTCGGTTCAAATCCGGCCCCCGCAACCAATTGATGTGAGTCGTCCATCAAGAAAAGTGAAAGTAGTAAAAGATAGTCAATAGTAAAAAGTTAGTACGGACGCGGGGTGGAGCAGCCTGGTAGCTCGTCGGGCTCATAACCCGAAGGTCGTCGGTTCGAATCCGGCCCCCGCAACCAATTGATGTGAGTCGTCCATCAAGAAAAGTGAAAGCAGTAAAAGATAGTCAATAGTAAAAAGTTAGTACGGACGCGGGGTGGAGCAGCCTGGTAGCTCGTCGGGCTCATAACCCGAAGGTCGTCGGTTCGAATCCGGCCCCCGCAACCAATTAAGACTATTTTCAATTACGTTCTGTTCGATTAAGAACGCAGCGATAAAGCACCTTAACGGGTGCTTTTTTGTTTTCTGCGCGACCTATTTCTACATACTACCTATCTCTACATACCACGCCCCAGACATATTACTGCTGAACCGCGCCGGTTAGGCGCGGTCATCGTACGACATCAGCAACATCAATTACTGCTGAGCCTGGCTGGCAAAGTAGGCTTTAATGCCTGCAAAAATGGATTCGGCAATTTGCTGCTGGAAATGACCGGTGCGCAGCTTGCGCTCTTCCTCCAGATTACTGATAAATGCCGTCTCAACCAGAACAGACGGAATATCCGGCGCTTTCAGTACCGCAAATCCAGCCTGATCGACGCTGTTTTTATGCAGGCGATTCACTTTGCCCAACCGACTCAGGATCTCTTTACCAAACTTCAGGCTGTCGCTGATAGTGACGGTCTGCACCAGATCGAACATGGTGTGATCCAGATAGCGATCGCCGCTCATGCTCACGCCGCCGATCAAATCGGATTCGTTCTGAGTTTCTGCCAGAAATCTGGCAGCGGTACTGGTTGCCCCTTTCTTCGAGAGTGCAAAAACAGACGATCCTCTTGCCGATCGATTGGTAAACGCATCCGCATGAATCGAAATGAACAGATCGGCACGCTGCTTGCGCGCTTTCGCCACCCGCACGCGTAGCGGAATGAACACATCTTCATTACGCGTCATATAGGCTTTCATGTTGGATTCATTATCGATCAGCTTGCGCAGGCGGCGGGCGATTTGCAGCACGATGTCTTTCTCGCGCGTTTTATTCTTGCCAATCGCACCGGGATCTTCACCGCCGTGACCAGGGTCGAGCATAATAATCAGCGGACGATCCCGCCCTGCCTTCCCGGCTTTCGGCGCTTCTGCTGGCAGCGTGCGCTCCAGATCGCCTTTGTTGTAATCCTCCAACAGCGCCAGCAGCGGATCTTCTTCGTTGTCATAGCGCCCTGCCGCAGGGTACAAATCCAGCACCAGCCGATGCTTGAATTCGGCCACCGGCCCCAGCGTAAAGACTTTGGTCGTCGCCTGCTGTTTGAGTTCCAGCACCAAACGCACCGTGCTTTTATCAAACTGGCCGATGCGCGCTTCTTTAATCAGCGGATCGTTATCCTGCTGAAACTGGCTGGCTATTTCCTTCAATACGCTGTTCAGGTGAACATTTTCGATATCCACCACAATACGTTCAGGATTACTGAGACTAAACTGTTTATATTTCAGCGGGTGATTAGATTCCAACGTGACGCGGGTATAGGCAGAAGACGGCCAGACGCGCACGGCAACAACCTGTGTGGTCGCCGCCATCCCTACACCACTTACGCTTAACAGCCAGGTTGCTGCTGCGCTTTGTAATAGACGCCGTCGAGTCAGATGATGATTCGAATGAGACATGCCGCTCCGATCTGATTGCTGTGCGTTATCCTGAATTTTTGTTTGCTACTGCATGGGATAAGCGATCAAAAAATGAATAAAGGTAAAAATTGTCAAAAACTTTAACGAATCTGCCCAGTGCTGTCATGCAAAAATCATCTGCAGGCCTTATAACAGGCGGATATCATAAATTTGAAGCATTAACCTCGCTTTTATGGTGAATACTTCCTCTTGCGTTTTACGCTATAAAGAATAAAAATACAGAAATTACGAATAAAAATGCAAAGAGGGCTCGCAGTGAAGGAACGGAGTACAGAACTGGTTCAGGGCTTCCGCCATTCAGTTCCCTATATCAATGCCCACCGTGGCAAAACGTTTGTCATCATGTTAGGTGGCGAAGCCATTGAACATGCCAACTTCTCTAGCATCGTAAATGATATCGGGCTGCTGCACAGTCTGGGGATCAAGCTGGTGGTCGTTTATGGCGCTCGCCCCCAGATCGATGCCAACCTGACAACGCATCACTACGAGCCTCACTACCATAAAAACACCCGCATCACCGACAGCACTACGCTGGAACTGGTTAAGCAGGCGGCGGGGATGCTGCAATTGGACATCACGGCCCGACTGTCGATGAGCCTGAACAACACGCCGCTGCAAGGCGCCCATATTAATGTCGTCAGCGGTAATTTTATTATCGCGCAGCCGCTTGGCGTTGATGACGGCGTGGACTACTGCCACAGCGGCCGCATTCGCCGCATTGATGAAGAAGCGGTTCACCGCCAGCTGAATAGCGGCGCGATTGTCCTGCTCGGGCCGGTTGCGGTTTCTGTCACGGGTGAAAGTTTCAATTTAACCTCAGAAGAGGTCGCGACCCAGCTCGCCATTAAGCTGAAGGCAGAGAAGATGATTGGCTTCTGCTCCTCGCAGGGCGTGACCAATGAAGAAGGCAGCATCATTTCCGAGCTGTTCCCGGATGACGCACAGCAGCGTATTGATGCGCTGGAACAGGCTGGCGATTACCATTCTGGTACCGTCAGATTCCTACGCGGCGCAGTCAAAGCCTGCCGTAGCGGCGTACGCCGCAGCCATCTGATCAGCTATCAGGATGACGGTGCGCTGCTGCAGGAGTTGTTCTCACGTGACGGCATCGGTACGCAGATCGTGATGGAGAGCGCCGAGCAGGTTCGCCGTGCGACCATCAATGACATCGGCGGCATTCTGGAACTGATCCGCCCGCTGGAAGAACAAGGCATTCTGGTAAGACGCTCGCGTGAGCAGTTGGAAATGGAGATCGACAAATTCACCGTCGTGGTACGCGATAACCTGACCATCGCCTGCGCTGCGCTTTATCCGTTCCCGGAAGAAAGCATCGGCGAAATGGCCTGCGTTGCGGTTCATCCGGATTACCGCAGTTCATCGCGCGGCGATATGCTATTGCTACGCATTGCTGCTCAGGCACGCCAGCAGGGCCTGCAAAAGCTGTTTGTGCTGACGACGCACAGCATTCACTGGTTCCAGGAACGCGGCTTTTTACCCGCCGAAGTGGAAATGCTGCCGAAGAAAAAACAGGCGCTGTACAACTACCAGCGTCGTTCGAAGATTCTGGTGCTGGATCTCTGAGCTATTCCACTCGATAACACTTCTCGTGGCCGACCGTAAAATCGGCCACGAGCGCCTATCAGCTTATGGCTGCTTGCCAAACTCGCAGCTCAGCGTTGTCCACTTCCTTGCCTGCTCACTCAGCGTAAATCCCAGCCCCAGACGATCGGATACCCACATCCGCCCATCGCGCAATTCTAGCTGCTCGTTGAAGAGCGGATTCAGCCACTCGAAGTGTTCCAGCCAGGGCTCAATCGGATAGGCCGCAGCCAGATGCAAATGCACTTCCATCGCAAAGTGCGGTGCCAGCTTACGCCCGTGCTTCGCAGCCAAATCCATAATTTTCAGGAAAGGCGAAATCCCGCCCACGCGCGGCGCATCCGGCTGAACAAAATCACTGGCGTTCCCGAGGATCAACTGTTCATGCTCGCGGAAGCTGGTCAGCATCTCGCCAGTGGCAATCGGTGTATCCAGCGCCGCCGTCAGCGCCGCATGGCCTTCCACATCGTAGGCATCCAGCGGCTCTTCAATCCAAATCAGGTTAAAGGCTTCCATCTTTCTTCCCATCCGAATCGCCGTTTCGCGATCCCACTGCTGATTGGCATCCACCATCAGCGGGAAGTCATCTCCCAGCGCTTCACGCACCGCCGTAAGACGACGGATATCCTCCGCCGTATTCGGCTGCCCGACTTTCAATTTGATCCCGCCGATACCGCTTTCACGGGAGATGACGACATTTTTTAATACCTGATCCAATGGCGTATGCAGGAAGCCGCCGGAGGTGTTGTAGCACTGCACGGAATCACGATGTGAGCCCAACAGCTTAGAAAGAGGCAGACCCGCGCGCTTGGCTTTCATATCCCACAGCGCGATGTCGAGCGGAGAAATCGCCTGTACCGCCATTCCACTGCGGCCAACCGATGCCCCAGCCCACAGCAGCTTGGTGTAGATCTTATCGATATCGTTCGGATCTTCGCCCAACAGGTTATCCGCAATCTCTTTCGCGTGCGCATAAATGCCCTGTCCGCCCGCCCGCTTGGAGTAGCTAAACCCCACGCCTTCAAACCCATCACGACTGCGGATTTCCGCAAAAATAATCGCCACTTCGGTCAGCGGTTTCTGCCTTCCGGTCAGCACTTTCGCATCGCTAACCGGCGTTGCCAGCGGCAAAAACGCCAGAGAGAGTTTTACCCATTCAATTCGATCGCCCGACTCGGCAGCCGTTCTGACGTTCGTGACTTTCGCATAGCTAACCGCTGCTGAATTTGCACTGATGGTCATGTCTTACCCCACAAAATGATTGCGCTAACATTCATAAACAGAAAAGAAGATAGCGATAAATGAAGAAAAAACATGCAATATGGATCACATAACAATCATTATCACGATAAAATCGGTCATTAAGCGTCATCATTAATGATTGCGCAATCACCATAAAAAGTAAGAGGATATAACGGGAATACGGCATAGCCAGCTCTGGTGCCAGCCCGAAAAAACGAGACAATTCGGCAGGTTGCCAGATACACCAGCAACTGGAAAACCGATATGCCATCAACGATAATCCGACGACATGTGAATGTGCGCGTAGCCTCAGAAGGGAACCCGTGATTGAAACGCGATAAGAACGCCAGCAGTCCCCCACCGCGTGTACCCACGCTTGAAGATGTCGCGCGTGCCGCAGGCATTTCCCCCATGACGGTCAGCCGCGCGTTGAACAACCCGAAGATTGTTCGTGCAGAAACCGTGAACAAGGTAATGGAAGCCGTCCGCGCTACGGGTTATATCCCCAATATGTTAGCAGGCGGGCTCGCGTCTCGGCGCAGCAAGCTAATTGCCGTCGTCGTACCGCAGATCAATAACAACATGTTCGTTGATACCGTTCAGGCGATAAGCGATGAGCTGGCCGCACGCGGTTACCACATGCTGCTGTGCGTCGCTGGCGATACCAATGAATCCGAGGCGGAGATTGTCGCCACCCTACTTTCTCGTCGCCCGGACGGCATCGTCCTCACTGGTATTCACCATACGCCCGAACTCAAACGTCTTCTGCTCAACGCCACGATCCCTGTCGTTGAGATCTGGGATCTCACGCCAACACCACTCGATATGCTGGTTGGTTTCTCCCATGAAAGCATTGGGAACGCCATCGGACATTATCTGCTGGATAAAGGACATTCACGCTTCGGCCTTGTCTGGACTGAAGACGCACGTGCCGGGCTGCGTAAGAAAGGTATCTACGACGTCATACAAAAACAGCCGAATGGTTATATACGTGAGGCCATCGCCCCCTGGCCTGCCACGCTGGCGATAGGGCGACAAGGGCTGAGCGATCTGCTCGCCGATGGCGACGTTTTTGATGCCATCATTTGCAGTTCCGATACCCTGGCCCAGGGTGTGATAATCGAGGCCGCCGCCAGAGGATTAGCGGTGCCAAAGAAACTGGCAGTGATGGGATTTGGCGATCTGGATTTCGCCGCCCACAGCATACCGGCGATTACCACTGTCAGGATCGATCGCTGGAAAATCGGCACCGATGCAGCAGCAATGCTGGCGGAAAAGATTGAGGGGAAAAACGTGCCTTCCCCCATCGTAGATATTGGTTTTTCACTGATTGAGCGCGAGTCCGCCTGACGTTCTATCTATTTGAGGTTCTAACCACCTGACGTTCTATCCGCCACACGTCAAGCTGCATGGGCATTGGCTTCCCTTGCCGACTTGGCCCGACATGGGCTTTGTCTGCCACGCGAATGATTTAGGGTGTGTCGCCATTCATTAGTGCGCTAATTCGCTCTTCCAAACCGCTATAGCGCTGTGTTGGCGTCTTCACCGCACGGCAGAGGATCTTGATGTCGGTATAGAGAGACAAACGCTGGCGCGCGCGGGTGATGGCGGTATACACCAGTTCCCGCGTCAGCACCGGCAAATAATGGTTCGGCAGCACCAGCGCGGTATGATCAAACTCCGATCCCTGCGATTTATGCACCGTCATCGCATAAGCCGTTTCGTGCGGCGGCAGACGGCTTGGCGTAACGTCTTTGGTTTCGCCATTCGGCAAGGGGAAAAACACGCGTAGCTCGCCGCTTTCCCCGATCATGGCGATACCGATATCACCATTGAACAGACCCAAAGCAGCATCGTTCCGTTCAATCATAACCGGCCGGCCGGGATACCAGCGGTTAAGCGGATTACGACTGCGCTGAATCAACCCAGCCTGATGCAAAGCCTGCTCAATACGCTGATTCAGCCCTGCGACGCCAAACGGCCCTTCACGCAGCGCGCACAGCTGTCGATAACGCTGGAAGGCAAGCAGCACGGCATCCGGCGTTGCTCCCGCAGTAATAAGCTGTAGATAATCACGATACCCTTCGACACACTGCGCCAACATGGCCTGATACTCTTCAGCCTCGGCTAATGGACTACAGGTGATATCAGCAAACTCGCCGTTCAGCACGGCACGCACGCGAGCATCATCGCCGCCGTTCACCGCCAGCGCCAGTTGCCCGATACCGGAATGTGGATCGAAGCGGTAGCTCCGGCGTAACAGACAAATACTGTCACTGACCGTCGACTGCCCTTCAGGGCCGCTTTCATCCAGATGACAGCCCGTCAGCCGCTGCAACTGCTGCGCCCGCGTACGGCTATAGCCAGCCTCGGCAAAACGACAGATATCGCCCAACACCGCCCCCGCCTCGACGGATGCCAACTGATCGCGATCGCCCAGAAAGATAATTCTGGCGTGTGGAGGAAGCGCAGCGATCACATTTGCCATCATCGGCAGATCGACCATCGACGCCTCATCCACAATCAGCACATCCAAATGCAGTGGATTGTCCTGATGGTAGCGCAGACGCTGGCTGTCCGTCACCGCCCCCAAAAGACGATGCAGCGTTGTCGCTTCCTGCGGAAACGCTTCCCGCAACCGAGGATCCACCGCCAGACGGTGCAGGGCCTGCCCCAGCGACTCCGTGAGCCGCGCAGCCGCTTTCCCGGTCGGCGCAGCCAGTTGAATACGTAACGCGTCTCCCGTATTCAGTTCAATCAGCGCCGCTAACAACTTAGCCACCGTCGTGGTTTTCCCCGTTCCCGGCCCGCCAGAAATAACCGCAATGCGGCGCGTCAACGCGACAGCCGCGGCCACCTTCTGCCAGTTAATCTCTTCGTCCGTGTCAGGAAACAGCCGATCCAAAACCGCCCGAATTGCAGGTTCATCGACGGGGATCGTATCGCGCTCGCTGGCGATAAACCGCGCCACGCGGCCTTCACTCTGCCAGCTGCGCTGCAAGTACAGCTTTTCTCCTTGCAGCACCAGCGGCGTCGGCTGGTTGCCGTCGCTGACGGCATCGGACGCCAGTAAGCGCTGCTGCCATGCGGCAACCGTGTTTAGTCCTGTTCCCGCAAGCAACTGTTGCGCCAGTTCAGGCTCGCGGCCGTCAAACAGCGTCTGCGCCTGCAAGTTCTCCAGCGGTAAACACACGTGTCCCGCCCCCGAGTGCGCACTCAGGCAGGCGGCAGCCAACAACAGATCGGGCTGCGCCTCATCCGCCAGCATTCTGGCGAACTGAACATCCAGCGGGCGCAGCAACCGCTGCACCAGTGCCGTTTCAAGTAACGCAATCATGAGGGAATTCCTGTATCAGCATCGTCAGGCGTCTTTCCCTTAAAGAGCGCATCTAGCCCGAAAACAAATTCAGCAGAGGGACGACAAGCAAAGATGCCATTGCCGGGATGCGACGCTTCAACGCCGCGTAAAAACAGATAAAACACCCCGCCAAAATGGCGCTCATAGTCATAATCCGCAATGCGATGACGCAGATAGCGGTGCAAAGCCAGCGTGTAGAGCTGATATTGCAGGTCGTAGCGGTGTTCGGCCATCGACTGCATCATGGCCGTTTGGGTGTACGCGCTGGCATCAGGGCCGAGCCAATTGGATTTGTAGTCCAGCAGGTAATAGCGCCCTTCCCAGCGGAACACCAGATCGATAAACCCTTTCAGCATGCCTTTCACCTGCTGAAAAGAGAGCGCCGGACACCGCGCGGATAGCGGATCGTGATGCTTTGCCAGCCGATCGAGCTGCGCCGCCTGTATCGGGGCCTCGATCGGTATATAGAACTGTAATTCAGCCTGCTTATCTGCGTTATCCAGCGCTGACAGCATAATCCCCTGCTCGTTAAGCGACGTATGCAACAGCGTATCCATCCACACCTTCAACACCGGATGCCAGTGCGCTTCAAATCCCTGTAGCTGCAACTGCTCGGCCAGCCAGCCATCATCAACGGGCTGAGTGAAATCCAGCGTTTCAAACAGGCTATGCAAAAACGTCCCCGGACTCGCGCCGCGTGGGAACGTATGCGGCGTCAGCTGGGCTTCATCCGTTTCCTGACGTTCACCTATCGCTTCAATATCCAGACGCGGCACCAGATCCTGCGCGCTTGCGGTACCATGTTGCTGAAGCCCCGAATAGCTGGTGACTCGCCAACCATCGCGCAGTTGGCGTTCAATGTGGCGAGCCCGCAGCTCTGCCAATTCAGGTCTATCCGGCTGCCAACGCTGTTCTTCCGTCGCCTGTAACGGTGTCAATGCGACACCATCCCCCACCATGCCTTCCAGCTCGCTGATTAACGTGGCGGCCTCGGCCTCTTTACCACGCTGAAGTAAATAGCCCAGTGCGCTCTGATGCATATCACTGCTACCGTCTTTTTTACGCGATCGCTGAATCGGCGCGACGCCCACGCTACAGTGGTAGATAGAGCGGGTCAGCGCGACATACAGTAAACGTAAGTCTTCCGCCAGCCGTTCTTCTTCCGCTAACGTCTGACTTTCCTCATGATTTTGCAGATCCAACACGGCCTGATAGCTCTCGCGATCGTGATAAAGCCCCTGATCCTGCACGCGGAAGTGGCTAATGAAAGGCAGCCACACCAGCGGGTATTCCAGCCCTTTCGATTTATGGATCGTCACGATCTGCACCAGATGGCGGTCGCTTTCCAGACGTAGCTGCTGGCTCTCCGCCTGCGGATTAGGCTGAACAATCTGCTGCGATAGCCAGCGCAGCAGCGCATGTTCGCTATCGAGCGTTGCCGAGGCGTCCTGCAATAACTCACCGATATGCAGAATATCGGTAATACGGCGTTCCCCCTCTGCGCTCGCCAGCAGGTTCTCCGCCAGCTGATGTTGGCTCATCAGCGCACGCAGCATCGGCAGTACGCCCTTCTGGCGCCACAACGTGCGATAACCCGCAAACTCATCCACCAGCGCATCCCACGTGGCCTCGCTTTGCCCTAAGGCATCAACCTGCCCGGCATCCAGCCCCATCAGGGCTGTCGCCATCGCGCTGCGTAACGTGCGCTCCTGTTCCGGCGCCAGCACCGCCTGCAACAGCCACAACATATCGCTGGCTTCCGGCGTGCTGAATACGCTGTCGCGATTGGACAGATAGACTGAGGGAATGGACAAACGGCTCAGCGCATCACGAATCAGCGAGGCTTCACGCCGGCTACGCACCAACACGCTCATGTCGGATGCCTTGACCAAACGCCGGGAATCATCGGTAACCAACCAGGCTTCATTACGCTGGCTGGCAGCGAGCCAGTCACGAATCTGCGCCGCACACTGGCGCGCCATCTGCTGCTGATAATCTCCAATGCCAATCGGTTCGGAGCCCGTTAGCCAGAATTGCAACGCAGGCTGGGGTTTCCCGGTAACCTCAAACACCAAACCGCGCTTAGATTCGGCAGGCTGGACCGGCAGAAACGGGATGTTTTGAAAAATAAAAGGATGTTCGAGACGTTCAAACAGACGATTAACGCCATGCACCATCTGGTGCGACGAGCGCCAGTTCGTGCCCAGCGTATAATGTGCAGCCACTTCTCCGCGCGCATGCATGTAGGTAAAAATATCCGCACCGCGAAACGCATAAATAGCCTGCTTAGGGTCACCGATCAACAGCAGACCACACTGCGGCTGCCCGATGTACAGCGTTCGGAAAATACGGTATTGCTGGGGGTCGGTATCCTGAAATTCATCGATCATCGCCACCGGATAGCGTTCGCGAATGGCGCTGGCAAGCCGTTCCCCGCCCGGCTGTTGCAACGCAACATCCAGACGGCTCAGCAGATCGTCGAATCCCAGTTCTGCACGCTGCCGTTTTTCCTCACGCACCGAATCCCGGATCGCCGACAGCGCACGCACAATCACTAAATCCCGCAGCGATAGCGGCGTTTCAAGCAACCGCTCGGTCTCCTCAAACAGGGCATGAACAGGCGGTTCACCTTTCTTCGTCTTCTCGATTAGCGTTTGCTGGGCAAACCTCACCAGCTCCTTCGGCAGCGCATAATCCAGCGTCAGCTGTTCTGCCCACAGCGTGATTTTCTGTAGCCAGTTGGGAAGATGCTTGCTGCTGTAGCTGCGTTTATCGACGCCAGAAGCGCTAATCAACGCTTCCAACTTCGCTGCTGACGCCAGCCAGCGTTGTTTATACGAGTCGATCGTCGCCACGATCTTCTCATGTCGACTCAGCAACGTTTCGTCTTCTTCTGGCGGCAAGCGAAACACAGGCGCTTCACCGTGCAGATAAGGAGCCAGATCGGCCAGCAGGTTTTCCGGCCCTTTCCACTCCAGACCGACAATACGTGCGACCTCTACCGGCAGCGGATAGCAATAACGACGCCAAAAATCGGCGCAGGCCTGACGGCGCAACGGCTGCTCATCTTCTATCAGCACCTGTTCAAAAAGCACGCCGGATTCAAACGCATTGGTACTGAGCATACGCTGGCAGAAACCGTGGATCGTGTAGATCGCCGCCTCATCCATTTGCCGTTCAGCAGCCAGCAATACATCAGCCGCATCGCGATGGTCCGAAATCTCCGCCAGCAGTTGCGCTAGCGAAGCATCTTTATGCTTTTCCGCCTCCTCCCCCTGCGCGCTTTTACGCAGGCAGGCAATACGCAAGGCGTGGATTCTGGCACGAATACGCTCCCGCAGCTCTTCGGTCGCGGCCTCCGTAAAGGTCACAACCAGAATTTCCTCGACCAGTAGCGGACGTGGATACGCGGCTTGCTTACCTAGCCCCAACAGCAGACGCAGATAAAGCGCAGCCAGCGTATAGGTTTTCCCCGTTCCGGCCGACGCCTCAATCAGCCGCTCCCCCAGGAGCGGCAACGTCATGACGTCTAATGATTGCGGCGCGGCGCTTGTCATTCTGCTGAAACCTTACCGACAGCGTCCGATGCTGTAGTATCTGCAGCTGCGGACTGTGCCGCTGGCGCAGGAATCATCGCAGGCGCTTTCTCACGCGGTAACGTTTTCTGCAACGAAGACGCATCCGTGTAGGTGTGCCATCCCTTCGGTGCGGCATAGTCCGCTTTACCATGATGGCTACCGGAAACCTGCGACAGAATAGCCAGACCTTCCGGCTTCAGCGCCTGCTGGAAGAAATCGGCCAGTTGCGTCACCGTCAGCGGTTTGATTTGTTCGAGCAGCTTCTCACGCGAGTCAAAAGCAAAGTTTTCTCGATCAAAATCACGACGCAGTCGGCTAGCTTCTTCGCCTAAGGTTTGCGGACGTTGACTCAGTTCATTCATCACGCCTTGCTTATACTGTGCAAACTCTTCTTCACTCATTTCGCGCAGTCGCTTTTGCGCTTTCTGGTAAAAATCCTCATAGCGCTGGTAGAGATAAGCAGGCTGTTTGCTGTTGCTTTGCAGCAGGAAAGCAATGCCCATCTGTCGGCCAATCGTCGTCGGGAAGGCAAACACCGCATAGCCCAACTGCTCTTCCGTTCTCAGTTGGCTATAGAACCAAGGCTGGACGATCTGTCCCAGCACGGAGCTGTATGCCATGCTTTGCGTTTCCGAGTAACCAGTCGGTACATACACCGCCGCTAACGCAGAATCCGTACTGCTGCCCGGGCGCTGTAAATTAGCGAGCTGCGGCTTACTGACTTTGACATCATCACTGCGTGACAGATTTTCACCATCGGCCTTCAAATGCGCTTTCAGCGTGTTCGCCAGCTCGGTGACTTTCTCTGGTGCCAGATTGCCGACAACCAGCATTTCCGGCGTGGCTTTTTGCAACAGATCTTTGCGGTAGTTAACCACATCCTGTAAGCGAATATCCTTCAGCAGGTTACGACGTTCTGCGCGCTCGAAGTAAGGCAGTTGCGATATCGCCTGAACCGGCTGTAACGCCTGTTCAAAGGCTTTTGATTTCTCTACCGCATCCAACTGCTGTATGTACCAGGATTTCGCCTGTTCCAGCTGTGCTTCCGTCGAGGTAAAGGAGGCGTAGCCATCCGCCAACGTCAGCAGCAGTCGCGGCAAATGCTGGGTATAGCCATTGGCGCTAATCACCAGACCATCATTGCTGCGAGTGGAGAAACTGATGCCGCCAATCGACGCCTGATAGCTGAGTTCATCCAGCGCCAGACCTGCCAGATAATCGTTTAACGCAAACAGCACCTGATTACGGGCGGTACTGCGCGCTTCCTGATTACGCAGGAACAGCGTGATTTCCGCTTTCGGCTCATCGGCGAAATAGTGGCTTGGCATATACAGCACGCGCAGCCCCGGCTGATTCAGCAGGAGTGTCGGTTTCGTCATCGCCTTATCGGCTTTGATCAGGGAGAAATCATCCGGGATATAGGGGTTGATCGTCGGCAACGACAGCGACATTTTTTGCCCCAGCGTTTTCCATTTTGCGAATGTCGCTGACGGGATTTTATTCATCTCGTACGGCGCATCGACAAAGTAGGCCACTTTATTATGCGGTTCATTCGGGCTGATAACCCAAACGCGCGCGTTCTGCGGCGTCATCTCATCCAGACGTGCGGCGATAGCCTTCGGATCGTAGCGATCCGCAACATACTGCGCATCCAGCGTATGTTCGACCGGCACGCGCAGCATGGTATCCACCAACCATTCGATATAGTCCATATCACGGCTGATGGACGGATAGCGGAAATCCAGATCCAGAACGTGTGCGATCTCATCAAAATAGCGCTGCTGAATCCCCTCGGTACGGATTTGTTGCAGGTAACGGAATATCGCAGCGATCACTTCATCACGCTGTGCCAGACCTTTATCGGTCAGCGAGGCCGAAATAGCGAACATACCGCCGTTACGGTCGATGATCGGCGAAGAACCTGCCCCGATAGACTCAACCAGTCCTTCCTTTTGCAGCCAGTCAGAAAGCGTATTCTGGCTGCGGTTGCCGATCAGATAGCTAATGTAGGTATCCGTCTTGCTGCGAAACTCCTGGCTAATATCGCTGACGCGAAACTCAATACGCAGCTGTTTTCTCGGCTGCGCAGGAACATAGTGAATCATTACGCCGCGCTGCTTCTCCGTCGTGACAGGAACGGTCACCGCAGGAACGCTGGCGTTGTGATTGGCAATGCGTCCAAATGTGTCGGCCGCCAGTTTCGCCAGTTCAGGCAGAGGTTGATTGCTGTAAATCACCCCTTTCATCAGGTTGGCCGAGTAGTATTTCTGATAGAACTTCACCAGCTCATCATGCAGTTTGCTGCCAGGCTTATCGCTCAGGGTTTCAAGATTCCCCCCCGAAAAACGCGCGCTCGGGTGCGCTGGGTTCAGCGTCTCTGCGCCGACCTGCGCCATACGATGACCGTCACGCGAACGCGCCATCGTTAATTCCGCATTGACCGCGTTACGCTCACGATCGGCATTCACCGGATCGAGTAGCGGCTCCGCAATCGCGTCAGCCATCCGGTCTACAGCGGGCCGCAGCGCATCATTTTCGACTTCCAGATAAAACGCCGTGCGGTAAGACGCCGTGCTGGCGTTGTGGCTGCCACCATGCTTTTTCAAAAACTCGGACAGCGCTTCCGGCTCTGGGTAACGTTTTGATCCCATCAGCACCATGTGTTCAAGGTAATGCGCTAACCCCAGTTGGTTATCGGGATCGTCCAGCGAGCCAATAGGCAACGCCAGTGATGCCAAAGATTTGGGTGCCTGCGGATCGGAAACCAGCAGAACGGTCATGCCGTTATCCAGTTTGATCGCCTGATATTGCCGCGGATCTTTTTCGCTTTTTCGAATGGTCTGAGCCAGCGGCTGCCAGCCCGTCTCTGCCCAACTCGCCGGAAGCCAGAATGTGAATAAAAGAAACCACCCGGTAATCCAGACCCACTGTTTACGCATGCAATTCTCCAACCTCATATCCATCACTTTTCACGTTGCAGTGCGTTATCTTCTCGCACCTCGAAATCGACTCGGGCATTACCCAAAACAAACTCATCACGCCAGATTAGAGCGGAACGGTGGCAGTAGCCAGATTTGCGCCGCTTCAATCACCTCATTCATTCGTTTTTCATCCAACTCACGAATAATACGTTGCAGGTAATAATCCTCGCCTTCACCCCGCATTCCCATGTTGCCCTGCCAAGCTTGCAGTAAACGGGCACGCGCTTTGTTCTGCGCTTCCTCATCCGACCGCAGGCTATCGCTTTCACGATCATAGCATTCAGCCAGCCAGGCACTCCCTGCTTTATTGAGCAATAACAGCGGCTTGCTCATTCCCTGACGATATCCATCCAGCATGACAGACAGATGTTCTCTGGCCTGCGCTTCCGACAAGGCAGCAAAGCGCCACGCGGTATCCTCCCGTCCATACAGTCGGCTTTCGCCTTGCCCCCCCGTCACACAGTAGGCCAGGTGTTCTAACCACAGCGTCATGCCATCCTTCATGGAAAGCGTGCCGGGACGCCAACGTAACAAACCATCGGGCTGCACCTGATTCAGCCAGCCGCTGATGCGCACACCGTCAAGAAGGATATCCACTTCCCGGCTCACCGACAGCGAGGGCGTTAACTCATCACGTACGCGCGCTGCCAGCTGCGCCATATCCTGCTGTTGTTCCTGCCAGTAAATTTCACCGAACGCGCCATAGGGAAGTTCGCCCGCAGCTCTGGCACGGCGATACAGTTTTTCCGTATCACCTTCATTAATCAAGGTATTAAGCAACTCGCTATTCAATTGATAGCGGTTAAGGCTATCAACGACAAAGGGTTCTTCATCCAGGAGTTCATCGCTGTGCAGCATGAAACTCACACCAAGCCGCAGTTGAAAAAAGGCTCGCACCGGGTGACGATAAAACCGCTTCAGATCGTCCAGGCTGACATCTCTATCCGTTGTTCTTTCGGACAGCGCTTCACGATCGAAATCAGGCTGGGCTTCCCCTTTTCGGCTCGCCGCCGCCAGCCACTCTGCCGCAAAGCTCAATGGCTGCGGTGCCGACAGGAAGTTATCCGCATCGAAAGGCATGCGGCTATGTTCGCAGCAGAGGTGCTTCACCACCCGCTCCGCGCTACTATCGATATCCAGCGTTTCATCGCCCGGCAGAACATAACTCTGCGCGATATACTCCGTCAGTTCGCTCACCAGTACGGAAGGATAGCGACGCGTATTATCCTGAATCGAGCGCCCAATATGGCTGATATAAAGTTTATGCTGTGCCGACAGAAGTGCCTCAAGGAACAGATAACGGTCATCGTCACGTCGGCTACGGTCGCCGCGTTTGATCTTCCGCCCCATCAGATCGAACCCGAGCGGCGGCAGCGTTCGGGGATAGACACCATCATTCATCCCCAGCAAACACACAACCTTGAACGGGATAGAACGCATTGGCATCAGCGTGCAAAAGTTGATCGCACCGGCCAGAAAACGCTGGCTGAGCCGTTCCTGATCGAGGCGCCGCGACAGTTCATCACGTAACCGGGAAATCGGTACCTGCTGCGGATAACGCGCCATCGTGCCCATGCCAATCACGTACTGCCACTGTTTTTCAACTAACGCCAGCGCCGCTTCGGTCTCGCTGTCAGCATCAAAGAAGGTTTCGATCAGCTCTCGACATAGTGGTAACCAGTCGACCAGCACGCGCGGTTGAGACAGACGCTGACGCCATTGATGGATCTGCATCAGCAGTTCGGCCAGTTGACCAGCCAATTCCGCAATCAATCCGCTGGATTCATCGTAAGGCAGCACGCCCTGCCAGTCGCCGATCTGGCTGTCCATCGCATAGCCCAGCAGCATTCTCGTCAGGCCGAAACGCCACGTATGCTGGCCCGTCGGCGGCAGCATGAGATCGCGCACGTTGTCGTCATCCAACCCCCAGCGCACGCCGGATTCCACCACCCACAAACGCAGACGCCGTAACCCTTCTTCCTGAATACCGAAACGGGCAGCTAGCGCGGGGACTTCAAGCAATGCCAGAACCTGTTCCGCCGTAAAACGGCTTGTCGGTAAATCCAGCAGGCTGATTACCGCCTGCAAGGCGGGATGTGCATGCCGCGCACGCTGATCGGAGATGGCAAAAGGCAGATAGCGGTTATCTGGCGCATTGCCAAAAACCGCCTGAATAAACGGCGTATAGCTGTCGATATCCGCCATCATCACAATGACGTCACGCGGCATCAGCTCAGGATCGTCTGCCATCATAGCTAGCAATCGATCGTGAAGCACTTCAACCTCACGCTGTGGACTATGGCAGGCGTGAAAATCAACCGAACGATCGTCGAGTGCCAGCAGGCGTTTTTGCGTACTCGTGTTCTGTGTTTCGTGGCTGACAGCCACCACCGCGTGGTCTTCCAGCTCAAGAATATCGCGCTGTAAGGTTTGCAGCAGATTTTCGCCATCAGACTCAACAAAGGCGTCGATCTCCTGCACGTTATCCAGTTCAGCCAGCAGATAAAGATTATCGCGCCCCAGCTTTCCCCACGATGCCAGCAGCGGATTATTAATCGACTGTTTACCGTCATCGTTGAACAGCGTTTCTGCCTGTGAGGGATCGCGAAAGAGCGGACGAGTTTCCTCAGCCGAGTCGCCTTCAAAACGATGTAAGCGGCGGCTGCGAGCTTTTAGCTTCGCCAGAAACTTATAGTCCTGAATATCACTCCAGTAATGGCGACAAGGGTTGGTAAATAGCAGGTGCACGTCAATGTGCCGCGCCAGCGCGTTCAACGCCTGTAAATAGATAGGAGGTAACGCCGAAATGCCGCAGATAAAAACGCGCGGCGGCAGACCGTTCGGGCACGCTTTTGCCTGCCCTAACGCATTAATAAAGCGTTGATACAACATCGCATGGTGCCATTCGGGCTGCGCCAGTTCGCGAGTGTAGTCCACCAGCGCACGCCACAGCGCGGACTGCCACAGCTGGTTGCCACCAAGATCGTCAACCTGTTTTCCCTCTTGCCAGGCTTTGATCCACTCAGGGCGATAAATCAGGTATTGATCGAAAAGATCCGCGACGCGCCCGGCAAGCTGATGCAGTTTTCGTTGGTTATCATCATCCTGCAGATAGTGGTTAAGTGCCGAAAAATCAGGCTGTGCCAATAAATCAGGCAACAAATGCATGAGTTTCCACGTCATCGCATCCTTGCTGAAGGCGCTTTCTTTTGGAATATCCGGCAGCACGTGGCGACACATATTCCACAAGAAAACACCGGGCAGCGGGAATTGAATATTGGCAGCAATACCGAAGTGCCCAGCCAGTTCAATTTGCAACCACTGCGCCATCCCCGGACTTTGCACCAAAATCACTTCCTGCTGGAAGGGATCGGCAAGCGGCTGACGTTTTATCAACTCAACCATCAGTCTTTTCAAGATATCCAACTGATTGGAGTGATAGATTCTAAACATTCTGGCTCCTGCTGCCGCTGCTTACGATTTACAATTCATAGTTTACCAAAGCACGCCTACTAAACAGCCGGCGATCGGCAAAACCAACGGTTTAGTGTAGCCTGATAGCGGCGTGGCGTCATGACTCTTGCCGTTACCTGACGGCATTCTGGGCTCTGTAACTGCTCTGACACGCTAAACTGCCAATATTTACTCGAAAGAGATGCCGCATTATCAAGAGCGAACGGATGATATGGCACACCCGCTTCATAGGCCTCCAACTGCTGTATCGCAAACCGCCAGGCCTGACGCTGCTGCCACTGGTGCTGAAATGACTGCTGTAAGATCTGGTGATATTGCAGCAACCCCATCAGCGACACGGCAAACAGCAGCGCCGCCACCAGCGTCTCCGGCAGGCTAAAACCGGATTGGTGACTCACGACTCCCTTGTTCACTGCGCTATTCCGTTGCATCACAGCGTGTCATATCCTTATCAGGGCAAAAATCCAGCCAGCCGTTACCCAAGGGTTGAATCGCAATCTGGCCCGACGACAGCGCCAAAAATGACACTCGCTGGTACAGCCTCAGCGGTCGTGCCGAAGCAGGGAGTATCCCTTCACCGCGCAGTACTCCTTGCTCACCATCCGAGGCCGCACGCAGGCACACCACAAGCTGTTCTGCCGACAGCTGCTGACATTGCCAGCTTTCTGTTAGTACGCGCCAACGTAGCCCCCTTCCCCAGTTCAGCGAGGACAGTGCCTGATTGAACGCGCGCAGATAATGTCGTTCATCGTTTCCCACCTGAATGGCAGTATCAAGCTGACGTTGCAAACCAGACATCAACAACAGGCCGATAACCGCGATCAGCAGCACCATAGGCAGCGTCCCGCTTCCCGTTTGCAATCCTTTCTTCATTGGTTACGCCCCAATATCAGACGGGTAATATGTTGCTTAACGGCGGGGCGCTTCGCCCAGTATCCCGCCAGTTGCAATTCATACAGCGCCACATTATTTTGCGCAGTCAAACGCTGTAACCGGAACAGCGTAAGTACGACTTCCTGCGGATCAAACAGCTTTTCCCATCGGTCTCCCTGACAGTTGTGCGCCCCGCTCTGAATTTCCAACGATCGACCACGCAGGCGATAGCCAAAAGATTCAGCATCCTGTTGTTCCCCACCATCCCAAACCCCATTCCGATTCAGATCGTAAGAAACATTCAGACAGCTGTTTTCTGCCTCTCCCGGATAATTCCCCATGCTGATCGCCTTTCCCTGACAGGCACCCGCACAAAAACCAGCCCGACGGATATCTTTCTCAATCCCCATCGCGACCTGACTGAACAACTGTTCCAGCCGGAAAAGCTGCGCGCTGTCCTGACTTTGACCACGCAACAGAGGGTATAGCTGCGCCGCCGACAGCATAATCAGACTGCCTAAGCTCAGCGCTAACAGGATTTCCGGCAGAGTGAAACCGCGCTGTTTACACCTCGGCCTTGGTTGCCTCAATTCTGTTCGTTTCAACACGTTCTGTGTCAGCATAGGGGAATCGACAGAACAGCTTGCGATTCGCTGCACAGACGCATACGTCCCCTCACCGAGATGATGAGGCGTAGCTGACCCGCAGAATTCGACAGCGAGATGTGTCCGGCCTGTGCCGCGTTACGCAAACCAAAGAACGTAAAAACGTTGCTTGTGAACTTTGCCAGCATAACATCCTGCGTGCGGCGTACGAACTGTCCCGGATGGTTCTCACGGCACGTCTCCTCTGCCTGTTTTTCATTCTGGCCCGCTATCATGCACCATAGCTCCCCCTGCGATATGAGCTTCGCGGTGCGGGTTTCGTTATGCCAATAGGCATTCGCCTGAACCCGGCTCAAAAAGTCCAGCAGTTGCTGCGCACTCTGCTCCAGACGAATTGCCTGCTGATACTGAATCCAGCCATGCAGGCCGCTGCCCGCCATCAGCGCCACGATCGTCAGTACCACTAATAATTCAAGCAAGGTAAACCCCCGCGGTTGTCGATTCCCTGTTTTCATGGCGTCAGGATAGTGAGTCTTATCAGCAAAAACAGCGTGTTAACGGTGTTATACGCAGCGGTTCGCAATGTTTTACTGCAACGATGTAACAACAGAAAAAACGTGCGGGGAGGTGGGGAAAACAAGGGAAACAAAAAGGGCCGCATTATGCGGCCCTGAAAAATGTGGGGAAGTTTTAGATCGCAACAGGCGCTTTGATGGCGGGATGCGGATCGTATCCCTCGATTTCAAAGTCCTCGAAGCGGTAGTCGAACAGCGTATCCGGGCGGCGCTTAATCACCAGCTTAGGCAGCGCGCGCGGTTCACGGCTCAGCTGTAAGTGAGTCTGTTCCAGATGGTTGTTGTACAGATGCGTGTCGCCGCCGGTCCAGACGAAATCCCCCACATCCAGATCGCACTGCTGTGCCACCATGTGCACCAGCAGCGCATAGCTGGCGATGTTGAACGGCAGGCCGAGGAAGATATCACATGAGCGCTGATAAAGCTGGCAAGAGAGTTTGCCATCCGCCACGTAGAACTGGAAAAACGCGTGGCACGGTGCCAGCGCCATTTTGTCCAATTCACCCACGTTCCAGGCAGACACGATAATGCGGCGGGAATCTGGATCCTGTCTCAGTTGGGTCAAAACATTCCTCAACTGGTCGATCTGGCGGCCATCTGCGGCTCCCCACGAACGCCACTGCTTGCCGTAAACCGGCCCCAAATCGCCGTTCTCATCTGCCCATTCGTCCCAAATACTGACTTTGTTTTCATGCAGATAAGCAACATTGGTATCGCCGTTCAGGAACCAGAGCAGTTCATGGATAATCGAACGCAGGTGGCATTTTTTGGTGGTAACCAGCGGAAACCCGTCCTGCAAGTTGAAACGCATCTGATGGCCGAAAATGGAACGCGTGCCCGTGCCGGTACGGTCGGCTTTCGGCGTGCCCTCTTCAAGCACTTTTTTCATCAGATCCAGATACTGTTTCATACTACCTCACCACAAAATTAAAAAAGGACGGCGGATTATTGCTGTGCAGGCTGACGGCGATAGGCCCAGACCATCATCAGAATACCGGCGATCACCATCGGCAGCGACAGGATTTGCCCCATGCTGAACAGGTCGCCAAACAGACCCAACTGCGCATCCGGCTGGCGGAAGAATTCGGTGATAATACGGAACGTGCCGTAACCGATCAGGAACAGCCCCGAGACGCTGCCCATCGGCCGAGATTTACGAATAAAGAGATTCAGAATAATAAACAGTGCCACACCTTCCAGCATCATTTGATACAGCTGGGAAGGATGACGCGGCAGCATACCGTACTGGTTGAAAATCGCCTGCCACTGCGGGTTGCTGACGGCCAGCATCATATCTTCGCTGCGCGAGCCTGGAAACAGCATGGCCCACGGGGTATCCGTCGTCACGCGTCCCCACAGTTCGCCGTTGATGAAGTTGCCCAGACGGCCAGCTCCCAGCCCAAAAGGAATCAGAGGGGCAATAAAATCAGCGACCTGGAAGAAATGGCGTTTGGTTCGATGAGCGAACCACAGCATAACGCAGATCACGCCCATTAAGCCGCCGTGGAACGACATACCGCCATCCCAGACTTTGAAAAGATAGAGCGGATTTTCAAGAAATGACGGGAAGGCATAAAACAGAACGTAGCCCAAACGCCCGCCGACGAAGACCCCAAGGAACCCCATATACAGCAGGTTTTCAACTTCATCTTTGGTCCAACCGCTACCCGGTTTATTTGCCCGACGCACCGCTAACCACATGGCAAATACAAAACCCACCAGATACATCAGCCCATACCAGTGCAGCGCCAACGGGCCAATTGAGAAAATCACTGGATCAAACTGAGGAAACGCCAGATAGCTTGTCGTCATCATTCACCACATATTTTATTGTGTTATCCCTGCTTTCGGGATCGTCATTGATAGGCAAAAGGCAGGAGAATGAATCCGTTCCTGCGAACCGCGGTGGCGAATCATAGCATACGCACCCGCGCTCGTTGCTTGCATCGGGGAAAAGTTCTGTAAAACATTGAGTCGTTGTTAAACATTTACTCGCAATTAAATCTCAATGTTTCCGTCAATATCACATCGCTACAGACTAGCGCCCGCCGCGAATCAAGCCGCCCAGCCCGCGCTCTTCCATGAAGATTGCCGCCCACTGCCTGACTTCCGCCGCGCTTTGCGCGCCCAGCAATTGCTGTACTAACGCCTGCGACTCAGCCAGCGTAATTTGACGCAGCAGATATTTAATTCGCGCCACGCTTCGCCCGTTCATACTGAGCGAGCGATAGCCCAGACCGGTCAGCAACAGTGCGCCAAGCGCTTCTCCCGCCATTTCACCGCACACGGAAAGCGGAATGTTATGCCGCTCGCACTCAACGGCGATCATATTCAACGCCTGCAACATGGAAGGATGCAGACTGTCATAGAGCGATGCGACGTGAGCGTTATTACGGTCTACCGCCAGCAGGTACTGCGTCAGATCGTTGGTGCCAACCGAAACAAAATCAATGCGGGAAGCCAGATGAGGGAGCAGGAACAGCATCGACGGCACTTCGATCATGATGCCGATCCGCGGTTTGGGCTGTGGGAAGCCCAGTAATTCTTCGACCTCGCCCGCCGCCTGATCGATCAGGCGACGCGCTTCACTGATTTCATCCAGACTGCTGATCATCGGCAACAAAATACTGAGATTGCCACTGTGCGCGTTAGCCCGCAGCATGGCGCGCACCTGAATCAGAAAGATTTCAGGCTGATCGAGCGTAATCCGAATACCGCGCCAGCCAAGACACGGATTCTCTTCGCTAATCGGCAGATAAGGTAGCGGCTTATCTGCGCCGATATCCAGCGTGCGCAGCATCACCGTGCGCGTAGGGTAAAGCTGCAACATGCTTTGATATTGCGCCATCTGCTCATCTTCGGACGGAAAACCACTTTGCAGCATAAAAGGAATTTCCGTACGGTACAGACCAACACCATCAACCTGATTGATAAAACGTTTTTCGTGTTCGGCGCTTAACCCTGCATTCAACATGACCTGAATGCGCTCGCCGCTTTTCAGTACGGCAGGCTGTTCCATTTCGCCTTCAGCCAGACGGGTCAGCTCGTTTTCTTCCGTCAGCAGACGCTGATATTCCTGTACCAGCACGGGTTCAGGATCGACCAACAGCTCACCGCGATAGCCATCGATAATCAGTAGGCGCTGATGCAGCAAATCAGGCTGAATATCCGCCCCCACCAGCGTCGGAATCCCCATCGCACGTACGAGAATCGCCGCATGCGAATTGGCCGCACCGTCATACACGACAACGCCTGCCAGCCGCTCTGGCGGCAGCTCCGCCAACAGCGTCGCCGTTAATTCGTCCGCCACGAGGATAAAGCGCTCAGGCCATTGCCCCATGATTTGCGCGTTATCATCAAGGTGAAACAGCAGTCGTTGCCCCAACGCGCGCAGATCGCCCGCACGTTCACGCAAGTAGGTATCCTGCAAATTGGTGAACTGCGCAGCAAAACGTTCGATCACCAGCTTCACTGCCCACTCGGCGGCATTGCCCGCATCCACCTCCTGAAAGAGTTCACGCTTGAGTCGCGCATCATTCAGCAAGTGCGAGTACAAATCGAAAATCGCCGCGCTCTCTTTCTGCGCACTGGCGCTAAACCGCTTGCTGAAGCGGCGGAATTCCGCCGTTGCCTCTTCCAACGCCTGCGTTAAACGGGATCGCTCACGCTCGCTGTCCAGACTCGACGCGGGGAACACCTGCTCCAGAGAAGGTTGGGTACAATCCTGCCAGCCGGGGGCGATCGCCACACCGGGGGCGGCCACCAGCGCTTTAACGCGCGTCTGACGGTATTGACCGAAGAGCGTTTTGATCTGCGAAAGGGAAAGAATGGCGGCCATCTGCGTGGCGAGCGTCACCATGAACGATTCTTCGTTTTTATCAAACTGACGATGTTCACGCTGCTGCACCACCAGTACACCCAGCAGGTGGCGACGGTGGATAATGGGAACGCCAAGAAAAGAGCGGAAATGCTGCTCTTTCACGGCGGGAATATATTTGAAACTAGGATGGGCGCGCGCATCGGCCAGATTGATAGGCTCGGCACGTTGCCCGACCAGCCCAACAATACCTTGCCCAAACGCCAGCGTAACCGTGCGACCGCGCGGTTTTTTCAACCCACGCGTCGCCATCAGGTAATAGCATTGGCGATCGTGATCGGCCAGATAAATGGAACAGACTTCCGTGTCCATAGCCTGACAGGTCTCATTGACCAGAATGTCCAGCGCATCACTAAGGCGGGCCGTTGCCGCAACGTTTTCGACAATTTCTCGCAAGCGCGTGAGCATAATGTGCCTGAATTACCCTCTTTTTCGCCGAGGACCGGATGGGGTTGTCATCCGAGCCGCAACACTCTCCTGAAGCAGTATCACCGGGTTGATAAATTCCTTCATCACGCGACGATACACATCTCGCTTAAAAGAGACGACCTGACGTACCGGATACCAGTAACTCACCCAGCGCCAGCCATCAAATTCCGGCGTGCCGCTGCTCTGCATATTGATATCCGACTCATTACACATCAACTGTAGCAAAAACCATTTCTGCTTTTGGCCGATACAGACCGGTTTTGTATCCCAACGCACCAAACGCTTTGGTAATTTATAGCGTAACCAGTTACGGGTAGATGCCAACACGCGCACATCCTTTTTTCTTAACCCGACTTCTTCAAACAGTTCGCGGTACATCGCCTGCTCAGCACTTTCACCGGGGTTAATCCCCCCCTGCGGAAACTGCCAGGAGTGCTGACCATAGCGCCGGGCCCACATCACCTGCCCCTGCCGATTACAAATTACAATACCAACGTTTGGGCGGTAGCCATCATCATCGATCACCGGACTACCTCGATAAACATCAATGCAAAGATGACCTGATTGTTTCACACTCCCGTCAGGCGGTAAACCACTGCTTAGAAAGCATGTGATACTAATAAAATTAAGATAACCCACAGATAAGATCAAAGTTATAAACATGTGAAGACCGGAATTCGCAGTTTATTCACTTTTTCTGTGGACATCTTTGTGCAGAACCCATGAAAAAGTGAGTAAAACTCATTTTTCATGCGGAAAAAATATTACAGTAAATTAAAAAATAGTGCTTTCTATTCATTAAATTACAAACCGTTTTACTGGCAATGGCGAACCCCTGATTCCTGTTCAAATGGCATACAATGCAAGATTGGCGAAAGATCGCACTATGCCGATTTTATCCACAGGGAATGCCCCGAAGTCAGGCAATAAATAGGCAAAAACAGCAAAAAGGCCGCGAGTCAAGGCTGTAAATCGAACCAGTAATTCATGTTTATGTGGGTTATCCAAGAAATCTGTGGATAACCTAGTGTAAGATCCTGTTTATTGTCGGTGGCTATACGTGCACAGTTTGCAAAGCGATGTACAGCGATCGCCATCACACTAAAAAAAAGCGCTATGAATCATGCTATTATTGTTTTTCTCCACAGTCTTGCAGGCTGTGCATGGGTATTCTCTACCTATTGTATTTTTTTTGAGCGGAAAAATATCGAACTATACGCTATGAATTCACCCACAGTTCACACGACTGCGCCGCCACATGAGCAAGCCTTGCTGGAACGCGCGCAATCCCTCGCGGGTTATAATCTCGCGGAATTAGCGGACATCGCTCGCCTCCCCCTTCCCGCTAACCTGAAACGCGACAAAGGCTGGATTGGCGTCTTGCTGGAGCGTTTTCTGGGGGCAAGCGCAGGCAGTAAGCCCGAGCAGGATTTCCCCGACATCGGCGTTGAGCTAAAAACCATTCCGATTGATGAACAGGGTAAACCGCTGGAAACCACCTTCGTCTGCGTCGCGCCGTTAACAGGCAACAGTGGCGTCACGTGGGAAAGCAGCCACGTACGACACAAACTCGCGCGGGTACTGTGGATTCCGGTAGAAGGATCGCGACACATTCCGCTGGGGGAACGCCGTATTGGCACGCCGCTGATCTGGAGTCCCAGCGAAGAAGAAGAGGAACAGCTGCGCTGCGATTGGGAAGAGTTGATGGATCTGATCGTGCTTGGTCAGGTAGAAAGCATCACCGCCCGACATGGCGAAGTGTTACAGCTACGCCCCAAAGCGGCAAATAGCCGGGCTCTAACAGAAGCTATTGGCGAATTTGGCCAGCCGATTCTGACCTTACCACGCGGGTTCTACCTGAAAAAAACCTTTACCGCGCCGCTGCTGGCCCGCCACTTTATGCAGCTCAGCAACTGAGCGTCATTAGGCTATGCTTCATCAGTACGATACTTCGTCGTACACTGGTTTTATTGCGACAAGGGAATATGACCTGGGAAAAACCTGACGCCGACCCAGAGTAAAAGGGACGCCAGCACATGGAGCACATGCGAAGTATGACGGGTATATCTTTACGACATCACACTTTCGCTTGCCTACGCACCGAGCTGGCAGAGTATAATATCGTTTACGTTTCGTTTAAGGTGTATTGATATAATGTTTGATTGGATTGTTGATCCGAACGCATGGTTGGCATTGGGAACGCTGACTATTCTGGAAATCGTTCTTGGGATCGATAACATTATTTTCCTGTCTCTGGTTGTCGCCAAACTGCCTAAAGCCCAACAAAACAAAGCACGCCGCATCGGGCTGATGGGGGCGATGTTGATGCGTTTGGGGCTGCTCGCGTCTATTGCCTGGGTCATGCGTCTGACTGACCCGCTGTTTACCGCATTCGACAACGAAATTTCCACGCGTGACCTGATTCTGTTCTTCGGGGGGCTCTTCCTGATCTGGAAGTCGAGCAAGGAAATTCACGAAACCGTCGAAGGCGGTTCAGAAGACCATACTTCCAAGGTGTACTCTTTCTTTGGCGCGATTGTGCAGATCATGCTGCTGGATATTATCTTCAGCCTGGACTCGGTGATCACCGCCGTTGGTCTGTCTGACCATCTGTTTATTATGATGGCTGCCGTCGTTATCGCCGTTGGTGTGATGATGTTCTCCGCGCGCCCTATCGGCGAGTTTGTCGAACGCCATCCGTCCGTCAAAATGCTGGCCTTGTCGTTCCTGATCCTAGTCGGGTTCACCCTGATTCTGGAAAGCTTCGACGTTCACGTACCGAAAGGCTACATCTACTTCGCCATGTTCTTCTCGATGTCCGTCGAGGCACTGAACCTGCTGCGCAGTAAAAAAGAGAAAACGGCACACTGATCGCCGCATAGCGAGCAATCAAAACGCCAGATGACCTAATCAGGCGGCAACCAGCCGCCTGATTACACAAAATTAACGTCCTCAACACGCATTTTTTCCATTATTCCTACGTTATCCCTCACGACCATTTGCTAGACTCACTGAAGTTTTTGCATTTATTAATGGGTTAATACGATGAAAGTACGGATGAAAATGGCAGTCACACTGACGTTATTATTTACCCTTGCGGGCTGTTCCAGTGACTACGTGATGGCGACAAAAGAGGGGCAAATGCTCCTGACGCAGGGAAAACCTGTGCTGGATAAAGATACCGGGCTGCTCAGCTATATCGATGAGCAAGGTAATCAGAGACAGATTAACAGCGACCAAGTTTCCCAAATCGTGCAGCGCTAACGGCAACGTTAGCCCGATATTTCCCCCATCGGGCGATGCGCTCTGGCAGAATCCTGCTAAAGGGCAGCACAAGAGACTTCCCCACTCGCCACGGCTTCGTTATAGTCGAATTCAGGTGTGTTCTCCCAAACTCATTGGAATCGCAAAAAATCATGCGGAAATGAGGAGAAATACGCCTGCTATTTTCAGACATAAGGAAGCTGGCAATGCAATATCACCGTATTCCCCATAGTTCTTTAGAAGTGAGCGTGCTGGGTCTTGGTACGATGACCTTTGGCGAACAGAACAGCGAAGCAGACGCTCATGCCCAGTTAGATCACGCCATTGCCGCAGGTGTTAACCTGATTGACACAGCAGAAATGTACGCCGTTCCTCCACGCCCGGAAACACAGGGGTTAACCGAGAGCTATATCGGTTCCTGGCTGAAATCCCGTGGCGGCCGTGAAAAACTGATTGTGGCGAGCAAAGTCTCCGGCCCTGTGCGCGGAAATGATCACAGCATCCGCCCACAGCAGGCGCTGGACAGAAAAAATATCCGTGCTGCGCTGGATGCCAGTCTGCAACGCCTCAACACCGACTATATCGACCTCTATCAGCTGCATTGGCCACAGCGCCAGACCAACTGTTTTGGCAAGCTGAACTATCAATATACTGATAACAAATCGCAATATACTGACGACAAACCGGTCGTTACGCTGCTGGAAACGCTGGAAGCGCTGAATGAACAGGTGCGTGCCGGTAAGATTCGCTACATCGGTGTCTCCAACGAAACTCCGTGGGGCGTGATGCGCTATCTGCATCTGGCGGACAAACACGATCTGCCGCGCATCGTGTCGATCCAGAACCCCTACAGCCTGCTAAACCGCAGTTTTGAAGTCGGCCTAGCGGAAATCAGCCAGCATGAAGGCGTAGAACTTCTCGCTTATTCGTCACTGGCGTTCGGTACGCTGACGGGTAAATACCTGAATGGCGCAAAACCCGCTAACGCACGCAACACGTTGTTTAGTCGCTTCACTCGCTATACCGGCCCGCAGGCTCAGGCAGCGGTTGCCGAGTACGTGGCGCTGGCGCAAAAGCACGGCCTGAATCCGGCGCAAATGGCATTGGCGTTTGTGCGTCAGCAGCCGTTCGTCGCCAGCACGCTGCTGGGCGCGACCACGTTGGAGCAGTTGCAAATCAACCTCGACAGCCAGAACCTGACGCTGGATGGCGAGATCCTTGACGAGCTGGAAGCCATCCATCGCCGTTTCACGTTCCCGGCACCGTAAGCGCCAAATTCGGGGCTTACATGGGCCCCGAACCTCCTCCTTCACAAACAACCTCTTAGTCACATTTTTATGCAGATGCGGAGGCTGTTTCGTGCGCCACAATACCGCCATTTTCATGCCACGTCGCAGCACGCGCCCGACTCAGGGCGCTCAGTCGCCGCCGCCCTGAGAACCCAGGCTTTCCGGCTAAATTATGTCGCTGCGCGATGCCATCGGTGTTCATGACCGCTAGACGAGCCGCTAGTGACGCGTTCCCGACGCGGCACTAGCTTTCGCGGCATCCATGCCGCTCACTCGGCGGTCATGCCCACCGCTGCATAATTTCTTACGCCGGATAACAGCAAACCCCATTTGCACCCTACATGAATTGTGTATACGAGGCTGCTTCACCGGAGAAGAGCAGACACTTAATCGAGTGCTTCGCTGTTTTTGGGCTGAAACAGCGGAACGTCTTTGCCGGTGATATAGCGCTTACGCAACCAGGACGATATCCCATCCATCACCATCACTATCGCGACTAAAATCAGCGTGATGAACATCACCACATCCCAGTTCCATAAGCGCATGTTCTCCGCATAAACCAGCCCGATGCCCCCCGCGCCGACAAAACCTAGTACGGCGGCAGAACGGGTATTCGATTCAATCTGGTAGAGGCTGAGTGCCAGAATAACGGGGAACGACTGCGTGAAAATGCCAAAGCGGTGCTTTTGTAGCGCATTAGCGCCTAACGCGCTCAGGCCTCGTCCGGGTGAACGTTCAACAGCTTCGTGCCCTTCGGCGTAGAGCTTGCCAAGCAGGCCAATATCCTGCATCACGATAGCCAACAGCCCCGCCAGCGGCCCCAGCCCGACAGCTCGCACGAATATCAGCCCCCAAATCGCCATATCAATACCGCGCATCGTGTCCAACAGGCACCGCACCAGCAGCGCAATCGACCGTAATCCGCGGCGCTGCATGATGTTACGCGCCGCAAAGAAAGAGAGTAACAGCGCAATACAGGTCGCCGTTACCGTCCCCGCAAACACAATCGACAGCGTGATAGCAACTTGCGACAGGTAATAACCAAAGGGCCAATTGGCAAAATCATGCCAGACAAACATGCGTAAAAAATAGCGCCCCAGTTGCACAGAGCCATTGATCCACTGCGACGCGCTAATGCCAAAGGTCTGGAAAAAGAACAGGTAATACAGCATGACTGCCAGCGCCAGCAGTGTGATGCGGCGTAGATAGCGCGACTGTATGCGAAACAGTTCGGGATGCTGCTTTTTCAGCTGTTCGACATCAGGTGCCGTCACCATTCTCATATCACTTTCCTTCTACCACGCGGCGGCGTAAATAGCCGGAGACGCCATCCAGCAGCGAGACCACCGCAAGAATCAGCAGCAAGGTCATGCTCACCTGATCGTAGCGATCGAGCTTAATGTTGGTCATCAGTTCCTGACCAATGCCGCCCGCACCAACCAGACCAAGAATGGTGGAAGAGCGGAAATTAATCTCCATACGCATAAAGCTGTAGGAGAGAAAGATCGGTTTTACCTGTGGCCAGAAGGCGAAGCGCATAATCTGGAGCTTGCTGGCACCACAGCTTGCCAGACCGCGTACTGGCCGATCGGAAGCACTTTCCAGAGACTCATAAAACAGTTTGGTTAAGCTGCCTACGGTGTGCAGCGCCAGCGCAATAAAGCCGGGCATGGCGCCGATACCAAAAGCCATGACAAACATGACCGCCCAGCCCAGCTCCGGCATGGTGCGTAAAAAGGCCACCAGCGCGCGAATAGCCACACGCAGCAGCATCGAGCTTTGCGTATTCGCAGCGGCACAAAATGCCAGCATCGCGGCAACCGCCACCGCGATGACCGTAGAAGCCAGCGCCATTTGCAGCGTTTCCCAGATTAGCGGCAGCTGTATGGGCAGCCGATATCCCCAATAAGCCAGAGAGCCTTCGGTGTGAACGTTCGCCAGAAGCTGCTGCCAGTGCAATACAGGCAGCGTATCGCGCAGATAGCTGAAAAAACTCGGCAGAGAATGCCAGATGGTGGCGGGGCTGAATTCGGCAACCTTGCCCGCTCCAAGAAACAGGCAGGCCAGCAGTAGAGACCACAGCAGCGCCTCGCGCTTTTGCCGCCCTTTAATCTGTTGATAATAGTGCTCAAAGTCATTATTCAAAGCGGTGTCCTGTTTAGCGGGCGATCAGTCCTACCCTGACTTTGATTAGCGCACTGAAAATGTTGCCGCCCGTTCAATGTCGCGTCCGAACGGGCGTTGAGGGAATGGCGACGCGCCAGTTTTCGATCAGCGGTTGCCTTTCGTCAGTTCGCGTTTCATTTCTATGATGTGTTTGTAGTCATTCAGGCTTGCCGGACCGATATGCTGAGTACCGCCCATCGCTTTAGCAAAGCATTCATGCTGTTCTTTATCCAGTTTCATTACCGCGGAAATGACCTTCTGCTTGAAATCCGCGGGTAGCTTGTTGCTGATCAGAATCGGGCCGTTCGGGATGATCGGGGATTGCCAGATAATACGGATCTGCTGCATCAGATTCGGATGATCCATGCGGCTCAGGCGAGTAAAAGCGCCGGCGGTGTAGCCCGTGTTGTAATCGCCCACCATCGATGTCCAGGCGACGGCACCGTCAAATTGACCGTTAAGTACGCCCAGAATGTCCTGCTCATGGCCGCCAGAAAACGTCACGTTGGAAAAGAAGTTGTTGTATTTGTTATCGTTGTTTCCGCCAAATTTCTGTTTGAATATCTGGTTGGGCACCAGAAAGCCCGAGGTGGAATCGGGATCGGCAAAGCCAAAAGATTTCCCTTTCAGGTCTTCCAGCTTTTTGTACGGGCTGTCGGCTTTGACCACGACCACAGAGTAATAGCCGCGTGACTGGTCTTTATCGTCAACGGCGATACCGACGATGTCCACCGCGTTAGGATCTTTCAGATAGACGGAAGCAAAAGACGATGGCGACATGCTCAGAACCAGATCGACTTTTCCTCCCAGCAACCCCTGAATGACGCCGGAGTAATCAGAAGCATTACGCAACTGGGTCTCAACCCCCAGTTCTTTATCAAGGAACTGTTTGACGCACTGATTATCACCGATCTGCTGTGTCGCATTTTGCCCGCCCAAAATACCGAGATTCAGCTCTTTCGGCATCCCCGCTGCCGTGGCGCTGAAGACGGTCAGTGAGCTGGTTAACATCATCGCCAAACCAAAGATCTTTCTCATTGTTATCACCTGTTCTCGTGTCAAAGGCCATCGTGTTAAACACATATAACGCTAATGTACGTTAAGTTCATCGCCATACAGCGTATGAAGCAGCGGCTCATCCAATCGCGTTGGGTGGCCGTCAAAAACAATGCGCCCCTGAGCGATCCCGATGACGCGCGTACAGTAACGCTTCACCAGATCCACCGAGTGCAGATTAACCATGACGCTAATCCCCTGCTGACTCACTTCCCGCAAGACATCCATAATGCGGCGGGTATTTTTGGGATCGAGCGATGCGACCGGTTCATCGGCCAGCAAAATTCTGGGCTGCTGCATGAGGGCACGACAGATGGCGACGCGCTGCATCTGGCCGCCAGAGAGGTTTTCCGCACGCTGTAACGCCTGCGGCAGCATATTTACCCATTGCAGCAGTTCGATGGCGCGAGCGCGGTCTTCGTCGGAAAACACGCGAAAGAGTGATTTGAGCGTGGAGGTTTGGCTAAGGCGGCCTAACAAGACGTTGGTGAGTACATCCAGCCGCGGAACCAGACAGAAATCCTGAAAGATCATGCCACAGTGGGCGCGCCACTGGCGTATCTGCCGCTGGCTGAGCTTGATAATATCCTGCGGCTGCTCACCGCTGTGGCTGATAATTTCACCGTCGGAGGCTGCAATCGTGCCGTTTAACAGGTGCAGCAGCGTCGATTTTCCCGCCCCGGAGCGGCCAATGACGGCAAGCAATTCTCCCGTGTGCAGATCGAAGTTAATGTCGTCTAGCACCCGATGTTGTGGAGACCACGCTTTCCCCACGCCTCGAACGGACAGCACCTTTTGCGACTGAACGGGCTGCAACTGTGTTTTGAATTCAAGGCCGGATTTCAATAGTACCTGTGCCATCTTGGTATCCTCATGCGGTGAGGTAACCCACTCATTAAGAACAGACGGCGTGATGATTTCATGAATAATTAGTGATTAAAAAATGACCAATTGCAACGATTTGCAAACCTCTCGTTATCCCCCAGACTCCCACAACGAAGCAAATCAACCGATTAGTACACCTTCTCCCCTTTTGCCCACACATGACGAATATGCACATGGCCGTGAAGCGTATGTGCCAGCACCAAATCGGCACGTCCTCCTTCAGCAATCACACCGCGATCGTATAGCCCGATGGCGCGAGCGGGATTGCGTGTCAGCAAGGTAATGGCGCGCGGCAGGTCATAAGGGTTGCTCTCATCCTGTGCCAGACGAAATGCGGCATCAAGTAGGCTGGCGGGGTAGTAATCGGAAGAGAGAATGTCCAATAGCCCCTGCTGCGCCAGTTGGCTGGCCGACACGTTGCCCGAATGCGAGCCACCGCGTACCACGTTGGGAGCCCCCATCAACACCAGCAACCCACGTTCGTGTGAGCATCTCGCCGCCGCTTCGGTAGTGGGAAATTCAGCAATCGCGCTGCCCACCTGAAGGGATTCGTTAACGTGCTCTAGCGTGGCGTCGTCATGGCTAGCCAAGGTGATCCCCTTTTTACGGCAGAGTGCCGCAATTGCCAGCCGATTGGGCTGAGACCAGCGCGCGGCCAGCGCCATCTGTTCTTCCTCGAACGCTGCCATCTGCTGATTGCTGAGATGATATTTTCCCTGAAAATACTCACGGTATTTCTGCAACGATGTGTACTGGCGCTGGCCGGGCGAGTGATCCATCAATGACACCAGCAGTAGGTCGGGCGTATTCATCAGTTGTTCAAACAGCGGAACCGTAGCGTCATAGGGCAGCTCACAGCGCAGATGTAATCGGTGCTCGGCACGGTTTAGCCCCTTTTCCTGCCCCTGACGGATCGCCTCGATCATGTTATTAAGATTATCGAAGCGATGGCCGCCGTCCCGCACATCACCCACGGCAATCGCGTCCAGTACGGTGGTGATGCCATTCGCCACCATCAGCGCATCGTGGCTGCTCATCGCCGAGTAGGCTGGCCAGTCCACTTTTGGCCGTGGGGTAAAAAATTTATCGAGATTATCGGTATGCAGCTCTACCAGCCCCGGCAGCAGAAACCCGCCTTCGCCATCAATAGCTTCGGGCTGCTGACAGCATGCGCTGCTGACGTGAAGAATGACGCCGTTCTGCACTTCCAACGACCCGTAAACCACCTCATTTTCCAACACCAAATGCACATTATTGATAATCATGTTGCGGCATCCCAAGATAAGGTTGCATAGCGTGTAAATGCGTGGCGAGCCGGTTACGCATCGCACCGTCATGGAAAATGCCGACAATTGCCGCTCCGCGCTCACGGGCTTCTTCAATCAGTTGAACCACCACATGGCTATTGCCGCTATCCAGCGACGCGGTAGGTTCATCCAGCAGGAGAATCGGATAGTCGGCGATAAACCCCCGAGCGATGTTCACCCGCTGCTGTTCACCACCGGAGAAAGTCGACGGCGGCAGCGACCATAGCCGTTCCGGGACGTTGAGCCGGGCGAGCAGTTGTCTGGCACGCGCTTCACACTCGGCACGCGCAATACCGCGCTCCAGCAGGGGCTGAATGACGACATCCAATGTAGAGACGCGGGGAATCACCCGTAAAAACTGGCTGACCCAGCCAATGGTGTCGCGGCGAATGGCAAGAATTTGCCGTGACGAGGCGTTCACCAGATCAACCCAGCGATCGTGGTGCTTTACCCAGATGTGACCGCTGTTAGGCTGGTAGTTGGCATACAGCGAGCGTAACAACGTGGATTTACCACTGCCGGAATGACCATCCAGCACCACACACTCCCCTGATTTGACTTCAAGATTGGCATCATGCAACACGGGCAGCGATGCACCGTGCTGATTGTGTAACACGAAGATTTTATAAACATGCTCAACGCGCAGTTGTGTGTTCATGGCGTGTTCCGATTGATTACAACCTGATTCACCCGCGCTGGCGCGGGATTCGCGAGGCTTCCGTCAGTTCAGGACTGACGAAACCAGCAGTTGCGTATAAGGGTGTCTGGGATCGTCCAGCACGCGGTCAATCAGGCCGCTTTCGACAACCCGCCCTTGTTTCATCACGATCAGATGGTGGGCCAACATCCGCGCGACGCCCAAATCATGCGTCACGATCACCACCGCCAGATTCAGTTCACGCACCAGAGTGCGTAAGAGATCCAGCAGACGAGCCTGCACGGAAACATCAAGGCCGCCGGTCGGTTCATCCATGAAGACCAATTTGGGGCGCGTCACCAGACTACGAGCAATTTGCAGGCGCTGCTGCATACCGCCAGAAAAGGTAGTGGGCAGATCGTCAATACGCGCCACCGGGATTTCAACGTCCTGTAACCACTGGCTCGCCTGCTGGCGAATCTCGCCGTAGTGGCGCTGCCCGGCGGCCATCAGCCGTTCACCAATATTGCCGCCGGCCGAAACCTGCGGGCGCAGGCCATCAAGCGGATACTGATGCACCACGCCCCATTCGGTGCGCAATAGACGTCGCCGCTCACTTTCGCTCAGGCGATATAAATCGCGTCCCTGATAAGTAATCGTTCCCTGCTGTGGCGTTAAACGTGCCGAGATAGCCTGTAATAAGGTCGTTTTCCCCGATCCCGACTCCCCGACAATCCCCAGCACTTCCCCCGGAAAAAGTTCAAACGAGACGTCTTCAAAGCCCTTTTCCGGCGCATAAAGGTGCGTCAGGTTATTGACCGCCAGCAGCGGCTGTTCACTGCGGTTCATGGCTGTTTTTCTCCTGCTGCTGACGGCAGTAGTCGGTATCGGAGCAGACAAACAGACGCGATCCTTCATCATCTATCACGATTTCATCAAGGTAGCTGTCGTGCGAACCGCACAGTGCACAGGGCTGATCCCAGCGCTGAACGCAGAACGGGTGATCGTCAAAATCCAGACTTTTCACGTCACAGTAGGGAGGCAAAGCGTAAATGCGCTTTTCTCTGCCTGCGCCAAACAGTTGCAGCGCCGGCATCCTGTGCATTTTGGGGTTATCAAATTTGGGAATAGGCGACGGATCCATCACATAGCGATCGTTCACCTTCATCGGATACGCATAGGTTGTCGCAATATGGCCATAGCGGGCGATATCTTCGTACAGTTTCACCTGCATGATGCCGTACTCTTCCAGCGCATGCATTTTGCGCGTCTCGACCTCGCGCGGCTCAATAAAACGCAGAGGTTCAGGGATAGGCACCTGATAGATCAGGATCTGATCTTCTTTCAGCGGTGTTTCAGGAATGCGGTGGCGCGTCTGAATCAGCGTGGCCTCGACGGTACGTTCGGTGGTCACCGCCCCGCTTACGCGCTGAAAGAAACGCCGGATGGATACGGCATTGGTCGTATCGTCCGCGCCCTGATCGATCACTTTCAGCACATCGTTTTCACCAATCAGGCTGGCGGTGAGCTGAATGCCGCCGGTTCCCCAACCATAGGGCATCGGCATTTCTCGTCCGCCAAACGGCACCTGATAGCCGGGAATCGCCACCGCCTTCAGAATAGCGCGCCGGATAGTCCGTTTGGTTTGCTCATCAAGATAGCCAGGGTTATAGCCGCTTAACTCATGCATTTTTACCCTCCTGATATTCCTGACGCAGACGTTTCAATAGCTCCAGCTCGGCCTGAAAATCGACGTAATGAGGTAATTTGAGATGAGAGACAAACCCCGCCGCCTCGACGTTATCCGCATGCGACAGCACAAACTCCTCATCCTGTGCCGGACTGGTCACCCGTTCGTGATGCTCTGCGGTTTGCAGCGCGCGATCCACCAGAGCCATCGACATGGCTTTACGCTCCGCCCGCCCAAACACCAATCCGTAGCCTCGGGTAAAGTGCGGTGCTTCCTCATCTCTGTCGGTAAACCCGTTGACCATTTCACACTCGGTCAGCAGGATTTCGCCGATTTCCAGCGCAAACCCCAGCTCCTCCGGCACAATCTCTACCGTGACAAAGCCGGTGCGGATCTCGCCGGCAAAGGGATGGGTGCGGCCATAGCCGCGCTGTGTCGAGTAGCTCAATGCCAGCAGGAATCCTTCATCCCCTCGTACCAGCTGTTGCAGACGCGCCGAACGCGGGGCGGGATAGCTCGGGGGATCGCGAGTGATATCACACGGTTCGCTGCCGTCATCCTCTTCCCTGACAGCAAATCCTTCGCGAGTCATCAGATCAAATATCAGCGGGCACGCGGCTTCCAGCGGTGTATCCGCCACGGACGGCGCGGGTGTGTCACCGTTGGCAAGCAGCGTGAAATCCAGCAAGCGGTGAGTGTAATCGTAGGTTGGGCCGAGTACCTGACCGCCCGGCACATCTTTGTAGACTGCCGAAATACGCCGCTCAATTCGCATGTTCGCCGTCGTTAACGGCTGGCTGTCGGCCAGTCGCGGCAGCGTCGTGCGATACGCACGCAGCAGAAAAATGGCTTCCACTACATCGCCACTGGCCTGCTTGATCGCCAGCGCAGCCAGTTCACGATCGTAGATACCGCCTTCGGTCATCACGCGATCGACTGCCAGCCCGAGCTGTTGTTCAACCTGCTGGCAGTCAATTTCCGGGATGTCACGATCCCCACGGCGCAGATCGTCCTGTAAGCGATGGGCATTCTCGATCGCTTTCTCCCCCCCTTTCACGGCGACATACATCAGCAGACCTCCACGTAAGTGGTGCGCGGTAACGCCATCATGGCATCGGCACAGGTGAACATCAGATCGATACCTTGCGGAAAAGGATCGGGGCGGTGGCAGAGATAACGCAATATGTCCGGCGTCAACGACGGGTCAACGATACGTGGGGTTTCCAGCCCCGGCCCGCTCAGACGCAGCGGCGTGCCGCCGGTCAGGCAACTGACCTCGATGATGACCGTGGTACTCTTTTCCGGCGACATAACGTCACCCGCCGAAAACCGCGACAGCACGATGGCTGATGAGACGTGAAGCAAGGCGAAGGCCGCCGATTCATCGTGGGTCAGTATCGCACCGGTATGAAAACGCAGGTTGCTGCGGAGGGTTTCATCATTCAATGCGTCATCCAGCCAGAGTAGCGTATCGCGATCTACCAGCGTCAACATCACCGCCGTCGCGGCAGGAGACAGCTTCCCCCACCCGTGCTGTAACGGCAAAGTCACCGTTACGCCCGGCTCGCTTACGGCTTTGAGGATGCGCCGAAAAGCACACTGCGCGTCAGCCACCGGCTGCGCAAAGCTCGCCTGTATAGACATCAGTTATCTCCGCGAACCAACGTGAAGAAATCGACCTTGCTACTGGCAATTTCACGCGCGCGCTGTTCACACAACTCGGCACGCTGCGCTGCCAGAGGCTGGATAAGGTGCTCCTGTAACCGATCGTGGTTTTCCGGCTGCTGCAACAGGGCATCAATGACGGCACAGCGCTCGGCGTGAGTTTTATCGCGCCCGGCAACATAGCTGTAACCACACGTACCGTCAGCCAGACGCACCACGGCACGCGTCATCGTCATATCCCCCAGCACAAAACGCTTGCCCGTTCCTCCCATTCTCGCCTGTAGACGAGTCAGGCCAATTTCAGCCGCGCGCAGCAGGGCATACTGCGGGTGTAAATCGAGCGCGTACCAGCGCTTTTCCAGCTCGGCAACCGGGCTAAATGCCAGCACCGAAAGCCACTGTTGACGGCGTGTTAGCGTATCCATCTAGTGCTCCAGCGTCAGTTCGATCATATCGCCACGGGTCAGGCTGATGGAGTACTCGGCGCTCTCACCGTTTGCGGTTTTATTCAGCGTGCGCAAGCACAGCAGCGGTGCCTGCACGTCGATTTCCAACAGTCGGCTTTCCTTAGCCTGAGCCAGCCGCGTACTGATGCGCGTTTGCGTGCGAACCAGCACCTGATTCAGCCGCTCGGTAATAAAGTCGTGCAGTGAGCCGCTATTGAACTGCTGTAGGTGCGGCCACCAAGAAAGGTTAGGCAGGAAATGGTTAATGACGCAGACGGGTATGCCGTTAACCCGACGCAGCGTGCGCAAATGGATGATGTTATCGCCTTCGTCACAGCCCAGCGTGGTGGCAATCTCCTGACTGGCCGGACTTAACATCGCCAGGAGTCGTTCGCTGGAAGGACTGCTGCCTTGATCCAACAGATTCTGGCTGAAGTGGGCCTGCGCATGCAGCGGATAATCATAAGGTCGCATAAGCACCAAAATTCCCACGCCGTGACGACGTTGAACCAACCCTTTTTTCACCAGATCATCCACGGCGCGGCGTAACGTATGGCGATTAACGGCGTAGTGCGTAGCCAGTTGCTTTTCAGAGGGAAGGTAGTCGCCACATTTGTAGCGTTCGCGTAGCGCTTCTTCTAGCCGGGCAGCAATCGCCTGATAGAGCGTGGTCGGAGGTCTAGACAACTGCATCATAAAAAATCTCCCATAAACAGGGGGCATTAATACGATTCGGAAGGCGAATGCTGAGGGTGTATAAATATTGAACAATATTGGCGGAAAAATATGTCGGTATCGTTAATCAGACGTGGCACAAAAATGAACTTTTTTTGATAGGCTGCTAACTATGTATAGCTATCGGCAGCGGAAAAAACGGGCCTCAGCCCGTTTCCTTAAGCAGCTTTAAGCTGCTTCAACTTACTTCAGCGTCTGCAACAGGCTCTTGCGCTGGTTTTCTAACGACGTGACGCGGCTACATACATCGTTGCCAAAGCGCTGGAACTCCAATTCCTGATTGTTCCACTCGGCCTGAATCGCCTTCTGCAAACCGCCGAGGTTGCCCATCATCGCCTGTAGCGGGTTGCCGCCACTGGACATCTGTTTTACGCCCATTTCGTTCAGACTATCCTGCAAGACGCCGCCCATGCTTTGCTGCACGATCTGCTTGCCATCCTGCTCAACCTGCTTAATCGCCTGATGGTGGAACGTCAGACCATCACTGCGGTGTTCGATAATACGGTTCATCTGCTGTTTGAGCTGTTTATCCAGCGTAGTCAGACGATTACGCACATTGCTGTCGCTGCCGAGCTCTTGCACGATCACTTTATCCAGCGCGACGCGCGCCTTTTCAAGATGCTGCTGCGCGCCCTGATCGATCCACGGCAGTTGCTGGCGCACATCCGCCTGATAGGCTTTGGCCTTCTGGCGCTGTTCGGCGTTCAGGGTCAGCGGCGTACCGTTGCGGACGATATCGCCCTGCGGGGAAAGCTGTAAATTGCCGCTGGCACCCACGACCTGTACGTGCTGCGGACTGATAATAATGTCATCCTGCGGGTTCACGTTGCACTGGTAGGCCGCCTGCGCTTGCCAGGACAGCAACATCAATAAACCCAAGGTCATTTTACGCGACATATTTTCTCCTGAAGAAAACAACGGCAGTGGCGGGAAAGTGGCAATGTGCCCTTTGATGAGGCGGATAACACCTGAGCCACAATCAGCTCAGGCATTTTTTCTTAGATCAGCGCGTTGGCGTAAACCAAGGCCTTTCTGTTTTTACTGAAGCAAAAATTACAGCAGGTTTTCTGGCAGATCCCACCAGATATCGAACAGATCGCTGACTTTCACATCTGTCAGTTTCTGCTCTTCCAACCAGCGGCTAACCAGTTGGCGGTGCTCTTCGGTACAGTGACCCAGTTTTTGCAGGCAGATGAGACCTTCCCAGTGCAGATAACCGCTGCCTTCAAATGCCAGGCCCTGTGGTTCAATCACCTCATCGACGAACTTATCCATCAGTCGATCGATGTCTTCCACGTTAGTGCCTTCAGGAAAACGGAAGCTGACCGAAAAGCCTAATTCCTGAAATTCATCAATGTGCAGTTTTTTACGTAAACGACGGCTACGAGCTTGTGCCATTTTATTTTATCCTCTCAAACATCAGATCCCATACGCCATGCCCCAAACGCTGGCCGCGCGCTTCAAATTTCGTCAGCGGACGGGAATCCGGCCGCTCAACGTAGTCATTCTTATCGGAAAGGTTGCGGTACCCGGCGACAGACGTCATCACTTCGAGCATATGTTGCGCATAAGGTTCCCAATCTGTTGCCATATGGAACACACCGCCAACTTTCAGCTTACTCTGTACCAGTTCGACGAAAGGCACCTGAACGATACGGCGTTTATTATGGCGGGCTTTGTGCCACGGGTCAGGGAAGAAGAGTTGAACCATGGACAGTGAGCCATCCGGGATCATCTTCATCAGCACTTCGATCGCATCGTGACACATTACGCGCAGATTGCTGATTCCCGCCTCCTGTGCGGAAGCGAGGCACGCCCCCACGCCTGGAAGATGAACTTCAATACCGAGGAAATTCTGCTCAGGATGCTGTGCCGCCATCGTCACCAGCGAGGCGCCCATCCCAAAACCAATTTCCAGCACCACTGGCGCGCCACGACCAAATAGCGCGTTAAAATCTACCTGTTCGGTCTGATATTCCACGCCCATCACCGGCCAGTAGTTATCCAGCGCCAGCTGTTGCCCGTTGGTCAAACGCCCCTGACGGCGGACAAAACTGCGGATACGACGCATCGGGCGCCCATTTTCATCAAATTCCGGTGAAATGACGTTGTTAATCATAAAGAGTGCTTACTTGCTGTCCGATTTCATTAAGGAAACGCGCATTATGCAAGGATACCGTGGTTTATCAAGCCCACTGCCTCGGAAAGTTCCGGTTTACAGCACATTCACTCTGTGCTGGAATCGCTGTCAAACTTTTTACCTGTCGGATAGTGACCCCATTTTATGATGCAAGCGCAACAGTTCGCCCATCAGGTGCTGGACTGGTACCAACGCTATGGCCGCAAAACTCTGCCGTGGCAGCTTGAGAAAACTCCCTATAAAGTATGGCTATCCGAAGTGATGTTGCAACAAACGCAGGTCACCACGGTTATTCCCTATTTCCAACGCTTTATGGAGCGTTTTCCCAATGTGAGCGCGCTGGCGGCAGCGCCGCTGGACGAAGTGCTCCACTTATGGACCGGGCTGGGCTACTACGCCCGCGCGCGCAACCTGCACAAAGCGGCCCAGACCATCGTGTCACGTCACAGCGGCGAATTCCCCACCACGTTTGATGAAGTCGCGGCGCTGCCGGGCGTCGGGCGTTCCACTGCCGGCGCCGTGCTGTCGCTCTCTCTTGGCCAGCATTATCCGATTCTCGACGGCAACGTGAAGCGCGTGCTGGCACGCTGCTACGCCGTTGACGGCTGGCCGGGCAAGAAAGAGGTCGAAAAGAAGCTGTGGGCGCGAAGTGAAGACGTCACGCCAGCCGAAGGCGTCAGCCAGTTTAATCAGGCGATGATGGATCTCGGGGCGATGGTCTGTACCCGCAGCCGCCCCAAGTGCGAGCTGTGCCCGCTGAGCACGGGCTGCATGGCCTACGCCAACCACAGCTGGGCACAATATCCCGGTAAGAAACCAAAACAGACGCTGCCGGAGAAAACCGGCTGGTTCCTGTTGATGCAGCAGGGTTCTCAGGTCTGGCTGCAACAGCGCCCTGCCGTGGGCCTGTGGGGCGGGTTATTTTGCTTCCCGCAGTTCAGCGAGCGTCGGGAATTGGAACTCTGGATGCAACAACGCGGTCTGAATCCTGATGGATTGCAACAGCTTGTCGCGTTCCGCCATACATTTAGCCATTTTCATCTGGATATCGTTCCGCTCTGGCTGGACGTATCGCAGAGCGATCGCTCACAAAACAGGTCCTGCATGGATGACGATGCGGGTCTCTGGTATAACTTAGCGCAGCCGCCGTCTGTCGGACTGGCCGCCCCGGTAGAACGCCTGCTGAGGGAACTGGCTCACCCGCAGCCTACACATTTGAATGCCTGCGCAATTGATGAGGAAGAAGCATGAGCAGAACGATTTTTTGTACTTTTTTACAACGCGACGCCGAAGGGCAAGATTTCCAGCTCTATCCCGGCGATCTGGGCAAGCGCATCTATAACGAAATTTCTAAAGACGCCTGGGCGCAGTGGCAAACCAAGCAAACCATGCTGATCAACGAGAAAAAACTCAGCATGATGAACGTTGACGACCGTAAGCTGCTGGAACAGGAAATGATCAAATTCCTGTTTGAAGGGAAGGACGTACACATCGAAGGCTATACGCCTCCGAGCCACTGAGATGGCGGGCTTTCGGGCCCGCTTACGTCCCCATTCCGACACGGCTTGTTATATGAAGAAAATGTTAGCGCTGCTGGTCATTGCACCACTGCTGGTTTCCTGTTCGGGAAACAAAGGGAATGCCGACAACGAAGAGTTTATCAAGGATACCAACGCCTTCGATATTTTGATGGGCCAGTTTGCCCACAACATCGAAAATATCTGGGGCATGAATGAAGTTCTGATCGCCGGTCCGAAAGACTACGTCAAATACACCGATCAATATCAGACGCGTAGCCACATCAACTTTGATGCCGGTTCAATCACGATTGAAACCATTTCGGCGACCAATTCCGTTGCCAGCCTACGCCAGGCGATTATCACCACCCTGCTGATGGGCGACGACGCCAGTAACACCGATCTGTATTCCGACGCTAACGATATTCAGATTAGCCGCGAGCCGCTGCTGTATGGTCAGGTGCTGGATAACACCGGACAACCGATCCGCTGGGAAGGCCGTGCCGCCAGCTTCGCGGATTATCTGCTCCAGAACCGTCTGCAAAAACGTACCTCCGGCCTGCACGTTATCTGGTCGGTCACGATGCAGCTTGTGCCTAACCATCTGGATAAGCGTGCGCATAAATACCTGCCACTGGTGCGGAAAGCATCCGAGCGTTACGGCATTGAAGAGTCGCTGATTCTGGCGATTATGCAGACAGAATCCAGCTTCAACCCCTACGCCGTCAGCCGTTCCGATGCGCTGGGTCTGATGCAGGTGGTACAGCACAGCGCAGGACGCGACGTCTTCAAGATGAAAGGGAAATGGGGACAGCCGAGCCGTAGTTATCTGTTCGATCCAGAACAAAACATCGACGCAGGTACCGCCTATCTGTCGATTCTGAAGAACAGCTATCTGGCCGGTATTGAAAACCCGACGTCGAAACGCTACGCCGTCATCACCGCGTATAACGGTGGCGCAGGCAGCGTGTTGCGCGTCTTCTCCAGCGATCGGGATCGCGCCGTAGGCATTATCAACAACATGTCGCCGAGCGATGTCTACCAAACGCTGACGACGAAGCATCCGTCTGGCGAATCCCGCCGCTATCTGTACAAAGTGAACACGGCGCAGAAAAATTATCGCCGTTAATTCACGCGCGCCACAGAACGCCGCGCTCCCGGAATAATAAAGCCGGTAGCGCGGTTTCATCAGACCAGATATCTACCATAACGTTTCTGAAGAACACGATGACCGCAATTCCCTTACCGTTTATTACCGCACTTCTGTTGGTTATTTTGTTTTTCCGCGTCCGATTTCTGGATATTCAGCACCATCTTTCTAACAAGAACGTTCCTAACAAGAACGCCAAAAAACGCAATGCCAAGACAGAAGCGCTATTCATCGGCGTGAGCTGTCTTGCCCTGACGCTGGTCGCGTTACGCTGGGGTAGCCACGTGGCTTTACCCCTGTTTATCCAACCTGCGATTGCCGCATCAATTCCGCCTCTTCTATGGCTTTGCCTTTTCCCCCGCGGCGAAAAGAAATCAGAGGATCTAACCCGCAGACGCGGCAGTTCTCTCGGGCATCTGTTACCACCTTTACTCATTCTTGGCGCAAACGCAGTCCAAAGCAAAACGACCATTCCGCTCATCGATATGATGCTGGTGAGTATTTACTTCGGCTATGGGTCAGCGCTGATTTACACCGCGCGCCGGCTGCAAACGCCCCTTGAGTGGTGGAAAAGTGCGCCGCTTATCGCCGGGCTGTATGTGCTGCTCTCCGGCGCTATCGATACGGTGATTGCACTGGATATCGCTTTCTACAGCGGCAGTCGCGCGACGGTCATCATCACCGCATTCCACTTTGTCATGCTGGCGATATTGACCCTGCTGATCGTCACACACCGTACAAGCCCACAAGCAGGGCTTGTACCGCCTGCTGCCCAAAAAACCGAAGCACCGCCCGCCACTGAAGACGAGCACCAGCTCGCAAAAGCGTTAGACGATTTCATCCGCACTCACGCGCTGTACACTGATCCTAACATGACGCTTCAACGCCTGAGCAGGCGTATGAGCATACCGCTCCGGCGCTTGTCCGAAACCATCAACCGCGTTCACGGTCGTAATTTCTCGCAGGTGATGAACGAATATCGCATAGAGGAGGCGAAGCGCCTCCTCAGCGAAACAGATGCCCGAATTACGGATATCATGTTGGCCAGCGGGTTTCAGACTAAATCAAACTTCAACCGTGAATTTCTGCGGCTAACGGGGATGAGCCCCAGCGTCTGGCGTAGTCAGTACCCACTTCGGGAACAGGCTACGGCTTCCGCCACGCCGCCTGAAGAAACTCGCTGACATCCTTCGCAACGTCCTGATGAATCAGCTCACGCGAACGCTCACCGCCATCGAGACAAATCATGCCGTCCCCTGGGTTCTCGGCGTTGATAATCTCAACGGCGCCCGGCTTACAAAGCTGCATAAAACTAAAATGCGTCGCATCGGCAATTTCCTTGTAGGTTGAATGCGCTGGTGACAGCTTCTTCGCCAGATCGTGGGATTCCAGCTCGGCGGGTAGTTCCTCATTGGGATACCCCGCAGCCATAATCAAGACAGGAATATTTATTGCCGCCAGACTCTCTGCGGTAAACCCTCGCGCCAGCCCCATATCCAGCGAGACCACCGCGCTGATGCGTGGATCTGCCAGTGATTTATCAAGCTGTGCGCGCGATGCGGCATTTTTTGCAACCTGCATCTTTTCATATACTTTGCAGGACGCCAGCCCGGCGTGCGTCAGGCAACCTTTCTCAAATTGATCCGTACTAAAGCGTCCTCCCGCCAGCACCAACACCGTCCATCCCCCCAGTGAGTGCCCCACGGCAGCAATGCGCTTCGCATCAACCTGCCCCGTTTTTTCTGGCGTGGCGAGTAATGCCGTAATGACGCGGCTAATATCATGAGGCCGTTGCCACAAAGCCTGAGCGTTCTCAACTCGCATATCTTTAAAGGTAGTTCCGGGGTGGTTGGGCGCAGCGACAATATAGCCTTGTTTAACCAACACCTGTGCCAGCCAAAGTTGATTAAACCAACTCCCGCCGTAGCCGTGCGAAACCACGATCAAGGGGTGCTCACCGGATTCAGGCACGGCGTTTTTACTCACCGCGATGCCGGGAAAGGCGGCATTGTCACCCATGATCGTGCTCTGTGAGGATGACGAAACCGGATAAAATACGGCAACGTCTAACGGCCTATTATTGGCCTCATCCGCTAATGCTATCTGTTGAAAGCCAATGCCAGCATCCGCCATAACGGCAAAGCTGAGGAGTAAGTTCGTGACTAATCCTATCGTGATACGCCATGTCATACCTATTTCTCCGAAGTTTCTGCTTTGTGAAAAATAGCATTTATAACAATGACTTTCTTCCCTGTGCGACCTAAAACGCTATTGAGTACCTCCCTGTGATACATAAATCTGTCGCTCACAAAAAACTGCGGCCAGCATATGCTGGCCGTATTCCCTGATATTGGCGCAAAATTTACCCGCCTTTGTTCCAGCATTGGGACATCAGCAGGTAGAGAGCCAAAAAAGTGTGTTAACGCTTAATTTTTTTGAATTGCTGTGTTGTAGCCGTTAACGCTGTTTCTGTCGGCAGCCGCTCCATCGAGCTGGCACCGTAAAAACCATCGCACTGCGGGCAGTGATCCATAATGAACTGCGCATCCTGCGGTGTTGAAATCGGCCCGCCGTGGCACAGTACAATCACATCCTTGCGTATGGACTTCGCCTCATTCGCCCAGTGATTAATCAACGGCACGCAATCTGCAAGATTCAGTGCGGTTTCCGCCCCAATGTTGCCGCCGGTGGTTAACCCCATGTGCGGCACAATAATATCCGCCCCTGCTTTCGTCATCGCGACGGCATCTGCCGCACTGAACACATAAGGCGTGGTCAGCATGTCTTTTTCATGCGCCAGACGAATCATGTCCACTTCCAGCGCATATCCCATGCCAGTTTCTTCCAGATTGGCGCGGAAATTACCGTCAATCAGACCAACGGTTGGGAAGTTCTGCACGCCAGAGAAACCCAGCGCTTTCAGATCATCCAGAAACTTATCAAACTGACAGAAAGGATCGGTTCCGTTCACGCCCGCCAGCACTGGCGTATGCTTCACGACTGGCAGAACCTCTTTCGCCATATCCACAACGATCTCATTCGCGTTGCCGTAAGCCAGCAGGCCAGCCAGAGAACCTCTCCCCGCCATGCGATAGCGTCCGGAGTTGTAGATCACGATCAGATCGATGCCGCCCGCTTCTTCACATTTCGCGGAAAGGCCGGTGCCTGCGCCACCACCGATAATCGGCTCGCGGCGGGCGATCATTTCGCGGAATTTTGCCAGCAGTTCCTGACGATTCATGCCTGACTTCATACTTTTTCCCTTCTTATTTCACTAAAGCCCGAAACGCATCGACAGCCGCGTGGGCAAATAAAGGATCGTTAATATGGAAAGGCAGACGAATAATCTGTCGTCTTGCCGTTTGCTGAACGACGCTCTCTAGCGTGCTGATAAACGCATCACGCGCTTCCGGGTGCCAGAATGCCTGATCCGGCGCATCCAGCGCGGAGAAGCCGCCTTCCGGAATCAGGAAGCGTACCTCACCTTCACAGCGGTTCAGCTTTTCCCCAATCCAGCGCGCCATCGCGATATTTTCGTCTATCGTCGTACGCATCAGAGTGACCTGTGCGTTGTGGTTGTAGAACAGACGATGCGCGTATTTCTCCGGTATGCTGGCGGGCGCGCCAAAATTCACCATGTCCAGCGCCCCGCAGGAGGCCACGTAAGGCACCTGCGTCTTGGCTATTGCGTCAAACCGTTCCGGCCCACAGGCGAGCACGCCATCAAACAGTAAATCGCACACCTCAGTCGTCGTGAGATCGAGCACGCCAGTGAGCAAATGGCTGTCCACCAGCTTTTCCATCGCTTTCCCGCCGCTGCCCGTCGCGTGAAAGACCAGACAGTCAAACTCCGCTTCCAGCAATTTACTGGCTTCCTGAATGCACGGCGTCGTTACGCCAAACATGGTCAGGCCAATCGCGGGCTTATCGTCATGATGTTCCTGAGTCTTAAATTTCACGGCACCGGCGATCTGGTGCGCGGCGTTGCCAAGAACCTGACGAGAAATGCGGTTCAGGCCCGCCACATCGGTAACGGAATACATCATGCTTATATCGCTGGCACCGATGTAACCGGAAATATCGCCGGAGGCCATCGTCGACACCATCAGCTTCGGCATCCCAATCGGTAACGCCTGCATCGCAGGCGTGATCAACGCCGTGCCGCCGGAACCGCCAAGCCCAAGTACCCCGGCAATATCATCACGAGACAGCATGAAGTGCTCAAACGCGACAGCCATGGCGCCAATCGCCTGCCCTCTGTCATGGCAAAACACCGCCGACGCGCCCTGCGGGTGGTACGATGCCACCGTTTCTGCACGGATATCTGTCACCTCTGACACCCCTGCATCCGTTGACGGCAGTGTCGTTGACAGATCGACCGTGACGGTTTTCAAGCCTGTAGCGGCAATCAGATCGCGGACGTAAATCTGTTCTTTCCCTTTAGTATCAGCTGTACTTGCAATATAAACGCTGCCAACTTTACTTCCCACTTGGTCTCCCTCCCACCATTAGTGAAACAATTAACAGATTGATATAAATAACAATTACAAGAAACCAAAAACAGATAAGATTAATTTGTCGCCATATTGAGACTTGAGTATCAGAAAGACAAATCATTAAACACTCAAATGAGACAAAAGTCTCAAAATGTTATGTACGACATTACATTAACAGTAAGAAAGCTTGACGTGGCACAAGAATCACTCAATTTGCTATAGTTCTGGCGATAACGCCGTGCTGCACGATAGCTTCCGGCCCGAAAATTCAATGAGGTCTATGTGATTGAACGGGATGAAAAACTGACATCAACACGGGCGAAAACCCGTCGTTTATTAATTGATACCGCGATGAATATGTTCGACCAGGGCATATTTCCCTCCATTACCGATGTTGCCGCTGCGGCTCAGCTTTCACGCGCCACGGCCTACCGCTATTTTCCGACACAGAGTGCGTTAGTCTCCGCCGTGGTCGGCGAAAGCCTTGGCCCGATTCTGGCGTGGCACCCGACACAGCCGGACGCCAGCGAACGCGTTGCCGAACTGCTGCATTTTGCTTACCCCAGAATGCTGGAACATGAAGGTGCGCTGCGTGCCGCCCTGCATCTGTCACTGCAACAATGGGCAGATCGCCGTTCTAATCGTCTCCATACGGATACGCTGACGCGCGGCAATCGTAAACGCCTGCTCAAAATTGCCACCGAACCGCTGGAAGGGAAAATCACGCCAGAAGCACAACAGCGGGTGATTTATGCCTTATCACTCATTTACGGCTCCGAGGTTTTTCTGGTGCTGAAAGATATCTGGCATTTGGAAGAAGACAGCATTCAGGATGTCACACAGTGGGTCGCCAAAGCCATTTTACGGCAGGCTGAAGAAGACGCTGCGCAGGCCAACTCCCCGAAAACCTGACGAGCACATTCATGCCGCATCCCGCCACGTTGCCGGATGCGCAGGAACGGAAGAACAGACGTTGTTAAGGGAACACATGATGCTGAAAGGTAAACGCGCGATTGTCACCGGCGGAGGTCGCGATTTTGGACAAGCGGTATCCGTCTGGCTGGCTCGCGAAGGCGTGAAAGTCGATCTTTGCGCCCGTAAACTGGCCGATGCACAGGCCAGCGTCGACATTATTCATCAGGAGGGCGGCACAGCTCGCGCCTATCAGTGCGATATCGCCAATCCTGATTCGGTCAGGGATTTTTCCGCACAGTTACTGGAAGACAGTGCGCCCGTCGATATTCTGGTGCTCAGCGCCGCCCAATGGCTGGAAGGCGCATTGGGCGAAGAAGACACCGATGCGGATATCGTCAGCACCATCAACTCCGGCCTGACCGGGTCTATCCTGCTCACCAAAGCGCTATTGCCGAGCCTGCGCCGTTCACCGGGCGCTGATATTCTGGCGATGGTTTCGGTCTGCGGCATACCGCAGTTTCACGATTCTATCGCCCACCCGGCTTTCTTCGCCGCCAAGCACGGTATGAGCGGTTTTAGCCAGAATCTGACGCACCATGTCGCACAGGACAATATTCGCGTGACGGGGTTTTATCCGCCAGATTTCGAGGTCACTGGCCTGGATGACTATCCGGCTAGCGAGGAAAAAATGGGCGAGCACCTGCTGAATGCCCGCTCGATATGGGAAGCCATGCGTTTCGTGCTCATCCAGCCACGCAGTTGCCATATCAACGCCATCCATTTTCAAGGGCCAACGCGCGCGGATGTCGGCGCGTAACCCATCACCTTTTGCGCTTCATCCCGCTCCGGTATTTCTCACATAACCGGAGCGGTGAAATTTTTCCCCTGCATGACGCACCGCAATCCCCACGCCATCATGCTCTGACACACTTTCCTTCTCTCCATTTTTTGCCACAGCACACAGGAAAAGGTAGCATCGCTGCCGTTGTTTTCTGCCATGCGGCTGACCGCGTTCAGCGCACTATAAGAAAATGCCCCAGGCAAAAACATAACCAGTTGAATTCGAAATAATAATAGCAAGCGCGTCGCCAAGAGATGCGTGATAGACAGGAAAACACCGACATCAATGACACAACATTCCTCCCCTCATGGCGAGCATCATGTCGCCGAGCAACGTCTCCACGAAAAGGGTTATCACCAAAGTATCGGTAACCGCCACGTACAGATGATCGCGATTGGCGGCTCCATCGGCACCGGTTTATTTCTTGGTGCAGGTGCGCGTCTGCAAATGGCTGGGCCCGCGCTGGCTCTGGTCTATCTGGTTTGCGGTATCTTCTCTTTTTTCATTCTGCGTGCATTAGGCGAACTGATCGTGCATCGCCCCACGAGTGGCAGCTTCGTGTCGTACTCGCGTGAGTTTCTGGGTGAAAAGGCCTCCTACGTGGCAGGCTGGATGTACTTCCTCAACTGGGCGATGACCGGGATTGTCGACATCACCGCCGTCGCGCTCTACATGCACTATTGGGGCACCTTTGCCGATGTCCCGCAGTGGCTGTTCGCGCTGGGTGCGCTGTCCATCGTCACGCTGATGAACCTGATTGGCGTGAAGTGGTTTGCCGAAATGGAGTTCTGGTTCGCGCTGATTAAGGTTGCGGCCATCGCCATTTTTCTGGTGGTCGGTACGGTCTATCTCGGCACGGGCAGCCCGCTGGACGGCAACACACCCGGCCTGCATCTGATTACCGATAACGGCGGCCTGTTCCCACACGGTATTCTGCCCGCGCTGGTGCTGGTTCAGGGGGTAATATTTGCCTTTGCCGGCATCGAGATCATCGGGACAACCGCAGGCGAATGTAAAGACCCGGAGAAAGTGCTGCCGAAAGCGGTCAACAGCGTCATCTGGCGTATCGGCCTGTTCTACGTCGGCTCTGTCGCGCTATTGGTCTGCCTGCTGCCGTGGAACGCTTATCAGGCGGGGCAAAGCCCGTTCGTGACCTTCTTCAGCAAGCTGGGCGTTCCCTATATCGGCACGATCATGAATATCGTGGTGCTGTCCGCCGCGCTGTCCAGCCTGAACTCCGGCCTGTACTCGACGGGGCGCATTCTGCGCTCGCTGTCGCTGGGCGGTTCGGCTCCCGCTTTTCTGTCGAAAATGAGCAACCAGTCCGTGCCCTATACCGGTATTTTGGTCACGGTCGCCATCCACATTATCGGCGTGGTGCTGAACTACGTGGTGCCGTCGCAGGTGTTCGAGATCGTCCTGAATATCGCCTCACTCGGCATTATCTGCTCCTGGGCGTTCATCATTCTGTGCCAGATGCAGCTGCGCAAAGCGATTCGTCAGGGGAAAGCCAAACCCGTGGCGTTCAAAATGCCCGGTGCGCCCGTGACATCGTGGTTGACGCTGGCTTTTCTGGTGAGCGTGTTGGGACTAATGGCGTTTGATTATCCAAACGGCACCTGGACGGTTGCGACGATTCCGGTACTGACGATCATGCTGATTATCGGCTGGCGCGGGCTGAAAAAGCAGCGCGAAGCCGTGGCGCTCGCCGACCAGCAGGAATCCAGCCTGCGTTAAGACAGAAGAAACTCAGGCTCGTTTCCGAGCCTGAGAGCCTTTGCTTACTGCTATTCGTCATTACGCTTCGATCACGTAACCGTACAGACGCTTGCTGCCATCTTCTTCTGCGACGCTATAGACACCCTGCAATTCCGGTGAGAAGCCCGGCAGCAGGTTAATGCCCGCTTCCAGCGCCAGAAAATAGCGTTGTACCGCCCCGCCCCAGGTTTCCCCCGGCACGACGCACAGCACGCCCGGCGGATACGGCAATGCCCCTTCTGCCGCTATACGGCCTTCTGCTTCAGCGACAGGAACCAGTTCGATATTGCCGCGCACAAACTCTCTGTTGGCATCCTGCGGTAGCATCACCACGGATGGAAACTCGGTTTTGCGGAACATCGCTTTTTGCAGATCTTTCACGTTGTGCTGAGCGTAAAAGTCATGCATTTCCTGACACAGCCGACGCAGACGATAACCGCGATAACGCTCTTTGTATTTCTGGTACAGGCTAGGCAGCACTTCACTCAACGGCGCATCGCGGGCGATCAGCGTTTCAAAATGTACCAGCGCATTCACCAGTTCCTGCATTTTTGCTGCATCTTCCGCTGGCGTTAGCAGGAACAGGATCGAGTTCATGTCGCATTTTTCAGGGATGATGCCATGCTCGCGCAGGTAGTTAGCCAGAATCGTCGCCGGAATGCCAAATTCGGTATAATCGCCGCTAATCGCATCAATACCCGGCGTGGTCAGCAGTAACTTGCAAGGATCGATAAAGTACTGATCCTCCGCATAGCCTTCAAACGCATGCCATTTCTCGCCCGGCTCAAAGTTGAAGAAGCGCACGTCCTGCGCGATCGTCTCCGTATCGTGATCCTGCCACAGCGCGCCGCCTACCGTCACAGGTACAAACGGTTTGATGAGCGAACAACGCGTCAGCAGTTGCTTCCGTGCCTCAATGCCCAACTTCACGCAGTCCATCCACATCCGACGCCCGCTTGCCCCTTCATGCATTTTGGCATTGACGTCCAGCGCGGCGAACAGCGGGTAAAACGGGCTGGTCGAAGCATGCAGCATAAAGGCGTTATTCAGCTGTTTATGGTTGCAGAAACGACGCTGACCTTTGATGTGCGTATCTTTTTTGTGGATCTGCGAGGTCTGGGAGAAGCCCGCCTGCTGCTTATGCACCGACTGAGTGACAAAGATGCCCGGATCGTTCTCATTCAGATCCAGCAACAGCGGCGAGCACTGCTCCATCATCGGGATAAACTGCTCATAGCCGACCCAGGCGGAGTCAAACAGAATGTAGTCGCACAGGTGCCCGATGCTATCGACAACCTGACGCGCATTATAAATGGTGCCGTCATAGGTGCCGAGTTGGATGACGGCCAGACGGAACGGACGCGGCTCGTTGGCGCGTTCCGGCGCAACTTCCGCAATCAGCTTGCGCAGATAAGCTTCATCAAAACAGTGCGCATCCACGCCGCCGATAAAGCCGAACGGGTTGCGCACGGTTTCCAGATAAACCGGCGTCGCACCCGCCTGAATCAGCGCACCGTGGTGGTTGGATTTATGGTTGTTACGGTCAAACAGCACCAGATCACCACGCGCCAGCAGCGCGTTCGTCACCACTTTGTTCGCGGAGGACGTGCCGTTCAACACGAAATAGGTTTTATCGGCGTTAAACACGCGCGCGGCGTGCTTCTGCGCCTTCTTCGCTGCCCCTTCATGGATCAGCAAATCGCCCAGTTTGACGTCCGCATTACAGATGTCCGAACGAAAAACGTTCTCACCGTAAAACTCAAAAAACTGACGCCCCGCTGGATGCTTGCGGAAGAACTGACCGCCCTGATGCCCCGGGCAGGCAAACGTCGTGTTTTTCATGTTGACGTACTTGGTCAGCGTATCGAAAAACGGCGGCAGTAGCGCATCCTGATAGGCTTTCGCTGCACGTTCCAGCACGTTCGCGTGCTCGCCTTCGTCATCGAGAATCAGCCATTCGCTGCCCGCAGGCAGAACATCCAGCTCTTTATCTTCATCAGGCTCTTCGACAAACGCCGGGATACTAAAGCCAGTGTGCTGCAATATCGACAGAATGCCGCTACGGGCTTCCTCAATCGAAACCACGACCGCCGCCACATCGGTGAAGTCGGTCTGACTCAACGCGACAATCTCGCGCGTTGTGATTAAACGGGTGGCAACCGCTGCATTCGCCGCAATTTTTAACTGTTTCATGTAACCAAACCCAAACGGTTAAGGGTAAGTGTACGTGCCTGGAAGACACCGTTCAGGGATAACAATCCCGACCAATCACAATGCCAATCAATAACGACAAGCGTATGATCCCTACAGGTAAACTGTAGGCCAAGAATGGAAAAACTGGAGCCAGCACCATCCGATAGACATCAGTAAAAGCAGAGGCGTACTCTATTTTTACTCATGCCTAACAGTGAGCGAACGAACGCCTCACCGCATGGTGAAGGAGGATAATCGACGGGGAGAAAAGTCAATCGCGCAGGGGTGATAAGAAGATACACGCAGTGACGTCATCAACGAGCTGGCGCGAGCATTCTGCACCATGAGCAATGAATCTGACATATCGGCGATCCTCTTTAGCTAACGCTAACTACGCTTAAAGGGGCGTTCAGGTGAACGAGACGTTAAAAACCGCGCAATAGTGGCATTATTCTTCATCAAATTCAACAATCCAGCCCGCACTCAAGGCGGTAAAAAGTGCAACGAAACATGCCGTGCGAATCAGGAAGAAACGTTATCGCACTATACCCTAAATAATTCGAGTTTCAGGCAGGCGGCAAGGAAAGGAGTTCCGATGAGCTTACTCAGGTAAGTGATTCGGGTGACTAAACGCAGCCAACGCACATGTAACTTGAAGTATGACGGATATAAGCGTGCTGAAAGGATCGCCAGAAATCGGCTAGCAAATAATACAATTGCCTGAAAATAGCGCAGGCGCTCCGCTTTGTGACAGAAACCCGTTGACGCCGTGCGGCCAATACGGTTTAATGCGCCCCGTTGCCCGGATAGCTCAGTCGGTAGAGCAGAGGATTGAAAATCCTCGTGTCCTTGGTTCGATTCCGAGTCCGGGCACCACCTTTCCTTTTTTATGCCTCCTTATAAATTCCTATGTGCATGTAATTCAATAAGTTGGCGTGAAAATCTTTTCCGATGCGTTTTGATTTATCCCTTCGTATCGGGGAATTTGTGGGTCAGATTGCGGGTCATTCAGTTCGATGAACGGGAGTGACCCTCACATGTTAACTGACAGCAAAGTCCGATCCGCGAAACCTCTCGCAAAATCTTATAAGCTCACTGACTCGCAAGGCCTGTACCTGACGGTATCCACCAGCGGCGCTAAGCTATGGTATTTCCGCTATCGCTTCGGCGGTAAGGAAAGCCGTCTGGCCTTTGGTCCCTACCCCCAAACCACACTGGCAGAAGCCCGTGAAAAGCGTGATGCGGCGCGTAAATTGCTGGCATCCGGCATCAGCCCTTCTCAGCTTCGCAAAACGAACAATCCCGCCGTTGATGAATCCCGCACCTTTCAGTATGTCGCTCAGGCGTGGCACACCAGCAGCCTCAAGCTCTGGTCGGACGCACACGCCGATAAAATTCTTACCTGCCTGAAACGCTACGTTTTTCCCGCCATTGGCGCAATGGATATCGCGCAGGTTGAAACCCGCCATCTGGCGCAGTTGGTTAAGGCGATTGACGATAAAGGCGTGCATGACGTCGCCGGACGGGTGCGCCAGCATCTGACCAAAATCATGCGTCATGCCGTACAGCAGGGCGTCATCAAATACAATCCGGCTTACGATTTGGATGGCGTCGTGACCCTGGTCGTGACCCAACATCACCCCGCCCTGCCGCTAAAACGCCTGCCTGAACTGCTGGCGAAGATTGACAACTACAAAGGCCGGATGCTTACCCGTCTGGCGCTGGAGCTGAATCTGCATGTTTTCCTGCGCTCCAGCGAACTCCGTTTTGCTCGCTGGGATGAATTCAATCTGAAAGCGCATATCTGGAGCGTACCCGCCCAGCGTGAAGCGGTAGACGGCGTGCGGTTCTCTGAGCGTGGCGCAAAAATGAAGGATGAACATCTGGTGCCGCTGTCACGGCAGGCGGTCGCCCTGCTGAAACAGATTCAGGCAATTTCCGGCGAATCGGTCTTCGTTTTTCCGGGCGCACATACCCTGAACAAGCCAATGAGTGAGAACACCATCAACAAGGCGCTGCGCGTGATTGGCTACGACACCAAAAGCGAGGTATGCGGCCACGGCTTCAGAACCATGGCCTGTAGCGCCCTGAACGAGTCGGGACGCTGGTCAAAGGATGCCATTGAGCGACAGATGAGCCACAAAGAACGCAACGGCGTGCGAGCAGCTTACGTGCATAAAGCCGAGCATCTGGAAGCCAGAATCGAAATGATGCAATGGTGGTCGGATTATCTGGACGTCAACCGTGAGGGCTACGTCGCACCGTATATTTATGCGCGGAGTCATTCGGCTGGCTAACGCGCTGCGCTTGTTGGCTCCTGACGGGCTTTCTATATGATAGAAAACCCGTCAGGAGCGTTGTCATAAAATCATTCGAGCATTCTGCCAAACGTCTTTTGCTACGCTAGAATTTGCTACATCGACTGACTTTAACCACCGTTCAGCCTTTTGGTTCAATACCGCGCGTCTGGAGTTCCTTACGCAGAACACGTTTTATCCACGTAGCCAATGTCTTGTCGCCATCCTTATGGGCTTGTTCTTCTAACTGCGCACGAAACTCGTGGGACAGTCGAATTTGATACTGGTCTGTTTTTGTTTTTTCACTTGACATTGTAATTACAAATTCCATAGCATGGTATAGTTGTAATTACACCGCAATTACATGGTGTTTTGCAACAGTAAAGAGCGAAGCCCGGCAGTGCTAGGAACACTAACCGGGCTTCTGACCACAACATTATGAGGACTAATGCTATGGCTGACACCGATAGTAACACGGGCGCGTCTTATCAATCACTGCCGGATTATGAGAACCGTTACTCCGCCATGAGTGCCGCGCTGGCTCGTCTGGACTTTTCAAACATGGACAATGACGAACTCTCGCTGGTCACAGAATATTGCGCCGAAACGCAGGCCGGGCTTTGCCATTGTCTGAATTTCATTGGCGATGCACTGATTACCTTTGCCGATAATGACGTGTGCGAATCGACGCCAGAAAGCTTGTGTCAGTTGGGGCATGGGCTAACCGCAATCAGTCTACTTATCCCTGCCCTTACCACGATGCACAAACGCGCACATTCACTCACCGCCAGATAACCATCTGAATATGTTCTGCCTGATTAAAGCTCTGCCGTGGATGACTCACGGTCAGAGCTTTTTTGCTTTCGTGGCTGAATAACAATAACTCTCCCCATCCGATATTGAGTTGTTTGCAGGCAGCCTCCTCCTTTCCCGATAGCCTTCCCTACTGGCTGATTTCAGTGGGGAGAGATATGCCAGCACGTTTTATTTTCGCAACGCTGACCGCACTCAACAGGCCATTCAGGCACGACGCAGGACGCGACGGATTTAGGCGGGTGGATGCCTGCGCCTCGCGGGCATTCAACCGTGGCGTGAGGCGAGTAAATGCCCTTTCGCAGAAAGGGCACATTTGCGTCGCCCGAACCCACCGGCGAGCGTTTCCCCCAAGGGAAACCGAGCAGGCCGGGGGGAGCCGAATAAATTTTGCCGCCCCAGCGAGCAAAAAGACGCGCCCACGCGTCGGTTTATTTGGGGGGCTTCAGCCCCGCACACCGTCGTGGCTAAGTCTCCGGCCACCAGCCGGTAGCGAGGCGCGACTACCCGCTTTGAAGGCGTTTTCCCATTTTTTCGCTGACCGGAACGGGCAAAAGAAAAAGTGGGCTAAAAACGGCGTCTCAAAGGGGGTAGTCGCGCGTAGCGCGCGACGGTGTGCCGCTGTTGACACTGGGGGTTTTGGCGTGGCGTCCAGCCGCGACATTACCCCCATGCGACAAGCAATAAGGGCGTCCAGCCCGCATGAACTGGCGCACGCCGTTCTGTGCCGGGAAATGTATTTTCCGGCGCATGGCTGCATCGCGGTCACCACATTCGCCTCATGCTGTCGACACATCGCATGGGCGCATCTCATTCACGGAAATATGAGCCGAGGCCATGAGGCAAGAAAGGCGGAAAAGAAAAGCGGCCAGAGACAAAGGAGGATCAATGCTAATTTCTGATTACCGTGAACGCCGCGAACGTCATTGCGAAAAGATCCAGATACTGCTCAACTTCCTGAAAGAAGAAACCTACAGCGACTTTAAAACGCTGATGCTGCTTTTTGATTATAAAAATCACAAGCCGCTTTATCTGCTGCTGGCAAAAGCCATCGACATGGGATTGGTCCAAAAGCATGAAATAAACACCAGAATGGTGAAAACCTCTCTGTGGGGGATCACCAATGGCGGATTATCCGTTGTTGCCACACCCCATGAGGATGGTTTTCCTGCACGGTTTGAGCCCTCGAAAGTCACTGGCTGGACACTGATGCAGCGCCTTGATCGTCAGCTAGCACGGCTCCTTCTTGAGAAGAAAGGCGCTTATGGGTGGATCAGCGGCGCTGATTCAACATTCCGCAGCCGCTATGAGGTATATCATCGCCCGGCCGGGGTGATAACGTTACCAGACGGAACCGTCATCGCCGTTGAGACTGAACGCCATCTGAAAACCAAGGCCCGTTATCAGGCAATTATCACCCAACATTTGATAACTCGTACTCAAAAACGTTGGATGTACGTCTTCTATATCGTGCCCGATCCACAGAAAAAACGGGCTCTCGAACTGCTATTAAATAGTGTCAAACACGCCATCGTGAATCATCAGCGTATCCCTCTGGAAGCGAAGCACCGCCATGTTTTTCGGGTTTATACGGTTGATGAGTTGAAGGGTTTGGAGTTGGGAGGATTGTGCATCTAAAGTTGTCCAGCAATATCAGTTCCACAAGTTCACTGCACTTATAGTGAAGAGTGTATATGCTAAAATATGTGGATACTTTTTCCAGTAATTTAATACAATCAATACAAATGACAACCACTACCGTGAACTGAAGCTTTACAAGTCACAACTTTATACATGGCAATCGGACTCACCTGAACCATCATCAGCTATGTGCTAGCATGAGTCCAAAAGAGTGTTGTTACAATAATACCGATATGGCAAGCTTCTTTATATTCTCTGAAAATGGAATACATCATCCCCAGAGAGTCGTTCGCCAATCGGGAATTCATGAGAACAACTATGCTTAATTATATTGAATGCGACTACAATCGCGGGTAACGCCACAGTGCGTGTGGCCCTCTCAGTCTGGAACAATTTGAAAAACATAACCTCGATTAGGAATATTCCCACTCTGCGCGGGTAAGATCAATTGCTAAAAAAAGGAAAATTTATGGCATCGCCAAACGTTAAAATCCACGCTTTTCCAGCAAAACGTTTTTTTGTTGAAATGCTAACCCGAGATATTGAGTTGGCTGATTCGATTTTGGATCTTCTTGATAACTGTTTAGATGGGGTATTAAGAAAAAACAATTTCACACCAGAGCAAACATTTGGAAAATCAGATGTTTACAAAGGATACTATGCCGAAATCGAATTTGACGAAAACGGTTTTAAAATAACAGATAACTGTGGCGGCATACCTGGAAAACTTGCAGAAAATTATGCATTTAGGCTTGGAAGACCTTCAGAAAGAGATGCTGAAGATTTACCAACTATCGGGGTATATGGAATAGGTATGAAACGTGCAATTTTCAAGATGGGGACATCTGCACGAATCTTAAGCAAAACTGATAGCGAACAGTTCACTGTCAATATATCACCTGAATGGATGGAAAATGATGACGACTGGTCATTAGAGCTAGAGAGAAGTAACGTCGATTTAAAGGAAACTGGTGTTAGTATTAATATCGATAATTTAAGGAAAGATATTAAAGCATCTTTATCAAAAGATCGTGGTTTTGAGCCTGAACTTATAAATATTATTGCGAATCACTACAGCCTAATAATAAAAAAAGGATTTGAGGTAAGAATAAATGGGTTTATTGTAAAACCTAACAGCACAAATTTAATTTTTGACGAAAGCTCGATTAAAGATAACATCGATGGTATTGCACCTTATGTTTATAAAAATGAATCCAATGGAGTGTCAATAAAAGTAGCAGTAGGATTTTATCGCAGCCTGCCAAGTGAAGAAGAGGAAGAAAATTTACTATCTGGTCGTTCTACCACAGAGAAAGCTGGTTGGACAATTATATGTAATGATCGTGTAGTGCTACATGCGGACAAATCAAAATTAACTGGATGGGGCGAAGCTGGAGTCCCTCAGTATCATACGCAATTCATTGGCATTGCTGGGGTAGTAATTTTCACTTCGTCAAATGCAGAGCTTTTGCCAATTACTACAACCAAAAGAGGTGTTGATGGAAATTCTGAACTATACCTTTCTACTAAGGACTTTATGAGAGAAGGTCTGAAATTTTTCACTGATTTTACAAATAAGTGGAAAAGTAATACTGATGAGAGAAAACAAATAGTTAGCACAGCCACCAATATGATTTCAACGACAGAGACTGATTTTACTAAATCAATACCGCAAGAAAAATGGTCTACTGTTCGGCGCTCAATTGGTGGCCAAGTATTCAAACCCAGACTTCCGCTTCCTCGAGATACTGATCCTCTACGCCAAATAAAATTTAGCCGTAGACATAGCGAAATAAAATTAGTTTCCGAGCTAATTTTCGACGATGCAACTCAACCGCCAACTGAAGTCGGTCAATTTTGCTTTGATGAATTTCTAAAGAAGGCTAAACAATGAGCACAGGCGGAAGTATTCCTTATCACTTAAGGCAAAATAAAGCTATTGAGCGGAATCTCTTTATCGAATCATTAAGGCGCCTCAATAATTACACCAACATTTCCGAATATGTATATATTGGGTTTGGTGGACCATTTCTCGAGGATTTTAAGCAAGTTCACAACATGTTAAAGGTGAACAAGATGATATCAATTGAAGGAGAAGCTAACGTACACAAACGACAACAATTCAATAAGCCATTGTCTTGCATAAATCTAGGTGATAGACCAGAAATGAGTGGCGATTTTATAAATCGTTATAATTTTGATGATAAAACAATAATCTGGCTAGACTACGCATCTCCATCTGATCTTAATTCCCAATTAAATGAGCTAGTTAATCTCATAACCAAACTCAAGCCTAAAGATATATTCAAAATCACACTCAATGCAAACCCAGAAAGCTTAGGTAAAGAGCCAGGGACACGCGACCCCAGACCATTTAGATACCAAAAACTAAATGATATTTTGACTGATAGCTTTCTCCCTGTTGAATCAACGGAGTCAGATGTCAGTTTCAAAAAATACCCGGCATTACTTATTAATGCCGTAAAACGTGCTGTTGAAAATGGGTTGAGAGGTCGTAGTGATATTAGAATACATCCCCTAACAGGATTCGTATATAAGGATGGTCAACAAATGGTTACTCTCACAGCCATTGTTTTAGATAACTCAGATGAAGAAGAAGCAAAATTTCTAAATTACTCTAGAATTAGAAATTGGCCTTTCTATGCAGGCGAATGGATAAAACCCAAGGATATTAACGTACCAGTAATGTCTCTAAAGGAACGCATCCATATAGAGTCTTTATTACCTGAGGCATCAGTTGATAATATCCACGAAGAGCTTGGATTCTTTATCGGCCCCAATTCAGCAGGAGCCAATATAGACCTCAATAACTTTATCGAATACTACAAGGTCGTACCATGGTATTCAAAAGTTCTGTTTTAGCCAATAGACAATAGTTATACAAGGGTAATAGCATAGCTTCAGCAACCAGAGGACTAACGCTATTACCTATTTGTCTAAAACTATGCCATTTGGTTGGATGGAATCTAAACCAGTCAGGAAAACCTTGCAGCCTAGCAGCCTCTCTAGGACTTATTACTCGCGGCTGTGTCGGGTGTATAGGCCGCACCGCTTGATAGCTACCTTTATCTCGCGCAGTACCAGCTCTTAATGTCGGACAATAACCTTCAGGATTTAATCGTTGAGACCTTGATATTTTATCAGTCTGACCAAAAGTCAAATCCTCATACCGCTTAATGATCTCTTCTTTATGCACTGTACCAAGGAATCCAGAAACTAGGCCTTGCTTCAAATTATCCAAAGACTCTTTATCACCGACACCATGAGGAACTAGTCCCCAGAGTCTTGAGTAAAAATAACCATCCTTGTCCATTTTTATGCTGCGCCACCCCTGAGACTCTAACTGCCACTCTTTTTCGATTATTTCCGGCAAACCGTAAAGAGCATCTTTCACTAAGCAGTTTTCAATCCCAGTTTTAGGGAAAAAATCGGACTCTTTTAATTTAAAATCAGTCCCTTTTTTAAAACCAATAAAAAAGATCCTAGTGCGAGTTGTTGGAGCACCATAGTTTGAGGCTGTAACTTTTAATGGATGAAGTATATGGTATTCATCTTGAATTAAAGAAAAAGCTTCTTCTCTAACAGAATTATATTTTTCATTCATAATCCCCGGTACATTTTCCGCCAAAAAACACATAGGTGATAGTTCTTTGATCAACCTAAAAAAATGTATGTATAATTTATTCCTCGAGTCATCAGCCAATCCTTTCCCTATAGAACTAAATCCTTGACAAGGAGGACCGCCAATTAAACATTCGATTTCATCTAAATTGCATGAAGCTAGTATTTCATCTGCAGAAAGCTGACTTATATCTTTATGCATATGTACAGAATTAGGGAAATTTAACGCATGGGAATATATTGCATGATTATCTAATTCAACTGCTCCAGCCAAGTGAAACCCCGCTCGCGTCGCTCCCAAGCTAAGCCCACCTACGCCTGAGAATAAATCCACAACATTCATATCTTGACAACCATGCGTTACGTAAATTCGATCATGTATTATAACATCAGTTTTTCGCTAAACTAAATGTCTACCCTGAAAATATATCTTACTTGGTTTGAGGGATACAGTCTAAACTCCCCACCAAATCCCCTAACGTCACCATCAACATCATCGGATCTATCGGTGAAGGCTCAAACCCAACTCGTAGGTAAAAATCCCGCGCGTCGTCAGATAGAGCATGAACCAGCATCCCGCGAATGCCGATAGTATCCGCCACCTGAATCACTCTTAGCCCTGCATCACGTACCAGAGCACGGCCAACACCCTGACCATGTAATGATTTATCTACCGCCAGACGACCCAGCACCACGACCGGGATCGGATCGGGCATATTGCGGCGAAAACGTCCGGGAGCGGCATTCGTTGCCACAGCGCTGGAAGCCAATGAGTAATACGCCAGCACTTTTGAATCATCGCAACTGACGAAAGTTCGTGATGCTCCAGTGACCTGATTTTTCATCGCCCGTAGTTTTAGCCAGTTATCCATAGACTCCACACCGCAACAGAACGAGGAAAGTGCATGTTCGGCGTGGAGTGGCTCAGGAGCAGAGATCATTTTTTCTGTTCCCACGGTGCAGGTGTTTGCATGGTTTTGCGCAGCGCAGCATTCGGTGAAGGAACCTGATCCAAACGGGCGAGGAATTCCTGATAAGCATCGGGATCTGCCATGATGATGCGCTGATCGATCAACGCTTCCTCTGCGGCGGCACGCGCAGCCTCAAGGACAAAATCAGTACGATTTTTTCCTCTGGCCTTTGCAGCACGATCGATTAGATCGCGTTCGGCAGGCTTGATGCGTAAATTTAGTGTTTCACGTTTAACAGAAACGCTGTTCGTCGCTGGCATGATGTTATCCTCGATTATACTCTCTGGATATTAATCATACAGCAAGCGTAACGCTAATGTCATTACGATTTATAGACATCATAGGGAATCAAACCGAAGGAACGAACCGGACATTTCTTTATCGCATGTGACCCATCATTCTGATCTATCTATGAAAATACGGGTCAATCTATGGGTCTTGACAACTAGTACGATTAAAATTTATGCTACATTTCAACTTAATAGAAAGCTGAATGATCCCGAGTCCGGCACCACTAATTCAGAGAACGATGAAGCGAAATTGCAGAAATGGATTGATCTCGATTACAGCTACTTTACCAATACCGTAGAAGGTAAAGGATCTCCGGACGATATTCTCTCGCTGCAAGAAAGCCTGGACATATTACAACAATAGTCTGGACGGTTCGCTGTTGAAGTTTGGTTATGTGGAAAAAATATGCCGTTGTTGATTAAACCAACGGCATTGCAGATATATAGCCATAAGATTGATGACGTCACAAAAAACATTCAGGTTTTGAACCCCGATAAAAATGACGCATCGTTACGTTACAGTAATGACAATGATGAGATGTAATTAACTCAGTAACGTTATCCAGCCACTGGGGATATCAGTAAAAAACGTGGCTTCCTGTGTGGCAGTCCGTGTGCCAACAATAACGTACTGACTAAGCGCCGGGTTAACGTTGGTTAAAATGTAGTACGGCTTGCGCCCGGACATATTCCCTTGATCTGGCTGCTTTGTACCCACGCTACCATCGAGTTTGAATTCAAAATACAGGGCATTCTGCGGTGCAGTGATTTGATACTTATACTTCCCGTAGGATGCACCATCCAGGATACAAGAGGTGGAAACAGAGTCACCTTTTGAGCTACTGATAATATAAGCGCCAATATCAGCAAGGCTTTTGAAATTGTTATCTTTAATAATTTTCTGAATATACGCTATTGCCTGGAGTGGTGTTCTCCCTCGGCACGACTCTATTTGTGGCTGGAACCCGGTTTTCTGAATGTCCCCAATGGGCCGATTATCCCCACGATAATAAATAGATGGCATATCTTTATCTCCTCATTAAAATGATATTCATCAGACATACAGTGTTGCTATAAACATTTTTAAAAATAACAGCAGAGATAAAAAAAGAAATTCGTCTTTTGGCGTAGGTTATTTATCGTGATGGGTTATTGTTGGCGGGTGAAGTATCTGAATACTCCGTGATGATTTAAACGGCAAAAGCATAACGACGCCATCAGCCGTTATGCTCTTCATTCTGTATTATGTCGGCAGAGCTCTAAAAATAAATAGGCCAGTTTACCGGGATGCTTACATACCACCGCCAACAACAACAATCGATACGATGGTCACGTTAGCTGCAAATATCATTCCCCATCAAACCTCCTCAGAAATCTGACGGGTTTCCCGCAGCGTTCCCGGTGCATGGCCTACGATGCGTTTAAATGCCCGGCTGAACGCCGCCAGCGATCCGTAACCCAGACGTAGCGCCACCGTTTCAATCGGCTGATGTTCATGACGGATGTACTGGACAGCTAAGCGCATGCGCAGTTCGCTGAGATATTTCACGGGCGTGGTGCCGGTTGCGGAGAGAAACCGCTCGGCGAAAACGGAACGGGAAGTGCCCGCTTCTTTTGCCAGTTCCGCGACGCTCCAGTTGACGCCCGGATTCTGATGCATCGCGTAAATCGCCCGGCTCAGTCGCGGGTCACGCAGTACCTGCACCCAGCCTGTCGCCTTACCGCAGCCTGCTTCAACCCATCCGCGCACGATGAGTGCCGCGACCACATCGGCCAGCCTTGCCAGAATGCCTGCGAAGCCCACCTGACGCGTCATCGATTCACGTTCCATCGCCGCAAGAAGCGGATGGATTTCCGGCCAGGTCGACATCAGGCGGCTCACCATCATGACTTCCGGCATCGCTTTAATCAGCGGCTGCATTCCGCCCAGTTCAAAATCCATGCACCCGCTGAAGATCACCGTGTTTTCGATATCGGGGCACGGTTCACAGTCAATCGCACAGACAGAATTGCAAATCGCTTCGCTGGGAAATGCCGACACCGGCCTGACGTCAGCCTTTTCATCAGAGAGCAGCGCATGCGAATTCCCGTTGGGGATAAACAGCGCATCTCCGCTTTTTAGCACAAACGTCGCGCCACTCTCCATGCGCAGCAGCGCCGTCCCCTGGCTGACAAAATGAAACTGCGCTTTGCCAGGCTCGTAGTGGAACGACACACCAAAGGGGGCATGGGTTTCAATTCGGCGATATGTCACCCCGGAAAGGCGCATCCCACGCAGAAGCTCGCTGATCAAATCAGGTGACTGAACGGTCATGGCAACAACTCCGGACGAATAATCAATAAGTGAAGAGTATATGTCATAGATCGTCCATGTGGAACGCTCTATGCTTCGTGACGGTTGTCACATTTTTCTAACGAGAGAGCAACAGATGAATTCATGTATAGCGGCAAGTGAGGCCATCGCGCCCGTAAAACCCGCCTGGCGAGCCGTTTATTCACTGGGATTGGGGGTATTTGGCCTGATTACGGCTGAGTTTCTACCAGCCAGTTTATTAACGCCGATGGCGACCAGTTTAGGCGTCACGGAGGGAATGGCAGGCCAGGCGGTGACGGCGACGGCGCTGGTCGCGCTGGTGACCGGATTGCTCATCACGCCGGCGACCAAAAGTATCGACCGCCGTTGGGTGTTGATGTTTTTCTCAGTGCTGCAAATCATCTCCAGCCTGTTGGTCGCGTTTGCTCCCAATCTGCATGTGCTGCTATTCGGGCGTTTACTGCTAGGCGTTGCCATTGGTGGATTCTGGGCCATGTCCACCGCCACGGCGATGCGCCTTGTGCCTGAGGATAAAGTACCGAAAGCGCTGGCGGTGATCTTCTCCAGCGTGTCGATTGCCACCGTCGTTGCGGCACCGCTTGGCAGCTATCTGGGGAGTTTGATTGGCTGGCGCAACGTCTTTATCCTCTGCATCCTGCCGAGCGCTCTGGCACTATTGTGGCAGCTCTCGGTGTTGCCATCAATGAAGCCGGAAAGCAGCGGTAGTCTGGGAACACTGCTTCGCGTGCTGCGTCGTCCGGGCATGATCGGCGGATTGCTGGCAACGGTGCTGATCTTCAGCGGACATTTCGCCTTCTTTACCTACCTGCGTCCGTTTCTGGAAACCGTCGGGCAGGCAAGCGTCGAAAGCATTTCCCTGATTTTACTCGGCTTTGGCCTCGCTAATTTTGTCGGTACTTCAATTGCTGGTTACCTACTGGCGCGAAACTTACGCCTGACGCTGGCGCTGGTGCCCTTTGTAATGGGCGTTCTGGCGCTGACCATGGTGGCCTTTGGACATCTGGCGATGCTGGACGGCCTGCTGGTAGCGATGTGGGGATTTGCGTTTGGTCTGGTTCCCGTGGGCTGGTCAACCTGGCTTGCGACCACCGTACCGGACGAAGCCGAAAGCGCGGGCGGTTTACTGGTAGCATCGATCCAATTTGCCATCGGAGCGGGTGCCGCAGGTGGCGGGGTGATATTTGACCTCAACGGAGCCAGCGGTGTATTTGCGGGCAGCGGATTACTGCTGGTATCGGCAATGGTGATTGTGTTTGCGGGCGTGCGAGTTCGCGCACAATAAAGCGGTACGCCACACCCAGCGCGGGTGTGGCATTCAAGAATCTAACACCTGCCCCACCCAGCTATAAATCTTCCAGCAGATTTTTGGAAAGCTGTCGCAGCATATTCAGATCCTCATCCTTCATGCGCATAGAGCAACGCATCTGATTTGGCAGGTCGACAATCCGTTCTTTCAGCGCAAGCGCCTTGTCAGTCAGCACCACTTTCTTCATGCGCTCATCACCCGCAACCGCCACACGGTTTAAAAATTCCTTGGCTTCCAGCTTCTGGACAAGCGGCGTCAGCGTCCCTGAATCAAACAGCGTTTTCTCACTCAGTTCTTTGAGCAGGATATTGTCCTGATCGTACAGGGACAGAAGGACGACAAACTGCGGGTAAGTCAGATCGAATTCTTTCAGCAGCGGTCGATACTGACGGATCAGTGCATTGGCGACCGAATACAGAGAGAAGCACAGCAGTTCACCCAGGGTACTGTTTTCTTTCATTTTAAATACTCCGTTACTCACAAGCTTAAAAAAATTATAAATAACGTTTGACCAAAAGTAACTTGTGCACAAGTATTGTTTATGCGATTTAATAGCGTAGTTATAAAAAGCAACCCAATTGAACCTATCAACCACACGATTTTAAAAAAGGCCAACATCATGAAAACCGTCTCCACCATCCTGACTTCTGCCGTGTTCGCATCTATGACATCCGTCGCTTCTGCTCAGCCGATCAATGCGCCTGCACCGACCGCTGGCGTAAAGGCATTTCTTGATGTCCTGAATTCCGGTAAGGGCAAACCGATAGAGCAGATGACCCCACAGGAAGCGCGTCAGGTTCTGATCGGCGCGCAACAGGGCGTGAAGCTGCCAGCCGCACAGGTGTCTGAAAAAACCATCCAGGTGAACGGTCAGGCTATTAAGCTGAAAATCGTGAAGCCGGAAAATGCATCCGGTACGTTGCCCGTGTTCATGTTTTTCCATGGCGGCGGTTGGGTGTTGGGTGATTTCCCGACCCATGAGCGTTTAATCCGCGATTTGGTCAGAGCGTCCGGTGCCGCAGCGGTGTATGTGGATTACACCCCCTCCCCTGAAGCACGCTTCCCTGTGGCCATCAATCAGGCTTATGAAGCGACGAGGTGGGTAGCCGAGCACGGTCAGGAAATTGGTGTGGACGGTAGTCGTCTGGCGCTGGTCGGCAACAGCGTCGGTGGTAACATGGTCGCCTCCGTTGCACTGCAAGCCAAACAATTCGGCGGGCCGAAAATTCGTTATAACGTCATGCTGTGGCCCGTAACGGATGCGAACTTCGACAACGCGTCCTACAACCAGTATGAAAAGGGCTATTTCCTGACGAAAAACATGATGAAGTGGTTCTGGGATAACTACACGACCCGCGCGGCTGACCGTAACAACATTCTTGCCTCCCCGCTTCGTGCCAGTACTGAACAGTTAAAAGGTTTCCCGCAGACGCTGATTCAGACGGCAGAGCTGGACGTACTGCGTGATGAAGGCGAAGCGTTCGGGCGTAAGCTGGATGCAGCAGGCGTCCCCGTGACCGTGACTCGCTACAACGGCATGATCCATGATTACGGCCTGCTGAATCCACTGAGCGAGGAGCCAACGGTCATCACCGCGCTGGATCAGGCAGGTGCAGAGTTGCAAAAACACCTGAAATAACGGCTTGATATAGCAACGGTCCCAAATGATAAAAGCCCTGACTATATTAGCCAGGGCTTTTAAGATACTAAAAATTTAAGATTTAACATTCATTGACTTAATAAAATTTTACTACTATTGGTACTGTTTCAAATGTACATGTTTATAACAGATAATATTGGGTAATAAAATGAGCTAAACCTCCCTATATTTACTGATTTAAACAGTCTGCCAACCTTATCACCATTCAAAGATATGGCAGGTTAACAAGTACATCCCCCATCGCGATATAGACTCTTTGATGCGTGGCCTTACTCCCGTTGCGATATCTTTCACATCACTAAACCAACACCTAATCGCAACCAATAAAAACAAAATCATGGCCTTACATCATCGCGCTTTCGCCCCATTTTTGCGATTGTCGGTACTGACTACGTGGCCTTAAAGCATCATCGAGTGAGAATATGAAGTTTTCTCAACATCGATTCCCCATACAAAACTATTTCGTGACCTGTATCGCAAAATACGTGTTAAAGAACATATTCACTGTCTTTAACATCACAGCAGGCTGAAAATTTAACTGCTGTTACTAACCAATCTACGGATTTTAAAAACAGTGTCAATACTGTTTTTAATAACATGACTTTAATAACAGCAGTCATTAGAAAAGCATGAATAAAACATAGAAAATAGAGCGCTTTCCATATTCACCCCTTCAGCACCGCGTTTAATTTAATCTCAACGACCGCATGGCCAGCGGTTATTTTCTTTGTGCCAACGATGATTAATAACATCGAATTCTTAATTAACTTCGCGATTGATTTTAATATCTTCAGACAGAATTCATCGCTCCAGTTATGCAATATGTTTTTAAACAGATAGATATCATAACCAGAAGAAACTATCTCAAAGAAACTGCCTTTACAGGTCGTGCTTTTTTACGAGATTCAGATTTCTGCTCACAGGCAGGTCGCGTAGTAGGGACCTTTGAGCTCTTTCTTATATGAGAAAGCATGACAGGTCTTGAGACGGGTATTAGGGTCTGTGGATTTATAGACGTAAGCCGTCACATGCTGCTTGCCCTTGATGGGCTCAACACCCCCAATGTGCCATAAGCTGTTTTTCAGATAGAGGTCAGTCTTAGCGGTGCTGTTATACCCATTGACGACACTCGCTTCGGAAGACTGACTGAGGGTCTGGCGAATGGTGGTGCCTTCTCCATCGGTAGACTTGGTATCAAGCTGTTGCTGGGTGATAGCCGTCCATTTGCTGCAATCGTCGTTACTGCACACGAACACCGCCGCTAGCGAGTGGCTGGAAACTACGCTCAGACCCAATATTGATACCAGAGGTAGCAGACAGGATTTGAATGTTTTCATTGGAGCCTCTTTTCGATAATTGTCAGTGATGATTACAACGTTAAAATGGCGGTTCCCGCATTGTTTCAAAGCTGAATCCGCCGTCTGCGTGCAGGGACAGAAGCACGCCTCCCTACAAATTAAACGCGATAACGTGATGCTGCGGCTTAATGAGGACCGAACATCTTCAAGTCCAGTGCCCCTATCCTCGGAATTAACCTTTCAGCACCTACCTATTCCTTTTTAATGCCCCCATCCTTTGCCATAGGAATTAAAGGTGAAGGTTTTATCCTTGGTAATATTCCCGCCAGGGTACTGTAGCCGCTTGTTAGTCTGGGTATGGAACTCAAGCCCTTTTGGCTCTTGTTTAATACCATTTCCTTTACCGGAACCGCTCAGTAACGGAATAGGCTCCGACGCTAAAATGTTATTCACACCAGTCTGAACATCTGAATCACATTTATCCCAGGTGTCCTGAAGGATCTGGATCGTCACATCATAGGGTTTGCCCCCCAGCCCCTGAACCTTATATTTTTTGTTCACATAATAAGTCATGACGCATTCTCCTAAGTTCTGTGAATGAAGGTTAAACCATTCATAGCGCTGGGGCGATGTACTGCACCGGCAGGTACAAATCAGAGAGATTAAGCAACGGCATCGGGTTCACCGTTAGGTCCGACATAATAGTGACCTCAAATTCCAACCTGGCCTGTAGCGTTGAAGGATTGTACGTCTGCACCCAGTGAGTAATCGTCGCACTCAGGGTCGCCACCATGTCATGCAGCGTCAGCGTGCTAGTGCCTTTTCCGTCGATATTGACTGACAGCGGCGGCATGATTGCCAGTGGCAATGGAACAGACATCGCGGAAAGTTCGGTTGAGAGGCTGTAAATCCAGGTGGTATTAATCTGGATCGTGCTGTCCCCGCTAACGTTGATATCAAATAGTGCGTTAAACAAAGCGGTCAAATGCAGTTCAAGCGTGCGCAGTGTCGGGTTACCGTCCGGCGAATTCAACGTGGCAATATTCACCGGTCGGTCAGAACGTAGCGTCGGATGCAGCGGGTTACCGAACGAGACTTCCGGTGTAGTGAAGACAAACGGCTGACTGATGCTGCCGCCGATATCCTCATTACGCGTCAGGTATACTGTCGAGATAGCATCCTGCCGTTCCAGAATCTGCATACCCGGCAGTAACACCGTACGCGCAGCCACACTTTGCGCAACTTCTGCAGTCAACGGCTGCTGGTTGCCATCCAGATAGTACCAGGCATAGAGGCCAACACTTGGATCGCTCATAGCCTCAATAGGTACCGCCGTATAACCCTGAATATTTACGACAGGATCTTCCGCCATCCCGGTTGGCGCTCCGTCGGTAGAGTTCAGCGTGACAACCCACACCGCTTGATCAACCTTATCAATCTTGACGCTACCAGTTTCCTCAGCAATCCAGAAATGCCAGGTTGCCCCGCTCAACTGTGGCGCGCTTGGTGATGCAATGCGTATTCCACCGGCTCCCGCCTGAGTAGCAATATCAGTGACTATCTTCAGATAAGCACCTAATGCCAGAGAAGCATCGTTAATCGTGTTCTGATCGGTCGTGCGGGCATCAATCAAAGGCACCGTTTGGCCGATTAGCTGCGTCAACGTCTTCTGGCTGCTCATAAACTGCGCCAGCCCCTGGAACGCATCCATATAACCAGCCAGTCGTAACATACTGTTATCCTGAAGGTTATAAGAGACTTCGTTATAGATACGATCCTGCTCGAAATGGAAGTCCGTACTGTAGGTGTAGCTGTAATTCCACTGGGTTAACTGGCTTAGTTCGCTGGCCTGCGCGTCGGTCGCAACACCGTTTTGCGTCATCATGCGCGGCGTAGCAGGGAAATCACGTAGCAGTAGCGGCACAGTGAACTGTCCCAGATTACCGCTCAGCATTGCGTTGTTATCGGTCCAGATAGGTGACAACCAACTGGAAGCCAGATAGCCCTCAATGCCCGGTATCGCCGACACCTGATGCTCAATTGATGCCCCCGTCCACGACAGATCCAGCGTCACGCTCTGAACCACTTCACCCTTCACTTTGATGTTACCAGGAGACGACATCAGGAAAGTGATAGGCTGATTATTGCCATTCACCAGCGGCATCTTGGGCGACGTTAACGTCACCAAGCTCTGAATTTCTTCACTGTCACTGTTCCAGGTCAGGTTGCCGAACAGTTGCGGGCTCTCTTCGTCGGCAAGCTGTGGAATATCTGCACTCACGGTGGCGCCAAAGGAGATTGCAGCACGTACCGTATAGAGATTAGAAAGCTTCACAAGCAGGCTCTGATACAATTCTTCCTGAGCAGACGCCAGTCGGGTACTACTCTGCCCGACATACACGGGGCCCATCAGTTTTGATGCAGCCTCAGCCAGCGAGTCCTTCTGCTTAGCCAGTTCCGCCATAAAGCTTTCTACACCCGCGGGCTTATTGGTCGCTTTAGCATCAATAACCAGAATCGATGAGGTAAATTCTGGCGAGAACAGCGTATCGAAGAAGCTGAAGAAGCTGCTCAACCAGTTGTCCATATCCGTGCCGGACCAGGTATTGCTGGCTGGCGTGGTGGTGAAGCTGTTGGTCGTCGGATCGAAGTCCGTCAGCTTACTGTATGGCCAGACCTGGGCATCTCGTGTGACAAGCGTGTTGGATACTGGCTCTGGGGCAAACAGCTCTGGCGTTCCCTTATCGTTAGCCTGCCAGGCAATACCGTTACCAGAACCATTCACCGCCATACGCGTCGCCCACACCGACGACTGGCTGACGCCAGCAGAAGGAAGGTAGCGATCGGTCCCTTGTGCAATCACCAGCGCAAATGCCCCTTCTTCAGAAAGCGTCTCGTCGATATCGCGGGCGAAGCTCTGCAGGATATTTTGATTGCTACCTGCTGACGAGCTCTGGGTTCCAGCTTCAGTTTTTGCCGAAATGACAGACGTCACAGCCAGCGTCTCGCTGACAGCAGCAAAATCCCCTTCTGCAATGCCGCCAGTGCGCTTAATGGTAACACTCAGCGTCAGCGGAAACACACTCGCTGGGTTCAACGCCTGCTTCGCGGCAGTCACGAAAAGCATAAAACTCAGCGGCGTTGGATCAGGTAAGCTGGTGTTCCCCTGCGCTCTGGCGGCAAGGAATGTCTGAATACTCACCAACCATCCCGTCAGCGTGCCCGCAGCACCATACTGGTCACCGAAACCAATCTGTTCTGGGCTGATCTGCAAGCTGTCTGCCACCAGCGTGGTTTCCATGAACAGTGCAATACCGTTAGGATCGTCAAGCTGATACAAAATCGCGTTCAGCGTCTGTAAAGACGAATTGGCACGGGATTGCCAGGCGCTAACAGAGTCGTCCTGACTGGGGTTAAACGCGCTGGGATCGAAAGCACTGGTCAACTGAATCTGGAAGTTCTGGCCGACAGGTGCGGTGTCTGCCACCGACCAACTGGTGGAAATGGACGGCCACTGGGCAACGGTCATCAGGTTATCGGTATATCCCGTCAGCGCTGGCGCGTTGTTATTCGCTCCCGCCACGCTGTGATTGTCATCCAGCGTTGAAACCATGCGGTTGCCGTAGAGATCGTTCCAGCCATAGCCAACCTGCAAAATACGACCATTACCACTGTATGGATTCCCCGGATTGATGCTGTCCCGCACAAATTGGGTATACGGAATCGACGTCGAGTATGTCAGCGCATCTTCACGGGTCATTTCACGCACAAAACGCACTTTACCATTACCACTGGAGGCATCATCAGACTGCTGTCCTAACGGCAGCCCCACGTTACTGGCACTGAAATCGACATTCCCCTCCACCTGATACGCCAGTAGCGTAAAGTTGTTCAATAAGAAATCCGCCGCAAATTGAGGATTGGTCGGATCGGCTGGAATATCCGGCAGCCCGGCACGCGTAGCCAGAATCGGCTGCACTCCCGGAACCTCTGTCGCTGACTGCGATAACGGGCCGCTCATCAGCGTCAGCGTCTGGCCGGCGCTAAGCAAGGATGTAGCCGTAGCGTTCTGTCCAGCCAGTACCGTTACGCTGGTGCCATACCACGACGCAATTGACACCAGCGTCGTGCCGCCGGGAGAACTGCCCACCGTAAGCACCACCGCAGGAAGGCGAATAGCGGTGCCGTTTGCCAAACCGCTGTTCCATTGAGCATCGGTAATTCGCGGGTTTGCCAATTTAATCGCAGCAGCATCCATATTGAACCAGTTGGCGATCGCGCTCAGCTGTCCGCCCGGCGCGCTGCCGTCAACGGGCACACGGTACAGGCCGTTGTTAACCGCCAGTTTTGCACCCGCCGTTAGCACAATATCTCCGCCGGCAGCAAGTGTCTTATCCACCAACGACACCAGATTACTGAAATAGTGCGATGCCACCGCTGTCAGACTGTCACCCGCCTGCACTAAATGGCTGACCTCTTGCGAACGCGCCTTAGCAACTAACGTTGAACTGGAGGTATCGATGGCATCACCAGTCACTACGGCGTTCATATAAGATTGCAGGCGTGGCTGTGGCACATACATCACGATCAGATTAACGGTCGCTTCACCTTTGTCGTTAAAGGCAGCATCCGGCAGTCCCGCGCCGCTGTCGGCGTCGAAATAGTAGAGGAAGAACCCGCCGGAACGCGTAATGCTTGCCTCCCAAAGCAGGCGAACCAGCTCCGTGGGTTTATTGAGGATGTTGCTATTGGTTTCATCCTCAGCCCCCAAACGTGCCGCAGCCAAAAACGCAGACGGTGGCAGCGTGACGGTAGACAAGTTGGTTTGCGAAATCCCGAAGGTGACGCCAGCGCCAGTGTCCGCAGAGAAAGTGGCCCCGCTACTACTGCTAGCCGCCTGATACCCCACAACCATCGAGGCATAGTCGGCGTCATTCTGTACGTACTGCACCATACGTTCGAGGATCAGGGCATCACTAGCGCTGGCCCCCATCACTTCATATGTACATTGACTGGCACTGCTCGCCGTACCGGTTGCGGCAAGTTTCTTCACCGTAAATTCTACGGAAGAGGCCCAGGCGACACGTTCTACCGGTGTATCTTCCACCTGTCCGGTGGCCACATTCATGCGCACCGCTTCGAGGTCAAAATTCGGGCTGTTGACGGCCTGGAGATCGCCCAGATCGGAGGCGCTCAGGCTGGTCAGAGCCAGCATAGAATCCGGCAACGACCAAATCTGCGTCTGCTCACCCGTGGTACCAGACGGGAAAATAATCGGATTGATACTTTGCCAGCGGATACCGTTAGAGAGCGGATAGCGTGCAGGCTCATCGTCAACGGTAACCCAGGCATCAATCGTATCCGGCCCGGCAGGAAGAATCGTCGTCGTGGCATAGCTGTTCAGCGCGGCAATGCGCTGATAGTTAATATCCCCCAGCGTCTGCTGCTCATCCGGTGGCGCAACGGTGAAGGTTAGCGCGGACTCACCGTTGGCAAAGGAGAGCCAATCAACAGCACCTCCCTTACTCAGGGTAATCGCCAACGGCGAATCAGGTAGCGTACTCAGTGGCAACTGTTGGCCGGTAAGCGCAAACAGGCCGGCGTAATCCGGCAGGCTTAACGCCCCGGTCTGAGTATTCTTCGTTACCCACATGCCCGGTTTGTTCGGCGTGATCTTGCTGGTCGGCAGACGCAGGCCATGGAAGTAGTAGCGCGACGCCATGCCGCTCAGATGGTTGATCGCATTCACCCGCTGGGCCTCAGCCAGCAACGCGGAGACCTGGAATTGCGGCAGTTCCACGACATCCAGCAGCAGCGGATTTTGGTTCTCGTCCTGTGCAACAAACAGGTCGATAATATTGCCGTTCTGCGTAGTAATCGGGTTGTCGACATCCTCGCGATCCACCCCGGCCAGATCCTTAACCGTGATGCCGTAAGCTGTCGAGACGTTCTGCAATGTATCGCCCTGTTCAAGGGTATAGCCGAACGGCGGCACAGTCAGCGTGGCATTGGACTGGAAGAGGCTGGTGAGCGTCAGAATATCGCTACTGGCAAACAGCTGTACCAGAGAGATCCCTGCACCAATACGCGCGGCAAGCGACGTCAGGGTTTCCGACCCGGAAATGATATAAGGTGTACCAGAGTAGGTCACCGTTGCACCAGAGAGCAGGATACCGGCAATATCGGCGTTGTTTATCGCCAGCGCCGCCGCATCAAAGGCGCCGCCGTACTGACTCTGCGCGGCCACCGACGTGAAGCTATCCGTCGCAGACAGCACGTAGCTGACCAGCGGCAGTTGCAGCGTTTTACCTGCGGTGAGCGGATGTGACTCGTTGCCTTTAAACAGATCGTAGAGAGAGAACAGCGTGTCATCCACGGCAGACAGTTGTCCCGTGGTGTTAACCCAGCTAACAATGCTGTTGCCGCAATCGCCCGCTGCCAGAGGATAATTAAAGTCGCGTAGTCCATCGCGCATCGCCTGCAGCATCTGACGCATTATCAGCACAAAATAGTCACTGAAGATAAAGGAAGCGACAGACAATTCGCTGTTACGGTAAGCCGTGAATGCCTTCAGACCCGCACCATTGCTCTCCTGTTCTACCTGCACGGCCAGTTGGTTAAAGTATTCGCGCAGGAAGGTAACAAAATCATCACTGACGCTGTTGTAGTCAGCAAAGGTGTAGTCAATATCCGGCTGACCACCCCAGCCCGGCATCGCGATGTTTAAATTCACCGCCATCGGGAAATAGGCCGCTTCGGCGGTGCCGGCATCGGTAGGTAGGCTGACAGTCAGGCGGAACTGATTATTCATAAACTGTTCGATGTCAGCCACGCTGAGCGGCATCGGCACATTTTCCGCGTCGTTCAGGTAGTTGATCAGCGCCACCAACGCCTCATCGGTCACGATCGCGGCATCGACCTGTTCTGGCGTCATTGCTGCAGGCTGGATAGCCGCTACGGCCCAACGGGCCACCATTTTGGCTATTTTTTCAAACGACGTGTCCTGTGCATTACCCGCCGCGCGCAGCAGGTTGGTACTGTTATCACCGCTTGCCGAGCCGGGGGCATCAATAAACAGGCTGGCAACATAACAAGGGAACTGCTTGCTGATATCGACGGTGGAGCCAGCGAACGCATTATCTCCGGCGATGCCTGGGGCAAAACCGAGATAGCCGATAAGGCTGTTATCACCACTCGTGCGCGTCAGCAGATTGCTCCACTGTGGTGTGATGTTTTGTGCCGTTGCCGTAAAAGCTCTCAGGCGAGAGCGGTTGGCTTTCATCGACAGCAAACGACCACCATCAGACTTCGCGGCCACCCGCCATGGTGCATCCTCGGGCCGTTGCAGATACCCCAGAGTGAACGATTCCTGAATGTGGGTGGAAAAACTGAAGCTGAGCGAAATCTTGAACAGTCCCAGATTGATCTCTGCTTTGGCGCTCACGCTTACCTCAACGGAGACGCTGACGGGAATGGGCGAGTAAGATGCCAGCGTGATCTGCGCATAGAGCTTCAGGTTGATATCAACCGACGCTTTAATAATCACAAAATCTACGGAGCCATAGAGGTGGCCGATGATGCCGAAAGTACCCTGTAGCTGAAAATAGTACTGCCCCTGCATGGTCATCGCATTACTGCTGCCGGTGTTGCTGACGTCGTAAGGGTTCCACTTGGCGAGGATCCCTTCAATAATGCCGAAAATGGTCAGGCTAAATCCGGCCTTCAGTATCCCGACGTCCAGCGACTTGCCCAGACCAATTTGTGCGCCGAAACCAAACACCAGATTAGGATTAAAGAAACCGTTAGTTGCCAGCGGCAGTTGAGTCACCACCACCGCGGGCAGCTTGCCAAAATAGAAGCCGCCAGACCCTAGCGCGGGGATGCCTGGGGGGATAATGGCTTCTACCGAGAAAGAGCGAGAGAAATTCTGGTTCCACGGGAAACCGATATCAAATTTAAAGTCCCCGTTGGTATACACCTCAACGCCGAAGGTGGGCAGCGTGATGGTGACCGCCCCGACATCAATACGACGCATCAGCGTTGGCAGCGTGATTTCTGCCTGAAACACACCTAGCCCATCGCTGATCTTACGATAGATAATCTGGAAATCGAGGCCCGCAAATACCTTCGCTGCTTCGCCTTCCAGCGCAATACGCAACGCATAAAGCGTGGGATCGGTAAACACAACCTGCAGGGTAAAGACGTAGCCATTGCCATCATCATCCCCCTCATTTTTCTTGTCCTCGATCTTCAGCACGCCAAAATCGGTGGCGAACAGCCAGTTGTTGCCCGCATCAAAACCAATCTGCGGCACGCTTTTGCTGTCCGGTACAGGCAAAGCAGCCAGCAAGTCGATAGCCTCTTGCACCGAGGTGATACTTTGTAGCCCCGCAACCTGAACATGCTGCCCAGCCGCCAGCAAGCGCAGATCGAGATACTTGTTACCGCTGCCTGGAGGCGCTGGCGTTGACGAAGGATCTGCCGCATCCCACGTCAACCCGCCATCATCGGTCAATGCCCTGCTGTCGTTGCCGATTTCCCACAGGAAATCGCCCTCCAGCGTGACGTGTACGCCCTTATTTTCCCCTTTTGGCTGATACTCCAGCGAAAAGCCGGTGATTTTGGCGAAGATCAAATCTAACGGGCCGATATCGACGCGGAATTTCACCGAGTTATCGTTGAAGTTCCAGATCAGCGAGAAATTGGCCAGCGTGATACTGTTCATCACATTCCACGGCGCGGCCAGACCAAAGGTAGAACCCGTCATCCAGGAGATGAATGTCTCTACCATCGATCCCAGCGAGGTGGAGTCGGTAAATTTCAGCGTGGCGATATTGGTCTTGCTGTCAACTTGAGCCGACAGCGGCCCCCAGAAAAAGCCGTAGGAGTTATAGCCCTTATCGTAGTTATAGAATACGGTGAGATCGATATTGTTCCAGAGAATCTGGGCAGAGACGTTGCCATAGCTGGTGTCTTCATTCTCAGCCGCCGCCAGCAACAATGGCTTGGGCTGCATCGGCACCACGACACCGCTGTTGCTCAGCACGGGTACCAGTGCTTTGCCCACCAGCGCCGCATGTGCCTGCGCTTTTTCTTCTGCCGATCCCGTACCAAATTTACCCGTGATAATCGACTTAAAATCTTTGCCAAGTGGCGTATTCCATACGGTGATGGTTCCCCCAACCATATAGGATGTCGCCTTATCTGCATCCCCTTCACCCGCCGATTCTTTTGCCGACTCCACCTTAAAGATTAGCTCGGAGATATCCAGATTGGGCATACCGTCAACCCACCAGCCACTGCCAAGGTAGGTCTGAATAATCTGTTTCACCTTAATCGCACTGTCACCCTGCTGGCCCGCAAATGACCAGGCACCGTCCCCGGCATAAATCGCGGTGACGCTCATATCCACAGCAATATCCGGCTGTTCAGAGAACAGCACGGTGGCGGCCGACAGGGTACCGGTCACTTCAGATCCCGTGCCTTCAATATTGATAAACAAATCGGTCAGACTAAACGTTGCCACTCCCAGCGACAGATCCCAGCTGTTCAGCTTAACGCCCGCGCTGATGTTATAAACGGACTCAGAACCTTTCTCACTCGGTACCACCGTCATCTCGAAGTTACCGAGATCGGCATTCAAATTGATCCCGTACTCAGGAGGAAGGAAGAAGAAGATGAGATCGCCAAGCGGAATCGGTTCGCTGTCCTCCGTCAAGCTGGCGGAAGCTGTCAGGTTTGGATAACTCACCGCCACATCAATACTGCCAGGCCCAATCGCGACCTGACTGCTGGCTTGCCAACTGCAACTACGGGAGCCGGTGGGTTCAGCGATCCCCATCGTAAACTGCAGATTGTTCAGAGTAAGCTTTGGAAACAATACCCACGGCTGGTTGTTTACCAGCAAGAGTTCGAACGAGTCGATAGCAGACGTCGCGTAATCGTAACCAAACTTCAGCCGCTGTAGCTCAATATTACCCGCACCGTTGATCGCCGCTGGCAGGGTATTCATAAAGTTGATACCGCCAAGCAGCGCAAACAGATCGTTAAGTGAAGGCGGCTTGATAGAGAGATCGCCGTCGATAACGATCTTCCCTTCTGCCGAAGACGGGAAATCCATATTGAAATCAATGGGATTTCCACCCACTGTGATTTTGCAGACCACGGCACCGGTAAGCCGCTCATCATTACCGGGGATGGTTGCATTCACGATGACGCTGTCGAGGGTAAACCACGCCACCGCGTTTAAATTCACATCGCCAAGTACCAGCGTAAAGGCGGTATCAATCGACTCCCCATCGGCGTTCATGGTGAATTCAATGTCAGTTTTCAGCGACATCCCAAGAAAATTGAGCGTCTGCCCGGTAACGGTAATCTTATCCCCGCCTTCTGGATAGTCGATCACAACCGACTGCTGCGCTGAACCAATAGTGAAGCTATTGCCGCCAATAATGGTGGTGATAAATTTATTAAAAGAGCCCGAAGAAAATACGCTGGGGAACAGCGACAACGCGCCTTTTGACGTCGCGTTTTGTAACTGCTGGTCGAGCTGTTCGAGCGGTGTTTCATCGTCACCCTCAGCAGCAAACGCCCGCAGGCACAGCGCACTGCTGGATTGCACCTGGGTCGGATTAACACGCATCATCAGAAACATCAGCGCCTGCAAAAGCTTATCGTTAGCACTGTCGCTAAACCAACGTTTCAGCCCTTCAAAGTAGAGCCGCCAGTCGCCGTCTTTCTTCGCATAGTCCCGAGCCTGTTCCACCAGCAATGCCGCCAGCCTTTCTGGTGGCATCTTCGTCTCAGCGCTATAACCGTTTTTAAACTCGTAGATACCAATCTGAATCAGGTCATAGGTGGCACGGAAAAGCTTATCGCTCAGTATGCTGGGCGTACTGGGCTGCTGCACAGCATTAACAGAGGAGGTAGCGTCGAGAAGTGGGCTGCCGAAACTGCTGGGGTAGGGATTGATGCCCGCCTTGGTCAGCTTGAAGAAAGGCTTACCGAGATTGAGCGCCAGATTAGCGGTCCCCTGCCCTTCAAATACGGAAGGCAGGGCAGCAATTTCATAGAAGTAATTAAACAGATCCTGCGGCAGCCCAGGCAGGTTGATCACAATCACGCCGCGATCGGCGAGCTGTCCCACCAGCGAGTTAAGATCGCCAGCGGAAATATCGGGCTCGATATAGATATTCCCCGGCTTAGGTGACTGCGAGTTGGTATCAGGCTGATACAACCCTTTGTTGATGCACCAACGCTGGGTGTAGTAAACAATCTTCTCATCCTGATCCATATCGGCAGGATTGCCAGCTATCGGCTTGGCCGCGTTAATGGGAATAAAATCTTTTAGTGCATCGAAGGTCGTGGACTGCAATTGATTCAACAGAATAATCACGATCGGTTGGTTAAATGGCTTACCGGTTTTTTGCGCCAGCGCACAGGCCGTAGCCAGCTCAAACGGTATTTCTGACGCGCCACCGAGGACCGGTTTGCGTCCCCAGGCAGAGTCATATAAGCCGTAAACAGGCAGGGTTTGCACCTTCTGCGCAATCACCAGATCAACGACCGCTTTCGCCCGGTTAATCACATCCTTATTGATATTAGGTATCTGTAGCAGCTGTGCCCAGTCGGGTTCCTGCGGTGTTGGCATGGCAAAAGCGCGATAGGAAAATGCCCCCTGCTGCAAGCTCTGCTGTTTCGCCAGATCGATATAGCTATCGGCATCTTTTGGCAAAATCAAACTGAGGGGCTTATCCGATTCATTGACGATTTCCCACATGTAGGGCTGAAGTTGCAGGTAAAAATCCACCTGCAGCGCATTTGCCAGATTCTGTTTGGTAATGCTGGTAACTTCTGCCCCGCCGTTAATACACAGTGGCACCTGCCCGCTCAATCCAGTAACCGAACGACTCTCCCCGTCTCCGGACTGTTTTTCCTGATAAGGAAAGAAGGTAATAGTCACGCCGTTTAGCGTGTACGGCTGTGGGTTCTTTGGATTCAGTCCAGGCAGCAGTACCGCCAGTTTGTCGATGACCTCACTGCCGTTCGTCGCGTCATAAATCAGTTCAACGGGATTGGTAAAGCCGAGAGCAATCATGCGCTTGAGTAAATTCACCGTATTCGCCTGATTGCCAAAACCGGAAGAGCGATAGACAAAATAACGCAGAGGCTGGGTCGCCAGATAGGTTTGCAGACGGGTGAGCCCCTGGGCGGTGATAATACCGTTGGTGGACTGAGCCGATACGGAGAAAGCGTTGATCAAAGCAGCAAGATTCTGTGCGCCACCGCCAGTCAGTGCGGCGTTAATCGGGTGCAAAGGCAGGATCTGTTCACTCATTACCGGCACTCCCCTTCGTCAGTGAAGCAAGGCGCGCGCTGTCGTCGCCCTTGGTTTTCGGCTCATTGTTATAAACGGCATACCAGGCAAGGCCGGTTTTGGGCGCTGCGCCGCCGGTGGTACTGTCGGCGTCGCCGAACAGATAAAATGCGGTACTACCGTTAGGTGGTATCTTCAACACACCAAGGAATTTGATGGCGATTTCATTGAGGACCAGCATGAACTGTTTGCCTGTGCCATCGGTGCTGTTCTGCGATGTCGTCGTCACAGCGCGGCCAGTTCCGTTTCCGTTATCACCGGCACGCCAGGTTAGCGGCTTCAACGACGTGGGATGCAGTAACGTTCCCGGTTTGTCGGTATACAGCAGTTGGATGGTGCCGTAAGACAGTGCAATCACGCTTTGCAGACTGATCAACGGTGCCCCATTGTTGGTGCCCGGCATTTTCAGCCCTGTAGTGGTCTGGTATCCATCCCCCTCACTGTCCGGGGACCATGCTAGCAGCAGATACGCATTCAGCCCGGCTTTGCCCGCCAGATCGCCAGCCGTACCGAGATTCAGTCTGAACTGTAGCCCGTTCCACTCCCCGCTAACGCCGCCCATGCGAATGTTGGTCACGACGTCCAAATAGCCGAGCGATGCAGGCGTCACCTCATCATCGCTGGGGCTAACCAGCCCCACCAGTTCCATAGACAGCGAGTTATACAGGCTACCTGCGCGCGCAACGCTGGCCGCCATGTTGAAAGCAATCTGGCTGCTGTCGAACGTTATCTGCCGGTTATTCAGGGGGGCGGGCGTGTCAAACGACATATTGAGGCCCAGATTGCTGTAGCTCAGGCCAGTGCGTGGTGTATAGACGTTATCTTCCGGTCCGAAGGAGTAAAAATCGATCGCTGTACTTGTATCTTCATCTAAGCAGATACCATCCGTGTCGCCATCATCCTCATCGTCCTCCTCATCTCCATCATCATCTACGGCAATCAACTTCAGGAAGCTCATATAGCCAGTCAGATCAAAGCGGATTTGGGTCTGAGCGCTATCGGAGCTTACGGTATTCATTGAAGCAGACAACGTCTCCACCGCGCAGAGCACATTATTGTTAAACAGAAAGCTGTAGTCGGAGAGCGTCTTCATGCCATAGGTGGGTCTGCCGTTGTTGCTTTGGAAGGTACCCGACATAATAATTGAGTTGTACTGATTGCCCCCATCCCCCATGTCTGTTACCGCACTGCCGAATACCTTGTTCAGCGTCAGTTGGGTATAGCTGGAGAACTGTTTCACCGCCGTGTTTTCAAACAGTACCTTCAGCGTCAGGGTAATAAAGTCATAATCTTCCCCGTAAGCCGGGGTTACCGGACTCCCCTCGCTACTGGTGTCATAGCTGTTATCAACATAGTAGATCAGGCCATACACCGAGCTCTGCTTATCAATCTGAATCCCCGTCCCTTGCGGATCGCTTTTAATCTGGCTGATCTGCACTGCTAAATGATGGGCGTAAAATCTATCAGGGTTACGGATACCCGCAGTAATCCCCGCCAAGTCGTTCGGTACGGTAGCAATTTTGGCGCGTAATACCAGAATACCGGTCCAACTGGGATCGACGGCAATGCGACGGAAATCCCCGAAGAATTCGTCATCTTCCTCCGCAAAAGCGGCAGTAAAATAATCCTGTAGCCACTGCGACAGATTGACCATCTGCTGCAGGTCCGGCGTAGCGCCAGATGTCATGGTCGGCGCGGAAAAGGTGTCTGCCTGAGTCCATTTCGATGGACTGGCAACCAGATTATCGTCAACGTCTCCCTCGGGATCCCACAGCGGACCGGTAATATTTTTTACGATCATCACATTGGTGTAATCGCCATAGTCGAGAGACGTTCCAACGTCGGCTTCAATCACCCAGCCGCCGATATTCAGTTGATTGCTAAACGTTCCGCCGCTGCGTACAAAATGCTGTGCGTTGGCCGCCACCAGAAATAATTGATTAGTCTGGAACGCCTGCTGCAATTCAGCGCTGGGCTGATTAAACGCCAGCTCTCCCGGGTCGGGTGTCACCACCTGCCCCAGCAAAATCTTTTCCCATGCGCCGCCGGTGGATGAGCTGTCCACGCTGGCAAGCACACCAGACGGAGTGGTGAAATTTACCGTTCCTCCCGCCGCCTTCGCTGCCAGACGTGACGGAAGGCGGGCAGCGTGCTGTCGCGCCGACAGCGTCTGGCCCATATTTTTATTGCCTATAGCCTTACGGCGCGTCGGGCCCACGATCAGTGTTTCAAACTGGCGACTCTGCGGCTGGCTAAACAGATTAACCCCGTCACCGGGCTGAAAACCGCGATAGGGTACCAACGGGAAAGGTGCCGTTCCGCTATCCGGCAGCACATAGCCAGGATCGACATGCCCCAGCATTGACGGGTTTTTCTGCCACACGTAATCGTCATAGCCAAACAGCGCCGCACCATCGGGCTGTGCCGCATAGGTATTCTGCTTGCCGGCAGGAGGCAATACCGTAGCCCAGGAAGTGACATAGCTCTGATTAAGCAAGATATTGTTATCGGTTGGTGCCCCGGTTGGTGAGGCGGCAGGCGGAGGAAACGCCACCGCATAAGCCCCCATCTGGGAGATAAAGCGCAAGCAAGAGGCGCTTTCCACCGAGTCCCCGGGAATCACGGAGATAAACTCGCTGCCGGAAAGTCCACACAGTATTTCAGCGGTAACGCCGTTCGGACCAGGTGGTGCACTAATCAAAAAGTCACCAAAAGGTGCGGCATGAAAGTCCGTCACGCTGTCAGAAATACGGTGGCCGATGGCAAACACCAGCCCGGCGTTTTGGTGACTGTCTTCCTGCGTGGCGATAACCGGTGTCAGCGTCACAGCGTCGCCCGTGACCGTCACATAGAACGAATTGAGCTGGGTAGTGCGACCATCCTGATTCGTGCCGCCAAACAGCAACGCCGAACGATTACTGTTTTGGTTATTCAGGGTATTGATGGCGTTCAGTGGGTTAGCAGGGTCGATGTTGGCCTGAAAATTCAGCATATCAGTGGCACCGTCCGACCCCGTGGCCAGCGGCAACCATTCCGAAATCAAACCATCAAACGCCACACCATTGGTAAAGAGAAAATGGAACCCCCAATGCCAGTTGTTGTATAACGACGAACGCTGGATAGCGGTATCAAAAGCGATACAGCCGCGATTAGCGCCCGCAAACGGCAGCGTAGCCCACGGTGCCGCTGTCATTCGTTGTGGTGCCGAAGCGCCAGTAAACGTCACGCTGCCCTGACTCAACGTCAACACATTGTTGCCGAGGCTAACCTTCATCCCGTTCTGGATCGAAAGCGCCATACTCGGCAGGATATTGGCGTTAGCCAGGCCGGATACCACCGATGAACCATCGCCCGCCAACCCCAGCCAGATAGGGGCATTAGACTGTGCCAACGCGACCGGATCGGGGGTAGATAACCAGAGAATGCCGCGCGAAGCAGCCTGACGTGCCGCGGTATTCTGCACCGCAGACACAAAGGCAAGCTGTACATCAGCATCGTCGTTAAAATTCAATGCCTGCGGACAGAAGACAAAAATACCCGCCAGACTGGTATTGGTTAGAGCATCGGAGAGTTCAATATCTTTCCCTGCCGCAGGCGCATTTACGCCCAGAACGAAGGCTAGCGCCCCCGTATTATTGCCATCATTATTGGCAAGATAGAGTGCGGAACTGGCTGCCTGTGCAAAAAAAGCCATTGAACATCCTCCGACGAAGAGACGTACGGTTTAAGCCAAAGGAAACGTTCCCTTTGGCCGTATTGTCTTTGCTATATGCGTAAGTCGGAATCAGACCGAGAAGGTGTGGGTTGCCGCCAGCGTGGTCTGCTTTAGCTGTGCGTCTTGAGCGGAGTAGCCGGAGGAAAATAGCCCCAACGTATAGGTCGTACCGCGCTTCAGCAGGATATTATTGAAGGAGACAGTGCTGCTAGCGTTGCCGCTGGTCGCTGGCGAACGCCATTTAGGTTTCTGGTTATAGGATGCTGCCACCCCTTCCCATATCCCTACCCAGGTATTGGAACCCGCAGGGTTAAAACCAGACAACATATCTATTTGCGCCACTAATGAGGTAGAACCCAGCTTACTCACGCCAACGGTAGACTTTTGCACTTCAAAATCACCACCACCAATGGCAGGAACAAAAACAGAGGCAACCACGTTATTGTATTTTGACCAACCACCAGTGGTGTTTAACGGGCCAACGCCATAGCCGATAATATAGGACAGCGTGGTGACATCCAGCTCATCAAAAGACTGTGAACCAGAAGGGCTATTGCCAACCAGAGAATCAGAATCGAGGGCATCGGTAGACCAGGGAATTGCATCACCTGATTGCCAGATATAGAGAATATTGCCATAGGTGCTGGGTTGGTTAGCGTTAGGCCCGCTGTAATCAACACTAATTTGATCCGCCGACACCGAGCTGGAATCGGTAGTCACAATGATATTTTGATCGGCAGTGGCAGAAAGACCGAGTTCGACCTGCAAGACTTTATCAACAGACATAATATTTTCCTAATATCAATACGATGATTCAGATAGCCATGGTCAGGACAATAAAAGAGCTGCATCATCCATATCCATACATGATGCCCCCAAAAGGTAAGATAAACTTACTTTTCGCAGAGGTGATCTTAAAATAGACCACTTTTTATACATAACTTTAGATTTCTTTAAAAAAAGATATAAACGCAATCTTAAGCAATAAGTTAAGAATAAAATAAACAAAAAACACAAATCACTGGATTTATATTTTAAAAAATGAAAAATAACAGTCTCTATCGGCATTTTTACCGCTGAATTTTATCTTTAGAGCAGATTCTTAAACCGATCATAATGATAAATTGAATTAATTATTGTGATCATTATTTAACCGACTTGGTACTTTCCCAGATCGATCAACTTGAGAAGGTCGCGGTACAGGCGAGGCGTTGCAGATCCAGCGTCAGAGCCTGAGAGCTGTAGCCGCTAGTGTAAAGTCCGAGGGTATATTTTTGTCCACTGACAATCGAAAGTTCATTGATTCCCACCGTGCCAGCATTGGTATCAATTGCAATAGCAGCAAACCACTTTGGCGGTGTCGTCCAGGAAGGACTTTCTCCTTCCCATAGTCCAATCCAACTATTAGAAGCCTTGGCATTAAAACCAGGTAAAAACGCAAAATCGCAGGCAAGCGAACTCACGCCAACGAAAGTGGGTGTAATGCTGCATCTGTTCGGTTCTGCCGCGCGGCGTTGCTCTCCCGGCAGCTGTGCCGGAATATAAGCGGATGCCACCACGTTCAGATAACGGGACCACTCTCCTTCCGCATGCTGCGGTCCGACGGCATAACCAAGAATGTAAGCCCCAGCGGATATCTCTACATTGTCCAGATTTTGATCGCCATCTGGCAAGTTGAGCAAGATTGCGCTTTGCGCCACAGCAGGACTGCTCCACGGAACGTCATCGCTGGAAACCGACCAGAGAAAAACCTGATTTTGATAATCCGCAGGCTGATTGCCGCTCAGAGTGTGATAGCTGAAATTCAGTAGAGTACCCGCAACCAGATTGATACCCAGCGTCGTCGCCTGCTGCGTAATCGCCGAGTCCGCCAGCAACACCATGGGCTCACTGCTGCTTTGCATGCTTAACGGCTGACGCAGAGCAATTGGCAATTGATTGGGTACCCGCTGTTGCATCGGTACCTCAGTTCGAGCATGAAAAGGCAGCGACACCATCGCTGCCACCCCCCCAGCCAGAAAATCTCGTCGCTTCACTTTTTTCTCCCTGAGGCACGCCTGTTATGGCTATTGGCAGATAGGGCTTATTAAGTGAGTATTACATGGTTTTTAATGATGGATGACCAAACAACCAAAATAGTTATCAAGCCTGACAAAGTCATATACAGCCTCCACAATCTTCACCTCTGCGGCGCCGCGTTTAATTTAATCTCAATAACCGTATGCCCAGTCGTTATTTTCTTTGTGCCAGCGATGGTTAACCCGCTTAATGTCAGAATATCCTCCATATCTTCCAAGGTTCTGTATCGCGTGCCATCCTGGCAGATAACGGATTGAAAAAGTGCATTCATTAATAATCTTGGGGAGGTTTCGTCATGTTCCAGAAGAGGTTCAATGATTAATAGCGTCGAATGCCCAAGTGATTGCGCAATTGCTTTTAATATTTTCAGGCAGAATTCATCGTTCCAGTTATGCAATATGTTTTTAATCAGATAAATATCATAACCAGAAGGAATCGCCTCAAAGAAACTGTCAATGGGGCTAAAAACATATCATCCGTTTGGCCGAACGGTAATCTGCCATTCAACGCCCGGCCAGAATAAATAAGGGAGTAAAGCCGCATTATTTAAATGCGCTTTTGTTTTAATAGTATGGTGTGTTAACGATGAATCAATCGTCGCAATTACCGGAAAATGCTCCCACCAATACGGCGTGCGCTATCGATACACGCCTCCGGCGTTCCCAACTCCGGCATCAACAGCATTTCAGACGTCAGAACGGAGGCACCGCAGTAGTCAAAAATCCCGTGTGCGATCTGTGCATGAAAGGCGTCCGCGTAGCCACGTTTCTCAAATGTTCTCTGGTTGGCCGCCCCTAGCGCCACAAGATGCACCGGTAAATGCCCCAGTTTCTTTATCACCTGCCCATCAGCCGTTTCGTCATAAGCCCAGCCGTTTGAAAAAACGCGGTCGATCCACCCTTTCAACAAACCCGGCATGGACCACCAGTAAATCGGGAACACCAGTACCAGCGCATCTGCGTTATCAATACGAGATTGCTCTGCAATGACGTCAGGCGGCGTTGCACCAGTACGTTGAAAAGCCGCCATATCGGATGCAGAAAACACTGGATTAAAGCCTTCCTGTGTAAGATCCGCGATTTCGAACGTATTTTCCGGGTTTGACTCAGCGATCCCCTGCGTAATCGCGGCAGCGACACTGTGGGTTAGCGAGGTATGAACAGGATGAGAAACGACAAGTAATGCATGCATTCTGGGTGCTCCCTATTGCTATAGAACGACGTCAGTTATAATCTTATATACTAACAGTAACCTACTATTGGTAAGTTACTTTTGGTATATAAAAATGTCAACAGGATAATATCGCCAATGTCCAAACCACAGACTCGACAGCGTTTATCGAGAGAAGAGCGCCATGCACAACTGATAAAAGCCGCCTGGCAGATTATTCGGGAAGAAGGTACGGAAGCGCTGACGCTCGGGCATCTGGCGGAACAGGCTGGCGTAACGAAGCCGGTGGTTTATGATCACTTTACTAACCGTTCGGGGCTGTTAGCTGCTCTTTACAAGGAGTATGACGCTCGCCAGACGGCGATTATGGATGGCATTATCCGCAAGACAGAACCCGTGCTTGATAAGCTGGCCGCAGTGATTGCCACTTCGTACATTGATTGCGTACTGCTTCAGGGCCGTGAAATGCCTAATGTCATGGCGGCGCTTACCGGAACCCCCGAGCTTGAGCAAATCAGGCAGGAGTACGATGCCACCTTCACGGAAAAATGCCGCGATCTCTTTGCCCCATTCTGCGCAGGTAAACCTCTTCATGATGCTGCATTACGCGCGATGCTTGGTTCCGCCGAAGGATTATCTTATGCCGCCGTTAAAGGGATTATTACGGAACAACAGGCTAAAGATGAACTGTTCCAGGTGATTGTCGCGATGGTGCAAAGGTGCAGCGCGGGGCATAAAATTACCAACTCCCATTAGAAGAAGTCGTAAAGGGTCAGCGCGCCATCCTGACCACTTTACCAACCCGTTCTCAGAATGATTCAGCAAAGCCTATTGAGCAACTCACATATTCGGGCTAGCTCCCTTTGTAGGAAGAACTATTATTCCTGGCCAGACTCTCTTTAAAAACTTACAATTCAAAGTATAGACTTTATTTTTTAATATTTTCATCTTTACTTCCTTAATTAGAAATAGCACCATCATTTACACACCTAGAGAAAATAATAAAAACAAATTCAAATATCATTATATTAATTAATGTAGGAGCTATTCACCAACAGCCCCTACATTTTTGAGAAAAAAACAAATCCATCTATCTAACCAGAGAAATACTTAATACAGAGATAACAAAAACCACGCTACTACAGATATAAAAAATTTAAATAAATTACCACTTCCAGAGTTTTAATCACCCACCTATTGCAGCCTTGTACTGCTGAGATGCTTCTTTAATGCCATTAAAATACGATTTATAACTCCCTTTTATCGGCCCATTTAGCTGAACACACATTTTTTTACATTGTTCAACGACATCGACGATATCAAGAATATTCAGCACAATATCAACCACGGACATAATCACAGTAATAACTGTAGCAAACTTACCTACAAAGTCCATTGTTTCAAATACAGTAGCATCGCATTCCTCTACAGGGATACCAGCTTCTTTACATTGGGCTTCGATTGTGCTGTTTGCGATTTTTAACTTGTACTGCATAATCCCAAGCGACACACTTGTAACCAGTGTCATACCATATGTTGCTGTTGAAGGTAAGTTCAGACCTACAAGAACATTTAGGAATTTTTTGACATCTGCATCCGACTTATCACTAAAATTCAATTCATCTAACGCATCATATACTTTACTTATTTCATCACAGTTATATACGATTCTAGCCGACTCTGCATATTTTCTAAAAGTATTGGCATCTAACTTCCCTTGTTTTCTTTGTATTTGAGCCATAAATTGCATTAAATTTGCCCGACACGTCCTAGTATCAAGGCCTTGTGGTGCTTTTGAGTTTATTAAATTATTATTCTCTTTGTATTTACTGACATACGATTGAACATTAGGGCTTATTCTAGATGAAATATCGCTATCTATTGATGCCAGTTTTGCATTTAAATCTTTTGATTTTGATGAAATAACCGCTCTTTCAATACCCTCGGCAACTTCAAGTGAGGCATAAACAGCCATACCAAGTCCAAACGTCCAAATTGATGCGATAGCAGCAGCGTCTGCTGCCATTTGAGTTGCATCAGCTGCGATAGTAAGATCTCTCACTTCACATGCCAAATCATCGAGCATATCGAACTCTGAATCAATGATAGAGTCTGATTCAAAATCACCCAAGTTAGCAAATAGAGATTGTTCAGAAATCAACTGATCAATGTTGGAGTCACTTTCTGTATCCCAAGTAGATATATAATTCAGATAGGTAATTAAGTCTGTACTAGCCATTTTACTTTCCTTCATCAGATAATTTAACTATTAATAAAAACTAACACAGTACAATCACTCATAAAACAACATCGCTTCACGTAAGTTTTATGGTGACGCTATAATTATTCTTGAAAAATGATAAAAACAAATCTGCCAAATACCCGAAAAGCAATAGGCCATTTGCCATTTGCCATCTAAAAGGCCATATTAAAGGCCATATTAAAAACTGCCCCCAAAAAAAACATTATAAATAATAAATTTCAAACCCTCACCAAGAAACTTCCCATGTTCAAAGTTAAATTAACAACGCATTATAAAATATAAAAAACCAAGATAACCACACTCACCACCCACAAAATAAAAAACCACCTTCTACAAACCTGACAATTATAATAAAAGGATAACATATCCTTATCACAACAAAACATTTTGGCTTCAGAGATATCTATCACGAGGCATTATCGACGGAGGGGAACACTATCGATATCCGGGTTAACTAAAGTATGTAAATAATGCAAATCGACCGCATCTCATATCGTGAAAAGGGTATTATCTTGATAATGCAGGATGCGAAGAAACCTTATACCATCTGAAAAATGAAATGCATTACATGCATGACTGTTCTGGTGTCACGCGGGAAAGTGTTATAAAAAGTGTAGGTATTTATATCCGGTGGTATACAAACTGCGTGTAAAATGGTCTCAAGGTACTATACGCTCAAAAAAAAACACCGTAGCAACCGAGGAACACATAATAAAACCGCCCAGAAAAAACATCTCCCTCCGGTTTTATCATGTGTGGTTTACAACCTTTATGCTATTCGCAAAGCCATTCAGATAAAACCGTGTTTTCCCGAGAGGCTCATTGCAGTCTACTTCGGGCAACTCTCTGAGACGCCATCAAGTGATTCCTGATCGTGTCTGAAAGATACCGGATTTTTTTCATTACTTTTGTCGATAGTAAGCACGTAGATGCTGTCGAAATCCGAACCCGGCCACTTATCTGGAATCAACGATGTGTCTCCTCCCACTTTTTTAACCACCGACTTGGCTATCAGAACCAGATTCTTATGCTCCCAGGCAACAAAAGTAAGGTGGCTCCCATCGCGGTTACGCGACAATTCATCAGACACATCCTCAACATCATCCGCGTGGTACTTTAAATTAATCGGTAGCGAAAGGCGTACTGCGGTAGGAATAAGCGTGGAGAGCGCACGCAGTGAACTGCCGGATTTATTCTGATGAGGTGCGGAGGCAAAAAGCTCATCAGGATTGCCAAAACGCGGAATCAATACTTCCGGCAGCGCCAACGCGCGATTAAGCCCTTTGCACGTTAATTGCCCACTCTGGTTATTCGGTTTTTCCCCGTGGCGAGCAAATACAATGGTCTGTTTTGCATAAGAGAGATTACTGAAAAAAATAATCAGAAGAACAGGACCGATAATTAAGCCGCGAAATAAATGTCGTAATTTCATATTCCACCCTAATAATAACCATTAAAAACTATCGTTATATTTTAAATCAGGGAGTAACCTCTGACTCAAAATTTCTTCATCACATAGTATTGATGTATGGTATTAAAAAATAGACTAAAAAAATCGTAAAGCCATACCAGCCATTTGGCTGAACCATCAACAGGAAACAAGATAGATAGGAATGACACAAGGCACATAGCAATGGAATAAGCGCGTCTCTCAGCAAAACTGTTGTACTTTGATATGACAGAATCGACTCTCATATCAATAATGGCACTGACACCTCGGCCATTTAGCGTGGTTTAAAATTGACCAAGATCAATAAAAAACCAGTAAATACATTACTTTACCTTTCTATACATCCCATCTTTTGACCTTCCCGTAGGGGGAAGGTGTAACGTCATAGCCTGTGATTCCAGATGATGACGCTATTAAGGGGAAATGATGATGAAGATAAAGATGATGGCAGCGCTACTCGCTCTGACATTGAGCGGTCCGGGTTTCGCCGCGGCGACTGACGCCAACGCGTTCCTGGCCAAACAGGGGCTGGCGGGGAAAACCGTCGAGCAGATTGCCGATACGATCGATCAATCGCCGCAGGCAAGACCATTGCCCTACAGCGCGTCGGTTACCAGCAAGGAACTGAAACTATCCGATGGACAGCAGCAGTACAGCTATCCACTGGGCAATAAATTTTATCTCTCATTCGCACCTTATATTCAGCAGACCCATCCCTGCTTTAACCACAGTTTATCCGGGTGTCAGGGTGAGCTCGCCAATACGGCGTTTGAGGTAAAAATCACGGATAAAGCCGGTAATGTTATCGTGCAGAAAACATTGAGCAGCCATCAGAATGGTTTTGTCGGCGTATGGCTGCCGCGCAATATTGAAGGAACCATTAATGTCACCTATCAGGGGCGTGTAGCCAGTTCACCGTTTGCGACCTATGACGACAGCCAGACCTGCATGACGACACTGCCATTGAAAGAGGCGTAGCAGCAAGCCGTCGCGAACACAGATTCAGAAACCCAGCGGCATCGCTGGGTTTCTTATTCAACGGGAGAGCGTATTATCCCCTCGCCCGCAAACGTGATTCACTCACACCACGCCCGTGTTTACGCGCTTCCCGATATCTTTTAGCTGCGAGTATTTTTCTAACAGGCCGGGCGCATCGTCCAGACTCATGGCAAACATCCACATGTAGGTCATCACCGAATAGATATGCCCCGCATTGGTCCCGCCGTTCAGCGTCATGTACAAAATCGTCAGTGAAAACAGTACAGCAGCGGCGGCACCGATAGCCAGGTAGCCCAGCGCTTCACGATCCGACAGGCGAATACGCAACCCGGCCAGCACATGGTAATGCTTGGTGAGCGAAGCCGCCGTCGCGCTACTGACAAAACCAACCTCTTTTTCCAGACGGTTATTTAATTTACCGAACAGAACTTCATTTTTACGGGTGTAACCCGGCAGGAATAAAGCAAAAAACAGCAGGATAACGACGCAGGCAACGCCCGCCCAGAATTCAATCACCAGTAGCATCACAGCGGCACCAGTGATCGACGCCAGCGATGTGATCAGCACCGGGAGATGAATTTCGAAAAAATCCACGAACTCGCGTGAGAGCGCCACGCGCGCCGCAATGGTCGAATGGTTATGGTTTTCTTTTCTCTGCGCCAGAATCACCGGTACGGCCAGTGCAGCATAAATACGGGCGAATGTGCGGGTATCCACGCTGCGCCGTGCCGCGCCAATCGCCCACATAATGAAAACCATCAGCGCATACAGCACCGCGTGCCAAGGCTGAGCATTCAGAATCGCGTTAATGGCGAAGCCCGCCATCAGGGGATAAAGAAGGTAAGTCACGTTCTCCACCACCACCAGCAGCAGGGTGAGAATCAGTTTTTTTCCATGCCGCTTTCCGAGTTTTTTAAGGGTGACAGCGGCACTATGCGAAACCTTGACTGGTTCGCTGATATTATGGGTTTGCATGAGAATCGTATTTAACAGAGTTATACTTGAGCGGTTGCTCAAGAGCAAAAATTGTATTTGAGCACTTGCTCAAAGTCAACGCGGGGACAGTAATGAAAGAGACGACGACAGCGCTAAAAGACAAAATCCTTGATGGCGCAATCGAGCTATTTATTGAGAAAGGCATAGAGAAAGTGACAACGCGCGAACTGGCGGAACACGTTGGTATTTCGCGCAGCCATCTTTATCACTACTTTCCTGACTGGCAGACGCTGTCGATTGAGGCGCTAACGGCGTTCATGCAGGCGGATTTGGAAGCAGTCGCGGTAGAAATCGCCACGTTACCGCCGAAAGAGAAACTGCATGAGCTGGTGAAGAATTACCTGCCGGATACCACTGACGTCATCTGGAATCTGTATGGATCGCTATGGCAGTTGGCCGTTCACAATACCGCTTACGCAGAACTCGCCCATGTCATGACAGAGAAATGGTCTGCCTTACTGGAAGAGATTATTGCCTCAGGCGTCGCGTCTGGTGCCTTTAAAAATACGGATACCCAGCGCGTCTCCCGCCAGTTGGATGCGCTATTAAACGGCTACTCTGATCATCTGATGATTAACCCGTCCCCTGCTGATTTTCAGCAGGCAATTGAAGATATTGATGATTTCATACAACACGTGTTGTGAAGCGCATAAGCAACACGCCAAGCATTGCGATTAATGAGGTTACGCTGTTCCAGCTCCCATTAATCGCGGATATTACACGCCATCTTCGATTGTACAGTGCTAATCAGATAGGCATGCTTCGTCAGCATTTCGAACTGGATAACATCATTTTCCGCCAATATGGGGATCGCATCATTGGGGGCTTTGTCATTGATGTTCTTGTTTATCAGGATATTGTGCACCATTAATCGGTTCCCTTCCCAAACGGAGTCAAAGCTGAATGTACGTCGAATCGTCAGCGGCACGCCATCCTTTCCGAGGTAAAAACCGTTGACTAAAACCAGCGCTCTATTTTTATTATTTAGATAAAAATAGACGTCATATTCTGTTCTGATACGTTGCTCTTCTGAATAAAAAGTGACCTCACCCTGACATATCAGCGGCTTTCTGTATAAATTGCTTTTTAAATAAAAAATAATCCCCAGGGAAAATGAAATAAAAAGCACCACCGTGGTGCAAAAAATTTTCTTTCTGACTTTAATTATTAACATAAGTTACACATCCCTTCCCATCTTTCCTGCAGGAAATAACGATTTCACTTTTTTTATCCAGCATTTCAGATATAACAATTTTTTTAGACAGGAAGAACAATGTGTTATCTGAACAGAGATTCTCATAATCGATGGGGAGAGGATAACCAACACTGTCATATAAATAAAACAAATCGCATTTCCCGCTCATCTTCACATCGACAAGAGGCCGATACGGAAAACGATTAATGTTCTCCAACGCGAGTAGAAAAACCCCAACTATCGCAGCCCATATGAGAAGGAACATGATGTATTTCTGCTTTTTTACGGGTTCAGGAATGGCGTGATGCTCTATAGAAAATGACTTTTCCCCGTCATCGATATCTTCTTCAATTTTATCTTCAACCTCCTGATTTAACCTTTCTTTCTCTTTTTCCTCCTCACCCACTGCTGGATAGTTAGTGACGCTTTTAACGTTAAAAATGATACCCAATTTAGGAATAGTCACAATCGAATCTGAAAGGTCAAATTCGCGCAATACTTTCCTTAGGAGAGAAAGATAGTTGTTGAGATTATTAAGAGAAGGACAAAGTGCGTGTTTTTCTAATGCTTCCTTTAATAAAAAATCGCGGCTTAACGTAACTCCCTGATTCTCAATGAGCAAGCAGAACAAGCGAGAAACAGGGAAACTCAAAGAAGTTGCTTCGTTTTCACGTTCTATCCATGCAAGTGTCCCCTCTCCTTCATTAAAAATGATTAAATCATTAATCAAATAAACCATACGACCTTTTTCCATCACGATTAAGAGACGTTATCGTTTTTTATAAGTAGCTTGATAGATACGTTATTTTTTAATGAAAATACCTACAGAATAGTCTGAAAATAGCACTCCACCAAAACAACCGATACGTTATCTATAAAAGTAAAATCAATTATATAGCGCGCAACGTCGCTATATCAGCCAAGGATATAAAACTTACCAATTTATTGTCAAAGGTTATTTAACATTCGTTTAAGAACAATATAAATAAAAAGACATTTCATTATTTTTATAAAAAGACAGAGACCTTACACCATAGCCATACAAATCAATGGAATACTAAATAACGCGTTGAATTAACATGATTTATGTCTGAATTTATATTTTTACCCCTTAATACCTCCTGAAAGAAGAAAAACACCAAACAGAATAAAAATCTAAATAAATGTAAATTTAAAACATTTAAACTAAATAAAAGTATTTAAATCAATATATTTGACTGCTACATCCCACAACCCTACTATTCACCTCGTTCCAGAGCAATCTGGGTTGGCGGCTGATGAATATATTGCCATACGAAAGGTAACCAACCATCAGCCAACCAATAGAGTCATTCAAAAAGAGCAGCAACAATCCGTTATGCATGAATACGGAAAAGCACTCGTGCATAGCGTTCATCTTTTAAATAGAGTAACCAACAGAGAGAGCACAATATGAAATTATCAAAGATCGCCCTGACGTCCCTCATCCCCGTGGTATTTTCTTTCAGTGCCTATGCCGCAGATTCACATAATGGTTCTGTGACATTCAAAGGAAAAATTATTGATACCCCCTGCTCCGTCTCTCAGGAAGATCTGCACCAAACGATCGAGTTTGGTGAAATCAGCAAAACCGTGCTGGAAAACGGCGGCACGTCAGAAATTAAGCCGTTCGATATCACATTAAGAGATTGCAGTCTGGATACCGCGACCAGCGCCAAAATTGTTTTCTCCGGCGGCGTGGCATCCGGCACCAATAATGAACTGCTGGCATTAAACGGCAGTGCTGGGGGTGCAGGTATTGCAGTCGAACGCATCGGTGAAAAGATTAAATTCGATGGAACCACGCCAGCCGTTCCCGCCACACCACTGGCAAATGGAGACAACATCTTCTCCTTCACGTCTTATGTAACCAAGCTTCCTACTCCACAGGAAGGAGAGGCACCTGCCGTGACTACAGGTTCTTTCGCCAGCACCGCTAACTTTGTCGTGTCCTATCAATAAATATTGATCAGCTAGCCACACAGTATGGGAAAAAAAATGGGGAGACATCCTCCCCTTGCACCTTATTCATTCATGTCGGCTGACATGAATGAATAACCACAACGCGGCATCTACTCAAGCACATATTCCTATGGCAATGAAGAATATAACGCTCAAAGAAAACGTAAAATCGGCGCTATTTCGCTATAGCGTTTTTATTTTTTCTTTGAGTACAACATCGATCAGTGCAACGGAATTTAACGTTGATGTACTGGATGTCGATGAGCGTAGTGACATTGATCTTAGCCATTTTTCCGATCCCGAATACGTCACCCCCGGAGCCTATCTTTTATCAATCAAAGTGAACTCGCGTGAAATACAACAGCAGATCATTCACTATCTGCCGGAAGGCAATACTCAATCCCGCCCAACGGCCTGCCTCCCCCCAGAACTCGTCGATAAGCTGGCGCTGAAGAAAGAAGCCCGCGACAAAATCGCACTCTGGCATAACGAAAGCTGTGTCGATCTGACCCCGATTGCCGGTGTGAAAGTCTCTAACCAGATCGGTATGGGAACGCTGAATATTACGATCCCGCAGGCGTGGTTAGCCTATAGCGATCAAAACTGGATTCCGCCCGAGCAATGGGATCACGGCATCGGCGGCGCGCTATTGGATTACAATCTGGTCGGGAACGTCCGTCGAGATACCCATGGAAGAGGCACAACACACTATCTCAGCAGCTATGGCACCACGGGGTTCAATCTGGGAGCCTGGCGTTACCGTGCCGATTATCGTTATTTTCTGCAAAAATCGCGTAACTCGAGCCGAGATAGCTTTTCGTGGGATCAGTTTTACGCCTATCGCCCGCTGCCAACGCTTTCGGCCGATCTCAAGCTGGGTGAAATGTATTTCAGCAGCAACCTGTTCGATAGCTATCGCTTTACCGGCGCGTCATTAGCCAATAATGAGAACATGCTTCCCCCATCGCTGCGTGGCTACGCGCCCGAAATTCGCGGCGTCGCCAAATCAAACGCGACGGTGACCGTCACGCAAAATGGCAGGCTGATCTATGAAACTACCGTGCCTGCCGGCCCCTTTGCGATTCAGGATATGAAGAACGGCGTCAGCGGCACGCTGGATGTTCGCGTGACGGAGGAAGATGGCACGGTGACGACGTTCCAGACCGAGTCGGCCAACCTGCCTTACCTGACGCGGCCAGGACATGTTCAGTACAAACTCGCCGCCGGTAAACCTTCGAATACCAACCATCGCCTGCAAGGCCCAGCGTTTTCTGCTGCCGAAGCCTCGTGGGGGCTATCTAACGCGTGGTCGGTATACGGCGGCAGCATTTTGTCCGATGGCTACCAGTCCTGGTCAGCAGGTATCGGGAAAAACCTCTACCTGCTGGGCGCGTTGTCCGCTGACATTACGCAGTCACGCGCGACGCTTCCAGACATGTCCTCGTCGCAAGTCGGGCATGCTTTCTCACTCAACTGGTCTAAGTATTTCAATTCGATCGATAGCCAGATCAGCTTCGCGGGCTACCGCTTTTCAGAAAAGACCTACATGAGCATGGCGCAGTATCTCTATGCGCTGAATCTGGATAACCGCTATCGCAATGAAAAAGAGCGTTACACCGTTACGCTCTCCAAAAACTTCGCGACGCAGGAATCATCCTCGTTGCTGAGCGGGCTGTCGACCTACGTCACCTATACGCGCCAAACCTACTGGAATGAAGCTGAGCAGGATCGCTACGGGATTTCGCTGAACAAGTACTTTGATATCGGCGCATTTAAAGGGATTGCCGCGAATTTATCGGCCTATCGCACCGAATTCAACCGCCGTACCGATGACAGCCTGTACCTGAGCTTTTCCATTCCACTCGGGGATAAGGAGCGCCTGAGCTACAGCATGGGACGCTATAACAACAGCAGCAATCAGGCACTCACCTATTCCAATAACACCGACCCGCGCCGAACCTGGAACCTGAGCACGCGGTACGACAGCAAAGAGCGTACCTACCTGAGCGGTAACTATACCCATCTGGCGCCGATGACGGATGCCACCGTGGGCGTCTCCTGGCAACAGGATCGTTATACCTACCTGAACGGTTCACTGCGTGGCGGCATTACCGCAACTCGCCACGGCGTGGCGGCACACCCGAAAGGCAATCAGGGTGGCACCCGCATCATGGTCGATACCGAGCAGCCGGGCGTGCCGTTCACTGGCAGCCAGGTTGAAACTAACCGCTACGGTCTGGCCGTTATTGCCGGTACCAGCAGCTACTACGACGTATCAACCCGGATTGATGTACAGAAATTACCGCAGAACATCGAGGCCATGACGACGGTGGTGCAAGGCACGCTGACCGAAGGGGCAATCGGCTACCGCAAATTCGACGTCGTTAGCGGGGAAAAAATCATGGCGCACATTGCGCTAGCCAACGGCGCATATCCCCCGTTTGCCGCGCAGATCAAAAACAAGAAAGGTCGTGATATCGCCATGATCACCAACGGCGGCCAAGCCTATATCACGGGCGTCTCGCCTGGTGAAACGCTGTCCGTCATCTGGGAGGGAAGAACACAGTGTTCCATCACCCTGCCCACAACCTTAAATCACCTTGATGCGCTGCTGCTTCCCTGTAAATAAGCGGCGCGAAGAAATAGACAAGTCTGGAGAGTACGTTATGAAACACCCATTTTATCAGCGAGTTGCAGGATTCCTCATCGGCGGCCTGTTTTTGCTGCCTTCGGCGTATAGCGCCCTGAGTCTCGATCGCACCCGCGTTATTTTTAACGACGAGGAACAATCCGCGACGGTCATGCTGATGAACCAAAACGCAGAGAATCCGTTTCTGGCGCAGTCCTGGCTGACAGACGATAAGCACAATAAAGTGAATACGCCGCTGATGGTGCTGCCGCCGTTACAGCGCATCGAAGCGAAAGGATATAGCCTGATCCGTCTGGTCAAGACTGAGCAAATCAGCCAATTGCCAGCCGACCGCGAATCGCTGTTTTACCTCAACGTCCGGGAAATTCCCCCCAAAGCGGAAAAACCCAACGTATTACAGATCGCTATTCAGTCTGAAATTAAGGTGTTCTTCCGTCCCCGCAGCGTAAAACCCGCTAAGGATGAAATCTGGCAGGAAAAACTGACGATCCGAAAAACGGGAAACACCTTTCAGGTAGAAAACCCAACGCCGTACTACATCACGGTAAGCGCCATCCTGAAACAACCTAAAGCGACGCGCACCAATCCTGCCAGCCTACTGAAGGGGAACGCCTTTATGATCGCGCCACGCTCAACCCTGCCGGTTGAGGTGAATGACGGGGCAATCGATCGCTTCTATCTGTACTACGTCAACGACTACGGCGGCCATCTGGAGCTGCCTTTCACCTGCGTACAAAACCAGTGCCAGCCCACGCCCCATAAATAAACAATAGGGAACCGCCATGTCTTGGTTAGCTATTCATCAACATCGCCATGTCGCTCTCTGCGCGTCGCTCTTTTTCGGCTTAACGGCGTTTAACGCCAGCGCACTGGAATGTCGGCTGGGCACCGTGACTGGCCCGGTAAACGATTATGAGGATATCGGTACGCTCAAAATCCCAGCGACATTGCCTATTGGCAGCCGCCTCTGGACGTCAAAACCCTATACCCGCAGCCTGGCCTGCTGGGCATATAAATCCGTACGCCCACAGGGTGAGATGTCCTACTTCTATCCCAATCCCGAAGGTAAGGTCATCAGTCAGGGGGTTGGCATTGGCATCATCTATAACGGTCAGGATCTCGGTGTCATTACCAATGGCGGCACCACCGCCTCCCGTGTATCCACCGGGCAGTGGATCGCACCGGGCCCCAGCGGTTCAACACCGCCTGCCAACCCAACCATGCTGAATGTCACAGTGCAGCTTTATCTCGAAAAAACGGGGAATATCACCGATACCACGGCGGGCGTGGATGCGCTGCGCGTCTTCCAGATCGACGGCGAAGGAGGCATCAATAATAAGCCCGACAGCAACTATGGCTTAAGCCTGTCAGGGCTACACGGCATAGACATTATGCAGTGCGCTGCAAAGATTAACGTCTCGCCCGACAGCTATGTTGATTTTGGTACGGTCAGAGCATGGGCCGGTACAGAAGCGAATGCACTGGCGCAAACGGACTTCCACATCAACGTATCAACCGACGGCGGAGAAGACTGCGGCAAGGGGTTCGATCTGGACATTAACTTTGATGCCTCGTCGCGGGGAAATTCACTCGTCGGGATAGACGGCATGAATATGGGAAATGGCGCCACGCTGAAAATCGAAGATACGCGCAGCGGCAATAACGTAGTGTTTAACCAGTTCATCGGTCTGGTTGACGGCCTGACGGCATCGAGCGGCGTGATCGAACGGCGCTATACGGCACGCCTCTACGCCTCCGGCCCCGCGGTGGTAGGCGATACCGAGAAAAACATTATTCTGCGGTTTAATTATCATTAACCCATGGGATCGCAACGATGATAAACAATAACAACACAGCAATAAAAACCCGACCATACCGCGTGCTGCTCGCGTTTACACTCGGCATCCTGACGCTTCCTTCGGGAGAGTCCATCGCTCAGCAGGTATCATCAATGGACGACCATGAAGTAACGTTTCACGTTCTCGTCGTCAACGCCGCCTGTAATGTCAGTGCGGATAGCAAAGCGATTGTGGTGGATATGAGCGAGGTTTCTTCGCGCTATTTAAAGGCTAATCGCTACGGCGAATGGCACGACTTCGCGATTAACCTCACGGACTGCAATCTGGATACCTACCAAAACGTCACCATCCGCTTTTCAGGAAAAGAAGAGCCACTCTTGCCTAATCGGCTGGCGCTGGATTCCTCATCCGGTGCCAAAGGCATCGCGGTTGGTATTTATCATGCGGACAAACTGGTCGGTATCAACAGCAGTACGGACAACATTGTCCTGCAAAGCGGGGACAACACTATTCCCTTTTCGGCCCGCATCGAAAAAATACGCGACGATCTGATTCAGTCCGGTGATTTCATGGCAACGGCGAACTTCACCTTAAGCTATCTATAGCGAATTAAGGAGAAAAGCCAAGGCCGCCCTGCTCTTTACCAAACACGGGCGGCACACGCATTATTCACGCACGGCCAAAAAACAAGTGGAATTTTCTTCGAGAACAAAAAATAGGGGATTCAGGCAGCTACAAGCTGTCACCTGACGTTGAACGTATGCTAACGAGGTGAGTAACACCATGAGTCATTCATTCCCTTATATGAATCCAATTATTTACAATATAGAAACAGTATATTCCCCCACCATCACCATCTCATTTTTATATTATACACTCGATAACAATCATAAAACCGCCACAAAAACATAAAACAAACACCCCAATACAAAAGGCCTAATCCAAACCCCCTACGACAAATACCTGAAAAAACAAAACACCATAAAAAACAAATAGTAATACAAACAAATAAAAATAACAAAGCCAAGCTAATTTGACAAAAAAACAACCATGAAATAAACATAATTAAAAAATAAATCCTATTTATTTCATCTAATAAACAAATTAAAAATTAAAAACCATATTTAAAAAAAAGGAAAAAAATGAAGACAATTAATGTGCTTATTGTGGTCAATACAGCAGAAACTCTCACGTCAGGAAATATTACGAATAATGCCTATTTAGTGGATAACAACGGTTTCATAGGCTCTTGGGGTGAAGGTGATGCAACCTTGCATACCGTTGCTCAGGATGGCGACCAGATTCAATGGCATGCCGTGCCAGTGAGCCTGCGTGGTGATATCACCATCACCGGCTTTTCTGGACAAATGGTGGAACAAGCAATCTGCCAGCCACAAAGCGAAGCAGCAAACGGCAATCCCTGGCTTGGCAGAGTCGAATCACGGGGGCAGTTCTCATTTTTCTCTTATGAAGTAAACGTGCGGATAGGAGAAAAAACATTTTCTCTCAGTTCTGCAATCGATGTTGTGTGAAAAAGCGAGGAAAGAGCAATGAACGAAATTGACGTACTCATTGTAGTAGATGCAGAAAATGCATTGGCATCCAACGATCTGGGTTCGAATGTCTATCTGATCGATACCAACAAATATGTGGGTTCAGGTAATGAAGGTCAGGAGGAGCTGAAGACGGCCTGTCAGGATGGTCAGGTCATCAACTGGCATGTCACTGGTGTTTCGCTGTCAAGTGACGTATCCATCCTTTCGTTCACAGGCCAAATGGTGAATGACAAAGTCTGCGTACCTGTCGCCGTTAACAGTATCAATGGCACGTACTGGCAAGGCCGGGTGGAAGCACAAGGCACCACTGGCGGTCAGCAATATTCTGTGGTTCTAGATCTGGACGGTCGTTCCATGACTTTTGACCCTTTCATAGAGATTAGCTGATATGTTGAGCCCAACCATTTATGACGCACAAGAACTGCTCACCGACTCTTTCAACAATGTGATGCAGCTCGATAGCTACGCTTTCACCAGTAACAATACAATTATCGGCAAACTGCCGGATGACCCCGACTGGCTCACCTCGGTACGTAGCCGGATGTCCATGCTGAGTACTGCCGGAAATCAATGGGTTCAGGACAGGCCAGATATCTGGGGGAGTATTCTTCTTCAGTTCCCTGACTACGCCACGGCTTTTGCCGGAGTTCATGCTACAGCACAAGAAAATAAGTTGTCACAGGACCAATGGCTGGAGCTCCTGAAGAACGTGCTGCGGCCCCAGTTGACCAAAGCAGTGAAGGACACAGGCACCGCAGTTGACTCGTTAAAGACGCACCAGCAAGCCTTCGCCAATATCCAACCTTTGCTAGATAAAAGTATCAACGAAGGCTGGAACGCCCTGAGTCAAGAAGAGCAGCAGATGCAGAACATTGCAGCCAAACTGCAACACTTGCAGGATTTGGTCGCGTCCTTACAGAGCAGTATCACCAGTGAGGATATCAGTACAGGCAAAGAAATCGCCACCACCACCGTCACTCTGCTTTACAAGGTAGCCACAGAAACAGCAGAAGAAAGTATTTCCTTTATGGACATGGCGTCGATAGCCATCACCATCGGCAAGTACTTCTATGAAGAAATAGAGGATACAGCTGAAGTAGCAAGTACCCTGAAAGAAATTGCGGATCTTCAGATTCAAGCCTCTGATGCCGCACAGGCTGCGGCTGGGACCAAACTGGTTCTACAACTGTTAAACAACCTCGAGTTGACCTTTTCCCAAATAGGAAAAGGGGCTTCCAATCTGCAAACGTTATGGAGTGAGCAACTCGACAGCGTCAACGAAACCATCAACGCGCTTGAGGCCAATGCAGATCCCTCGCAATTGTTCGATCTTGTCACGCTGTCAACCGCTAACGCTAACTGGCAGGCCCTTTCGGCCTTTGCCACTAGCATTCCGCAGAAGGTAACCCAAGCTGGTTCACCTGTGATTCTCGACCCACAAAATCCCAACAAGTATTCTGGCTAATCTCGAAGGAGAGAAATATGAGCAGCAATATCACTACCCTGAAAAACAAAACCCAAAACGCCTTTCTCACCCTAAACCTGATCACTCAGGCCTGCCACGGCATTCTCAACACCACGTTTGTTCCACCACAGCCAAAACCCAGTTGGTATGACAGCCTGTCCAGCAAGCTGGACGAAGCACAGGCCGACGCCTCCGATTGGATCAATAATCTGGCGCCGGATATCACCGGCGGTGTTCCTCTGGCGGTGATCAACTACGGGAGTGACTACGCCGCTTTCTCTCAGAAAATCCAGGATATCGCAAACGCGCATCCTGATGCGATGGGTGCAAACGATCCCAATGTCAAAAAGGTTGCCGAGTTGATTAGCGCTCTACAAGAGCAAATAACTGGCATGGTGAGCAATGCAGATGATACCGCTCAAAAGCTCAAAAAATGGGGGGAAAAGATGCAAAAATCCCATACCGCACTGACTAAAGGGGCTAGTAATATTCAATCGGCAGAGACCGACCTGGAAAATGATGTCGCTAAAATGAATCAAGCTATCAAGACATTACACGACATCATCACCGCAGAAAACATCGCGCTGGCTGCCAGTATTGGCGCAACGTTCCTCGGTCTCATTCTCGCTGTAATCGGCATTCTTTTGATACCGGAAACATTCGGAGTCGGTGCAACACTGTGTGGAGCTGGTGGCCTATTGTCTGTGGGAGGAGCAGTTGGGTGGGGAGTAATGCAAGAAAAAATAAATAATAATTTCAATGAAATAGCACAAGACCAAAAAGAATTAGACTCCGACAAGCAACAGATCGTGGCCTTGCAGGGTCTGGCCCTTGCCAGCCAACAGGCTATCACCTACATCAATACCGCCACTTCCGCATTGTCTGATTTTCGCACCAGTTGGACTGTATTTGAGGGCGAATTACAGGGCGTTGCCGACAAGCTGGCACAAGCGGAAAGCTCCCTTGATATCATTGTCCAAGAGGTCTTCTCAGAAGCGGCTGACAGTGAGTGGGCTATAGCGACCAGCTTCGCCCAGCAGTTGGCGGACCTGCCAGTTTCTGTCCCCAAAGCCACCATGAACATGGACGGCACCATACAGCAAGCAGCCTGATATCACGCCCTTTATTATCTCGCCCTTTTAAAAGGGCGAGATCACACAATCCAGCAAGGTGATCTCATGACGTTTAACGCGCAAGCCTGCAATACGCAAATAGACCGCTCCCAAAGCGCGATGGCGCTATTACATTCTTCCTGTCAGGCATTGATTGAAGCAGAAATTCAATCAGTTAATGCATCCTGGTATTCTCAACTCGATCAGGATTTGGGCAATGCTCAGCAGTTGGTCGTAGCCTGGCGCCGCAGCGGTACTCTATATTTCCAGAGTGACATTCTGAACGCTATCGCTACCTGTGGTGATGCTATCACCGCCGCACAGGGGCCTCTCACTCAGTTATTCCAGCAACTGGAAACGCAATTTTCCTCCGAGTTACGGGAACAGGCCGTGAGCCAGTTACAGGCATTATCTCCCCCGTTACAGGCAATGCAGAGCCAGATGAACAACTATATCTCGACATTGAAGGGGTTCGAAGAGCAGATGATGGATGCCGAAGAAACCATGCAACAGACGATTGCTCAGGTTCAGGCACAGGAGGACAGCATTAGCATTACGATTGACTCCATCAACACCCAGATCAGCAATCTGCGCACTCAAATTGGAAAAGATCGACAGACGATCGCTAATGCGCAGTCTGCCGAACACCAGAGCATTCTCGAAACAATATTTGGCATTCTTCTGGCACCGATTACTGGAGGCCTCTCCCTCATACTGGCTGGTATTGGCGTTTCCTCTCTCATCGAAGCCAAAGATCAACTCGCTGATATGGAGAAGCAAATCAGCGATTACCAGCAAAAAATTATCACGCAGCAAGAGGGGCTGAGTAACGATGAACGCACGGTGGCCTGCCTCAAGGGGTTAACTCTGAGCAGTGGCTACGTCATCAGCGACATTGATACCATCAATCAAACACTGGATGAGATGCGCACCACATGGAATATCTATCAAGGTGAAATGGAGGCTATTATTCAGAATTTGAGCCAAGCGACAGATAACAGCGTCATTGTTGTCGCTAATGCCTGGTTCCAAAGTGCTTGTGCAGAGTGGCAGATTATTCAATCCCATATTACGGCGATTAGTAATCCTCAGTTCAACACACAATTTAAAACGATATAAATGAATGTGCTATATACCGACTCTTAGAGCACTATTCCACCATCAGCTCGCGCAGCATGCGCTCAGGGTTGTTCAGGAAAGCACGCGTAATCTGGTAGTGCTCCGTGTCCTCATACGCGACCTGTTGTATTCCGTCTTCACCGAACTGAAAGATAGTCGCGTCGGGATACGCCATCAGAATCGGAGAATGGGTTGCAATAACAAACTGCGATCCTTCTCGGATGAGATCGTGCATGCGGGCAATAGCAGCCAGTTGCCTGCTGGGCGACAGCGCGGCTTCCGGTTCGTCGAGCAGATAAATCCCCTCTTTGCCAAACCGATTGAGCAGTAGCGCCATGAAGGATTCGCCGTGGGATTGTTCATGCAGCGAATGGCCGCCATAGGAGTTAATCGCGGGGGGACCAAAACTGGGCTCGCTATCCAGCCGCTCAATTTCCGTCGCGACATTGAAAAAGCTCTCGGCGCGTAAGAAGAAACCGTTTTTAGGTTTCTTAATCCCTTTCGCCACACGCAGGAAATGCGACAGCCTGGAATGCGAGGTACGGGTGCCGAAGTTGAAATTGCGGGTACCGCCTTCCGGGTTGAACCCCATCGAAACAGCAATGGCTTCTAACAACGTGGATTTTCCTGAGCCATTTTCGCCGATAAAAAAGGTGACTTTCGGGTGCAGTTCCAGCTTATCCAGCGAGCGAATCGACGGGATAGAAAACGGATAAACCTCGAATGAGTCCACCTTTTCATGTGCCAGCGCGATTCGGCTGACGTATTGCGTTGAGATCATTCTCAGTCTTCCTGACGGGTAACGATGATTGAATAGCGTGTTTTTTCCATTACCTTAGCAAACAAACAAAAAGCGTCAATGCCTGACGCTTATCCCCCATAAATGCCGTCGATGGGAATATTCTTTTACTTAATCTTTAGAATAATTTCCTTCAACAAGTTCGAGTATTTAAAAACAGCCCATTATTAGCTAACCAGGAGATACAAGAAGACATTACTCATTATGGAGTTAAATAGTATTCAATTTGACATACGCCATCTCTCCCTCATCCACAAGTCATATTGTGCATTACCCTAATTACAATTAAATTTATTTAACATGCAAACAAAAAAATATATCAAAACTCAATATTAACAATGTGAGCGACCGATTATTTCATTTGTTACGCATGGGGACATACACAAAACTTAATTGAGAGAGAATAAAAATGGCTAAAATCACACAATTTGTAGGAACAGCAGCCACCGCAGGAAAAGTATTGCCCGCATCATGGCAACTATTTTCCAGAGGAAGCATGAGTGAATGCGGCACGATAAAAGTTAATTCAATAAGTGATTACAGTGCCAATATTACTATCGCAGTCAATATTCATCACGTTCCTTTTAATGCAACGGTGGATATTAACTTGCTTGATAAAGATCCCAGTGCGACATCTGGCTCTGCCACCGTCAGTTTCGACGGAGGCTCCGCAGAGAATGTTCGTTATCATGAAGGAAAAGCTAATAATCCGCACAATTATAAAGGCGGAAACGCTTTATTCCTGGATAATTTAAAATATCAAAACCTTAATGTCAGCCTTCAACTGTGGCCGGTTGAAGATAAAACGTTATTCTACATTCAAATCCCGATGCTTTCTTTCTGGTTAGTCGCAGGTTAATTAGCAATAGTTTCCTCGTTCATCGATATGATGAACGAGGAAACATTATTAAGACACACGTAATATTACATCTACATGTTGTAGCCAACACTTCTTTATCAGCTCAAAACATCAAGCTAAAAATTATAGTTAACGGTCATCGAGACGCTGCGCGGCGTGCCATACACGGCATAAGGCGCAAGGTAGTCGCTATACTCTTTATCAAACAGGTTGTTGATATTCGCCTGCACCGCCAGTTGCTTGGTCACCTGATAGCGGCCAAACAGATTAACCAGCGCGTAGCTGCCCTGCTCGGCGCGCAGCGTGGTGTTTTGCGGGCCAGATCCTTCCTGCCAGATACCATTTTGCCAGTTCACACCGCCGCCCACGGTTAACTCCGGCAGCGTTGGCAATTGGTAACGGGTAAACAGCTTGAACGACGTGCGCGGCTGTTCTGGATTGACCGACTTACCGTCCCGATCGTCAACCACATAGCGCGTACCGCCAAACGTCATTTGCCAGTTATCCGTCACCGCACCGTTAACTTCAAACTCGATACCTTTGCTGACGACACCATCAACTGAACGATAGGCAAATTCTCCGCCACCGCCAGGAATCGCGATCCCCGTTGATTGCCCCACGTTATCCTGTTCAATGCGGAAAACGGATACCGACGCCGTCAGGCGGCTGTTATACCAGTCCCCTTTAACACCGGTTTCGTAGTTTTTACCCGTCGTCGGAGACAGATATTTTTTATTAATGTCTTTCTGCGTTTGCGGCTGGAAGATATCGGTATAGCTGGCATACGCTGACCAGGTATCGTTGATGTCATACACCAGACCAACATAAGGCGTCACGCGATTGTTGCTGGTATCTCCCGTCGAACCAATAATGCTCCAGTCGGTATAACGTGCGCCAGCAATCAGGTGCAAGGGATCAGCTAACGAGAATCGTGCTGAGGTATAAAGGGATTTCTGTCGTGTGGTTGAGTGCTCATAATCATTATTCCAGAGTCCCGGCACAAAAGTGCTACCCACCCAAGACCCCCATGTAGGATCGGCACTATTGCCATTCCAGTTGTAAAAATTGCCCATATCCGCAGGGCTTATCGTCGATTGGGCATTAGCGAATTGATTGCGCTGCCGAGTATAGCTACCGCCTACCACCAACTCATGCTGGCGTCCCAGTAATTCGAACGGGCCAGACGCGTAAGTATCAATCGCATCAACCTTACGTGTTCCCTTATTCCATCCACCATAAGCACCGACATTACCGCCGAACGGATCAACCAGTATTCCGGTATCTTTATCCGGGAAACCATTGGCATACATCAGTTTTGAGTCAAAGTCGTTTTCTGCATGCGTACCATTCATGCGTACTTGCCAGCCGTTATCAAAACGCTGGGTTAGATCGGCAAAAACCTTCTTCGAGGTTTTATCCGAGTAGCTCCAGTTTGGTGCGGTGTTAAAACTACGATCAAAACGAATGCGGCTACCATCGCTATTCCACGTCGGCAACCCACCCCACGTTGGGTTAGTGATGTGACTATCCTGATAATCATAGCCAATTGACAATGTGGTGGAATCAGTCACATCGGCATCAATCACACCGTAGAGGAATTTTTTGCGGCTATTATAGCGATCGAGCCAGGTGTCATTATCCTGATAGCCCGTAACCACACGCCCACGCACGTTGCCGGACTCCGTCAGCGGCGCAGACAAATCGGCCACCATCCGCTGTTTATCCCACGAGCCGTAACTACCGGATACCGAGCCTTTAAATTCGCGACTGTCCGCATGTTTGCGCACCATGTTCACCGCCGCAGAAGGGTTACCTGTTCCGGTCATTAGCCCGGTCGCCCCACGTACCACCTCGATACGATCGTAGATTGCCGTGTCTGAGCCAGAATCACCAAAATCCCAGATTTCGTTAACGACCGTCGGAATACCGTCGAACAAGTAGTTAGTGATACGGAAACCGCGAGCGAAGTACGTTGCACGTTCGGAGTCGATAATTTTAGAGGACACACCGGTCGTGTTCGCCATGACTTCGCCAATCGTCTGCAACCCCTGATCTTCGATACGCTGCTGGCTGATAACGCTCACCGACTGCGGGATATCACGCGGCGTCAGCGTCATCTTCGTTCCGGCGTTAGTGACTTTCACGCTGTAATCCTGCGGGTCGCTGGCCTCCGCGTTAGCATTGGCGGTCGCGCTGACCACAAGCGTATCGCCTGAGGCAGGATTTTCTTCGGCAGCGGCTTGAGCAGGCAGGAAAGAAGCTGAAATCAACAGGGCGAGAAGAGAGACTCCGAATGGTTTTGCTCCGGCCAGCGAAGAATCACAAACGCGCGTTTTTTCGGCGCGAGTAACTCCAAAAGACATGGTATATCCTCGGTTAACTGATGGTGATTTTGGCGAGATGCTGAGGCGTTTCTTGTCAACATTTGCACAGAAAGGTAAATGATAACTATACGCATTATTATTGTCATTTCAATAAAATGATTAATTCACTTAAAATACAATTAGATAGAAAAGAACAAATCACCATGCCGTTAACAAGGCATTGTTACAAAAAGAACATTCGAGACATTTACAGCAGCCTACCCAGCCCAAGAACAGCCAGCGGCAGCGCGACGCCTGCTACCAGTGTTTGAACCGCAATGATGCCCGCCATCAACGGTGCATCACCACCCAACTGACGGGCCATGATGTAGGACGACGATGCCGTCGGCAGCGCCTGAAACAGCAAGGCTGCAATCGCTGCCGGGCCAGACAGATTGAAGAGATGGCAGGCGACGATTGTCACGAGTGGCATCGCAATAAATTTCGCACATGATGAAATCACCACAGGGCGCAGCCAGCTACGCGCAGCGGAGAAATCCAGCGCCGCGCCCACGCACAGCAGCCCCAGCGGCAGCGATGCCTGCCCCAGCGATTTCAGGACTGGATCAATCCCCGGCGGCAAACCTAATCCGGTAATCTGCAAAACGATGCCAATCGCGCAGGCCACCACTAGCGGGTTCAGCGCCAGTAGCCGCACGATGTTCTTGAATGAGGGAGTCTCTGTATTGCCGTAGCGGGCAAAGACCAAGACACAGAGAATATTGACCGTCGGCACAATCGCCGCGTTCGCGACGGCCGCGAGCGCTACGCCGTGTGCGCCAAACAGCCCGGCGGCGGCAGACACGCCAACGTAGTTGTTAAAACGAACACCTCCCTGAAATAGAGAGGTAAACGCCGCATCATTGACGGGGAATAAGCGGCGCGCAACAGCCAGCCCGGCAGCGACAGCCAGCGTTGAGCACACCAGCGTCAGGATCATCGCCGCTACCGGCACGCCATCCAGACGCGCCGTCGCCAGCCCATGTAGGAATAGCGCGGGAAGCAGAATGTAATAACCCAACCTTTCAGCCTGTGGCCAAAATGCCGCAGCCAAAAAAGATCGCTGGCGTAACCACGATCCCAGCACGATCAGTAGCGCGATCGGCAACAGCGCCAGCAGGAGTGAGGCGATCATCGGCTGACACGCCACGGCGCAGAAGATAAAAGAAAGAAGGATTGCGGATTGGAGGCCATGACTCAGTACCTGAATTGAAGAAACAGGCACTACCATAGCGGGACTTCTGATGAGAAAAAAACGAGATTAACTCAACGTTAACTCAATTATTTCTCATGAATGGCATCTTCACCAGACTGCGCTCGGATCGCTTCCGCCAGTGCCGCCGCCAGGCGCGTTGCCGGGCGATCGTCACGTTCCAGCAGCACAACACGCCGCTGCTGTTGAGGCTCACCAAAGGGGATACACGTCAGATTATCCAGGCGGCCCCTCTCCCGTTCGGACAGCGGAATCACCGCCACGCCAAGCCCGCTGGCGACCATCTGTACAATCGCTTCCTGACTGTCCAGCTCCATATCGGTTTGTACCCGCAGCCGCTGGCGGCGCAGTTCGCGATCGATGGTTCTTCCAGCCCAGGCGCGACGATCGAAACGAATAAAAGGGTGTGCTTGCAGGAGTTGTCTGGCATCCAGAGACGCCAGCGCCGAGGGGGCAACGATCCAGAATCCTTCCTGATACAGCGGCGTACTTACCAGACCGGTTGGATAGGGTTTTACCGGCTCAGTGGTTACGGCAGCGTCCAGCTCGCCAGCATCAATGCGAATCGCCAGTTCCGCCGACATCCCAGAGTTCACCAGTACACGCAGGCGTGGATGAGCACGACGCAATGCGGCCAGCGCGGCGGGTAAGACACCAGCCAACGCGGTCTGGATCGCGCCAATTCGCAAGCGCCCGGCCAGTTCTCCGCCCTCGCCGAATTCGGCGGCAATGCCGTCATACTGCGCAAGAATATCCCGCGCCTGCTCTACCGCACGATGTCCAGCTTCCGTGAGTACCGGAACGCGACGTGAACGATCGAAAAGCAACACCTTGAAGTCTTCTTCCAGACTGCGAACATGCAGGCTGACGGCAGATTGCGTCAGGCACACGGCTTCAGCCGCGCGGGCAAACGATCCATACTGAGCAATCGCGACTAACGTGCGTAACGCTTTCAACGACATGCAACCCACTCTCCGGCCTATGCGTGAATAGAAAAACATGAATGGCAAAAATGGCGCGCGAGTACGCGTTCCGCCAGAACAACGTCATGAGACGCAGTAACTCAGCCCTGAAGCAACCATGCTACGACGGGGAATAACAATGTCGCCTTTTTGCATAGGTTGCAACATACGTTGGCAGAGGAGATGAGCGAGAGAGGAACGCCAGCGAAACCGTGGTGCATTTCGCTGACATAAACCGGGCAGAATGATAAGTTAATCAAGGAGAAAAATAGAGAAGTAACCTACTCATAAAAAACATATTTTTCGACAAAACATACGTTTTCATTATAAATTATCGGATATTTTCCCTGGTGGGGCAAATACGTGCTGACTTTCTGATTTTTACCTGTATACGATCAACAAATATCAGATTATGTTTCTTATCATAGAACGATACAGCAGCCTAAGAACGGGTGAAATCCACTCTTGCCTAAATATGCTCGATATGATAAAGAAATATTCACATTAGAAGTATAATTTAGCGTGCTAATAATGAGGTTTTATTGTAATGAATCTAAATATTACTCACACACCAGATTCAGATGAAGAAGAATTTGTAATAGCAAGCCTTTGGAAACACAACGAACAGTACGACGCTGTTGATATTTCTCCGCTCTTTTTAAATTTCAAAGACGATGAAAATAATATTATCGCCGGGTTAATCTCCAGAACCTGGTGGGGTGCATTAGAAGTTCAATATCTTTGGGTCAGTGATAAATATCGTAAAAGCGGACTGGGTCGTCAACTCATGCAGGCTGCTGAAAAAGAAGCTTTAAATCGTGGTTGCCATCTGGCTTATGTGGATACATTCGAGTTCCAGGCCAAAGGGTTCTACGAAAAATTGGGATACGAAGAATATGGAAACCTACCGGGATATGCGCACAAGCATACTCGACATTACTTAGCTAAATTGATCCGTTGAATTAGTTCCGGCCTATTAAGGAGGGCAGGATGCCATCATCACAAACAAACATGACTGATTATATTCGCAATCTGATTATTATGATGGAGTGTTTAAATGAACCATGGGGTATTAAAGACTTATCATCACGCCATGTTTACATGAATAAAGCCGCTTACCTCTATACCAATACGCCAACGCGTTTTGATATTGAAGGGCGACTAGATGATGAATTTCCTGCCAGTTGGGCAGAACTTTCTGATGATTTAAAAGAACATGACAGGCTGACAGAAAACAGTGAGCAAAGAGTCACAGTCATCGAAACACACTATTGGTATGGAAAGAAAACGCTGACGCCTTTCGTCAGTGAAAAGATCCCCATCTTTGATGAAAATAAGCTTTGTATTGGTACGATGTGGAATGCCAGGCCTCTAGATACGCGGTCTCCGCTCATATATATAGACCAAAAGAAGCCGACCACGTTACAAACCGAATTAACAACCAGCATTTTCACTCAATCAGAGTTGGATATTATTTTCCTGATATTACAGCGTTTATCAAATAAAGAAATCGCCAGAAAAATGAACGTATCACCCAAAACAATAGAGAACAGAATATATAACATGTATCAAAAGGCAGAAGCGCATTCTTTACCTCAATTTGAGGAATTTTGTCGCCATCTTGGCATCGATGGTTATATTCCTAACTCTCTCATCGAGAAAGGCATTCAATTTATATAAGAGAACATATCCCTATGGAAAAAATAGATGATTACCCCGTCAGCCGCGTTCCGCTGAGTGTCCGGCTGCCTTTTTTAAATGTGGCATTAGTACACATCGGCATGTTAACCGCGCTAGACCAGTTTATGTTAGGCGCCGTGCTCGGCCATTCCATGACGCTCAGTCAGGCATTTCTCGCCATCTTTATCGGCAGCGCCATTTTTGGCGTGGTAACCGTGGGGCTGGGCTACGCCGGGATGAAAGAAGGTATGTCGGGCAGCCTGCTCGCACGCTGGTGCGGCTTTGGCCGTATTGGTTCCGTCCTGATTGGGCTGGTCATCGCCGTTAGCCTCATCGGCTGGTTCGGCGTCCAGAATGCCGTATTCGCCAAAGCGCTCAACTTTGCGATGGCGGATAAGCTCGGTTTTGGCTGGTCTGCCGCCCTGTCTGGAATTGCGCTGACGCTACTCGTTGCCTTCGGTTTCAGAGCATTACGCTTCACCGCCAAAATTGCCGTACCGATGTTTGTCATCGTCGTCGGCTATATCTCTATCATGACGCTCTCCGGTCACAATATTGCCGAACTGATCGCTTCTGCGCCTAACGGCGCGGCGATTTCTATTAGCGCCGGTGCAACAATGGTCGTAGGCGGCTGCATCGTCGCCAGCTTAATTACTCCAGATATGACGCGTTATTCTCAAACCGGAAAACACGTTTTCTGGATGACGATGCTGTCGATTATCGTCGGGGAATTTATTGTAAATGGCCTCGCCATCATTATTGCCCGTGCGCTCAATACCGCAGACGTTGTGACGATCATGTCTCAGGCAGCTGGCGGCATCGGGCTGATTGCCGTTATATTTTCAACACTGAGAGTAAACGATATCAACCTTTATTCCTCCTCTTTGGGAATCGCCAATGCCATAGAGGGCGTCACGGGGAAAAAATTACGCTATGTCTCGATCACGCTGGTGATTGGCCTCATCGGCACAGCGCTTTCGGTCGCCGGTATTCTGGATCGCTTTATCGATTTTCTGACTCTATTAGGCGTGTTATTTCCCCCAATTATCGGTGTGATGCTGGTTGATTATTATATTTTACGAACCCACAGAGCGCTGCTCGACGCCAGCCGTGCCGAAGGCCAATTACCTGACAGCGCACAAACACCGCTGATTGGCTGGCTCGCTATTATTGCCAGTATTGTCGGCGCTATCGTTGGATTAGCCTTTGAATGGGGCGTCCCGGCGTTTAATTCGCTACTGGCAGCCAGTCTGCTTTATTGGATAATAAAGCATTACACCAATAACCACGTTTATTTTAGGAAACTTGAACATAACCAAAATTTAAAATGAAATAGGTAACAAGATAAATTTAATCTATAATCCAGTCGGCCTCTTCTTACAGAGGCCGATATGTTTTTTACTTAAGCAAAATAGATCCTAAATAATTCGAGTCACATGCAGGCAGCGACGCAGTAAATCCCCGGGAGATTACATCAGTAAGTCACTGGGGTGAACGAGTACAGCCAACGCACGGGTGACTTGAAGTATGACGGATATAGGCCATGATGGCCTTGGGATGGGGCCTTATCTATCAACGGAGAATTTCCCTCCTTGAAATAATAAGGCTGATTAGCAATATTCATGCTAGGAAAAGGATTTATGCCAAAAATAAAAACACTTCTCACGCCGTTAAACTGTCTACTCATTTTAAGCGGCGCCCTAATGGTCAATACGGCAAACGCCGCTGAGGCTTGTGTCGCGGGTAACTGGCAGGTGGATAATTCCATCACCGATATGCCTTCCGTAAAATACCAGACTGAGCACTTTGCCTTTCGCTGGAATAATAACGACGTTAACCGTAATGATGCGGTTGCCGCAGGGCAGAAACTGGAACAAATTTGGGATAAGTTTATTAAACAAATTCAGTTCCCCGAGCCTTATTGCAAGCAGACCGTGAAATATAAAGCCAATATTCACATCGATCCCACCTTTGGGCTCAGTGGGGGTATTGCGGGCGGTGGCAGCATGGGCATGTGGATCGGCCCTGCATCGCTCAAAGATAACTGGGGACTGGCACACGAATTTACCCATGCGCTGCAAGGGCAAACTGGCGGCTTCCAGAGTTCGGGTGATAACTACGTTGGCTGGATTTGGGAATCCCACGCGAACTGGATGACGCACCAGATGGATGAATTCCGCGGTACGTCAGCACACTGTTCGGAAATGCAGGTCAACTATTCGCATATTTACCTGGGTTCGACGCGTAACCGTTACTGCAACTGGCAGTTTATGGAATACCTGAAGAACCGCTTTGGCTATGGCGCCATCAACGATATGTGGGCAAAAGCGCCGAAATGGGGCGAAAGCGGCCAGTCTACCGCCGATCCGCTGTCCGTTCTGCGTACCAACATGGGCTGGAGCCAGTCTGAATTTAACGATGTCTTCGGCGACTGGGCGATGCACAACGTCAACTGGGATTACGTCGATCCAGACGGTTTCGATCGTGGCCGTTTTTATCGTTCAACCTACGGCGGCTATGGTGCGGTACAACCCAACCAGAATAACGCTGACCGTCTGCTGAGAACCACGACGCTTGAGCCGGTTGTCGGCGCCAGCGCCAACCTCCGTCGTTTCTCTGTCCCGTTCGATCAGGCTCCGCAGCAGTTGGGCTACAACATCGTCCGGCTGATCCCAGAAAGTGGCGCGACGCAAATCACCGTCAAATTCCGTGGCATGGTGCAGAGCAAATCTGCCATTACCCGTTTCCCTGGGCTGAAAAACGATCCAGCAACCATGCCGCAGCCTAATTCTGACTGGCGCTGGGGGATTGTTGCTATCGGTTCGGACGGCGTTTCTCGCTACAGCGAGTTGCAGCGCGGTGCGTCTGCCACGGTGAAAAACTTCACGATCCGTCAGGACGATCGCGGCATTTACATGGTGGTCATGGGCACACCGTCGCAAATGCAGAAGATCAAGTGGGATCAGGCTTACTACTCTCTTTACCGCTACCCGTGGATGGCTGATTTCACCGGTGTCTGGCCGGAAGGCAGCCAGCCTGGCGCGCCAAATCCAACCGCTAACGGTTCTCGCCACGCCAACGGTGGCGGCTGGGTATCCAACGCAGCAAATGTTGCTCCTACCGCATACGTCGGGCCTTACGCTCGCGTTATCGGCGGTACGGTGAGGGATAACGCCAGAATTGAAGATCGTGCAACGATTTTGAGCGGAACGGTAGAAGGGCGCGCTGTCGTTAGCGGCCTGACAGTGCTGCAAGGCAATACCGTCGTACGCGATAACGCGCGGCTGCATACGGTCTTCATGGGGCCGGGCGCGTTTGAACGCGGCATTGTGCTGTCAGGCAATGCGCAGATGCGCGGGGATGCGGAAATTCGCGGCGCTTCCGCGTCGCAAGGCGTGTTCTATGGCTTTATTGATGAAAATGAAGTCAGAAGCAGCGCAGCCGGTGCCTACCTGACCGAAGCCGTGCCAGAAGTGACGGCCGTTCCGGTCTACAGCACGAAGTAATATCACCACAAAAAGGGGAACCGGCTCAGAACCGCGTTACATTGGTTCTCGGATCCCCATAAATACACAGGCCGCCATGATGGCGGCCTGTTTGCATAGCACAGATTCTTAGAACAGTGCGCCGGGCGGTACGTCTTTATAAGTATTCAGGTAAGCCGCCAGCATTTTTTTAAAGAAGTTACGCACTTTTTTCACCTTGTTTTACTTAACTTATTGTTTAATTAAGCGATAATTTTAATGACGCGATGGGATGACGTTTGTCTTAATAGCAGGACCCCGCCTTATGGCGATGAATTGTACAACCCTTGTTGAGCAAAAGCTAATTTTTTGTGATGTATATCACACAATAAAATCCACCGATACTTTCCCCCCAACCCGCTTTCTCCCCACGCTGATTCTCTTTTGTTGCGAATCATTACCCTCAGTGACCAATACGCCGCAGGCTATGCTATGCTCATGATGAAAGACGAAATTTTAGTCACTGTCCGTTATTAATTGAGCGCCATTCACTGCCGGTTAGCACACTTTTTTTCGCGCGCAGTCACCACGGTTTCGCCATGAGTTATTCGCTGATGAAGGCCTATTCCGACCCCATGGAAACCTGGAAACTTAACCTCTTCTCTGCCTGGCTGGGATGCTTTTTCACCGGGCTGGCCATGAGCCAGATATTACCCTTCCTGCCGTTGTACATTGAGCAGCTTGGCGTTCACTCGCACGAATCGCTGAGCCTGTGGTCCGGCTTGATCTTCAGTTCGTCCTTTCTCGTCTCCGCCGCCGTTGCGCCACTGTGGGGAAGTCTCGCCGACCGTAAAGGCCGCAAGCTTATGCTGCTGCGCGCCGCGCTGGGCATGGCGATCGTGATGTCGTTGCAAGGGCTGGCAACCAACGTGTGGCACCTGTTTATCCTGCGCACGCTCATGGGGTTGACCTCCGGGTACATTCCCAACGCGATGGCGCTGATCGCCTCGCAGGTTCCGCGTGAAAAAAGCGGCTGGGCGCTGGGTATGCTATCGACCGGGCAGATCGCCGGTGTCATTCTCGGCCCCTTATTTGGCGGCTTTATGGCCGACTACATCGGGCTACGCATCGTCTTTTTCATCACCGGCGGTATGCTGTTTACCAGCTTCCTGATTACGCTTTTCGCGATTAAAGAGAGCGTGGTTAAGGTCACCAAAGAGAATCGGCTCAGCGGGAAAGCCGTCTTTGCTTCCCTGCCGTATCCGGCGCTCATCATCTGTCTGTTCATTACAACGATGATGATCCAGATGGCGAACGGCTCCATCAGCCCCATCCTCACCCTGTTCATCCGCGATCTGACTCCCGGCACGGACAACATTGCCTTTATCAGCGGCGTGATTGCCGCCATTCCCGGCGTGTCCGCCCTGCTATCCGCACCGCGTCTGGGTCGTTTAGGCGACCGGATCGGCGCACACCGCGTGTTGATCGCCGCACTGGCGATCAGCGTGCTGCTGTTCCTGGTCATGGCGGCGGTAAAAAGCCCCACGCAACTCGGCATCCTGCGCTTTATGCTGGGCTTTGCCGATGGCGCACTCATGCCAACTGTGCAGGCGCTGTTGGTTAAATACAGCAGCCAGCAGGTGACAGGCCGTATCTTCGGCTATAACCAGTCATTCATGTATCTGGGCAACGTACTAGGGCCGCTGGTCGGTTCCGGCGTGTCCGCCATGATGGGATTCCGCTGGGTGTTCGTCATCACCGCCTTTCTGGTGCTGTGCAACACGCTACAGCTCTTTTTCGCTTTCAGAAAACTTCCCACCTTCAGGAAACCACCGGGAAAAACATAACTGTCAGGCCAGCGGCTCCCGCTGGCCATGTATTTTTCGCTGTTATCCCCCACCAGCTGTCTCTCTCCCTTTTTGGGTATTTCCCTTCTGTTGTTAGAAATGATGCAAAAACCTCAAAAAAACTTATTTTTTGGCAAAAAATTACCATCAAATTGCATCAACATGAAAAATTAATCACATAAATGTAAAAAAACTTAAACAAACCCTACCTATATTGGCTGCTTTGTTTCGGCGCCACGCGGATTGCCCTGTTCAGAAATTCAGACATTCGCGCCTGTAGGGAAGTGAGTAATGAGAAACTGGAACGAACCCAAGAAGCAAAAAGCCCACATCGATTTGGTTCCGATGATCGATGTGATGATGTTCCTGCTGGTCTTTTTTGTGCTGATCAGCATGAACGTTATTCCTGCGCTGGGCCTGAAAACACAGCTCCCCGCCGCCGGCAGCGCGCAGCAACTCAAGCCGCAGAAGAAAGCGATCATCACGCTTGGCGCACAGGATCACCTTGAGCTGGACGGACAGCCGATGGCGCTAAGCGATCTTGTTACGACGCTGCAACAGCAGCAGCAAGACCAGCAAACCACCATCATTATCAACAGCGATAAAAGCGTCGAGGTTGAGCGACTGGTGGCCGTCATGGATACCCTGCGTCAGGGTGGGTTCTCGTCCATTTCTATCGCTACCCGGAAATCGTGACATGTATCTGCTCTATCGCTCACGCCACGCCATCAGTTGGTTGCCGCTGCCGGTCTTTGCTACCTGCCTGTTCTTCGCCAGCCAACAGCCGCCGCTGAAAGTTCAGCAGCAATACGACGAAACGGTCATGGCGCTCACGCTGGCTGAACCGGAACCAATTCCCCAGCCCGAGCCGCTCCCTGAGCCGGAACCCGAACCGGTGCCACAACCAGAACCCGAACCCGAGCCGATTCCGGTGAATGAGCCGGATCCGATCATAGAAGCTCCGCCAGTTACACCGCCGAAACCCGAAGTGAAGCCGAAGCCTAAACCAGAGGTTAAGCCCAAAGCGGAAACCAAGCCTAAACCGACCCCCGCTCCGGCTAAACCGACTGCTCCACGCCCGGAAGCCCCGACCAAGCGTCCGGCACCGGCAGCGCCTTCCGCACCATCGGTGAATGTTGCCGCGCTGGAAAATAGCTATGCGCAGGCGCTACGTGCGCAGCTTGAACAAACCAAACGCTACCCGACTGGACGTCAGGCATCACTCGAACGCCCCGAAGGCCGGGTTGAAGTCTGGCTGGAGGTCGATCGCACAGGACGCGTCATCGATTCAGGAATCAGTAGCAAAGCACGCAGCATGCTGCTGAACCGAGCGGCGCAAGCCAGCTTACAGAGCATCAAACAGGTTCGGGCCTTCCCTGCCGACGCCTTTGCAGGACAAAGCACAAAACGCTTTTTAGCCACGTTCGATTATCAAGCGCAGTAGCGTTTCGCACCTGAGCAAGAGAGTGAATCAGCAAAAATAACGTCAACAACATGTTGATTAATAAGTCACTGATAATACTGAGATTATTAAATGAAACCGTTCAAACTTTCTGGGGTATGTTTGTCCGTCGTCGGCGCATTACTGGCAGGTTCCGCGCTGGCGGAGGAAGCGACAGATGTCGGCACCATCAACGTACAAGGGCAACCGCTTGGCGCAGGATTAATGGTTCAGGAAGACAGCGCCAAATCGCGCTCAACCGTGACAAAAGACGCGCTGGATAAAATGCCCGCAGCTGGCAACGCCATTGATAAACTGAAATACACCGCGGGCCTGAACGTCAGCAGTAACGACGCCAGCGGCTTAAGCGGCGTCAGCTATACCATGCGCGGCATGAGTGCGGATCAGGTCGGCCTGTCATCAGACGGCATTCCCGTCAATGACTCCGGCGACTACGCCGTGTACCCGAACGGTATGGGCGACCCGGAAAACCTGGAGCAGATCTTTGTCACCCAGGGATCATCAGAAATGGACGGCCCACACATCGGCGCCAGCGGCGGTAACATCGGGCTGGTTTCCCACCGTCCGGCGAAAGATTTTGGCGGTTTCGTTAAGCAAACGTTCGGCAGCAACAACCTCAGCAAGACGTTCGCACGTCTGGAAACCGGTAAGCACAACGGCTTCAGCAGTTGGCTCTCTTACTCGTATACCGATTCCGACAAATGGCGTGGCGCAGGGTATTCCCGTGCCGATAAAGTCGAATGGAACGGCCTGTATGAACATGAAAACGGCCACAGCAGTAACCTGATTGTGAAATACAATAAGCAAGATACCATCAACTACTCGACGCTGAGCAAACGGCAGTTCGAGCAGAATGGGCGCAAGATGGATTACGCCACGACGCCGGTTTACAACAACCGTGGACAAATTTCCCAATACTACAAACTCAACCGCAATAACTTTGAAACGCTGAATGTCACGTTCACCCAGAAGTTGCAGTTGCGCGATAACATGGCGCTGACGTTACAGCCTTACTATTTCTCGACGAACGGCGGTAGCTTCGGCAGCGGAACTGCCAGCGTGTTATCCGCCACGTCGGACCGCGCAGGTAACTACGATCTCAGCAACCTGACCTCCAACACCTACTATCGCCCGTCGTGGACGGAAACCTGGCGGCCGGGTATCACCACCAAGCTGAAATGGGATATTAGCGACGAGCATAGTCTGGATATCGGCTACTGGTTCGAGCGTGCCCGTCAGCGTCAAACGCAGCCGTTCATTCCGATTAAGAGCGACGGTACCCCGGCTAACATTTCCGGCAAACCCGGCGATGCGGATCAGATCACCGACGCGAATGGGAAAGTGGTTCAAGGCCGTAACCAGTTTACCGTCACGCCAGCCCATAAAATTTGGGTTCAGGACACCTGGTTCTTCTCCCCGGAATGGACGTTCACCGGCGGTCTGGCCTATCAGCACGTAGAACGTGACGGCACTAACCTCGGCAGCTTGTACAACGTCGCAGAGAAAAAGAACAAGAAATACCACGAATTCCTGCCTAGCTTTAACGCAGCCTACCGCATCAATACCGAAAATCAGGTGTTCTATAACATCACGCGCAACATGCGTACCCCGCCCAACTACGTCTTGTACAACGTTGGCGATTCCATCAATACCAAACCGGAACTGAGCTGGAATCAGGAACTCGGCTGGCGCTTCCAGAACGAGGACATGCTGCTGAGCGCTTCGCTGTTCTTTATCCAGTTTACCGACCGTCAGATCTCCAGCCGTGACGCCAACGGCGATTACGAAATGATCAACGCTGGGAAAGTGGAAAACAAAGGACTGGAACTGGAGTGGAGCGGCAAGCTGCCACATAACTTCAACTACTTCGCCGCTTATACCTATACCGACACTGAGCAGAAAAACAATCTCGCCACCAGTGGCAGCCAGCTCCCCACTATGGGCAAGCAGGTCGCCAACGCGCCGAAAAATATGCTCAACCTCGGGCTGGGCTATGACGACGGTCTCTACTATGCCGGCGTGAACAGCCGCTATGTCGGTTCGTTCTACGGCGACATGACCAATGACGAGAAGATCGGCGGACGTACCGTTTTCGATCTCAGCGCCGGTGTCTATCTGCCAGTGGATAAGAAGATCGTGAAAAGCGCCACCTTACGCTTTGGCGTCAGCAACCTGTTCGACAAAGAGTACCTCGACTCCGCACGTTCAGTGAGCTTCAACTCACGGTCGTATAACGGCGTATCGGCAGGCACACCGTTTTACAACGTCGGGGAAGAGCGCACCTTCAGCGCCTCACTGGAAGCCACGTTCTAATCTGTTAATAGTCTAAATACAGAGCAAAACGGGGGTAATGGGATAGAAGAGTAAAGCGTCCGCGCCAGGGATGGCGCGGCTCGAGCTTACAAGGATGTACTTGCAGCGTCTTTACGATCTACCCATTACACCCGCCCGACGCGCATCGTCATCAATCACAAACAATGCCTAACAAGGCAACAAAAGGATCAGGCCATGAACGCCGATATGCTGCACGAGATTATTTTCTACATCATGTACGCCTCACTGGTGATCGCCCTGATGATCATCATCGAACGCAGTCTCTATTTTTCCTATACGCGCCGACAGGCCAAACGTCTGGAGCGCGCCCTGACGGCGGGCATCCGTCACATTCACGATCTGCCGGACGCCCTGACCCAGCGCCCCAGCCTGCCCATCACTGTCGTCACGCCCGTGCTGGCGCAGTCGCATCAGGCAGAAAACCGCGATGCGCTTAACGACCTGATCGACGCACAATATCTGCAAAGTAAGCCGCAGCTGTCGCGCGGGCTATGGATTCTGGAGACGGTCGTCACCGCAGCACCGTTACTGGGGCTGCTTGGCACCATCATGGGGATTATCGAAACCTTCAAAGCGCTGTCCGCCGCGGGAATCTCCGACCCGAGCCAGGTTTCTGCCGGAATGGGAACCGCGCTGTACGCCACTGGGCTGGGCATCGCCATCGCGCTAGTTTGCCTGCTGGGGAACAATTTCCTGCAAAGCCGAATGGAACACATCAACGAAATGCTGAAAGTCCTGCTGATTCGCGCCGGAATGCCGCATACTCGCCAACAGAAAGCGGGCCCTGCGGTAACGCACCATTCCATGACAGACAGTGCCGTAACGGAAAAAGCGATGGCGGAGAAGCGCTATGCTTAATCGTTGTGGTTTCATCAATCCGGGGCGACGCTGGAAGCATTGCATCAACACACTGCTGACAGGAGGCGTATTGTTTATTGTGAGTGCGTCAGCCCATGCCGACGCCAGCGCTAGCGGTTACCGCATTCCCGGCTATGAATTAGTGTATGACGCCCCGGTAGAAACCACGCTGATCGCCCCCGATTTACGCCCCAGCGATGCGGTGTGGATATCGCTGTTTGATAACGCCCAGCACACCATTGAACTGGGTCAATTCTATGTCGCGAATCAGGCGGGAACACGTTTTGATAACGTCTTACAACATCTGCGTGCCGCCGGAGAACGCGGCGTGCGAATCCGCCTGCTGCTCGAAGAGAAAGGGCTAAAAATTTCTACGCAGGACACGCTGGAACAGCTCAAAACGATTCCGAATCTGGAGCTGCACGTGATTCCTTTTGAACGCCTGAGCGGCGGTATTGTGCATGCCAAATACCTGCTGGTTGATAGCAAACAGGCCTACATGGGCAGCCAGAATCTTGACTGGCGGGCGCTGGAACACATTCACGAAACGGGATTATTGATCGACGATCCACACGTGGTGAAGCAAATTGGCGCTATTTTCGAACAAGACTGGCAGGCGCAGGCGCGACTGGCCCACGGTGAAACCGTTCCGCCGCTGCCCGCGACAACGCAACCTGTTGACCGTTCGGGCAACTATCTGGTTGCCAGCCCCAAAGCGTTCAATCCCGCTGGCGTGATAGATTCCGAAGAAGAACTCCCCCGCTTGCTAGCCGAAGCCCAGCAGCAGGTGCGCATTCAGGTGATGGATTACGTCCCACTCTCCTACGGCCCGGATAAAACGCGCCCGTACTACGCGGTTATCGATAACGCCATTCGTGCCGCCGCCGCACGCGGCGTCCAGATCGAGCTGATGGTGTCCGAATGGAGCACCAAAATGCCGAATATCGCCTACCTGAAAAGCCTGGCGGTGCTACCCAACATCCAGATAAAAACGGTATCCATACCGCAAGCCAGCAGCGGCTTCATCCCGTTTGCCCGCGTGATCCACAGTAAGATCATGACCATCGACGGCAAAAAAGCCTGGATTGGCACCAGCAACTGGAGCGGCGGCTATCTGGATAACTCGCGCAATCTGGAGATGGTGATTCAGAACCCGGCGATGGCGCAGCGGGTAGACATGCTTTATACACAACTGTGGAACAGCGCCTATGCACACCCTCTGCGTATTGATTATGATTACCCTCGGCCCGATCCGGGTGGCATGAAAGAAAAAGAGAAAAATAAGGAGAAGGAAAACAGCCCTTCGTCCGCGACAGGCGGCACGGTCAACGCACCGTAGCCACCACCAGAATGACCGTTGATGGGGAATAGCATGAAACACACGTTGTTAGCACTGCTGGTTGCCGGATTTTTGCCGTTCAGCGTTCAGGCCGCAGGAGAAAAAGTGACACGCTATGTCGTCACCTTCCCAGCCAGCGAGCGTGTGGCGTATCAGGGCAAATTTGCCCAGAACTTCCCCAACGGTCTGCCTGTCGGCATTGGTTCCGGCCTCTATTTTACCGGTAAACAGGGTGACGACCTGATGTTCGTCACCGTCACCGATCGCGGCCCAAATGCCGATGCGCCGTTGGTCGGCGAGAAAGAGGCCAAGATCTTTGCCAGCCCTGATTACGCGCCGCTGATGATGGATATTCGGGTCAGTGCAAAATTCGCAGAGGCGAGCAATTCACGCCCGTTGCACGATGTCGAGGGCAAGATCACCGGCCTGCCGCTACCTGCGGACGTTATCGGCACCACCAATGAAGTGGCGCTGAATGACGCCCTACAACCGCTCAGTACCAGCCAGCGTGGGCTGGACACCGAAGGGATTACGCCGGACGGCAACGGCGGTTTCTGGCTGTGTGACGAATACGGCCCGTTCCTGATCCACGTTGATGCCAGCGGGAAGATCCTGCAAAAATTCGGGCCGACGCCTGCGGGCAATGAACACTCTGTTGCCAGCGGCTTACCGAATATCATCAAGTGGCGTCAGCCAAATCGGGGTTTTGAAGGCCTGACCCGCCTGCCGGACGGCACGATCGTCATGGCTGTACAAAGTACGCTGGATATCGACGGCAAAAGCAAAAACAAAGCGCAGTTTACGCGTCTGGTGATGTTTAACCCGGAAACCAAGACCAGCCGCATGCTGGGTTACCCCATCAACATCGACAGCTATAAGAAAGCGAAGGATGCCAAAATCGGCGATATCGTGGCGCTGGATAATCAGCGCATTCTGCTGGTCGAGCAAGGCGCGGATAAAGACAAACAGATGCAGAACCGCATCTATCTGGTCGATCTCAGCAAAGCGAGCGACCTGACGCCGTTCGATGCCGATGGCAAATCGCCGGAATTTGACGATCTCGCCCAGTTGGAAAAACGCGGCATTACGCTGGCGCACAAGCAGGAGCTGGTGGATCTGCGTAAGCTCGGCTGGCAGCAGGAGAAAGTGGAAGGTCTGGCGCTGGTCGATAAGCAAACGCTGGCGGTCATTAACGACAACGACTTTGGCCTACAATCCGTGCTGCAATCCCCGGTGAAAGCAAAAGATAAGGCGGATGACTATCAGGTTACTGCCGATGGCAAACTGACGCGGAACGGCAAGGCGGTCGAGACAACGTTAGCCATCAAACCGTTGGAGAAGCCAGAAGCCGATAACGAACTGTGGGTGATTACCCTGCCACAGCCGCTCAAGTAGTCTTCTGTGACATGGCTTCCACCGGAGACGGGGAAGCCACTATTCAACGCACTCAAGTCAACGCGATCAGGCGTGCTCAAACCAGTCGCTATTCTGTTGCGCAATCGGCGTAATCGAATAGATCATTTCCTGCAAATGCTCACGAATCGCTTTTTCCGCGGCATCAGGGTCACGCGCTTTCAGGGCGTTAAAAATCAGGTAGTGCTGTTGGATCAGACTGACTGGCGGTGAAACCTGGCTCAGGCTGAGAAAACGTACGCGGTCCATCGTCGCTTTAATCGACTCAATGGTTTCCCACGCCAGCGGACAGTTGGCAATCTGCGTCAGAAGCTGATGGAAGCTGTCATCAAGGCTGAGAAACTCGCGTACCTGCTCATTCTGCGCGGCCAGTTCCTGACGGCGTAAATTGTGCTCCAGCGTCAGCAGCTGTTCTTCCGTCACCATTTCTGCCGCCCGACGCACAATCGCGCATTCCAGTGCCTGACGGATAAAGCGGGCATCCGCCACGCGCTGCTCGGAGATCTTCATCACAAACGTGCCGCGCTGCGGCAGGATCTGCACCAGCCCGGCCTCTGCCAGCTTGATAAAAGCCTCTCTGACCGGCTGGCGGGAAACGTCAAAACGCACAGAAATTTCTTTTTCAGACAGCAGCTTACCCGGCGGAATATTGCATTCCACAATGTCTTTGCGCAGTACGCGATAAATTTGCTGGTTGACTGGTTCGTTGTTGTTGATCTGAAAAGAGGTATCCATGCCGCTGTGCTTAGCCAAGAAATTTACCGCTTATGATACACGCTTAGCGCAGCGAGTGTCAGTGTTACAACGCCAGTCGTAGTGAGAGTGGGAGACACAGAGCGAGGCATCGTCGGCATTTGCCTCACCCTGCGTTGTTTTATCGTCACGGCTATCTAATGCCGTCACGCGACGGCCATCGCCATCGCGCTTTCGTCTTACCAGTCACACTCCTGCAATGTGCCCTTCACGCCCTTCTCTAGCAATGACAGGTAGTGCTGCGTCACCACATCGACAAAGACAGGATTTTTCGGTAAGTCCTCACCGAAAATCACCGTCAGCGTCAGCAGCGCCGCAACCCGGCTCTCGCCTTCCGGGCTGCGTTGCACCGCTTCAGCGATCTGATCTTTTAGCGGATCGCTGATTTCAATCGGTTTTCCTTGCTCGTCTACGCCGCCGACATAGCGCATCCACCCCGCCACGCCGAGCGCCAGCGCATCAAAACGGCTACCGCGCGCCAGATGCCAGCGGATCGAATCCAGCATCCGCTGCGGCAGTTTTTGCGAACCGTCCATCGCAATCTGCCAGGTACGGTGTTTTAACGCCCGATTGCGATAGCGATCCAGTAGCGCATCTGCATAGGCGGCGAGATCGACTCCCTGTGTACGCAGCGTCGGCGCCTGTTCATGCAACATCAGGTGATGCGCCGCCGCGACCAGGTCGCTGTCCTGCATGCACTCGCTGATATGTTGATAGCCAGCAAGGTAGCCCAGATATGCCAGAAACGAGTGGCTGCCGTTCAGCATCCGTAGCTTCATTTCCTCAAACGGCAGGACATCCTGTACCAATTCCGCACCGGCTTTTTCCCACGCGGGACGACCGTTAACGAAGTTGTCTTCAATCACCCACTGGAAAAACGGCTCGCAGGCAATACCCGCCGGATCGGCGACACCCAGCTGTCCCTGAATCGTCTCCAGCGTTTCCTCAGTGATAGCCGGAACAATCCGGTCCACCATCGTGGACGGAAAGGTGACGTGCTGTTCAATCCAGCGCGCCAATTCGACATCCTGCAGCTCGGCCAGTTGCACAATCACGTTGCGCGTGACGTGCCCGTTTTCCGGCATATTGTCGCAGGACATCACGCTGAATGCCGGTAGCTGGCGTTCCCGTCTGCGTTTGATAGCAGCCAGAATCACACCGGGCAGGGAGCGTGGTTCTGCGGGCAACCCCAGATCGTGGCAAATCAGCGGATGTTCACTATTCAACTGCCCCGTCGCCGGATGGTGGCAATAGCCTTTCTCCGTGACGGTAATCGACACAATGGCGATATCCGGCACGCTTAGCGCTTCCAGCACCGCCTCGATGCCTTCGACTTCCGCATGCAGCGCACCGGTTGCTACGCCGATGACCCGGCTATGCCAGCCGCTGTCCGCCATTTCGGAAACCGACCACAGCAAATCCTGCTGGCGAATAGCCTCAATCTGCTGTTCGCCGCCAATCAGGTTAATTTCGCAATAGCCCCAGTCGCTACCGTGCTCAGCCGCCAGTTTATCGGCACAGACCGCCTGATGCGCCCGGTGGAATGCGCCAAAGCCAATATGCGCAATACGTGTTTTTAGCAGGCTGCGGTTGTAACGCGGCACCACAACCTGCGGTTTAAGAGTAGAAAATTCGCTGATACTCATCGTTATCCCTGATAGGTGATTCAAAAAATACGTCTACGCCCTAAATGATTCGAGTTGCAGCAAGGTCACCTCATCTGCAACTCGAACAATGACAATCTGAACGTTATGCTGCGTCGTCTAATTCATCTAAATCGCGATCTTTCACTTCAGGCATGCAGATGGCCGCGAATAAACCAATCACTGAATAAGCAATCAGCATCACAACAATCGGCCACCAGGAACCGGTCATGTTGCAGAAAATACCCGCTAATACCGGACCAAAACCAACGGCAACCAAACCACCGGTTTCTTTGGCAATCGCCATTTGCGTAAAGCGGCTGCGTCCACCGAACATTTCCGCCATGGTGATATTTTCCAGCGCAAATAATCCCAGTACCGCGAAGTTATGAATAATGATGATGCTGACGATAATCACATTGACGCTATTCTCTTTATCAACAATAAGAGAGAGCATCGGGTAGGCTAACAATATCGCCGAAATATTCAGGATAATATAAGGTACGCGGCGACCGACTTTATCTGACAGCCATCCTAATAATGGAATCGTAATAAATCCGATAATAGAACTAATCATTAACGCGTCAGTAGGAATATATTTCTCAAACAGCAGCGTTTGAACCAAATATCCGGCCAGAAAGGTCTGAATTAACCCTGAGTTTCCCGCCTGACCGAAACGCAGCCCGGTAGCCAGCCAAAACGCTTTGCTTTTGAACATCGACAGGATCGATTTCTGCTCGCTTTGCTCAACCACCAGCGCGGGGGATGGCTCTTCGGTACCGGATACGTCATTGCTGACTTTCTCAAAGACCGGGCTTTCTTTCAGGTTCATACGCAGCCAGATCGCGAATATCATCACGACGACGCTGGCCAGGAACGGTACACGCCAGCCCCACGCCAGTAATTCTTCTCTGGAGAGGGCAAAGAACATGAAGGCCCAGATAGCGGTGGCGCTAAGCGTACCGCAGTTGGTGCCCATCGCCACCAGTGAGGAAATAATCCCGCGTTTCCCCTTCGGCGCATATTCCGCCAGCATCGTTCCCGCACCGGAGATCTCCGCGCCCGCGCCTAACCCCTGCACGATGCGCAAGGTCACCAGCAATATCGGCGCGAAAATACCGATCTGCGCGTAGGTCGGCAGCACGCCGATTAACGTGGTACAGATACCCATCATGGTAATGGTAATAAAGAGCACTTTCTTTCTACCGATGGAGTCACCCATACGGCCGAAAATAAAGGCGCCGACGATACGTGCCACGTAGCCAGCACCATAAGTCCCCATTGCCAGAATCAGCGCCATCGCCGCCGATTGTTCAGGGAAGAAGATTTCATGGAAAACCAGCGCCGCCCCGAGCGAATACAGCTGGAAATCCATAAATTCCAGTGCGGTGCCCAGCCAGCCGGACACCGCCGCTTTGACTAAGTCAGAGGTACTTCTTGCAGGCTTATTTTGTCCAGATGCTATTTTATGCGTATTCATATATATACTCTCGACGATTTGTAATTATGGTAGAGCACAGTAAATAAAATTACCGTTCATCATGGTGTCGCAATCCACTCCAGTCCGTTATTAGCGGTCTGGAGTGATTAAGAGAGAAATAATTACTTCAAAGGAATCATGATATTATTCTGTAATCGATAACGTTTTTCCTTTTATATTATTCGGTACCATTATTTATATCTGTCATGCTTCATTAAACGTCAGCAGGACTTTACAGCAGCACTTTTGATCTTTTTCAAAGACCTCAATCGCCTGTACCACCTGCTGATAATCAAACCGATGCGTAATCAGTTTTGCCGGATCGATACGTTTCTCTTTCAGCCACGCAATCACGATAGGGAATTTGTTGGCATTCAATCGTGATGAGAAGATGGAGAGCTCTTTGCTGGTGATGCCCTGCTGGCTAACCTGGCAAGGTTCGCTGGAAAAGCCCATGATGGCGATACGCGCTGCCGGAGAGGCAATCGTAATCGCTTCCTGCAAAATAGACGGATGACAGGCAGCGTCAACGATCAGCGTAGGCTTGATATTCAACGCTTCCAGTTCGTCTTTTAATGACAGCGATGCGTTGTTGATGACCCTGTCCGCTCCGCTACGCAATGCCATATCCAGACGTTCAGGAATGCGGTCAACAACAATCACCTCCTTCACGTTGAACACGCCTTTCAGCACCTGAACCGAGGTCAACCCCATCGGCCCCGCGCCATAAATCAGGGCGACATCCTGCTCCGTCGGTTTCACCTGCGCGGTCACATTGGCGGAAATCGTGAAGGGTTCCACCATGACGGCGAACTCGTCAGGAATTTCATCGGGAATGACGTGTGCATTCTTCGCCGGTACAGCAGCATATTCGCTGAACCCGCCGTCACGATGCACGCCCAGCACCACCAGCGAGGTACAGACGTTCGGCTTGCCGATGGAACACGGGTAGCAGTGGCCGCAGCTCACGACCGGATCGACCGACACGCGTTCGCCCAGACGGGATGCCCCCACGCCCTCACCCACCGCCTCAATCACGCCGAAGAATTCATGCCCAATCACGCGCGGGTACTTGGCAAAGGGGTTATGCCCGCGGTAGATATGGCTGTCCGAACCACAGATGCCCGCCAGTTTCACCTTCACCCGAACTTCACCTGCCGCGGGTTGTGGAATCGGACGTTCTTCAATCACCAGCGTATTCGGCTGCTGTATCACAATGCTTTTCATGTGTTGGCCTCTTATTCCAAATTCCACTCTTACCAATTCCACAACGTGCCGTCTTCCAGACGGGCAACTGGCAAATAAGCGGGGTCATAGGGATATTTGGCCGCCAGCTTTTCATCGAACTCAATGCCTAACCCCGGTTTTTCGCCTGGGTGCATGTAGCCGTTATCAAACGTCCAGCTATGCGGGAACACCTCCAGCATTTGCTCCGAATAACCCATGTATTCCTGTACGCCGAAGTTTGGCACCCAGAGGTCAAAATGCAGCGCCGCCCCCATGCAGATAGGCGACAGATCCGATGGCCCGTGCGAACCGGTGCGCACCTGATAGAGCGAGGCAAAATCGGCGATGCGACGCATGCCGGTAATCCCGCCCGCGTGGGTAATCGTCGTGCGAATGTAGTCGATGAGCTGTTCTTCGATCAGTTGCTTGCAATCCCAAATACTGTTAAAGACTTCACCGACCGCAATCGGCGTGACGGTGTGTTGGCGGATTAAACGGAAACACTCCTGGTTTTCCGCAGGCGTCGGATCTTCCATCCAGAAGAGGCGATAGTCTTCAATGCTTTTGCCAAAGCGCGCTGCTTCAATCGGCGTCAGGCGGTGGTGCATGTCATGAAGCATGTGCTCGTTGAAGCCAAACTTATCGCGCACCGCCTCAAACAGCTTCGGCGTGAAATCGAGGTATTTTTCCGTCGACCACAGCTGTTCTTCCGGCAGACTGCCTTTTGTCGCCGGCTCATACGCCAACCCTTTGCCTTTCGCCATACCGTAGGTGGTTTTCATACCCGGCACGCCGCACTGTACGCGAATCGCCTTGAAGCCCTGATCGCGATGCTTGGCGTAATCATCCAGCACTTCATCAATCGAGTGGCCCGTCGTGTGGCAATACACCATCACACCCGTGCGCGATGCCCCGCCCAGCAGTTGGTAGAGCGGCATGTTGGCGGCTTTGGCCTTGATGTCCCACAGCGCCATGTCGACCGCCGAAATGGCAGACATCGTCACCGGGCCACGGCGCCAGTACGCGCCTTTGTAGAAATATTGCCAAATGTCTTCGATCTGGTGCGCATCGCGGCCAATAAGCTGCGGACACACGTGATCTTTGAGGTAAGAAGCGACCGGCAGTTCACGCCCGTTGAGCGTCGCATCGCCAAGGCCGGTTAATCCGCTATCGGTCGTAATTTTCAGGGTGACAAAGTTCCGTCCCGGGCAGGTGACAAACACTTCAGCGCTGACAATCTTCACGTTACTTATCCTTCTGTGCATGTAGCCATTCGTTTATGCTGACTACCATACAAGTATATTAATAGCGATAATTTGAATCGCCTCACATTTATTCACATCTGCAACATTTATCTAAAATCTATGAAGGTCGGGAAGAGAAACCAGGGCGCATCGAAGGGATAAAACATGGGGGGAGAAAAAGGCGGCAACCGTTCATCAAGTCAGCGCATCAGGGATGGCAGGAGCGCGAAGCACGTTCTCTGCGGCGGTACGCGCGCAGGCTATCCGCCCCTTCCAAACAAGGAAAACCCTTACCGAACGGACTCGCTGTAGTCTTGCAGGAAATCCAGAAACAGTCGCACCATGGGAATGTTCGTGCTGCGTTTCAGATAGCTAATAGCGAAAGTCCTTTTCAGTTTCTCTTCCAGCGGAATAACCGCGACATCGTAAGCGGTCAGGCTTTTGGCGACAGATGAACAGAGGAAGACCACGCCGGACAGGTTGATCACCAGATCCATAATGATGTCCATGTTACTGCATTCACGAAAGTAGCTGGGGTTGATGCCCTGTCGGGTGAAGGATTCGGAAACCACGGCGTGTTCCCCCGTCCCTTTTTGCGGCACGATCAGCTTTTCTTTTACCAGCTGCGGCAAACTTAGCGTCTGATTGTCAGCAAGCGGGTGCGACGTCGCCATCACTGCCACAATGTCATCGATCTGGCAAATGGTGTGATGAAACAATGGATCGTTCAGGTACTCATCAAAAGGCGTCGAGAAAGACAGGTGGATCTCGCCATTGCGCACTCTTTCCAGTAAGTCCGTGCTTACGCCGTCAATGAAAGAGATATCGATATTAGGATAGGCTTTCTGAAACAGGTTAAACATATTGTAGTGGGCCAAGCGATTGAATATCGGGATCACACCAACCAGTAGCGCGCCATCCGTGCTTTCCTCATAGCTACTGACGAATTGCTCCAGCTCATAGTGCTCTTTAATCATCCCCTGAATTTTGTCAGCAAAGATCTTCCCGAATGGCGTCAGAGAAAACTGCCGGGTGGTTCTGTTAATCAGTTTTCTTTCCGTTTCAAGTTCCAGCCGCGCGATCTCCTGCGACAAAAACGCCTGAGAGATATTCAGCGCTTTTGCCGCTTTAGTGAAACTCCCGACCCGGATGAGTTCCTGATAATAAATCACACGTTTTATACTGAGCATTGCTTTATATTACGCATCAACGATAGCTTCTATAAGCGGCCATAATAACAATTATAATGATTTGTAAATAATCAAATGTGATTAGATGCACATTTAATTCATGAGAAATAACGTTAATAGTAGATATAGTCAACTTATTATCAACGAGGAAATAATTTATTCAATTAAGATGAAGCACCAATAATATTAAAGATTTTTTAATATTATTTTTACAAATACGACATCACCTCTCACAAACCAAAAAGTTTACATTTCCCTAACAAAAGGACTTAAGATATGGATTATTCGACAACAACAAAAATAGGGTTAGCGACCTTGGCAATGATGAGCACGACCGCAATCAATGCGGCACAGAATCAGTATGAAATTACCGTAAAGCAGGAAACGATATCCGTGAAGTTAATCTCTGACGTCGTTTATTCTCAGGTATCGATGCGGGGCTATCCGAATGTGGCATTAAAAATGGATATTCTTCAGCCCGACGCGAAGAAGGCGCTCCCCGTTGTGTTATTCATTACCGGCGGCGGCTTTATTAACGCCAATAAAGATAATTACCTGCAACAGCGCCTGAGCATTGCCGAAGCCGGTTATGTGGTTGCCAGCATGGAATACCGCGTCGCCCCCACCGTTCTTTTCCCCTCGCCGTTGGAAGATGTCAAATCCGCCATTCGCTATCTACGCGCCAATGCGAAAAAGTTCGGCATTGACGGCCGACATGCCGCGGTTTTCGGTTCATCGGCAGGAGGCTACCTGGCGGCGTTTGCCGGGGTGACAAATGGCTCAAAAGCCTACGATAAAGGCGATAATCTCGACCAAAGCAGTGATGTCCAGGCCGTCATTGATTTCTATGGCTTATCCGATCTGACGCTCGTCGGCGAAGGCTTCCCTGATGATGTCGTTCAGAAACACGCATCGCCTTCTGCAACAGAAGCTATCTGGGTCAACGGCACCGCCGTGTTTAACGAAGGAGGCGCCATCACCCGCTACCCTGACAAAGCCGCAGCAGCCAACCCGATTAATTTTATCGGCACCACTACACCGCCGTTCCTGATTATGCACGGTACCAACGATACTTCGGTTTCGCCACGCCAGACCGAGCGGTTATATCAGGCTCTGACGGCAAAAAACATTGAATCAACGTACTACCGCGTTAAAGACGCAGAGCATGGCGGGTCGCATTGGCTACAGCCTGAAATCATGAAAATTACCGTGGGCTTTCTTGATAAACACCTAAAACCTTAATACCCGTTTACGGTTTTTAGTCTATCCCTCCATTATTTTGTTACACAAACGTTAGTGCTAAATACGCACTAACGTTTTTTATTTGTTACGGAAAAAGTCATTATCCATTCCGCCCCCCTTTACTACTCACATAAAAAATCGACAATCTGATACACATCAATTATTCGTTTTTATCACAAAAATAAAAATAGCAACTTGCATCCATATAATAGAAACACAATTTCTTAAGCTAACGAGAGAAATAAAACTGCATTTATAACAAATCAGTATTTGTTATATACGGATATACAAAAAAACAAACGTGACCAAGCGCACACTTAGTCTTTTATCCCCATGCTCCAATAAAACCATAATAACAACGTGGCTTATTTATTATTTCCATCGTAACGATGGACCGCTATTTTCTATTAGCGCCACACTGCGAAATATTAACACGATGGCGACATTAATAATGTCTATGACATCTTATGGTATTCGCACGGCTATCATCTCAATGTGAAGATTTATAATATGGAAGAATTATCTCGCCGTCGTTTTATTGCCTATATGGGAAGTACGATTGCCATTAGTGGGCATATCGGTTTCGCCCACGCGCAAAATGAGCCCGAAAAAGCGCAGGGTAAAGTAGCCGTTAAATATGGCTTATTGCATAACGAAATGCGCTGTATCGGCTGCAAAGCCTGTATCAAGGCCTGTAAAGAGACCAATAACGTGCCCGATGGTGTAACCCGGCTGGATATATTGCAAACCGTCGATATTTCCGCCGTCGAGAAAACGCGCGCCATTAAGCAATTTTTCCGTAAATCCTGTCAGCACTGTGAGAACCCGCCCTGCGTTGCCGTCTGCCCAACGGGGGCATCCTTCAAAGATGCGCTCACCGGTATTGTCGACGTCAATGACAAGCGCTGCGTGGGCTGCCGCTACTGCATTGCCGCGTGTCCTTACCATGTGCGTTTCATCAACCCGGTCACGAAGACGGCGGACAAATGTAACTTTTGTCGGCAAACCAATCTGGCCGCCGGAAAGCAGCCCGCCTGCGTCGAAATCTGCCCCACCAAAGCCTTGGTATTTGGCGATCTCAACGATCCTGAAAGCAACATTGCCAAGATGATCGCCAGCAACGCGACTTACCGTTCCAAGGTTTATCTGGGCACCGAACCCCAACTCTACCGTATGCCGGGGAAACGAGGAGAAATCGACAATGCATAACGCCTTCACGTTCGATACGCTGGTATGGGACTGGCCCATCGCCGTTTATCTTCTTCTGGTCGGCATTTCGGCAGGAATGGTCACGCTCTCGATGTTCCTCAGGCACTACGTTCCCAGCGAGTATCACGGCAGTAATCGCCTCATCAAAGCCACCGCCATCGTGGCACCGCTCGCCGTCATCCTCGGGCTGGCGATTCTGATTTTTCATCTGACTCAACCGCTGACCTTCTGGTATTTGATGGTCTTTTACAACCCGACGTCCATCATGTCGCTGGGCGTAATGCTCTTTCAGGTGTACTTCGTCGTGATGCTGTTATGGCTCATCACGCTTTATCATGACGGGTGGCTGACGCAGCTTGAGGCCGTCTGGCATCGGCCTGCGCTGGCGGCGAAAGTGCGTAAGCTGGCGGAGATGATCGTAAACAAGGCCGCGATAATTGAAAACCTGCTGCTGGTGCTGGCCATCCTGCTCGGCTGCTATACCGGCTTCTTGCTGTCCGCGTTGAAATCGTTCCCGCTCTTGAATAACCCCATTCTGCCCGTCCTGTTTCTGGTATCCGGCACCACCTCCGGCATTGCCGTCATGCTGCTGGCCAGCGCGTGGGGGAACACGACCTCAAGCCATTCACGCTCCCTGCATTTCATCCACCGCGTGGAAACACCGGTGGTGTACGCCGAACTGTTCCTGCTGTTCGCGTTTTTTATCGGGCTGCTACTTGGCGGCGGACAAAAGGTTGTCGCCGCACAGACTGCGCTCTCGGGCTTCTGGGGTGGCGTATTCTGGATTGGCATTATCGGTATCGGCATTGTGATTCCCTCCATTGCCAATCGGGTGTGTAAGCCTTCTGTCCATGCCAGTAAAGGCCAGCTGATTACGTTAGCCGTCATGAGCCTGTTCGGCGTGTTCCTGCTGCGACTGTTCGTGCTTTATGCCGGACAAATGACGGTGGCCTGAATGAATACGTCATGGGTCTTATTCTGGATTGCTTCGGTTACTTTTTTCATGCAGTCCCTGGATACCACCATGGTGTACGTCGCCATCCCCGCCATTGCGCAGTCGCTACACCAGCCGGCGTTGCATATGGAGGCGATTGTGATCGCCTACATTGTCACGGTTGTCGCGTTTACGCCGGCCAATAGCTGGCTGGCGGAACGGTTGGGAGAGAAGAAAACCTACCAGATCGCCATCGCCACGTTCATGATCGGCTCGCTGCTGTGCATGACGGCAACCACGCTCGGCAGTTTAAGCGTATACCGCTTTATTCAGGGCATCGGCGGTGCGCTCATGCTACCCATCATCAGAACCGTCATCTTGCGCACCACGCCGCAGAGTCTGAAATTACGCTTCCTGAATCGGGTGACCTTATTGGGATTACTTGGCACCCTGCTCGGCCCCGTTGTCGGTAATATTCTGGTTAGCTTGCTCTCGTGGCAGGCGATATTCCTCGTGAATATTCCGCTGGCTGTAGTCTGCTTTTTTCTGGCAAGCCACACTATTCCTGCAGCGCCGCTAAAAGAGACATCTCGCACCGGCGCCTATGAATTAGCCTTTCCCATTTTGATGTTATTTCTCGTGGCCTTCATGCTAACCACCGCCACGAAAAATATATTGCCAACGTTCGTCATGTTATTTCTGTCTTGCAGCACGCTGGGGCTGGTTTTGCTTTACTATCGGCAGCACCTCATCGCAGAGACTGCGCTATTCCCCCGCGCACTGTTCGGCATCAGAACCTTTTCTGTCGGCATAATTGGCGGCGTCGCAACGCGAACGCTGCTGGCATCAACACCCGTCGTCCTGTCGTTAATGCTGCAAACAACGCTGGCCTGCAAACCCGCTGAAACCAGCCTGATTCTGCTGCTTTTTTCCAGCGGCGCGCTGCTGTCAAAGCTGCTGTTTGAACCGCTGGTCAAGCGTACTGGCTACCGGCGGCTATTGATGCTGACAACCGGCGTGACATCGCTATGTATCCTCGCCCTGAGCGCCGCCGTGCAGGAGCAATCGATGCCTCTCATCGGCATTATTGCCATGATATTAGGCGTGCTGATTTCGACCTTATATTCAGCAGAAAGCACCCTGGCCTTTAGCAACCTGAATAACAGCACATACCACAGCGGCAATAATCTACTGACCATTAGCCAGTTACTGTCCGTCATGCTCAGTATGACGCTGACGTTTCCGCTATTACGTTTTCTTTCTCAGTTTGAACACCTCTTCAACCTTAACCCTTTCAGCCTGCTGTTTTTATTACTCGGCATTGGCTTACCAATGTGCTGCCTGATATTCAGGCCCCTCAATAACGACGACGGCTACCACTTTATTCATGGGAGATAACCTTGTGATTCACCGTATTTATTCAAAAACGACGGGAAATATTGATATGAAAATCTGCTCAGGAATGCTTCCACTCTGCCTGCTATTCGCAGTGGGTACCGCGGTCGCGCAAGAAGGGAATTTTAAAGCCGGTACCTACTCCGCCGCCAGACAGGGTATCGGCGGGGACGTCACCGTCACGCTCGACATCGATGCACAGGGGAAAGTCCTCAAATCGACGATTGATGCCCCGGAAGAAACGCCGGAAGTCGGCGGGGAAGCAGCCATCGAACTCGCAAAAACCATGACCGAAAAACAGAGCATTGAGGTTGATGGGGTATCTGGCGCCACGATGACCAGCGGTGCGGTGAAAGAAGCGGCGGAAGACGCGTACTCACAGGCTAAGGCGAATTAATACCGTTGGTTCTCCACGCGCAGCACAGCTGCATTCTAAGAATACGAATAACATGAAGGAAAACATCATGAAACGCTTCAGAAAAAGTGTACTCGCGACGCTCTGTCTCTCAATGATGAGCTGGTCTGCTGCACAGGCAGCGGACGCGGCGAAACCGGAAATCCCAAAAAGCGCCGATATCGTGATTATCGGTGCGGGCGCGGCTGGCACCTCGGCCACCATGGCCGCTGCCGAGAAAGGGGCAAAAATCGTCTTACTGGAAAAACAACCGATAGTTGGCGGCACGGGTAACTTTGCCGAAGGCATCTTCGCCGCCAACAGCAGCATGCAAAAACGTCAGGGGATTGTGGTGACGCACGATATGGCCTTTAAGACCATCATGGATTACAGCCACTGGATGGCCAACCCCTTCGTAGTGCGCGCCTTCGTAAACCGCTCTGCCGACACGATTGAATGGGTAAAATCGAAAGGCATCAAGTTTGAATACATCGGCCCCGGTGGCCCTGGCGGCATGCTGACCTGGCATGTGATCGACGGCCCCGGCCATGGTCGCCATCTGATCAAGACATTCCACGAGCAGTTTAAAAGCATGGATGTCACCACGCTGGTGAAAACGGCAGGTAAAGATCTGGTCGTGAAAGACGGCAAAGTCACGGGCGTTATCGCGCAAGATAGCGACGGCAACACCGTCCAAATAGACGCCAAGGCAGTCATCATCGCGACCGGCGGCTACGCCAACAATAAAGAGATGCTGCAAAAATACGCCGCCTTCCCCGATACCATTATGGTCGGTAACGTCGGTAAAGACGGCGACGGAATTAATATGGCCTGGAAAGCCGGTGCCAAACCGGACGGCCTCGGCCTGCTGCAAGCCTATCGCCCCGGCTTGCCAGACTACGCGCCGAATTCACACCTGCTGGCCGCCGCGCGTCAGCCCTATCTGTGGGTTGACCAACACGGCCGCCGTTTTACGGATGAATCCAACGTCATCATCTGGCCACACTCCGGCAATGCGCTGTCAAAAGCGGGCGGCATCATGTATTCCATTTTCGACGAAACCTCCCGCAAGCATTACGTCGAAGACGGCATTGATGTGCCGATTGGCGAATGGGTGATCGCCAATACCAAGCTGACGAAATTTGATAGCGAATTTACGAAGGAAAGTCAGAAAAACCGTGGCTTCGTCTTCAAATCCGCCACCGTTGACGGGCTAGCGAAAGAGATGGGCGTTGATGCCAGCGTGTTGAAGCATACGCTGGAAGAGAACAATAAGTTTGCGGCACAAAAGCGGGATGAGGTGTTTAACAAAAACATGGATTACCTGCGTCCGGTAAAAACCGGCCCGTTCTATGCGGTAAGAATGCAGCCTGCCGCGCTGGGCACACTCGGCGGCGTGAAGATTGATGAGAAAATGCAGGCAATCGATAAATCCGGCGAGGTCATTCCGGGTCTGTACGTCACGGGTAATGATGCTGCTGGCATGTATGGCGACACCTATGACCTGCTGTTAGGCGGCGGCACATTTGGCTTTGCGCTCAACTCCGGTCGTATCGCGGCAGAAAGCGCCCTTGATTATATGAAGTTCAGCAAGAAATAAGCGTCCAACCCAAAACCAGCCTGTATTGCTCCATGCGGGCTGGTCATTCCTCTTATCCCGCTTTACGAAACGTCAGGTTAAAACGGCATTCGTCGGACATCCCTTCCGGCACATTGCCGCTTTTCAACGGCAGGATACCGTGGAAATAGAGCCGCGACTCACCGCCCCAGACCACCACATCACCATGCGTCAGTGCCACACGCTGCGCTTTATCACTGCGCGCCATGCCGCCAAACAGGAACGTCGCGCTGAGCCCCAGCGAGACAGACACAATAGGTTGGCGAAAATCCCGTTCGTTTTTATCCTGATGCAGGGACATGCGCGTGCCGACGTCATATCGGTTGATGAGGCAAGCATCCGGCTCAAAATCAGCAAAACCGGCTTCACTCGCCGCCTGCTTCGCTAGCCGGGAAAAGGCCTCCGGCATGGCCGGCCATGCCTCTCCGCTCAGCGGATCGTGTGAGGTATAGCGATAGCCGCGTTCATCCGTCACCCAGCCGAGTTTCCCGCAGTTGCTCATCGCCACTGACATCACAAAACCGCCCGGCGTCACCATATTCCGCAGCGGCGCACGCGCGGTGACGGCATTCAGCGCCGCAAGCAACGACGGGGCATCGTCATAGGCGCGACCGCGCAGGATGACCGCACCCGGTGCCAGCGTTTCCGTCCAGCGACGCGGTGCTTCATCGGCAAATAAATCAAAATTCACGATAACGATTCCCCTTACAGATGCGTGCCCTGTTCTTTCTCCAGCAGTTCTTTGTCCAACTGCTCTTTATCCAGCAGGGCGCGCTTACGCACAATGCCCCAGCGATAGCCTGACAGCGCCCCATCGTGCCGGACCACGCGATGACAGGGAATGGCAACCGCCAGCCGGTTTGCCGCACAGGCACCCGCGACCGCACGCACGGCGGCCGGTGCGCCAATACGTTCAGCGACCTCACGATAGCTCTGCGTTTCTCCTGCGGGGATCGCCCGCAGCGCCTGCCAGACACGCTGTTGGAATGCCGTACCGCGAATATCCAGCGGCAGCGTCAGCCCGATAGCCGGATCGTCGACAAACCCGACAACCTGCGCCATCCGTTGCTCAAACGCCGCATCGCCGCCAATCAGCTGTGCGTTAGCAAACATCTCCTGAAGCGCGTTGAGCAGCGATTCAGGATCGTCTCCCAGCAGGATCGCGCAGATCCCTTTCTCGCTTTCCGCCACCAGCACCTCGCCGAGTGAACAGCGGCCAACGGCAAAGCGGATCGTCATCCCTTTTCCTTTGTTCTGAAACGCCGTCGGCGTCATCCCTAAATGCGCGCCTGCTGCGGCATAAAAGCGCCCACTGGCGTCATAGCCCGCCGCCGTAATAGCGTCGGTGACCGCACTCTTTTCCACCAGCTGTTCACGCAGCTGCCGATTACGGTGGGCGCTGGCATACTGTTTTGGCGTCAGACCGGTGATGGTTTTGAACACGCGATGAAAATGGAACGCGCTTATCCCCACGGCTTGGGCCAGCACCGCCAGCGTCGGCTGATGCGCTGACCGCTCAATCATCCGGCACGCGTGGGCAATCTGCTGCGCCTGCTGTTCCTGCCGCGAAAGCGTTCCCTGACGACACCGTTTACACGGGCGAAACCCCGCTGCCTGCGCCTCATCGGCCGTCGCGAAAAACACCACATTTTCACGCCGGGGCTGGCGTGACGCACAGGAAGGCACACAGTAAATCCCCGTCGTCTTCACCGCATAGATAAAGCAGCCGTCAGCCGCGTGATTACGCTTCACCACCGCCTGCCAGCGCGAGTCGGCATCCTGAAACAGCGTATCACTCAGCATCGTATCGTTACGCATTTGTACACCTCACTCCAATCTCGGCATTACTGCCAATCTTACTATTACTGAAAGTCATGCCATGTGCTAACGCTAAACCGAAGCGACCTTATGCACACGTCCCACTCTTGCTTTTTCATTCGGATCGCGCCGATGTTGCTATTTCCAGCGACATTGTCGGTTACTTTTTGAACAAATCTGTGATGCGAATACATGGTACACGGTGAGGTTCAGGCTTTTTCTCTGCAAGCGAGGGGGCAACATGAGCGGAAATAAGGTTCACTGGAATGGCGGTTTACATGATGATGCTGTGCACATTATGTCACGCGGCGGGGGAATCATCGTTTCACCAACCAAAGTGGGTTACATCATCATTGCTTCAGATAAGGTCGGGCTGGAGCGCAAATTTGACGCCAAACAGCGCAACCGCAACAAGCCGGGTGTCGTGCTGTGTGGCTCACTTGCGCAGTTGAAAGCGCTGGCGCAGTTGAATCCAGAAATCGAACGGCTATATCAACGCCATTGGGACGCCGATGTGCTGCTGGGCTGCATCCTGCCTTGGCACGACGACGCCTTAGCGCGCATCCCTAAAGACGGCTCGAAAGCGCTGATGATGGATGACCGCAAAACCAGCTGCTTTGTGATTAAATTCGGTAAACCGAGTGAAATCCTCACGCAGGCGCTGTGGGAAGGGTACGGTAAATTAACCTTTGCCAGTTCAGCCAATCCGTCAGGCAAAGGTAACCGGGGCGAAGTGGAAGGTATCGGTGAACGTATCAGTGCCTTTGCCGATCTGATTATCGAAGCCGACGACTATGTGAAATCTATCCAGCCGAATAAATCCCATGACACACGCTACGAGCAAGGCGTAATGGTGTCGATGGTGGATACGGACGGTCAGTTGATACCAGAACAGAAAGGCAGACGAAGCGTGTATCCGTGCCCGGCGTTGATACGCAAGGGGCTGGATGTGGACAAGGTCATGTTGCTACTGTCTGATACCTTCACCACCTGGGACTATCGCCACGGCGAGTATTATTAACGCATAACAGCGGCATAGCCTGCCGCTGAAATCTCCCCTCTGGCCGTTCCCGCGACAGCGTGTAATCCCCCTCGCCACTTCTTGCTTTTTTATCCGAATAATCCTTTCCACATGGCGCGCCATGCGGCAATCTCCTATGCTCGTTTTCTGCCCTTTGCATTCTCATCATGGAAGCCGTTTATGCCATCCCATCCGCCGTTGGATTTCACGCAGCAGGCCAAAACCCATCTCAGCGCCATCAATACGCGCTGGGCCAGCCTGATCGAACAGGTTGGCGATTGTCGCCATCAGACCGCGCCACACCGGGAACCCTATGAGGCGCTGATGCGTGCCGTTGCCTATCAGCAATTAACGACGCGAGCCGGGGACGCGATGGTGGCGAAGCTCCTGCGGGTACATGACGGTGCCTTCCCCAGCCCGGAACAGATGCAGGCCTGCTCCACCGACACGCTGCGGCAGTGCGGTTTTTCCGCCCGCAAAGCGGATACGCTGCACGGTATCGCGCAGGGAGCCCTGAGCGGTTTGGTGCCCAGCCTCGAACGAGCCGCAGAGATGGATGATGACACGCTCATTCAGCAGTTGACGTCGCTAAAGGGGATCGGGCGCTGGACGGTAGAAATGTTTTTGATTTATTCGCTCGAACGCACCGACATCATGCCGCTCGACGATCTCGGTATTCGTCAGGGGTTGCGCTACGTTTACGATTTGCAGGACATGCCGAAACCGCGCGATTTGCAGGCACTCAGCCTGCCATGTCGGCCTTATCGCACGGTGGCGTCATGGTATTTATGGCGATCGCTGGAGCTACCGGCGTATCAGCACTTTAAACTGACACACCGGTAACGCACAGAATTAACGCAAATGAATTAGCGCAGACGGGAGCTGGTCGACACCTGACGAACGTGGCGACGGCGGTTCACTATGCGCTCCCGCAGGGCATCGTAGGCCCAGTTATACACCACGGTGTACGGCAGGAAGAACAGGAAGAAGCCGATCTCCACCATCAGCGCCTGCCACAACGTGACGTTCAGCATCCACGCCGCCAGCGGCAAACCAATCAGGATAAAACCGCCTTCAAACCCCAACGCGTGAGCAATACGAATCGGCAGCCGACGCTTAACGCGATCTGCCGGCCACAGACGATCGAATATCGTGTTGTAGATCATATTCCAGATCATCGCGACGCTGGACAGCATGATAGCCAGTGCCCCCATATCGAAGAGCGGCTTATTCAGCAGCCAGGCACCCGCCGGCGCACAGATCGACAACGCGATCAGTTCAAAGCCTACCGCATGGTATACACGTTCACGTAAGGTTTTGCTGGTTTTGTTCTGCATAACACATTCACTTTTATTTATTGCACGTTGCTGGTCAATTTTCGCCATGACCATGGATGGCCTCGTATTACGGCCTTATTTTCATCGCATAAGGTGGTAGAGTACAGTTAGATTCCATCGATAAAATCGATATACTCGTCATACTTCAAGTTGCATGTGCGTTGGCTTTCCTCGCTCACCCCAGTCACTTACTGATGTAAGCTCCTGGGGATTCACTGCGTCGCCGCCTTCCTGAAACTCGAATTATTTAGGGTATAGATAACGATGCGATATTCACCAGAATCCTTGCTGGCTTTTGTTACCACCGTTGATGCGGGCTCGTTTTCCGCCGCCGCTCGACGATTGCATAAAAGCCAGTCCACCATCAGCGCGGCCATCGCCAATCTGGAAGCCGATCTGGGTCTGACGCTGTTTGATCGATCCGGTCACCAGCCGGTGCTCACGCTGGCAGGCAGAAAAGTGCTTTCCCACGTGCAGGCGATCTTATCTGCCAGCGAAGACCTGGATGGGCTGGCGATCCGTCTGGCCGACCATATCGAACCCCGTCTGACGTTTGTGCTGTCCGATATCTGGCAAGCGCCCCACTACGAACCCGTGCTTCAGCGTTTCGCCCAGCATTTTCCTGATATTGAGTTTGAATGCCTGATTGCGGAAGGCGATGACGTGATCGATCTGCTGCAAATGAACCGTGCGCATGTCGGGCTATTGCGCGCCCAGACGGATTACCCGCCCGATATTGCCGCCGCGCGTTTACAGATTAAGACCGACATGGCCATCTTCGTATCGGCCGCGCACCCGCTGACAACGGAAAAAACCGTGACGCGCAGCCAGTTAGCGACTGTCCGCCAGCTCTATCTCAATACCTATAAACGCAGCGATCGGCTGCAACCGGAAGGGATAGTCTGGTCTGCGCCGTCCTACCTTATGCTGCTGGAAATGGCGCAGCAGGGGCACGGCTGGAGCATCCTGCCACGCTGGCTGGTGGCGCAATACGATCGGAAAAAGCTGGTGGAATTGCCTGTCGCGGGCTGGCCTCAGTGGATTGACGTGGACGTTGTCTGGTCCAAACCGCATCCACCCGGTCCGGCAGGGCTGTGGATGATCGACAATCTCCTTGCCCAACAAGAGAGTACGCTACACTATGGTGACACTCGCTGATTTATCTACGGAGTCATCATGATGTTTTCCCCACAGGAACGTGAGGCGCTGCTGGCCGTAAAAGGCGTTGGCCCTGCGGTAGTCGCCCGTCTGGAGCAAATGGGCTTCACCACGCTGGCACAGCTGAGTGAAGCCGACGTTAGCGATATTGTGGCGAACGCCGCCGCACTGACGGGCTCAACCTGCTGGAAAAACAGCCCGCAGGCGCGCGCTGCCATCGCTGCCGCCATTACGTTGGCAAAATCACATCAGTAATCCTACCGGCCACAGCACTGTGGCTTTTATGGCGATCTCATTTTTCGTCAGGCGATAAAAAGCCAATAACGATTTCTTTATATCGCCATCAAATAACATTAAAGAATAAATGGTTATTGTTTTTAATTTCACCATTTACTTTACTTAATTAAGCCAATTATACCCTAAATAATTCGAATTTCAGGAAGGCGGCAAGAGAAGGAATCCCGATGAGCTTACTCAGGTAAGTGATTCGGGTGAGTGAACGTAGCCAACGCACATGCAATTTGAAGTATAACGGGTATAAAAGAGGAATATCTTCACATTAAACCGCGTGCCATTTCCCGTGGCGTTCGTATACAGGAAACCTGTGCCGTGCCGCCGTTCCACGCGTCTGCTGCGGGGAAAAAATAACACGCGCATCCCTATTATTGTGATGTACCAAAGTGGTACTTCCCGACAAAAAACCATACTATTATGGCGATTACTACTTTTGTATTCGAGACATCCCTGTAGTGCTGCGGTAATACGCCTTAATAATAAGATGCTGAATCCTATAAGGTGAAAATTTACTAATTAATGCAATTGCAAGTGAGAAAAAAATGTCGAATAAACCCTTCTATTACCAAGATCCGTTTCCACTCAGTAAAGATGACACCGAATATCGCCTGTTGAGCAGCGATTTTGTCTCTGTCGCCCAGTTTGAAGGTCAGGACATCCTGAAGATCGAGCCAGCCGCGCTGACGCTTCTGGCTCAGCAAGCCTTCCACGATGCCTCTTTCATGCTCCGCCCCGCTCACCAGCAGCAAGTTGCCGATATTCTTAGCGATCCGGAAGCCAGCGAAAACGATAAATACGTTGCTCTACAATTTCTGCGCAACTCAGAAATTTCAGCCAAGGGCATCCTGCCGACCTGTCAGGATACGGGTACGGCGATCATCGTCGGTAAAAAAGGCCAGAACGTCTGGACCGGCGGTAACGACGCCGAAGCGCTGTCCAAGGGCGTGTACAACACGTTCATTGAAGACAACCTGCGCTACTCGCAGAACGCCGCGCTGGATATGTACAAAGAGGTTAACACCGGCACCAACCTGCCCGCACAGATTGACCTCTACAGTACCGAAGGCGAAGACTATAAATTCCTGTTTGTCACCAAAGGCGGCGGTTCCGCCAACAAAACCTACCTGTATCAGGAAACCAAAGCGCTGCTGACGCCGGGTAAACTGAAAAGTTTCCTGATCGAGAAAATGCGTTCACTGGGCACCGCGGCCTGTCCGCCGTACCACATCGCGTTTGTCATTGGCGGCACCTCGGCAGAAACCACGCTGAAAACCGTTAAACTGGCATCAACCAAGTACTATGATGAACTGCCGACCGAAGGCAATGAACACGGTCAGGCGTTTCGTGATGTCGCGCTGGAGCAGGAAATTCTGGAAGCCGCGCGCGATCTGGGTCTGGGCGCGCAGTTCGGTGGTAAATATTTTGCGCACGACGTGCGGATTATCCGCCTGCCGCGCCACGGCGCATCTTGCCCTGTCGGCATGGGCGTATCCTGTTCCGCTGACCGTAACATCAAAGGCAAGATCAACCGCAAGGGCGTCTGGCTGGAGCAGTTAGAGCAGAATCCGGGTAAATATATCCCTGAACATCTGCGTGAAACGGGCGAAGGCGATGCGGTTAAAATCGACCTGAACCGTCCGATGGCCGAGATCCTGAAAACGCTGTCGCAGTATCCGGTATCCACCCGTCTTTCCCTGACCGGTACCATCATCGTGGGCCGTGACATTGCTCACGCCAAGCTGAAAGAACGTCTGGATAACGGTGAAGGCCTGCCGCAGTACATCAAAGATCACCCGATCTACTATGCGGGCCCGGCGAAAACGCCAGAAGGCTACCCGTCCGGCTCGTTAGGCCCAACCACCGCTGGCCGTATGGATTCCTACGTCGATTTACTGCAAGCCAACGGCGGCAGCATGATCATGCTGGCAAAAGGCAACCGCAGCCAGCAGGTGACCGACGCATGCCATAAACACGGCGGTTTCTACCTCGGCAGCATCGGCGGCCCGGCAGCAATTCTGGCGCAGAACAGCATCAAGAGCCTGACCTGTGTGGAATACCCGGAACTGGGAATGGAAGCTATCTGGAAAATCGAAGTCGAAGATTTCCCAGCCTTTATTCTGGTCGATGATAAAGGCAACGATTTCTTCCAGGTGATTCAGAGCGCCAAGTGCGTGAAATGCGGTTAACTACGTCCTGTAGTCATTAGAGGTTAGTAGCTAACGCCAGCCGAGCGGGAGTAACGGATAGATCGTAAAGTCGCTGTAAACACGTCCATGTGCGCTCGGCTTGCGCAGATATGAATCTCATCCCGAGATTCACCCTTTCAGGGCCGTCGCGAGCAACGTTCAAAAACGTTCCTGACGTTTTTGTCCATGGCGCAAACGCTTTACTCTTCTATTCCGTTACTCCCGTTTTCGTTCGGTAAATAGGTTTGTCTACGGTCTACAGCGCCCCAATTTTCGGGGCGTTTGTTTATTTGATGCCCAATCGCTTTGCCAGCCGATGCAGGTTGCCGCTGTCTATTTCCAGTTCCCTTGCGCAGGATGACCAGTTGCTCTCATGGCGCACCAGCGTTTGTTGGATGACCCAACGCTGATAGTCGTCCGTTGCCTCCCGCAGGCCGCCGCTGATGAAATACGCCGGCGCGATGTCGATAGCGCTCGATGAACCGGAGGTCGCATGAACAGGCTGGGAGGGAAGTTCGAGATTGAAGTGTTCAGGGCCTAACAGCACCTCGCCTGATTCCTGACCTGCTCGCGCCAGCACGGTGGCACGATAAATAGCGTGTTCCAGCTCACGCACGTTCCCCGGCCAGTCGTACTGTTCCAACAGCGCGCCCGCGTCGGCCGTTAACGCCAAACGCGCCAGCCCCAGCTGCGCACGGCTGCGCTCGCAGAAGAATCCCGCCAGCAGCGCCACATCCTGACGACGCTCGCGCAGCGGCGGTACGGATAGCGGGAACACGCTCAGACGGTGGAACAAGTCAGCACGGAACGCGCCATCCAGCACCGCCTGCCGCAGATCGCGGTTGGTCGCCGCCAGCACGCGCACGTTCACTTTCAGGCTATTGTCATCGCCTACGCGCTGGAGATCGCCATACTGCAATACGCGCAGCAGCTTCGCCTGTAGCGTCAGCGACAGTTCTCCAATCTCATCCAGAAACAGCGTGCCGTTATCCGCCATTTCAAACTTGCCGGTGCGATGATGGATCGCACCGGTAAACGCGCCCTTCACATGACCAAACAGCTCGCTCTCCGCAACCGACTCCGGCAGCGCGGCGCAGTTCAGGTACACCAGAGGATGAGTTGCCCGGCTGGAACCGCGATGAATCGCCCGCGCCACCAGCTCTTTACCGACGCCGGTTTCTCCCATAATCAGCACGTTCAGATCGGAACCCGCGACGATATCGACTTCCTTCTTCAGCCGCTGCATCGGTTCCGACAGCCCGACCATTTCCTCAACGCTTTCCGCCGCCGGACTTTCAGCTCGCACCGGTGCGGGCAACTGCCGCTCAAGACGTTCCATCAACAGCGCGTTGCTCAGCGCCGCCGCCGCCATCGCTCCCACCAGCCGCAGTTCTTCATCGCTAAAATGGTCGAACTGACAGGGATCCATACCGTCCACAGTCAGCGCGCCGATCAGATTCTGATTAGCAAATAGCGGCAAGCCGACGCAGGCATGCACCTTAAGATCTTCCTGACTGGGGATCAGGCCGTCATAGGGATCGGGAAGCTGGCTATCTGCCGGAAAGCGCACCACATCGCCCGCACGGGCAATGGCCTCCAGACGGGGATGATCGGACAGACGAAAGCGTCGCCCCAGCACGTCTGGTGCCAGACCGTCGATCGCCAGCGGGCGGAACAGCTGATTTTCGTAACGCAGCAGCGTCGAGGCATCACAGCGTAGCAGCTGGCGCAGGCTGTTAATCAAGCGCTGAAAACGATCCTGATTTGATAGCCCCATTTGTAGCTCAATGGCAATGCGGGCAAGGGCGTTAATAGAGAGTGTCATGGTGTGTCCTAATGACAGAGTCTGTGTCATTAAGACAATAGATAAATCATGTCATTTTGACAATCATCATTTATTAAACCGTTATAAATCAACATATTAAAAATTGGCACGCTTTCTGCAATCTCTACAGCATATTCCCGTATACGACTATCGAGGTTTCAGAACATGACAATTCACGTTAAGAACAATATCCACTGGGTTGGACAACGCGACTGGGAAGTGCGTGATTTTCACGGCACCGAATACAAGACGCTGCAAGGCAGCAGCTACAACAGCTACCTGATCCGCGAAGAAAAAACCGTGCTGATCGATACCGTCGATCACAAGTTCAGCCGCGATTTTGTGCAGAACCTGATGGCAGAAGTGGATCTGAACACGATTGACTACATCGTGATCAACCACGCCGAAGAGGATCACGCCGGCGCGCTGAGCGAACTGATGGCACGTATTCCCAACACGCCAATTTACTGTACCCACAACGCGATCGATTCCATCACCGGTCACCACCACCACCCGGAGTGGAATTTCCACACGGTCAAAACCGGCGACACGCTGGATATCGGCAACAGCAAGCAGCTGATCTTTATCGAAACGCCAATGCTGCACTGGCCGGATAGCATGATGACCTATATGACCGAGGACGCCGTGCTGTTCAGTAACGATGCGTTCGGCCAGCACTATTGCGATGAGCACCTGTTTAATGACGAGGTAGATCAGACAGAACTGTTCGAACAGTGCCAGCGCTATTTCGCCAATATTCTGACGCCGTTCAGCCGCTTAGTCACCGCCAAGATCCATGAAGTGCTGGGCTTCAACCTGCCGCTGTCGATGGTTGCAACCTCACACGGCGTGGTATGGCGTGACGATCCTGCCCAGATCATCCACCTGTATCTGAAATGGGCGGACAGCTATCAGGAAGACCGCATCACGCTGTTTTACGACACGATGTCCAATAACACCCGCATGATGGCCGACGCCATCGCGCAAGGCATCAACGATGTTGACCCCGGCGTAGCGGTGAAAATCTATAACGTCGCCCGCCACGACAAGAACGAAATACTGACGCAGGTCTTCCGCTCGAAAGGCGTGTTAGTCGGTTCATCCACCATGAATAACGTGATGATGCCGAAGGTCGCCGCCATGCTGGAAGAGATCACCGGCCTGCGTTTCCAAAACAAGAAAGCCTCAGCGTTCGGCAGCTACGGCTGGAACGGCGGCGCGGTAGATCGCATTCAAACCCGTCTGATGGACGCCGGTTTTGAAACCACGCTGGCGCTGAAAACCAAGTGGCGTCCTGACGGTTCCGCACTGGAAATTTGCCGCGAACACGGCCGCGAAATCGCTCGTCAGTGGGCGCTGCATCCGCTGGATGATACACCAGCCCGTCGTGTCATTTCGCCAGTAAAACAGCCCACTGCGGCACCGCAAACCGCCAGCGCCCCGCAGAGTGTGAGCGCCCCCGCCGAGAGCGCCTGTGGTTGCAGTGAAGTCGCGGCGCCACAGTCAACCGCACAGCCAGCGGTGCAGTCAGAAAGCGGCTGTATGCAGTGCAGCGTCTGCCAATGGATTTACGATCCGGCACTTGGCGAGCCGATGCAGGATGTTACACCTGGCACCCTGTGGTCGGACGTACCAGACAGCTTCCTCTGCCCGGAATGCGGGCTGGGCAAAGACGTTTTCAATCCGATTCGCTAAGGAGAGGATGATGAAAGATATCGTGATTATTGGCGCGGGCTTTGCTGCCCGCCAGCTCATCCGGCAACTGCGCAAGCTGGATGCGCACTGCCCTATCCGCCTGATCACCGCCGACAGCGGCGATGAGTACAACAAACCGGATTTAAGCCATGTGATCAGCCTGCAACAGCACGCCGACGATCTGACCAAGATGCAGGCAAGCGCATTTGCCGAAGAAAACCGTATTGCGCTGCTGGCCAACACGCGCGTCACCGCCATTGAACGCCATGCGCAGCAGGTCATCTGCGGCACGGATCGCTATGATTACCACAAGCTGGTGTTCGCAACGGGTGCCAGTGCGATGGTGCCGCCGATTCCGGGACGCGAACATATGCTGACGCTCAATAGTCAGCAGGAATACCGCGCCCATGAAGGCCGACTCTGGCAGGCCGAGCGGATATTGGTGCTTGGTGCCGGGCTCATCGGTACTGAGCTGGCGATGGATCTGGAGCGCGCAGGAAAACAGGTCACGCTGGTTGACTGCGCCAGCAGCATTCTGCCCGCGTTGATGCCGCCCGAAGTCAGCGCGCGCCTGCAATTCACGCTGACGCAACAAGGGGTTTCACTGCTGCTGAACATGAACTTACAGCAGTTGGAAAAAACCGAAACCGGCGTGCTGGCCACATTTACCGATGGTCGGGCTGTCGAAGTGGACGAAGTCCTCTCCGCTATCGGTTTGCAGGCCAACACGCAGTTGGCGAAAGCGGCGGGGTTAACGGTGCAGAAAGGCATTCAGACCAATACACAGTTACAGACCACCGACCCGCAGATTTACGCGCTGGGCGACTGCGCAGAGATTGGCGGCAAGCTCCTGCCTTTCCTGCAGCCGATTCAGCTCAGCGCGATGACGCTGGCGAAAAACCTGCTGGGAGCCAGTGAGGTGCTGACGCTGCCGCCGATGCTGGTTAAAATCAAAACGCCGCTGTTTCCTTTACAGATGGCGGGTGATATCACGAGTGGCGACCTGCACTGGCAGCAGGAATGGAACGAGCAGGGGATGGTAGCGAAAGCGCTGGATAGTCAGCAGGCGCTGCGCGCCTTTGTAGTCGGCGGTGAACGCATGAAAGAGGCATTTCCGCTGCTGCGACAGCTTTCCACTGTAACTTCAACCACGGCCTGACACGGCAAAATAAATAATGCATTTAAAATACATATTTTCTAGTCAGTCTGCGTGCGGATTAATAGAATACGGCCATCGCTTTTGGAATTTACAGAGGTAAAGATGCAAGATCTCATTTGTTATAAGAAAATGCCGCAGTGGAACAGCCAGACGCTGCCTGCCGCGTTTCAGGAAAAGCACAACACGCAGGAAGGCACCTGGGCAAAATTGACTGTGCTGAAAGGGGAAATGACCTTTTCCATGCTGACCGAAGACGGCGAGACGCTGGAGACGTTCCAGTTCTCCGAGGAGAAGCAGCCGCCGTTTGTTGAGCCGCAGGCGTGGCACCGCATTGTTTCCTTCTCTGACGATCTGGAATGTCAGCTCAGCTTTTTCTGCTCGGCGGAAGATTTCTATCATAAAAAATACGGTCTGACGCGAACCCACTCCGAAGTGATCAACGCGGTGCAGTACATCAAACCGGGCAAAACGCTGGATTTAGGCTGCGGCGGCGGTCGTAACTCACTGTATCTGAACCTGCGTGGGTTTGACGTAACAGCCTGTGATAAGCACGAGCAGAGCATTGATTCGCTGAATAACATCATCAAGAGCGAAGCGCTGGAAAACATCCGTGCAGGCGTTTACAACATCAATCTGGCGGAAATCAAAGAGCAGTACGACTTTATCCTGTCGACTGTCGTGCTGATGTTTCTGGAACGCGATCGCATTCCGCACATCATCAGCAATATGCAGGACAGCACCGTTAACGGTGGCTATAACCTGATTATTGCCGCGATGTCGACGGAAGATTGCCCATGCCCAATGCCCTTCTCATTTACCTTTAAAGAAGGCGAGCTGAAGAACTATTACGCCGACTGGGAGATCCTCAAATACAACGAGGATATGGGTGAACTGCACAAGACGGATGCACACGGCAACCGCATCAAACTGCGCTTCGCCACGCTGCTGGCAAAAAAGCCGTAAGTCATTAAAACGCTAGGTTGTTCGAAAAACGTATCGTTCAAAACCTAAGCCATAAAACAGAAAAGGGCCGATTAATCGGCCCTTTTGTTTGCGCGGTATCCGCAAGAATCAGCTGGCTTTGCGCTCTGCCGCGATGCGGTAAGCCACCAGATCTTCAATCGTCAGTACCGGCATGTTGTGCTGCTTGGCAAACGCGATCACTTCCGGCGCGTGCGCCATTGAGCCATCATCGTTCGTCAGTTCACACAGAACGCCAGACGGCTTCAGGCCCGCCAGCGTCATCAGATCAACCGTTGCTTCAGTGTGACCACCGCGCGTTAATACGCCACCCGGTTGGGCGCGCAGCGGGAATACGTGACCAGGGCGATTCAGGTCGCTCGGCTTGGCGTTATCCGCAATCGCGGCACGAATAGTGGTCAGGCGGTCCGCAGCGGAAACCCCCGTCGTCACACCTTCGGCGGCTTCAATCGTTACAGTGAACGCCGTTTGGTAATGGCTGGAGTTCTTCTCCACCATCATCGGCAATTCCAACTGCTGGCGACGCTCTTCCGTCAGGCACAGGCACACGATGCCACTGCCGTGACGAATCGTCAGCGCCATCTGTTCAACGGTCATATTTTCAGCGGAGAAGATCATGTCACCTTCGTTTTCACGATCTTCATCATCCAACACCAGCACGCCGCGGCCATGACGCAATGCATCAAGTGCGCGTTCTACGCGTTCAGTAGGATTGCCAAATTCAGAAAGTAATGTCTGATTCATGGTAAAAAACCTCAATGTTATTATGAATTACCAGAATCAGGGCGAGCTTGAGGAGTAACCATTACGACTGGTTGCATAGCAATGGCTAACAAAAATAACGCGAGCGGGCATATAGCCCGACAGATACCGTTACTCTCTCCCATCCGGACTTTAACCGTCGGCCCCGGAATTACACCGGATCTGCTGACCCCACGTTGCGAAATCGATAATTACTATCAAAAAACACAGCATGAGCGCTCGCGGGCTTCCAGTATGTATACTGGTTTACCGCCGGTGGGGAATTACACCCCGCCCTGAGAATAAGCGCATTTACTATAACGCTAATACCTCGATAGGGCAATTGATCCGCCGCAGGAAATAGGGCAAAACGTATGCTGAATTACAGTAAAACTATTCTGAATTACAGTAAAACCATGCTGAATATGTGCAAAGCCGATGTCAGACTTCGTTTATAGGCATTACACTTGCTACTATAGTAGTGACTTTATATAACCTAATCAGGAAAGCGACATGATTGACCCAAAGAAGATTGAGCAAATCGCCCGTCAAGTGCATGAATCTATGCCAAAAGGTATCCGGGAATTGGGTGATGATGTGGAGAAAAAGATTCGTCAGGTCTTGCAAGCACAGCTGACCCGATTGGATTTGGTGAACCGTGAAGAGTTCGATATTCAGACGCAGGTTCTGCTCCGCACGCGCGAGAAGATTGCCCGTCTGGAACAGCGTATGACCGAGCTGGAAGCGAAACTGTCTACGGAAGAAAAGCCTGCCGCAGCGACGGACAGCGACTCATCCTTATAACAACTCTTCTCATCACAAGAGCTCGTCATCATCGCAATGCAGCGCCCTAATCAGGGCGCTGCTCAATTCCCTACCCCGCATATCCGAAGCGCAGATTTCACGCCACAGAATTCAGAATCAACGGCTCAGTGAGAAACCAGTTCAACCGACTTGCGCGGCAGGACCAGCCATAGCACCGCCAGCATGATTAATGCATATAGAGATTTCCAGCCTATCATCAGCAACAGCGCACAGCAGAGCAGGCCCCCGATTGCCGCCATCACGCGCGCACGCCCTTTCAGCAAACGCCATCCGGCCAGCATACACAGCAGATAGATCAGTACAAAGATGCCGTTCGCGTACACAATCAGCATATCCAGCGGTAGCCTGAGCCAGTAAATCAACAGGCAGCACACCAGACAACAGGTCACCACAACCGACAGCGCATTTACCGGCGCCTGCCCCGCGGACAGCTTTGCCAATGCACTTCCTCTTGATGCCTGCGACCAGACGAGACGGGCAAATCCCTGGGTGTAGATATTCACGCTGGCAAAGCAGGCCAGATACCCGACAAAACAGGCAATCCACAGCGCATGTTCACCAAACAGCTGCACGACAATACCCGGTAGTGAAGCCGTTGCGGCAATCCCTTCGCCGTAAGCCTTAAAATGCAATACCGCCACCGTGCATCCCCAGTAAACCGCGCCGGCAACCAGCATGCCGATAAGTAAAGCCCGTGGGAAATCCCGCTCCGGCACCCGAAACTCCGTCGCCATATGGGCAAACGCTTCAAGACCCACGAAGCACCAGAACATCACGGCCAGCGCGCCGAAGGTGTTAGACCATGACAGATCCTGTACCGACGGCCAGGGAATGTGTGCGGGCGTAATATCGCCCTGCCACCAGATCGCAGCAACCAACCCCACCACCAACATCGCGATAACGATCTGAATGTTGGCGCTGGACCCTGCACTGCGCAGGCCAAGCAGCCAGATGCCGCCCAGCGTCAGCAACTGTACGCAGAGCAACCCCAGATCGCTCCAGCCAAATGCTGCCTGCCAAAACCCAGCAGCAATCTGCAAAGCAGCGGGTAACCCCAGCGGAATAACGGAAAGAAATAACCAGCCGGTCACTCGCGCCATACGCGGCCCAAAGGCCAGATTAACAAAGTGTGCTGCGCCGCCCGCATTAGGAAAATGTTGCCCCAGTGCGGCAAAGCCAATAGCGATAGGAAAAACAAACAGAATCAAGATCGGCCACGCCCACAGGCTATCCTGCTGCGCCAGCTGTGCGACCAGAGCAGGAACCGCAAACACGCCGGTCCCCAGCAGAGAAGTAGAAAGCAGTCCCACGCCCTGAATCAGACCAAGCTCTTGTTTTAATCCTTTTACTTCACTCACAACGTTTCACCTTTTCTTGCTTTTTACACCACACCACGGCCGGGTCGAAGAATAAAAAAAGCCTCCACTAACGGAGGCTTCTCTCACCCACAGCATTCACAAACTTTATGCTGTCAGACGTTGGCTTTCAGCACATCGCGAATGCGGGCTTTGTAGGATTCAACCTTCTGCGGCGTCATCATGCGACGCTCATCATCCTGCACCACGCCGCCAACATCGTCGGCAATACGCTGCGCAGACTGTAACATCAGTTTAAAGTTTTGGCTGGCGTCGCCGTAAGACGGCACCATCATGAAAATGGACACGCCGGGCGTCGAGAATTCGGACATCGCGTCCACATTAAACGAACCAGGTTTAACCATATTCGCCAGGCTGAACAACACCGGACCGGCACCCGCTGGGTTCACATGACGATGGAAAATGTTCATTTCACCAAACTGGAAACCGGCCTGAAGCAGGCTCTGCAACAGCAGTTCGCCGCCAATAACTCCGCCCTGATGCGCCACGACGTGCAGCACCAGAACCGCTTCTTTTGCCGCTACGGGTTCAACAGGCTCAGCGGGTTGCTGAGGCTGCGCAGGCGCAGGTTGAACCTTCTCATGCAGCGAATGCGCAGCAGGCTGCTGCGGGGTAGATGGCGGCGCATCATATGCAAATGACTCACGCGGTGTGTCAATGTTCGGCTGGGTAGGCGTTTCTCTGGGATTGACAACCTGCGGGTTGCTATCGCCACGCACCTGTGAACGCGGAGAATCCACCGGCGTGGCTTCATCCAGTAAAGGATCGTAAGAAGAGACGGGAGACAGATGCTCGAACGGCGATTTCGCCTCTGGGCGAATCTCTTCACGAGCACTGTTATTATCAAATGACTGATTATCAAATGGACGGTTATCAAATGACGAGTTGTCAAATGACGCGCTGCCAAATGAGGGCTCATTCTGTTGCGGACGCGCACCCTTCACGCGAACTTCGCCAACGCCTTCATCCAGCTCGTCAAGCGGCGTTTCATCACGCGCTTTCTTTGCGCGTTTAACCGGGCGGTCACGAAAAAGGGACGAGCGCTCTTTACGGCTAGTCCACAAGCCGTGCAGTAAAAGCGCTATTATAGCGATCGCGCCAACAACGATTAATATCAGACGCAAGTCCTGCATCATTGCTATCCCAATTGTTCCAACAATACATTGCCACCACGGCAAATACTTATACTACTAACTCTATTTGCCTGAGTACACAAGTGCAAGCCTGCACGGTACTTTATGACAATAAAGATAGATACAACGCACTTTTTTGCTGTTTTTTCATCCAAATGCGGGCTAGTCAGCATAAGATCATCCCGATATGATGCCTCAACAAACAAATGACTGAGTATATTGTCACTATGTCTTTCGAAAAACCGTCTTACGGCAACACCGCAGGCCAGGTTCGTAGCGGAATACACTATTTTCTTGCCGGATGGCGTTTGATCTCACTGCCGGGCATCCGACGTTTCGTCATCCTTCCCTTACTCATGAACATCGTGCTGATGGGCGGTGCTTTCTGGTGGCTTTTCACCCGCTTGAATGATTGGATTCCCCAGCTCATGAGCCACATTCCGAGCTGGCTGCAATGGCTTAGCTACCTCATTTGGCCACTCGCCGTCCTCTCCATCCTGCTGGTATTCAGCTACCTATTCAGTACTATCGCCAATTTTATCGCCGCACCGTTTAACGGCTTATTGGCGGAGCAATTGGAAGCAAAATTAACCGGCCAGACGCTGCCGGACAGCGGCATGCTCGGCATCGCCAAGGATGTCCCGCGGATTATGAAGCGTGAAGTTCAAAAGCTGGCGTATTACCTGCCACGCGCGATTGTGCTATTGCTCCTCTATTTCATCCCCGGCATCGGGCAAACTGTCGCGCCGGTGCTGTGGTTCCTGTTCAGCGCGTGGATGCTGGCGATTCAGTACTGCGATTATCCGTTTGATAACCACAAAGTGGGCTTTTCCACCATGCGGCAAGCATTACGCCGCCACAAGGTCGCCAATATGCAGTTTGGCGCTCTGGTCAGCCTGTTTACGCTGGTGCCTTTTTTGAATCTGGTCATCATGCCCGTCGCGGTATGTGGCGCAACGCAACTGTGGGTCGATCGCTATCGGGATCTGTCTGCAACGCTGCCGAAAAAAGCGTCATAAAAAGCGCATGTGCACTGGCTGATCACAGCCAGTGCTTTCTATTGTAATGAAAAGATATTTCTTAAGAACATAACGATATAGCAATTCTTTACTTCACTGAAAGGTGTGAACGAGTATTCTCTCTATGTTCGCAAAAATTTCATACAGTTATAAGGACAGGCTATGAGCAAGATCTACGAAGACAATTCTTTCACAATCGGCCATACGCCGCTGGTTCGCCTGAACCGTATCGGCAACGGACGCATTCTGGCTAAAGTGGAATCCCGCAACCCCAGCTTCAGCGTAAAATGCCGTATCGGCTCCAACCTGATTTGGGATGCAGAAAAACGCGGCGTTCTAAAACCAGGCATTGAGCTGGTTGAACCTACCAGCGGAAACACAGGGATTGCTCTGGCCTACGTCGCAGCGGCTCGCGGTTACAAACTCACGCTCACCATGCCGGAAACCATGAGCATCGAGCGCCGTAAGTTGCTGAAAGCGCTGGGTGCCAATCTGGTGCTGACCGAAGGCGCGAAAGGTATGAAAGGTGCCATCGCCAAAGCGGAAGAGATTGTCGCCAGCGATCCGAGCCGTTATCTGCTGCTACAGCAGTTCAGCAACCCCGCTAACCCAGAAATTCATGAGAAAACTACCGGTCCTGAAATCTGGGAAGACACAGATGGTCAGGTTGATGTCTTTATCTCCGGCGTCGGTACCGGCGGTACGCTGACCGGTGTCAGCCGCTACATCAAGAACACCAAAGGCAAAGCTATCATCAGCGTGGCGGTTGAACCAACCGATTCACCGGTAATCACTCAGGCGCTGGCTGGCGAAGAGCTGAAACCAGGCCCGCACAAGATTCAGGGCATCGGCGCGGGTTTCATTCCGGGTAACCTGGATCTGAAACTGATTGACCGCGTAGAGAAAGTGACAAATGAAGAAGCGATCAGCACCGCACGCCGTTTGATGGAAGAAGAAGGCATTCTGGCTGGGATTTCTTCCGGTGCCGCCGTTGCCGCAGCGCTGAATTTGCTCAAAGAGAAAGAGTTTGAAGGCAAAACCATCGTTGTGATTCTGCCTTCTTCCGGCGAACGTTACCTCAGCACGGCACTCTTTGCCGACCTGTTTACCGAGCAGGAACTGCAACAATAATCTCCCGGCCGCACTCGAACAACAAGTGACCAATGTGTTAAAAAAGCACCTATTTAGGTGCTTTTTTGTGGCACACTTCAAACTTTCCACCACATACAGATTGCTTTTCTACATCAGGTTTAGTATTTAACCGAACAATTATTTTGATGCGTGAAATTAATGTCAGACAAATACCACGCCCCATCACATTGTTTTTTGTCCTGCGCAGAACGTTTTTTTCCTGCGCACGATAGCCACATCGCCGTTTTGCGACCGAGGTTAAGATAATGGGTAGCGGGGGCGACGGTATTTGATGGTATTTTATCCAGGAAATACGTTTGACGGTTTTCTTGTCGCATCGTGGCCCGCCCCTGTAACATAAATCAGGAGCTAACCAAACAGGCTAAAGTTCAGTGAATCAGCTAAACTTTAGTTCCACAACATTAATCTAATCCATAAGTTGGGGAAAAAAAGCATGTTCCAGCAAGAAGTGACTATCACCGCACCGAATGGCCTGCACACTCGTCCCGCTGCTCAGTTCGTCAAAGAAGCCAAAGGCTTCACTTCTGAAATCACCGTGACGTCCAACGGTAAGAGCGCTAGCGCCAAAAGCCTGTTCAAATTACAAACACTCGGCTTAACCCAAGGAACTGTGGTTACCATCGCTGCGGAAGGCGAAGACGAACAAAAAGCGGTTGAACATCTGGTTAAGCTGATGGCCGAGCTCGAGTAAGCAACGGGTCTTTTTAGTGAACATCAGAATCGAGTAAGGTAGGGTTATGATTTCAGGCATATTAGTATCACCGGGAATTGCTTTTGGTAAGGCACTGTTACTGAAAGAAGATGAAATTATCATCAACCGGAAAAAAATCTCTGCGGATCAGGTGGAGCAGGAAATTGAACGTTTTCTGACTGGCCGTTCCAAAGCATCCGCACAGTTGGAAGCTATCAAGAAGAAAGCGGGCGAGACGCTGGGCGCAGAGAAAGAAGCCATCTTCGAAGGCCACATCATGTTGCTGGAAGATGAAGAGTTCGAGCAGGAAATCATAGCCCTGATTAAAGATGAACATGCTTCCGCCGATGCCGCTGCGTTTTCCGTTATCGAAAACCAGGCTAAAGCACTGGAAGAGCTTGATGATGAATATCTGAAAGAACGCGCCGCAGACATGCGTGATATCGGGAAGCGTTTGCTACGCAACATTCTCAATATGACCATCGTCGATCTGGGCGATATTCAGGATGAAGTCATTCTGGTTGCAACGGATCTGACGCCGTCAGAAACCGCGCAGCTGAATCTGGACAAAGTGCTGGGCTTCATTACCGATCTCGGTGGCCGCACGTCCCACACCTCCATTATGGCCCGCTCGCTGGAACTGCCTGCGATCGTCGGCACGACCGATGTGACCCGTCAGGTCAAAAATGGCGACTATCTGATTCTGGATGCCGTAAACAACCAGATCTATCAGAATCCGACCGCGGAAAAAATTGAAGAATTAAAAGCCATTCAGCAACAGTACAACGCTGAAAAGTATGAGCTGGCCAAGCTGAAAGATCTGCCAGCCATCACGCTGGATGGTCATCAGGTTGAAGTCTGTGCCAACATCGGTACCGTGCGTGATGTCGCTGGTGCTGAGCGTAACGGTGCAGAAGGTGTCGGCCTGTACCGTACCGAATTCCTGTTCATGGATCGTGACTCCCTGCCTACCGAAGAAGAGCAATTCCAGGCGTATAAAGCAGTTGCCGAAGCCGTTGGCGCTCAGGCAGTTATCGTCCGTACCATGGATATCGGCGGCGACAAAGATCTCCCTTACATGAACCTGCCGAAGGAAGAGAACCCGTTCCTTGGCTGGCGTGCTATCCGTATCTGTCTGGATCGTAAAGAAATCCTGCACGCCCAGCTGCGTGCCATTCTGCGCGCGTCCAGCTTTGGCAAACTGCGTATCATGTTCCCGATGATTATCTCCGTGGAAGAAGTGCGTGAGCTGAAAGCCGAACTGGAGATGCTGAAAGCGCAGCTGAGAGAAGAAGGTAAAGCCTTCGACGAAAGCATTGAAGTCGGCGTGATGGTTGAAACCCCTGCCGCTGCCGCAATCGCGCCACATTTAGCCAAAGAAGTCGACTTCTTTAGTATTGGGACAAATGACTTAACCCAGTATACTCTGGCAGTTGATCGCGGTAATGAGCTGATTTCTCATCTCTATAACCCGATGTCCCCAGCCGTCCTTACCCTGATTAAGCAGGTTATCGATGCGTCTCATGCCGAAGGCAAGTGGACAGGGATGTGTGGTGAGCTCGCCGGTGACGAACGTGCTACACTACTGTTATTGGGAATGGGTCTGGACGAATTCAGCATGAGTGCGATCTCTATCCCGAGCATCAAGAAAATCATCCGTAATGCGAATTACGAAGATGCGAAGGCGCTGGCGGAGCAGGCATTAGCTCAACCGACAGCACAAGAGTTAAGCAATCTGGTGAGCCGCTTCATTAAAGAAAAAACGCTCTGCTGATTCTGCTTTACCTAATAGGTTTCAAGGTGGCGATCAGCACCCCCGACAGGCGATATCATCGCAGTCGGGGTAGCGAAGAAAGCCAATGCCACAATGACTTGAAAGATTAGGGTATACGCTGGCCCAATATTAATGCTTAGGAGAGAATCATGGGTTTGTTCGATAAATTGAAATCTCTGGTTTCTGACGACAAAAAAGACACTGGCAGCATCGAAATCATTGCCCCGCTGTCCGGTGAAATCGTCAATATTGAAGATGTTCCTGATGTCGTATTCGCAGAGAAAATCGTCGGTGACGGTATTGCCATCAAGCCAACTGGCAACAAGATTGTCGCACCGGTAGACGGCACCATCGGTAAGATTTTTGAAACCAACCATGCGTTTTCCATCGAGTCTGACAGCGGCATTGAGCTGTTTGTGCACTTTGGTATTGATACCGTTGAATTGAAAGGCGAAGGCTTCAAGCGCATCGCCGAAGAAGGCCAGCGCGTGAAGAAAGGCGATCTCGTTATCGAGTTTGACCTGGCTCTGCTGGAAGAAAAAGCGAAGTCTACTCTGACCCCAGTGGTTATTTCCAACATGGATGAAATCAAGGAATTGACCAAACTGAGTGGTACGGTCGTTGTCGGCGAAACGCCGGTTATCCGTATCAAAAAGTAAACCGCCCTTCTACGGATGGTCTACTACGTTTGCACGAAACGGCACCCGGATGGTGCCGTTTTCGTTTCAGGCTTTCCAGCGCGGCACACACAGGCGAATCACTAATCCACGCTGTTCGCCGTTGTCCGCCTCAATATGCCCACCGTGCGCCAGCACCACTTTGCGGGTAATCGCCAGTCCCAGCCCATAACCTTTGCCAGACAGCGGCGAATCCACACGGATAAAAGGATCGAAGATGCTGGAGAGCTTACTTTTCTCCACGCCGGGCCCCTGATCGGCGACCTGAATCGTCCACTCATGCTCATTGCCAATAAGCGACACCGAAACCTGCTGTTCAGGCGCTGAAAAACGGAGCGCGTTGCGCATCACGTTATCGACCGCCCTGCGCATCAGTTCCGCATTGCCTTTAATCGTGTAGTCTTCGTCTTCATCCGCCGCAAGCAGGATTTCGACGCCAGTGACCTGCGCTTCATAGCGCGCATCGTTGACGACGGCCGTCACCAGCCCCAGTAAATCGAAATAGGCTTCCTCAATGCCAGAATGCTCGGTGCGCGACAGCGTCAGCAGCTCGCCAATCATCTTATCCATCAGCAGCGCTTCGCGCTCAATACGCTGTAAGGAGTTCTCTACATTGTCCGGGTTCTGTCTTATCAACCCAATAGCGAGCTGTAAACGCGCCAGCGGGGAGCGCAGCTCGTGCGAGACATCATGAAGCAACTGTTCACGCGCACTGGCCAGGCTGTCCAACCGTTCGACCATGGAATCGAAATCACGCGCCACATCGCTGATTTCATCATGCCGCTTATGCATTACCGGCAGCAGACGCACGTTCAGATCGCCCTGCGCAACCTGATCAAACCCCGCTCGGATCTGGCTTAGCGGGCGTGCCAGACTCCATGCCAATACCGAGCTGAACAACAGACCGCCAAACCCCGCGATGATGACAAACGGCACGGGGACGTTAAGAAACTCGACCGGACGAGGAGGACGGAACTCGCTGCGCAGCAGTTCGGCGTCATAGCGTATCTGATACCACTTTCCGGCAGGCCCGCTGACCTGCTTGATGATGTGCGAAGCACGCGGCGCGTTACGTCGCCCCGGTGCAAAATCATCGCCAGACATCGCATTCTGCGAGGCGGAATTCAATTCCTGCTCCGACAGCGGCAATGGCGATTCCGTGACGGAAATATATTGCTGTTCTTGCTGCGGCAGTAGCGACATCACCTCGTTAAGCTCACCCAGACCGCCATGTTGCAGCGCCGCCGCCACCATCTCCGTTTGCATCGTCGCAATGCGGGAAACCACGATCTCTTCCAGCGGCTTATGGCGCTCGCCGTAAAAAGAAAAAGCCAACCACAGCAACTGAGACATCACGAGGAACGTCAGCCAGAACCCGAGCAATATCTTCCAAAAAAGCCTTCCACGAATCATCATCAGCGAATCCGGTATCCCACGCTGCGTACGGTTTCAATCGTCATGGTGTTGCCCGGCAATGCGCCAAGCTTCTGACGAATATTACTGATGTGTACGTCCACGCTGCGGTCATAGGCTTCGCGGCGACGCCCCAGACATTTTTCGGACAGCTCATCCTTTGACACCACCCGCTCGGGGGAACGTAACAACAGTTCCAGCAAATTAAATTCAGACGCCGTCAGATCAAACGGCTTCCCGCGCCATTCGCTGATGCGCGTCGCAGGGTTTAATACCAGATCGCCGCTGGCTGCCAGACTCTCGTCCCGCTTTGCACTTGGCTGATCATCATAGCGACGTAGCACCGCCCGCAGCCTTGCCACCAGCTCACGCGGGTAGCACGGTTTGGGCATATAGTCATCCGCGCCCATTTCCAGACCGATGACCCTGTCGATGTTGTCACCGCGCGCCGTCAGCATAATAACGGGCAGCTGCTGGTTTTTTCTGATCTGACGCAGCACGTCAATCCCGCTCATATCCGGCAGCATGACATCCAGAATCATCGCGGTGTAATCCCCCGACATCGCCCCCTCGACGCCTTCTTTGCCCGTCAGCACCCGTGAGGTCGAAAACCCTTCAGCATTCAGGTACTCACAGAGCATATCGCCCAGCTCTACGTCGTCATCGACCAGTAAAATATTCATATCCTGTCCTCATTAATCGGGTATACCCTACATAATTCGAGTTGCGGAAAAAAATGCACATATCGCTTGAAGTATGACGGGTATAGATGTTGTATTCTCAGGCTTGGCGTTAATATTCGCAGCCAGATTTACTTAATCCTTACCATTTCTTTGAGCAAAGATTACCGCTACCTTTACGGACTCGGGGTAAATTACTCACCTGCGTTATTTATTTCCGTTCAAATGCATTCATTAAGGACGACTTCCCCTGATGCAATCACGATTTTTTACACGACGCCGTACGACGATCGCGCTGGGTCTTATCGCCGCTGCCGTGCTTATTCACCTGTTTTTCAACAAGCCAGCGCCCGCACCAAACGCGCTAACCACCGCCGCAGAAATTGCAGATCTCGAACAGACGGTACTCGCTGACGGCAAAATTGAGGCGCAGAAGCAGGTCAGCGTCGGTGCTCAAGCCTCGGGACAAATCAAAGCGCTGCACGTCGAACTCGGCGATAAGGTCAAAAAAGGGCAATTGATCGCCGAGATTGATGACCTCACCCAACAGGACACCTTAAGAAATGGCGAAGCGGCGCTAAAAAACATTCAGGCTCAGCGAGCCGCCAAACTGGCGGAATTGCGTAACAACGAATTAAGCTGGCAGCGCCAGCAAATGTTAATGAAACGCGGCGTTGGCGCACAGGCCGATTACGATAGCGCGAAAGCCACGCTGGATGCCACCAGAGCCAATATCGACGCGCTGGACGCCCAGATCGTTCAGGCACAAATTACCGTCAACACCGCCAAGGTTAACCTGGGGTATACCCAGATTCGCTCACCGATGGATGGCACCGTGGTGGCGATTCCTGTTGAAGCGGGCCAAACGGTTAACGCCATCCAGACTACGCCGACCATTGCCAAAGTCGCCAATCTGGACACCATGACCATCAAGGTGAAGATTTCAGAAGCCGACGTCGTCAAGGTGAAAACCGGCATGCCCGTGTGGTTCAGTATTCTGGGCGAGCCGAATAAGCGTTACGAAGCCACGCTGAGCTCGATTGAACCCGCGCCGGATTCCATCAATACGGACTCCACCACAACCTCATCCAGTTCAAGCAGCAGCACCAGTTCATCATCCAGCACGGCAATCTATTACAACGGCCTGTTTGATGTGAAAAACCCTGACGGCGTATTGCGCATTTCCATGACGGCACAGGTGTATATTCTGCTGTCTTCGGTGAAAAATGCCATTGTCGTCCCAGCGACGGCGTTAACCTCGCGTGATGGCATGTGGTACGTGCAGGTCATTAATGCGAATAAGAAAGTCGAATCGCGTCTGGTCACGCTCGGTCTCAATGATAACGTGCGCACCCAGATCCGTTCAGGGCTCAGCGTGGGGGAACAGGTGGTTGTCAGCCCGTCATCCGGTGATGTCGCGTCCACGCATCCCGGCCCACCGATGGGGATGTAACGCATGTCCACATCCTTACTTAAGCTGACCGGCATTACCCGCCGCTTCTCCAACGGCGAACAGGACGTCACCGTCCTCAAGGACATCAACCTGACCATCAATCAGGGAGAAATGGTGGCCATTGTCGGCGCGTCCGGATCGGGAAAATCCACGCTGATGAATATTCTCGGCTGTCTGGATAAACCGTCCTCCGGGGATTATCAGGTGGCAGGACGCGCCGTTGGCGAACTGGACAACGACCAGTTAGCAGAACTACGTCGCGAGCATTTCGGTTTTATTTTCCAACGCTATCATCTGCTGGGCGACCTCAGCGCGCTGGGGAATGTCGAAGTGCCGGCCATTTATGCCGGTAAAAGCCGACAGGCTCGCCGTCAACGGGCAGCGGAGCTGTTAACCCGGCTAGGGCTGGAACATCGCCTCCACTATCGCCCCAGCCAGCTTTCCGGCGGCCAGCAGCAGCGCGTGAGTATCGCGCGGGCGCTGATGAACGCTGGCGGTATTATTCTGGCGGATGAACCCACCGGTGCACTGGACACCCACAGTGGCAACGAGGTGCTGAGCATACTTCGCGACCTGCACAGGCAGGGCAATACGGTCGTGATCGTCACCCACGACATGACGATTGCCGAGCACGCTCAGCGCATCATCGAACTGCGCGATGGCGAAGTGATTGCCGATCGACAAACGCGTCCCGAAGAGGCCACTGCGCCGTCGCCTGAAGCCACCCGCTCTCCGGCAACCTCGGCCCTGAATCAGTTCAAAGACCGTTTTATTGACGCGTTTAAAATGGCGCTGTTGGCAATGAATGCCCAGCGGATGCGCACCTTTCTGACCATGCTCGGCATTATCATCGGCATCGCATCCGTCGTCTCGGTGGTCGCCCTGGGAAAAGGCTCACAGGAGCAAGTGCTGGCCGACATCAACTCAATGGGCACCAGCACGCTGGAAATTTTCCCCGGAAAAGACTTCGGCGACATGGATGCCAGCGCCATCCAAACGCTGCGGGCCAGCGATATTCAGCCGCTGACACAGCAGCCCTACGTGCATAGCGTCACGCCTTCTATCTCCACCAGCGTAACGATGCGTTACGGCAACATTGCCGTTTCCGCCAGCGTTTCCGGGGTTGGCGAACAGTTCTTCACCGTGCGTGGCTACACCCTGCAACGCGGCGTGCTTTTCCCTCGCAGCAGCGTCGATGAACTGACGCAGGACGCGGTGATTGATAAAAACACGCTTAACAAGCTCTTTCCCCACGGTGAAGATCCCATTGGACAAGTGATTCTACTAGGCTCGCTGCCCGTTCGGATTATCGGCGTCGTCAGCAAGAATCAGGGCGGCTTCGGCAGCGATGAAAATCTGAATGTCTGGGTACCGTACACCACAGTAATGAAGCGCATGGTCGGGCAGTCCTACCTGAAAAGCATCACGGTGCGGGTGAAAGACAATATCGATATGAACGTCGCGGAGAAAAGCATCACCGCTCTGCTGACGCAGCGGCACGGTACGAAAGATTTCTTTATCATGAACACGGACAGCATCCGTCAGATGATCGAGAAAACCACCACCACGCTTACGCTACTGGTGTCGATGATCGCGCTGATCTCGCTGCTGGTCGGCGGTATCGGTGTGATGAACATCATGCTGGTCTCCGTCACCGAACGAACCCGAGAGATCGGAGTCCGTATGGCGGTCGGCGCGCGCACCAGCGATATCATGCAGCAGTTTCTGATCGAAGCCGTACTGGTTTGCCTGTTCGGCGGCATCATCGGCGTGGGGTTGTCGCTGGCTATCGGCGTACTGTTCGCACAGTTCAGCAGCAATTTTGCGATGATCTATTCCAGCTCCTCGATTATTGCTGCATTCCTGTGCTCCAGCCTGATCGGCATTATCTTCGGCTTCTTCCCCGCCCGCCGTGCGGCGCGGATGGAACCGATTCACGCGCTGGAGCGAGAATAGCAATCAGTCAAAGACCCCGGTGGACAGATACCGATCGCCGCGATCGCAGGCGATTGCCACAATCACGCTGCCGGGGTTTTCCGCTGCGATCTGCAGCGCGCCCGCCACCGCACCACCGGAACTGACGCCGCAGAAGATGCCTTCCTGACGCGCCAACTGCCGCAGCGTATTCTCGGCGTCGGTCTGCGTCATATCCAAAATACGATCGACCAGATCGGCGCGGAAAATGCCCGGCATATAATCTGGCGTCCAGCGGCGAATACCGGGAATGTGGCTGCCTTCCGCAGGCTGTAGCCCGACCGTGCAGATTGCCGAATTCTGCTGCTTCAGATAGCGGCTGACGCCGGAAATCGTACCGGTCGTTCCCATGCTGGAGATAAAGTGGGTCAGTTTGCCCGCCGTCTGCTGCCAGATCTCCGGGCCAGTCGTGAGAAAGTGCGCCAGCGAATTGTCCGGGTTATTGAACTGATCGAGCGTTTTCCCCTCTCCCGCCAGCACCATCTGTTTTGCACGATCCCGCGCCCCTTCCATCCCCAGCTTGCGATTCACCAAAACCAGCTCTGCGCCATACGCGCGCATCGCAGTCTGACGTTCATAGCTCATATTGTCCGGCATCAGCAGACGTAACCGATAACCCTTTACTGCCGCAATCATCGCCAGTGCAATGCCGGTATTCCCGCTGGTCGCCTCGATCAACCGATCGCCGGGAGTAATGTCACCGCGATTCTCTGCCTGCTGGATCATAGAAAACGCGGCCCGATCTTTTACCGATCCGGCGGGGTTATTCCCTTCCAGCTTCAGCCAGATTTCACTGTTCAACCCCTGCGTCAGGCGCTGCAATTTCACCAGCGGGGTCTTGCCAATACACTGCTCAAGCGTTGTCACAAGTTGAGTCCTAAAAAGTCTCACCCACTTACGGAGTGAACGATAAAATTAACGTTGCTGACAAACCCATGATGGTTAATTCGAGATACACGGGGCTACCACAGGGCGAGGTATCCCTACGGGAACCTCATCCCTGTGTTTCCCCTAAAATCTGACTTTGCCAGCAATCTCAATTTACTGCTTTTCAGGCGGATTCTGTTCCCGCCCTTGCGCCATTTGCCGCTTCACTCGCCACTGCAAAGCGCTTTTGATGAACAGCGTCAGGATCGCCATCACGGTTAACAGCGCCGCCGCAGTAAACGCCCCTACGCTGTTATAATCCTGATGCAGCAATTCAACCTGAAGCGGCAGCGTATAGGTTTCACCGCGAATCGCCCCCGACACCACGGATACCGCGCCAAACTCGCCAATCGCTCTGGCATTCGTCAACACCACGCCATACAACAGCGCCCAGCGAATATTCGGTAGCGTCACCCGATAGAACACCTGCCAGCCCGAGGCACCAAGCAGCACGGCAGCCTCTTCTTCCTGACTGCCCTGACTCATCATCACCGGAACCAGCTCCCTGACCATAAACGGGCAGGTCACGAATATGGTCACCAGCGCGATGCCCGGCCAGGCAAACATCAGCTGTATCCCCTGCTCATCCAGCCAGCCGCCAACCGGCCCGTTGGTGCTGTAAAAAAGCAGATACAGTAAACCCGCGACCACCGGCGAGACGGCAAAAGGAATGTCGATCAGCGTGAGCAGCAGTTGCCGCCCCGGAAACTGAAAGCGCGTGACCAGCCACGCCAGCAGCGTGCCAAAGACCAGATTTACCGGTACAACAATCGCGACCACCAGCAGCGTGAGGCCAATCGCATGCAGCATGTCAGGATCGCTCAGGTTACGCCAGACGCCCCCCAGCCCGTGCGCCAGCGCCGCGGCAAAAATTGACACCAAAGGGATGACCAGCATGATGAGCGATAATATCACGCCCAGCGCAATCAGCGCTGCCCTCCCCCGGTTGCGTTCCTGCCGAACAGGATGAGCCTGACGCCGAGTCTTCACGGTAGGAATCTCAGCCATTACACGCTCCGGGTCCGTTGGCCAAAACGGCTTTGCAGCACATTGACGGCGAACAGTATTAATAAGGAAGCCGCTAACACAACGGAAGCAATCGCGCTCGCGGCAGGGAAATCAAACTCCTGCAAGCGGATAAAAATCATCAGCGAAACAACTTCCGTCTGCCAGGCGATATTCCCTGCAATAAAGATGACCGCGCCAAATTCACCCAGGCTGCGGGCAAACGACATCGCGGTGCCCGTTAAGAGCGCCGGAGTTAATTCCGGTAAAATGACATAGCGAAAACACTGCCAGCGATTCGCCCCCAGGGTCTGCGCCGCCTCTTCGTATTCTGGCCCCAATTCTTCCAGCACAGGCTGAACGGTACGCACCACAAAAGGAATACTGGTGAACGCCATCGCCACCGCAATCCCCAGCCAGGTGTACGACACCTTGATACCGAATTCAGCCAGCCATGCCCCATACCAGCCAGTGGTTGAAAATAGCGCGGCCAGCGTTAGTCCAGCCACAGCCGTGGGAAGCGCAAAGGGTAAGTCCATCAGCCCGTCCAGCAGGGCTCGTCCGGGAAAGCGATAACGCGTCAGAATCCACGCCATTAACAGGCCAAATCCCGCATTAAATACCGTCGCCAGCCCTGCCGCCAAGAGCGTTACTTTGTAAGCCGCCACCACCTGCGGATTGGAAATCACCGCCCAGTACTGCGCCAGACTCATTTCTGAAAGCTGCATCACCAGCGCGCTTAAAGGCAGTAACAGAATCAGACAAACGAACAGCAGACTGCTGCCCAGACTCAATGCGAATCCCGGCAGCACCCGTTTACCTGAACCAGAAAACAGATTACCCGGCCCTAAAGACATTACTGACGACCAGCCGCCAGCAGTTTATCCAGCTCACCACCGGTGTCGAAGTGGGTTTTCATCACCTGCGGCCACGTTCCAAACTGATCTTCCACCCGGAATAAAGTAGTCTCCGGGAAGCGGGATTTCAGCGTTTGCGTCAATTCAGGGTTATTCACACGGTAGTAAAAGTCGGTAATGATTTTCTGCGCCTCCGGGCTATACAGATAATTCAGATAGGTTTTTGCCGCCTGCTCGGTGCCATTCTTCTCGACATTCTTGTCGATCCACGCCACGGGGAACTCCGCCAGCACGTTGACCTTCGGGACGATCACCTCGTAGTTCTCAGCGCCGTACTGGTTGCGAATGTTATTCACCTCGGATTCAAAGCTGATCAGCACATCGCCCAACTGGCGCTCCACAAACGTGGTGGTTGCGCCACGGCCGCCGGTATCAAATACCGCGACGTTCGCCAGAAAGCGCTTTACCCACTCGCGAGTTTTGGCCTCATCGCCACCGTTGGCTTTACTGGTCGCGCCCCAGGCCGCAAGGTAGGTGTAACGGGCATTGCCGGAGGTTTTCGGATTCGGGAAAATCAGCTTAACGTCATCACGCACCAGATCGTTCCAATCGTGAATCCCTTTAGGGTTGCCTTTGCGAACCAGAAACGCCATGGTGGAGTAGAATGGAGAGCTGTTATTCGGTAAACGCGCTTGCCAATCGGCGGGAATCAACTGCCCGCGATCGTGCAGGATCTGGACGTCCGTCACCTGGTTATAGGTCACGACATCGGCCTTCAGGCCTTGCAGAATAGCCAGCGCTTGCTTAGACGAGCCGGCATGCGACTGTTTGATCGTCAGCGGATCGTTAGGATGCTGCGACAGCCACTGTTTTTCAAAACCGGGATTGAGCGCAACAAAGAGCTCACGTGACACATCATAAGAGCTGTTCAGCAGCTCGGTAGCGGAGACAGCGCTCTGCCCACCCAGCAGCAATGACAGCGCCAGAGAACCTTTCACCAGCCAGCCTTTCACCTGTACGTGATTCATCTTATGTCCTGCCAGAGTTAGCGCCTATTCGGTAGGCTTTGTTATGGGGGATCTATCGTTTGCATAGCCGTTTTTTGAAAAAATGCACTTGTCAGCGCAACTCAGTGTAGGGGGAAGTGACGGTTAACATATAACCTTTATATATAACATTTCGGGCTTTTTAAGCGCTAAAGGGCATAACCCCGAGGCAAGAGAAACGTAAAAAAAGGCGCGATCAAATAGCCTGACGGGAAGTGAAACGTTGAGAACGGAGAGAATTGAAAAGAATGGATGCCTGCGCAGGTACAGGCATCAGGAAAACGCGTTGGATCTTACAGCGATAAAAGCTGATCCAGAGACGGCGCGAAGAAGTAGCTGCCGCTGACGGCACGCGTAAAGCGCAGCATCTCATCACGTTTACCGTCACGATCGCCGAACATGCTCAGCAACTGCTGCTCAATATTATGCAAACGTGCGCAGTAGGCGACAAAATAGAGCCCGTTTTTTCCGCTCGCGGTGCCATAAGGCAGGCTCTGGCGCAGAATTTTCAGCCCTTTGCCGTCTTCCTTTAAATCCACGCGGCTGAGATGCGATGTCACAGGGCGTTCATCGGAAGACAACTCTTCGTTATCCCGCTTCGTGCGCCCGATCATCTGCTCTTGCTGTTCCACGCTAAAACGCTGCAACTGCTTCAGATTGTGTTCCCAACGTTGGGTAAACACGTAGCTGCCGCCCGCATCCGGCTGGCCTTCTGGGATAATCGCCACGGCATGGCGGGCATCGCCCTGCGGGTTTTCCGTGCCGTCAACGAAACCACTGAGATCGCGATCTTCCACCCAGCGGAAGCCGTGCGTCTCTTCCTCGATACGAATCGCCCCACCAAATGCGGCCAGCGCCGCCTGAGCCAGCGTGAAGTTCACATCATGGCGCAGCGATTGGATATGGATCAGCAGATCGCGCTGCGTGGCAGGAGCGAGCCCGTTGCCCAACGGCGTAAAGGGCTTGAGTTCCTCTGCGCCGCGGTTGCAGTCCAGATCGCGCCAGACATCGTTGCCAAATGCCAGCACCGCGCCTAATCCCGCGTCGGGATACTGCTGCTGTAACGCTTGTAATGTCTGACAGAATTTTTTGCATCCCTGCCGGATAGCATCAAACTCTCCCTGAATCATCGCTTCCATAAAAATGGCAAAACGGCGGTGTTCCAATAAAATACCGCTTTGAATTGGTGTCATTTCTGCTTCCTCAAGCGTCAGTTTTTTCTTTTGTTGTTATGCTTTACTACGGTCGTGATACCGAATACGGATACCGAAAAAGATATCAGGCGGCTCAGGTATCATACCGGAAGCCGCCTGACTTTTACCTTGCGTAAAGACAAATTAGTCCGTTACGAGACACCCTTTTATAAAGCGGATGTGTTACGCGCCTGCGCGTGCCACACTATTTTGCTCACTTTCCAGGTCTTCAGAATATCGTCCGGCGGCATCAAGCCTTCCGGGCCGCTCCATTCGCCGGAATAGACGTAGCTGATATGCGTACTCTGCGGGGCGGCACATTCTACGCTCTGCGCATCATCACCTTGCCCTAACTGGCAGGATTCAAACGCTTTGCTGTAGGTATTGCTAAAAACATCACCAATTTTCACACCGCCTGCGCTGCCAATCGCTGGATCCATGACCTCAACTTTGCGTACGCTGCCCTTCGGCTGGCCGCTGATGATCATCTTCACTTCTTTACCATCCAGCGCCTGATAAAACGCGACCAGTTGACCGTTGGAGGTACCCATTCCGCTACGCAGTTGATAACCACCATCCAGCGCGCTCTGTAGCGCCCCTTCGGACAATGGCGTACCGGCATTAATGCCACCGACACCCGCATCGGTCACCTCCAGCGAACTGCCGAACCAGTTAAACGGCGACAGGCTGGACCAGGAGAAATTGGAAAGCGTGCTGCATCCACTCAGCAACAGCGGTAAACCCAGCACCAGCGATAAACCCAGCGGGCGAAAATTCATAGCATGTACTCCTCAAGATTGAACGGCTTCCGTCATCAGCCACCCTAATAAGATGGGGATTGGAGTCTGCAAGCGACGAAAAGTGCCGTAAAAGACGAAATGACCCAGATGCCTGGCATTCACCTAATCGTGGATTGAGGGGAAACACGGGGATGAGGCTCCCGCAGGGATGCCTCGCACCGTGGTCGCCCCGCTATCTCGATCCTTAAACGATCGGCATTAGATAATCCTGCGGAAGATTATAGGGGGCATATGGGAAGAAACCTACCAGAACCGCAGGCCTCCCGACACTCGGAAGGCCTGCGGGCAGCATCAACTGCGCTGTGAGGAGAAATCGGTTAAGTCATAACGGTGCGGGAACAGATCGTCCAGCTCTGTCTGGTGCGTAATTGCCACCACGGTACACGCAGGCAACGCCATCTTGATCAGTGCCAGAAGCTGCCTGGCGGCGTCATGATCCAGATTGCTAGTCGCTTCATCCAGATAGAGCGTATCGGGTTTGGCAATCAGCGCGCGAGCAAAGGCGACCCGCTGCCGCTCCCCGCCGGAGAACACCCGATCCCAGTTCAGTTGCTCATCCAGACGATCGCGCCACGCGCCCAGCCCGACGCTATCCAGCGTCTGACGCAGCATCTCACTGTCAGCCAGCGGCGGATGCGGATAGCAGAGGATCTCCGCCAGCGTACCCTGCCCCAGATAGCTTTGCTGCGGCAACAGCAGGCTGCGCCCTTCAAGCGACTGCCAACGGCCATCGTAATACGGCCACAGACCGCTTAACGTACGCAGCAGCGTAGATTTCCCCAGCCCGCTGCGGCCAGAAAACTTACTCCAGCTACCTGCTTCGCAGCTCAGATCCACATTTTGCAACAGCGGAGAACCCTGCGGCGTGGTGAAAGAAAGCTGATCCACCTGCAAACGCTCGCCAACGGGGATCGTTTCTTGTTCAGACTGATGGCGTTTAATTTCCTGTTTAAACTGGCTGAGACGCTCCATGCTCGCGGAAAGCTCCATGAATTCCCGATACATGCGAATAAACCAACTCAATGCACCATGCACTTGTGCAAACGCGCCACGGATCTGCATCAGCCCACCTAGCGTCACCGTTTTGCTCAAAAACGCAGGTAAGGCGGCAAAAATAGGAACGATCAAGCTAATACGCATGTAACCCGTGGTGAAAAAGCCCAGATTACGTTCCGCATTCATTGAACGCCACCAGTTAGAGACAATCGCAGAAAATTGCCGTTGAAGATGGTTTTTTTCCTGCTGTTCACCACCATAGAGCGCAATTTGCTCGGCGTTATCATGCTTACGCAACAAGGACGCACGAAAATTCGCTTCGGCCCGTTGTTTCTCATAGTTAATACCGTGCAGCCGTTTACCAATAAGGTGCGTTATCAACGTGCCAAATACGGTATAGAGAATGACAGCCCAAACCAGATAGCCTTTGATTACCCACTCCTCGCCGAACAACGTAAAGCGCTGTACGCCCGATAACTCCCAGAGGATGATGACGAAAGACGACAGTTGGGCAGTTACAACCAAAAACGACACCACCAGACTGACCGTTTTATCCACAAACAAGCTGATATCCTCGGCGATACGCTGATCGGGGTTATCGATTTTTCCTGCTATCGACATCCGATAGAACGCCCGCTTTGCCAGCCAGCTATTCACCAACTCTTCCGTCAGAGCACTGCGCCAACGAATGATCAGCCAGCGAGTAAGCCAGTCCTGATGCACAAATACCACGATGTAAATCAAGATATAGATGCCGTACTCTTTCATAAGAGAGATCAGCACGTTGCTATCAAACGACCCTAGCGCATCGTAAAACGTTTTACTCCAATCATTGAGTAACACGTTGAGATAGACAATTGCCCATCCCATACTGGTGGCGGCGATGAGAAGCAACAGCGCTAGCAAGCCTTGTTTTCCCCGCCAGAAAGGGCGGCAGAGATCGGCAAACTGTGCCGCAATCTTTTTCACTCTTTCACCTCTTGCGGCAAGGTGATGTAAAGCACGCGGTTATCCGGGTTATACAGCTTCGCCGACATCGCCCGCACGCCTTCCAGCGTGATGCTGTCAGCCAGTTTGGATACACTGCTCAGATAGCGCGGATCGTCATAGTGACGGTAGCTCAGAAGCAGGCGGCGCTGTATTGTCATGAGATCGCTCTGACGCCCTTTTTCTGCACGGATAAACTGTGCTTTTTGATCGTCCAAATCTTCCTGAGTAATCTTCGTCGGCAGTTCAGCAAAGACGTGCTCGGCCAGTTTCCACAGCTCTTGCGCACGTTCTGGCGCGCTGCTGAAACTCACTTCCGTCTCAATACGCTGTTTTTTATCTTCCAGCTCGCTATCGACACGCATGCGGTAAATACCCAGTGCGTCATCACGCAGGCTCGTCTTGAGGTATTTATTCGCAATATTACGAGCAATACTCACCTGCACTGCGGCTTGTGGCGTCCATGTATGTGGCGTGAAACTCCAGGCCAGAATATCGGCACGCGGTTCGATATTGATAGCCGATGTCGCCTCACGTTTACCCGGTAGTGCCAGATGTGATTTCACCTCGCTGGCAGGCTGACGCGGTATGGTCGCAAGGTAACGTTCAACCTGTGGCAACAGCTGTGCAGCAGGCATATCCGCTATCAGATAGTAGGTGACCGGTGCGGCAGCGGCTTTATGCCACTGTGAAAGCAACGCTGGCGCTGAGATTTGTTTCAGCTCTGCAATTTCAGGTTGCTGCCAGGCTGGCCCACCAAAGCGCAGTTTGGCAATTTCGCCAGCGCGTTTTCCACCGACGGACTGATCGTCATTGGCCTTCTGACGCGCCAGACTCATCATGCTCTCTTTCATCACCTCAGGATCGATACCCGGTGCCACATTCAACTCGCGGTATAACCCCAGCAGACTGGCTAGTTGCTCAGTGGGGGCGCTCCCGTTTACCGTCAGTTGCTCCGCTTCCTGATCGATGCTCAGCGACAGGGATTTATCTTTTTTCCAGTTCGTTAGCGCTTCACCACTCCATGTCGCAGGGCCGCTCTGATTGACCAGTTGACTCGCCAACTGTGCCTGCCACGGATTCAGCGAAGTCGCCATGAATCCTGCCTGACTCGTCGCGGTGAGATACACTTTCTTGCCCGCTTCCGGCGCACGCAGCCACACGACGCGATCGCCATTACTCAACTGCCACTGCTCGACCTTCTGTGCGGCAAACGTCTTCATCGCCGTACGTTTCCCGCTTTGCGTCACGGCAGGAAGCTCAGGGATGACTTTTTCTTTCTCTACCTGTAACGGTGCCAGCGTCGCTGCGGCCCACTGAGCTTGTAACTTACGCATCGCCTCTGGCTTCGGCAGCGTGAAAGGTGTCGCACCCGGCACGCTAAACTGTACCAACGTATCTGGAGAAGCTAACCAGCGTTGCCAATGGCGGTTCACCTCTTCCGCGGTGATGGTGTCCAGCGCGTCCAGCGCATCTTTACCGCGCTGCTGGCTGCCGACATACGGGCGATCCTGCTGCCAGACGATGGTCAACTGCTGCACCCAGTCTGCAAACTCACGGGTTTCAGGGGTAGTACTCATACGCTGCGCGACTTCACGAATGTCGGATGTGATCTCCGTGATGTCCTGCTCGTTTAACGGATAGCGTTTGAACCGCTCGATCTCTTTCAGTACAGCAGAAATCGCGGCATCATGGCCTCCCGGCATCACATTGGCGAAAAAGCCCAATGCCGCCGTCGTTTTACCGATATCCGATTTACGCACCACCAGGCTGCTGGCGTCCTGCGGCAGCTCTGCCTGCTGTCGGCGAACCTGACGCGTTACCGCAGACAGTGTGATTTGTGTGAGCAAACGGTGACGGTAATCGGATTGGCCGAATGTGTCTTTGTCATTGAAACGGTAGACAAATGACACCTGACTGCTACCACTTTGGCTATCCTGCAAACGCGCCACTTTGAGCTGCGGTTTCAGTAATGGCTCATAGTAATCACGGGCTGGCACGGCAACATTCGGCAGCGGTGCAAAATAGCGTTGAATGTCGCGCTCCGCCTCCGCAGGCGTGATATCACCGATAATCATCAACCGCATATTCGACGGGTGATACCAGCGCTGATAGAAATCCTGTAGTACGCTAGCTGGTGTTTCGTTAATCGATTTTTCCGTGCCAATCGTCGGGCGGGAAGGATAGCGAGAGTCATGGCGAATCGCCTGTACGCGCTGCTGGTTCATGCGTTCCGCTACGCCCAGCTTGCCACGCCACTCTTCCAGAATAATTTTGCGCTCATCATCAAGATCGCTTTGCAGCAGCTTGGCGTGACCTGTCATCTGGCTCAGCGCCTGCAAGGTCGTCCCCAGATCGCGATTCCCTTTCGGCGGGCTCATCATGTACATGGTGCGCTCGTAGTTGGTCACCGCGTTATAGCTCTGTCCGCGTCCCCAGCCTTGCTTATGCAGTTCCGTACTCACACCTTGAGGAAACGCATCGCTGGCGCGGAACACCATGTGTTCCACCATGTGCGCCACGCCGGATTCGTTGTCTTTCTCATCAATCGAACCGACATCCACAATCAGGCGAACATCTACCCGTGACTTCTGCCCTTCCAGCGGCACGAGGGTATAACGCAATCCATTCGCCAGCGTTCCTTCTTTAAAAGCTGGCAACGGACTTTTAACTTCCTCGGCCTGGCTCACAACGCTTCCAGCTAACAGGCCGACAGCCGTTAGCGATAACCAGCAACATTTCTTCCAGTTCATAACAACCTTTTCGTTTTTATTTTTGCCTGTAAGGCAATTTCTGAATGCATGAATGCATGAATGCAAAATGCCCCGCCTACGTCAGGCTGTGACGTAGGCGGGGCATAGGATTTACCAGGTGTAAGCGACGCCAAGCCAGAACTGACGGCCGGGTTTATAGGTCACAATTTTGGTATTGATATTCGTTTTCTGCTGAGTTTCAACCACGTTATCGAGCACATTCAGCACATCCAACGTGATGTCCAATGTCTGTTTTTTATATACTGGCTGCGAATAGGAAAAACGCCAATCATAAGAGATAAAGCTATCATATTTAGTGGACACATATTCCTGTGCACTTCCAGTAAAACCAGGATCGGCGTCACATGCAGGACTTCCACCAGGGCACACAGTATACAATGGCAGAGAAGAATACCCTTTATAGCCGGAGGTATAACCTACACGCTGGCCCCAATTGAGGCGAATTGCCGGGAAGTAAGTATCCACGTTCAAGAAGGCATTCCAAGGCGTATTGAAGTCCATCGCATCCATGTCGCCCTTATATATCAGCTTATTGTCAACAATAACTCGAACTTCATCTGTATCGCTATCATCGTAGTAAGCAATTGAGTTAGCTTTATTTTTCGAAACATAAGCACCAAATGACCAATTCACTTCAGCAAAGCTAAAACGATGAGGGCTGATGGGTTGCACTTCCAGAGACAATGTATTCCCTTCAGTCCGCCCCGCATTATTCATCACACGGTAACTTGAACCATTATTAGTAATCGTTTCACGACCAAATTGCTCTTTCCCCTGACGATTAACCCACTTGGCCGTCCATACGGTGCTCATGACTCGTTGAGATAAACCCAGCGTCACCTCATCACTATAAGGTGTTTTTAAATCAGATACGGTGTAATTCGTACCGGCTCTTTCTGGGTTAGAGGTCCACGGAATAGTAGACGAGGTACGCCTTTGTGCGATACTCGTACCGATCCCCTGCCGCAGCTTATATGCCAGCATATTCGCCGCATAATAGCGGTTGGCCCCGCCAAACAAGCGCGTTGAGCGATCGCCGAAGACATCATAAGAAGCGGCGAAACGAGGAGCAAAATTCAGATTCTCCAGGAAATCATCGTACGTAACACGCACCCCAGGGGTTACCTCCAAGCGCCCATAGCTCATGCTGTCTTGCAGATAGGCAGCATAGCTGCTATAGCTGACTTGCACAGAACGCGCCGGATAGAGTGTACGGGTACCTGCAAATTGCTCGCCGGGAATACACAATGGATCACCGGGTAAGCACACAATGCCACGATTAATGTAGGTCGCATTCGGTGAAACGCTGGCCGCATAGGCATCCTGAAAACGACGATACTGTGCATTCGCAAAATCAGCCTGCCAGCCGAAATCGACCTGATGAGTCATTCCCAGTAAGAATGCAGGATTAAGTTCGTAATTCTGCTTTAACGTGGTGGTATTTTTTTCTGTTGCAAATGTCCCATAACCGCCAATCGATGAATTTCTAATGGACGATTGCCAATCCAGTGACGGGGAGACAAAGCCTAATGAAGGAGCATTGTTGATCCAAGTAATAAATTGATTAGATTCATGTTCGATTTTGTTTTGCTCAAACTGATACCCCGCCAGGCTGGTCATTTTCCCCCAGTTGGCATTGTGTTCCCATTCCATATTGAAGCGATAGCCGCCACCAGTATTGGTAAATGCACCGTTCTTGATATTCTTTTTATAATATTTAGATTCGTGCGGGGAATACATACCTGTCATACGCACAATATCGCCGTTATCCGTCAGATAAGAACCTTTTAACAAATAGGTTTCACTCATCCGTTCCTGATCGTCCCATTGCCCCAAATAGGAATGATAAAAGGGAATATCCGACTGTTGGCGGTTATAGGCAAAAATAAAGCCTGCTTTATCGCTCAACGGTTGATTAAAGGTAGCTGAATAGAACTGTTTCTTAAATCTCGGTTGGTAGTAGAGGTTAGTACCAGAGTAGAATTCATCACTGATATTAGAATCAACATGATAACGGGTCCAACTGTCACGCGTTGTACGATAAGATACTTTGCCGGAGGCTTTAGCCAGCTTGGGATCCATCAGTCTGGCATCCACCACGCCACCGGTAAAGTCGCCGTATTTAGCGGAGATATTGCTGTCGAACACTTCCAGTGATTCAATCAGTTCCGAGTTAACCCAGAATGATTGCGTGCCACCTGCGGGTAAATCAATCGGACTGTAACCATCCGGATCGCCATCTAACACTCCCTTATTAGCGCCAGGGTTAATATTGTTATTATTCGATAACCCATCGATCATAAAGTTATTGTTGTAAAATTTCTCGCCGTGGAACGAGACATTTTCCGGTGCCAATTCACCCGGCGTGTTGCTGCTATTCGCCGTATTAGCGAACTGTACATTCGGGTTATTCTTTAATAATTCAGTGACCGAGCCGTTTCCGGTCGGCATCTTTTTAATCTGCTCGGCATTAAGAATCTGCGTTCCCATCGACTGACTGGTCGGGGTTGAGCGAACTAAAATTGTATCTTCGCCATTTCCTGAAGAGGAATCACCCTGCTGTTCTTCTTCGGTTTCTGCATTGTTTTTCTGCTGATTGTCATCGACAGAGGTATCGTTTTGCTGTGCGAGCGCAGGCCCTGATAATAATGACAAAATCATCATTAAATAGACGTTCTTATTCATTTATTCAAAATCCCCAGTGAACCTTATCATTTGAAAAATAAAATTATTTTTTGTAATTACTGCATGTAACATGTATTGCTAATCATCAACCTGAATATGACCATTGAGTTTGAACACGATGGAAACCACCTGATTCTCAACTGGTGCCTCCGTCCGATAGCGCCAGCGCGCCATATCTTTCATCACGTCATCGCCAAATACGCCGTCTGGCGTTTCAGACAGAATCTGTACGTTAGTGACCGTACCGCTACCGGTAATATCGAATTTGACGCGCACTTTTCCTTCCACGCCCAGCGCTTTTGCCCGAGCGGGGTAATTCACGCGGCGATGCAGCGCTTTGAAATTTTGACTACTGCTTTTCCCTGCACCGCGAGTCGCCTGACCGCTATCACTCTCCCCCGCTTTGGCCGTTGTTGCGCTCCCCGGCATACCAACCGAGGATGGCGTTGGGGAAGGCGCATCACCGCTTTGTGCTGTTGCTACGGGAGACTCACTTTTCTTCTCGGTCTGTTGTGTCTGCTGCGATCTAGCCTGCTGCTGTTCTTTCGGCTTCTCTTCCGGTTTCTTTTCAGGCTGTTTTTTCTCACGCACGGGCGGCTTTTTTTCCGCTGTCGGCGTGACAGGTTTACGCTCAATGACGGGTTGTTTAATAACAGGATTGGGGTGTTCTGGTAATGGCGTTAGGATTGGCATCACCACGGGCGTCGGTTGCGCAGCGGGAGGATCGGCTACGGGTGGCGACGTGTCGGCAGCCTGTGACATCGCAGCCGCCATCATGGTCACCTGCATGCTGCCGCCCGCGTTTCCCGCCATATCTTCAATGTTTTCTTTCGGGGAATAGTGCAATAGAAAGAAAACCGCCAGTAACGCATGCGCCACACAGGACAACACAAAAAAGGCCAGAGAACGCCAGTTAGGGGTATCGGAATTCGACGCGGCAATTGAATAGGAATGAGCAAGAGAACGAGGGGTCAGCAATGCGCTACCGCCAGTGCGATTCGCACCGAGTAAAGCCCCCTGAAGATTTTCACGACTCACTATCCAACTCCATCTCTTGAACTTCCTGGTGTCAGTAGTGCAATCACAATCTTCCAGGCAATAAAATGTAAGCAAAATCAGAACATGAAAAAACATGTCAAGATCAAACGGAGAACATTAATAAATAATAATACAAATGAGAATCGTTTTACAAATGAAAACTGTTACCCATAAAGTCTAACAAATTGCATGCAATACCATTACAAAGCTAAGCAATACGTTGAGTTAAAAAGAAAAGTGCGCTAACGGAGGCGCACATTTTTACTGAGAGGGAGACCAGAAGGGAGAAACGGTGCAGGAATAGCAGTTTGGCATCAGTGAGATAACAATCAATACTCCCTGTCTTCAATCAGGCGTTTTCCCAGCGTGACGCTATCAACCATCTCGTAGTCGAGTTTTTCATACATGCCGATGACAGCATCGTTGTCCTCACGCACCATCAGGTGGATCTTCGGACAGCCGCGGGCAATGAGCTTTTTCTCCAGTCGGCTAATTAATGCATTCGCAATGCCGCGTCCGCGAAAATCAGGGTGTACGCCAAGGTAGTACGCCGATCCACGGTGGCCGTCGTAACCGCCCATTACCGACCCCACGATTTCGCCGTTCACCTCTGCGACCAGAAACAGATCGGGGTCGTGATTAAGCTTACGTTCGATGTCCATTTCAGGATCGTTCCACGGGCGCAGTAAATCACAGCGCTCCCAGAGAGTGATCACGGCTTCAAAGTCATCCTGCCTGAATATGCGGATTTCCATCACAGTCGCCA